>NZ_CP191998.1:7047500-8382500 GCF_050947145.1 Microtetraspora malaysiensis
GATGGCGTGCCCGCCGTACACCAGCCGTCGCGCGTCCCGGGCGGCGCGGGCGTCGTGATGCACCTGCGCGATGTTCACGGTGAGTCTCGCCAGTTCCGGAGCGGCGGACACCACGTCTCCCCCGCCGACCCGCCACCTCTCGCCCTCGGAGACGTCCGCGAAGTGCCGGCCCGGGACCCGTTCCCGGAAGCGGTCGAGACGCCAGCCGGCCAGCACCCGCGTGGCCGCCTCTGCGAGGTCGGCGTCCGAGACCGCCGCGCCCACCGCGTCGAGATCGGCGTCGTGGCCTGTCCGCGCCCCGGGGTCGCGCAGCGGCAGCATCGCGCAACGCCAGAAGTCGAGGACGGGCGCCCCGTCCTGGTCCACCGTGCTGATTCGCAGCACGGCCAGCCCGGTCGGCCGTCGGCCCGGTTTGGCTTGGTTCTGCCGCAACGCGACCACCTCGGTGGACGTACGCAGGGTGTCCCCGATCGACGGCAGCCGCCGGAACGCCAGCCCCCGATAGAACAAGTTCGCCACGACGTGATGGGTGACGAGCGTGGACTGGCCGATCGCCACGTCCCAGACCAGCGCCGGATGCGCCAGGGCGGTCTCACCCGTGACCTCCCGGCACAGATGCGCGTCCAGCGGCAGCCGCAGCCGGTCGCCGACGACCGCCTGATGGACCGCGGCGTGCCCGGCCGTGAGAGTGACGCCGGGCGCGCCGTCGAACACCTGCCCGACCGCCAGCTCCTCGAAGTACGGCCCCTCCGCGATCGCCGTCACCACATCGCTCACCGTCGACTCCCGTCCGTTCGCCCCGCCCTCGCCCGACGGTCCCACGCGTTCCCGACGATCTCACGCCCTACCCGACGGTCCCCCGCGCGTTGCCCGACGACCTCATGCCCCGCCCGCGGGTGTCCCGCCTCGCCCGACGGTCCCCCGCCCGGCCCGACGGTTTCGCCGCGACCGCTCACCGCCATACCCACTGTCGTCTCCTCGCGCTGTGCCCCCCTCAAGCCGCGCCCCCTTAACCGGAGCTCCAACCGGGCAGTGTTCCATCGACGAGTGATCGGATCGACGACGGAGGCCGCGACCGGCAGCCTTCGCGGACGCGGCGTGGAGGCGACGTGACAGAGCTGTCAGAGCTGTCGGAGGAGGAGCGGGCCATCGTGGCGACCGTACGGGACTTCGTCGACCGAGAGGTCCGGCCCGTCGCCCGCGGCCTGGAACACGCCGACGAGTACCCCGAGGCGCTGATCGAGCAGATGAAGCGGCTCGGCGTCTTCGGCCTCGCCGTACCCGAGCCCTACGGCGACGTGCACGTCTCCATGGCCTGCTATGTCATGGTCACCGAGGAGCTCGCCCGCGGCTGGATGAGCCTGGCCGGCGCGATGGGCGGGCACACCGTGGTGGCGAAGCTGCTCGCGACGTACGGCACCGAGGAGCAGAAGCGGCACTACCTCCCCCGGATGGCCACTGGCGAGGTGCGTGCCACGATGGCGCTCACCGAGCCGGGCGGCGGCTCCGACCTGCAGGCGATGACCACGGTCGCACGCCGCGCGGACGACGGCTACGTCATCGACGGCGTCAAAACCTGGATCACCAACTCCCGCCGTTCGCAGCTCATCGCCCTGCTCTGCAAGACCGACCCGGCCGCGAAGCCGGCGTACACCGGCATGAGCATCCTGCTCGTCGAGCACGGCCCCGGCCTCACCGTCTCCCGCGACCTGCCAAAGCTCGGCTACAAGGGCGTGGAGAGCTGCGAGCTGTCCTTCGACGGCTACCGCGCGCCCGCCTCCGCGCTGCTCGGCGGCGTCGAGGGCCGCGGGTTCGCGCAGATGATGAAGGGGCTGGAGACCGGCCGCATCCAGGTCGCCGCCCGCGCCCTCGGCGTGGCCCGGGCCGCGTTCGACGACGCCCTGCGCTACGCCCAGGAACGCGAGAGCTTCGGCAAGCCGATCTGGAAGCACCAGGCCGTGGGCAACTACCTCGCCGACATGGCCACCAAGCTCACCGCCGCGCGCCGGCTCGTGCTGTACGCGGCCGAACGCGCCGACACCGGGCGGCGCTGCGACATGGAGGCCGGGATGGCCAAGCTCTTCGCCTCCGAGACCGCGATGGAGATCGCGCTCAACGCGGTGCGGATCCACGGCGGCTACGGCTACTCCACCGAGTTCGACGTCGAGCGCTATTTCCGCGACGCGCCGCTCATGATCGTCGGCGAGGGCACGAACGAGATCCAGCGCGACGTCATTGTGCGGCAACTCGTCAGCAGAGGCGGACTGGACCTCTGATCCCCCGCCCACCGGGCTCGGCCGGTATCCGCCACCGACGTGGGCAGAACCCCGCCCTTTCTCCTCAGAAGCGGCGCGGTCCGCCGGGCCTTCGCCATGACCCTCCGAGCCGCGGCCAGCCGTACGGTTCCCGTGCAGACCGCCGGCCCCGAACCGTGCAGACCACCGGCCCCGAGCCGTGCCGACACAGAGTCGGCCGCGCCCGGGTGAGGCACGGCTGCCGTGCCTCACCCTGAGCCGCCGGACATTACCGGTTGTAGTTCTTCCCAAGGGCCTTACCGGGGATCGGCTTGGCGATGAGAGCGACGGGGATGAAGAAGCAGATCTGGCCTATCGCGATGGTGAGCGTCCACAACGCCTTGTCGTCGTAGTGGGCGGACGCCTTGGCGTACAGCTCGTCGGGGACGCGCTCCCCGGACGGGTTCGGGGTGAGAACGGCCTCCACGAGCTCCAGTGCGACCCGTTCGGCGTCGGTGAAGTAGGGGGCGTCCCGCCATGACGCCACGGCGGTGATGCGCTCCTCTGTCTCCCCGGCCTTGCGGAGCAGGCCGGCTTGCCGGACGGTGTGGTACGTGCTGCCGACGATCTGCCCGGCGCGCAACTGCATCAGGTGGATGGTGGTGTGCGGGATCGCACCGTTCAGGGTCGCCTTGGTCATGGCTCCCGCGATTGCCGCCACCTCGGGGAAGAACTGGCTGGGGTCGGGCAGACGCGACTGGAGGTGGTCCGGCTCGGTCGTCGTAGGCATGGACATGGCGAGGTTTCCCTTCTCATCTCAGCGGTGTTTTCGGCGTGCGTACCGGTGGGGTTGGTCATTCATCGCGAAGCGGCCGATGGCCGGGGACGATCACGCGTTCCGACGCGGATGGTCGACGGCGATCCGCATACCGGCTGGGGATGCCGAGCGTTCCCCGCACCGGCCAGCGTCGCCCAGCCTTCCCTGTGCCGGCCGAGGTCGCCCGGCGTTTCCGGCACCGGCCGGGGTCGCCCAGCGTTCCCGCGTGCTGGTGGGTGACTCAGTGGTCCGGCGACGCAACCGCTGGGAACCTGCGCGCCGGACGTCATGCCGCGGCGGCCCCATAAGCGCGGCGGCCGGTCCGGATCCAGACGAGCTGAAGGACGCTCATGCCGAACATCAGGACACCCAAGGGGACGTGCACGGCCTTCACCCCCGCGATGCCCAGCGCTACCTGCGCCGACGCGAGCACCAGGTAGCCGACCGCGTACAGGATGGGCCTGGGCGAGCCGCCGCCCGGCCGCCACCCCACGATCGCGGCGACAACGTGCACCAGCACCACGAAGAACACCCCGTACGCCCCAGCTTTGTGCAGTGCCCCACCTCCGGGTGAGGACAGCAACAGCCCCGCGGTGATCGCCTGGACGAAGACGGCTACGGTTTGCACGGTGATCGCGACACGCAAGAACGTGAGGTTGCCTTGCTTCGTCGTCGTGTGCGAGGGCATGGGGAGGTTTCCCTTCTCAATCTCAGCGGTGCTTGAGGCTGGTGACCCGGCGCCTCAGTAGTCCGACGACGCAGCCGCCGAAAATGTGAGGTGTCCCCGCCCACCTCACATTTCGCTGCGCTGTCTCGTCGATCTGGTGAGGGCAGACGCGACCAAGGGAGTCGGCGACATCATGACCACCCAATCCGAGCCAGGGCGCGACCGACTCGATCCGGGCCTGAGCGCGATCGTGAGCGAGCGGCGTCAGCTGATCAACCTGGCGTACCGGCTCCTCGGCTCCCTGGCCGACGCCGAGGATGTCGTCCAGGAGACCTACGCCCGCTGGTACGCCATGTCCCGGGAGCGGCAGGAGGCCATCGAATCCCCCGGCGCCTGGCTGACCAGGGTGGCCAGTCGCATCTGCCTGGACCTGCTCGGGTCGGCCCGGGCCCGGCGCGAGAGCTACGTGGGCGAATGGGTCCCGGAGCCGCTGCCCGACCGTACGGAGTGGATCAGCGTGCGGCCGGGCGGCAGCGCGGTCGATCCGGCCGACCGGGTCACTCTCGACGAGTCGGTCAGCATGGCCTTCCTCGTCGTGCTCGAATCGATGACCCCGGCTGAGCGCGTCGCGTTCGTCCTGCACGATGTCTTCTGCCATTCCTTCACCGAAGTGGCGGAGATCGTCGGCCGTACCCCGGCCGCATGTCGCCAGCTGGCCTCGTCGGCCCGCCGTCGCGTCCGCGCGTCGCAGCCTCCCGCGACCCCGGCGGCCCAGCAGGCCGGCATCGTCAGAGACTTCAAGCAGGCATGGGAGGCGAAGGACATCGAGGCCCTCGTCGGCCTCCTCGACCCCGACGCCACGATGGTCTCCGATGGCGGCGGCCTGGTCAGCTCCGTGCTCCACCCGATCGAAGGCAGCGAGAAGATCGCCCGCTACATCATCGCCATCGCCGACCTGGCCCCCAACCTGGCGATCCTGGAGCGTACGGTCAATGGCCAGCCCGGTCTGGTGGCCCAGCACAACGGCGTCACCGTGACGGTGGCGGCGTTCGACGTTCCAGGCAACCGGATCAAGCACATTTGGGCCGTACGCAACCCCGAGAAGCTCTGGCCGTGGACGGCGGAGACACAGAACTAGGCCGCGCCCGGGGGCAAGCAGATCGTTCCCGAGGACAACAGGAGAGGACGTCACAGGCGCGACCCCCACAGGCCCGGGATGGACGTTCACGGCGTACAACCGGCCGGAGGCAGCCCCGCCCCCGCCCCGACTCCAACGCCGCCCCGACGCCCACTCCAACTCCTGGCGACGCCGACCCCAACGCCGACCCCGACGAGCACCATGGTGTCCAGGCCGCCAGCGGTCACCATCGACCCTGGGCATGAGGTGGTCGTCAAACCCCGGCAGCACGAGGTGACGATCCACAGCGCCCTGGTCCAGAAGAAGGCATCGCAGCAGAGCCGGAGTCGCTCGCAGTAGAGGGAATCGAACAGGAACCGGCCCCACCACAGGCAGCGGTGATAGCGGCGTCCGCGCCAACGTGAATCGAGGACGTACCGATGGTGGACCCATAGGGATACACCGGTCCGCCTGCATCGGAGAGAAGTCGCAGTTGCATGCGACGGCTTCGACGTGCATGACGGATCACCGTTCGCCGCTCGCCGCTCGAGGATCTCGGCTCTCGGCTCTCGGCTCTCGGCTCTCGGCTCGCCGATCATGGATCAGGAATCGCGGCTCGCCGTTCGCTGGTCGCGGATCACCGACCGCGGATCACTGACCACGGTGGCGAGTCACGGGGTCGTTGTTCAGTGGTCGCTGGTCACTGTCTGTCGGTCCAGCGTCGGGGACGGAGCTTGGAATACCGGTAGAACCGCATCGACACGGTCCCGTCCCCCTGATCGATCACCTCTACCCGGTCGGGGTGGCGGGACTTCCACTTGTTGTCCGCCGCGCACAGCGGTGCGAGGTTGTCCAGGTCGGTGCGGCCGGTCGGGTACCAGGGTTCGATGTGGTCGATCTCGGCCAGGTAGGCGGGGACGTCACAGCCTTCACGGCAGCAGGTCCGGTACATGGCCAGGATCGCTTCCCGCTGGTCGGCCGAGGCCAGCCGACGTGCCCGCCCGAAGTCCTTCATGATCCCGTCGGCGTCGCGGAGCACCCGCCGTAGTTCGGCGGTGTAGGCCATCCTGCGCGCATCCTGCGCCGGGATAGCCGTGCCGTCCTCCAGAAAGGCCGGCTCTTCTGATTGGCCGGTCAGGGTTTGCTCGGTGACCGATACGTGCATCACGGTGCGCCTGCCGCCCTGCGATAGGCGGATGGCGAGGGCGTCGGCCATGCGGCGGCCGTGGTTGCGCAGGTCGGTGCTGTCGGTTTTGGCCGCCAGCGGTTCCAGCCAGGTTTTCAGCTGCATCTTCAGTTCTGGGTCGAGCAGTCCGCGCAGGCGGCCCATCCCATCGGTGGTGTCGGAGATCGTCAGGTGCTGGCGTTCGGTCTTGGCCGCCGCCCGCGCCAGCCTCCCGTCCGGGTCGATGGTCTCGATGATGGTGTGGCCGGCGCGGGCCACGTCCTCCACCGTGGACACCGACGCCCGCGCCAACTCCACCAGGATCGGTTCGGCCAGTTCGGTTTCGGCGTCGTCCAGATGCCGGGTGGCGGACGCGATCGTCGCCGCATACCCGAACGACAGACGACCCGACGCGAACAAGCGGGCGGTGTGGGGTAGGCGCGGGAGTTGCCGGGCGAGTGTGACGCGTTCTCCGGCGCGGGCGGTGCGTGACCCGGTGGCCGCTGCCAGCCATGCTCCGATCGACCGCCGCCCGAACAACTGGTGTCCCTTCCCGGCCTCGGCTATCGGAAGACGGGTAGCGATCGCGGCTTCGGCCAGATCGATCGCCCGGGCCAGGGCGACGATCTCCGCCATCACCACCTCAACCTCCGCACCAGTCTCGGCACCGGAGCCAGTCTCGGCCCCGGCGCCAGTCTCGGCCCCGGCGCCAACACCGGCTCCAGCCCGAATCTCAGCCCCGGCCACGGCGTCGGTCTCGGTCTCGGTCGCGCCCGGCACCTTCCTCGCAGCCGCGGCCAGCCGCTCAGCACGAGCGAGCAACTCGATGACGTCGCGTCCGGCCAGGTTCAGATCGGGCCAGTCCGCTACCCGGCTATCACCACCAGCAGCATCCCGGCCCGCACCGTCCTGCCCACCGCTGCCAGCACTGCCTGCACCAGCCTTTCGGCGGTTGGTGGAAGAGCCCCAGCCAACAGCGTCCTGGCCATCCCGACCAGCGCCCCGGCGGTCACCACCAGCGGCCGGGCCATCACCGCTGATGCCCTGGCCAGCGCCCCGGCCATCCCGACCGGCCCGCAGGGGACGGTTCACGGACGACTCATCGAGGGTGGAGCGGCGGCCCTGCCAGATCCCATCCCAGGCCGACAGGTCGTCACGGTCGTACCCGGGCCGCGGTAGCTCGTCCCGACCGGAAAGAGCACCGCCCTCGCTCCCGAGACGCTGCGGCCCGCCCCCGCCACCGGTCTCTTCCCTTGGGTCGGCCGTCTTCGCGCGGGACCGGTCGGGCCCTATGAAAGCGGACGCGGTCGGCGGTCGAGCCGGACCCGAAGACTGCCCACCGCCGTCAGGCTTCTGGTCTTCCGCAACATCCGGGAGGCCGAGCAGCCGCCGAGCCCAGGAGTGCGTCGTCTCCGGCTCGCTTCCTCGCCCACCTCGCCCGTCAGAGCGCGCCGTGGCGTCCGGCTTGCCGCGTCGCGCGGATCGCTCGTCAGAGCGCGCCGTGGCGTCCGGCTGACCGCGTCGCGCAGCTTGCCCCTCGGGGCGCGCCGGGTCGTGCGGGGTGGGATCAGGGGCTCCTTCGCGGCCGCCGAAACCGCGAGCGTGATCGAGGAGCCCGGCGCTGCGAGCACGGTCGAGGAGCACCGCCCCGTAGGAGTCACCGGAGAAACGATCCGATCCGATGAACGGCGTGTGCCGCCTGGACCCGCGCCGCCGTCGCGGGGATGCGGAAGGCGCGTCAGACGGCCGGGACGGAAGAGCGTCCTCCGGTCGGCGCGACAACAGCACGCCACCCGAAAGCATCATCTCTGCGCACCTCCCCTCCCGGTCTGACGGTCGAACCTCTGCGAGGATATCGCTCACGCGTTCGATAGACAACTCAAAGTAATCACACTTGTACTATTTGTGAGTACCGTGCATGACATTCCGCTTGGTGGGCATTCGTGAGCCGCGAGATCACTGTGGATCGCCACCGAGGCCGGCTTCTCTGTCGTCGACGCCATCACTGGCGTCCCGGGACCGGGTGACCTACAGCTACGGCCAGCAACGTTGATGCCGCCCAATTTGCCCGGCTTGCGCCCACGTGCCAGCCCCGCCGCCCGTGCGGCGCACTGGGCAGGCGCATGGGCGGGACGGACTGAGATCGCCAAGCCCTGTTCATCCTGAGTAGCGGTCGCCTCCGATGACGTGCCGGACAAGCATGGCCTGCGTGATCGCATCAGCGCGCCAGCTGACGTGGTGCCGTCCTGGCGAGTCAGAACGCGGCCTCCGCACACCAGCACGGCACCCCGCGCACGCCACCGAACCGCGCATCAGCATGGCCCACCGCCGCCCCACGAACGCACTGCGGCATGGCGCACCACAACGCCCCACGAACCGCACATCGGCACGACCCACCGCGAGAGCCACGCCACCCCACGAACCGCGCACCAGCACGGCGCACCGCGCGTGCCACCGAACCGAACCGAGCCGAACCGATCCCGTTCCGCCGACACGCGACCTTGAGCACTCCGGCGCGACTGGTCAGGGCTTGGCGGGCTTCCGGTAGACGACGGGACGGTCTCCCCGATCCGGATACGACATGATGAGCAGCCGTTGCCGGACGGCCCCGCCGTCCTTCGACGTGTCCCATGAGTAGTGGACCCGGATGCGGTAGTGGCCCTTGCCCCGGACGGCGAGGTCGGGTAGCGAGTCGTCGCCCAACGGGTGAGCGAATCTGATCTCGCCGCTGACGCTGAGGTAGCCGACCTCGACCACGCGCTGCCATCCCCTGGTCTCCACGGGCGGGCGCCGGTCGTACGTCTCGGTCGTGACGCAGAGCGGGACATCCTGGTGGACGGCGAGGTCGAGGAACCCCGGCCCACCGGCAAGCAGGTCGTCCGAGTAGGACGGATCGTTCGTCTCGAAGTCCTCCCCGGCGATGTCAGGTTCGTACGCCGCCAGGTCGCCGTAGTCCACCATCATCACCGGGTTCCGCTGGACGACCCTGAACACCGGTCTGATCCGGGGCCGGTGGCGGCGCCCGGTGGCGCAGACGCGCCGCCGCTCCTCCTCCCACTCCCGGAACTCACGCTCCTCCTGCTCGGCGTCCGCCGCGACGTCGGCGGCGGCACTCGGGCAGATGTCCGCGAGGACATAGCTGAGATCCCTGACCTGGACGCCGTCCGTACGGTGAACGCGGGCGAGCTCCGCCGGGTCGCTTCGAGTATGGACGTCACAGGACCGGGCCGCCTCCGTGGTCGGCCGCCGGAAGGAAACCCAGCAGGGCGGCCGCCGCTGCGCCCGTCGCCGCGATCCGGAACCGCGAGTGCGGCCGGCCACCGGAACCCGGCACCGCCGCCACGAGCAGGAGAGCCGCCATGGCGAAGGCGCCGCCGAACCACAGCCGCACGTCGCCGGAGGGATAGCCGCCCGGCATGGAATACGTCAGTTCGGGGTCGCCCAAGACCTGGAGGCCAGACCCGAGGTCGTCGCCCGGGACGGCGGCGGTGAGCGCGATGACGACCTCGGCCGCGGCGGCGGCGAGCAGGACGAGCACCGTCGCCCGCACCAGGCCGAGCGTCCTCCGCAGGACCGCGACGAGGACCAGAACGGACAGGACGCCCACCCCGGCGACGACGTCGACCAGCGACACGAGCACGGCCGGCATGAGGTCGGGGAAGCCGTCCGGAGCGTAGGAGGTCCAGCCGAACAAGATCTCCGCCCCAGGCCACGGCGGCGGGCCGCCGAAAAGGCCGACTGCCAGTGGGAGCAGGGGCAGCGCGACCGCCACCACGGCGAGCGTCCGCGAGCGGAGCGACGCCGGCCCCGGCCGAGCCGCCCGCGCATCGGGCTCCGTCTGAGGGCCGGCGAGCTCATGGGCGGAACGCGCCTGCCACACCGCCGTCAGCAGGGCGGTCGCGGTGGCCAGGCCTGACATCACAGGCCCGACGCCGCCGTCCGCCCAGGCGAAGGCGAACCTGATGGAGAACGGGAACAGCAGGTACGGCACCGCCACGGAACAGAACCCCGCCCACACGGTGGCCCGCCTCCACCTGCCGTCCGCCGCCTGGGCGATCAGGAGCAGCGCCGTACCCAGGATCCAGGGCAGCCCGTACAGCCGGGCGATGCCGAAGATCCGCTCGGCGGCCGGACGCCGGAACCGGCCCGGCCTGGCGCCCACGCAGGATCTGCCATAGCGCCCACCCGTGGAACGCGGCGATCAGGACGAGGAGCGGCACCGGCCATCCGGCGGATGCCCCTCCCGCCTGCCCGAACGTGAGCAGCCGGGCAAGGAGACCACCGTCACCGGTGACCAGCGCGATGACACCGAACAGGACGGCCGCGGCCGTGTAGGCGGCGGCGACCGAGGCGGCGAACCACCCGAAACGATAACGACGCACGTGCTGTTTCCCGGGGGGTGAAGGGCCGGATACGCCCTGCGGAGGGTGCTCGAACAAACTAGCCGCTCCCACCGACAAACTCCGTACGCGCGCACGACGCACCGCTCGGCGATGACGCGGTGGAGAGAGTGGCCCGCCACGGCCGCCCCCCGTCACCGACGTCCGTGGCCGGTACACCTCGTGGGGTGTCCACGGGCCTTGGCCGGGCCGGTCAGTTCGCCGGAAGAAACCCGTGGTCCTCGCGAAGCCCGCTTCGCTCCCTCGACCCCGGTGAACGCGTACAGACACCCCACCTAAGCAGGCGTGATCGTGAGGGTGACCCGGCCGGAGGTTTTGGTCCGGACGGTCAGGACCCGCCGCGCCGCGTCCCAGGTCGCCTCGCCTTCCGAGGCACGACCGCCGTCCGGGAAGCCGGCGGCGGGCAGGTAGATCTCCGTCGGGCCCGTCCCGTTGGCGTCGAAGGTCACTGTCAGCGAGCGCGCCTCGGAGCGGATGTCCACGGGGACGCCGCCGATCGCCCTCGGGTACGGCCTGGCATAGACGCCGACCAGTGGGGTGGCCGTGCCGCTCTCGTCGTACGGGCCCCAGGACCATGGGTCCCGGGACCAGTACGCCACGCCCGCACCCGCCCGCTCGCTGAGCCGGACGACCCGGTCCACCAGGTCACTCGCGCCCGGCCTGGTCATGTCCAGGCCGAACTCGCCCAGCAGGACCGGGGCGTCGAGCCGGTCCGCCGTACGCAACACGTTGTCGCGCCACCAGCCGAGCGTGCGGTCGGTCCAGTTCTTGGAGCCCGCCGTGTAGTCGTCGCCCAGGTCGAGCGGCAGCGGGTAGAGGTGCGGGGCGTAGGCGATACGGGGCGGACCGCTCCGGGGGTCGTCGACGTACGGCAGCGCCGAGGGCAGGCCCCAGTTGACGCCCACCGCCTGCGGCTCCAGGAAGATCCAACTGTCGGAGTCCACGGACCGGATCTCGGAGATGGTCGTGCGGTAGAGGGTGGCCAGGGGCCCGGTCTCGAACTGCGGGCCCTGGACCGAGCCGCCCCAGGGTTCGTTCATCAGGTCGTAGCCGAGGACCGCCGGGTCGTCCTTGAACCTGGCGGCGACCGCCTTCCACGCCTTGGCATAGTGGTCCATCAGCTCCGGGTGCTCGCCGGTGGTGTTCCAGAAGTTGTCGAAGGCGCGCATGACGCCCGGCTCCAGGTAGCCCAACTCCCAGGTGGGCAGGTCGGTCTCGACCGGGAACCCGTCGAGATAGGTCGCCCACGTGGGGGCGCCGTTGCCTGTCTCACCTTCCGGGCTGACCCCGCTGCCCCACACGTCCTGGTGCATGTCGAGCATGACGTGGTACCCGCGCTCGCCATACCAGCGGACCCACTCCGCCACCTTGTCCAGATATTTCGTGTCATAGGTGCCGGGCTGGGGCTCCACCGCACGCCACATGATGAGGAACCGGACGAAGTTTGTCCCCATGTCACGGTATTCGCGGTCGATGTCCGCCTTGGTGAGCTCGGGCAGGGCGTCCGGGGCACCCTTGGCACTACTCGCCGTGTTGAAGCCGCGCAGGATGAGCGTCCTGCCTCGCTCGTCCGTGATGAAGCGGCCGCCCGGCTCGGGGGCACCCCTGGTCGCCGCGACGACGCCCCCGGCGAGTACGACCAGCGCGGCGAGGGACACGATCCACCGGGCTCTCTTCATCCGATCTCCGAGGGCTTCCGTGAGAAACGTGGACGCCGCTAGCATGCCGAACATGAGCGTTGCTCGCAACAGCCTTCCGACGGTCGTCACGCTGGTACTCGTCATCGCGTCCGGCCTCTTCGGCGGCGCGCTGGTCACCCGGGTGGGCTACCTGGCGGTGCCCGCCGCGCTCGGCCTCCCCCTCGGGCCGCCCGGGCTGCGGCTCGTCCCGATCGGGGAGACGACCTGGACGGTGACGCTCGCCGACAGCGTGGCGGCGCTGGTGCTCGTCGCCGTGGTCGCGCTCGCGCGCGGCGGCTTCTGGCGCACATGGGGCGCCTTCCTCGCGGGCGCCGTGCTCGCCGACCTGCTGCGGGCCGTCGTGCTCACGCAGACGGCGTCCGCGGGCCTCGGCGCGTACGCCGGATATCTGGCGGGCGCGCTCGTGACCGGGCTGATATGGGGCGTCGCGCTCGGCTGGCTCCCCGGCCTGGCCGCCCTGCCACGCGGGAAGGAGCGCGCGCGGACCGCCCGGCACACCGCTCAGTCCTCTCGCGAAGCCGCCCAGGAAGGCGTCTGAGCGCCCTCGTCGCTCGGAGACGGTGCCGCGGGCGGCATCCGGCGATCACCACTGCGGCACGCCGCCGCGAGTGCGACGGCCGCCCGCGTTCACGTCTTGTTCAGGTAGGTGAGGACGGCCAGGACACGGCGGTTGCTGCTCTCGTCATCGCTGATCCCGAGCTTGCCGAACATGGAGGTCGTGTACTTGCTGATGGCGCTCTCACTGAGGAAGAGCCGCTGGCGGATGGCCTGGTTGGACAATCCTTCGGCCATGAGGCCGAGCACGGCGTGTTCGCGTTCGGTGAGCTGTTCGAGCCGTCGGCTGGAGGATCCACTGGACAGCAATTTGGTGATGACGGCCGGGTCCATGGCGGTCCCGCCGCCGGCGACGCGTTCCAGGGCATCGATGAACTGATCGGCGTCGAACACGCTGTCTTTGAGGAAGTACCCGACGCCGCCGACGCCGCCGGCCAGGAGTTCGCGGGCATACAGCTGTTCGACGTGCTGGGAAAGGATCAGGACCGGGAGTCCGGGCAGTTCCCGGCGGGCCGCAAGGGCCGCCTGCAGGCCCTCATCCGACTGGGTCGGCGGCATGCGGACGTCGACGACGGACACGTCCGGCCGCCATGTCCGCAGCGCGTCGAGCGTCTCGGGTCCGGTGGTCGCCGTCGCCACCACCTGGTGTCCGTACGCCTCCAGGAGGCGGACCATCCCGTCGCGCAGGAGGTAGAGGTCTTCGGCTACAACGATTCGCATGGCAGCATCATCCTCACTCGGGTCGGACCGCCTGCCGGGCTGGTGACCTCCACAGTGCCGTCGAAGACCTCGAGGCGGCGGCGTAGCCCATCGAGTCCACCCCCGGGTCGCACGTCGGCCCCGCCCCGGCCGTCCTCCTCCACATCGACGACGATGCCGGTGCCGTCCTGGGCGATGGAGATCCGCGCCCGGGACGCGTGGGCGTGCTTGGCCGCGTTGGTCAGCAGTTCGGCGACTCCGAAGTACAGGGCGGCCTCGATCGGCGGGTCCAGGCGGAGCTGAACGTCGGCGCTGACCGCCGCTTCGAGCGGGCTGTCCAAGGCGAGGGCGCGGACGGCGTCGACGAGCCCTCGCTCGTTCAGCACCGGCGGGCTGATGCCCCTGACCAGGTCGCGAAGCTCGGTCAGCGACGTGGCGGCGCCGGCCCGCGCATCCCGCAGCAGCGCCCTGGCCTGGTCAAGGTCGGATTCCATCAGCTTCTCCGCGGTCGCCAAGGAGAGCCCGAGCGCGACCAGGCGTGCCTGCGCTCCGTCGTGCAGGTCCCGCTCGATCCGGCGGATCTCGGCGGCCTGCGCGACCGTGGCGTCCGCGCGCTGGGCCGTCAGCTCAGCCACCCGGTCCTGCAGTGCCATCGCGGGCGACGCGCGCAGGAAGCGAACGGCCACCGGCTCGATGGACCGCCAGGCGTACGGCGCGCCGGCGATGGCCACTACCGCGCCGAGCACTCCGGCAAGAACCGCGGGGAACCCCGGGCGACCGAACCCGAGGACCGCCGCGACGACTCCGGCCGGCGGGATCGCGCAGATCACTCCCATGGTGATCGGTGCGATCGCCGTGAACCGCAGATCACGCCAGGTGGCGGGATCGCGCCACCGGGTCCGCCACTGCTGATCCATGCGGGCGTCCCGGCTGGTGCGCTCGTAGGAGTATCCGTTCCACCAGTACCCGGTCGCCATCTGCGTCACCGGCCCGGCCTGCCGATATCCGCCGGGGATGACGGTGCCCGTCCACTTCGCGACGAGGGAGCGGACCATTCGGCACACGGGGCGGGACAGGGCGAGCGTGCCGATACACGCCCACAGGAACGGCACTATCCCGGACCACGGGTCTCCATCCCACCACCAGATCCACAGCGCCGCGGCAGCGGCCCACACGGCCGGGACCAGCATGCTGACGACCACCACGACGCACGCTCGCACGAACCCCACGCAGGCACGCGCCGACCACGACACCAGCTGCCTCATGAACCGTCCTTCTCATTCCATGACCCCGACCGTGGCACCCGCGCGTCCTGAAATGCGGCGATCTGACCGGTACGGCGTGGTGTCTCTACTTTGCACCGTGCCGGAGCCTGATCCCCCCGGGGCGGCCCGGAAGTGGGTCTGGCCCCACCCAGCCGTACGTCCAGGCCGATACCGCGCCATCCACGCACTCCCTGACGTCGGCGCCATGCCAGACAACACGACGGAAAGTTCCCCAGGTCACGCCAATGCGGTGGCCGTGCTTCGCCCGCTGATTCGGGAACCGTGAACCCGCTCGGCCTCTCCCCCGACTGTCCTAATTGACGGGAGGACGAGATGACCGATGAACTGCTGGTGGTCCGCGCTCAATTGGGCGAGCGCGCAGCACTGGCCGAGTTGCTGGCTCGGTGGCGGGTGCCGGTGTGGACATACGTACGGCGCATGCTGGACGCCGAGCGGGCCGACGACGTGACCCAGGAGATCTGGCTGGCCGTGGTCCGCGGCCTTCCCCGGCTGCGAGAACCCGGCCGGTTCGCGCCGTGGCTGTTCACGATCGCCCGGCGGTCGGTGACCGATCGTCTGCGCGGCGAGTACGCCTGGGCCAAGGAAGCGCCCGTGGTGGACGACGTGGTCACCGAAGATCCGGCTGAGGCCATGGTGGATCGCGCCGCGCTGGTGAGCTTCCTGGCAGATCTCCCGGTGCTGGAGCGGGAGATTCTCGTCCTGTTCTATCTGGAGGATCTGCCAGTGGAGGAATGTGCGGCCATCTGCCGGATCCCGACCGGAACGGTTAAGTCGCGGCTCAACCGCGCCCGTCGTCTGCTGCGTGAGCACCTGGAAGAGAAGGGATACGGGCCATGACCGAAGAGCCGCGCCTTTCGGAGCAGGAGATCATCGAGCGGCTGGCGCCGACGCTGTCGCGCACAACGCGGATCAGGGCGGTGGCGGCGCTGCTGGCCGGGATGGCCGGCACGGTGTTCGTGAGCACGTTGTGGTGGTCGGAGCCCGGCCCGCTTCCCGGCCACACTCACCTGGCGTTCGCGTTGTTCACCGTGTTCTGCCTGCTCTGGACCGGGTACGGCGGGTGGCTGCTGACCCGCAGGGTTCCGCTGTTCGCCACCGATCAAGTGATCGCCGCCTGGATCAGCCTGGCCGCCTCGCTCGCCACCACGGCCGTCGTCGCCGCGGTGGCCGTTCAGCGCGGCACCGGGACAGGGCTCGCCCTTACGGTCGGGGGCCTGTTCATCGCGGGGACGCTGGCACTGACCGTACGCGCCCACGCCCGGCGGGCCGCGCTGCTGCGCCGCATGCGCGAACTGACCGGCCAGGAACACCGGTGAACGCGCGACGACGCCAGGCCCCGGCCGCGACGCGCGAGCGCCGGATCAGGTGATCGGAACGGGTCAGCCGAGCGCCAGCTCGGCGACCCGGCGGGCCAGCAGGCGGGCGGGGTCGACGACCGGGACGGGGGCGCGGGCGGCGTCCAGGGCCAGGACGATCTCGGTACACGCGGCGACGACCCGCTCGGCGCCGCGATCCACGAGGGAGCGGGAGACCTCCTCAAGCGCCCGCCGGTGGTCCGGGCCGGCGGCGCCGCTCTTGACCGCGCCGATGGCCGCCATGACTCGCCGCTGGCCGGGCTCGTCCGGCTCGATCACCGCGACGCCGCGACGCCGCAGCGCCTCGGCGTACAGGCCGGCGCGCAGGGTGCCTGTTGTGGCGAGCACGCCCGCGGCGCGCACGCCGTCGGCGGCGAGGGCGTCGGCGGTGACCTCGATGATGCTGGCCAGCTCCAGCCCGGCCTCGTCGGCGAGGCGGGGGACGAACGCGTGGGCGGTGTTGCACGGCACCGCGAGCACCTGGCACCCGGCCTGCTTCAGGCCCTCGATGCCGCGTCGCAGGTACGGGGTCGGGTCCTCGCCGTCGCCGATCAGGTTCTTGGAGCGGTCGGGGACGCGGGGGTCGCCCCAGATGACGACGGGCACGTGTCCCTGGTCGGAGGTCGCCGGCGTCTCCTCCACGAGCTTGCCGTAGAAGTCGACCGTGGCCGCCGGTCCCATGCCGCCCAGGACGCCGACCAGACGGGGTCCGCTCACCGGCCGCCTCCGGCCAGGCCGCGGACCCGCCGGGTGCCGCCGAACCGAGTCATCGAGATTCGTCCTCTCTCCGGGGGCCGTGGGTTCCCCGCATGGTCCCGGGCCGCCCGCACAAGGATCACCGGATAAGGTGATTCCGGCCGCCAAACGCAGCAAAGCGTCACTGAAGGGACGATCGTGCAGGATTCCGGCACCAAGCCGCCGCGGCTGCTGTCGGAGGCCGACCTCGAACTCATCGACGCCCTCCAGATCAACCCCCGCGCGAGCTGGGTGGACGTCGGGACGGCGATCGGCGCGGACCCGGTGACGGTAGCGCGGCGCTGGCAGCGGCTGAACGCGTCCGGCGAGGCGTGGACGACCGTCGCCCTGGGACGGCGGCAGATGCACGCGATGAGCGTGGCGTTCCTGGAGATCGACTGCGCGGCCGGATCGGCGGTCGAGGTGGCCGACCGGCTGGCCGCGGCCGGGCACCTCATCACCGTGCAGCACGTCGCCGCGGACCACGACCTGTTCGTGATCGCCGTGGCGGCCTCGATGCCCGCGCTGGCGGACTACCTGCTCGCGGACCTGCCGCGGGTGCCCGGGGTGGCGAAGGTGCGCACCCATGTGGCCACGCGGGTCTTCGACGCCTCGCGCCGCTGGCGGCTGCGCATGCTGTCCCCGGGCGCCGCGCGCGCCCTGGCCCGGCAGCCCGCCGCGCCGGAGCCGACCGGGCGGATGGACGCGCTCGACCGCCGGCTGTTCGCCGCCCTGCTCGCCGACGGGCGCGCGGGATACTCCGAGTTGGCCCGCGCGGTCGGCACCTCCGAGCGCACGGTGCAGCGCCGGTTGTCCCGCCTGGTCGGGTCCGGCGACCTCGACTTCCGCTGCGACCTCGCACGCGCGCACGCGGGCTGGCACTCCTCGGCCGTGCTGTGGCTGCGGATGCCGGACGCCCTGCTGGAGGAGACGGGCCGGGCGCTGCTCGACTGGCCGGAGACCCGGACGTGCGCGGCGCTCGCCGGCGCCCGCAACATGCTCCTCACCGTGGGCCTGCACGCCGCGGGCGACCTGCACCCGCTGGTGGTGCGGCTGGAGGAGCGCTTCCCCCACGTCGTCGTCGCCGACCGCCAGATCGTCCTGCGGCAGGCCAAGCTCTACGGCCGGCGCCTCGACCGGTTCGGCCGCTGCACCGGCGTCGTCCCGGTGGACCCGTGGAGCCTAGGGGGCTAGCTAGTCGGCAGGCCGCTGCGTCCGGCCATCGTGCGGAGAACGCCGCGCAGCGCCTTCACCTCTTCGGGTCGGAGACCGTCGGTCAGTTCCGCGTCGAGTTCGGCCGCCGCCCCGGTGCACGCGGCCAGCAGCTCCCGGCCCTCCGTCGTGAGCGCGAGCGTCTGCCTGCGCCGGTCGACGGGATCGCGTTCTCGCCGCACTGCGCCGAGCTCCTCGAGCCGGTCGGCGAGCGACACCACGAGGCTGGGCGCCACGTTCATGAGTTTGGCGATGTCGAGCTGAGAGGTCGCCGTTCCGGCCTCCAGGATCGCCAGCAGCCCCACATGTTTGGGCTTGAGGCCGTAGGCCGCCAGGCGCGCCGAGAAGCGTTCGGTCACCACGGCCCCCAGCGTGCCGAGCCGGAAGGCGAGCGTGGAAGTCAGCTTGACATCGTTCACACCCCGAATGCTACCGTCTCGATACCGTTCAGATTCTGAATGATTGAGAGAGAGAACAAATGTTGAATCCCGCCTCCATTCAGCTGGTGTTCGCCGACCTGCAGGACAGCATCGTCGAAGCCTCCGCCACCAACTCGGCCTCTTCCATCCGCCGCTCGGTCAAGGTCCTGAACGGACTCGTCGCGGCCCTCGACCTACCGTTCACCGTCTCTGCCGCGCCCCGCCCGGGCGGCCCCGGGACGATCGAGGAGGTGCCCGAGGGCGAGCCGTATGTGCGCACCGGCGCGTCCTGCTGGGACGACACCGCCTGGCGTGCGGCCGTCCTGTCCATGTCCCGCCCCACCCTGGTGATCTGCGGGGTCACCACGGAGATGGTGGTGCTTCGCACCGCCCTCGACGCACTCGAGGGCGGCATGGCCGTACAGGTACTGGTGGATGCCTGCGGCGGCATCACCCGCCGCACCGAAGAGGCCGCCCTGCGGCAGATCGAGGCGGCGGGCGGCGTGGTGACCTCCGTGGCGGGCTTCGCCACCGACATGGTGCGTGACTTCACCACGCCCACCGGCCGTCAGGTCATCGCCGCCCTGCACCAGTTGATCTGATCCGCCGGCCGCTCGCGATCGATCCCTCGGCACCCTGGCCGGGTAGCCACAGCGGGGCGATGCGATCGCGGGCTTCGCCGACCTCGGCGTCGGGCTCGGGCGGTCCGTCCCGGTGGGGCGGACTCGAACACCCGGTTTCCGAAGCTCTAGTGATCACCCGCCAGTGCCCGGCGTATGCCGACCAGGCCGTACTCGAAGGCACGGTCGACATCGCCCCCGAGCCGGAAGGCGCCGGCGAGTTCCATCTTGATGAAGCCGGCGGCCCAAGCCGTCACCAAGCGGGCGGCTTCAAGCGCGTCCCGTTCGCCCACGAGTTGCCTTGAGGCGTGCAGCACCGGGGCGGCCACACGGGCAAGGGCCTCGGGCGGTGCGCCCGCGGAGAACATCAGCCGGAACCCCTCTGGCCAGGCCTGGGCGAACTGCCGGTAGCCGCGCGCCAACCCCTCGATCGACCCGTCGGTCGACTCCAGCCGGGCGACCAGGTCGTCGACGGTGGCCTCGGCGACGGCGGCCAGCAGGGCCGCGCGGTTGCCGACGTGCTTGTACAGGGACGGGGCGCGCACTCCCACCCGTTCGGCGACGTTCTGCATCGTCAGTCCCTGCTGGCCGCCCGCCTCCAGCAAATCGCGTCCCGCGGCGACGATCCTGCTGAACGAGGTCTTCTCAGGCGTCGGCATCGGTCGTCCTCCCAGAATGAAAGCTATTGACGTTAGCCATCATGGCTAATTATGTTAGCTATCGACGGTCTCTGTCCAGCCCCCGAAGGAAGCCCAATGAAACTCGCACCCCATCTGCACCGGCTCGGTAACGATCTCGTGGCGTGCTACCTCGTCGACACCGCCGAGGGCATCACGCTCATCGACGCGGGGCTGCCCGGCCACTGGCGGGATCTGCAGCGCGAACTCCGCTCCCTGGGCAAGTCCGTCGACGACATCCGCGGACTCGTGCTGACCCACGGCGACTCCGACCACATCGGCTTCGCCGAACGCCTGCGAAGCACACACGGCGTACCGGTGTTCGTGCATGCCGCCGACGCCGTCCGCACCCGCACGGGAGAAAAGCCCAAGGTCGCGTTCGGCCCCATGCGTCTCGGCCCGACGCTCGGATTCTTCGGTTACTCCATCCGCAAGAACGGCCTGCGCACCCGCTATGTCGGCGAAGTCACCGAGATCGGTGACGGCGACGTCCTGGACCTGCCCGGGAATCCGGTGATCGTGGGCATGCCGGGGCACTCTCCGGGAAGCGTGGCGGTGCACGTCCCGCTCGCCGACGCGGTCTTCGTCGGCGACGCCCTGACCACGCGGCACGTCCTCACCGGGCGCGCAGGCCCGCAGCCCGCGCCCTTCACCGACGACCCGGCCGAAGCACTCTCCTCCCTCGACCGGATCGCCGGACTGTCGGCATCCTGGGTGCTCCCCGGTCACGGCGCCCCCTGGCGTACCTCACCGGCCCAGGTGAGCGAGGCGGTCAGGAAGGGCTGAGACGCCCCTGAGCCAGGTACGGGCCTGACGGCCGGAGGTCAGCGGGGTTCGGGGATCTCGCCGCCGCACGCCTCCCGGCACAGGCCGGCCCGCAGGACGTCCGCCTCGCGGCGGCCCACCATCTGCAGGTCGCCGACGGCCAGCGCGGGCAGGCCGAGCGCGGACACGACCGACGTGAAGCGGCCGACCTCCCCGCGTACGGCGGCCTCGTCGCACCCGACCCGGGGCGCGGGTCCGCCGAGCGTCGGCGTGATCAGGAGGTCGACGCCGGACATCTCCTCCGCGAACCGGGCCCGGACGGCCGCGAGCTCCTCGACGGCCCGGCGGTACTCCCGGTGGCCGATCCCGCCGGCGGCGTCCAGCTTGCGCCGCACGCCCTCGCTGTAGCTCGCCGCGGCCCTCGGGTACGTGGCCTCGTGGGTGCGCCGGGCCTGCGCGCCGACGATCGTCCAGTACGGGGTGAGAATGTCGTACGGCAGGGCGATCTCGCGGATCTCGGCGCCCAGCTCGGCGAACTCCTCGGCCTGCGCGCACCCCTCGGCGACCCCGACGACCAGTCCCGACAGGGAGGGCGGCGGCTCGACCGCCTGGCCGGTGAGCGCCCGCCACACCTGCGCGCAGTCGGCCACCGACGTGGCCATCGGCCCCACGACGTCGAACATCGGGGCGAGCGCCGCGACGCCTTCGGCGGAGACGGCGCCGGCCCGCGGGCGCAGCCCCACCACGCCGCAGCAGGACGCCGGGATCCGGACCGAGCCTCCGGTGTCGGTGCCGAGGCCGACCCGGGCGATGCCGGCGGCGAGCGCCGCCGCGGTGCCGCCGCTCGACCCGCCGGGCGACAGGTGCGGGTGCCGCGGGTTGCGCACGTCGCCCCAGTGCGGGTTCTCACTCGTGATGCCCCAGGCGAACTCGTGCTGGTTCGCCTTGCCGACCAGCAGTCCTCCCGCGCGTTCGAGCAGCTCGACGCAGGGCGCGGTGGTCAGCGCTTCCTCGCCGCCGTACAGGGCGGAGCCGCGGGTCGTGGGGAGCCCGGCGACGTCGATCATGTCCTTCGCCACGAACGTCCAGCCCCACAGTTCGGCCGGGACGGCGGGCGCCGGGACGTCGTGGCGGGCGAGCCGGTCGATCACCGGCTGGGAGCCGGTCTCGATGAGGATGTTGTGCCCGGCATGGAGGCGTATCGCCTCGGCGGACCGCGCGATCGCCGCCTCGCGCTCCGCCATCACCTGGGCGGACCCGGCCTGCGCCG
Source organism: Microtetraspora malaysiensis (assembly GCF_050947145.1). Lineage (NCBI taxonomy): Bacteria > Bacillati > Actinomycetota > Actinomycetes > Streptosporangiales > Streptosporangiaceae > Microtetraspora > Microtetraspora malaysiensis. The sequence goes on from NZ_CP191998.1 coordinate 7,069,194, forward strand.
TCTCGCGTTCCATGGTCGGGGACCTCCTCGCACCGCCGGACGGCGCGGCCGGTGCGACGGGGTCGCCCGTCCGGCCGCGCTCATGAACCGGCAAATGGTGACATATCCCCCGGTCCGCGTCGAGCCCTCCGCGCGCCGCCGTACGCGGTCAGACCGCGAGCGCGTCGAGCAACGCGCGCAGGCGGGCGGTCTCGCGCTCGGGGCGGGCGAGGGCGAAGATGCTGCGGCTGGTGTTCAGCCACGGCACGTCGGCGACCACGACCTCCGGGCCGTGCCCGCGCAGCGCGAGGTCGGGGACGAGCGCCGCGCCCACCCCGGCCTCGATCATCGCCATCGTGATCTTGAAGTCGTCGGAGTGGCCCGCGACACGAGGGCGCAGGCCCCACCGGGCGAACACGCTGTCGAAGAACAAGGCGTCGCTGCTGCCCGGGTGGTGCATGATCCACGGCAGGTCCGCGAGCTGCTCGGCCCGGTGCGGCGCCAGGTCGGGCCAGCGCCTCGGGAGCACGACCTTGTAGCGGTCCTCCGCGATCCAGCGACGACCCAGCGCCGACGGCCACGACAGGCCGGAGTTCCCCACCTGGTAGACGATCGCGGCGTCCATCTCGCCGCCGGCGTTCAGGCGCGGGATGAGCTGGGACGACTCGGCCACGGTGACCCTGATGCCGGCCCGGTCACGCGGCTCCATCCTCCGCAGGACGCCGGTCAGCACGTCGGCGAAGCTGGGGAAGATGCCGAGGTGGAGCTGCCGCTCGCTGTTCCGGTGCACCGCCCGGACGGTCGCGACCATCCGCTCCAGGTCGGCGAGGACGGTCTGCGCGTGCCTGGCCAGCACCTCCGCGGCGCTGGTGGGCAGCACGCTGTGCGCGGAGCGCTCGAACAGCTTCACGCCGATCTGCCGCTCCAGTGCGGCCATCTGCTGCGAGACGGCCGACGGGGTGTACCCGAGCCGATTCGCCGCGGCGGCGAACGAACCGAGCTGAACCACTTCACGGAGAGTGCGCAGGTGCTCCGGCTTGAGCATTAGCACTCCTTACTCTCAGGGCTGCCAAATGTCGTGTTTATAGCGCTTCCGCCTTCTTTTCGCCACTCCTAAGGTGATGGCCACCGTTCCTCGAACCCGTTTGAGAGTCACATGAGCATTCGCGTGTACCGCAACGCCGCCATCCGCACCGGAGAGGCCGGCGCCCCGCCGGCCCAGGCAATGGCCGTGGACGGCGAAATGCTGATCGCGGTCGGCACCGAGGCGGAGGTGCGCGCGGCCGCGGGCCCGAGCGCGGAGCTGATCGACCTGGACGGCGCCGCGGTGCTCCCCGGCCTGTACGACGCGCACATCCACACCGCGCAGTACGCCCAGAGCCTCGGCGCGGTGGACCTGCGCGACGTGCGCTCGCTGGACGAGGCCCTCGCCATGGTGGCCGCGCACGCGGCTCGGCTGCGGCCGGGCGCCTGGCTGTTCGGCGGCCGGTGGAACAGCAACACGTGGAACCCGCCGGCCCAGCCGGACCGGTACGCGCTGGACTCGGTCTGCCCGGACCTGCCGGTCGCGCTGCCCAGCGTGGACGGCCACACGGTGTGGGCCAACTCGGCCGCGCTGCGGCTGGCCGGCATCGACGCGAGCACGCCCGACCCGGTGGGCGGCGAGATCGTCAGGGACGCGAACGGGGAGCCCACCGGCATCCTGCGCGAGTCGGCCTCGTACCCGCTGCGCAACCTGATGGTCTCCGCCGACCTGCGCGACCTGCTGCGCACCGCGCAGGATGAGCTGCTCGGGCTCGGCCTGACCAGCGTCCACGACATCGACGGCGAGGACTGCCGGGACGCCTACCTGGCACTGCGCGACGCCGGCGAGCTGAAGCTGCGCGTCCACAAGGCGATCCCGATGATCCACCTGGAGAAGGCCATCGCCGAGGGCCGCCGCACCGGGCAGGGCGACGACTGGGTCCGCACCGGACCGGTGAAGATCTTCAGCGACGGTGCCCTCGGCTCGCACACCTGCCACATGAGCGAGTCCTTCGCCGACGATCACGGCAACACCGGCATCGCGGTCACGCCGTACGAGGAACTGGTCGCGTTGTTCTCCCGGGCGGCGGGGGCCGGCATCGCGGTGGCCACGCACGCCATCGGCGACCAGGCCAACCACCTGGTCCTCGACGCCTACGAGGCGCTGGGCGCCACGCCGGGGCTGCGGCACCGCATCGAGCACGCCCAGCACCTGCGGCCGGACGACCTGGCCAGGATGGCGCGGCTGGGCGTCGTCGCCTCGATGCAGCCGGTCCACTGCACCAGCGACATCGACCTGGTCGACTCACTGCTGGCCGGCCACGAGCTGGCCTCCTACGCCTGGCGCGGGATGCTGAACGTCGGCGTCGCGCTGGCCTTCGGCTCCGACGCGCCCGTCGAGCACCCCAACCCCTTCGCCGCGCTGTACGCCGCGGTGACCCGCACCCGGACCGACGGCACCCCCGTCGGCGGGTGGCAGCCGGAACAGCGGCTGAGCATGGCCGAGGCCGTCACCGCCCACACCCTGGGCGCGGCCTACGCCGCGGGCGAGGAGGACCGCAAGGGCCTCCTCACGCCCGGCAGACTCGCCGACTTCATCGCGGTGGACACCGACCCTTACCTGGAGTCGCCCGAGGCGGTGCTGCGCACCAAGGTCCTGACCACCGTCGTCGGCGGCGATGTCCGCTGGCAGCTCATCTGAAGGAGCACCCCCTTTTGAACACCCGGATCCTCACCACGCTCGCCGTCGGCGGGCTGCTGGCCGCGACCGCCGCCTGCGGCGCTCAGTCCCTCGACGGCGGAAACTCCGACGCGACGGCCCCGGCCGCGGCCGTCACCCTCGACCAGGCCCCCGCCGAGGAGAAGGCGGCCGACGTCATCAACGCCATCACCCCGGACGAGGAACTCGCGGCGAAGGCGCCGGCGAGCCTGAAGTCCGGCGGCCTGAAGGTCGTCTCCTCGATCGGCTACCCGCCCATGGAGCTGTACGCGAGCGACGGCAAGACGGCGATCGGCTTCGACCCCGCCCTGGCGCGCGCCATCGCGAGGAAGCTCGGCGTCAAGGTGACCATCACCGACGAGGAGTTCAACTCGCAGATCCCCGGCGTGCTCACCGGCCGGTACGACTTCGTCATCTCCTCGATGAGCGACACGAAGGAACGGCAGGGCCAGGTCACGTTCGTCGACTACGTGCAGGCTGGCGCCGCGCTGCTGGTCAAGAAGGGCAACCCGGCGGGCATCAACGGGCCGAAGGACCTGTGTGGCAAGACGGTCTCCGTCGTCGACAACGGCTCCTCGATGGAGCTGGCCGAGAGCTACGACGCCGACTGCAAGAAGGACGGCAAGAAGGCCGTGGACATCCTGAAGTTCCCCGGCGACACGGAGGCCATGCTCCAGGTGGGCAACGGCCGCGCCCAGGCCACCGTCACCGACTACGTGGTCGCCGCGTACAAGGCGACCGATCCCCAGCTCGGAATGGAGGCGATCGCCCTCGACGGCACCGCGGCCCCCTGGGGGATCGGGATGAAGCCGGACAACACCCAGCTCATCGACTCCGTCAAGGGCGCGCTCGACTCCCTCATCAAGAGCGGCGAGTACGGCAACCTGCTCAAGGCGTGGAACCTGGACGCGCTGGCCGTCGAGTCGGCCGTGGTCAACGGCGGTAAGTGACGTGCGCACCGAACCGATCGCCGGCCCGTCCGGCCCTCCGGTGCCCGTCGCCCGTACCTTGCACTGGGGCCGCTGGGTGTCCGCGGCGGTCGCTCTGGCCGTCGCGGGCTGGCTGGTCTACCTGGTCGTGGTCAACCCGCACCTCGACTGGGGCAAGGTCGCCGAGTATCTGTTCAACGACCGGATCCTGGCCGGAGTCTGGGTCACCATCGAGATCTCCGTGCTGGCGACGGCCCTCGGGCTGGTGCTCGGCGTCCTGGTCGCGGTCATGCGGCTGGCGCACAACCCCGTGCTGAGCGCGCTGGCCTCGGGCTACATCTGGTTCTTCCGCGGCACGCCGGTGCTGGTGCAGCTCATCTTCTGGTACAACCTGGCGTTCCTCTTCCCCGAGCTGGTGCTCAAGATCCCGTTCACCATGATCGGCCTCAAGTGGGACACCAACCAGGTGATGACCGGCTTCACCTCGGCGATGCTGGGGCTGGGGCTGAACCTGGCGGCCTACTTCGCCGAGACCGTACGCGCCGGGATCCAGGCGGTGGACCGCGGCCAGACCGAGGCGGCGTACGCGCTGGGCATGACACCGGCCAAGCGGATGCGGGTCATCGTGCTGCCGCAGGCGCTGCGCATCATCATCCCGCCGACCGGAAACGAGTTCATCTCGATGCTGAAGACCACGTCGCTGGTCTACGTGGTCGCCGGGCACGACCTGATGACCAACGCCAGCCAGATCTACAAGGCGAACAACCGGATCATGGAGCTGCTGATCGTGGCGAGCGTCTGGTACATGCTCATGACGGCCGTGGCGACCTTCCTTCAGGGGCGGCTGGAGCGCCGTTTCGGCTCTGACGCCGTACGGCTGGTGCGCGGCGGCGGCGCGGCGGCCCGGGTCCTGCCGAAGGTGGCCGCGTGAACCCCGGCGTGAAGTCCGCGGAGTCCGCGGAGTCCGGCGTGGAATCCGGGGTGGAGCCGGTCGTGCTGGCCTCGGGTGTCCGGATGGGCTACGGCAGCGTGCAGGTGCTCAACGGGGTGGACTTCGCCGTCGCCCCCGGCGAGGTGAGCTGCATCATCGGCCCGTCGGGGTCCGGCAAGTCCACGTTCCTGCGGTGCCTCAACGGGCTGGAGCCGGTGCTCGGCGGCAGCTTGCGGGTCCTCGGGGAGGAGGTCGGCCACACGCTGCGTGACGGCAGGTACCACCCTTGGACGCCCAAGGAGTTCGCCGCCTTCCGCAAGAACATCGGCATGGTGTTCCAGCGCTTCAACCTCTTCGCGCACCAGAGCGCGCTGGAGAACGTCGCCTGCGGCCCAGTCCACGTGCTGGGCACGCCGCAGGACCGGGCGCGGACGCTGGCGATGGAGCACCTGGACCGGGTCGGCCTGGCCGACCACGCGCACAAGCGGCCGCACCAGCTCTCCGGCGGGCAGCAGCAACGGGTCGCCATCGCCAGGGCGCTCGCGATGAGCCCGACGCTGATGCTGTTCGACGAGCCGACCTCCGCGCTCGACCCGGAGCTGGTCGACGAGGTCCTTGAGGTCATGAAGGGCCTGGCCGCCGAGGGCATGACGATGGTCGTGGTGACCCACGAGATCGCCTTCGCCCGGGAGGTCGGCGACCGGCTGACCTTCTTCGCCGACGGCGTCGTGGTCGAGCAGGGCGGGCCGCGCGAGCTCCTCGCCGCCCCGGCCCACGAGCGCACCCGGGCGTTCCTGTCCAGCGTGCTCGGCTCCGAGGACGGGCGTTCGTAGTCGATCGAGGATGGCCGGGGGTGGTCACGCCGCCCCCGGCCTTTCTCATGCCGGACGGCGGTTCATCCGCTCCCGACGCCGTGGCGCGTGGGTGCGCCGAGCGGAGACCTTCGGCTGGATCCGCAGGCACAGCCACAAGGTCGCCGCGATGCCCAGCCCGCCGCCCAGTACATATGCCCACGGAAAGCCGAAGACGGGTTGCAACTCGGTGCCGTACAAGGCGCCTATGTAGACGACGTTGTAGTTGACGGCGACGCCGAAGCCGGCCACAACGATCCCGCAGAACACGACGGATGCCAGCGCCCGGGCCATTGCCGAGCGAACGAGTTGCCGAGGCGCTCCGATGAGTTCGAGCGAACGAGCGAAGCGGCTGTCGCCTCGGAGTGCGTCGGCCACGCCCATGATCAGCATGGGCATGGAGACGACCAGGCCGACCACGAAGATCGCGGGCAGGAGCACCGCGTACAACTGCGCGCTCTGCTGGACAGTCTGAACCATCCCGCGCTCGAACTTCAGCTCCGGCCTGATCGTCTGGATGTCGGACATGACGTCGTCGGCTCGCCGGCGAGGGAAGACGATGTCGAGGCTTTCCGATCCATCCGGATGACGGGTCACCTTCGCGTAGGGGGCGACCGCGGGAGAGGCGAGGAAGCGCTGCTTGAGCGGCTCTTTGATCCCGTCTATTCCGACGCTCTGCAGGCCGTCGGCCCCGTAGGCGAACTGCTTGACCTCGGTGGCGGCGTCCAGGCTTCCGGCGTGCAGACCGAGCAGGCTGATCAGCAACATGGGCACGGCCACCAGGCGGGGGGCCAACGCTCGATTACCGGCAACGAAACGAGCCGCCAAGCGAGTGGCGAGCATGTGCCTGGGGCGCACAAGCCGCGACAGAGCAACCGTGATCGGCTCGATCGCGACGATGGTCACCCCCGCCGCGATGGTCATGAGCAGATAGCTGACCTGGGGGGAATACACGCGGGCCAGCAGGCTGTCGGGGGCGAGTCGTCCGAACATCCCCTTGTACTCGGCCAACGGGACGGCGGCCAGCACCCATGCCAGTACGGCAACGGTAAGCAACGCCCACGAGCCCTGGGCTCGCCGCCGTACCTGTCCCGACGATCGGATGGATCGGGCCGCTGAGACAGCGCTCATGACGGCGAAGACGAGTGTCGAGCAGGCGACTGCTCCCACGAGGAACGGCAGCGGCAGGACCGCGTCCTGTGGATACCAGCTGAGGCTCGGGATGCCCGTTGTGCCGAGGCGCGGCCACAGAAGGGCGGCGGCCAGGCATCCGGCGGCACCGCCGGCCAACCCCGCCACCGCTCCCTCCCAGGCGGCGACGCGGCCGATCAGCGCCCGCGGCATGCCGGCGAGATGAGCGCGGAGCCAGCGACGCCGATAGACACGCGATGACATGCCGAGTGCGGCCAGCGTGAGCGCGGCGACGGGGATCAGGGTGGCGGGGATCAGCCTGACCAGGATGGCTTCGGAATCCAGGTACTGCATGGTGCCTTGACTCCAGGAGGTCTCCCACACCTCACCCGACCGGTCCGGCGTGATCCGGTAGGCGGTCGGGCTCACCCCGAAGGTGACATCCAGGTTCGGCTCCTCCGGTACGTTCGATACCCGCCCTACGTACGCGTACAGCTCGTCGGGGTGGGCGAGCCCGGCCGGTCCGATCAGCCCGGCCTGCCGGCCGGGAGCCCAGGTCGCGTACCGGGGGTTTGACGCGATCAACTGTGCGGCGGCAGGGGACAGGAACACCTCGCCGGGCCGGGGCGCGTGGTCGACGCCGGGCGGAGTCGCGGCCCGCGCGCGATCCCGTACGTCGTAGACGAAGACCCGGCGCCACCTTCTGGTCTCGGCGACCATGATGTCGGAGACCCCGACCTTCATGCCCGCTTCCAGGTCGCTCACAACGCGGTCCTGACCGACCGGAACCGCGCGGAGACGGTCGCGGGTCTGCTGGGCCTCGACGATTCCCGGTATGGATGCGGCGATGAGGCCGAAGAACACGGCCGCCGCCGCACACAGCGCGAACCCGGTCATCCTGTTCAGCGTGGCGCGGGGGGAGCCGCGGAGCATCCGGTAACTCAGCCGGGCCGACAACGGAGTCATGTCCCTGCCCTCTGGTCGTCGGCTGTCTCGATGCGGCCGTTGACCAGCGTCACCACGCGGTCGGCACGTCCGGCGAGGTGTGGGTCGTGCGTGACCAGCAAGATCGCGGTGCCGTGCTCGCGAACCGCACCGATGAGCAGGTCGGCCACAACCAGGCTGTTGTCGGCGTCCAGGGCGCCGGTCGGCTCATCGGCGAACAGCACGTCGGGCCGGTGGACCATCGCGCGGGCGATCGCGGCGCGTTGCCGTTCTCCACCGGAAAGCTGCCAGGGGTAGCGCTTGGCATGGTCGGCGATTCCGAGCAGCTTCATGATCTGCGAGGCGCGGTCGCGGCTGTCGTGCATCCTGTTCAGCTCCAGCGGGAGTCGTACGTTCTCGTGCACGGTCAGCTCGTCGATCAGGTCGCCGTCCTGAAAGACGAACCCGAAGTGCCTGGCACGCAGCGCCGTGCGGGTGTGGTGGCGGAGCTGGTACAGCGGCTCATCGGCCAGCAGGACGCGCCCGGAATCTGGGGGAAGCAATCCGGCCGCGCAGCGCAGCAGGGTGGATTTCCCGCTTCCGCTGGGGCCGACCAGGGCGACGAACTCACCTTCGGAGATGTCGAGACTCACGGAGGTGAGCGTTGCCTGCCCGTCAAAAGAAATTGAAACCTCATCCAGACGCAAGAGCGCGGAATCCCTGTCGGCCACCCAAAATCACCTTTCCGCGAAAACTCCACAGGCGGCCTCGCCGGCTGCGAGACCGCCTGCTGTTGCCGAGCAAAGAATGTCAGGAAGGAGACGTGCCGACACGGAGCGCGGCGCGGACGAAATCATCGGAGCACAGACCGCCACGAACGGCCGGAGCCCCGCACGTGATACACGCGCCCCTGTCGATGGTCAACTCGTGACCAGCCTCCACAGCGACGGGAGGCGGCGGAGGGGGCGGATCGACTGGTGCGGATTCCACGTGGTTGACCGCCTTTACTGAAGGGCCTACCGAGGAATTGTACGACTCCCGGTCGCGCCGCTGATGCTCTTGATGGTAATGGTGACCGTGCCGCTGGGGCTCGGCGTCGTCTGGCCACCTGCATATCCGTCAAGCGACAGGCAACAGCGCCGCAAAATTCGATGCCAATTGAGTGTTTTATTCAGACCGAAATCCCATTGCGAGTCGGAAACGTAGTACTCGCGCCGGGGCCGCGATCTCACCGGCCTGCTACGCACCGCCCCTGCACCGGAAGCCACCCACCTGCCTATTACTCGTGCCGCCTCCGGCAGCACTGCCGGAGGCGGCACGGTCGCATCACGCGACGGCGGTCCCCTCAAGCTCGACCATCAGGTCGGGGATCGCCAGCCGTGTCACCCCGAGCATCGTGGTGGACGGTGCCACCCCGGCGGCGCCCAACCGCGACGCCAGCACGCCGTAGTGCTCGAAGACCCGATCGACGTCGGTGGTGTAGACGTTGAGCCGGACGAGGTTCGCGAGGGACATGCCGGCCTCGCCGAGCACGGCCTCCAGGTTGTCGAGGCTCAGCGCCAACTGCGCCGCCATGTCACCGGAATGCTGGGGCTTGCCTTCGCCGCTCATCGCGGTCTGCCCGGAGATGTACAGGGTCCGGGTCTGGCCGGAGACGATCTCACCCTGGTTGTACCCCAGCTCCGTCGACCACGCCCACGGGTTGACCGCCGTTCGCTCCATAGCCACATCAGCTCCATTCGATTCATCGTGAGTACGTACGTCCATCGGCTCGGCAGCCGACATCTGCTTGGTTGCGTTGATGAGCCTCCCAACAAATCACGACATCTTTCGTCATGTATTTCGATAGTGTTTTCGTGTGCGTGCCGACCGGTTGGTCTCGCTGGTGCTGCTGCTGCGGCAGCACGGCCGGCTGTCCGCGACCGCGCTGGCCCGCGAGCTGGAGGTATCCACCCGCACCGTGCTGCGCGACATCGAGGCGCTGTCCGCAGCCGGCGTCCCGGTCTACGCCGAACGCGGCCGGCACGGCGGTTTCGAGTTGCTGCCCGGTTTCCGGACCGAGCTCACCGGGCTGAACCCCGACGAGGCCCTTGCCCTGCTGGTCGCCGGATCGCGGCGCGGCGCGCAGGCATTCGGCCTCGGCTCAGCGCTCGCTTCGGCGATGCTCAAGGTGGTTGACGCGCTACCCGAGAGCTATCGGGACACCGCGGCCGGCGCGGCCGAGCGATTGCTCATCGACCCGGAGACCGACCTCCTCTCGCGTCGACTGGTCGATGAGGAGGTGCCTGACGCCATAGCGGCCGAGGTCCTGCGCGCGGTGTTCGCCGGGCACAAGCTGCGGATCCACTACTCGGCTGTGGACCAGACTCCGATGTGGCGCACGGTGGACCCGATCGGCCTGGTCACCATTCGCGACCGGGGCTATTTGCTGGCCACGAAGTCTGGCGCGGACCGCACCTACCGGCTGTCCCGGATCTTGGCCGCCAAGGAACTCCCCGAACCCGCACAGCGTCCGGACCGGGTCGATCTGGACCGGGCCTGGCAGGAACGCAGCACGCGGTTTCGGACCGGCGGCGACCAAGTCACCGTGCTGGTACGGGTGAACCCGGCGCGGCGGGAGGACCTGCTGGGCACCGCGCTGGCGGTCCGCGCCGAGGAGCCCGACGCAGACGGCTGGCTGCGGATGGAGGTGTCCTTCCAAGATTCACGACACGCCAAATGGGCGCTGTGGCAGCTGAGCATGGACGCGGAAGCCCTGGCCCCGCAGTGGTTGCGCGACTTCCTGCGCAACCGCGCGACCGCGATCGCCACCCGCTACGGAGTGTCGTCCTGAGAGTCGTCGCCTTCTGCGGGCCGAAGGGGACTGCTCGATCACCTCGAACGGCCGCACCGGCTTCCCGGCCGCGGGCTCCTCGGTCGCCGGCGGAGGTACGTCGCGCGGGCAAGCGCGCACTTCTAAAGTGAAACAGGTTCTATTACGCTCTGTTTCCATGCGGTTCACCTACGCCGAGGCCATGACCGACCCGTCGTACTATCTCCCGCTCGCCCAGGCCGCCGAAGCGGCGGGCTACGCGAGCTTCACCGTGGCGGACTCCCTCGTCTATCCGAAGGAGTCCGCCACGAGCTACCCCTACACCTCCGACGGCGACCGGCAGTTCCTGGAGGACAAGAGCTTCATCGAGACGTTCATCCTGGTGGCGGCACTGGGAGCGGCGACCTCGACGATCCGGTTCACCCCGTTCGTGCTCAAGCTGCCGGTCCGCCCGCCGGTGCTGGTCGCCAAGCAGGCGAGCTCGATCGCGTACCTGACCGGCAACCGGCTGACCCTCGGCGTCGGGCTCAGCCCGTGGCCGGAGGACTTCGCGGTGATGGGCGTGCCGTGGGCGCGCCGCGGCAAGCGGATGGACGAGGCCATCGAGGTGGTACGCGGCCTGACGAGCGGCGACTACTTCGAGTACCACGGCGAGTTCTACGACCTGCCGCCGGTGAAGATGTCCCCGGCCCCCACCGAACCGATCCCGATCCTGGTCGGCGGGCACAGCGAGGCGGCGCTGCGCCGGGCGGCCCGCCTCGGCGACGGCTGGATGCACGGCGGAGGCGACGCCGAGGAACTGGACGCGCTGCTGGCCAGGCTGGCCGCGCTGCGCGCCGAGGAGGGCACGGCCGACCGCCCCTTCGAGATCCACGCGATCTCCTACGACGCGTACCACGCGGACGGGGTGAAGCGGCTGGCCGACAAGGGCGTCACCGACCTGATCGTCGGCTTCCGGTCGCCGTACTTCAAGGGGCCGGACACCGAACCCCTGGCCAGGAAGATCGAGCACCTTGAGCGCTTCGCGGAGTCGGTGATCGCCAAAGTCACCCCTTAACCCGGAAACGAGAACACGTTACAGTCGCGGATATGACCGATTCCACGGCAGTCACCTGGGAAGCGCCGGACACGGACCACCCCGCGCGCCGGGCCGCACGGTCGTCCATGGCCGCGGTCACCGCGGGACACAGGGGCGAATGGCTGGGACTGTTCGCCCCTGACGCCCTCGTGGAGGATCCCGTCGGCCCCTCGCCGCTCGATCCCGAAGGCAGGGGCCACCGCGGTCACGACGAGATCGGGAGGTTCTGGGACGCCTACGTCGGCTCGGTGCGCGAATACCGCTTCCATGTCAGGGACTCCTTCGCCAACGGGCCCTGCTGCGCCAACGTCGCCTCCATCGTCATGGCGCTGGACGGCGGCGCGACCATGACGGTCGACTGCGTGATCATCTACACCGTCGACGAATCCGGGGCGATCACGTCGCTCCGCGCCCACTGGGAACCGGACCGCGCGATGGCCACCCTGACCGCCCCCTGACACAACGCCCCGGCCGCCGGGAAGCGGTGGCGACGGGAAACGGGACGAGGTCACACCGCCGGAGAACGACCGGGTCGGAGGGCGGGCACGCCATGCCCTTTTCCCGGCCTGACCATGGGATTCACCGTCCGAACATCGGGGCGCGGGGGCCCTATGCACTAAACCAAGCGCTTGCTACGCTCCGCCCATGGTGTCCACAATCGTCTGGGGTACCGGCAATGTGGGCCGAGCGGCCATCCGCGCCGTCGAGGCCCATCCGGCACTGGAACTCACGGCAGTGCTCGTCCACACTCCCGGCAAGGTCGGCCGCGACGCGGGCGAACTCGGCGGGCTCGACCACCGGCTCGGTGTCACGGCGACCGACGACGTCGACGCGGTGCTGGCCGCCCGGCCCCGCGCCGTCGTGTACGCGGCCTCCGGGGACATCCGCCCCGACGACGCCCTCGCCGACATCGTCCGGGCGATCCGGGCCGGGGCCGTGGTCGTCACGCCCTCGCTGTACGCGCTCTACGACCAGCGCAACGCCCCGCCCGAGCTGCGGGAACCGATCCTGGCCGCGATCGCCGAGGGTGGCGGCTCCCTGTTCGTCTCCGGCGTCGACCCCGGCTGGGGCAACGACGTGCTCCCCCTGCTGATCAGCGGTCTCGGCTCGACGGTGGACGTGATCCGCTGCCAGGAGATCTTCGACTACACCACCTACGACCAGCCCGACTCGGTCCGCTACATCGTCGGCATGGGCCAGCCGATGGACTACGAGCCGCCGATGATCGCGCCGACGGTCCCGACCATGGTGTGGGGCGGGCAGGTGCGGATGATGGCCCGCGCCCTCGGCGTCGAACTCGACGAGATCCGCGAGACCTTGGAGCGGCGCCCGCTCGACTCCACGGTCAGCACCAGGTCGATGGGCGACTTCGAGGCCGGCACCCAGGGCGCGGTCCGGTTCGAGGTGCAGGGCATCGTCGAGGGCGAGCCCCGCATCGTGATCGAGCACATCACCCGCATCCACCCGTCCTGCGCGCCGGACTGGCCGTCGCCGCCCGACGGCGAAGGAGCGCACCGGGTGATCATCGAGGGCCGCCCGCGCATCGAGGTCACCATCGAGGCCTCCGACGAGGGCGGCAACCGGTCCGCGGGCGGGAACGCCACCGCGGTCGGCCGGCTGGTGAACGCCGTCGAATGGCTCGTGGAGGCGGAGCCGGGACTCTACGACGCGCTCGACGTCCCGCTGCGCCCCGCGATCGGCAGGCTCGGAAGGAAGCGATCATGAGAGTCGACGTCCCGGACGGGAAGGACCCGATCCAGTACGTGTGGGGCGAGATGGTCCCCGGCATCGGACCCGCCGCCTCGTACTTCTCCCTTGCGGTGTACGCGCACACGACCCTCGGGCTGCGCGAGTTCGAGGCCGCACGGCTGCGGATCGCGCAGATCAACGGGTGCCTCTTCTGCCTCGACTGGCGGACGGAACGCGACGGGCGGAAGGTCGAGGTGGAGTTCGCCGACGCGGTGACCCACTGGCGCACCACCGACGCCTTCGACGACCGCACCCGGCTGGCCGCCGAATACGCCGAGCGGTACGCGCTCGATCACCACGGCCTCGACGACGACTTCTGGAACCGGATGTCCGCGCACTACAGCCAGCCCGAGATCGTGGAGCTCACCATGTGCATCGGCTCCTGGCTGACGTTCGGCCGGCTCAACCGGGTGCTGGGCCTCGACGCCGTATGCGTGCTGCCCGGCGGCGGCCACTCCCCCTCCGGCACGCCGTAGCCGGTCCCATGACACTGCGGACGCCCACCTGGACACCCACCCCCGTCTCGCACGACGCGAACCCCCCATCGGTCGAAAGTGAGGACCACACATGAGTGACAGCACGCCGGTCGGTTCGGCTTCCTCGGGCTTCTCCCGACGCGGATTCATCGCCGGGGCCGGTTCCCTCCTGGGAGTCATGGCCCTCGGCGGCCGCACCCCCGCCTGGGCGCAGACCGTCGCCGCGACCACTCCGATCGCCAGTGGGGCTCACGTGCCGGCCCTGGTGATCGGCACCGGATACGGCGGCTCGGTCGCCGCGCTGCGCCTCGCCCAGGCGGGCGTCGACGTCCACATGGTCGAGATGGGCATGGCCTGGGACACCCCCGGCTCCGACGGCAAGATCTTCTGCAACACGCTCTCGCCGGACAACCGGTCGTACTGGCTGCGCACCCGGACGAAGGCGCCGCTCAACTACTTCCTCGGCTTCCCGATCGACCGGGACATCTCCTGTTACACCGGGATCCTGGACGCCGAGGAGTTCAGCGGCATCACGGTCTACCAGGGCCGCGGCGTCGGCGGCGGCTCCCTCGTCAACGGCGGCATGGCGGTCACGCCCAAGCGGGAGAACTTCGGCGCCATCCTCCCGACGGTCAACCCCGACGAGATGTACAACACCTACTACCCGCGCGCCAACGCCGGGCTCGGGGTCGGCACCATCGACCCGGCCTGGTTCGACTCCACCGACTGCTACCAGTACGCCCGGGTCGGCCGGAAGCACGCCCAGCGCTCCGGGTTCCCGTTCGTCTTCGTGCCCGACGTGTACGACTGGGACTACATGAAGCAGGAGGCGGCCGGCACCGTCACCAAGTCGGCGCTGGCCGGCGAGATCCTCTACGGCAACAACAACGGCAAGAAGTCGCTGCAGAAGACGTACCTCGCCCAGGCCGCGGCCACCGGGCGGGTCACCGTCTCGCCGCTGCACAAGGTCGTCTCGGTCGCCCCGGCGTCCGGCGGCGGCTACACGGTCGTCATCGACCAGATCAACACCAGCGGCGAGACCACGACCACCAAGACCGTGACCGCGGACCGGGTGTTCTTCGCCGCCGGCAGCGTCGGCACCAGCAAGCTGCTGGTCAAGCTGAAGGCCACCGGCATGCTGCCCAACCTGAACAACGAGGTCGGCAAGGGCTGGGGCGACAACGGCAACGTCATGTGCGGCCGCGCCAACCACCTGTGGGACCCGACCGGGGCCCTGCAGTCGTCCATCCCCTGCGGCGGCATCGACAACTGGGCCGCGGGCGGCGCGTTCGCCGAGGTGGCGCCGCTGCCCACCGGGATCGAGACCTTCGCCTCGTTCTATCTGTCGATCACCAAGAACCCGAACCGCGCCGAGTTCTCCTGGAACCCGACCACGGGCAAGGTCGACCTGAACTGGCAGCAGTCCTGGAAGCAGCCCGCCATCGACATGGCCAAGACGATCTTCGACAAGATCAACTCCAAAGAGGGGACGATCTACCGGACCGACCTCTTCGGCATCTACAAGATCTGGGGCGACCACCTCACGTACCACCCGCTGGGCGGCGCGGTCCTGGGCAAGGCCACCGACAACTACGGCCGCCTCGCCGGCTATCCCGGTCTGTACGTCATCGACGGCGCGCTGATCCCCGGCAACACCAGCGTGAACCCGTTCGTCACCATCACGGCGCTCGCCGAGCGCAACATCGAGAAGATCATCGCCACCGACCTGTAGGGCCGTCCGCGGTGGGCCGGCCACGCACGGTCGGCCCGCCGCCCGGTCACTCCGCTCCCCGGCGTCGGAGGACCGCCGACGCGGGAAGCAGGACGGCCAGGGCCAGGCACAGCCAGGCGAACCAGTCACCCGCCCAGGTGTAGACCGTGCGGGCGGCGCCCGTGCCGACGGTCGCGGTGAGCACCGTCGGCGCGCGGCCCGTGGTCGCGGTCTCGGCGCGGACCCGGCCGTACGGATCGCTCACCGTCAGGTTCCCGTTCGCCGCGCTGCGCACGGCCCAGAACCCGTTCTCGACGCCGCGCAACACGGTCGTCCGCGCGTGCTGCCATCCGTCGAGGTCGAAGTCCCAGGCGGGCAGCAGCATGACCTGCGCGCCCGCGCGGCGGTACGCGCGGGCCAGCTCGGGGAAGTCCAGGTCCTTGCAGATCGCCACGCCGGTCCCGGAGCGCAGGAACACCCGGTCGCCGGGCACGTACGGCTCCACCCCGGGCACCATGTGCTGCTTGCGGTAGACGCCCGGCTCACCTCCCCCGGCCGGGAAGAACATCGCGGTGTTGCGGTTGGTGTCGGTCACGATCACGCCCGCGACGACGTCCATACGCCGCTCGCGGGCCAGCGCCGCGAGCGGGCGGGAGATCAGGGGAAGGTCCGCCGCCGTCGTCACGAACCCGCCTTCCGGCAGGACCACGGCGTCGGTCCCCGGCGGCAGCGCCCGCACCCGTGCCAGCACTTCCCGGAGACGTTCCCGGCCGCGCGGCGTGTCGATGGGCGCCCAGTCGTCCTGCTGCCGGGAGGCCAGCAGCGCGACCTTCCTTTCCGTGCCGTCCAGCTCGGCCAGGGCGAGCCGGACGGCTCCCCCGGTCGCGACGAGGAGCGCCAGCGTCAATGCGGTCGCCGCGACCCGCCAGGGCCGCTCCCCCGCCCGCCGCCGGGGCGCGGCGGAGACGGCCAGCGCCGCCGGGACGGCCGTCAGCAGGAACGAGATCCCCCACCCGCCGGTCAGCGCGGCGAGCTGGACCACCGGCGGGACCCCGGCCTGCGTGTGCGCCAGGCTCCAGATCGCGCCGTACGGCGTGAGGGCCGCGACGAGGTACTCGGCGCTCACCCAGACGGCGGGCACGACCGCCGCCGCCGACCACAGGCGGCCGCGCCGTACCAGTGCCCGGAAGAGCAGGACGGCCACGGCCGCGACCAGCGCGGGCAGGACGACGGTGAGCAGCGCGACCGGAAGCGGCACCTCCATCCGGTCGCGCTGAAGCTCCCACATGTTCGCCCCGCCCACCGCCCATGCCGCCATCGCCGCGAGGCACGCGCGGACGGCGGTCGTCCGCGGCGCGATCACCAGCACCGGCAGAGGAGCCGCCCAGGTGAGCCACGCGATCGGATGCAGACCCGTGCCGAAGTAGAGCAGCCCCGCCGAGAGCGCCGCGCACGCGACGAGCACGCCCAGCTCGCCGGCCCGGCCCATGCCACGCAGCCCGCGCGGACGGGTGGCATCTGGGCGGGTGGCATCTGGATGGCTGATATCTGGCCGGGTGGGATCTGGATACATGCGACGACCTCCTCGCGATCGCCGTCGATGTTGCCCGCGAAGGAGTGCCGCGCGGATCGCCGCCGCGAGTGAATCCCGGTTCACTCCTGCGATGGAGACCCCGGGACGGCCAGCCCCGACTCGTACGCGAAGACGACGGCCTGGGCGCGGTCGCGCAGGCCGAGCTTCGTCAGCAGGTTGCTCACGTGGGTCTTCACCGTGTGCTCGCTGACCACCAGCTCGGCGGCGATCTCGGCGTTCGACAGGCCGCGCGCGACCTGCGTCAGCGTCTCGCGCTCGCGGACGGTCAGCTCGTCGAGCCTGGCCTTCAGGCGGGGTACGGCGTGGCCACCCTGCGCCAGCGTCTCGATCAGCCGCCGGGTCACCGTCGGCGCGAGCAACCCCTCCCCCGCGGCGACCACCCGGACCGCGCGGACCAGCTCGTCGCGATGCGCGTCCTTGAGCAGGAACCCGCTCGCGCCCGCGCCCAGCGCCGCGTACACGTACTCGTCCAGGTCGAACATGGTCAGCACGAGCACCCGGGCGGACGTGGCGGCGCGGATCCGCCGCGTCGCCTCGACGCCGTCCATGGTGGGCATCCGGATGTCCATCAGCACGACGTCCGGCCGGAGTTCGGCCGCCGCGCGAACCGCTTCGACGCCGTCGGACGCCTCGCCGACCACGGTGATGTCCGGCTGCGCGTCCAGGATCATGGAGAAGCCGCCGCGGAACAGGTCCTGGTCGTCGGCGACGAGGACGCGCAGCATCAGCCGACCGCCTCTCCGGACGGCTTCCGGACCGGGAGCGTCGCCTCGACGGTGAACCCGCCGGCCCGTCCCGGCCCCGCCCGGAGGGTGCCGCCGCACGCGGCGACCCGCTCCCGCATCCCGATCAGCCCGTGCCCTCCGCCCGGATCGGGTCCGTCCCCGCGGTCGCCGGGGCCGCGGCCGTCGTCGGCCACCTCGATCCGCAGCGCGTCCGGCGACCAGTCGAGCACGACCTCGGCCGTGGAGGCCTCCGCGTGGCGCAGCGTGTTGGTGAGCGCCTCCTGCACCAGCCGGTACGCCGCCATCTCGGCCTCCGGGGGAAGCGGGCGCGGCGTGCCGCGCGTCTCGACGGTCACCGCCAGACCCATCCCCGGAGAGCCGCCGGAGTCCTTCGGCTACCTCGGGAGATCGCGTGCGGTCCCGGGCGGCGCGGTCCGGGCCGCCCGTGCGGAACCGGAAAAATCAGTGACACGTGCCTCCGTCAGCTTCTCGGCCGTAAACGACCGAGCTTGCAGCTCCTCGCCATCGATGGATTCGACGGTTCAGGCCGCGTACGGCAGCGTGACTCACTGCCCAGCGTGGCGAACCACGCCGCGTTGCGATGTCGATAACAGACCAGAGAGCCGTTCCCCGGCATACCGGGTGCGTTCAGTCCCGCCACCGCAACACGAACCGTAACAGCAAAACCACGAAGAGAGAAGCCATTCCTCTCGGGCGTGAACGCCCGAGGTTCCTGGCTAGATGGCGCTGAATGTTCTCGCTCCCGAGTATCGATCACCGCCCACCGTCCGGGAACGCCCGATCACGACCGGGAGACTCTGGTGGACCCGTCATGGGGGGCGGCGAGGACATCCCCCCCGACCGGGGCGGCCTCGGCGACGTCCACCGCGCGTTCGCCGACCTGCGCGCCGGGCACGGTGCTCAGCCCCTGACCGCCCTCCCTCCGCGCGTTCAGGGGGCGAACGCGCGGAGGGTGATCTCCACCAGCGCGTCGGCGTACTGCGGGGTGAGCGGCCCGGAGCGGTGCAGCCAGCGTTGGTAGAGCGGGGCGTACAGCACCTCGAGCACCAGGTCGAGGTCGGCGTCCGCGGCGAGCTGGCCGGCCCGCTGGGCGCTGCGCAGCCGCTCCTTCTTGGCCTCGTCGACGGGGCCGGCCAGCTTCTCGCGGTACTGGGCGGCGAGGGCGGAATCGCCGATGATCTCCGTGTTGAGCGCCCTGATGGGCGCCTCGAACGCCGGGTCGGCGAACTCGGCAACGGTGGCCCGCATGACGATCTTGAGGTCGGCCTCGAGGTCGCCGGTGTCGGGGAGGCTCATGCCTTCCTCGCTCTCGCTGAGCGCGAGGAAGGAGTCGAAGATCACGGCCCCCTTTGACGGCCACCAGCGGTAGATGGTCTGCTTGCCCACTCCCGCCCGGGCGGCGATGGCCTCGATCGAGACCTTGGCGTATCCGAGCTCGGAGACCAGATCGCGCGCGGCGTCGAGGACGGCCTGCCGGGACCGTTCACTGCGGCGGGCTGGGTTCGGTTTTCTGGGTTGGGACATGCCCGGAGCATATCATTCGGCGAGACGAGACGGTCCGTCTTGACTTAGACCCAGAATCCCCTCACACTGTGATGTGGCGCGACGATCCGTCTCGTCTCGAATATTGCGACCACCGCGTCCAGAATTCGTCCGCGCCGAGAAGAGGAGGTGGGCCGTTGCGTACCGCTGCCCAACTGGCACTTACCGAGGCCACCAAGCGTTACGGCACCCGCGTCGTCCTGGACCGGGTGTCACTCACCGTCAAACCCGGCGAGCGGATCGGGGTGATCGGCGACAACGGGTCCGGCAAGTCCACACTCCTCAAGCTCATGGCGGAGACCGAGCGGCCGGACAACGGCGAACTCGTGGTCGTGGCGCCCGGCGGCGTCGGATATCTGCCGCAGTCGCTCGCACTGCCTCCGCACGCGACGGTGGCCGACGCGATCGACCTGGCGCTCACCGATCTGCGCGAGCTCGAAGCCCGGATGCGGGCGGCCGAACAGTCGCTCGGCGAGACCGGTGCGGAGACTCGCGCCGGGCTCGATGTCTACGTCCGGCTGGCGGCGGAGTTCGAAGCACGAGACGGCTACGCGGTCGACACTCGGGTGGAGGTCGCGCTGCACGCGCTCGGGCTGCCCGGGCTCGACCGGAACCGTCCGCTCGGCACGCTCTCCGGCGGCGCGCGCTCCAGGCTCGCCCTGGCCGCCACGCTGGCGTCCGCCCCTGAGCTGCTGCTGCTCGACGAGCCCACCAACGACCTGGACGACCAGGCCGTGGCCTGGCTCGAGCAGCGCCTGCGCGCCCACCGGGGCACAGTCGTGGCGATCACCCACGACCGGGCGTTCCTGGAGCGGGTGACCACCGCCATCCTGGAGGTCTCCGACGGGCAGGTGCGCCGCTACGGCGACGGGTACGCCGGATACCTCGCGGCCAAGGCCGCCGAACGCGCCGCCCAGGCGCGGGCCCACGAGGAATGGAAGGCCGAGCTGGACCGGCATGCCACGCTGGTGGCGGCCAACGCGGGCCGGCTGGCCGTGATCCCCCGCAAGATGGCCAAGGCGGGCATGGGCACCGGAGCCTGGCGGGCACGCTCGCGCACGCACGGGGCCGCCGGACGCATCCGGCAGTCCCAGCAGCGGCTGCGATGGCTCACCGGCCACCCGGCGCCGCCGCCGCCCGAACCGCTGCGCTTCACCGCCGCCCTCGCCACCGCGGAGACCGACACCGGGGCCGAGGTGGCCGCACTCGACAGCGTGGTGGTGACCGGGCGGCTCCGCCTCGACTCCCTGGCCATCCGCGCCGGTGAGCGGCTGCTCGTCACCGGCCCGAACGGCGCGGGCAAGACCACGCTGATGCGGGTGCTCAGCGGGGAGCTGCAGCCGGACGCGGGCGTGGTACGGCGGGCCGGCCGGGTCGGGTTCTTCCGCCAGGACGAGCTGGACACCGGCGACACCCGGCGGGCCGGACCGGCCGGGGCCGCGGACCGGACCGTGCTGCGGGCCTACGCGCAGGGGCGTCCCGGGAGCCTGGACGAGCACGCGGACGCGCTGCTGGCCCTGGGGCTGTTCCGGCCGTCCGACCTGGGGCTGCGCCTGGACGAGCTCTCCTACGGACAACGGCGGCGGATCGAGCTGGCGCGGCTGGTGAGTGAGCCCGTGGACCTGCTCCTGCTCGACGAGCCGACCAACCACCTGTCGCCGATGCTCGTGGAGCAGCTGGAGGAGGCGCTGGCCTCCTACCAGGGCGCGCTGGTGGTCGTGACGCACGACCGGCGCCTGCGGGCCGCGTTCACCGGCTCCCACCTGGAGCTGACGGCTGACCACGTCGCGTGAGTCCGTCGCAGCGGCGAACCGCCGGTCATGACGGGACCGGGTGACGGCATGCCGGCCATACCCCGACGAGGAGCGCCGCCGGTTTGACCTTGACGCTGCGTCAACTTCTAGCATCGGGTCCCATGTCGATCACTGTTCTTGACACCTACTCCGCCATGCGGCGGATCCTGCTGGCCCCGGTCGCGGAGCGCGCTGACCTGCTGCGTTCGATGCTGGAGGCCAACAAGGGTATGTACCGCTACCACCCAGGCGAGCTCGACCTGGTAGCCGTACACCTCCAATCGTCCGGGTTCCCCATCGACCGCGACGAGGAGCGTTGCCTCGACGCGCTCGAAACCCTCGCGGCGGCCGGAGCCTGGGAGCGGATGCAACGCGCGCTCGACGACGCTCTCGCCGTACTGCTGGAGGCGACGCCGGGGCTGGAGGCCCCGGACATCACCGTGCTGTTCGTTCTCGGCGATCCGGCTGACAAGCACTTCATGGGTCCCTGCCTGGGATTGACCGGGTTCGGCGGCATCTCGGGCAACATCGCCATCACGTTCTGGCCCTTCCCCGAGAACGTGGAGCGGCTGGAGGCCACCGCCGTGCACGAACTCCACCACAACCTGCGTTGGAGCCCGGGCGGGGTGGTGTGGGACCCGATGACCGTCACGGTCGGCGAGCACATCGTCGGCGAAGGCCTGGCCGACGCCTTCGCCCGCCAGCTCTACGGCGACGAACTTGGCCCCGCCCGCATCGGCGTGCCGCACCTGCACGACGACGAGGTCTTCGCCAAGGTACTCACCGGGCTCGACGTGACCGGCATGGAGAACTTCACCGCCTGGGTGCACGGCGACCCAGGCGCGGAGCACCTCGGCGTCACCCCGGTGGGACTGCCGATGGGCGCGGGGTACGCCGCGGGCAACCGGCTGGTCGACACCTACCTGGCGGAGACCGGGCAGACGGCGGCCCAAGCCCTGCACGCCGACGCCTCGGAGATCATCGCAACCACTCTCCGCCGCAGGTAACACTGGAACGATGGAGTGGACGATCCAGGAACTCGCGGCGAGGGCCGGCATCACCAGTCGCACCCTGCGTCACTACGACCGCTTCGGGCTCCTGGCCCCGTCCCGGGTTGGCCCGAACGGGTACCGCTACTACAACCCCACCGCGGTCGCCCGGCTACAGCGGATCCTGCTCATGCGCCGGCTCGGCATGGGCTTGTCGGCCATCGCCGAGGTCCTGGCCGACGATGTGGACACGTGCGACGGGCTCCGTGCCCACATCGCCGCTCTGGAAGAGGAACGGGACCGCATCGAATGGCAGATCCGGTCGGTGCGGCACACGCTGGAGGCCCTGCAGTCGGGGGCGGAACCGCGGATGGACGTCATGTTGGCGGGGTTCAACGACCGCTACAAGGACGAGGTGATCTCACGCTGGGGCGAGCGCGCGTTCCAAGTGAGCAACGACTGGTGGCACGGCAAGAGCCTTGACCAGCAGCAGGCCTGGAAGCAGGACACCGAGGACCTCGTCGCCGCATGGGTCGCCGCAGTGAAGGCCGGGGTTTCCCCGACATCGGAACACGCTCAGTCACTGGCTGCCCGGCACGTCCGGTGGCTGAGCCAGATCCCGGGTACCCCCACGGCCGAGGGCGACCGGGAGCGCTCGATCGAGATGGTGAACTGCCTGGGGGACATGTACGTCGACGACCCCCGCTTCGCCGGCATGTACGACAACGCCGCGGGAGCGACGTTCGTCCGCGACGCACTGCACGCGTACACGCGGACCCGGATGTAGCTCTCCTGGGAAGCGGGCGGCGCGGGCAGGTCGGGCACGGCGAGTTGTGCGGCCTGGTCGAAGGCGCGAATGCGGGCGGTCTCGCGTGTGCCCGCGGCCGATGCCCGGCACTTCGCCGACCGGCTACGGGAGACCTCGGCCGCCCCCGTCGTCTACGCCGAGCTGCGCGGCGGGAACCACGCCTTCGACCTGTACCACTCGGTCCGCTTCGAGGCCGTCATCGACGCGATCGAGGGCTTCACCGCCTGGGTGAGATCACGGGAGAGGGCACCCCGAGCCTAGGGATCCCGCCGGCCCCGCCGGTCACCGGTACAGCCCGGCCCTCAGCCTGGATACACCGAGCGGAATCTGACGTGATTGCCGTGAAATGAGGGGGTGCCCTCACGAGCGAGATATCAGTAGACGATCGGGCGTGATGACCACCCAACCCGGCCCCCGGATGGCGGGGTTGGCCGGTTCAGCGCCATCTAGCCAGGAACCTCGGGCGTTCACGCCCGAGAGGAATGGTTTCTCTCTTCGTGGTTTTGCTGTTACGGTTCGTGTTGCGGTGGCGGGACTGAACGCACCCGGTATGCCGGGGAACGGCTCTCTGGTCTGTTATCGACATCGCAACGCGGCGTGGTTCGCCACGCTGGGCAGTGAGTCACGCTGCCGTACGCGGCCTGAACCGTCGAATCCATCGATGGCGAGGAGCTGCAAGCTCGGTCGTTTACGGCCGAGAAGCTGACAGCTCGATGCCCTTGATGATCTTCGCCAGCTCCGGCACGAGGGGCCGGCTGGCCATCACGGTGACGACGACGCCCTTACGCTCTACCCAGCCCGCGTACCGGCCATGACCCAGCGCGCCGTCACCCACCTGGGTGAGCACCTGACGGCGGCCGATCTTCACGGTCTTGGTGTCACCGGAGAACGTCCCGATGTCGAACGGCGCGTTCTTGAGCTGCGTCAGCTCACTCGCCTTCGGCCAGCACACCACCCTGACCCACAGCGACCGCTGCCTGGGGTTCACGTCGGAGCGGTCATCACTCCACTGGTAGCCGTACTCGGTGATGCCATCGTGCTCGTTGACGCCGACCTGGCCGTAGGTGAAACCCTTCGGGATGTGGTTGACGCGGACTCCCTTGATGGCGGCGGCGCCCCTGGGCGGCTTGTCGGTCTTGGTACCGGACGACCGCTTCGCCTCTGCCTTGGTCGGGACGGGGCATGCCGGGCGCTCCGCCGCCTGAGCAGGGGGCGCCATCAGAGCCGCGGCGACGGGCAGTGCGGACAGGATGGAAAGCTTTTGAATCTTGTTCATGCTTGGCTTCGATGCGTCAGATGTGAGGAAAGTTCAGTAGTTTCTGAACGCGATGTTGATCGCGACGGCATGCGCAGGTGCCCTGTACCGGTTCATAACTGCCGGTGGCGCCCGCTGCCCGCGCAGCGGTGATCGACTCGGCCACGAACGATTCCGCGACCGAGCAGTGGCGCTGGCAGGCCGCGCCCTTTTCACTGCTGGTCTTCGCCGCACTGGCCGGCGCGTGCTTCGTCTTCGCCCGGCGCTTCGCCGGTTGGGGCGACCGCGGGTGGGCGCTCTACTCGGCCGCCACCGGCACCCTGGTCGTCATCGGCTTCTTCCTGTCCGGCCAAGCCTTCTCTCAGACCGAAGGCCTCGTCGAAATCGGAGGGCTGCTTCAGCGGCTGACCATCACCGTCGGCTGGGCGTGGCTTGCCCTGCTCGCCGTCCGTGTGCGCGGGGAGGGGCAGTCGGCCGGCGAGCCGCGATGACAGGCTCCTCTCGGCGGCGGCTCGCGGATCTCACGGGGTAGGGTCCAGGCCGGTGACGCGATCATGCGCGGACGAACGCATCACGAGGGGGTGGCGCGGTGAGCGCCCTTGACATACGACTGCGACCGGTCGCGGAGGACGACCTCGCCATGTTCCGGCGTTTCGCCACGGAGCCGGGGTTGGTCGGCCTGGACTGGACGGGGTTCCGCGACGCGCAGGCCCCGGTCCGGCGCTACGCCGCCGACGGGTACCTGGGCGAGGACGACAGCCGGATCATCGTCGAGGTCGACGGTACGGCCGTGGGCTTCATGAGCTGGTCGGCGCAGGGGTTCGGGGTCTCCCGATACTGGGAGATCGGGATCGCCCTGCTCCCCGACTGGCGGGGGCGCGGCATCGGCTGGCGCGCTCAGGCGATGCTGTGCGACTACCTGTTCGCCCACACCCCGGTCGAGCGCATCCAGGCGGCCACCCACCCCGAGAACATCGCCGAACAGAAGTCGCTGGTGAAGGCCGGTTTCACGTTGGAGGGCGTCCTGCGCTCGGTGGAGTTCCGTGCCGGACAGTGGCGCGACGGCTGGATGTACAGCAGGCTGCGCAGCGATCCGCCTCCCCCCGGCCTGTGACCGATGCGAGCTCTGCCGCGCCTCGCGAGCCCTGTGATCGGCGTCTCCCGGCGCGGTGAACGGGCCGGGAGACGCCGGGAGGCTCACCGGGCAGGCTGGGCGAGATCCTCAATGCGCAGGCCCGCGGGCAGGCCGGTCACCTCGGCCCGGCCCGCGGCGTCCACCTCGACGCCGACCTCGTGCCCGGCGACGCGCAGGCCGTGCGCGGACACCGCGCCGAGCGGGGCGCCGGCGAGGGGACGCAGCGTGACCCGGCCTTCCGGCACGTCGGGGTACAGGCCGGTGGCCGCGTGCACGATCGTCACCGCCGCCGCGGCCGACCACGCCTGCGGCCGGCACGCGGCCGGGTACGGCAGGGGCCGCCCCACGTCGTCCCGCGCGTCTCCGCCGTACAGCTCGGGCAGGCGGTAGCCGAACGCCTCGCCGACGGCGAGCAGCCCCTCGGCGAGCCCGGCGGCCTGCCCGCCGAACCCGGCGCGGGCCAGCCCGGCGAGCACGATCGCGGTGTCGTGCGCCCAGATCGAGCCGCAGTGGTAGGACAGCGGGCTGAACCCGCCGTCGTCGGCCGACATCGTGCGCAGGCCGAAGCCGCCCGCCATCGCGGGTGAGGCGAGCAGCCGGGCCACCTCCGCCTCCTCCCCCGCCGACAGCAGGCCGGTGCCGAGGAGGTGCCCGATGTTGCTGGTGAGCGAGTCGACCGGCCGCTTGGCCGCGTCGAGGGCGAGCGCCGGGTAGCGGCCCGCGGGGCCCTCCACCCAGAACCGGTCGCGGAACCGCGCGGCGAGCGCCGCCGCGTGCTCGCGCCAGCGCTCCGCGCCGGGACGGCCGAACGCCTCCAGCAGCGCGGCGGCCCCGGTCGCCGCCTGGTAGGCGTAGCCCTGCACCTCGGCGAGCGCGATCGGCGCGGTCGCCTGGCTGCCGTCCCTGAACCGGACGGCGTCGCCCGAGTCCTTCCAGCCCTGGTTGGCCAGGCCGCGGGAGCTCGTGTCGATGTACTCGACGAAGCCGTCGCCGTCGGGGTCGGCGTGCTCGCCCAGCCAGCCGAGCGCGGCCTCCAGGTGCGGCAGCAGCGGGGCCACCGCGCGCTCGGGCATCCCCCACCGCCAGGCGTCGTGCAGGAGGGCGATCCACAGCGGGGTGGCGTCGATGGTGCCGTAGTAGGTCGCGGGGAGGCGCAGCCCGTTGCCCTCGACGGTGAACTCGTGGCGGCGCAGCTCGTGCATGATCTTTCCGGGCGCCTCCCCGGAGGCGGGGTCGGTCCGTACGCCCTGGCGGCGGGCGAGCACCCGCAGCGTGCCCGCGGCGAGTTCGGTGCCGAGCGGGAGAAGCATCCGCGCGGCCCAGATGCTGTCCCGGCCGAACAGCGTCAGGAACCACGGCACGCCCGCGCCGAGGAAGGTGTCGCCGGGGGCGTCCGGCTCGACGAGCCGGAGCGACCGCAGGTCGTCCAGGGACCGGTCGAGCAGCCGTTCCAGCCGCCGGTCGGCCGCGGCGACCCGGGGACGGCTCCACTCGACGGGGCCGGACGGCGAGATCACGACCGCGGCCGGGTCGGTGACGGCGGCCTCCCAGCGCAGCGTGACGCGCTCGCGCGGCCGCACCGTGACCGGCCAGGCCAGCCGCGCCGGGGCGACCTGTCCGGGGGCGTCCGCGATCTCGGCCCGCGCGTCCATCCCGGTCACGACGACCCGGGAGCGCTGTGACCGCCAGACCAGCGTGCCGGGCCCCTCGGCCGTGGCCGCGACGGGCGTGGTGTCGCCGCCCGACTTCACGACCTCGATCGGGGCGAAGTCGCCGGCCAGCTCGATCGTGACGGTGGCGGTGACGGGCGCCGACGCCGTGGAGACGATCTCCACCTGCTCGCTCATGCCGTACGGCGTCACCTGGCGGGTGCGCTCGATCCGCACGGTGGGATCGGGGTGGGGATCGCCGAGCCGGCGGGCGAGTGAGACGAACCGGTCGTGCCCGGGGCCGACCGGCAGGTAGGCGATGGCCTCCGGCTCGTGTCCGTCGATCTGCAGCCTGGCCAGCGAGAGCGCGCGGGCGTCGGCGTGGAACAGCCCCTGGACGCCGGAGGCGCGGATCTGCCCGTCGGCTCCGCTCAACGCGCTGGTGGGGGCCAGGACGGTGCTGACGAGGTCGTGCAGCAGCGGCTGCAGGCGATATCCCGCCGGGGGGCCGGTCTCCTCGGCCGCGAGAGCGGCTCCCGGTTCCGGCGTGGCTCCGACCAGCACGTAACGACTCCTTGGTTCGGATCAGGCGGGGCGCGACCTTGACAGATCCGCTCCGGGGGTGCACATTGCCAACACTTCCTTTACTTGAACGATCCAATGATGCCTTACTTCTCTTTGAACGTTCAAACCCACGGAAAGGGACTCTATGCCTGAAAAGGTGACGATCGCCGACGTCGCTCGTCACGCCGGCGTCTCCCGCCAGACGGTTTCGAACGTGCTCAACACGCCTGAGGTCGTCCGCGAGGAGACCCGGCGGCGGGTGCTCGACGCGGTGGAGGAGCTCGGCTACCGCGTCAACCAGGCCGCCCGCCAGATGCGTACCGGCAGGTCGCGGCTCATCGCCACCCGCATCGAGCCGGACCGCGACGGCATCAACGGCTCGGTCCTGGACCGCTTCCTGCACGGCCTCACCGAGAGCGCCGCGCGCGCGGGCTACCGGGTGCTGCTCTACACGGCCGACGACGACACCGCCGAGATCGCGACCTTCGCCGACCTGCTCGGCGCGTACGAGCCGGACGCCTTCGTGCTGACCGGCACCCACCACGGCGACATCCGCACCTCGTGGCTGCTCGACCGGGGCATGCCGTTCGTCACCTTCGGCCGCCCGTGGGGCGTGCCGGACGGTACGCCGCATGCGTGGGTGGACGTGGACGGCGCCGCCGGCACCGCCGCCGCCACCCGCCACCTGCTCGACGCCGGCCACCGCCGGATCGGCTTCCTCGGCTGGCCCGCCGGGTCGGGCGTCGGCGACGACCGGCGGGAGGGCTGGGCCCGCACGCTGCGCGCCGCCGGCGTGGATCCGGCGGGGCTCGACCGGGCGACCAGCGACGGCGTCGACGACGGTGAGGCGGCCGCCCGCGAGCTGCTCGAATCCGGCGACCCGGCGACCGCGCTCGTCTGCGTGAGCGACTCGCTCGCGCTCGGCGCGCTGCACACCGTGCGCTCCCCCGGCGCCGCCGCGCCGGCCGAGCACCGGGCGGGGCCGCCGGTCGCCGTGATCGGGTTCGACGACACACCGGTGGCGAAAGCCGTCGGCATCACCAGTCTCAGCCAGCCGCTCGCGGAGGCGGCGGCGAGCTGCGTCACGCTGCTCACCCGCCTCCTCGACGGCGACAGCCGCCCATCCGGGTCCTCGGGGGACCCACACCCGCACGTGCTGCTCCAGCCCTCGCTGGTCGTACGGCGCTCGGGTTGACCCGTCGCAGTTCCCCACTCCCCAGAGAACAAGAAGATCAGGAACGCCCATGAATCGCGCAACTCTCAGGAATGCGGCCCTCGGCACGCTGGCCTGCGCCGGCCTCCTCACCTCGGCCGCCTGCGGCAGCGGGTTCGACGACAAGCCGGCCGCACCGGCCCAGCAGAGCGCCGGCCCGGCCTCCCTGCAGATCCTCATCGGCTCCTCGGGCGACGCCGAGACGAACGCCGTACGGCAGGCCGCCGACGCCTGGGCCAAGACCAGTGGATCGACGGCGACGGTCACCCCGGCGCAGGACCTCTCCCAGCAGCTCGGCCAGGCGTTCGCCGGCGACAACCCGCCGGACGTCTTCTACGTGGACGCGTCGCGCTTCGCCGACTACGCGAGCGTCGGGGCGCTGGAGCCGTACGGGGACCGGATCGCCAACTCCGAGGACTTCTACGAGAGCCTGCGCGCGACCTTCACCTCCGACGGCAAGTTCTACTGCGCGCCGAAGGACTTCTCCACGCTGGCGCTGATCGTGAACGACGGCCTGTGGAAGAAGGCCGGGCTGACCGACGCGGACGTGCCCACCACGTGGGAGCAGCTCACCTCGGTGAGCGAGAAGCTGTCGGCCAAGGGGATCACGCCGCTGGCCGTGGGCGACACCCGCGACCGGGTCGGCGCGTTCATGGTGCAGGCGGGCGGCTGGATCACCAGCCCGGACGGCAAGCAGGCGACGGCCGACTCGCCGGAGAACGCCAAGGCGCTCGAATACGTGCAGTCGCTCCTCAAGAAGAAGTACGCGCAGTTCCCCAAGCAGCTCGACGCGGGCTGGGGCGGCGAGGCCTTCGGCAAGGAGAAGGCCGCCATGACGATCGAGGGCAACTGGATCAAGGGCGCGCTCACGGCCGACTTCCCTGACGTGAAGTACTCGGTGCACGAGCTGCCCGCCGGGCCGAAGGGCAAGGGCACCCTCTCCTTCACCACCTGCTGGGGCGTCTCCGCCAAGAGCAAGTACAAGGAGCAGGCGATCGACTTCGTCCAGGCGATGACCACGGCCGACCAGCAGATGGCCTTCGCCCGGGCGTTCGGCGTGATGCCGTCGCGCCAGTCCGCCAAGGACGCCTACACCACGGAGTTCCCGGGCGACACCCCGTTCGTGAACGGCGCCGAGTACGCCCAGGGCCCCGTCAACGCGCCGAAGATGGAGAGCGTGCTGGCCGACTTCGACACCGGCATCCAGAAGCTCACGTCCACCTCCCCCGCGTCCGTCCTGGAGCGGCTGCAGAAGAACACGCAGGCCGCCCTCGGGAACTGACCCCCGGACATCCGTCCCGGGGCGCCCGCCCCGGGACCCGGCCCCCGGCCCCGCCACACCGCGACGGCCGGGGGCCGGCGAGTGACATGCAAGACGGTGGAAGGAGGTCGGCGTGGCCGACATGACCGCCCCGGCCGGCGGACCTGTGCCGGGAGCGCGGAGGCCGCGGCTCTCCGCCGCCGCCCGGGAGGGCGTCGCGGGCTGGCTCTTCGTGGCCCCGGTCGTGGTGATCCTGGGCCTGTTCATGCTGCTGCCGATCCTGATGGCCCTGTGGGTGAGCCTCACTGAGTGGAACGGCCAGGGCAGCCCGTTCCGGGCGAGCGTGCCGTTCGTCGGGATGGACAACTACACGCGGCTGTTCACCGAGGAGGGCCTGGCCCGCCAGGACTTCATGACGAGCATCCGCAACAACTTCTACTACGTCGTGATCGTGGTGCCGGCGCAGACCGTGCTGGCGCTCGGGCTGGCCATGATCGTCAACAGCCGGCTGCTCAAGGGCCGGACGTTCTTCCGTGCGGCGTTCTTCTTCCCGTCGGTGACCAGCTCGGTGGCGATCAGCGTCGTCTTCCTCTTCATCTTCGCCAACTCGGGAGCGGTGAGCCGCCTGCTGGAGCTGGTCGGCATCAACGGGCCGCAGTGGTTCTCCGACCCGCGCGGCACGCTGCACCTGCTGCTCGGCGCGCTCGGTCTGGTCGATCCGGACGCGCCGCCGGCCGCGCTCACCGGCGGCGGGCCGTTCGGCCTGTCCTGGTGGGAGTGGCTGTCCGGGCCGAGCGTGGCCATGACGACCATCATCGTGCTGGTCGTCTGGACGACCTCGGGCACGTTCATGCTGATGTTCCTGGCCGCATTGCAGGACATCCCGGTGACGCTGGAGGAGGCGAGCCGGCTGGACGGCGCCGGACGCTGGCAGACGTTCCGGTACGTGACGCTGCCGCTGCTGAAGCCGACGCTCTTCCTGGTGCTGACGCTCGGCACGATCGCCACCTGGCAGGTCTTCGACCAGGTCTACGTGATGAGCCAGGGCGACCCGGCGAAGACCACGCTCACCCCGGCGTACCTGTCGTACAAGACGGCGTTCCGCAACTTCGACTACGGCCCCGGCACGGCGATCTCGTTCGTGCTCTTCGTGATCATCGTGGTGCTGGCGCTGGTCCAGCGCTGGGTCCTGCGGGACCGGGACGCCGTACCGCGCCCCGGCCGCCGGGCCAGGAAGGGGAAGGCATGGCGGTGAGCACCGACGCCGCCCGGCGCTCGACGCGGAAGGGACGGCGGACCGGCGACTCGGCGGGCGCGCGGAGGCTCGCCTCCACGTTCGCGGGTTACTTCATCCTGATCTTCTTCGCGCTCGTCTTCCTCTATCCGTTCGTGATCCAGATCGCGAACTCGTTCAAGACCGAGCCGGACGCGGCCGCGCACCCGTTGTCGCCCATCCCCGACCCCGTCACGCTCAACGCGTACGAGAAGGTCTTCCTGAACACCGACCTGCCGCTGTGGCTCGGCAACTCCCTGCTGGTGACGATCATCGTCACCGTGGGGCGGGTCTTCCTGGACTCGCTCGCCGGGTACGCCCTGGCCCGGCTGCGCTTTCCCGGGCGCGGCGCGCTGTTCTCCGCGATCGTCGCCGTGATCGCCGTGCCCGGTGTGGTGCTGTTCATCCCGAAGTTCCTGGTGCTCAACCAGCTCGGCCTGTACAACAGCTACACCGCGCTGATCCTCCCGGTGATCGCCGACGCCGCCGGCGTCTTCATCATGAAGCAGTTCTTCGAGTCGATCCCGGTCAGCGTCGAGGAGGCCGCGCGGATCGACGGCGCGGGAGTGTTCCGCACGTTCTGGTCGGTGGTGCTCCCGATGGCCAGACCGGCGCTGCTCACGCTGACCATCATCTCGTTCCAGGGCACCTGGAACGAGTTCCCGCACACCCTGGTGGCGGTGCAGAGCCCCGAGCTCTTCACACTCCCCCGCGGTCTCGCCGACCTGGTGAGCGGCTCGCTCGGCAAGGGCACCCAATATCCGCTCAAGCTCGGCGCGGCCGTACTCGCCACGATCCCGGTCGCGGTCATCTTCGTGGTCTTCCAGCGCTACTTCGTCCGCGGCGCCAACGAGGGAGCCGAGAAGGGCTGACGCTAGAAGAAGACGACGGTCCCCGCGTCCACCCGCCGCCGGAAGGCCCACCACATCCACGCCTGCGCCACGGCGAGCAGCGGGAGCGCGACGAGGGCGAAACCGCCGAGCGTGCTCAGAGTGGCGGCGTCCGCCGCCGCGTCCGGCAGGTCCCAGGCGAGCCGGACGAGCAGCACGGCGACGGGGGACGCGGCGGCGAGTGAGGTGAGCGTGAGCGCCCGGCCGTGCCTCCCTCGCCGCACCGCCGCGCTCGCGGCCCACAGGGCGGCCGTGCCCAGGCCGCCGATCAGGACGGCGGGGAGCAGGACCTCCCACCGCTTCGGCAGCACGAGGACGGCCCCGGCCGACACAGCGAGCGCGAGCAGGCCCGCGGCCGGGCGCAGCAGCCGCACCGCCGTCGCCTCGGCCCGCTTCACCAGATCTCCCGACAGCCGGGCCGCGAGGAAGACGGCCCCGTGCGCGGCGAACAGCGCGACCAGCGCCACCGCCCACAGCAGCGGGTACGGCCCGGCCAGCCGCGCCGCCCCGGCCGTCATGCCCGCCGGGGGGAGGCCGGCGAACGCGGCCCCGGTGAACAGGCCCCAGAAGGCGGCGAACGCGGCGCTGGTCACGACGAGCATCCGGTCCCAGCCCGCCCGCCAGCCGAGCGACGCGCGCCGGCTGCGGAACCAGATGGACACGTCGCGCAGCACCCAGACGAGCAGGCCCACCACGACCAGCGGGTACATTCCGCCCAGCGCCCGGTCCTCGACCAGTGGGAACGCGCCGGCGAGCACGCCGCCGACGGCCACCAGCCACACCTCGTTGCCGAGGAAGAACGGGCCGATCGCGGTGAGGAGCGCCCGCCGCTCCCCCTCCGTGCGGCCGACCTGACGCAGCAGCAGACCGGTGCCGATGTCGAAGCCGTCCACCATGAAGTAGCCGCAGAACAGCAGCCCCAGCAGGACCGCCCATACGAGATCCACCATTTCCTCCTGTGTTCAGTAGGCCGTCAGACGGTCCCTGGCGGGCTCGGCGAGCGTCGTCCCGAACAGCGTGTGGCGGGGTCCCCTGCGGGCGTAGGTGGCGATCAGCCAGTAGTCGAGGACCACGAGCAGCCCGAGTACCAGGGTGAAGCCGACGTAGGAGGCGAGCACGAGTCCGGGAGGGACATCCGACACCGCCTGCTCGGTGGTCAGCAGGCCGTACACCGCCCAGGGCTGCCGGCCCACCTCCCGCACCAGCCAGCCCGTGATCATCAATATGAACGGCACCGGCATCATCACGACCAGCGCGTAGAGCGGCACGCGTAGCCGTATCAGCCAGTTCCGGAACAGCAGCACGAGGCAGGCCAGGGTGGCGAGGGCGAGGACGAAGGCGCCGTTCATCATGATCTGGTAGGGGATCGCGATCCACGAGGGCGGCGCGAAGTCGCCGGGGCCGAACCGCTGCAGCATCAGCTGCCGCGCGGCCTCCAGCCGGGCCGACTCCTGGTATATGACGGCGAGCTTCATCGGCTGGTACCTCTCGATCGCGACCTCCTGCAGGAAGCCGAAGTGGATGATCGAGAACGCGCCGACGGGGGCGGCGACGACGCCCCATCGCAGCGAGCGGCGGAAGACCTCCACCTCGTCCGTCCGCCGGATGAAGTGCCAGGCGCTGATCCCGGCCACGAACAGCCCTCCGGCCAGCAGCGCCGCCGACACCACGTGCGGCAGCGAGTCGGTCAGGCTGTCGTTCCGCAGCAGCGCGCCGAAGTCGGTCAGGTACGCCCGGCCGTCACGCATCTCATGGCCGACGGGGTTCTGCAGGAAGGCGTTGGCCGCCAGGATCCACAGCGCCGAGGCGTACGCGGCGACCGCGACCAGCCAGATCAGCGCCAGGTGGATCCACTTGGGCAGCCGGTTCCAGCCGAAGATCCACATGCCGAGGAACGTCGCCTCGACGAAGAAAGCGATCAGCGTCTCCAGCGCCAGCGGCGCCCCGAAGACGTTGCCGGCGACTTCCGACAGCCCGCCCCAGTTCAGCCCGAACTGGAACTCCATCACCAGGCCCGTGACGATGCCCAGGGCGTAGTTGATGACGTACAGCGTGCCCCAGAACTTCGTCATGCGGGCGTAGACGGCCTTGCCGGAGACCGCGTAGGCGGTCTGCATGCCGGCGACGAACACGACCAGCCCGAGCGAGAGGGTCACGAAGAGGAAGTGGAAGGAGGTCGTGGTCGCGAACTGCAGCCGTGCCAGGAGAAGGGTGTCCATATCGCTCCGAGTGCTTCCGTCACCGGACAGGCCTGATCACGGTGATCAAGCCTGTCACGGCGTGGCGGAGGAGGTCATCGGACCGAGGGCGGCTTGCCCGGCTGCTCCCGGCGGAGCAGTCCCCGAGGCCGGCTACTCCCGGCGGAGTACCGAAGCCGGCATCCCGGTGGCCGCGTCCGCGGACGCGGCCGGTTGCGCCGGGACGCTCAGGGGTCACGGAACCCGCGGTCAGGGACGCGGGCGCGGGTGCACCAGGCCGGAGTCGAAAGCGAACACCACGAGCTGGGCGCGGTCGCGCGCCGACAGCTTCGTCATGGCCCGGCTGACGTGCGTCTTGGCCGTCGCCGGGCTGACGACCATGCGCTCGGCGATCTCCTGGTTGGACAGCCCGGCGGCGACGAGCGCCACGACCTCGCGCTCTCGCTCGGTGAGCACGTCCAGCTCCGGCGTCGCGGGCGCGTCCACGACACGGCCGGCGTACTCGGCGATCAGACGCCGGGTCACGCCGGGGCTGAGCAGCGCGTCCCCGGCCGCGACCACCCGGACGGCCTGCAGGAGCTGGGCGGGGTCGCTGTCCTTGACGAGGAAGCCGCTGGCCCCGGCCCGCAGCCCCTGGAACACGTACTCGTCCAGCTCGAACATGGTGAGGATGACGACCCGTACCATGGCGAGGCGGGGGTCGCCGACGATCCGCCGGGTGGCCTCGATGCCGTCGAGGACCGGCATCCTGACGTCCATCATCACGACGTCGGGGAGGAGGTCGGCGGCCATCTCGACGGCCTCGCCGCCGTCGGCCGCCTCGCCAACGACCTCGATGTCCGGTTCTGAGCCGAGCAGGGCACGCAGCCCCATCCTGATCAGCGGCTGATCGTCGGCCAGCAGCACCCTGATCATGCCGCCGCGCTCCGCACCGGTAGCCTCGCCCGCACCAGGAACCCCTTCCCCTCCACCGGTCCGGCGGTGAACTCGCCGCCGACGGCCATGACCCGCTCCCGCATTCCCACCAGTCCGTTGCCCTCGTTGAGCGGCCCGCCGCCCGGCACCCCTACACCGTCGTCCGCGACCTCGACGAACACGTCCCGGCCGGTGAGGCGGACGGTCACCTCCGCGTGGCCCGCCCCCGAGTGACGGATGACGTTCGTGAGCGACTCCTGAACGATGCGGTAGACGGCCAAATCCACCATGCCGGGCAGCTCGGACCTCGCCTCGGGCAGCGTGACGGACACCTCCAACCGCGCCTCTCGCGCGCGTTCGACCAGTTCGCGCAGGCGGTCCATCCCGGGGGCCGGGGCGAGGGGACGCCCGTCGTCGTCCACGGCACGCAGGACGCCGAGCATACTGCGCAGCTCGACGAGCGCGTCCTTGCTCGCCTGGCGGATGGCGCCGAGAGCGGCGCGGGCCTGCATCGGGTCGCGGTCGATCAGATGCTCCGAGACACCGGCCTGAAGGTTGATCACCGAGATGCTGTGCGCGAGGACATCGTGCAGCTCCCTGGCGATGCGCAGCCGCTCCTCGGTGACCCGGTGCCTGGCCTCCTCCTCGCGGGCCCGTTCGGCCTGCGCCGCCTTCTCCCGCTCAGCGCGCAGGCGCTCGCGGCGGCCGCGCGTGACCTCGCCCGCTACAAGGATGACCGCGAGCCAGGTCGCCAACCACACCACGCCCTGCGTATCGGGGGCGTGGTCCCACCTCGCGCCGAGCAGGTACGTGGCGAGGGCCCACACCGGCGTCGCGACGACGGCGACGATCCGGCGTCCGGCGCCGGCGGCGTTGAAGATCGCGACGGCGGGCGCGATGGTGAAGGCCCCGCCCGGGAGGTCGAAAGCCTGGTAGCACAGCGCGCCGGCCATCACCGCGACCAGCGTGCGCGCGGGAGCCGTCCGCTGGGCGGCGAGCGGCGCCGCCGTCCCGGCCAGGATCAGATATCCGGCCCACTCGGGCAGCAGGCCGGGCTCGGACGTCCGGGCGATGACGGCCGTCGCGCCCATCGTGACGACGGCGACCACCACCGCCGGCAGGAGGTCGCTCGCGGTCTGGCCCCCGTCACGTCTCACGTCCCCGGCCTCCTGTCGGATCTCCCGCCTCCGGCCCCCGCCGCGACCTGTGTCTTCGGGCCCGCCCGCCCGGCGGTCACGCCGGGCTTTCCCGCCCGGTTTCCGCGATTTCCATCGACCCCGCCCCGATTCGACGGCACATTGCTTTCGACGAATTGATATCTCACCTCGGGAATCGACGGAACAGGAATCGATATTTCATCGCCGATCCGCGACGCCGTCGGCCGAGTATGGTGGCGTCCAGATCCGTCTCGCGACCATGGTGAGGGAGCGAATGCACGTCGACGCCGGTGGTGACCGCGGAAAGGAGCCGGACGACTGGAAATCCGGCATCGGTGACCTGGTCGCCGACCTCCTTTCCTATTGGACGTTCGGCGCGGGTGATTACACCGGGTCCAGTCGCCCCTACGGTCCGGTCAGGCTGATCGTCTGGACCGCGCTGTCGATCGGCGTAGCGGCCGCCGTCCGCCTGACCGTGGCCGGGACGCTGCTCCTCCTCGCAGTGGCCGGCGTCGCGGCGGTGATCCCGGCTCCTCCGGAGACCGCGTTCGGCGGCTACACCCCCGCCGAGGTTTCGGCGGGCAGCCAGCCGGACTTCTACATGGGCGCCGTGGAGGGATCGCTGCGGCTCATTCCGTCCGATTCCATCTATTTCCCGGATACGGTCCCGCTGTTGTTCAGCGCGGCCTTCACCGCCGCCGCGGTGCTGCTGATCGCGTACGACCGGAGGACGCGAAGCCGCTCCCGGACACCTTCCGCCCACGGGTGACGGCACTCGGCCTTGTGCGCGCGCTGCGCGTCCGGGTGGCGAGCGGTCGTCGCGCGGCCGGGGTGCTCCGGCTCGCGACGCTCGCCGTCGGCATGGTCTGATAGCGGACATAAGCGTCAGATCGCGTGCGGGCCCGAGTCCCTGGGCCGGACCCGGCACACGGCACGGCAACAGGAGGTGCGATGCCGTACCAGATGCCGACCTCGCGGCAGGTCAGGAGAGATCTCGGCCGGGGCGGTCGCCGACCGGTGCGGAGGTCGTCGTGACCGGACTGCTGGACGCCCTGGTCGACGACGCCGGGCTCTTCCCCCCGACGTCCCTCGACATGCCCTCGGCCGTACGGCGGCACCGGGCGGACCTCGCCGCCGCCGAGCCGATGCTGGCGCACCGGTTCCTCTGCCCCGCCGCGCGGATCGGCGAGTTCCTCGCCGAGCTCGCCCCCGAGGACCGGGTACGGATCATCCTCATCGGCGGCGCCGACCCCGCGCAGACGCGGGAGGCGATCCGCACGGTGACCGACGCCCCGGCGCTGACCCTCGCCGGGATCGAGTGGGCGCTCGCGCCGCTCGCCCCCGCCACGTCCGGCACCGAGCCGATGGCCGCCGCTCTCGACGTCGCGCTGCGGGCGCTCGCCGAGGGAGGCGCGGGCCCGGACGTCATCCTGTTCGCCGAGCCCGCGGACGTCACCGGGGCGGCGGCCCTGACGGCCGCGCTCGCCGCGCGCCGGGAGTCGGCCGGGCGGCCGCTCGGGTTGAAGCTGCGGTGCGGCGGCGTCCTGCCGGAGCTGTTCCCGCCCGCCGCCGACCTGGCCTCTGCGCTCGTCGCCGCCGCGGGCGCCGGAATCCCGGTGAAGGCCACCGCCGGCCTGCACCACGCGGTACGCCACACGGACCCGGCCACGGGGTTCACCCACTTCGGGTACCTCAACGTGCTGCTCGCCTCGGCGCAGGCCGTACGCGGCCGGAGCGCGGACGAGGTCGCCTCCGTCCTGCTGGACACGGACGCGGGACGGCTCGCAGACCTGGCCCGTTCGCTCACCCCGGAGGAGGTGCGCCGGGTCCGGTCGGGCTTCGCCTCCTACGGCTCGTGCAGCACGTCCGTCCCGGTGCGCGAGGCCGCCGAGCTGGGGCTGTCCGGGCGCGCCGCCTCCCCCGCCGGGGGCCGTTCGCCCAGGTGATCAGGGGATGCGGCTAGGGCAGCCCGCATGATCTCCGATAACCGCCGCGAGGTGAGATGTCAGGGCGTGCGGCGAGCCTCAGGGATCCGCTCAGAGAGAAACCGGATGGGCGAGGCACACCCGTTCCGGCACGCTGCTGATCATGGTTGATCACGCGGTCCTCCTTGAGGAAGTGACCAGGACATACGGAAAAGGCGCAACCGAAGTAGCCGCGCTCCGGCGGGTCAGTATCGGATTCCCGCGCGGCAGTTTCACGGCGGTGATGGGCCCGTCGGGGTCAGGCAAGAGCACGCTGCTGCAGTGCGCG
This sequence comes from Microtetraspora malaysiensis, assembly GCF_050947145.1. Taxonomy (NCBI): domain Bacteria; kingdom Bacillati; phylum Actinomycetota; class Actinomycetes; order Streptosporangiales; family Streptosporangiaceae; genus Microtetraspora; species Microtetraspora malaysiensis. Next base: position 7,107,743 of record NZ_CP191998.1, read on the forward strand.
TCGGGGTTGGACCGTCCGGACTCGGGGGCGGTTCGCATCGCCGGGCAGGACATCACCCGGTTCGGGGAGAACGAACTGGCGGTACTGCGCCGCGACCAAGTCGGCGTCATCTTCCAGGCGTTCAACCTGGTGCCGTCGCTGACCGCCTGGCAGAACGTGATCCTGCCCAGCAGCCTTGCCAGGCGGCGGCCCGATCCCTCACGCGTGCGCGAGTTGCTGCACCGGGTCGGTCTCGCCGGTCGGGAAGGGCATCGACCGGCGCAACTGTCCGGCGGCCAGCAGCAGCGGGTGGCGATCGCCCGCGCCCTGCTGGGCAGGCCGGAGGTGCTGTTCGCCGACGAGCCGACGGGGGCGCTGGATCGCCGCACCGGGCACGAGGTGCTGGCGCTGCTGCGGGAGGCGGTCGATGCGTTCGGTCAGACGGTGGTCATGGTCACGCACGATCCGGAGGCGGCGGCCCAGGCGGACAGAGTGCTGTTGCTGACCGACGGGCGGATCGTCGAGGTTTTGGACCGGCCCTCGGCTGACCAGATCGGCATGCGGCTGGGCGGCCGCCGGTGACACTCGTACTGGCCTGGAACAACGTACGAACCAATCGGATGGGCTTCGCCGCGTCGTTCGCGGCGGTGGTCTTGGCTGTGATGCTGGTCGGCGGTAGCGGTCTGGTGGTCGTCGGCGCGGCCACACGTGCCGAGTTGAACGGCATCATGGGGTTGCTGGTGCTGTCGGCCGTGGTGTCGGGGTTCGTGTCGATCTTCGTGGTCGCGGGCATTCTGAGCCTGCACGTGCTGCGGCAGCGCAGGACATGGGCGCTGCTACGGTCGGTCGGCATGACGCCGCGGCAGGTGAGCCGGCTCATCACGGCGGAGGCGCTGGTGGTGGCCGTGCTGGCGAACGTGGCAGGCTGCTTGCTGGCCGTGCCGTACGCCGCACTGATGGCGGCGTTCATGCAAATGACCGGGCTGGCGCCAGGCGGCGTCCCGGTCGAGGTCACGACGGGGCCGTTCATCGTGGCGCTGGTGGTCGGGCTGGCGGTGACGCTGTTGGCGGCCCGGGTCGCGGCGCGCAAGGCGGTAGGCGTGGGCCCGCTGGAGGTGCTGCGGGACAGCGCGGTGCAGCGGCGGCTGCTGCCCTGGCCCAGGGCGGTAGCCGGAGGGGCGGCGCTGGCCGGCGGTGCCGTGCTGTTGTGGCTGGTGCCGCAGGTCAAGCTGAAGAGCGCGGCGCCGACTGCGCTGGGGGCGACGATGGTGCTCTGCGTGGGCGCGTCCGCGCTGGGCCCCGTCGCGGTGCGTGGGATGGGATGGCTGCTCGGAGCCGTGGCGGCCCGGCTCGATCCGGGTGCCGGGATGCTGGCCAGGTCCTCGCTGGTCGCTCAGCCGCGCCGGGCGATGTCGGCGGCGTCTCCGGTGATGTTGACCGTGGCGCTGGCGTGCACCTTCTTGTTCGCCGTGGAGACCACCGACGCGGCGGCGGGTGTCACCCGTACCGGGCCGTCGGTGTGGGTAGCCCCGATGTTGGTGGGGTCGGCGGTGGTTTACACCGTGATCTCGGTGCTGAACTCGACGGCCATGACGATGGCCGAGCGGGCCGGGGAGATCCGCCTGCTGCGCACGGTGGGGACCAAGCCACGGCAGCTCGCAAGAGCGGTGTGCTGGGAGACGTTGATCGTGACCTGCGCCGGGACCCTGCTCGGAACGGGCATCGCCGCCTCCTCACTCGCCATGCTCGGCAAGGCCGAAACCGGCGAGCTGCGGTTCGCCTACTCACTGCCGCAGTACGCCGGGCTGGTGCTGATCTGCACGCTGAGCGGCCTGGCCGGAGGACTGGCCGCCACGCGGCGGGCCCGGCACGGCGCGCTTCTGCCCGATTGAGCTTCAAGGCGCGCCGATACACCCTGCCCACTCACGGCGACCTGGGGGCCGCGGTCGCCAAGCTCCCATCGGCCCTTCCCCGAGCCGAGCGGCCCAGCTCGGGGTCCGGTCACTTCCCCTTGGGAGTAGCTGACGCGCTGGGAGATGGTGCGCTGGCGGGGGTGATGAGCTTGGGCGCGATCAGCTTCATCAACGCCAGCACGTCCGCGGCGTTGTCCCGCCCCTTGACGCCGTACTCCAGTTGGACGCTGAGCTCCGCCTTGCCCCGCACGAGCAGGGCATAGGCGTCGTTGTTCTTACTTTTGACGGGCGTGAAGTAGTAGCCGATGCCCCCAGGCACGATCTCCGGCAACGGCGAGGCGCCGTCGTTGAGCGTTTCCTCGACTTCCTCCGCATAGCCTCCCGGCGTCAGGTCGATGAGCAGCACTTTCAACCGCTCGCCATCCCGCTGATACACCGCACAGCTTCCGGCACCGAGTCCCTCGGCGATGGAAAGGTCGAAGTAGCCGCGCACCAGGGGGTTGCGCACCCCGGTCATCAGCTCAACCGCGTGCAACGGGATGTGGTCGCAGATGTAGGGCGGGGCCGCCACCGTCGGCAGCGGGGTGCGGTCAGCGGGGCGCTCCTCGCTCTGGCAGCCGGTTGAGATGGCCAGAGTGCAGGCCAGGGCTACCGTCATGGCAAGCCGGGAGCTTCTCATGAGCCGTACTGCGTGAAGCCGTTGTTGAAGCCCTGGTCCAACTGGCCCACCACGTCGCGCCACGGCTTTCCGGAGGGCCCGTCGTAGAGCCACCGTTCGTAGGCTTCTACTCGTCGGTATTTGTCGGTGTCGTTGAGTGCAGTCTTGTCGATCATGTCCTCCCTGCTCATGAGCGTCCGGCCATCGTCTTTGAGGAAGTTGTTGGGATTGTCGCGCGGATCGTCACCGTCATGCAGGCCTTCCAGCGAAGCCCACGGATGCGTCGGGGCTGCGGGGTCGACGGGACCGAACAGACCGTGCTTGAGCATCGCCTGGGCGGTGAGATCGTGCAGGAGGGTCCGGGTCTGGTCGACGGCGGCGTTGGCCTGGCTGCGTGCCTTGCTCTCCGCGCTGCCCTTGGCGTTGTCCACGATCAGCCCCGCTACCTCCCCCACAGCGGCGGCGGTGCCATCCCCTGCACCCACGGCCAGCCCGATGTTGACCGCTGCTACCAGCAATTTCAGATTCCGCTGCTGCGCCTCGTCCAGCTTCTTGCCTTCCTCGATCTTCGCCAGCCCCGCCGCGTCGGCGATCACCCCGAACCCGGCTCCAATACTTTTCGCGTTGGACATCAGCGCGTCCTCACCCCGTCCAGCGGCTATCTCCGCCGCGCCGTGGTCGAGCAACCGTTGGGTGAATGCCGTCTGGGCAGCCAGGACGGGGGTGAACGCCTTCGAGTCCGCGAACGCCTCCCGCATCACCTGCCGTAACTCTTGGCGGTTGAACTTCGCCCCCCAAGGGTCCTGTCCCGGCACGCTGGGATTGTCCGCGCCATGAACCCCGGCGATGGCGGCATCGTCGCGTTTCTGGGCCGCAGAGTCGATGTCGGCGATGTAGCCGGCGAGGATGCGGCCGGTGCTGGGTGGGGCGACGAACGACGCGGGCGGATAGCCCTTCTCGATCCGGCCGGCCTCGATGTGGACGAGCTCCGACGCCAGCTTGGCCGACAGGTAGCCGCGCGAGGGGTTCTGCGGCGAGCCGTCGTGGTCGCGGAAGGTGAGGGTGGCGGCCTCCAGCGCCTTGCCCAGCGCCACTCCCTTGTCCGCCATGCCGCGCTCGGTCAGCAGCCGCTTCAACGTGGTCGGGTCACCGGCGAAGAAGTCCTGGGCCGCCACCGGATCACGGCTGAGCGCCTCCATGAGCGCGGTCATGGCGCCCGGATCCTGTCCGGTCGGCGCCTTGGAGACGTTCCGATCCCACGCGTCGAGCTTCCTGGCGGCGGCGAGGAGGAAACCGGTGGCGAAGGTGCCCTGCTTGAGCGCCAGCGCGACCGCGTGTCCCTCGCGCCATCCGATGGCGAGATCGGTGGTGAGCTCGTCCCGCCAGGTGTCGCTCAGCCGCGAGCTCGCCGTCCCCAGCATCGTGGCGAGGGCGGTCTGCAGCCGCTTGGCCTCCTTGTCGTCCCGCCGCTCCGCGGTGTCGGCGATCAGCTTCCGGTACGCCGTCGCGCCCATGGCGTTCATCAGCGCGGTGGCGAACGCCGGATCGCCGGTGCGCTTCTCGAGCGCGGCCAGCGCCTCCTTGTCCACCTCGCCCGTGTCGCGGCCCCGGGCGAGCGCGCCGAGCGCCGCGTAGACGTCCGGGTCGCCGCCCGCCTTGCCGTACTGGGACTCGTTGAAGGCGGCGAGCGCGACAGGTCCGGCGGACGCGCCCCACTCGGAGCGTTCGGACCGGATGGTGTCGCCGCGCCGCCGCAGGTCGGGGCGGCTCGATTCGATCCAGCTCCGCGCCTCGCGCAGCGCGCTCAACCCCGAGGTGTCCAGGTCGAGCCGTTGCAGCACGCCGCGGATCACCTGCTCGTTGCGGCCCAGCGCGTCCTCCGCCCGCCCCAGCGCCCGCTCGAAGGCGTCCATCCGCGCGGGGTCGATGCCCGAATATCCCTCGGTCGCGCTCGTGCCGCCCGGCGGGGCGGGGACGCGGGACGGCCCGCCGCCGGACGCTCCCGTGGCGCCGCCCGCCTTGAGGGGCGCCGACGGCTCCGGCGTGGGCTGCGGCGTCGGCGACGGCTGCTCGTGCGGCTGGGACGGCTGGGACGGCGGCGGGGACGGGTCGGTCGAGGGCCGCGGGCTCGGCGACGGCTGGGGTAAGGGGTGGGCCATGAGGGCGATGGACTCCAGCGCGGTCGGCGGGACGCGACGACTCCAGCGAGAGTAATTTCGATTTTCCGCCGCGTAAAGATATCCGTCAGATCGGATATGTCCCATCGGGCTGGGCGCCTCCCCGGGCCGAGGCCACCGCGTCAGCGGAACCAGGGGAAGACAACGGCGGACCGCCCCACCCGAGGTGGAAAGCGCCGCGCCACCACACAGGAATGCGACGGCGTACGGCACTCGGACGCCCCGAACGGAAACGCGGAACCGCGGGAGCGCGACGGCGCGTAAACCTATGATCACCGTACGGACGCCGCCGGGCGGGACGGCCGGTCCCGGCAGGCGAGGATCACTCGGAGCGCGCCCGCCCCGGGCGGAATCGGAGGTCACGGTGACGACCGCACTGCCCGCGAACATCCCGGCGACGGCGCTCGCCGCCGAGCGCCTGCCCGCGTTCGTCTACGACCTGGCCGACCTGGACACGCACCTGCGGTCGGTGCGCGCGGCGCTCGGAGACATCGAGCTCTACTACGCGGTCAAGGCGAACCCCGACCCGGAGCTCCTCCGGGTCCTCGCCCGGCACGTCGACGGGTTCGAGGTCGCCTCGGGCGGGGAGCTGGCGCACGTACGGGAACTGCACCCCGGCCTGCCGGTCGCCCTCGGCGGGCCGGGCAAGACCGACGCGGAGCTGTGCGGTGAGGTCACCCGGCTCCATGTGGAGAGCCCCGGCGAGCTGCGGCGGCTGCTCGCGTCCGGGCGCTCCGCCGACGTGCTGCTCCGGGTCAACCTGGACGTCCCCGTCGAGGGCGCGTCCCTGGCCATGGGAGGCGGGGCGACGCCGTTCGGCATGGACCCGGCCGCGATCGACGAATGCCTGGAGCTACTCCGCGCGCAGAACGCGGTCCGGCTGCGCGGGATCCACGCCCACCTGGCCAGCGGGCTCGAGGCGCGGCCTCTGCTGGAGCTGGCCGCGGCCGTCCTGGACAACGCGCGGGGGCTCGGGGTCACCGAGGTCAACCTCGGCGGCGGCATGGCGGTCTCCTACGCCGAGCCGGACCGGCGTTTCGACTGGGACGCCTACGGACGGGGCCTGGCGGCGCTGCGCCGGCCGGGCGAGACGCTGCGGATCGAGCCGGGGCGGTCGCTGACCGTCTACTGCGGGCGGTACGTGACGCGGGTGATCGACGTCAAGCGGGTGCACGGGGAGCTGTTCGCCGTCGTGGCGGGCGGCACCCACCACATCCGCACGCCGGCGACCAAGGGCCACAGCCAGCCGGTGGTCGTCGGCGAGCCGGGCGAGCCCGTCACGATCGTGGGGCAGCTCTGCACCCCCAAGGACGTGCTCGCCCGGCGCGTGCCGATGCGCCTGGAGCGGGGCGACGTGGTGGAGTTCACCATGGCCGGCGCGTACGCGTGGAACATCTCCCACCACGACTTCCTGATGCATCCGAAGCCGGGCTTCCACTACGTCGGGGGGTGAGGGGGCGCCGCCGGGAGGCGGGGAGTCAGGAGGCAGGGAGTCAGGGGAGCGTGACGAACTTGCCGAGGAACGCGCGAGCGGTGGCGCTGTCGAGCCGGTAGTCGAGGTTGGTCGCCTTGCACGCCTCGTCGTCTCCGCTGATCGTCGTCGCCACGAGCAGGTGGGAGGTGCGGTCGCCGAGGAAGTTGGGGCCGCCCGAGTCGCCGAAGCAGGTGCCGCCGTCCTTCTTCGCCGGGTCCAGGGAGAGCTTGAGCCACCTGGGGGTGAGGGCCTCGAAGGAGATGGACGTCTGGCTGCGCTCGTCCGTGTAGATGTACCGGCGACCGTGCGCGCCCTTCTTGGGGTTGAGCGAGCCGTACCCGACAGGGGTGAACTGGGACGTCTGCAGGGTCTTGTCGGCCTTGAGCTCGTCGAGCAGGCCCTCGGTGGGGAGCGTGGCGGGGGTGATGTCCGTGATCGGGGTGTCGAAGATGACGACGGCCATGTCATGGAGCTCGGATTTCTCGCCGAAGCGGGAGTCGGCCACGTAACGGCCGGTGTAGAGCTTGTCGCCCTTTTTGTACTTGCTGGCGAAGGACACGTGGGCGGTCTTCTTGCCGTCCTTCCCCTTGTGGACGTCCTCGCCGCAGTGGGCGGCGGTGAGGAAGACGGTCGGGGAGATCAGCGTGCCGGTGCAGAACGACCAGGTCCCGTCACCGTGCGGCTTGTCGGCGATGAGGGCGCCGACCTCAGGATGGTCGGATCCGTCGGCGGTGCCGTTCGTGATGGCCTCCGCGGGGCTGGCGATGGCGACACCGAGCAGCAATGCGGCAGGAAGCATGACAAAAGGGACAAAACGCATTCCCGCACTGTAATGGGACGTGGGTATTGCATGACACGCTTGTGGCGAAAGATCACCAAAAGATCTACGTGCGGCATGGTTCGTCGCAGAAGGTCGGCGAATGCCATCGGCCGACCGGCACAGAGCCCAGAGAGGCCAGGGTCAGGAGACCCGGCCCGGCGAAGTGACCGGCCCGGCCAAGGTCCGGACACACCTCACTAAAGGGCGAAAACGGTTAGTGTCGTCGGCATGGACGAGCCCACGACGGTCACCCTCCCCAGCGGCCACCAGCTCACCTGCGACACCTGCGACGGCGCGCTGTTCGAGCAGCACCGCTGGAAGCTGCAGACCACCGGCATGACGTTCATGAACCTCGACTGGGCCAACCGCGACGCGGCCTGCTTCGTCTGCGTGGCGTGCCGCCGGATTCACTGGTTCCACCTCTGACGGGAGGCGGTGACGCCGGGCCCGGGGTCAGGAGTGGATGTGGAGCCCTTCGGAGGACTCCAACCCCGCGCTGCCCGGGTGGAGGACGAACAGCCGGGCCAGGTCGTCGACGCGGTAATGGAAGCGCCCCGCCTGGCCGGTGTCGACCACCGAGACGAACCGGGCCTCGACCAGGATGCCCAGATGGTCCACGGCGGAGCCGTGGTCCAGGCCGCAGACGGCGGCGACGGTGCCGGTGGTGAACTCGCCCCGCCCGAGCCGCGCCAGCCGGGCCAGGGTCGGCCGGACCTCCTTCCTCATCCGGGCGTAGCTCTGCCGCAGGCCGTCCCGTACGGCGAGGTCGGCGACGCTCAGCTCGTCGAGCCGGCGGTGCTCGTCGCGCAGCAGCGCGACGAGACCCTCCAGCGGCCAGTGCGGCCGCGCGGCGAGCCGGGCGGCGCAGACACGCACCGCGAGAGGGAGCCGGTCGCACAGCGCGACCAGCTCCGCGGCGGCGGCGGGCTCCGCCGTCACTCGCTCGTGCCCGACGACCGCCGAGAGCAGCTGGATGGCGTGGTCGGCGTCGAAGCGGTCGATCTCGACGATCCGCGCGCCGCCGACGCCGACCAGCCGCGACCGGCTCGTCATCAGGACGCCGCACGTCGGCGCGCCGGGCAGCAGCGGCCGCACCTGCGCCTCGTCCGCCGCGTCGTCCAGGACGACCAGCATCCGGCGGCCGCTCACCAGGCTCCGATACAGCGCGGTGCGCTCGGCCGGGTCGTCCGGGACGGCGTTCTTGGCCACCCCGAGCGCCCGGAGGAAGCGCCCGAGCACGCGGGCCGGGGACTCCGGTATGTCCGCGCCGCGCAGGTCGGCGTATAACTGCCCGTCCGCGTACGCGGCCTCGATCCGGTGGGCGATGCGCACGGCGAGAGCGGTCTTGCCCGCCCCGGCCGGGCCCGTGATGCCCGCGACGGGCGCGGTCGTCCGGGACGCGTCGTCGAGCAGCCCGCAGAGGTGGTCGAGGAGCACCGCGACGGCCTTGCTGCGCCCGGTGAAGTCGGCGATGTCGGGCGGCGTCTGGCGCGGGACGACCTGGTGGTCCCGGCTCACCGCGTGGGATCGGTCCAAACTGCCGGACGACGGAAGGTCCTGGTTGAGCACCGTCAGGTAGGCGTGCTGGGCGTCCGCGCTCGGCGCGATGCCCAGTTCCTCGGCCAGCCGGCTGCGCAGCCGCTCGTACTCCATGAGGGCCTCGGCGGGCCGGCCGCAGGCGGCGTGCAGTTCGATCAGCCGGGTGTGCAGCGGCTCGTCGAACGGCCGCGTCCGGGCGAGGGCGCGGGCGCGGGGCAGGACCAGCTCGGGCATCTGGACCGAGATGGCGAGCGCGGCCAGCCGCTGCAGGCACAGGGCGTGCTCGTCCTCCAGGGCGCGCACCTCCGACTCCTCCCGCACCCCCTCGGGGGCGCCGTCCAGCACGGAGCCGTGCCAGAGTTCGAGCGCGCCCATCAGCGCGGCCAGCCGCTGGTGCGGGTCGGTCCCGGGGGCGTCGAAGTCGGCCGCGAGCGCGGCGCGGAACCGGGCCGCGTCGAGGAATCGGCCCGGCAGCCGCAGCCGGTAGCCCCCGCCGACGTGCTCGACCTCGGCGACCCCGCCCGCCTTGTCGCGCAGCCAGGAGCGCAGCCGCGACACGGCCGTGCGCAGGGCGATGGTGCTGCCCACGCCGTGCCCCCACACCTGCTCCAGGAGCCGTCCCTCGGGGAGGATCTCGCCGTTGTGCAGCAGGAGCACCGCGAGGAGCATCCGCGGATGGCGCGCGGGCAACGTCAGCGCGGTGCCGTCCACCCGGACCTGGAGCGGCCCGAGAATCTGGAAGTCGTATGCGGGACCGATTTTGTCAAGGATCACTGCCGGTTCTCCCGACCTGAGCCACTCGCGGATCGTCGCGAAAGATCACTTCAAAGCCGCATTAGCCGCAATTGCGGGCGTAGCAATCATACGGCTAATGATCGGAAACGGCCCCCCTTTAACGTCCGTCTGTCAGCAAATCCTCAGTCATTACCGATGGCGTAACAGGGCGGCGGAAGAACCGAAATGGTGGGCAACGTGCGGGAAATGCGGTGACGCGACACACCGTAGTCGATCGATTCTTGGACGTCGTCAGGAGCTCCCCCGATCGCGTCGCGGTGCTCTCCCCCGGTTCCCCGGTCACGTACGCGGAACTGGCGGCGGCGGCCGGCGGGATCCAGCACCTCATCGCGGCGGCGGGAGGCCGCCCCGGCTCCCGCGTCGGCCTGCTCACCGGACACGACGCCCAGGTCATCGCCACGATCATGGGGGCGCTGCTCGCCGGCTGCGTCTACGTGCCGCTGGACCCGGCGTACCCGGCGCCGCGGCTGGCGTACATGCTCGACGACGCCGACGTGAGCGTGCTGGTCACCACCCGGAGGCACGAGGCGCTGGCCCGGACCCTGCTCGGGGACCGGCCGGGCCCGATCGTCTTCATCGAGGACGCGACCCCGACGCCGCCGTCGGCCTGCGCGGCCGTCGAGCCGGACGGGCTGGCGTACCTGCGCTACACCTCCGGGTCCACCGGCGTGCCGAAGGGGGTCGCGCAGAGCCACCGCAACCTGCTGCACTGCGTCGGCAACCAGATCGACAGCCTCTCGATCACCCCCGAGGACCGGCTCAGCCTGCTCGCCTCGGTCAGCTTCGACGCGTCCATCCCGGACATCTATCCCGCGCTGCTGACCGGCGCGACCGTCGTGCCCATCGACGTGCGCGCCCTCACTCCGGCCGAGCTGGTACGCCGCCTCGCCGACAGCGAGGTGACCGTCTACCACTCCACGCCGACGCTCTACCGGTACGTGCTCGACGCCCTCGGGCCGGACGGCCGGCTGCCGTCCGTACGCGCCGTGCTGCTCGGCGGCGAGCGGGTGACCAGGGACGACGTGCTCGCGGGCCGCGGCCGGTTCGCCGGCGCGTGCCTCTTCGTCAACGGGTACGGCGCGACCGAGGCCACCTTCGTGGCCCACCACCACACCTCCTTCGACGTACGGGACGCCTTCCCCGAGGCCGGGCCGCTGATGCCGATCGGCCGCGCGCTGCCCGGCTACGACGTGGTGCTGCTGGACCCGGCCGGCGACTCGGCCGAGGACGACTGCCGCGTCGAGGGGGAGATCACCCTCCGCGGCCCCCACCTGGCGCTCGGGTACTGGCGGGACCCGGAGCGCACCGCCGAGCGCTTCACCACCGACCGCCAGGGCAGGCGGATCTACCGCACCGGAGACCTCGGCCGCCGGCTGCCCGACGGCACGCTGATCTGCCTGGGCCGGCTGGACCGGCAGATCAAGGTGCGCGGCTTCCGCGTGGAACCGGCCGAGGTCGAGACGCACCTCACCGCGCGGCCCGGCGTGGCCAAGGCCGTGGTCTCGCTCTCCGGCGACCGGCTCGTCGCGCACGTCCAGCCCGTCCCCGGGGCGGTCCTCGACCCGGCCGCGCTGCGCCGTTCCGCGGCGGAGAACCTGCCGGACCACATGGTGCCCGCGGCGGTCATGGTGCTCGACGCGCTGCCGCTCACGCCCACCGGCAAGGTGGACGTGCGGGCGCTGCCCGCGCCGGCCGCGGCCCGCTCCGGCGAGCCGCCCGCCACACCCGCCGAGGAGGCGGTCCACGCCGCCTGGTGCGCGGTGCTCGGCGTGACCGAGGTCGGCGTGACCGAGCCCTTCTTCGACGCCGGCGGCCACTCCTTGCTGCTGGGACGGCTCCAGCGGCGGCTCACCGACCTGGTCGGCGAGCCGGTCTCGATGACGGCGCTGTTCGAGCACGCGACGGTGCGCGCGCAGGCCCGCGCGCTGCTGGAACAGGCCGCCCCGCCCGCCGCCGCACCCGCCACCCCACGCCCGGCCCCCGCCGTACGCGACGACTACGACGAAGACGACGGGGAGTACGACGACGAACTGGACGGCCGGATCGCGGTGGTCGGCCTCGGCTGCCGGTTCCCCGGCGCGCCCGGCCCGGCCGCGTTCTGGTCCGTGCTGGCGAACGGCGTGGACACCATCTGGGACTACTCCGAGGCCGAACTGCGCGCGCTCGGCATCGGCGACCGGCTGCTCGCCGACCCCGCGCACGTCCGCTCCGGCGGGAAGCTGGACGGGGTGGCGGACTTCGACGCGGAGTTCTTCGGATTCACCGCCGAGGAGGCCGCCCGCACCGACCCGCAGCACCGGCTCTTCCTGGAGACCGCCTGGGAGGCCCTGGAGGACGCGGGGTGCGACCCGGAGCGGTTCGACGGGCAGGTCGGCGTGTTCGCCTCGACCTCGGCCAACCGGTACTTCCTCTTCCACCTGTTCGGCAACCCGGGCGCCGGCTCGCCGGACGACCCCGACGACTGGGAGGGGCGGATCCTGCCGCATCAGCGGTCCGACCACCTGCCGGGGCAGGTCGCGTACCGGCTGGGCCTGACCGGCCCGGCGGTGGCGGTGCAGACCGCCTGCTCCAGCTCCCTGGTCGCGGTGGGCCTGGCCGCGCAGAGCCTCGCCGACCACCGGTGCGACCTCGCGCTCGCGGGCGGCGTCACCGTCACCTGGCCGCGCCACCGGCACACGCCCGGCGGGATGGTCTCCCCCGACGGCCGGTGCCGCGCGTTCGACGCCGCGGCGGCGGGCTCCGGGTTCTCCAGCGGCAGCGGCGTGGTCGCGCTGAAGCGGCTCGCCGACGCGCTGGCCGACGGCGACCACGTGTACGCGGTGATCCCCGGCTGGGGCGTCGGCAACGACGGCGCGGCCCGGGTGGGCTTCGCCGTACCGGGCCTGGCCGGGCAGGTGGCGGCGGTGACCGACGCGCTCGGTGACGCGGGCGTCGCGCCCGACGAGATCGGCCTGGTGGAGGCGCACGGCAGCGGCACGCCGCTGGGCGACACCATCGAGGTGGAGGCGCTGACCCGCGCCTTCCGTGCGGCCGGGGCGCGCGGCACCGGCTACTGCGCCCTGGGCGCGGTCAAGACCAACATCGGCCACACGGACGCCGCGGCCGGGATCGCCGGGTTCATCAAGGCGGTCCTGTCGGTGTGGCACGGCGAGATCCCGGCCAACCTGCACGTCGACTCCCCCAACCCGCAGCTCGACCTCGACCGCGGGCCGTTCTACCTGCCCGCCAAGACGGCGCCCTGGCCGGAGGGCGGCCCCCGGATCGCCGGGGTGAGCGCGATCGGCATCGGCGGCACCGGCGCCCACGTGCTGGTGGCCGAGGCCCCGGAGCCCGCGGCGCGGGCGGAGCCCCAGGCAACCGGCCGGTTCCGGCTCCCGGTGTCCGGGCGCACCCCCGAGGCGCTGCGCGCGGCGATCGTCCGGCTGCGCGACCACCTCGCCGCCAACCCGCACCTGCCGCTCGCCGACGTGGCGTACACGCTGGCCGCCGGACGCCGCTCCTTCGCGCACCGGGTGGTGGTGGAGTGCGGCGACCTCGCCGAGGCGATCGCGGCGCTCGACCCCGACCGGCTCCTGTCCGGCGCCGGCGCGGCGGAGCCGTCCTCGGGCCCCTCCGCTCCGCCCGTCGCGGGGCGGCGGGTGCCCCTGCCGACCTATCCCTTCCAGCGACAGCGTCACTGGATCGACCCGCCGGGAGGCGACTCATGACCACACTGACCGCCCGCTGGTTCCGCTGCCCGCGGCCGGCGCCGCATGCGGCGGCCCGGCTGTTCTGCCTGCCCTACGCCGGGGCCGGCGCCGGCGTGTTCCACCCGTGGCCCGCCGCTCTCGCGCCGGTCGCCGAGGTGCACGGCGTCCAGCTCCCCGGCAGGGAGAACCGGATCGCGGAGCCGGCCGAGCTCGACCTGCTCGAACTGGCCGCCGCGCTCGCCGACGCCGTGGACTCCGACGCCCGGCCGTACGCGCTGTACGGACACTCGCTGGGGTCCCGGATCGCGTTCGAGCTGATCCGGGAGCTGCGCCGCGACGGCAAGCGGCTGCCCGATCGGCTCTACGTGGGTGCGGCGCGCGCGCCGCACCTGGTCGCGTCCTCGGGGTTCGACGGGCTCTCCCGCCTGCCCGACGACGAGCTGGTGGCGCGGGTCGTGGCCGGGGGCGGCGTGCCCGAGGTGGTCGCGGAGGAGCCCGAGCTGCTCGAACTGCTGCTGCCGGCGCTGCGGGCCGACTTCACCTTGCTGGACGACTACGTCTACCAGCCCGAGGAGCCGCTGCCGGTGCCGATCACGGCCTTCTCCGGCACGCTCGACCCGTCCGTGTCCATGGAGCAGATGGCCGCGTGGGAGGAGCTCACCGCCGCCGGGTTCGCGCTCCACCGTGTCGAGGGCGGTCACTTCTTCCTCCAGGACGGCGAGGCGGAGCTGCTCGCCCTGCTGTCGGCCGACCTCATGACGCTCGGAGGTGCCTGATGGCGAAGGTGAAGCTGGGGAACACCGGCTGGGCCGTCTGGTCGGACGCGCTGCTGCGCACCACCGGTTTCCCGGCCGCCGGGCTGGACGCCTTCGCCGCGCCCGCCGCCGCTGCCGCCGCCGACGACCTGCTCGCCGGCCGGGGAGACGCCGAGGTCTTCGACAAGGTCTTCGCCGAGGCGATCGCGGCCGGAGCGGCCCAGATCTGCGAGATCGCCGCCGACCCGCTCTTCCGCGAGGCGGTCACCTGGCAGAACCCCGGCGTGCTCATCGCGCTGGACGGCCTGGTCGCGGGCGGTCCCGGCGCGCCGCGGAACGTCCGCCGCAGGGACCGGGAACGCGCGGTGGCCCGCTACTGGCAGCGGTACTGCGCCAAGAACGAGACCATCGGCTTCTTCGGCCCGGTCTGCTGGATCACCGTCGCCGACTCCACCCTGCCGCTCGACATCCGCCCCGGGCCCGCGCTGCTGCGTGAGCGGCGGGTCGCCTTCGAGAGCTGGGCGGTGGCGGCCTACGCCGACCACTTGGCCGCCGACCCCCGCGTGCGCCGCTGCTGGCCGCCCGCACTGCTCCCGCACCTCACCCTGCACGAGCGGACCATCCTGCGTCCGATACAGCCGCCCCTCCCCCTGTCCGCCGCCGAGGCCGACCTGCTCGCCCGCTGCGACGGACGCACCCCCGCCCACCAGGTCGTCACGGCCCTCCCCCGCCCCGAGGACGGCTACCTCCTCCTCGAACGGCTCGTCGAACGCGACCTCGTCACCTGGGACGCCGCCCTGCCGATCGGGCGTGACGCGGAATCCGCGCTGCGCGACCGGATCGCGGCGATCGACGACGATGAGCTGCGCGCCGAGGCCGTGGCGGGGCTCGACCGGCTCTGCGCCGCCCGCGACGCCGTGGCCGCCGCGGCCGGAAACCCCGACGCGCTCAAGGCCGCGCTCGCCACACTCGACGAGGAGTTCACCGCCCTCACCGGCGCGGCCCCCCGCCGCCGCGACGGCCAGATGTACGCCGGACGCACCCTCTGCTACGAGGACACCACCCGCGACCTCGACGTCACCATCGGCACCGCGCTCCTGGACGACCTCGCCGCACCACTGGACGTCCTGCTCACCACCGCCCGCTGGCTCACCCACGCGATCAGCGCGGCGTGCCTGGACGTCCTGCGCGACCTGTACGCGGAGCTGAGCCAGGAGGCGACGGGTCCGGTGCGCCTGGGCGACCTGTGGTACCTCGCCCAGGGCCTGCTGTTCACCGGCGACGACAACCCGTTCCGCACAGTGGCGGCCGACTTCGCCCGGCGCTGGGCCGAGCTGATCGGGACGCCGGACGCCGCCGCGACCGGCGGCCGGGTCACGCTCTCCTCCGCCGAGCTGGCCGAGCCGCTCGCCCGGCTCTTCCCCGCCGAGCGGCCCGGCTGGTCCGGCGCCCGGCTGCACAGCCCCGACCTGCAGATCTGCGCGCCCGACGTGGACGCCGTCAACCGGGGCGACTACCAGGCGGTCCTCGGCGAACTGCACCCGGCGTGGTCGTCCCTGGACAGCGCGTTGCTCAGCCCGTTCCACCCCGAGCAGGACCGGCTGCGCGCCGACCTCGACCTCGACCTGGGGCCGGAGCGGATCCACATCCTCTATCCCGAGGACTATCCCCGCCACACCACCCGCACCGGGTACGGGCTGACCCGGCCGCGCGACCGGCAGCTCGGCGTGGGCAAGGCGCGCGGCGCGGACCCCGACCGGCTGCTGCCCGCCACCGCGGCCACCGTCTCCGACGAGGACGGGACGCTCGTCGCCACCGGCCCGGACGGGCGGCGATGGCCGCTGATCGAGATATTCGCGGAGATGCTCGGCACCCAGCTGCTGGACATGTTCAAGCTCACCGTCCCCGGCGCGCACGTGCCCCGGGTCACGATCGACCGGCTCGTCATCACCCGCGAAACCTGGCGCACCACCGTCGGCGCGACCGGGCTCGTGGATGTCACGGACGAGCGCGCCCGCTTCCTCGCCGCCCGTACCTGGCGAAACCGGCTCAACCTGCCCGACCGGGTATTCATCAAGATCGGCAGCGAAGTGAAACCCTGCTACTTCGACCTCACCAGTCCCCATTACGTCGGCGTGCTGTGCACCATGCTCCGCACCGCCGGACCGGACATCACCCTCACCGTCAGCGAGGCCCTGCCCACCTCCGACCAGGCCTGGGTCCCCGACCACCGCGGCGACCGCTACTTCAGCGAGTTCCGCCTCCAGATCACCGACTCCCTCACCCCGGACGGTGCGCGGTGACAAAACTGGAACTGGGGAACACCGGCTGGGCCGTCTGGCCGGACGCGCTGCTGCGCACCACCGGTTTCCCGGCCGCCGGGCTGGACGCCTTCACCGCGCCCGCCGCCGCTGCCGCCGCCGACGACCTGCTCGCCGGCCACGGCGACGCCGAGGTCTTCGACAAGGTCTTCGCCGAGGCGATCGCGGCCGGAGCGGCCAAGATCTGCGAGATCGCCGCCGACCCGCTCTTCCGCGAGGCGGTCACCTGGCAGAACCCCGGCGTGCTCATCGCGCTGGACGGCCTGGTCGCGGGCGGTCCCGACGCGCCGCGGAACGTCCGCCGCCGGGACCGGGAACGCGCGGTGACCCGCTACTGGCAGCGGTACTGCGCCAAGAACGAGACCATCGGCTTCTTCGGCCCGGTCTGCTGGATCAGCGTCGCCGACTCCGACCAGGCGCTGGACGTCCGTCCCGGAGCCGGACTCCTCCGGCAGCGGGGAGTGATGTTCGAGAGCTGGGCCCTGGCCGCATACGCCGACCACCTGGCCGCCGACCCCCGCGTGCGCCGCTGCTGGCCGCCTGCACTGCTCCCGCACCTCACCCTGCACGAGCGCAGCATCCTGCGCCCGATGCAGCCGCCCCTCCCCCTGTCCGCCGCCGAAGCTGACCTGCTCGCCCGCTGCGACGGACGCACCCCCGCCCACCAGGTCGTCACGGCCCTCCCCCGCCCCGAGGACGGCTACCTCCTCCTCGAACGACTCGTCGAACGCGACCTCATCATCTGGGACGCCAACCTCCCCCTCGGCCACCAGGTCGAGGAGGCCCTCCGGGACCGGATCGCGGCGATCGACAAGGACGAGCTGCGCGCCGAGGCCGTGGCGGGGCTCGACCGGCTCTGCGCCGCCCGCGACGCCGTGGCCGCCGCGGCCGGAAACCCCGACGCGCTCAAGGCCGCGCTCGCCACACTCGACGAGGAGTTCACCGCCCTCACCGGCGCGGCCCCCCGCCGCCGCGACGGCCAGATGTACGCCGGACGCACCCTCTGCTACGAGGACACCACCCGCGACCTCGACGTCACCATCGGCACCGCGCTCCTGGACGACCTCGCCGCACCACTGGACGTCCTGCTCACCACCGCCCGCTGGCTGTCGGCGGCACTGGCCGACGCCTACGCGGCGGCGCTGCGCGAGCTGTACGACGACCTGCGGGAGGGGGCCGACGGGCCGGTGCGGCTGTCCGACATCCTCGCCCTGGCGCCGGGCCTCTTCTGGGGCGACGGGCAGCGGCCGGCCGACGCGGTCGCCGAGGAGTTCGCGCGGCGCTGGGAGGGCCTGTTCGGGCCGGGGCAGGGCGAGGCCCCCGTCCAGGTGTCCTCCACCGAGCTGGCCGAGCCGCTGGCCCGGCTCTTCCCCGCCGAGCGGCCCGGCTGGTCGGCCGGCCGGCTGCACAGCCCCGACCTGCAGATCTGCGCGCCCGACGTGGACTCCGTCAACCGGGGCGACTACCAGGCGGTCCTCGGCGAGATGCACGCGGCCTGGGCCACCTTCGAATCCGACCTCTTCACGGTCTGGCACCCGGAGGCGGACCGGCTCCGCGACGAGCTGAGCGCCGACCTCGGGTCGCACCGGATCCGGCTGGTCCTGCCGACCGACTGGCCCCGGCACACCGGCCGGGTCACGCAGTCGCTGACCGGCACCACCGACCGGCGGCTCGGGTTCGCCCCGGGGCGCTGCACCGAACCCGAACGGCTGCTGCCCGCCACCTCCGTCGTCGTCACCGACGAGGGCGGGGCCCTGATCGCCACCGCCCCCGACGGGCACCGCTGGCCACTGCTCGAGATGTTCTCCGAGATGCTGAGCACGCTCGCCGTCGACGCCTTCAAGATCACCACGCCGCGGGAGCACACCCCCCGGATCACCATCGACCGGCTCGTCGTCTCCCGCGAAACCTGGCGCACCACCATCAGCGAAACCGGGCTCGCCGGCATCACCGACGAGCGCGGACGCTACCTCGCCACCCGTGCCTGGCGAAACCGTCTCAACCTGCCCGACCGGGTATTCATCAAGATCGGCAGCGAAGTGAAACCCTGCTACTTCGACCTCACCAGTCCCCATTACGTCGGCGTGTTGTGCACCATGCTCCGCACCGCCGGACCGGACATCACCCTCACCGTCAGCGAGGCCCTTCCCACCTCTGACCAGGCTTGGGTCCCCGACCACCGCGGCGACCGCTATTTCAGCGAGTTCCGCCTGCAGATCACCGACCCGCTCGTCCCCGGCGGCGCGCGATGAGCGACCGGCCGCCCCTCACCGGGCCCACCGTCGTCGACATGATCCTGGAGCGGGCGCGCACCGTGCCCGACGCGATCGCGGTCGCACAGTGGGGCGAGGAGATCACGTACGCCGAGCTGGTCAGCCGGGCCGCGCTGCTGGCCTCCCGGCTCCGCGCGCTCGGCGTCCGCCCGGAGGCCCGGGTCGGCGTCTGCCTGGAACGGCGGCCCGCGCTGGTCGTCGCGGTGCTCGGCGTGCTGCTGGCGGGCGGCTGCTTCGTGCCGCTGGACCCGGCCGGCCCGCGGCTGCGGCTGCTCGACATGGCCGCCGACGCCGGCCTGGACGTCGTGGTGTGCGACCCGGCGGGAGCCGAGGCGGTCAGCGAGGCGATGGGCGACGCCGCCCTGCGGCGACTCGCCGTACCTGACGGGACGGAGCAGCCGGACGCGGACCCGAACGGCGCCCCGTTCGCCT
Source organism: Microtetraspora malaysiensis (assembly GCF_050947145.1). Taxonomy (NCBI): domain Bacteria; kingdom Bacillati; phylum Actinomycetota; class Actinomycetes; order Streptosporangiales; family Streptosporangiaceae; genus Microtetraspora; species Microtetraspora malaysiensis. The sequence goes on from NZ_CP191998.1 coordinate 7,126,568, forward strand.
GCCCGGCGCGGCCGGACAACCTCGCCTACGCCCTGTACACCTCCGGATCCACCGGGCGGCCCAAGGGCGTGCTCAACACCCACCGCAACCTGCTCGGCTTCGTCACCGCATGGGTGGAGATCAGCGGCGCCGACGCCGGCACCCGCGCGCTCGGGATCACCTCGCTCGGCTTCGACCCCATCGTCATCGACCTGTTCGTCCCCCTGGTCGTGGGCGCGACGATTTACCTGGCCGGCGACGCGGATCGCGTCGACCCGGCCAGGCTGCGGCGCTTCATCGCCGAGCACCGGGCCACCTGGGGCTTCATCACCCCGGCCGTGCTCTCCCTGCTCGACCCGGCCGCGCTGCCCGAGTGGCGGATGGTGATGTGCGGCGGCGAGGCGGTGCCGCCGGCGCTGATCGACCGGTGGGGGACCCCGGGCCGCACGCTGCTCAACACGTACGGCCCCACCGAGACCACGGTGGCGGTCGTGAGCGGCGCGCTGACCACGCCGCAGCCCGCGCCGGTGCCGATTGGCCACCCCACCCCCGGCCACCGCTGCTACGTCGTGGACGAGCGGCTCCAGCCGGTCGAGCCCGGGGCCGAGGGCGAGCTGCTCATCGGGGGCCCCGGCGTGGCCCGCGGATATCTCAACCGGCCGGGGCTGACCGCCGCGTCCTTCATCCCCGACCCGTTCTCCGGCGAGCCGGGCGCCCGGCTCTACCGGACCGGCGACATGGTCAGGTACGCCGAGGACGGACGGCTCGTCTACCTCGGCCGCCGCGACGGCCAGGTCAAGGTCCGCGGCCAGCGGATCGAGCTGGGCGAGATCGCGGCCGTGCTCGAGGAGCATCCGCGGGTGACGCAGGCCGCCGTCGTGGCGGTGCCACACGCCGGCGGCGGCGTGGAGCTGGTCGCCTTCCTCACCCCGGAGGACGCGCCGGACGACGTGGGCCACGCCGCCTCGCGGCTGACCGCCGCGATGCTGCCCGCCCGCGTACTGCGCCTGCCCGAGCTGCCGATCAACGCCTCCGGCAAACTGGACCGCGCCAGGCTGCGCGAGCTGGCCGCCGCCGACCGCCCCGCCGGCGACCACCCCGCCGGCGACGCGGCGGAAGGGACGACCACCACAGAACGGACGCTCGCCGCGATCTGGCGGCGCCTCGGCATCGGCGCGGACTTCTTCGCCGGCGGCGGCGACTCGATCACCGCGATGCGGCTCGTCGCCTCCGTACGGGACGAGCTGGGGCTCGACGTCACGGTGGACGACGTGTTCACCGGCCGGACCCTGCCCGAGATCGCGGCGCGGTTCGACAAGGCCACCCGGCGCACCGAGCCGGAGCTGACCCGCGGCAACCCGCCGACGCTGGCGCCGCCGCAGCGCCGCCTGTGGTTCCTGGACCAGCTCGCGCCCGACTCGGCGCCGTACAACATCGCGCTGGCGCAGCGGCTGCACGGCCCGCTCGACCGGCGGGCGCTGCGCGCCGCGCTGCGGTCGGTCGCCGAGCGGCACGACGTGCTGCGCTGGCGGATCCGGCAGACGGCCGGCGTGCCGTACGCCGTGTGCGAGCCGCCGTCGGACGTGGACCTCCCCGTCGTGGACCTGAGCGGGTACGCCCCGGCCGAGCGGGACGCCCGGCTGCGGACGCTGCTCGCCGCCGGCGCGGCCGCGCCGCTCGACCTGGCCACCGCGAACCCGTGGCGGGCCTGGCTGTACGCGCTGGGCCGGGACGAGCACGTGCTGGCGCTGACCCTGCACCACGCGGTGTTCGACGGCTGGTCCAGGGACACGCTCTACACCGATCTCGCCGCCGCGTACACCGCCCTCGTCGAGGACCGGGCGACGGACCTGCCGCCGCTGCGCGCGTCGTACGCCGACTACGCCGTGTGGCGGGCCGACCGTGACCTGCGCGACGGCGCGGCGGACCTCGTCTGGTGGACCGAGCACCTGCGCGACGCGCCCACCGTGCTGGACCTGCCCCGCGACCGGCCCCGTCCGGCGGAGCAGACCTACCGGGGCGCGGAGGCACGCCTGGAGCTCCCGGCCGAGACCGGCGCCGCCGTACGCGCGCTCGCCGCCGACCTCGGCGCGACCCCGGCGGGCGTGCTGCTGGCCGGGCTCGGGCGGCTGCTGCACCGGCTCACCGGCTCCGCCGACAACGTGATCGGCGCGGTCGTCGCCGACCGGCGGGTCGCCGCCTTCGACGACCTCGTCGGGTTCTTCATCGACATGGTGCCGCTGCGGCTGCGCTCGGACGACCAGGCCGACTTCGCCACCCAGGTGCGGCTGGCCACCCGCGAGCTGATGGACGTGGCCGCGCATCCGGCCGCGCCGCTGGAGCGGGTGGTCGAGAAGCTCGGCATCGCGCGAGACCCGTCCCACGCCCCGCTCACGCAGGTCATGTTCAACGTGCTGAACCTGACCGAGCCGCGGCTGGACCTCCCGGGGCTGCGCGGCGAGGAGATCGAGGTCGACAAGCCGGGCTCGCCGTTCGACCTGACCGTCTACGTGACGGAGCGCGGCGACGGGTTCGAGGTCGAGTTCCTCTACAACCCCGACCTCTTCGACGCGGCCAGGATCGACGCGATGCTCGCCGACTACGCGAACGTGGTCGGCGCGCTGGCGGCGAACCCGGCGGTCCCCGCGGGCTCGGTCGCCCTGCCGGAGCAGCTCTCGCCGGAGGCCGCGCCCGGCGCGATGCGGGTCACGGAGGCGGCTGCGCCGCTCCCGCCCGCGGGGGCCGGGACCGCCGCCACCGAAGCGCTGATCGCCACGATCTGGCGCGAGGTCCTGGAACGGGACGGCTTCGGCCCCGACGACAACTTCTTCGACATCGGCGGCAACTCGCTCGCGATCGCCGCCGTCCACGCCCGCCTGCGCACCTGGCTCGGCCGCGACCTGCGCATGGTGGAGCTCTTCCGCCATCCGAACATCCGCACCCTCGCCGCCCACCTGGACGCCCAGGCGGACGACACCGGCGGCCCCACCGAGGCCGTCAACCCCGAAATCGCCCGCGCCGCCTCCAGGGCCGAGGCGCGGCGAAACCGCACCCGGCGCCCACGACGCGCCTCCAGCACCACCGGACAGGAGAACGACCATGAGTGACATCACCGACGAGGGCGTCGAACCGATCGCCATCGTGGGGATGGCCGCCCGCGTGCCCGGGGCCGCCGACCTCGAGGAGTTCTGGCGCAACCTGGTCGACGGTGTGGAGTCCATCACCACCTTCACCCGCGAGGAGCAGGTGGCCAGAGGCGTCACCGAGGAGGACGTCGACGACCCGAGCTGGGTGTCCAAGGCGCCGTACGTCGAGGGGTACGACCAGTTCGACGCCGGCCTGTTCGGCCTCACCACGCGTGAGGCGGAGATCCTCAACCCGCAGCACCGGCTGTTCCTCGAGTCGTGCTACGCCGCCCTGAACGACGCCGGCACCGACCCGATGCGCTACGCCGGCGACATCGGCGTGTACGCGGGCACCGGCGGCAACCAGTACCTGTGGGAGAACCTGGCCCGCAACAAGAAGGTGTGGGAGACCCGCCACGGCATCGGCCTGGCCACCGCCAACTCGCCGAACTACGTCGCCACCAACGTGTCGTACCGGCTGAACCTGCGCGGGCCCAGCCTGACCCTGCACACCGCGTGCTCCACGTCACTGGTCGCGTTCCACATGGCCTGCGAGGCGCTGCGCGGCGGCGAGTGCGACATGGCCCTGGCGGGCGGGGTCAACCTGGAGCACCCGCCGGCCACCGGCTACATCGGGGTGGAGGGCTTCACCTCCCCCGACGGCCACTGCCGGCCGTTCGACGCGGGCGCGAACGGCACCGTCTGGGGCAGCGGCGTCGGCGTCGCCGTGCTCAAGCGGCTCGAAGACGCCATCGCCGACGGCGACCACATCCGGGCCGTCGTGCGCGGCAACGCGATCAACAACGACGGCGCGACCAAGGTCGGCTTCTCCGCGCCGAGCGTGGACGGCCAGGCCGCCGTCGTCGCCCAGGCGATCGGACTCGCGGCCATCGACCCGCGCACCATCGGCTACGTCGAGGCGCACGGCACCGGCACCGCGGTGGGCGACCCGATCGAGGTCGCCGCCCTGAGCGCGGTGTACGGGCAGGGGGCGCGGGACCACAGCTGGTGCGCCATCGGCTCGGTCAAGTCCAACATCGGCCACCTCAGCCAGGCCGCGGGCATCATCAGCGTGATCAAGACCGTGCTCGCCGTCGAACACGGGGTGATCCCGCCGACCATCAACTTCGAGCGGCCCAACCCGGCGATCGAGTTCGAGAAGACGCCGTTCTACGTGGCGTCCACGCTGGGCAAGTGGCAGACCGACGGCGTCCCGCGCCGCGCCGGGGTGAGCTCCTTCGGCATCGGCGGCACCAACGCGCACGTCCTGCTGGAAGAGGCGCCCGACACCCTCCCCTCGCGCGCGCCCCGGCCCGCGCACCTGCTGCAGGTGTCGGCCAAGACCCCGACCGCCCTGGACACGGCGGTGGAGCGGCTCGCCGGCCACCTCGACACCAATGAGGGCCTCAACCTCGCCGACGTGGCGCACACGCTGCGCGTCGGCCGCCTCGAGTACCCCCACCGCGCCACCGTGGTCGCGGCCGACCGGGCCGACGCGGTCGCCGCGCTGCGCGACCGCAAGCGGCTGCGCAAGCGTGAGGCCGGCACCGTCCCCCCCGTCGCCTTCCTGTTCTCCGGGCAGGGCGCGCAGTTCGCGGGCATGGGCGCCGAGCTGTATCGCGCCGAGCCGGTGTTCGCCGCCGCCGTGGACGAGTGCGCGAACCTGTTCACCGAGCACCTCGGCCTCGACCTGCGCGACCTGATGTTCGCCGGCTCCGAAAGCGGCCCAGTCGGCGCCTCCGAATCCGCTTCCGAGGCCGCTTCCGAGGCCGATGAGCTGCTGCGGCAGACGCGCTACACCCAGCCGGCCCTGTTCACGGTCGAGTACGCGCTGGCCCGCCTGTGGCAGAGCTGGGGCGTGCGCCCGGCCGCGATGATCGGCCACTCCATCGGCGAGTACGCCGCCGCGACCGTCGCCGGGGTCTTCCGGGTGCCCGACGCGGTGCGCCTGGTCGCCGCCCGGGGCGCGCTGATGCAGTCGATGCCGCCGGGGGCGATGCTCGCCGTCCAGCGGGACGAGTCGGAGCTGGCCGGGCGGCTGCCGGAGGGCGTGTCGGTGGCGACCGTCAACGGCCCCGGCACCTGCGTGGTCGCGGGCCCCGTGGACGCGATCGAGGCGTTCGCCGCGACGCTGAAGGCGGAGAAGGTGGGCTGCAAGGCGCTGCGCACCTCGCACGCCTTCCACTCGGCGATGATGGACCCGATCCTCGCCGAATTCACCGCGCTGGTGGCCTCGGTGCCGCGCCAGGCCCCGAGCCTGCCGTTCTGGTCCAACGTCACCGGCCTGCCGATCACCGCCGAGCAGGCGACGGACCCGGCCTACTGGGCCGACCACCTGCGGCAGCCGGTCAGGTTCGGCGCGTGCGTGGCCGGGCTGTTCGCCCAGTACGGCGACACGCCGCCGCTGCTGGTCGAGTGCGGACCGGGCCGGCAGCTCGCCGGGCTGGCCCGGATGCAGCTCCCGAAGGGCGCGCCGGTGCCGCTGCCCACCCTGCCCGGGCCCGGCGAGCGCGCCGGGGACGTCGTCACCGCCTACGAGGCCGCCGGCGCGCTGTGGGCCGCCGGAGTGCCGCTGGCGGCCGGGTCGGAGACCGGGTTCGGCGGCGCGGGGCAGCGGGTGCCGCTGCCGGTCTACCCGTTCGAGCGGCGCCGGTACTGGATCGACGCCGACCCGGTGGACCAGGAGGCCGTCGCCGCGGCGCCGCGGCGGCGCGGACCGCTGCCGCTGGGCGAGTGGTTCGCGGTGCCGACCTGGCGCCAGCTCGCCCCGGACACCCGCAGGGCCGAGCTCGGCACGTGCCTGGTGCTGGCCGACGGGCCGCGCGGCGAGGAGCTGGTCGCCGCGCTGCGCGACCGGGGCACCGCCGTACGGGTCGCCGGGCTCGGCGACCACGAGGCGCTGCTCGCCGGCCTCGGCACGCCGGAGGGCGGCGCGGCCGCGCCGGTCACGATCGTCCACGCCCTGGCGCTGGACGGCGCGCCCGCGAACGGCGACATCGCCGCCACCTGGGAGGCGCAGGAGCGCGGCTTCTTCAGCGTGCTGAGCCTGGTGCAGTCCCTCGCCGGAGCGGGGACCGCCGACGGCGTCCGCCTCGACATCGTGTCGTCGGGCACCACCGACGCGCAGGGCGAGCCGTCGCGTCCCGAGCACGCCACCCTCGCCGGCATCACCCGGGTGGTGCCGCTGGAACTGCCCGGCCTGACCGTGCGGCACATCGACGCCGACCCGCAGGCGAGCCCGGCCCGTACCGCCGACATCGTCGCCGAGCTGCTGCGCCCGGCCGACGAGCGTGAGGTGACGCTGCGCGGCGGCCGCCGCTGGGCGCTCGGCTACGCGCAGGTGCCGCTGGGCGAGGAGGACGCCGCGGCGCCGGCGGTCCGCGAGGGCGGCCGCTACCTGATCACGGGTGGCGTCGGCGGCATCGGCATCACCCTCGCCGAGGACTTCGCGCGGCGCTCCCGCGCCCGGCTGGCGCTGCTCAGCCGGGGCGGCCTGCCGCCGCGCGAGGAGTGGGACGCCCACCTCGCGGTGCACGGCGGCGCCGACCGCACCGGACGGGCCATCCTCGCCATCCGGCGGATGGAGGAGGCCGGCGCCCAGGTGCTGGTGCTGGCGGCCGACGTCACCGACCCGGCCGCGCTGCGCGCGGCGCGCGAGCGGGTCGAGGCCGAGTTCGGCGGCCTGGACGGCATCGTGCATGCCGCGGGTCTGCCCGGCGGCGGCATGGCCGAGGTCAAGGAGCGCGCCGTGGCCACCGCGGTGCTGGCTCCCAAGATCGCCGGCACGCTCGCCCTGTCCGAGGCGTTCGGCGACCTCCCGCTCGACTGGGTGGCGCTCTGCTCCTCGGTGACCTCGGTGGTCGGCGGCTTCGGCCAGGTCGACTACTGCGCGGCCAACAACTTCCTCGACGCCTACGCCAAGGGCGCGCACGGCTGGCAGGCGCCGGTCGTCTCGCAGAACTGGGGCGGCTGGACCGAGGTCGGCATGGCCGTCGAGGTGACCGCGCCCGAGGGCCTGCGCGCCGCGCGCGGCGGGGTCGCCCAGGCGGTGGACCACCCGGTGGTCTCCACCCGCCTGACCGGCGAGGACGGGCAGGCCGAGTGCCACGGCCTGGTGTCGGCCGGCACGCACTGGATGCTCGACGAGCACCGCATCGGCGGGGTTCCGGTGGTGCCCGGCACCGGCCACCTGGAGTCGGTCCGCGCCGCCGTCGCCGCCTGCCTGACCGCTCCGGACGCCGACCACATCGTGGAGCTGCGGGACGTGGCGTTCCTGGAGCCGTTCTCCGTCGCCGACGGGGCCACCGCGCAGTACCGGGTGGAGCTGAACGGCACGCCGGAGGGCGCCGAGTTCCGGGTGACCAGCCGTACGGCGGGCCGCTCCGCGGTCCACGTGCGCGGCTCCGCCGGGTGGGTGCGTCCCGAGGCCGCCGCCGAGGTGGACGCCGCGGCGATCGTGGCGCGCTGCCGGGCGAAGGCGGCCGGTCACGACGCCGAGGGCGGCCGGACCAGCATGCTCACCTTCGGCCCCCGGTGGGACGCCCTCGGCGAGCACCACGTCGGCCGGGACGAGGAGCTGGCCAGGATCATCGCGCCCGAGGCGGCCGCGGCCGACCTGGAGCGCTGGGTGCTGCACCCGGCCCTGCTCGACGTGGCCACCGCGTTCGGAGAAGGACGCGGGGAGGGCAGCTACCTGCCGCTCTCCTACGGCCAGGTGCGGGTGCGCGAGGCGCTGCCCGCGCGGTTCTGGAGCCACCTGCGGTACGCCGACGGAGGCGACGACGTGGTGTCGGCCGACCTGACGCTGTTCGACGAGAACGGCCGGGTGCTGGTCGAGATCGCCGACTTCGTGCTCCGCCGGGTGGACCGCGACGCCGTCGCCGGCAACCTGGCCGGCGACGCTCCGGCCGCCGCGCCCGCGGCCCCGGCCGGAGCCGGGACGAGCGGGGACGGCATCTCCCCCGTGGACGGCGCCGAGGCGTTCCGCCGGGTCCTGGCCGGCGGCCTCGGCTCGCAGGTCGTGATCAACCCGCTGCCGGTGGCCGAGCTCGCCGAGCGGGCCAGGTCCCGGACCACCGACACCGTCGCCGGCGGCGACGAGAACGTGGGCGAGCGGGCGGCGTCCGGCGACCTCGCGATGCCGCGCAACGAGCTGGAGGCCACCATCGCCCAGGTGTGGAGCGACGGCCTGGGCGTGTCCGAAGTCGGGATCGACGACGACTTCTTCGCGCTCGGCGGCAACTCCCTGATCGCGGTGCAGCTCATCGCCTCGCTGCGCAAGGCCGTCGGCGTGAAGCTGCCGATGCGCAGCCTGTTCGAGTCACCCACCGTGGCCGAGCTCGCGGTCGTCGTCGAGCGGCTGCGCGCCTCCGCCGACGCCGAGCAGTCCCCGGCCGCGGCCGGCACGAGCGGCCAGGGCCAGGCCGCCGGCACCACCATCCCCAAGCTGGACCGTCGATGACCTCCTCTCCCCGGGCCACGCCCGAGGTCGCCGCGGCAGCAGACATTCGACGAACGAGGCAGGAACCATGACCGACGAGCAGTACGTCGTCGTACGCAACGACGAAGAGCAGTACTCGATCTGGCCCGCCGGGCGGACCCTCCCCGCCGGATGGCACGACGCCGGGTTCGGCGGAGCCAAGCAGGAGTGCCTGGACCACATCGAGACCGTGTGGACCGACATGCGGCCACTCAGCCTCCGCCAGGGTGGGTGACCATGGTGACCGCCAAGGAATGGGAGGCGCCCGCCTCCTTCGGCCAGGAACGGATCTGGCTGGCCGACCAGATGGACCCGGGCTCGCCGGTGTTCAACCTGCCGTGCCCGGTCGAGATCCCGTACGCGATCGAGGCGGACGCGATCGAGGCGGCGCTGACGGCGCTCGCCGAGCGGCATGAGGTGCTGCGCACGTCCCTCCGGGTCGTGGACGGCACCCTCCGCCAGGTCGTGCACGCCGGGATCACCCCCGACATCCGGGTGTACGACCTGCGCGGACTCCCCGAGGAGGAGCGCAGGGCCCGGACGCTCGGCCACATCCAGGCGGCCAACAGCGAGCCGATCCCGACCGACCGCGCCCCGATGTGGCGGGTGACGGCGGTCCGCGCCAAGGACGCCCGCTGGGTGGTCACCTTCGTGATCCACCACGCCGTGTTCGACGCCACCTCGGCGGTCATCCTGCAGAAGGAGACGGCCCGCCTCTGCGCCGCCGCCGCGGCCAGGGCGGACGAGGGCGGCGAGCCGGTCGCCCCGGCCGGGCTGGCCGGGGCCGCCGGGCTGCCCGAGCTGCCGATCCAGTACGCCGACTTCGCGTCCTGGCAACGGGACCGGATCGGCGACGAGGCGACGGCCGGGCAGGTGGAGTACTGGCGCACGCGCCTGGCCGGGCTGCCCGCCGTCCACTCCCTGCCCGCCGACCGGCCCCGGCCGGCCCGGCTCGGCTACGCCGGTGACGAGGTCCGCTTCACGATCCCCGAGGGGGTGCGGGAGCGGGCCGCCTCGCTGGGACGCCACTCCGGCGCGACGCCGTTCATGGTGTTCCTCACCGCGTATGTCGCGCTGCTGTCGCGGCTGTCCGGCGAGGACGACACGGTGGTCGGCGTGACCATGAGCGGGCGCGAGCTGCCCGAGGTCACCGGGCTGATCGGCATGTTCGTCAACCAGCTCGTGGTGCGGGCGGACGCGGGCGGCGATCCGACGTTCGCCGACCTGCTCGGCCGGGTGCGCGCCACGGTGCTCGACGCGATGGAGAACGGCCGGGTCCCGTTCCAGGCGGTCGTGGAGGCGGTCGCCCCGCCGCGGGACCCGGGGGCGCAGCCGCTGTACCAGATCGGCTTCAACTACATCCCCGACTCGGGCATCGAGCCGATCCCGTACACGACCTCGAAGGACGACCTCGCCTTCGACCTGACCACGGGCACCAGCCGCCTGCTGTACCGGACCGACCTGTTCGACAAGGAGACGGCGGAGGCGTTCGTCGCCCGCTACCTGCGCGTCCTGGACGCCGGGGTGGCCGACCCCGGCACCGCGATCGGCGACCTGCCGCTCGTAAACGGCGCCGAGCGTGCCGCGCTGCTCGCGGCGAGCACGGGCGAGCCGCTCGCCCCGCGCGCCGCGACGGCGCTCCGCATGGTCGAGGAGCAGGTCGCGCGCACCCCCGACGCGGTCGCGGTGGTCGCCGGTGACCGGCGGCTGACGTACGCGGAGCTGAACGAGGCCGCCGGGCGGGTGGCGGAGCGGCTGCGCGGCTCCGGCGCCGGCCCCGAGTCGCTGGTCGCGGTCTGCACCGAGCCCTGCCTGGAGCTGCTGCCCGCGCTGCTCGGCGTGTGGAAGGCCGGGGCGGGGTACGTCCCGGTGGATCCGGCCTATCCGGCCGACCGGGTGGCGTACATGCTGGGCGACTCTGGCGCCGGCCTGGTCCTCACCCGGAAGCACCTGCTCGACACCGTGCGGGAGACCGGGCGGAAGATCGGGCAGAGCGGCGCGGAGCCGGTCGTGCTCGCGATCGACGAGCCCGCCGAGTGGCCCGCCGTATCGGCCGGGACGGCGGGCGACGCGCCCACGCCGGACGCGGTCGCGTACGTCATCTACACCTCGGGCTCGACCGGCACCCCGAAGGGTGTCGCGGTCGAGCACGGCTCGGTGGCCGCCTACCTCGGGTGGGCGGGCGCGACCTACCCCGGCCTGGCCGGGCAGGCGCTGCTGCACTCCCCCATCTCCTTCGACCTGACCGTGACCGCCCTGTTCGGGCCGCTGACGGTCGGGGGCTCGGTGCGGCTCGCCGCCCTGGACGAGGAGCCGGGCGGCGACGGGGCCGGCCTGGCCACGTTCCTCAAGGTCACGCCCAGCCACCTGGCGCTGCTCGCCGCGCTGCCGGACCGGGTCGCCCCGGAGGCCGACGTGGTGCTGGGAGGCGAGGCACTCCCCGCCGACGCGGTCGCCGCGTTCCGGCGGCGGCACCCCGGCGTCGCCGTCGTCAACGAGTACGGCCCCACCGAGGCCACCGTCGGCTGCGTGCTGGCGCGGGTCACGCCGGGCGAGGAGCTGCCGGTCGACCGGGCGGGCTCGGTGCCCATCGGCCGTCCGGCCCCCGGCGTCGCGGCGTACGTGCTGGACGGCGGCCTGCGTGCGGTGCCCACCGGCGTGGTGGGCGAGCTGTACGTGGCCGGCCCGCAGGTGACCCGCGGCTACCTGAACCGGCCCGGCGCCACCGCCGCCGCGTACCTGCCGTGCCCGTTCGGCCCGGCCGGCGCCCGGATGTACCGCACCGGCGACCTGGCGCGCCGCCGCGCGGACGGGATCCTGGAGTACATCGGCCGCGCGGACGACCAGATCAAGCTGCACGGCTACCGCATCGAGCCGGGCGAGATCGAGACGGCACTGCGCGCCCAGCCCGGCGTGCGCGACGCCGCCGTCAGCGTGCGCGAGGACGCCGTCGAGGGCAAGCGCCTGGTCGCCTACCTGGTCGGCGAGCCGGGGTCCGCCGCGGACGTCGCCGACGTGGACGTCGCCGCGGTGAACGACGCGCTCGCCGCCGCCCTGCCCGCGCACATGGTGCCGTCGGCGTACGTGGTGCTCGACGTCCTGCCGCTGACCGCCAACGGCAAGCTCGACCACGCCGCGCTGCCCGCGCCGGTCGCCGCGCCCGGCGAGAGCGAGTACGTCGAGCCGCGCACTGCGGCCGAGGAGCTGGTGGCCGAGGTCTTCGCCGAACTGCTCGGCGTGGAGAAGATCGGGGCCACCGACGACTTCTTCGAGCTGGGCGGCAACTCCCTGCTGGCGATCCGGGCCATCGCCCGGATCCGCGGCCAGATCGAGATCGACATCCCGGTCCGGGGTCTGTTCTCCTACACCACCGTCGAGGACCTCGCGGCCGAGATCGAGCGGCGGCTGTCCGAGGACCTCGACCAGCTCAGCGATGAGGATGTCGAGCGGATGCTCGCATCGGAAGGCGACGGCACATCATGACGACGCCCGCGCAGACCTCTCCGTCCGCCGCGCGCCGCGCGCTGCTGGAGCAGCGGCTCCGCCGGCGCGCCACCACCACGGTGCAGCCGCGGCCGGAGGGCGCCGCCCCGCCTCTGTCCTACCAGCAGGAGCGGGTCTGGTTCATGGAGCAGTTCGCTCCGGGCACCAGCCAGTACAACATCCCGGTTCCGATGCGGCTCACCGGGCAGGTCGACGTCGAGCTGCTCGAACAGGCGCTGCAGACGCTGCCCGTCCGGCACGAGGCGGTGCGGATGCGCTTCCCGGCCGACGCCGACGGGCGGCCGACGGTCCGGGTCGAGGAGTCCGTGACGGTGCCGCTGCGCGTCGTCACGGCGGACGACGAGGCCGCCGCCCAGGCGCTGATCGACGCGGCCGCCGCCGAGCCGTTCGACCTGGTCGAGGGGCCGCTGCTGCACGCCCTGCTGGTCCGGCTGGCCGACGACGACCACCGCCTGCTGGTCAGCACCCACCACATCGTCAGCGACGGCTGGTCGGTGGACCTGCTGCTGCGCGACCTGGCCGCCGCCTACCACGCGGGCCGGTCCGGGGCCGGGGCCGCACTGCCCGCCCTGCCGGTCTCGTACGGCGACTTCGCGCAGTGGCAGCGGCAGACCCAGACCGGGCCGGAGCTGGACCGGCAGCTGGACTTCTGGAGCGGGCGGCTGGCCGGGGTGCCGGCCCTGGAGCTGCCCGCCGACCGCCCGCGTCCGGCGACCCAGGTGTTCGACGGCGACTGGCACACCGTGCAGGTGGACGCCGAGCTGGCCGACGCGGTCAACCGGCTGTCCAGAGCGCGCGGCACGACGCTGTTCATGACGCTGCTCGCGGCCTACCAGGTGCTGCTGTCGCGGCACTCGGGCCAGGACGACTTCGCGGTCGGCTCCTCGTCCGCGGGCCGATCGCTGGCGGAGCTGGAGAACGTCATCGGCATGTTCATCAACATGCTGCCGATGCGCGCCCGGCTCGACGACGACCCGACCTTCGACGAGTACCTCGAACGCACCCGGGTGGGCGTCCTGGACGCCTTCGACCACGCGGAGGTGCCGTTCGAGCAGCTCGTCAACGCGCTCGGCGTGCCGCGCGACGTCAGCAGGCCTCCGGTGTTCCAGGCGATGTTCGCGCTGCAGAACTACCAGATGGGCCGCATCTCGGAGGCGGGCGAGTCCGACCTGGGCTTCGAGTGGCTGCCGATGGACCTGCGGTCCACCCGCTTCGACATCGAGCTGCACGTCATCGAGATCCGCGACGGCCTGATCGTCAAGTTCGTCTACAACACGGCGCTGTTCGACGAGGCGACCGTGGCGCGGATGGCGACGCGGTTCGTCACCCTCCTGCGCTCCGTCACCGCCGACCCGGCCCTCCGGGTGTCCGAGCTGCCGATGCTGGACGCCGCCGAGCAGACGCTGCTGGTGGACGGGTGGAACGACACCACCGCCGAGCTGGACGAGGCGGCGACGCTGCACGGCCGGATCGAGGAGCAGGTCGCCCGTACCCCGAACGCCGTCGCGGTGACCTTCGAGGGCCGCGACCTGACGTACGCGGAGCTGAACGAGCGGGCGAACCGGGTGGCGCACCGGCTGCGTGACCTGGGCGCGGGACCGGAGACGCTGGTCGGCGTCTTCGCCGAGCGCTCGGCCGAACTGGTGGTGGCGCTGCTCGGCGTGCTCAAGGCGGGCGCCGCCTACCTGCCGCTCGACCCCGAGTACCCGGCCGACCGGCTGCAGTTCATGATCGAGGACGCCCAGGCGCCCGTGGTGCTGACCCTGGGCCGCCTGCGGGAGAGCGTCCCGGCCACCGACGCGGTCATCCTGGATCTGGACGACCCCGCCGAGTGGGCGGGTCAATCCACTGGCCGGTCCGCCGGCGACCCCGGCGCCCCCGTCATCTCCCGCAACCCGGCGTACGTCATCTACACCTCCGGCTCGACCGGCCGGCCGAAGGGCGTGCCGAACACCCACCGCGGCATCGTCAACCGGCTGGAGTGGATGCAGCGCACCTATCAGCTCGGCGGCGACGACGTCGTGCTGCAGAAGACGCCGGCCGGCTTCGACGTGTCGGTCTGGGAGTTCTTCTGGCCGCTGCTCACCGGCGCGCGGCTGGTGCTCGCGAAGCCGGGCGGCCACAAGGACGCGGCCTACCTGCGCGAGCTGCTGATCAGCGAAGGCGTGACCACCGCCCACTTCGTCCCCTCGATGCTGGGGGTGTTCCTCTCCGACGACGAGGACGCGGCGAAGGGCTGCACCGCGCTGCGCCGGGTGATCTGCAGCGGCGAGGAGCTGCCCGTGGCCACCGCGGTCACGTTCACCTCCGTGCTCCCCGGCTGCGAGCTGCACAACCTGTACGGCCCGACCGAGGCGGCCATCGACGTCACCTCCTGGCACTGCAGCCCCGAGGCGCTGGAGGGCGCGGTCACGCTGCCGATCGGTGCCCCGATCGACAACATCCGGCTCTACGTCCTGGACGGGCGGGGGAACCCGGCGCCGCTCGGCGTACCCGGCGAGCTGCACATCGGCGGCGTCGGCGTGGCCCGGGGCTACCACCGCCGCCCGGCGCTCACCGCGGAGCGGTTCGTCCCCGACCCGTTCGGCCCCGAGCTGGGCGGCCGGCTGTACCGCACGGGCGACCTGGCGCGCTGGCGCGCCGACGGGAACCTTGAGTTCCTGGGCCGGATCGACCACCAGGTGAAGCTGCGCGGCCTGCGCATCGAGCTGGGTGAGATCGAGACGACGCTGCGCGAGCGCGACGAGGTCGCCGACGCGGTCGTGATCGTCCGCGAGGACACCCCCGGGGACAAGCGGCTGGTCGCCTACCTGACCCCGGCCGGCGAGGCGGAGATCGACGTCACCGAGCTGCGGGCCGCGCTCAAGCAGGGCCTGCCCGACTACATGGTGCCGACGGCGTTCGTCACGCTGGACGCGCTGCCGCTGTCGCCCAACGGCAAGCTCGACCGCAAGGCGCTGCCCGCCCCGCAGGCGACCCGCGACGCCTCCACCGAGCTGGTCGAGCCGGAGACCGCCACCGAGCGGATGCTGGCCACGATCTGGACCGAGGTGCTCGGCGTGGAGCGCATCGGCGTCCACGACGACTTCTTCGACTCCGGCGGCCACTCGCTGCTCGCCACCCAGGTGGTGGCCCGCATCCGCAAGGCGTCCGACGGCACCGGCCGTCCGGTCGGCGTGATGGACCTGTTCCAGAACCGCACCATCCGCGAGCTGGCCGTGTTCATCGACGCCGGCAGTGACGCGGCGGACGGGCCGCAGCCGCTGCTGTACGAGCTGACCCCGAAGGGCGCCACGCGCACCCTGTCCTACGTCTGCGTGCCGTACGGCGGAGGCAGCGCGATCGTCTACCAGCCCCTCGCCGACGCGCTGCCCGCGGGGAACGCGCTGTACTCGGTGGCCATCCCGGGCCACGACGTGGGGCTGAACGAGGAGGCGGTGCCCTTCCACGAGCTGGTCGACCGGATTGTGGCGGAGGTCAGGGAACGGGTCGAGGGCCCCCTGGTCCTGTACGGCCACTGCGGCGTCGGCAGCGCCATCGCGGTCGGCGTGGCGCGGAAGCTGACCGAGTCGGGCCGTGACGTGGACGCCGTCTACATCGGCGCGATGTTCCCGTTCGCCCGGCTCAAGGGCGTCATCGGCACCCTGCGCGCCCGGCTGGAGAAGCTGCGCAGCAACCGCGAGTACGCCAACTGGCTCAAGGGCATGGGCGTCGACACCGACGAGCTGGACCCGGAGCAGGCGGACCGGATCATCGCGAACATGCGGGCCGACTCCCGGGCCTCCGAGGAGTACTTCACGACGCTGCTCGACCAGCACCCGGAGCCGATGTCCGCCCCGATCATCTCGATCGTCGGCTCGGAGGACCCGGTCACCGACTACTACACCGAGCGGTACCGGGAGTGGGAGTTCCTGACCGAGACCAGCGGACTGGTGGTGCTCGACCAGGCCGGCCACTTCTTCCTCAAGCACCGCGCGGAGGAACTGGCCGAGATCGTCACGAAGGTCCATCCGGCGATGGCCCGGCGCAACACCTCCGAGTACGGCGAGGCCGCCAGGGGCCCGGACTCGGGATGGGCGGTGAACGACACGCACTACCCGGCCGAGCCGGGGACGGCCGAGAAGAAGCCGGCGGTGCAGCCGAGCGGCGGCCGCTTCCTCAGCGTCGCGATCGGCCAGCTCATCTCGGCGACCGGATCGGCGCTGACCGGCTTCGCGGTTCCGGTGTGGCTGTTCGCCGGTACGGGGTCGGTGACCGACCTCGGTCTGCTGTGGGCGCTGACGCTGATCTGCGGTGTGGCGATGATGCCGATCGCCGGGCCGCTCATCGACCGGTTCGACCGGCGCCGCGTCATGATCACCGCGAGCGGCGTGGCCGGCGTGGTCCAGCTCACGATCGCGCTGCTGCTGTGGACCGGACGGCTGGACCTGTGGATCATCTACCTGCTGTTGCCGATCAACTCGATGGCGGGCACGTACCAACGACTGGCCTTCCAGACCGCGGTGCCGCAGCTCGTGCCCAAGCGCTACCTGGGCCACGCGATCGGCCTCACGCAGCTCACCAACGGCTTCGCGATGCTGTTCGCGCCCCTGCTGGGCGCCGGTCTGTACGTCGCGATCGGTCTGCCCGGCATCCTCGCCATCGACATGGCGAGCTACGTGTTCGCTCTCGCGGTGCTGCTGGTGATCCGCTTCCCCGACACGCTCGGGTTCCGCCGCAAGGAGCCGCTGCTGACCTCGATCGCGGAAGGTCTGCGGTTCTCCTGGCATATGCGTGGCTTCCGGTCGATGGTGATCTACTTCGCGATCGCGAACATCTTCCTGGGTCCGGCCCTGGTGCTGACCGTCCCGCTGACGCTCTCGTTCGGCACGGTCGACCAGGTGGCGCAGGTGTCGGTGGCGGAGGCGATCGGCGCGGTGGCCGGCGGCATCGTGATGGCGCTGTGGGGCGGCCCGCGCAAGCGCCGGATGATCGGCGTGTTCCTGGGCAACCTCGGCATGGCGGTCGGCTGCCTGGTGATGGGTCTGCGGCCGTCCCTGGCCGTGGTCGTGACCGGCATCTTCCTCCTCGCCATGTCGATGACGATCTCCCAGGGCATCTACGTGACGCTGATCCAGGTCAAGGTGCCGCAGCGGTTCCACGGGCGCGTGCTCGCGCTCAACCAGGCGCTCTCGTGGTCCACCCTGCCGATCGGGTTCGCCGTGCTGGCGCCGGTGGCCACGTCCCTGTTCAACCCCATGTTGCAGCCGGGCGGCGCGCTCGCCGACACGGTCGGCGCCGTCATCGGCGTCGGTGAGAGCCGGGGCGTGGGCCTCACGTACATCGTCTTCGCGCTGATGATGGCCGCGGTCACCATCAGCGCGTCCACGATCCGGCTGCTGAGGCGCTTCGACACCGAGGTGCCGGACTCCCTCCCCGACGACCTCATCGGTATGCAGGAGAGGCAGCGTCGCCTCAGCCTCGTGAAAGGAAGCAGCGAATCATGACCGGAGTCACCCCCACTGAGGCGCCCCGGCTGGGGTCGGTGGCCGGACGCGTCGAGGGCAACGGCCACACCGCCATCACGGTGTACGCCCTCGGCCCGGACGCGACCGGCCACCTCGACTGGGTGACCGCCCACCGCGACGGGCTGCGGGCCGCCCTCGCCGAGCACGGCGCGGTGCTGCTCCGCGACCTGCCGGTCGACCTGGAGCTGTTCGACCGGATCGTCCGGGTGGTCGGGGGCGAGCCGCTGCGCTACACCGAGCGCTCGACCCCGCGCACGTCGGTCACGGAGTCCATCTACACCTCCACGGAGTACCCCGCCGACCAGCCGCTCCCGATGCACAACGAGAACGCGTACTCGGACACCTGGCCCGGGCACCTGTTCTTCTTCTGCGAGACGGTGGCGGCGACCGGCGGGGCCACCCCCATCGCCAACAGCCGCGCGATGTTCCGCGCGATCCCGGAGGAGGTGCGGGAGCGGTTCGCGGCCGGCGTCGTGTACGCCCGGGCGTTCCGCGAGGGGCTCGGCCTGTCCTGGCAGGAGTCGTTCCAGACCGACGACCGGGCCCAGGTCGAGCGGTACTGCGCCGACCACGGGATGGCGTACGAGTGGACCGACGAGGGGCTGCGCACCCGGCACCACCGCCCGTCCTGGCAGACCGAGCCGCTGACCGGGGAGCCGGTCTGGTTCAACCAGTCCAACCTGTTCCACGTGAGCAGCCTGGACGAGGAGGTCCGTGAGGCCCTCCTCAGCCTGTACGGCGAGGCCGACCTGCCCCGCAACGCCTACTTCGCCGACGGCTCCCCGATCACCACCGCCGACCTCGACGCCGTCAAGGCCGCGTACGACGAGATCTCGTACGGGTTCCCCTGGCGCGAGGGCGACCTGATGATCATCAACAACATGCTGTGCGCGCACGGCCGGGACCCGTTCACCGGCGCCCGCCGGATCCTGGTCGCGATGACCGCCTGACGGCGGCTCCGCCCGGCCGGGCACACTGGCTCACACCGAGTTCAGGGCCTCGACCGGGCGGACCCGCAGCGCGGACACGGCGGTCGGGATCGTGGCGGCCAACACGAGCAGGAGCGCCGCCCCGGCGATGGCGGCGTACATCCACCCCGGCCCCGTGGCGATCGGCGATCCGGTCTTGACCAGGCTGTATGGCACGGTCGTCGCGGCGACGGCGACCGTGCCGAGCACGACCGCGAGGATCGCCGTGATCCCGCCCTCGGCGGCGACCATCCACAACACCTGCCGCCGGGTGGCCGCCGACAGCCGCAGCAGGCCGAACTCCCGGCGGCGGCGCCGGGTGGCCGCGATCAGGGTGTTGACCACCACGATCGCCGTGAACGCGATGATCATGGCAACGACCAGGTAATTCACCGGAGCGAGCTGCGCGCTCACGTCATCGCCCCCGTGGATGACGCTGTCCTCGGTGGACTGCATGTAGAGCGTCCCCCCGGCGATGCCGACCAGGAGGATCAGCGGCGCCGCGACGGCGCCGCCCTGCCGGGCCCCGGCCTGGAGGTTGCGCGCGGCCAGCCGCACGGTCGCGCCCAGCCGGGCCTCCGACAGCAATCTGACCGGCCGCAGGGCCGCCGGGCTGAGCAGGGCGAGCCCGACGGCGACCGCGACGCCCGCCGGCCCCGCCGTGCTCGACAGCAGCGGGCCGTTCTCCATGAACAGCGTCCCGCAGGACAGCGAGAGCCCCACGGCCAGCAGCGCCGCCCCGGCGAGCACCCGGCCGCGGCCCAGAGCCCGCGCGGGCTGCGGGGCCGCCGTCGCCAGCGCGCGCACGGGCGGGATCGAGACGGCGCGCCGGCTGGAGATCAGGGCGGCCCCCACCGCGGTCAGCAGCGACATGCCCGCCACGAGCGCGACGCCCCGCCAGCCCACCTGGACCGTGGTGCCGTCCGCGACCAGCCCGGCGTCGACCAGCCGCCCGAGGACGATCGCGCCCAGCCCCACCCCGGGCGCCACCCCCGCCGCGATCGCGGGGACGGCCGCGATCATCGTCTCCCGCACGACGTTCCGCCGGACCTGCCGCGGGGTGGCGGCGATCGCGCGCAGCAGCGCCAGCTCCCGCTCCCTGTGCTGGATCGTCAGGGACACGGTCGAGACCACCCCGAACCCCACGATCGCCACGGTCCAACCGCCCAGGATCGCGGGCAGCATGATCAGGAATCCGCTGTCGCGTCCGGTCGTCAGCCCGGTCTCCAGCAGGCTCGCGAACGCGGTGAGCAGCGCGGTGCCGGCCAGCGTCACCCCGGCCGACGCCAGGTACGACCCCCGGTGCGCCCGCACCGTGGCGAACGCCAGCCTCCAGCTCATCAGGCCGCTCATCAGGCGGCGCCCCTCGCCGAGAGGCGGGCCATCCGCGCGGCCACCGCCCCCGCGTCCGGCCGCGCCAAGTGGTCCACGATCCGCCCGTCGGCGAAGAACACCACCGAGTCGGCGTACGCGGCCGCCACCGGGTCGTGCGTCACCATCACGATCGTCTGCCCGGACACGGTCACCGCCTCGCGCAGGATGCCGAGCACCTCGCGCGCGGCCTGGGTGTCGAGGGCGCCGGTCGGCTCGTCGGCGAAGATGATCGCCGGCTGGGAGAGCAGCGCGCGGGCGATGGCCACCCGCTGCTGCTGCCCACCGGACAACTCAGCCGGGCGGTGGTCGATCCGGTCGCCGAGCCCCAACCGCCCGAGCAGCGCGCGTACCCGCCGGTCGTCGGCCGGGCGACCGGCGAACTCCAGGGGCAGCACCGCGTTCTGCGCCACGGTCAGCGTGGGCACCAGGTTGAACGACTGGAAGACGAAGCCCATGCGCTCGCGCCGCAACCGGGTCAGCGCCGTCTCGTCCAGGCCGGTCAGGTCACGCCCGTCGAGGACCACGGCCCCGGAGTCCGGCCGGTCGAGCCCCGCCGCGCAGTGCAGCAGGGTGCTCTTGCCCGACCCCGAAGGGCCCATGACAGCGGTGAACGTGCCGCGCGGGATGGACAGGGACACCCGGTCCAGCGCGGTCACGGCGGCGGCGCCCGCGCCGTGGCGCTTCGTCACGTGATGGAGCTCAAGTGCGGCGGTGACGGAGTTCGTCACGCGCTCGTTGTACAGTGCACGAGTCATAAATACACCGTACATCAATTTGCTTAATGCCTTATTTGCCAGGATGTTTTATAATTTCGACACGAACCAGCTCCGTGACGAAAAGAGGACGGCGACCGTGGCGACATGCGAGATGTGCGGGCGCGCGTTGCGGCCCAGCGTGCGGGGACGTCCCCGGCGGTACTGCTCCCGCGCCTGCAGCGCCCGGGCGTACCGGGCGCGGGTCGCCGACCGCCCGGCCACCGTGGAGGCGCGGCGGACGCCCGAGGTCGCCGAAGCCGGCCTGGACCAGGACGTCATCGTGCGCGCGGCCGTCGCGGTGGCCGATCGGGAGGGGGCCGGCGCCGTGTCGATGCGCCGCCTCGCCGGCGACCTCGGGGTCGGCGTGATGTCGCTGTACCGGTACGTGGCCGGCCGCGAGGAGCTCAACGACCTGATGGTGGACGCCGCCTTCGGCGCGCGGCCCCTGCCGGAGCCCGGCCCCGACGGCTGGCGGGCCAAACTGGAGCTGTCCGCGCGCGAGGAGTGGGCCCTCTACCGCGCGCACCCCTGGCTGTCGCAGCTGGCCGCCGCCACCACGCGCCCGCCGAACGCGCCGAACCTGCTGGCCTACACCGACTGGCGGATGCGCGCGCTGGACGGCCACGGCCTCGGCTTCGCCACCCTCGTCCAGGTCGCCATCATGATCGGCACATACCTGCAGAGCGCCGCCGTGCCGCTCGCGTATGAGGCGCAGGCCGCGCGCAGGACGCGCCACACGCGGCGGCAGTGGGCGGCCGCCCGGCAGGAGGCGTTCGAGCGCACCATGCGCGACCCTCGCCTGCCGATGGTGTCGGAGTTCGGCGCCGAGGCGTTCGAGGCCTCCGAGCCGGAGAACATCTTCGAGTTCGGCCTGCACCGCATGCTGGACGGCGTCGCGGTCCTGCTCGAACGCGGCTGAGCGGGTCTGGACATATGCCACTTTCGCGGACGTTGACGGGATTCGTCAGGCGTCTTACGTTCGTGAGGTAGATCACATCCCCGGACGAAGGCGGCGAGGGGTCGGCCCGGCCTCCGGATTCACCAGCGAGGTGATTCATGGCGCGCGACGAGACGGCCGCGGCCCACTTCGACGCGGTCGTGGTGGGGGCGGGACTGGCCGGCCTGTACACGCTCCACCGCCTGCGGCGGCTCGGACTGCGCGTACGCGTGTACGAGGCCGCCGCCGGCGTCGGCGGCACGTGGTACTGGAACCGCTACCCCGGCGCGCGCTGTGACATCGAGAGCATGGAGTACTCCTACTCCTTCTCCCCCGAGCTCGAACAGGAGTGGGTCTGGACGGAGAAGTACCCGAGCCAGCCGGAGCTCCTGCGGTACATCGAGCACGTCGCCGACCGGTTCGACCTGCGCCGCGACATCCGGCTCGGCACACGGGTGGCGGCCGCCCGCTTCGACGAGGCGGCGAGCCGCTGGATGATCCGTACGGAGCCCGGGGAAGGCGCCGCGCAGGTCGCCGGGGATGGCCTCGGGACGGACTCCGAGGAGGACGCCGGGCAGACCGTGTCGGCGCAGTTCCTCGTCATGGCGACCGGCTGCCTGTCCGCCGTGAAGGGCCCCGAGGTCGAGGGGCTGGAGCGGTTCGAGGGCGACTGCCACCACACCGGTCGCTGGCCGCACGAGGGCGTCGACTTCACCGGGCGGCGGGTCGCCGTCATCGGGACCGGCTCCTCCGGCATCCAGTCCATCCCGATCATCGCCGAGCAGGCCGCTCATCTGACCGTCTTTCAGCGGACGCCGAACTTCAGCATGCCGGCCCGCAACGTCCCCCTCGATCCCGAGACGCAGCGGACCAGGAAGGCGGAGTACCCCGAACATCGGCGGCTGGCCCGCGAGTCGGTCTTCGGCATTCCCGTCGACTTCCCGGTGAAGTCCGCGCTGGACGTACGGCCCGAGGAACGGGAGCGGCGATACCAGGAGAGCTGGGAGAAGGGCAACCTCGTCGACATCCTGATCTCCTACACCGACATCCTCTTCGACAGGAGGGCCAACGACACCGCGGCCGAGTTCATCCGCGGCAAGATCCGCGAGATCGTGGCCGACCCGGACGTGGCCTCGGCGTTGTCGCCGACGGACCATCCCATCGGCACCAAGCGCCCCTGCCTCGACTCCGGCTATTACGCGACGTACAACCGGGACGACGTCACCCTGGTCGATCTCCGGCGGTCCCCGATCGTGGAGATCACCCCAAAGGGGATCCGGACCACGGAAGGGGAGCACGAGTTCGACGACATCGTGCTGGCGACCGGCTTCGACGCCATGACCGGCGCCCTGCTGTCCATCGACATCCGGGGGAAGGGCGGCAGGTCCCTGAGGGAGAAGTGGGCCGAGGGCCCCCGGACCTATCTCGGCATCGGCACGGCCGGCTTCCCCAACCTGTTCATCGTCACCGGCCCGGGCAGCCCGTCCGTGCTCAGCAACATGGTGGTGTCCATCGAACAGCACGTCGAGTGGATAGCGGACTGCGTCGCGTTCCTGCGCCGGCGCGGCTTCGCGTCGATCGACGCGACCGTGGAGGCCGAGGACGCGTGGGTCGAGCACGTGAAGGAGGTGGGCGACCTCACGCTCTATCCCACCGCCGACTCCTGGTTCATGGGGGCGAACGTCCCCGGCAAGCCGCGCGTCATCCTGCCCTACTGCGGCGGCGTCGGGGTCTACCGGCAGAAATGCGACGAGGTCGCCGCGAAGGACTACGAGGGGTTCACCCTGTCGTCGTAGCCGATCTGCGACGCCGGGGCCCCGATGGAAGGAGCCCCGGCGGAGTGGACTTCAGACGCCTCCGACCAAGCGCTGATGTGGATCAGGCGTGGATCAGGCGGTGACCGGGTCGGCGTCGGAGAAGGTCATCACCGGGGGCCTGCGGCGGAAGAACCGGGTGAGGCCGACGAGGTAGACCAGGCCGACGGCCATCCAGACCAGCCCGACCTGGAAGGTCACACCCGACAGGCTCGTCCACAGCCAGACCGTCAGGGCGAAGCCGACCAGCGGCAGCAGGCCGTAGTGGAACAGATCGCCCGCCGAGCGCCGCCCGCCGTCCACGATGTAGTGCTTGATCACGGTGAGGTTGACCATCGAGAAGGCGATCAGCGCGCCGAAGTTCACCATCACGACCGCGTGGTCCAGGCTGATGAAGAGCGCGACGAGCGACACCACGGACACGACGGACACCGCGAAGATCGGCGACTTGAAGCGCGGGTGCAGCAGGCTGAAGACGCTCTTGGGCAGCACGCCGTCCCGTCCCATGGAGTACAGGATGCGGGAGACGCTTGCCTGCGTGGTCATCGCCGACCCGAAGGCGCCGATCACGTAAATGCCTACGAAGATCGTCTCGAACGCGGCGCCGCCCAGCGCGGCCATGATGTCCACCCCGGCGGTGTCGGGGTTGGCGAAGTCGCCGTACCCGGGGTGGGTCAGCCCGCCCATCCACGCGACCAGGACGAACAGCAGCCCGCCGATCAGCGTGGTCAGCACGATCGCCCGCGGGATGTCGCGGCGCGGCTCCCTGGCCTCCTCCGACAGCGTGGAGACGGCGTCGAACCCGAGGAAGCTCAGCGCCAGGATGGCCGCGCCGGCGAACACGCCCTCGCCGGGCGTGAAGACCTCGAAGGGAGCCGGGGAGGGCTGGCCCGACAGGTGCTTGAGCGCCAGCGCGACGAACACGAGGATCAGCACCACGGAGGCGCCGACGACCACCACGTTGACCCGGCTCATCACGGTGATGCCGAGGACGTTGAGCCCGAACACGACGAGCAGCGCGGCCAGCGTGAACGCCCATTGCGGCACGGCGGGGAACTGGCTGTTCAGGTAGATCCCGATGAGCAGGAAGTTGATCATCGGGAGGAAGAGGTAGTCGAGCATCAGTGTCCAGCCGGTCATGAAACCGACGTGCCCGCCGAAGGTCTGCTGCGTGTAGGTGTACGCCGACCCGGCGGTCGGATACGCCCGCGCCATCCGGCCATAGCTGATCGCCGTGAACAGCATGACCACGAGGGCGACCACGTACGCCGACGGCAGGTGGCCCTTGGTGGTCTGCGCGACCGTGCCGTACGTCGTGAAGACGGCCACCGGGGCGAGGTAGGTGAGTCCGAAGAGCGTCAGGCCCGGCACGCCGAGGACCCGCTTCAGCCCCGAGGGGGCGGCTGATTGGTTCATTGAGCGCTTCTCCTGTCGGAAGGGGGGTGGATTCGCGCGCCGGACATCCACGTGCCGCGGACGGCCGCCCGGAGCGCGATGTCGTGCGGATCCATCAGGCGTATGTCGGCGTCGAGCCAGACCAGGTCGGCGGCCATGCCGGGGACCAGCAGGCCGCGCTCCTTCTCGGCGAACGCCTGGTAGGCCACACCGGCCGTGTACGCGGACAGGGCGGCGTCGAAGCCGACGCGCTCCTCGGGCAGCCAGCCGCCGGCCGGCTCCCGCTCCGCGTTCTCGCGGGTCACCGCGACCGGCAGCCCGGCCAGCGGGCGGTGGTCGCTCACCGGCCAGTCGCTCCCGAAGGCCACCGTCACCCCGGCGCGCAGCAGCGAGCCGATGAGGTACTGGCGGCCGGCGCGCTCGGCGCCGATCCGCGGGAAGGTCAGCTCCTTCATCGCGGCGTCGGTGCGCGCCCACAGGGGCTGGAGGTTCGCGATCACCCCGAGCCGGGCGAAGCGCGGCAGGTCCACCTCGTCCAGGAGCTGCACGTGGGCGATGACCGGCCGCCGGTCCCGGGGCCCGTTGACCCGCGTCACGTGCTCGACCGCGTCCAGCGCGGCCCGCACGCCCGCGTCGCCGATCGCGTGCAGGTGCGCCTGCAGGCCCAGCGCGTCCACCGCGGTGAACGCCTCGACCAGCTCCTCGTACGGCCAGACGGGCATGCCGCGCGTGCACGGGTCGTCGCTGTACGGCGCGAGCAGCGACGCGGTGCGGTTCTCCAGAATGCCGTCGACGAAGAACTTGACGGTGTTGGCGGTGAGCCGCTCGTCGCCCAGCGCGCGGACGCGCTCCCGGTCGGCGGCGAACTCGGCGAGCTGCTCGCGCCAGCGTTCCGGGTCGGCGCGCAGGCCGAGGTTCACCCGGGTGGCGAGCACGCCACGGCGGGCCGCCTCGACGTACGCGTCCACGGAGGCGTGTTCCACCCAGGCGTCCTGGATCCAGGTGACGCCGGCCGCCGCGTAGGCCTCGGTGGCGATCGGGAGCGCCCGGATCAGGTCCTCGGTGGTGCGGGCGGGCGCGGCGCGCAGCACGGCCTCCACCGCGTCCCATTCGTACATCGTGCCGAGCGGTTCGCCGTCGGCGCGGCGGGCGAAGCGGCCGCGTTCCGTGTCCGGCGTGGCGGCGTCCACACCGGACCGCCGCATGGCCTCGGTGTTGCACCACACCGTGTGGTAGTCCCAGGCGCGCAGGACGACGGGCCGGTCCGGTACGGCGGCGTCCAGCCAGCGGGCGTCGAACACGCCGTCGGGGGCCAGGGTCGAGTCGTAGCTGGCGCCGATGATCCACTCGTCCTCCGGGTGCGCGAGCGCGTACTCGCGGACCGCCTCGACGATCTCCTCCACACTGGCCCGGTCCCTGATCCCCGGGCCCATCGCCTCGAACCCGGCGTGGTCGGGGTGGCAGTGCCCGTCGCCGAAGGCGGGCAGCAGCAGCCCGCCCTCAAGGTCGACGACCTGGTCGGCATCTGGCTGGACGGCGAGAGCCTCGGCCCCGACGGCCTCGATGCGGCCGTCCCGCACGGTGAGGGCGGTGACGGTGTGTCCGGTGCCGGTCCAGATGGTGCCGTTGCGGAAAAGAGTGCGTGACATCGCCGTCCAAAAAGAATGACGTTCGTTTAGTGCCGGAAGGATAAGTTGTCCGGAGGCCAAAGCGGAAGGGGTCGGCCGAGGAAATGAGAAGACGGGCGGGCCGACCGGCCACACCGGTGCTGAGCAGGGAGATCATCGCGCGGGCCGCCCTGGGCCTCATCGACGACGCGGGAGCCGACGGGTTCTCCCTCGCCGCGCTCGCCAAGCGGCTCGGCGTGCGGCCCTCCTCGTTCTACAACCACGTGGACGGCAAGGACGACATCCTGGCCGCGGTCCGCGAGCTGGTCTCCGACTCGATCGACGCCTCGATGTTCGCCCGGCTGCCGTGGGACAAGGCGCTGATCGTATGGGCGCACGGCTACCGCGACACCTTCGCCGCCCATCCGCCGGCCATATCGCTACTGGCCACCCTCCCGATCACCGGCGCCCTGCGCACCCTGCGGATGTACGACCAGGTCGTCTCCGGGTTGCGGCGCGGGGGCTGGCCCGGCGAGATGATCATCCCGGTCATGGTGTCGGTCGAGTCGTTCATCCTCGGCTCCGCGCTCGACATGGTGGCCCCGCCCGACATGTTCGACTGCGGGCCGCTCTCGTCCGAGGCGCCCTCCTTCGCGGCGGCCGTACGCGCCCGCGACGCGGCCTCGGCGGCACATGGCCGCCCGCCCGCCGACCTCTCGTTCGAGGTCGGACTCGCGGCGATCGTCGACGGGCTGCGCGGGACGCTGCGCGCACTCGGCGGACCGCTTGGTCCGCTCGGGTCGCCCGGGTCGCCCGGGCCGCTTGGACTGCTGCCGGACGGCACCGGCGCGGAGCGCGCCGCCGCGCCCCTCCCCCGGGACATCACGCGGGACATCACACCGGACACGGACCTCACGGGGGAGCCGGCCTGAGCCCCCGCCCGACTCCCCCTCTATGAAGAATCGAATGTCGTGGGGTACGTTGACTTCAGATTCACATACCGGAACCGGTTCTCTCGACGTTTTCTAAGGCAGTGACCATGATTGACCGTGCCCGTCTCGCCGATCTGCTCGACCGCGAGCGCCGGACGTTCCGCGACCGCAACCCCCGCTCCGCCGCCGCGTACGAGCAGGCTCGCGCCCACCTGTTCGGCGGCGTGCCGATGACGTGGATGAACAAGACCGCCGCCGGCTTCCCGCTCTACCTGGCCGAGGCCAGGGGCGCCCGGATCACCGACGTGGACGGCAACACGTACGTGGACCTCTGCCTGGGCGACACCGGCGCCATGGCCGGGCACTCGCCGCAGGCCACCGTGGACGCGGTCGCCGACCGCTTCGGGGGCCGCGGCGGCGCGACCGTGATGATGCCGACCGAGGACGCGACCTGGGTCGGCGCCGAGCTCGGCCGCCGCTTCGGCGTGCCGTACTGGAGCTTCTCGCTGACCGCGACCGACGCCAACCGCTGGGCGATCCGCCTCGCGCGGGCGATCACCGGGCGGCCCAAGATCCTGGTGAACAGCTACTGCTACCACGGCAGCGTCGACGAGGTGCTGCTCGTGGTCGGCCCGGACGGCGAGCAGGTCTCCCGCGAGGGCAACGTCGGCGCCCCCGTCGACCCGACCGTGACCAGCCGGGTGGTGGAGTTCAACGACCTGGCGGCGCTGGAGCGCGAGCTGGCCCACGGCGACGTGGCCGCGGTCCTCATGGAGCCCGCGCTCACCAACATCGGCATCGTGCTGCCCGAGCCCGGCTACCTCGACGGCGTGCGCGAGCTGACCCGGCGGTACGGCAGCCTGCTCATCAACGACGAGACGCACACGTTCTCGGCCGGTCCCGGCGGCTGCACCGGCGCGTGGGGGCTCGACCCCGACATCGTCACGATCGGCAAGGCCATCGGCGGCGGCATCCCCAGCGGCGGGTACGGGCTGTCCGCCGAGGTGGCGGCCCGGGTCGAGCAGATGAGCGGGCTCGACCTGGTCGACATGGGCGGCGTCGGCGGCACGCTCGCCGGCAACCCGCTCTCGGTCGCCGCCATGCGCGCCACCCTTGAGCACGTCCTCACCGACGACGCCTTCGTCGCCATGACCGAGCTGGCCACCCGCTTCACCAAGGGCGTCCAGGGGGTCATCGACGAGCACGCGCTCCCCTGGACGGTCACCCAGCTCGGCGCGCGCGCCGAGTACCGCTTCGCCGCCCCGGCGCCGCGCAACGGCGGGGAGTCCAACGCGGCCGGCGACCCCGACCTGGACGACTACCTGCACGTCTACCTGGCCAACCGCGGCCTGCTGCTCACCCCGTTCCACAACATGGCGCTGATGTGCCCGGCCACCACCGAGGCCGACGTGGACCTGCACCACGAGGTGTTCGCGTCCGCCGTATCCGAACTCGTGCGATGAGCCGCGTGCACCTCGACGACATCGACCGGACCCTGCTGCGCGAGCTGCAGCGGGACGGGCGGGCGTCCTACACGGCGCTCGCCGAGACGACGGGGCTCTCGGCCCCCGCCGTACGCCAGCGGGTGCAGCGGCTGCGGGACGAGGGCGCCGTCCAGATCGTCGGCGTGACCGACCCGATGGCGCTGGGCCTTCCGGTGATGGCGCTCATCGGCGTACGCGTCGAGAGCGACGTGCACACCGTGGCCGACCGGATCAGCGAGCTGTCCGGGGTGATCTACGTGGTGCTCACGTCCGGCTCGTTCGACATGTTCGTGGAGGTCGTGTGCAAGGAGCCCGCCGAGCTCCTCGCCGTCCTCAACGACCACATCAAGCGGGTCCCCGGGGTCACCCGGGCCGAGGCGTTCACCTATTTCGGGATCCACACCCACCGCTTCGCCTGGCCCGGCACCTAGCCCGGCGCCAAAGGTCCGCCCGGCGGATCATGTGAACACTAGGCTGCGACGATGGAACGCGTAACCGACGAGCCTGAGAGCTTCACCCCGTCCGCGGATCGGGACCAGGTGAATGACTACGACAGTTTCGCCGAGGCGTACTCGGCGGACAACGAGAACAACCTCGTGAACGGGTACTACACGCGACCCGCGATGGTAGCCCTCGCCGGAGACGTGGCCGGCCGTCGGATCCTGGACGCCGGCTGCGGCTCCGGCCCCCTGTCCGCCGCGCTACGCGACCGCGGTGCGGTCGTCACCGGCATCGACGCCAGCGCCGGGATGCTGGCGTTGGCCAGGCGGCGGCTGGGTGCCGACGCGGCCCTGCACATGGTCGACCTGCGCGACCCCCTGCCGTTCGCCGACGATGCGTTCGACGACGTGGTCGCGTCGCTGGTGCTGCACTACCTGGAGGACTGGGGGCCGACGCTGGCCGAGTTGCGGCGGGTGCTCAGGCCCGGCGGCCGGCTGATCGCGTCGGTGGACCACCCTTTCGTGGCCTACACGTTCCAGGATCCTCGGCCCGACTACTTCGCGACCACCAGCTACACCTTCGATTGGCCATTCGACGGGCAGCTCTACCCGATGAGGCTATGGCGCAAGCCGTTGCACGCGATGACCGATGCCTTCACCGCCGCCGGTTTCCGCGTTGCCGTCATCAGCGAGCCGCAGCCCGACCCGGCCGCCCGTGCGCTGTTCCCCGACGGCTTCCATGACCTTTCCCGCAAACCCGCCTTCCTGTTCTTCGTCGTCGAGGTACCGCCGTCGGCTCCCGGCTCGGACGACTAAGGAGTGTCTGACAAATGCTGCCCGTGGCGGGAGGGGCACTAGCCAGTCGCGGACCGCGAGCGGAGCCAGAGTCGGATCGAGGCGTCGATGAAGGGCTACGCCGACGGGCCGGGCCACTCCCAAAGAGGGACGTCGCGCAGCGGATGCAACTGATCGTCGCTTTCCGCGTGGGAGTTCTGCACGGCCACCTGCGAGCCGAACTCCACGTGGGACCGCAGCGCCTCGCGGAACGCCGGGTCGCCCGGCAGCCCGGCGCTGTCGGCGGCCGCCAGGTACAGCTCGACGAACCGCTGCCGCTGCTCTTCGCTGATCTTCAAGCCTCGGTGTGCCGCGATCAGCATGGGGAACCCGCCCATGTCCTGGGAGAAGACATCGGGGCCGCCGAAGGACTCGGCCGTGAAGGCCGTCAGGTGCGTGACGTGACTGGCGCGCCCGGCACCGAACAGCGGCTGGAGCAGCGGGTCGGCCAGGACGCTGCGATAGAAGTGCTCGTTGAACCGGTGGAGACCTTCGTGCCCACCCGCGTATTCGAAGAGGCTCACCATGCTTACAGCATTACCCCCACAATCGGCACCTTTCCAGCTTCCACCGCGAAAGTGGCTTAACCGAACACCCGCGAAATTCAGCGGCCACGCCTTAGAGGTGACTCTCCTTCGGCCGCGATACGCGGGGTGAGCTGCGTGCTTCGCCCGGCGCTCGACCGGAGGGCGACCGACGGCCCCGGTTGCGGCCGGCCGTTTCTTCCCGTCCGCTTCCCGCGTCTACTTCCCGCGCCCAGCTCTTGATCGGAGACCGCGTGTGGTTGGGGCCGGCCGTTACTCTCGCGTCTACTTCCCGCGCCCAGCTCTTGATCGGAGACCGCATGTGGTTGGGGCCGCCCGCGATGGGCGGCCCCAACCCACGGTCAGCCCTTGTCCAGCGCCAGGTTGAGCGTGAGGACGTTCACCGCGGGCTCGCCCATGAAGCCGAGGGCCCGCCCGGACGTGTTCTCGTCGATCAGGTGCCTGACCCGCTCCAGCGGGAGCCCCCGCTCCCGCGCCACGCGGGACGCCTGGAGCCGCGCGTACGCGACGGAGATGTGCGGGTCGAGGCCGGAGCCGCTCGCGGTGACCGCGTCCGCCGGGACGACGGCCCGCGCCGTCCCCCGCACCGGGACGGTCCGCCCCGCCGAGTAGTCCTCGCCGGGTCGGCCGCACTCCACCTTCACGCCCCGGTACTCGGCGACGAAGGGCGCGGCCGGGCACGCCTGGTTGACGCTGACCACCCGGGTCGGCGTGCCGACGGCCGGGAAGACCTTCAGGACCGCGCCCACGCCGCCCGGCGTGCAGTACGGCCGGGCGCCGCTCACGCCTTCGAGCGCGCCGGCCGCGCGGCTGCGCGCGCACACCTGGGTGAGCAGGCTCTGCCGTCCGGTGTCCGGCTTGCCGTGGGCGTCCGTGGCGCCGGGGACCGCGAGCACGTCCAGGACGTTCTCGGGACCGAGGTTGCTCGCGCCGCTCGCCATGGGGTCGTAGCCGGCCCCGGCCGCGCTCGGCCGGCTCTGGAAGTACTTTCTGATCGGGGCGCCGTCCGGGCCGGTGAAGGACTGGCCGATGAGGGCGCTCCCGACGACCCGGCCGTCCTTCTCGACGGGTGAGCCGTTGGCCCGGCCGTTGAGGAGCCCCTGGGCGACGCCGGTGACCGCGAGCGGGTAGAGCGCTCCGAGGAGCACGGTCAGCACGAGCAGCGCCCGCAACGCGGCGATGTGCTGGCGGAGCCAGCCTGGCATGCGTTCCATCACGACATCCCCGGGATGAACTGGATGAACAGGTCGATGAGCTTGATTCCGACGAACGGCGCCACAATGCCGCCGAGGCCGTACACGTAGAGGTTGCGGGAGAGCAGCTTCGAGGCGCTGGACGGCCGGTAGCGCACCCCGCGCAGGGCGAGCGGGATCAGCGCGACAATGACGAGCGCGTTGAAGATCACCGCCGAGAGGATCGCCGACTGGGGGCTGGCCAGGCGCATCACGTTGAGCACGCCCAGGCCGGGGTAGACCGCCGCGAAGATCGCCGGAATGATCGCGAAGTACTTCGCGATGTCGTTGGCGATCGAGAACGTGGTCAGCGCGCCGCGCGTGATCAGGAGCTGCTTGCCGATCTCGACGATCTCGATGAGTTTGGTGGGGTTGGAGTCGAGATCGACCATGTTGCCCGCTTCCTTGGCGGCGGTCGTGCCGGTGTTCATCGCCACGCCGACGTCCGCCTGGGCGAGCGCGGGCGCGTCGTTGGTGCCGTCGCCGGTCATCGCGACCAGCCGGCCGCCCTCCTGCTCCCGCCTGATCAGCGCGAGCTTGTCCTCCGGCGTGGCCTCGGCCAGGAAGTCGTCCACCCCGGCCTCCTCCGCGATCGCCCGGGCCGTCAGCGGGTTGTCCCCGGTGATCATCACGGTGCGGATGCCCATCCGGCGCATCTCGTCGAACCGCTCCCGCATCCCGGCCTTGACCACGTCCTTGAGGTGGATCACGCCCAGGACGCGGGCCTTGCCGTCCGCGATCTCGCCCACCACCAGCGGGGTGCCGCCGGACGCCGAGATCCCGTCGACCAGGTGGCCGACCTCGTCGGTCGGGTGCCCGCCGGCGTCCCGCACCCATTTCATGACCGCGGTGGCCGCGCCCTTGCGCACCTGGCGGCCGTCCACGTCCACGCCCGACATCCGGGTCTGGGCGGTGAACGGCACCCACACCGCGTGCGCCAGTTCGCCCGGCCGTCGCTCGCGCAGGCCGTGCGCCTCCTTGGCGTACACGACGATCGAGCGGCCCTCGGGCGTCTCGTCGGCGAGGCTCGCGAGCTGGGCGGCGGTGGCGAGCTCCTCGGCGCTGACGCCGCTCGCGGGCACGAAATCCGACGCCTGCCGGTTGCCCAGCGTGATGGTGCCGGTCTTGTCCAGCAGCAGCGTGTTGACGTCGCCGGCCGCCTCCACGGCCCGGCCGCTCATCGCGAGCACGTTCCGCTGGACGAGCCGGTCCATGCCCGCGATGCCGATCGCGGACAGCAGCGCGCCGATCGTGGTCGGGATCAGGCACACCACCAGCGAGACCAGCACCACGCCGGTGACGCCGTCCGCGGTCAGCGCCGGTGAGTCCGGGATGCCGGGGTTGACGCTCTTGGAGTAGATCGCCAACGGCTGCATCGTCGCCGTCGCGACCAGGAAGACGATCGTCAGCGCGGCCAGCAGGATGTTGAGCGCGATCTCGTTGGGCGTCTTCTGCCGGTTGGCCCCCTCGACCAGCGAGATCATCCGGTCGATGAAGCTCTCCCCCGGCTTCTGGGTGATCCGTACGATGATCCGGTCCGAGAGCACCTTCGTGCCGCCCGTGACGGCCGACCGGTCGCCGCCGGACTCGCGGATCACCGGGGCCGACTCGCCGGTGATCGCCGACTCGTCGACCGAGGCGATGCCGTCGATCACGTCGCCGTCGCCCGGGATGATCTCCCCCGCCTCGACGACCACGACGTCGCCCTGCCGCAGTTCGGTCGCTCCGATCGTGTCCCATGCGCTCGGGTCGTCCGGGTCCCGCAGACGGCGCGCGGTGGTGTCGCGCTTGGCCGCGCGCAGCGTCGCCGCCTGGGCCTTGCCCCGGCCCTCGGCCACGGCCTCGGCCAGGTTGGCGAACAGCACGGTCAGCCACAGCCAGACCACGATCGCCCAGGCGAAGAACGACGGATTCACGATGGCCAGCACGGTCGTGAAGACCGCGCCGATCTCGACGATGAACATGACCGGGTTGCGCCACAGCGTCGCCGGGTTGAGCTTGCGCAGCGCGCCCGGCAGCGAGCGGATCATCTGCCGGGGGTCCAGCAGGCCGCCGCCGACCCGGCCTTTCCTGGGTGCGGGGGAACAGCCCGCCGCTTTCCGCGCGGGTGTTGACATGTCAGTGGATTCCTTCTGCGAGCGGCCCGAGCGCCAGGGCGGGGAGGAACGTGAGAGCGACCAGGATGACCGTGACCCCGGCCACCATGCCGACGAACTGCGGCCGGTAGGTGGGCAGCGTGCCCGCCGACGCCGGGGTGGGCGCCTGCCGGGCCAGCGAGCCGGCCAGTCCGAGCACGAACACGATCGGCAGGAACCGCCCCAAGGCCATGCACAGGCCGAGCACGGTGTCGTACCAGGGGGTGTTGACCGTCAGGCCGGCGAACGCCGAGCCGTTGTTGTTGGACGCGCTGGTGAAGGCGTAGAGGACCTCCGACAGGCCGTGCGGCCCGCCGTTCAACATGCTCGCGCGCTGCTCCGGGGACGCCATCGCCAGCGCCGTGCCGATCAGGACGAGCGCCGGGGTGGTCAGGAAGTACAGCGAGGCGAGCTTGATCTCCCGGGCGCCGATCTTCTTGCCCAGGTACTCCGGCGTCCGGCCGACCATCAGCCCCGCCACGAAGACAGTGATCACCGCGAGGACGAGCATGCCGTACAAACCCGAGCCGACGCCTCCTGGCGCGACCTCCCCGAGCATCATGTTGCCCATCGCGATCATGCCGCCGAGCGCGGTGTAGGAGTCGTGAAAGGAGTTCACCGCGCCGGTCGACGTCAGCGTCGTAGCGGCGGCGAAGGTGCCGGAGTTGGCCACGCCGAACCTGGCCTCCTTGCCCTCCATCGCGGCCCCGACCGCCTGCGGCACGGTCCCGCCGTGCGCGAGCTCCAGCGCCGTCAGCGCGCTGACGCTGGCCAGGGCCAGCACGCCCATGACCGCGAGGATCGCATAGCCCTGCCGCCGGTCACCGACCATCTGCCCGAACGTGCGCGGCAGCGCGAAGGGGACGAGCAGGATCGCGAAGATCTCGACCCAGTTGGTCCAGTTCGTCGCGTTCTCGAACGGGTGGGAGGAGTTCGCGTTGTAGAAGCCGCCGCCGTTGGTGCCCAGCTCCTTGATGATCTCCTGGCTGGCCACCGGGCCGCCGGTGAGCGTCTGGTGCCCGCCCGCCACCGTCGCGACCGCGTGCGGCTCGGCGAAGTTCTGGATCAGACCGCCCGCGACCAGCACCAACGCGCCGACGAAGGCGATGGGCAGCAGGATACGGAGCGAGCCGCGCACCAGATCGACCCAGAAGTTGCCCAGTTCGTCGGTCCGCTTCCTGGCGAAACCGCGTACCAGCGCGATCGCGACCGACATCCCCACCGCCGCGGAGACGAAGTTCTGCACGGCCAGGCCCGCCATCTGCACCAGATGGCCCATCGTGGACTCACCCGAGTACGCCTGCCAGTTGGTGTTGGTCACGAAGCTGACGGCCGTGTTCCACGCGATGTGATCGGGTACCGGGCCGAAGCCCAGCGACAGGAACAGCTTGTCCTGAAGGCGCTGGAACGCGTACAGGAACAGGATCGACACCGCCGAGAACGCCAGCACCGAACGGGCGTACACCGTCCAGCGCTGCTCGGTGTCGGGCCGCACACCGATGAGGCGGTAGATCAGCCGCTCGACGGCGAGATGCCTGGTGCCGGTGTAGACGCGGTACATGTAGTCGCCGAGCGGCCGGTGCGTGATCGCGAGGGCGACGATCAGGGACGCGATGAAGACGATCCCCGCCACGGTCGGCGACATCAGAACCGCTCCGGGAACAGCAGGGCCGCGACCATGAAGATCACCAGGCCGATGACCACGACCAGACCGGTCGCGTTGACGGCGCTCACAGTCGTTCCACCGCCTTCACGACGAGCCCGAGAACCGCGAAGATCGCGATCGTCAGGGCGACGAAGATGACGTCTGCCATCCCCACTCCTCAGATGCCGGATGAGTGCCTCGGGCCGCCCAGGTGAGCAGCCCCAAGGCAAGCAAATCGCGGAGTTTGGGAGCCTTCGCCCCGTCTTGACGGCTTTCCTACGCCGTCATGGGGATTATTGACAGCTTTCCTACGCTCACCATCCCCCCTTCAGAGGGAACCCCACACCCCACCCGATCGCGGCTGGCCTCGCCTGCGTTCGCGTGGAGTCGCACCGACCGCGGCCACACCCGTCGTGCCGTGGCCTGCGTTCGGGTGGCATGGCGTCGCGCCGACCGCACCCACACCCGTGGCGCGACTGCGGCCACACCCCGGCCCCACGCTCGGCTCCCCCGGGTTCCTTCTCGGCTCCACCCCAGCTTCTTCTCGGCTCCACCTCGACCTGGATGGCCCCTCGACCTGACCGTCATCGTCATCCTTGCCGTCGCGGTGCTGAGGCGACACGTCCACGCCCCGGCCTCCGCGCTCCACGCAGCCTGACCGACGCCAAGGGTGGCGAGGCGAGCCGCCGGCCGTCCTTGACCCGAGGAGGTCACTGCGGCTGGCCAGGTCACGTTCACTGAGCCCATTTCCATCCTGATCGCGCTGGTCAGGATGGGAACGCCTGCCACCCGATCTGAGCATCGCCGGCCCTACGCCGGTGCCGTACGTGACCTGACCGCCACTCGCGCAGTCAACCTGATCGACGTGCTGACCAGCGGTAACGCGAAGCCCTCGCGGACAAGGGCGAGCCTCCCCTCGCCTCGCCTCTCGGCGTGTGAAATCGATCATTGCCTGTCCGCCCACCGTCTCGGAGGGGACCCCAACGGGAGCCCTGGCGTATGGAACCCCGGCACAGCTGCCCCGGCACGCTGGCTTCCGACGCGTGCAGCCTGGCGCGTGGATCCTTGGCATGCTGCCGGGCCGGCCCGTGGGTGGGGCCTGATCCCCAGTGATCGATCGCCGCGCCGGGCCGCTGCCTGTTCACGCATCGTCTGCGGCGGCCTGGGGCAGGCGCGTGCGGAGCTCCGGCACGCGCACATCCACGCGTGCAGCCTGGCGCGTGCAGTTCGGGCACGTGAATGCCCCGCGCGTAGAGCCCTGGCGTGTGGAGTTCAGGCATGCTGCGGGGCCGGCTCGTGGGTGGGGCCGGATCGCCGGGTGGCCGCCGCGATCAACCTCGTCGATCACGGCTGGCGGGTCACGCCGATCACCGATCATGGGTCGCCGTTCGCCGTTCGCCGTTCGCCGGACGCGGCTCGCTGCTCACCGTTCGTGGCTCGCGGGTCGCGGGTCGTTGTTCAGTGGTGGTTGGTCACTGTCTGTCGGTCCAGCGTCGGGGGCGGAGCTTGGAGTACCGGTGGAACCGCATCGACACGGTCCCGTCCCCTTGATCGATCACCTCTACCCGGTCGGGGTGGCGGGACTTCCACTTGTTGTCCGCGGCGCACAACGGTGCGAGGTTGTCCAAGTTGGTGCGGCCGGTCGGATACCACGGTTCGATGTGGTCGATCTCGGCCAGGTAGGCGGGGACGTCACACCCTTCGCGGCAGCAGGTCCGGTACATGGCCAGGATCGCTTCCCGCTGGTCGGCCGAGGCCAGCCGACGTGCCCGCCCGAAGTCCCGCATGATCCCGTCCGCGTCGCGGAGCACCCGCCGTAGTTCAGCGGTGTAGGCCATCCGGCGCGCATCCTGCGCCGGGATAGCCGTGCCGTCCTCCAGAAAGGCTGGCTCCTCCGACTGGCCGGTCAGGGTCTGCTCGGTGACCGATACGTGCATCACGGTGCGCCTGCCGCCCGCCGATAGGCGGATGGCGAGGGCGTCGGCCATGCGGCGGGGGCGGTTGCGCAGGTCGGTGCTGTCGGTTTTGACCGCCAAAGGTTCCAGCCACGTTTTCAGCTGCATCTTCAACTCTGGGTCGAGCAGCCCGCGCAGGCGGCCCATCCCATCGGTGGTGTCGGAGATCGTCAGGTGCTGGCGTTCGGTCTTGGCCGCCGCCCGCGCCAG
This sequence comes from Microtetraspora malaysiensis, assembly GCF_050947145.1. Lineage (NCBI taxonomy): Bacteria > Bacillati > Actinomycetota > Actinomycetes > Streptosporangiales > Streptosporangiaceae > Microtetraspora > Microtetraspora malaysiensis. The sequence goes on from NZ_CP191998.1 coordinate 7,164,424, forward strand.
CCTCCCGTCCGGGTCGATCGTCTCGATGATGGTGTGGCCGGCGCGGGCCACGTCCTCGACCGTGGACGCCGACGCTTGTGCCAACTGGACCAGGATCGGTTCGGCCAGTTCGGTTTCGGCGTCGTCCAGATGCCGGGTGGCGGACGCGATCGTCGCCGCATACCCGAACGACAGACGGCCGGTGGCGAACAGACCAGCGGTGTGGGGTAGGCGCGGGAGTTGCCGGGCGAGTGTGACGCGTTCTCCGGCGCGGGCGGTGCGTGAGCCGGTGGCTGCTGCCAGCCATGCTCCGATCGACCGCCGCCCGAACAGGTGGTGGCCCTTCCCGGCCTCGGCTATCGGGAGGCGGGCGGCGATCGCGGCTTCGGCCAGATCGATCGCCCGGGCCAGGGCGACGATCTCCGCCATCGCCACCTCAACCTCGGCACCGGTCTCGGCACCGGAGCCAGTCCTGGCACCGACACCAGCGCCGGTGCCAGCCCTGGCCTCGGTCCCAGCCTCTGCTCCAGCCTCGGTATCGGTTCGGCCCGGAACCGTCCCCGCAGCCGCGGCCAGCCGCTCGGCACGAGCCAGCAGGTCGATGACGTCGCGTCCGGCCAAGTTCAGATCGGGCCAGTCCGCTACCCGGCTATCACCAGCAGCATCCGGGCCTGTGGGGTTCTGGCCGTCACTGCCAGCACTGCCTGCACCAGCGTCTCGGCGGTCGGTGGAAGAGCCCCGGCCAGCAGCGTCCTGGCCATCCCGACCAGCGCCCCGGCGGTCACCACCAGCGGCTGGGTCATCACCGCCGATGCCCTGGCCGTCGGTGGCAGCATCGCCACTGGCCCACCGGTCACAGCCACGCCGACCCGAGCCCTGTGCGTCTGTGTCCTGCGGGGCGCGGCCCGGACGCTGCTCATCCTCGCGAACGCGGCCCACGCCCAGCTGATCCTGACCCCGCCGGTCCTTGCCCTGCCGGCCCGAGTCGTTCTGCTGCCGATCATCCCGACCAGCCCGCAAGGGACGGTTCGCGGGCGACTCGTGGGTGGGGCGGCGGCCCTGCCAGATCCCGTCCCAGGCAGACAGGTCACCACGGTCAAACCCGGGCCGCGGCTCGTCCCGACCGGAAAGAACACCGCCACCGCTGCCGAGGCCCTGCGACCCCTCCCCGCCATCAGGCTTCTGCTCTTCTGCCGCCTCCGGGAGGCCGAGCAGCCGCCGAGCCCAGGAAAGCATCTCGTCCGGCTCGCGTCGCGCAGCTCGCCCGTCAGAGCGCGCCGCGTCGCCCGGCCCACCGCTCCGCGCAACTCGCTCGTCAGGGTGGGCCGGGTCGTGTAGGGCGGGATGAGCGGCTCCTTCGCGGCCGCCGGAGCTGCGGGCGCGATCGAGGAGCCCGGCACTGCGAGCACGGTCGAGAAGCACCGCACCGTAGGAGTCACCAGAGAAACGATCGGATCCGATGAACGGCGTGTGCCGCCTGGACCCGCGCCGACGTGGGGACGTGGAAGGCGCGTCGGATGCGCGGGGCGGAGGAGCGTCCTTCGGTCGGCGCGACAGCAGCACACCACCCGCAAGCATCATCTCTTCGCACCTCCTCTCCCGGTCTGGTGGTCGACCCTCTGCGAGGATATCGTTCACGCGTTCGATAGGCAACTCTAAGTAGTCACGCTTGTACTATTTGCGACCGCTGTGTACGGCATTCCGTTTAGTGGGAATTCGTGACCGGAGGGGGCGCGCAAAGATCGGCGCCTCCGATGTCGGGGTCATCGCCACCGACTCCACGAGTTGGCGGCGGCGAGGGGTGGGTCGCCTGCGCAGTAACGGTCGGCGAATGCCTCGGCCGCACTGACGCTGCCCGGTTTTGCGGCGCCAGCCCCACGCGCCAGCCCCAGCGCCAACCCCAGGACCCAAGCATTCTCCTACCGCGAGACCGAGTAACTGAAGGCCGTCCGCGGGATGGCTGCGGTGGTGGCCGGCGGCGTCGGCGATGTTGGTCGGTCCCATCAACGGCGTAGATCGAGCCGCTGAGCCGCCAAATCGCGAACAGCTGGGCGAGCCGTACAGCAAACAAGCGCCCAAGCACGTGAAATGACGCCATACCGATCGCGGCGGTGAAAAACGCACACGGTATCGGTGAACGGTGTAACTAGACCCCACACCGGCGCATTCGCCATTCTCTCTGTAGCGATAAACAGGGAGATGGCGGCATATGGATGACTACGAGCTCTACTGCCTGGCCGATTTGTTGTTCTACGACAGCCCCGACCAGAAAAATGCAGAGATTTCGGATTTTTCCGCTTTGTCGAGAGAAATTCCGGAGGGCTGGTTTCATCAGGCGACCGACACGTGGATGTACTTCACGCCGGCCGATGTCGCCGCGCTCCCCACGCAGGGTTGGAAGATCCACGTGTCCGCTCGGCTGGCCGACGCGGAACGGGCGGTGCGTACGGTCTGGGACTACTGCGTGCCGAGGAACGTGGCGTTCAAGTTCCTGCGCAGCGAGTCCGTGCTGGTGATGCACAACTCCAAGGCCGCCTCCCGTTCGTCCAGCGGCAAGCTGATCGCCATCTATCCCCCTGACGAGGCCCGGCTCGAAACCATCCTGACCGAGCTGGACGAGCTGCTGCGCGGGGTCGAGGGCCCGTACATCCTCAGCGACCTGCGCTACGGAAACGGCCCGCTCTTCGTGCGGTACGGCGGCTTCGCCGAGCGGCGCTGCCTGGACACGAGCGGCGAGATGGTGCTCGCGATCGAGGACGGCGCGGGCCGGCTCGTCCCGGACGTGCGGGGTTCCACCTTTTCGGTGCCCCCGTGGGTCGAGCTGCCCGCGTTCCTGGAACCCCACCTGGCCGCGCGCAACGCCGTGACGGTGGAGGGCCTGCCGTACGAGATCGAGAGCGTGCTGCACTTCTCCAACGGCGGAGGCGTCTATCTCGGCCGGGACACGGCGACCGGACGGCGCGTGGTCCTGAAGGAGGCGCGGCCGCACGCGGGACTCGACGCGGCCGGACGCGACGCGGTCGCCCGGCTGGAGCACGAGCGCGACATCCTGCGGCGGCTGGCCGGCCTGGACGCGGTGCCCGCGCTGCTGGACCACTTCACGGTCGGGGACCACCACTTCCTGGTGGAGGAGTTCGTCGACGGCAACCCGTTGCAGCGGCTCCTCGTGCACCGTTATCCGCTCACGCGGACCGACCTCGCGCCCGACGCGCTGCCGGCGTACACCGAGTGGGCGCTGGACATGCTGGGCCGGGTGGAGCGGGCGGTCGGCTCGCTGCACGAGCGCGGCGTGGTCTTCGGCGACCTCCACCCGAACAACATCCTCGTCACGGACGAGGGCCGGGTGGCGCTGATCGACTTCGAGGTGGCGACCTGGGCCGAGGACGGGGCCCGCCCGGCGCTGGGCCATCCGGCCTATGCCGCGCCGTCCGACCGGCGCGGGGTGGCGAGCGACGAGTACGCGCTGGCCTGCCTGCGGCTCGGCCTGTTCGCGCCGCAGACGACGATCATGGCGCCGATGCGGCCGGGCAAGGCCCGGCATCTGGCCCGGCTGGTCGCGGACACGTTCCCGATCCCCACCGCGGCGATCGAGGAAGCGGCCCGGATCATCGCGGGCGACCGCGACATGGAGGAGCCGCCCGACCCGGGCCGCTGGCCGGAGATCCGCGACGCGCTGTGCCGCGCCATCCTGGCCTCGGCCACGCCGGACCGCGACGACCGGCTCTTCCCCGGTGACGTGGCGCAGTTCCGTCCGGGCGGCGGGCTCAGCCTCGCGAACGGCGCGGCCGGAGTGCTCCACGCCCTGGCGGCGACCGGGGCGGAACGGTGCCCGGACCATGATGACTGGCTGCGCAAACGCGCCGTCACGCCGGCGCCCGGCAGCGCTCTCGGCTTCTACGACGGCCTGCACGGCGTCGCCCACGTCCTGGAACGGCTCGGGCACCGGCAGGACGCCCTCGACGTCATGGACATCTGCCTGCGGGAGCGGTGGGAGGGGCTCGGGCCGGGCCTGTACGCGGGCCTGGCCGGCATCGGGCTGAACCTGCTGGACCTCGGCGAGGCGACCGGTGAATCCGCGCTCCTCGACCGGGCGCGGGAGGTCGTCGACGTGTGCGCCGACCGGCTCGGCGGCCCCGACGACGTGCCGGAGATCAGCGGCGGCGCGAACCCGCGCGCCGGGCTGATGTTCGGCTCGTCCGGCCCGGCGCTGCTCTTCCTGCGCGCGTACGAGCGGTCCGGCGACGCGGGGCTGCTCGACCTGGCCCACGTGGCGATCCGCCAGGACCTGCGGCGTTGCGTGCGCGCGGCGGACGGATCGCTCCAGGTGAACCAGGGCTGGCGTCACCTTCCGTACCTGGACGAGGGGTCGGTCGGCATCGCGCTGGTGCTGTCCCGGTATCTCGTCCACCGGGCCGACGAGGAGCTCGGCCCCGCCCTGGACGACCTGCTGACGGTCACCCGATCCGCGTACTTCGTGCAGCCCGGCCTGTTCACCGGCCGGGCCGGGGTGATCGCGGCGCTGGCGATGATCCGGCGGTCGGATCCCGGGCTCGCCGCGCAGATCCGCGGCCTGCGCTGGCACATGCTCCCGTACGGCGAGGGCGTGGCGTTCCCCGGCGACGGCCTGCTGCGGCTCTCGATGGACTTCTCCACAGGAACGGCCGGCGTCCTGTTCGCCCTGGGCGCGGCCTTGCACGAGGAACCGGTGTTCCTCCCCTTCAGCCAGCCGCCTGGCCAGCGGCTCCCGTCCCAACGAGCAGGAAAGGAGGTGTAGACGAATGGTTCTCCTCGATCTTCAGGGCATGGAGACCCCCGGTGGCGGCGGCCACAACGGCGGCGGTAGCACGCTGACCGTGCTGACCTGCCAGTCCGGGCGGCCGAGCAACCTCAGCATCGCTCTCTGCCACTAAGCAGAGGCCGGTCATATGAAGGTCGCCGTCACGGCGGCCTCTCGGGCCCCGGGTGCTTGCGCCCGGGGCCCGACCCCTGCGGCCCAACTCCCATCGGGCGGGGCCGCCCGCTCGGAAGGAGCACCCCCGAAGACAGCCACGGCACGCGCCGGAACCCCGGATCTCGGGACCGGCGACGTCCCGGACGAGCGTCGCGCTCGGTGAGGAGGACGGATGGAGGCGGCAGACCGGCTGGTCGTCCGGACGGTCCGGCACGGCGGCCCGTGGGTGTTCGTCCTGGCCGTGGTGGCCGTCGGCGGTTCGGTCCTCGAACTCGCCCTGCCGTACGTCATCGGCCGGACCGTGGACACGCTGATCACTGGAACCTCTCCCGGCGTCTTCTCCGGCTCCGTCATCGGCTCCGTCACCGGGTGCGCGCTGGTCCTCGCCGGAGTCGTCGTCTGCGACAGCCTGCATGTGTGGGCCTCCGGCTCGTCCAGCGCCGCCGCCTCGGCGTGGCTGCGCCACCGGGCCATGACGCACGTGCTCGGCGCCGGCCCCGCGTTGACCCGCCGCCTCCCCGAAGGGGACCTCACCACCAGGCTGGGCATGAACGCCGAGGAGACCGGGCACGCGCCCGAGGCGATCGTCAGCGGCGCGTCCCTGCTGGTCCCGACGGTCGGCGGCCTGGTGGCGCTCGTTCTCATCGACCCGCTGTCGGCGCTCACCCTCGTCGCCGGGCTCGTGCTGATCGTGCTCGTGCTGCGCGGCTTCATGCGGGACACGTCCGAGGTCGTCGCCGCATATCAGGGGGTGCAGGGCGACATCGCCGCCCGCCTGGTCACCGCGCTGTCCGGCGCGCGTACGATCGCCGCCGCCGGGACGACGGAGAGCGAGGTCGCGCGGGTGCTCGCGCCGCTCCCCCTCCTGCGCTCGTACGGCGTGGGCCTGTGGCAGGCGAACGCCAAGGCCGGGGTCCGCACCGGCGTCGTCGTGCCCCTTCTTGAGGTGGCGGTGCTCGTGGTCGGCGGCCTGCGGCTCGCCGGGGGCGATCTCTCGGTCGGCGAGCTGTACGCGGCGGCACGGTACGCGGTGCTCGGCGCGGGGCTCGGCTCCGCGCTCGGATACGTGGGACGGCTGGCCAGGGCGCGGTCGGCGGCCGGACGGGTCCAGGAGCTGTGGCGGCAGCCTCCCTTGACGTACGGGCGGCGCGCGCTGCCCGCCGGTTCGGGAGCGCTGGAGTTCCGGGGCGTCTCGGGGAGCGGGCTGCGCGGCGTCGACCTCGTCATCCCGGGTGGGGTGGCGGTCGCGGTGGTGGGCAGGTCCGGGTCCGGCAAGTCGGCGCTCGCCGCGCTGGCCGGTCGGCTGGCCGACCCGTCCGAGGGGACCGTGTTCCTCGACGGCGTGCCCGTGCGCGAGCTGTCCCGTAGGGCGCTGCGCCGGGTGGTCGGCCACGCGTTCGAGCGGCCGGTCCTGGTCGGTGACACGGTCGGCGACGCGATCGGCCTCGGCCTGGCCGGCCCGACCGAGCCATCGGACGCGGACGAACCGCCCCTTCTCCGCTCACAAGACCCTGACGCGACCCTCGTACCGGCGGCGCGGGCGGCCTGCGCCGACGAGTTCGTCCGGCGGCTCCCCCTGGGCTACGCGACGCCGCTGGCGCAGGCGCCGATGTCGGGCGGTGAGCGGCAGCGGATCGGGCTGGCCCGCGCCTTCGCGCAGGGCTCCCGCCTGCTGGTGCTGGACGACGCGACCTCCAGCCTGGACACCCTCACCGAACGCCGGGTCGCCGCCGCGCTCTCCGGCGAGCTGCGCGGGCGGACCCGCGTCCTGACGACCCACCGGGTCGCGACCGCCGCCAGGGCGGACGCGGTGCTGTGGCTGGAGAACGGGCGGTTACGCGGCTACGACCGGCACGAGGTGCTGTGGGAGCGGTATCCCGCCTATCGGGCCGTCTTCCAGACCGGCGTCCCCGGCGTCCCCGGCGTCTCGGACGGGGGGCGGGCGTGATCTGGCGGTCGGTGACGCGGGAGCCGCGCCGGCTGGCGCGGCTGGCGGGGTGGTCCGTCGCGGAGGCGCTGCCCTCGTTGCTCATCGGGCACGCGATCGCGCGCGCCATCGAGGACGGCTTCGCGGTGGGCAGGCCGGTCGCGGGGCTGGCCTGGCTCGCCCTGCTCGGCGGCGCGTGGCTGGTGGCGGCGGTGGGCGCCCGGCAGTCCGTCCTGGCCGTCGCCGCGATCGCCGAGCCGTTCCGCGACGAACTGCTTGCCCGGGTGGTCGGCGGCGCCGTCCGTCACGCGGTGACGCCGCCGTGGCGGCCGGGCGCGGAGTCGGTCGCCCGGTCCACCCTCCAGGTCGAGCTGGCCAGGGACGCCTTCGCCGCGGTGATCACGGCGGTCCGGTCGTTCGCGTTCACCGTGGTGAGCGTCGTCGTCGGCATGGCGACGCTCCTGCCGACCATGCTGCCGCTGGTGCTGCCGCCGTTCGCCGCCGGGCTGGCGGTGTTCCTGCTGTCGCTGCCCGCCATGGCACGCCGGCAGCGCGCCTTCCTCGTCGCGGACGAGCGCCTGACGGAGTCGGTGGCGGCGATGGCGGGGGGCCTGCGCGACATCGTCTCCTGCGGAGCCGAGCGCCGCGTCGCCGCCGACATCGGACAAGCGATCGCGGCGCAGGCGGCGGCGGCGCGCCGCGTCGCCCGCGTGACGGCGGTGCGCACGCTGTCGCTCGGCGTGGCGGGCTGGCTGCCCGTCCTGCTCGTGCTCGCGTACGGTCCCGGGCTCGGCGCGAGCGCCGGAGCGATCGTCGGGACGCTCGCCTACGTCGTCCAGTCGCTCGCGCCCGCGCTCGGCGGCCTCGTCGAAGGGCTCGGGGTCAGCGGGGTGCGGCTGGCGGCGTCCGTCGCCAGGATCCGGGAGACCACGCCGCTGCCCGGTCCCGGGGCGAGGCGCGCCGGAACGGGCCGGGGCCGGGCGGTCACCCCGCGCGAACCGCGCCCTGGGCCGCGGAGGACGAGGACGGTCCGGCCACTCGACGCCCGGGTCGAGCTGCACGACGTGACGTTCGCGTACGGGCCGGAGGCGGAGCCGGTGGTGTCCGGCCTGGATCTGGTCCTGCCCGAGGGGTGCCGCCTGGCCGTGGTCGGCCCGAGCGGGCTCGGCAAGTCCACCCTCGCGGCGCTGGTCACCGGCCTGCTCGAACCGTCCTCGGGAGAGGTCAGGATCGGCGGCGTGCCCGCACGGGACGTCGACCCGGCCGCCCGTGTGCTGATCCCGCAGGAGGCGTACGTCTTCCAGGGCACGCTCCGCGAGAACCTCACCTATCTCGCCTCCGCCGCGCCGGACGCCGTGCGGAGGGCGATCGACGAGGTGGGCATGGCGGAGCTGGCGCGCCGGCTCGGCGGGCTGCCGTCGGAGGTCAACCCGGCGGCCCTGTCGGCGGGCGAGCGTCAGCTCATCGCGCTGACCAGGGCGTACCTGTCACCGGCCCGGCTGGTGATCCTGGACGAGGCGACCTGTCATCTCGACCCGGCGGCCGAGGCGCGGGCGGAGGCGGCGTTCGCCCGGCGCGGGGGCACCCTCGTCGTGGTCGCGCACCGGCTCACCTCTGCGCTCCGGGCGCGGCACGTGCTGCTCATGGACGGCACGCGCGTACGGCTCGGCACACATGACGAGCTGGTCGCCGTGTCGCCGCTCTACCGCGATCTGCTCGGTCAGTGGACCCCCGACGTGAGGCAGGTGTCATGAAATATCCCTATGTGGAGCGCCAGGCTGTCGTCGATCGGCTGCACGGCGTCGCCGTACCGGACCCCTACCGCCGCCTCGAGGACCCGGACGACCCGGAGACGCGGAGGTGGCTGGCCGCGCAGGACGACCTCTGGCGGGCGCACGCGGCCGCGCTGCCCGGCCGGGCCCGGCTGTACACGCGGCTGGCCGAACTGGCGGACGCGGGCATGGTCACCGCGCCGCTGTGGCGGGGCGAGCGGGCGTTCTCCCTGCGTCGCACGGCGGGGCAGGAGCACGCGGCGCTCCACGTCACCGGGCCCGGCCCGGCCGAGCAGCTTCTCCTCGACCCGTCGGTGCTCGACCCGACCGGCCTGACCACGCTCGACGCGTGGCAGCCCGACTCGGACGGCGGGCTCCTGGCGTACCAGACCTCGCGCAGGGGGGACGAGCGGTCCGAGCTGTACGTCATGGACGTCCGGACGCGCCGCGTCGTGGACGGGCCGGTCGGCCCCTGCCGCTACTCCCCCGTGGCCTGGCTGGCCGGGGGGACCGGCTTCTTCTACGTGCGGACCGAGCCGCGCGGCGTCTTCCTGCACCGGACGGGCGTCCCGGCGGACGTCCCGGTCTTCGCCCGCGCGGGCGTCGCCTCGTACGGGCTGGAGATCAGCGGGGACGGCCGCTGGCTGGTCGTCTCCGCGTCGCTCGGCTCGCGCAACGACCTGTGGCTGGCCGACCTTGCCGGGGGCCGTCCCGAGGAGCCGGATCTGCGGGTCGTGCAGGAGGGCGTGGACGCGCGGACCGCGCTGACCGTCGCCCGCGACGGCCGCGTGTACGTCGTCACCGACCGGGACGCGCCCCGGGTGCGGCTGTGTGTGGGCGACCCGGAGCGGCCGGACGTGTGGAAGGACCTGGTCCCGGCCGACCCGGAGGCGGTTCTCGCGGACTTCGCCATCCTCGACGGGACCGGGCCGAGCCGCCCCCTGCTGCTCGTCACCCGCGTCCGGCACGCGGTCGCCGAGATCGGCGTCCACGATCTGGACACCGGCGAGCGGCTCGGCTCCGTGCCGCTGCCCGGCGCGGGATCCGTCGGCCCCCTTTCCGTACGGCACGGCCGCGAGGCGTGGTTCACCTACACCGACCACGTCACGCCGCCGGCGGTGTGGCGCTTCGACGGCCGCACCGGTGAGACCGCGCCCGGGCCCGACCCGGGCGCGCGGGCCGCCGTACCGGGCGGACGGCCGCGGTCCGGCGACGATGAGCCGCGGATCGAGAGCCACCGGCTGCACTGCGTCTCGGCCGACGGGACACGGGTGCCGATGCTCATCATGGCGCGGGCCGGTCTGCACGGGCCGAGACCCGCGATCCTGTACGGCTACGGCGGGTTCGGGGTCGCGCTGACCCCCGCGTACGCCGCCGACACCCTGGCGTGGACCGAGGCCGGCGGCGTGGTGGCGGTGGCCATGGTGCGCGGCGGCGGCGAAGAGGGCGAGGAATGGCACCGCGCGGGCATGCTGGACCGCAAGCAGAACACCTTCGACGACTTCGTCGCGGCGGCGGAGAAGCTGATCGCCGACGGCTGGACCGCCCCGGACCGGCTCGGGATCTGGGGCGAGTCGAACGGCGGCCTGCTGGTGGGCGCCGCCCTGACCCAGCGGCCCGACCTGTTCGCCGCCGCGGTCTGCTCGGCTCCGCTCCTCGACATGGTCCGTTACGAGCGCTCCGGCCTCGGCCCGGCCTGGCGGGGCGAGTACGGCTCGGCCGAGGACCCGGACCTCTTCCGCTGCCTGCTCGGCTACTCGCCCTATCACCGGGTGCGCGAGGGCGTGGACTATCCCGCCACGCTGTTCACCGTCTTCGGCGGGGACACCCGCGTCGATCCCGCGCACGCGCGCAAGATGTGCGCCGCGCTCCAGCGGGCCACCGGCGGCGATCGGCCGATCCTGCTGCGGCACGAGGGCGACGTGGGGCACGGGGCCCGGGCCACCAGCCGGGCCACCGCGCTGGCCGCCGACACCCTCGCCTTCCTCGCCGCCCACACCGGCCTCTTCCACTAGTGGGGGCTGTGCCGCCCGATCAGCGGCCACGCCGCGGTGCCGTACGACCGGCGACCGGGACGTGCTCGGCCCCGCCGGAGCCGCGCCGGCCGCCCAGGGCCGGGTAGTGGGCCATGCCGATGTCGCCGCCCGTCTCCGGCCACAGCCAGCCGCGCTCCAGCGAGATCCTGATCGCCTCCACGCGGGTGCGGGCGCCGACCTTCGGCAGGATCCGGCACAGGTAGTTCCGTACCGTCCCCGGGGACAGATAGAGCCGGTCGGCGATCTCGGTCACCGTGGAGCCTTCGGCGGCGACCTGGAGAACGTCCAGTTCCCGCGAGGTGAGCGGGTTCTCCGGAGCGTTGAGCGCGGCGAGGGCCAGCTCGGGGTCGATCACCCGCTCCCCGCGCGCCACCCGGCGCACGCAGTCGACGAACTGCTGGGCCGAGGCGTGCTTGACCACGAAACCGCGCGCCTTGGCCCCGAGTGCCCGGCGCAGCGCTGCCGGGGTGCCGCGACCGGTGAGGATCACCGTCTTGCATTCGGGCATCCGCTCGTGCAGCTCGGCCGCGGCCGTCAGGCCGTCGACGCCGGGGAGGCAGATGTCGAGGAGCGCGACGTCCGGACGGTTCTCCCGGGCGAGCGGGACGATCTCGCCGCCCTGGCCGGTCTCCGCGACCACCTCCAGGTCCTCCTCCGTGGAGAGCAGCGCCACGAGGGCCGATCGAACAAGGTGCATGTTCTCCGCTAGCAGTAGACGGATCAAGCCCGGTCTCCTTATGCGCCTTGGCAGGTTCGGTTGCACGCGATTTCTCCCCCGGCCCGCACAGCTTCGTATCTCTCCCCCATGGAGTCTGCGCCCACTCCATTCGGAAATATAGCGCTATCTTCTGCCGAGGCATTGAAATATCGTGATCTAGCTGAATTATTCATCCAGCCTCACCAAGATCAGACGCCAGGCCGCTCCCGGCGGTTTACCGACGCATCCGACCACATCAGCGATGCGGGACGCCCGCCACGCCGTTGATCCACACACCTCACAACAGATTCGGACAATTCACACTGAATTCAACAAATCATAGAGACCGGGATATACCTCCATCGATTACGCCATTTTCCTAAGCGAATATGGAGTTCCAAACGGCGCGGCCCCCGGCATTCGAGGATCGCGCGGAAAACAGCGGTACGGCCCCGCCCCTGCGTGGGGCGGGGCCGCGAGCGATGGCTGTGTTCAGTTCTCCCGGGGGCGCAGCAGGTGGCGGGTGAGGTCGTCGAGGCGGGCGGCGTCGCCCGGAGCGAAGGACGGGTTGTCCAGGCTGATCCGGGCGTCCGGGAGGAAGGCGCTGAGCGGCTCGGCGGGTGGGGCGTCGACGCGCGCGATGATCGGTTTGATGCCTTCCGCGACGGGGGCGCCGTACCTCTTGAGCGCCGCGACATGAGCGGCGGTGGCAGTGTCGCCGCGGTCGAGGTAGGTGCGGGCCAGGGCCCGGCCCATCCCGTCGGTGCCACCGGTGATGACGATTGCTGTCATGAGGACGCCTTTCCGGATGTGACGGCTTGGGGGTGGTCGGACGGCTCCTGGGGACGGCCGGGCAGCAGCGGGATCGCGGCGAGCACCGCCGCGATGGCGACGACGACGAGCCAGAAGACTCCGTGGAATCCGGCGATCGGGTCGCCGGAGGTCTGCAGGACGAGGGTGACCAGGGCGACGCCGAGTGCGGCGCCGAGCTGGTTGAGCATGTAGAGCACGGAGCTGCCCTGCGCCACCATGGGGCCGGGCAGGCTCCGGTACAGCGACCCCATCGTCGGGGCGCTGAAACAGCCCATGCCCAGGCCGATGGTCAGCGCCGCCAGCACGGGCCACATCTCGGCGGTGTCGGCTCCGATCCGGGTGAACGCCAGTGCGCTGAGCCCGGCCAGGACCGCGCCGCCGACGGCCAGGCCGCGAGCGCCGAGCCGGTCCGACAGCCCGCCCGCGAGCGGCATGGCGATCGCGCCGCCCAGACCCGCCGGGGCCATCAGCAGCCCGGCGGCCAGCACGCCCTGCCCGTGCGCCTGCTGGTAGTACAGCGGCAACGCGAACAGGGTCGCGAAGTTGGCCAGGCCGCCCAGCCCCATGATGGTGACGCTGGCGGTGAAGCCGCGGGAGGCGAACAGCCGTACGTCGATCAGCGGTGGCGTGCGCCGCGCGGCGAGCGCGTGGACGACGTAGCCGATCACCAGCGCGACGCCCGCGGCCAGCGGGAGTAGTGCCTGCCAGGCGATGAACGCCCCGTGCTCGGCCGTTTGCGACAGAGCCAGGACGAGCGCGGCGAATCCCGGCGCGAGCAGGGCCAGCCCCAGCACGTCCAGGCGGACCTGTGCCCGCCGCCCGGCCGGTGAGTCGGCCGGCGAGTCAACTGGCGAGTCGGCCGGAATCACCCGCAGGGCCAGCAGGTACGCGATCAGTCCGATGGGCACGCTGAGCAGGAACATCCAGCGCCATGACAGATCGTGCAGGACCGCGCCGCCCGCGATCGGCCCGAGCACCGGTCCCAGCGACAGCACGACCCCCATCAGGCCCATCACCCGTCCGGCGCGTCGCGGTCCGGCGGCGCGGGCCAGCAGGATCAGCACGAGCGGGTCGAGCAACCCGGCGCCGAGGCCCTGCAGAGCGCGGAAGGCGATCAGACTGCCGACGTTCCAGGCCAGTCCGGCGGCCAGCGACCCCGCCATGAACAGCGCCAGGCCGGTCAGCCACAGCCGTCTGCCGCCGAACCTGTCGACCGCCCAGGTGGTGAACGGGATGGTGGCGGTGACCACCAGCAGGAACCCGGTGGAGGCCCAGCCGACCATGCTGAGCGAGGCGTCGAACGCCATGGCCAGACTCTCGGTGGCGACGGCGGCCATCGTGCTGTTGAGGATCCCCAGCAGCCCGCCCAGCAGGACCACGGCGATCATCACCAGCAGCCGCGGATCAAGACGATCGTCTGCTTCTGTTGAACTCATGAGTTCAAAATACTTATCTCGCCAATCCAAACGCAACCGCGTGGTTCACGCGACTGAACCAGTGAGTACAATCAGGGCATGGTCAGGTCACGTGGACGGATCGACAAACGGCAGGCGATCCTGGACGGCGCGTTCACCGTGTTCGCCCGTCAGGGGTACGCCCAGGCCTGCGTGCAGGAGATCGCCAACGAGGCGGGCGTGGCCAAACCCACGGTGTACAACCACCTCACCGACAAGGCCACCCTGTTCCGGCACGCGATGCAGACCGCGGCCCAGACCGCGCTGCATGAGCGACTCGCCGCGCTGGAACCGCTCGCCGAGCCCGGCCCCGACCTGCGCGCCACACTGGAGGAGGTCGGCCACCGTCTCCTCCGCCTGCACACCGACGACCGTTCCTGCGCCCTGCGGCGGCTGCTCTACTCGGAGATCACCCAGTTCCCCGACATACTCGACATCGTCACCGAGAGCGGGCCGCACCGCCTCACCCAGGCGATGGCCGACCGGCTGGCACGACTCACCCTCGCCGGACGCCTGCGCGCGCCCGACCCCGACCAAGCGGCCGAACAGTTCATGGCACTGCTCACCGGTCCGCTGGAAGCACGCTCCCGGATGGGGACCCGCCAGATCGACGACGCCGATCTGCATGAGATCGCCCGCGCCGCCGTCGGCACATTCCTCACGGCCTTCGGCCCGGCGGACGGATAGACGGCGGATCGACTTCCGCTCCACGCGCTCCACAGGAGAAAGGCGGTCACCCCCGGCCGGGTGATCAGACGCCGGGGCCTGCCGATCGTGGTAGAGCGCGCCTCGCTGGCGGGTCAGCCAGGCAGAGAGGCGAGCCAGCCGGTCAGGATCTCGTTGACCTCCGCTCGCCGCTCCTGTTGGATCCAGTGGCCGCAACCGTCGAGAATGCGCGAGGAGACCAGGCCCGGCAGGGTGGCGGGGTATGCCGCGATGGCGTCGGCCATCCAGGTGGTCGACGCGTCCCGCGCGCCTCCGATGAACAGCGACGGCTGAGTAATCGGCGATCCGTTGAAGTCGGCGAGGTCCTCCCAGTCCCGGTCCATGTTCCGGTAGCGGTTGAGAGCCCCGCTCATACCGGTCCGCTCGAACTCCGCGGCGTAGACGTCGAGATCGTCCTCGCTGAGCCAGGCGGGCAGCCGACCTGTGGGGAACCGGTCACGCAGCCTGCCGCCCCGGGACACGAAGTGCGGGTCCGGGGCGCCGGCGGGGGGCATCGTGTCGGCGGACAGGGCGGCGTAGAAGCCGGCGAGCCAGCCGCGGACGTCCGGTTCGATCTCGGCCTCGGCCCGGCCGGTCGCCTGGAAGTAGCTGACGTAGAACTCCTCATCTCCGCCCATCTGGGCGAAGACGTCGCTTGGGCGCGGTCCGCCGGGCGGCGCGTACGGCACGCTCAACAGCCCGACCGCGCGGAAGACGTCGGGCCGTACGACGGCGGAGTCGGCGGCGATCGTCGCGCCCCAGTCGTGGCCCACGATCACCGCCGTCCGCTCGCCCAGGGCACGCACCACGGCGACGTTGTCCTCGACCAGTTCCAGCATCCGGTACGCGGCCACGTCTGCGGGTTTGGAAGAACGGCCATAGCCGCGAACGTCGACGGCGACGGCCCGGTAACCGGCCGCGGCCAGTGCCGGCAACTGGTGGCGCCAGGAGTACCACGACTCAGGAAACCCGTGCACCAGCAGCACCAGCGGCCCGGAGCCCTGTTCCACCAGGTGGATACGGCCAGCGGGCGACGAGACCACCCGATGTGTGGCCGCCGCGGCGGGAGCGGACGTCGACATCGATCCCCCAAAGCTCTCGATCCTCGTGCGAGCAGGTGCGGACCAGGTGAGCGCACCGACCGATGACTCGCGCGTCAATCGTCCGCTGTGCGGTGATGCCGCCGTGAATCGTCTTGCCGCTTCGGCAAATCCCGCCGCTGCCCCGCGCTGCTCCGCCGCGGGTGGCGGCGGAGCAACGGGAGGGACGTCAGCAAGGGGGCAGGGCGATCCAGGCGGACGGGTGCGCCGAGCAGGGGCCGCCGTCGTGCACCATGAGGCGGCCGGCCCGGGGCTCGACCGCGATGGTGGCCAGCGACGCCCAGCGCGTGCCGAGCCGCCCGTCGGCGGACGCGTGGCAGCAGATCTCGGCGCCGTCGCCCGGATGGGCGGTGAGCAGCGCGGCGAGGTCGTCGGCGTCGTCGAGGCGCCATCCGTGCCGGATCCGCCCGGCGAGCAGGCGGGCCCGGTCGTAGGTCTCCGGCTCGGCCCGGCCGCGGAACTCGCCCGCGGCGAGCGCCGGGTCGGCGAAGTGGTTGGTGTGGACGAGCCAGGCCGAGCCGTCCGGCATGGTCAGGTCGGAGGTGATCACAGCGGCCCCGGCCGGGCTCAACTCGACGCACGCCGCCCGGTCCGCGGTGACGACGGTCACGACGGTGGAGGCGGACACCGGGGCCTCGGTCAGGATGCCGACCGCCTCGGCGTACGACCGCGCGCCGCCGAGGACCTTGCGGGCGACGAGGTGAACCGGCACGCCGTCCGCGCCGTCGTCCGCGTGGCCGAGGATGTTGAACAGCACACCGACCCCGGCCTCGTTGAGGCCGATCTTGGCGAGGATGCCGTGCTCGGTGATTCCGGTGAAGGCCACCGCGTCACCGCGTACGGACTGCAGGTGCCACCCGTCCGCCAGTTCCTCGTGCCAGTCCCACGTCTGCCCGCCCAGGACGCCGGCGCGGACCACGGTCGAGCACTCCCCGGCGCGCGGCGTTCCGGCCGCGGCGAGGATCTCGGTGCGCGCGTTGAGCGCGGCGGCGACCCACAGCGGGACGCCCGCGCCCTCGGCGACGCCCTCGACCTCATCGGCCAGTTCGGGCGCCCACGCGCGGGTGGCGGCGAGGCTCCGGAGGGCGAGCGCGGGGACGTCGAGCGTCACGCCCCTGGCCGCCGCGGCGACCTCGAACAGCTCCGAGTACGTGCGCCAGCCCCGCGCGATGTCGGCGCCGAGCCGCTGCCCGCGCGCACGCCCGCGCCGCCTCGGGTCGGCTTCCTCGATCCGCAGGTGCGTACGGGGGCTCACGCCTCCACCTCCCGCGCGTCCGCGCCGGTGGACAGCCGGGGCCGCCATCCGGGCCGGGGCGCGCTGTCGCGCAGCAGCACCGTGTACGCGTGCCGGGGACGGTCGAGCACCTCATCGGTGCTCCCCCGTTCGACGATCCGGCCCTGCCGCATGACGACGACCTCCTCGCTCACCTGCCGTACGACGGACAGGTCATGGGTGATGAACAGATAGGTGAGCCGGCGGGCCTGCCGGATCTCGGCCAGCAGGTTGAGCACCTGCGCCTGCACCGACACGTCCAGCGCGGCGACGGCCTCATCCAGGACGAGGACGCGCGGCTCGGCGGCGAGCGCCCGGGCGATGGCGACCCGCTGCTGCTGGCCGCCGCTGAGCTCGCCGGGCAGCGCCCGGGCGTGCGCGGGCCGCAGTCCCACCTGGTCGAGCAGCTCGCCCACCCGGCGACGCGCCTCGTCCCCGGTGACCCGGTGGTGGGCGGCTAGCACCTCCTTGATCGCGGCCTCGACCGTGCGGCGGCGGTTCAGCGACCCGTTCGGGTCCTGGAAAACCATCTGGATGTCGCGGGCGCGGGCCCGCCGCTCCGCCCGGCGCGGCCGCCGGGCGACGGGGCGACCGGCGAGCACGACCTCTCCGCCGTCCGCGCTTTCGAGGCCGACCAGGATCCGGGCCAGGGTCGTCTTTCCCGATCCGGACTCGCCGACGACCGCGAGGCAGCTCCCGTCGGCGACGGCGAGACTGACATCGTCGAGTGCGTGGACGGTGCGGCGCCGCTTTCCCCGGCCGACGGCGAACTGCTTGCGCAGCCCGCTGATCTCGATGACGTTCTCCGCGGTGGTGCTCACGCCCTCGCCTCCGTTTCGCCGTCCCGGCCGGCCTCCGCCGGTGCCCCCGAAACACCCGCCGCGTCATCCGCGGGTGCGCCCGCCAGCTCGTCGGCCAGTTCACCGGCCCGCAGGCAGCGGGTGGTGCGGCCGGCGTCGTGGACCAGCGCGGGCTCCTCCCGCTCGCAGCGCGGCGCCGCCCATGGGCAGCGGGCCGCGAACGCGCAGCCGCCCTCGACCTCGTATGCGGCGATGGGCCGGCCGGGGATGACGGGCAGCGCGGGCACCCGGGCGGCGATGTTCGGCCGCGAGTCGAGCAGCAGCCGCGTGTACGGATGCCGCGGCGCCGCATGGAGCTGCGCGGGCGTCGCGATCTCCACGATCTCCCCCGCGTACAGCACGGCGATGCGGTCGCACACGGCCGAGGCAAGCTCGAGATCGTGGGTGACGAAGAGCATCGCCATGCCGTGCTCGCGGCGCTGCCCGTCGAGGATGGCCATGACCTCCGACTGCGTGGTGACGTCGAGCGCCGTGGTGGGTTCGTCGGCCAGCAGCAGCCGGGGCGCGCTCGCCACCGCCGCGGCGATGACGACGCGCTGCAGCATCCCGCCGGAGAGCTGGTGCGGATAGGACGCCATGCAGCGGTCCACGTCGGCGATCCCGACCTGGGCGAGGAGGTCGCGGGCCCGGCGGGTGGCCGCCTCCCGGCTCTCGCCGCGCGCGTCGCACAGCCCCTCGACGAGGAACCGTGAGACCCGGAGCACCGGATTCAGCGCGGCCCGGGGGTTCTGGCTGATCATCGCGATGGCGTCGGCGCGCACTCGGCGCAGGTCGGCGGCGCCGAGCGTCCGCACGTCCCGGCCGTCGAGCAGCACCCGTCCGGTCACCCGGGCGCCGGCGGGCTCGGTGCGCAGGACGGTGCGCAGGGTCATCGACTTGCCCGACCCCGACTCGCCGACGAGGCCGAGGGCCTCTCCGGGGGCGAGGGACAGCGAGACGCCCCGCAGGAGGGTCCGGTCTCCGTGGTTGGAGGGCAGGTCGAGACGGACGTCGTCGAGTTCGAGGACGTTCATGCCCGGCCACCCGCCTTCCGCCCGCCGAGCCGCTCGCCGATGACGCTGAACGCGGCGACGGCGACGACGATGCACACGCCCGCGAAGACGCTCTGCTGCGCGTGGCCCTGGAGGAGCGAGTCCTTCCCCTGCGACACCATCAGCCCCCAGTCGGCGGTCGGCGGCTGCACACCGAGCCCGAGGAACGACAGCGCGGCGAGGTCGATCATCGCGTACCCGAAGTTGATCGCGGCGCCGGTTAGGATCTGCGGCGCGATGTTGGGCAGGATGTGCCGCACGCTGACGACGAGCCCGGACAGCCCTTGGAGCTCGGCCGCCTGGACGTAGCCGAGCCGTCGCTCGCGCAGCGCGACGCTGCGCAGCACGCGCGCGGTGTAGGGGACGTACGCGATGGCGAGGGCGACCGTGACCTGTCCGAGCCCGGTCCCGAACACGGCGACGGCGAGGATCGCGAGAAGCAGGTTCGGGAAGGCGAACAGCAGGTCGAGGACGCGGCCGACGAGCGCGTCGACGGTCCTGCCGAACCAGGCTGCGACGAGGGCGAGCAGGGCGCCGCCCGCGCCGGCGAGCAGCACGACGACGGCCGCGCCGAGCAGGCTGGTGCTGGCGCCGTACAGCAGGCGGGCGAGCAGGTCGCGGCCGGACTGGTCGGTGCCGAGCAGATGCTCGGCGCTCGGACCCTGGTAGCGCTCGATGACACTACCGATGGCGGGGTCGTGGGACGTGATCAGCGGGGCGCACAGTGCGGCCAGCGTGATCAGCGCGACGACCGCCACGGCCGCGAGGCCCAGCGGGCCGAGCCGATCTGCCAGGTCGCCGCCGCGCCGCCGTACGGCCGGCCGTTCGAGGGCCTGCGCGGTCACGCGCTCTCACCTCCGAGTTGGACGCGCGGGTCGATGACCGCGTAGAGGATGTCGATCACCAGGTTGACCACGCCGAAGACCGCGACCAGCAGGAGCGCGACGGCCTGGACGACGGCGAAGTCCTTCTGCTGGACCGAGTTGATGAGCATGGCTCCGACGCCGTCGAGGGTGAAGGCGTGCTCGACGACGGCCGCGCCGGCGACGAGGGCGGCGATGTTCACCCCGACGATCGTGGTGACGGGCAGCATCGCGTTCCGGAGGATGTGCCGGCGGGCCACGACGCGCCAGGGGACGCCGCGGGCCAGCGCGACGGAGACATGCTCCGCCTCGCGTTCCTCGACGACGGCGGTACGGGTGATGCGGGCGACCACCGCGGCCGCCGGGAGCGCGAGCGCCACGGCGGGCAGGGTCAGGTGCTCGATGCGCCCCGCGAAGCCGGACCCGGAGCCGAAGACGGGGAACCAGCCGAGGGTCACCGAGAAGACGCTCATGAGCAGGACGGCGGCGAAGAACGTGGGGACGGCGAAGCCCACACTCGACCCGAGCAGCACGCCGGTGTCGAACGCGCCGCCCCGCAGGCCGGCGAGCGCTCCGGCGAGCACGCCGAACACCACGATGAGCACGGCGGCGTACAGGGTCAGCCACAGAGTGGTCGGGATCCGGGACGCCAGCAGCGAGGCGACGTCCTGGCGGGTGGTGAGGGACTCGCCGAGGTCGCCGGTGAGCACGCCGCCGAGCCAGTTCCCGTAGCGGATCAGGAAGGGGTCGTCCAGGCCGTACTGGGCCCGGATCGAGGCGAGGACCTCGGGGCTCACGGTCCGGCCCTGGACGAGGAAGCTCTCCGGCGTGCCCGGCGCGGCGTACATCGCCGAGAAGACGAGGAAGCTGGAGATGAGGAGAGTGGCGGCCAGCGCGCCGAGCCGCCGGAGTACGAAGCGCAGCACAACGCCTCCGATCAGGAGGTGGGGGGCGCGTCGCCGCGCCCCGGGTCGGTCATGGTCACGCCGCGCCGAGGTCGGCGGCCCAGGGGTAGTAGAGGTAGACGAACGAGGCGGGGACCCCGGTGATCCCCTTGCGGAGGAACAACCTGACCGACGGAGCGGCGATCGGGATCCAGGGCATCCGCTCCATCACCTTCGTCTGCAACTCGGCGACGGCCTTGGCCCGCTCGGACTCCTCCAGCGTCCCGGCGGCCTGCTCGATGAGGCGCTGTGTCTCCGGGTCGGAGTGCCCGTCGAAGTTCTGCGACCCGCCCTTGGCGGCGATCGTCCGCAGGAAGGCGAGCGGGTCGGGGACGTCCATGTAGTTGGTCGTCATGAAGCCGTCGTAACCGGCGCGCGCCTTGGCGTCGGAGAAGAAGGCGCCGTACTGCGCGCTCGGGACGCCCTTGGGCTGGATGGTGAGGCCCAGCTCGCGGGCGGCGTTGGACATCTCCGACAGGATGTCGGCGTAGAACTGGCGCTCGCTCGGGTAGGCGATGGTGATCGTCCGGTTCCCGAGGTCGGCCCCGGTGAGGAGCTTCTTCGCCTCGTCGAGGTTCTTCGCGGTGCCGGGCAGGGCGTCGTTCGCGGGGCCGAAGACGCCGTCGCCGTACGTCCAGCCGCCGCGCGGCACCAGCGAGCGGGGCACCTGGGCGGTGCCGGAGAAGACGGTCGCCGCGATGGCCTCCCGGTCGGTGGCGAGCGCCAGCGCGCGCCGCACCGCGGGGTCGCCGAGCGGGCCGCTGCCGGTGCTGATGACGGCCACCATCTGGAGGGACTTGCCGAGGTACAGCGTGCCGGAGCCGGATGCGGAGAGCCGGTCCACCGCGTCGATCGGGACGTCGTAGGAGCCGTCGATGGCGTTGGTCTCCAGGGCACTCGCGATCGCGCCGGGGTCGACGATGAAGCGCAGGTCGACCTGCCGGGTCTTCGCCCGCCGCGACGCGTCCCAGTACGCGTCGTTGCGCAGCATCGTGATCGACGAGCCCTTCGCCCAGGAGGAGACCGTGTACGGACCGGTGCACATGACGCCGCCTTCGGGCGTGCCGTACTTGGCTCCCGCCTTCTCGCGCTGCGCGCGCTGGACGACCACGCCGATCGGGGTGGCCATGTACGAGTTGAGCGTGGCGTCGGGCTTCTTCAGCGTGATGGTGACCTGGTGCTCGCCGGTCTTCTCGATGCTCGCGATGTTGCCCGTGATCTGGTCGGAGGCCCAGTAGCTGCCCTCGTCGGCGTCGAGGTGGCGGCGCAGGCTGAAGAGGACGTCGTCCGCTGTCATCGGCGTGCCGTCCCAGAAGCGGACGTCGTCCCGGAGGGTGAACACCCAGGTCTTCTGGTCCGCTGTCTCGACCTTCTCGGCCAGGTTGGGCTTCAGGGAGTAGTCGGGGTCGAGCCGCGTCAGCCCCTCGCAGAGGTTCGCGACGACGGTGTTCTCGGGGTAGTTGAACGCCTTGATGGGGTCGACGGACGCGGGCTCGCCGAAAGGCAGGTTCCAGGTCGCCTTGTCGAGATCCCGCTGTGCGGCCGGGGTGGTCACAAGGAGGTCGTCGAGCTTGCGGTCGGCCGTCTTCTGGCCGGCCGGGCCACCGCCGCACGCGGCGAGTCCGAGGCTCAGCGAGGCGGCCAGGACCGCTGTCGCGCAGATACGCATCTCGTTCTCCGAACTGGGGGGGAGTGGACCCTTTGGGACCGTTTGAGCAGGCCAAGGGCGCGATAGGCAGCGACCATACAGCACAAAACGTTTTAGTAAAAGGTTTTGTGTCCTACCATGTTCGGTATGTCCGAGCAGGGATTACCCCCCTCCCGACCGACGATCCGTGACGTCGCGCGAGAAGCCGGCGTCTCCGTCACCACGGTGTCCCACGCACTGAACGGCAAGGGGACCGCCTCCGAGGCCACGCGGCAGCGGGTCCTCGCCGTCGCCGACCGCCTCGCCTACCGTGCCCATCCCATGGCCCGCGGCCTCCGCCAGGGGCGCACCGGCGTCCTCGGTCTCGACATGCGCCCGCTCGACGCGATCGGGTCGTACCTGCCCGAGGGCGTGGACTACTTCATGCGGTTCGCCGGCGCGGCGGCGGTGACCGCGCTCGACCACGGACTCGGCCTCATGCTCGTGCCCGACCTGACCCGCTCGGACATCCCCCAGTACGCCCACGGAGTGGACGGCTACGTCGTCGGCGACCCGGTGCGCGACGACCCGGTGCTCACCCGGCTGATCGACGCCTCGGTGCCGGTCGTCACCGTGGGCCGCGACCCGGGGCGGCCGACGTTCACGGACTGGGTGGGCCCCGACGACGTGGACGAGACCAAGCGCGTCCTCGACCTGCTGCGCTCACGGGGCGCCGAGCGCATCGCGTTTCTGGCGGGCACCGACGACAACGCCTGGAACGTGGACTCCGAGAAGGCGTACCGATCGTGGGCTCGACGGCACAACATGCCCGCACGCGTCCTGCACATCCCCGAGGCGGCGGCCGAGGAGGGCGGCGCGGACGCCGCCCGGCGGCTGCTGAAGGGCAGGCAGCCGCGGCCCGACGCGGTCTACTGCCAGACCGGACGGCACGCGGCAGGTGTGCTCGCCGAGGCGCGGCGGCTCGACGTGGCCGTCCCGCGTGACCTGCTCATCGCGGCGGGCTCCGACGCGCAGCAGACACGCCACGCGACACCCGCGATCACGGCCCTCGATCTCATGCCGGAGGAGACGGGCAAGGCGGCCGTCGAACTGCTCATCGCACGGCTGGCCGGGGACACACGGCCGGGGCCGATCGTCCTGCCCGCGGAGCTGCGCATGCGCGCCTCCACCGGAGACCGCTGACCGGCGGACGACACGCCGACGCCCGCGCCCCGGTTGGACATCTCTAAGGAAGGCCGGGGCACGGGCGCCGAGTCAGGTGAGGGGCGACGTCAGGACGCCACGGCGGTGGCCCCCCTGAAGCGGGCGATGACGTCGTCCCAGTTGATCAGCGACCACAACTTCTCCACGTAGTCGGGGCGGACGTTGCGGTACTGCAGGTAGTACGCGTGCTCCCAGGCGTCGAAGACCAGCAGCGGGGTCGTGTTCATGCCGACGTTGCCGTGGTGGTCGTAGACCTGCTCCACGACGAGCCGGCGGCCGAGCGGCTCCCAGGCCAGGACGCCCCAGCCCGAGCCCTGCACGGTCGAGGTCGCGGTGGTGAGCTGCTTCTGGAACGCCGCGAAGGATCCGAAGTGCTCGTCGATGGCCGCCGCGAGCTCCCCATCCGGACGGTCGCCGCCGTCGGGTGAGAGGTTCTGCCAGAAGATCGAGTGCAGCACGTGCCCGGACAGGTTGAACGCGTAGGTCTTCTCCAGCCCGACCAGGTTGCCGAAGTCGCCCGCGTCGCGGGCCTCGGCGAGCCGGTCCAGCGTGTCGTTGGCGCCCTTCACGTACGCCGCGTGGTGCTTGGCGTGATGCAGCTCCAGGATCTCTCCCGTGATCGCCGGCTCCAGCGCGGCGTAGTCGTACGGCATGTCCGGCAGGGTGTACCGCCCCATGGCGCTCTCCTCACCAAATGGCTAGTTGCAAGTTATTCGCAATAGCGATGCTAACGCAACCATCCGCGCGACGATCAGACCCCGCCCGCTTTCCGGAGGCGGCGGCCGCGGCCGCTCACGGAGGTACCCCACGAGGGGGGCGCGGCACCGCCGACGCTCCGCCCGTTCGAACTGGCCACCCTGCGGCTGCGCCGTTGACCGCCGCGTCTCGCCGCGCTTTGCCCTTGCCCTTGCCGGCGAGATTCGCAAGAAAACGCGCAAGAACGCATGGCAAATCGGAATGTGATGTCATACATATCGAACAGTTATCTGGAATTTATTTTTCCATGATATGATACGTTATGGTTATCTATTTCCGCATTTAGCATCGTCGTTCCATAGCGAGAAAGGAACGACGGGCCCATGCGCGAAGGACAGCCCAGCCAGACCGCGATCATTACGGCGGCCGCCCGCGCGGCACACCTCGTGGTCGATCGGGAGCCGTTCATCTTCCACGACACCGTGGCCGCCGCTCTGCTCGGCGAGCACGCCGAGCAGATCATCGGCTTCCACCGGGCGTACGGCGACCACCTCATCCTGTCGGGCGTCCGCGCCCAGGTGACCGCCCGCAGCCACTACACCGAGCGCCGCCTGGCCGAGCTGACCCGCGACGGCCTGGAGCAGTACGTCGTGCTCGGCGCGGGGCTCGACACCTTCGCCTACCGCTCCGACCCGGCCGGCCGGGTCGCGGTCTTCGAGGTGGACCACCCCGCCACGCAGCAATGGAAGCGCGAACTGCTCGCGGCCGCGGGCATCCCGCTGCCGGAGGCGCTGACCTTCGCGCCCGCGGACCTGGAGACCGGCGATCTCGGCTCGGGCCTGACCGCGGCCGGGTTCGACCCGTCCCGGCCGTCCCTGGTGAGCTGGCTCGGAGTCTCCATGTACCTCACGCCGGAGGCGATCGCCGCCACTCTCGCCGCCGTCGGCGGCTTCGCCCCCGGCACGGAGCTGGTCATGGAGTATGCCCTGCCGCCCGCCCTCCGTGATGAGCGCAGCGCCGCCTTCGCGGAGTTCGCCCTTCCCGCGGCCGCCGAGCGGGGCGAACCCTGGCTGACCTTCTTCACCCCCGGCGACCTGTCGGCGCTGCTGGAACGGCAGGGCCTGGAGGCGGTCGAGCACGTACGGCAGGCCGACAGCGTCGAGCCGGCGTTGTGGCGGCGCTCCGACTCCCTGGGTCCCACCGACCTGTGCCGTCTGGCCCGCGCGACCGTTCCCCTCCGCCCGGCCGCCGCCACGACCGAACGGCCGGGCGGTTCGTAGGAGGCCGGCGACCCGGCCTCCGTCACGGGCGGCCGAGAACGAGATCGAGCGCGGCCGCCTCGATCTCGTCCTCGGTCAGCAGGACGTGCGCGGCGGCGTCTCCGAGCGGGACGAAGCTGTCCTTGCTGGTGACGCGGGCGACCCGGCCGTCGAAGCCGGCGTCGGCCAGCGCGGCGAGCACACCCTCGGACACTCCGCCCGACCTGCGGGTCTCGTCCACGACCAGCACCTTGCCGGTGGCCGTCGCCTCCCGCAGCAGGTCGTCCGCCGGCAGCGGGGACAACCAGCGCAGGTCGACCACGCGGCAGCGGAGGCCGAGACGCCGCGCGACGCGCAGGCTCATGTGCAGGCCGTTGCCGAACGTGACGATGGTGAGCTGGTCGCCCGAGCCGTACACGCGGGCGCGGCCGATCGGCACGTGCTTGGCCGCGATGGGCGCCAGCCACTCGCCGTCGCCCTCCTCGTGCAGGTCCCGCGTGTGGTAGAGGGCGATCGGCTCCAGGAACACGCACACCCGGCCGTCGGCGCGGGCGGCGGCGACGCAGGTGCGCAGCATCGCGGCCGCGTCGTCGGGGCGGGACGGCGTGGCGACGACCAGCCCCGGGATGTCCCGCAGGGAGGCCACCGCGTTGTCGTTGTGGAAGTGGCCGCCGAACCCCTTCTGGTACGCGTATCCGGCGACTCGCACGACCATCGGGTTCCGGTACTGCCCGGACGAGAAGAACGACAGCGTCGCCGCCTCACCGCGGATCTGGTCGATGGCGTTGTGCAGGTAGGCGAGGTACTGGATCTCGGCGACCGGGAGCAGGCCGGACAGTCCCGCGCCGAGGGCGAGGCCGAGGATCGACTGCTCGTCGAGGAGCGTGTCGAACACCCGTCCCCCGCCGGCCCGGCGGAGCAGCCCGCGCGTCACGCCGTACACGCCGCCCTTACGCGCCACGTCCTCGCCGAAGACCACCATCTCGGGGTAGTGGTCGAGGAGGTCGGCGAGCGTCTGGTTGATCGCCTGGGCCAGCGTGACCGGCTCGGCCGGGCGAGCCCCCGTCGCGCGCGCGGCGGCGACCGCCTCCCCCGCGACGGCGGCCGGACGCGACGGGGCGAGCGACGCCATCACGGCGCGTGCCGTCTCCAGCCGCGCGGCCGACGCGACCTCGCGGGCGATCGCCCGCACCTCCTCGCGTTTGGCCTCGGCCAGGGCGGCCACCTCGTCCTCGGTCACGACGCCCCGCGCGACCAGCAGGCGCGCGGTCGCGGTCAGCGGGTCGCGCTCCTCATCGGCCGCGATCTCCGCCCGCGACCGGTAGGCCACCTCGGCGTCCGACCCGGCATGGCCCATCAGCCGCACCGTCCGCAGGTGGAGGAAGGCCGGACGCCGGGTGGCGCGCACCCATTCGGCGGCTTCGGCGGCGACCTCGTACGCGGAGGCCACGTCGCACCCGTCGGCGGTGAACTGGCGCATGCCGAGGCGGGAGCCGTACGACGCGATCCATCCACTCGGGGTGCGGACGCTGATGCCGATGCCGTTGTCCTCGCACACGAACAGCACGGGCAGTGGGAGCCCCTGGTGCGGGCAGTACGCGGCGGTGTTGAGCGCTCCGACGGCGGTCGAGTGGTTGGCCGAGGCGTCCCCGAAGGAGCACACGACCACCGAGTCGCGGGGCCAGGCGCATTCCACGCCGAGCTTGGCGGCCCGTTCGACGGCCAGGGCGACGCCGACCGCGCGCGGCAGGTGCGAGGCGATGGTCGAGGTCTGCGGGATGACGTTGAGCTTCGGATGCCCGAAGACCTTGTGCCGCCCACCCGCGATCGGCTCCGAGGCCGCCGCGACCACGCCGAGCAGCACGTCGCGCAGCGGATCCGTGCCGGGCACCTGCCGGGCGCGCTCCAGGTAGAAGGCCCCCGACCGGTAGTGCAGCAACGCGGGGTCGGTGGGCCGCAGCGCCGCGGCCACGGCGGCGTTGCCCTCGTGCCCGGCCGACCCGATGGTGTAGAAGCCCGCGCCCTCGGCGCGCAACTCCCGGGCGGCCAGGTCCAGGTGCCTGCTCCCGAGCTGACTGTCGTACAGCTCGAGCAGGCGGGTGTCGGTCAGCAACGCGGGCTCCTTTCGTGGCGGACCCGGCCTCCCACGATGGTGTGACACACCGTCGCGTCCGCCACCTCGGAGGCGGTCACCGCCATGATGTCGCGGTCGAGGAGCACGAGATCGGCGAGCTTGCCCGGCTCGACGGAGCCCAGCTCGTGGTCGAGCCCGGCGGCGCGGGCCGCCCAGCGGGTGTAGCCGTAGATCGCCTCCGCCCGGGTGACGCGCTGGTCCGCGCCGAACGCCTCCCCCACCTCCGCGCCGCCCTCGCGCCGGCGCCGGGTCTCGGCGGCGTGTATCCCGTGGAAGGGGTTGGGTGAGGCGACCGGGAAGTCGGAGCCGCAGGCCAGCAGCGCGCCCCGGTCGAGCAGATCGCGGAAGGCGTAGGCGTCCCGCGCGCGCTCCTTCCCCAGCCGGTGGGCGGTCCACGCCAGGTCGTCCGTGACGTGGACGGGCTGCACCGAGGCGATCACGCCGAGCCGGGCCAGCCGGTCGCGGTCCCGCTCCGTCAGCACGGACGCGTGTTCGATCATGAAGCCCTGGGCGTCGCCGACCGTCTCGAACGCGTCGAGCACCAGGCGGTTGGCCAGGTCGCCGATCGCGTGGACAACCAGGTCGAACCCCAGGCGGCGCACCGCGCGCCCGGCCTCGACCACGCGCTCGACCGGCATGAGCTGGAAGCCCGCGCCCGACGGGTCGTCCGCGTACGGGCGGCTGAGCAGCGCTCCGCGCGCGCCGAGGCCGCCGTCGAAGATGAGGCGCAGCCGCCGGACGCCGAAGCTCGCGTCGCCGGCGAACAGGTGCTCGGCGGCGAGCTCGGCGAGGTCGCCTTCCTCGGGGGCGTTCAGCATCCCGAAGACGCGCGGGCCGTCGAGCCCCGGGTAGGCGTCGAGCCAGGCCACGTCCTCGATGGCGTCGTGCAGCCCGGTCAGCCCGAGCGCGAGGCAGTCGCGGGCGCCGAGCCGCAGCAGCTCACGGCGGCGCGGGCCGTCCATGGGCGGTACGGCCTCACGCACCGGCCGGGCGGCGCCTTCGACAAGGACACCGGTCGGCTCGCCGGTCTCGTCCCGCAGGACGCGGCCGTCCGGCGGATCCGGGGTGTCGCGCCCGATCCCGGCCAGGCGGAGCGCGGCGCGGTTGGCGATGGCGCCGTGGCCGTCGAACCGGTTCAACAGGACGGGGTGGCCGGGCACCGCCGCGCTGAGCCGATCGACCGCCGGCCAGTCGCCCGCCCACCCCCGCCCCACGATCCAGGTGCCCTCCGGCAGCTCCCGGGCCCGGGCGGCCACCAGCTCCACGATCTCGGCCATGTCGGCCATCCCGCGCAGATCGAGGTCGACGTGGGTCTCGCCGAGATTCAGCAGGTGGGCGTGGCAGTCGATGAGGCCGGGCAGCAGCGAGCCGCCGCCTGCGTCGATCACCTCGGCGTGTGGCACCGCCCGGCGGCACCGTTCCTCGTCGCCGACGGCGACGATGCGGTCGCCGCGTACGGCCACGCAGCCGGCCCGGGCCCGCGCACGGGCCGGGTCGGGCGTGTCCGCGGCGAAGATGGAGGCGTCGCGGATCAGCAGGTCATCAGCCACGTACGCGCGCACCGTCCTGGTACACCGCCACGATGGCGGACTTGAGATCGGCGAGGTCGTACGGGTCGCGGTCGACCAGGACCAGGTCGGCGCGCTTGCCCGGGGCGATCGTGCCGCGGTCGTCCGCCACGCCGAGCAGGCCGGCCGACGACGACGTGGCCGCCGCCAGCACGTCCTCCGGCTTCATCCCGGCCTCGTGCATGAGCCGCAGCTCCAGCAGGTTCTCGCCGTGCGGCGTCACCCCGCTGTCGGTGCCCATCGCGATCTTCACCCCGGCGGCGTACGCCCGGGCGACGGACTCGCGGTGGACGCCGGTCATCTCGCGCGCCTTGGCCAGCGCGTTCGGGCTGATCCGCATCCCCTGGTCGGCCATGGCGAGCAGGGAGTGCCCGGCCGAGAGCGTGGGCACCAGCCACGTGCCCGCCTCGACCATCATCTCGATCGACGCGTCGTCGAGGATGGTGCCGTGCTCGATCGAGCGCGCCCCCGCCCGCACCGCGTTCTTCACTCCGGCGGGGGACGTCGCGTGCGCCATCACCGCGCGGCCCTGCGCGGCGGCCTCCTCCACGATGACCGCCAGCTCCTCGGGGCTGAACTGGCGGTGCCGGGGATCGTCGCGGGGGGACAGCACTCCCCCGGTCGTACACACCTTGATGACCTCGGCCCCGGCCCGCAGCAACTCGCGCACCTTGCGCCGGACCTCGTCGGGGCCGTCGGCGATGCCGTCCGGGCGTCCCGGGTACGGCAGGCCGTACAGGAAGTGGTTCCCGGAGGCGCGCCAGCCGTCGCCGTGCCCGCCGGTCTGGCTGATCATCGAGATCGAGATCTGCAGCCGCGGGCCCTGGATCAGTCCGCGTTCGAGGGCGAGCTGGACCCCAAGGTCGGCGCCTTCGGCGTCGCGGGCCGTGGTGATGCCGCAGTCCAGCGTCGCCGCGAGGTTGGCCATCGCCGCGTAGAACTGGTACGAGAACGGCTGCTCCAGCCGGGTCGGCAGGTCGAGCCCGGAGCCGGTCACGTGGACGTGGCAGTCGAACAGGCCGGGCAGCAGCGTCAGGCCGGAGGCGTCGACGCCCACGTCCCCGTCGAGTCCGGCGCCGACGTCGACGATCCGGCCGTCCTCGATGACGACGTCGGCCTGGGCGATGGGGCTGCCGGTGCCGTCGAAGACGCGGCCGCCGTAGAAGAGGGTTCGGGTCATGGTCGCTACTCCAGGTGCCTGACGAAGTCGCCGATCCGGCCGTCGGCCGTGCCGATCCGGTCGGCGGGGAGGTCCTCGATGATCACGCCGTGCTCCATCATCACGATGCGGTCGGCGGCCCGCCGTACGAAGCCCATCTCGTGCGATGCGACGATCATGGTCATGCCCTGGTGGGCCAGCTCCTCCATGACCGTCAGCACCTCGGCGGTCGTCTCCGGGTCGAGGGCGCTGGTCGGCTCGTCGAACAGCAGCACGGACGGGCGCATGGCGAGCGCCCGCGCGATGGCGCCCCGCTGCTGCTGGCCTCCGGACAGCTTTCGCGGGTACGCGTCGGCCTTGTCGGCCAGGCCCACCCGCTCCAGCAGGCCGTGCGCGCGCTCGACGGCCTCCTCCTTGGGCGTCCCGAGGACCCGGACCGGCCCCTCGATCAGGTTCTCCAGCAGGGTCATGTGCCAGAACAGGTTGAAGTCCTGGAAGACCATCCCGATGTGGCGGCGGGCGTCGGCGACGGCGTTCTCGCTGAGCGGCTGCAGCTTCCCGTCGGGGGTCTCGCGGTAGCCGACCAGCTCGTCATTGACGTAGATCCGCCCCTGCTGGATCGACTCCAGGTGGTTGATCGTGCGCAGGAACGTGCTCTTGCCCGAGCCGGACGGCCCGATCAGGCAGACCACCTCGCCGGTGGCCACCGTGAGATCGATGCCCTTGAGCACGTGCAGTTGCCCGTACCACTTGTGCACGTCCTGCGCGCGGATCGCGGCTTTGGTCGCCACGCCGTCCGCACCGTTTCCGGGTGTCACGTCGTCTGCTCCGTTTCCGGGTGTCACGTCGTCTGCCCCGCTTCCCGGCCGCCGGTGCCGATCAGGTGCTCGCGGATCCGGCCCAGCAGCGTGCGGGAGCCCGCGGTGGCCTCGTGCCGGCTCAGCCTGGCCTCGATCACCGACTGGACCACGCTCCACACCGAGGTCATGAGCGCGTAGTTGACGGCCAGGCCGACGAACAGCTCGAACACCCGGAAGGTCTGCGCGGCGTACGTCCCGGTGGTCTGGAACAGCTCGGGCACACCGATCACCGCGGCCAGCGAGGTGACCTTGAGCATGACGTTGAACTGGTTGCCCATCGGCGGGATGATCACCCGCATGGCCTGCGGAATGATCACGCGGCGCAGCATGGTGGAGCGCCGCATGCCGAGGGCCTTGGCCGCCTCGACCTGGCGCCGGTCCACCGACTGGATGCCGTTGCGGAAGATCTCGCCCATGTAGCCGGCCTCGCGGATGGCCAGGCCCACGCAGGCGGCCTGGAAGCCGGCCGAGACCTTGATCTGGCCGAACAGGTAGGCGTCCTCGAAGCGGTAGATCTCCGCCGCGGCGAGCCCGGTGAAGAGCAGCATGAGGATCACCAGCTCGGGCACGGCGCGCAGCATCCACACGTAGACCGCGGCGGCGTACCGGATCGGCCGGAACTTCGACAGGCGGGCGATGCCGAGGAACAGCCCCAGCACGATGCCGAGAGTCTGCGCGATCACCGCGAGGAGGATCGTGCGCTGCATCGCACCGAAATAGCCGGGCGAGAGGTTGAACAGGTGGGTGAAGAAGAAGTGCCAGTCGAACGTCACAGCTTGACCCCGGGGGCGCACAGCGGCGGCTTGCCGTCACCGAACTTGTCCAGCGTGACCGACCCGAGGCCGTGCTTCTCGAAGATGCTCTGGTAGCGGCCGTTCGAGCGGAGGTTGGCCATCGCCTTCTCCATGGCCTTGAAGAGCTCCGGTTCCTCCTTGCGGATCAGGAACCCGACCCGGTCGTCGTCGGTCGTGCCGGAGGTGCAGCCGGCGCCGCCCGACTCGATGCCGCCGTTGGCGAGCGCGCCGTAGTACGCGGCCGAGGAGTCGGTGCCCACGGCGGCGTCCAGGTTCTTCGCCGCCACCTGCTGGAACATGTCGCGGGTGTTGGGCAACGTGACGACGTCGATCTGCGCCTTACCCTCGGCGACGATCTTCTTGTTCCAGGCGACGACCATGTCCTGCGCCAGCGTGCCGTCGGGCACTCCGACCTTCTTGCCGGGCATGTCCTCGAAGCTGTGGATCTGCTTCGGGTTGCCCTTCGGCACCACGACCTGGGTGACCGCGTACGACGAGGGCAGCCACCAGACCTTGTCGCGCCGCTCGGCCCGGTCGGCGAACTCGTCGATGAGCATGTCGCAGCGCTTGCCGATCAGGCCGGACAACAGGCCCGAGGACTCGTACTGCGTCCAGTTGATCTTCAGGCCGAGCTCTCCGGCCAGGGCCGTGCCCAGCTCGAACTCGGCGCCGACGCGCTCTCCGTCGTGCTGGTAGATGCGGGGTGGGTTGGTGAACGCCGAGCAGAGATTGATGACGCCCGTATCGGCATAGGGCTTGGGGGGCTGTACCGCCGCGTTGGCGACGCGCTCACCTCCGTCGGCCGGCGCCTTCGTGCACGCACTGAGGGCGAAGGGGATGCATCCGGCGACGACAACCGCCAGAACTCGCTTGCTGACCATGAGTTCCTCCTGACCGGCAACTCACACACATCTCACACACATCTGATATATCAGAGTGCTCAGGAATGTAGACTTCGCAGCGAAAGCGCGTCAATACTTCCGACCAGAACAGGGAGGCGTGGATGGCGGAGGGCGTGCGCGAATCCAGCACAAGTCAGCTCATGGCCGAGCGGGCTTACGTGTACATCCGCGACCAGATCGTCACCGTGGGGATCCCACCCGGCAGCCCGGTCGATGAGGAGAAGCTGATGCGCGAGCTCGGTGTCGGCCGTACGCCGGTGCGCGAGGCGCTCAAGCGGCTGTCGGTCGAGCGGCTGGTCACGGTCTACCCGCGGCGCGGCACGTTCGCCTCGGAGATACAGCTCGACGACGAGCTGTGGCTCACCGAGGTGCGGGTGCCCCTGGAGGGTCTGGCCGCCGACCGCGCCGCCCGCAGGGCGTCCGCGAAGGAGCGGCGGACACTGGAGCGGCTGTCCGAGGACATCACCCGGGAGATCGCGGGTGGGGCCGACATGCTGCCCCTCGTCCTTCTCGACGCCGAGATCCATCGGGCCGTCTACCGCGCCGCCCACAACCCCTACCTCGAGAGCACGCTGACGACCTACCTCAACCTGGGCATGCGGATCTGGTTCCACCGGCTGAGCCACCTGCCCGACCTGAGTCCGCACGTGCTGGACCAGCGCGAGGTCATCGCGGCGATTCTCGAGCGCGACGGCGACCTGGCCCGTCGCACCGCAGAGGACCACTTGCAGGGGTGCTCGCACAGCATCCGCTCGAACGCGTAAGGAGACGTCATGTCCCGCACCATCCGATCCATCGTCGGGGGCGACCGCTCGTCCGACGGCGCCCGGATGTTCCGCTCCACGAATCCGGCGCGTACCGACGAGCTGGTCGCCGAGGTGCGGCTCAGCGACGAGCGCGGCTTCGTCGCCGCGTGCCGTACGGCACGGGACGCGCAGCGCTCCTGGGCCGACGTCCCGGGCCCCGTGCGCGGCGAGGTCATCGCGAACGTGGGCCGGCTCGTGCACACCAACGCGGAACGGCTGGCCCGGTTGATCGTCCAGGAGGTCGGCAAGCCGCTGAAGGAGGCGCGCGGCGAGGTCCAGGAGCTGGCCGACACCTGCGCGTTCTTCCTGGGTGAGGGGCGGCGCCTCTACGGGCAGACGGTCCCGTCGGAGATGCCCGACAAGCAGCTCTTCACCTTCCGCGACCCGGTGGGCGTGGCCGCCGTGATCACCGCGGGCAACTTCCCGGTGGCCGTCCCGTCCTGGTACATCGTGCCGGCGCTGCTGTGCGGCAACGCGGTGGTGTGGAAGCCCGCGGAGTACGCCGCCGCCTGCGCCGAGGCGGTGTACGAGCTGTTCGCGCACGCGGGCGTCCCCTCCGGCGTTTTCAACGTGGTGTACGCCGAGGGGCGGGAGACCTTCACCGGGTTGACGGACGCCCTGGAGGCGGGGCTGGTGGACAAGGTCGGCTTCACCGGATCGAGTGAGGTGGGCGTGCGCATCGGCGAGCTGTGCGGCCGCCACCTGCAGTCGCCGTGCCTCGAACTCGGCGGCAAGAACCCCATGGTGGTGACCGAGGACGCCGACCTCGGCCAGGCGGTGGAAGGGGCGCTCTTCTCCGCCTTCGGCACCGCCGGGCAGCGGTGCACCTCACTTGGCACGGCGATTGTCCACGAGTCTGTTGTTTCGGACTTCATCCGGCTGTTCGACGAGGCGGCCCGCGCGGCGGTGATCGGCGACCCGACCGGCGACGTGCTGTACGGGCCCATGCTGGACGAGAAGTTCGCCCAGTCGCACGAGAAGCACCTGGAGTGGATCGGGGCCGCCCACTCCCTCCACGGATCATCCGGAATCGGGCGGATCGGGCCGGACAACCCCAGGGCCGGGTTCACCGGGGACGCCGAGCGGGGCCTCTACTACCACCCGGTCATCGTGTCCGGCGTACGGCCGGGCGACGCGCTGTTCGACAACGAGACGTTCGGCCCGCTCGTGGGTGTCACGCCGTACCGGAGCCTCGACGAGGCGATCGCGCTGGCGAACGCCCCCGGGTACGGCCTCTCGTCGTCGATCTACACGGTCGACCCGGCCAAGGTGTTCCGGTTCCGCCGCAGGATCCGCGCCGGCATGGTGAGCGTGAACAACTCCACCTCGGGCGCCGAGGCCCACCTGCCCTTCGGCGGCAACGGCAAGTCCGGGAACGGCAGCCGCCAGTCCGGCCAGTGGGTGCTCGACCAGTTCACCCGGTGGCAGGCGATGAACTGGGACTACTCGGGCCGGCTACAGAAGGCGCAGATGGACGTCGCCACCGTCGAACCCGACCTCGGCTACCAGCTCGGCTGACCGCCGCGCCGCCTCGGGCACCCTCCTGGTGCCCCCATGACCAGGAGGGTGCGGCCCGGGGCGGCCGGGCCTGTCCGTGGCCTCACCGGACGAGGGCCTGCCGGACCTCGCGGAGCCGTTCGTCGTTCCATTCGATCGCGGGGTCGGGCTCCAGGAAGGTGAAGGCGGTGCCGGCGATCCCGACAGCGGGCAACGACCACTCGGCCGCCTCCGACGCTCCGAAGGGATGTGCTTCGACGCGTCGCGTCGCGATCTCCGGGGTGGACATGGCCATGATGACCAGGCCCCGCATGGTGGCGTGAGCCAAACTCGCCATCGTCTCGAACGTGGCGTGGAGTTCGGGCCGCAGGCGGTAGCCGAGCAGGTCGGCCATCTGCCGGTAGGCCTCGGCGATCTGTTCCACGAACGCCCGTTCCGACCTGGCGAGGGCGTCGCGCACGTCGGCACGCAGCATTCCGTCGTCCAGGCTCAGGAACGTCGCGTGCAGGGCGAGGTAGGTCCGCCACTGCGTCGATCCGTGGATGGTCTCGAAGTCGTGCAGCGCCCCCTGGCGGAGCATCTCCGCGCACAGCTCCCGGCGCCGTTCGGGTGATTCCAGCCAGTCCAGCCGATCCCTGGCCACGGCCCTGATCAGCTCGCTCGCCGACCTTTCCTCCACGACCGCTGCGGGCGTCGCCGCTCCGGCGATCTCCCTGAGCAGGTCGCCGAAGAACAGGTCCTTGTACGGCCAGCGGCGGTAGGCGGCACTACGCGAGACGCCCGCGTCGCGGATGACGTCCTCGAAGCTGATGTGCTCCATGCTGACGGTCAGACCGGTGTCGTCGATCGCGGCCATGGCGACCTGGAGCATACGCCGCTCGGTCTCCTCGTCCGACAGCCTGCGGCGCCGCCGGGTGGGACCTGTGTTCATTCGTGGTTGGTCGCTCATGTTGTACTCTCGTTTGAGACATGATGTTTCAAGTTCCATATTCGGAGTTCCAACAAGGCACACTATCGGAACGCCGGACGACCAAGGAGGTTCCATGCAGGCAACAGGACCCATGCGGAAAGCGACCGTCGCCATGTACGCGGGGGCGGCGCTCACGCTGGTAGCCGTGCTCGCCCTGGTGGTCGACCAGTCGGGCGGGGGCCTCGCCCGCCACCTTCACGACACCTATCCGGGCCGCGCTCCGGGCTGGCTGGACATGGCGACGGCGAGCATCGCCGGCTACCTGTACACCCTCTACGGCGCCGGATTCGTCCTGTGGCTGTGGATGGCCCGGAAGGCCGGGAAGGGCACGCGGAGCCTCCGGATCGCGGCGACCGCGGCATTCGTCGTGGGCAGCGTCCTGCTGGTCTACAACTTCAGCCAGCCCCACCCGCTCGCGGTGACCGTCACCGGCGCGCTTCCCTGTCTGAGCGGTCTCGCGGCGGTCGCTTTCCTGTGGGCCGGCCGGGCCACACCCAAGAGCGTGACCGCCTGACCCGCCGTCATGGAGATGCGGCGCTCCGCGCGACGAACCCCGCCCCCGTCTCTTCGGGGGCGGGGTTCGTCCTGCTACCTGATGGCGTTCGTGGCAAGCTTGTCGAACTCGCGGTCCGGCAGCGTACGGTCAAGCTCCAGGAGCCTGTCGGCCAGCCAGCCGACGGCGTAGCGCGTCTCGGGCTTGGCGGCTTCGACGGCCTCCCGGATGGCGGCGGCGACGACGCCGGGATCGGAGGCCTGGCTGTCGGCGCCGAGTTGGGTCTCGCTGCGCCGTGCCATGGCCTCGGCCATCGTCCCGTAGGCGGTGGTGCCGGAAATCTCGCGTAGATCCTGCGCGGTGCGGTCTTCGAACTCGGTTTTGATGATGCCGGGCTGAATGATCACCACGTCGATGCCGAACGGCTCTACTTCCATGCGCAGCGTGTCGGAGTACGCCTCGAGCGCATGCTTGGACGCGTAGTACCAGCAGCCGAGCGGCAGTGCGATCTCGCCGCCGATGGACGACACGTTGACGATCACGCCGGACTTCTGTTTGCGCATGTACGGGAGGGCGAGCTGGACGAGCCAGGCCGGAGCGAAGAGGTTGACCTCGAACAGGTCACGCGCCAGGTCCAATGGGATGTCCTCGGCGGCACCGTGCAGGACGGTGCCCGCATTGTTGATCAGGACGTCGATCCGGCCCTGCTCTTCGATGACGGCGTGGACGGCTCGCTCCAGGTCTTCGGGCCTGCGCGCGTCCAGCGGCAGAACGTGGCCACCGGCGTCGCGAAACGTGTCCATCAGCTGCACGCGCCTGGCTGCGCCGTACACGATGTGACCGGCCCGTAGGAGTTCGAGCGCGGTGGCCTTGCCGATGCCGGACGATGCTCCGGTAACGAGGACTACTTTCATGATCGGTCCCCCCACGTGACGGGGAGCCGGTGGACTCCGTAGATCAACATGTCGCTGCGCATCGCGATGTCCTCCGGAGGGACGGACAGGCGCAGGGCCGGGAGCCGGGTGAAGAGGGCGGGCAGCGCGACCCGCAGTTCCACGCGCGCCAACTGCTGCCCGAGGCACTGGTGGATGCCGTGGCCGAATGCGATGTGGCCGCCGGCCCGGCGGAGCAGGTCGAGGGTGTCGGGGTCGGCGAAGTGGCCTGGGTCGCGGTTGGCCGCGGGTACCGAGACGGTGACGGTCTCACCGGCCTTGATCTGCCGGCCGTCGAGGGTGAGGTCCTCAAGGGCCGTGCGTACGGTGAACGGGATGATGCTCAGGTAGCGCAGCAGCTCCTCGACCGCGTTGCCGGGATCCGCGTGCAGTGCGGGGATCTGGCCAGGGCGACGGAGCAGGGCGTAGGCGCCGAGAGCGAGCATGTTGGCGGTCGTGTCCAGACCGGCACCCAACAGTACGAAGCCGATGTTGACCAGTTCTTCATCGGCGAGGTCGGTCTCGGTCAGGCCGCTGAGCATGTCGTCGGCGGGGTTGGCGCGTTTGTCCTGGACCAGCTCGCCGATGAAGGCATGCACCGCGGTGTAGGCGGCCATCATCTCCTCTGGTGTGGCGCCCAGCCGGAAGAGGTCGAGCGCGTGTCCCTGGAAGCGGGCGCGGGCGGCGTACGGCACGCCGAGCAGTTCGCAGATGACCTGCGCCGGTATCGGCTGCGCGAACGATGCCACCAGGTCGGAGCCGGGCCCGGTCTGTTCCATCGCGTCCAGATGCTCGGCGGTGATGTCCTGGATCCGATCGGTGAGCATGCGCATCCGCCGTACGGTGAACTGGCCGGTCAGCAGATGGCGGTACCTCGTGTGCCGGGGTGGGTCCATGGCGGTGAATACGCCGGGCGGCGCGGGTTGGTTGCTTTCAGGGGCGCCGGCGACGGGCACATGCCTCAGTTCGGGCCGCACGCTGAACCGCGCGTCGGCCAGTACTTCACGGGCCAGGGCGTGGCTGGTCACCAGCCAGCCCAGGTGGCCGTCCGGGTAGCGCATCCGGCTCAACGGTGCGTCGTTCCGCAACGCCCCGAGGTCGTCGGGGGGATCGAAGGGCCGAGCGACGGGTCGCCCGGTCGGCAGCGCGGGCACGGGAGATTCGATCACGGAAGCCTCCTAACATTTACCATCAGAGAAACGCTAGGTTTGCCCTTTCGCCAAGTTCAATGGTCAGGTCGCATTTCCGCAGGTGGGCTTCACATAATCAGAGCAATGACATTGGCGATAAAGGCAACACGGTTGCAATCACCTGCGCGGAAAACTTGAGGGAGGGGCGAATGCCTGGAGGCCGGTTGACCTTCGAGGACCGCCAATGCATCGCGGAAGGACTGGCGGCCAAGCTCACCTGCGCCGAGATCGCCCGGCGTCTCGGGCGCCCCCGCTCAACGGTCATGCGTGAGATCGCGCGCAACGGCGGCCTCCACGCCTATCAGGCGAGCCGCGCGCAGCGGGCGGCGAGCTGGCGCGCTCGTCGCCGCAAGCCGATCGCCCGCCTGGACTCCTCGTCCGACGCTCCCGACGCCAATGGCCGCACCACTCATACGATGCGGGAGTTGGAGGAGCAGCTCTCGGCGATGATGATCGAAACAGGCATGCCGTCGATGTCGTCTCGGGTGTTCACCGCGCTGTTCGTCAGCGACAGCGGCAGCCTCACCGCCGCGGAACTGGTCCAGCGGCTCAACGTCAGCCCCGCGGCGATCTCCAAGGCGATCAGCTGGCTTGAGCAGCGGGAACTGGTTGGGCGAAAGCGCGAAGGGCGACGCGAGCGATACATCATTGACGTTGACGACGTGTGGTACCGCGCCTGGCTGGCGAGCGCCAGATCGATGGCACTGTGGGCAGACGCCACCCGCCGTGGAGCCGGCGTTCTCGGAACCGCGACCCCCGCCGGCTCGCGGCTTCACACGGCAAGCCAGTTCTTCGACCTACTCGGCCACGACATGGCCCAGGCCGCCGAGCACTGGCGCCAGAGGCTCTCCGCACAGTGCCGGCCCTCGTCCCAGCCGCAGGACGGCGATGGGGCCGTCACCTCGCGAAGAACGCGATGAGGCGGCCTCCATGCCCCCGCGCGCTTCTCGTGGCCCGCGGGTCCGCCGTACCAGCACGGGAGCAGGGAGCCCGGCCGGGTGACGTCGGCTCTAGGAGTTGCTCCACGATCGGGTCGACAGCACCAGGCGGTAGCCGTCGGGGTCCTGGAGTGTGACGCCCCACTCGTCCCAGTACGGGTTGTGCGCCGCGACCCGGGTGCCTCCGTGCCGTTCAAGCCGCTCGACGAGTTCGGCAGGCACCTCCTTGCCGAGGTAGATGACGAGGAGGTCTTCCGGAGTCGGTCGCGGATCGACCGGGTGCGCCGGGTCATGAACGAGTTCCAGATGCCAGCCGGCGGTCGGCCAGCCGACCATGAGAAGGGAATGGCTCCCCGGCGTGCCGTCTCCTTCCTTCCGGAACAGCACGTCGAGACCCAGGCCGCCGACCCAGAAGCGTTCCACGGCGGCCACGTCCCTCGTCGGCCGTGCGATGCGTACGTGTGCCTGGCCGTCAATCGACATCTGCTCTCCTCGTACGGGCCACCCACCGCCGGGCGATATGTGGTGAAACGATACTCATGTCGCATCTATCCGCATATTGCCCATTAGCCCTAGGCCGGAAGTCCGAAGTCCGAACCCGGTTTCCCGCCGGACCGTCAGTCGGCACCGCCAACGCTGCCCCTCTACACGTCGGGCCTGGGACAACCATTCACGGGGCGAGTTGTTGGAGGAGAGTGCGCGCGAAGGAGCCTGCGGCCTCGTCGTCGTCACGGCCGCCGGACAGCGACATATGGCTCAGGAACGCGTACTGGAAGCAGGCGCCGAGGAGTAGTCCGGCGGCGGCGGTGACATCGGCTTCCGGCCTCAGCCGTCCAAGGTCCTGTTCGGTGCGCAGGTACGCGGCGACGACCTCGTTGACCTTGTGCGGACCGGCGCCCTGGTGCCGCAGTTCCTCCTTGTGCGCGGCGAGAGTGGCCGGATCGGCGAACATCGAGGCGAGCATCGGAAAGCCCTCGCCATAGAAGGTGATCGCGGCCCGCGCCACGGCGGTGAGGTTCTCCACGAGAGTTCCCGTGCCGGCCCTGCCGTTCAGCGCCTGCGCCAGCAGCGTGAAGCCGGGTGAGCGCTCCCGCATCACCGCCACGAGCAGATCGGCCTTGTTGATGAAGTGCTTGTAAAGGGCCGCCTCGGTGAACCCCGCCGCCTGCGCGATCTGGCGTGTGGTCACGTTGGCCAGGCCGCGCTCGGAGATCACCCTCGCCGCGGCGTCGAGGATCACATCCCTGGTGCCCATCGTCGTCCTCTCCTTGTCCGGATGGCGCTTGACAGGTTAGCAATCACTCACTAACCTCCGGGCCAATCAGTTAGTGAGTGTTTACTAACCTCGGGAGTACGGATGAAGCTGACCGTCTTCGGCGCGACCGGCGGTACCGGGCAGCACCTCGTGGATCAGGCCCTCGCCGCGGGCCATCACGTCACCGCGGTCGTGCGCGACCCGGCCCGGTTACCCCAGGCCGATCACCTACGGCTCGAACCCGTGGTCGCCGATGTGATGAACGCCGAGGCCATCGCCGCCGGCGTGACCGATCGAGACGCCGTGGTGTCGGCCTTGGGACCTCGCCCCGGGGCCGGCGGGTCGGTGTGTGCCGACGGCGCCCGTGCGATCATCACCGCGATGCGCGCCGTCGGAACCCGCCGCCTGATCGTCGTCACCGCCAGCGGCCACATCGTCGACAAGGGCGACGGGCCGGCCAGCCGCCTGGTGGTCAAGCCACTGCTGCGGCGCTTCCTGCGTGAGGGGTTCGCCGACTTCGCCCGCACCGACGAAGCGGTGCGGGCCAGCGGCCTGGATTGGACGATCATGCGTCCGCCCCGGCTCACCAACGGCGGACGCCGGCCGTACCGCACCTCGATCGACCGCAACGTCCGGGGCGGCATCACAATTGCGCGCGCGGACCTCGCCGACGCCATCCTCGCCGCGCTGGCCGACCCGGCCTCCATCGGCCACAGCGTCTCCCTGGGGTACTGACCGTGAAGAGACGCAGGCGTCAGTCAGTGCAGGTCCAGAGCGACGTCCAGGCGCAGGTAGGCGTTGACCCAGGCCTGCTCGACCGCCTCGTCGGAGTCGTGGGTCCGCGTCGCCACGAAGGCGGTGACGGCCCGCGAAAGGATCGCCACATGTACCGGCGCGTAGTCCTCCAGATGAAAAGCGTTGACGTTGCCCTCATAGCCGGTCAGATCCTGCCAACCCATCTCGGCGATCGCTGCCGACACAGAAGGCTGCGCAGCCCATCGGCCGACGTGGTCAGCGAATGTCAGAGCACCTTCGTTGTACGTGAGCCCCTGGGCGAACTTGTCACGTAGCCCCTGACCGACAACGGGAACGGCGGATGGCGGATCGGCAGGCGCCAGCGGTTGAAGCGCAGATGCCGCCGCCTCGTTCATACGGATGGTGAACATCGGCGTACGGTACCGACCACGGTGGCGGTTCACCAGTTTGCACGAAATCGGAAAGGCGCCCCGGATGTGATGCCGGCCGGTGAATTTCATGCACCAGCGCCAGTACCGTCACTGGCATGGGACTGCTGTTGGTGTTGCGTCCTCCGCAGCCTCGTCAGAAGAACCTGCGTCGGGCGACTCGTGCGCAGCGTCGTGAGCACCGCCGTACCGACGCCGAGGAGTGGGAAACGGCGCAGCGGCGAGGTTGGCTGCTGGACGTGGAGGTGGAGAAGCTATTGCTGCTGGCGAACAATGCCGAGAACAGCAGGCTACTGATTCTCGGACAGCTCGACCCGTGGTCGGACACCGTTCTCGATCGCCACGACCTACCCCGGCTTGAGGCTGATGTCGATCGTCTGGAGGCGGTCGCCGGCGATGACGCACAGCGTGAGTTGGTGGCGGCCATGCGAAAGCTACTGATGAGCTGGCGTGCCGAGCCCGATTTGATGTTGCACTGCTACGGGGATTGACCGCGCGTCGCAAATGATCTGCGGCTCTGCGGCAATTGAGGCAGGATGTCGGCGCATGAGGGACAGACCGGCGGATCTGGCGGAGGCCGAGCTGACGGTGGCGCTGGCCGAGGGCTGGGGCATCGAGCCCCACTCGGTCGAGTACCTCCCCGTGGGCGCAGGCAGTTACCACTGGTCCGTGAGGAACCAGCGAGGGACGGCGTGGTTCGTCAAGGTCGATGACCTCGGCGTGGAGGACATCGGTCGTGACGGCGCGTTCGACCGGCTCGGCCAGTCGTTCGGCGCCGCCCTGGCACTGCACCGGGACGCCGGGCTCGACTTCGTCCTCGCGCCGATCCCGGCCGCGACCGGCGCCGCGCTCTGGCGGCTGACCTCGCGGCACGCCCTGTCGGTGTTTCCGATGGTGGCGGGTGTCGCCGGGCAGTTCGGCGCGCACCGGCCCGAGAATCGCGCCGAGGTGATCGACCTGCTGGCCGAACTGCACCGGGCGACCCCGCTCGTGGCGGACACCGCGTCACGGGCTGACCTGGTGCTGCCCGGCCGGGACAAGCTGGAGGAGGCGCTGCGGAACCTCGATCGGGAGTGGACCGGCGGGCCTTATGCCGAGCCGGCCCGCAAGCTGCTGTCCGTCCATGCCGGGGAAGTCCAACGATTGCTCGCCGACTTCGACCGGCGGGTCGACCACGTACAGAACACCGTGCCGGTCTGGGTGGTCACCCACGGCGAACCGCACCCCGGCAACGTCATGCGTACCCCGGCCGGCGGCCCTCGGCGGTGTGGCGGCGTTCGCGGTCGCCGGAACGGCGACGGCATGAGACGGCTGGGCCGCCTCCGCGACCTGCTGGCGGGACGCATGGACAGCGCGCTGACCGAGGCCCTGATGGCACAGCTCGGGGCGGCCGAGGAGGGCGCCTGGCTGGCGATGGCGATGCTCGGCGGCGAGGTGGACCGGACGGTCGCGCATGAGCGCATGCGCGCGATCGAGCACGTCGGTGACCGCGAACGGGCACGGCTGGTCGAGGAGCTGAGACATGCGCTGGTCACGCCGATCGACCGCGAGGACCTGTTCAGGCTGTCCCGCTCGATCGACGACGTGCTCGACTCACTGCGTGACTTCGTCAGGGAGTCGCACCTGTACGGGGTTCCGCGCCAGGTCAGGTTCATCCCGCTGCTCGACCAGGTGATCGCGGGCATCGAGGCGCTGGAGAAGGCTGTGCGGGACCTGGCGTCCCGGCCGTCGGCCGCGGTGCAGGACGCCCTGGTCGCCAAGAAGGCCGGCGGCGCGGTGCGCAGGATGTACCAGTACGAGCTCGCCCGGATCCTCTCCGGCGAGCCGAGCGCCGCGGCGCTGAAGGAGCGTGAGCTGGCGGGCCGGCTGCAGACCGCCGGCATGGCTGTCGCCCAAGCCGCGGACGCTGCCGCCGACGGCGCGATGAAGCGCTGAGGCCGGTCAGGGCTCGCGGGGTCGGCGCCGCTGCACGCCCGATCCGCTACCGTGACGCCGTGTCGAGTGGCGAGCGTCGTCTGTCAGTCGAGGAGCAAGCCGTCATCCTGGCACTCCTCGCGCAGGATTTCCCCGGCGCGGACGAACTTCGGGCTCAGGTTCCGTCGGCAGTTGTCAGCGGGCGATGCGCCTGCGGATGCGCGACAGTGGACCTCCGCGCGGGAACAGAACCTCGCGCACTCACCTCACCGGTGCGAGACGGCGTGCTGATCTCCGCCGACGTACGCGGGCGCAACGACGGCGTCTTGCTCTTCGTCGAAGAAGGCCATCTTTCGCGTCTTGAGGTCTATTCCATCGAAGATGGGCCGGCCACGCTCCCCCGGCCTGAAGAACTCATGT
Organism: Microtetraspora malaysiensis; assembly: GCF_050947145.1. Taxonomy (NCBI): domain Bacteria; kingdom Bacillati; phylum Actinomycetota; class Actinomycetes; order Streptosporangiales; family Streptosporangiaceae; genus Microtetraspora; species Microtetraspora malaysiensis. The sequence continues at coordinate 7,208,651 of NZ_CP191998.1, forward strand.
TGGCCGGCCGCTGCTGCCACAGAGGCGCAGAGTGCTGTCCAGGCACAGAGCCGCCGCCTCACGGGCGGTGAGGCGCCCGTCAGCGACTTCTGCCGCGGCGGCGTGCTGGAGCCCGATGACGGCGGCGACGAGCCAGGCAGCCGGGAGTGACCGGTCGAAGTCGCCCGTGCGCTGGCCTCGCCGGATGAGCCGTTCGAGCCGTGGGGGCACGAGGTCGTGGGGGTCGTTGGTCTTGGGCCGCGGGATCCCGGTCAGGGTGGGGCTCAGTAGGAGGGGGTAGCGGCGGAGGAACTGCCAGCCCGCGTCGAGGAACTGGGCCAGCGCGTCGGCGGGCGGGGCGGTTTCCAGGCCGGCGGCGTCGAGCAGGTCGGAGTATTCGGCGGCTGCGGCCTCAATGAGGGCGGCAATGAGGGCGTCGCGTGAGGGGAAGTGCGCGTAGACGGTCTGGCGGGTGACATTGGCCGCAGTGGCGATCTCTCCCATGCTGGCGTCGAGCCGCTCGCCGAGCACGATGCGGGCCGCGTTGAGGATGGCGTCGATGCTGCGCCGGGCGTCGGACCGCCGAGGGCGGGACGACGTGGCGGTGTCTGGCGAGTCATCCATCCCGGCCAAGCTATCTGTTCAGCCATAGCCTTGACAAGCCGTAAGAGATAATCAACTCTTACAGCATGTCAAAGAAAAGCATGGCCGGGGACCACCCGGCGATCGAGGCGCACGACCTGGTCAAGGTCTACGGCGAGAACCGAGCACTGGACGGGATCGACCTCACGGTCCGGCGCGGTCAGGTGTTCGGGTTCCTCGGCCCCAACGGAGCGGGCAAGACCACCACGATCCGCATCCTGGCCACCTTGACCCGGCCTGACAGCGGCACCGCCCGCGTCCTCGGTCACGACGTGATCAGCGAGCGGGACGCGATCCGGGCCCGGGTGGCCGTGACCGGGCAGTTCGCCGCCCTGGATGAGGACCTGACCGGGTATGAGAACCTCATCATCCTCGGCCGCCTGAACGGCCTGTCCGGCGCCGCCGGCAAACAGCGAGCCGATGACCTGCTCGCCGCCTTCGAGCTGACCGGCGCGGCCGGTCGCCCGGTGGGCGGATACTCCGGCGGGATGCGCCGCCGGCTGGACATCGCGGCCAGCCTGATCGTGACCCCGGACCTGCTGTTCCTCGACGAGCCGACCACCGGGCTCGACCCGCGCAGCCGTGGCCAGGTGTGGGAGCTGGTCCGCCAGATCGCCACGGCCGGTACCACGGTGCTGCTCACCACTCAGTACCTTGAGGAGGCCGACCAGCTCGCCGAGCAGATCGCCGTCATCGACCACGGCCGGATCGTCGCCGAAGGCACCAGCGCCCAGCTCAAATCCCGAGTCGGCTCGGGCACGCTGCACGTCCGGCTCCTCGACGGCGACCAGCGTCCGCGAGCGCAACAGGTCCTGGCCGGCGCCCTGGAGGGGACGGTACATCTCGCCGCTGACCCGCTCGCCCTGTCCATGCTGGTCGCCACCCCCGCTGACGGGACAGACGTGGGCCGGATGGTCGGGCGCGCCATGATCCAGCTCGCCGAAGCCCGGGTGGGTGTCGCCGAGGTCGCTCTCGGCCAGCCCAGCCTGGACGAGGCCTTCCTCGTCCTGACCGGCCACACGGCCGGCCCAGCCACCACCGACCACCAGGATGTGAACGCATGAGCGCCCCGGCCGCCGTCACGCGCCCCGCCGCGGCGCAGACCCACCAGATCGACATCCTGCTCGCCGCAGGCCGGTCACGCCGCCGTGCCGGGGCACTCGCCGCCTCCGCGACCTTCGGCCGGCGGGCGATGCTCAAGATCAAGCACGACCCCAAACAGCTTGTGGACTCGGTCGCCATCCCGATCCTGTTCACCGTGCTGTTCACCTACCTGTTCGGCGGCGCCATCAGCGGCTCACCCAGCGACTACCTCAAGTTCCTCCTGCCCGGTGTGCTCAGCATGAGCATCGCCATCGTCACCATGTACGGCGGTGCCCGTCTCGCCCAGGACGTGACCACGGGGGCCTTCGATCGCTTCCGTGCCCTGTCCATCTGGCGCGGCGCCTTCGTGCTCGGTGGCCTGTTGAGCGATGCCGCCCGCTACCTGTTCGCTTCCGCCATCGTGGTGGCCCTCGGACTGATCATGGGCTATCGGCCCGACGGTGGCGTACCCGGTGTGCTCGCCGCAGTAGCCCTGGTCGTCGCCTTCGGGCTCTCCCTGTCCCTGCTGTGGGCCGCGGTCGCCCTGCTCGTGCGCGACCCGGCCGTCGTCATCAGCATCGCCAACGTCGTGCTGATGCCACTGTCGTTCGCCAGCAACATCTTCGCCCAGCCCAGCACCATGCCCGGCTGGCTCCAAGCCTTCGTCGCGGTCAACCCGCTCAGCCACGTCGCGACCGCGGCCAGGGGTCTGATGAACAACGCCGGCGGCACCGGCGGATCTCTCGCCTGGTCGCTCATCGCGACCGCCGCCATCACCGCAGTGTGCGCGCCGCTCACCCTCCGCCTCTACAGCAGGCGGGGCTGACCCGCGTGGAGCCCGGCGGGTACACAGTCGAGCCAGCCAGGACCGACGGCCCGCGCGTGACCGCCGACGCCGCGCCGAAGGACAAAGCGTAGGTGCGCGGTCTGGGCGCGAACGTGGCGCTGCCCTGCGGAGACGACTCCCCCGGTACGTCCGGGCCGAAGTGCCGGCCGGCGTGGACGGTGTAGTGGATGCCGGGATTTGAGTCGCTGACTCAGTAACGGTGGCCAGGCCAGTGGGGGTCCTCCCAACGGGCGAGGCCGGCGAGGCCGAGCAGTCGTATCCGATGGAGCAACTCTGCGGGGGCGTTCCGGGTACGGAGCCGGGCCGGGGCGTTGCGGATCAGCCAGGCCGTCAACTCGATACGCATCTCATCCTCGTCTTCCCAGGTTCCCCAAGGGAGTTGGTCTCCCAGTAAGTCGTACTCCCAGTGCGCCACCGCTTTGGCCAGGTGATGGTCGGCCACGCTGGACGTCTGCGCTTCCCAGACGTGCAGCCAGGGGCTGAGTGCGGCAGAAGCTTCGCTGCACAGTGCGAGAACTTCGTGCGCGGGCACAGCGGGATCCGGGTCGATGAGAGTGTGGGCCCACCAGGCGTTCAGGAATTCCCAAACCGCTGCAACCTGCTCGTCAGGCCACTGCTGCCACTGGCCGCGAGCGAATGAACGTCCGATCTCCTCCATATCGAAGAACGGCTCGACAAGGCCGCCGACGAGCGCCCTCGACAACTGGGGCAGAACACGGCGCAACACGGATGCATGGTCGTTCCAGTCGATGGGCCGCCATGCGCGATGCAGGAGATCAAGGTCCAGCTCCACGTCCGGTACCTTCAGCTGCGCGAGCTCTTCCGCGCTGCCCCAGTGGCACTCACAGTTGTGCTCATCAGGATGGGCCGTCATGCCATGGAAGGTGACGGCCATACGGCTCAACGCGGCGTCGAGACGGAGTCCCGCGGACATCTGGTCATGGTTCATCATGGGCGTTCGCCTTAAAAGGCTCCGGAAACTTGCGTTATCCGAAGATTGTCACTTTAGCGAACCCCATGCTCGGGTGATGGTGAAGGAGATGGAAGCGGCGTTGTCAGCCTGAGAATCACATGGATCACGGCTCGTAGGGGCGCTCTGACGCGGTACGCCGTCATCCATGACGCAATCCCGGACTTGGAGTCGTTTCTCCTCAACCTCGATCGCATTCAATCCGATGGCATGGCCGAGTCGATCACCGCCGCGCGGGCAGCGGGCGCTACCGGCGTCCTGGTCATGCGCGGCGACTCAGTGTTCTACGCGGCGGGCGTCATCGCCGCCTGCCGCGCTTGGTGGTCAGCCCGCCGTGGAATCGTCCGAGCGCCTGCCGGTTATGCGATTGCTTCATATCGATCGTCCTGCTGCCGTCTATCCTGTGATCAGCGTTTTTACGGCGAGTTGTTCCTCACCCGCGGGGCCGTCGAGGCGAATCGACAGTTCCCAGGCGCCGCTCATCGGGAACAGCTCGCCCACGGCCACGAAGCGGCCGGGCTCACGCTTGGTGGCGGAGATCTCGGGTGTGGAGTGTCCCATCTCAGCCATGACCGCCGACAGCGCCACGGTGTCGGCGTCGCCCTTGCTCACCTTGATCTCCACGGTGACCTGGCCGGGAGCCGGGTCCGCGATGAGGACGGTGGCGGCGTAGCGGGTGCCCGTGATGGTCAGGTTGACCGGTTCGGCGGCCGTGCTCCTGACCACGACGAACAGCGCCACCGCCGCGGTCACGAGCGTGGCCGCGGCCACCGCCTGCCACCTCTTGATCACTGGGCCTCCGATGCGGTCACGTTCACGGTGAAGGGTGCGGTCACGATGCGGTCGGCGGTGGCGTACTGGACCCAGGCGAGGTACCGGCCCGGTTCGGGGAAGCTGAAGGTGAAGCGCACCCGGGATCGCGGTGCGCCCATCTCGTGCACGTGGCCGAAGAAGCGGCCATCCTGACTGCGTATGAGCAGGTGGCCGGTCATGCCGAGCCAGGTCCGGACGCCGGCGGGGGTGCCCAGCTCGATCGTCGTGGGACGGCCCGCGACGGGCACGGCGGGTTGTAGCCGCGGCGTGCCGGTCGCACCGGCCGGCGTGGCGGGTTCGCCGGTTTGACCGGACCGCGAGACTGTGTCGGCCTTTTGTGATGCTTTGGCTGTCCCTCCGACGGTGAAGTCCGCGGCGACGAGTTGCCCGCCTGAGTCCTCCCGTTCGATCTCGGCGTGTGCCAGGTACCGGCCGGGGCGGTCGGCGGTCAGTCTGACCTCCAGGCGCCCGGGCGCCGTGCGCAGGGGGTGGACATGGCGGAAGTAGCGTCCGTCCTCGCTGGTGACGACCACGTGGGCGAGCGCTTCGTGGTGCGCGGTGAGGTCGTCGACGAACCGCCCGGTGGAGCCGTCGACGAGATCGACTCGCAGGGTGAACTCCTCTCCCGCCTCCGGCCGGGCTGGGAGCGTCTCCATGCGGGCCTGTACGTACGACCGCCCTCCCGCGGTCGATGTCGTGGGGGTGGGGGCGGCACCCTCAGGTGGGGGTGCCGGTATCTGCGACTCGAACACGATGACCATGGCGGCGACCGTCACCCCGGCCGCGGCGCCCGCGGCCATCGCCATCGCCCGTCCCGGTCGGGCCGGCGCCCCGCTGAGCAGGCCGCCCACCAGCAGGAGCGCGGCCACGAACAGGCCGCCGTAGATGAGGAAGTCCCCGGCCGATCCGCGTGCGACGAGGACACGGAACGGGATGACGGCGGTCTCGTTCCCGGCGCTCAGTTTCAACTCGTGCGGCCCGGTCCGCTCCACCTGGAGCTGCGTGTACTGCGGGTTCGCCGCCGCCTGGACGGTGCCGGTCACCGTGCGGCCGTCCTCGACCGAGCGGACTTCGAGGCCGATGGGCAGCCCGGACACCGGCTGGTACGCGATGACGCCGATCCGCAGCGGCCCCGGCACCCGGGTTGTTCCTTTGACCACCACGGTCACCTCGGCGCCGGCGATTGTCTGGGCGATGCGCAGGTCCGCTCCCGCCGTGACGTTGTGCGCCGCGGCGGGGGCGGCCATCGCCAGCACGAGGGCGGTGGCGAGGCACAGAACTCGGATCATGCCCGCTCGGCGCCGGCCGCGCTGAGCGGAACCGGCTCGGCTGTGACCGCGTTGGGCAGGAACAGCGCCCCGAGCGCCAGCCCGATCAGCCCGGCGACGACCGGCGCTCCGGTCCACAGCTCGGGCACGTCGGGCAGGCCGCCCCCGGTGGCCGAGGCGACCCCGATGTACAGCGACCAGGTGGCGAAGGCCGACAGCCCGGCGAAGGCCCAGTAGGCGGCGCGCCGCTCACCCGACGGCCGCAGCCGGCGGATCAGCAGGTCGCTCACGAACCCGGCGGCCACGAACGACAACAGGATCGGCACGTTGCGGAACGCCGTCTGGGCACCCGGCATGAGCACCATGACCGTGTACATGACGGTCACCGAGCCGAACGGCAGCAGCCAGCGGCGCACCAGGAGCAGCACCGGGCTGAGCATGACAACGTTGGTGACGACCATCGCGACGGCTACCCGGTCGGCGCCTGGGCCCACCGGTCTGGGGCCGCCCGCCTGCGGCCCGGGGCCCGAGTCCTTCAGCAAGGAGAACGCCTGAACGATGCCCTCGGAGCGGTACTGCATGGCGTCGCCGTACGACAGGAACAGCGACACCAGCGTGGCGGCGAACGCGAGCCCGAGCAGCGCGGGCAGCAGGCGGCCGAGCGAGGGCCGGGCGCCGACATCGGGGGCGTTCCACGCCGAGCGCAGCGGTGTCGTGATGATGAGCATCATCGTCACGATGAGGCCGAGGTGTGACGGGCTGAACAAGATGTTGATGGTCGTCTCGATGCCGAGGATGGTGTGCCACATCATGTCGGCGAATCCGAAGGCGGCGAACGCGGGAATCGCCACCAGCCCGGCGAGATAACCGACGGGGACGGCCGCCAACCCCTGCCGTCCGGCGCGCACGTTGCGCCACACCTGCCAGATGATCCAGCCGGAGACCACCACGAAGCCGGAGTAGAACACCGCGTGCCATGGAGTGAAGAACGTCTCCAGTTCCGCCAGGTTGCTGTGCGCCCAGGCGTCGATCATCAGTCCGACCCCGAACCAGACTCCGAGCAGCGCCATCACCAGGTCGGTCCTGGTGGACACCCATCCGCGGGGTTCTCCCGTGTCCGCCATGAATCGCCGAATGCCGGCGGCGTCAGCTGCCACTTTGTGGCCCCTTTCCGTCGATCAGATCGATTCGTTCAGACGCCGGTGGGCCGGCGCCCGTCGAGCGAACGCCGGCGCGGCGGCTGAGGTCTCTGCGGGACCTACCGTCACTGACGTCGTCAATTCGATACGGCGGGCGTCGCGGATCGTTACACGCAGCTACCGCGGGCGCCTGCTGAGCGGGGCCGATTACGCTGTTTCGCCGCTGAGGGCCTGCGCCACGGATCGGCGGGCCGCCAGGCGTGCGGGCAGGGCGGTGAGTGCCGCCGTCGCCAGGAGAGTCGCGAGTACGCCGCCGAGCAGCCAGGAGGAGGGGGGTTCCGCCGGATTCCCGGCGGCGAAGAGCGAGAGCAGGCCGACGCCCAGAGGGACGCCGATGACGGCACCGGGCAGGCTGGGCAGGAGATGGGCGCTGGACAGCCCCGCGGAGATCTGCCCTGGGGTGGCGCCGAGCGTACGCGCGATGGCCATGTTCGCCCGGGCCTCTATGGCAGTGGTCCAGGTGAGCGTGATGGTGTTCACGACGGCGAGTGCGATCAGCAGGACGGTGACCGCAAGCAGCAGTCGGCGGTCGTGAACGTCTCGCAGGTTGGGCAGGGCGGAGGAGCCCCCCAGGCCGTAGCCCTTCTCCGGCTGGGCGTAGAAGGTCAGCAGGGCGACGATCGCGATCACCGTGGTGGCGGTGGAGCACGCCTGCAGCACGGCGCGGCCCGGCCGGCGGGCGGTCAGCCGCAGCCCGAGCAGCAGCGGCGTGGGCAGCAACGCGGACAGCGCGGTGAGCCAGGGTCGGTGACGGGGCCGGCGCGTGGTGGCGGTCAGCGCCGTGACGGTCGCCGTACGCATGGCCCGCAGCGTGGGACGCAGCGTGGACAGCACCGCCACCGCCACGGCGAGGACGGTCGCCGTGGCGACGGTGGCGCCGCCGGGCCCGGCCGCGTCGCCGATCCGGCTGGCGGTGGGACTGGCCATGGCGGGCACGGTCAGGCGGGCGATCAGCAGCCCCAGCGCGTCGCCGGCCAGCGCCAGCGCCAGGTATTCGGTGAGCAGGACGGTGGCGATCAGCCCCGGGGTGGCGCCGACGGCCTTGAGCAGCCCGGCCCGGCGCGTCTGCTCGACGGCACGTCCCGCGGCCAGCGCCGCCACTCCGGTGACGGCCAGAAAGCTGAGCAGCCAGCTACCGACGACCAGGATGGGCTGGCTGTTCTTGAGGATGACCGTGTCCTGCTCGGCCGTGAACTGCCAGGAACGGAGGTTGGTCACGGTGGCGGCACGGTCGGCGTCGAGGAAGGCCTCGGTCGCGGCGGGGTCGCGCAGCTTGAGGTCCAGGGCCAAGGTCACCGGGAGATCGTGGGACGACGCCAGTGTCCGGGCATCTGATCGGGTCATCCAGGCCAGGCCGCTGGAGTCGCTGGGGCCGCCGCCCGGGCCGATCTGCGCTGCCCAAGGGTAGATGGAGGTGGCCGCGGTGACAGCGATCCCGACGACGGGGTACGACCGGCCGGCGATGGTGACGTGGTCGCCGACGCCGACGCCCAGCGCGGTGGCGAAGCCGCGTTCGAGGACCGCGCCTCCAGGGCGTACCCAATGACCCGAGGTCACCAGCGGCCGGTTGACCGCGCCGGGCGTCTCGGCGAAGCCGTGCACCACCACTGAGGACGACGTGGAATCGCGCGTGGTGAGGTCGGCGTAGACGACGCGATAGGGGCCATGGTGGGCGACCACTTCGGGATCGTCCGCCAGCGAGGCCAGGGCCGAGGTCGCGGCGGGGCCCGCGTCGCCGGAAAGTGCCACCACGTCCGGCCCGGCGGTGACCGCGCGGGTCTGCTCGTACAGCGCCTCGCTCACGCCGCGCAGGGACAGGCCCAGGGCCATCGTGGCGGTGGCCACGGTCACCGCGAGCAGGAGCATCGCGGCCTGGACCTTGTGCCGGCGGACGTCGGCCAGCACGAGGCGGACGATGAGCACGATGGAGCCCATGACGTTCAGTCCTCCAGCCCGATCAGGTCGCCGAGCCGCCCCGTTCCGGTGCCTGCCAGCCGGGTGTCGTCGACGAACATCCCGTCGCGCATCGAGACCAGCCGGTCCGCGGTGGCCGCGACCCGCTCGTCATGCGTGACGATCACGAAGGTCTGCCCCGCAGAACGTAACTCCTCGAAGATCCTCAGCACATCCAGCGTCGCCGTGGAGTCGAGGTTGCCGGTCGGCTCGTCGGCCAGGACGACCAGCGGCTCGTTGACCAGCGCGCGGGCGACGGCGACCCGCTGACGTTGACCGCCCGACAGTTGCGACGGCAGGTGCCGGGCACGGTCGGTGAGCCCGACCCGTTCCAGCAGCAGGCTCGCGCGCCGCCTGGCCTGACGGCGCGAGCGTCCGGTCAGCAGCGCGGGCAGCTCCACGTTCTCGGCCGCCGACAACTCCTCCACCAGATGGAAGGCCTGGAAGACGAATCCCACCGACCGGCGCCGCAGCCGTGCCAGAGCCCGCTCGCTCAGGGTGTCGATGCGCTGACCGGCCAGCCACACCTCCCCGTCACTGGGCCGCTCCAGGCCACCCAGCAGGTGCAGCAGGGTGGATTTCCCGCACCCGCTTGGCCCCATCACGGCCAGCATCTGGCCTTCGGGCACCTCCAGGTCGACGTCATCGACCGCCCGGACCCGGCCCTGCCCCCGACCATGCTGCTTCACCAGGCCGTGGACCCGAACCACGGCACTCGACACGTTCATGCACCCTCGGATTCGTCATCGACCTTGGACCAGGCTCGCTCGCAGGCGTCCAACCAGCGCAGGTCCGCCTGCAGCCGCAGCACGACTCCTTCCAGCAGCAGGACAGCGGCCGATCCCGCCGGCTCGGCCAGCGCCGCGTGCTGCACCTCACGCAAACGGCGCAGCAGCTCGCGGCGTTGCGCCGCCACGAGCTGCACCGGGTCGGCGAGCCGGGCCGCGGCGGCCGCGGTGAGCTTGAGATGAAACTCCGCCAAGTCCGGTTTCGGCCAGCCCACCTCAGTCAGCCAGGCGGTCACCCGCTCCTGCCCGGCCGGGGTCAGCGCGTAGACCTTGCGATCCGGCCGCTCGGGAAGCCCGTTGGCCCGCTCGCAGACGACGAGGCCCGCTTTCTCGAGCCTGGCCAAGGTCACATAGATCTGACCGGGATTCATCGACTCGCCCAGCGGTCCGAGGCTCTGCTGCAGCCGAGCGCGCAGGTGGTACCCGTGCGACGGTTCTTTGGCGAGCATCGCCAGCACTGCGTCCTGCACTCCACCCCCCTAACGGTTAGCCAATAGATAGCGGCTAGCCATCGAGGGCGTCAAAGCGCTACGCCTGGCGACCTCCTGGACTGGACCGCCGGCATGTTCGCGAATCCCCGCCCTCCCGCAAGCCGCGGACCCGCAGGAGAACCCGAAACGACACCCCCGAAAGACGATTCGACCAAGCTTCGGACTCCGACCCGGAGAGCGGCGTGTCCGGTTTGCCCTCATTCGACCTGGTTATCGTCAGTGCTGCTCTCTACAGTTGCATTCGGCATTACGCCCATTGGCGTTGTACGGGAGGAACGGCAGGTGCAAAACAAGTCCGGCGAGGTCGACCGCTTCATAACGGCCCTCGAGCACCCACTGAAGGCGGGCATCGAACAACTGAGGTCAGCGATTTTGGCATCGAACGCGGACATTTCCGAGCACGTGAAATGGAACGCCCCGAGCTTCCGCTATGAGGACGCGGGCGCCCCCAACGGTAAGTGCGATTGAGTTCAGCGGCCCGGAATGACCACGGTGCCACAGTCGCCGCATCGCAGGGCCGAGGCGCTGTGATAGACGAAACCGCTCGTCAACAGCACGCCGCCAAGGTCGCCGAGCACGTCCATCTGCTTCTTGAACTTGACCCCGGGCGGTCTTCCCACAACAACGCCCGATTCCATCACGTTCGCGCAAACGGGGCAGGGAAGTGCAGAATCCGCCATAGGTCGGAGTCTACGTCGACGGACGGATTTGCCAGCCGAACACTCGGAGCGCGATCAGATACAGGAGGCGGAGTGACGCGAGGACCGACGTCGCCCGCGCCGACGACGCTCAGGTGGGGCGGGACGGCATAGCGAGGGCCATGATCCATCCGATCAGCACGACCGCGCCGGTGGCCAGGAAGGCCACCTCGTACGAGTACGACGCGGCGAGCTGACCGGCCACCAGGGGGCCGACGGTCATGCCGAGGTCGGCGGTCATCTGGTAGCCCGCCACCACGGTGCCGCCGCGCCCCCGGGTGACGTCGCCCACGGTGGCCGCCCCGCCCGTGGTGCAGAAGGCGGTGCCGAGTCCCATCAGCGCGAACGCGGTCACGTACGCCACGAGAGTCTGCCACGTGATGATCATGACAAGGCAGCCGAGGATGAGTCCCTGGCCCAGCAGCAGCGAGGGGCGGCGGCCCCACTGGTCGGCCACCCGCCCGGCGAGCGGCAGGGTGACCGCCTGCATGATCGCACCGACCGCGAGCCCGGTGCCGATCCAGGCGGCGTCGGCCTTGATCACGACCAGCAGATAGAGCGGCAACACGGAGACACGGACTCCGAAGACCGCCCAGCCGAGCCCGAAGTTGGTGGTCAGCGCCGCCAGGTACGACCGGTGCCGAAGCGCCCGGCCCAGGGTGATCCCTGGCCGGCCGTCCCCGGCACCGGCCCCACTCCCCGTCCCGGTTTTCGCCGCGGTCCCGGTCCTGGCCACGGCATCGGTGACCGGCACGGCCTTGGAGAGGGCGACGGTCGCGATGGCACCCGCGATCGCGACCGCCACGCCGTACACGAAGAACGGCAGTCGGGGTGAGACGCCGAGCAGCCCGCCACCGAGGGCGGGCCCGGTCACGGTGCCGAGGTAGTAACCGCCCTGGAAGTAGCCGGTGGCCCGTCCCCGGTGCGAGGCAGGGGTGACCCGCAGCAGCATGTTCATCGCGGACACGGTGTAGAGCGCGGATCCCACACCGCACGCACCCCGGAAGATCAGCAGTTGCGGGTAGTTCCAGGAGAGCCCGGCCAGGATGCTGGTGACCGCGAGCAACGCCATACCGGTGGTCAGCACGGCCCGCTCCCCGAACCGGTTGACCAGGCGTCCGCCGGGCAGGCCGGTGGCCAGGCGCATGAACGCGAACGCCGAGACCACCGCGCCGACCGCCGCGCTGCCCACCCCGAACTCCCCCGCGAACACGGGGATGGCCGGTGACTGGATGCCGAACCCGACCGCCACCGTGAACGCGACGGCGGTCAGGATCTTGACTTCGCGCGGCAGTTCCCGGAAGCCGCCCATCTAGGCCCGCCGCCTGGCGACCTCGTCCAGAAGCTGCGGCACCACCTCGAACAGGTCGCCGACCACGCCGTAGTCGGCGAGTTCGAAGATGGGCGCCTCCGCGTCCTTGTTCACGGCCACGATGGTTTTGCTGGTCTGCATTCCGGCGCGGTGCTGGATCGCGCCGGAGATCCCGACGGCGATGTAGAGCTGCGGGGACACGGTGACGCCGGTCTGCCCGACCTGGTGGGTGTGCGAGTACCAGCCCGCGTCCACCGCCGCGCGGGACGCGCCGACCGCGCCGCCCAGCGCGTCGGCGAGCCGTTCGATCAGCTCGAACTGTTCGGCCCCACCGAGACCCCGGCCACCCGACACGACGATGTCGGCCTCGGTGAGCTGGGGCCGGCCGGTGCTCTCCCGGGGTTCGCGGGACACCACCCTGGTACGGCGGTCCGCCTCGTCGAGCACGAGCGGACTCCGGGTGACCGCCGGAGTGGCCGGGGCCTCCTCGGGCACAGCGGCGTTGGACTTGACCGCGATGATCGGGATGCCGCCGACCACCCGGGAGGTGACGGTGTAGCCCGCCGCGAACGCCCACTGGGTGGCAACCGGTCCGTCTGGTCCGTCCTGGATGTCCACAACGTCGGTGAGGACGCCGCTGTCCAGCCGTACGGCAAGGCGGGCCGCCGTCTCCCTGCCGTCCGGGGTGGATTCGGTCAGTACGGCCACCGGCCGGGTGTCGGCGGCGAGGTCGGCCAGGGCGCGTACCCAGGCCACCGGGTACTCCCGCACGTCATCGGATTCGATGACGTGGACCCGCCGCGCGCCGTACCTGCCGAGGGTTTCCACGGCCCGCTCGTCGACCGTACCCGCGCAGACGGCGACCGGGTCGCCCAAGCGTCGAGCCAGGGTGAGCAGTTCCAGACTCGCTTTGCCGACCGGTCCCGCGAGGTGCCCGACGAGCACCAGAACATCTGACATGGCCATCCCTCCTCAGATGAACTTCTGCGTGGACAGGAAGTCGGCGAGTCGCCGTCCTCCTTCGCCTTCGGCGGGCACGATCGTCCCGGCGGCCCGGGGCGGCCTGGCGGTGATCCCGTCCACGACCGTTCGGGCGGCCGGACCGACCCGGTCGGCGGGCACGCCGAGGTCGGCGAGGGTCAAGGTGTCCAAGGGTTTCTTCTTGGCCGCCATGATCCCCTTGAAGGACGGGTAGCGTGGGTCGCCGATCCGGTCGGTCACCGACACAACGGCGGGCAGTTCCGCCGCGAGGTGCCGCACCTCCCCTGCGGCCTCCCGCCTGATCTGTACGATGCCGCCCTCATCCAGGGTCATCTCGGCGGCGAAGGTGAGCTGGGGCCACTCCAGGTGCTCGGCCAGCATGGCGGGGACCAGTGAGGTGCCGCCATCGGTGGAGGCCATCGCGCACAGGACGAGGTCGGGGGTGAGGCGGCGCAGCGCGGCGGCCAGGATCAACGCGGTCGCGGGCGCGTCGGATCCGGCGACGGCGTCGTCGCTGACGTGGACGGCGGCATCGCCGCCCATGGCCAGGGCGCGGCGCAGCGCCTCGGCGGCGGGGGGCGGGCCGACGGTCAGGTGGGTGACGTGTGTGCCCGGCACGGTGTCGGCGACGCGCAGCGCCTGTTCGACCGCGTACTCGTCGAGCTCGGAGAGTTGCCCGCCCGCCCGGTCCACCCGGTGGTCGGCGGTGAACCGGGGCTGGGCGGCCATGTCGGGGACGTATTTGACGCAGACCACGATGTTCATCGGCGTCACCGGCCCCGGAAGACGGGGGCGCGCTTGGCCACGAACGCGGCGGCGGCCTCCTTGTGGTCGTCGCTGACGAACGTGCCGCCCTCCAGGGCCAGCCCGAAGTCGAGCACCAGGTTCATTCGCTCGCGCACGATCTTGTTGACCGTGGCCTTGGTCCCCTGCACCGCGAGCGGTGCGGCGGCCGCCAGCCTGCGGGCGACGGCGGTCGCCTCGGCCGGCAGGTCCCCGGCGGGTACCGCCCGCAGGGCGAGCCCGAGCCGGGCGGCCTCCGCGCCGTCGAGCCGGTCGCCGGTCATCAGGTAGTACCTGGCCGCGCCAAGCGGCATGGCCAGCGGCCAGGCGACGGCCCCGCCGTCCCCTGCGACCAGGCCGACCGCGACGTGGGTGTCGGCGAACTGCGCGTCCTCGGCGGCGATCACGACGTCGCAGAACAGCGCGATCGTCGCGCCCAGCCCCATCGCGTATCCGTGGACGGCGGCCACGACGGGCTGCGGCACAGACAGGATGGTCTCCAGGATGTCGCGGCCGTGCAGGATCTGGTAGACCTGCTGTCCTGCGCTGGGTCCCTCCTCGTCCTCCGCATGTACCGCCATCTCCTTGACGTCGCCGCCGACGCAGAACGCCCGTCCCTCGCCGCGCAGCAGAACGGCCCGCACGTCCCGGCGGGCGGCAACCTCTCTGAGTGCCTCGGCCAGTTCCCGCTCCAGTCCGCCGCCGATGGCGTTCAGCCGGTCGGGGCGGTTCAGCGAGATGGTGGCGAGCCCGTCGTCCACGTCCACCAGCAATGTCGTGTAGTCACTCATCGGTTCTCCTTTTCGCGGGAAAGGCGGCCGACCGTCTCGGCGCGGGCCCGCTGCCTGGCGGGGTCGGCCACGGCGCGGGCCTGGAGCCGTTCCTCCTCGTTCAGCAGGTCGGCCAGGCCGTGGGTCAGGCCGTAGTCGAGCAGCCGTTTGGTGAGCCCAAGCGCGGCCCCCGGCACAGCGGCCATCCGGTGGGCCAGGTCGAGGGCGGTGGCGAGCAGGTCGTCCACCGGAACGACCTGGGACACCAGCCCCCAGCGCAGGGCCTCCTCGGCGTCGAGCGGGCGACCGGTGGCCAGCCACTCGTACGTACGGGCATAGCCGAGCAGCCGGGGCAGGAAGTACGCGCCCCCGGCATCGGGCACCAGCCCGATCGCGGCGAAGGCCGGGACGAACCTGGCCGTGTCGGCGGCGACCCGCACGTCGGCGGCGGCGGCGAGGGACAGCCCGGCTCCGGCGGCTGGGCCGTTCACGGCGGCGATCACGGGTTTGTCCAGCGCGGCCATCGCGAGCACGTGCGGGTGATAGGCGCGACGCAGCCCACCGGGCGGGGACGGGTCGGCCGGGGCGCGCAGATCGGCCCCGGCGCAGAAGCCCCGGCCGCTGCCGGTGACGACGACGGCCCTGACTCCGGGGTCGGCCGCCTCCTGCCAGGCGTCGGCGAGCGCGTGCAGGGTGGTGGCGTCCAGGGCGTTGAGCACCTGCGGCCGGTTCAGCGTCACGGTCAGCACCGGGCCGTCGTGTTCGGTGAGTACGGGGCTCACAGGCTGTCCCCTCCTCCGAGGACGGCGGTGACCTGGCTGGACAGCTGGCCGCCGTTGCCGTGTGCGAGCGCGATCGTCACGCCGGGCTGCTGCCGGTCGCCCGCCTCGCCGCGGATCTGCCGGGTCGCCTCGATGAGGGGGAAGATGCCGTACATCCCTGGATGGCAGTACGACAGCCCGCCGCCGTTGGTGTTGACCGGCAGGTCGCCGCCGGGCGCGATCCGGCCGCCGGAGACGAAGTCGCCGCCCTCGCCCTTCGCGCAGAAGCCGAGGTCTTCGAGGAACAGGATGGTGTTGATGGTGAAGGCGTCGTAGAGCTGCACCACGTCCACGTCCTGTGGCCCGACCCCGGCCATCGTGTAGGCGCGGACGGAGGACTCGGTCGCGGCGGTGACGGTCAGGTCGGGCATCTGGGAGATCGCGCGGTGCCAGTGTGCCTCACCCGCGCCCAGCAGGTAGACCGGCGGCTTTGGCAGGTCGCGGGCCCGGTCGGCGCCGGTGACCACGACCGCGCCGCCGCCGTCGGTGACCAGGCAGCAGTCGAGCGTGGTCAGCGGGCTGGACACCATGCGGGCGGCCAGCACGTCCTCGACGGTCAGCGGGTCGCGGACGAACGCCTTCGGGTTGAGCGCGGCCCACTTCCGGGCGGCGACGGCGACCTCGGCCAGGTGGGTGCGGGTGGTGCCGTACTGGTGCATGTGCCGGGCGGTGGCCAGCGCGTAGCCGGTGATCGGCGGACGCGGCCGGTAGGCGGCCTCGTACGACGGCAGCTCGGGCGGCCCCATGGCGAGCCTGCCGCGTCCGCTGTCGGAGCGGGCGGTGCTGCCGTACGTGATCAGGGCGACGTCGCAGGCCCCCGTGGTGATGGCCAGGGCGGCGTGGTGCAGGTGGGAGATGAAGGAGCTGCCGCCGACCATCGTGCCGTCGGTGTATCTGGGCCGGATGCCGAGGTATTCGGCCACGTCGAGCGGCGCCATCCCGCGCCCGGCGATGGCGCAGAACAGCCCGTCCACGTCGCGGGTGGTCAGTCCCGCGTCAGCGAGCGCGGCCCCGGCGGCCTGGGCGGCCAGTTCGATGGCGTACCTGTCGGGTCCCACCTCGCCGAGATCGGACTCGGCGACCCCCACGATCGCGGTCGAGCCCCGCAGGTCGGGCAGTGTCATGACGCGGTCTCCCGTTCCTCGGGGGTGAAGACGACCCGGGGGCCGGTCGGCCCGCCGGGGTCGACGCCGGCGCGGACCCGCATCCCGATCCGCACGTCCCCCGCGGGGACGTCCACGACGGTGCTCATGATCCGGAATCTCTCATCGAGATCGACCAGCACGACGGGGTAGGGGTCGGCGTCGCGGGGCGCGATGACGCTGGTCGAGTAGACCGTGCCGAGTCCGGCGCTCTCCCGCCAGCCCAGGTCGGTGGCCCCGCAGAACGGGCAGATCACCCGGGGCGGGAAGACGGCGGACAGGCAGCCGTCGCAGCTCTGGTACGGCAGGCTCCCGGCGGTGAGCCGATCGGTGTACTCGCGGTGCGGTGCGGGCCCGGTCATGACCGGCTCCCCTCTGTGGCGGGGGCCGGGTAGGCGGCGGTGGCCCCACCGCGCAACACCAGCCGGGGCTCGCGCCCGTCGGCCTCGCTGTGGACGGCCAGGCCGACCTCGACCTCGACCGAGCCGTCCGGGCCCGTCTCGGTTCGCAGAACGTCGCCGCTGAAGACGAGGGTGTCGCCGGGCCAGACCTGGCCGACGTAGCGGACGTTGAACCGGCGCAGGTTGCGCCGGCCCAGCCAGGAGGCCGCGTAGCCGCCGAGGATCCCGGCGGTGAGCAGCCCGTGCCCGAAGACGGACGGATATCCGGCGGCGCGGGCGAAGGTCTCGTCGTGGTGGATCGGGTTGAAGTCTCCGCCCGCTCCGGCGTACCTGACGAAGTCGGTGCGGGTCAGCGGCCCGACCCGGCGCTCCGGGGCCGCCGGCACGGTGTCCGGCTCTCTCACTGCTCCCCCAATTCGATCACCGTGCTGCGCAGCCGCAACACGGTCTCCTCGTGCTGGTTGACGAAGTCGTACTCGGTGATCACGAGCGTCATCGGCCCGCGACTGCCGGTCTTGTACTGCACGTCGGCGATCCTGGACCGCACGGTCATCCACTCACCGGCGACGACATCGCCCAGGTACTCCCACTCCGAGCCGCCGGCGAGGACCCGGCGCAGGTCGAGCCCCAGCACGTCGGTGTCCCGTACGGCCCAGTGCGAGGTCACGGCGGAGAACGTCGGCGGCACGGGCAGGTGCGCGTACCCGGCGGCCCTGGCCGCCTCGACGTCGCGGTAGACGGGGTCGTCGTCCTTGACCGCCCCGGCGAACTCGCGCACCTTCCCGTGTTCCACCGGGAACGTGTACGGCGTGTAGGTGTGCCCGATGAGATGGCTGCGGTCAGTCATGGTTCACCACGATCAGCGCGTCCGCGGCGAGGAGGGCGCCGTCGGCGACCCGCAGCGGGTTGACGTCGATCTCGGCGATCTCGCCCAGTTCGAGGGCCAGCGTCGCCAGGCCGGTCATGATCTCGGCGGCGGCCCGCTGCTCCTCCTCGGCCAGACCGCGCCGCCCGGTGAGCAGCCGTCCGCCGAGCAGGCGGCCGAGCGCCGCCCGCGCGGTGTCCACGTCGAACGGGGGCCGCAGCAGCACGGCCTCGCTCAGCACCTCCACCAGGACGCCGCCGAGCCCGATCGCGACCATGGGGCCGAACACGGGGTCGCGCTGCACGCCGCAGGTGAGTTCCAGCCGGGCGGGGGCCATCTGCTGGACGAGCACACCCTCCACGGCCGCGCCGGGCGCGCGGCGGGCCACCTCGTCGAGCATGTCCCGGTATCCGGCGCGTACGGCGTCCGGGCCGCGCAGGCCGAGCCGGATCGCCCCGGCGTCGGACTTGTGCGGAAGCTGGTAGGACATCACCTTGATCGCGACCGGGCCGCCGATCCGCTCGGCCGCCTCGACCGCCGCGTCTTCGCCGGTGACCATCTCCTCCCGGGTGACCGGGATGCCGTACATCGCGAGGATGCGCTTGCCGGTGGATTCCAGCAGCGTGGTCTCCGTCCCGGCCTCGGCGATCAGCTCGCGGACCCGTCGTACGCGGCCGGCGTCGGCGGCGAACGCGGCGGGGTCGGGCGGCAGCGGGCCGCGGTCCGACTGCCTGGCCAGCGCGGCGAGGGCGATCATGGCGCGGCACGGGTCGGTGAAGGTCGGCACCCCGGCCTGCTGGAACTGCGGGGACCAGGCGGTGGACAGGATGGCGACCGGCTTGGTGGTGGTCCGGTACATCTCGACGATCGCGTCGTTGGCCGGTCCGGGGCCCGCCCAGGTGACGGCGGTCAGCATGTCGGCGGACGGGCTGGCCGCGACCTTGTTCAGCACCTTGCGGTACGCGTCGGGCATGGCCGTGGTCTGCGCGGTGGTGTCCACCGGGTTGGCCGTGCTGCCGTAGAACGGCATCGGCATGTCGGCGGCGAGGGCGGCCTGCTCGTCCTGCGGGAGTTCCGGTACCGACAGCCCGGCCTGCCCGGCCTCGTCGGCGAGCAGGACACCCGCGCCGCCGGAGGAGGTCATGACGATCACCCGGTCACCGCCGGCCCGGCGGCCGTCCTGGAAGATCGTGCCGAGGTCGAGCAGTTCCTCCATGGTGGAGGCGACGAATACGCCGTACTGGCGGCAGACCGCGTCGAGCACCTGGGCGGAGCCGACGATGGACGCGGTGTGGCTCATCGCGGCCCGCGCGGCCTCCTCCGAGCGGCCCGCCTTGAGCAGCACCAGCGGCTTGTCGAGTTCCGCCGCGCGGCGGGCGGTGTCCACGAACACCTCGGGGTCACGCAGGGTCTCGACGAACGAGAGCAGCACGCCGACCTCGGGCCGTTCCACCAGATGGCGCAGCACGGCGGCCACGTTCACGTCGGCCTCGTTGCCGGTGGAGACGAACCAGCCGAGCCGCAGCCCGGCGAGCACGGCCTTGTTGGTGATGTACGACCCGAAGCCGCCGCTCTGCGAGACGAGCGCCACCGGGCCCGCCTCCGGCATCGGCTGATCCGGGGTGAGCATGAAGTTGGCCATCACGCCGCCGTGCGTGTTCATGTAGCCGATGCAGTTGGGGCCGATGACGCGGATGCCGGTCTCGCGGGCCACGGCGGTGAGCCGGTCCTGGAGCGCGCGTCCCTCCGGCCCCGCCTCGGCGAAGCCGGAGGTGATGACGGTCGCGCCGCCGACGCCGAGGGCCGCGCACTCGGCGACGACGTCCACGACGGCCGGGGCGGGCACCGCGATCACCGCCATGTCCACAACCTCCGGCACATCGCGCACGCTGCGGTAGGCGGTACGGCCCTGGACGACCTCGTCCTTGGGGTGCACCGGGTACACCTCGCCGGGGAAGTTCCGCAGCAGGTTGCCGAACACGGTGCCGCCGATGCGGGTTGGGCTGTTCGACGCGCCGACCATCGCGATCGAGCGGGGCGAGAGCAGCCGGTCGAGCGCCGGCCGGTCCTGGGTCTGGGTCATAGCTGTACCTCCTCGGGGTGGGGTGACGGGTCGTCCAGCTCACGAAGGAGCGAAGCGGTGTGCTCGCCCAGCTCGGGGGGCGGGCCCGGTTCGGGTTCGGGGTATCCGCTCAGCCGGAGCGGCTGCCGGACGTACTGCCGGGCCGGGTGGCCGCGCGTGGCGCGGATCACCTCACGGGCCCGTACGTGCGGGTCGGCCGGGATGTCGGTGAGCCGGTTGACCGGGCCGGCGGGCACGCCGATCCGGTCGCACTCGGCCTGCCACTCCGGGTACGGGCGGGTGGCCAGCGCCTCGGACAACCGGGCGACGATCTCGTCGCACGCGGCCACCCGGTCGGCCTGCGGCAGAGTGGCGTACTCGGCCAGGCCGGTCACCCCGCACAACGCCGTCCAGAAGTGGTCCTCGAAGCCGATGCCGAGCGCGATCAGCCGGCCGTCGGCGCAGCGGTAGAGGCCGTATCCGGGATCGTGGCCGCCTCTCCGTGGCGCCCCGCCGCCGTTGAGCACCGGGTCGAGTCGCAGCGGGATCACGGAGAGCAGCGCCTCGTGGGTGGACAGGTCGACGTGCGTGCCCCGGCCCAGGGCGGACCGGCCGACCAGCCCGGCCAGCGCGCCGATGACCGTGTAGAGCGCGCCGACGATGGCCCCGGCCTCCAGGTCGGGCGGCGGGTGGACCGCGCCGGGGCGGTCGGCCAGCGCGTCGAGCAGCCCGGCCGCCGCCTGGTACATGAGGTCGTGCCCGGCCCGATCCCGGTACGGGCCGTCCTGGCCGAACCCGGACAACGACACGTACACCAGGCCGGGGTTGGTGGCGCTGAGCCGCGGGTAGCCGAGGCCGAACCGGTCCATGGCGCCGGGCCGGAACGCCTCGACGAGGATGTCCGCCGTCCCGGCGAGCCGCCAGGCCCGCTCCCGGTCCTCCGGGTCCTTCAGGTCCAGGGTGATGGAACGCTTGCCCCGGTTGAGCGCCCCGAACATGTGTCCCTGGACGCGGGCGCCGTCGCCGGTGCCCGGCCGTTCGACCGTGACGACGTCCGCGCCGAGCTCGGCCAGCAGTGTCGTCGCGTGCGGCCCCTGGTAGAGCGGGGCGAAGGTCACCACCCGTACTCCGTCGAGCGGACCCCGCGGGCTCGCCGTCACCGTCAACGCACCATCATCCCGCCGCCGTCCACCGAGAGCACCTGGCCCGTCATGTAGCCGGACTCGGCGCAGGCCAGGTAGACGAAGGTCGGCGCGATCTCCTCCGGTTCGGCGTGGCGGCGCAGCGGCAGCCGCTTGACCGCGTCGGCGAAGCGCGGGTCGGTCCGCACCTTGAGCGTCATCTCGGTCGCCGCGGCCGGGGCGACCGCGTTGACCAGGATGTTGTAGCGGCCCAGCTCGCGGGCGGCGGTACGGACCATGCCGAGCATGCCGGACTTGGCGGCGGCGTAGTTGATCTGGCCGATCGAGCCGTTCTGCGCCGTGGAGGAGGAGGTGAAGATGATCCAGCCGGTCTCCCGTTCGATCATGTCGTGGACCACGGCCTGCAACCAGTGGAACGAGCCGTGCAGGTGGACCGCCAGCACGGTCTCCCACTGCTCCTCGGTCATCTTGTGCAACATCGCCGGGCGGGTCACCCCCGCGTTGTTCACCAGGATGTCGATCGGGCCGTACGTCTCCTTGACCGTGGCGGCGGCCTCGTTCACCGCCGCCCGGTCCGACACGTCGCACACGACCGCGACGGCGTCGCCGCCGGATTCGCGGATGCCCGCGGCGACCTTCTCCGCGGCCTCAGCCTGCACGTCCACGACCGCGACCCGCGCGCCCTCCCTGGCGTACAGCTCGGCGACGGCACGGCCGATGCCCTGCGCGGCGCCGGTCACCACGGCGACCCTGTCCTTCAAACGCATGGGGTTCATTCCTTTCAGTGGTTGCCGGGGGCCAGCTCTTCGCCGGACCGGCCCAGATACACCTCACGGATCACCGCGCCGTCGTCGAAGGCGGACTTGGGACCGGCGGTGATGATGCGTCCGTTCTCCATGACCGCGACGTCGTCGGCGATCTCCAAGGCGTGCTCGATCCGCTGTTCGACGAGGAGGATCGACAACCCCTCCTGGTCGCGCAGCGCGGCCACCATCGTGAGGACCTCGTTGACGATGGAGGGGGCGAGCCCGGCGGAGGGTTCGTCGAGCATCAGCAGCTTGGGCCCCGGCATCAGCGCCTGGCCGATGGCGAGCATCTGCTGCTGGCCGCCGGACAGGCTGCCCGCCAGGGCGCGCCGCCGCTCCCACAGGACGGGGAAGCGCTCGTACGCCTGTTCCAGGGCCGCCCGGCGGGCGCCGCGACGCAAGCCGAACCCGCCGAGGGTGTAGCCGCCGAGGAGCAGGTTCTCCTCGACGGTCCTGGCGCGGAAGACCCGCTTGTTCTCCTGGACGAGGGCCAGCCCGGACCGCACCCTGAGGTGCGCGGGGGCGGCGGCCAGGTCCTGGCCCTCCAGCTCGATCCTGCCCTGGCTCACGGTGGGCAGCAGGCCCGCGACGGCCGACAGCAGCGAGGTCTTCCCCGCGCCGTTGCGGCCGAGCACGACGGTGATCCGTCCGGGCCGTACGGTCACCTCCACGTCCCACAGAACGCGCAGGTCGCCGTATCCGCCGGTGACTCCGGTGACGGACAACATCAGTTGGCTCCCTTCGGCGTCGCGGGGGTGTGCGCGTCGTCCGGCTCCTCGGGCAGGTCGGTCGCGCCGGTGTACTCGGCGAGGACCCTGCGGTCCGCCTGGATCTCGGCCGGGGTGCCGGAGGCGAGCAGCCTGCCCTGGCTGAGCACGTGGATCCGGTCGGCCAGCTTGAGCACCAGCGGAAAGTTGTGCTCGACGAGGATCACGGTGCCTCCGGCCTCACGGATCATGCCGATCGCCCGTTCGAGCACGGCGAGGTCGCTCTCGTCCAGGCCGGACCCGACCTCGTCGAAGAGGAAGACCCGTGCCCCCGAGGCGAGCGAGCGGGCCACCTCGACCAGCCGCCGGGTGCCCAGGGCCAGGGAGTCCACCTGCTTGCCCGCGACGTCGGCGATGCCGACCAGCCGCAGCAGCGCCATGGCCCGCTCATCGTCGGCCGTGTACCCCCGGCGGAACGTCGGCAGCCGCAGGATCGCGGGCAGGATGCCGACCTTGTGGTTCATGTACCTGCCGGTCGCGACGAAGGCGAGCGTGGTCATGTCCTTGGGGATGAGCGGCGTCTGGAAGGTACGGGCGACGCCGTGCCGGGCGATCCGGTACGTCGGCTGCCCGCCGATCTGCTGGTCGCCGAGCAGCAGCCGGCCGCCGGAGGGCTTGTACAGGCCGCAGATCAGGTTGAGCAGGGTCGTCTTGCCCGACCCGTTGGGACCGATGAGCGCGGTGACCTCGCCGGGGTGGGCCTCGACGGTGACGTTGTCGAGCGCCCGGTTGCCGCCGAAGGACTTGCTCAGTCCCTCGGTGCGCAGGACCACGCCGTCCAGCGGTTCCAGCCGGGTCGCCACCGGTCCGTCCCCGCCGGGTGGTACGGCGGCCGTGGCCGGGCGGGCGGGCAACCATCCCCTGCGGCGCGCTGCGGCCAGCCCGTCCTGGAGGAGCCCGGCCAGCCCTCGGTTGAAGGCGATCCCGGCGATCAGCAGGAAGGCACCGTAGATGACGAGCTGCCAGGTCTGGAACTGGGTGAAGGTCTGCTGGCCGAGTTGCATGACCGCCGCGCCCGCGATGGCGCCGTACACGGAGGTCGCGCCGCCGACGACGGATGCGGCGAGCACGCTGAGCGCCAGCGCGAAGGTGAAGGTGTCGGGCGCGATGAACCCGTCCAGCATGGAGAACAGCGCGCCGGCCAGCGCCGCCGGGATCGCGCCGACGACGTAGACCAGCAGCTTGAGCCGGTACACCGAGACGCCGAGCACGGAGGCGAGGATCGGGCTCTGCCGCAGGACGAGGAACATGTTGCCGTGCCGGGACAGCAGCAGGTTGCGGGCGACCGTGAACCAGGCGATCACGACCAGGATGACCAGCCAGTACAGCCGATCGCCGACGATCTCCATGCCGAACAGGGTCGGTACGGCGGTGGCCATGCCGAGCGTGCCGCCGGTGACGTCGGAGAAGACGTCCACCAGGTTCGGCACCAGCGTGACCAGGAAGAAGGTCACCATGGCCAGCGACCAGCCGCCGAGCCGCAACCCGGGAATTCCGGTGATCAGCCCGACCACGACCGCGGCCAGCATGGCGGCGAGCAGGGCGATCAGCACGTTCGTCAGGCCGAACTCGACCCCGAGGTATCCGGCGACGTAGGCGCCCACGGCGTACAGGGCGACCTGGCCCATGGCCAGCTCCCCCGCGTAGCCGAGGACCACGTTCAGGCCGCTGACCAGCAGGCTGAGGATCGCGATCAGCATGACCGTACGGGACCAGTAGCCGTCGAGCAGGCCGACCGTGGGCGCGATCAGCAGCAGGACCAGCAGGAGGAGCACGCCCAGCGGGCGGGACCGGTGGATGAGTGCGTTCATGGCTACACCCGCCGTTCGAGCGCGGCACCGAAGAGCCCGCGCGGTCGCAGGAAGAGGATGAGGAGGAACACCCCGAAGACCACGATCTGCGGGTACGCCGCGCCGATGTACCTGGCGGCGAACGCGTAGACGAGTCCGGTGGCGAAACCTCCGATCAGCCCGCCGAGCTGGCTGCCGGAGCCGCCGATCGCGATGGCCACGAACCCGAACAGCGCCAGGGAGTGGCCGAGGTCGAAGACGGCGTACGTGCGTGCCCCGACCAGCAGCCCGAACACGCCGGCCACGGCCCCGGCGACGGCGAACGCGCCGACGCCGAGCAGCCGCACGTTGATGCCGCGGGCCGAGGCGGCGTCCCTGTCCTCGGCGGAGGCCAGGGACGCCAGGCCGGTCAGCGTGTGCCGGGACCACAGGTGCAGGCCGACGCCGACGACCAGGGTGAACCCGATGAGCGCCAGGTCCACCGGCCGTACGGTGCCGCCGAGCAGGGTGAGCGGCTCGTCCGGGAGGACCGGGGGCACGGTCAGCGGCTGCCTGCCCCAGATGGCGGCGGCCAGGCCGTCGAGGATGGTGGCCGCTCCGACCGTGGTGATCAGCGTGCCGTGGCTGTCGGTGCGGCCGAGCAGCGGCCGGATGGCGACGCGCTCCTCCACGAGGGCGATGACCGCCACCCCGGCGGCGGCCAGCAGCACGGTCGGCAGCACGGGCAGCCCGAAGGTGACCGCCCCCGTGTAGGCGAGGAACGTTCCCACCATCAGGAGTTGCGCGTGGGCGAAGTTGAACGTCCCGGAGGCGAGCAGCACGATGTTGTACCCGATCGCGATCAGGGAGTAGATCGCGCCGGTCGCCAGTCCGGCCCAGACCGTCGTCATCGGGACCTCACGCCTTGCCGGAGGCGTAGAAACCGTCGCCGTCGAACACGCCGGGCGCGACGTACTGGAAGGTCTCCTCGCTCGCGGTCGGGAAGTGGTCCTGCGCCGTGTAGGCGTACTGCACGTACTGTCCCGCCGGTCCGCCGGAGTACCACAGGGGGGCGCCGGTGGGCTGGGGCAGCTTCTCCAGTTCGGCCTTGACCTTGTCGGATTGGGTGGACTTGGCCTGCTGCGCCGCGTACACGATGAGCGCGAGCGCGTCGTGTCCCGTGGTGTACAGGCCCACGCCGGTGCTGGAGATCCCGTCGGCCGCCGGGCCCTTCTTGATCTTCTCGATGAAGCCGGCGAGACCCGGGTGGGGCTCGGTGGAGGCCAGGGTCGCGGTGGAGACCACCACATTGATGTTCTTCAACTGCCCGGCGTCCAGGTTCTTCATGTACGGGAAGCCGGAGGCGAGCTGGTCGCAGTACGACGGGACGTCCCAGCCGATCTGGGCGCGGCTGCGCATCACGTACAGGGCGGCTGCGCCGTACCCGTTGAGAATGAGGGCGTCGGGGTCCTGCGCGCGGAGCTGGCTGAGCTGGGAGGTCATGTCGAGCGCGGTGGCCTCGTAGCGGGCCTCGACGAACTGCATGCCCGCGCCCTCGACGGCCTCCTTGTAGATCTCGGCCGAACTCTGCCCGGTGGCGTCGTTGGAGTACAGCATCGCGATCTTCTTGTAGCCCTTGGCCTTCGCCTCGCTGATCAGCGCGGGCGCGTAGTCCTTACCGGGCGAGGAGATCCCGAAGTGGTAGGGGAACTTGGCCGGGTCGTTGAGCAGGGTGCTCACGGTGCCACCGACGGACAGGATCTTCTGCCTGCTCAGGATGGGCAGCAGCGACAACGAGACCGCGCTGGAGCTGCCTGGATAGACGAGGTCGGGCTTGCTCCCGGAGGAGAGCCGCTGCTGGAGCAGGCTGACCGCCTTGGTCGGGTCGTTCTGGTCGTTGGCCGTCTCGACGACGATCTTGCGGCCGTTGATCCCCCCGGCGGCGTTGAACTCCTCGGCGGCGATCTTGATACCCGCGTCCAGGCTCGCGTTGTTGGTGGAGACCGCCCCGGAGTAGTCCCCGGTGAAGTAGACGATGAAGGGCTTGTCCGCGTCGTCGCCGGACGCGCCGTCGCTCCCGGACGCACCGCACGCGGACAGGGTGAGTGCGAGCAGCGCACTGAGCGAAATCGCGGAAAGACGGATGTGGCGTGATCTCATAGCGGCCTCCTCAGCCGAGCAATGCGACTGAATGATGTTCAGGAGGGTGAGGACACGTGTGCCCGCGAAACGGCACCGTGTCTGGGGGATGTCAGGGGTGGCCGGTCCTGTGTCACCGGCCACCGGAAGATCACAGCGATGCGGCCGCCGACGTCGCCGGGGCGGGACTCCGGACGGATCAGCGGGGCATGTCGAGCATGCGGGCGATGATGTTCTTCTGGATCTGCGCCGACCCGCCGTACACGCTGACGGGGCGGGACGTGAAGTAGGAACTGAGCCAGCCGTCGGCGACGCCGGTCATCTCGTCGGCACCGAGGATGTCCATCGCCAGGTGCTGCAACGACTGCTCGGCGTCGGCCCACAGCAGCTTGGCGACGGAGCCCTCCGGGCCCGGCGGCCGTCCCGAGACACGCATGGAGAGCTGCTCCATGCAGTTGAGCCGCAGCACCTCACCCCGCACGTACGCGCGGGCCAGCGCCTTTCGGGTCTCCGGCAGGTCGAGCAGCCCACGCTCGGCGGCCAGCGCCTCGACCTCGCGCAGCGTGCGCCGGTAGTTCGCGATGAAGCCGATGTCGGCCGGGCCGCGCTCGTAGGTGACCGTGGTCATCGCGATCCGCCAGCCCTCGCCCGGCGCGCCGAGCCGCTGGTCCACCGGGATGCGCACGTCGTCCCAGAACACCTCGGCGGTCTCCGCCTCACCGCTGGCGATCACGATGGGCCGGCAGGTGACGCCGGGCTCGGTCATCGACACCAGGAAGGCCGAGATGCCCTTGTGCTTGGGGGCGTCCGGGTCGGTCCTGGCCAGCAGCAGGCACCAGTCGGCGTACTGGCCGCCGCTGGTCCACATCTTCTGCCCGTTGACCACGTAGTGGTCGCCGTCGAGCCGGGCGGTGGTGCGCAACGACGCCAGGTCCGACCCGGCCTCCGGCTCGCTGAAGCCCTGGCACCAGGCCACCTCACCGGACAGCAACGGCGGCAGGAAACGCCGCTTCTGCTCCTCGCCCGCGTACATGAAGATGGCCCGGCCGATGTAGCCGACGGAGGGCAGCGGCGGGGCGTTCAGGTTGCCGCACTCCTCGTTGAGGATGCCGTCGTAGACCGGGCTCAGCCCCCGGCCGCCGTACTCCTCCGGCCAGCTCAGACCCATGTATCCGGCCCGGTAGAGGGTGCGGTGCCACTCCTTGCGGAGCTGCACGGCCTCGTCCTCGTCCTCGATCTTGTCCCAGCCGGCCGGGATGGTGGCGCTCAGCCACTCGCGCAGGGAGGCACGGAACTCCGCCTCCTCCGCGGTGTCGCGGTAGTCCATGGTCACTCTCCCGTCAGTCGGACGTCGGCGATGCGCAGCAGATGGACACCCTCGTCACCGAGGACCTGGCGGTCGGTCAGCGCCCGCCGGGTGTGGACGTGCGCGATGTGCTCGTACGTCTGGCCGATGCCGCCGAACACCTGCATGACGGTCTCGGTCACCTCGCGGGCCACGGTCGCGCACTGCACCTTCGCAGTACGGGCGGCCAGCAGCGCCTCATCCGGGTCCAGCTCGTCCACCGCCCATGCCGCGTAGTTCACGGCGCTCGCCGCCGCCTCCGCCTGGACGTACGCCTCGGCGCACATGTGCTGAACCGCCTGGAAGGAGCCGATGAGCACGCCGTACTGCACCCGTTCCTTGGTGTAGGCGACGGCCCTGGCCACAGCGGAGCGCATGACGCCGACCGTGTCGGCGCTGAGCGCGGTGAGCGCCAGGGCCTCCCAGCGCCGTAGGTGCTCGTCCGACAGCGGGCCGCCGACGGGGGTGAGCGCGGCGGCGTCGATCGGGCCGTCGGAGCGGAGCAGCGTCCGGGTGAGGTCGGCTCCGTTCGCGGCGGTGAACCCGGTCGCCAGGGAGACACGTACCACCTGGTGGCCGCCGGGCACGGCGGTCAGCGCCAGCGCGTCGGCGGCCCCTTCCACGTCCCAGCCGTACACGGTCTGGTCACCGGGCAGCACCGCGAGCGCGGACAGGTCGCGGTCGAGCAGGACGCCGGTGCGGGCCGTGCCCTCGGCCAGGGCTTCGGCCTCGTCGTGCGCGCCGGCCAGGGCGAGCAGTTCGGTGGCCAGCACGGCCGAGCCGAGATAGGGCACCGGGACCAAGCCCGCGCCCAGAGCCTCGGCCACCACCGCGACCTCAACCCCTGACCCGGCCGGACGCCCATCGTCCCTGGTACGCAGGGCCAGCAGGCCGGATTGGGCCAGGGACCGCCAGGCCGCGTCCCGGTCGAGGGTACGGAGGTCGCCGGGGTTCGCCGGACCGGCGGAACCGGCGAGCTGGGCGGCCACCTCTTTGAGCATCTGCTGCTCGTCACGGAGTAGAGCGAGCACTACTGCACCTCCCAAGCCCCTGCCGTTCCAGGGGCGGCACATGACTGAATGTCATTCAGGACGATGTCTAGCACGGGGCCAAGAAAGGCGTCAACGGACACGTGTGCGTTACATTCCCGCAACCCGGCGTCGAACGACCTGCGACGGTTGACCGCCCCTCGAACAGCGTGTTTAGCTTCTTCAATGCCGAGCGGGAGCACCGGTGGCGGACCGACACGCGGGTCACCGTTGCCTCTTGACGGCAATGAATGACATTCAGACAAGCGGTTTCACCGGCCACGACGCCGGGCTGAGGAGGACCCGTGTTCTGGGTTGCGATCATCGGGCTCGTCGCTACGGGCGTCGCGCTCGCCCTGGCGGGCCGCCGCGTGGCGTTCCTCTACAGGCTCGCCACCAGCGGCCAGCCCGCGCCGGAACGGATCACGTACGCCAAGGAGAACGCCGGCACGGAGATCAAGACCCAGCTGGTCGAGGTCTTCGGGCAGAAGAAGCTCCTGAAGTGGACGCCGTCGGGCACCGCGCACTTCTTCGTGATGTGGGCGTTCTTCATCCTCGCGACGGTCTATCTTGAGGCCTACGGCGCGCTCATCCAGGGGATGATCACCGGCACGCCCGATTTCCACATCCCGCTGATCGGGACGTGGCCGGTGCTCGGCTTCCTCCAGGACTTCATCGCGGTCGCCGCGCTCGTCGGACTGATCGCCTTCGCCGTGATCCGGCTCAAGAACTCGCCCAAGAAACTCGGGCGGGGTTCCCGGTTCTCCGGCTCACACCTGGGCGGCGCGTGGCTCGTCCTCTTCATGATCTTCAACGTGATCTGGACGATGTTCCTGTTCCGCGGCGCGGCCGTGAACACCGGGAACTTCCCGTACCAGTCCGGCGCGTTCGCCTCGGAGCTGACCGCCAAGATCCTGCCCACCAGCGAGCTGCTGGAGGAGATCGGCCTCCTGCTGCACATCGGCGTCATGCTGGTGTTCCTGATCATCGTGGTGAACTCCAAGCACCTGCACATCTTCACCGCGCCGCTGAACGTGCTCTTCTCCCGCCGCCCGGACGGCCTGGGCGCCGCGCAGGAGATGCGCAGCGGCGGCAAGGTGCTCGACTTCGAGGAGGCCGACCCCGAGGTCGACGTGTTCGGCCGGGGCAAGATCCAGGACACCACCTGGAAGGGCTTCCTGGACTTCTACACCTGCACCGAGTGCGGCCGTTGCCAGTCGCAGTGCCCCGCGTGGAACACCGACAAGCCGCTGTCGCCCAAGATGCTGATCATCGACCAGCGCGACCACGCCTTCAAGGTGGCCCCGTACCTGCTGGCGGGTGAGGACAAGAGGGACTCCTTCCCCGAGGACGTGCTCGCGCTGCTGGACAAGCCGCTGGTCGGCGAGGACGGCGTCATCCACCCGGACGTGCTGTGGTCGTGCACCAACTGCGGCGCCTGCGTCGAGCAGTGCCCGGTGGACATCGAGCACATCGATCACATCCTCGACATGCGCCGCTACCAGGTCATGATCGAGTCCTCGTTCCCGTCCGAGGCGGGCGTCATGCTCAAGAACCTCGAGAACAAGGGCAATCCGTGGGGCATGTCGGAGATGAAGCGGGCCGAGTGGATCGAGGAGCTTGCCACCTCCGTGGACGGACAACACTTCGAGGTCCCGATCATCGACGAGAAGATGCCCGAGGACGTCGAGTACCTGTTCTGGGTCGGCTGCGCGGGCGCGCTTGAGGACCGGGCGAAGAAGACCACCAAGGCGGTCGCCGAGCTGCTGCACATCGCGGGCGTGAAGTTCGGCGTGCTCGGCCCGATGGAGGCGTGCACGGGTGACCCGGCCCGCCGCCTGGGCATGGAGTTCCTCTTCAACATGCTGGCCCAGCAGAACATCGAGACGCTGAACGAGGCCGGCGTCAAGAAGATCGTGGCGACCTGCCCGCACTGCTTCAACACGCTCGCCAACGAGTACCCGCAGCTCGGCGGCACCTACGAGGTCGTGCACCACACGCAGCTTCTGGCGCACCTGGTCGAGGAGGGCAGGCTCACCCCGATCACGCCGATCGAGGAGAAGATCACCTACCACGACCCGTGCTTCCTGGGCCGCCACAACAAGGTGTACGCGCAGCCCCGCGACATCATGGCGAAGGTGCCGGGTGTCCAGGCGCAGGAGATGCACCGGTGTAAGGACCGTGGTTTCTGCTGCGGCGCCGGCGGCGCCCGCATGTGGATGGAGGAGCGGCTCGGCAAGCGGATCAACACCGAGCGGGTGGACGAGGCGCTGACCACCGATCCCGACACCGTCTCCACCGCGTGCCCGTTCTGCCTGGTGATGCTGGGTGACGCGATCAACGAGAAGAAGAACAGCGGCGAGGCCAAGGAGACGCTGGAAGTCGTCGACGTGGCCCAGCTTCTGATCAAGTCCGTCAAGGGCGAGCCGGTCGCCGGCTGAGCCACGCGCCGCTCCAGGCCGGTGAGAAGCCTGCGGATCATCGGCTCGGTGCCGGTCTGACGGGCGCTCTCGAATCCGATTCTCGACCTTATGGTCTATTATCCCAATTTATCCGGTTAGTCCCGGCGTGAGTGCCCCGGCTATTCCGGCGAACCAAATGGCCGTACCGGTCCGGTGGCCCTCACCAGCCGGCGTCGTCGCGGACCGAAACGCCGTACGCCGAAGGCTGCTGAATCTGGGGCCGGAATTGATTCTCCATCGGCGAATTTGCCAGCCGAGCGAAGACGTCGATGGCCCGGGCCACCAATTCCTCGGCCTCCTCGCGGGTGGCGCAGGCGGCCACCTCCCGGCATATCCCGCCCATGGCATCGGTGACGATCGCGACGATCGCGCGGACGGCCAGTGGGTCGTCGTGTCCCGGGCCATTCGCGCTGTCGCGAAGCAGTGTGGAATTCTGCCGGAGCCAGTCCTGGTTGATGCGGCGCATGCGTAGCCCGAACCCCGGCGGGGTGTCCCCGTCCGCGACGAGTCGCACCACGTCACGGTGCTCCCACGCCCCGAGCAGGTAGGCGCGGGTCCCTGCGAGGAACAACCGGAGCCCGTTGGTGACCCCGGCGGCCCGCACGGCGGTGACCGTTTCCCTGGCCCGCGCCTCCTGGCTGCGTTGATACTGCAGCCAGATGGCCACGTATACGTTGGTCTTACTGCCGTAGTGGTAATAAAGCGACCCAACGCTCATGCCCGCGCGCTCCGTGATATCGCTCACGCTGGTCGCGGAGAATCCCTTTTTCGCGAAAAGCTCGCGGGCCGCTTCCGCCAGGCCGCGTGCGGCCTCGGTCTGCAACCTCGGATCGTCGAGATCGATGACCGTCTCGGCGTCTTCACCCACTCGGGGCAATGCCTCCTGCTTTCTCGCCGACGTACCGGACTTCGCCATGTGTGCCCCCAACCAGGTCCAACCGATCCGCGCAACCCGGGAGATCTGAATGGCATTCAGTCTATGGCACGCAGCGGATCCTCTGCCAGAAATCCCCGGCCTTCTTGATCTCCGATTCGGAGCCGTACGCTTCGCGGTCGGCGGCGTCGGCCCGTTCCATGGGCGAGGCGGCAGCAGCCCCGCGGGCTCGCGTGCTTGGGTGCGGATCAGCGAGCCTGCGGACTGTCCATCCGCAGCTGCTGGATGCGGTCACCCGACAGAATGCGCAGAGATCAATCCTTGATCGCCGACGTACCGCCGCTCGGCCTCGCCCCCGAGGAGGCTTCGGGGCTTGGTCTTCCGTTGATCGCCTGCGGGGCCTGGTCTGACGAAGCGGACCTAAACGATCTATCGTGCGCCCGGTCCGCGCACGCGAGCGAACAACGAGCGACCATCCGGGACCCGCTGCTCACACTGGAGCCCCTCGCGATCGAGAAATCGCAGGTCAGAGGCCACGACAATGAGCGCGCCCCGAGGGATTCGAACCCCCGGCCGTCGGATGAGAAGCAAGATCGTTCGCGTGCTGACTGCGGGCGTTCAAGACTTTGGACTGCCGATTCGTGACGCTTCGTCCACAACCCATCCGGATTCGATAACGGACCGTGACGGGTCTGACGGTGCGTTTCGGCACATGCGAGCACGCACCGCCGGCCCACCGGCATCCCAGGAGACCAAAAGGAGTGGGCTGAGGGCTCAGTTTCGCGAGCGGGGGGCGTGATGGGGCCGACGGCTCCTGGATCCGTCGGCCCCATCACGCGGCGGCGCGGTCAGTCTGCGACGAAGAACATCCGCTTGTTGACGAACTCGTCCATGCCGAGGGGGCCGAGCTCGCGGCCGAACCCGGAGCGCTTCACCCCGCCGAACGGAACTTCCGCGCCTTCACCGGCGGGGGTGTTCACGTTCGCCATCCCGGTCTCGAGCTGTGAGGCCATGGATGTGGCTCGCTCCACGTCGGTGCTGAACACCGCGCCACCCAGTCCGTACTGCGTGTCGTTCGCGAGCTCCAGGGCCTCCTCGTCGCTGCCGACCTTGTAGACCACGGCGACCGGCCCGAACAGCTCTTCGCGATAGGCCCGCATGTCCGGGGTGATCCCCGTGAGGACAGCAGGCGAGTAGTACGCCGCCGGGCCGTCGCTGAGCACACCACCGGCATGCAGCGTCGCTCCCTTGCTGACCGCGTCCTCGACCTGGGCCGCGAGCGTCTCCGCGGCCGCGCGAGATGACATCGGGGCGAATGACCCCGGCTCGATCGCGAGCGCCTTCCGGGTGAGCTCCGAGACGAAGTCATCGAAGATCTCATCCATCACGATCATGCGCTTGTTGGAGTTGCAGGCCTGGCCCATGTTGTACAGGCGGGTGCCCCACGCGGTCTCCGCCGCCTCCGCGACGTCGTCGCTGTCGAGGATCACGTAAGGGTCCGAGCCTCCCAGCTCGAGTACGCACTTCTTCAGGTGCTTCCCCGCGAGCGACGCGACGATCGCACCGGCCCGCTCGGATCCGGTCAGCGAGACGCCCTGCACCCGCGGGTCAGCGATGATCGTCTCGATCTGCCCGTGGGTCGCGAACACGTTGACGTACGCGCCCTCCGGCACTCCGGCGTCCTTCATGATCTGTTCGACTGCGAGCGCCGACCTCGGCACCGACTCGGCGTGCTTGAGGATGATCGTGTTGCCCAGCATCAGGTTGGGCGCCGCGAAACGGGCGATCTGGTAGAACGGGAAGTTCCACGGCATGATCCCGAGCAGAACACCGATCGGCAGTTTCTGCACGACCGCCTTTCCGCCGGCGAACGTCTTGATCGGCTGGTCCGCGGCGAGCGTCGGGCCCTCGGTCGCGAAGTAGTCGAAGATCGCCTGGCAGAACTCGACCTCTTCCACTCCCTCCGAGACCGGCTTGCCCATCTCCTGGGCCGCGATCGCGGCGAGCTCATCCGCACGCTCGGCGAACAGTGCTCCGACCTTGCTGACGATCTCGGCACGTCGGGTGATCGGGACGTCCTTCCACGTCGTGTACGCCGCAGCGGCGGCCGTCAGCGCGGCCTCGACGTCTGCGTCGGTCGCCGGCTCGAAGGTCTCGACGACCTCGCCCGTCGCCGGGTCGGTCACCTGGTAGGAGGGACTGGTGCTCATCGTCGTTCTCCTGTCGGGAGTGGTTCAGCCGGTGCCGGTTCGGGCACCGATTGTGAGTGTCGGCGGTGCGGAGCTGTGCGCCGACGCGTCCGCCCCTCGCTCGCCTGGTCGCTCTCGGAGGAGACAACAGGGTCGAGCGCCTCGGGCCCGAAGTACGGGGCGACGGCAGCCCTGCAGATGTTCACGGTGTGCCTCGGGTAACAGGGTCGTCATAGCGTCGGCCGCCGTACGGCTCGCGGCCCAGCTTCGATCATGTCGATCAGAGCTGTCTGGGCTGGGGGGACCCACTGGCCGCTGAGCTCGAGCGTCGCTCCGCCGATCTCTTCGGTTCAGAGACTACCGCCGGTGCGTTCGTGGGCTTCAACCACGGTGACCGGTGAGCGACGAAGCCGCCCCCGCCCACATCTCATCCCGTTAGAACGCGTGCTCATGCCGATGCGCGCACAGACCGCCTCCTCGGGCGAATTCGGTGCGCTGATCGACCACCGAGCGGCCTCGACCGGAAGATCATCGGCGGCCATGCCGGCCAACCTACCCGTCGAGGGCTTCGGTGTAGCGGCGGGCGAGGGTGCGGATGTGGGCGACCAGCTCGGGTGGGCCGTCGACGCGGAAGTCCATCATCAGCATGCTGAGGTAGATGGCGATGGTCTCCAGGGCGTCGGCACCGGTGACGAGGACGCTGGTGTGGGAGTCGACGGCTTCGACGATGCCGACGGCGGGGTTGATGCGGGCGATCACGGTTTCGGCGGGGGCGAGGACGGTGACGCGGGCGTGGACCTTCCAACCGGTCTGCGCGACTTCGCGCAGGACGAAGGCGACGAGGTCGTCGTCGGGTAGGGAGCGGGCGGCGAAGCGGCGGGACGCGGACCGGACACGGATCAGGTCGGCGACGGGCAGCGCCCGCCAGACGTGCGCGCCGAGGTCGTAGGCGACCAGGAACCAGCGGCGGCGCCAGCTGATCAGGCGGTAGGGCTCCACCTCGGTTTCGGTTTCGGTGTCGGCGCGGGTCGCGAAGAGGGTCGCGCCGTCGCGGATCGCGCCCGCGACAACAGTGAGGGTGGCGGCGGGCACCGGGGCGTCCGGCTCGCGGGAGCCGACTGTGGCGGGCCCGACCGCGGTGGCCGACCGCAGGGCGGTCACTTTGCGCTGCAGGCGTTTCGGAAGGATCTGCTGGAGCTTGGCGAGCGCCCGGGTGAGGCTGGCGTCGATGTCCGCGATCCCGGTGAAGCCGTCTTCGGCCAGGCCGACGGCCAGTGCCACGGCCACCGCCTCATCGTCGTCGAGCAGCAGCGGGGGCATCTTCGCACCCTGTCCGAGCCGGTATCCGCCCACCGCGCCGCGCTCGGCGTGCACCGGATAGCCGAGTTCGCGGAGGCGCTGAATGTCTTGCCGCAGTGTGCGTTCGGCGACACCGAGGCGCTCGGCGAGTTCGCGGCCCGTGTAGGACCGGTCCTGCAGCAGGGACAGCAGGCGCAGCACTCGAGTTGTCGTCGAAGCCATCGATTTCTCACCCCCGGGAATTATTAGGCACGAAAGTAGCCTAATAGGCCCATAGGTTGATGTCACAAGCAAGGAAGAGATCGAAAGGCAAGATCATGAACGCCACCGACACCGCCACCGTCACCTCCCTGCAGCCGGTCTGGCGTGAGGTGCTGGCCGCCTCGTACCGGGCGCTGGAGAACAGCGTCGCGGGTGTGCGGGACAGCCAGGGAGACAACGCCACCCCGTGCTCGGAATGGACGGTCACCCAGGTGATTCAGCACGCCGCAGCCGACCAGCTCGCCTACGCGATGGTGCTCGGCATCGGAAACGGTCCGGCCTACGACCCCTTCTCGCCTTCCGGAACTGTCGACGGCACTGCGGCAGAGCTGGTGAAAGACGCCATCGAGCAGACCGGCGCGGCGTGGGCGACGGTGTCCGACGACAGCGAGACCGTTCCGACGCCGCTGCCGCACGGTGACCTGCCGGCTCCGGTCGCCGCGGTGATGTGCGCGCTCGACGCCGCCGTGCACGCATGGGACATCGCGATCGCCACGGGCCAGCCGTCCCCGCTCGACGACGAGCTCGCAGGCCACCTTCTCGCCGCCGCGCGGGGAATCGTCGAACCGCTGCGCCAGTGGGGCGCCTACGCTCCCGTGGTTGAGGCTGAGGCTGCCGGCGACCCTTCCTCCACCCCGGTCGTCGACGACCTGCTCCGCTACCTCGGCCGTGCCCCGCGCTGACGATCGAGTCATGAGGGCTTCGGGGATGTGCGCGGTCGCGATCACCTGCCGGCGTCGCCTCGCGCGCTGAGCTCTTTTGTCAGGAGAGTTCGCAGCGACCGGCCCACCCCGGCCCACCCCGGATCACCAGCAGGCGATCCATCGGCGGGATTGTCGGCGACGAAGGCTACGGTGACCGCGAGGAGGCGGTAATCAGTGGAACTCACCCCCCAACAGGTGCTCGGCCTGCGGATGTCCAGCCTGCTGCTACGAGCGTCGCCCGGTGATGCCGGCCGGGCGACGAGCGTGGCCGAGGTCGTGACCTGGCTCGGGGCGATGCAAGCGCAAGACCTGGCCAGCGGTCTGTGGTCGTTCGGCGCGCGACTGCCCGGATACACCGCCGCCGACGTCACCGCCGCGCTGGAGCGGCGTGAGGCGCTGCGCACCTGGCCGATGCGCGGCACCATCCATTTCGTCCCGTCCCGCGACGCCCACTGGATGCTCGAACTGATGGGCGTCCGGGTGCTGAACGGCGCGGCGAGGCGGCGCGAACAACTCGGCCTCTCGGAGGAGACCGCCGCTGCGGCCATGGAGGTGCTGGGCGCGGCCCTGGCCGGCGGCGGGCGGCTGAGCCGGTCGGAGTGCCTGGCCGTGCTGGCCGACAAGGGCATCGACACCGGTGGCCAGCGCGGCTACCACCTGCTGTGGTACGCCAGCCAGCGGGGCCTGCTGTGCATCGCCCCCAACATCGGCAACGAGCAGAGCTTCGTGCTGCTCGACGAGTGGGTTCCCGACCCGCACCGGCCAGAGCGCGACGAGGCGCTGGGCACCGTCGCCCTGCGTTACTTCCGCGGCCGCGGACCGACCACCCGGCACGACTTCGCGGGCTGGACCGGCCTGACCGCGGCCGACGCCAAACGCGGCATCGCCGTGGCCGGCGACGCGCTGGCCCAGGTGACCGTCCACGGGGTGGAGATGTACCTCGACGCCGCGCTCCTCGACACCGCCCCTCCCCCGGCCGGCGACGACGAGGTGCTCGTGCTGCCGGGGTTCGACGAATACCTGTTGGGCTACAAGGACCGCTCGCTCATGGTCGCCGACGAGCACAAGGCGGCCATCATCCCCGGTAACAACGGGGTCTTCCGGTCCACCGTGGTACGTGCCGGCCGGGTCGTGGCCACCTGGAAACGCACCCTCGCGAAGAGCCGGGTACAGATCGCCGTTCAGCCGCTCGTACCGCTCCACAGGAGCGACCAGGTGGAGGTTGAGCGGGCGTTCGAGCAGTACGCGCAGTTCGTGGAACGCACCCCGGAGGTGCGCTGGCCGTGACCCGTCGCGTGTTCAGGCGTGCCGGCCCTGCGGCCACCGCATGATCTTTGGCTGCCGAACCGAATCGCCGGCGCCTCTCGTCGCATCCGTCACACGAGGGTGAGTGCCTCGGTTCCTCCGGTGATGAGGATGTCGTAGCAGTCCTCGCTCTCCTCGAACCGGGAGTCGGTGAACACGTAATCGGGCTGGGCCGTCGCGAACTGCTGCTCGCCGATGGCCAAGCGGGCCGAACCGCCGGCCACGGCCAGCCGTACCGGAACGCCGGCGGGGCGCCGGAAGGTAAGGTCGGCCGCGCCTCCGGCGACGCGGACGGGCACCGAGCCGTGCGGCTCGGGCAGGTTCACGTGCACGTGCTCGACTCCGCCCTGCAGGTCAAGCCCGGCCAGCCACAGTTCGCGCAGGTCGGCGTCCACGCGCGAGGTGCGGCCTTGCACCTCGATGACCCACGGCGTGGCGGCGTCAAGCACGATCTGGCCGCCATGCCGCCGGTCGCCGATGTGGAAGCTGCGCGGGAAGTCGACGACGACTCCGTCGGTGACCGGCCGCACCTCCGGCAGCACCCCGTCGAAGCTGAACTTGTACGGCTCGGCCATGGCCGGGTCCACCTGAAGGGTGAGATCGGCGGCCCCCGGGACAAATACGATCTTCATTACCACTCTCCTGTCGCGTTGTCGCTGATCACGACGGTACGCAGGCACGAGATCCGACTAATCGGTCATTTAGCGGTCGCTGTAACTTAAGTCGATCTAAGTAGGATCTCGGAATGCTCTATGGCAGGACTCGCGAACAACACGCGCTCGACCGGGTCCTACGCGACGCGGCTGACGGCGTCAGCGGTGTCCTGGTTCTCGGCGGCGATCCGGGTGTCGGCAAGTCCGCACTCCTCGACCACGCCGTGGAGCAGGCCAGTGCGGAGTTCACCGTGCTGCGTGGCGTGGGCGTGGAGTCGGAGGCGGAGCTGCCCTACGCCGGGTTGCATCTGCTGCTGATGCCCGTGCTGGAGCAGGTGGAGAAGCTGCCGGAGGTGCAGGCGGCGGCGTTGCGCGGCGCCCTGGGCATGACCACGGCGCGGGCCGGTGACCGGTTCCTGGTCGGAGTCGCGGTGCTGACCCTGCTCTCGGCGGTGTCGGCGGAGCGGCCCCTGCTGTGCGTGATGGACGATACGCAATGGCTGGACCGGGCCTCGGCCGACGCCTTGCTGTTCGCCGCGCGCCGGCTGCGCAGCGAGCGGGTGGCCCTGCTACTGGCCGCGCGCGAGGAGTTCCACGCCCCCGGTCTGCCCGAGCTGCGGGTGTGCCCGCTGGAGGCCTCGGCGGCGGGTGAGCTGGTGGACGCGATCGCTCCGAGCCTGGCCATGGACGTGCGCGAGCGCGTGCTTGCGGAGGCGGGTGGCAACCCGCTGGCGCTCATCGAACTGCCCCGGAGCGCGTCCGGCGGCGATCGGGGTGAGCTGCCGCTCACGCGGCGGCTGCTGGACGCCTTCGGGCAACGCGTCACCGCGCTGAGCGAACCGGCCGGGACTCTGCTGCTGGTAGCGGCGGCCGAGGACACGGGCGAGCCGGCCCTGATCCTGCGTGCCGCGGCCCGCCTGGGCGTCGATGAGCAGGTTCTGGAGGAGTGCGAACGCTCCGGGCTCATCGAGGTGTCCGGAGGACGGGTGCGCTTCCGCCATTCGCTGGTCCGGTCGGCGGTCTATCAGACGGCGGGCTTCGCCAGGCGCGGGGCGGTCCACCGGGCGCTGGCGGAGGTCAGCGAGCCCGAGCGGCGGATCTGGCACCTGGCCGCGGCGGTGACCGAACCGGATGAGGAGCTGGCCGCCGAGTTGGAGCGGTCAGCCGAGACGTTCCTGCGGCGCAGCGGGTACGCGGCCGCGGCGGCGGCGTGGGAGCGTGCCGCGCTTCTCACCCCCGAGGCGGACCACCGCGCGGTGCGGCTGGCCAAGGCCGCCGAGGCGGCCATCTCCGCCGGACGGCTGCGCCGGGCCGCCCAGCTCACCGACCAAGCGGTACGCCTGACGGCTGACAAGCTCGTCCTGGCCCATCTGGCCAACCTCCGGGCCGATGTCGACGTCGAGCACGGCGCCATCGAGACCGCGAGCCTCACCCTGCTGGAGGCGGCCACGCCGCTGGCCGCCGCGCATCCCGACCGGGCCACCTCGCTGCTGATCCAGGTTGTGCGCAACGCCTGGTACGCCCATGACCTCAAGCTCGCGCGCCGGGCCACCGAGACGCTGGCCTCCCTCGGCGGCGGCACCGACCCGGCACGACCGGCGCTGGCCATGGCCTCCGGGATCACGGCGCTGCTCGGGGACGATCCGGCACGGGCCCTGCCGCTGCTGCGCGAGGTGGTCGAAGGTGCGAGGCACGTCGATCACGGCGAGCACGGCCTGCGTAACAACGCCGTGTCGATCGCCCTGCTCGTAGGTGACCACACCACGGCTCTGAGCATGGCTCGCGCGCTGGCCACCGAATGCGCCGCGCTCGGCATGGTGGCCTGGCTGCCGCACGCCCACCTGGCGCTGGCCGGCGTCGAGCTCCTGAGGGGCCGTCACCTGGACGCGGCCGCCGACGCCGACCACGCCGAGCAGGTGGCGGCGCAGACCGGCCAGAGGCATCTGGAGGCGCAGGCGTGCGGGGTGCGGGCCTGGCTCGCCGCGGTCCGCGGCACTGAGGAGGACTGCCGGCCGCTTGCCGAGCGGGCAGCGGCGACGCCTTCGGGCCAGGTGTGGGCGCAGTGGGCGCTGGGCCTGCTGGAGCTGGCCCGGGGCCGTTACGAGCAGGCGGCCGATCACCTCGCCCGCGCTGCCCGGCAGCAGCCCGCCGCCGCACCCGACCTGGTCGAGGTCCTGGTCAGGCTGCAGGAGCCGGAGCGTGCCCGCGCGGCCCACGACCGGTTCGCGCTCTGGACGGCGGCCGCCGGGCAGCCGTGGGCGCAGGGCCTGCTGGCCCGCTGCCGGGCGCTGCTGGAGGGCGACGGGCAGGGCTTCGCCACGGCGATCGACCTGCATCAGGCCGCCGACCGGCCCTTCGACGCCGCGCGCACGCGGCTGCTGCTGGGTGAGCAGTTGCGGCGCGAGCGGCGCAAGCAGGAGGCCCGTACGGTCCTGCGGGAGGCGGCCGACACCTTCGAACGGCTGGGCGCCCTGCCCTGGTTGGAGCGGGCTTCGTCGGAGCTGCGCGCCACCGGTGAGTCCCTGGCCAGGAGCGCCGACGCCGCGTCGCTGTCGCGGCTCACGCCGCAGGAGCTTCAGGTGGTACGGCTGGCCGCGACGGGAGCCAGCAACAAGGAGATCGCCGCCCAGCTGTTCCTCAGCCCCCGGACCGTCGGGCACCACCTGTACAAGGCGTATCCGAAGCTGGGCGTCACCACCCGGACCGAGCTGGCCGGCCTCATCCTGTCGTGACGCGCAGGGGGATCTCCACGGGGATCAGCGGGCTCGCGAAGACGATCCGCATGGCTACTTCATCATCGAGGCGGACATCTGCTTCTTCAGCGGCGGCACCGCGTTGAAGAAGCGGAACAGGGTCTTGGTGAACAGGCGCTGCACCGGGCTGGCGCTGACGCCCATCTTCAGGTTCCGCATGGCAAGGGCGACCGCCTTGAAGGCGTAGTCGACCATCTCGACCTCGTAGGCATGCACCGCGTCCAGCAATGTCCGCCGCCCCTTGACGTGGTCGATCAGGTTCGCGCACAGCAGCCGGGCGTCCAGGATCGCGGTGTTGGCGCCGACGCCCGCGGTGGGCGGCATGTTGTGAATCGCGTCGCCGATCAGCGTCACGTTGGTGGTCTGCCACGGCTTGACCGGGGTGGAGGTCTTCAGCGGGAAGATCGAGACGCTGCCGAGGTCGCTGCGTGCGATCAGCTTGTGCAGCCGGGGACTCCAGCCCTTCAGCGCCTGGACGGCGACCTGCTGCAGTTCGGCGCCGTCCATGCGCTCCAGCTCGACTCGGTCGCCCAGTTTGTCCCAGGTGGTGACGATGTTCCACATGATGTAGTCGGCGCTGTTGTCCAGTAGCAAGCCCCCGCTGGGCGCCTGGGCCACCGAGCTGCGGGTGCGGAATTCGTGCGCCGCCAGGAAGACGGCTTTGCCCTGCGGCCCGAACAGGAACCCCGAGCCTGCGAACAGCTGCCTGGGCAGAAGCTTGCGGGTCTCATCGTCCAGCGGGACCTTGGCCGAGACCGATAGCGCGCCGGTGTCGATGCGCTCGGCTTCCGGCAACAACTGCTGGCGGACCCGGGAGTTGACCCCCTCCGCGCCCACCAGCAGGTCGCCGTCGGCATGAGTGCCGTCGTCGAAGTGAGCGCGCACCCTGCCGTCCGGACGCTGCTCGTAGTGCGTGAATGTCTTGCCGTACTGGACGATGCCTTCCAGGCCGCTCAGCAGTACCTCACGCAGCGAGATACGGCTGACGGACTTGAAGCTGTCGATGTGGTGCTCGGGCGCGTCCGGGTCCCCGATGGTCAGCAGCTCGGAGAAAGCGGAGTCATAGAAGCCCAGGGTGGTGTTGGGCTTGCCCGTGGTCGCCACGAACCGGTCATACAGCTCCTCCGGCAGGCACTCGTGCAACGCGGCGCATCCCTTGGGGGAGATGTGGATACGGTAACCCTGCAGCCGGTCGTCCTTGGACCTGTCCCGCTCGTAGACCGTCACCGAGATGCCGGCCTTGCGCAGCCCTTGGGCGAGCGTGAGCCCGCCGATGCCGCCACCGACGATCAGAACGTGGAACGACATGGTGCCCTCCGAGGCAGCTTGGGGGTTGATCACGGATCGATGCCCGCAACGTTAGGGATCCGGCCACTACCGGGGCATCAGGCATCCGACTTAAGGGGACCCATCCCGGTGACGGATACGCCCGACGGAGGACCGTCCGGACGAACCGGCATCGCACCGATCTACCCTCAGGCGACTTCGTCGCCGTAGAGCTCGCCCGATCAGGCCAAATCTCGACCCCTCGCGCAGGCGCGGACCGTGGGCTGTCAACATCCCGCAAGGCCGCTGTCAGCAAGATCACCAGTTATTTGACCGATATGCGGAATAGAGCTCGGATCAATTAGTCAACATGGACAGGTGTCCTATCGACACGAAGACCGAAACCTTGATTACGGACATTCCGTAGGGGAGCGAGATCCTCACAGAGCATGACCGACACCCAGACGCAGGGGCAGGTAGAGATCATCCGCCCAGCCGGAGAGGTTCACCATCCACCGGCGCACCCACAGGCAGTGAAATTTCCCAATGCCCGAAACCTCCATTCCATCATTGGTTGGAATTTCACCCCTTGACTGGCTTTCGGACAAAATAATAGGAATGGCATGGCTTATGGCGTTGGCCGACCCTCGCCAGGACGAACCCTGACGAGCGGCCCATACTTCCTGCTGCCCGCGCGACGACCTCGCACGGCGCGGTGGACCTGTCGGGGGTGACTTCGCGTAGCGATGCGAGAGCAACACGTGCTGCCCGAGACACCGTTCGCCTCGCTAACGCGATACCCGCCCGGCGCCCGGCTCCTCTTCTGCCTCCCCTACGCCGGTGGAGACGTCTCCGCCTTCTGGGCGTGGAGGCAGGCGTTCGACGGAGTCTTCGACGTACGGGTGGCGATGCTCCCCGGTCGTGAAGGCCAGGTGGCCGAACCCGGGGCCCTCTCCCCGGAGTCGATCGCACGGTCCATCGCCGCCCACCACCGCACGCCGTACTCGATCTATGGGCACAGCATGGGCGGTCGGGTCGCCTTCGAGGTGGTCCGCGAGCTGCGGCGGCTTGGCGTGCCGGCGCCCGAATGCCTTTACGTCGGCGCCGCGCACCCGCCGGAGCACCAGGAGACGCTGGGGCGGTGGACGGGCCTGGGTGACGAGGACCTGATCGAAGAGCTGATCCACCGGCTGGGCGCGCCCGCGGAGTTACGGACGCAGCCCGAGGTCAAGGCTCTGCTCGTCCCCGCCCTGCGGACGGACATGGAGTGGCTGCGCCGTTACCGCTTCGCCAGGCAGGAGCCGCTCGACATCCCCATCGTCGCCTTCGCCGGCGCTCATGACCGCGAGGTCGTCCACCCCACCATGCTCGGCTGGGCCCGCCACACCACCTCGACCTTCCGCCTGCACACGCTCGACGCCGCGCACCTCTTCCTCGCCACGCACGGCGATCAGGTGGCGCGGACGATCGCAGCGGGCCCCCAGCAGAGCCTGGCCGCGGACGAGGTGCATGTGTGGCTGGCCAACCTCGAGGAACTGCCCGAGATGTGCGCGGCCGTCGACGAGCTGTCGCCCAGGGAGGCGGCACGAGCGGCCAGGTTCCGGCAGGAGGACCATCGGCGCTGGTTCGTCGGCAGGTCGGTGCTGCTGCGGCGGCTGCTCAGGGAGTACGGGATCGAGCCGGGCGTCGGCGAGTTGCGTACCCGGCCCGGCGGCAAGCCGTGCACCGGGACACAGCCCGTCTACAGCCTCAGCCAATCGGGCGGGCTCGTGCTGGTCGCGCTGGCGACGGGCCGGGAGGTGGGCGCCGACCTCGAGCGCCTCCGCCCGCCGGCCGACGAGCAGGCCTTCTTCGAGAAGGTGCTGGACGAGAGGGAGCGCGATGAGTTCGCCGCGCTGCCCGAGGAGCTGCGGTTGCACAGCGCGCTGCGCACGTGGACGGCGAAGGAAGCGGTGCTGAAGGCGACCGGTGACGGGCTGCGGGTGGATCCGGC
This sequence comes from Microtetraspora malaysiensis, assembly GCF_050947145.1. Lineage (NCBI taxonomy): Bacteria > Bacillati > Actinomycetota > Actinomycetes > Streptosporangiales > Streptosporangiaceae > Microtetraspora > Microtetraspora malaysiensis. The sequence goes on from NZ_CP191998.1 coordinate 7,253,274, forward strand.
GCTGTTCGGGTTCGCGGGGCAGCGGCCAGGCACGACGTGGGTGCCCGAGACGGCTCCCGAGGTGGCGCGGCTGGCGGAGTGGCGGGTGACGCATCTGCCGCTGGGGCGCGCGATCGCCGCGATCGCCGTCCGCGCGCCGCGCTTCCTGCTGCGTTTCGAGACGGTACGGCAAGGCCGGCTGGTACGGCCCGGCGTGGAGGCCGCAGGATGACACTCCTCAGCACTCTGATCACGGCTCAGGCTGCGAAAACCCCGGATGCCCCGGCGGTCCGGCAATGGGAGAACGTGCTCACCTATGCCCAGCTGGTCGAGCGGGCCGGGGCGCTGGCGGCGCGGCTCCAGGAGCTCGGCGTCGGGCCGGAAAGCCGGGTGGGCCTGTGCACCCGCCGTAACCCGCTGATGCCGGCGGCCGTGCTCGGCATCCACCTCGCGGGCGGGGCGTACCTACCGCTGGATCCCGGGCATCCGCGCCTGCGGCTGGAAGAGGTGCTCGACGACGCCGGAGTCGAGGTGGTCGTCGTCGACGAGCGCGGCGCGGAGCTGCTGGAGGGCTGCGGGCGCGCGCTCGTGAACGCGGACCAGCCCCGTCGAGCCGCTCCGCCGAACCGCGCTGTTCCGGGAAACGCCGCGCACGTCATCTACACCTCCGGTTCCACCGGCAGGCCCAAGGGCGTGGTCGTGAGCCACGCCAACGTGGTCGCCTTCGTCACCTCCACGGTCGCGCACTTCGCGCTGGACGCGAGCTGCCGCTCGTTCGCCTTCTCCGCGCTGGGCTTCGACGCCTCGGTGTTCGACATGCTGACCCCGCTGGCCGCCGGCGGCTGCGTGCAACTGGTGCCCGACGAGGACCGGGTGGACCCGGCGCGGTTGCAGCGCTTCCTGGAGGAGCACGACGTCACCTACGGGTTCCTCCCGCCCGCGGTGCTCCCGCTGGTCGACCCCAGCCGCCTGCCGTACCTGCAGGACGTGATGACGGCGGGCGAGCCGCCCCCGCCCGAGCAGGTGGCGCGGTGGTCGGCGCACGGGAACTTCCACAACTGGTACGGCCCGACCGAGTCGACCGTCACGGTGGTGGGCGGCCGGTTCGAGGGCGTGTGGGAGCGGCCGCTGCCGATCGGGCGGCCGCTGCGCGGCTGCCGGGCGCACATCCTGGACGAGGACCTGAACGAGTGCCCGACCGGCGTACCGGGCGAGCTGTGCATCGGCGGCCCGCAGATCAGCCGCGGATACGTGGGCCGGCCCGGGCTGACGGCAGAGCGGTTCATCCCCGACCCGTTCTCGACCGAGCCGGGCGCGCGGCTGTACCGGACAGGCGATCGCGTGGCGTGGCAGGAGGACGGCCAGATCGCGTTCATGGGCCGGCTGGACCGCCAGGTGAAGGTCCAGGGGCAGCGCGTGGAGATCGGAGAGGTGGAGACGACACTGCGCGCCCACCCCAAGGTGCTGCAGGCGGTGGTGGATTTCACGGGCGAGCTGGTCGCCTACGTGACGCCCGAGGACGCGCCCGACCTGGCCGTGCTGCGCGAGGATCTGGCGGTACGGCTGCCGCCGTACATGCTGCCGACCAGGCTGGTACGGCTGGACATCCTCCCGCTGAACGCCTCGGGCAAGGTCGACCTCGCCACCCTCAGGGCGCAGTCCCAGCGGGAGCAGGGAACAGGGACCGGGTTGGCCGGGATCTGGGCGCGGGTGCTCGAGGCGCCCGCCCCGGACGACGAGGACGACTTCTTCCAGCGCGGCGGGCACTCGCTGCGGGCGATGCGGCTGGTGGCCGCGGTACGCGCGGAGCTGGGCCGGGTGGTGTCGGTCCAGGACGTGTACGAGGGCCGGACCTACGGCGCGCTGCGCGCGCTGGTGGAGCGCGCGCAGCGCGCGACCACCGCCGCCCCGCCCACGGGGAGCCCGGCCGCGTTCACCCCCGCCCAGCGCCGGATGTGGTTCGTCGAACAGCTGGCGCCCGAGTCGACCGCGCACAACATCGCGATGGCCGAGCGGATCCGCGGCCCGCTCGACGTCGCCGCGCTCCAGCGCGCGCTCACCACCGTGGTGACGGTCCACGAGGCGTTGCGCTGGAGGGTGGGCTCGCGCGACGGGATCCCCGACGTGACGGTCGCGCCGCCGGGCGAGGTGCCGCTGCCGGTCGACGACCTCTCCCCCGCGGAGCTGGCCGGAGCGCTGCAGAAGGAGGCGCGGGAACGGTTCGACCTGGCCGCCGGGCCGCTGTTCCGGGCGCGGCTGATCCGGCTGGCCCCCGACGAGCACGTGCTCTGCCTGACCGCGCACCACCTGGTGTTCGACGGCTGGTCGCAGGATGTGCTCTACCGGGGCCTGTCCGCCGCCTACCGCGGCGAGCCGGTCGAGGTGGCCGAGCACACGTTCGCCGACTACGTGCGCTGGCTGCGCGGGAACGGCGACGGCCAGGCGCTGGGCTGGTGGCGGGAGCACCTGCGCGACGCTCCGCTGGTGCTGGACCTGCCCAGGGACGCGGCCAGGCCGCCCGCGCAGACCTTCCACGGCGCTGCCTGCCGGGGTGAGCTGGACGCGGCACTGGCCGGGCGGGTGGCGGAGCTGGCGGCGCGGCTGGGGGCCACGCCGTACGCGGTGCTGCTGGCGGCCTTCGGGCGGCAGCTGGCCGGGCTGTCGGGACGCAACGATCTGGTGGTGGGGGCGGCGTACGCGGACCGGCCGCACGTGGCGTTCGAGTCGCTGGTGGGGATGTGCGTGCAGGTCCTCCCGCTGCGGCTGCGGCCGCGGGGCGACTTCGCCGAGCAGGTGCGGGCGTGCGCGGCCGAGCTGGGCGCGGCGATCAGGCACCGGGACGTGCCGCTGGGGCAGCTGCTGGAGTCGCTGCGGCTGCCGCGCGACCTGAGCCGCAACCCGATCACGCAGGTCATGTTCAACATGTACAACTTCGCGCAGGCGCGGCTGGACCTGGCCGGGTGCGCGAGCGAGACGTTACGGCCCGGCCTGCCGGGGGCCCTGTTCGACCTGACGATGTACGTGAGCGAGCAGCGCGACGGATACACGCTGGAGCTGGTCTACAACCCCGACCTCTACACGGCCGAGCGCATGGCGGCGCTGGTCGAGGGCTACGTCGGCCAGCTGGAGGAACTGCTGACCGGACGCGTGGACCGGGACCTCCCCGAGGCGGAGCTGCCGGACTGGACGGGGCCGGGGCTGCTGGAGCTGGCGGGCGACGCCCACGAGCGGACGCGGCGGCGGACGGAGGCGGCGCTGCGTGACAAGGGCGTCGAGCCGGGCGACGTGGTGGCCGTGGTCGCCTCGCGGGTGCCCGAGCTGCCGGGGATCCTGCTCGGTGTACTGGCGGCGGGAGCGCGGTGGGTGGTGATCGACTCGGCCTACCCGCCGGCCGTGCAGGACAGGCAGATCGCCGCCTCGGGAGCCCGGGCGGTCTTCAAGGACCACGAGGTCGTACTGCGCGACGGCAGCACGAACCTGCCGGGGTCCGGATACCTGTCGATGACCTCCGGGACCACCGGCGACCCCAAACCGGTCGTCACCGGCGAGAAGCCGTTGGCCCACTTCATCTCCTGGTACATCCGCACCTTCGACCTGAAGCCGCACGACCGGTTCGCGCTGCTGTCCGGGCTGGCCCACGATCCGGCGCTGCGCGACATGTTCGTCCCCGCCGCCCTGGGCGCCGAGCTGTTCGTGCCCGAGCAGGAACTGACCCGCGACCCCGCCAAGCTCGTCACCTGGCTGCGCGAGCACGCGATCACCGTCCTGCACCTGACGCCGCAGCTCGCGGCCATGCTGGCGGGCACCGGCACGCCCCTGCCCGACGTACGGCTGGCCGCCATCGGCGGCGACCGCCTCACCGGCGCGGAAGCGGGAACGTTACGGACGCTCATGCCGCGGGCCAGGCTCGTGGCCTGCTACGGCACGACCGAGACCCCGCAGGTGCACGCCTGGCACGAGCTCGCCGAGCCGTACCCGGAGGTCGTGCCGATCGGGCGGCCCGTCGAGGGCAGCGAGATCATCGTGGTGACCCCGGACGGCAGGCGCGCCGGGGTCGGCGAACTCGGCGAGGTGGTTGTCCGCAGCCGCCACCTGGCCACCGGCTACCTGGATCCGGCGCTGACCGGCGAGCGGTTCGACGGCGACCGCTTCCGCACCGGCGACCTCGGGCGGCGCAACCCCGACGGCACGATCACCCCGGCGGGGCGGGCCGACGACCAGGTGAAGGTGCGCGGGTTCCGGGTCGAGCTCGGCGAGGTGGAGGCGGCGCTGGCCGGCTGCAGGGACGTGCGCGCCGCCGTCGCCAGGGTCGAGGGCGGCACGCTGACCGGCTACGTGGTGCCCGCGCGGCCCGGGCTGGCGGCGAACCGGGTCCTGGAGGAGCTGGGCCGCGTGCTGCCCGAGCATGCCGTACCGACCGAGCTGGTGTCGCTGCCCGCGCTGCCGCTGACGCTCAACGGGAAGGTGGACCGGGCCGCGCTGCGCGGGCGGCCGGTCGACCAGCAGCGGCCCGAAGGCCGCCTCGACGGCCCCACGCAGCGGGCGGTCGCCCAGGTGTGGCACGCCGTGCTGGGCGTGCCACGGATTGGGCCCGACGACAACTTCTTCGAGATCGGCGGCCACTCGCTCGCCATGGCCGCCGTGCAGGCACGGCTGAAGGCCGCGATCGGCCGCGAGGTGCCGATCGTGGAGCTGTTCCGGCATCCCACGATCCGGGCGCTGGCCGCCCATCTGGACGGCGCGGGCGGCAGTCCCGGGCTGGACCGGGCCGCGCGCCGGCTGGCCGTACGGCGAGACAGGTTGAGGAAACGCAACGAGAAGGGGACTGCCCCATGACGGACGAGCCCACGGCTGAGCCGATCGCGATCATCGGCTTGTCGTGCCGGGTCCCGGGAGCGGGTGACGCGCGGCAGTTCTGGCGCAACCTCGCCGACGGCGTCGAGTCGCTGACCACCTACACCCTGGAAGAGCAACGGGCGATGGGCACGGCCGAGAGCCTGCTGGCCGACCCGAACTTCGTACCGGCCGCCATGGTGCTGGACGACTACGAGGGCTTCGACTCGGCGTTCTTCGGCATGTCGATCAGGGAGGCCGAGGTACGCGACCCGCAGCACCGGATGTTCCTGGAGCTGTCGCACACGGCGCTGGAGGACGCGGGCTACGACCCGTTCCGCTATCCGGGCGAGATCGGCGTCTACGCCGGGACCGGGTCTGACAACTACCAGTGGCGGAACATCCGCAGCAACGCCCAGGCGCACAAGAACGCCGGCTGGCTGGCGATCATGGTGGGCAATCACGTCGACTACTGCGCGACCCTCACCTCCTACAAGCTCGACCTGCGCGGCCCCAGCTACACCGTGCACACCGCGTGCTCGACCGCGCTGGTGGCGCTGCACATCGCGTGCGAGGCGCTGCGGACAGGCGAGTGCGACATGGCGCTGGCCGGCGCGGCCATGCTGGACCTGCCGCAGGGCGAGGGGTACGTCTACGACGAGGACGGCATCGTCTCGCCCGACGGTCGCACCCGCTCCTTCGACGCCAACGCGGGCGGCACGATCTGGGGCAGCGGCGGCGGCGTGCTGGTGCTGAAGCGGCTGTCCGAGGCGATCGAGGACCGCGACAACATCCGCGCGGTCATCCTGGGCAACGCGATCAACAACGACGGCGCGGGCAAGGTGGGCTTCTCCGCGCCGAGCATGGACGGGCAGTCCGCGGTGATCTCGCAGGCGCTGGGCGTGGGCGGCGTGGATCCGCGCACGGTCACCTACGTCGAGGCGCACGGCACCGGTACGGCGCTCGGCGACCCGATCGAGGTGGCGGCGCTGTCCAGCGTGTTCTCGCAGTACACCGCCGACACGCAGTGGTGCGGCATCGGCTCGGTGAAGAGCAACATCGGCCACCTCGGCCAGTCGGCGGGCATCCCCAGCGTGATCAAGACGGTGCTGGCGCTGGAGAACCAGCTGATCCCGGCGACACTGCACTACACGAGCCCCAACCCGAAGATCGACTTCCCGGCGAGCCCGTTCTACGTCGTCTCCTCGCCGACCAAGTGGGAGAGCGACGGGTCCCCGCGGCGGGCGGGCGTGAGCTCGTTCGGGATCGGCGGAACGAACGCGCATGCCGTGCTGGAGGAGGCGCCGCCGCGACCGCCGCTGCCCCGCGAGCGGCCCGCGCACCTGCTGAAGCTGTCGGCCAGGACGGAGTCCGCGCTGACCGCCGCGCGCGAACGGCTGGCGGCGCACCTGGCCGAGCACCCCGACACGGACCTGGCCGACGTGGCCTTCACGCTGCGCGTGGGCCGCCGCGAGCTCAAGCACCGGGCCGCGGTGGTGGCGACCTCGACCGCCGACGCGGTGGCGGCGCTGGCCGACCAGAAGCGCGTCGTCGCCGGGGCCAAGCCGAAGCGCGCGCCGCAGGTGGCCTTCCTGTTCTCCGGCCAGGGCGCGCAGTACGGCGGCATGGCGGCGCAGCTCTACGAGAGCGAGCCCGTCTTCCGCGAGGCGATCGACGAGTGCGCCGAGATCCTCGACCTGCGCGAGCAGATCTTCGCCACCGGCGAGGAGGCCGACGAGGCGCTGCGGCAGACCTCGCTCACCCAGCCCGCGCTGTTCACCGTCGAGTACGCGCTGGCCAGGCTGTGGCTGTCGCTGGGCGTCGAGCCGGCGGCGATGATCGGCCACAGCATCGGCGAGTACGCCGCCGCGACCGTCGCCGGCGTGTTCACGCTGCCCGACGCGTTGCGGCTGGTCGCGGCGCGCGGGCGGCTGATCCAGGCGCTGCCGCCGGGGTCGATGCTGGCCGTACAGCTGATGCCGGACGAGGTCGCGCCGATGCTGCCCGACGGCGTGTCCGTGGCCACGATCAACGGCCCGGGCACCTGCGTGGTGTCGGGCCCGTCGGACTCGGTCAGGGAGCTGGCGGAGATGCTGGAGGAGGAGGGCATCGGCTGCACCCCGCTGCGGACGTCGCACGCCTTCCACTCGGCGATGATGGAGCCGATGCTCGGCGAGTTCCGCGAGCTGGTCGCGGCCACCAAGCTGTCGGCGCCGAGCCTGCCGTTCCTGTCGAACGTGACCGGCACCTGGATCACCGCGGCCGAGGCCACCGACCCGTCCTACTGGGCCAGGCACGTGCGCGAACCCGTCCGCTTCGGCGACTGCGTCTCGACGCTGCTGGCCGACGGCGAGTGGGTCATGATCGAGTGCGGACCTGGACGGCAGCTGGCCGGCCTGGCCGCCACGCAGCTGCCCGCCGCCGCGATCGCCCCGCTGCCGTCGCTGCCCGGACCGCGCGACCGGGCCGGTGACGTCGCGGTCTTCTCGCGGGCCGCCGGCGCGCTCTGGGTCCATGGCATCGAGCTGAACGACTTCGGCGCCCCCGGCTACCGCGTCTCGCTGCCCAGCTACCCGTGGGAGCGGCAGCGCGCCTGGATCGACCCGGACCCGCAGGGCGCGTTCACCGGCGGCGTCGCCCGCCCGCAGCAGGCCGAGGGTCCGCTGCCGCCCGAGCGGTGGTACGGCGTGCCCGTCTGGCACCGGGCACCCGCCCGCCCGTCGACCCCGATCACGCGCTGCCTCGCCTTCGTGGACGAGGGCTCGGCCGCGCTGGTGGGCCCCGAGGCCATCGCAGTACGGCCAGGCCCCGCGTTCGGCAGTTTTGACGGATATTTCACCGTACGGCCGGCCGAACGCGAGGACTACGACGCCCTCTTCCACGCGCTCGGCGAGATCCCCGAGCGGATCGTCCACGCCTGGTCCCTCACCGGCGACGAGGACATCTGGTCGGCCCAGGACCGCGGCTTCTTCGGCGTCCTGTCCCTCGTCCAGGCCCTCTCGGCAGCGCAACCCCCGGGCGGCGTGCAGCTCGACCTGGTCACCGCGGGCACGATGGACGTCGTCGGCGACGACCTGACCAGCCCGGAGCACGCCACGCTGGCCGCCTTCGCCCGCGTCGTCCCGCTGGAGACGCCGTGGCTGCGCGTCCGCCACATCGACGCCCAGGACCGTGACGCGGTACGCGCGGTCGCCGCCGAGCTGGGCCGCGAGCCGGAACCCGGTCCGGCCGGGCTGCTGGCCCCTGTCGCGCTGCGCGGCGGCAAGCGGTGGCTGCTCGGGTACGAGCAGGTGGAGGTGACGGCCGAGCCGGCCGAGCCGCGCGACGGCCAGGTGTACGTGATCACCGGCGGGCTGGGCGGCATCGGCGTCTCGCTCGCCGAGGACCTGGCCGCGCGCGCCCGCGTCAACCTGGTGCTGCTGTCCAGGAGCGGGCTGCCCGACGGGCCGCCGCGCTCGGCCCGCGAGGCGCGCGCCGCCGAGGCGATCGGCCGGATGGAGGCCGCCGGGGCGCGGGTGCTGACGCTCGCCGCCGACGTGACGGATCCGGCGGACATGCGCCGGGTCAGGGACGAGACGCTGGCCGCGTTCGGCCGGGTGGACGTGCTCGTGCACGCGGCCGGGTTGCCCGGCGGCGGCATGGCGCAGATCAAGGAGCGGGAGGCGGCCGAGGCCGTGCTCCGCCCCAAGGTGCTCGGCACGCTGGCCCTCCAGGAGGCGTTCGGCGACCTGGAGCTGGAGGCCGTGGTGCTCTGCTCGTCGATCACCGCGGTGGCCGGCGGGTTCGGGCAGATCGACTACTGTGCGGCCAACAACTTCCTCGACGCGTACGCCGGCGCCGGGCGGGGCTGGAACGCGGCTCAGCTCGTCAGCGTCAACTGGGGCAGGTGGCTGGAGGTCGGCATGGCCGCGGAGACCGCGGCGCCGGCCGGATTCGCCGCGCTGCGGCGCGGCGACCGGATCAAGGCGATCGACCATCCGGTCCTGACCGCCAGGCACGCCGGTGACGGGCTCGACTGGTGCAGCGGCACGATCTCGCCCGGCACGCACTGGGTGCTGGACGAGCACCGCATCGCCGACGTCCCGGTGCTGCCCGGCACCGGGCACCTGGAGCTGGCCAGGACGGCTGCCGAGGCGGTGCTGCCCGGCGGCGACATCGTGGAGCTGCGTGACGTTGTGTTCGTCGAGCCGCTGTCGGTGGCCGACGGGGCGACCGCCGAGGTGCGGGTGGTGTTCAGACCGGAGGCCGACGGGGCCGAGTTCCAGGTGCAGAGCATCATCGGGGGGTCGCACCGTACGCACGCGACAGGGACGGCGGCCAAGGTGAGCCCGCCGCCCGCCGGCCGCGTGGACCTGCGCGCGATCATGGATCGCTGCGTGCCGACGGCGGACGGGCAGGGCAGCGTGCCGCTGTCCGGCCTGCTCACGCTGGGCGGGCACTGGAGCAGGACGCTGACCGCCACGCACACCGGCCAGCAGGAGTCGCTGGGCCTGTTCGAGGCCAACGACGCGCTGATGTCCGACCTCGACCAGTGGGGGCTGCACCCGGCGCTGCTCGACGCCGCCACCACCTTCAGCTGGATCGAGGTCGAGGGCCACTACCTGCCGCTCGGCTACGGCCGCATCACCGTGTACGAGAGCCTGCCGGAGGCGTTCTGGAGCCACCTGCGCATCACCAGCACCGACACCGACGAGGTGCTGGTCGTCGACGTCACGCTGATCGGGCCCGACGGCACGGTGCTGGTGCAGGTGTCGGACTACGTGATGCGGCGGATCGACGCCGACGCCGTGGTGACCGGGGTGGTCACCAGCGCCGACGCCCAGCGCGCCGCCCCGGCCGCGGCCGACGACGACACGGCCGGGATCCGGCCCGCCGACGGCGCGCTCTCCCTGCGCCGGCTGCTGGCCGCGCCGCTCGGGCCCCAGGTCGTGGTGGCGGCCAGTACGGTGGCCGACCTCGTGGCCGGAGTCGGTTCGCTGACCCAGGACACCGTGGAGACGGAACTCGATCCGGCGGCGGTCGCGGCCCGGCAGGACAAGGCGCCCGCCGAGGGCTATGTCGCGCCGCGCAACGACGCCGAGGCGACGATCGCCCGGCTGTGGGGCGAGGTGCTCGGCGGCGACCACATCGGCGTCGATGACGACTTCTTCGAGCTGGGCGGCAACTCGCTCATCGCGGTCCAGCTCATCGCCCTCATCCGCAAGGAGCTGGGGGTGCGGCTGCCGATGCGCAGCCTGTTCGAGGAGCCGACCGTGACCGGTGTCGCCGCCCTGATCTCCGCCGCCACCACCGCAGAACCCGCCGCCCAGACCATCCCCCGCCTCCCCCGGAGTTCCGCATGAGCACCAAGGTCGTTCGCAACGACGAAGAGCAGTACTCCATCTGGCCCGCCGACCGGGAGAACCCGTCGGGCTGGTACGACGCCGGCTTCTCCGGCACCAAGGACGAGTGCCTGGAACACATCGAGCGGGTGTGGACCGACATGCGGCCCAAGAGCCTGCGAGAGGCGATGCACAGTGAGTGATGCCTTCCCCGCTTCCTCCGGCCAGGAGCGGATGTGGTTCCTTTCCCGCTTCGAACCTGACCTGGCCGTCTACAACATCGGCATGATCATGCCGATGGCGGCCAGGCAGCCGGTGGACCCGCGCCGGCTGGAGCGGGCGATCGACCTGGTGGTGCGGCGGCACGAGGCGCTGCGCAGCACGTTCGAGTTCAGGGACGGGCAGGTGGTGCAGCTCGTCAGCCCGGACGCGGAGCCCACGGCGCTGACGGAGACGGACCTGACCCACCTGCCGCGGGCGGCGGCGGAAGCGGAGCTCACCCGGCTGGCCAGGGCGGACGCGGTCGCGCCGTTCGACATGGAGCGGGCGCCGCTGTACCGCGCCAGGCACGTCAAGCTGGCCGAGGACGACCTGCGGCTGGTCACCGTCTTCGATCACACGGTCTTCGACGGCGTCTCCGGCATGATCTTCATGAACGAGGTGGAGGAGTGCTACGACGCGCTCGGCGAGGACCGCGTGCCGAAGCTGCCCGAGCTGCCGATCCAGTTCGCCGACTTCGCCGTATGGCAGCGCGGCAGGCTCTCCGGCGAGTTCCTGGAGACCGAGCTGACCTACTGGCGTGAACGGCTGGCCGGAGTGCCCGCCGATCTCGCGCTGCCGGGCGACCGGCCGCGGCCTGCCCGCCGTACCTACCGGGGGGAGATGCGGCTGGGTGCCTACTCCCCCGAGCTGTCGGCGGGGGTGGAGCGGCTGGCCAAGGAGCTCAACACGACGCTGTTCACGGTGATGCTCACCGCGTACGCGGCGGTGCTGTCGCGCTGGTCCGGGATCGACGACATCGTGGTCGGCACGCCGATCGCGGGGCGGCTGCTGCCCGAGACCGAGCCGGTCATCGGCATGTTCGTCAACGCGGTGCCGCTGCGGGTGGACCTGTCGGGCGCGCCCAGTTTCCGCGAGGCGGCGGCGCGGGTGCGGGCGACGGTGGCCGAGGCGCTGGACCACCAGGAACTGCCGTTCGAGCGGCTCGTGGAGGACCTGCAGCCGGCCAGGGACCTGAGCGTGCCGCCCCTGTACCAGGTGATGTTCAACCTGGCCACCGGCACCAACGAGGGCCAGATCGCCAACGGCACCGCGAAGGTGGACCTCCAGCTCGACCTCAACGTGCGCGAGGGGCGGCTGCACACGCGGCTGGAGTACGCCACCGACCTGTTCGACCCCGGGACGATCGAGCGCTTCGAGGCGAACCTGCGGACGCTGGTCGAGGCCGCCGTCGCCGACCCTGACCGGGCGGTTCCCGCGCTGCCGGTGCTCGCGGAGGAGGAGCGCGAGCGGGTGCTCGCCCTCGGGGCGGGCGGTCCCGAGGCCGCTCCCGGGACCCTGCACGCGCTGGTCGAGGCCCAGGCCGCCGCGACGCCCGGCGCCCCGGCGGTGGTGTCCGGCGACGTCACCCTGACGTACGGCGAGCTCAACGCCCGCGCCAACCGGCTGGCCCGGCGGCTGCGGCACACCGGCGTCGAGCGCGGCCAGCCGGTCGCGGTCTGCGCGGAACGCTCGGCCGATCTGGTCGTCGGGCTGCTGGCCGTACTGAAGGCGGGCGGAGCCTACGTGCCGCTGGACCCCGAGTACCCGCGCGACCGGCTGGAGTTCATGCTGTCCGACTGCGGCGCGCGGGTGCTGCTCACCCAGCGCCACCTGGAGCCGGCCGGTCCGCTCCGGACGGTGCTGCTGGAGGACGACTACGAGCTGCCCTCCGACGATCTGGAGCCGGTGGCCGGACCGGACGACGCCGCGTACCTGATCTACACCTCGGGCTCGACCGGCCGGCCCAAGGCCGTGGTCAACACCCACCGCGCGATCGTCAACCGCCTGGCCTGGATGCAGGAGACGTTCGGCCTGACGGTCGACGACGTGGTGATGCAGAAGACGCCGACCAGCTTCGACGTGTCGGTGTGGGAGCTGTTCTGGCCGCTGCTGCACGGTGCCGCCCTGGTCCCCGTACGGCCCGGCGGCCACCGGGACCCCGCCCACCAGCGCGACCTGATCAAACGGCACGCGGTCACCACCATGCACTTCGTGCCGTCGATGCTCGCCCTCTTCCTGGAGGAGGCCAACATCGAGTCGTGCACGTCGCTGCGCCGCGTGGTGTGCAGCGGCGAGGAGCTACCCCCCAGGATGGCGGCCCGCTTCTTCGACCGCCTGCCGCACGCCGAGCTGCACAACCTGTACGGCCCCACCGAGGCGGCCGTCGACGTCTCCTGGCACGCCTGCCGTCCGGGCGAGACGGTGATCCCCATCGGCCGCCCGATGCCGGGCTGCCGCCTGCACGTCCTGGACGAGCACCTGGAGCCGATGCCCGTCGGCGTGCCCGGTCACCTGCACATCGGCGGCGTCCAGGTGGCGCGCGGCTACGCGGGACGCCCCGGGCTGACGGCCGAGCGCTTCGTCCCCGACCCGTACGGCCCGCCCGGCGCCCGCCTGTACGCCACCGGCGACCTGGCCAGGCTGCGCGCGGACGGGGAGCTGGAGTTCCTCGGCCGACTCGACGACCAGGTGAAGGTGCACGGCTGGCGGGTCGAGCTGGGCGAGATCGAGGCGGCGCTGGCCGAGGACCCGCGGGTGCGCAGGGCGGTCGTGGCCCTGCGTGACGACGCGCCGGGCGGTCGCGGGCTGGTGGCGTACGTGGACGGGACGGGCGAGTGGCAGGAGCTGCGGACCGGGCTGGCGCGCAGGCTGCCGACGGCGCTGGTGCCGCAGGCGTTCGTGCACGTCACCGAGTTCCCGTTGAGCCCGAGCGGGAAGCTCGACCGCGCGGCGCTGCCGCCGCCGACCGGGCCCGGCCGCGGCGACCTGGGGACCGGCTATGTCGCGCCGGAGACGCCGCTGGAGGAGGAGCTGTGCGCGCTCTGGGGTGAGCTGCTCGGGCGTGACCGGGTGGGTGCCGAGGACGACTTCTTCGCGCTCGGCGGGCATTCGCTGTTGGCCGTACAGCTGATCACCAGATATCGGGAGACGTACGGGATCGAGCTGGATCTGCGGGTCTGCTTCGAGCTGACCACGGTGGGCGAGCATGCGCTGGCCGTACTGGAACTCCAGCTCGGGGACGTCGAGCTGGACGAGCTCCTGGCGGAGGACGCGGACGGATGAGTGACCTGAAAGGGCGGCTGGCCAGGCTCAGCCCAGAGCAGCGGGCCGCGCTGGAGCGCAAGCTGCGGCGGCAGCCGAAGGCGCGGCCCGCCGGAATTCCCGCGCGCAGCGACCCGGACGCGCCCGCGCCGCTCTCCTACGGGCAGGAACGGCTGTGGTTCCTGCAGCAGCTCGACCCCGCGGACACCTCCTACAACATGTACCTGGTGCAGCGGCTGCGCGGCGAGCTGTCCGTCCAGGACCTGGCGGGGGCGCTGACCGCGGTGGCGGCGCGGCATCCGATGCTGCGGGCCCGCTTCCCCGCGGTGGAGGGCAGCCCGGTCCAGGTCGTCGAGCCGTCGCTGCGGCTCGAACCGGTCCTCGTGGACCTCGGGGACCTGCCCGCGTCCGAGCGGGAGGCGCGCGCGACGGAGCTGGTGGCGGAGCTGACCAACGCACCGTTCGACCTGGCCACGGGGCCGCTGGTGCGGGTTCACCTGATCACGCTGTCGGCGACCGATCACGTGCTCTGCCTGGTGCTGCACCACCTCGTGGCCGACGGGTGGTCGCTGAAGCTCGTCTTCTCCGAGCTGGTCTCCTGCTACTCGGGGGACGCGGCCGGGCTGGGCGTTCCGTCGGTCGACTACCGGGACTTCGCGGCCTGGCAGCGGGGGCGCGAACCGTCTCAGGAGTCGCTGGACTACTGGCGGTCCCAGCTGGCCGGGGTGGAACCGCTCGACCTGCCGGTGGATCGGCCGCGGCCGGCCGTACGGAAACCCAGCGGCGACTACTGCGCGCGCAGGATCGGGCCGGAGCTGACGGCGCGGCTGGAGCAGCTGGCCAGGGACGAGCGCGGGACGCTGTTCATGGTCCTGCTGGCCGCCTACCAGCTGCTGCTGGGCGCGCACTGCGGCACCGACGACCTCGCGATCGGCTCGGTCATCGCCGGGCGCGACCGTCCGGAGCTGCAGGACGTCGTCGGGTTCTTCCCCGAGACGCTGGTGCTGCGCGGCGACCTGTCGGGCGATCCGTCGTTCCGCGCGCTGCTCGCCCGGACCAGGGCGACGGTCCTGGACGCCTTCGCGCACCAGGACATCCCGTTCGAGCGCCTGCTCAACGACCTCGGGATCCGCCGCGACCTGAGCACGACGCCGCTGTTCCAGGCGATGTTCGTGATCCAGGACAAGGAGGCGGCCGCGCTGCCGCTGCCCGGCATCGAGGCGGAGATGTTCGACCCGGGCGCGACGCAGGCGAAGTTCGACCTGATGCTGGACATCACCCAGTTCGACGGCTCCCTGTGGGCGATGCTCTCCTACGCCAGCGACCTGTTCGAGGAGGAGACCGCGACGCGGCTGCTGCGCCGGTGGGAGCGGATCCTGGAGGCGGTCGCCGCCGACCCGGGCGCGCCGCTGTCCGCGCTGCGCGCCGCGATGTTGCTGCCCGAGGACCGGCCACCGGCCGCCGACCCGGCTCCGGTGGTCGCGCGCGACGTGCTCGACCTCTTCCAGGACCGCGTACGGCAGGCCCCCCACGCGATCGCGGTCAGCCACGGAGCCCGCCGGGTGACCTACGCCGAGCTGGACGCCATGGCATCCGCGCTGGCAGGACGTCTGCGAGGACTCGGCAGGGACGCGGTCGTGGGCCTGCGCGCCGAGCGCTCGGTGGAGCTGATCGCGGCGATGCTCGCCGTGGGGAAGGCGGGCTGCGCCTACCTGCCGCTCGACCCGGCCTACCCGCCGGAGCGGCTGCGCTGGATGGCGTCGGACGCGGCGCTGGTGCTGGACGATCTGCACGTTCCCGAAGAATCCACGTATGCCGCAGCACGCGGATCCCTGGCGTACGTGATCTACACCTCGGGTTCGACCGGCCGTCCCAAGGGCGTGGAGGTGCCACGCGAGGCACTCGCGGCGCGGGTGAGCTGGATGCGGGAGCACTACGGGCTCGGGCCCGGCGACCGCGTGCTGCAGTTCGCCTCGCCGAGCTTCGACACGCACGCTGAGGAGATCTACCCGGCGCTGGCCGCCGGAGCCGAGCTCGTCCTGTGCCCGGACGAGCCGCTGCCCGACTTCCTGAAGACCCCGGAGGGTTCCGCGCTCACCGTGCTCGACCTGCCGACGTCGTACTGGCAGGAGCTGGTGGGCATGGGCGTCGCCTGGCCGCCCGGCCTTCGGCTGCTCATCCTGGGCGCGGACCCGCTGCCGGGTCCCGCGCTGGCCGCCTGGTACGAGTCAGGTCCCCCTGGCGTACGGCTGGTCAACAGCTACGGCCCCACCGAGACCACGATCATCGCCACCACCGCCGAGATGGACCCCACCGAGGCGTCACGCCGACCGGCCGTCGGGTTCCCGCTGCCGGGCACCACGGTCGAGGTGGTCGCTCCGGACGGGCTTCCGGTCCCGCCCGGCGTGGCGGGTGAGCTCCTCATCGGGGGCAGCGGCGTGGCGCGTGGCTACCGGGGCGCGCCCGCCCTCACGGCGGAGCGGTTCGTGCCCGGTCCCGGCGGTTCGCGCCGGTACCGTACCGGCGACCGGGCCCGCTTCCGCCTGGACGGGACGCTGGAGATCCTGGGCCGCCTCGACCGGCAGGTGAAGGTGCGCGGCTACCGCATCGAGCCGGGCGAGGTGGAGTCGGTGCTGCTCACCCACCCGTCGGTACGGCAGGCCACCGTGACGGTCCGCGACGACCGGCTGGTCGCCTACGTCGTCCAGGACCCGGCTCCCCTGCACGATCACCTCGCCGCCGAGCTGCCCCCGCACCTGATGCCCAGCGCGATCGTCTCGCTGGACCGCATCCCGCTGACCCCGGGCGGCAAGGTCGACCTGGCCGCTCTGCCCGCCCCCGGCCAGCAGCTCGGCACGGCGTACGAGCCGCCGGAGAGCGCGGCGGAAGAACTGGTCTGCCTGGTCTGGTCCGAGGTGCTGGGCCTGGAACGGGTGGGCGTGCTGGACGACTTCTTCCAGCTCGGCGGCCACTCGCTGTTGGCCACCAGGACCACGGCCCGCATCGCCGCGGCCACCGACCTGGAGGTGCCGCTCAAGCTGGCCTTCACCCACCCGACGCCGCGCCTGCTGGCCGCGGCGCTGGAGCATCTGGCCGAGGAGGCCGACGAGCGTGGATGAACGGCGTGCGCGCGTCGAGGCCCGCTTCCGCAGGGCGGTGGCGGGGCTGGGCGCGGCGGAGGAGATCCCGCGGCGGGCCGAGGGCAGCCGACCGCCGCTGTCGTTCGCGCAGGAGCGGCTGTGGTTCATGGAGCAGTTCGCCCCCGGGACGAGCGCCTACGTGCTGCCCGCCTCGGCCCGGCTCCGCGGCCCGCTCTCCGTGGAGCGGCTGCGGCGGGCGCTCGACGCCGTGGTCGCCCGGCACGAGAGCCTGCGCATGACCTTCCCCGCCGGAACCTCCGGCCGGCCCGAGGTCTGCGTGGCCGACCACGTGGCGGTCCCGCTGCGCGTCGTGGACGCGGCGACCGAGGAGGCCGCCCGGCACGTGCTCAGCACCGACGCCGCGCTCCCCTTCGACCTGGCGGCGGGCCCGCTGCTCCGCGCCACCCTCGTACGGCTGGCTCCCGACGACCACGCGCTGCTCATCGCCGTCCACCACATCGTCGCCGACGGCTGGTCCGCGGAGCTCATCCTGCGCGAACTCCTGACCCCGCCCGAGCGCGAACCGCGGCTCGGCTTCGGCGACTACGCGCTGTGGCAGCGGGAACGGCTGAGCGGCGAGCGGCTGGCCGGCGACCTGGCGTTCTGGCGCGCGGAACTGGCCGGGCTACAGGTACTCGACCTGCCGCTGGACCGGCCGCGCCCGCCCCGGCAGGGATTCCGCGGCGGCTGGCACGACCTCGAACTGGACGTCGCGGAGTTCCGCGCGCTGTGCGCGGCCGAGGGGGCGACGCTCTACATGGGGCTGCTCGCCGCCTTCCAGGTGCTGCTGTCGCGCTGGTCCGGCCTGACCGAGTTCGCGGTGGGGTCGCCGGTGGCCGGGCGGACCAGGCCGGAGTTCGAGGACATGGTGGGGCTGTTCGTCAACCTGCTGCCGATGCGGGCGCGGCTGGCGGGGGATCCCGGGTTCGCCGAGGTGCTGCGCCGTACGCGGGACGGGGCGCTGGAGGTCTACGGCCACCAGGAGCTGCCGTTCGAGAAGCTGGTCGCCGAGCTGGACCCCGAACGCGACGTCAGCCGGCCGCCGGTGGCGCAGGTGCTGTTCGCGCTGCAGAGCTACCGCGACGGCGGCGAAGGTTTCGAGCCGGACAGCACGACCACCCGGTTCGACCTGGAGCTGTACGCCGCCGAGCGGGGCGACCGGGTGGAGGGGCGTTTCGTCTACAACGCCGACCTCTTCCTGCCTTCGACGGTCGAACGGCTGGCGGGGCGGTTCGCCGCCCTCCTGCGCGCGGTGGTGGCGGAGCCCGACGTGCCGGTGGGACGCCTGGACCTGCTGCCCGCCGGGGAGCGGGACCAACTCGCGTGCTGGAACGCCACCACACGCGACCACCCCGGCGGACTCCTCCACGAACTGGTCTTCGAGCAAGCGGCCCGCACCCCGGACGCGACAGCCGTGATCTTCGAAGGCCAGCGACTGACCTACCGACAGCTGGCTGAACGTGCCCGCGAGATCGCGGCCGGGCTGGACGTGCAGGTCGACCAGCCCGTCGGCGTCTGCATGGAACGCGGCCTCGACCTGCCCATCCAGCTCCTCGCAGTACTGGCCGCCGGCGGCGCGTTCCTCCCCCTCGACCCCAACGACCCCGAAGAACGACGCAACGGCATGCTCGCCGACGCCCACACCACCCCCGGCGGCCACCCCCACGAGGACAACCTCGCCTACGTCCTCTACACCTCAGGATCCACCGGACGCCCCAAAGGCGTCGGCATCTCCCACCGCGCGATCGTCAACCGGCTCCGCTGGATGCAGGACACCTTCCACCTCACCTCGCACGACCGGGTCCTGCACAAAACCCCGATCACCTTCGACGTCTCGGTGTGGGAACTGTTCTGGCCACTCATCACCGGCGCGACCATGGTCATCGCCCGCCCCGGAGGCCACCGCGACACCGCCTACCTACGCGACCTCATCAAGACCGAGGCCATCACCACCGTCCACTTCGTCCCCTCAATGCTCCACGCCTTCCTGGAGGAAGAGGACATCCAACTGCCGGAGCGGGTCATCTGCTCCGGCGAAGCCCTCCCACCCGGCATCGACATCCCCGGGCTGCACAACCTGTACGGCCCCACCGAAGCAGCCGTCGACGTCTCCTGGCACCCCTGCCAGCCCGGCGAAACCGTCGTCCCCATCGGACGGCCGATCGACAACACCACCCTGCACGTCCTCGACGCGAACCTGCGCGACGTCCCCATCGGCACACCCGGCGAGCTCTACATCGGCGGCATCCAACTCGCCCGCGGCTACCTCGGCAAACCCGCACTCACCGCCGAACGCTTCCTGCCCGCACCGGGCGGCGAACGCCTCTACAAAACCGGCGACCTCGCCCGATGGCTCCCCACCGGCGAACTCGAATACCTCGGCCGCACCGACCACCAGATCAAAATCCGCGGCATGCGCGTCGAACTCGGCGAAATCGAAGCCGTCTCCGGCGCCGCCGTCAAACTCGTGGACGGCCGCCTCGTCGGCTACCACGTCGGCGACATCCCCGACCTGACAAACCTGCTGCCCGACTACATGATCCCGACGGCATGGGTCCGGTTGGACCGCCTGCCCACCACCCCGAACGGCAAGCTCGACCGCGCCGCCCTCCCCGCCCCCGACCGCCCGGCCGACCTGCCCTGGGAGCCCCCGCGCGGCGCGGCGGAGCGAGCCGTCGCGCAGGTCTGGCAGGAGGTTCTCGACCTCGACCGGGTCGGCAGGAACGACACCTTCTTCGCCGTGGGCGGCGACTCGATCAGCAGCCTCAGGGTCGTGGCCCGGCTGCGGGGCCTGGACTACGACGTGGAACTGCAGCAGCTGTTCACCCACCAGGCGGTCTCCGAGCTGGCCACCGTACTGCGGCCGCGGCGGGCCGTACGTGAGTCCGCGGCGGCGGCCTTCGACCTGCTCAGCCCGGCGGACAGAGAGAGGCTCACGCGATGATCATCGACGCCTACCCGCTCAGCGCCCTCCAGGCCGGGATGCTGTACCACAGCGAACTGGACGGGGTGACCTTCCACGACCACACCACGCTCACGCTGCGCGGGACGTTCGACGAGGCGGCGCTGGTCAGGGCGCTGGGAGAGCTGTCGGCGCGGCACGAGGTGCTGCGGACGTCGTTCGACCTGACCGGGTTCAGCGAGCCCGTCCAGCTGGTGCACGACAGCGTGGACATCCCGCTGACGGTGTCGGGCGATGCGCCGGAGTACGGGCCGTTCGACTGGACGCAGCCTCCGCTGCTCCGCGTGCACGTGCTGCCGCAGGCGGACCGGTTCGCGCTGACCGTGTACTTCCACCACGCGATCCTCGACGGCTGGAGCGTCGCGACTCTGGTCAGCGAGCTGCTCGCGCGCTACGCGACACCGGGGCTGCCGCTGGATCCGCCCGGGGCGCGCTTCCGCGACCTGGTGGCGGCCGAGAAGGCGGTGCTCGCTCAGCCGGAGGCGGCGGAGTTCTGGCGGGAGGCGATCGCCGGGGCGCCCGAGGGACGGCTGCCCCGCAGGCCCGGCTACCCCACCGGCGGGCCGCGCCACGTCGAGGTCCTGGCCACGACGCTCCCCGGCGACCTGACGCGGGCGCTGGCCGAGGAGGCGGCAGACGCGCGGGTGCCGCTGCGCTCGGTGCTGCTCGCGGCGCACGTGCGCGTCATGGGACTGCTGACCGGCGAACCGGACGTCCTCACCGGGATGCTCACGCACAGCCGCCCGGAGAGCGAGGCGGGCGGCGAGGTGCTCGGCCTGTTCCTCAACACCATCCCGTTGCGCGTGCGGGCCGACGCTCCCGACCTGGTGCAGCGGGTGTTCCAGGCGGAGGTGGCGGCGCTGCCGTACCGGCATTTCCCGCTTTTCGAGATCCAGCGGGCCAGCGATCGCGCGCGCCTGCTGGACACGCACGTCGACTTCCGTGACTTCCAGGTGTACGGCGGCGCCGCCACCCCCATCGAGGGCCAGGACTTCTTCGAGCAGACCGACTTCGCGTTCAGCGCGGCCTTCGTCCGGACTCCGGGGCAGGGGCTGGTGCTGACGATCTCCTACGACACCACGCAGTTCCCCGCCGACCAGATCGCGGCGATCCGGGACCACTACCTCCGCGCCTTGTCCGGAAATATCACCATCTCGCCGGAGGATGCGACGCTACTCGCGCGCTGGAACGCCACCACACGCGACCACCCCGGCGGACTCCTCCACGAACTGGTCTTCGAGCAAGCGGCCCGCACCCCGGACGCGACAGCCGTGATCTTCGAAGGCCGGCGACTGACCTACCGCGAACTGGCTGAACGCGCCCGCGAGATCGCAGCCGGGCTCGACGTACACGTGGACCAGCCCGTCGGCGTCTGCATGGAACGCGGCCTCGACCTACCCGTCCAACTCCTCGCAGTACTGGCCGCCGGCGGCGCGTTCCTCCCCCTCGACCCCAACGACCCCGAAGAACGACGCAACGGCATGCTCGCCGACGCCCACACCACCCCCGGCGGCCACCCCCACGAGGACAACCTCGCCTACGTCCTCTACACCTCAGGATCCACCGGACGCCCCAAAGGCGTCGGCATCTCCCACCGCGCGATCGTCAACCGACTCCGCTGGATGCAAGACACCTTCCACCTCACCTCGCACGACCGGGTTCTCCACAAAACCCCGATCACCTTCGACGTCTCGGTGTGGGAACTGTTCTGGCCACTCATCACCGGCGCGACCATGGTCATCGCCCGCCCCGGAGGCCACCGCGACACCGCCTACCTACGCGACCTCATCAAGACCGAGGCCATCACCACCGCCCACTTCGTCCCCTCAATGCTCCACGCCTTCCTGGAAGAAGAGGACATCCAACTGCCGGAGCGGGTCATCTGCTCCGGCGAAGCCCTCCCACCCGGCATCGACATCCCCGGACTGCACAACCTGTACGGCCCCACCGAAGCAGCCGTCGACGTCTCCTGGCACCCCTGCCAGCCCGGCGAAACCGTCGTCCCCATCGGACGGCCGATCGACAACACCACCCTGCACGTCCTCGACGCGAACCTGCGCGACGTCCCCATCGGCACACCCGGCGAGCTCTACATCGGCGGCATCCAACTCGCCCGCGGCTACCTCGGCAAACCCGCACTCACCGCCGAACGCTTCCTCCCCGCACCGGGCGGCGAACGCCTCTACAAAACCGGCGACCTCGCCCGATGGCTCCCCACCGGCGAACTCGAATACCTCGGCCGCACCGACCACCAAATCAAAATCCGCGGCATGCGCGTCGAACTCGGCGAAATCGAAGCCGTCTCCGGCGCCGCCGTCAAACTCGTGGACGGCCGCCTCGTCGGCTACCACATCGGCGACATCCCCGACCTGACAAACCTGCTGCCGGACCACATGATCCCGCGCCGCTGGGTACAGCTGGACGCCTTCCCCCTCACCCGCAGCGGCAAGCTCGACCGCGCCGCCCTCCCCGCGCCGGAGGCCACCAGCGGCAAGCCGTACGTGCCGCCGCGCGACGAGGTGGAGGCGCGGCTGGCCAGGCTGTACGAGGAGGTGCTGAAGGTGCCCGCGGCCGGGATCCTGGACGACTTCTTCGAGCTCGGCGGCCACTCCATCAGCGCGCTGCGGCTGGCCGCCCGCATCCGCCAGGAGCTGGGGCGGAACCTGCCGGTCGCCACCGTGCTCGCCGCGCCGACGATCAGCGCGCTCGGCCGGGTGCTGCGTCAGCCCGAGGACCTGGCGCCGCCGAGCCACGTCGTGCCGCTCAACCCGGACGGC
Source organism: Microtetraspora malaysiensis (assembly GCF_050947145.1). NCBI lineage: Bacteria > Bacillati > Actinomycetota > Actinomycetes > Streptosporangiales > Streptosporangiaceae > Microtetraspora > Microtetraspora malaysiensis. The sequence continues at coordinate 7,275,589 of NZ_CP191998.1, forward strand.
GACCGTACGCCGATCTTCTTCATCCACGCGCTCGGCGGCCAGGTCTTCCGCTACCACCCGCTGGCCCGGCGGCTCGGACCCGACCAGCCGGTGTACGCCATCGCCGCGCGCGGGCTCGTGCCCGGCGAGGAGCCGCACGCCACGCTCGCCGAGATGGCCGACGCCTACGTGACCGACCTGCTGGCAGTACGGCCGGCCGGGCCGTACGTGCTGGGCGGATTCTGCATCGGCGGGAACATCGCGCTGGAGGTGGCCAGGCGGCTGCGCGAGCGCGGCGAGCAGGTGCCGCTCGTCGTGCTGTTCTACGCCAACGCCGAGGAGCCGGTGGCGGACGCGTCGCTGAAGGACGACACGGTGCTGCTGTTCCACGCGCTGGCCGGCGGGCCCGAGGAGACCCTCGGGCTGGACGCGGCGGAGCTGGCCGCCCGGTCGCCGGAGGAGCGGCTGCTGGCGGTGATGGGCGCGGCCGAGGCGGCCGACCGGCTGGCCCCGGACACCGCCGAGGTCGAGCAGGCGCGCCGCTACCTGGCGGTGTTCCGGGCCAACGCGCACGCGGTCGGCGGCTACCGGCACGAGCCGTACGACGGCGACGTCGCGCTCTTCGCGCCCAGGCGCGAGGACGGCGGCTGGCCCTCCGTCGCCAAGGGGCGGCTGGCGCACGTGGAGATCCCCGAGGAACGCGTCCCGATCCTTTACGAACCCCTGGTCGCCGGAGCGGCCACCGAGATCAGAAAGTGGATGGATCATGGCATCCCCGACCATTGAGCAGCGGTCGAGCCTGTGGAAGTACCCCGACTTCCTGCGGCTGTGGGCGGGCCAGAGCCTGTCGCAGTTCGGCTCGGCGATCAGCCTCTTCGCGTTCCCCGTCATCGCGGTCACCGTCCTGAACGCCTCCGAGGCGGAGATGGGCGTCGTCGGCTTCCTGCTGCGGCTCCCGATGGTGTTCTTCCTGGTCTTCGGCGTGCTGGCCGACCGGGTGCGCAAGCGACCCATCCTGATCTGGACGGACGTGGCGCGCTTCGTGCTGCTGATGCTGATCCCCATCGCGTGGTTCGCCGACATGCTCACGCTGACCTGGATCTACGGCGTCATCTTCGCTCTCGGGCTGCTCAGCACGCTCTTCCAGACGGCCTACCGCAGCTACTTCCCGTTCCTGGTGCCACGGGAGAACTTCCTGGAGGGCAACTCCAAGCTGCAACTGACCGAGTCGACCGCCCAGACGTTCGGACCCGGCCTGGCCGCGGCGCTGCTGAAGGTGCTCGCCGCGCCCGCGCTGCTGATCATCGACGCGGTGTCGTACCTGGCCTCCGCGATCGCGGTGTCGCTGATCAAGCGGCCGGAAGCGCGGCCCGAGCCGGACGACACCACCGCCGGGCAGGTGCACAAGGCGATCTGGCAGGGAGTGCTCTGGGTGATGCGGCACGAGCTGATCCGGCCGCTGGCCATCTCCTCGGCCGTGTACTCGCTGTTCATCCTGGGCTCGATGAACTCCATCTACGCCCTGTACGTGATCCGCGACCTGGGCGTGCCCGCGGCGTGGTTCGGCAGCATCCTGGCCGGCGGCGGCGTGGGCGCGATCATCGGCGCGCTGATCGCCGTCAAGGTGATGCGCCGCTACGCGATCGGCAAGGTGCTGGTGTGGTCGATGGTGTACGGCAACCTGGCGCTCTTCCTCATCCCGCTGGCCACCGGCAACGTCTGGGTGTCGGTGGCGATGCTCGTCCTCGCGCAGCTGGTCAGCGGCGTCAGCTCGCAGATCTTCTTCGTCACCAACACCTCACTGGTGCAGACGATCACCCCGCCGCAGCTGCAGGGCCGCGTGGTGGCCTCGATCTACTCGCTGGGCCTGATCCCGGCCCCGCTGGGCGCGCTGGGCGCCGGCCTGCTGGCCGGCGCCGTGGGGACGCGCGTGGCGCTGTGGGTGGTCGTGGCCATCGGCGCGCTCGTGCCGGTCGCGGCGATGGCCTGGTCTCCGCTGGCCAAGCTCAAGGAGATGCCGGCGCCAGGCTCGCAATGAGCCGTAGCTGGCGGCTGCGCAGCCGCCGGGTGGGCGTGACCAGGCCGACGATCAGCGTGGTCGCGCCCGCCTCCTGGTAGGCCGCCATCCGCTCGCGCACCTTGCCGGCCGGGCCGCACATGGTCATCGCGTCGACGAGCGCGTCCGGCAGCATCGCCATGGCCTCGCCCTGCCGCCCGTCCAGGAAGGCTTCCTGCATGCGGGCGGCCTCCTGCTCGAAGCCGAGCGTGGCGGCCAGCCGGTTGTAGAAGTTCGTCCGGCGCGAGCCCATGCCGCCCAGGTAGAGGGCGAGCATGGGCCGCATCATGTCGTAGGCCAGCTCCTGGTCCTCCTCGACGAGCGTCAGCACCATGGGCGCCACGTCGAGGTCGCCGCGGTTCAGGTGCTTGGCCATCCTGGCCAGGTGGTCGGGCGGGAAGTGGATGGCCAGCCAGCCGTCGGCGAGCTCGCCGGCCAGCGCGACGGTCCTGGGCCCCATCGCGGCCAGGTAGACCGGCAGCCGTTCCTGCACCGGCGACACGGCCAGCGCCAGTTCCTTGCCCTCGCTGCCGGGCAGGGGCAGCGTCATCGTGGGCCCGTCGTGCCGCACCGGCTCCTGGTGGAGCGCCTTGCGCACCACCTGGAGGTAGTCCCGGGCGCGGGCCAGCGGGCGCTCGAAGCGCTCGCCGTGCCAGCCCTCGACCACCTGCGGGCCTGACAGCCCCACGCCGAGCCTGGCCCGCCCGCCGGAGATCTGGTCGAGGGTGGCCGCGGTCATGGCGGCGACGACGGGCTTGCGCCCGGTCATCTGCAGCACGCCGGTGCCCAGCGCGATGCGTTCTGTCTGCCCGGCGATCCAGGCCAGCAGGCTCGCCGGGTCGGTGCCGTAGGTCTCGGCCGCCCACACCGAGTCGTAGCCCAGCGCCTCGGCCTCTCGTACCAGCGCCAGGTGGTCGGCCGGGCCGAGGCCCGCGCCGCCCCAGTAGCTCATGCTGTAACCGAGGCGCATCCCATCTCCTCAGCGATCGCGGCTGCCAGGACGTCCGGGGTGTCCTCGGCCAGCCAGTGGGTGGAGTCGAGCTCCCTGAGCGCGGGCCGGTGCACGCTCTGCCTGCGCCAGCCGAGCAGGCCGCCCCTGGTCAGCGAGGCGTCCCGGATTCCGTACAGGACAGAGATGGGCACCGGCAGCGGTGGCCCGGGCCGGTGGTGATAGCCGGCCAGCAGCCCGAAGTCGGCGCGGAGCGCCGGCTCCAGCACCGGCCAGAGCGCCTCCCGATCGGCCAGTTCCGCCGGGACACCGCCGAGCGCGATCAGCTGCTCCCAGAACAGCCACGACGGCAGCGACGGCAGCCTGCGCAGGAGCAACGTCACGTCCGGCGCGGCGAACGACGCGACGATCAGCCGTTCCGGTCGTCCGCCCAGCTCGACCGCGCGGCGGCAGACGAGGAAGGCCAGCAGCGCGCCGCTGCAGTAGCCGAACAGCGTGTGCGGGCCCCTTGCCACGAGGTCGTGGGCGAGCTCGTCGACGAGCCCGTCGAGGTCGGTGCGCGGCTCCTCGGCGAGCCTGGCCTGCCGCCCCGGCAGGTTGACCGACCACAGCCCCACCTCGGGCGGCAGGTGGCCGGCGAGCTCGCCGAGCGACGCGGGGCCGCCGCCCGCGTGCGGGAACGCGACCAGCGCCCGCTCGCCCTCCTTGACCTGGACGAACCACGGCGTCATCGGGCTTCCCCCAGGTGTCGGGCCAGCTCGGCCGGGGTCGGATGGTCGAACACGGCCCGCATCGAGACCGGCCGTCCCGCCAGCTCCTCCAGCGGTCGGACCAGCCGTACGGCCAGCACCGAATGCCCGCCGTTGAGGAAGAAGTTGTCGTGCGCCCCCAGCCCAGGACGGTCCAGCGCGTCGCGCCACAGCGCCACCACCTGCTGGACCAGCCCGTCACCCGCTTCCTGCTGTTGTGTGCGGCCTTCCGCCGGAACGACGAGGTCGCGGTAGGCGATCTTCCCGTTGCCGGTGGTGGGGAGCCGGTCGACGACGACGTAACGGGTGGGGACGGCGTAGTCGGGCAGCCGCGACCTGGCGAACCGCCACAGCTCTCCCTCGTCGGCCGGGCCGGTGACCTCGAGGAAGGCGACGAGCCGCCCGTCGGTCTGCGGGTCGCCGTCCAGGATCACCGCGGCGGTCCTGATGGCGTCGTGCTCGTGCAGGGCGGCCTCGACTTCGCCGAGCTCGATGCGGTGACCGCGGAGCTTGATCTGCCGGTCGTCGCGGCCGAGGAGTTCGAGGGTGCCGTCGTGGCGGATCCGGGCGCGGTCGCCGGTCCGGTAGAACCTGCCGTACCGGTCGTGGTGGCCGAAGCGTTCCGCGGTCAGCTCGGGGCGGTTGAGGTAGCCCGCGCTCACCCCGTCACCGGCCACGCACAGCTCGCCCGGCACGCCGGGCGGCACCTCGCGGCCTCCCCCGTCGGTGACGAAGATCCGCGTGTTGGCCAGGGGCGCGCCGGCGGTCACCGGATCGGCCGCGCGCAGCTCGGCGGCCGTGGACCAGATCGTCGTCTCCGTCGGGCCGTACACGTTGAACAGGCGGCACCCCAGCCCCAGCAGGTCCCTGGCCAGCGCCGCCGGCATCGGCTCGCCACCGCACAGCACGGTCCGTCCGGCCAGCTCCCGTACGGCCTCCGGCGCGATCAGCCGCCAGGCGGTCGGCGTGGCCTGGACGACCTCGACGCCGGTCATCAGCTGGAGGAACCTGGCCGGGTTCAGCTGGTCCTCGTCCGAGGCCACCACCACGATGCCGCCGGAGGCCAGCGGCAGCAGCAGCTCCAGCCAGGAGATGTCGAAGGAGGTGGTGGTGGACCACAGCACGCTGGTCGGTGCGCCGAGCCGGTCGGCGAAGTCCAGCACCAGGTTCGTCAGGTTGCCGTGGGTGACCTGCACGCCCTTGGGGCGTCCGGTGGAGCCGGAGGTGTAGATGACGTAGGCGATGTCGCCCGGCTCGGGGGGCTCTGGTTCCATCCGGGTGTCGGGCATCCTGACGACCGGGGTCGCGCCCGCCCAACCGGGGGTGCCCTCCGCGATCACCAGCCGGGCGCCCGAGTCGGACACCTGGTAGGCGAGGCGGGATTCCGGCTGCCGTGTGTCCAGCGGCAGGAACGCCGCGCCCGCCTGCCACACCCCCAGCACCGCCGCCACCAGTTCCGCCGAGCGGTCCAGCGCCAGCGCGACGAGGTCGCCGGGCCGTACGCCCTGCTCGCGCAGCAGGTGGCGGACCGCGGCCGCGCGGCCGAGCAGCTCGTCGTAGCCGGTCTCGCGGGAGCCCTCGCGGACCGCCACCGCGCTGCCGGGGACGATGCGGTCGAGCAGCGTGTCCGGCCAGGTTCGGTGCGTGTCGTTGATCCGGTCGAGCAACGCCCGGTCCTGCGGTGAGAGCACGTCCTCGACGGGGCCGCGGGCGGCCTGCCGTACGACCGAGCACATCCTCGCGGCGAACGCGGCGATCTCGTCCTCGTCGTGCACCTCGGTGCTGTGCACCATCCGGATCGTGAGGCGGTCCGGCTCCTGGATGACGTTGCACTGCAGGTCCAGGCGGCTGCGGTCGATGAGGTTGTCCACGTAGCCGGGCACCTCGCCCTGGACGCTGACCTTCTCGTCGCTCCAGGGCCGGTAGTTGAACATGTGCCGGAACAGCGGGACGCGCCAGTCGTCCGTACCGTGCCCGCGGCGGGTCAGCACCGCCTCCACCGAGGCGCCGGCGTGCTCGATCCCTTCCGCGAAAGCCTCCTCCACGCGCCTGGCGACCTGCTCGAAGTCGTCGTCCAGCTCGACATGGACGCGCAGCGGCAGCGTGCTCACGGCGTAGCCGACGTGCTTGTGCTCCTCGCCCGTCTTGGTGCTGACCGGCATGCCGATCACCAGGTCCGGGCCGGCACCGTGCCCGCGCAGCGTCAGCAGGAAGGCGGCGGCCAGCACGATGTTGCCGGTGGTGCGCAGCCGGGCCCGCACGCCGTCCAGGGCCGCCACGGTCTCGGCGTCGACCTGCCACGAGCAGGTGTGGCCGGCGAACGTCGGACGGCCCGGCGAGTGCCTACTCCCCGGCAGCACCATGGCGGCGGGGTCGACGCCGTCGAGCCGGTCCAGCCAGTAGGCGATCGACTCCTCTGACGGCTCCCCCGGCTCCAGCATCGGCGCGGGCCCCGCCAACTCGGGGGGCAGCGTGCCGTGCCCGGTCTGGCTGTCGTAGAAGCGGCCCAGTTCCTCCACCAGGAGCTGTAGGGAGGTGCCGTCGATAATGATGTGGTGGCCGACCAGGCACACCACGGTCCCGGCGCCGTCGGGCAGGGTGAAGTGTCCCACCTTGATGAGCAGGTCGCGGCCCAGGTCGAAGGGCTCGTCCAGGAAGGACTGCAGGTCCGCGACCAGCGTCTCCTCCGTCGTGGCCCGCGTCTCGACCTTCAGCTGGGCATCCTCGGGCGCCACCAGGTGCCTGACGGGCGCCCCGCCCACCACGGGGAACCGCAGGCGCAGCGCCGGATGCCGCTTGACCAGCCGGTTCACCGCGATCTGCAGCGGCAGCCTGCGCAGCGGTGCCTCGAACCTGAGCGCCACCGCCAGGTTCGAGACGCCGCTGTCCGGCGCGAGCTGCTCCAGAACCCAGAAGGAGTACGGCACCGCCGACAGCGGACGCGGCTCCTCCACAGAGGCGGGCAGCTCCGGCTGCGGCCGCGGGATGGGGATGCGTTGCAGCGGATGATCGGGATCGAGCGCGGCCCAGTCCACCCGGCCGCCGCCCGTCCAGAACCTGGCCACGGCGGCCAGCAACCCCGCGAGGTCACCACCCACCCGGACCTCGGCTCCGACCGTCCCTTGCGCGAGGCCGGCGAGCGCCTCCTCCAGCGGAAGGTCACTCGCGAGGAGTGCCGGGTCCGGGGCTTCCGCGCGGATGCCCCAGGCGGCGAGGGTGGCGGCCAGCCCGTAGGCGGTGGCGAAGGCGGGTGGCACCTCGACGCCGCGTGCTTCGAAGGCCTCTTCGCACACGTCCACGGCCTCGGTGAACACGCGCTCCACGCCGTACAGACCGGCCGTCTCATCGGAGAAGGACAGGCAGACCGGCCCCTGCTCGTAGGTGTGCTCGCGGCCCAGCGCGAGAGCGGCTTCCGCGGCGCTCCGGCAGACCACCGCACCTCTCACGGGGTGGTGGACGCGTCCCTGCCGCAGGGTGCCCGCCGCGTCGGCGTAGCGATCCTCCGATAGTCCGGCGAAGAAGCCGGCCAGGCTTCGCCGTACTGACTCGGCCTCTTCGTGGGTGCGGCCGGACCACACCACCACCTGCGGGCGGCCGTCGCCCGGAGCGTGCACTGGCGGATAGCCCTCCTCGACCTCGAGGTCGTCGGGCCAGATCACCCGGTGCACCAGGTCGCCGTCGAGCAACGCCCGGTCGAGGAGCCGCAGGACCAGGGTGCCGCGCAGCGTACCCGGCGGCAGCTCGCCGGCATCGGTCACGGCCAGCTCGCACTCCCCGGCCAGCAGCGCCGCGCAGGCCTTGCCCACCCCGCCGTACAGCCGGACGACCTGCGCTCCAGGATCGTGTCCGGCCTCCTCGGCCGCCCCCACCTCCTGCGGGAAGCGCCCCATCGCGATCACGGCGACGGGCTGTTCGTGTGGGGTCACCGACCGTCCTCACGGATCCTGGCACGCACGTCGCGGCGGCTGCCGCCCAGCGGACGGCGACGGGCGCCGTCCTGCCTGGCGGGCGCCTGGCCCTGCGTGATCAGGTGCGAGAGGGCACGCAGGTTCGGGTGGGTGAACATCGCGGTAACCGGCAGGCTCAGGCCCAGTGTGCTGGTGATCTCCTCGTGCAGCTCGACCAGGGCGAGCGAATCGAGTCCCGCGTCGAAGAAGTTGAGGTCGGGATCGAGAACGCGGCCTAACCTTCGCTCCACGAGAGATACAACCGCGTCGGCCTGGGTCATCCGGCGTCCTTTGTCTCGCCTGCTATCGGACGGGATCACCGTCCGCCTCCCAGCATCCTTACCGAGCCCCGTCATTCACCACAAGCCCGTATTTTTCGGGATTTCGGAGCCACGCGCATGGCTCTGGAATCCCGGTGGGCTACCGCCCGGCGATCTTGACGTCGTTGTCGGCAGAGATGTCGTCACCAAGGACGGCCACTTGACCTTGGTTGCACGGGGTCGGGGACGACTCCTGCGTCCACGCCTCGGCGCGAAGGCGTCTAGGGTCGACGCCATGACGCGAGCGGAGATTCTGGTGCGGCAGGGTGAGGACTTCATCGTGGACAACGCCACGGAGACGCTGTATCAGCTGGCCTCTGTGAGCAAGCAGTTCACCGCGGCTGCCACGCTCTTGCTCGTCGAGGACGGCACGCTGGTCCTCGACGATCCCGTGGGCCGTTGGATCGACGACTGCCCGGAGGAGTGGCGAGACATTACGCTGCACCACCTGCTCACCCACACCTCCGGCCTCGGCCACTGGGACGACTATCCCATGATCGACCTAGCTCAGCGGGTCGAGCCCAGCGAACTGCTGAAGACCTTCCACTGCGTACCACTCCAATACCCGCCGGGCGAAGGCTGGAGCTACAGCAGCCCGGCGTACGTGCTGTTGGCGCACGTCGTCGAACGGGCCGCCGATACGCCCTACCGGGCCTTCTTGGCAGACCGCATCTTTGATCACCTCGGTTTGACCGGGACGTTCGCGGGCGCGCCCGGTGCGCGGCCGAACCTGGCGCGCGGCCACGACGCTGAGGGCCGGCCGTTGCCGACCTGGGAACTGGACGTGGTGGGCATGGGGGCCGGAGACGTCTGGTCTACGGCCAAGGATGTGTTGGCCTGGCTCGATGCCCTCCAGGACGGCCGTCTGCTGAGCGAACCGTACCGCACGCTGATGTTGACCGAACGGGCGCGGACCGGCAATGGCCCCGATGAAAGCGGTTACGGCTACGGCGTCTTCGTTGGTGAGGTCAACGGCCGGCGGTGGTGGCACCACAGCGGCCACAACGCGGGCTTCAAGGCGTACGCCGCCAGCATTCCGGAACTGGGTCGCCGCATCGTGGTCCTCAGCAATACCGAGGCGACGGACGCCAGCACCTTGGAGCCTCTGCTCGCATAGATCAGGCACTTCGAATCACAGCGGCCGTCCCGATCCGGAAGACCCCGCCGACCTGCGTGAACTCGACGGGGTCCGGGTCCGTCGCAAGCGGGTGGCCCGGCTTATGCGCCGGGCTGGGCTGGCCGGGGTGAGCAGGCGTAGAGGCTGCCGCACCACGATCGCGGACGGGCGCGCTGCAGCCGCCTCCGATCTGGTCAAACGCCAGTTCATCGCACCCGAGCCGAACCGGGTCTGGACCGCGACAGCGTGTCGCTGATCCTGACTGCTGTCACCAACGTCCGTGGTCAGTACATCTAGTGCAGTGCCGCAAAGATCCCTGAGGGGTTCAGGTGATCACTCGGAGTCAACCCTCTGATTCTGCAAGGTGGACACGGCAGGCACACTCCAGTGCCTCGCTGGGCGTGCCGACGCGGCTGCCGCTCGGCAGGATCGAGGGCTCGTAATCCTCGCTACTGGCCCGGTAGATCGCGAACCCCCAGGCGTCGGGATCGCCGAGGTACTCGATCCGGGCCAGCGGGAAACCCTCATCGCTTTCGTCGTCATCGAAATGCCCGGTCAGATAGCCGAAAGAGCCCTTCCAGCGGACGGTCACCTCTCCCAGCTGAGGCCAGTGCGTGAAGGCATAGGAATCGGCGTCCTCTTCGACGAGGACTTTGACCTGCTTGGGCGGTACCGGCATGGTGACGATTGTGGCCGATAGCGGTGTGTTGGTCCCGCTTCGACACCGTCAGCACTGCATCCTCGGGCGATCACTCGTGACCACCGAAGGATGGGAGTTCATGGCTGGACCGGTCAGCGAGGTCGTCATCACCATCGGTCATCGCCGCAGGAGGCGCCTCAACAAAATCATCAGCAGGCACTCCAGCCCGCAGTCGTTGGTGCTGCGCGCCCGGATCATCGTGCTGATCGCCGACGAGCGCCTGCCGGTGGCCGCGGTCGCCGAACGCTTGTCCACGACAGAGACGACCGTCCGTAAATGGCGCGACCGGTTCGCCGCGGGCGGCATCAAGGGGCTGGTCGACCTGCCCCGGCCGGGCCGCCCCGAACTCTACGGCCCCCAGGTGCGGTTACGGGTGATCGCCTGCGCAACCAGCACCCCGCCCGAGGGACAGGCGGCCTGGACGCACACGACGATCGCCGCCCACCTGGCCGATACCGGAATCTCCGCCTCCCAGATCGGGCGGATCCTGGCCGAGGCCGACCTGCGGCCGCACCGCGTCCGGGGCTGGCTCAACCGGCTCGACGATGAGCAGTTCTGGCACCTGGCCGGCGCCGTCTGCGACCTGTACCTCAACCCGCCCGAAGGTGCGGTCCTGCTCAGCGTGGACGAAAAGACCGGAATCCAAGCCAAATCCCGTAAACACCCCGAGATCTGCGCTCGGCCCGGCCGGCCCGGCCATGCCGCCCGGCGGGAGTTCGAATACATCCGCCACGGCACCGTCTCCATCCTCGCCGCGATGGACGTCCTGACCGGCCAGATCCTGGCCGAACGAATCGACCGCAACACATCTGCGACCTTCATCGCCTTCCTCATCCTGCTCGATCAGATGATCGACCCGGCCCTGGACATCCACCTGATCCTGGACAACGGCGCCAGCCACACCTCCAAGGCCACCCGCGCCTGGCTGGCCGCCCACCCCCGGTTCACGGTCACCTACACGCCCAAGCACGCCAGCTGGCTCAACATGATCGAGATGTGGTTCTCCGTGCTGACCCGCCGCCTTCTCCGCCGCGGTGATTTCACCTCCCGCGAGAACCTGATGCAGCAGATCGACACGTTCACGATCCGCCATAACGCCACCGCGCAGCCGTACCGGTGGCGCTACGACGCACGCGCCGACCACATCCGCTACCTCACCCGGCGCGATCAGGAACGGACACGTGCCGCACTCTTGAAGAAGACAGCAAGTTGAGCACGTACCGTTACGACTCGGACCCCTTAAGGATCTTTGCGGCGCTGCACTAGTGCCGTGACCGGCAAGGTTTGCCCGGACGGAGCGGTGTCCAGGGTGGTGCATCGCAAGGCGGAGGAGGAGGCCGTAGCGGAGCCTACGGCCGACGACGACAACGCCGCGAGGTGCCGCCCTGGGCGACGCGACGGGGCAAAGATTGACGGGAGGGGCACTAGGTAGCGACGAGCTGGCGGGTGATGCTGGGATCGCTGATCCTGGTGTCGTCTGCCAGCAGGAACGCCTTCGACAAGATGACCGACAACATTCCGCCGTCCTCCTCGAACGGCAGGAACACCGATGAGGCGGAGCGGTCGCGGCCGGGGACGATGCACAGGTAGGCGTCGTTCGGCTCCATCAGGATGTTGCCCGACCCCAGATGAATCCGGTAGGTGCGCAGTTGCCCGCGCACGCGCAGGAACCGGTCGGTCAGCTCCACTCGGTCGGCGATTTTCAGCCGGGGCAGCAGCCGGGCCAGCACGTCATGCCGCGTGCGAGCGGTCTCGCTCAGTTCGCCGAACCCGTACGACTGCCAGTAGCCGTCGTGCCCGGCCGCCGCCTGCTGGTCGAGCCCCAGGGACCCGACCCCCACGGCGAGGTCGGCGTCGCGCAGCATTTCCGACAACACCAGCGGCGGCACTTCGGTGAGCGGCGCGTCGCCGGGAAGATCCGCGTGACGGAACCGGATCGCGTCGGTGGCGGCGCAGGAGGCCGTGCCCCAGGCGTCCCGCTGGGGGTCGGAGGCGACCCGCATGCTCCAGCTCGCCTGCCAGCCGGCGAGCGTCTTGACGGCCGCCCCGATGTCGCCGCCGCATTCGTAGTCCCAGTGACCGATCGACAGCCCGCTCCAGCCGCGCTGCTCCAGCAGCGCCTTGGCCTGCCCGTAGCGCACGAAGTGGCCCGTGAAACGGTCGGAGTGGGTGCGGGTGCGCTCCTCGGCCGGGGTGAGCAGGTAGACCTCGCGGAACGTCTGCTTGAACGGCTGCCTGATCCCCCGCTTCAGCAGGTGGTCGCGCCAGCCGCGCACCCCCTCGGCGCTCTCCTGGATTGGGTGCCACAACCGGACGGGCGTGTCGGCGCCCGGACGCACGGATCTGCCGCTCGCGTCGGCCAGTGCCCAGCCGCCACCGCTCCTGACCGGCAGCCCGGCGAACCCGTCGGGGACCCGCCAGATGAGAGCGCGGGTGTAGGGGCCGGTGACCGGATGGTCGAAGAAGTACTGCTCGGCCTCCTGCCAGGACAGCTCGCGTTCGACGATGAGCATTTGCTCCAGGCGCAGCCGCTCGGCGGCCTGCGTGCGTTTGAGGTCTTTCAGCGTGGCCTTCAGATCGGCGAGCACGGGATCCTTGCGGATGGACTGGGGCGCCGACTTGACGACGCGCCCGGACGCGTTGACGAACCGCAGCGCCGGCCCGTCGATGTCGAGCCGGACGACGCAGTCGCCGGCCTGCTCCTCCCGGACCCCGTCGGGGCCGAGCCCGAAGGCCGGGACCGTCCGGTCGACGAGCTGTTCATGGCTCAGCCCCTCTTGTACGGCCACCGCGTCGAGGGCATCGGACGCCTTCGCCAGCAGGGCTGGTCTGCGCAGCTTGGCTCGCACGCGCGCGAGCACGCCCACCGTGTCGAGGCCGCCCCGCTTGGCCAGCGCGTTCAGTGCGGCGTTAGCCAGTCTCTCGTTGCGGCAGACGGCGGCGCCGCCGGTGCCGTTGCGCCCGATGCCGCAGTTGATGGCGACGTCGCCGAGCAGCGTGGACACCCAGGGCGCGTCGATCACCTCACAGGTCCACAGCATGCCGCGCAGCGGGAGGGCGGTGTGGCGGGCGAGGAAGACCCTGCCGCCGGGCTCGCGGTTCTCGCGATGGGTGGCCACGCGGGAGAGGATCTCGCGCAGCACTGCCACGCCGTCGTCAGTGAGCAGCGTACGGACCTTGGCGAGCCAGCGTTCGCTGGGCTTGTGGGCCTTGGCCTTGCGCCAGTGTTTCAGCAGGGGCAGCACGGCGGGGTGAGCCAGCCGGGCGGCGTACTTCCCTGCCATGGCACGGGCGATGGGGTCGCCGTCCCAGACCAGGCTGCGCACGACCCCAGCCGGCCCGTGCTCTGGGGGCTCGGTCAGGACGCGCTCCAGGTCCTTGCGTAACGCGGCCCGGCCCGGGCTGCGGTGGGCCGGGTGCCACGGCGGCGCGTCGCCAAGGATCTGACGGCGCTCGGAGTATCCGAGCGCCGCGATGGCGGCCAGCGGAATCCGGTACAGCTCGGCGTGCCCGGTGTGACCGCAACTCGACAGCGCGTCGGCGATCTCCCACAGGACACGCGTGTCCTCGAACGTCCAGGGGATGTCGCCATCGGCCACCTCACGCACCAGCCGGAGCACCTCCTCGGGGTACTCGTGGCCGCCCTTGTCGCCCAGGCTGAGCCGCAGTTGCGCCCACATGCCGAACGCCCTGCGCCCGGCCTCGTCGGCGCCAGGCCGTCTGCCCGCGTCGTACAGGGCGAACAGCTCACGCGGCAGCCCCTCAATGCCGTAGTTGAGCAGGTAGTCCTGGGACTTGGGAAAGTTGTCGAGGACGCCCATGTCAGCCTCCGGCCCGCGGCACGAGGCGGATGAATTCGCGCGCCGGGCTCGCGTCGGGCCGAGCGGGAAGGGCGATCTCAACTGAGCGCCTGCCGGTGGCGCTCTCGTCTCTCAAGGCGGCCGTAGCCATGGGGGGAGCTCCATCGTCGTCGGTCGGTCAACGTAACGGGCCATAGTTATCAACGGGCACCGACAATCCGGAGGCCGGCACGAGCCGGGGCCCGGAAACGCGAACAGCGCATCCGCGAAAATCGCGGATGCGCTGTTACGGTGCGGTGCGCCGCCAGGGACTCGAATCCCGGACCCGCCGATTAAGAGGGGCGGCGGCGACCATCGCAAGGTGTTGTTGTCGCTGGTCTGCCGATTGGTGAGGTGCTTGTTCGGCCTGCCGATCCATTGCAGATCCGTGACACTGAGTCCATTCTTGGGACTCAGCGGACCCGGTAGATCGATGAACGCCCACGGTCGCGTGCAGCACTGTGGCCAGGTTAGGGGCCTAAGAACCTGACGAATGGCTGGCCAATTATGCTCGCCCATACTCCCGGAGCGCAGCGCAGTTTGGCCGCTCTCCACCCGGCAAGGTTACGACGGCCGAAGAGCTGTAAAACCGTCGGCTCAGCCTACGCAAGTTCGAACCTTGCACCCGCCACATCAGCGAGAAGAGGCCCGTCACCAGCGGAAACGCGATGGCAGGCCTCTCGCGCTGATTGCCCGTGAGTTCCCGTGATTCCCCCTGATTTCCCGTGGCATCTGGCACGGATCTGGCACGCGATCATGGCAGCTTCCTGCCTGAAGACAGAGACGAAGAGCGATTGCGCCAAACTCCTCCTGTCCCCCAAGCTGCGAGTCGCGCGAGATCTTGAAAAGGGTTCAATGGTGCTACATTGACTGAACCTTTGGCCACAGCACGGCGGTCCGCAGTAACGAGGTGTCGCCACAAGCAATGCGGGACGAGTTCCTGTTCAGCCACCTGGCTATTCGAGCGACGACGACCTTGAGGCCTGCGTCCGCCATTGAAAGGAAGAGCGATGAAGAAGAGGACCACTGCCATGTTGGTCGCGGGGCTGACCGTAGCTGCCGGTCTCGTGGCATCCTCCCCGGCAAACGCTGACCCGAGCTTCCCATGCGGGCTCTCCTACGCTAAGCAGAGCGGTGTCGACCTGTCGTTGCACTACCACAACTGCGGCAGCACGACAGTGAAGCGCAAGCCCTTCAGCGTCCTCTACGGCGGTATGGGGAGCTGCAAGTCTATTTCTGCCGGCGCGACCGTCGGCTGGATCGTCCAGGGCAATGCCCACCCTGAGACATGGTCGGCCATCGCCTGCTGAGTGGACGCTCTGCCCGCGTAGGGATAGGCATGTCGGGAGACACAGAACATCTCCATTAGCAGGATGAACAGCGATGTCCGCCGCCGAGGTGTTACCACCATGCTCCTGCGTACCTTTCTCGGCCTGATCATCCCGTCTGCCGTCGTCCCGCCCGAAGGGGAAGCGGGCCAGGGCTGCGGGGCCAAGGTGGAGCCCCCAACTGGAGGAACGACCTTGGCCCCGCAGCCCTGGTCTGGATGAGCTTTCCATCAATCTTCGCGGCTGCCTTGAGCTAGTGCCGATGTCCGCAGCGAATGTCCTTAGTGTCCTGGAGGACACTTTCGCCTGCATGTACTTCGGCGGCCTTCGACCCGCTGAGGCGGCCGACCATTCTCCGCGACCACCTCGACCGGTACGGCGTCGGCAACGACGGACGACTGTTTCGCACGAGGACGGGCGGCGTGATCTCCGGCTCGGCCTACGCCACGGTCTGGAAGGAAGCCCGCACATACGCGCTCACACCCGACCAGGTCGCCTCTCCCCTGGCGGCCCGGCCGTACGACCTGCGGCACGCGGCGGTCTCACTCTGACTGAACGCCGGGGTCCACGCCCCGGAGGCCGCGGAACGTGCTGGCCATGGCGTGGACGTGATGCTGAGGGTCTACGCCAAGTGCATCGACGGGCAACGCGATGTGGCCAACCAACGGATCATGGATGCCCTCGCCGGATGAGGCGCCGCATGAGCATTCAAACGAAGGGTCTCGGTTCACGCCGGGACCCTTCGGCGTGCTCGGGGGATCGGAATCGTTCCGGGAGCTCGTAAAATCCACGGGCCGACCTGCGAAAACACCCCCAAGATCATTCCAGATATGTTCCGGAAGTAGTGGCATCCGGCTGCGTTCGGCGGCCTGCGGGTGCATACGCGGCACATGCCGCGCCAAAGCAAAAGACCAGGCCACACGGGATGTGGCCTGGTCTGGAGAGCGCGCCCTGAGGGATTCGAACCCCCGACCGTCGGATGAGAAGTGGATGAGTTTTCTCCAGCTCCACATAGCCGCCGATCTACTGAATGAGGCGTCGGGGAGTGGCCGAAGACGGAGATCATCCCGCGTATATCCCGCACGCCGATTGGTCGGCTCTGGAGTGCCTGGCGCGTTCTCGCGGATTGATGGTTTGGTCTTTAGCCTGACGGGTTCCTTGAGCTCGTCCTTGAACCAGAGAGTGAGGCCTTCGTGGTCTGACCGTCGCGGGTCTACGGAGAGCCGTCCAAGCGGTCGCAGTCTCCCGATGGGATGTGAGAAGTGCGGTAAGCGTCTCGCTGTGCTTGTGCGTATAGGGGATGTGGAGCATCTGGAGTTCGAGGAGTTTTACCAGGAAAGCCGGGATGCCTGCCTCCGGGCGGTGCTGGCCACCACGGGTGACCGGCAGTTGGCGGAGGACTTGGTCGCTGAGGCGTTCACGCGGGCGTGGATGTCGTGGCGGAAGATGAGCCGGCATCCGGCGCCACACGCCTGGATCGTTCGCGTGGCGCTGAACACCCGGGTCACCTGGTGGCGGCGGCGCCGCCACGAGGTCGCCTTGGGAGGCCACGATGCCGTGGACCCCGCAGCGGCCGACGGGGCCGACGTGGACCCCGCTCTGCTGGTGGCGCTGCGGCGGTTACCGCGACGGCAGCGGGAGGTGGTCGCGCTGCGCGTCTTCCTCGATCTGGACACCGAAACCGCCGCCAGGGCCCTCGGGATCGCTCCGGGAACCGTCACCGCACATCTGTCGCGCGCTGTCGCGGCTTTGCGCGGCGACCTCGCAACAGTCAACAGCCAGGAGGGCGAACGATGAACGACAATGATGTGCTCGGCGCGGTGCGGGACGCGATGGCCGAGGTGCACATGCACAGGCCGGTGCAGGAGCTCGTGGCGGCGGGCCGGTCTCGCCGCCGCCGCAGGATCGCGGGGACGGCGGCCGGCGGCGCATTGGCGACGGGCCTGGCGTTGACGCTGGCGATCAACAGCCCCCAGGTGAACGCACCGCCGGTCGCCGCCGGCAATCAGGTGCACGTGCACCTGGCCGCATTCTCCGTCGACACCAACCCCGACGGCACGGTCACCGTGAAAATGACCAAGCAGGAGTCACTGGATCCGGAAATCATGCAGCGGACACTGGCCCAGGCCGGCATCCCCGCCCAGATCACGATCAACAAGTGGTGCCAGCCATCGGACGCGTCGCAGGACCTGGAAGCGGACTTCCAGAAGGTCGTCGGGGACGGAAAGCAGTCCGACGGAACCGCCATGGTCATCACGCCATCGGCGATGCCCCCAGCAACCAAGCTGATCATCGGCATGAGGACAGACGGCTACCAGCCCGACTCCCCGAGCCCCGTCGCGGTCTGGATGCATCTGGTGCCCGACGATGCCCCGCTGACCTGCACCACGGACGTCCCGCCCAAGCCTGCATCCAAGTCCTAGATCACCAAGGATTCAACAGACGGCACATGGCCAGGTGACCCCTTTGGGCGGGGGCACCTGGCACGGCGGCCTCGGCTTCGATGAGTGCTTGAAGCATGCTTTGGAGCGCTTGGCGGATGACGTCGTCGGCGTCGGCGGCTTTCAAAGACTCCAACAGGTCGAGCAGGGCAGACTGGTCCAGAGCCATCGTGTGATGTCCTTCGCGAGAACCTTTGGTCGGGAACTCGCTGACCGTCACACGATGGCTCGCCCCATGTCCGGGGCTTGCGTTATCAGCTTGGAGTTACACCACCCGAGGGGACGTGACCCACAGATCGCCTCCCAGATCCCTACACGAGGCGGGGTTTGACGGCAATCCACTTGCGGAGCCGACTGGCGAGGTGCTCATCCCGGACCTCGTCCAGGTGCAGTTGAGCGGCGCTGATCAGAATCCTCGCCTGCCTGGAGCGGAGCATCCGTATGCGGTCGAGTCCGCGCAGGTCCCGACGCTCGTTGAGCACGGCCACGTGGTCGAGATCTTCCGGGATGGCATCTAGGCAGGCCTGGACGACGTCGTCGGCGGACGGCAGCACCGCCGTTAACTCGTTCCCTGCGGGCCGAAGTCCGGCCACAAAGTACGCCGTCTTCTCGGCGATCTCAATCGGGGTGAAGATGCCCCGGGCACTCCCCTGACGCAACAACCACAGTTTCAGCTCCGCCCAGGCCGCCTGCCGGTCTGGTCGACCACCGAGTTGCCGGTCAATGACCAGGAGCAGGTACAGCCACCAGTTGGCCCGCTCATCCGGCGGCGGCTGGCGGCGGTCGAGCCAGTCCTCGCGCCGGTCGCCGCCGAGTCGGAGCAGATGGGTCAGGCCATCCTTGACCGCTTGGCGCTGCGCGTCCAGCCGTACGGAGACCGCCTCCTCGGGCGAGTCTGGTGCGCTGATCGACCAGACGTCCCCGGCGTCGAGCAGGTCCCTACAGGCAGTGGCCGCGACGGTGACACATGTCCGCGACTCGGTCAGCCGGTACCGTCGGTAGTCCGCACCGGTGGCGCACTCCTCGAGCCGATGTCCTAGTCTAGGCGCTCCAGCTCGGCGTTCAGCCGCGCGAACCGCACCCGTCCACCGAACGGCCCGTATCGGCGGACAAGATTTTCGGCGGCCTCGATGCCAGCTGCCAGGCGGTGCACCTGCACGGTGAAGCCGGTCGCGTACCAGGGATCTGATCTAGAGCGCCGCGCCCAGGAGAATTCGACGAGACCGTAGTCACGCCACATCCCCGTACGGCCACGATCCTCAGCGAAGTCACTGCCCAGCGCGCGGGTCACCTCCTCCGGTGAGTCGGCTAGGCCTGCCCCCAGCACCGCGCCGCTGACGACCACGTCGATAAAGAAGTCCAGGTCGGCCATCTGGTAAGCGTGGCCGTGCGGCCGGGGCGGCGCAAACATCGATCGAACCTGGCCGACGAGCGGCCGCCTGGGCCATGCCGCACGCGCTCCACCGCCCGCGATCGGGTACGGGCCACGATGGGCCCCGCCCGCGTGCGGACGCGGCATCGTCTGGGCGCGAGCGCCTCGTGGATACTCCCTTGGGCCTGCCCCTGACCAGCGAGTTGCTGCCCGTGGTCACTACGTTCGCACGCGGAGGTTGGCCTGGACATCACCGCACGTATCCACGGCCACGACCCGGCCCCTGTGATCAAAGACCGTTGTGATGCCGGCATGAGACCGTAGCCCCAATGCCTGGCCATCAGTCTCAGGGAAGACTGCACGGAACATCACGTCTCCTGCGGGTCCCCTCACGCTCGCAATGCTGGCCGAGACGGTTGAGTAGACGTCTCCGTCTGTCGAAACCACCGGATCACCGTGGAGATGAGGGCTCAGCACGCCGCCGGAGGCCAAGACCTGCACACCGACCGATTGGTCCGATTCCACAGAGGTCCGTCCGCGTAGTGTCCACGTGGGCAGGTCCCATCTCCATGCCTGAAGTAGGTGACTGCCGGGTCGGCCGGCCACAGGGATCAATCCCAAAGCCGTGATGCTCGAAGGCGTGCGGTTGGCGGACAGGATCGTGCTGGCGTCCGTCATCTCGCGCCAGACCACGCGGGGATGGACGGCGAGGACATCGAAGACGACGATGCCTTCTTCGCCAAGGGCGATCAGCAGCCCGCCATCGTAGGACGACAGGATCTTGTGGACGCGCAGGCTGGTCCAGTGACGGGCCCTGCGAGTGACAAGGTCCAGCCGGTGCACATCGCTAACGGACTCGCGATGCGTCACTAAGAGCGCCGTGCCACCATGGTCGGCGACAACCAGTTGGTGCGCCGGGATACCCCAGCGTGCTCGCACTCGGCCATCCCGGGTAAGCAGGAATGTACCCGCATCACCACAGGCGACGAGTACTGCCCCGCCGCCCAGAACGGCGGCGTCGAAGACGGCGACCGTCCCGGGAGGGCCCGCGGTGACGGACAACAGCTCCTCCTGCGGCCGGGGGCGGCGACGTACGGGTCTGGGGAGGTCGGCAGCGGCCAGCGGATCCGCCCGGCCCGACAGCGCCTTGGTCACACGATCGAGTGTGCTCCCGTCGAGCGCCCAGCCCCCGTCCCGGACAAGCGCCCGCAGCCCGGCGGTGGCAATGGCGCGGTCGGCTGCCGGATCGGCGCACTGAAGCTGTGCGAACGCCGTGCCGAATCTGGCCCTGGCGACCAGGCCATCGGCATCGCTGCCGCCCAACAATGCCCGCGCCGTACGGCATGCGGCTTCACTGGGCCGGAAAGCAGTGAGATAGGCGAACAGGTATGCCGCGTCAGGGCCCCCGAGCGCGATTCCCGCCTGGATGTCGGCGACGACCAGAGGACGCAGTGTCTCCTCAGGCCAGGCGGCCTCGACCGCGCCCACATGGTCTGCGGCGGCTTGTCTGTCGTGTACCCAGGCCCTGCGGAGATCCCGGGCGGCGTCGGCATCGACGCGAGCCAGATGGAGGATCCCCGTGGCGAACGCGCCACGAGATCGGGCGATGTCGATGGCGCGGTCGCGGTTACCCGCCTGCCACCACAGCCGTACCACGAGATCTGGCGACAGTTCGCGCCCCTCGGCGAGTTCTGCGGCCATCCGCCATCTCTTGTGGCGTTCGAGGAGATCGACCGCCTCGCCGGGGGCGTTGAGGAGGTCGGCCAGAACGAACGCGGCCTCCTCCACACGCCCACCACTCTCCAGTTCCTTCGCCGCGGTCCGATAAAGACCGTGAAGGTGCTGATAAATCGTCGGGCCGTAAGGCAAGGCCGCTGCTCCCGAACCAGCGGTCGGAGATGGACGTAGTTCACCTCGACGTTCGGGGAGTCGCATGGTCAACAGGCGGCTTTCCGCGTCGGCGCCACCGAGCGCGATCGCTTCGCGCAGCGCATCGTCCCATCGGCGTTGTTCAAACGCGCGTGCGAGCTCCCGCAGGTATCTCTGATGACGGCGCTCCACGAGCGGCACGGCGGGAGTCCTGAGAGTCAGCCGGGCCAATGCGCTACGGACGCGTTGCCAGCGTGGGTCGCGGTACCCTCCCGCCCTCCCCGTGATCGTGTCGGCTCGGCCGCGACGTAGGAGGCGGTAAAGGATCATCGTGATCCCCACCACTCCCAAAGGCCCGATGTGCAAGCCGGAGCCTCGGAGCATGACCGCAATGAGCGCTATGACAGCGACCGCCAAAGCCGCGGTTCCGATCATTCCGACGAAGGGCAGAAGACCTGCGAGCAGGCTGTGCCATACCCTCCCCGTGGGTTCGCCTGCGCGGCTGCCGTGCAATTGCGCCATCGCTCGTTCGGCGCGGGAGGACGAGCGTCCGATCTTGGCGGCAGCCCGCAGATCGGGCGCTTCGACCTTGTCCAACTGCTCGACCGGGGAGACTGACCGTTCTGGGGCTTGGATCGACTTGAGCTCAGTGATCCGTAGTCCTGTCGAGTCCAGCCAATCGGCGGGGCGAAGAACGGGCAGTGCCTCGATCTGTTCCGTCCGCGTGTCGCCCGCGTGCATCCAGGTGATCTCTCCGGGTTGAGAGCCGTCCGCACCGGGTGACACGAGGCTGCCCGCGACGGCGCGGACCGGTAGGCCCGGAGCCAGTTCCGCTCGCACATCGACGTGTTCGGGGAGCCGTAGCAGCCAGCGCGCGTCGGGAAGCACGCGCAGTTCGGCACCGTCCTGCCAGTGTTCGATCACACGACGACGGGCCTCCGGCTCGCCGATCAACGGGACATCGACGATGAAGCCCGCCGCGCAGACTCGGCCGCGGAATCCGTCCTGAGCGCTCATCTGCTCGTCGCCACCCGAAGCAGGGTCTCTCCGGTGATGAGGTCGCCCACCTTCAGCCGGCCGGTTTCGTCCATTGCCGCGATCAGCGGCTGGGTCGGATGGATGACGGGCAGGCTTGGCAGCCCTGACCAGCCGGTCAGGGCCCGTGTGCCCGACGGGCGTACCAATCGGAGCAGGACTCCGCCCCTACCAGCGGTCACCAGCATCGGCTCGTTTTCGTCGAAGGCAAGCCCGAGGACGCTGGATTCCGGTTCGACTGTGATGCCGGCCCGCACACCGCGCGGGTGGACGACGTGCCATGTTTGAGCATCGGTCGATCGTGCGTATCCACCGCCGCCCAGCACCACGACATCGTCTTCCGGCTCGATCCGCTTGAAGCTTCCGGGGACGGACACGTGTTTGCCGTGCGGTCCCCACGTGACGAAGTGGGGCTGATCGAACTGGCTGCCGGTCGACGGCGCGATGGCAACGAGGTCCGTCCGGTAGGCGGGGCTGTCCGGTCTGAGTCGCCACCAGTCGTCACCGCCGAGTGGGCTGATGACGTCTCCGGACTGGTAGAACAACGGGGCAAGTCCTTCCGAGCAGATCTGCTCGATATCCCTCAGGTCGAGATCGAGGGCTTCGATCGGGACGGACACGCACTTCACCTTGCCCAACGGATTCCCGATCACGTGCACGCGCAGCATTCGGTCTTGCTCGATCACAACGACGATGCGATTACCGAGAACGGAGGCGGCCAGGATCGGCCCAGCGAGACGGTGCAGGCGCGGTGTGGCCGCCCGTCGGCCTGCGGTCTGGGGCACCTGGACGGAGACGAGTTCGTTCGCGGTCTCACCGCGCGCCAGAATCCGCCGCGCCGAGCTGGGGAAAATCGGAAAGCGCAGTGTCGTGGCGCCTTCCGGTTTGTTGACGGCGACCGGCGCACGCTTGAACTCCTGACCTCGCAGCGCCCGCACCGCGACAGGCCCGTCGGGCACGGCGAGCTCGGTGCTGATGTCGTTGCACTCGACGCGCACGTGGGTTACTCCATGCTCTCCCCACGCCGATTCACGGCTGCTGACCACTCGGCGTCGCGCCGGAAGCTTCGAGGAGAGCTGGGGACCGGTCAGAATCCACGCTTCGTCGGCTTCGGTGACATCACTGGTCCACGCTGAGACGTCGTCGACGTCCGGTTCCACAGGACGTCGACCGTCCAGCCAGGCCTTCAACAACTCGGGCAGGTCACCGGTCATCCAACCGCCGGGCTTCTGGCCGAGTATGCCGACCGCCAGCTCGGTTCCCAGAGCCACGGCGCGTCGGTGCAGCACGATCAAGCTGGCAAGTTGGACCAGACGTCCTGCCCCAGCCTGACCAGGGCCGGTGTCGGCCAGCATCGCCACCCGTCCCCGGCCCGACGGCCTGCGTACAGCAGGGGCCAGGTGCAGGAGTTCTCGCTGGGCCGCGCGACGAAGGAATTCGACCGGCGCCTCATCCGCGAGCAGCCACTCGGACACGAGCATGAGCTCTGGATGGCCGCGCCTCGACACCCCTTCGAAGCCGTCCAGGCTGCCCTGCTCGACGCATGCCGACTCCCGTCTGGAGACCAGCTGGTGGATGCCTCGAACCAGTGGCCCGAGCGCCATCGCGAGATCGGGGGTGAGGTGCGACAACGAGTCCGACCAAGGCGCCAGAGCGGTGGGAAGTCTCATTTCCCCACCAGCAGCGGGATGCTGGTGGGATCGACGGGGCGGATCGGTACGTCTGTGACCAGAGCCTGACCCGGCATCAGCACCGCCAGCTTCCCACCCCGCTCGCCGGCTAGCAGATGATCGCGCCACAGTACGGCCGACGGCATCGGCGCACGCGTGGTCGGAACCAGGAGCCCGCCGTCAAGACCCAGGTAGCAGGCACCGTCGGCCCACGGCAGATCCTCACTGTCGCCCAGCACCAAGAGCCAGTCATCGGCCGCCGCGACCCGCAACGCCGCACCCTCGGCTACCCGTGAACGAACCGATCCCGCGAGAGACACCGCAACCGACCCCGAACCGGCCACCGCCACCGCGCGCAGGGGCGGCTCCCGTCGCACCCATCCCAGAGCGAAACCCATGCTCACACACTCACCGCTGCCGCCAGACTCGCCCTGACCGATCTGAGCGGCTCAGTCAAGTCAGTGGTCGCAAACCAGGCATCGATCTCTCGCAGCGTCGCCTCGACGCGCAGACGCAAATCGCGGTCGGGCGGCGTATCGTCCAGCTCGTTGAGCAGGGCGCGGCCGGTTTCCGCCAATCTGCCTGCTCGCGCCTGCGCACCACGCGAGAACTCCTCCGCGGCATACGCCAGACTGTGGTTGCCCGCCTTCTCCACCAGGTCGACCAGAACCTCCCTGGCTGCCGCCTGCGTGTCCGCGGTCGGGACGATCAGTGGTAGCACCCACAGGTCCGCCGCCGAGGCGAAGCACCGACCGTCCAGCACGGCCGCCGCCGCAACGAGCCGCTGAACCCGAACCGCCCGCCGATCGCTCAAGTGGATCCCAGCCGCGCGCAGCCGGCGGATCGCGGTACCGATGAGCGGCTGGACCGACGACATCTGGCATCGCCGTGCCGCTGTGGCCAATCGATCCACCGCATCCATCAGGTTTGCGGGCTCTTCCCTGACCACATGAGGCAACCGCCAGCCCGCCTCCAGCAACTCCTCGAGCCGCGCATCGGGGACCGGCTCGACGAACAGCCTGGCCAGGAACCTGTCGGCGAACGCCGCCAGCGCCGGATCGTCGGGCAGCGTGTTGGCCGCGCCGACGCACACCCTGAGCGGTGAAGCGACAGCCGTACGGCCACGCCGGAAGACGCGCTCGTTGAGGATGCCCAGCAACGTATTCAAGATCGCAGTCGATCCGAGGAAGACCTCGTCCAGGAAAGCGACATCCGCCTCCGGCAACATACCGGTGGTCTCGATCTCCACCACGCCGTCCCGCAGACGGCGCA
The DNA here is from genome assembly GCF_050947145.1 of Microtetraspora malaysiensis. Lineage (NCBI taxonomy): Bacteria > Bacillati > Actinomycetota > Actinomycetes > Streptosporangiales > Streptosporangiaceae > Microtetraspora > Microtetraspora malaysiensis. The sequence goes on from NZ_CP191998.1 coordinate 7,300,232, forward strand.
GATCCACCGGACCGAACACCTCGTTCGGCTCGGTGAAACGCCCAAGCAGGTACTCGAAGTAGCTCCCGGCGACACGACGGACGGCCTCCGACTTGGCCGTCCCCGGCGCACCGATCACCAGCAGGTGCTCACCCGCCACCGCGCACAGCGCGACCAACTCAGCGATCAGCTCTCGCTCAACCAATCCGGTGCGTGCCGCGGCTACCGCGTTGCGCACTGCGGCGGCATCCTGCTCCAGGCTGATGCTCACTTCAGAATCGATCTCCACCGGCTGGAGTGTACGAAAGGCCGCGCCGAAGAATCACCTAATTTGGTGCATTCTGGTGCGGCTGGCGGGACAGGATCACGCCTTCGAATCCTGGTGAAGAGATAGTCACCGCCCTGCCGGAGGCAAAATTGCCCGCTGGCGGAGCGGCTGGTTCTTCGGCACCCCTACTCCTGGATCAGAGCTGCGGAGGTCGCGCGGGGCGAGGGGCGAGCGATGGAGGGCGATCTCTACGATCTCCGCGACAGGTCCGGGCCTTCTCCGCCACGCGGCAGCCAATCCGGCACCGATCCACCACCCGCCACCTGTTCAGCGAACGCCACGACGTCCACACGCCGGCCATCATCCGAGACCAGCAGGCGCTGCCTTAGCTTGCGATTTAACGTCACTCTCGGTGTTCGTTGTCGGTCGTTACGGTCTTTCGGTAAGGCGGACGCTTGTCCTTCGGCCGGTTCCTTGATCCTTTGGGACGTCCGGGGCCGGGTCGGGTGAGTTTCGGTGAGTCGGTGGGTGTCCCGAGTTTTGCGCGGAGACGGCGAAACCCGAGGCGGACCCGGTACGGGCTGAGCGGCTTTCCCCGTTCGGGGCGTGGATGCCAGGGACGGCGCAGATCATCGACGTGCGGACTGGCCAGCCGAAGTTGGGCGTAGGCGGCCATGATCAGATGCATCCAGCGATCGGTGGCCTGCGCCGAGGCCAGATGGGCGCGGGCCATGCCCAGGTAGACCTTGGCGAACCGGTGAAAATGCTCTTGGTCGAAGCGACGCAGGTAGGCCTTCCACAACAGATCCACCAGATCCGGGTCGACCTCGACGGGCCCGGCGTGCCACAGCCAGAGATCTTTGGTGGGTCTGCGGCCGTCGGGCAGCCGGTCCACGACTATCTGCAGGACGGTGCCGCGCACGATGGGCAGCCGCTCATCGGCGGAGTGGCCGGCCCAGCGGCCGGTGCGGGTGAGCTTTTGATGTAGGCCCTTCCAGGCGCGCACCGTCACGGTGCCGTACCGGACCGAGCCTGCGGTCAAGTCGATGTCCGGGGCGTGCCGCTTGGCCGCATCCGAGCAGGAGAACTCCCGGCCGTGACGCTTACCCGCGCCCATTTCGCCGGGTCGGCGGGGTTCGGGGTCGGCGTAGAAGACGCGGGTGGCGCGCAGCCGGACCAGGATCTGAACGTGCCGGCCGGCCAGGGCGTGGGTGATGTCGGTGGCGTAGTTCCCGGCGTCCAGCATGATCAGCGGTGGCGGATCGCCTGCGGTGAGCCGGCCGGTCGCCTCCAGGTCGGCCAGCAGGCCGGTGATCTGCTCGATGGTGACATCGGTGTGTTCTTCGCCCGGCCGCAGCCGGCGCGCCTCGATCGGGTCCACCCAGGAGGAGTCTCCCCACTGCACGCCCACCAGCAGGCTGTAGGGCCAGCCGGGCAGGAACTTGTCCCCGCCCTTGCCGCGAACCTGCACCATCACCCGCTCATCGGCGTATTCGGCGTCGGGTCGCGCGTCCGGCGTGACGTCCAGCGCGAACATCAACGGCTCGCCCGGCCGGGCCGCGGCAGACACCCCGAGCAGCAGGCGCCGCAGCCCGCCCGTGTCGATCCGGCCCTGATCCAAAGCGGCATAGACCGAGCCGTGCCCGCGGCGGAACTCCGGCTCCATCGACAACTCCACCGGCGAGCGCACCGGCCCCTGAGCGCACAGCATCGCGTCGGTGAGCTCGAACAACGCGTCCGCCCGGCGCCATAAGAGCCGGTGGAGGCCGGCCCGGAAATCGATCAGGGAACGAAGATGTGACCGACTGGATGCGCCGATGTGCTCCGTCACCTCGCGCACCGATGCGATAGTGAGCATCTGCGGCCACCTCTCGGGTCTCCGGCGTCTCGACAACACCGAAGATGGAGATGGTGGCCGCTCTCCTGGGTGCGACACGCCGTACCACAACGGTCACATTCCGGTGCATCCCGCTATGTCGCGATAGTCCTGCTATCGGGCGCTATCCACCCCAGACCGCACCAACACCCGGACCTGCTTAAATCGCAAGCTTAGTGGTCGGCGGCGGAAGTCCCTCGGGGGTTGACCTAAAAGCTGATCCTGTGCGGGGCTGGATCAGCGGTCAGGCGTTCGTGACGTAGATGTCGCAGACGAGGTCGAGGGACTCTTCCGGGCTGCCGGTGAACCAGATCTGGTCCTCATAGCCGTCCTTGCCGGCCGAATAGATGGCAAGGCCCCAGCGGTGAGCTGAACCGCCGTAGCGCAACCTCATCAGCGGCAGCATCTCACCGTCGGCCAACTCCCCTTCGACGTAGCCGAAGGACGCGCGGTAGCGCACATGGACGGTGGCCAGCTGGGGCCAGGCCTCCTTGGCGTAGCACGAAGCCGCTGGGCCAGGGAGGTCTTGGTCGACTCGGGGATCGCGGGCATGGAGGTCATCATGCCGATTCGGCGTGTCGTACGCCTACACTCGGCGCATTTCAGGGCATTGTCGGCGGGTCACCTGGCAGATCTCTATGGAAAGTGCTGCGCCTGCCCGTGTCCGCCCCCCGCGCACGCCAGATCGTCTTGACCACCGCCGAACGGCGTTGCCTCAAGCAGCTGGCCTACTCCCACACCGCCCCTCACCAGCGAGTTATCCGCGTCCGCATCGTGCTCGACGCAGCACACGGCTACTCCAACGCCCATATCGCCCGGCGGACAGGCGTGCTCGTTGCGCGGCGAGAAGGGCGCGACGGCCGTGGCCGAGGCCGTACGGGACAAGCTCCTGGTGGCGGCCCCGCGCCGGGTTCATGGATCCACGACCTGATCCCCGCGAATTGCGTCTAATCCAGCGAGAAGCGGGACCGGGTCGGAGCACAGCGCAGCGAGGGACGAGTTGACCGAGGCCAAGGGCAACACGCGTACCGCCTACGAGCAGATCCGCCAGGCGATCGTCGATACCTGCCGGGGCAGCGGCTGATCGAGCAGCGCATCGCCAAGGAGTTCGAGCTGTCCCGCACGCCGGTGCGCGAGTCGCTGCGCATGCTGGAGGCCGAGGGACTCGTCCGCAGCGAGCCCAACCGGGGCGCGGTGGTGCGTTCCGTCTCGGTGGAGGAGCTGGCGGATCTCTACGCCCTGCGCGCGCTCCTCAAGTCGTTCGCCGCGGAGCTGACGGCGGCCCGGATCACCGACGAGGATCTCGCCCGCATCGACGAGGGCATCGCGCTGTTCGCGGAGTCGATCGAGGTTGCCGCCGGCGGAACGCTCGAAGGAGTGCGGGCTCTCAGCGAGGCGAACCGGCGCATCCACAGCGCGATCATCCACGCGGCCCGGCACGAGCGGCTCGCCCAGCTCCTCGCCCGCACGGTCGACGTCCCCCTGGTGTTCCAGGCGTTCCGCCAGTTCGACCGGGGCGAGATGGAGCGCTCACACCTGTTCCACCGGCTGATCCGCGACGCCATCGCCGAGCACGAGGGCACTCGCGCCGCACGGCTGATGACCGAGCACGTGCTCCAGGGCGCGACGTGCTGATCGCCCACACACAGGCGCATCCGCAGGGCGCCGAACACCTCTTGGCAGCCCCTCAGCTGATCGTGCCGATCGGCAGGTGTCGATCCTGGAAGTGCGCCGCGCCGGCCGGCTCCCGGGCCCGCCGGGACGGGCTGTCATGCGATGCCGTGCAGGCGGATGTTGGGCTTGGAGCGGAACCAGGCCAGGGCGAACAGGGCATGGTGGAAGCAGGTCAGACGCCGCGAGCCCTTGGGTGTCCCGCGGCGGCGTCGCTCGGCGTACAGCAGGCGGCCGACGTAGCGGACCAGTTCACGGGAGACGTCGAGCGTGGCTCGATAGGCGATCACGTGGAGCTTTCTCGGTGCGAGGATCTTGTGGTGAGACCCCTTCTACTGGAGGCTCCACGTCCTTTTTTGGGACTCCTGGCATTCATCCGAGTATCTGCACGAGCATGCCTGTTCCTGCCCAGGAAAGCACTACTGTCCGAGTCGATCTCGGTGAGAAAACGTTATTTTCTCATCAACTTGTGATCATCTTCCATTCACCGTCCAGAAGGGGCGGCCCGAATAAATAAGATCGTCCAGACGCCGGCGCTCACCGGCGCTGCCGCGTGCGCCCTGTTCGCCGCCACCCCCTCCCAGGCGGCGACGACCCCCTGCAACCCCGCGACGGTGTGCGGTTCCCGCTACTCCGTCATCGACCACCACGACCTGAACGCAGGGCGGGGAAGCCTCATGGCGACGATCTAACTCGCCTACGACGGCAGCTCCAACTGCGTGGTCACGCTCAACCGCTCCGGCCTCCTCAATGCCAAGATCATTTTCTTTGATGGCTGGTTTCCGTCCGACATGTGAACATAAGGGGAAAGCGCTTGAATAGCTTATGGCGGAAAAGTAGGAAGACCGGCCGGTTCAGATTGTTGGCCGCATCGCTGGGCGTGACCATGTTTGCGACCTTGATGAGCGCGATGCCCGTCCAGAGCGCACATGCGGATCCGACCGGAGCACCCACCTACCGAGCGCTCGCCGGCGGCGGGTCGGCGACGACACAGGAACTGATGAACGCGATGGCGGACGCGGTGACGGTGAACGGGCAGAAGGTGCTGGCCTCCTACGAGGCGGCCAGCAGCCAGCTGTCGAGCACGTTCACCACCAAGAGCCCCACGACGAATCCGTACTGCACGCTGAACCGCCCGGCGGGCGACGCCGGCGGGCTGGGCGCCTTGGGCTACTCGATGGCGGTGGCCGACGGGTGTCTTGATTTCGCCCGGCTGGCAGGCGAGCCCACCACCCCGCAGTTGAACTCCCCGGTCGCCAATGTGACCTACCTGCCGTACGCGTTGGACGGGATCACGTATGTGGTGGACCAGAGGAGCCCGCTGCACGAGCCGAGCTTGGATTACCTGCGCGCGATCTATACCTGTGCGGCTACTACGACGCAGTACCATCCTCTGCTTCCGGCATCGGGGTCGCAGCTGCGCAGTGAGTGGCTGGCGGCCCTCAATATCAGCGAGGCGGACCTGAGCAACGGGAAGTACCCGTGCGTCAAGGACACCACCCTCAATGGGCGTCCGATCTCCGAGAATGACCCCAGCGTGCTGACATCGGACGAGTACGCGATCGTGCCGTATTCGATCGGGCAGTGGGCGAAGCACACGTGGAACTACCGGCTGGGGAACATCATCGGGGCGCCGGAGACCAATGGGCAGGGTCCTGTGGTGCCCAACACGGCGGCGTTCCCTGACGGGGTCAGCTACACCATCCGCAGTCAGTACCAACGGGACCTGACCCTCGATGAGTTGAAGGACATCTACCAGTGCCGGATGACGCAGGTCGACGGGAAAGCGGTGTATCCGCTGCTGCCAGTCGCGAGCCCGGTCCGGACGGCGTGGCTGAAGATGATGGGCATCACCGAGGCCGACATGTCCGCGGGCCGTTACCCGTGTATCAGCACCACCACTCACGGCAGCGTCCCGATCCAGCCCAATACAGGGTCCTTCCAGGAGTGGGGCAATCAGATCATGCCCTACTCCATCGCCGAGTACATCCGTCAAATGCTCGGGTACGACAACGGCGTGGCGGTCCCGGATAACCGCAACGCACTCACGCTGGGCGGGCTCGTCCAGGGCGGCGGGGTGGTGAAGCGGCCGTTCGTGCTCAACACCGGCTACGGCCGGCCGCTGGTGCACCGGTTGTACAACGTGGTCCCCGCGGAGAAGCAGCGGGTGAGCCCGTGGCGGGAGGCCTTCACCGGCAAAGACTCGCTGATCTGCCGGAACACCGGGCTCATCGAGACCTATGGCTTCACTCCTCTGGCACCGGAAGCCTGCGGCGGCGGTGACCGGGCGCTTGCCGACCCGGCAGCGCCCAGCTACCGGATCCGCAACGCCAACAGCGGCAGCTGCCTGGCGATCGCCGGAGCCAGCACCGCCGCCGGCGCCCTTGCCGTACAGCAGCCCTGCTCCAGCGGAACCGAACAACAGTGGACCTGGTACGGGACCACAGGGCGGCAACTCAAGAACACCAACAGCGGGCTGTGCCTGTCGATCGGCACGACCAACACCCCCAGCAGTGCGCAGGCCTTCCAAGCGCCCTGTGGATCCGGCGCCGAGCAGCAGTGGATCCAGCAGGTCGGCCCGGCCAGCTCAGAGATCCAGCTCAAGAGCGCCATCAGCTTCTGTAGCACCTGTGTGCTCTCCATTTCCAACGCCAGCACCCTCGCAGGCGCCAAGGCAGTCGCCGTCGTGGCCCGTAACCTCCCCAACGAATCGTGGACCCTGCATACCGCCACCACCTACTCGCCGGGCCCGGACACAACGACCTCGGTGACCAGCACATCCACGGCCACCATGGCAGGCACCGCGGCGAGCCCAGCCCCGGTGGGGAAGACGGCGCTCGCGGCGGCGGCGGCCGGCCAGTGGGTTTCGGTGACCCATCCGAAGCGGTTGGTCGACGTCAGCAACGGCAGGTGCAGATTCCAGGGCGACTGGGAGCAAGCATCCGCCAGGCCCGGCAGCGGGCCCATCGGTGGTGCCTTCCTCTTCGCCACCGGATATCTCAACGGCCCCAAGTGCGCGGTCACGATGCATCTGCAGGTCGTCAGCTACGATTTCAGGGACCTGACGGTATTCACCCATGATCACTACTACGACGCCAGCAAGCCCTCAAGCGCCGGCAAAAATGAGCGCTGGATGTTCTGGGGACCCATTGTCGGCGGAGTCTACTACCCGAAAATCGGTAACCAGGTCTACCTCGTCACCTACGAGGTGAAGGACCTGACCACCGGAACTGGCCTTCCCTCGGTCGGGCAGATCTGGGGACCGCCGGCGAACTGGTGTGACGGCTGGCGCCCGCCGACCAGCCCGCCGGGCTGCTAACTTTCACGGATCTGGCAGCCGGCCCCGGCATGTCCCGCGCACACCGCCCGGGACATGCCGGGGCCTTTCGCTGATCGCCATCGGAAGGGAGTTGACAGTTCGCAGGTTGGTGCGAAGAAGGACTGCGGCAGTCGCGGCGGACGGCTGCGGGGAACCTCACACACCGACCGGTTCGTGATCTGCTTCAACCCCGACGGCGCCATCCGGGACGCCGCCATCCGCGCCCGCCTGGTCGCCCAGCTCCACGAACTGATCGACGGCTCCGACAAGCTGAGCGCAACCAAGCGGGCTGAGCTGCGCGGGGTCATCTCCACCAAGCGAGACCTGGCCCGCTACCTGCGCACCACACCCGGCGGTCTGCTGCGCATCGACCACGCCGCGATCAAGGCCGAAGCCAACCTGGACGGCAAGTACCAGCTGCGCTGCTCCGATCCCACACTGAGCACCGCCGACATCGCCGTCGGCTACAAGCAACTGCTGGAGGTCGAGCGTGGCTGGCGGGACATGAAGCAGATCATCGACCCGCCGAGAAACTCGAAGACCTGATGATCCGCTACATGCGGCAGCAGCTCAGCAGCGCCGAAATGATTGCCGAGCTGGTCGCCATGGCCAAGGAGGTCTCCGCGGAGGCCCGGCGCGGCGAGCGCTTCGACCCTCCACTCAACCACGCCGAGCTGGCCTTCTACGACGCGGTGGCCAACCACGGCCTCGCGAAGGCACTGATGGGTGACGACGCCCTCGCGCAGATCGCCCGCGCGCTGGTTACAGTCCCGGCGGTGTCGTCGATATCGAAGCTGCTCGCCGTCACGTGCTTCCTGCCGTCTACCCGTACGCCAAGGCCATGCCCGTCCTGGCCGACCCCGGCTATCAAGGTGCAGGTCACGGCATCGTCGTTCCGTTCAAGCAACCCGCTGATGGCAACATGCTCAGCGTCGACAACCGCGCCCGCAACGCCCTACAACGAGCGCTACGCAGCCTCGGCGAACGCGGCTTCGCCCTCCTCACCGAACGCTGGACGGCCCTGAAACACACCACGCTCAGCCCCAGCCGGATCGGCGACCTTGTACGCGCCGCACTCGTTCTCGTCCACTTCGAACATCGACGGATCAGCTGAAATTCACTGAGAAAACGTCACTGGCAGTATCGGTCAATTCGCGTTGAGGTAAAGTTCGCTGCTGGCGAGGTGGCGTCAAATCAGGAAATCAGGATGCCCCGATTTCCTGATTTCCTGATTTCGCAATTTCTCGATTCTTTGTGACCGCAATGCGGCTCTGTGAGATTTTGCGATTTCAGCAGTCTCACCAGAGCGAAAGGGAATCCATGCGACGCCTCCTCGCGAGCTCAGCTGTCCTTCTTTTCGCCGCCGCTCTTCCGGTTGGAACCGGAGCGATCGCATACGCGGAATCGCAGGCGGAGCCGACGGTCGAGCTCATTCCGGCATTCAGCGACGACCTTCCGCTCTCTGGCGCCCAGCACGGCCCCGCAGCAGCCGCTTCGGAGGTGGCGGCCGCTCCGTGGGTGTGCACGGTCTACGCCAGCGACCCGAGCAAGTTCGCGAACACCATCGAGTTCGAAGGCTTCCAGTCGTGCACGGGGACGGGGTGGTCTCCCCAGCGAGTCAAGGTGACCCTCCAGCGCTACCTGGGAGCGGGGCTATGGCAGAACAAGAAAGTCGTCGACTCCGGCAACGCCTACATCGACTTCCTCCAGCGCGACGGAATATACGACTGTTCCGGAACCGGAAATGAAGAGTACCGCGTAGTCACGGATGGATACGCGGTGAACGGCGCTTATCACAAGAGCGTCCAGTCTCTCAATTATCTGCGTGTCACCTGCTAATACGATCCGCATGTCCGCCTGCTAACCTGAAAACACAAGGCAGGAAGGACGATGCCGTGAAGGGACGCTTGCGGTCGATTCTCGCGGGGCTACGTCATGATCTCGCCGGATTGAAGAAGCGCAACGGCGGACGGCCCACACAGGGGTATAGCCCAGCCTTTGATCCGTCGCTGCCTCGGGGACATGCTTCCTACGGCCCCGGCCTGGACGGCAAGAACCACCCCGAGCCCTCGGAGGATTGACCGCCACAGCAGCCAAGCGCCATCGCCGGCCGGGAGGACGGCCCCGGTACGGCGACAGGCAACGAACTGTCGCGGCCAGGTGCGGCGGTCGTCCAGCGGGAGACGGTCGGGTCGTAGGCTACATGGCCGAACAGTTCCGGCTGAGAGCTACGTGCTGGATTGCCGCCCGCACCCGCCGATCCGCCGGACGCCCTGACGGCGGCCACGACGTCCCCGCAGACGGCCCGCGACCACCTCGACCGGTACGGCGTCGGCGACGATGGGCGGCTGTTCCGCACGCGGACGGGCGGCGTGATCTCCGGCTCGGCCTACGCGAAGATCTGGAAGGAAGCTCGAACCTACGCGCTCGCACCCGACCAGGTCGCTTCTCCCCTGGCGGCCCGGCCGTACGACCTGCGGCACGCGGCCGTCTCGCTCTGGCTGAACGCCGGGGTTCACGCCCCGGAAGCCGCGGAACGGGCCGGTCACGGAGTCGACGTCATGCTCAGGGTCTACGCCAAGTGCATCGATGGGCAACGCGATGTGGCCAACCAACGGATCATGGATGCTCTCGTCGCATGATCCAACGCAAGCACGAGAATACGAAGGGTCTCGGATCACTCCGGGACCCTTCGGCGTACCTTGGATTCATCCCGCAGACATCCGGAAACTGGCCCTCGACCTGCGGAAACGTCAGCGATTCCATCCCGCGTATATCCCGCGATCAGCGACAAACGGCAGCTCTCAGTGACCTACGGCTGAATGGGCGGCACATGCCGTGCCAAGTAAAAAGACCAGGTCACACGGGATGTGACCTGGTATGAAGAGCGCGCCCTGAGGGATTCGAACCCCCGACCGTCGGATTAGAAGTCCGATGCTCTATCCGGCTGAGCTAAGGGCGCTGGATTAATGGGATTGACCAGCACTTTTGCTGACCATGGCATAAGGTAGCATAGCCGCGCACCGATGAAACAGCATCGGATTTGGAGCAACCCCGATGGGTAGATCCCCACTCCTCTGCGACCTCATGCCTTCATGGAGGCTGGCGCTCGAAAGCGAGGAGCTCGCCGCTGGAACGATCACCAGTTACCTCCACTCGGCACGGCTGCTCACCGAGTACCTCGCTAAGCATGACATGCCCCAGCAGATCTCCAAGATCCGGGCCGAGCACCTGCGCGCCTTCCTCGCCGCGCGCCTGTACGGCTGCTGGACCGACGGCGAGCGCACACGCCCCTGCGGGTGCGGGGATCTCACCGCACACAGCCCCGGGGACGCACACAAGCACTTCCGCAACCTGCGGGTTCTGTTCAACTGGCTGATCGCCGAAGAGGAGCTGGACGGGGTCTCTCCGATGGTCGGCGTCGCACCGCCCGAGGTCGTGACGCGGCCCGCCGAGCCCCTCAGTGAGCACGAGCTGAAGCGGATGCTCATGACCTGCTCGGGCGCCACCTTCATCGACCGCCGCGACACCGCGATCATGCGGGTCCTGCTGGACAACGGCGTACGCGGATCGAGCCTGGCCGGGCTGCGCTACCACCCCGAGGACGACGAGCTCACCGACGTGTTCCTGAGCCAGCACGCGCTGCGGATCCGGCTCAAGGAAGACCGGATGCGGTTGGCGCCCATCGGCCGCAAGACGGCCGCCTCGATCGACCGCTACATCCGCGCCCGCGCCCGGCACGCCCACGCGGGCAGCCCGTGGCTGTGGCTGCCCGAGCGCGGCCGTACGGCGGCCGGGGGTGATCGGCGGCTGACGACGACGGGCATCCTGCAGATGCTCAAGCGCCGGGCCAAGCAGGCGGACATTTCCGGCGTCCATACCCACCGGTTCCGGACCACCATGGCGGAGTCGTTCCTCGACGCCGGAGGCGACCCGATCGACCTGATGCGCGTGGGCGGGTGGAACTCCCTGGCGATGGTTCAGCGCTACAGCGCGGCGACCGCCGAGCGCCGCGCCCGGGAGGCGCACGCCCGCCTCTCCCCCGGCGACCGGATCTGACACCGGGCGCGCCGAGACCGCACACCGGTGCAGCGATGACCTTCACCACCTCGGCCGTACGGCATCAGAGGAAGTCCGGCACCATAGAGGAATGACTCGGGTGGTAGGCGCAGAATCGGGTGGTATGTCCGGGACACTGCTCGGCTCACCCGGAACGTGCTCCGGCGAGACGGACGCGGTCACCGACACGCACTTCCGCCTGCTGGCCGACCTTGTCGCGGACGGCGACGTGGTGGTCCTGAGCGGGGCCGGCCTGTCCACCGAGTCCGGCATCCCCGACTATCGCGGCGAAAGCGGTCGCAGGCGGCGGGCTGACCCCATGACCTACCAGACCTTCGTCGGCAGCGCCGCCGCGCGTCGGCGCTATTGGGCGCGCAGCCACCTCGGCTGGCGGCACATCGCCCGCGCCGCCCCCAACGCGGGCCATCGGGCGGTGACCGGCCTCCAGCGCCGCGGGTTGCTCGCCGGCGTCATCACCCAGAACGTGGACGGCCTGCACCAGTCCTCCGGCGCCCGGGACGTGATCGAACTGCACGGCAGCCTCGATCGGGTGCGCTGCCTCGGGTGCGGCGCGCGCACCCCGCGCCAGGCGCTGGACGACCGCCTGCGTGCGGCCAACCCCGACTGGCACGCCGAGGTCGGCGCGATCAACCCGGACGGCGACGCCGTGCTCGCCGACGACCGGGTCGACGCCTTCCAGGTCGTGGGCTGCCCCGGCTGCGGCGGCGTACTCAAGCCGGACGTGATCTTCTTCGGCGAGAACGTGCCCCGCACGCGGGTCGACGACTGCTATCGGCTGATCGAGCGCGCCGGCATGGTGCTGGTCCTCGGCTCGTCGCTGACCGTGATGTCGGGCTACCGGTTCGTACGGCACGCCGCCGGGCGGGACATCCCCATCGTGATCATCAATCGGGGGCCCACCCGGGGCGACACCGACGCCCTCCTGACCTTCGACGCCCCACTGGGCGCGACCCTCACCGCGCTCCTCGCCCGGCTCGACCCCGAGCCATGACCCGCGCCCACCATCTACGCCACGGCGTGGCGTAGATGGTGGCCGGCCGCACGCGATCGCGATGCGCGGGCGGCACGACACCGGGGAGAGCGGCCGCCGGGCACCGTCTCGATCTCCCCTCGAGCGGGCCCGGCGCGGCGTCAATCCCCCTTGGTGTCGACGCAGATGACCGAGAACTTCGTGGCGACGGACGTCCACGGCACGATGACGACCGTGCCGTTCCGCTCGAACACCCGCGCCCCATCACCGTCCGTGCCGTACTTCTGCGGCAGCTCGGCGACCGACGTGGCGGCGCCGGTGGCGGCGTCAAGGCGGACCAGGCGCGGGGCGAGATCGCGACGGTCGCCCGCCTCCAGCGCGAGCAGCCCCCGGTCGTCGGCCCGTACGTAGTTGAGCTTCGTGGCGTGCGTGCCCGACGACTGCCACAGTTGCTTTCCGGTGGTGAGGTCGAAGGCCAGCGCCTTGTCCGCCGAGCGCATCTGCCCCGGCACGTTCTGGGCGAAGGTGGCGAGATAGAGCCGGTTGCCGTGCACGGCGTACCTGCGAAGTTCGAATGCGCCGTCGATGAAGGCGACCCTGTTCATGGCGAGCATGTCCACATGGCCGGTCTTGATCTCGACCGGATTCCCGCCCTTGTCGTCGAGCACGGTGAACACGTTCCCCCCGCCCTCCTCGCGCTGGATGATCGTCGGCACCGCCGACAGCACGGAGCCCATCAGGCCCACGTCGCCGATCTTGTGTTCCCGGACGAGCTTGCCGGTGACGGGATCGAGCGTCATGACTCTGGTGCTCGAACCGCCGCCGGTGTAGCACCTCAGCAGGACGGCCACCCGGTCACCATTCGCGTTGACGTCCTTGGCGCCGCATGCCGCGTCCGACTTCAGGCCCCACGTCCTCCGTCCGTCCGAGAGGCGATAGCCGTACAGTGCGCGGTCCACGTACAGGATGGCCATGCCGCCCGCACTCATGATCCGAGGGACGGTGCGCGAGTTGGCGAGCCGGGACTTCTCCGCAGGGATCTTGACCTTCCAGGTGAGCTTGCCCGTGGCGGCGTCCAGACCGGTCAGGTGGTCGCACAGTCCGGAGGTGCCGTAGGCGATGGCGCCCTTGCCTTCCGTGAGCTCGGGGGTCGCGCCGCACAGCTCCTCACCGGGCGATGGGATGCCCCAGGCTCGCGCGCCCGATTTCAGGTTGTACGCGAGCACGCCGTCCCGCTGGGCCCGGATGACGGCGGTGTCGGTCATCCAGGTTCCGTAGGCGTAGCCCGAGGTGAAGTCCCCGCTTCCGGCGTTGGGCAGCGGCACGTCCCAGGCCGTGCCTCCGGCGGAGGCGCCGCCGCCTCCTCCCGGACCTCCCTTGGCCACCAGCCACGCGGTGCCGCCGCCGGCCGCCAGCAGCACCACCAGGCCGAGCGCGACGAACAGCGTCGTCTTGCCCTTCTTCTTGGCCGGCCCCTCCGGCCCCGCCGGCCCCGCCGGGCCCTCCTGCTGCGGATAACCGAACGGTCCCTGCTGCGTGTACGGGGGCTGCGCATATCCGGGCGGCGGCTGCTGCGGGTAAGGCGCCGTCGCCTGCTGCGGGTAGGACGCCGTCGCCTGCTGCGGGTAGGGCGCCGTTGCCTGCTGCTGGTACGGCGGCTGCGCGTACCCCTGCGGCGGCTGCGGAGAATAGCCGGGCGGGGGCGGCTGCATGGGCTGCTGCTGGTAGCGCGGATCCACCGGTTGCCCCGGCGGAGGCTGAAACTGAGGGTGCCCCTGCGGGATCTGCTGCCCGTACGGCGACTGCGGATCTCCGGCAGGCGGGTTCGGCCACGTCCCCGCAGAGGGCTGCGGCTGATAGCTCGGGCCCACCGGCGGGCCGGGCTGAGACTGGTAGCTCGGATCCATCGGCTGGCCGGGCTGAGACTGATACTGCGGCCCCCAGGGCGAGGGCGCCGGCCTGTCGCCGTAGGGGTCCCCGGTGTGCTGCTCCGTCATCTTCGCTCCCCGATCAGGCGAGCACACGGCGGACGTAGGCCGCCCACTGCTGCTCGAAGTCCGTCTTGCTCACGCCCAACTCCTGGAACAGCGCCGCCTCGCTGTCGTCGCCGTTCGCCCGGTAGGCGGCGACCACGCCCGCGACCAGCTTCTGGTCGCCGTATCGCTCGGCGATGTACCGCATGGCGAGGTGTCCCATCAGGTAGTGGACGCTCGTCATGCCCTTGCTGTCCCAGGTGGGGTTGTCCGGCAGCCCGCCGTAGAAGGGCTGGCCGAGCTGCCCGGCCAGGTAGGCCCGCCCCTCCCCGAAGCGCCGGCTCCGTTCGATCGGTCGGTCCCGATTCGCGACGTATTCGGCGAAGCCTTCAACGATCCAGTTCGGCTTGCCGAACAGGGAGAACTCGGCACTGTCCAGGCCGGCGATCAGCGAGTGCGCCAGCTCGTGTTTGCTGATCTCGGAGATGCCCTCCGCGTCGTCGAAGAACGCCGACGTCGTGTCCATGACGACACGGGTGCCACCGATCTTTACGGTGTCTCCCAGCGATTGCCAGGTCGGCATGCCGATGGAGACGCCCGCCTCGTTCGCCTTCGTCTTGCGGAACAGGTTGCCGAGCTGTGCCTTGCCCTTCACCAGCGCGACCACGAACCCGGCGGGCACCTGGGCGTCGGGGTCGCCGTTGCGCTTCCAGTACGCGAGGTTCGCCGTGGCGGCCCCGGCCACGGCCGGGGCGACGCGCTGGGCCAGGGCGGCGTCCTGCGGCCGGGCGAGGATCACGTTGCCGCCCGCCTTCACCACGGTGACGTCCGGCCAGATGTCCCACGGCCCCGGGTAGTACACCGTCTTGGATGCCCCACCGCTCGATGTCCACGGGGGCGGGGCGCCGGTCACCTTGGTGACGACCAGGGGCGCGTCGGCCGACGCCTTCTCGATCGTCCAGCGGTACCACTCCGAGACCGGACGCAGGTCGATCCCGGCGAAGCGGTGGACGAAGGCGACGTCTTGGGTGAACTTCACCCCACGCCCGAAGCTGTCCTCGGCGCGGCCGTCACGCTGCCGCGCCTTGTAGGACATCTCACTGAGGGGCATCTTGCGCAGGTTGGCGAGGACGCGCGTCTGGTCGCGGACCAGGGCGGCGTTCTTCTTGTCGAAGATCGAGGTGAACGCGGCCGCGTCGCCGGCGGCGAGCGCCTTGCTGTGCTGATCGAGCAGCGCCTTGATCTCCTCGTCCGTGACGGTGATCGTGGAGGGATCGGTCGCGCCCTTCCCCTTCCCCTGCTCCTGGGCTTGCTCGTCGCCCTTGTCCCGCAGGATGAAGCCGACGCCCGCGCCGCCCCCGACGACCAGGACGAGGGACAGCACGCCGAGGATCACCCACCGCCCCGGCCCTCGCTTGGAAGGGGGCGGGGGTGGCGGCGTGGGCCCGCCCTGCCAGGGCTGCTGCCACTGCGCTCCGAAAGGCCCCGCGGGAGGACCCTGCGGCGGGCCGACGGGCGGGCCGGGAAGAGGCCCCTGCGAGACGCCGGGCGGAGGTCCCTGCGGAAAGCCGTGGGGAGAGCCCTGCGAGACGTCGGGAGGAAGGCCCTGGTGCGGCCCCGGCGGTGGTGCCGAGGCGGGCCCGTACGGCGGCGCCTGCGGATGCCCGTACGGCGGCGCCGGCGGCCCGCCCTGCCACTCGCCCGGTGGGAAAGCCTGCGGTTGCCCCGGTGGCGGCCCCTGCCACTGAGACGGTCCAGGCTGATACCCCTGGTGATAACTGGGCTCACTCATCACTTGTGCCCCGTTAACCGTTGTAGGTTTCAAAGGGCAAAGATCGTACCAGTCACCCGAAATCCCGGACTAGCCGGACAAATCACCAAAACTCCCGCAATTGCGGCGTTGGAAACCGGCCCCGCGTCTGCGGGAGCGGCCGGCGGCGAACCTCGCTTAATGGGCAACCACGGTTCGAGCTACCGTAAAGCGCTATGACCGATTCGAGTGCGGAGGAGATCCGCCGGGTGACCGCCTTCTGGCGGGGCCTCGGCCTTCCCGGGCTGATCGACGTGCACACGCATTTCATGCCGGAGCGGGTCCTGGCGAAGGTCTGGGCGTACTTCGACGCCGTGGGCCCGCTGACCGCGCGACCTTGGCCGATCGCCTATCGCCTTGAGGAGAAGGACCGTGTCGCGCGGCTGCGGTCCTTCGGCGTCCTGACCTTCACTTCGATGCTCTATCCCCACAAGCCGGACATGGCGACCTGGCTGAACGGCTGGGCCGCCGACTTCGCCGAACGCACCCCCGGCTGCCTGCACACCGCGACCTTCTTCCCCGAGCCCGGCGTCACGCGGTACGTCGCCGAGGCGATCGAGGCGGGCGCGCGGGTGTTCAAGGCGCACCTCCAGGTGGGCGCCTACGATCCCGCCGACCCGCTGCTGGACGGCGTTTGGGGCCTGCTCGCGGAGGCGGGCGTCCCCGTCGTGGCGCACTGCGGCTCGGGTCCCGCGCCGGGACGGCACACCGGGCCGGGGCCGATCGGCGCCGTGCTCGCCCGCCACCCCCGGCTGCGGCTGATCGTCGCGCACATGGGCCTGCCGGAGTACTCCGGTTTCCTCGACCTGGCCGCCCGGTACCCGTACGTCCACCTGGACACGACGATGGCGTTCACCGACTTCACCGAGGAGGCCACGCCCTTCCCCCGGAGCGAGCTTCCCCGGCTGCTCGACCTGGAGGACCGGATCCTGTTCGGCAGCGACTTCCCGAACATCCCCTATCCGTACGCGGAGGCGCTGGAGGCCCTCGCCCGGCTCGGCCTCGGGGACGGCTGGCTGCGCGCGGTCTGCCACGACAACGCCGCCCGCCTCTTCCGGGTCACACCCGCGCCGCGATACTGAGGTCGCGCTCGAAGGCGGGGATGTCCCCATCCGTCAGCGTGCCGCGGGTGCTCCCGATCGCGTCCAGGTAGTCGTCCGTGAGCCCGGTACGGCTCCGGGTGGTCCCCCGCGCGCGAGATGGCGTTCGAACGCGGTCTGCGCCGCCGTGCGCGCCGCGTGACCGATGTCGGCGGGGGTGAAGCGGGCAATCGCCTCCACCAGCGCGTCGAGATCCACCTGCGGCCCGAGTGCGGCGCCGATGGTTCGAATCGTTTCCTGGTCTGTGCTCGCCGCTTGCTTGGCACGGTTCACTACTCGGTGGTACCGTGTAGTGGTACTCGGTACTACAAGATACCAAGAGATCGAAGAGGACCCACGATGGACGACCTGACGGAGATGCTGAAGGGCACGCTTGAGGGCTGCGTGCTTGAAATCATCGGCAGCGAGGAGACCTACGGGTACGCCATCACGCGCCGGCTGAACGAACTCGGCTTCGCCGACGTCGTCGAGGGGACGGTTTACACCATCCTGCTGCGGCTGGAGAAGAACGGGCTCGTCCAGGCGACGAAACGACCGTCCGGGCAGGGCCCGCCGCGCAAGTTCTATGCGCTCAACGACGCGGGGCGCGAAGAACTCGCGACGTTCTGGGCGAAATGGGAGTACATCAAATCACGGATCGACAAGCTCAAGGAGGGCGGCAGATGAACTTCTGGGAGACCATGACAGGCAGCGATCTCACCAGGGAATGGAAGGCGTTCGAAGTTCGGGCCGAGGCATTGCCGGCCGACCACCGGGCGGCGTGGGAAGAGATCAAGGGCCATCTTTCTCTCTACTCGGACTTCACAGGTCGAAACCTGATGCCGATTCTCGACGGTGCTCTGGGGCTGCTCGAAGAGACAGCGGCCGATGGGCGGAGCATTCACGAGGTGCTGGGTGACGACATCAAGGGCTTCTGCGCGGCGCTGGCCGGCGGAGAAGGGGCTCGGAACTTTCGCGACCGGTGGCGCGAGCAGTTGAACAGGAACGTCGCAAGGAAACTGGGCCGGCTAGGAGGCTGACATGGGCATCCACGACATCATCGAGGGCAAGAAGCAGTGGCGGGCGCACATGGCGCGGGTCAAGGCGCTTCCGTCGGACTATCAGATCGTCTACAAGGAGATTCAGAGGTACTTCTTCAAGGTTGGCCCGATCGACTTGCATGACGGGCCCCTGCTCTCAGGGATCATCGATTTCTTCGAGGAGGGCGTCGCGGCCGGCAAGGGAGTCCTGGAACTCATCGGCAACGACGTCGCCGCCTTCTGCGACGACCTGGTCAAGGACTCGCGCACCTACGCGGACATCTATCAGGAATCCATCAACGGAAAACCCGGCACGGCCGAGAAGTAACACCCGTCGACCCGGCCTTATACCGCTTGATCAGCGCCGGCGCCCGCATCATCGGCGCATGCACGGTGTTGGTCGACCCGAACTCCAAATCAAGCCCGTGCGGTAGTGGTCGGTGCCGGATGCCTTGAACACGCGCTGCCTGTGCCGCCGATATGAAGATCCCTTGGCCTTTACTCGCGCGGCAGCGTCACCAGAGCCTCGTAGCCGCCGGGCACCGCGGGATAGATGACATCCTCGACCGCGGGGGGGAACCCTCGCTGAGCAACCCCGCTTGAGGTCGACGGGCTGAGCAGGTCGTAGGAACGCCGGCCAGCACCCCAACATCGGGAGGCGAAGACCTCAGCGCTGTCCGAACTCATCGACAAACACTGTCGCTACTCACCTACGTAATCAGCCGGGCGAGCGAGCCGAAGCGGCGCTACCAGTAGCCCTGGAGACACTCACCGCGCCGATTGAGGACTGCGGCGCCATCGGCCACGCAAGGCGCGCACGCAGCGGCTTCCCACCACCTCTCACACGGCGATCAATGCGCGGCAGCGGTACCCGCAATCCCCCAGGCCGCCGGACAAGGCGGACAGCCTGCCGGCGATGCCGGAAGATCTCGCCGACCTGGTCGAGCAGAGCGCGGCGGACGGAACTCCCGTCCGCGAAATCGCCGGGCAGGACTGGGTGGAGTTCGCCGAGGCATTCCTGGCGAACCATCCGCCGGGTCAGTGGATCGGCCGCGAGCGAGAACGGCTGACCAACACCATCGATCGCGCCACGGGCGACAAGCCGTGACCGAACAGAGAACGGATATCTGAATGACAGCCAATAAAGTCCGAGGGCCTGTGATCCACGTGCAGGGCCTGGAGAAGTCGTACAAGGAGCTGCGGGTACTGCGCGGCGTGGACTTCGACGTGACGCGGGGCAGCATCTTCGCCCTGCTCGGCTCCAACGGGGCGGGCAAGACCACGGTCGTGAAAATCCTGTCCACGCTACTCAAGGCCGACGCGGGCACGGCCAGTGTCAACGGCTTCGACGTCGCCACGCAACCGGCGAACGTGCGGGAGTCCATCAGCCTCACCGGGCAGTTCGCCGCCGTCGACGAGATCCTCAGCGGGCGGGAGAACCTGGTGCTGGTCGCCCGGTTACGGCACCTCAAGGATCCGGGCACGATCGCCGATGACCTGCTGAAGCGCTTCTCGCTGACGGATGCGGGCGCACGGAAGGTGTCGACGTATTCGGGTGGCATGCGCCGCCGCCTCGACATCGCGATGAGCCTCATCGGCAATCCGCCGGTCATCTTCCTCGACGAACCGACCACCGGGCTGGACCCCCAGGCGCGCATCGAGGTGTGGCAGGCCGTCAAGGAACTCGCCCACCACGGTACGACGGTGCTGCTCACCACGCAGTATCTGGACGAGGCCGAACACCTCGCCGACCGGATCGCGATCCTGCACCAGGGCCGGATCATCGTGAACGGCACCCTCACCGAGCTCAAGCAGCTGCTCCCGCCCGCCAAGGTCGAATACGTCGAGAAGCAGCCGACTCTCGAGGACGTCTTCCTCGCGCTCGTCGGTGACAACGGCAAGAACGGCCATGACCGCAACGTCGGTACGAAGGCGTAAGGAACCATGATGACCAAGCATTTCTTCGGCGACACCGCCGTCCTGCTGGGACGATCCCTGCGCCACATCGCGCGCAGCCCGGACACCATCATCACCACCGCGATCATGCCGATCGCCATGATGCTGATGTTCGTCTACGTGTTCGGCGGCGCGATCGACACAGGGTCGGAGTCGTATGTGAACTACCTGCTGCCCGGCATCCTGCTCATCACCGTTGCCTCGGGCATCGCCTACACCGCATTCCGGCTCTTCACCGACATGAAGAGCGGCATCTTCGAGCGCTTCCAGTCCATGCCGATCGCACGCTCGTCCGTCCTGTGGGCGCACGTGCTGACCTCGCTGGTCGCCAATCTGATCTCGCTCGTGGTCGTCGTGCTCGTCGCCCTCCTCATGGGCTTCCGCTCGACGGCGGGAGCGCCGGCCTGGCTCGCGGTCGCCGGCATGCTGATCCTGTTCACCCTGGCGTTGACCTGGATCGCCGTCATCCCCGGCCTCACCGCGAAGTCCGCGGACGGCGCGAGCGCGTTCTCCTACCCGCTCATCTTCCTGCCGTTCCTCAGCTCGGCGTTCGTGCCCACCGACACCATGCCCGGCCCGGTGCGCGCCTTCGCCGAACACCAGCCGGTGACCTCCATCGTCAACGCCATCCGCGACCTGTTCACCGGGCAGCCGGTCGGCACCGACATCTGGATCGCCCTCGCCTGGTGCGTCGGCATCCTCATCATCGCGTTCGCCTTCGCCATGAACACCTACCGCCGCAGGACCGCCTAGGCAGCTATCCCCTTATCCGCTCTTCCGGGTCACACCCGCGCCCACCGGGCCGCACCGGGGGGCGGAGCCGTCAGAGCGGGTTGAGGCGGGCCCTGAGCAGGCAGAACTCATTGCCCTCGGGGTCGGCAAGAACGTGCCAGGGCTCCTCGCCGGTCTGGCCGATGTCGGCCGGGCGCGCCCCGAGCTTCAGGAGGCGTTCGAGCTCGGCGTCCTGATCGCGGTCGGTGGCGTTGACGTCGATGTGCAGCCGGGGCTTCCCCTGCTCCGGCTCGTCCCTGCGGCTGAGGATGATCGTCGGCTGCGGGCCGCCGAACCCTTCGCGCGGCCCGATCTCGAGGGTGCCGTCCTCTTCGCGATCGAGCACGACGAAGTCCAGGACCTCGCACCAGAAGCGCGCCAGCACCTCGGGGTCGCGGCAACCGAGCACGAGCTCACTGATACGACATGCCATCGACGAAACCTACTCTCAGCGTGGGAACTGCCGGGGCGGCCGCGCGCGGAGCTCTTGGGCTCCCCGCAGTGGGAACACGCTCGAGACCGTACCGGGCGAGGCGAGCGGGTGCGAAGGGTTTTCGGGGCCCTCGCCTCGCCCGGCCGGGTCGTCGCGACCGATCAGAGCATGCGGGTCGAACGCGATCCTCGGTCACATGTTGATCATGTGACCGGCCAGGCCGTGGATCGCCTCCTTGACCGCCTCGCCCAGCGTCGGGTGCGCGTGGACGTTGCGCGCGACCTCGTTGACGGTCAGGTCCCACTGCTGGGCCAGGGTCAGCTCCGGCAGCAGCTCCGTGACGTCCGGCCCGATCAGGTGGGCGCCGAGCAGCTCGCCGTACTTGGCATCGCTGAGGATCTTGACGAAGCCGACGGTGTCGCCGAGGCCGTGCGCCTTGCCGTTCGCGCTGAAGGGGAACTTCGCCACCTTCACGTCGAAGCCCTGCTCGCGCGCCTGCGCCTCGGTCCAGCCGAAGCTTGCGATCTGCGGCTGGCAGTACGTCGCCCGCGGGATCATGACGTAGTCCAGTTCCATCGTCTCGGCGTCCGCGATCGTCTCGGCCGCGACGACCCCCATCGCCTCCGCCGCGTGCGCGAGCATGAGCTTGGCCGTGACGTCGCCGATGGCGTAGATGTGCGGCACGCTCGTACGGCACCGCCCGTCGACCTCGATGGCGCCGCGGTCGCTCAGCCGAACCCCGGTGTTCTCCAGCCCGTATCCGGTGACGTTCGGCTGGAAGCCGATGGCCTGCAGCACCTTGTCGGTCTCCAGGACCTGCTGCTTGCCCTCGTGCGACACCGTGACCCGGACCTTCTCGCCGCTGTCGTCGATGTTCTCGACCCGGGTGGAGGTCATGACGTTGATGCCGAGCCGCCGGTAGCGCCGCGCCAGCTCGGCCGACACGTCGGCGTCCTCAAGCGGCACCATCCGGTCGAAGAACTCCACGATCGTGACGTCCACGCCGTAGCTGTTCAGCACGTAGCCGAACTCCACGCCGATCGCGCCCGCGCCGGCGATCACGATGCTGTCCGGCAGGGCGTCGGCGAGGATCTGCTCCTCGTACGTCACGACCCGCTCGCTGAGCGACGTGCCCGGCAGCAGCCGCGCGCTCGCGCCCGCCGCGATGATGCAGGAGTCGAACGTCACGGTCTCCGTGCCGCCGCCGTTCAACGTCACCTGCAGCGTGTTGGCGTCGGTGAAGTGGCCGCGCCCCTCGAACTGGGTGATCGCGTTCTTCTTCATCAGATAGTGGACGCCCTTGACCCGGCCGTCGGCGACCTTGCGGCTGCGCTCGTAGGCCACGCCGTAGTCGAAGCCGACCTGGCCGTCCACGTTGATGCCGTACGTCTTGGCCTCGTTGGCGAACAGGTGCACCAGCTCGGCGTTGCGCAGCAGCGCCTTCGACGGGATGCAGCCCACGTTGAGGCAGACGCCGCCCCAGTAGCGCTCTTCGATCACGGCCGTGCGCAGCCCGAGCTGGGCCGCGCGGATCGCGGCGACATATCCCCCGGGGCCGGCGCCCAGCACGACCACATCAAAGTGATTACTCATGCGCCAACAATAGGACGCCGCCGGACCGCGCCCTCCGACCGCCGAGCCGTCGCCGTACCCGCGCGGATACGGGCCCGAGGCGGGTCCTGAGGCGGGTCCGGCTGGACGCGCCGCCCCTGGGTAGCGGATGTGGATGACCACCGAGAAGGTCGCCTTCACCGGCGTGCGGCAGACCCTCCTCGCCACCCTGTACGGCAGGGCGCTGGACAGCCGCGCGGACCGGCCCGTGCTCGGGGACCGGATGGCCGAGGACGCCGTCCGCCGCATCGCGTTCGACTTCACGAGGTTCCGCCTGACCCCGGGCGAGGCGGCGGTCGTCGCCATGCGGGGGCGGCAGCTCGACGAGTGGACGCGCGCGTTCCTGTCCGACCATCCGGACGCCGTCGTCGCGCATCTGGGCTGCGGCCTGGACTGCCGGGTCTTCCGGGTCGCTCCCCCGGCCGGGGTCCAGTGGTTCGACGTGGACTATCCCGAGGTGGTCGAGCTGCGCCGCCGCCTCTATCCGGGACGTCAGGGGTACCGGCTGATCGGCTGCTCGGTCACCGATCCCGCGTGGCTGCCGGACATCCCCCGGGACCGCCCCGCGCTCGTGGTGGCCGAGGGGCTCACGATGTACCTGTCCGGGCCGGCCATGGAGACGCTCGTCCACCGCGTCGCCAATCACTTCGACGCGGGCGGGGAGGCGGCCTTCGACGCGGTCAGCCCGCTCGCCGTGCGGTTACAGCGGCTGAACCGCATCCTGCGGACCTCCGGCGCCACCCTCACCTGGGGGCTCGGCGATCCCCGCCGGCTGGAGGGCTGGGATCCGCGGCTCCGCCTGGTCGCCGAGGTCGCCGCCGTGGAGCTGCCCTGGATCGACCGGCTGCCGTTCCCTTATCGGCTGGCCTGCCGTGTCATGCGGCTGGTCCCTCCGCTGCGCCGCCTGGGGGTGCTGGTGCGCTACCGCTTTTCGGACTGAACCCGCCGGGGCGTCAGGCGCCCTCGACGAGGTGGCGGCGCAGCTCGTCCTCGTGGGCGTCGAGCCAGGCGCCCGCCCTGCGGATGCGCTCCCCCGCCCCCTCGGCCCATCGGCGCGCCCAGTCACCGCCGAGCGTCAGGGCACGCGTCCGGGTCGCGACGTACGAGCGGCCGAGCCGGGTCCGCGCCGTGTCGACCAGTCGTAGCCGATCCCGTACGGCGAGGCCGTACGCGTCGCAGAAGAGCCGCAGCCGGGGGCCGACGTCCAGGCCGCGCTGGCGGGGATCGCGGTCGATGGGGTCGGCGATCGGCGCCCAGTGCCGCAGCGTCGTGACCACGTCGAACAGCCGGGTCGTCGGCCGGGCCAGGTCGAAGTCGATCAGCGCGTACGGCACCGGCCGGCCGGACGGGCCGGGGCGGAAGACGACGTTCTCCGGGGTGACGTCGCAGTGGCCGACCAGCTCGGGCGACTCGTCCGCCTGGGACCCCTGCTCCCAGACCGCGTCCGGCGGCGGGACGAAGCTCTCGGCGGCATCGTGGAAGCGGCGCAGCAGGCGGGCCAGCCCGGCGAGGGTCTCGTCGGACACCGCCCAGGCGGGCAGCGGCCGGGTGGCCGTCTCCCCGTCGACGAAGGTCAGGATCTCGCGGTCCTGCCCGTCGACTCCGAGCGCGCGCGGGGCGCCGTCGAATCCCACGGCCTCAAGGTGCGCGAGCAGGGCGTGTACGGACGGCGAGGCGGCCGTCATGGGGCGCCGCACGGTGGTCCCGACCCGTACGATCCTTTCCTCTTCGGTGTCGAAGGCGATCTCTACGGGGGCCGCGCTGACGAACATAGCCTTCGAGATTAGACCCATCGGTCCGCCGATGTACCGATTTTCGGCATGGTCATCCGCGCCGTCATGGCCGTACGCCCCCGGCCACCCCGTCGGGACAGGGTCACGCGCCCGCGTGCTGAACCGCCGCTGTCACGCCGTGGGGGCGAGCGGCGCCGCGACCGCGGGCCCGCCGGAGCCACCGGACTCGCCGGAGCCACCGGAGCCGAGGAGCAGCCGGCGGACCTCGCGCGCCACCTCGCGTCCCGCGCGGTTCGCGCCGACCGTGCTGGCGGACGGGCCGTACCCCACCAGGTGGAGCCGGGGCTCGGCGACCACGCGGGTGCCGTCCATCCGGATACCGCCGCCCGGCTCGCGCAGCCGCAACGGCGCGAGGTGGTCGATCGCGGAGCGGAACCCGGTGGCCCAGACGATCACGTCGGCGTCCTCCGTCCGGCCGTCGTCCCACGCCACACCGCCCGGCGTGATCCGCGCGAACATCGGCAGCCGGTTCAACGCGCCCTTGGCCAGGGCTTCGCGTACGACGGTGGTGTAGCCGAGGCCGGTCACGCTGACGACGCTCTGCGGCGGCAGCCCGGCCCGGACGCGCTCCTCCACCAGTGCGACGACGGCCCGTCGCTCCTCGGCGTCGAAGTCGTCCATGCGGAACACCGGCGGGCGGCGGGTCACCCAGAGCGTGGCTTCGGCGACGCCCGCGACCTCGGACAGCACGTGCGCCGCCGAGTTTCCGCCGCCCACCACGACCACGCGCCGCCCGGCGAACTCCTCCGGGCCCCGGTAGTCGACGTAATGGAGCTGCCGGCCCGCGAACGTGGCGGCCCCCGGATAGAACGGCCAGTAGGGGCGGCTCCACGTCCCGGTGGCGTTCACCACCGCGCGCGCCGCCCACTCGCCGCGCGAGCTCGTGACCAGGAGCCGGTCGCCGTCGCGGCGCACGGAGCGGACCTGAACCGGCCGCAGCACCGGCAGCCGCATCTGGGTCTCGTACCGGGCGAAGTACGCGGGGACGACCCGGGCGGCCGGCAGTCCCCCGTCGTCCGGCGGGGACAACCGCGCGCCGGGCAGGTCGAAGATCCCGTGAACCTTGTCCATGGTCAGGGTGGGCGAACGGTGCCGCCATGCCCCGCCCGGTCCGGCGTCCGCGTCCATGATCACGAATTCGATCCCGAACCGGCGCAGGAAGTACGCGGCGGACAGCCCCGCCTGTCCCGCGCCGATGACGACGGCGTCGACCATGGTGCTCACGCCGGTGGTCAACACGCGGAAAGCGTTGTGCCTTCCCTCGTCCGCCGGCCTGCCCGGACGGAGTCGCGGCCTCCTCCTCCGGAACGTCTGGGTCGCAGGCGGCGGGCGGTCGCCTTCACCGGGTCTTGACCAGGACCACGGCATCGTCCGGGTGATCCCCGGATATCCGGCGGTTTCCTGGGTAGGACTGAAAAGATGTTTGTCCTGTCATCTGGTCAAGGCCTCCCCCAGATAGGCGAACTCGCGCTGGCCATCGTGCTGTCCGCGGCCATCGGCCTCGAACGCGAGCTGCGCTTCAAGAACGCCGGCCTGCGCACGCACGCCCTGGTCGGCCTCGGCGCCGCCCTGTTCATGCTGGTCAGCAAATACGGCTTCTTCGACGTCCTCGGCGACAACGTCTCCCTCGACCCGTCGCGGGTCGCGGCCCAGGTCGTCACGGGCATCGGTTTCATCGGCGGCGGGCTCATCTTCGTCCGGCGCGACGCCGTACGCGGGCTCACCACCGCCGCCGTGGTCTGGGTGACAGCGGCGATCGGCATGGCGTGCGGCGCCGGCCTGCCGGTGCTCGCGGTCGCGGTCACCGCCGGGCACTTCCTGGTCATCCTCGGCCTCGGCCTCATCGTGCGCCGCCTCCCCATGCGCGCCGACACCATGTCCCACCTACGCCTCGTCTACCTCGATGGAACCGGCACGCTGCGCGACGCGCTCATGACGTGCACGCGGCGCGGCTTCGCGGTGACCGAGGTCGCCGCGGAGCGGGCCGGCGGCGAGATCCCCGACGCGGGCCGCGCGGACGGGCGCGAGCGCGCCGAGCCCGGCCCGGTGGGCGGGCGCACCGTCGCGGTCACCCTCGGGCTGCTCGGCCGCGGCTCGGTCACCGATCTGACCGCGGAGCTGAGCGAGCTGCCCGCGGTGCTCGCGGTGAGCGCGGGCAACGGCTCGGACCGCGACTGACCGCGACCGGCGGCGCCTGCCCGAACCTCCCGCGTCGCCCCCGGCCGTCCCGGCCGTCCCCGAACGAGCGATCGAGCCCCCGTCCGCACCCGCTCCGGCCCCGCGTGAACCCGGACCCGGCTTCGTGGCGAGACAGGATGTCCCTGTCCCCCATGGAAGGCCGTCCACGTGTCATGGTGCATCCGTTGACCGCACTGCCGGCGAACCCGGTCCGCGACGCGGACCTCATCGGCGAATCCCGGACCGATCCGGAGGCGTTCGCCGCCCTTTTTGATCGCTATTCCAGGATGTTGTACAGATATGTCTCCCAGCGGCTCGGCCCGGAGGTCGCCGAGGACCTGGTCGGCGAGACGTTCCTGATCGCCTTCGCCCGGCGGGACCGCTACGACGCGGCCTATCCCGACGCGCGGCCGTGGCTCTTCGGCATCGTCACCAAACTCGTCTCGCGGCACCGCCGCACCGAGGCCGCCCGCTATCGCGCGCTGCTGCGGAGCCCGGCCGACGACGTGGTCGACTCCCCCGCCGACCGGGTGGCCGCCGGGGTCACCGCCAGGTCCGCCCGCCCGGCGCTCGCCCGCGCCCTGGCCGCGCTGCCCGCGCGTGATCGAGACGTCCTGCTGCTGTTCGCCTGGGGCGACCTGTCGTACGAGGAGGTCGCGCGGGCCCTGGACATCCCGATCGGCACCGTGCGCTCCCGCCTGAATCGGGCCAGGAAGAAGGTCCGCGCCGCTCTCGGCAATACCGACCCGATGCACGAGGAGGCGTGACCATGGACGACCTGAATCTGCTCCGCGACCTCGGCCGCGAGCTGGAGCACGAGCCCCCGGCCTCGCTCGCGCACCAGCGGCGGCGCCTGCTCGACCCGTCCGCCCGGAGCCGGTCCGCGCGCGCCGGGTCCCGCCGTACGCGCACCTGGGCGATGGTCGCCCTGGCGGCCGGGCTCACCGCGGCCGTCGTCACCGTGCCGACCGTGCTGCTCAGCGGATCCGGGACCGGACGCCCCGCCGGCTCCCTCACCGGGGCGGGCGTGGAGGCGCCCACCGGGCCGCTCAACGTGCTGCTGGTCGGGTCGGACACCCGGGCCGGGGACAACAGGAAGTACGGCCAGCACATGGCCGGCGACGGCGCGCGGAGCGACACGCTGGTCCTGGTGCACCTGGCCGCCGACCGGAAGAGCGCCGAGGCGGTGAGCATCCCCCGGGACTCGATGGTCCTAATCCCCGAATGCCGGGCGAGCGACGGCAGGAAGGCCCCCGCCCACTTCGGAATGATCAATTCGGCGTACGCGGATGGCGGGCTCGTCTGCGCCCGCAGGACGATCGAGACGCTGACCGGCGTCCCGGTCGACTACGCGATGGCGATCGACTTCTCCGGGTTCAAGGACATGATCGACGCCCTCGGGGGCGTGGAGATCACCGTGCCGAAGGCGGTCGACGACCACAAGGCGAAGCTGCGCCTGCCCGCCGGCCGGCAGGTGGTCAACGGCGAGGCGGCCCTGGGATACGCCCGGCTCCGCTACGCACTGGGAGACGGGTCCGACCTCATGCGGATCAAGCGCCAGCAGGTGCTGATGCGCGCCATCATCAAGAAGGCCGCGGACCTGCCCGCCGACCCGGTTCGGCTCCCGGCCTTCCTGAAGGCCGTGCAGGCCTCGGTCAAGACCGAGCCCGGGCTGAACGTGGAGGAGATGGTCGCCCTCGCCCGCGGCCTGGCGGGGATGAAGCCGAGCGACACCCGCTTCGTCACGGTCCCGTGGAAGCCCTACCCGGCCGACCCCAACCGCCTCGTCTGGAAGCAGCCGGAGGCTGACCAGTTGTTCAAGCGGATCGCGAGCGACAGCCGGTAACCGGAGCGCCCCGCGGGCCGGACGAGTTCTCCCAGGGGAGCCTCCCGGCCCGCAGGGCGTCACGCGGACTTATCGCAAACTCCTCGCAATTACGGTGAACTTGTAATTACACGCCGCGGCGTTCTACCTTCGGCGTCATGAGAAGCGCCCTGACCCGGCTCGCCCTCGTCGCGACCGTCGGACTGTCCGCCGCCTGCTCGGCCGCCCCCGCCGCAGACCGCCCCGCGAGAACGGACACGTTCGTCGCCGGGCTCGGCTCGGAACCCGACTCGCTGAACCCGGTGCTGGGATACGCCGCGGACGGCGGGTCGCTCATGTTCGACGGCCTGGTCAGCAGGAACGCCGACCTGAGCCTGCGCCCCGTGCTCGCCACGAGCGTGCCGGAGGTCAAGGGGAAGACCGTGTCCTTCACGCTGCGCTCCGGCGTGACCTTCCACAACGGCACCCCGCTGACCAGCAAGGACGTCGCCTACACCTACCGCGCGGTGCTGGACGAGAAGAACGACTCCGCCCTCCGGGGCGACTATGCGGCGATCGAGTCCGTCGAGGCCCCCGACCCGGCGACCGTCGTCTTCCACCTGAAGTACCCCTACGCGCCGATCCTGCAGCGGGCCACGCTGGGCATCGTGCCGGACGGGAGCCTGGAACGTTCCGGCTTCGAAGCCAAGCCGGTCGGCAGCGGGCCGTACCGGTTCGTGTCCCGGACGCCGGGCGACAAGATCGTGATGGAGGCGAACCCGTCCTACTGGGACGGCGCGCCGGCGATCAAGAAGCTCGTGCTGGCGTTCTCCTCCGACGACAACGTCCGGGCCACCCGCATGGCGGCCGGGGAGTTCGACGCGGTCGAGCTGCCGCCCAAGGCCGCCGCGCGGTTCGAGAACACCGACGGTCTGACCGTCCACCGGGTGCCGAGCGCCGACTACCGGGGCGTGATGTTCCCGATGAACGAGCCGGTCACCGGCGACCTCGCCATCCGCAAGGCGGTCAACCTCGCCGTGGACCGGGCCGCCATGGTGAAGACGATCCTCGCCGGGGCCGGCCGTCCCGCCTTCGGACCGATCCCTCCGGATACG
The DNA here is from genome assembly GCF_050947145.1 of Microtetraspora malaysiensis. Lineage (NCBI taxonomy): Bacteria > Bacillati > Actinomycetota > Actinomycetes > Streptosporangiales > Streptosporangiaceae > Microtetraspora > Microtetraspora malaysiensis. The sequence continues at coordinate 7,329,958 of NZ_CP191998.1, forward strand.
ACCTGGCACAACCCCGCCGTCGAGGGCTCCCCCGCCGCCGACCAGGCCCAGGCCGTACGGGTGCTTGAGGAGGCCGGTTGGGTCGCGGGAGCCGACGGCGTACGGGCGAAGAAGGGGACGGCCGCGCGGTTCACGCTGATGTACCCCGCCGGCGACTCGCTGCGCAAGGAGCTCGCCCTCGCGGCGGCCTCCGACGCGAAGAAGGTCGGCATCGACATCCGGCCGACCGGCCTGGACTGGGACGCCATCGAGCCGCGCATGAGCAAGGACGCCCTGATGATGGGCATGGGCACGCCGTTCGACCCCGACTACACCAACTTCGAGACGTTCCACTCCCAGTTCGCCGGCAAGGGCTTCTTCAACCCCGGCCACTACAAGTCGCCCGAGGTGGACGCGCTGCTGGAGAAGGGCCGCGCGGAGACCGACCCGGCCGCCCGCAAGGAGGCCTACGACGCCGTGCAGCGGCGCATCCGCGACGACGAGGTCTGGGCGTACCTGGTCTTCCTTGAGCACGTGTACGTCGTGCGCGGCGCGTGGACGGGCGTCGCCCCGAGCGTGGAGGCGCACGAGCACGCGGCCGGCGGCCTGTTCCGCAACCTGGCCGAGTGGAGGCCGGCCGCGTGATCCGCGCGCTCGCCCGGATGGCCGTCTGGCGGCTGGTCTTCGCCGTCCCGCTGCTGCTCGCGGTCACGATCGGCATGTTCGCGCTGGCCAAGGCGTCGCCGTTCGACCCGGTCCGGCAGTATCTCGGCGACCGCGCGCTGACGACGAGTCCCGAGGTCGCCGAGCGGATCCGGGCGAACTGGGGTCTGGACCGCCCGCTCGCCGAGCAGTACCTCACCTGGCTGGGCAACCTGGTCCGCGGCGACCTCGGCGACTCCCGGAGCCTGCACCGGCCGGTCGCCGAGGTGATCGGCGACCGGCTCGGCTGGACGCTGCTCGCGGTCGGCTGCGCCCTCGTGCTGATGCTCGCCGGAAGCCTGGTCGCGGGTGTGCTCGCGGCCTGGCGGCGCGGTTCGTGGCTGGACCGCGTCATCACCGGAACGGCGTACGCGAACGAGGCCGCGCCGGTCTTCTGGACCGGGCTGCTGGTGATCTGGATCTTCGCGGTGAAGCTGCGCTGGCTGCCCTCGGGCGGGCTCACGGACGCCGCCGCGACGACCGTGGAGCCGGGCGACGTGCTGCGGCACATGATCCTGCCGGTGGTGGTGCTGGCGTTCTCCCAGTCGTCCTGGCTGGTGCTGTTCGTGCGCGAGTCGCTGATCGGCACCCTGCGGGAGGACTTCGTCGTCGGCGCCAGGGCGCGCGGGCTGCGCGAGCGCACGGTGATCCTGCGGCACGCGCTGCGCTCGGCGCTGCTGCCGTTCATCACGCTGCTCGGCGCGCGGGTGCCCGAGCTGGTGACCGGGGCGATCCTCGTCGAGTCCGTCTTCTCCTGGCCGGGGGTCGCCTCCGCGTCCGTGCAGGCGGCGCTGTCGGCGGACTTCCCGCTGCTCGCGGCGCTCACGCTACTCGCCACCCTCGCGGTGCTGGTGGGCAGCCTGCTCGCCGACACCGCGTACGTCGTCGCCGACCCGCGCGTGCGGGTTCTGGGGGTGAGCTGATGACGACCGGCACCCGGACGCGTCCCACGGCGGGCGCGCGGGACCGACATGACCGGCGGCGTGACCGGCGACGCCGTGACCGCTCGCGCCGCCTGGCGGCCGCGACCCTCGCCGCGCTCGGGCTGGCCGTGCTGCTGGTCCCGCTGTTCGCCCGCCTCGACCAGAGCCAGGTGGATCTGGCGTCGGCCTCGCTCCCGCCGGGGCTCGCGCATCCGTTCGGCACCGACGATCTGGGCCGCGACGTGCTGCTCCGCGTCGTGTACGGCCTGCGCGTGTCGCTGCTGGTCGGGCTGGTGGCGGCGGCGGTGTCCGCGACGGTCGGCACGCTGGTGGGGCTCGCCGCCGGCACGCTCGGCGGGGCCGCGGACCGGATCCTGATGCGGGTCGTGGACGGCTTCAACTCGGTGCCGCACCTGCTGTTCGGCATCTTCATCGTCGCGCTGTTCTCGCCCGGCGCGACCGCGGTCGTCGTCTCCGTGGGGCTGACCCACTGGATGACCGCGGCGCGGATCGTCCGCTCGGAGGTGCTCACGCTGCGGTCCCGTCCGTTCGTGGACGCCGCGATCTCCGGGGGCTCGGGGCGGGCCAGGATCGTGCTGCGGCACTTCCTGCCCCACCTCGCGCCGCACGTCGCGCTGGCCGCGGTGCTCATGGTCCCGCACGCCGTCTGGCACGAGACCGCGCTGAGCTTCCTCGGGCTGGGACTGCCGCCCCACCTCGCCTCGCTCGGCAACATGATCAACGACGGGGCGCGGTCGCTGCTCGCGGGCGACTGGTGGCCCTCGCTCTTCCCCGGCCTGTTCATCCTCCTGCCGACGCTGGCGATCTCCACCCTCGCCCAGGGCTGGCGGGACCGGACCGACCCCCGGCGACGATCGGAGCTCCAGCTATGACCGCCCCTTCCCGCCTGCGGGTGGACGGCCTCACGGTCCGCTTCCACCTTTCCGGCGCGACCGTCCAGGCCGTCACCGACGCCCGGTTCGAGGTGCGGCAGGGCGAGTGCCTGGCCCTGGTCGGCGAGTCCGGCTGCGGCAAGTCGGTGATGGCACACGCCCTGCTCGGCCTGCTGCCGGGCAACGCCGAGGTCACCGGCTCCGCGTGGCTGGAGTCCGGGGACGGCGCGCCAATCGGTCGGTCACCGCTCCTCGCTCACTCCGCGGACAACCTCGTCCCTCGGTCCCCCACTGCGCTCGCTGCGTCGGGTTCTCTCCCACCCGTGGACCTGGTCGCCGCCCCGGAGGAGGTCCTCGCCCGGTCCGTACGCGGACGCCGGATCGGGCTGGTCCCGCAGAGCCCCGCCACGCATCTCACCCCGGTCCGCACCGCCCGGTCGCAACTGGAGGAGGCGCTGCGGGAGCTCGGCAATCCGGCGAGCGCCGACGACCTGGCCGCGCGGGCCGGGCTGCGCCCGGCCGATCTCGACCGCTACCCGCACGAGCTGTCCGGCGGCATGGCGCAGCGGGTGGCCAACGCGCTCGCGCTGGCCGGCGACCCGTGGCTGATCCTCGCGGACGAGCCCACCAGCGGCCTCGACCGGCCGCTCGTGGACGCCACCATGGCCGAGCTGCGCCGCCTGGCCGACGATGGGCGGGCCGTGCTGCTCATCACGCACGACCTGCGCGCCGCCGAGCAGGTCGCCGACCGCGTCGCCGTCATGTACGCGAGCCGCGTCGTGTCGGTCGCCCCGGCCGCGGCGTTCTTCGCCGGGCCCCGTCATCCGTACGCGGCGGGGCTGCTGGACGCGCTGCCGTCCCGCCGCTTCACGCCCATCCCGGGGCGGCCACCGGAGCTGACCCGGCTGCCTGACGGCTGCGCCTTCCTGCCGCGCTGCGAGCGGGCGTCCGCCGCCTGCGAGCGGGTTCCGGAGCTCGCCGAGCTGCCGGAACCCCCGGTTCCGCAGGGATCCGGAGGCCGCGTCGCGCCCGTCTCAGACCGGCAGGAGGTGGCCTGCCACCATCCCCTGGAGCCCCTGGAACACCCCTTGGAGCTGGACCGCAATGCTGCGCGCTGACGGCGTGACCGTCGCCTACGACCGCCACCGGGTGCTGGACCGGGTGACGATCTCCGTTCCGCCCGGGGAAGTGACGGGACTGGCCGGGCCGAGCGGATGCGGAAAGTCCAGCCTGGCCCGGGTCCTCGCCCTGCTGCTGCGGCCCGCCGCCGGGACGGTCAGCGTGGACGGTGAGGAGGTCCGCCGCTGGCGGCACCGGGCCGCGCCCGCCCTGCGCACGAGGATCGCCCTGATCTTCCAGCAGCCGCGACTCGCCGTCGATCCTCGCTTCACCCTGCTCGACGTCGTCGCCGAGCCGTTGCGTGTGGCGCGGCGGCCGCTCGACCGCGCGGAGCGGCTCGCCGAGGAGATGGGCCTCACCCCGGACCTGCTGACGCGGCGTCCGCACGAGGTGTCCGACGGGCAGCTCCAGCGCGCCTGCGTCGCCCGCGCGCTCACCCTCCGACCGCGCTACGTGATCTGCGACGAGATGACCACCATGCTCGACGCCTCCACACAGGCCCTTCTCGTCGCGCGGCTGGAGGAGTACCGCCGGGAGTCGGGCGCGGGCGTGCTCGCGATCAGCCACGACACCGAGCTGCTCGACCGGTGGTGCGGGCCGGGCTCCACCGTCCACCGATTCGGCCCCGCGGAGCCCGGCCCGGGTCAGGCGGACGCCATGAGCGGCACTTGGACCCGTACGTAGGACCTTCGGATGGATGACAAAGGTCCCTGCCCGGCAAAGGCTTCGTACGGGAACGTTTAGGGGGAAATTAGGAGGAAGCCCCCATGGACGTGCTGGATCTGTCGCGATGGCAGTTCGGGATCACCACCGTCTACCATTTCATCTTCGTTCCGCTGACGATCGGCATGGCCCTACTGGTCGCGTCCATGCAGACCGCCTGGCACCTCAGCGGCAACGAGACCTATCTGCGGATGACCAAGTTCTTCGGGAAGCTCTTCCTGATCAACTTCGCGATGGGGGTGGTCACCGGAATTGTGCAGGAGTTCCAGTTCGGGATGAACTGGAGTGACTACTCCCGCTTCGTGGGTGACATCTTCGGGGCGCCGCTGGCCATGGAGGGCCTGCTGGCGTTCTTCCTCGAATCGACCTTCCTCGGCTTGTGGATCTTCGGCTGGAACCGCCTGTCGCCCCGGTTGCACCTCGCCACGATCTGGCTGGCGGCCGTCGGAACGACACTCTCGGCGTACTTCATCCTGGCCGCCAACTCGTGGATGCAGCACCCCGTCGGCTACCGCATCAACCCGGAGACCAACCGGGCCGAGCTGACCGACATCTGGGCCGTGCTCACCAACTCGACCACGCTGGTGACCTTCCCGCACGTCCTCTTCGGCGCGTTCATCACCGCCGCCGGGTTCCTGATCGGGGTCAGCGCCTGGCATCTCGCCCGCGGCCGTGAGGTTCCGCTGTTCCGCAAGGCGATGCGGATCGGGCTCGCCGTCTCGCTGGCGTCCGGGATCGCCGTGGCGGCGACCGGCGACCTCCAGGCCCGCCTGATGACCGAGCAGCAGCCGATGAAGATGGCCGCCGCCGAGGCCCTGTACGAGACGTCCGCGCCCGCGTCGTTCTCCCTGTTCACCCTCGGAACCCCGGACGGCAGCGAGGAGCTGTGGAGCCTGCGGGTACCGAACGTGCTGTCCTTCATGGCCACCGGCGACCTCAACGGCTCGGTCGAGGGCATCAACGACCTGCAGAAGGAGTACGTCGCCAAGTACGGTCCGGGCGACTACCGGCCGTCCATCCCCGTGACGTACTGGACCTTCCGGTTGATGATCGGGTTCGGCGCGCTGGCGAGCCTGCTCGCCCTGGTCGGCCTCTGGCTGACCAGGAAGGGACGCACCCCGGGCAGCCAGTGGTTCTACCGCGCCGCACTCGCCGCGATGGCGCTGCCGTTCCTCGCGAACGCCGCCGGATGGATCTTCACCGAGATGGGCCGCCAGCCATGGTCGGTGTACGGGGTGCTGCGGACCGCGGCGAGCGTCTCCCCCGGCGTGGACGTGCCCACCGTGGCGATCTCCCTGGCCGCCTTCACCATCGTCTACGCCGTACTGGCCGTGATCACCGCGATCATCATGGCCCGGCACGTCAAGGCGGGACCGCCCGACCTGACGGCGCAGAAGGAAGCCGCCGACCCCACCATCCCCGCCCTGACCTACTGAGGAACACGTCATGGAACTCACCACCGTCTGGTTCGTCCTCATCGGGGTGCTGTGGATCGGCTACTTCGTGCTGGAGGGCTTCGACTTCGGCGTGGGCGTCCTGCTGCCGATCCTCGGCCGGGACAACGTCGACCGCCGCATCATGATCAACGCGATCGGCCCGGTGTGGGACGGCAACGAGGTCTGGCTGCTTGTGGCGGGCGGCGCCACCTTCGCCGCCTTCCCTGAGTGGTACGCCACCCTGTTCAGCGGGTTCTACCTGCCGCTGCTGCTCATCCTGCTGGCGCTCATCATTCGCGGCGTCGCGTTCGAGTTCCGCGGCAAGCACGACTCCGACCGGTGGCGGCGCGGCTGGGACCGGGCCATCTTCTGGGGCTCCCTCCTCCCCGCCTTCCTGTGGGGCGTCGCCTTCGCCAACATCGTCGCCGGGGTGCCGATCAACGCCCAGCACATCTACACCGGGAACCTGTTCACCCTGCTCAACCCGTACGCGCTGCTCGGCGGGCTGGTCACCCTCGGCCTGTTCCTGCTGCACGGGGCGGTCTTCCTGTCGCTGAAGACCGGCGGCGACCTGCGGGCCCGCGCCCGCGCCCTGGCCCTGCGGATCTCCCCCGCCGTCGTCGCGGTCGCCGCGGCGTTCCTGGTGATCACCCAGATCATGCACGGCAAGCCGCTCACCTGGGCCACCACCGCGCTGGCCGCCGGAGCGCTGATCGGCGGGGTCGTCGCCGCGGTCCGCGGCAGGGAGGGGTGGGCGTTCACCGGCACGGCGGTCACGATCGTGCTCGCCACGGCCACGCTCTTCCTCGACCTGTGGCCGAACGTCATGCCGTCCAGCACCTCACCGCTGTACAGCCTCACCGTGACGAACGCCGCCTCCTCGCCGTACACGCTGACGGTGATGACGTGGGTGGCGGCGATCTTCACCCCGGTGGTGCTGGGCTACCAGGCATGGACGTACTGGGTCTTCCGCAAGCGTCTGACCCGTACTCCTATCGCCCAGTGACCGGGGACGGCCTGCGGAAGCAAGGGCCGGGAGACGCCTTCACCGGCCGTCTCCCGGCCTTTCCCCACCTCGTGGGGTGTCGGGCGGCATCGTGAGCAAGGGCAGCCGACTCAAGGCGCACAAGCAGCCTGAAGGCGAAACAACGTCGGTTCGTCGAGCCCCGTGAATCGGTGGTCAGTTCGGGATTGCGCTGCCCGCGCAACCGCTGTCGATCCGGCCCGTTTCGAAGTACTTCGCCACGTCGGCAGCGCACTCGGGAACCCGGGTGGTCGACACGTGTACGTCGTCGGCGACCGTGTAGACGGTGCCGCCGATGGCGCGGCGGGTCTGCAGCGTCCAGTCATAGGCGGACATGAACTCATACACGTGCCCCGCCAGCACCAGTGACCCGCTGCCCCGCTTCACCGTGGGTTCCTGCACCGGCAGCGGCCAGCCGGGACACATGACAGGCGGTCCCCAAGACCGGCCGGTCGCCGGATGGCGCTTCACGAGCTGCTGGTAGGCACGCCACGCGGTGGTGAAATCGGGCCGGCTGCTGTCCTCGTTGCACGCGACCGCCCAGTTCATGGTCATGTTCATCATTTCCGGCGCGCCGGGCACAGGTTCTCCCATCATCTGACCGCCGCTGAACATCTCCTTGACGGTGGGCGGAGCTGTGGTTCCGGTCGCCGTCCGCAGTTCGGCCAGCGCCTTGCCCGCGCGCGGCCACTCGGTCGAATTGCGCTTGGCCAGGTCGGCGACGGCCGAGCCGTCGATGGGACGCTGCAGGTCGGTGTAGGTCGTGGGGCTCTTGTCATAGTCGGTGACCAGCTTCGCCACCTGCTCGCGCACCTGCCGGGCTGTGGCACCGAGACCGTAGGTCTCATTGCGGCGGGCCAGCCATGCGGCCATCCGCCCGAAGTTGCGCTCGGCCGCCTCCGCGCTGCCCTTGGTGTGCCTGACGAGATCGGTCCACGGTGGCGCCACGCTGTCCAGGAAGGCCCGTCCGGTGTGCGCGGGGAACAGACTGCGATGCGCCATGCCCAGAGAGGTGCCCCAGGAGAAGCCGAGCAGGTTGAGCTTGCGCTCACCCAGTGCAGCCCGTACCAGGTCCAGGTCCTTGGCCACGTTGTCGGTGGTGAGCTGTCCGAGGAAGGCGGGGTCAGAGTTCGCGCACTTCTGGTTGGCGGCGACCTGGGCGTCGTAGATCTTCCTGGCCGACTCCTTGGTCAGCGGGCCCGGCTTGTCCGGGCCTCTCGGGCCGGGCTCGCAGGCGACCTTGGTGCTGTAGCCCACCCCGCGGGGGTCGAGGCCGATGACGTCGTATCGCTCGTTGAGCCCCGCCATCTCCTCGTTCCTGAGCGCGGCCCGCAGGACCGGGTCAAGGTATCCGCTGTTGCCCGGCCCGCCCGGCAGAACGGCGATGGCGCCGAGCCGGTGGGCCTCGTCCGTGGCGGCCAGCCGGGTCACCGCGATGTCGATCTCCCGCCCGTCGGAGTCATGGTGGTTCAGCGGGACGCTGACCGTCCCGCACTCCAGGCGCTTCATCAAGGAGCGGAAGGCCGCAACCTTGTCCTCCGTCACGCCCAGGCTGCGGATCACCTCATCGGAGTAGGTCGGGCAGGATGTCCATTGCACGGACGCCGCACCGGAGCTCAAGCGGGAGTTCGCGACAGCGCTTGCGCTCGGGCCGGCCTGCGCGGTCGCGGTCGCGGGGGCGTGGAAACTCAACGCCAGCACCGCTCCTGTCACCCCGGCCATACCGGCCGTTCTTGCACGCCTCATCTTCGACCCTCTCTCCACGCGACTTCAAGGGTGATCACATCTACCGGCCGGCACTTATCGGCGGGCGATCGGCGGACCATATGTGTTCCATATGCGGGCGTTGCGATACTGCCCGGATGCGCGTGCTCTTGGTCGAAGACGAGCAGCCCCTCGCCGGGTACATCGAAGCCGGGCTGCACAAGCACGGCTTCACCGTCGACGTCGCGCTCGACGGCCAGAGCGCGCTGGACAAGTGCGAGATCACCCCGTACGACGTGGTGGTTTTGGACCGGGACCTGCCCGTCGTGCACGGTGACGCGGTGTGCCGCCGACTCGCCCAGCGCGGCGAGTCGCGGGTGCTGATGCTGACCGCGTCCGACGCCGTCGAGGACCGGGTCGGCGGGCTGATGCTGGGCGCGGACGACTACCTGGGCAAGCCGTTCGCGTTCTCCGAACTGGTCGCCCGGGTCCACGCCCTCGTGCGGCGCAGCGCGCCGGCCCGCCCGCCGGTGCTGCGCGCCGCCGGCGTGGCCCTGGATCCGGCCCGGCGTACCGCCGAACGGGACGGGCGGCTGCTGCGGCTGACGCCCAAGGAGTTCGGCGTGCTCGAACGACTGCTGGCCGCCGGCGGTGACGTGGTCAGCGTGGAAACCCTGCTGGACAAGGTGTGGGACGAGCACGCGGACCCGTTCACCAACGCGGTCCGGATCACCGTCGGCACGCTGCGCCGCAAGCTCGGCAACCCGCCGCTGATCGAGACCGTCATCGGCGCCGGCTACCGGATCCGTACATGCGGCTGACCGCCCGCGCCCGGCTCACCCTGCTGCTGACCGCCCGGGCCCGGCTCGCATCGCTGCAGACCGCCCTGGTGCTGGCCGCCGGCGCCGCGCTGACCGGGTTGACCTACCTGCTGATGCCGCGCCGCGCGTTCTTCACCCACCTGGATCTGACCGGCTCTGCCCTGCCGGGCACGCCCCAGCCGATGCCACCGCAGGCCGGGGACCTGCGCGCTCTGGCCGACCGGGTGCAGGCCGACACCCTGTCCGCGCTGCTGACCCAGGCCGGTCTGGCGCTCATCGTGGTGACCACCCTGGCCGCCGTGCTGAGCTGGGTGGTGGCCGGTCGGGTGCTGCGGCCGATCCGCGTGATCTCCTCCACTGCCCGGCGGCTGTCGGCCGAGAACCTCACCGAGCGGGTCCCGGTCACCACCCCTGCCGACGAGCTGTCCGCGTTGGCGCACACGGTCAACGACATGCTGGACCGCATCCAGCGCGGCGTGGCCGAACGGGACCGGATCCTGGACAGCCAGCGGCTGTTCACCGCCAACGCCGCCCACGAGCTGCGTACACCGCTGACCACCGCGCGTACGGCGATCGACGTCACCCTGGACGGACACCCCAGCCGCGCCGAACTGCTCACCATGGCCGGCGACGTCCGCGACGCTGTCGATCACATGCAGCGCGTCCTGGGCGGACTGCTGCTGCTGGCCCGCAGCCAGGCCGGGCTCACCGCACGACAACCGGCCGACCTGGCCGCCATCGTGGCCGCCTCCCTCGACGCCGCCGCGGCGCGGACGGCGGCAGCCGGCCTCACCGTAGGATCCGAGCTCCGGCCGGCGCCGGTCAGCGGCGAACCCGTCCTGCTGGAACGGATGATCGGCAACCTGATCGACAACGCGATCCGCTACAACCAGGCGGGCGGACACCTGGCCGTCGACACCGGCACCGCGGGTGGACGCGCCATACTGCGGATCTCCAACACCGGCCGCTCCATTCCGCCCGAGGAGGTGCAGACGCTGCTGGAACCGTTCGTGCACGGGCAGGGGACCCGCGTCCGCACCGACGGCCTGGGACTGGGACTGTCGATCGTACGCGCGGTCACGCTCGCCCACCGCGGACGGCTCGCGGTCACCACCCGCACCGGCGGCGGCCTCGACATCACCATCGACCTCCCGCACAACCCGATAGCGACGGGCGGCGGCGATCAGGTGCAGCGCCGGCGCAGAGACCTCGACGTTCTCCCGGTCGTCGCCGGTCAGTAACTACTCCACATCTCATCCGACCTCGACGATCCGGGCGCCGATCAGGCGGCTGAAGGGCTGCGCGTCGAGCGCCTGCCATCAGCGGACGGCGGGCGCGCCGCGCCGGGCGGCCCCCGCGGCGAGGCCGAAGACCCCGAGCGCGAGCAGGCCGAGCATCGCCGACGCGGGAGGCAGCGCCGCGCTCGTGAAGACCGACAACAGGACCCCGCCCAGGCCGCCGCCGACCGCCACGCCGATATAGGTGAAGCTGGTGTTCAGCGCGAGCGCCTGCCCGCCGACCGGACCGGCCAGCCGGAGCAGGCGAGCCTGGATCGCCGGGGAGTTCCAGAACGCCGCGCCGCCCCAGACGATGGCCAGCGGGGCCACGATCCACATCGACACCGGACGCATCGGCCACAGGATCGTGAACACCGCCATCACCGCCGCGAACGCGCCGATCCCGCCGATGAGCGTGCGGTCGGGCCCCCACCGGTCCGTGGCGAGCCCGCCCAGCCAGATACCGGCCATGGCCGCGAACCCGGAGGCGGCGAAGATGGCTGCCCGGGCCTCGGTGCCGGCGTCGGCGAGGTCGGTGAGGTACGGCGCGAGATAGGTCAGGAGCATCATCGACCCGGTGATTGTCAGCGCGTTCGCGGTGAGACCGAGCAGGATCGGCTTCGACGTCAGCACGCGCACCTGCTCGCGCAGCGCGACGACGGGGCCGGGCGGCGTGGGCGGCAGCGCCGCCACCAGCACCACCAGCGCCACCAGGCCGCCCACCGCCATCGCCGCGAAAGTCGCGCGCCATCCCCATTGGCCACCGATCCAGGTGCCGAGCGGGACGCCGATCGCGATCGAGCCGGTGACGCCGAGCGCCACGGTGCCGATGAACCTGCCCTGCCGTTCCTCCGGGGCCAGCGCCGCGGCGACGGCGAACAGGGCGGGGGTGGCCATCGCGGCCGCGAGCGCGGCGATCACCCGCAGCCCCAGCAGCAGCGGGAACGATTCGGCGAACGCCGCCACGATGTTGGCGGCGGTGAACGCCGTCAAGGCGATCCCAAATACCGCGCGGCGCGGCCGTCGCGCCAGCGCGACGGCCGCGACCGGTGCCGCCACCGCAACGGCCACCGAGAACGCGGTGACCAGCTGACCTGCGACGCTCTCGCTCACCCCGAGGTCGGCCGCGATCTCTGGAAGCACCCCCGCGATGACGTAGTCATCGGTATAGAAGACGAATGCGGCGAACAATAGACCGAACAACCAGAAAGGCATAACGCAAGATCTTTATCGTGCGTCGTCTCCGCGTGCAAGTTAATTAATCGCCTCCGCCAGGTTCCGGGCCGTCGTGTTCGCTGTACCGGGACGGTAGCGCCGGCTACACCATGATCTTTCCTGCGTGCGGCATGGGATCGGACGCTCTGGATCGAGATTCTTGAGGTGTTCCTGAGAAACGCCCCCGCTCCACCGACCAGGTGGTTTTGAGGAGTAATGGTGTCCGAGCACTTCCAGCCCGCCGCTCGTCCGAACGTCCCGCCCAAGCGTCGCCGGAGGCTGCCGCAGATCGCCGCGGTGACGGTGGCCGGCGCCCTCATCGTGGGCGGCTTGACGGGCTGCGATGTCGATGACGAGGGCGATCCCACGGCGGAGATCGGCGCGGCCAAGAACGAGATCGCCGTGCGGAAGGCGATGCAGGAGCTGGTGAAGGCCGGATTCCCCGGTGTGATGGTCTCCGTCAAGGGCAAGGACGGCAAGACCCGCGACTACGGCCGGGGCCGGCAACCGTGAGACGGGCGAGAGGCCCCCGAAGAACGGGTACATGCGCATCGGCAGCAACACCAAGACGTTCGTCGCCGCGACCGTCCTCCAGCTGGTCGGGGAGGGCAAGGTGAAGCTGGACGAGCCGATCGACACCTACCTGCCGGGCGTCGTCAAAGGACCGGACTACGACGGCAAGAACATCACCGTGCGGAACCTGCTCGGGCACACCAGCGGCATCCCCGACTACACCGAGTTCATGGACACGGACACCGGCAAGGTCCCGACCGGTACCTACACGGACAAGGAACTGCTCAAGCCGGCGCTGGAGCAGAAGGCGGCGTTCCCCATCGGGAAGATGCGGCAGTACAGCAACACCAACTACATCATCGCGGGGATACTCGTCGAAAAGATCACCGGCAAGCCGGTGGGCGAGGCGGTCACCGAGCGGGTCATCGACCGGCTCGGCCTGGAGCAGACCTACTGGCCTGAGCCCGGGGACCGCAACGTCCGCAAGCCGCGTATGGAGGGGTACATCGCGCCGATCGGAGGGGAGCTGAAGAACGCCACCGAGATCGACCCCTCGCTCTCCGGGTCCGCCGGCATGGTGATCTCCACCCCGCGTGACCTCAACCGTTTCTTCGCCGGCCTGGTCGGCGGCAAGGTGGTGCCCGCCGCCCAGCTGAAGGAGATGCAAAAGACCGTCGAATCGCCGAACGAAGAGCCCAACACCGTGTTCGGGCTCGGCCTCGACAAGATCACCCTGTCGTGCGGCACTCTGTGGGGCCACGGCGGCGACATCCACGGTTACGAGACCCGCGGTGGCGTGACCACCGACGGCCGTGAGGTCACGGTGGCCGTCAACGCCCTGCCGGGCTCGATCATCTCCAAGCAGCCCTCGATGGAGGCCATGCAGAAGGACGCCATGAAGAAGGCCATGCAGGTCATGCGCATGGTCGACACGGCCATCTGCAAGTGATGAGACCGTCCACGCCGGTCGCGCGGACGTCCAGCGGCGCGACTCTCAAAGCAAACATGCTTACCCACGCCTTCGGCGAACGCGTGATCTTGAGAGCTTTCCCAGGCTGATAGTTCTCTGGCTGCACGGCCACGAGAGCGAACGAGGACGAGGTTCGGCGAACGTCCGCGGACACGACTCCCTCAGATCGAAGCCTCGGACCTCGATCGAATCGACTCCTTTCGCGTCCGGCGGGGGCGTCCTTCGGTTGTCAGGCTTCGACGCCCCGGGCCTGGGCGTCGGCGACCACGGCCTCGGCCCGCTCGCGACCCTCCCAGCCCCAGGTGTCCACGCTTTTGCCCGGCTCCAGATCCTTGTAGACGTCGAAGAAGTGGGCGATCTCGTTCAGCACGTGCTCGGGGACGTCCTCGCGGTTCTGGAGGCGCTGGTAGCGACTGTCGTCGGCCGGGACGCACAGCACTTTCGCGTCCGGCCCCATCTCGTCGTGCATCCAGAAGACGGCGACCGGGCGGACCCGGATCACGCAGCCGGGAAAGGTCGGCATGTCGCCGAGAACCAGCGCGTCCAGCGGCTCGCCGTCCTCCGCCACGGTGCCGGGCAGGAAGCCGTAGTCGTACGGATAGGACGTCGCGGTGAACAGCATCCGGTCCAGGCGGATCCGCTGCCGGGTGGCGTCCATCTCGTACTTGTTGCGTGAGCCGCGCGGCGTCTCCACCATCACATCGAAACGCACCTCATGCCCCCTTCCCGGGGACGGCCGCTCTCCCAATCGTACGGCTGAGCAGCGCGGACGCTCCGTGACGGCCGAGGCCGGGGGCTTACCGGTGGGCGACCAGCACCGCGTGGTGCTCGACCCCGGCGGGGCCGTCCGGGTCGGCGTGGACGGTGGCGGCCCGCAGCCGGGGCAGGCCGTGGATGAGCCGGTGTTCGGCCTCGACCGCGACCGCGTGCGCCTCGACCAGGGTCAGGCCGGGATCGAGGACGATCTCGACCTCGGCGCGCAGCGCGTGGCCGATCCAGCGCAGCCGCACCGCGCCGACCCGCCGTACACCCGGGACCTCGGCGAGGAGGCGCTCGGCCTCCTCGACCAGGGCCGGATCGACGGCGTCCATGAGGCGGTGCCAGATCTGCCGGGCCGCGTCGCGCAGCACGAAGCAGATCGCGCCCGTGATCAGCAGGCCGACGATCGGGTCGGCGAGCGGCAGGCCCATCGCGACCCCGCCCGCCCCCACCAGCACGGCCAGGGAGGTGTAGCCGTCGGTCCTGGCGTGCAGCCCGTCCGCCACCAGCGCGGCCGAGCCGATCTCCCGGCCGACCCTGATCCGGTAGCGGGCTACCCACTCATTTCCGGCGAACCCGACGAGACCGGCGACGGCCACCCAGCCCGCCGCCCGGATGTCGTGCGGGTCGGCCAGCCGCCGGATCGCCTCGTAGCCCGTGAGCCCGGCGGATGCGGCGATGGCCAGCACGATGAACACGCCGGCCAGGTCCTCGGCCCGGCCGTAGCCGTACGTGAAGCGCCGGGTCGCCGCGCGCCGCCCCAGCCAGAAGGCGATCCCGAGCGGGAGCGCGGTCAGGGCGTCGGCGACGTTGTGCAGGGTGTCACCCAGCAGCGCGACCGACCCGGAGAACGCCACGACCACCGCCTGGACGACGGCGGTCACCGCCAGCACCGCGAACGAGACGGCGAGGGCCCGCATCCCGCGGGCGCTCGACTCCAGGGCCGCGTCGGTCTTGGCGGCGCTGTCGTGCGTGTGCGGCACCATGACGTGGCGCATCCGGGCCGCCCACGCCCCGAACCGTCCGCCGCCCGCTCCGTCCCGAGCCCCGTGCCCGTGCCCGTGCCCGTGCCCATGCTCGTGACCGTGGCCCTGATCCGGCCCGCGCCGGGTGACGTGGGCATGGCCGGAGGGGTGGCCGTGGTGGTGATCCTGACCCTGGTGCGGCTCGGACATGAGTGCCTCGCTTGCGTCGGACGGCTCTCCGGCCGACTATATGTATTCATGTACGCACGCGACAACGAATCAGGTACGACCATGTCGCAGGAGCAACCCGACCGCGCCCGGGTGGAGGCGGCGGTCGCCGCGTTCCGCATGCTCAGTGACGCGACCCGGCTGCGCCTGATGTGGCTGCTGGCCTCCGGGGAGTACGACGTCTCGTCGCTGTCGCGGATGGTGGCCGTGGCGCGCCCCTCGGTCTCCCAGCACCTCGCCAAGCTGCGCATGGCCGGGCTGGTGCGCACCCGCAGGGACGGCCGCCGCGTCCTCTACCGGGCGACGGACACGCACGTCCGCACGCTCATCGCCGAGGCGCTCTCCCACGCTGATCACGAGGTGTCCGGGACGCCGCGCCACGAGTGAGCCCCCGGGCTCCGGCCGTCATCGACGCGAACGCCCGCCGGCGAAGGTGAGCGCCGCGTCGGCCAGCGTCAGCGCGGCGGCCAGGTACGGCAGGCGGGCCGCGCCCCCTCCGAGCGCGAGGGCTCCCAGCCCGCCCGACAACGACACGGCCAGGTAGCCGCCACCCCGCCCCGCGTGCCCGAGGAGCCCGCGGCTCCCTAGCTCACCGGTTCCTCGCTCAGGCGGCCGGGGGGCGGCGCGGGCCGGAGCCGCCCGGCACGGTCGAGCCGCCGTATCGCGTACGCCGAGGCGAGCCCGGCGGCCAGCAGGAGCAGCCACGGCAGCGCAGGGACGCCGTGGGCCGCCCCCACGTCGATGGCCCAGCCGCTGGCCAGGTTGCCGAGCAGGATGCCGACCCCCGAGAAGGCGTTGTAGAGCCCGTAGTAGGTGCCCGTCAGCTCCGGCCTCCCCAGGGTCGAGATCATCGCCATCTCGAACGGGAAGATCAGCATCCCCGCGGCGGTGAGCAGGATCGCACTGAGCACCGCGGGCGCCGCCCCCAGCCCGTACGGCAGGCGCTCGGGCTGGGCGGCGAACTGGCTCGCGAGCAGCACGGGCACGAAGGCCGCGCCCATGACCGCGAGCCCGCGCGCGATGGCCTGCTCCGGCCGCCACCGGCGCGAGGCGAAGGCGGTCAGCCGGACCTGCCCGGCCACCGCGAGCAGCGCGGTGAAGGTGTACATCACGGCGATCGCGGCCTGGCCCCCGCCCGCGCGCCCCAGCTCCAGTGGGAGCCCCAGATAGACCTGGTACGAGAGCGCGTACGACACGAACATGGCCGCCGAGAACGCCACGAACGGCCGGTTCGCGAGCACCTCCTTCCAGTCGGCGGGCACCGGCCGGCCCGTGCCCTGCGCCGTACCCTGCCGCGAGGGCAGCCTGCGGGCCTGCAGCAGCGTCAGCACCGCGAAGACGACCGAGGCGGCCAGGCAGGCGAGCCGGAAGTCGACCGCGACGAGCAGCACGCCGACCAGCGGCCCGGCCAGGATCCCCGCCTGGTAGAAGACGTTGAACAGGGCGAACGCCTCGACCTTCCGCTCCCCCGCCTCGACCGCGATGTAGGCGCGGACCGCCGGGTTGAACAGCGCCCCGGCGAGGCCGGTCAGCACCGAGGCGACGATGAGCGCGGGCACCGACGTCGAGACGCCGAACAGGGCGAACCCCACGGTGCGCAGCGCGCACCCCGCCATGATCAGCGGCTTGTAGCCGTACCGGTCGCACAGGGTGCCGCCGATCGGGAACATGCCCTGCTGGCTGAGGTTGCGCAGGCCGAGCAGCAGCCCGGTCAGCCAGACGGCCAGCCCGAGCCGCCCCGACAGGTGGTCGGCCAGGTACGGCACGAGCATGTAGAAGCCCAGGTTGATGCCGAACTGGTTGACCATGAGGAGCCGCACGGCCGGACCGAACGACGTGAACCGCGCTCTCATACGGCGGCTCCCAGCGGGTCGACCACGGTCGAGCAGCGGGTCCATCGGGCGACCTCCCGCTCGGCCGGGTGGGAGATCTCGTCCGGATCGTCGGCCGGGACGACGCCGAGCAGGCCGTTGGCCGCGCAGTATTCGTCGTCGAAGACCGTGTTCCAGTACCGCCAGGGGCCGTCGGGGAAGACAGCCACGATCGCGGTCCCCTTCGGCGAGGTCCTGGCCACCCAGTCGGCGACCATGGCGACCGCGCCCGCGCTCCACCCGCCGGTGGCGTAGTGCGCGGCGGCGAGCGCCCGGCAGGTGTGCACCGCCTCCGCCGGGTTGACCCAGTGGACCTCGGAGAACGCCGCGTAGTCGACGTTCCGTGGATGGATGCTGCTGCCGAGCCCGCGCATCAGCCGCGACCGGGCGGGCTGCCCGAAGATCGTCGAGCCGATCGTGTCCACCCCGACCAGCGAGACGTCCGGGAAGGTATGGCGCAGCGCCCGGAGGATTCCCGCGCTGTGCCCTCCCGTACCCACCGAGCAGACGAGGACGTCGATCAGCGGGAGCTGCGCCACCAGCTCGGCGGCGAGCGTGGCGTAGGCCGCCACATTGTCCGGGTTGTCGTACTGGTTCGGGCAGTAGGCGTCGGGCAGCTCGGCGAGCAGCCGCCGGACCCGCTCCTTGCGCGCCTCCTGCCATCCGCCGGTCGGGTGCGGCTCGGTCACGATCTCCAGGCGGGCGCCGTACGCCCGGAGCAGCCGCGCCATGAGCGGCTCCAGACCGGGGTCGGCGACGAGCGTGACCGGGTGACCGTGGACGATGCCGGCCAGCGCCAGGCCGAGCCCGAGCGTGCCGCTGGTCGACTCGACGATCGTGCCGCCGGGGACCAGCTCGCCGCGCCGCCGGGCGCAGCGCACCATGTTGAGCGCCGGACGGTCCTTGATACCGCCCGGATTGAACCCTTCCAGCTTCGCCCAGAAGCCCCGCCCCGGAGCCGGGCCACGCGCGGGGATCCAGGTGACCGGCGTGTCGCCGACCCGGACGTGCGTGTGGACGTGCGACGGGACGTACGGCTGCCGCACCGGCGCGAAGCCGTCGAACGCGGGCAGCGTGGAACTGACGAGAGAATTCACTGTTGACCAACCCACCAAAGGTCCGCGGCGCCCCCTCCCGGGGCACCGGATGACGTCGTCTGCGCTTCCCCGCGCGAGGTTCCTCGCGCGGAACGGTGGGCCTATATGCGCAGCACGCAGAGCGCGACCCGGTCGCCCCCGCACGGTACGCGGAGCGACGGCGGAGGCGCGGGGCGGGACGGAAGGCGCGGCGCGACCGGCAGAACGACCACGGTGGCGGCCGTGGCGTGGAGGGGGTCGTAGCCGTCCACGGTGCGGGCCCACAGCGCCACGGCCTCGTCGCAGCACTCGGAGTGGTGGGGCAGGTCACCGCAGCCGCCGCCGTCGTCGTCGTCGGGACAGGGCGTCCCGGCGGCGGCGTGGTGGTGATGGACGTGATGCGCTTGGTCGAGCGTGCAACAGGAGGGGGCGTTCGCCGAGAAGAGCCCCAGGGCCGCCATCACGACGACGAGCATCCGGCCCACCCGCGCCCACATGCGGCCGCGAGACGGCACGGCGGCGGCGTCCGGGGAAGTCCTGTCACACATCGCGGGAAGATGTGCCCAGGTCACAGCACCTTCCATGCGGGCGAAACGCGGGTGGGAGGCGCCGCGGCCCGACAATTTACCTCTCCATCGCCGCACGCCCGGGACGTCCCCGGGTCGCCTCCCGGGCGTGAGACGGGTGTCGGGCGGGCGTCAAGCGGAGAACCGCCGCGCGACGTCGCGTACGGCGAGCGCGAGCAGGTCGACATCGTCGCGCGAGGTGAACAGCGCGGGGGTGACCCGGACGCAGTCGCCGCGCGCGGGCCCGCCGCGCCGGACGGTGAAGATGCGGTACCGGTCGAACAGGTGGTCGCTGATCGCCACGTTGTCGGCCTCGGACACCCGCCCGCTGATCCGGAACGCCGTGATCGTCCCGTACATGGGCGGTTCCTCGGGCGTGAGGATCTCCACATTCGGGATGTCCCGCACCTGGTGGACCCAGCGGTCACGCAGATAGCGCAGCCGCGCCTGCTTGGCCGCGGCGCCGAGCGCGTCGTGGAAGTCCAGCGCGGTCGGGATCGACAGCACCGGGGCGACGTCCAGGGTGCCGGAGTGGACGCGGGAGCGGATGTCGCCGGCCGGATACGTCTCATCGTCGTAGGCGAGGTCGACGTCGTCCAGGCGGCCGCGGCGGATGTAGAGGAACCCCGAGCCCAGCGGCACGCCCATCCACTTGTGCAGCGAGAACGCGGCGAAGTCGGCTCCGAGGTCGTCGATGGTGAAGTCGAGGTGCCCCCACGAGTGGGCCGCGTCCACGATCACGTCCACGCCCCGCTCCCGGGCCATCGCGACGATCTCCCGCACCGGCAGGACGAGGCCGGTCCGGTTGTTCATGTGGCTGAGCAGCAGCAACCTGACGTTCGGGTGGTCGTGCAGCGCCCGCGCGTACGCGTCCAGGGTGGCCTGGCGGGTCGGCGGCTCCGGGACGACCATGCGCTCCACCCGGACGCCCCGCCGGTCCGCGAGCCAGTTCATGGCGTACTGCGCGCTGTGGTAGTCGAGGTCGGAGTACATGACCGAGTCGCCGGGGCGCAGCCGCCGGTAGCCCCCGATCAGGTTCTGCAGCGCCTCGGTGCCGCACCGCGTGAACGCGATCTCCTCCCTGGCCGCGCCGAGCGCCTGGCCGACGCGTCCCCTGATCTCGTCGGCCCGCGGCTTGTACTCGATGCGCAGCAGGTAGGAGTTGCGCTCGTTCAGGTGGTCGACGTTGCGGTGGTACTCCCGGCGGACCGGCTCCGGCATGATCCCGTAGTAGCCGTTCTCCAGGTTGACGAAGTCGGGGCTGACCCGGAACTGACGCGCCAGGTTCCGCCAGAAGCCCTCGTCCTCCGCCAGTCGCTCGGGCGGGACACCGGCCGGCGCGGCGACGAGGTCCGGGGACGCCGGCTCGGCGGCCGGAGGCGGCACGGGCGACACGGGCGGCAGTGCGGCCGCGCCGGGCGGCGCGAGTGTCTTCATGAAGGACCGCGGTTGGGTGAGGGGCACGGCCAGCGCGCCGAGCCCGGCCACCATCTGTCGCCTGGACATGACCATCGGATTCCTCCCCCGGACGGCGACTGCGCCGGAACGCAGAGATCGCGTCCCAGTCTGCGGGGGACGTGCGCCGGCGACCGGCATCCACTCCGGGCCAGGCGTGGCGCGCCCGTCGGCGTGCCTGTCGACGGGCCTGTCGACGGGCCCGTCAACGGGCCGGTCACAGTGGTCCGGCGAAGACCACGATCTCGTCGATGTCCCCGGCGGGGGTGACGTGGACGACGTCCGTGCCGGACAGGAGGACCCGGCCCTCGGCGTCCTCGTAGCACCAGCCGAACCTGGCCCACTCGCCCGGCGCGTCCACGCGCGTGGTCCGCACCATGCGGCACGGCCCCGACGGGTGGCTGCGCACCACCTCGGTGATGAAGTCCGACACGGCCTCCCGGCCGACCCCGCGGCCCAGCGGCCCCCAGAAGACGATGTCGGGGGCGAGCGCACGGCTCAGCAGCGTGGCCCGCTGGTCGGGATCGGCGGTCTCGGTCGCGGCGATGAAGGCGTCGATGGCCTGGGTGTGAAGCGTCTCGTCCGTCACTCCGCGATCGTAGGTCAACCGCACGGCCGGGACGGCGTGCGGCCGTCACGCGCCGGGCGGCAGCGTCCGGAGGCCGTCGGGGGCGCCGCCGTCGATCAGGCGGGCCAGCGCGCCGGTGTCCATGTGCCGCTCGACGAGGTCGCCGAGGGCGTCCAGCCGGGCCTCGCGGAGCGCGGAGAACGAGGTGTCCGGCGCGGGCGCGAAGTCCCGCCCCGCGACGATCGCGACGTCGGCGAGGAAGGCCCGGCGGAACGCGTCGTTCTCCAACGCTCCGTGCCAGGTCGTCCCCCACACCGGGCCGAGGCGGCAGCCGTCGAGGAACGGCTCGGCCCGCCGCTCCCCGTTCCCGGCGGACGCGACCAGGGGCGGGGTCGGGGTCGGGTCCACCGTCACCGTGCCGTGGTGGATCTCGTACGCGGAGACGCGGCAGCCGTACGCCTCCCCCACCGGCCGGGACAGGGTCTTCTCGGACGCGAACTCGACCGACGCGGGCAGCAGGCCGAGGCCCTCCACCAGCCCGGCGGCGGACTCGACGTCGTCCCTGATCGTCCGGGCCAGCATCTGGTAGCCGCCGCAGACCCCGAGGATCGGCCGCCCCTTGGCCGCCCGCTCCCGTACGGCGTCCGCCAGGCCGGTCGAGCGCAGCCAGGCGAGGTCGGAGACGGTGGCGCGGGAGCCGGGCAGGATGACCAGGTCGGCGTCGTCCAGCTCGGCGGCCGAGGTCACGAAGCGGACGACCACCCCCGGTTCACTGGCCAGCGCGTCCACGTCGGTGAAGTTGGAGATCCGGGGCAGCCGGACGACGGCCACCCGCAACGTTCCCCGCCCGGACGCCGAGGCGGCGGCCGGCGGCCGGTTGTCCAGGGCGAGCGAGTCCTCCACGTCCATCCACAGGCCGTCCAGCCACGGGAGCACGCCGTAGACCTCGCGGCCGGTCAGGCCGCGGAGCATGTCCAGCCCCGGCTCCAGCAGCTCGCGGGCTCCCCTGAACTTGTTGACGACGAACCCCGCGACGAGCGCCTGGTCGGCGGCGTCGAGCAGGGCGAGCGTGCCGTACATGGAGGCGAAGACGCCGCCCCTGTCGATGTCGCCGACGACGATGACCGGCAGCCGGGCCGCCTGGGCCAGGCCCATGTTGGCGATGTCGCCCGGGCGCAGATTGATCTCGGCCGGGCTGCCCGCGCCCTCGCAGACCACCACGTCGTACCGCGAGCGCAGCCGGTCGAGCGACTCGACGGCGACCGTGCGCAGCCGGTCCTTGAGCGCGCCGTACTCCATCGCGTCCACGTCGGCCATGGGACGGCCCAGCACGACCACCTGGCTGCGCCGGTCGCTGCCCGGTTTGAGGAGGATCGGGTTCATGTCGGCGGTCGGTTCCAGGCCGCACGCGGCGGCCTGGACCGCCTGCGCGCGGCCGATCTCGGCTCCGTCACCGGTGACGAACGAGTTGAGCGACATGTTCTGCGCTTTGAAGGGGGCGACCCGGACGCCCCGCCTGGCCAGCCACCGGCAGATCCCGGCGGTGACGACGCTCTTCCCGGCGTCCGAGGTGGTGCCCGCGACCAGCAGCGCGCCCTTCAACCCGTCCTCCTCGTGATCGGAAGTGCTCACGTTATCGGCCGGGCCCGCGACGCCGGCGGGGTGGGCCGTGGGGAGATCGCGCCTCCGCCCGGTCGGCGTGACGGTCAGCTCCAGGTGGCGTTCTTCAGGACGGTGGTCAGACCCGGTGTGTTCCACTGGTCGACGATCAGGATCCGCTCCTTCGGCAGGTACCACTCGCGCTGGCTGAACGTGGACTTCTGCTCGCCGTTGCCGCGGACGCACCGGCCCGGCCACACCCGGTAGCGGGCCTTGTGTCCCGCCCCGACGGCGCGGTACCCGGCCGCGACCGCCTTGCCGAAGACCTGGCCGAGCGAGGGGTCGGTGGCGCACGGCGGGACGTCCACCGCCGGATAGAACGGCCCCCGCCTCGGGTTGTACGGCTGGAAGCCCTCGCCTCCGGTCTTGAGCGCCTGCCCGCCCAACAGCCAGAAGCTCTGGCAGTTGGGCTCGTAATAGTGGCCCCTGGGCCGCGCGCAGGCGCCGGTCACCACGCGGATCTGGTCGCCGCCGCCGTACACGTGCCAGGTGCCCGGCAGGGTCAGGGTCAGGACGCCGCGCACGCTCAACGGCGTGGTGGCGGCGGTCGAGGAAGAAGAAACGGCAGCGGACGTGGGGGCCGGGGCCGCCAGCACGGCGACCCCGGCCACCACGGCCGATATGATCATTTTGCGTATCATGGCGGTGATCGTATCGATCTTGGGAAACCACAAACGCCCGCCAGAAACGCCGGCCAGAAACGTCGCTCCTCGCCGGGCCTATAAGCCGAGACCGGGCTTCAGGAGCGGTCCGCGGGGACCTTCGGCGACTCGTCGGTCCAGCCGGACTCCTGGACGGCGCTCCAGCTGACCGGCCGGAGGTCCGCACAGCCCCGCTCGCCGAGCAGCCGCTTCACGGACAGCAGCCGTCCGGTGTCCTTGTCGAACAGGACCTGCAACTCGTCGCCGTACACCAGATCGCAGTCGCTCCGGAGCGCGACCCCCACCGCGTCACGGCCCAGCGGGTCCCGTACGCCGCCGAGAGAACGAACCTCGGGCAGATCGGCCAGCAGCCGGAACAGCGCCGCCCGGACACCGGAGGGGGCGGGGAGTTCGAGCAGCATCTCCGCCGCCTGCTCGAAAAGGATCTCGTCCCGCCTCTCGTCGCTCACCGGTCCCGGCCCCTGCCACTGGATGAGCACCTCTTTCAGCGACTCCGGGTCGGTGGGCAGGGCGTCGATTTCAGCGAGGGTGACCGCCCTGCCGTTGACGTTGGGCCAGCTCGACCCCGGCTCCGCGAAGACGTTCAGCCGCTGGAAATACGGGGTCGTGCCTTCGGTTTCGTGCACCGCCCGGCGGCCACGGGTGCAGGTGAAGTGGGCCTGCTCCGAGCTCCACACGCCCTTCTCCGGCCGCGGGGCGCCCTTGACCGCGCCGAGCCTGGTCCAGGAATGGACGATCCACCAGCTCGGGTCCTTGGGCGACCGCGCCACCCACGTCTCGTCCCGGCAGAGACCGTCGGACGTCCGGTCGGCTGGGGACGAGCTGTTCACTCCGCGGGCGTGCCAGTACCGGCCCGCGCCGGTCGGCGCGTTCACGGTCTGCTCCGCGGCGGCGAGCAGCAGGCCGCGCGCGGCGAGCTCGGCGGACCGGTCGCCGACGGCGCCGGGAACCAGGATCGCGGCCGCCGCGATGCCCGCCGCCGCCACTCCGGCTCCCCAGCCCCACCCCGGACGGCCTCGGCCGCGGCGGGGAACGGGCTCGGCCCCGACGGACGGCCGCGCGGCCGCGGCGATGATCCGGTCGAGCCGGCGCGGATCGTCCTCCGGCGTGAGCGAGGCGGGACGAACGTCGGCGAGCATTTCCATCAGATCGGGCTTCTTCACCGGAACGACTCCTTCACGGATTCCAGAGACTCGGACGGGAGAACGCTCGCGCCGTCGACCGCGTCGGGCTCCCCGACCGCCGCCACGACCAGCGCACGCTCCAGCCTGCGCCGGGCGCGGTGCAACCGGACGAAATACGTGGCGGTGGAGCAGCCGACGACCTTCGCCGCGTCCGCGGCCCGCAGACCGTGCCAGGCGACCAGCGTCAGCAGCTCACGGTCTCCGTCGGAGAGCGTCGCTAGCGCCCGCAGGACCGCCGCCCTCTCGGTCACCGCGTCGGCGACGTCGCCCGTCGTGTGCTCCCCGGCCGCGGCCCACGCCGCCAGCTCGCTCTCCAGCGACTGGCGCCGGGCGTCCGCGCGGTACGACTCTCGCAGGACGTTACGGGCGACGCCGAGCAGCCACGGGAGCGCCTCGTCCGGCACATCGTCGATCCGCCGCCACGCGACGCAGAATGTCTCGCTCGCCACCTCCTCCGCGAGCTGCCGCCCCGCGCGGCTCACCGCGTACGCGTACACGCTGGGATAGCAGGCGTCGTACAGGGCGGTGAACCGGTCCCGAGGACCAGGTTCGATCATGCGTTCTCCATTCCCCTACATGTGCCTTCATCAGGGGAATGAGCGAACCGTGCCGGTTCTTACAGCCCACAAGACGGCGGGGCGTATCCGTGGACTCTCCCGAATACGCCCCTGTCAGGTTGGTCCCGCCTTATCCCGTTTTGAACGACATCCCGCGCGATCAGCCCGCGGTGTCGCCGTCCTCGCCCTCGGCCCCGTACTGCTGGCTCGGCGCGCTGGCCGAGATGACCGGCGACCTCGACGGTCTGGCCGGGGCGCTGTCCCTCGCCGGACGCCACGGACGCGCCGCCCGGCTCCTGGGCGCGGCGGCCGCGTCGCGGGCGTCGGGCACCCCCTCCCCCGCCCCCGCCGAGCGCGCGGACATCGACCGCATCACCACCCGGGGTCCGTACGGCGCTGGGCGAGGAGCGCGCGGACGCGGGGGCCTGAGCCGCCAGTACGGCGGCTCCGGACCAACGTGATCATTTGCGGCAGTATGGCGGTGATCGTATCGATCCCGGCATACTGCGGATGCCCGACCATGACCCAACCGTGCCGGCCGGGCTGCTGGAGATAGGACGATGACCCACATGGCCGACTATCTGATCATCGGAGCAGGATCGGCCGGGTGCGTACTGGCCGCCCGGCTGTCCGAAGACCCACACGTCCGGGTGCTGCTGATCGAGGCGGGCGGCTCCGATCGCAACCCGCTGTACCACGTCCCGAAGGGATTCGGGAAACTCTTCGACGACCCGGGGAAGGTCTGGCACTACCCGACGCTCCCGTTCGGCCCGGACGGCCAGGGCGAGATCTGGCCCCGGGGAAGGGTCCTCGGCGGATCCAGTTCGATCAACGGGATGGTCTACAACCGCGGCCAGCGCGCCGACTACGACGAGCTCGTACGGCTGGGCAACCCGGGCTGGGGGTGGGACACCATCCTGCCGATCTTCCGTGCGATCGAGGACAACGCGCTTGGGCCGTCGGAGACCCGGGGCGCGGGTGGCCCGCTGCACGTGTCGCCCCCGCGTGACCCGGATCCGCTGTGCGAGGAGATGATCGCCGCCGGGACCGCGCTGGGCCTGACCGCCATGCGAGACGTCAACGAGTCCGAGGGCGAGCGCGTCGGGCACGCGATGGCGACCATCAAGGACGGACGGAGGGTCAGCGCGGCCAGGGCGTTCCTGCGGCCCGTACGCGATCGGCCCAACCTCACCGTCGTCACCGGCACGCTGGTGACCGAGCTGCTGTTCGACGGGGACACGGCCGTCGGCGTGCGCGCCAGGAACGCCGGTGGCGGTGTGGTGGAGTACCGCGCCGACCGAGAGGTCATCCTCTGCCTCGGCAGTCTGGGCACGCCGAAACTGCTGCAGTCGTCGGGAATCGGGCCGTCGGAGGTGCTGCGCGCCGCCGGTGTGGGGGTCCGGCTGGATCGCGCCGCCGTCGGCTCGCGTATGCGCGAGCACCGGTGTCTCGCCCTGAAGTTCCGGCTGAATGAGGACCTCGGCTACAACCGGTCGCTCTCGACGCCAGCCCGGCAGGGCGCGACCGCGCTGAAGTACCTGCTGAACCGCAAGGGACCGCTCGCCGCGCCCGCGTACGACGTGATCGCCTTCCTCAAGAGCCGCCCGGACCTGGACCGGCCGGACGCCCAGTTGCTGATGGGGCCGTGGTCCGTCGCCACGTACAAGGCAGGCGAGACGGTCACCGTCGAGAGGCCGCCCGGCGTGTCGGTGGTCGCGGAGGTGCTCCGCCCGACCTCGGAGGGCAGCGTGGCCATCACGTCCGCGGACCCCGGCGCGCCGCTACGCGTCGATCCCAACTACTTCGACACCGACCACGATCGTCAGGTGGCGGCCGACCTGTTCCGCCGGATGCGCGAGTTCTTCGCGCAGGAGCCGATCGCCTCGCGACTGGCGCACGAGACCTTCCCGGGGACCGGGGTGCGGTCGGACGAGGAGATCATCGATGCCGCGCTGGGCGGAGGTTACTGCGGCTACCACGCGATCGGCACCTGCGCCATGGGCCCGGACGAGGGCGACGTGGTGGACTCGCAGCTGCGGGTGAGAGGCGTGGACAACCTGCGAATCGTCGACTGCTCGGTGCTGCCGGTCATGGTGTCGGGCAACCTCAACGGGCCCATCATGGCGATGGCCTGGCACGCCGCGGATCTCATCCTCGGCAGGGTCTCCCCTCCCGCGGCCGCCTGAAGACAGTGAGGGCGAGGAAGGCATCGCCTTCCCCGCCCTCACGTCGCTCGCCGCGCCCGGACGGTCACTGGTCGCCCGGTGTCACCGTCACCACTTTGTCGCGGCCGGCACGGTCGCCGTGCTCGCCGCCGATGACCCCGCCGCCACCGCCACCGCCACCGCCGAAGCGGCTCTTGTTGATCGGCTCGAAGGGGGTCGCCTTGATGCCACGCAACGCGCTCATCATGGTGTCCTTCCAGATCGGGCCGGGGATCGTGGCTCCGAAGACCGATCCGTAGTACGTGCCGCCGATGGTGACGCCGTTCAGCTTGTGCGCCGTCGAGCCACGCGGGTCGCCGATGCTCACCGCGCCGGCGAGGTCCGGCGTGAAACCGGCGAACCACGCGGTGGCCTGGTCGTCGGTGGTACCGGTCTTGCCGGCGGCGGGCCGCCCGATGCCGCCCACCCCGCGCATGGTGCCCTTGGTGAACACCCCCGACAGGATGTCCGCCGTCGCGTCGGCGACCTCCGGGTCCAGCGCCTCGCGGCACTGGGGCTGGTAGTCGGTCACCTTGCCGTTCCGGTCGGTGATCTGGGAGATCGCCATGGGAGCGCAGTACTTCCCGCGCGCCCCGATTGCGGCGTACGCGGTGGCGACGGTCACCGGGTCCATCTCGTTGATGCCGAGGGTGAAGGTCTCGAACTCCTGCAGCGGGGTGCCGTCGGAGCGCTTGATGCCCAGCGACTTGGCGGTCTGCACGGTGTCGCACAGGCCGACGCGCTGCTCCAGCGTCATGAAGAAGGTGTTGACCGACCCCCACGTGCCCGTCTGCAGGGACTTGAAGCCGCCGCCGCCCTCGTCGTTGGTGACGGTGTGTTCCGGGGCGCCGACGTTCTCCCCCTTGCAGTTCTTGAACGCGGAGTAGCCTGGCGCGGTGTATCCGGAGCCGACGTTGAAGCCGTCGGTGATCCTCATTCCCTTCTTCAGCGCCGTGATCAGCGTGAAGGTCTTGAAGGTCGAGCCCGCCTGGAAGCCGATGCCGCCGCCGTGCGCCTTGTCGGCCACGACGTTGAACGACATCTCGTGCCTGCGCTCGTTGTTGCCGTACTTGCGACTCGCCGCCATCGCCTTGATCATGCCGGTGCCGGGCTGAATCAGCGCCTCGGACGCGACGGCGTTGTCCGACGCGTGCACCCGCTTCCGGATCGCCCGCTCGGCCGCGGCCTGCATCTTGGGGTCGATCGTCGTCTTGATGGTCAGGCCGCCCCGGTTGAGGAACCGGGTGCGGGCCTTCTCCGTCTTGCCGAAGCGCGGATTGTTGAGGATCTCGTTCCGGACGTACATGCAGAAGTACGGATAGGGGCTCGCGCCGCAGCCGCCGGGCAGGGGCGTTCCCACGTAGCCCAGCTTCTTGGCCTTGGCCGCCTTGGCCTCCTCCGGCGTGATCTTCTTCAGCTCGGCCATCCGGTCGAGCACCACGTTGCGCCGTTTGAGGAGTTGCTTCTGTGCCTTCCGGCCCGCCTCCGGGTCGGTGCTGTTCGGCATCTGCACCGCCCCCGCCAGGGTCGCCGCCTGCGAGAGGTTCAGCTCGGACGCGTTGACCCCGAAGAAGCGCTTGGCCGCGGCCTGCACGCCGTTGGCCCCCGCGCCGAAGTAGGCGATGTTGAGGTACTTCTCCAGGATCTGGTCCTTGGAGTACTTCTGCTCGACCGCCATGGCGTAGCGCAGCTCGTTCAGCTTGCGGGCGTAGCTCGGGGCCAGCGCCGCGTTCTTGTCCTCCTTGGTGACCGCCGTGTTGAGGACGACCTGCTTGACGTACTGCTGCGTGATGCTGGAACCGCCCTGGCTCACGCCGCCCGAGGTGACGTTCTTCGCCAGGGCTCGCGCGGTGCCTTCGAGGTCGATGGGGCCGTGCTCATAGAACCGGTAGTCCTCGATGGCGACGATCGCCTTCTGCATCACGTCGGCCACCTTGTCGAGCGGGACGACCTCGCGATACTCCTCGTAGAACTGGGCGATCTGGTTGCCCCTGGCGTCGAGGACGGTGGTCTTCTCGGCCAGCGGGGGCTCCTTCAGATCCGCCGCCTTGAGATTGAGCCCGTCGGACGCGGTGAGGATCGCCGCGCCCGTGCCGCCGACGGCCGGCAACGCGAGAGCGGCGGCCAGCACGCCCGCGACTGCACCCGCTCCCAGGAGGCTGACGATGCTGATGCCCGCCGACGCGCGGGCCTTCTTCTCGTCCGTGCGGCGTCCGTTCGCCACGTGAGCCTGACCGGGTTCGTCGAAGATGTTCACCGGCCCGCCCCGAGACTCGTGGCGGTCGTACCCATGATTCTCCCCCTATCAGCCTTTAGGACGAAGCCCTAAACCTATAGGCGAGATGGAATCAATGTGCAACTTCGCGGAGAGTGCGCAGTGCGGGATGGTATCGCCGTACTTGTCGTCTCCATCGACGGCGAAGCCGTCCGCCTGCCCTCGGCCTTCACCGATCGGGGGTGCCACCGTCATCGCGCCGGGAAGCGGCAGTCTCGGGAACGCCGCCGCAAGTGCTCCGGTCGGCGGACCGGCGAACTCGAGGACCGGCGGTCTTGGGAACGCCGCCGTAAGTGCTCCGACCGGAGGACCGGCAGGCTTGGGAACGCCACCGCAGGCGCCCCAATCAGCGGACCAACGGGCTCCCCTGCCGATGGACGGACACCGTCACCCCCGGCGCACGACACCCGAAGGCGCGAGGTGCCGGACCGGAGTCCTCGCGGCTCACCGAGGCGCGACCGTCGTAACAGTGACGCAAATCGCTGTCGTGACGGTGACGCGAGTCGTGATGGTGACGCGAGTCGTGATGGTGACGCGAGTCGTGATGGTGACACAAAATCAAATGGTCGGCGCGACAGCGGCACGCCACCCGAATGGGACGCCGGATGTCTCTCTGCGCGTCCCGACAGCTCAATCGGCGCGAATATATCGGCCAAACCACCTTTTATGCACTCTATGTAATCACCGATGCGCAATTCGTGCAGCGCGTAGTCCATGAGTTTGCCACGCGCGACCGAGGCATTCGCCGACCGCTACTGCGCAGGCGCCCCACCCTCGCCCGCCGCCAACTCGTGGAGTCGGCAGCGATGACGCCGTCACCGGAAACCCCGACACCAGGGGCCCCCGACGCCAAAGACTCCGACACCGGAGACGCCGACCTTTGCGCGCCCCCTCCGGTCACAGGCCCCGTTCGGGCGGCATGGCGGCACCTCTCGCGAATACCCACCAAACGGAATGCCGTACACAGCGGTCGCAAATAGTACAAGCGTGACTACTTAGAGTTGCCTATCGAACGCGTGAACGATATCCTCGCAGAGGGTCGACCACCAGACCGGGAGAGGAGGTGCGAAGAGATGATGCTTGCGGGTGGTGTGCTGCTGTCGCGCCGACCGAAGGACGCTCCTCCGCCCCGCGCATCCGACGCGCCTTCCACGTCCCCACGTCGGCGCGGGTCCAGGCGGCACACGCCGTTCATCGGATCCGATCGTTTCTCTGGTGACTCCTACGGTGCGGTGCTTCTCGACCGTGCTCGCAGTGCCGGGCTCCTCGATCGCGCCCGCAGCTCCGGCGGCCGCGAAGGAGCCGCTCATCCCGCCCTACACGACCCGGCCCACCCTGACGAGCGAGTTGCGCGGAGCGGTGGGCCGGGCGACGCGGCGCGCTCTGACGGGCGAGCTGCGCGACGCGAGCCGGACGAGATGCTTTCCTGGGCTCGGCGGCTGCTCGGCCTCCCGGAGGCGGCAGAAGAGCAGAAGCCTGATGGCGGGGAGGGGTCGCAGGGCCTCGGCAGCGGTGGCGGTGTTCTTTCCGGTCGGGACGAGCCGCGGCCCGGGTTTGACCGTGGTGACCTGTCTGCCTGGGACGGGATCTGGCAGGGCCGCCGCCCCACCCACGAGTCGCCCGCGAACCGTCCCTTGCGGGCTGGTCGGGATGATCGGCAGCAGAACGACTCGGGCCGGCAGGGCAAGGACCGGCGGGGTCAGGATCAGCTGGGCGTGGGCCGCGTTCGCGAGGATGAGCAGCGTCCGGGCCGCGCCCCGCAGGACACAGACGCACAGGGCTCGGGTCGGCGTGGCTGTGACCGGTGGGCCAGTGGCGATGCTGCCACCGACGGCCAGGGCATCGGCGGTGATGACCCAGCCGCTGGTGGTGACCGCCGGGGCGCTGGTCGGGATGGCCAGGACGCTGCTGGCCGGGGCTCTTCCACCGACCGCCGAGACGCTGGTGCAGGCAGTGCTGGCAGTGACGGCCAGAACCCCACAGGCCCGGATGCTGCTGGTGATAGCCGGGTAGCGGACTGGCCCGATCTGAACTTGGCCGGACGCGACGTCATCGACCTGCTGGCTCGTGCCGAGCGGCTGGCCGCGGCTGCGGGGACGGTTCCGGGCCGAACCGATACCGAGGCTGGAGCAGAGGCTGGGACCGAGGCCAGGGCTGGCACCGGCGCTGGTGTCGGTGCCAGGACTGGCTCCGGTGCCGAGACCGGTGCCGAGGTTGAGGTGGCGATGGCGGAGATCGTCGCCCTGGCCCGGGCGATCGATCTGGCCGAAGCCGCGATCGCCGCCCGCCTCCCGATAGCCGAGGCCGGGAAGGGCCACCACCTGTTCGGGCGGCGGTCGATCGGAGCATGGCTGGCAGCAGCCACCGGCTCACGCACCGCCCGCGCCGGAGAACGCGTCACACTCGCCCGGCAACTCCCGCGCCTACCCCACACCGCTGGTCTGTTCGCCACCGGCCGTCTGTCGTTCGGGTATGCGGCGACGATCGCGTCCGCCACCCGGCATCTGGACGACGCCGAAACCGAACTGGCCGAACCGATCCTGGTCCAGTTGGCACAAGCGTCGGCGTCCACGGTCGAGGACGTGGCCCGCGCCGGCCACACCATCATCGAGACGATCGACCCGGACGGGAGGCTGGCGCGGGCGGCGGCCAAGACCGAACGCCAGCACCTGACGATCTCCGACACCACCGATGGGATGGGCCGCCTGCGCGGACTGCTCGACCCAGAACTGAAGATGCAGCTGAAAACCTGGCTGGAACCGCTGGCAGTCAAAACCGACAGCACCGACCTGCGCAACCACGGCCGCCGCATGGCCGACGCCCTCGCCATCCGCCTATCGCAGGGCGGCAGGCGCACCGTGATGCACGTATCGGTCACCGAGCAAACCCTGACCGGCCAATCGGAAGAACCAGCCTTTCTGGAGGACGGCACGGCTATCCCGGCGCAGGATGCGCGCCGGATGGCCTACACCGCTGAACTACGGCGGGTGCTCCGCGACGCCGACGGCATCATGAAGGACTTCGGGCGGGCACGCCGGCTGGCCTCGGCCGACCAGCGGGAAGCGATCCTGGCCACGTACCGGACCTGCTGCCGCGAAGGATGCGACGTCCCCGCCTACCTGGCCGAGATCGACCACATCGAACCCTGGTACCCGACCGGCCGCACCGACCTGGACAACCTCGCACCGCTGTGCGCGGCGGACAACAAGTGGAAGTCCCGCCACCCCGACCGGGTAGAAGTGATCGATCAGGGGGACGGGACCGTATCGATGCGGTTCTACCGGTATTCCAAGCTCCGCCCCCGACGCTGGACCGACAGACGGTAACCAACCATCACTGAACAACAATTCCCGCGATCCGTGGTCAGTGATCCGCGACCCGCGAACGGCGAGCCGCGATTCCTGATCCATGATCGGCGATCGGCGAGCCGTGACTTGCCAGCCGTGATCGACGAGCTTGATCGCGGCGGCCACCCGGTGATCCGGCCCCATCGGCGAACGCCGAGACCCCCAGGACCTCACCGCTGCGCCTGCGACCAACGCGCGAGGCGGATGGCCAGGGCGACCAGATCGATAGGGCACCTGTGGGACGACCGCCCACGGTCGTGAGCAGCGCGGACAGCACTGTGATCAGGGACCGCCACATCTGGCGGTAAGTGCCGTTGTCCGCCTCGGCCTGGAGGGCGTCCACCAGGAGCCGCAGGATGCTCTCGCCACGAAGGGCAGCCGACCGGGCCCCTCCTTCGCCGCCGGCTGCGACACCTGCCCGCGCCAGACCTCGACGATCAGGGAATGCAGGAAGTGCAGATGTCGAACGTCGGCCGCGGCGACACCAACTCGGCCGCGAAGGCGATCATCCAGTCGCCGTGCCCGCGCCACCGCTCGCATACCCGCGGCCAACCCGGCACAGCGCCCGCACGCCCGCGGCCGACCCTGCACAGCGCCCGCATACCGCGGCCGCCGCCGGCCGAAGCCTTTCGCCGCCGTTCCGATGCTTTCGGCCTCAGCGCTGGGGGCGCGCGGTCACTCGCCGGTGGCGCCGTCGATGCGCTCGCGCAGCAGGTCGGCGTGCCCGTTGTGGCGGGCGTACTCCTCGATCATGTGGACGAGGATCCAGCGGTGGGAGCAGTCCTGGCCGTGGCGCTGCCGCTTGCTCACCGCGTCGAGCGGCACACCGGCCGAGATCTCCCGGGCGCGCTCGATCTCGGCTCGCCACGTGGCGAACGCCTCTTCGGCCGACGCGTCGTCCACGTCGTCGAAGTCGGCGTTGGGGGCGGCGTCCTTGCCCCACAGCCGGGGGATGTCCTCGCCGTCGAGGATGATGCGGAACCACACCCGCTCCACGTGGGCCAGGTGCCGGACCAGTCCGAGCAGCGACATGCTCGACGGCGGCGCCGAACGCTCGCGGAGCTGCTCCTCGGAGAGCCCGGCGCACTTGACGGCGAGCGTGCCGCGATGCCAGTCGAGCCAGTTGTTCAGCATGGCCCGCTCGTCGCCGATGAACGGAGGAGGCACACGGTCGTCGATCATGCCCGCATAGTACAGAGCAACTTATCCGGTTATGGATGGATTATCGGCGTATCGCCGCTTCCGTTCCGGCGTGTCGAATCCCCCGCCGACGGCGCTTCGCTCCCCGGATCCGTAGCCCGGCCGATAACGCTATTCCCGGACGGAGGCGCACGGATTATTCGATGGCCCGGCCCGTGCCCGCTCTCGTACAGTCACCGGGGCAGTCACCCGGCCAGTCACCCAGGCCAGGGCGTCGTCAGCAGGAGAGCGAGAACATGCGCGTCCACTACCCTCGCACCCCGCACCTCCCCTGGTCGCCCGGAACGACGGCGGACGACGTACGGGCGGGCGGCGTGTCCGGTCTGGTGGGCCGGGAGATCGTCGTCACCGAGAAGCTCGACGGCGAGAACACCACCATGCACGCCGGCGGAGTCCACGCGCGGTCGCCGGACTCCGGGCACCACCCGTCCCGCGGCTGGGTCAAGGCCCTGCACGGCAGGGTCGCCCGCTCGATCCCGCCCGGGTGGCGGGTCTGCGGCGAGAGCCTGTACGCCCGGCACTCGATCGCGTACGCCGACCTGGAGAGCTGGTTCTACGCCTTCTCGGTCTGGGACGGCGACCGCTGCCTGGACTGGGACGCGACCGTACGCTTCGCGCGGCGGCTGGGGCTCCCAGTCCCTCCGGTGCTGTGGCGCGGTGTCTTCGACGAGCGCGTCCTGCGGGCCCTGCGCCTGGACACGGCGCGGTGCGAGGGATACGTGGTGCGGACCGTCGAGGGGTTCCGCCGGGAGGAGTTCCCCCATCGCGTGGCCAAGTGGGTGCGTCCGAGCCATGTGCGCACGGACGAGCACTGGATGCTCGCGCCCGTCGTCCCCAACGGCCTGGGCCCGGCCTCCGCGCTGTGGGAGATCCGTTCGGGGGGCGCTCCCGCCGCGCCGTCGCTCCTCGCCGCGCTGGGGATGGCGACGACCGAGCACGCGACAGCCGTGCCGGACGAGGCGGCGGTCGCGGAGGTCACCGCCCGCCTCGATGTGCTGGGCCGTACGGGCGACGCGCGGCTCGCGGGTGTGCTGGCGGCGCTGTTCAACCGCACGCGCCGGGCGTGGCTGGCGCCCCGGCTGGCGGCCCCGCTCGGCATGGGGCTCGCGCGGCGGGTGGCCGACCTCGTCGGCCTGCACGCCCGCCTGCATACCCCGTTCCCCGACGACGAGCGCCGGGCCGGTCTGGCACGGATGGCGGCGGCG
Source organism: Microtetraspora malaysiensis (assembly GCF_050947145.1). NCBI lineage: Bacteria > Bacillati > Actinomycetota > Actinomycetes > Streptosporangiales > Streptosporangiaceae > Microtetraspora > Microtetraspora malaysiensis. Next base: position 7,365,038 of record NZ_CP191998.1, read on the forward strand.
GCCGACCTGGGCGTCCTGCACGCGGTCGCCGCCGCCGCGCTGACCGGCCGCCGTGACGGCGACGCCGCCGAGGCGCGCGAGCAGATCACCTGGTCGGAGCTCCACGCCGAGGACGCCGGGCTGCTCGCGGAGGACCCGCTGCGCCCGCTCGCCGAGGGACTGCGGGACGCGCTCGACGGCTGCGCCCCGGACGCGGCGGACCGCTGCTGGGCCGAGTCGCGGGACGCGTACGCGCGGGGCCGGATCTCCACCGCCGAGGAGGCCGTGGCGGCGACCTGGCGGTGGCGGTCGGGCCGGTTTCCCCGGCTGGTCGTCATGGTGGGGCCGTCAGGCAGCGGGAAGAGCACCCTTGCCCGGAAGATCGCGTCCGGTGGCCGTGACACCGTGGTGGTCTCGCTCGACGATCTGCGCGAGGCCCGCGGATCGCGGTCGGACCAGCGGGCGAATCCCGCGATCCTCGCCGAGGGCCTGCGCCGGCTCGACGCGCTGCTGGCCGGTGGAGAGACGATTGTGTGGGATGCCACCTCCCTCAACCGGCGGCAGCGCTCCCTCGTCCACGCGGTCGCCCGCCGCCGCGACGCGCTGACGACGCACGCGGTCATGCTGGTCGGCGGCGAGGAGCTGGCCCGGCGCAACGCCGTACGAGCGGACGCGGTGCCTCCCGAGGTGCTCACGGCGCAACTCCGGCGCTTCGATCCGCCCTATCCGTGGGAGGCGCACCGCACCTGGTACGCCGATCCGGACGGCGGCGTCCGGGACACCTGCGGAGCTCTCGGCAGTACGGACCGATACGGACTGACACGGACTGACACGGACTGACACGGACTGAGCCGATGCGAACGAGCGAAGAGATCTATCACCGGGTGCGCTGGGATCCGCGCTTCGATCCGGCGCGCTTCGTGCTGGGGATCAACGTGCGCGGGGCCGCGCCCGCGCGGGTGCCGCTTCCCGATTTCGTGGCCGGAGGCGACATCCCCTGGCACCGCGTCGTCTTCATCGAGGCGGACGGCGAGACGGTCTGGGACCGCGCCTCCGGCGTGGACCGGCTGGACGAGACCCTGGCCGGGCGGGTGCGCGAGCCACGCCGACTCCGCGAGCCGTCGTTCACCGCCTGCCCGCCGTACGTCTGGGATCCGGTGGCCGGGTGGCGTCCGGCTCCCCCGGTGCGGGGCGAGGGGACGCGCCCGGGGACGGCGCTGCGCATGCTGACCTGGAACACCCTGTGGGACCGCTACGACGGCGACCGCATCCACACGTCCCGGCGCAGGCCGCTGCTGCTGGAGGCGCTCGAATGGGCCGACGCCGACGTCATCGCGCTGCAGGAGGTGGAGAGCGAACTGCTCGGCATGCTGCTGTGCGCGCCGTGGGTCCGCTCCGCGTACACACTGGGGTCGGACCCGACCGGCCGGGACGTGCACGACACCGGGCTGCTCCTGCTCAGCCGCCTTCCGGTGCGGGAGGCGGCTCACCACGTCCTCGGCCCGCACAAGGCCGTCACCGCCGTCACCGTTGAGTCGGGCGCGGGCCCGATCGTGGTGGCGGCCACGCACCTCACCAGCGACCACGCGGAGGACGCCGCGTCCCGGCGCGACGCCGAGCTGGCCGGTCTCGCCGACGCGCTGCGCAGTGTGGAGGGCGACCTCGTCCTGCTGGGCGACTTCAACGACGGCGGAAACGCTCCCGCCGACGCGCTCGGCCTGCGGGACGCCTGGACCGAGGTGTACGGCGTCGACGACCGGACGCCGACCTTCGATCCGCGCGCGAACCCGCTGGCGGCGATCTCCTCTCTGACCGGCCGGGCGGTGCGGATCGATCGCGTGCTGCTGCGCGGCCGTGGGCTGCGCGCCGTCACGGCGGAACTGCGCGGCGACTCCCCCGCGACCCCGGACGGCCTGTTCGTGTCCGACCACTACGGCGTCGCCGTGGATCTCGTCGCCTGCGAGAGCTCCTGAGAGAGCGCTACGAGAGCGCTTACGAGAGCGCTTACGAGAGCGACCGCGAGAACGGCTGAGCCCGCATTGGCCGACCGGGATCGTCTGAGATCGTCCGGGGTCGTCCGGGCCTCACCTGCCGAGCAGCTCCACCGAACGGGCGGCGGCGTGGAGGAAGACCGGGTCGCCGGTGAGCGCGTGCTGGCGCAGCGCCGCCTCGGTCAGCTTGATGGCGTGGGCGTCGCCGGTCTCGGCCGCCCGCCCGGCCAGCTCCTCCGGTGCCTGCGGAGCGTCGGCCGGCAGTGGCTCGACCGTCGCCCGGTAGGCGTACCCGCTGTACAGCGCGGCGGCCACCTGCCACAAGGCGTCGTACGTGGGACGCCACTGTTCGGCGGGCAGGTGCTCCAGCACCGACGACACGGCCACCGGCGCGGTCACCGCGTGAATGAAGTCGATCGGCGCGTGCCTGCCGTGGGTCAGGAACACCCCGGCGAACACCCGGGTCAGCTCGGTCAGGTCGGTGGCGACGTCCGTCGGCGGCCGCAGGGACGAGACGGTCGCGGGGAACCCCGGCAGGTCCCGCAGGTGCGCGAGGTGTGCCACGATCCGCTCGGTCGGCGCGAGCTCCAGGATGGGCAGGACGGCGACGGCCTGGTCGAGCGTGCGCACGCCGCCGGTCAGTGGCCGTCCCGGCAGCTCGACGTATCCGGCCGCCCAGTACGCCAGCGCCTGGGCCAGCTCGACGAGCCTGGGCGGGGTCTCCCGTTCGGCGAGCGCCCGGACGGCGTGCGAGGTGCGGATCACGCCGTGGGTGGCGCCGGCGGCCAGGCCGGGGGTGAGCCGCGGCCACCACTCGGTCAGCACCTCGCGCCAGGGCGCCTCGGCGAGGCGTTCGGTGAAGTAGGCGGTCCAGTCGCCGATCCGGCGCCGGTCACCGAGCGCGGCCCGCCAGTCGGCGATCCGGTCGCCCCGGCTCGGGCCGTCTTCGAGTTCCGGCAGATAGCCGGAGACCCAGCCGGGGATCGTCTCCGCCGCGCCGAGCCGTACCAGCGCCTCGACGACCATCGGGCCGTGGTTGGACAGGCCGCCGCGGTACTCGGGGCCGGTGGGCGCCAGCCGGACGAGCGCCTCATCGAGATGATCCATATCGCTTCCCTTCTATATAGAGACAAGCCTATATAGATTCCAGGCGATATACTATCCCCCGTGGACGTTGAGGTGCTCCGGGCGCTGGCCCATCCGGTTCGGCTCGGGATCGTGCGCAGGCTCGCGGCCGAGCCCGACATCTGCGCGTGCGACTTCACCGACGAGTTCGCGGTGAGCCAGCCGACGATCTCCGCCCATCTCAAGGTGCTGCGCGAGGCCGGTCTGGTGCGTACGCGGCGCGAGGGCACCACCATCTGCTATTCGCTCGTGCCGGAAACGCTGGCCGGGGTCGCGTCCGAGATGCAGCGGCTCGCCGGCGCCGGGGGATCGGCGGCCGGACCCGCCGCCATGGCCCCGGCCGGGCACGCCTGACACATAGGCCGCACCCCTGCCCGCGAGGGCCGCGGACGACTACCGGACGACGACGCCGAGATGCGCGGCGGCCACACTCTTGGGGACGACCATGCGCCACGCCTCGACGACGATCTCCCGCATCTCGGCCCGGCCGACGGCGGCCGTGGTGAGTTCGACCCAGTTGAACCGCATGTCGGACGGGCGGGGCAGATGGAACTTCTCCGGCTCCGCCGCGACGAGCGCCGCGCGCTCCTCCTTCGGGAAGGCGAACCCCATCGTCGTCTCGTCGGCGGAGAAGGCGACGTAGACGATCCGGCCGACCCGGAACTTGATCCGGTCCCTGATCAGGTGCTCGGTGGTGCGCGGCAGCGCCAGCGCCACCTGGCGCACATCGTCCACAGTGATCATCTGTCGTCCGTCCTCTCCGGCCCGCCCCGCGCGGCTCACTCCGTAGCAGAGTGGCCGGGTGCGGGCGGCAGGTCCAGTCCGGACTCGGCGATGCGGTCCCGGAACGACATGCGCCGCAGCGCCTGTACGGCCTCCGCGAGCAAGTCGGCGAGGGGCATCGGCAGCTCGGCGTCGAGCCCTCGGGCGGCCGCCGCGGTCGCGGCCCACTCCGCCTCGATGACCGGCAGGATCTCGCGGGCCTGCGGGGTGAGGCTGACGATCCGCTGACGGGCGTCCGCGCCCGGTTCGAGCACGACCAGGCCGGAGCGGGCCAGCTGCGCCACGGTCTGGCTGGCGGCCGAGTGCGTCACGCCGACCTTCGCGGCCAGCTCACGGATGGACGCGGGCCCGTCGATCACCAGCACCCGGACGTACGGCGAGAAGCGGGGCCGGTAGCCCGGCAGGCCCAGCTCGTCGTAGACCTTCGCCACGTCGCCGTCGAGCAGCTCCAGCACGTGGCGCAGCAGGGTCCCGAGGGCGGCGTGTTCCGGCATCGTCTCCATAGGGCCAATGTAACAGCACTGTCACAACTACACCGAAGTCCGGCAACCGCCCCGCGCGAGATCCGCGCGTCAGCAGCACCGGGCGCCGGGGTCGGCGTCCCTCCGGTCGATCCGCAGCCGTTCGTACTCCCGCCGGGAGAGCGGCGGTGTGGACGCGTGGGCGCGGTGCCGTTCGAGGTACCGGTCGTACTCCGCCTCCCCGGTGACCTCCCGGACGTACCACCGGACGAAGCTCAGCAGGGAACGCGGCGTCACGGCGTCTGCGCCTCCTCGCCGTCGCGCCCGGCGGCGCCGGCCCCCGGACCCTCGGCCGCGCCCGCGTACGCCGGCGCGCGCCGCTCGGCGGCGGTGGAGAACAGCCCGGACGGCGCGACGATGCGCGACTCGACGTACGGCGCCTCGGCGGTCGGCAGCGGCTCCCGGGCGCGTACGGCCCGCACGCAGACGACCAGGGCGTTGCCGATGACCAGGAGGACGAGCAGCGCGAACATCGCGGCGAGCACGCCGTCGACGGTGGAGTTCACGACGACCGTGTGCATCTGGTCGAGGTTCTTGGCCGGGGGGAGGACCTTGCCCGCCGCCAGTGCGTCCGCGTACCGGGCCCGCTGGGCGAAGAAGCCGATCTTGGGGTCGTCGTGGAAGACCTTCTGCCAGCTCGCGGTCAGCGTCACCGCCACGTCCCACAGGAGCGGGACGGCGGTGACCCACGCCCACCGCAGCTTGCCCGACTTGATCAGGAGCGTGGTGCAGAGGGTCAGCGCGATGGCGGCGAGGAGCTGGTTGGCGATGCCGAACAGCGGGAAGAGCTGGTTGATCCCGCCCAGCGGGTCACTGACCCCGGAGTAAAGGAAGTAGCCCCAGGCGAGCACGACCAGTGCGCTGGTGCCCCACAGACCGGGCTTCCAGCTCACCCGCCCGATCGGCTTCCAGATGTTGCCGAGCGTGTCCTGCAGCATGAACCGGCCGACGCGGGTGCCCGCGTCCACGGTGGTCAGGATGAACAGCGCCTCGAACATGATCGCGAAGTGGTACCAGAACGCCTTGAACCCCGCCCCGCCGAAGATGCCGGAAAGGATCTCCGAGATCCCGACGGCGAGCGTGGGGGCGCCTCCGCTGCGCCCGATCACGGTCTGCTCCTCGACCGCCGCCGCGGCCGCCCGCAGGTCGTCCGGGGTGATGACGAATCCCAGCTTGCCCACCGCGGCCGCCGCGCTCTCGGCGGTGGTGCCGAGCAGCCCCGCGGGCGCGTTCATCGCGTAGTACAGGCCGGGTTCGAGGGCGGACGCGGCGATCAGCGCCATGATGGCGACGAACGACTCCGTCAGCATCGCGCCGTACCCGATCAGCCGGACCTGCGACTCCTTCTGGATCATCTTCGGCGTGGTGCCCGAGGCGATGAGCGCGTGGAAGCCCGACAGCGCGCCGCAGGCGATGGTGATGAACACGAACGGGAAGAGGGAGCCGGCGAAGACGGGCCCGTCGCCGTTGAACGCGAAGGACGTGACCGCCTCGTTCCGCAGGTGCGGGGCCGCGACGAGCACGCCGACGGCGAGCAGCCCGATCGTCCCCACCTTCATGAACGTCGAGAGGTAGTCGCGGGGGGCGAGCAGCAGCCAGACCGGGAGCACCGACGCGAAGAACCCGTAGACCACCAGGCAGACGACGAGGGTCTGCGGGCTGAGCGTGAACGCGCCGGCCAGCGGCGAGCCCTCGATCCAGCCGCCGCCCGCGATGGCCAGCAGGAGCAGCGCCACCCCGATCACGCTGGCCTCCATGACCCGGCCGGGACGCAGAACACGCAGGTAGATCCCCATGAAAAGGGCGATCGGGATGGTCATCGCGATGGAGAACGTGCCCCAGGGCGACGAGGCGAGGGCGTTCACCACGACCAGGGCGAGCACACCGAGCAGGATGATCATGATGGAGAAGACCGCGAGCAGCGCGGCGGCGCCGCCGACCGGGCCCACCTCCTCCCGGACCATCTGACCGAGGCTCTTGCCGTCCCGGCGCATCGAGAAGAACAGGGTCACCATGTCCTGGACCGCGCCGGCCAGGATGACACCGACGATGATCCAGATGGTCCCCGGCAGATAGCCCATCTGCGCGGCGAGCACCGGGCCGACCAGCGGGCCGGCGCCCGCGATGGCGGCGAAGTGGTGGCCGAACAGCACGCGGCGGTCCGTCGGCTGGAAGTCGACGCCGTTGTCGAGCCGCTCGGCGGGGGTGGCCCGGCGGTCGTCCACGCCGAGCACCCGGCGGGCGATGAAGCGGGAGTAGAAGCGGTACGCGATCGCGTACGAGCCGAGGGCGGCGGCCACCAGCCAGATGGCCGAGATCTTCTCGCCTCGGGACAGGGCGAGGACGCCCCAGGCCACCGCGCCCACCGCCGCGACGGCGGTCCACAGGAAGATGGATCTGGGCGTGGCTTTCGCGCCGGCGAGGCGGATTCTGGACATGGATGATCCTTCTGAAATCAGGGCAGGGCTGAACGCCGCGGAGATCGCCGGAAAAGATCGGATCAGCCTCCCGGGGGTTGAGGCGGAGCCGCTTTACCGTGCCGCACCCCTCCGCAATTACGGCATTACGGGCGGCGCGCGGCGCATTCACGATCAGCGCGCGTTCTGGCCATGCCCGCGCCGCGCGCGGTGGGCATGGCCGATCGCATTGATCACGTAATTGGTGGACACCGTTTTCTCGCCCGTCGCGATCAGCCCGGCCACCATGACCGTCCTGATCAGGACGGTCTCGGCGGGCCGATCGCGTCGCGACGCGTACGCGGCGACCATGAACACGACACTCCCCGGCACCCGGCAATCTGACACCAGAAGAAAGACCACATTCCGGACAAATGTGGCACATCGTGGGAATACCAAGGTACCCAAATGAGCACCGCCAAAGAAAACGCGGGGCAGACCTCAGCGGGAATCTTCCGCACCATCCGACACGGCTTCACCACTATTCCCGCGCGAATGTCCCGCGATCAGATGCGGGGCCGCGGACACCAGCGTTCTGGATTACCCCGTTTATCGGGGAAATTTCGCTCTACCGACCGAGGGCCCGGCGCAACATCCCGCCCCGGCGTCCGTCAGCGCCAGAACCTCGCCTCGGGATAGCGCCGGGACGGACGGTCGAGCAGCGACTGCGGCCGCCGGCGAAGGTGCTGGTCGAAGAAGGCGGCGACGTACTCGCGGGTGATCTCCACAGCGCGGGCGCCCTTCAGCGGGGTGCCGAGATCGACGCCGATCTGCTCCGAGAGACGGGAATAGTCGGTGAAGGACCCGTGGCCCGCTCCCTCGACGCTGAGCCAGCGCTTCCAGCCCGTCATGCGCTCGAAGGCGCGGTCCCACGTCGGGTCCTCTCCGGGGACACCGCCGCTCGCGCCCAGCATGAGGAACGGCCGGGAGAGCCCCTTCTTCGGGATCGGGACGAAGAACGTGCCGTCCATGTTGATCCCCGCGCGTACACGCGAGTCGTTGACCATGGTCCAGGACGTGCTGGCGCCGCCCAGCGAGTGCCCGGCCATGCCGATCCGGGAGCGGTCGATCAGCTCGCTCCCCTTCCAGACGGCATGGCGTCCGGTCAGCCGGTCCAGCACGAAGGAGACGTCCGCCTGCCGCCCCTTGGCCGCCTTCGCGCCGAACACCATAGGGTCCCCGGACGCACCGGGACAGGCCACGCAGGTCGCGGTACGCCCGCCCGGAAGGCTCGTGCCGAACGACTCGTAGGTGTGGTCGATCCCGGCGACGACGTACCCCCTGCTGGCCAGGTCCTCGGCCAGGGTCGTGAGCGACGAGCGGGGCCAGGTGAACCCCGGCGACAGCACCACAAGGGGAAGGCCGTTCCTGCGGCCGGTGGGCGCGGCGTCGGCGATCGCGTTCGTGCGGGTCCGGCTCAGCACGTCGCTGGGCACGCCGGTGATCTTCTGCTCCTTCAGCAGCAGCGTCGACTCCTCGGCGGTCATGTACGGCGCCCGCCGCCCGCCGGACGGCTTCGCCGGGTACCACAGCGAGACCATGAGCTCGCGCTTCTTCACCGACGGTACCCACGGGTCCGGGCGGGAGCCGTCCACCAGGTGCAGCGTGGTCGTGCCGACCCGGTGCGGGCCGGTCGGCCGGGGCAGTACCGGGGCCTGGGCGGCGCGCCGGGTCGTGGACGGGCTCGGTGCGGGGGTGGAGGCCGGGGCCGCGGAGGGCGCGGAGGGAACCGGCTCGGCGGCGCCGGCCGCCGTCGTGGACATCGCGAGCGCGACCGACGCGACGCCGGCGGCGAGCGCGCCACGGATGATCGTCTTTGACATGACCACGATGCTTCCGGCGCCCGGACGCGATCACCTCGGCCCTGGGATCCATCCGCTGGTGCGACTTTCGGGTCAGGCCGGAGTCGCGGTTACGCCCGGAATCGGAACGGCGGGTGCGTCCGGGGACCGACAACGCGCGGTCCGGGTCCCGGCGGCGTCGTCGTGGAGGGAGGTCCCACTGAGCGGGACATCAGGCCCACAAGATCACATACGGGCTGGTAATCGACTTGACGACCACCGAACCGGCCGGCCCGCCACAGCACGGCACGGGACGCCGCCCCAGCATGATCCCCCCCCGATCCCCCCGATCCACATGGCTGCGGATAAATCGCGATAACCCGCCAAGGAGACGCCAGTGCCCGAGGACACCAGCCAGCCCCTCCTCGCCGACGACCGTCCCGGCCGCCCGATCACGTTCGCCGAGCTGGTCGCGGCGCGGGCGGACGACGACCGGCCGGGGCTGAGGTTCGAGGACCGGAGCTGGAGCTGGCGGGAGGTCGTCGCCGAGGCCCGGCGGCGCGCCGGGATCGCCCGCGACCTGCGACGGCCCGGCCCCTGGCACATCGGCCTGTTCCTGGAGAACACCCCCGAGCACCTGTTCTGGCTGCTCGGCGCCGCCCTGGCCGGGGCGACCGTGGTCGGGGTCAACCCGACCCGCCGCGGCGCCGAACTGGCCCGTGACATCGACTTCACCGACTGCGGGCTCCTGGTCACCGAGACCGGGCGGCACGGCCTACTCGACGGCCTCGCGCTGAACTGCCGCGACCGGATCCTGACCGTCGACTCGGGCGAATACGCCGAGGCGCTGGCCGGGACCGCTCCCCTGGCCCCCGGCGGGGACGGGATCGCCCCCGGGGCGTACTTCTCGCTGATCTTCACCTCGGGGACCACGTCCGCGCCGAAGGCGGTGATCTGCAGCCAGGGCCGGCTCGGGCGGATCGCCCTCCAGCAGCGGCAGCGGCGGGGGCTCCGCCCCGACGACGTGTTCTACGTCGTGATGCCGATGTTCCACTCGAACGCCATCATGGCGGGCGTCGCGCCGGCCGTCGCCTCGGGCGGGTGCGTCGTGCTGCGGCGCAGGTTCTCCGCGTCCGCGTTCCTGCCCGACGTGCGCAAGTACGGCGTGACATTCTTCAACTACGTCGGCAAGCCGCTCAACTACATCCTCGCGGTGCCCGAGAAGCCCGACGACGCCGACAACCCGCTGCGCATCGCCTTCGGGAACGAGGCGGCCGACCGCGACATCGAGGAGTTCGCCCGGCGGTTCGGCTGCGCCGTCATCGACTCGTACGGCTCCAGCGAGGGCGAGGTGCGGCTGAACCGCGTACCGGGGACCCCGCCCGGCTCCCTGGGGGTGGCCGAGGCGGGCACCGTCGTCGTCGATCCGGAGACGCTGCGGGAGTGCCCGCGCGCGGAGTTCGACGAGGCGGGCGTCCTCCTCAACGCCGACGAAGCGATCGGAGAGATCGTCAACACGGTCGGGGTCGCCGCCTTCGAGGGCTACTACAAGAACCCCGAGGCCACCGTGGCCCGGGTGCGGAACGGCTGGGTGTGGTCGGGCGACCTCGCCTACCGCGACGCCGCGGGCTTCTGGTACTTCGCCGGGCGGAACGGCGACTGGCTCCGCGTGGACGGGGAGAACTTCGCCGCCGCCCCGGTCGAGCGGCTGCTCGCCCGATTCGAGGCGTTCGCCGACGTCGCCGTCTACGCCGTGCCCGACCCCGTGGTGGGCGACCAGGTGATGGCCGCGGTCGTGCTCGCCGACGGCCACGCCTTCGACCCGGAGAGCTTCGCCGGGTTCCTCGCCCGCCAGCCGGACCTCGGCACCAAGTGGGCGCCCCGGTACGTCCGGATCACCGGCGAACTGCCGCGCACCGCCACCAGCAAGGTGGTCAAGCGGCCGCTGCGCGACGAGGGGTGGCACACCGCCGACCCCGTGTTCGTACGGCACGGCACGCCCCCGTCCTACCGCCTCCTCGAATCCGCTCCCCCGGAGCAATGACCGGCTGACCTCTCACCGGCCACAGATAAAGCCGCAGATAAAACCGCAGATAAAACTGATGGACAAGGGACGAGAACGGAACAGCCACAGCGGCCTCCGCGGCGGCGTTGCGGCTCTCTGCCACTCGTGGCCCTGATTAGTCTGACCGGAACATCTACCTGGGGGAGGAGGGGAGCCGTGCGCCAGCGACCACCGCTCCTCGCCGGGCCCGCGAGATGGCTGATCTGTCTGATCTTGCCGCTCCTGGTCAGCGGCGTCCCGGCAGCGGGTGTGCTCGGCGCGCTCCCCCAGGCCGCCGTCGCGGCCACGTCCGCGTCCTCCGTCCTCTCCCCCGCGAAGTCGCGCACCGCCGCATTCCACGCCGCCGAGCCGGACGACCACGCCTCGGCCTCTCCCCACTCGAGTCCCGACCCGAACGACCACACCCCGCCCCCGCACGATCTTTCCCGCCGGCCGCACAAGGCGGTCATCGGAGCGAACCGCGGCATCACGGGAGCGGGTCAGACTGCCGTGCTCGCCGACCGGCGCCGTCCCACGACGGCGCCGGCGCGCATCGACGCCGCGCCGTCGTCCGACGGCAGAGCGGACCCGCTGGCCGCCCCCGGCGTCTCTCCCGGGCGCGCGCCACCCATCACAGGCTGAGAGCGACCACCACCCGCTCTCGATCCCGGTATGCCCGCGCGCCCTCGTCGCGCGACGATCTCCGATCGGTGAACGCCGACGCTCCGGCTCCCCGCGCCGTCCACGACGCGGGTGAGCGTCACGCCGGTCCGCCCCGCCCTGGTCCCGCGCGGCCGTTCGCGTACCCGGCGCGGCGTGTCCCGATGCCGGTATGCCTGCACGCGCCCTGCGCGGCGCGTCATCCCACTCCGCCTGTGGAGGCTCTCATGTCGCGTGCCCCCGTGGTACGCGCGTTGGCGGCGCTCGCCGTCATCGCGACATCGCTCGTCCTCGCTCTCACCATGTCGCCGCGTCTCGGTCTCGACCTGCGCGGCGGCACCCAGCTCGTCTTCGAAACCCGGGACTCGCCCACGACCAAGGCCGACGCCGAGGCGACCGACCGGGCCCTGGAGGTGCTCCGCCGCCGCACGGACGCGCTCGGGGTCGCCGAACCCACGCTCGCCCGCTCCGGCGAGCGCCGCATCATCGTCGAGCTGCCCGGCGTGCTCGACCCGCGCAAGGCCGCCGAGACCATCGGCACGACCGCGCAGCTCGCCTTCCACCCCGTGCTCGACCATCCGGACGACTCGGCCAAGCCCAAGGAAGGCGAGCGGATCCTTCCCGACGAGGACGGTCACAAGCTGCTCCTCGGCCCGGCCGGGCTGACCGGCGCCGCGGTCGGCGACGCCAGGGCCGGGATCGACCCCGAGCGCGCCAGCGGATGGTTCGTCTCGCTCGACTTCCGCGACAACCGCCCCTGGGAGAAGCTGACCGGCCAGGCCGCCTGCGCTCCGGCCGGCGACCCCAAGCGCCGGATCGCCATCGTCCTCGACGACGAGGTCATCTCCTCGCCCCAGGTGATCAACAGCGTGCCGTGCAACGTCGGCATCACCGGCGGGAAGACCGAGATCAGCGGATCCTTCACCACCGAAGAGGCGCAGAACCTCGCCATGCTCGTCAAGGGCGGCGCCCTGCCGGTGCCGGTGGAGATCGTCGAGCAGCGGACGGTCGGCCCGACCCTCGGCGCCGCCGCCATCGAGGCGAGTGCCAAGGCCGCGATCATCGGCGTGGCGCTCACGGCGATCTTCCTCGTCCTGGCGTACCGGCTGGTCGGGCTCCTGGCCACGATCGCCCTGGGATGCTACGCGCTGATCTCCTACGCCGCCCTGGTCGCGGTCGGCGCCACGCTCACCCTGCCCGGCCTCGCCGGCTTCGTGCTCGCCATCGGCATGGCCGTCGACGCCAACGTGCTGGTCTTCGAACGCGCCAGGGAGGAGTACACCGAGGCCCCGGACAAGGGGCTGCGTCCCGCGCTGCTGAAGGGGTTCCACCACGCGTGGAGCGCCATCGCCGACTCCAACATCACCACGCTGCTCGCGGCCGGACTGCTGTTCTTCCTCGCCTCCGGTCCCGTGCGCGGCTTCGGCGTGACGCTCTCCCTCGGTGTGCTGGCCTCGCTCGTGTCCGCGATGCTGATCACGCGGGTGCTGGCCCAGTGGGCCGTCGGGCGGCATGCCGTCGGCTCGCGTCCCCTTCTGTCCGGGCTCGGCTCGGTGGGCCGCCTCCGGACCTGGCTGACGAAGAAGGACCCCGACCTCATGCGGCGCGGCCGGCTCTGGCTCGCCATCGGCGGCACGGTCGCCGCCGTCGCGCTCGCCGGGGTGTTCGTACGCGGGCTCGAGTTCGGGGTGGAGTTCACCGGCGGCCGCATCGCCGACTACTCCACGTCCGCTCCGGCGAACGTCGACACCGCGCGGCAGGCCGTCTCGGACGCCGGTTTCCCGAGCGCGGTCGTCCAGCGATCGGACGGCGGCCTCACCGTCAGAACCGGCCAGATCACCGCGGACGACGCGGCGAAGATCGAGTCGGCGCTGGAGAGCGTGGCCGGGCCGATCACCAAGCTGCGTGACGAACTGGTCGGGCCGAGCCTCGGAGACGAGCTGCGGCGCAACGCCCTCATCGCGCTCGGCGTGGCCCTCGCCGCGCAGCTCGCGTACCTGGCGTTCCGCTTCCGCTGGTCCTTCGGCACAGCGGCGGTGCTCGCGCTGGCGGTGGACGTGGCGGTCGTGGTCGGCGCGTTCGCCTGGATGGGCAAGCAGGTCGACGGCGTGTTCCTGGCCTCGGTGCTCACGATCATCGGATACTCCGTGAACGACAAGGTCGTGGTCTTCGACCGGGTACGCGAGATGTGGGGCGCATCGCCCAAGACGCCCTTCGCGCGGATCGTCAGCACCGCCGTGGTGCAGACGGTGCCGCGTACGGTGAACACGGGCCTCGGCGCGCTGTTCATCCTGGCCGCGCTCGCGCTGCTCGGCGGCGACTCGCTCACCGACTTCGCGGTCGCGCTGCTGATCGGCGTCGTGGTGGGCACGCTCTCGTCCGCCTTCGTGGCGGCTCCGCTCTCCGTCGAGTTCGAGCGGCGCAGCTCGGCGCCTCCGCCGCAGCCGGCGAAGAAGCGCGCCTCCCCCTCGCGCCAGGGCTCGGGCGCGGTCGTCTGAGCCGGCGACCCCCGGGTCGGCGGGACGCCCCCGCCGACCCGGGCGCTCAAAACGGCGCTCCCCCAATTCAGCGCATCGGTAGAACTGGCGGGAGAGAATGGACACCATGGCTGATCCGGACATCGGCCGCCCGACGGCCGAGTTCGTAAGAAAGCGTCCCGCACCGCCGTTGCGCGGATTCGTCGCCGACTACATCGGTTATCGCGAGGCCGGCGTTCCCCCGGCCCGGCACCGGGGGCTGCCCTCGCCGTACCTCACGCTGATCGTCACGCTCGACGACCCGCTCGTGGTGGACGCGCATCCCGACCCGCTGGCCGCGCCCGGCACGTACGACACCCTCGTCGGCGGCCTGCACACCACACCCGCGCTGATCAGTCACGACGGCCGCCAGTCGGGCGTCCAGCTCGCCCTCACGCCGCTGGGCGCGAAAGCGCTGCTCGGCGTACCCGCCGGAGAGCTGTCCGGCGCCGACCTCGACGGAACGGACGTCCTCGGCGGCGCCGCGGACGAGCTGCGCGAGCGCCTCCTGGAGGCGACCGGGTGGCCCGAGCGCTTCGCCGTTCTCGACACGATGCTCACCAGGCTGTCCGGCTCGGCGCCGGAACCGGGAGCGGGCCCCGGTCGCGGACGGCGGCCGGGAAGCGGCACGAAGACCGCCCTGCCCGCCGAGGTCGCGTGGGCGTGGCGGCGGCTGCTGGAGACCGGAGGCGGGCTCGGCGTGTCCGACCTGGCCCGCGAAGTCGGGTGGAGCACGCGCTACCTGAGACGGCGCTTCCGGGAGGAGATCGGCCTCGGCCCCAAGGAGGCGGCCCGGGTGGTGCGGTTCGACCGTGCCCGCCGTACGCTGCAGCGCCAGGCCGCGGCAGGCTCCTCTGCCACCCTCGCCACGCTCGCGGCGTCCTTCGGCTACTACGACCAGGCCCATCTCGCCCGCGAGTTCGGGGTGCTCGCCGGATGCTCCCCGAGCCGCTGGCTCGACGAGGAGTCCCAGAGCTTCACAGCCGGCTCCCCCACCGCCGATCGCCCCACCTGCCGATCACCCACTGCACTACGCTGATCACATGCCGTACGCGAAGCCCGACGACGTCAGGTTCACCATGCCGCTCTACACGGCGTCGGAAGCGGCGCGCTACCTCGACGTACGCGACACCACGTTCCGCCGATGGGTCAGGGGATACCGCCGGGAGGTCGCCGGTCGTCCGCCCGTCCAAGGCGCTCCCCTGATCACGGATCTGCCGTCCGCCGGCCCTGGCCGGCCCTCGATCCCGTTCATCGGCCTCGCCGAAGGCATGTTCCTCTCCGCGCTGCGCAAGGCGGGCATGCCGCTCCAGCAGATCCGCCCCGCCCTTGAACTCGTTCGCACGCGGATTGGCGTCGAGCACGCACTCGCCTCACGGAAGCTCTACGTGGCCGGCGCCCAGTTGCTGTGGGAGGTCAGCGCGGAGGGCGAGATCGACGAGGACGCCCGGCACAGCGCCCGCGACCTCATCGTGCTCAAAGACGATCAATACGTCTTCCGCCAGATCATCGAGCAGTATCTCCGGCAGATCACCTACGACGACGAGTACGCCCGCAGGATCCTCCTTCCCGGCTACGAGGTGGCCGAGATCGCCGCCGACCCCTCCACCAATTTCGGCAAGCCGTACTTCACTCAGAGCGGCACACCTCTGTACGTCGTGCAGGGCATGCTGAGGGCGGGCGAAGAGATCGAAGACGTCGCACACGACTTCGATCTGCCCGTCGACCAGGTCACCGAGGTGGCGCAGCGGGAGGGGCTCCTGGCCGCGTGAGCGCGAATGCCCTTCCCCCTCTTCGGCTCTTCCTCGACCGCAGCACACAGGGCCGACGCTTCACCGATGCCGTACGGCTGCTCGTCGAGGACGTGGAGACCATCAACGATCGGTACGGCACCAAGCCCGCCGAGACCGTTCCCGACACCGAGTGGATCGTGGACGCCAGCTTCGACGGTCGCATCCTGATCGGCGCCGACCGCAACATCGTCCGTAACCCGCTCGAACGTCACGCGATCTGCCTCTGCGCTGCGCGCTACGTCGTCTTCGGCAACAACAACATGACCATGCGCGCCATGACCCAGTTCTTCGAGCGGCATCTCCCCGAGATCCATCGGCTCGCAACCGTCCCCGGGCCCTGGGTACACCGGCTCGCCCTGCACGGTCTCGACCGTCTCACCCTCGACTGCTTCGGCTGGGGTCCGCGGGCGGTCGCGGGCGTTTCGGAAGCCGACGCCCGCTTCCCGGAGTTCTCCTGACGGCAGAGCCGGCGGCTCGCTGAGGAATTCCGAAACGTCCAAGCCCGGGCGGGGGTGCGGCTGGAGACTGGCGGCATGACGGACAACACACCGGCACCCCAGGTCTGGCCCACGCTGCGCGCGCGTGACGCGCGCGGCCTCATCCGCTTCCTCGTCGACGCGTTCGGCTTCGAGGAGACCGCCGTGTACGGCGAGGGCGAGCGGGTCGATCACGCCCAGCTCTCGTGGCCTCTAGGCGGCGGCATCATGCTGGGCTCGGACCGGGACACGCCGGGCGACAAGTGGTCGCTGCAGCCCGGCACCTTCGGTGCGTACGTCGTCACGGACGATCCGGACGCGCTCTACGCGCGGGCGACGGCGGCGGGCGCGCACGTCCTCCAGGAACCGCAGGACACGGACTACGGCTCGCGCGAGTTCGCGGTCCGCGATCCGGAGGACAACCTCTGGTCGTTCGGCACCTACCGCGGAGAGCCGCGCAAGGGGTGAGCGCGCGGGACCCGAGCCGGCAGGCCACCGGGGCGGCGGTGCGCGACGTCGATCGCGCGCGCCGCCGCCCCGGTCAGCACAAATCTCACAAAACTCCCACAAATGACTTATGTCCCAGGAGTGGCCGTTTGAGTAGCGTGTACTGGTCGCGCAGTACCGGCCGTCCTGGAGGAGATCGTGACGACGTCCGCCCGTCCCCTGGTGCTGCTCGACGTGGACGGGGTGCTCAACCCGTTCCACCGCCCCTCCTCCCGATTCGCCAGGCATGAGTGCGTTGTGGACGGCCTCACGTACCAGGTGCTGCTCGACGAACGGCACGGCGCGGAGCTGCGCGACCTGGCCGAGAACACCGGCGCCGAGCTGGTCTGGGCCACCACCTGGGAGGAGAACGCCAACGAGGAGATCGGCCCGCGTCTCGGCCTGCCCCGGCTCCCCGTGATCGAGGTGACCACGGGAGCGCGCGCCGCCGACGGCCCGCTCTTCAAGACGGGGCCGGTCGCCGAGTATGTCCGGGGCCGCCCGTTCGTGTGGTTCGACGACGAACTCACGCCCGCCGACTGGGAGTACCTGACCGGCCACCCGGACGTCGGCGAGTTCCTCCTGATCGAGGTCGACCCCCGGAGCGGGCTGTCCGGATGCGACATCGACCGCGCCCGGGACTGGCTGGCCGCCCGCCCCTGAACCCGGGGTCCCTCAGATCGGCGTGTTCTCCAGCCAGCGGGCGAGCAGGGTCTCGTCGCCGAAGACCTCGAACCTGCCGCCGTCCGGCCGCAGCCGCCCGTACATGAGCAGCAGCAGGTGGCTCGCCGTTCCGCGCACCGCGACCGTGCCCTTGCCGTGTCCGCGCGCCCACGTGAACCCCTCGGGCCCGAGGGTGATCATCCACTCGCCGTCGGCGTCCGTCGCGTGCAGGTGCAGCGTCTCGCCGTCGCCCCGCAGCGTCGCGAGCCGCTCCGCGATCCACTCGGCGTACGGCAGGATGCCGAGGAACTCGTCCACGCCGTCGATCGCGGTCGCCGCGTCGATCTCCGGCTCGTGCCCCAGCGCCAGCTCGGCGTCGGCGAGGTGGACCACCAGTTCGTGCAGCATCCGCCGGGACCAGAAGGCCGCCCGGTGATCGCCGCCCCAGGACCAGACCGGCGTGCCGGCCGGGGTGGCGCGCAGGGTGGCGAGGAGCCGCTCGGCCCCGTCCGCGAGCCATGCCGCGGGGTCGTCGCCCTCGCGCAGCCGGTCCATCGGCACGTCGCGGGACGTGACCCGCTCAGGGGCGCGGGTGCGCACCAGATGCTCCGCCCAGCGCTGGGTGATCCCCACGTGCCTGGCCAGCTTGGCGATCGTCCAGCCGGGGCAGGTGGGCACGGGAGCGGCCGGGTCGGCCTCCGCGACCAGCGCGACCAGCCGGGCCGCGTCCGCCTCGATCGCGGCGCAGTACTCCTCATGGGACCGGTCGCCGTAGACCAACTCAGTCATGTCGCCGACCGTACCCCTCCCGTCCGGGAAGCGGTACGGCCCCGCCCCGGTCAACCGGTGATCAGGGCGACGACGACCGTGCCGGGCGCGAGCTCGCCCGCCAGCGCGTAGATCCCGTACATCATCTTGGCGACGTAGACGAGGTCGAGGCGGAGGCCGTGCCGCGCCGTGAAGTCCTCGGCGAACGCGCGCAGCTCGGGCGTGGCCCGCGCGTAGCCGCCGAAGTGGAAGCCGCACTCGACCCGCCAGTTGTCCGTCACCCGGCCGAGCGCCTCACGCTGGAGCCGGGCGACCTCTCCGCCCAGGAACTCGCCGCCCTTCAGCACCGAGAAGCCGACCGCCTTCCGGCCGGGGGCGAGCCCGGCCGCGAGGCCCGCGAGGGTGCCGCCGGTGCCGACCGGGCAGCAGACCAGGTCATACCGCCCGCCGAGCTGCGCGTCCAGCTCCGGCGCGATCTCGGCGCACCCGCGTACGGCGGCCGCGTTGCTGCCTCCCTCGGGCAGGAGGCGGAACTCGCCGAACTCGGCGCGCAGCGCGTCGATCACCTCGGGGGTGTGCTTGCGCCGGTACGCCGACCGGTCCAGGTAGGTCAGCCGCATCCCCTGTTCCACCGCGTACGCCAGGGAGGGGTTGAGGGGCAGGTGCTCCTCGCCGCGGATCACGCCGATGGTCGCGAACCCGTAGCGCGCCCCGGCCGCCGCGACGGCCCTGATGTGGTTGGAGTACGCCCCGCCGAACGTGAGCACCGGGCCGGGTCCCAGGTTGTACTTCAGCTTGCGCCACTTGTTGCCGGGGATGTCGGGGTGGATCAGGTCGTCGCGCTTGAGCAGCAACCGGACCCCTTTGAGGCGCTCGTCGAGCACCTCCTCGATCGGCGAGGAGATCCGCGCCGCCGGCGCCTCCAGACCTGCCGCGACTTCCATATCGTCAAGGCTGGCACAGGTGCGGGGACTCGCTACCCTACGTTCAGGCCGTTTGTTGAGGAGTGTTTGATTATGCGGATTCTTGAGGCTTTCCGTGCGGCGTACGGTGACGAGCCCACGGGGGTCTGGCACGCGCCGGGGCGGGTCAACCTGATCGGCGAGCACACCGACTACAACGATGGCCTTGTGCTGCCCTTCGCCGTCCCGTGGGGTGTGACCGCCGCAGTCAGCCCCCGCGCGGACGGCGTCGTACGGCTCGCGTCGCTCCAGGCGCCCGGCGAGGAGCAGACGGTCGAGGACCTCGACCGGGCGCACGGCTGGGCCCGGTACCCGGCGGGTGTCGTGTGGGCGCTGCGCGAGGCGGGTCATCGGGTCGGCGGCGCGGACATCATGATCGACGGCGATGTCCCCCGAGGAGCCGGGCTGTCGTCGAGCGCCGCACTGGAGGTCGCCGTCGCGGTCGCCCTCGACGACCTGTACGGCCTGGCCCTCCCGAGGATCGAGCTGGCGAAGATCGCGCAGCGGGCCGAGAACGCCTTCGTCGGGATGCCGTGCGGGATCATGGACCAGGCGGCGTCGGCGCTCGGCGAGGAGGGGCGCGCGCTGTTCCTCGACTGCCGCACGCTGGGCAGCCGGACCGTGCCGCTCGACCTGGCCGCGAACGGCCTGCGGCTGCTGATCATCAATACGGGCGTCTACCACGAGCTGGCCGACGGGCAGTACGCGAAGCGCCGCCAGGACTGCGAGAACGCCGCCAAGCGGCTCGGCGTGCCCGCGCTCAGGGACGTCACCGACCTGGCCGGGGCGCTGGCGCGGCTGAGCGGCGACGAGCGCCGGCGCACCCAGCACGTGGTCACCGAGAACCACCGGGTCGAGGCGCTGATCGGCCTGCTGCGGGCGGGCGCCGTACGCGAAATCGGCGCGCTCCTGAACGCCTCCCACTTGTCGCTGCGCGACCAGTTCGAGGTGTCGTGCCCCGAGTTGGACACGGCCGTCGAGGCGGCGGTCAGGGGCGGCGCGCGCGGGGCCAGGATGACCGGCGGCGGCTTCGGCGGCTCCGCCATCGCGCTCGTCCCGGAAGAGCGCCTGGCGGCGGTCCGCGACGAGGTGCTGCGGTCCTACCAGGCGCGCGGCTGGGCCGCCCCCACGTTCCTGGAGGCCGTCCCCGCGCCCGGCGCCCGCCGCCTCCGCTGAGGACGGCCGGAGCCCGCGCGAGCGGCCCTCACAGCGCCCGCAAGCCCGGCGCGCGGTCACAGCGCGCCCGCAAGCCCGGCGCGCGGTCACAGCGCGCCCGGGAAGTCCCGGAGGTCCCGGCGGGCGGCCAGAGGGGCCGGGAAGCCCCGGAGGGTGGTCACAGCGCGCCCGGAAGTCGGCAGGCGGTCAGAGTGGCCGGAAGCCCGGCGCCCGGCGCTCCAGGAAGCTGGCCACACCCTCGGCGAAATCGGGCTGCCCGAACGACTCTCGCATCAGCATGACCGCCCGGTCCCGCGACTCGTCGAGCCCCCGCTCCCAGTCGTCCCACACCTGCCGCTTGATGACCGCCATCGACGCGGGCGAGCTGTGCGTTGCCAGCTCCTCCGCGTACGCGAGGGCCTCGTCGAGCACCCGCTCCCCCGGTACGGCACGGCACGCCAGCCCCAGCGCGTACGCCTCCGAGCCGGGGAACGTGCGGCCGGAGAGCAGGAGCTCCATCGCCCGGGCCTGTCCGGCGAGCTTGGGCAGGATCCAGGCCAGGCCGTACTCGGCGATGAGGCCGCGCCGGGAGAACGCGGTGGTCCATTTGGCGTCCTCGGCGGTGAACACGAGGTCGCAGACGAGGGCGTAGACCATCCCGAGCCCGGCGCAGGCGCCGTTCACCGCGGCGATGACCGGCTTGCGGAGGGTGATCGGGAAAGTGGTGGGCCGGGGGTCGAGCTCGAACCCGGGCCCGTCCGGTACCTCGCCCGCGCCCACGGCGGCGAGCGCCTGGAAGTCGGCCCCGGCGCAGAACCCCTTCCCCGCGCCGGTGACCACGACGACCCGTACGGAGGGGTCGCGGTCGGCCTCCTCAAGGAGATCGAAATAGCGCCGCCCCAGATCGGGAGTCCAGGCGTTCAACCGCTCCGGCCGGTTGAACGTCAGGATCCGCACGGCGCCACGGCTCTCGGACAGCACCAGGTCGTGGTTCTCGGACAGCATCGGCATGTCGACCTCCCTGCGCAGAACTATGTTCTACACCAGTGTGAGGTGGTCGATCGACCTCGGGGACGCCGGATCGGGCCGGAAAACGCCGCGAGGCCGGGTGATCTTTTGATCACCCGGCCTCGGCCGATGGCTCCCGCGATAGGACTCGAACCTATAACCTGCCGGTTAACAGCCGGCTGCTCTGCCGATTGAGCTACACGGGATTGGAGCTTTGCTCCGCCTTTCGGGCCTTTCGGCCTTCCTTGCGGCGCGGAACTAGATTAGCGCACTCCGAGGGGTTCTTGTCACATCGGTTGCGCTTGGATAGAGCGTGGCCCCCAGGGTAGGAGGCCGGAGACATTGAGTGGGGAGGTGGAAGATGCGCTACAAGGCGATGTTCGCCGCCGGACTGGCCATCGGTTACGTCCTTGGCACTCGGGCCGGGCGGGAGCGGTACGAGGAGATCAAGCGCCTGGCACAGCGGGTGGCGGATAACCCGACGATCCAGGAGGCTGCGGGCCTGGTGGGCGCCCAGGCGGCCCGAGTCGCGGACAAGGCCAAAAGCGTGATGGGCGACAAGTTCAGCGGCAAGGTCCCGTTCATGCGCAGGCCCGAGACCGAGCACGAGCCCAAGGAATGGATGGCGGAGCGAGTGCCCAGCGGGGCCGGCTGGCCCGACCCCGGAACAACCTGATCCGGCCGTCCCGTCCGCGTGTCGCGCGCCGGCCGCTCTCCCCGACCGCCGGCGCCTCAGACGCCGAGGCTGCGGCGCACCTCCTCGAGCGCCTGCTCGGCGAGGGCGCGCAGTCCCGGGTCGTCCGCGTCGAGGCCGGGGTCGAAGGCGAAGTCCCAGCGCGGCTGATCGGAGCCGGGCACCCGCCGGGCGACCAGCCGCACCCCTCCTCGCGCGTCGAGTGTCACGTGCCTGCTCGCCACGATCGACGAGGTGACCCGCTCGCGGATCGTCTCCGGCAGCAGGCCGGGCTCGGGCAGCGCCACCGCGTGGGTCTCGCCGTCCGTCATGACGACGATGAGGCCGTTCTCGTCCCATGTGGCCTTGTCCACCAGATGCCAGGGCAGCCGCGTACCGCCGGGCAGGTGCAGGGCCAGCGTCGTGGCGACCGCGTATCCCCCGCCGTCCGCGGTGCGCGCGTGACTCAGTAGCCGCTCGCCCGGTTCCAGGGCCAGGGCCGTACGCACCTCGGAGGGCAGGCGGGTGCCCAGGAGGGCTCCGGCGAGACCGGAGAGCGCGCGGGAGAACGAGGATCCAGCCAAGGGGCACCGCCCGACAATCGCGACAATGGCTACAGCGGCAGGCTATCTCCCGAGCAGATCGAGGGTGAGCGCGGCCGACCAGGAGAAGTCCCGGCACCCGTGCCCGGTGCCGTCGAAGGGGTCGAAGCACTCGCGGAACCCGCCCTGCCGGACCAGCCGCAGCGTGCTCGCGACGAGGATCTCGCTCAGCCGGTCGAGGCCGTGCGCGGCGGCCGCCTGGGCGAGCAGCCAGTTGGTGCTGATCCAGGACGGGCCGCGCCAATACTGGCCGCGGTCGAACTCCTGCGCCCTGATGTCGCAGCTCGGCACGGGATATCCGGCCGCGCCCATGAAACTGGCCGACTCCAGGAGTGAGGTCAGCGCCTCGACGACGTGCCGGGGCAGCCCGGGGTCGAGCATGGGACCGAAGCCTCCGATGGTGCAGACCGGGACCAGCCGCCCGGCGCGGACGTCCCGGGCGTAGAAGGCGCCGTCCCACAGCCGGTCGAGCAGCGCGGCCCTGATCCGCGCGGCGGCCTCCAGGAAGGGCTCGGGGTCGGCGCCGACGACCTCGGACGCCAGCCGCGCCATCGCGTCGCAGGACAGCAGCCAGATGCCGTTGAACAGCGGGTCCTCGACCGCGAACGGGTGCTCGTCCCGGTAGTAGGACGACGCGTAGCCATGGTCCCGGCAGAGCACCGCGAGCCGGAAGTACCGGTCGTGGTAGCCGTCCCCGCACCGGCCCGCCTGCGACGCCGCCAGCGGCTCGTCCCAGGCGGGGCTGTCGTCCATGCCGGACTCCCAGGGGTGGACGATCGCGGCCAGCCCCGCCCCTCCGGCGTCCCTGGTCTCCAGGTACGCGTGCTGGGCCACGAGGGACGGCCAGGCCAGCCGGACGAACCGGGCGGCGAGGTCGCGGTCGGCGGCCTGCCGCCAGACCCGCCAGACGGCGTACGCGTGCAGGGGCGGCTGGGTGAGGCCCGAGGTGTGCGTGCCGAGCGGGGCGTCCGGGGCCTCCGCCGAGCGCCACATGGACGGCCCGGGGAAGTAGCCGCCGGCGTGGTGGAAGACGATGTGCGGGATCATCCCGGTACGCCACTGGCCGGCGAGCAGCGAGAGCAGCTCCTGCCCGGCCCGCGCGGCGTCGTGCCGGGCGAGGCCGATCGCCACGAACGCCGAGTCCAGGCTCCATTGATGGGGATAGACGCCGGGCGCGGGCACGGTGGAGACGCCCGTCCAGTTCGCGTCGAGGACGGCCAGGGAGGCCCGCCCGAGCGCGGCGTCGTCAACAGCAGGACGCCCCTCCATCGATCCAGATTAATCCCCTAAAGCCGGAAAATCACTGGATATGGCGGGGCCGGATTCGTCAGCCGCTCGCGTGCGCCGGGGCCGGGGCACGAGCCGCCTGCCGGGGGGCACACGCCCCGCGACGCTCTGAGCGGCGGCGAAGGCCGTGGCCGATCCTTCGCCGCCACCCGGAAGGGCAGGTCACACCGCCGGAACCGGTGCGCGCCAAGAAGCCCGGAAGCGGGGTGAAATGCCCTCTGCATCAAGCATGGGGATATTAACTGACTTTCTTGACATGTAGCCACACCGGATTGATGAGTTATATAACCCATACACGGCAAATGCGGCATTTGATGCTCAATGTCGGCATAGTCCGCATCGCGGAGCGCCGGCGACGCACCGAGTGTCCGGCGTCCGCCTGCCGGGGTTCGGCACCAGGTCGCGAGCACAGCCGCCTGGTCTCTTCTCCGGAGCGGGCCGGCCTCCGGACGTACTGGAGACCGGCCCCGCACGCGGCTCATCGAGCCGGACAACGGATCCGGCCACCCGGACGGCCGGGCCGGCCGGGCCGAACGGCCCTGGCCCGGCGGAGACCGGGGGCGCGCGCACGACGCGCTATTCGAGGTAGTCGCGGAGCATCTGGGCCCGGGTCGGATGGCGCAGCTTGGCCAGCGTCTTGGACTCGATCTGGCGGATCCGCTCACGGGTCACACCGAACTCCCGGCCGACCTCCTCCAGCGTGCGGGGGTGGCCGTCGGACAGCCCGAACCGGAGCTGGATGATCCGCTGCTCACGCTCGGAGAGAGTCGCGAGGATGTCGTCGAGCTGGTCCTGCAGCATGATGAACGCGGCGGCCTCGATCGGCACCACCGCGTCCCCGTCCTCGATGAAGTCGCCGAGGTCGGAGTCCTCCTCGCCGATGGGCGACTGCAGCGACACCGGCTCCTGCGCGATCCGCTGGATCTCCACCACCCGGTCGATCGGCAGGTCCATCTCGGCCGCGATCTCCTCGGGCACCGGCTCACGGCCGAGGTCCTGGTGGAGTTGCCGCTGCACCCGGACCAATTTGTTGATCGTCTCAACCATGTGGACCGGAATTCTGATCGTCCTGGCCTGGTCCGCGATGGCCCGGGTGATCGCCTGGCGAATCCACCACGTGGCGTAGGTCGAGAACTTGTATCCCTTGGCGTAATCGAATTTCTCGACCGCGCGGATCAGCCCGAGATTGCCTTCCTGGATGAGATCAAGAAAGAGCATTCCACGACCGACATAACGTTTGGCGATCGAAACCACGAGCCGCAGGTTCGCCTCGATCAGGCGCTGCTTGGCACGCACCCCCTCCCAGACCAGATCCTCAAGATCGAAGCGGCCGAGCCGCACCGCCGAGCCGTCACACAGCTTGTCCTCGGCGAACAGTCCGGCCTCGATCGCCTTGGCGAGCTCGACCTCCTCCTCGGCCGTCAACAACGGAACCCGGCCGATCTCCCGCAGGTAGATGCGGACAAGATCGCTGGTCGGAGCGCGCCGGCCGTCGTCGTCCTCCCCCTTGGCCGGTTCGTCGTCACCCTGGGGTTCGAGGACCTCGACCCCGTTCTCGGCGAGCATCCGCACGACGCGCTCCAGGGCGTCAGACGGAAGCTCGGACCTGTCGAGCGCGGCGGCCACGTCGTCCACCGTGACGCTGCCGCGTTCCCTTCCCTTCGCAACGAGGTCCGCCACCTGGTCTACCGATGGCGGCCCACTTGGTAGCACCGATGCACCCACGCATCACAGTCTGCGGTATGAGTACCACAAAGCGGCAGGCCTATTTTTGTCACCCAAGGTAAGGCAGAAGTCAATACCCGATCGCAATCTAAATCGGCGTTTGCCGGTTGTTGAGATTGGAAAGGAAAGTAATTCATGCCCCGGCGGCGCGCTCACGCAACACCCGCCGCTGCTGTTCCAGCGCGACCAGTTCGCCGAAGAGGCGGTTGTACTCCTGCTGCTCCTCCACCGGGTTGAGCCGCTGGAGCCGCGACTTGATCTGCGCGACCGACCGGCCCACCGCCGTCTCCAGCAGCCGGGCGAGCACGGCCGCGGCGTACCGCTCCTCGCCGCCCGTCTCGACGCGCGGCTCCTCGACCGCGAACCGGGTGAGCGCGGGCCGCAGCTCGTCACCGGCCGCCGCGAGCAGGCGCTCGACCCACTCCTGCCCGCCGGGACCGCCGGCGACCGTGCCGCCCACCGCCACGATCACGCCGTACAGCGCGGCGTGCTCGGGCCGGGTGAACGCCTCGCCGCCGAGGGCGTCGAACTCGGGGCCGAGCAGGGCGGGCCGCTGGACGGCGAGCTTCAGGGCCTCCGCCTCCAGCATCGCGACCGGATCGGCCTTCTCCCGCGGTTCCTGCGCCGTCGCGCGTCCCTGGGCGGGGCCGCCGTAGCGCCCCTCGTCCGGCCCGCCGTATGGACGGCCCTGCCGCCGGCCGTACTGCTGGGACCCCTGCTGCCGGCCGTACGGGCCGGGCTGGTCCTGGTGCCCGTTCCGGCCGCGGTCGCCGCCCTGGCCCCCCTGGCCGCCCTGGCCGATCGCCTGCTGGACACGCTGGATCACGAACCCCTCGTCCATGAAGCCGAGCCAGCGATCCAGGTCCACGACGTACGTCTTGCGCAGCCCGGGGTCCTTGATCGAGGCGATGACGGGGGCGGCGGCGTCGAGCGCGCCGAGCCGCCCCTCGTTGGTCGTCAGGTCGTAGCGGGAGATGACGCTGCGGATGGCGAAGGCGAACAGCGGCTCACGGCTCGCGATCAGGTCGCGGACGGCGGCGTCGCCGTGCTTCAGCCGCAGGTCGCACGGGTCGAGCCCGTCGGGCTGCACGGCGACGAACGTCTGGGTGACGAACTTCTGCTCGTCCTGGAACGCCCGGAGCGCGGCCTTCTGCCCGGCGGAGTCGCCGTCGAAGGTGAAGATCACCTCGCCGCGGAACTCGGCCTGGTCGAGCAGCAGCCGCCGCAGGACCTTGATGTGCTCCTCACCGAAGGACGTGCCACAGGTCGCCACCGCCGTCGGCACCCCGGCCAGATGGCAGGCCATGACGTCGGTGTAGCCCTCGACGATGACCGCCTGCGAGCGGCGGGCGATCTCCCGCTTGGCGAGGTCCACGCCGTACAGCACGGAGCTCTTGTGGTAGATCGGGCTCTCGGGCGTGTTGAGGTATTTCGGACCGTCGTCGGAGTCGAGCAGCTTGCGCGCGCCGAAGCCGATGACGTCGCCGGTGATGTCCCTGATCGGCCAGACCAGCCGGCCGCGGAACCGGTCGATCGGTCCTCGGCGGCCCTCCCGGACCAGGCCGCCCTTGATCAGCTCCTGCGACGTGAAGCCGCGGGCCATCAGGTGCCGGGACAGCGCCTCCCACCCGGCGGGCGCGTACCCGACGCCGAACCGCTCGGCGTCCACCCGCTCGAAGCCGCGCTCGGACAGGAATCGCCGGCCCGGCGCGGCGTCCGGCGTGGCGAGCTGCTCGGCGTAGAACTCGGCCGCGGCGCGGTGCGCCTCGATCAGCCGGACCCGCTCACCCTGCTCGCGCCCGGGGACGTAGCCGCCCTCCTCGTACCGGAGCTGGATCCCGGCGCGCTGCGCCAGGCGCTCGACGGCCTCGGAGAAGGTCAGATTCTCGATCTTCCGGACGAACGTGATGACGTCGCCGCCCTCGGCGCAGCCGAAGCAGTAGTAGTAGCCGCGCGCGGGCGTCACGTTGAACGACGGGGACTTCTCGTCATGGAAGGGGCACAGCCCCTTCAGGTTGCCGCCGCCCGCGTTCCGGAGCTGGATGTGCTCCCCCACCACGTCGGCGATCGGCGAGCGCTCCCGCACGAGCGCGATGTCCTCGTCGCTGATCCGCCCTGCACCGCTACGCCCTGCCACGCTCGCGAGTTTAGGCCCTGGAAGGGAGGTCTCGGGCGTGGGTGTCCCAGGACCGAATCTCGGTAACGGGTCGTGACCGAAATCCGCGTCAGTTACAAAGGAACGGTCGGATCTCGCTAACGTCGAGCGGGTGGAGATCATGCGATCGGGCAGACTGGCCGCCGTCGCGGCCGCCGCCATGGCCGTCGCCGGACTGACCGCCGCCTGCGGAGCGCCGGCCGGGGTCGCCGGAGTGAGCTCGTTGCCGTCCGTGCCCCGCGCCGAGGATCCGCCCCCCGAAACCCCGGACGGCGCCGTCGCCGCCCCGAAGGGAGGGGGCGCCGTCGGCGACAGCGACCACATGCGCTCCGTCGTCCCGCCCCCCGCCCCCGACCCCGTACGGCTCCCGCCGCCCAAGGTGTCGGCCTACACGTACGCGTTCCCGGTCAAGGGGTGCCGGGTGTCGTACGCGCGGCAGCTTCTCGTGCTGCCCAAGACCGTGATCTGGGCGGGCAAGGGCTGCGCGTTCGTCTCGCCGGTGAACGGCGTGGTCCGCGAGGTCAACGTGCAGAACCGGTGGGTCCCGTCCACGGACCGCGGCCAGGACCGCGAGGGCCGGTACGTGACGGTCCTCGGCGAGGACGGCGTGGTCTATTTGGGCGGCCACCTCGACTCGATCGAGCCGGACGTGCGGCCGGGCGCCACGGTGAAGGCGGGCCAGCGGCTCGGCCGCCTGGGCAATTCCGGGAACGCCCGCGACACCGCCAGCAACCTCTACTTCGCGATCTCCTGGCCGGCCCCGCCGGAGTACTGGTGGATCAGGCGCGGCATGGTCGAGCCGTGGGACTACCTCGACGCCTGGTACGACGGCAACCGGACGCTCTCCCCGAAGAAGGCCGTGTTCGCGCTGCGCAAGCGGGTGGGCAAGCTACCCGCCTGCGACCGGCTGTGCACCGCGAAGACGCCCCCCACGACGAAGAGCGGCGCGGCCGAGAAGGCCGACGCGACCACGAAGACACGGGCCAGTGTCAGGCGGCAGAACCAACCCGAGGACGAGCCGACCATGGTCACCCCGGGGTAGATCCGCACGGCCCGCACAGCGCCCGGCCGCGTAGAAGGTCGGGGCCGGGTGCGAAAAGATCAGCGCGAAAAGATCAGCGCGGAAAGAGGTCAGCACAGCGGGAGGTCAGCGCGGCAGGAGGTCGCCGAGCGGGACACCGGGGTCGACAAGCCGGGCCGGGTCCACGGCGGCGCCCCGCTGCCCCGCCTGTACGAGCGCCTGGATGTCGCCGGTCACGTCCCAGACGTTGACGTTCATCCCGGCGAGGACCCGGTCCTCCCGCAGCCAGAAGGCGATGAACTCCAGGCTCTCCGCGGACCCCCGGTAGACCACCCGGTCGTGGCCGGCGATGTCGCCGGAGAACTCCATCCCCAGCTCGAACTGGTCGGTGAAGAAGTACGGCACGCGGTCGTACACCACGTCCTGGCCGAGCATGGCCCGGGCGGCGGCCGGGCCGCCGTTCAGCGCGTTGGCCCAGTGCTCGACCCGTACGCGGCGGCCGAGCAGGGGGTTCATCGCCTCGGCGACGTCGCCGGCGGCGTAGATGTCGGGGTGCGAGGTGCGCAGGGAGGCGTCCACGACGATGCCGTCGGCCACCTCCAGCCCCGCGCTGCGGGCCAGCTCGTGGTTCGGGGCGACGCCGATGCCGACCACCACGTCGTCGGCGGGCAGCGAGCGGCCGTCCGAGGTGACCACCGTGCGGACGTGCCCGTCGCCCTCCAGGCGGGCGGCGGAGACACCGAGCAGCACCTCGACGCCGTGCCGCCGGTGCAGCGCCGCGAAGATCTCCCCGATCTCGGGGCCGAAGGTCCGGTAGAGCGGTGTCGGGCTGGGCACGACGATCGTCACCGCGCATCCCGCCTGGCGGGCCGCCGCGGCGGTCTCCAGCCCGATCCAGCCGCCACCGATGACGACGACGTTCCCCTGGTGGGCGAACGCGGCGCGCAGCGCCTGGCTGTCGGCGAGCGTGCGCAGGTAGTGGACGCCCTCCAGGTCCGCGCCCTCGACCGGGAGCGGGCGCGGCGTCGCCCCGGTGGCGAGCAGCAGCTTGTCGTACGGCTGGCGCTGCCCGGTGGCGAGGTGGAGCTCGTGCGCCGCGGGGTCGACGGCGGTGACGGCCACGCCCAGCAGCAGCCGCACGTCGTGCTCGGCGTACCAGTCCGGTTCGTGGACGTAGACCTTCGCCACCTCGGTGGTCCCCTGCAGGTAGCCCTTGGAGAGCGGGGGCCGCTCGTAGGGGCGCTCCTGCTCGGCCCCGATCAGCACGATCTCGCCGGTGAAGCCCTCCTCGCGGAGCGTCTGGGCCGCCTTCGCCCCCGCCAGGCCCGCCCCCACTATCGCGTACGTCGACATCTGCACCTCTCACTCCCGGCTTTCGCGCAGTATCCGCCCGCACTCCGCCCGAGTCGACCGGAACGCGCCGGACGGGTACCAGGTGCCCGGGAACGGCGTCCGGATTCCTCGTCAGGACAGGCGCCGGTGCCAGGCGACGGCGGAGGCGTCGGTCAGCGACGCGATCTGGTCGACCACGGCGCGCAGCCGGCCGGCGTCGTCGGCGGCGCGCTCGAAGGCGGGACGCAGCGCGGGTTCGAGCGTGGCGGGCGCGCCCGCCCAGATCAGCGCGGCCAGCTCGGCGATCAGCTCCCGCTGCCGCGCCTGGGCCGCGTGGTGCGCCGCGCGGGACATCACGTAGTGCGCGGTGACGCCCTTGAGCAGGGCGCACTCGAGGCGCGTGGTCCTGGGGACGACGAGGTCCGCCGTGTGCCGTCCGGCCGGCGGTTCCGCGTACGCGTACGCCTCGCGGGTGGCGTCCTGGGCCGACCGGCAGAAGCGGCCGATGAGCGAGCTGGTGAGGCGCTTGAGCGCGGCGAGGTCGTCGATGCCGCCGACGAACGGACCGGCGAAGCCGGCGGGCCAGACCGGGTCGGCGACCAGCCGGGCGAACGTGTCGGTCAGCTCGGCGACATCGGCGTCCGGGGCGTACCACTGCCGGGTCTGGCGGCAGACCTCCAGCCGCTCCTCGGGGTCGCGCAGCGCCTCGGGGGTGACGTGGCCGCAGTGCAGCGCGTCCTCCAGGTCGTGGACGGAGTAGGCGACGTCGTCGGCCCAGTCCATGATCTGCGCCTCGAAGCTGACCCGGTAGCCGGGGCTGCCCTCCCTCACCCAGGCGAAGACCTCCGCCTCCTCCGGATAGACGCAGTACGGCCCGTCGTCGCGGGCGTGGGGAAGCCCGGGGACCCGGTGGGAACCGCTCGTCCAGGGGTACTTGCAGACGGCGTCGAGCGCGGCCCTGGTGAGGTTGAGGCCGGCGCTGCGGCCGTCCTCGGTGAGGACCTTGGCCTCCAGCCGGGTGAGCAGCCGCAGGTTCTGCGCGTTGCCCTGGAAGCCGCCGCAGGGGGCGGCCACCTCGTTCAGCGCGGCCTCCCCGTTGTGGCCGAACGGCGGGTGCCCGAGGTCGTGGGCGAGGCAGGCGGTCTCGACGAGGTCGGGGTCGCGGCCGAGGAGCTTGCCCATCTCCCTGCCGATCTGGGCGCATTCGAGGGAGTGGGTGAGCCGGGTGCGGTTGCTGTGCAGGCTGTGATCGGACGGCGTCACCACCTGAGTCTTGGCGGCGAGCCGGCGGAGGGAGGCGCTGTGCATGACCCTGGCCCGGTCGCGCTCGAAGGCGCCACGTTCGGGGTTGCCCGCGGGTTCGGGCACCCACCGTGCCTGGTCGTGCTCGTCGTAGCGGATCATCTGTCCTCCTTCCCCGACGTATCGGGGAAGCAGGAGAGTACCCCTTTGGACCTCATTTCACGACAAATACCCCAGAAACTCTCAATGACCGGAGGCCATTCGAGGGCCCGCCAAGGAGCCCGCCCGCACTCCACCGCACCGGGCGCGGGCGGGCGGCTTCAGCGGGTGTCGGAGCCGTCGGAGGCGAGCGCCGCGCGCCCAGCCTCCAGCCGGGCCACCGCGACCCGGAACGGCGAGCACGACACGTAGTCGAGACCGATCTCGTGGCAGAAGTGCACCGACGCCGGGTCGCCTCCGTGCTCGCCGCAGATGCCGATCTTGAGGTCCGGACGGGTGCGCCGGCCCTCCTCCACCGCGATCCGCATCAGGCGGCCGACGCCGTCCCGGTCGATCGACTCGAACGGAGAGACGCCGAAGATGCCGAGGTCCAGGTACTTGCCGAAGAACGCGCTCTCCACGTCGTCCCGCGAGAAGGCCCAGGTCATCTGGGTGAGGTCGTTGGTGCCGAACGAGAAGAACTCGGCCGCCTCGGCGATCTGCCCGGCGGTCAGCGCCGCCCGCGGCACCTCGATCATCGTGCCGACCATCGCGTCCACGCCCTTGTCGGCGAGGATGCGCAGCGCCTCCTCGCGTACGCTCTCCAGCTCCTGCACCGCGCCCACCAGCGGGATCATGATCTCGGCCCGGGGGTCGGCGCTCTCCTTGGCCGCGTCGGCGATCGCGCGTACCTGCATCGCGAACAGGCCGGGGATGACCAGGCCGAGCCGCACGCCGCGCAGGCCGAGCATCGGGTTCTGCTCGTGCAGCCGCTTGACCGCGTCGAGCAGCCTGCGGTCCTTCTCGTCGGCCGCGTCACCGGCGAGCGCGACCTTGACGGCCAGCTCGGTGTAGTCGGGCAGGAACTCGTGCAGCGGCGGGTCGATGAGCCGGATGGTGACCGGCAGGCCGTCCATCGCCGCGAAGATGCCGGCGAAGTCGGCCTTCTGCAGCGGTTCGAGCGCGTCCAGCGCCGCCTGCCGTTCCTCGCCGGTGGAGGCCAGGATCAGGTCCTCGACCAGCTTGCGCCGGTCGCCGAGGAACATGTGCTCCGTACGGCACAGCCCGATGCCCTGGGCGCCGAACGCACGGGCGCGGGCGGCGTCCTCCGGTGTGTCGGCGTTGGCCCGTACGGCGAGGCGCCGTACGGCGTCGGCGTGCCGCATGATCCGGTCCACCGCGACGACCAGCTCGTCCTCGACCGGGCCGCCCTCGAAGTACTCCATCACCGGTGAGGCCACCACGGGCACCTCGCCCAGGTAGACGGCGCCGGTGCTGCCGTCGATCGAGATCACGTCGCCCTCGCTGACGACGACGCCACCGGGAGCGGTGCAGCGGCCGGCGCGCGTGTCCACGACCAGTTCCTCGGCGCCGCACACGCAGGTCTTGCCCATGCCGCGGGCGACCACGGCCGCGTGCGAGGTCTTGCCGCCGCGCGAGGTGAGCACGCCCTGGGCGGCGATCATCCCGGCCAGGTCGTCCGGGTTGGTCTCCCGCCGGACGAGGATGACCGGCTCGCCCCGGCCCGCCAGCTCGACGGCCTTGGCCGAGGTGAAGACGGCCTTGCCCACGGCGGCGCCGGGCGAGGCGTTCATGCCCGTGGTGAGCCGGGTGTTGCCGGCGGTGGCGGAGAAGCGCGGGAACATGAGCTGCGCGAGCTGGTGGCCGGAGACGCGGCTGACCGCCTCGTCCATGTCGATCAGGCCCTCGTCCACGAGCTGCGTGGCGATGCAGAAGGCCGCGCCCGCCGTACGCTTGCCGACCCGGGTCTGCAGCATCCAGAGCTTGCCGCGCTCGATGGTGAACTCGATGTCGCACAGGTCGCGGTAGTGGTTCTCCAGCGTGCTCATGATGTCGAGCAGCTCACGGTAGGAGGCGGGGTCGATCCGCTCCAGCTCCTGCAGCGGCACGGTGTTGCGGATGCCGGCCACCACGTCCTCGCCCTGCGCGTTCTGCAGGTAGTCGCCGTACACGCCCTGGTGGCCGGAACCGGGGTCGCGGGTGAAGGCGACGCCGGTGCCCGAGTCCATCCCGATGTTGCCGAAGACCATCGCGACGACGTTGACGGCGGTGCCGAGCTCAGCCGGGATGCGCTCCTGCCGCCGGTAGAGGACGGCCCGCGGCGCGTTCCACGAGTCGAAGACGGCCCTGATCGCCAGCTCCATCTGCTCGCGCGGGTCCGAGGGGAACTCCCGCCCCTTCTGCTCCCGGACGATCCCCTTGTACGTCTCGACGAGGCGCTGGAGGTCGCCCGCGTCGAGGTCGGTGTCCTGGCGGGAGCCCTTCAGCTCGTCGAGCGCGGCCTCGAACAACTCGCCCTCGATGTCGAGGACGGTCTTGCCGAACATCTGGATCAGCCGGCGGTAGGAGTCCCACGCGAAGCGCTCGTGGCCGGACTGCTTGGCCAGTCCGAGCACCGAGGCGTCGTTGAGGCCGATGTTGAGGACGGTCTCCATCATGCCGGGCATGGAGAACTTGGCGCCCGACCGGACGCTGACGAGCAGCGGGTCGGCGGCGTCGCCGAGGCGCTTGCCCATCCTCGTCTCCAGCGCCTCGAGCTGGACGGCGATCTCGGCGGCGAGACCGTCGGGGACGTCGCCCTCCGCGAGGTAGTGCCGGCAGGCGTCGGTGGTGATCGTGAATCCCGGGGGGACCGGGAGACCGAGATTGGTCATTTCCGCAAGATTGGCGCCCTTTCCACC
The DNA here is from genome assembly GCF_050947145.1 of Microtetraspora malaysiensis. NCBI lineage: Bacteria > Bacillati > Actinomycetota > Actinomycetes > Streptosporangiales > Streptosporangiaceae > Microtetraspora > Microtetraspora malaysiensis. The sequence goes on from NZ_CP191998.1 coordinate 7,399,142, forward strand.
GAGAAGATCCTTGAGATCCTTGTTGCCCTCGGTGAAGTCATAAACAAACTTGCGCACGCGAGCTCCTTCGGCCACTTCAATTACACGGGTCCGTCCGCATTCGCACTGTACCGAGCAACAACCCGACGAAACATCACCACTCACGAGATATCATGTTTACCCAGCTAGACAGGCATGCGGAGGTCTAATCCACTCCACCCTCGATTAAAAATGAGCATTTTTCTCGGATCATCAAAGAGTGGTGTAAACCAATTCCATCCGACATTGGAGATCATTCATCTCGCGTTAATTGGTGTAGACCATTACACCTTCCAGTGGCGTACGGCTTTCGGAGACGGGACACGGCGGCCGGGTAACGGGAACACCGGAGCCACGGGGCCTAGGATTGATCCACCCCTCCAAAGATGATCTGTAGCGGAGGGTGTTTGCATGTCACGAAAGTTCCGGCATATCGCTATCTCGGGGGTCGTAGCACTCGCCGTGATGAGCTGTGGGGCCGGCCGGACCGAGATCTCCCCCACGCGGGTGGACGGCGCCTCCACCATCGACCCGTCCCCCCAGACCCTCAAGTGGGGGGCGTGCGAGGGAGTGCCCTCCTCCGCGGGCTTCCAGTGCGCCACGCTGAAAGTGCCGCTCGACTACGCGAAGCCGTCCGGCGAGACGGTCGGCATCGCCCTCGTCCGCCGCCCCGCCACCGACAAGAAGAACCGGATCGGCTCGCTCGTCTTCAACTTCGGCGGGCCCGGCGGCTCCGGCGTGTCCACCCTGTTCGACGCCGCGGGCGCCTTCTCCACGCTCAACAAGCGCTACGACCTGGTCAGCTTCGACCCCCGCGGGGTGGACCGCAGCAGCGGGATCAGGTGCCTGAACAGCGCCGAGCTGGAGCGGTACCTCGCCCGCGAGCCGAGCTCCGACACCGTCGAGGAGACCCACCTGCTCACCCAGTTCGCCAAGGCCTGTGAGCAGAACGCCGGGCACATCCTGCCGTACGTCGGCACCCTCAACGCGGCCCGGGACCTGGAGGTCATGCGCGCCGCGCTCGGCGACGAGCGTCTGAACTACCTCGGCTTCTCCTACGGCACCCACCTGGGCGCCCTCTACGCGACGCAGTTCCCCAAGCACACGGGCCGCATGGTGCTCGACTCCGCGCTCGACCCGTCCGTGGGGATGCTGGATACGGCCCGAACCCAGATCAAGGGCTTCCAGAAGGCGTACCAGAACTACCTCACCGCCTGCGTGAAGCAGCCGCACGGGTGCCCGCTCGGCAAGACCACCGCGGCGGCGAACGCGGCCGTGCTCAAGCTCATCGACGGCCTGCAGGCGCACCCCGCCAAGTCGGGCGACCGCGAGGTCACCGCCACCGTGGCCAGGACCGCCGTCGCCCAGGCGCTCTACAGCCAGATGGCCTGGCCGCTGCTCACCGAGGCCCTGGAGCAGGGGATGAAGGGCAACATGGCCGGGCTGCTGGCCCTCGCCGACCAGTACGGCGGGCGCCAACCCGACGGGACGTACTCGACCCTGCAGATGTCGCTGCCCGCCATCCTGTGCGCGGACACCACGGAACGGCCGAACGTCGAGGAGGCGGAGAAGGTGGCGCGTGAGCTCAAGGACCGGTCGCCCATCTTCGCCATCACCGCGGCCAGTTCGGCCATCTGCAGCGTGTGGCCCGTCCCGGGTGAGAACACCAACCGGCACATCGACGCGTCCGGAGCCAATCCGATCGTGGTCGTCGGTGTGACCCACGACCCCGCCACGCCGTACGAGTGGGCGCCGAGGCTGACCCAGCAGCTGCGCAGCGCCGTCCTGGTGACGCTGAAGGGCGAGGGCCACGGCGCCTACGGGCAGAACAACCCGTGCGTGGACAACGCCGTCAACTCCTACCTGCTGGAGGGGAAGGTCCCGCCCAAGGGTCTGATCTGCGGCTGACCTTCACACACGGAAAAGCACCCGCCGGACGGGCCGGCGGGTGCTTTTCGCTGTTCCGATGTCGCCCCGTGCCCGCTCTTCGCGGGCGGCGGGGCGGGCAATCAGTCGTTGAGGTGCGTCCGGAGGTAGGACTCGACCTGGTCGATGGAGATCCGCTGTTGCGCCATGGAGTCGCGCTCGCGGATGGTCACCGCGTTGTCCTCCAGGGTGTCGAAGTCCACCGTGATCGCGAACGGCGTGCCGATCTCGTCCTGGCGGCGGTAGCGGCGGCCGATCGCGCCCGCGTCGTCGAAGTCGACGTTCCAGCGGCGGCGGAGCTGGGCGGCGAGGTCACGCGCCTTCGGCGACAGGTCGGCGTTGCGCGAGAGCGGCAGCACCGCGACCTTGACCGGCGCCAGCCGGTGGTCGAGGCGCATGACGGTCCGCTCCTCCATGACGCCCTTGGAGTTGGGCGCCTCGTCCACCGTGTACGCGTCGAGCAGGAAGGTCAGCGTCGCCCGGTCCACACCGGCCGCCGGCTCGATCACGTACGGCACGAAGCGCTCGCCGGAATCCTGCTCGAAGAACGACAGGTCGGTGCCGGACGCCTTGCCGTGCGCGGTGAGGTCGAAGTCGGTGCGGTTGGCGATGCCCTCCAGCTCGCCCCACTCAGAGCCGGTGAAGTTGAAGCGGTACTCGATGTCCACCGTGCGCTTGGAGTAGTGGGACAACTTCTCCTTCGGGTGCTCATAGAGCCGGATGTTGTCCTTGTTGATGCCGAGGTCGACGTACCAGCGCAGGCGCTCGTCGATCCAGTACTGGTGCCACTCCTCGTCAGTGCCCGGCTTGACGAAGAACTCCATCTCCATCTGCTCGAACTCGCGGGTGCGGAAGATGAAGTTGCCCGGCGTGATCTCGTTGCGGAACGACTTGCCGATCTGGCCGATGCCGAACGGGATCTTCCTGCGTGCCGACTGCTGCACGTTGAGGTAGTTGATGAAGATGCCCTGCGCGGTCTCCGGGCGGAGATAGGCCAGGCCGGACTCGTCCTCCACCGGGCCGAGGTACGTCTTCAGCAGGCCGCTGAACTGCCGGGGCTCGGTGAACGCGCCCTTGTTGCCGCAGTTGGGACAGGTGATGTCCGCGAGGCCGCCCGCGGGCGCCTTGCCGTGCTTCTCCTCGTACGCCTCGACGAGGTGGTCGGCGCGGTAGCGCTTGTGGCAGGACTGGCACTCGGTCAGCGGGTCGCTGAAGGTCTCCACGTGGCCGCTGGCCTGCCACACCTCAGGCGCGAGGATGACGCAGGAGTCGAGGCCGACGACGTCGTCGCGGCCCTGCACCACGGCCTTCCACCACTCGCGCTTGACGTTGTTCTTCAGCTCGACACCGAGCGGCCCGTAGTCCCACGACGCGCGCAGGCCTCCGTAGATCTCGCTCGACGGGTAGACGAGCCCGCGGCGCTTGGAGAGGCTGACGATCGTTTCCATGACGTCGGTGCGACGTGCCATTGGTGAGAACTCCATCCGGCTGGGTGTCGGGTTGGGATCGTGCGCGCATGTGCGGGGCCGCGCCGACGGGTCTGTCGTCGCCCGGGCGAAAGTCGCGCCCGCTACCTGCTCGATCTCCTCCAAGCTTAGGGGAACCTCGGCCCGGCTCGCTCATAGCTCGCTCAGGTCTGATCGAGCACCGCCGACGGGGCGGCCGGGGACGCGTCCACCGGTTCGAACGCGCTCGGCTCGTTGATCATCAGGGTCATCAGCGGATACATCGCCATCCGGGCGGCGCCCAGCGCCCGGCGGTAGAAGCCGGCGCCCTCCCACTCGCTGACCAGGGCCCACAGGTCGGGCTCGTCGACGGACCTGCCGAGCTGGCCGCGCAGATATCCGGGCTGGGCGGCGAACAGGTCGAGGATGTCGCGGGCCTGCGCGACGAACTCGTCCGCTTGCGCGGCGGGCACGGCGTAACGGATCAGGGCGAGCATGGGCCCAGCATCCCACGCGGTCGGCGGTGAGCGGGTGCGCCGGGGCGGCTCGCGTGACTAGGCTCGGCACGTGGCAGGTGACACAGGGCAGGACAAGGGGCCGGGCGCGCCGAAGGTTTCGGCGCATCCCCTGGCCAGGAAGCCGGCCGGCGATCCGGCGCGCGTCGGGGGACGCGGTCCGGGACGGCCGGGGGGCAAGGGGGCCGGGCGTCCGCTCCCGCCGGGCGAACAGTTCTTCACGCCGGGCGCGACCGGCCTGCGGCGGGCGGTGGAGACCAGGAGCGCGACCGCGCTGGTGTTCCTCTTCCAGCTCCCGCGCTGGGTGGTCCCGGTCGTCATGGTCGTCCTGATGCTGACCGGCGTCGTGGTGGCCGACTGGCGCGGCGGACTGGCGGTGCTGCCGGTGCTGGCGTTCGTGCTGTGGCTCGCGTACATGTCGTGGCCGTCGCTGCGCCCGGGCGCGCGCCTGCTGCGGGTGGCACTGGTCACCTTCCTCGCCCTGCTCACAGCTACCCGTTTCGGCCTGTTCTGACAGCGGCTGCCCTGGTTCAGGGCGCTCGGAGGGGCCCTGAACCGGTTCGACGCACACTGTCGATTTTGACAATGGTTTTCATTTTGCCGGATACTTGTGGCGTGATGTCCCGTATGCGCTCTCTCGTCCTCACCGGCGCCCTGCTGAGCGCCACTACCGCCACCGCCGCGGCCTGTGGCTCCGGAGGCGCCGCCACCGGCGACGGCAAGCCCGCGGTGATGGCCGCCTTCTATCCGCTCCAGTGGATCTCGCAGCAGGTGGGCGGGCCGGACGTGTCCGTCGCCGGCCTCACCAAGCCCGGCACCGAGCCGCACGACCTGGAGCTGACCGCGCGCCAGGTCGCCGACATCCAGGACTCCTCGCTCGTCGTCTACATCAAGGGCGTCCAGCCGGCGGTGGACGAGGCGGTCGAGGGCCACGCGTCCGCCAAGGCGTTCGACGCCGCCTCCACCGTGGCCACCCTGCCCGCGACGGCCGGGGAGGAAGGGCACGACGAGCACGGGGAGCACGGGCACGCCGACGTCTCCTACGACCCGCACATCTGGCTCGACCCGAGCCGGCTCGCCACCGTCGCCGGCAAGCTCGGCGAGCGGCTGGCCGAGGCCGACCCCGCCCACGCCGCGGCGTACCGGCAGCGCGCCGCCACCACGGCCGCAGAGCTGAACAAGCTGGACGAGGCGTACCGGACCGGCCTGACCGGGTGCGGCAAGAAGGCGATCGTGACCAGCCACAGCGCCTTCGGCTATCTGGCCGCGCGGTACGGCCTGGAGCAGATCGCGGTCAGCGGTCTCGACCCGGACGCCGAGCCCTCCCCCACACGCCTCGCGCAGGTGGCCGACGTCGCCAAGCGAGAGAATGTGACTACCATTTTCACCGAGGAGCTCGTCAGCCCCAAGGTGGCCGAGATCCTGGCCAAGGAGGTCGGCGCCAAGACCGCCGTGCTCAACCCCATCGAGAGCGAGCCCGATGGCGGTGACTACCTCTCCGCGGCCAAGCAGAACCTGGAAGCCCTGAGGAAGGCCCTGGAATGCCCCACGACGGAAGGGTGAGCGTGCGGTGAGTGCCGCGTTCACGATGACCGGCGGCGAGGTCGCCCTCGACGGCCGGCCCATTCTGCGGGGCGTCGACCTGACGGTGCGGGACGGGGAGTTCCTCGTCGTCCTCGGCGCCAACGGCTCCGGCAAGTCCACGCTCATCCGCACCCTGCTCGGGCTCGTCCCGCTGTCCGGCGGCTCCGTCCAGCTGTACGGAACGCCGCCCGGCAAGTTCCGCGACTGGGGGCGGATCGGCTACGTGCCGCAACGCCTGTCCGTCGGAGGCGGGGTGCCGGCCACGGTCCGCGAGGTGGTCTCGTCGGGTCGCATCGCCCGGCGCCGCCGCTTCCGCCGGACCGCCGCGGAGGACCGGCGCGCCGTCGCCGACGCCCTCGACGCCGTGGGGCTCGCCGGCCGGGCCGGATATCCCGTACAGGCCCTGTCCGGAGGCCAGCAGCAGCGGGTGCTCATCGCCCGCGCGCTGGCCGGCGAGCCGGACGCGTTCGTGATGGACGAGCCGACCGCCGGCGTGGACGCCGACAGCCAGCGCCTGCTCGCGGACACCCTCGCCGGGCTGCGGGAACGCGGCAAGACGGTGGTCCTGGTCGCGCACGAGCTGGGCCCGCTCGAACCGCTGATCACCCGCGCCATCGTGCTGCGCGAGGGCCGCATCGCCTACGACGGCGCGCCTCCTGCCGCGGCCGAGGCGGGGGTCGACACGGCCGGGCACGTCCACGCCCACGCCCACGCGCACACCGGCGTGCTGAACGGCTGGCCGGACGTCATCGGATCACGGGCGGCGGCCGCCGAGGCCGGCGCGACGGGAGAGGCATGAGCGGCATCCTGCAGTACGACTTCATGGTCCTCGGGCTGGTCGCGGCCGTCTTCGTCGGCCTCGCCGCCCCCGTCGTCGGCACGTTCATCGTCCAGCGCCGCCTGGCGCTGCTCGGCGACGGCATCGGGCACGTGGCGCTGACCGGTGTCGCGCTCGGTTTCCTGACCGGCACCGCGCCCCTGGTGACCGCCATCATCGTGGCCGTGCTGGGCGCCGTCGCCATCGAGATGGTGCGCGCCCGGGGCCGGACCAGCGGCGACGTGGCCCTCGCCCTGCTGTTCTACGGCGGCATCGCCGGCGGCGTGCTGCTCATCTACCTGTCGCCGGGGCAGAGCAACTCCACGCTGACGTCCTACCTGTTCGGCTCGATCTCCACGGTGGCCGAGCGGGACGTGTGGGTGATCGGCGGCCTGGCGGTGGCCGTGCTCGGCGTCGTCGCCCTCTTCGGACGCGAGCTGTTCGTGCTCTGCCAGGACGAGGAGGTGGCCCGGGCGAGCGGCCTTCCGGTGCGCTTCCTCAGCCTGCTGCTCGCGGTGACCGCCGCCCTCACGGTCGTCATCGCCATGCGCGTGGTGGGCCTGCTCCTGGTGAGCGCCCTGATGGTCGTCCCCGTCGCGACCAGCCAGCAGATCATGCGCAGCTTCCGCGGCACCATGGTCCTCGCCACGGCGCTCGGCGTGGTCGCCACGGTCGGCGGCCTCACCACCGCGTTCTACATCGACGTTCCCCCGGGCTCGGCGATCGTGCTGATCGCGCTCGCCGGGTTTGTGCTCTCCCTGCTGATAGGTAGATTCGTACGGCGAAGCCGTACCTGGGAGTCGACACCATGAGTAAGAGCAGTGACGCCGTTCACGCGATCCTGCGGCAGAGCGAAGGGTTCCGAAGCGCCCAGGACATCTTCACCAAGATGCGGGCGGATGGCGCCAAGATCGGACTGACCACCGTCTACCGGGCGCTCCAGTCGCTCTCCGACGACGGCCGGGTGGACATGCTGCGCACCGACGACGGCGAGTCGGTCTACCGCGCCTGCGAGAGCGACGTCCACCACCACCATCTGGTGTGCCGCCGCTGCGGCCACACCGTCGAGGTCGCCGGGCCCGACGTCGAGCGCTGGGCCGAGGCCGTCGGAGCCGATTACGGGTTCATTGAGGTCACCCACACGGTCGAGGTCTTCGGCACCTGCCCCGACTGCGCGTCCGCCGCCGCCGGGAGCCGCTGACCGGTTTATGTCGATCCGCCGCTCGGCCGCCCGCCGGCCCCCTCCGCGGGGTACGCTGCCCCCGCCGACATAGGGAGATGCCGTGCCGTTCAGCCATGACATGGTGTACTCGCTGACCACCGCGGTCGATCTGCTCAACACCTCGCCCGCGGCGGGCGGCGACGAGGGCCTGACCAGCGTCGAGGACCTCCGCACGTTCGTGGGCCGCCGCGTGATCAGCGATGTGGAGAACCTGGACGACCGCGACCTCGTCGAGGTGCGCGAGCTGCGTGACGAGTTCTACGAAGTCTTCACCGCGCCGGATCGGGAGACCGCGGTTTCCCTGCTGAACACGCTGCTCGGCCGGACGCGCATCACGCCGAGCCTGGCCGAGCACGACGGCTTCTCGCTGCACATCCACTACTTCGCCCCGGGGGCGTCGCTGGCCGAGCACCTGGCCGCCGACTGCGGGGTCGCGCTCGCCCACGTATTGGTCGAGGACGAGCGTGACCGGCTGCGCACCTGCGCGGCGCCCGATTGCGCCCACGTTTTCGTGGACGAGTCACGCAACCGCTCCCGGGTGTACTGCGACAGCCGCACCTGCGGGAACCGGATGCACGTGGCCGCCTACCGGGCCCGCCGCCGCGCCTAAGGAGCGACCGAGTTGGGGATGGCTCCGCCGTATCTGCGGTCGCGCTTGGCGTAGATCTCGCAGGCCTGCCACAGGTCCCGGCGGTCGAAGTCGGGCCAGAGCTGGTTGAGGAAGACCATCTCGGCGTACGCGGCCTGCCAGATGAGGAAGTTTGACGTGCGCTGCTCGCCGGAGGAGCGCACGAACAGGTCCACGTCCGGGATCTCGGGCTCGTCGAGATAGCGGGCGAAGACCTTCTCCGACACCTTGCCCGGTTTGACCCGCCCGGACGCGATGTCCTGGGCGAGCTTGACCGCCGCATCCACGATCTCGGCGCGGCCGCCGTAGTTGACGCAGAACTGCAGCGTCATCTTCGTGTTGTCCCTGGTCATCTCCTCGGCGTCGCACAGCTCGGAGATGACGCTCTTCCACAGCCGTCCGGGACGGCCGGCCCAGCGGACCCGCACCCCCATCGCGTGGAGCTGGTCGCGGCGGCGGCGGATCACGTCCCGGTTGAAGCCCATGAGGAAGCGCACCTCGTCGGGCGAGCGCTTCCAGTTCTCGGTCGAGAACGCGTACGCCGACAGGTAGGGGATGCCGAGCTCGATCGCGCCCTCGACGACGTCGAAGAGCGACGCCTCGCCCATCTTGTGTCCCTCGGTCCTGGGCAGGCCGCGCGCCTTGGCCCAGCGGCCGTTGCCGTCCATGACGATCGCGACGTGACGTGGCACGAGGTCGCGCGGGATCGCGGGCGGCGTCGCGCCCGAGGGGTGCGGAGACGGAGGACGAACCATGGCCACGAGCGTATTGGGTGTGACAGGGTCCTCAGGCGCGGAAAATGTGAGAGTTCGGTGTGGATTTCGGGTCGAATCCGCGCGCTGCCCCGGGCGGTGACGCCGCTCCGGGCTCACCCGCCGACGGCCACCACTCACGGCCGGGCTCCCGCGCCTGCTCGCGCTCGACATGGCGCAGCGAACGGATCCCGTGCTCCAGGTGCCACTGCAGGTAGGCGGCCACGAGGCCGCTGCACTCGGTGCGGTGCCGCGGCTCGGACGCGTCGGCCATGGGCCAGTCGCCGCGCAGCAGCGCGATCATCAGGGCGATCGTCTCCGCCGCGGGCACCGTCGCGGCCGGCGGCCGGCAGCTTCCGCACACGACGCCGCCCGCCGCGATCGCGAAGGCGCGTACGGCCTCGGCGCCGCATCGGGCGCACTCCGACAGGGCGGGCGCGTATCCGGCCACGGCGAGGGAGCGCAGGAAGTAGGCGTCGAGCACCAGCCGGGCCTCGTGCTCGCGCTCGGCGAGGGTGCGCAGCCCTCCGACGAGCAACAGGAACTGGCGCAGGGCGGGTTCCTTCTCGCCCAGGGTCAGCCGGTCGGCGGTCTCCAGCATGGCGGTCCCGGCGGTGTAGCGGGGATAGTCCGCGACCAGCGCCTCGCCGTACGGGCGGATGGTCTCGACCTGGGTGATCACGTCGAGGGAGCGGCCCTCATGGAGCTGGAGGTCGACGTGGCTGAACGGCTCCAGCCGCGCGCCGAAGCGCGAGGTGGTCCGGCGCACCCCCTTGGCCACGCCTCGCACCTTTCCGGCGCGCTTGGTGAGGACCGTGATGATGCGGTCGGCCTCGCCCAGCTTCTGGGTGCGCAGCACGACGCCCTCATCCCGGTACAGGCTCACCAGGCCATCGTATGACCTCCCGCTGACTCCCCCCTGAGATCACAAACAGTGAAATTTCGGTAATGGTGCGGACTCGACGCTAACTGGACATCGCCATCAACATGGACATTTCGGAACGTTCCCGGGAGGCTGGATGCACCGACTTGACCGAAAGGTCACTAAGCTTTGCCCCCTGGCGGACTTCCCCGCGCCTCTTCTAAAAGGCCCTGCCCCCGTGTTTGAAAGGGTGCCATGACCCTCGTGGTCCTGCTGGGCTCATCGCCCGGCCCGATCGGTTCTCTGCCGCCGGGATCCGGCGGCCGCCCCGTCCTGCCGACGGACCTGAAGCTGACATCACTCCCCGGCGCCCCCACGGCGTACGGCAGGCTGCTGGGGCAGATGTCCTCGCTCGGCCCGCAGCCGGTCACGATCGCCCGTCCGGCCGACGCGTACGCGTACCGCGAGCAGGGCGGACGGGTCGTCGAGAGCGCCGGCGTCGCCGAAGACCTGTGGGCCCTCGCCGACCTGGTCGAGCACACGACCGACAACGTGCTGATCATGCCGGCCAACTCGCTCGTCCACGACGAGCTGATCTACCAGATCACCAAGGCGAAGCGCGCCGCGCTCGCGCTGATCCTCCGCGAGGAGCGGGACGAGAACGCGCCCGAGCCGCCCCCGATCGAGGAGGCCGAGCCCGAGATCGGGCGCAACGCCCTGGAGGGCCTGCCGCAGCGCACCCGCGCCGGCCGCGGCCGCGTCATCTCGGTCGGCACGTCGTACCACGCCGTCACCCGGCCGAACGCGGCGCTGCTCGGGCCGATCCACCTCCACCAGCGGCACGCCGCGGTGCTCGCCGACGTCGCCCGCGAGCTGGCCGGCATGGCGCACCTGTTCGGCCCCGAGGACGACGTCACCGAGCTGCTCGTTCTCGGCCTGGTCCGGCGTGGCGTCTCGGTCGGTGTCCGCGGCCGCCGCGACCTGTTCTACCGCCGCCTCCACACGCTGGAGGACACGACCGAGGCCGAGCGGGACTTCGCCGGCTTCGACGAGGACCGGGCCCGCCTCGACAACGCGGTGAAGGGCGCCGACGGCTTCTTCACCACGTTCTTCGTCAGCACGTACTCCCGGTTCATCGCGCGCTGGGCGGCTCGCCGCGGGCTCACGCCGAACCAGATCACCCTCGTCTCGATCTTCTTCGGCCTGCTGTCGGCCGCGGCGTTCGCCACCGGCACGCGGCCGGGGTGGATCGCCGGCGGGGTGCTCATCTACTTCGCCTTCGTCTTCGACTGCGTGGACGGGCAGGTGGCGCGGTACGCCAGGAAGTTCGGCGTGCTCGGCGCCTGGCTGGACGCCACGTTCGACCGGTTCAAGGAGTACGCGGTCTTCGTCGGCCTGGCGATCGGTGCCACCGTCTCCGGCCAGTTCGGCGACGGCGAGGGCGTGTGGACGCTCGCCCTCGCCGCGATCGCGCTCCAGTCGGTCAAGCACCTCCTGGACTTCTCGTTCGGCGCGGCCAACCGCCGCAAGGCGCCCGTCCCGCTGCCGACGCTCGACCTGCACGTCGCCGACGACGGCCCGCTGCGGGTCGCCCTGGAGGAGCGGCGGGCCAGCCGCAGCACCGGAGTGCGTGGCCTGCTCAAGCTCTGGACCAAGGCCGGGAAGTTCCGTCCCGTGCACTGGGCCCGCAAGATGATCGTCTTCCCCATCGGCGAGCGCTTCGCCGCGATCGCGATCACCGCGGCCCTCTTCGACCCCCGCGTCACCTTCATCACGCTGCTGATCTGGGGCGGCGTCGCGGCCACCTACACCCTCACCGGACGCATCCTGAGGTCTCTCGCATGATCACCCAGCCACAGGTCACCCCCACGCCCGACCCGGACGAGGAGCGGCGCCGCATCCAGACGGAGCGGCTGCTCGCCTACCGCGACGACGGCCCCCTGGTCGCCGCGCTCAAGGGCCGTCTCGGCCGTGGCCTGCCGCCCGTGCCCGCGGTGCTCGTCGCGCTGATCGCGATCATCGCGCTGGCCGTCACCGGCTCGCTCAAGGACGGCCCGATCCTGCTCGTCCCGGCGCTGGTGCTGGTCCTGCTGGTGGTGCCCAGCGCGCCGCGCGACCACCTCGGCCGGCTCGACTGGCTGACGCCGCCACTGCTGCGCGGCACCGAGTTCCTCACGATCATCCTGCTCGGCATCGCCGCGGGCACGCCCAAGTGGCTGCTGTTCGTGCTGCTCTACGTCGTCGGCTACCACACGTACGACACGGTCTACCGGACGCGGCAGAGCATCTGGCCGCCCGCCTGGATCTTCCTGGCCGGGCTCGGCTGGGAGGTGCGCCTGCTCATCCTGGGCGTGGGCGCGGCCCTCGGGCAGCTCACCCTGGTCACGGCGATCCTCACCGTCTACCTGCTCCTGCTGTTCTCCATCGAGAGCGTGGTGAGCTGGGTCCGCCTGGACAAGGCGTCGGCGCAGGCCAACGCCGACCACGAGCAGGACCTGGAGCAGTCCCCCGAGGACGCCGCCGAGCAGGTCACCGGAGACGCGGAGCACGTCTGACCGTTGCCCCCTCGATGTCCGGCCCCGTGCGATCGCCGATCGCGCGGGGCCGCGCGTTTTTCCGGACGGCGCGCTCAGGCGGAGTGGTCGAGCAGCGCCCAGACGATCTTTCCCCGGCCCCTGATCAGGATCCATCCCCAGGTGAGGCTGACCGCCTCGATCAGGTGGAGGCCGCGGCCGGACTCCGCGAACTCGTCGTCACTCGGCCCCGGCAACGGCGCCCGCTCGCTGGGGTCGTGTACCGCGCAGAGCACGTGCGGCCCCTGGGTGAGCAGCCGAAGCTGGATGTGCGCGTCCGGAACGGCGGACAGCGCGTGGCGCAGGGCGTTGGTGACCAGTTCCGAGACCACGAGCTGCGCGTCGTCGATGAGGCCGCCCAGGCCCCACCCGCCGAGAGTGTGGGCGGTGAAGTCGCGAGCGGCGGAGGCGGAGGCGGAGGCCCCGTGGAGCGCACAGGTCGCGAGCGGTGCGGATGACGGGCCGGTGCTGGCAGGACCGAACGCCGGCGTGGCCCACGAAGGTGCGGCGCCGGCTCTTCTGCCTGCCAGGTCTGCGGTCATCGGATCCCTACGCGAGTTGGTGTCACATGGGTGCGCTGCCGCCGTCTATCGTTCCCTGAGCCTTGTCAGGGCAAGCGCGCCCGCACTCGCAATTGCGGGAACTTAGCCGTGTCCTGCGTTGATTTATCGAAACCGTGACGTTGTCCGGCCGGAACCGCGATCATCTACTCGTCACTCTGACGAAATGAGACACTGGTTGACTGTCGTCGGAAGCCGACTGCCATAGGAACCGTCAAAGCACAAAGTCGTAGGAATCTGTCCGTAGGAATCCGTCCGCGCAATGGAGTCCATGTGAAATCCCTGCAGGTCGCCCACGCCGATCCCCGATTAACGGGGCGCCCCCGAGGCGGGCCGACCGTGCTGCGCATGCTGCTCGGAGCCCAGCTTCGCCGGCTCCGGCGGGAGAGGAACATCACGCCGGAAGAGGCGGGCCACGCCATCCGGGCCTCGCACGCCAAGATCAGTCGCCTGGAGCTCGGCCGGGTCAGCTTCAAGGAGCGCGACGTCGCCGACCTGCTCACCCTGTACGGCCTGACCGACCCGGACCAGCGGACGACGCTGCTCGACCTCGCCCGGCAAGCCAACGCCCCCGGCTGGTGGCACAAGTTCAACGACGTCCTCCCGCACTGGTTCGAGGTCTACGTGGGCCTGGAGGAGGCCGCCTCGGTCATCCGGACGTACGAGCTGCAGTTCGTGCCCGGCCTGCTGCAGAGCCCCGACTACGCCCGCGCGGTCATCCTGCTCGGGAACGCGGGCGCGCCCGAAGACGAGATCTCCCGCCGCCTCGACCTGCGGATGCGCCGCCAGGAGCGGCTGACCGGCCCGGACGCGGTCCGGCTGTGGGCGGTGGTGGACGAGGCCGCGCTGCGCCGCCCGATCGGCGGGAACAAGGTCATGCGCGGCCAGATCGAGCATCTGATCGAGGCCACCGCCAACCCGAACGTGACAGTGCAGATCGTCCCCTTCGACCGCGGCGGGCACTCGGCGGCGGGAGGGCCGTTCACGATCCTGCGCTTCGAGGAGACCGAGCTGCCCGACGTCGTCTACCTCGAACAGCTCACCAGCGCGCTCTACCTCGACAAGCCCGAGGAGGCCGACGCGTACCGGCAGGTGATGAACACGCTGTGCGTGGAGGCGCGGCCGGCGACCGCCACCCGCGCCTATCTGGAGGAGATCCTCTCCGACCTGGAGTGATCCGGTTCCTCGCGGTGGGAGCCCGGTCGGTCAGGAGAGGTTCGCGAAGAACGCCTCGCAGGTCTCGGTGAACGCGGTGGCGCGGGCGGTCAGCCGCACACCGCGCATCGAGGCCAGGACGATGTCGAGGAACGGCACCTCTTCGCTGATCGGCCGGGAGACGACGTAGCCGCCGTCGTACGTCTGGTCCGTCACGGCGCGCTGGTTGAGTATGGAGTAGCCGTGGCCTCCGGCGACCAGCGCCCGCACGGTCTCGTAGCTGGAGCTGCGGAACCGGACGCGCGGCTCGACCGGGTGCAGCGCGCGGAAGTAGTCCCGGCTGTGCGGCAGGTCGAGCAGGATCATCGGCTCACTGGCCAGCTCGACGAGCGAGACCGTCTCCGCGTCGGCCATCGCGTGCCCGGACGGCAGCAGCACGTACGGCCGGACCCTGGTGAGGACGCGGACGTCGAGGTCGAGGGCGAGGTCGATGGCGTACAGCAGGGCGACCTCGCACCGGCCGTCCACGAGGGCGCGCTGGACGGCCGAGATCTCCCCTTCGGAGAGCGTCACTCGCACGCCCGGGTGCCGGTCGGCGAACTGGCGCAGCAGTTTGGGCAGGTAGAACGGCGACAGCGTGGTGAAGCAGCCGACCGCGAGCTCGCCGCTCAGCGAGCCGGCCAGGCCGCGCGCCGACTCGGCGAGCGCCGCCGCGTGGGAGAGGAAGTCACGGGCCTCGACGAGGAACCGCTCGCCCGCGCGGGTGAGTGAGAGACCTCTGGCGTGGTGCCGGATGAGGAGCTGGACGCCGAGCTCCCGCTCAACCTGCGCGATGGCCGCCGAGATGGCCGACTGCGCCACCATGAGCTCCCGGCTGGCCGCGGTCATGCTTCCCAGCTCGGCCGCTGTCACGAAGTAACGCAGCTGGACGAGTGTGAAATTGACGTCCGCCACGTCACCCATTGTGACCTCCTGACCGTAGGGCGCTCGCAGAAATCACTTCAAGGCTGCGTCGCGGTTCCGGCTGGATTTTTCGCGTTTCAGGCGTTCTCGCACTGGAAGGCCCGTCTGCCGACGGCCGCGCTCACGGTCCCCCACAGGACGGGCGCCGAGACGTACGAGCCGGAGAAACAGCTCGCGAACGGCTTCGACAAGATACCGGAAAGGCGTGAGCCTGGACAGGAGGTCGAGCGCGCCTAAAGCAGACGGTATCGGCGGGAACGCGCCCGCTCGGGACGGCGGCGTCCCCGCCACGCGCCGACGGGGCGCACCACGGCGCCGATCGCGGGTTCCCGTCCGGTTCGCGATATACAGGTCCGCGTGAAGTTGGACGGATTGGATCGCGCCATCATCGGGGTTCTCGTGGAGGACGCTCGGGCGACATATGCCGAAATTGGTGCTCGGGTAGGCCTGTCCGCTCCGGCGGTCAAACGGCGGGTCGACCGGCTTCTCGCCAGCGGCGCGATCACCGGGTTCAGCGCGCGGGTCGAGCCCTCCGCCCTGGGCTGGACCACCGAGGCGTACGTCGAGCTCTTCTGCCGGGGGAAGACGTCCCCCGCCGAGATCGGCGTGGCGATCGCCCGGCACCCCGAGGTGGTTTCCGCCTGCACGGTGACCGGCGAGGCCGACGCGCTGCTGCACATCCGGACCACCGACGTACGGGACGTGGAGCGGGTGATCGAGCGCATCGCGGCGGAGCCGTTCGTGGTCCGCACCAAGAGCGCGATCGTGCTCTCCCGGCTGATCGACGAGAAGCCCTGAACCCCTCGCCGCGCCGGGCCGGGCGGACGGTTAACGGATTGCCACAAAAGCCGGGAATAACGCAACCGATCCACGGTATGGCGCAATGGCGCGGCATTGGCCGGCCATGTCCGTGTTTCTAGGCTGAGGAGCAGTCCAACCGCCTTCTCCCTGGAGTTCCGCATGCCTCTTGCGACCCTGCCCGCCGCCACGAGCGGCGACCGGACGGGTACGGCGCGCCACTATCTCATGTGCCGCCCCGAGTTCTTCGCCGTGACGTACGCGATCAACCCGTGGATGGACCCGGACCAGGGCGCGGACACGGCTCAGGCCGTCCGGCAATGGGAGGAGCTGCGCGCGGCCTACGAGCGGCTGGGCCACAAGGTGAGCCTCATCGACCCGGTGGACGGCCTGCCCGACATGGTCTTCGCCGCGAACGGCGCCCTCGTGGTGGACGGCCGGGTCTACGGCGCCAAGTTCACCCACGCGGAGCGCACCGCCGAGGGGCCGGCCTACCTGCGCTGGTTCGCCGACCGGAGTTTCGAGACGATGGAGCCGACGCACACCAACGAGGGTGAGGGCGACTTCCTCACGCTCGACGACGTGGTGCTCGCCGGCACCGGCTTCCGCACCGACGTGGCGGCGCACGTGGAGGCGCAGGAGTTCGTCGGCCGCCCGGTGGTCACGCTGCGGCTGATCGACCCGCGCTTCTACCACCTGGACACCGCCCTGTTCCCGTTGGACGGCCACAACGTCGCCTACTACCCGGGGGCGTTCTCCGAGGGGAGCCGCAACGTGCTGCGGCGGATGTTCCCCGACGCGGTCATCGCCACCGAGGAGGACGCCGCCGTCCTCGGGCTCAACGCGGTCAGCGACGGCGCCAACGTGGTCATCAACGCCGAGGCGACCGGCCTCTCCCGCGAGCTGGAGCGGCTCGGCTACAACGTCGTCCGCGTCGAGCTGTCCGAGCTGCGCAAGGCGGGCGGCGGACCCAAGTGCTGCACGCTGGAGATCCGGGAGGCCACGGGAGCATGAACGCCGCCGACCTCATCGCACTGAGCGAGCGCCGGAGCGCGCACAACTACCACCCCCTGCCGGTGGTCATCCAGTCGGCCGAGGGCGCCTGGGTGACCGACGTCGAGGGCCGCCGCTACCTCGACTGCCTGGCGGGCTACTCCTCGCTCAACTTCGGGCACGGCAACCCGGTGATCCTCGCCGCCGCCCGGGAGCAGCTCGACCGGCTCACGCTGACCAGCCGGGCGTTCTTCCACGACCGGTTCGCGGAGTTCGCCGCCGGTCTCGCCGACCTGTGCGGCAAGGACATGATCCTGCCGATGAACACCGGCGCCGAGGCGGTCGAGACGGCCATCAAGGTGGCCCGCAAGTGGGGATACGAGGTCAAGGGCGTCCCCGCCGAGCAGGCGAACATCATCGTGATGGAGGACAACTTCCACGGTCGCACCACCACGATCGTGAGCTTCTCCACCGATCCGGACGCGCACGACGGCTTCGGGCCGTACACGCCGGGGTTCCGGGTCGTGAAGTACGGCTCGGCGGAGGCGATCGGCGAGGCGATCGACGAGAACACGGTCGCCGTGCTGCTCGAACCGATCCAGGGCGAGGCGGGCGTGCTCGTGCCGCCGGACGGCTACCTGCGCGCGGTACGCGACCTGTGTTCAGAGCGGGGCGTCCTGTTCATCGCGGACGAGATCCAGTCCGGGCTCGGCCGCACCGGCCACACCTTCGCCTGCGACCACGAGGGCGTCGTGCCCGACATGTACATCCTGGGCAAGGCCCTCGGCGGCGGCGTCGTGCCGGTCTCGGCCGTGGCGGCGAACGCCGACGTCCTCGGCGTCATCCGGCCCGGCCAGCACGGCTCGACCTTCGGCGGCAACCCGCTCGCCTGCGCGGTCGGCGCCGCGGTCGTCGGGCTGCTGCGCACCGGCGAGTTCCAGGCCAGGGCGCGCGAGCTGGGCGAGCACCTCCACGGCCGGCTGCGCGAGCTGGTCGGCGCGGGTGTCGTCGCCGTACGCGGGCGCGGCCTGTGGGCGGGCGTGGACGTCGACCCCTCGCTCGGGACCGGCCGCCAGGTGAGCGAGGCCCTGCTGCGCCGCGGCGTGCTGGTGAAGGACACGCACGGCTCGACGATCCGCCTCGCCCCGCCGATCGTGGTCTCCCGTGAGGACCTGGACTGGGCGGTCGACCAGCTCGTCGAGGCCCTGCGGGAGCTCAGGGCAGCCTGACCGAGCCCAGCTCGGCGTCGTGGGTCCGCCAGGTCACGGTGGCGGCGTCCTGGGCGAAGTCCACGGTCGCCAGCGCGTTGTCGAACCAGGGCCCGGCCGTCAGCCGCCACCGGATCGGGGGCGGGGGCAGCCGGGCCGCCAGCGCCGCCAGACGCCCGAGCGGGCCCGCCGCGGCGACGGCCGCCACGACGTTGGCCGCCCGGAGCGCCCGGCTCAGCGGGTTGCGGATCGGCGAGCAGACGATCTGGTGGATCCGGGAGCCTCCTTCGCCGCGCGGCGGCCGTACGGAGGCGAGATAGGAGTAGTGGACGTCGCCGGACAGCAGCAGCACCGTGGCCGGCGGCCGTCCCCTGCCGCCCGCGGCCACGTCGGTCAGCAGCCGGGCCAGGTGCTCAAACGACCCGCGGAACGCCGCCCAGTGCTCCAGGTCGAGGAACCGGCGCAGGCGCTCGCCCCATCGGGCGGCCCGGCGCCCCCACACGCCGTCGCAGACGGCCTCGCTCCAGCTCTCCACGTGGTGGATGGCCGGGGGCAGGAGCACCGGCAGCGAGGAGCCGACGATCAGGTGGTCGACATCGCCGGCGGCCGATTCCTCCAGCCACGAGCGTCCGGCGTCGTCGAGCATCCGGCGGGCGCCCGGGGTGAGGACGCGGCCGCACCTGCTGTCCAGCATGATCAGCCGGGTGGACCCGATGTCGCGGCGGTAGCTCCAGCGGGCCGATCCGGGGGCGGCGTCGGCCCGCTCCGCGAACGCGTCGAGCGCCGCGCCGCCGTCGCCCACCCTGAGCGCGGCGAGCACGGGGTCGGCCGCGCGTTCCGCGGCCGTGAGGTTGCCGAGGTGCTGGTAGACGTAGTAGGCGCCCAGCCCGGACACGATGCGCCGCCGCCACCACGGCGCCTCGGCCATGTGCTCACGCCACACCGCCGAAGTGTTCCAGTCGTCCCTGATGTCGTGGTCATCGAACATCATCAGGGTCGGCACCGCCGCCATCAGCCACCGCACGGCCGGGTCCGACCAGGCTCGGCGGTAGAGCTCGGCGTACTCGTCGAAGTCCACGACCTCTTCGGGCCCTTCGCCGCGTCGCCCGGCGATGAACTCCTTCATGTCCGGGGACGGCTCGTCGGCGTACACCTGGTCGCCGAGCATGATCAGCAGGTCCGGCGGCTCCCCCGACTCCATCAGCCGCGCCCCGTACGCGCGCAGGACGTCCACGCCGTGCGTCCGCGCGTATGGCCCGTCGTGCGGCACGCTGGTCCGGCAGGTACCGAAGACCAGGCGGCGCAACCGGGTGAGCGGCCGGATCGCGGTGGCCGGCAGGTCCGGGAGCGGCCACACGTCCGCGCCGTCCAGCTCCACCGTGTACGGCACGCCTCCGGGCGGCGGGACGGGCGGGAGGGCGACGTCGACGACCGCGTAATGGTGCCCGTGGACGGTGAAGGTGCGTTCCTCCGAACGCGCCTCGCCCGCCCGCACCGTGACCGCGCACGGCTCGCTCGTCTCCACCCAGATCGTCGCGCTCGCCGCGTCGACGTGGCGGAGCATGGGGCCGATCACCAGATGTGCCACGCCTACAGATCTACTGCGGCGCGGCGCCGGGCGCGAGGGGGCGTCCGCGCCTGGCGATCATCTCCTGCCGTAACAGGTGACCGGCTGATCGCGGCGGCCGTCAGGCGTTCAGGGCCCGCACCAGGTCGTCCAGCTCGCGCATGAGCCGCGCGGTGCGCTCCGCGCCGTACACCGCGAGGACCGCCCGGCGGTGCTCGTCGATGCCCTCCTGCAGACGGCCGAGGAGGCCACGCCCGCGGTCGGCCAGGAAGACCGCCACCTTGCGGCGGTCGACGGGGTCGTGCCCGCGGTAGACGAGGGCGCGCTCGACGAGTCGGTCGACCGCCTTCGTGAGGGTGGGGTGCGGCATCAGCGCGGCCTCGGCGAGGCCGCCCATCGAGTGGCCGCGCCCGTCCGCGAGCGCCTGGAGGATGCGCCACTGCTCGACGCTGACCTCCTCGGCCGTGAGCGCCGCCGACAGCTCGCGGTTGACCGCGCGTTCGGCCCGGCTCAGCAGGTACGCGAGCGAGGACGCGAGGCCCGACGGCGCGGCCGCCCCGACCGGCCCCTCCGGCCCCCCTGGCCTCTGGACCGGGAGGACGACCCGGCTCTCGCCGGTGGATCCCGCCGCCGTCACGCGGCCCCCGCCCCGTCCGCGACGTGGCGCGGCACCGTCATCATGACCATTGCGGGCCCCTTTCGTGTGTTCGGCAGTACTTTGCCGTGACGTCCCCCACTTTCCGATGGTTCCCTTCACGGGGGCGGATGGACGATACTTTCCCCCGTGACCGATCCGGCCGCGATGGTCATCGACCCCCTGGAAGCGCACCTGCTCAGGGCCGACACGCTGCGCGTATGCCTGGTGGCGCCTGTCTCCGGCGTGCTGGGCCTCGTCGGGCCGGGCGCGATCAACTGCGCGCTGCTGGCCGCCTCCGAGGTGAACGACGCGGGCGGGCTGCTCGGCAGGCCGATCGAACTGGTCCTGGTGGACGGCGGCCGCGCCCCGGCCGAGGTCGGCGCGGAGGTCGCCGAGCTGGTGCGGGCCGGAGCCGTGCAAGCGGTCGTCGGCACCCACGCCAGCGACGTCCGCGTCGGGATCGAGCGCGCGCTGCGCGGCGCGGCCCCGTTCGTCTACACGCCCCCGTACGAGGGCGGCCCGCGCTCTCCGGGCGTCTACTTCCTGGGCGAGCAGGCGTCCTCGCAGGTCGCCCCGGGCATCGACTGGCTGGTCGGCCACCGGCGGGCACGGCGCTGGTTCCTGCTCGGCAACGACTACATCTGGCCGTATCTGGTCCACGCGTCCGCGCGGGCGCACCTCACGTCCCGCTCCGCGCGCGTCGTCGGCGAGCGGTTCCTGCCCGCCGGCACCCGCGACATGGGACGGGTCATCGAGGAACTGGCCGCCGCACGGCCGGACGCGGTGCTGCTCAACCTCATCGGCAGCGACCTGATCGAGTTCAACCGGGCGTTCGCGGCGAGCGGGCTGGGCTGCGCCCGCCTGTGCGGCGCGCTGGAGGAGCACGGCCTGCTGGCGATCGGAGGCGACTTCAGCGGCGAGCTGTACACCGCGATGGGGTACTTCGGCGGCATCGCCACCGACGACAACCTCGGGCTGTACGAACGCTACACGCGGCGGTTCGGGCCGGACGCGCCGCTGCTCAACGGACATGGGCACGGGTGCTACGAAGGCGTGCTCATGCTCGCCGCCCTCGCCGCTCGCGCGGGCTCGCTCGCGGTGCCCGCGGTCGAGGCGATCGCCGACGGGACCACCGTCATCACCGGCCGGGGTCCCCTCACGCTCTGGGACCGGCAGGTGTCGCAACGCGTGTACGTGGGGCGCGCCGACGGCCTGGATTTCGATCTCGTGACCTCCTCCCCCGGACGATGACGCCACCTGTGCCGGGACGCCGCATGACGCCCGTCTGACCGTCGCCGTCATGGCCTGCCACAAAGATTTACAAACGAAATCTTTTCCTTTTCAAGGAATAGTCCTATCGTACGCTCTGCCCCCCGCGTGCGAAGGAGTCTCGATGTCTTCCCCCTCCACCACGCCCTCCTCGTCGGCGGCGCCGCAAAGCGCGGCGACCGGCGTGGAGCGGTTCGGATATCAGCAGGAGTTGCAGCGCTCGCTGAGCTTCACCGACCTGCTCATCTACGGCCTGATCTTCATGGTGCCGATCGCGCCGTTCGGCATCTTCGGCGACGTTTTCCAAGGCTCGGGCGGCATGGTCGCGCTGGCCTACATCATCGGCATGGTGGCGATGGCCTTCACCGCCCTGTCGTACGCCCAGATGTCCAAGGCGTTCCCGATGGCCGGCTCGGTCTACACCTACGCGGGCCGCGGGATCGGCGCCCCGGTCGGCTTCCTCGCCGGCTGGGTGATCCTGCTCGACTACATCCTCGTGCCCACGCTGCTCTATCTCGTGGCGAGCGCGGCCATGGCGTCGTTCGTGCCCGCGATTCCCATCTGGGCCTGGCTGATCATGTTCATCGTCTTCAACACGGCGGTGAACTACTTCGGCATCCAGATGACCGCGCGGATGAACAAGATCATGCTGGTCGCCCAGCTGATCGTGCTGGCGATCTTCCTGGTCGTCGGCGTCATCGCCCTCGCCCAGGGCAAGGGCCACGGCGACGCGTTCAGCCCGATCTTCGACTCCTCGACGTTCTCCGGGCCGCTCGTGTTCGGCGCCGTCTCGGTCGCGGTACTGTCCTTCCTCGGCTTCGACGGCATCTCGATGCTCGCCGAGGAGAGCCGGGAGGACGCCCGCAAGCTCGGCCGCGCCATGGTCGGCGCGCTCGTGCTGGCCGGCCTGCTGTTCATCACGCAGACCTGGGTCGCCGCGCTGCTCGCACCGAACCGCGAGGAGCTGCTGGCCAACGGCGGGGACAACGCGTTCTACGACATCGCCGAGTACGCCGGCGGCCCCTGGCTGAGCGTGCTGACCGCCGTCGCCACCGCGATCGCCTGGGGCTTCGCCAACTCGCTGGTCGCTCAGGCCGCCACCTCGCGCCTGCTGTTCGCCATGGCCCGCGACCGGCTGCTGCCCCGGTTCCTGGGCAAGATCCATCCGAAGCACAAGGTGCCGGTCAACGCCACGTTCCTCACCGCCGCCGTCTCGCTGGTCCTCGGACTCATCCTGGCCAACAACGACAAGGGCATCGGGCAAATCGCCTCGCTCATCAACTTCGGCGCGATGACCGCCTTCCTCGCGCTCCACGTCTCCGTCGTAGTCCACTACGTCGTACGGAAGCGCAGCCGGGACTGGTGGCGGCACCTGATCGCCCCGGCGATAGGCTTCCTGATCCTGCTGTACGTCGTCATCAACGCCAAGGTCGCCGCCCAGGCGGTCGGCCTGACCTGGCTGGCGATCGGCGTGCTGATCCTGATCGGCTTCATCCTCATGGGCCGTCGCCCCACTCTTCCCGACGAGACGGAGGTCTCCGAGTGAACGTCGTCTCCTTCCGGCCCAAGGCCGAGGACCTGGCCTACACCTTCGGCGGGCGGCCCGCCGTGGCCCGAATCGCCCCCGGCACGGTCCTCGAACTCTTCACCGAGGACTGCTTCGGCGGGCGGGTGCGCGGCCCCGAGGACCTGCCGTCGAAGGTGTGCGAGTTCCCCTTCCTCAACCCGGTCACCGGCCCCTTCCACGTGGAGGGGGCCGAGCCGGGCGACACCCTCGCCCTGCACTTCGTCTCCATCGAGCCCGCCCGCGACTGGGCCGTCTCCACGACGTTCCCCCACTTCGGGGCGCTCACCGGCACCCACACCACCGCGACGCTCCAGCCTCCCCTCGACGAGGTCGTCTGGATGTACGACGTGGACGTGGAGAAGCGGACCGTCCGCTACCAGGCCCGGAACAGCGACTTCAGCGTGGAGATGCCGCTCGACCCGATGCACGGCACCGTGGGCGTCGCCCCGGCCGCCTCCGAGGCGCGGATGACGATCACCCCGGACGCCCACGGCGGCAACATGGACACCCCTGAGCTGCGGGCCGGCGTCACCGTCTACCTCGGCGTGAACGTGGAGGGCGCCCTGTTCTCGATCGGGGACGGGCACTGCCGCCAGGGCCACGGCGAGGTCTGCGGCACCGCGGTCGAGGCCGCGATGAACACGGTCGTCGCGGTCGAGCTGGTCAAGGGCGTCGGCACCCCGTGGCCGCGCCTGGAGGACGACGACCACCTGATGTCCACCGGCTCGGCCCGTCCCCTGGAGGACGCCTACCGCATCAGCCAACACGACCTGGTCACCTGGTCGGCCGCGCTCACCGGGCTGGACGAGCTCGACGCGTACCAGCTCGTCAGCCAGGGCGGCGAGGCGCCCGTGGGCAACGTGTGCGACACGAACTACACGATGGTCGCCAAGCTGCCCAAGGCCTACCTCGGCCGCCCCGAGGTGTACGAGTCGGCCCACGCGCGCCTGCGCGCGCTCGGCGCGCAGTACCTCTCCTCCCGCTGACCTTCCGTGACCCGATCCCGTCCCCTTCGGGGGGCGGGATCAGCTCGTCCGCGCCACCAGATCCGCGTCGGCGAGCGCGGCGGAGACCACGTCCTCGCACATCGCGTGAGTGACGAGCGCGTCGTCGGCGTGGATCACGCGGCCCGCGCGGACCGCGTCCAGGAACGCGTGGCAGATCTGCTCGATGCCACGCTGCCGCGCGACCGGCGTCCACGGCGGCCTCCGGGACAGGATCTCGCCGCCGTCGTGATCCACCACATCACCGAGATCGAGCACCCGCCGCTTGCGCCCGCCGCCCATGACCTCGCAGGTCTCCTCGGTCGCGCCGCCGACCCGGTTCATGACGCCGATGGCGGTGAAGCCGTCGCCGCCCAGCTCCAGCACGACGTGTTCGAGCAGCCCGGACCGCACGCGGGTGCGCACCCGGACGTCGGCGACCTCGCCGGGCACGAGGAACCGCAGCGTGTCGACCACGTGGATGAAGTCGTCGAAGACCACCGCGCGCGGCACCGCCGCCGCTCCCACCCGGTTCTTCTCCAGGATCACCAGGTCTCGCGGCAGGTCGCGCAGCGCCGTGTAGCCGGGGGCGTACCTGCGGTTGAACCCCACCATCAGCGACCTGTCCCGCGTCCGGGCCAGCCGTACCAGCCGCTCGGAGTCCGCGAACGTGTCGCTGAGCGGCTTGTCCACGTAGACGTGCGCGTCCGCCTCCAGGAGTGCCTCGACGATCGGCACGTGCGCGCTCGTGGCGGCGTGGACGAACGCCGCCTCGACGCCCGATTCGAGCAGCTCCTCTACACCGGTGAAGAGCCGGTCGATCCGGTACGCCGCCCCGAGGGCGGCCAGCGTGGCCTCGTCGCGCGTGCACAGGTGCGGCACGATCCCCGGCGTGGCCGCGAGCACCGGCAGATAGGCCTTCTCGGCGATGTCCCCAAGCCCGATGATCCCAATTTTCATGGACGGGAGCCTATCGCCGTTGCTAAGTTTCACTTAGTAAGCGAAACTGAATAGAGGAGGTGCTCTATGGCCCGTCGCCAACCCGATCTGGGACGTTTCACCGACGTCGCCCTGCTGGTGCTCGTCAGCCTGGCCGAGGGCGACAAGCACGGCTATCGCATGATTCAGGACATCGAGGAGTTCTCCGGCACAACACTCGAACCCGGCACCCTGTACGGCGCGCTCATGCGGCTGGAGGAGCGCGGATGGATCGAGGCGCTGCCGGTGGCCGAGCGGCGCCGGCCGTACCGGATCACGCCCGGGGGCCGCGAGGCCCTGGCCGAGCAGCTCGCCACGCTGCGCCGCATCGAGGCGGCCGGCAGCAAGCGGGTCCGGCCGTCATGGGGGGTGGTCTGAGATGCGACCGCTGGCGTACCTGCTGCTCCGGCTCTATCCGCGCGCCTGGCGAGACCGCTACGGCGACGAGATGCGCGACCTGCTGGCCGCGCGGCCCGTGCGCCTTCGCACGCTGGCCGATCTGTGCTTCGCCGCGCTTGACGCGTGGACCCACCCGAAGCTCATCCCGTCGGGTCGGGGCTCGTTCCTCCAGCCGGTGCCCTTGCTCGCGATCGGCGCGTGCACGCTGTGGGCATTCTGGAACCCTGCCACACGGGACGTCTCCAGCCTGAACAAGGGATGGACTGCCGCGGTGGAGACGACCGGGTTCGCCCCCGCTCTCGCCTCCGCGTCCTCGATCGCCTTCACCGCTGGGGTCTGCTTGGCGATCCTGGGGTCGGTGCCGCTTCACGCGCGCGTCCTGTGGCGGGTCGCCCTGTCGAAGCAGGCGACCCCGATCCCGACCCCGGCCGCACTGACCATGCTGGGCATGCTGGTCTTCGCCTTCGCCCAGATCGCCGACACCTATGGCATGGGCATGGGTTTCCCCAGCGGACCGCTCGGCAAGGGCATCTGGGGCGGGTTCCTCGCCCCGGCGGCGCTCTCACTCGCACTCGCCCTGCCCCACGTGGCGCGATCCGTCCCCGCGTTCGAGCGTGCCGCGCGCTGGGCGGGGAAGGCCACCGCGCTGGCAGCCGGTGTGACCGCGCTCGGCTGGCTCCCCGCGATCGCACTGACCGTGTCGGGGGCGTCCGGCATGTCGCTCTGGTTCCTGATCCCCGTCGCGGTGAGCGTGCTGATCAGCCTGGCGATGTGCGTCGCGGTCGCGCGGTTCGCGCTGTCCACGCCCCGGCCTCCGGGGCTCCCCGAGCCCGCGACCGCCTGATCAGCGGGCTCGCCACGAGGCGATGGTCTCCTCCAGCGCCTCGTCCATCGGGGTGGCGGTGACGCCGAAGGTCGCGGTGAAGGCCGACGAGTCCACGACGAAGGGCCGGTCGAACTGGTAACGCGTCTCCCGCATCTCGTTGAGGAGCGGCGAGACGACGCCCGCGGCCGTGAGCGCCCAGCCCGGCAGGCGGCTGAGCCTGGGAGCGGGCGCCCCCGCCAGATCGCACAGCCGCTCCGCCATGGCCCGCATGCCCCGCGCCGGGCTCGTGGGGATGTGCCAGGCCCGGCCCCAGGCGCGCTCGTCGGTCGCCACCGTGACCAGAGCCGCCGCCACGTCGGGAAGGTAGGTCCAGCTGTGCGGGATGTCCGGGTCGCTCAGGACCATCGCGTGCCGTCCCGCGAGCAGTGGCCCGACGAAGCGCCCCCCGAGGAACGACTGGTCCGACGCGCCCGGACCGAAGTAGTCGGAACCGCGTACCTCCTCCTGTTCATTCCTACGGGCGGGTGGTGATCCTCAGACCTGGTGCCAGACCAGGCGCAGGATGCCGTTGACGATGTAGAGGCCGGCGAAGACCACACCGCTCGTGACCAGCCCGGACGCGACGAGGGCGGCCGCGCCGCCGCCGAACCAGGCGATCTCGAACGCCGCCCTGGCCAGGCCGTGCAGCTTGAACCTCGCGCCGTTCGCCGCCGCGAAGAGTCCCCAGAGGGTGCCGAACACCACGGGTGCGCCGAGCCCGGCGAGGATCCGGACCGCGAGAGGGGCGGAGAGGGTGAACCCCCAGTACCCCACCGCGACCAGGACACCGAGTTCGAGGAAGAACATCAGGGCGAGGTTGGCCCCCTTGGCCACGGCGAGCATCGGCACTCCTTCGAATTGTCGCTCTCGTTCGAGAGCAATGCTCTCTTATGAGAGCGGCTATCGTCAAGAGCAGTGCTCTCGAATTCTGTCGCCGCTCTGGTAGCCTCCGGGACATGAGCGCGAGCCGTACCGCACGGGAACGAGTCAGAGCCGAGCTGATCAGGGAGATCACCGACATCGCCCGCCGCCACCTGGCCACCGAGGGCGCGACGGGGCTGTCCCTGCGCGCGGTGGCACGGGAGATGGGCATGGTCTCCTCGGCGATCTACCGCTATTTCCCGAGCCGGGACGACCTCCTCACCGCGCTGATCATCGACGGATACAACGCCCTCGGGGAGGCCGCCGAGAAGGCCGACGCCGCCTGCGCGCGGGACGACTACACGGGACGCTGGCTGGCGGTCTGCCACGCCATACGCGGATGGGCGCTCGCCCACCCGCACGAGTACGCCCTTCTCTACGGCTCGCCGGTGCCGGGCTACCGCGCCCCCGAGGACACCATCGCCCCGGCGGCGCGGGACACCGCGGTGTACGGCCGGATCCTCGCCGATGCCAACACCGCCGGGCGTCTCGTCCCGCCCGCCATCCTGCCCGAGCCGCCGGCGATCATCGCCCCCGACGCGGAGGCGATCCGCATGCTCATCCCGGGGGTGTCGGACGACGTGATCACGCGGGCGGTCACCGCCTGGACCGGCCTGTTCGGCATGGTGAGCTTCGAGCTGTTCGGCCAGTTCGTCGGCACGATCGACCACCGAGCCGAGTTCTTCGAGCACAACATGACCGGCCTCGCCCGCCTCCTCGGCCTCCCGGCCTGACCGCGCCATGGCACGACCCTTTCACATGTGAAAGGGTCGTGCCATGACAAGAAGTCACGCAATCGCCACCCTCGGTGCGATAGCCGAGGCACAATGGGGTCTCGTCACAGCAAGACAGGCCATGCGCAACGGTGTCTCCGCAGCGGAACTGACGC
Source organism: Microtetraspora malaysiensis (assembly GCF_050947145.1). NCBI lineage: Bacteria > Bacillati > Actinomycetota > Actinomycetes > Streptosporangiales > Streptosporangiaceae > Microtetraspora > Microtetraspora malaysiensis. The sequence goes on from NZ_CP191998.1 coordinate 7,427,236, forward strand.
GCCTGACGGACGACGGGGTTCTTGATCGTGTCGCATTCGGCGTCTACCGCCTGCCCGGCTCGCCTTCCGGCCCGCTCACCGAGCTTCGCGCAGCGTGGCTCCAGCTCGACCCCGGCACCGAGGCGGAAGCCCGTGACATCGACTCCGGCGTCGTCTCGCACGGCAGCGCCTCGCTCGTCCTCGGCGTGGGTGACTTCACCGGAGATGTCCACGAGTTCACGTGTCCCAAACGTAAGCGGTCCCGGCGCGCCGACGTTACGTTCCACACCTCGCCCGTCCGGCGCTGCGACATCGTGTGGCATGACCAGCTCCCGGTCACCGCACCGGCACGACTGGTCGGCGATCTTCTCGCGGACCGCCACGACGGCCAGCACATCTCCCATGTCGTGACGGACATCCTCGATCAGGGACTCGCCACGAGGAAGGAACTCGCTGACGCGGCGGCTCCGCACGCCGCCGCCTACGGCGTGACACCCGCCCGGGAGTTCCTCGACCACCTGATATCTCTCACCCGTGCTCCCACCCCCCGGAAGGCTCACGGAAGCCCACAGCGATCTGCCGTATGCCTCCCCCCGTGCGCTTGACGCGGCACTCACCGCCCGGTTCAAGAAGCTCTCGGCCGCACGTCCTCACTCCATCTCCCAGATACGTCGGCAGTTCGCCTACGATCGCGCGCTCGCCCGGTGCTTCACCGGCCCGTACGGCGATCGGTGGGTACTCAAGGGCGGAATATCCCTGCTCGCATTGCTCAGAGACGCTCGGCATTCCGCCGACCTGGATCTCGCCGCCGACGCGAAGGACACCGCACAGGCGACGCAACTGCTGGACGAGTCACTTCAGCAGGATCTCGGCGACCACTTCTCGTTCCAGATGGGGCACGGCCTCAGACTGATCGAGGGCATCGAGGGAGTGCGCGTCCCCGTGGTGGCGTTCCTCGGCCCTCGCCCATACGAGCGCTTCCACCTGGACGTGGTGGTGGGGGCGACCGTCACCGGCAGCCTGGAGGAGGCCGACCCACTGGTGCCGGTCGGCATTCCCGGACTGTGCCAGCCGAAATACCAGCTCTATCCCCTGTGCGACACCCTGGCGGACAAGGTGTGCGCCATCATGGAACGGCACGGCGACCGGCCGAGCACCCGTTTCCGCGACCTCGCCGACATCGTCCTCATCGCCAGGAGCCGTTCCATCGAAGCGGCCGTGCTGAGTGCCGCGCTGACCTCCGAACGCCTGCTGCGGAAGAGCGGCAGGCATACGTCGCTCGACGTCCCAGATCAGATCATGTGGCGCGCCGGCTATGCCAAGGTCTCGGGAAACGCACCCGGACTTGACGGCTATCGGAATCTGGACGCCGCTCTCTCACTCGCCCGGGCCCTTGTCAATCCGGTGCTCGACGGCTCGATGCGCACGGGCCGGTGGAACCCGACTGCCTTGCACTGGGAGCCCTAGCATTCAGACCCTGATACGGGCAGCACACGACCATGCTGTTGGCGTGACCGCCAACGAAATCGGTACGGAACGGAACGGGGCGGTGGCCGTGGGTCGCACGGCCACCGCCCCTCCCATGGCTTTGGCGCCCGGTCGTCGCGGCCTCGTGGGCCTGACCGGATGTCGTCGGTCCCGGGAGCCGGGCAGGTCGTGCCCGCGCTCCCGTCATCGGTGCGCGGGCGTCAGCGGCTCGCGCGGTTCACGGCGGAGATGATCGCCTTCAGGGACGCGGTGGTGGTGTTGGCGTCGATGCCCACGCCCCACAGGGTCTGGGAGCCGCCCTCGAAGGCGACCTCGCACTCGACGTAGGACGCGGCCTTGGCGTCGGCGCCCGCGCTCATCGCGTGCTCGGTGTAGTCGAGCACCCGCACATCCACGCCGATGCCGCGCAGGGCGTCGCAGAAGGCCGAGATCGGGCCGTTGCCGACCCCCTCGATATCACGGATCTCGCCGTCGACGCGGATGTCCGCGTTGATCACGTCCTTGTCGTCCACGGCGGAGGCCCCGCGGTGCGCCAGGAGGCCGAGCCGGCCCCACGGCTTGGCGGGGTTCGGCAGGTACTCGTCGGCGAACGCCTCCCACATGGCGGCCGGGGTGACCTCACCGCCCTCGGCGTCGGTCTGCGCCTGGACCACGCGGGAGAACTCGATCTGCAGCCGGCGCGGCAGGTCGAGCTGGTGGTCGGCCTTCATGATGTAGGCGACGCCGCCCTTGCCCGACTGGCTGTTGACCCGGATGACCGCCTCGTAGCTGCGGCCGATGTCCTTCGGGTCGATCGGCAGGTACGGCACGGCCCACGTGAAGTCGTCCACCGGGGTGCCGGCCGCGGCCGCGTCGCGCTCCAGGTGCTCCAGGCCCTTCTTGATGGCGTCCTGGTGGGAGCCGGAGAAGGCGGTGTAGACCAGCTCGCCGCCCCAGGGGTGGCGGGGGTGGACCGGGAGCTGGTTGCAGTACTCGACGACGCGCCGGATCTCGTCCATGTCCCGGATGTCGACCTGCGGGTCGATGCCCTGGGAGAACAGGTTCATGGCCAGCGTCACCAGGCACACGTTGCCGGTGCGCTCGCCGTTCCCGAACAGGCATCCCTCGATGCGGTCGGCCCCGGCCAGGTAGCCCAGCTCGGCGGCGGCGACGGCGGTGCCGCGGTCGTTGTGGGGGTGCAGCGACAGCACGATCGAGTCGCGGTAGGCCAGGTGGCGGTTCATCCACTCGATCTGGTCGGCGTAGATGTTCGGCGTGGCCATCTCGACCGTGGCGGGCAGGTTGACGATCACCTTGCGGTCGGGGGTGGGCTGCCAGACGTCGTTGACGGCGTTGCAGACCTCGACGGCGTACTCCAGCTCGGTGCCGGTGAAGGACTCCGGGGAGTACTGGAAGAAGATCTCGGTGCCCTCCATCTCGGCGGCCATCTTCTTGCACAGCTTGGCGCCCTCGACGGCGATGGCCGTGATGCCGTCCTTGTCCTGACCGAACACGACCCGCCGCTGCAGCGTCGAGGTCGAGTTGTACAGGTGGACGATGGCCTGCTTCGCGCCGCGCAGCGACTCGAAGGTGCGCTCGATCAGCTCGGGCCGCGCCTGGGTGAGGACCTGGATGACGACGTCGTCGGGGATGCGGCCTTCCTCGATGATCTGCCGGACGAAGTCGTAGTCGGTCTGGGAGGCGGCGGGGAAGCCGACCTCGATCTCCTTGTAGCCCATGCGTACCAGCAGCTCGAACATCTTGAGCTTGCGGTGGGCGTCCATGGGGTCGATCAGGGCCTGGTTGCCGTCGCGCAGGTCGACGGCGCACCATTGCGGCGCCCGCTCGATGACCTTGTCCGGCCACGTGCGGTCCGCCAGCCGGATCGGCTCGAACGGCGTGTAGCGGTGGTAGGGCATGGGGCTGGGCTGCTGTTGCGGGTACATCATGCTCCTCGATGGACGCGCCGGTGCGAGCGTGCAAAGACGGGCATCCCGATCAGGAAAAAGGGGCTCGCCACCGGTAAATGACCTGGGGCGGCCGACGCGCACGGCAGTCTCCGCGGCGAGGGAGCCGACCTCTTACAGGCCCTCGCCGCGGCGGATAAGAAGAAGCCCGCGCAGCACGCCATGGAGACTAGCAGACGGCGTCGAATGCTCCGGACGGTGAGGGGCCGGACACATAACCGGCCTTCCGCTGGAAAGGGGGCGAACATGAGGGACGACGAGATCCTCCGCCGCATCGGCGAGCTCATCGACGAGGAGCACACCTTACGCGGAAGGCTGGCGGCGGGAGAGCTCACCACCGAGGACGAGCACGAGCGGATCCGGACGCTGGAAAGCGCGCTCGACCAGTGCTGGGACCTGCTCAGACAGCGCCGGGCCAGCAGGGACGCCGGAGAGGACCCCGACATCGGCATACCGCGGCCGGTCGACGAGATCGAGGACTACGAGCGGTGACGCGCGTCCGCGGGCGCACATAGGCGAGCGCCGGGGCCGTCCTGCCGCCGCGCTGGGGCGGCCCGGACGCTCCGTCCGGATAATCGGTCGCACCCCGACCGGCCCGTGCGGTTTCCTGGTGCGCATGCACTTCGAGCGCCTCCGCCTCTCCGACCCCGGCGACCGGGTGGCCGGCCTGTACGCGATCCACCAGGCCGTGGACGACCCCGGAGCCCCGATGTCGCCGCGGCACTTCTCCTCCATGCTGGAGAGCGGCTGGACGGGTGAGCCCGGGGAGAGCTGGGTCGTCAGGGTGGACGGCGAGATCGCCGGCGGCTACACCCTGTACTACCCGCGGGAGGACAACACCCATATCGCGAACCTGGTCTTCCTCCTCGTCCACCCCGATCGACACCGCCGGGGCCTGGGCGGGGCTTTGCTGGACCACGCGATCGGCCGAGCCCGCGACGAGGGGCGCAGTCTCCTCATCGGCGAGACGCCGACGGGCGGTCCGGGCGCGGCCTTCGCGAAGGCGAAGGGTTTCGCGAAGGCCACGGCGGAGGCGCGCCGCGTCCTCGACCTGCGCACCGTGGACTGGGCGTCCTTCGAGCTCATGCGGGCCGACGCGGCGCGTCACGCACGGGGGTACATGCTCGAACGGTGGACCGGCCCGGCGAGTGACGAGTTGCTCGACGACCTGGCGCTCCTGGCGGCGTCCATGAACGACGAGCCGCTGGGCGACCTGGAGATGGAGGGCCACCACTGGACCGCCGAGCGGATGCGGGCCGGCGACGAGGAGGTGGCGCGGGCCGGGCTCACGGCCTACACGATGATCGCCCGGCATGCCGTCGGCGGCGAGCCGGCGGGCTTCACCCGGATCCTGGTGGACGCGGAGGAGCACCGCGGCTGGGCGCGGCAGGTGGACACCGGCGTGCTCCGGGCGCACCGCGGCCACCGGCTCGGGGCGGTGCTCAAGCTGGCCAACGCCGCCTGGCTGCACGCCTGCGAGCCGGCTGTCGAGCGCATCATCACCTGGAACGCCGATTACAACGCGTACATGCTGCGGATCAACGAGCTGATGGGGTTCCGCCTGCTGGACACCTGGAACGCGTGGCAGCTCCGCGTCTGAACGGCTGGCTGGGCCCCGGGTCGCTGGTTATGATCCCGCAGTGGCGTCAAACGGTGGAAATCCCGATGAATCCCCGATAGGTGACGCCCTGCGCGAGGGGGATCCTCGCCAGGTCGGGCCGTTCGCCCTGCTCCGCCGGCTCGGCCAGGGCGGGATGGGCACCGTCTACCTCGGGCGCGCCCCCGGCGGCGACCCGGTCGCGATCAAGCTCATCCACCCGCAGTGGGCCGCCGACCCCGACTTCCGCCGCCGCTTCACCCGCGAGATCTCCGCAGCCCAGCGCGTCGCCCGCTTCTGCACCGCCCCCGTCCTGGCCGCCGACGTCGAGGGCGACACCGCCTATCTCGTCACCGAATACGTCCCGGGGCCCACCCTCCAGCAGGCCGTACGCGACCACGGGCCGCTCAGCGGCTCGCATCTCGAGAGCGTCGCGGTGAGCGTCGCGGTCGCACTGCAAGCCATCCACGCCGCGGGGATCGTCCATCGCGACCTCAAGCCGGGGAACGTCCTGCTGTCTCCGCTCGGCCCCAAGGTGATCGACTTCGGCATCGCCCAGCTCGCCGAAGCCGGCGCCCACGTCAGCAGCGCCATCGTCGGCACCCCCGCCTACATGCCCCCCGAACAGGCCAGAGGCGAACACGTCACCCCCGCCTCCGACATCTTCGCCTGGGGCGCCCTCGTCGCCTACGCCGCCTCAGGCCACGCCCCCTTCGGCGACGGACCACCGCCCAGCGTCCTCTACCGCATCGTCCACCACGAACCCGACCTCACCACACTCGAACCCCACCTACGCGCCACCGTCGCCCACGCCCTCGCCAAAGACCCCGCCCACCGCCCCACCGCGCAGCAGCTCCTCGACGCCCTCACCCGCCGCACCCCCGCCGGTCAGGCCCCGTACGTGCGGGACAGCGCCGAGCCCGTTGAGACCAGTGGGACGCACGAGACCGGTGGGACCGGCTCCACGGCGAGCACAGGCGGTACGGCGGACGAGGGCACGGTCGTCGCACGACGCAGGACCGGGGTCCTCGCCGGGGCGGCGGCCGCCGCCGTCGCGCTCCTGACGGCCGGGGTGGTCGTCGCCCTGCGGATCGGCGCGGCGGGCGGCGACGACGGTTCGCCGGGACAGGCGATCACCTCGCGGAGCGCGTCCGCGCCGCCCGCGGCCACCGCCGCCGCCTCCCCCTCCGCGGCGGGAGGCGGGACCGGCGGGGAGTCCGACGATGTGAAAAACAACGCGAAAGATGACACGACAGGCGACACGACAGACGACGCGAACGACGGCGCGAAGGACGGCAACCCGCTGACCGGCCGTGCCGTACGGCTCTATGTGAGCCCCGACGGCGACCCGGCCCGCCAGGCGTCGGCCTGGCAGGCAGCGGGGCGGCACGGCGACGCCGCCCTCATGCGGGCGCTCGCCCGAGTCCCGCGGTCGGTCTGGCTGGAGGCGCGCATGACCGACGCCGACGCCGCCCGGATCGTGAACACGGCGCTCGACGCGGCAGGGAAGCAGGGGGCGGTCCCCGTGTTCGTCACGGACCGCCTGCCGCTGCGCGACTGCTACCCCAACGGCGCGCCCGACTCGCGGGCGTACGCGTCCTGGATCGGCGCGATCGCCACCGCCATCGGCGACCGCCCGGCCGTGGTCGTCCTGGAGCCCAACAGCCTGAGCAAGGTCCCGGGCACGCCGGGCTGCGCCCTCGGTGGCCCGAACGGCGAGCAGACCCGCTACGACCAGCTCTCCAGCGCGGTCAAGCGGCTCGGCGCGCTCCCGCGGACCGCGGTCTACCTCGACGGCGGACAGCGGTACTGGCCGTCGATCGAGGACGCCGCGAGCCGCCTGATCAAGGCGGGCCTGGATCAGGCCGACGGATTCTTCCTCAACGCCTCCGGCTTCCAGCCGACCGACACCGTCGAGGCGTACGGCGTGCGGCTGGCGAAATGCGTGCACCTCACGAAGACGGGCGGCGGGAGCCGCTGCCTCGGGCCCGAGGTGGACGCGGTTCCCGACGACACCCCGGGACTGCCCCATTTCGTCATCGACACCGGCAGGAACGGCAGGGGCGGGTGGCGTCCGCCGGCCAAGAAATACAAGCAGGCCCAGGAGTGGTGCAACCCGCCCGGCCGGGGTCTCGGCCCGCGCCCCGCAACGGACACCGCGAGCGGGCTGGCCGACGCCTACCTGTGGATCCGCGACCCCACCAAGTCGAACGGCACCTGTACACGCGGCACCTCCGGGCCGGAGGACCCCGTCTACGGGCTGGTGGCGCCGCGCGGCGGCGAGTTCTGGCCGGACCTCGCCCTCCAGCGGGCCAAGGACGCCGTCCCGCCCCTGTCCTGACGACGGCGACCTCCGCGGCCGGCCGATCACGATCATGCAGCGACCCACGGATGGGACCGATGACGAACGACGACGTGGGCGAGCCGCTGCGCGACGGCGATCCCCGGGCGGCTACCCGCTGTCCGGCTGATCAGGTCGGGTGCCGGCAGGACCGCCGGTATCCAGGTCGCGGAGGACGGGGTTCTGTCGGCCCAGGATGCTAAGAATCTCGCATCGCCCCCGACGAGCGAAGGGACGTCCGATGGCGTTGGTCACCTTCCGCGATGAGACCGCGACCGGCAGGTCGCTGGACGAGTTCGTCCTGCCCGGCCTGCCCGAGCGGATCACCGCCCGAGAGCTGGTACGGCTGCGCGTGCGCGAGGAGGTCGCCCGATACAACGCGGCTCCGTCGGCTCACTTCCGCGGCCTGGTCCGGCCGACCGAGGCCGAGGCCGAGCTGAACGGCTACCGGATGCGCGCGGCCCGCAGGCTCGACTGGGAGCGGCAGGCCGACGCCGCCGAGGCGGCGTTCGCCCGCAACGGCTTCATCCTCCTGGTCGGCGACCGGCAGATCGAGGACCTGGCCGACGAGATCGACCTGACGGCCGACCCCGTGGTGTCCTTCGTCAAGCTCGTTCCCCTGGTCGGGGGCTGACCGTGGGCGTCGTCGACGAGCTTGCCCACCGGTCCGGCCCGCCGTTCGAGAAGGGCGACCGCATGCTGTTGTGATCCTCTCCACGGAGTTCCTCCTCGACGACATCCTCAACGACATCGCCGCAGCCGATCCGGCCGTCGCCCGCCACATCAAGGGATGATCCTGATGCCCCTCTCTCCCTCCGCGCTGGCCCTGCGCGCACTCATGACCGACCCGGCCGCCGCCGGCGACCCGTGGTTCGAGCAGTCCTACCTGACCACCTCCGACCTGGGCTCGCTCCTGCCGTACGCGTACCGGACGTCCGGGAGCGGAGGCCCGGCGATGTCGGCGAGGTTCGTGGTGGAGGACGCCGTCAAGGAGCGCCAGCCGTCGTTCACGCCGGAGGCGTGCGCCGACCTGTTCCTGGCCCTCATGGACGGGCTGCCGGAACGCAAGTGGTCCAACCTTCCCCTGGCGGCGGCGGCGCTGGTGCGCTGCCCCGGCGGCCCGCCGCATGCCGACCTCGCCGAGCCCGCGCGGGAGCTGGTGCGCTTCCACCTCGCCGCGGACCGCGTCGAGCACCCGCACGCGCTGCTGGTGGTCGCCGGGCTCGCCGGGCTGGACGAGGAGGTGGCCGCGGTGCTCAGGGACGGGCCGGGTTCGATCGCCGTGGGCGAGATCGACCTGCTGCTCGGCTGGGAGGCGGAGCGCCGGGCCCTGCTGGCCGAGGTCACCGAGAGGAACTACGGCTGCCCTCCCCCGCTGCCCGACGCCTGGGAGCGGCTGGCCGCGATCCCGGAGTACGCGGCCTTCGCCCGCTCCGCGCTGGAAGCCGCCGACGCCAGGGTCGCCGCCATCCACGCGGGCGAGATCCCCTATCGCGCCGACCGCGCCTTCGACGACAAGGAGAAGGACGTGCTCGGCCGGGCCGTACGGCTGGCGCTGCGGCAGGACGAACCGTGGCTGCCCGACCTTTTCGACCGGCTGGTGCGCGGCGTGGCCGTGGCGCCCACTGCGGCGCGGACGCTGCCCTCCCAGGGCCTGCTGTACGAGATGGCCCGCGCTGCCGTGGAGTTCCCGACCCCGGAGGCGATCGACGCGCTGCGGGCCGCGCGGGAGGTGACGCGGCACGCGAGCGTGCCCAAGCGACTCGACCGCACGACCAAGGGGATCGAACGCGCGCTGGCCGATCGGGTCGAGGTGGCGTTCCGGATGCCGGACCTCGGGTTCGAGCCGGGCGGGCGGCTCCGCGTGCCCCTCGGCGGGCACGCGGCCGTGATCTCCGTCGGCGACGACGTCGAGCTGACCTGGTGGCAGGGTGACAAACGGCTCAAAGGGGTGCCCGCGGCGGTACGGCGAGACCACGCCGACGAGGTCAAGCGCCTGCGCGACCTGACCGGGCGAGCCCGCCGGCAGCTCACCACGCTGATCCGCGCGCTGGAGGCGGGATTCCCCGGCGAGACCGCCCATCCGTACGCGACCTGGCGGCGGCTGGCCGGCCATCCGATCGCCGGGACCGTCGCGCGGCGGCTGATCTGGGAGATCGAGGTCTCCCCCGGGCGGCGGGTGAGCGTACTGGGCGGCGCCTCGGACGCCGACATCGCCGGAATCACCGGGGTCGCGCCGTCACCCGACGCCCCGGTCCGGCTGTGGCATCCGGCCCGCGCCTCTCTCGACGACGTTCGCGCCTGGCGCGAACGGGTCAGCGAGGAACGGATCAGGCAGCCGTTCAAGCAGGCGTTCCGTGAGATCTACCCGCTCACCCCCGCGGAGGAGCGCACCGGCGGCTACTCCAACCGGTTCGCCGCCCACGTGGTGGACTACCGGAAGCTGTACGCGCTGTTCAAGCAGCGCGGCTGGGCGGCCGACATGCTGGGCCCGTGGGACGGTGGCCGCCACGGCGAGGCCCAGTGCGTGCTCGCCGGAGGACGCTGGCGGGCGTCGTTCCTCCACGAGGCCGACGATTCGGGCGAGCACGCCACCACCGACCAGATCCGCTTCAATCGCAACGAAAACGGCGAATGGCGGCAGGTAGCGCTCACCGAGGTGCCGCCGCTGGTGTTCAGCGAGGCGATGCGGGACGTGGACCTGTTCATCGCGGTCACGTCGATCGCCACCGATCCCGGGTGGGCCGACCGCGGCGACGGCCACCGCGACTACTGGCATACTGCCGCCTTCGGCCCGCTGCCGCCGTCGGCCGAGGTCCGTCGGGACGCGCTGGCCCGCCTGCTGCCGCGCACCGCGATCGCGGAGCGCTGCGTCCTGACGGACCGCTATTTGATGGTCCGGGGCGATCTGCGGAGCTACCGGATCCATCTGGGCAGCGCCAACATCCTCATGGACCCCGGCGACGTCTACCTGTGCGTCGTCAGCGCCCCGCACGCGGCCGACGACGTCTTCCTGCCGTTCGAGGAGGACGGGCGACTCGGGCTGATCCTCAGCAAGGCGTTCCTGCTGGCCCGCGACAGCGAGATCGAGGACGAGTCCATCCTGCGGCAGATCAAGGGGTGACCCGGCACGCCTCTCCCGTGCCGTGCCGTACGGCGGCGAGACGCACTCCATGCCGCTCCTCGCACAACCACCGGCACGGGGCGCGTCCTCGAACGATGGCAGGGCGGCGCCCCGGGCCGTAGCCTGTGATCGTGGCCGACCTCACTTCGCCCCCGCACAGGGTTCCCACCGGGAGCGGCGGGGGGACGCTGATCTCCATGGCCGTGATCGTCACCGGCCTGGCGCTCGCCGTCACCGCCGTCCTTCCCTGGGCCGGGGTGACGGCGGAGCTCGGCCTGGTGGGCACCGAGCTCACCCAGGCGATCCGCGGCGTCGACCGGGCCCCGGGCTGGTTCGTCCTGGGCGCGGGCGTCACGGCCACGCTGCTGGGCGTTCTCGGGATGACGCGGAGCCGGCTGTTCACCGGGTTCGCGATCCTGCCCGGCGCCGTCGCCGCGTTCGCGCTGGCCATGTTCTTGACCGATCCGCAGGAGTGGGTCGAGCGGCTGAGCTTCCGCATCCCCGGCCTGGTGGACGTGCATCCCACCGTTCAGTACGGCTGGTTCGCCGCTCTGATCGCCTCCGTCGTGGTCGCCGCCCTGGCCGCCGCCGCCCTCCTGCGCCGCCGCTGACGGCACGGCCCCGGCCCCGGCCCCGGCCCGACGAACCGCCGCCCGCGCATCCGGCCGACCGCCCGCGGCCTCCACCCGCACGATCGGCCCGCGGCGCCGGTCACCGCGATCCCACGCCCTGAAGGCGGACGCCCGCCGCCGCGAGGTCGTGGCGGCGGGGGCCGGACGGCCGCCCACGTTCGAGAGGTCCCGGACTCAGTCGTAGAAGCCGAGGCGGCGGAGCTGCTTGGGGTCGCGCTGCCACTCCTTGGCGACCTTGACCCGCAGGTCGAGGTAGACGCGAGTGCCGAGCAAGGCCTCGATCTGCCTGCGTGCCCGGGTGCCGACGTCCTTGAGCCGAGCGCCCCCCGGACCGATCACGATCGCCTTCTGCGACGGCCGCTCCACGAACATGTGGGCGTAGATGTCGAGGAGGTCGTCCCGGCCCTCGCGCGGGCCCATCTCCTCCACGACGACCGCGATCGAGTGCGGCAGCTCGTCCCGGACCCCTTCGAGGGCCGCCTCGCGGATCAACTCGGCGACGAGGACCTGCTCGGGCTCGTCGGTCAGCTCGCCCCCGGCGTACAGGGGCGGGGATTCGGGCAGCCGCGCGGTGAGCAGATCGACGAGCACGTCGAGCTGTTCACCACTCTCGGCGGAGACCGGCACGATCTCCTCGAAGTTCGCCAGGGACGAGACCGCGAGGAGCTGCTCGGCGATCTGCTGGCGGCTGGCGAGGTCACACTTGGTCACCACGGCGACGAGCGGCGTCTTCTTGACCGCGGCGATCTTCTCGGCGATGAACCTGTCGCCCTTGCCGATCGGCTCGTTGGCCGGCACGCAGAAGCCGATCAGATCCACCTCGGTCAGCGTGGACAGCACGAGGCTGTCGAGCCGCTCGCCGAGCAGGGTGCGCGGCCGGTGCAGGCCGGGGGTGTCCACGATGACGAGCTGTGAGTCGGGCCGGTGCACGATCCCGCGGATGACCCGCCGCGTGGTCTGCGGCTTGGACGAGGTGATGGCCACCTTCGTGCCGACCAGCGCGTTCATCAGCGTGGACTTGCCCACGTTCGGCCGCCCGACGAAGCAGGCGAAACCGGCGCGGAATTCGGGAGTGCTCACGTCAGACGTACCGGCCCTTCACCACACCGTCGGGACCGGCCAGGAAGATGGGGGCCTTGCCGAGGTCCCGGACCACGGCGACGTCCCGCTCGCCCGGCTCGTCCACCGCGCCGACCAGCGCCACGGCCTCCAGAGACGCCGCCCCGCTGGAGACCGCCATCGCCACCGCCACCTGCGTCGCGGACAGCTCCAGCGAGGGCAGAGCGACGTTCGTCGCCACATAGGTCCGCCCGGTCTCGTCCCGTACGGCGGCGCCCTCGGCGGAACCGTTGCGCGCCCGGGCCGACCTGGCCAGCGTGATGATCTTTTGGTCTTCGGGGTCGAGTGTCTCAGTCACAGGTCAAGGGTACTGACCCTTCCGGCCAGGACTCTGGCGAGTGCCGCGGTGCCCTTGACATCCGGCGACGCGACGCCCCCGTGGACGAGGGTGATCAGCGCGTCCCCCTGCCGCGCCACCACCAGGTGCATCTCGTACGGATATCCGCCGACCCGTCCCTTGAACCGCCGCGCCTCGACGCCGTCGCCCACGCCTTTGATCCGCAGCCGTGACGTGCGCAGGCGGTCGCCCTTGCCCGCGCCCCCGGCAGCGGCGACGCGGCAGCTCCGCATGGCCCGCTCCAGCCGGTCGAGCACCCCGCCCGCCGCGTTGTCCCCGTAGACCGCGAGGCCGACGGCCGCGGTCTCGCCCACGTGCTGCCCCTCGTACGTGGTGGCGGTCCCGGCGACGAGGTCGCGCGTGGGCGGCCGGCCCGCCGCCGCGTCGAACAGGGCCCGGCAGGCATCGCTCTTGGCCCGGAACGGCGGTCGCCATCGCTCGCGCTGGTGGTCGGAGAAGCCCTGGGGCAGGTCGTCGATCCCGCCGAGCAGGACCTTCAACCGTCCGGCGTCCAGAGCCGCGTGCTGTGCCGCCTCTCCGCCACCGCCGCCGCATCCCGCCAAGGCGGCCACGAGACAGGCCGCGACCGCACAGACAGCACCGCCGATGATCCGCATTCCGGTGTCCCCCGTTCTCCGGCGGGTCCGGAAGATCCCCGCCGACGGCTTTCTTCCCCAGCGGCAAAAGCGGCAATCACCCTGAGTAACCAACATGGGCCTCTCACCCGATCAATTCGGGCGAGAGGCCTCATGGAACTCCCCCGTGTTTCCCCCTGGAGGAAGGGAGCCGGTGCGCCGCGAACCCCTCCCGGCGCGCCGGTTGTTCCCCTCAGAACGCCCCGAACCCCCCGGGCGTCTGAGGAGATCCTCGCCGACCCCACTTGTAGCCCACTTGAACCCCACTTGCCCGGTCTCCGGCCGGTAGTGCGCCGGCCGCACACGTACACCGGGATCGAGGGAGCAGAGCGAAAGGGAGCGAGGACCGCAGATTCCTCCCCGCGAAGGGACCGATCCCGTCAAAGTTCGCGGGCACCCCGAACTGGAGCGGCGGATCCCCGGCGCACCGGCTGGGACATCAGTCCTGTTCGGCGCGGGCGCTCATGGCGTCATCCCCGGCCGGCTCGATCCGGCGCACCACCACGGTGCTGATCCGGTTGCGGCGGCCCGCGAGGTTCTCCGCGGTCAGCCGCAGCCCGTCGACGGTGGCCTCGGAACCCGCGATCGGCACCCGGCCGAGGGCGTGCGCGAGCAGCCCGCCGACCGTGTCCACGTCGTCCACGTCGATCTCGACGTCGAAGAGTTCGCCCAGCTCGTCGACCGGCAGCCGCGCCGTCACCCGCACCGACCCGTCGTCCAGCCACTCGACCGGCGGGATCTCCTGGTCGTACTCGTCGGTGATCTCGCCGACGATCTCCTCGATCACGTCCTCGATCGTCACCAGGCCGGCGGTGCCGCCGTACTCGTCGATCACGATCGCGAGGTGGATCTGCCGCGCCTGCATCTCGCGCAGCAGATCGTCGATCGGCTTGCTGTCCGGCACGAACGTCGCGGGACGCATCAGCTCCTGGACCCGGGCGGCGCCGTCGCCGGTCTCCTGCATCCGGCGCACGATGTCCTTCATGTAGGCGATGCCGACGACGTCGTCCTCGTTCTCGCCGGTCACCGGGATGCGCGAGAAGCCGCTGCGCAGGGCCAGCGAGAGCGCCTGGCTCAGCGTCTTGTGCCGCTCGATGATGACCATGTCCGTACGGGGGACCATGACCTCGCGGACCAGCGTGTCACCCAGCTCGAAGACCGAATGGATCATCTCGCGCTCGTCCGGCTCGATCACCCGGCGTTCCTCGGCGAGGTCGACCAGGTCACGCAGCTCGGCCTCGGAGGTGAACGGCCCCTCGCGGAACCCCTTGCCCGGCGTCAGCGCGTTGCCCAGCAGGATCAGCAGCTTGGGCAGCGGGCCGAAGATCCGGGTCAGCCCGTACACGATGGGCGCGCCGGCGAGCGCCACCCGGTCGGCGTGCTGCCGGCCGAGCGTACGCGGCGACACCCCGACGATGACATAGCTGACCAGGACCATCACGACCGCCGCGGCGACATACGCCTGGCCCTGGTCTCCGAGCCAGTCGATGAAGAGCAGGGTCGCGATCACCGTCGCGCCCAGCTCGCAGATCAGCCGCAGCAGGAGCAGCAGGTTGAGGTAGCGCGGCGGGTCCTTGACGATCGTCTGCAGACGTAGAGCACCGCGCCGGCCCTCCTTGACGAACTCTTCGGCGCGTACGCGCGAGATGCGCGACAGCGCCGTCTCCGCGCTCGCGATCAGGCCGCCGACCACGATCAGGGCGACGGCCGAGAACAACCAGCCGTTCATCGGTCGCTCACCGCTTCCCGCGCGACTCCCGCCACGACGCGAGCAACTCGCCCTGGAGCCCGAACATCTCGGCGTGCTCCTCGGGCTCGGCGTGGTCGTAGCCGAGCAGGTGCAGGATGCCGTGCGTGCAGAGTAGCTCCAGCTCGTCCTGCGTACCGTGCCCGGCCTCGGTCGCCTGCCGGGCGGCCACCTGGGGGCAGAGCACCACGTCGCCGAGGAGCGCCGGGTCCGGGGAGGCGTCCTCGTCCCGGCCGCCGCCCTGCCCCGGGCGCAGCTCGTCCATCGGGAAGGCGAGCACGTCCGTGGGGCCGGGCTCGCCCATCCACTGCTCGTGCAGCTCGGACATGGCCGGCTCGTCGACGATCAGGATGGACAGCTCGGCCAGGGGGCTGATCCCCATCTTGCCCAGGACGTGACCGGCCAGTTCCGCGAACACCGCCTCGTCGACCTCGACGCCCGACTCGTTGGCGACTTCGACACTCACCGGTTCTCCTCGCTCCGCGGCCCGGACAGGGGGCGCGGGCCGCGCCGTTCTGTTCTCTCGTTCACCGTCTCCCCCGGGGACGTCTGTCCATCGCCTTCGGGTCCGACGCCATCGCCGCGTCGTACTTGCCGTACGCGTCGACGATGTCGCTCACCAGCCGGTGGCGGACAACGTCGGCGCTGGTCAGCCGACTGAAGTGGATGTCGTTGATGCCGTGGAGGATGTCCTGGACGACCTTGAGGCCGCTGTCCTGCCCTCCGGGGAGGTCGATCTGGGTCACGTCACCGGTGACGACGATCTTGGAGTTGAACCCCAACCGGGTCAGGAACATCTTCATCTGCTCGGGCGAGGTGTTCTGCGCCTCGTCCAGGATGATGAACGCGTCGTTCAGCGTGCGCCCGCGCATGTACGCCAGCGGCGCGACCTCGATGGTGCCCGCCGCCATCAGCCGCGGGATCGAGTCGGGGTCGAGCATGTCGTGCAGCGCGTCGTAGAGCGGCCGCAGATAGGGGTCGATCTTCTCGTACAGGGTGCCCGGCAGGAAGCCCAGCCGCTCTCCCGCCTCGACCGCGGGCCGGGTCAGGATGATGCGGTTGACGTGCTTGTTCTGCAGGGCCTTCACGGCCTTGGCCATGGCGAGGTACGTCTTGCCGGTGCCGGCGGGCCCGATGCCGAAGACGATCGTGTGCTTGTCGATCGCGTCGACGTATCGCTTCTGGTTGACCGTCTTGGGGCGGATCGTCCGGCCGCGCGTGGAGAGGATGTCCAGGGACAGCACCTCGGCGGGGCGGTCGCTGGTCATCCTCAGCATCGCGATGCTGCGCTCGACGGAGTCGATGGACAGCTCGGCGCCCGAGCCGACCAGCTCCACCAGCTCCTCGAAGAGCCGCACGACGAAGCCGCTCTCCTCTGGCGAACCGGTGATCGTGATCTCGTTGCCGCGCACGTGGATGTCGGCGCGGAAGGCCTTCTCGATGACCCGCAGCAGCTCGTCCTGCGAGCCGAGCAGGCTGATCATCGGCTGTCCCTCGGGGATGAGGACCTTGGCCTGGGTCTGGTTCGTGGTCTGTGACTCGGACATGGGCGGCCGTTACGGCCTGCTCGCCTCCCTAGTTCCTACGGTCATGCTATCCGTTAGCCGGGAGGCCACGTCAGGCCGCGGCCGCCCAGTACGTGCGCGTGAACGTGGAACACGGTCTGCCCGGCGCCCTCGCCGGTATTGAAAACGACGCGATATCCGCTCTCGGAGACGCCCTCCTGAAGGGCCACGTCATGGCATGCTTTGAGGACGTCGTCGGCGAGGCCGTCGTCCGCCTGGGCGAGCGCCGCGGCATTCGCGTGATGCGACTTGGGGACGACCAGGACGTGTGTGGGCGCTTGGGGGTTGATATCGCGGAACGCCAGCGCCCGCTCGGTTTCCAGGACGATGTCGGCGGGAATCTCCCTGGCCACGATTTTGCAGAACAGGCAGTCGGTCACGATCGAGAAGCGTAGCCGTTGCCAATCAGTGATGTCGTTGAAAGATCCCCCAGATAGTGTGAATGTGCGACACTACACCGACAAAAACACCCCTAGTGTCGGGCGAGGACACAACTGGGTCATGCCCTCTAATGATGCGGAAGAGCGTAAACCCCCCGGGGAGGACGAGCGTCCTACTGACGTGACCACCGAGACCCTCGTGGCCGACAGGTCGCTGGGGGCGGTGCCTGTCGGATGGGACGCCGACATGGCCGTGACCGCGCTCTACAGCGCGCACTATCGGTCCCTTGTGCGTCTCGCCGTGCTGCTGGTCCGCGATGTGGCCAGCGCCGAGGAAGTCGTGCAGGACGCGTTCGTCGCCATTCACGGGGCTTGGCGGCGGCTGCGCGACACCGACAAGGCACTCGCCTACCTGCGCCAATCGGTCGTCAACCGATCTCGCTCAGTGTTGCGCCACCGCGCCGTCGTCGAGAAGTACGCTCCAAAGGGGCTCCCCGACGCGCCGAGCGCCGAGAACGGCGCGATCGGCGAGCTCGAACGATCCGCGGTCATCGAGGCTCTGCGCCTCCTGCCCACCCGGCAGCGCGAGGCACTCGTCCTGCGCTACTACGGTGACCTGTCCGAGGCCGAGATCGCACACGCGATGGGCATCAGCAAGGGCGCGGTGAAGAGTCACACGGCCCGCGGCATGGCCGCCCTACGGATGGCACTGGAGCAGTTCTCATGACCTTCCCCACCGACGACGAGCACGGCGAGATCCTGCGCCGCGCCATGCGGGCGGAGGCGGACTCGGTCGTTCCTTCGCCCGAAGGGCTCGACATCATCCGGCACCGCATCGAGGAGCGGGGCGCCCGCGGCCTGCGCGGCCTGTTCTGGTGGCGCGTCGGCGCCTCGGTCGCCGGGGCGGCACTGGTGGCGGGCACCGTCGTGATGCTCATCCCCGACCTACGCACCCAGGTGATCCACAGCACGGTCTCCAACACCGGGGACGACTCGCGGCTCCCCGACACCTCGTCCGTGAATCGCCCTCCGAAGCCCAACAACGACCCGCCCCCAGTCACCGGCCCGCCGACTCGGGGCGACGAGCCCTCGCCCCCGCCCGTGGCCACGCCGCGTACCAGCCCTTCGGCGGTGGCTCCGTCGCCGTCGCCGTCCCCGAGCAACCCGTGCGCGTCCCCGGAGACGACGGGCCAGGTCGTCGAGCCGAACCCCTCCGGATCGGCGCCGTGCCCCACGATGACGGCGACACCGACGCCGCCGGTCGGGCCGTCCCCCCGTCCCACGCCGAGCCGTACGCCGACCGGGTGCTCCGGCAGGCACTGCGAGACGTCGCCCACGCCGAAGCCGTCGCCCTCGCCGACTGCGAGCCCGGCGGACAGCGTCGTGGTCAGCCCGGAGCCGATGGCCGAGTCGCCCACGCCGTAGCCGCCGGAGCGCGGCCGATCACCAGCGGCCGCAGCGGGTCAGCAGCACGGCCGCGGCGGCCACCCCGGCCGTCGAGGTGCGCAGCACCGTCGGGCCCAGCAGCGCGGGTACGGCTCCCGCCGCCCGGAAGGCGGCGATCTCCTGGTCGGTGATGCCGCCCTCGGGGCCGACGACCACGACGACGTCGCCGTCGGCGGGCAGGGGAAGGCCGCTCAGCGGCCGGGCGGCCTCCTCGTGCAGCACGACGCCGAGCGCGGCCCCGGAGAGCAGCTCGGCGACCTGTGCGGTCGTCGCCTGCTCGGTCACCTCGGGCAGATGGAAGCGGCGGGCCTGCTTGCCCGCCTCGCGCGCGGTGCTGCGCCAGCGGGCCAGCGCCTTGCCGGCCCGCTCGCCCTTCCACTGCGTGACGCAGCGGGACGCGGCCCACGGGACGATCACGTCCACGCCCGCTTCGGTCATCATCTCGACCGCGAGCTCTCCCCTGTCGCCCTTGGGCAGCCCCTGGACCACGACCAGGCGCGGGCGGGCCGCCTCCACCTCGTATCGACGGAGCACCTCGGCGGTGAGCGAGTCCTTGGCCACGTCGCGGACCACGCACTCGGCGACCAGGCCGGCGCCGTCCGTCAGGTCGATCCGCTCTCCCGGGCGGAGCCTGCGTACGGCGGCGGCGTGCCGCCCCTCGGGGCCGTCCAGCAGGACGCGGTCGCCCTGACCGCCGGACGCGGCCGCCGAAAGGTCGGCGAGGAACACGGGAACGCTCATGACATCACCAGTCGCGCGGGCACGGCGTCAGCGGCCGTTGAACGCGTCTCTCAGCCGGGAGAAGAACCCCTGCTGGCCCGGGGAGAACTTCCCTGGCGGCCGCTCCTCGCCGCGCAGCTTGGACAGCTCGCGCAGCAGCTCCTCCTGCTGCGGGTCGAGCTTGTTGGGCGTCTCGACGTTCACGTGGATCAGCAGGTCGCCCCTGCCGGTCTCGTTGAGCCGCTGGATGCCCCTGCCGTACAGAGGGATCACCTGGCCGGCCTGGGTGCCGGGGCGCACGTCGATCTCCTCGGCGCCGTCCAGGGTCTCGATCGTGAGGGAGGTGCCCAGGGCGGCGGCGGTCATCGGGATCTGGACCGTGCAGTGCAGGTCGTCGCCGCGCCGCTCGAAGATCGAGTGCGCACGCTCGGCGATCTCCAGGAAGAGGTCGCCGGGCGGGCCGCCGCCGGGACCGACCTCGCCCTCGCCGGCGAGCTGGATGTGTGTGCCGTCCTCGACGCCGGCCGGGATGCGGACCTTGATCGTACGCCGGGTGCGGACCCGGCCCTCACCCGAGCACTCCAGGCAGGGGTTGCGGATGACGCTGCCGTAGCCGCCGCACTGCGGACACGGCCGCGAGGTCATCACCTGGCCGAGGAACGAGCGGGTCACCTGCGAGACCTCACCCCGGCCGTGGCACATGTCGCACGTGTCGGGGTGGGTGCCCTCGGCGGCGCCGGAGCCCTGGCACACGTCACACAGCACCGCGGTGTCGACCACGATCTCGCGGGTGGTGCCGAAAGCGGTCTCCGCCAGGTCGAGCTCGACCCGGATCGTCGCGTTGCGGCCGCGCCTGGCCCGGGAACGCGGCCCACGGGCGCCTCCGGCGCTGCCGAAGAAGGCGTCCATGATGTCGCTGAACGGGAACCCGGCGCCGAACCCGCCGGCCCCGGCACCCGCGCCGGAGCTGAACGGATCGGCTCCGAGGTCGTACATCTGGCGCTTGTTGGTGTCGGACAGGACCTCGTAGGCCTGCGTGATGTCCTTGAACCGCTCCTGCGTCTCCGGGTCAGGATTGACGTCCGGGTGCAGCTCGCGGGCAAGGCGGCGATAAGCCTTCTTGATCTCTTCCTGGCTGGCGTCCCGCCGGACCCCGAGGGTCGCGTAATAGTCCTTGGCCACTTACGACCCCGCCAGGATCTGGCCGACGTAGCGCGCCACCGCGCGCACCGCACCCATCGTCACCGGATAGTCCATTCGCGTCGGGCCCAGCACTCCAAGCCGGGCCAGTTCCTTGTCGCCCGCACCGTACCCCGCGGCCACGATCGAGGTGCCGCGAAGTCCGGTGTACGGGTTCTCGGAGCCGATCCTCACGGTCAGCCCCGGCAGGTCATCGGTCTCGCCGAGCAACCGCATCAGCACGACCTGCTCCTCCAGCGCCTCAAGCACCGCGCGCAGGCCCACGCTGAAGTCGGGGGCCGCGAGGTTGGCGGCGCCGGCGAAAACAATCTTCTCTTCGTGCCGCTCGACCAGGGTCTCCAGCAGCACTGACAGGATGGTCGCGGCCACCGGCCGATCCTCGATCGGCAGCCTGTCAGGGAGCTCCGCCACCGTATCCGGCACATCGGACAGGCCGCAGCCGTCCAGGCAGGAGTTCAGCACGGCGCGCAGGTGGGCGACGCGGTCGTCCGCCACCGGCTCGGGCAGCTCGATCACCCGCTGCTCGACCCGGCCGGTGTTCGTGATCAACACCAGCATGACCCGCCGCTCCGCCACCGGCACGATCTCCACGTGCCGGACCGTCGAGCGGGTCAGCGAGGGGTACTGCACGACGGCGACCTGCCGCGTGAGCTGGGCGAGCAACCGAACCGTCCGCATGACGATCTCGTCGAGGTCCACGGCGCCGGCGAGGAAGGTCTCGATCGCCCGGCGTTCCGCCGCGGACAGCGGCTTGATCTGCGAGAGGCGGTCGACGAACAGGCGGTATCCCTTGTCCGTCGGCACCCGTCCCGCGCTGGTGTGCGGCTGGTGGATGTATCCCTGCTCCTCCAGCGCCGCCATGTCGTTGCGGATCGTGGCCGGCGAGACGCCGAGGTGGTGCCTGTCGGCGAGGGCCTTGGACCCGACCGGCTCATTGGTGGACACGTAGTCCTCGACGATGGCGCGGAGCACGGCCAGCTTGCGTTCGTCGAGCAAAGTGTCACCTCCCTGTGCATCGGGAACACGCTGTCTGGCACTCCGTGTTCCCGAGTGCCAAGTGTACGGCTACCGCCCACGGGGTGCGATAACACCAATCGGGCCGACTACACAAGCTGCCCGCAATCGCCTCACAAGTTGCCCTCGCTAGGGTCCCGGTCATGACCGACAACCACAACCCCTTCCCCGGTGACGGCCACGCGCCGTCGCCGCCGTACGCGCAGGCCATGCCGCCGCTGGGCGCCGTCGGCACGCCCTACGACCCTTCGCAGGCCGGGCCGTACGCGCCGGGCGGGTACGGCCCGCCGCCGTCGCCGGGCCCGGTGCGGCCGCGAATCCTGTGGATCGTCCTCGCCTGGGTGCTCTTCGTCGTGCTGCTGGTCGTGGGCGTGGCCGGTTTCGCCCGCGGGCTGGGCTCCGCCGTCAAGGACGCCGCCTCGCTCGCGACGTTCGCCACCGGCGAGTCGGTGAGCGTGCGGCTCGACCCGAAGGACAGGCCCGCGATCTACGCCTCGGCGGAGCAGGCGGCGGACGTGAGCTGCAAGGTCGAGGGCGCGCCGGGCCTGGACGTCCGCCTCACCCGGCCGAGCGGCACCCAGAGCATCACGTACGACGGGACCACCTGGGAGATGGTCTTCCAGATCGGCGCCCCGGCCGCGGGCGACTACCAGGTCTCCTGCACGGGCGAGGGCGTCAAGTTCGGCGTCGGCAAAGAGCTCATCGGCAGCGTGGGCAAGGTGGTCGGCGGCGCGGTCGCGATGATCGCCCTCCCCACGGCCGGCTTCCTGATCGCGGTCGTCGTCACCATCGTCGTGCTGGTCCGGCGCGCGGGCGCCCGTAAAAAGGCGATGCGCTGACCGGCCCGCGGTCGTGCTCAGGTGCCCATGGAAGGCGGGCGCGCGCCGGACTCCGGCCGGAGGATGCCCGATTTTGCTAGCGTTCCCGCCATGTATGGGCAGGACGTGCTTTCCGGAGACTGGCGGCGGCCCGGCAGAGGGAAGATCCCCGAGGTGCCCGCGGAGCGGGATCTCGTGGTGGAGGACGCCGAAGGCCGCTTCTGCGGCGCCGTGGTGGCCTGCGACAAGGAGGCCGTCACCCTGGAGGACCGGTTCGGCCGGCGCCGGATCTTCCCGCTCGCGCCCGCCGCGTTCCTCCTGGAGGGGCGGCCGGTGACGCTGGTACGACCGTCCGAGGCGCCGGGCGGGGCGCGGCGCAGCGCCTCCGGGTCGATCGCCGTCGAGGGCCTGCGGGCGCGGGTGGCCCGGGAGAGCCGGATCTACGTGGAGGGCGTCCACGACGCGTCCCTGGTGGAGAAGATCTGGGGCCACGACCTGCGGGTGGAGGGGGTGGTCGTCGAGTTCCTCGAAGGCGTCGACGACCTGCCCGCGATCGTGGCGGAGTTCGCGCCCGGCTCCGGCCGCAGGCTGGGTGTGCTGGTCGACCACCTCGTCCCCGGGTCGAAGGAGAGCCGCATCGCCGCGCGGGTGTCCGGCTCGGACGTGCTGGTCGTGGGCCACCCGTACGTGGACATCTGGCAGGCGGTCAAGCCGTCCGTCCTCGGCATCCCGGCCTGGCCCGAGGTGCCGCGCGGCCTCCCGTGGAAGGAGGGCGTGATCGCCGCGCTGGGCTGGCGGATGGAGCCCGCGGACGCCTGGCGGCACATCCTCGGCCGCGTGACGGCGTACACGGACCTGGAGCCGGAGCTGCTCGGCCGGGTCGAGGAGCTGATCGACTTCGTCACGGAGCCCGGAGAATGACTTGCGGAGGGCCGCCCGGCCCGGCCCGCGGCCGCTTAGGGTCGAGTAAGGACAACGCAAAGGGAGGTCGGGCATGACCGGCGATCCGCGGGAGCCGTACGCAGGCGAGAGCGGGCACGAACGCCCCGGTCAGGGCGGGTCCGGACGTGAGACGCCCGGTCAGGGCGCCGGCGAGGCACAACCCGAGACCCCTCCTCAGGGCGTCCCCGGGCAGGGCTCCGCCGATCACGGAAACCAGGGCTACGGCGCTCCCGGTTATGGTGCTCCCGGCTACGGCGCCCCCGGTTATGGTGCTCCGGGACACGAGCCGGGCCAGGGCATGCCCTACGGCGCCCCCGGCGACCCGGGGTACGCGTCCGGGTACGACGCGGCGCCCGGCTATCCCGGATACGGCGCCCCGGGGCACGGATATGGCGCCGCCGGGCCGTATGTGCCGGGGCAGTACGGCCCCCGGCCGGGCACCGACGACACCAACATGGCGATGCTCGCCCACCTCGCCGGGCTGGGCAACCTCATCGCCTGGCCGCTCGGCGCGGTCGGCTCGTTGGTGATCTACCTGACGCGGAAGGACCAGTCGCCGTACGTCCGGGACCAGGCGGCCGAGGCGCTGAACTTCTGGATCACCGCCACGATCGCCTTCATCGCCGTGGTCGTGGTCTCGACCGTGCTGTCCGTGGTCCTGGTCGGGGTCCTCGGGTTCCTGCTGCTCCCGGTCATCTGGGTGTACACGCTCGTCGTGGGGATCATGGGCGCGATGGCGGCCAACCGCGGGGAGAACTACCGCTATCCGATGACGATCCGCCTCGTCACCTGATCACGCGCGAGGACGGCTCCCCGCTCAGGCCAGGTCGCGGATCAGGGCGTCCGCGAGGAGCCGGCCACGCAGCGTCAGCACGGCGCGGCCGCGCTTGAACGGCTCGACCTCGAGCAGGCCGTCGGCCAACGCCTTGGCGCAGGCCGTACGCGCGGACGGCCGCACGTCGGCGAGCGGGAACCCGGTCACGAGCCGGAGCTCCAGCATCAGCCGTTCGACCGCCTGGTCGTCCTCCGTCAGCACCTCACGGGCGTAGCCCGGCGACTCCCCCGCCGCCAGCCGCGCCGCGTATGGCGCGGGGTGCTTGACGTTCCACCACCGGGTGCCTCCCACGTGGCTGTGCGCGCCCGGTCCGACACCCCACCAGTCGCCGCCGGTCCAGTACAGGAGGTTGTGGCGGCAGCGCGCCTCGTCCGAGACCGCCCAGTTGGAGACCTCGTACCAGCGGAACCCGGCCGAGGTGAGCATCTCCTCGGCGATGAGATAGCGGTCCGCCGCCACGTCGTCGTCCGGCATCGGCAGCTCGCCGCGCCGGATCCGCGCCGCCAGCCGGGTACCCTCCTCGATGATCAGCGAGTACGCCGAGACGTGGTCGGGACCGGCGGTCAGCGCGGCCTCGAGCGAGGCCCGCCAGTCGTCGTCGGTCTCGCCGGGCGTCGAGTAGATCAGGTCCAGGTTGACGTGGTCGAACCCGGCCTTCCGGGCCTCCTGTACGGCCGCACCGGCCCGGCCCGGCGTGTGACGGCGGTCGAGCACGGTGAGCACGTGCTCGCGGGCGCTCTGCATGCCGAAGCTCATCCGGGTGAACCCGCCCTCGCGCAGGACCTCCAGGGACCGCTGGGTGACGGACTCCGGGTTGGCCTCCGTGGTGACCTCGGCCCCCGGGGCCAGCCCGAACTCCTCGTCCACCACGCGGAGGATGCGGACGAGGTCCTCGGGAGGGAGCAGCGTCGGCGTGCCTCCGCCGACGAACACGGTCTCCACGGGCAGCTCGGCGTCGCCGAGGACGCGCCGGGCGAGCCGCACCTCCTCGATCGCCGTCGAGGCGTAGTCCCGCTGGGAGGCGCCGGGCCCGAGCTCGGCGGCCGTGTACGTGTTGAAGTCGCAGTAGCCGCACCGGGTGAGGCAGAACGGCACGTGGACGTAGAAGCCGAACGGGCGGGAGCCGAGGCTGTCGAGAGCGCTGGAGGGCAGCTCGCCGGAGGCCGGGATCGGGTCGCCGTCGGGAAGAACAGAAGGCACGCCTCCAGTCTGCCGCTATCCGGCCGGTGCCCTCGCCTCTCCTCCCCCTGACCACCCCTCTCACTCGGTTTCCCGGACCTCGCTCTCACCGCCGCTCGGGCACGAGGGGCTGGGGTGGGACGAGGGGCTTCGCGAGGGCCGCCAGTTCGAGCAGCGGGGCGAGAACGGCCTGCCGGGGATCTTCTCCCGGATCGTCTGACGGCCGGAAGCAGGTGGCGGCCGCGTCGAGCACCGCCGTGATCACGGTGGAGTCCGGGAACGGGATCTCGACCCCGACGGCGCCGTCCTGGTCGGGTGGGGAGTCCCCGGCGTGGAGCCGAAGGAGCCGCTGCGTCTCCACGGCCATGGCCACGCCGAGCATCGCGGCGCGCATGAACCGCTCGGCGGCGTGAGCATCTGCGATCATTTCCGACCTCCGAATCGCACAGGCGTTCGATCCGAAGGTATGCCAGGGGACTGACATTTTTCCGCTAAATCGCGGTGACCGGCATCGCCGGATCCGGCTCACCGCCCCGCGGCGAACGATCACCACGATCGGTTCTCGACGGGCGGGCGCGCGGGCCACCGGCCCGCGCGCACCGTGTCACTTCTTCGGCTTGTCCGCCGACGACGTCTCGGTCGAAAGGGCGGCCACGAACGCCTCCTGCGGCACCTCGACGCGGCCGACCATCTTCATCCGCTTCTTGCCTTCCTTCTGCTTCTCCAGCAGCTTGCGCTTACGGCTGATGTCGCCGCCGTAGCACTTGGCGAGGACGTCCTTGCGGATGGCGCGGATGTTCTCGCGGGCGATGACGCGGGCGCCGATGGCGGCCTGGATGGGCACCTCGAACTGCTGCCGCGGAATGAGGTCCTTGAGCTTCTTGGCCATCTCGACGCCGTACGCGTAGGCCTTCTCGCGGTGGACGATCGCGCTGAAGGCGTCGACGGCCTCGCCCTGCAGGAGGATGTCGACCTTGACGAGGTCGGCGGCCTGCTCGCCGAGGGGCTCGTAGTCGAGCGAGGCGTAGCCGCGCGTCTTCGACTTGAGCTGGTCGAAGAAGTCGAAGATGATCTCGCCGAGCGGCAGCGTGTAGCGGATCTCGACCCGGTCCTCGGACAGGTAGTCCATGCCCTGGAGGTTGCCGCGCCGCCCCTGGCAGAGCTCCATGATGGCGCCGATGAACTCGGAGGGCGCGAGCAGCGTGGCCTTGACCACCGGCTCGTGGATCTCGGCGATCTTGCCTTCGGGGAACTCGGACGGGTTGGTGACGGTCAGCTCACGGTCGTCCTCCATGACCACGCGGTAGATCACGTTGGGCGCGGTGGAGATGAGCGACAGGTTGAACTCGCGCTCCAGCCGCTCGCGCACGATCTCCATGTGGAGCAGCCCGAGGAAGCCGCAGCGGAAGCCGAACCCGAGCGCGGCCGACGTCTCGGGCTCGTAGACGAGCGCGGCGTCGTTGAGGCGCAGCTTGTCGAGCGCCTCGCGCAGCTCGGGGTAGTCGTCGCCGTCGATCGGATAGAGCCCGGAGTAGACCATGGGCTTGGGGTGCTCGTATCCGCCGAGCGGGTCGACGGCCGACCTGGTCGCGCTGGTGACGGTGTCACCGACGCGCGACTGGCGGACGTCCTTCACGCCGGTGATGAGGTAGCCCACCTCGCCGACGCCCAGTCCGGCGGACGGCATGGGCTCGGGCGAGATGACGCCGATCTCCAGGAGCTCGTGCTGGGCGCCGGTGGACATCATGAGCAGCCGCTCGCGCTTGGAGAGCTTGCCGTCCACGACCCGTACGTACGTGACGACGCCGCGGTAGGTGTCGTAGACCGAGTCGAAGATCAGCGCGCGGGCGGGCGCGTCGGCGTCGCCGACGGGCGCGGGGATGGTCGCCACGACGTGGTCGAGCAGCTCCGCGACGCCGACGCCGGTCTTGCCGGACACGCGCAGCACGTCGGACGGGTCGCAGCCGATGAGGCCGGCCAGCTCCTCGGCGTACTTGTCCGGCTGGGCGGCGGGCAGGTCGATCTTGTTGAGGACCGGAATGATGTGCAGGTCGGCGTTCATGGCCATGTAGAGGTTGGCCAGCGTCTGCGCCTCGATGCCCTGGGCCGCGTCGACGAGCAGGACCGCGCCCTCGCACGCCTCCAGCGACCGGGACACCTCGTACGAGAAGTCCACGTGGCCGGGCGTGTCGATCATGTTGAGCACGTGGCCGTTCCACGGAAGCCGCACGGCCTGCGACTTGATCGTGATGCCGCGCTCTCGCTCGATGTCCATGCGGTCGAGGTACTGCGCGCGCATGGAGCGGTCGTCGACCACACCGGTGAGCTGCAGCATCCGGTCGGCGAGAGTGGACTTGCCATGGTCGATGTGCGCGATGATGCAGAAGTTGCGGATCAACGCGGGGTCGGTCTGGCCAGGCTGAGTGCGCACCGGGGTCCGTTTCAACAGGGTTTGTGACTGCGAGCGACGGATCGGGCCGCGCCGTCTCCGGATCGGCCTCGTCTCCCGTCATCGGCTGGCGAACCAGCCAACCTCCATGGTGGCATGTCCGGATGCTTGCCTTGACCATCACCAAGCGGGTGATCAGGTGGACTGCGATCGTCCTGGCCGTCCTGCTCGCCGCCGGACTGATCGCCGCGGCGGCGTTACGCCTGCAGTTCACCGGCTCTCCGGCCGCCTGGGCCCGGAGCACGGGAAACGACGCCCTCTGGATGGGGCACGCGTGGGTGGACGGCCGCCGCGGCGCCGCCGACGTCGACGCCATGGCCGCACGGCTGGGCTCCGTGAAGGACGTGTACGTCCACAGCGGTCCGTTCTCCTACGACGGCACGCTATCTCCCGACAAATATCCAAATGCTGGAAACTTCTTGAAATGGTGGAAGAAGCGGCACCCGGGGGTGCGGGTGTCCGCCTGGCTGGGGCAGCGCCTCGACCCCGGGTTCCTCGATCTGAGCGATCCGGCGACGAGGGAGCGGGTCGTGGCCGGCGCCAAGGCCCTGGTCGATCTCGGCTACGACGGCATCCACTACGACTTCGAGCCGGTGCCCGACGGCGACCCGGACTTCCTCGACGTTCTCCGCGCCACCCGCGAGGTCATCGGCTCGCGCCCGCTGTCGGTCGCCACCCAGCAGATCGAGCCGATGCCCGGCGCCGCGCTCCCCGCCCGCCTGGTGATCGGCCACGAGAAGTACTGGAGCCGCGACTACTTCCGCCGGGTGACCGATCTCACCGACCAGGTCGCGATCATGACGTACGACTCCTGGACCTTCCTCCCCTCGCTCTACGGCGGCCACGTCGTACGGCAGGCCGACATCGCGCTGGACCTCGTGCCCGAGGACAAGACCCTGCTCATCGGCGCCCCGGCGTACCACGACCACGCGGGCGACTACGCGGAGAGCGTGGCGACGGCGGCGGAGGGCGCCCGGCTGGCCCTGACCGGCCACGGCCCCCGCGACAAGGTGGGCCTGGCGATGTACGTCGACTTCGCGGCCACGGAGGAGGACTGGCGAGAATACGACGCGTCCTGGGTCAGGCCGCACACCTGACGGCGCCGGTCCGGGTTAGGATTGCGGCGCAGGTGACCACGCGAGCGCTCGATTTGAGCGACATCGCGAGCTGTTGGTACCCTGTTCAACTGCGTGTGGCGCGCCCTCTCTCGAGCCCGCGCGCCCCATCCGACCAAGACTCACACCGAGGCTTTCTTCGTGGCGAACATCAAGTCCCAGATCAAGCGCAACCGGCAGAACGAGAAGGCCCGGCTGCGTAACAAGGCTGTCAAGTCGTCCCTGAAGACGGCGGTCCGCAAGTTCCGCGAGGCCGCTGACCAGGGCGACGTCGAGACGACCCTGGCCGCCCTGCGCACCGCGAGCCGTCAGCTCGACAAGGCCGTCAGCAAGGGCGTCATCCACAAGAACCAGGCCGCGAACCGCAAGTCGGCGATCGCCAAGCGCGCCGCCGCCCTGCAGGCCGCCAAGTAGCCCACTCCGTCGCCTGCGTCGTCGCGGGCACGCGGATGTGTCGCGCCGCATCCCCTCCCCGGGGGTGCGGCGTTTCGGCGCTCTCGCCCTTTTCGCGCTCCCGGGCTCGCCCACGCGTGTCCGGGTACCGGCGCGTCTCCCGCCCGATATGACGGTAAATCCGGACCGCCCCCACTTTCGGGCATTACCGCGGTTTCGGGGGCCGAGGCCTATAGCAGATAATTGCGCACGATCTATTCGGAAAATGTCCCGATTTCGATATCACATCGGGATCGCCGCCGCGCATCGACTCCATCACCGATCTTTCTGGCGCTTCGCCGATCGCCCTATGGTGAGGCGATCGGGAGAATATCCGACGAGCCAGAGGACGATACATGCGGGGGCGGACACCGCTGGTATTCCGGCGCGCACTGAGCGAACCGCTCCTGTTGGCGGCGGCGTTCGGCTCGATCCTGCTCGCCACGACCACGCTGGTCGCCCTCATGACATACGCCGCCTCGGTGACCGACCGGGGCGTGCGGCAGGCGGTCGAGACGGCGCCGCTCACTCTCACCTCCACCACCGTCACGTCCTCGGTGAAGGCCGACGACTACGCCCGCATCGACCGGATGGTCCGCGACGGCATCACGCGCGGGTACGCCGGGGTCCCGCACCGCGTGGTGAGCGGCGCCCGCTCCGACTCGTACGCGATGCCCGGCCAGGAGGGGCGCGAGCGGCCCGACCTGACCCGGTTCGCCACTTACGACGACCTGCGGGAGCGCGCCGATCTGGTCGCGGGCGCGTGGCCGGGCGAGAGCCCCGCCGGGACGGTGGAGGCCGCGCTCTCCCAGCCCGCCGCCGAGGCGATGCGGGTGGCCCCGGGCGGCGAGTTCGCGGTCGTCGGCCGATTGGACGGCCGCACGGTCAAGGTCAAGGTCGCCGGGGTCTTCCGGCTGCGCGCCTCCGACGGTGACCGGTGGGCCGGCGACGAACTGCTCCGCAACGGCACCCAGGTCGGCGACTACACCACGTACGGGCCGCTCGTGGTCCCCGCGACGACGTTCGTCAGTCGGTTCGCCACGAGCGTCTCGGCGACCTGGACGGCCGTGCCCGACCTGAGCGGCCTGATCCGTGAGGACCTGCGTCCCCTCGCCGCGTCGGTCACCGGCATCGAGGCCACGCTCCGGGGCGGATGCACAGGATGCACGGTCTCCACCGGCCTCCCCGCGATGCTCACCCAGCTCGACCGGGCCGCGCTCGTCGCCCGCTCGACGATGTTGATCCCGGTGTTGCAGCTTCTGGTGCTCGCCGCGTACGCGCTGACGTTGACGGCGCGGCTGCTGTCCGACCACCGCCGGATGGAGGTCGCGCTGCTGCGGTCGCGCGGCGCGGGCTCGGTCCGGCTCGCCACGCTGGCGGGCGGCGAGGCGCTGCTGGTCGCGCTGCCGTGCGCGGTGGCCGCGCCGTACCTGGCGCCGCCCCTGCTCGCGCTGGTCGGCGGCACCGGGACTCCGCTGTGGCAGAACCCGGGCGCGACGACCTTCGCCATCTCGGCCGCCGTGGCGCTGGCCTGCGCGGTGCTGCTCGCGCTCCCCGCGGTGCGCGGGGCGCGCCGGACGTACGTCGAGGAGCAGGGGGCGCGCGGGCGCGGCGACCGGCAGGGCATCCTCCAGCGGGCCGGGGCCGACCTGGCGCTGCTGGTGGTGGCGGTGCTGGCGATCTGGCAGCTCCAGCGCTACGGCGGGCCGGTGACCGAGACTACCGGCGGCGATCTGGGCATCGACCCGCTCATCGTGACCGGTCCGGCGCTCGCGCTGCTCTGCGGCGGCCTGCTGGGCCTGCGGCTGGTGCCCCTCGTCTCCCGGATCCTTGAGCGGGCGACGACACGGCGGCCGGGCTTCGCGGCCGCGGTCGGGGTGCGTCAGGTGAGCAGGCGGCCCGCCCGCTACTCGGGGCCCGCGCTGCTGCTGACGATGGCCGTCGCCATCGGAGCGCTGTCCCTGGCCACCTCGGCCACCTGGCGGCAGTCGCAGGACGACCAGGCCCGGCATCTGGCCGGCGCCGACCTGCGAGTGGCCGCCGAGCAGGGGGACACGGCGGACGGCCTCTCCGCACTGCCCGGCGTCACCGCGCTCACGCCGGTCCACCGCGTACGGGCCTCCATGGGAGGCGGGGACGTCGATCTCCTGGCGGCGGACGCGGCCCGGCTTCCGGAGGTCATGCTGCTGCGTCCGGACCTGTCCGACGCGCCACTCGCCACGCTGGCCTCCCGCCTCGCCAGGGGCGGTACGACGCTGCCGGTCGTGGTCACCGACGACCTGGCCGAGGAGCGCACCCTCGTCATCGGCACGTCGCCCGTCCCGATCGACGTGGTGGGGACCGTACGGGCCATGCCGGGCACGCCCGCGGGCGCCTCGGCGGTCCTCGCCGACCTGACCGCGCTGCGCGCCGTCACCAAGGCCCCGGCCAAGACGACAGAGTGGTGGCTGGCCGCCTCCGGCCACGACACCTCGGCCGCCGCGGCGGCACTGGCGAAGCAGGGGGCGAGCATGACCGAGGTGGCCGCCCTCAGCCGGCAGCTCAGGGACGATCCGCTGGCGGGCGGGCTGCGGGGCGCGCTGGTCCTCGGCTTCGTCGCCGCGCTCGCGTTCGCCGTGCTGGGCTTCCTGGTGAACGCCGCCGTGTCCGCGCGCGAGCGCAGGTCGGAGTTCGCCCTGCTCGGGGCGCTCGGCGTGGGCTTCCGGCAGATGCTCGGCCTGCTCGCCGTCGAGCAGTCGTTCGTCATCGGGCTGTCACTGGTCGGAGGCGTGCTGCTGGCGGCCGGGGTCGCGCTGGCGGTGGTGCCGTCCATCGTCCTGACCGGGCAGGCGACGGCGGTGACGCCGCCGGTGGTGCTGGACATCCCGTGGCCGTGCATCGCCGCGCTCGGCCTCGGGGTGGGGGCGGTGCTGCTGGCGGTCATATTCGGGCTGGCCCGCTCGCTGCACCGGCGCGGGCCGGGCGGCGTGCTGCGTTCGGGGGAGGACCGATGATCCGGCTGCTGAGGGCCCACCGGGGTACGGCGGCCCTGCTCGCCCTGCTCACGCTGGCCGGGTCGCTGCTGCTGGCCGGGCTCCCCCGGGCTCTGGAGGTGTCCCTGGACAAGAGCGCGGAGACCATGCTGCGGACCTCGCCTCCGCTGACCACGGCGCTGACCGTCACGCTGGAGAGCAAGTACAGTTTCGACCCGCCGGACAGCGTCGAGAAGGTGGCGCAGACGAACGATCTCTGGCGCTCAGCGCTGCCGCCGACCGTGCGGGGCGTGCTGGACAGCACCGCGAGATTCGGCTACGAGACGGACGGGCTGCAGATCTTGGGGATGCGGCACCGGTTCCTGCATCTCGCCTGGGCCAACGACATCGCCCCCCAGATCCGATACGTCGCGGGCGAGGCCCCCGGCCCGAGCGACTCGCCGAAGCGGTTCGAGATCGCCCTTCCGGCCGAACCCGCCACGGAGTTCGGCATCAAGCTCGGCGACACGATCGGGTTCGAGGGGTACCAGGGCGTGATCACCGGCCTCTGGGAGCCGCTGACGCCCGGCGGCGCGTTCTGGGACTCCTACCACTCCGGCATGTCTGAGGTCGTCAAGAAGCGCCCACCGCTCGCCGACGAGGACGACCTGCACATCACCGCCCTGGCCAACGGCGACGCCCTGGCGAGCGGGAAGATCAATCGACTCTACAGATGGATCTTCCAGATGAACCCGACGGCGGTCACCGCCCGCAACGCGCGGGACGTGCTCGACGGGGTGGCCGAGGCGGGACGGGTGGTGGCCGGCGGCCCGCAAAGCGTCTCCTCCGCCACCGGGCTCCCCATTCTGGGGGCGGGCACCTCCCTCGTCACCGGGCTCGACCAGCTCATCAAGGAGTTCCTCGACCGGCTCGCCACCACGCGCGCGCTGATGGTGGTCCTCCTCGGCGGGTTCGCCGTGGCCTGCCTCGGCACGATCGCGCTCGCCGTACGGCTCCTCGGCTCGCGGATGCACGGCAGTCTCTCGCTGATGCGGGCACGCGGCGCGTCGCTGCCAAGGGTCACGACCGTGGGCGGCGGGGTCGTCGCGCTCGCCATCGCGCCCGCGGCCCTGGTCGGCGCAGCGCTTTCCCTGCTGGTGCCCGGGCCATCCCTGCCGATTCTGCTGCTCGGGCCCGTCGCCTTGGCCGTCATCGCCATCGCGTACGCGTGCGGGGCGACGGCGCACGCCCACCGGCAGCCCCTCAACGAGCGCAGGGACGACGTGGTGACGCGTCGGCCGTCCCCCCGGCGGATCGCCCTCGAGGTCCTGGTCGTCCTGCTCGGAGTCGGAGGCGTCCAGCTCCTGCGCAGCCGCGGCCTCGGCGACGACCCGTTCATGATGGTGGTGCCCGCGCTGCTCACGGTGGCCGCCGCGCTGGTCGCGCTGCGCCTCTACCCGCTCCCGCTCCGGCTGCTGCTGCACCTGGCCGCCCGCCGCCGGGACGCCGCACCGTACCTGGGGCTGGCCATGGCGGCGCGGGCCGCGACCGGCGCCACCCTGCCGGTGCTGACGCTGCTGCCCGCGCTCGCGATCGGCGCGTACGGCGCGGTCACCGCCGACGGCCTTGCCACGGCGCAACGCCTGGCCGCCTGGCAGCAGGTCGGGGCCGAGATCCGGGTCGAGCGGTCGGAGGGCATCCCGGCGGACCTCGTCGAGCGGGTCCGGAAGACGCCCGGGGTGGACCAGGTCGTGCCCGCCGCGGTCGGCAAGACCCACGCCGAGGTGGGGTTCACCGGCCGGGACACCGCCGTTGTGGCGGTCGACCTGAACGCCTACCGGAAGCTGGTGGCGGGCAGCCCGCTGGAGATCCCCACGGCGCCCGCGAGCGGGGCCCTCGTGTCCTCCGACATGGCCGCAATGGCGAGCTTCGACATCACCTGGCCCGAGCAGCTGACCGTACAACCCAAGGGGAAGATCGCGGCACTGCCGGGGGTGGACACCACCAACCTGGGGCTCATCGTCCTCCCCGCTCTGACACAGCACACGAACACCCTGCTGATCAGCGGCGACGCCGCGGCCGTCAAGGCCGCCATGCCGGCCGGCACGGTGATCCGCACCGTGGACGGCACACTCACGGAGATCACCTCGGTACCGCTCACGTCCAGCCTGATGACCGGGCTGCGCGTCGTCACGCTGGCCCTCGCCGCGTACGCGCTGGCGGCGGTGGCGATCATGCTGGTGTCGGGGGCGGCGGAGCGGTCCCGCGCGCTGATCCTGCTGCACGCGATCGGCCTGACCCGCCGCCAGGCGAAGGGCATGACGGTGCTCGAAATCGGCCCGGTGCTCGTCCTCGCCGTTCTCGCCGGGCTCGCGCTCGGGCTCGGCCTGCCCACGCTGCTCGGGGACGGCATCGACCTGTCCGCGTACGCCGGGCTGCGGTTCGGCGACTATCCGATCGACCCGGTCATGCCCGCCCTGCTGGCCGGCGGGGTGGCCGTCGTCGCCCTGGCGGGCGTCTACCTTGGAGGCAGCCGTGCAAAGTCTCGCTGACCTGGAGGCACAGGCCGGAGCGGCGAAAGCCGCGTTCGGCGCGGCCGCCCACATCCTGTGTGACAACCTGGTGCGCATCTACAAGACCGAGGGCGTCGAGGTCATCGCCTTACAGGGGCTCGACCTGCTGATCGACAAGGGCGAGTTGATCGCGATCGTCGGCGCGTCCGGGTCCGGTAAGTCGACGCTGCTCAACGTGCTGTCCGGGCTGGACGTCCCGACCGCCGGGCTGGCCCGCGTCGCCGGCGTGGACCTGCTGTCGATGACCGCCAAGGACCGGCTGCGGTTCCGCCGCTCCGTGGTCGGGTTCATCTGGCAGCAGACCGCGCGCAACCTGCTCCCCTATCTCACCGCGCAGGAGAACGTGGTACTGCCCATGCGGCTGGCCACCGGGAAGGCGGACCGGGCGCG
This sequence comes from Microtetraspora malaysiensis, assembly GCF_050947145.1. Taxonomy (NCBI): domain Bacteria; kingdom Bacillati; phylum Actinomycetota; class Actinomycetes; order Streptosporangiales; family Streptosporangiaceae; genus Microtetraspora; species Microtetraspora malaysiensis. The sequence continues at coordinate 7,462,190 of NZ_CP191998.1, forward strand.
CGCGGGCGAACTGCTCGACCTGCTCGGCGTGGCCGACTGCGCCGGACGGCGTCCCGGCGAGATGTCGGGCGGCCAGCAGCAGCGCGTCGCGATCGCCGTGGCACTGGCCAACTCGCCCGAGGTGATCCTTGCCGACGAGCCGACCGGCGAGCTCGACAGCCACACCTCCGAGGAGGTCTTCGGCGCGCTGCGCCGGGCCAACCGCGAGCTCGGCGTCACCAGCGTCATCGTCACGCACGACCCCATGGTCTCCGACGAGGTGGACCGTACGATCAGCATCCGGGACGGGCGGACCTCCAGCGAGACGCTCCGCCGTACCTCCGAGGACGGCGGCCTGATCGCCGAGGAGTACGCCGTGCTCGACCGGACCGGCCGGCTGCAGCTCCCGCGTGACTTCATGACCGCGCTGGACATGGAGCGCCGGGTACGGCTGGAGCTCGAACGCGACCACATCGGGGTGTGGCCCGCCAACCAGGGAGACGAGCAGTCATGACCGATCAACCGCTGGTCGTCGTCGACGGCGTGCGCAAGGTCTACCCCAAGGGGGTCGAGGCGCTGCGCGGGGTGTCGTTCGAGGCGTACCCAGGGGAGCTGGTCGCCCTCCGCGGCCGGTCCGGCTCGGGGAAGACGACGCTGCTCAACGTGGTCGGCGGCCTGGACCGGCCGGACGAGGGCCGGGTCGAGGTCGCCGGGCAGACTGTGACCGAGCTGTCCGAGGCCGCCCTGCTGAAGCTGCGCCGGGACGTGATGGGGTTCGTGTTCCAGTCGTTCGGGCTGATCCCCGTGCTGTCGGCGGCCGAGAACGTCGGGGTGCCGCTCCGCCTGGGCCGCTCACCGGTCGCCGAGCGCGAGGAGCGGGTCCGGATCCTGCTCAGCCTGGTCGGTCTGGGCGATCACATGAACCAGCGGCCGTACGAGCTGTCCGGCGGGCAGCAGCAGCGGGTGGCCATCGCCCGCTCGCTGGCGAACCGGCCCCGGCTGCTCATCGCCGACGAGCCGACCGGGCAGCTCGACTCGCACACCGCGCTCCAGATCATGCAGTTGCTCCAGGCGCTGGTCCGCAGCGAAGGGGTGACGGCGCTGGTCGCCACCCACGATCCCAAGCTGATCACCCTCGCCGACCGCGTACTGGAGCTGCGCGACGGCGCCATCCTGGAGGAAACCGCCGTCTGAGCCGCCCGGGATCAGCGGCCGGTGCGGCTCGCGACGATGATCTGCACCGCCCGTTCCAGGGCGTACGCCGGGTCGGTGCCCGCCCCCTTCACCTGCTCGTCGGCGACGGCGACGGCCTGCATGGCCCGGGAGATGCCGTCCTGGCCCCAGCCGCCGAGCTGGCGCTTCACCCGGTCGATCTTCCACGGAGGCATCCCGACGTGGCTGGCGAGCTGGCCGCCCCGGAGGTTACGGGGGGCGCCGCCGACCTTGGCGAGCGACCGCAGGCCGCCCGCGAGGGCGCTGACGATCAGCACGGGCGCCACCCCCGTCGCCAGCGCCCACCGGAGCTGTTCGAGCGCCTCGCCGAGCCGCCCTTCGATGGCCAGGTCGGCGATGGTGAATCCGCTGACCTCGGCCCTGCCCCGGTGGTACCGGGCGACCGCGGCCTCGTCGATCTTGCCCTCGGTGTCGAAGGCGAGCTGGCCGCAGGCGGCGGCGAGCTCACGCAGATCGCTCCCGACCGCGTCGAGAAGCGCCTGCGCGGCGGCGGGCGAGATCGACCGGCCGGCGCGCTTGATCTCCCCCTTGATGAAGTCCAGCCGCTCGGCGGGCTTGGTCATTTTGGAGACGGTGACGACGTCCGCTCCGGCCTTCTTCACGCCCTCGACGAGCGCCTTGCCCTTCACACCGCCCGGATGCGCCAGCACGAGCACCGCGTCCTCCGCCGGATGGGCCGCGTACTTGACGACCTCGGCGATGACATCCTTGGCGAGGTCCTGGGCGGACCGGATCACGATCACGGACCTCTCGCCGAAGAGAGAGGGAGAGGCCAGTCCGGTGAGCTCTCCGGGCTCGACCTTCCCGCCGACCAGGTCGTGGACCTCGGCCCCGGGATCGTCCGCGCGCACAGCCGCCACGACGGATGAGACCGCCCGGTCGGCCAGGAGTTCCTCGTCGCCGACGACCAGGGTCACGGGTGCTGCAGTGGCCATGCCTGGCAGCATGCCACGCCCAGCCCCGCCGCCGGGAATCGGACGTGGCCTCGGAGCCTGTCGGGTGTCCACAACCCTTGGCCGCGCCGGCGGTCTGGACGTGCTCCAGACCGGCGGCACCGCCGTGGGCTCCGCAGCCGTGAACAGCGAGGGCGGGACGAGACGCGCCCGGCCCGGGTCCTTCGTCTGCCACGCCACCACGGCCGACGGACGCCGGGTCCAGGTCCTTCATCGGCCGCGGGGAACGACCGCGAGACGGCCGGCACGTTCGATGACGGCGACGTCGCCGGACAGGTCGGTCCGGTAGGTACGCATCCCCAGCAGGTGTAGGCGGGCCATGGTCAACGGGGCGGGGTGCCCGTAGTCATTGCCGGCGCCGACGCTGACCAGCGCCGCACCCGCCCTCGTCGCGGCCAGGAAATCGGGGTCCTGGCGAAGCGAACCGTGGTGCGGCACCTTCAGCACATCGACCGGCGGGACGCCCTGGCGCAGCAGCCTGGCCTGCGCCTCGGTCTCCACGTCGCCCGCGAGCAGCGCCGACCCGATCGGCGAGCCTCTCGCGTCGTACCACCGTACGAGCAGGACGACGCTGGCGTTGTTCGCGATGGCCCCCTCTCCGGACCCTTCCTGGGGAGCCTCGGGCTCGGGGGCGAGCACGGTGAGCTCGGTGGCGCCGAACCTCCACCGGCCGCCCGGCGGCACCACCCACTCCGGAATGCGCCGCGCGCGCAGTTCCGCGGAAACGCGCGCGCTCTCGCCCTCGGGTAGCCGTCCCGGACTGACGACGACGGCGCCCACGCTTCGTCCACGGAGCACTCCGGTCAGCCCGCCGACATGATCGAGGTGAGCATGGCTGAGGAACAGAAGCGGCACCCGCGTGACTCCCAGATCACGTAGGCATCGGTTCGCCGATCCCGGCTTCGGACCGGAGTCGATCACCACAGCGCTGCCGGGTCCGGTGGACAGGGCGAGGCCGTCGCCCTGCCCTACGTCGCACGCGACGAGCAGCCATCCCGGAGGCGGCCACGGCGACGTCGCCGGGCCGACGACCAGAACGGCGACGAGCGCGGCGGCCAGCACCCCCGCGACAAGGTACCGGCGGAACCTGCGACGCAGGATCAGCCAGCCCAGGGCGGCCGTGACACCCAGGAGCGCGAGCCCTGGGACACCCCCCGGCCAGCCGACCGTCGCCGCCGGGAGCGCCGCCGCCCGTTCCGCGACGGCGATGATCCACGCGGCGGCCAACCCCGCAGGCCGGACCAGCAGTTGGGCGGCGGCCATGCTGACGGGGGCGACGATCGCCGCGCCGAAGCCGAGCAGGGTGGCCGGCGCCACGGCCGGGCCCGCCAACAGGTTCGCGGGGATCGCCACCACGTCGAGTTGCCCGGACATGAGCACCAACAGCGGCGTGACGGCCACCTGCGCCGCCGCCGGTACGGCTATCGCCTCGGCCAGCCAACCGGGCATCCGCGCCGCCATCCGATTTCGCCATCGGGGAGCCAGCACGAGGATGCCGCCGGTGGCGAAGACCGACAGCGCGAAGCCGTACTGCCGGGCGAGCCCGGGGTTGAAGAGGATCAGGCCGAGCACCGTGGCGCAGAGCGCGGCCAGGCCGTCCCGGGACCGTCCCGTGCCCAGGGCGAGCGCCGCCACGATCCCCATGGCGAGCGCCCGGACCACGCTGGGCGAAGGCCGGGCGACGATCGCGAACCCCACCATGGCGAGGGCCGCCAGGATCGCCCGCGCGGGGAGCGGAAGCCCCATGAGCCTCGCGATCGCCAGGGCGGCACCGGCGATGAATGCCAGGTTGGCCCCGGACACCGCCGTCAGGTGGGTGAGACCGGCGGCGGCGAAGTTCTCCTTGATCTCCTCGTCCAGGCGTGAGACGTCCCCGACGACCAGGCCGGGCAACAGTCCCCGCGGCCCCTGCGGAAGCACGTCGCTCGCCTCACGCAAGCCCGCACGCAGTGCCCCGGCCGCCCGCTGCACCGCGGAGGGAGCGGACAGCACCTCCGGCGGGCCCCGCACCACCAGCACGGCAGCCGTCAGATCTCCCCGGTCGGCCGTGCCCAACCGGCCGCGCACGCGGACGCGCTGGCTCGGCAGCAGAGTCCCCCATCCATCGCCCGACGCGAGGACGACCACCGGCACATCGCCCCGAACCCGGTCGCCCGCCGGCTGGCCCCGGTCGCCCTCCACGATCTGGACGGAGAGCATCCGCGCTTCCACCACGAAACTGTCTCGGCGCGTCAGGCCGCCACGCTGCGGTCTCGTCCGCGGGTCGTCGCCGATCTCGACCTCGGCGACGACGGTGGCGTGCCGAGCCGCAAGCTCCGCCACGGGTCCAGTGCTGACCGTGTGCACCTTGACGGCCACGACCGCCGCGGTCGCCGCGCCACAGGCCACCACCGCGAGAGCCGTACCGGCCACGGGGCCGCGTGATCGCCCGGCACCGGAAGCCGTCGATCCGCCCCTGGGACGACCGCCGCTCCTGGTCAGCGCCCAGACCAGCAGCGCGGCGGACGCGAAGCCGACGGCCACGACGGCACCCGCCGTAGCGGTGCATCCGAGAAGCACGAGCGCGACCAGCCACGACACGATCGCCGGGCACACCAGGCGCAGGGAGTGGCCTGCCGCCCACGGGGTGCCGCCCTTCGCGGGAGAGATCTCGCCGGGCGGCTCGGTGGCCGTGCCCGAACCGAGCCGGCGATCCGGACCGCTCACGGCGTGACCCTGCCTTTCAGGTCGGCGAACTTCTGCGGTCCTATGCCTGAGACGTCCTGCAGCTGATCGACGCTCTGAAATCCTCCGTGGGCTTCGCGATATTCGACGATCCGCTGCGCCAGCACCTCGCCCACGCCGGGTAGCTCCTGCAACTGCTCGTACGTGGCCGAACTGAGGCTGATCATCGTCGTGCCGTCGCCGCCGACCGCGGCTGCCGCGCCCTGCCCGACGGCGGGGGCTCCCACCACGATCTGCTCGCCGTCCACGAGGCGGCGGGCGAGATTCAACCCGTCAGGTGACGCACCCGGGCGGGCTCCCCCGGCCGCCTGGATGGCGTCGACGACCCTGGACCCCGACGGGAGCGTGAGCACTCCAGCCTTTCGCACCTTGCCCGTGACATGGACCGTCACCCCCGGCGTCGGCGGGGGTGAGGCGAGCCCGACGGTGCCCGGAACGGCACCGGACGGAACGGCAGTCGGCACTCCTTCGGCGGAGCCGACGCCGATGGCGGCCGCCCCCGCGGGAGCGGGCGGGACCAGCGGGTCGGCGACCGGCTGTGACCGCCACGCGTAGATCCCCGCCACGGCCGCCGCGAGCACCCCGAGCACCACCAGGACGCGCAGGCCGGGACGCCCGGGGTCGAGCAGCGGGGCGGTCTCCCTGATCACCCGGCTTCCCCCGGCGAACGCTCGCCCCTTCGACAGCATGGTCGCCATCAGGCCGACGCCCGGCCCTCCGCTGTCCGGTCCTCGGGGCGCACCGCTACGGCCGGGCGGTGACGCCCCCGCCGCGTCGGCCGCCCGCGACGACCGGTCACCCAACGCGAGCCGGGGCCCCTCAGCCTCGGCTTCCCGGTCCTCGTCCGCGTGCGCCGTTGCGACGGACCGTCTCTCCGCGGCCGAATCGGCCGATCGCCCGAGCCCACCCGCTGTTCCGGAAACCGACGATCCCTGAGGAGAAGGAACAGGGCGGCTCGGCCGGGGCTCGAGCAGGAGGCGGAGGCGTGCCTCGGCGGCGAGGTGGTGGTCCGGCTGCTCCCTGGTTCGCACGCAGGCGACGTTAGGCGCGGTCACGCCCCCGCCGGGGCCCCGTGCCGCGGCCTGTGGAAATCAGCCCGCCTGTGGATGGGCCGGGGCGATCGTCACCGCGAGCAGGCCGGGGCCGACGTGGGCTCCGATCACCGCTCCCACTTCCACCAGGAGCGGCCGGGACGCCCTGGGGAGCCGGGACGCGAGGGCGTCCACGAGCGCCCCGGCCCGCTCCGCCGCTCCCAGATGCTGTACGGCGACGCGTACCTCGCCGGCACGGGCCGCCTCGACGGCGAGGTCCACCAGCCGGGCGATGGCGCGGTTCGCCGTCCTGACCTTCTCCAGCACGGTGATCGTGCCGTCGGCGAGGTCGAGCAACGGCTTGATCGCGAGCGCGGAGCCCAGCAGGCCGGCGGCCGCGCCGATCCGCCCGCCCCGGCGGAGGTACTCCAGGGTGTCGACGTAGAAGATGCTGCGGGTCGCGGCGGCGGACGCCTTCGCCGTGGACGCCACGTCCGTGAGCGGGCCGCCCAGACGGGCGGCCTCGGCGGCGGAGAGTACCGGGAAACCGAGGCCCATGCCGACGGATCCGCTGTCGACGACCTCGACCGGGACCGGAGACTCCTTGGCGGCCAGCCGGGCGGCCTCCACCGTGCCGGACAGGGAGCCGGAGAGATGGACCGAGACCACACCGTCGGCTCCCCCGGCCGCCGCCTCGGCGTAGGCGGCGGCGAAGTGCTGCGGCGCGGGCTGCGAGGTGGTGACGGACGCGTGCTCGCGAAACGCCTCCGCCACTCCCACAACCGCGGGGTCCGCCGTGTCGGCGTACTCCCGGCCGTCGATGACCACCTGGAGCGGGACGACCGTGACGCCGAGTGCCGCGACCACCGACGCGTCCAGGTAGGCAGTGGAGTCCGTGACGACGGCGACCGGCATGGCACGAGGTTACCGGGAGGTCATCTCTCCCCCCGTGAAAAAGGCGGTCCGGTTCACCCCTCGGTCGCGTCGGAGCGGCGACGTCACTGAACGGGGGTGCCACCGCGCCACACCCGGCGCGGCTTGAGGCCGAACGACCAGGCGAAGGCGCCCTCGTGGTCCGCGTCCCACTGCACGATGTCGGCGAGCCGCCCGGGCGCGAGCACACCGCGGTCGGGGGCGCCGAGCACCTGCGCGCCGCCGAGCGTCGCGGCGCGCAGCGCGTCGCCCACGCTCATCCCGAACCCGGCCACCGCCAGGCTGATCACCAGGGACATCGACGTGATGCCGCAGTGGCCGGGGTTGTGGTCGCTGCCGAGCGCGACCGTGACGCCCTGGGCGAGCATCCGGCGCACCGCCGGGAGCCTGCCGTGCTGGAGGGCGGTGCCGGGGCACACGACGGCGGGCACGCCGTACCGCGCCATCAGCGCGATGTCCTCGTCCGAGGTGTGGTGCAGGATGTCGGCCGACGCGCAGCCCATCTCGGCCGCGAGCTGGACGGCGCCCCGCCTGCTGTGCGCGCCGGCGTGGATGCGGGGCAGCAGACCGACGTTGCGGCCGGAGGCGAGGACCCAGCGGGCCTCGTCGATGCCGAAGTGTCCCTCGTCGCAGTAGACGTCGACGCTGTCGGCCCCGGCGGCGGACGCGTCCGCGCACCATGCGGCGGCCGCCTCGACGTAGTCGCGCTGGCGGCCGAAGTATTCCGGCGGGACGACGTGGGCGGCCAGGAACGTGACGTGCACCCGCGGCATCATCGGCTCTTTCTCGAGCTCGCGGAGCAGTCGGACGTCGGCCAGCTCGCCGTCGCGGGTGAGGTGGTAGCCCGTCTTGGCCTCGACCGTGGTGGTGCCGCTGAGCAGCCACTCCCGCAGCCGTTCGCGGACGCCGTTGCAGAGCGTCCAGGGGTCGGTGCCACGGGTGACGGTGATGGTGGAGAGGATGCCGCCGCCGGCCGCCGAGATCGCGGACGCGGTGGAGCCGCCGGAGCGCATCGCCATCTCGGCGTACCGGTTCCCGGCGTACACGGGGTGGGTGTGGGCGTCGATCAGCCCGGGGGTGACGAGCGCGCCGCCGAGGTTCTCGACGTGGTCGACGTCGACGATGTCGTCGACGACGCCGGGCACGCTCTGCGGCAGGTCCGCGGCGCGGCCGACCCACGCGATGCGGTCGCCGTGCACCAGGATGGCCGCGTTGCTGCACACGTCGTGGCCGGTCCAGAGACGGCCGATGTTGGTCAGGAGGCGAACGGTCATCCGACCACCTGCTTCGCGGCCAGGGACAGCGAGCAGGCATCGATCGCGGGCGAAGCGCCCGCCGGGCCCGATCGGTGTCCGGAGGTCATCGGGGGTCTCCTGCCTCATCGCGCACTTCGTGCGATGACCCTGTCGCCGAGGTCGTGGACCCAGGCGATTTCAGTCCAGTTACGTTATTTCACAGGTCGGCTTGCTGTACAGGGCTATCGGGAAGAACGCCGCTTCGCCGCGGCAAGGTCGGGACGGCCGGAGCGTCTCCCTGTCACCCGACAATGTCGTCTCCGCAGGTCAGAGACGGTAATCATGTCGGCCTTCACGCGTAACAGCATTTAATGGCGCCGCCATACTACCCGCACGGAATGTCTCATAAGGGCTTGCGAAAGCCTAGCAAGGTAAACGGGAATGAGCCAGCATTTCCGCCGCTAATCCCTTAAGTACTGCTTTCGCGCTAAATATCCAATAAGTCAGGAAATGTCACGCTTGTGACACAGGTGCAGCAAGTGACATACGGCCCCGCGGAATCGTCCCGGACACGTGCGCCGAAACGGACGAACGCCGCCCCCGCGAACGGGAGCGGCGTCGAAAGCGGAATCCGCGCCGGGTCAGACGGTCTCGACCGGCTTGGCCACCCGGTCCAGCTCGGCGTAGAGGTCGCCGGGGACGCGGGCGTGCAGCACGCTGCCGTCACCGGTGTGCTCCACGGAGAGCACCTCGCCCTCCTCGTGCGCCCGCGCGATCAGGTCGCCCCGCTCGTACGGCACCAGCATGTGGACCTCATGGTCGAGCCGCGGCAGCTCGCGCTCGATCAGCTCCATGAGCTCGGTGATGCCGGAGCCGGTCCGGGCGGAGACGACGATGCTGTGCCGTTCCCTCATGGTCAGCCGGGCGAGCACGACGGGGTCGGCGGCGTCGGCCTTGTTGATGACCACGACCTCGGGCACGTCGAGGGCGCCGTCGATCTCGGCCAGGACCTCGCGCACCGCGCTGAGCTGGGACTCGGGGTCGGGGTGCGATCCGTCCACGACGTGCAGGATCAGATCGGCGTCGGCGACCTCCTCCAGCGTCGAGCGGAACGCCTCGACGAGCTGGTGCGGCAGGTGCCGGACGAAACCGACCGTGTCCGCGAGCGTGAACAGCCGGCCATCGGGCGTGTGCGCCTTGCGGATGGTCGGGTCGAGGGTCGCGAACAGCGCGTCCTCGACCAGAACGCCCGCACCGGTCAGCCGGTTGAGCAGCGACGACTTGCCGGCGTTGGTGTAACCGGCGATCGCCACGGCGGGCACCTGACGGCTGCTGCGCCGGGACCGCTTGGTCTCCCGGGCGGTGTACATCTCCTTGATCTGCCGGCGCAGCTTGGACATCCGCTCGCGGATGCGCCGCCGGTCCAGCTCGATCTTGGTCTCACCGGGGCCGCGGCCGCCGATGCCGACGCCGCCCGCGGCGCGTCCGCCGACCTGGCGGGACAGGTTGCCACCCCAGCCTCGCAGGCGGGGCAGGAGGTACTGGAGCTGCGCCAGCTCGACCTGGGCCTTGCCCTCACGACTCTTGGCGTGCTGGGCGAAGATGTCGAGGATGAGCGCGGTCCGGTCGATGACCTTGACCTTGACCACATCTTCGAGTTGCCGGAGCTGGCCGGGGGTCAGCTCGCCGTCACAGATCACGGTGTCGGCGCCGGACGCGGCCACGATGTCACGCAGCTCGGCGGCCTTGCCGGAACCGATGTACGTCGCAGGGTCGGGCCGGTCGCGCCGCTGGATCAGGCCCTCCAGGACCTCGGATCCGGCGGTCTCGGCGAGGAGCTTGAGCTCTTGGAGCGAGTTCTCCGCGTCGATCACCGTGCCGCTGGTCCACACGCCCACCAGGACGACCCGCTCCAGCCTGAGCTGGCGATATTCGACTTCGGTAATGTCTTCGAGCTCTGTCGACAGACCCGCCACGCGCCGGAGCGCCTGGCGCTCTTCGAGGTCGTAATCGCCGTTGGCAAGATCTTCGGGCTCGTTGCGCATATATGTCATCTCTACTAGACCAACACGTCGACACCCCTGGTGTCTTCCCCACGATGGTGACACGCGGCCCGGCGTCGACGCATCCCCTTATCCGCCCAGGTCAGCGAGGACCCTCCAACTCTCCTCTGACCAGTACCGCAGCCGCAGCCGCTCGTGCTCCTCAAGGGCACGGCGGGCGTGGCCCAGGGCCCTCTCGCGGTCGCCGATCGCCGCGGCCAGCCGGGCCAGCGCCTGGTGGACGGACCCCCAGCCCGCGGTCCCGCTGCCGTTCACCGCCAGCCGGTCCGCGTACGGCAGCAGCTTCCCGTACAGCCACGCCGGGTCGGGGACGCCCAGCTGGGCGCTCACGTACGACCAGACGACGGCGGCGAACTCGCCCGACCAGTCGTCGGGGACGGGGGTGCCCCAGCGCGCGATCAGTCTCGCGGCAAGATCGCGGTCGCCCACATCGAGGGCCGCGAGCACGACCATGGGGCGCAGCGGCTCCATGTGGGGCTCCGCCGCGCCCGCGATCATGTCGTCGAGGATCTCCGCGACCCGTCCCTGCCCCCGCCGGCAGGTGTAGAGCACGGACAACCGTACGTAGTTGATTCCCCACAGCGTGCTCGCGCCGAAGATCTCGCCCAACTCGTCCACCAGGCGTTCGGCCTCGCTCCACCGGCCCTCAAGGGTGAGCCGCGCCGCCTGGGCGACCCGCACCATGGCCGTCAGCTCCGAACTCCTGACCTCGCGAAGCAGACGTTCCGCGCGGGCCAGGTCGCGGTCCCATTCCGACAGCTTCCCCATCCTGAACATGCAGTGCAGCCGGTGGATCCGGGCGACGAGCTCGGCGCTCGAGGAGAGCCGTGGCACCGCGAGCATCTCCTCGACTGCGCGTACCCGCTCGTGCTCGCGCTCGGGCACCCAGGCGGCGATCAGGTAGTTGTTGAGGACCTGGAGGAGCAGCGCGGGCTTCCCCACCCGCCGGGCGATCTCCACGGCCTCCACCGCCATCGCCTCTCCCTCGGCCCGCCGCGGCCCGTAGTGCAGCTCGATGCCGAGCGTGCCGAGCAGCGCGGCCCGGTGGGCGTCGTCCAGCGGACCCGCCAGCAGGTCCTCCACCAGGGCGACCGCCCGATCGTCGACCACGCCGTACGACCGCCAGTTCCAGACGCTGAGCGTTCCGTACACCGTCACGGCGTCCACCAGGACGCTCCGGTCTCCCTGGCCCGCCGCGATCTCTACGGCCTCCTCGATGGCGGCGCGGGCGCGCACGGTGTCGCCGATGTCGCGGCGCGCGCGGCCCAACTCGACGAGCAGGCGGCATCGCCTGCCCGGATCCCGCTGCCCGAGCGCGAGCAGGGCCTTTTCCCACAGCTCGACCGCCTCGTCGTAGGCCCGCTGGGCGGTGGCCTGCCGGGCGGCCGCCGCGGCGTACTCCACCGCCTTGCCCGCTCCGCCGATCCGCGCCGCCATGGCGAAATGGTGGGCGAGAACCGGCAGCCGCGCCGCGCCGCCACCGACCGGCAGGGACTCCAGGGCCTCGCCGGCCCGCAGGTGGAGGCGGGTCTTCTCCAGACGGCCCAGCCGCGCGTACAGGGCGTCCCTGACGAGAGCGTGCGCGAAGCGATAGTCGACCCCGTCCGGGGTCTCCACCAGCAGCCCGGCGGCCACGGCGGGTTCGAGCCGGGCCATCACCTCCTCGGCGGGGACGCCGGTGAGCGCCTCCAGCACGTCGAGGGCGACGTCGCGGCCGAGGACGGCGGCGGAGCCGAGCAGTTCCCGCGTGGCGTCCGGCAGGCGGGCGACCCTCCGGCCGATCACCTCGCGGACGCCCTCCGGCACGCCGAGCGCCGCCGTGTCGAGCCGGTGCTCGCTGCCCAGCAGCCGGATCAGCTCCCCCAGATAGAACGGGTTGCCGCCGGTACGCCGGTAGAGGACGCGCGCGAACGCGGGGTCGGCGAGGTCGCGGCTCACCAGGAACGCCGTCACGTCCTCCTGGGTGAAAGGGGGAAGCGTCATGCGCTCGGTCCCGGGGTCGCGGGCCAGCGCGGCGAGCGTCTCGCTGAGCTGCTCCGGATCGGCGCCGGGCTCGGGCCGCAGCGTGGCCAGGACGAGCACGGACGCGCGGCCCAGCCGGCCCGCCATGTAGCCGAGCAGCCGCAGCGACGAGGCGTCCGCCGCGTGCAGGTCGTCGAGCGCGACGAGGGTGGGGCCGCCCGCCGAGATGAGCGCCGAGAGCACCTGCTCGTACAGCTCGAAGAGGGCCGCGCCCGGGTCGGCGGGGACGTCCGTCCCCTCTCCGGCGAGGATCCCGGCGGCCCGATCTCCCCGCTCGCCGAGTGCGCGCAGCGCCTGGAGCCAGGGCCAGAACGGCAGCGCCCCGTGGTCCTCGACGCAGCGTCCCCAGACGACCGAGATCCCGCGCGCCTCGGCCTCCTCGGCGGCGGACTGCGCGAGGCGCGTCTTGCCGATGCCCGCTTCGCCGGTCACCAGCACCACCCCGCCCCGGCCGCGCCGTACGTCGCCGAGGCGGTCGGCGACGCGGGAGAGATGGTGAGCCCGCGCGATGAGCGGCTCGGAGCGGGGGCGTGGCGGTTTGGGCGCGGCGGCCGGGACCGCCACATGTGGGAGAGGCGGATCGACCGGCGCGGGCCCGCCGGGGGCCGCGACTTCGTCGAGGGAGGGCCCTCCCGGCCCCCCGGGCCCGTCGAGCGACGCGGACTGATCGAACACCGCCTTTTCGATCCGCCGCAGTTCGGGGCCGGGTTCGATGCCCAGCTCCGTCGAGAGCAGAGCGCGCACCCGGCGGAGCGCGCCCAGCGCGTCGGCCTGCCGTCCCGACCGGTAGAGGGCGAGAACGAGCAGCCCCCAGGAGCGCTCGCGGTACGGGTGGGCCTCCACCATGTGCTCGAGGTCGGCGACGCATGACCCGCTGTCGCCCAGGGCGAGCCTGGCCTCGAACCGGTCCTCCTCGGCCAGGACCCGTTGTTCGACCAGGCGGGCGATCACGGGCTGGGCGAACTCGTGGTCCGCAAACTCCGCCAGCGGTTCACCCCGCCACATTCCGAGCGCCCGGTCCAACGCCTCCAGTGCCGTGCCGTATCGGCGTGCGGCGGCCGCCCGGCGGCCCTCCTCGGCCCAGGAGGCGAAGCACGAGAGATCGACCTGCCGCGGGGCGATGGCCAGCATGTAACCGGGTTCGCGGGTCAGCAGGACCGTGGGCGGCGTACGCGGCGCGCGGCCGGGTTCGAGTACCCGCCGAAGATGCGAGATGTACGCCTGGAGCGTTCCCGTGGCACTCGACGGCGCCTCGTCGGCCCAGACCTCGTCGATCAGCCGGTCGAGCGAGACGGTTCGCCCGGGTTCGAGCGCGAGCAGGGCGAGGACGGCGCGCTGTTTCCGCGCCCCCAGGTCCAACCGCCCGCCGTCCCCGGAGAGCACTTCAAAATGCCCGAAAAGCCGGAAGAACAACGAATCCATGGCGTTCCTATCTAATCGGCCACGCAAGCGTAAAGCCTCGTCAGAGGGGGGACGCAATACCCGTTTGAAGGCGACTTGCGGAGTCCGCTAGCGGACTCCAGGAATGCCGCAAGGACCGAACTCCACCCTCGATCACAACACCCCGAAGAGTGAGAGAGGGACAGACGAGATGAGCGACAGCATTACCGCGGGCGGCGTGGCGGCGACCCTGGGCGAGGACCTCCGCCGTACGGTGCGCGGACGGGTTCTGGTCAGGGGCGACGAGGGCTTCGACGCCGCGCGCGCACCGTGGGACCCCGCCGTCGAGCAGAACGTGCTCGCCGTCGTGGAGGCGGAGGACGCCGCCGACGCCGCGGCCGTCACGGCGGCCGCGCGGCTCGCCGGCGTCGGCGTGGCCGCACAGGCGTACGGCCACGCTCCGGCCGCGTTCGAGGGGGCGATCCTGCTCAGGACCGGCCGGATGCGCGGCGTCCAGGTGGACGCGGCGGCGCGGACGGCCCGCGTCGAGGCGGGCGCGAGCTGGGGCGACGTCCTTCGGGCCGCCGGTCGGCACGGGCTCACGGGACTCGCGGGCAGCTCCCCTGTGGTGAGCGCGACCGGCTTCACCCTGGGTGGCGGGCTGAGCTGGTTCGGCCGGGCGCACGGCTTCGCGGCCGACGCCGTACGCGCCTTCGAGGTGGTGGACGCCGAGGGCGAGCGAGGCCGGGTCACCGCGGACTCCGACCCCGACCTGTTCTGGGCGCTGCGGGGCGGAGGCGGCGACTTCGCGCTGGTGACCGCGATGGAGATCGACCTGTACCCCGCGCCCTCCCTCTACGGCGGGCGCCTCGTGTGGCCGGCGGAGCGCGCGCAGGAGGTGCTGGCGGCGTACCGCTCCGTCACCGCGACGGCCCCGGACGAGCTGAGCGTGTGGTTCCACCTGCTGCAGTTCCCGCCGTTCCCGAGCGTGCCCGAGCCGCTGCGCGGTCTGTCGGCGGTGACCGTCGAAGCCGTCTTCCTCGGCGATCCGACGGAGGGCCGGGCGCTGCTGCGCCGGTTCGACTCCGTCCCGGGCGTGATCCTCGACACGAGGTGTGCGCTGGATGTGGCTGATCTCGGCGACGTCTGCGCCGAGCCGACGGAGCCCACCCCGTCCCTGTTCCGTGGCGAGTTGCTGACGGCGCTCGACGACGCGGCGGCCACGGCGCTACTGGCCTCGGCGGGGCCGGGCTCGGTAGCGCCGCTGGCATATGTGCAGCTGCGGCATCTCGGCGGAGCGCTGGCGCGGCCGGCGAAGGACGTCGGGGCCTGCGGTCGCGTCGCGGAGCCGTACCTGCTCGGGATGTTGGGCGTGCCGGCGACCCCAGAGGTGGCGGCGGGGATCAGGGAGCGGCAGGCGTCGATCGTCCGGGCGCTGACCCCGCACACGAGCGGGCGCAAGCCGTTCACGTTCCTGGGGCACGAGGAGGGCGCGGCGGCCGCGTTCCCCGGTGACGTGCTGGCGAGGCTGCGGGACGTCAAGCGCGACCACGACCCGATGGGCGTGTTCCGGGCCAATCATCCTGTCCTGGGCTGAGTCTCCGCCCGTGTCCGGCCGCCTCCCCTCCGCGCGGCCGGACGGTCAGATCTTGAGCACCTTGGCGTCGCCCACGCCGCTCGTGACGAGGACCTTCCGGGGCGAGGAGGAGCCGTTGTCGACCTCGATCGTCCGCTTGCCGATCCCGGCCTCGGCGGTCACGTCGTACTTCTCCGCCGGAAGCCAGAGCATGGCATCGCCGGTGCCGGCCTCCGCGCTGACGTCCTCGGGCGCCGCGGTGAACTTCAGCCGCACATCTCCCGTGCCGGTCTGGGCCGAGACCTTCCGGCTCGCGAGCCCTGTGGCTTCGACGTCGCCGGTGCCGGAGTGCAGCTCAAGCGGGCCGCCGAGCGAGCGGAGCGTGATGTCGCCCGCGCCAGTGTCGATCTTCACATTCAGCGCGCGCGGTATCTCGATGCGGTAATCGACCCCGCACCTGTTGCAGTCGTATTCAAGGTCCAGCGTGTCACCGTTCACCCGGTGCCCGTCGCGGGGCTTGTTCCCCGACCAGTGCACCGTCTCCGTGACCCTGATGTCGGATCTGTCGGACGCGTTCACCGTCACGTCACCGCCTCCGGTCCGCACGGTCATCGCGGTGACCTTCTCCCCGACGTCGTACGTCAGCGTTTCGCGCTCGGTGTAGCTACCGAACCGCAGGTCACAGGCGGAAATGGCGAGGCCGAGGCCGAGCGCGAGCCCCAGGACGGCAATGTTCTTCCTTCTCATGCCCCTGATTTTGCTGGCGGCCGGGGATGGCGCCCATCGGGGAAGCCCCCTGCCCTCCCCTGAGACGACCCCCGATGTTGACCTTGCTCTCACCCGGAGAGTACCGTTCAATTCCATAATCCAGAATTCGTTTTCCACATCATGGAAATACGACGCGGGGAAAGGAAGCGCGATGGAAGGCGTTGAGATCAGAGGTCCGCTCCTGGACCGGTTCGACGAGATCCTCACCACCGAGGCCCTCGACTTCGTCGCCACGCTCCAGCGGGAGTTCAACGCGCGCCGGCTCGAGCTGCTCGACGCGCGGCAGGCCCGCCAGGCGGAGCTGTCGGCCGGCGGGACGCTCGGCTTCCTCCCCGAGACCGGGAACGTCCGCGAGTCGGAGTGGCGGGTCGCACCCCCCGCCCCCGGCCTGGAGGACCGCCGGGTCGAGATCACCGGCCCGGTCGACCGCAAGATGACGATCAACGCGCTGAACTCGGGGGCCAAGGTGTGGCTCGCCGACTTCGAGGACGCCAACGCCCCCACCTGGGAGAACACGGTCAACGGGCAGCTCAACCTGCGGGCCGCCCTCGACCGCGAGATCGACTTCGAGACCGGTGGCAAGACGTACGCGCTGCGGCCGGACGAGGAGCTGGCCACGATCGTGGTCCGCCCGCGCGGCTGGCACCTGCCCGAGAAGCACGTCCTGGTGGACGGGGAGGAGGTGTCGGCGTCGCTCCTCGACTTCGGCCTCTACTTCTTCCACTGCGCGGAGCGGCAGATCGCCAAGGGCCGCGGGCCGTACTTCTACCTGCCGAAGATGGAGTCGCATCTGGAGGCCCGGCTCTGGAACGACGTGTTCGTCCGGGCGCAGGAGCTGCGCGGGATCCCGCGCGGCACGATCCGGGCCACCGTGCTGATCGAGACCTACCCGGCGGCGTTCGAGATGGAGGAGATCCTCTACGAGCTGCGCGAGCACTCGGCGGGCCTGAACGCGGGCCGGTGGGACTACCTGTTCAGCGTCATCAAGAAGTTCCGCACCCGGGGCCGGGAGTTCCTGCTTCCCGAGCGCAACGCGGTCACGATGACCGCGCCGTTCATGCGCGCGTACACCGAGCTGCTGGTCCGCACCTGCCACAAGCGGGGCGCGCACGCGATCGGCGGCATGGCGGCGTTCATCCCGTCGCGCCGCGACCCCGAGGTCAACAAGGTGGCGCTGGAGAAGGTGCGCGCCGACAAGACCCGTGAGTCCGGCGACGGCTTCGACGGCTCCTGGGTCGCCCACCCCGACCTGGTGCCGATCTGCCGGGAGGTCTTCGACGGCGTGCTCGGCGACCGTCCCAACCAGCTCGACCGGCTGCGTGAGGACGTGCGGGTCACCGCCGAGGACCTGCTCGCGGTCTCCAAGACGCCGGGCGAGATCACCGAGGCGGGCCTGCGCAACAACGTGGACGTCGCCCTGCGCTACCTCGCGGCCTGGATGGGCGGGCTCGGCGCGGTCGCGATCCACAACCTGATGGAGGACGCGGCGACCGCCGAGATCTCCCGCTCGCAGATCTGGCAGTGGATCCACAACGACATCGAGCTCGCCGACACCGGCGCGGTCGTGACGCGCGAGCACGTCGAGCGGATCATCGGCGAGGAGCTGGACAAGCTCGCCGCCGAGCCCGGCTACGACGAGAAGCTGTTCGCCGAGGCGACCGCCCTGTTCAAGGAGGTCGCGCTCGACGACGACTTCGCCGAGTTCCTCACCCTGCCCGCGTACGCGCGGCTCCCCTGACGAGGAGCTCCGCGGCCCGCCTGGCCGCTCCCGGCCGGGCGCTCCCCTGCGCGGTGATGGAGTCAGCTTCTCGGCCGTAAACGACCGAGCTTGCAGCTCCTCGCCATCGATGGATTCGACGGTTCAGGCCGCGTACGGCAGCGTGACTCACTGCCCAGCGTGGCGAACCACGCCGCGTTGCGATGTCGATAACAGACCAGAGAGCCGTTCCCCGGCATACCGGGTGCGTTCAGTCCCGCCACTGCAACACGAACCGTAACAACAAAACCACGAAGAGGGAAGCCATTCCTCTCGGGCGTGAACGCCCGAGGTTCCTGGCTAGATGGCGCTGAAGCGTTGGGCGTCTCATCCTGCATCATGGTGAAAGGGCGGGCGTCTCGACGCCGAAGGAGATCCGATGTCCGATGCGGTCCTGGACCGGCTGGCCGCCCGGTTCGCGGAGCTGCTGCCGGCAGGCGCGGTGATCACCGATCCCGTACGCCTGCGGACGTACGAATGCGACGGGCTGACCCTCCACCGGGCGATGCCGGGGATCGTCGTCCTCCCGGAGACCGCCGAGCAGGTCGCCGCCGTGGTCCGGCTGTGCGGCGAGTACGGCGTGCCGTTCGTGGCGCGCGGCTCGGGGACCGGGCTGTCCGGCGGCGCGCTCCCCCGGACCGACGGCGTGCTGATCGTCACGTCCCGGATGCGGCGCATCCTGGAGATCGACCTGCCGAACCGGCGGGCGGTGGTCGAGCCGGGGGTGACCAACCTGGCGATCACCGAAGCGGTGCGCGAGCAGGGCTACTACTACGCGCCCGACCCGTCCAGCCAGCAGGTCTGCTCAATCGGCGGCAACGTCGCGGAGAACGCCGGCGGCGCGCACTGCCTGAAATACGGGTTCACCGTCAACCACATCCTCGGCCTGGAGATCGTCACCCCCGACGGCGAGATCGTGGAGCTGTCGGCGCTGGACCCGGGCTACGACCTGCTCGGCGCCTTCGTCGGTTCCGAGGGCACGCTCGGCATCGCCACCAAGATCACCGTACGGCTCTCGCGGGCGCCGGAGGCGGTCACCACCCTGCTCGCGGCGTTCGGGAGCATCGAGGGGGGCGGTGCGGCGGTGTCGGCGATCATCGCGGCGGGCATCGTCCCGGCGGCCATCGAGATGATGGACGCGCTGGCCGTCGAGGCGGCCGAGGCCGCGGTCGGGTGCGCGTACCCCGAGGGGGCGGGGGCGGTTCTCATCGTGGAGCTGGACGGCCCCCGGGCCGAGGTGGAGCACCAGTTCGCCGCGGTGGAGCGGATCTGCCGGGAGTCCGGCGCGTTCGAGATCAGGGTCGCGGCCTCCGCCGAGGAGCGGGCCGCCATCTGGAAGGGACGCAAGTCGGCGTTCGCGGCCGTCGGCCGGATCAGCCCGGCGTACATCGTGCAGGACGGCGTGGTCCCGCGCACGGCGCTCCCCGAGGTGCTGGCCGGGATCGACCGGCTCCAGGAGGAGTACGGCATCCGCGTGGCCAACGTCTTCCACGCGGGCGACGGGAACCTGCACCCGCTGGTCCTGTTCGACGACGCGACCCCGGGCGAGGGTGAGCGTGCCGCCATGGTCAGCGGGCGGATCCTCGACCTGTGCATCGAGCACGGCGGATCGATCACCGGCGAGCACGGCGTCGGCGTCGACAAGTCCCGATATATGCCGAAAATGTTCACGGAGGAGGACCTGGACACGATGCAGCTCGTCCGCTGCGCCTTCGATCCCCGCAGTCTGTCCAACCCCGGGAAGGTCTTCCCCACCCCTCGGTTGTGCGGCGAGGTGCCGGGCGTCCGCAAGGGAGTCCATCCTCTCGTCGAATCCGGCCGGGCGGAGCCGTTCTGATGAACGGCGCGACCGGCCCCGGAGCCGCGCTCGCCGCGGCGGGCGTGACGATCCGGCCCGCGGGCCCGGACGACGCGGTCGCCGGGGTCCCGCCGCGCTGGGTGGCCCTCCCGGAGACCACCCGGGAGATCGCCGCCGTGATGCGGGTGAGCGGCGCGCACGACCTCGCCGTCGTGGTGGCCGGCGCCGGGACCACGCTGCACTGGGGCCGCCCGCCCGAGCGGTGCGACGTGCTGATCGACACCTGCCGCCTCAACGAGATCCTGGAGCACGAGGCGGGCGACCTGGTGGTCCGCGTCCAGGCCGGAGTGCCGGTGGAGACGCTGGCCGAGGCGCTCGCCGCGAAGAGGCAGGAGCTGGCCCTCGACCCTCCGCTGGAGGGCGGCACCGTCGGCGGCCTGCTCGCCGCCGGCCTCGCGGGCCCGCGCGCCCTCCGGTACGGCACCGCGCGCGACCTGCTCATCGGGATCACCGTCGTCCTCGCGGACGGCACGATCGCCAAGGCGGGCGGCAAGGTCGTCAAGAACGTCGCGGGCTACGACCTGGGCAAGCTGTTCACCGGCTCGTACGGCACGCTCGGGGTGATCGCGGACGCGACGTTCCGGCTGCACCCGCTGCCGGCGGCCCGCGCGTGGGTCGTATGGCCGGACGCGGCGCCGGATGAGATCCTCACCGTCGTCCCGGCCGTCACCGCGTCCCAGGCCGAGCCGAGCGCGGTCGAGCTGGACCGGCTCGCCCCGGACGGTCCCTGCGCCGTCGCGGTGCTCGTCGAGGGCGCGGCCGCCGCCGAACGCGCCCAGGCCGTACGGGACCTGCTGGGCGAGAAGGCACGAGTCGCGGACGAACCGCCGCGATGGTGGGGACGGCTTCCGGAACCGGGACGGCCCGGCCCCGGACCGTCTTATGAGCCCGGCGGGCACCCCAGAGAGGGGGGCGTCCTGGTGGAGATCAGGACCGTGCCGTCACGGCTTCCCGGCCTCTTCGCGGGCGCCCTGGCCAGGACAGACGCGGCCGTACGGGGCTCCCTGGCGTCGGCGGTGCTCCGCGTGGCGCTCCCCGCGGAGACCGATCCGGCCGCCGCGGCGGCCCTCGTCTCCGCGCTCCGCGCCGAGCTGGCGGACGCGGGCCGGGTCGTCGTGCTCTCCGCGCCCGAACCCGTCGCGCGGCGCGTGGACCCGTGGGGGCACGTGGGCGGCCTCGCGCTCATGCGCCGGATCAAGGACCGTTTCGACCCCGATCACCGGATGTCCCCCGGCCGGTTCGTGGGAGGGATCTGATCATGGACCCCGAGCTGATCAAAGACTGCGTGCACTGCGGGTTCTGCCTGCCCACCTGCCCGACGTACGTGCTGTGGGGCGAGGAGATGGACTCGCCGCGCGGCCGGATCCACCTCATGGCGCAGCACGTCGAGGGCACCCCGGTCACCCCGGAGATGGCGGGCCACTTCGACGCCTGCCTCGGCTGCATGGCCTGCGTGACCGCCTGCCCGTCCGGCGTGCGGTACGACCGGCTCATCGAGCAGACCCGGGCCGTGGTGGAGCGGGAGCACGTCCGCACCCCCGAGGAGCGGGCGATCAGGGAGCTGGTCTTCACGCTGTTCCCGTACGGGCGGCGGCTGCGCGCGCTGCGCCTGCCGATGCGGCTGGCCACGCGGCTGCGGCCGTTCCTGGAACGGGTGCATCCCTCCCTGGGCGCCATGGCCGAGCTCGTCCCGCCGCCCGCCCGGCCGGTACGGCTGCCGCCGCGCGTCCACGCCGTCGGACGGCGCCGGGCGACCGTGGGCATGCTCGTCGGATGCGTGCAGAGCCAGTTCTTCCCCCAGGTCAACGCGGCGACGGCGCGTGTGCTCGCGCTGGAGGGCTGCGACGTGGTGATCCCTCCGCGGCAGGGATGCTGCGGCGCGCTGTCGCTGCACTCGGGCCGGGACGCCCGCCGGTTCGCCAAGCGCACGATCGAGACATTCGAGCGGGCCGGCGTGGAGGCCGTCGTCGTGAACGTGGCCGGCTGCGGGTCGAGCATGAAGGAGTACGCCGAGGTGCTCAAGGACGAGCCCGGAGGCTGGGCGGAGCGGGCCGCGGCGCTGCGGGTGCGCGACCTCGCCGAATACCTGGTCGAGCTGGGACCGGTGGCACCCCGCCATCCCCTGCCGGTCACCGTGGCCTACCACGACGCGTGCCATCTGGCGCACGCCCAAGGAGTGCGTTCCCAGCCCCGTGAACTGCTGCGCGCGATCCCCGGCCTGGAACTGCGGGAGATCGCGGAGTCGGCCGTCTGCTGCGGGTCGGCGGGGACATATAACCTTTTCCAGCCGGGGCCCGCCCGAGATCTGGGCGACCGCAAGGCCCGGCACGTTCTGGCGACCCGCGCCGACGTGCTGGTCTCCGCGAACCCCGGCTGTTCCATGCAGATCGCGGCCGCGATGCGCAGGTCGGGAGAGGGCGGGATGAGGGTGGCGCACACCGCAGAGGTGCTCGATGCCAGCCTGCGCGGGCTCGGCGCCCGCGCGCTGGGCGGCCGATGAACGGGATGAGGACGGTGCGTCCGTGAGCGTGCAGAGCGTCGAGCGGGCGCTCGACGTGCTGGAGGCCCTGGCCGGCCAGGGCGGCGCGGCCGGGCTGTCGGAGATCGCCGCCCGGACCGGCCTGCCGTACGGCACGATCCACCGGCTGCTGCAGACGCTGCTCGCGCGCGGCTACGTCCGGCAGGAGAGCGACCGCAGGTACGCCCTCGGCGGCGCGCTGCTGCGGATCGGCGGCGCGGCGGAGCGGATGGTCGCCGCGTGGGCCGAGCCGTACCTCGCGAAGATGGTCGAGCTGTCCGGCGAGACCGCCAACATGGCGGTGCTGGAGGGCGACTTCGTGGTCTACGTGGCGCAGGTGCCGTCGCCGCGCCGGTTGCGGATGTTCGCCGAGGTCGGGCGGCGGGTGCTTCCGCACAGCACGGCGGTGGGCAAGGTGCTGCTGGCCGACCGGCCGGACGCCGCGGCCGTCCTCGTGCGTACCGGCCTGCCGCGCCGCACCGACCGGACGATCGTCGAGATGGACGAGCTGCTCACCGAGATCGGCCGGGTCCGCGAGCGCGGGTACGCGCTGGACCTGGGCGAGGAGGAGAGCGGCGTCCACTGCCTTGCGGTGCCCGTGTACAGCGGCGGCCGGGTGCTGGCGGCGATGTCGGTGTCCGGGCCGGCCGAGCGGATCGACGCGCACGACCGCGAGGAGCTGGCCGCCTCCCTGCGCGCGGTGGCGGACGACTTCGGCGCCTCCGTCTTCGGCGGCTGAGGGCTCACGGGAAGCTCCGGGGTGCCGGGCGGCACGAGAACGAGGAGGATGGGGCGCATGTGCCGAAGCATCAAGACCCTGCGCCCGCCCTTCACGGACGACGTGACCGACGACGACATCCGGGCCGCCGCGCTGCAGTACGTCAGGAAGATCTCGGGGTTCCGGGCCCCGGCCGCGCACAACGCCGCCGCGTTCGAGCGGGCGGTCGAGGAGATCACGCGGGCCAGCACCGACCTGCTCGCCTCGATCGAGGTCCGCGGGGCGCGCGCGTAGGCCCGGCGATCTTACGGACACGACCCGGCGGACGGCCGGGAGGGTCAGCAGGTGGCGTACAAGCGAGGCCCAAGTCACGCTCCCGACACTTGGCGTCATGGGACTCTTCTCCGACTTCTTCCTGGCCCGGCGGCTGCGCAAGGGGCCGACGCTGCTCCTGCCGTACGTGCCCGACCCGGCGTCCGTACTGGAGGTCGTACGGCTGCACGCTCCGGACGCCCGGCCGTACGGCGACGGCCTGCGGGTGGGCGGCAACGTGCGGCTGCGCGGCCCGATCGCGTTGGCTCCGGGGCTGGCGGCGAGGGCGGGGATCCCGGCCGGATGGCAGACCGCCTACGTCGCGGGCAACATCGACGACGAGGAGGGCGGCGAGTACGACCGGCCCATGGCACTGGCGGCCGGCCTGGCCGAGCGGCTGAACGGCACGGTGCACCCGCGCGGGCCGGAACCCCCGGCGGACCTGGCCGAGGTCACCGGCGGACGGCCGGTCCCCGTCGCCGAGCTCGTCGCGGCGCTCGCCGGAGAGCTGCCCGGCCTGACCGCCCGCGCCGTGGCCGGGGGGATCACCGTGCTGAGCTGCGGCGCGAGCCCGGTCGAGATCGTCGTAGAGGAGGACGAGGACGAGACCGGCTACTCCGTCTGCGTGGACGACGGCGTGCGCGGTCCGGGCCTCGCCGAGACGGCCCGCCGGGTCGCCCTGACCATCGCCGCCCGCGGCGGAGGCACCGCCAGGGACCACAACGGGTTCCTGATTCACGAGACCGGCTGATCCACGAGGAGGACGGGATGGAACTCGATCCCCGCGAGCGGCGGAGGAGGAGATGAAGGGCGCGTCGGCGCCCGCCTATCCCTGGAAGGACCCATCCTCCTCATGTTGATAGAAACCGGAGGCCCACCCTTCGCGCCCTCCTTGGCGGAGAGGCGGAGCGGGTGGTGAGTTCGACGGCTCCGCGTCTGGACCTGCCGGCCGGCGACCCGGCCGAGCCGGACGGTTCGACGGACGCCGGGCTGATCCGTGCCTCCCTGGAGACGCCGGAGGAGTTCTCCGGCGTCTTCGACCGGTACGCGGACGAGATCCACGCCTACGTCTCCCGCCGTCTCGGCCCCGAACTCGGCCAGGCCGACGACGTGACCGCGGAGACCTTCCTCGTCGCCTTCCGCAAGCGGCACAAGTACGACCTGACCCGGCCGGACGCCCGGCCCTGGTTGTACGGCATCGCGGGCAAGCTGATCTCCGGGCATCGCCGCTCGGAGACGCGCCGGCTCAGGTCGCTGGCCAAGGCCGCGGGCGGCGCGGACGGGCCCGGGGCGGTGCTCCACGAGGAGGAGCGCAGCGCCGAACGCGCGAGCGCCGCCGCCATGCGGCCCGCGCTCGCCGCCGCCCTGGCGCGGCTGTCCGCGGCCGAGCGGGACCTGCTCCTGCTCATCGCCTGGGCCGACCTCTCCTACGAGGAGACGGCCGAGGCCCTCACGATCCCTGTCGGCACGGTCCGCTCCCGGTTGCACCGGATCAGGGCGAAGCTCCGCCGCCACCTTCACCTTCCCGAGGAGCCAATCGGATGAACGACGAAATCGAGATGGTCAGGCAGGACCGCCCGGAGGCCGCGCCGTACTCGCAGGAAGCCAGGCTCGCCGCCCGGCGGGCCCTGACCGGCCCGGCCGCACGCCGGCGGCGGCCGTACGGCATCGTGCTCGCCGGGGCGCTCGCGGTCGCGGCGGCGAGCGTCGTCGCGGTCGGCACGCTCGCCCCCGGCGCGAAGGACGCCGGGACGGGCTCGGTGAACACGGCGAGCGCCGGCGGGCCGGCCGCGGTCACCCTGCCGAGGATCGCGAAGGTGTCGGCGGAGGAGGTGCTCGGCCGCGCCGCCCGCGCGGTGACCGACCTGCACCCGCGCGACGACCAGTTCATCAAGGTCACGTCCGAGACGATGTACGGGGCCTTCCACGTCGATCTGGATCCTCGAAGCGGCGCTCAGGAGGATGAGAACCGCTACCTCTACCGGACCAAACGGGCGATCTGGCTCTCGGCGGACGGCACGAGGGACGGCGCGCTCAAGATCGAGAATCTGGCGCCGCGCGCCTACCCCGGCTGGCCGCTTCCCAAGGAGGCGAACCAGGAGAAGCCGGGCACCGAGTGGAACGCGTTGCCCACCTGCGGCCGCGTCTCCGACACCGCGTACACCAGCCTGAAGAAGCTGCCGGAGGACGCCGAGGGCATGCGCGCCTACCTGTACTCCAGGGAACACGGCGACAGACCGGCGGACGCCGCGGCCTGGACGGCCGTGGGCGACCTGCTCAGGGAGACGTACATGCCCGCCGCGCAGCGCGCCGCGCTGTTCAAGGCGGCGGCGACGATCCCCGGCGTCACCGTCACCGAGGACGCCGAGGACGCGGCCGGGCGCAAGGGCATCGGCGTCGGGCGCGAGTCTGCCGGCGTCCGCGAGGACATCGTCTTCCACCCCGAGACGTACGAGCTGCTGGGCGAGCGCGGCATCGTGGTGGACGAGAAGGAGGCCAAGGCGCCGCTCGGCAGCCTGGTCGCCTCCACGGCCCAGCTGACGGTCTCGGTCGAGGACACGGCTCCCAAGGTCGACGACCCGCACGTGGGCTGCGGCTGATCTCCGGCTTTCCGCCGCGCGCCTGATCGAGGGCCCGCTCCTCACGGCCATAGGAGCGGGCCCCGATCAGGCGATCACGTCGTCAGGCGCACTGCTCCAGCATGATCGTCTTGTCCTCGAGGGTCACCGGCAGCTCGTACTTCAGCGCGACCTGCGCGAACCGCACGGCGTACGAGCAGCGGATCTCGATGACCGGCGGGAGCCAGTTGGCCGGGCCGGAGTCGCTCTTCGACGCGTTCATCGACCCGTTCACGGGCAGCAGGTTGAGCGGGTCGTTGGCGATCTGCTTGCGCTTGGCGTCGCTCCACCGCGACGCGCCCATCTGCCAGTCGTAGGAGAGCGGCATGACGTGGTCGATCTGGACCTCGGCGGCCTTCTCCTTGCGCCAGTCGATCGTCTTGCCGGTGTAGGGGTCGTCCAGCGTCATGGAGATGAGGATGCAGGTTGACCCCTCGCGATATTGCAGCTTCTGACCGTCCCGCCGGAGGAGGTCGTTGCGGGTGTCGCAGCCGTTGCGGCCGAAGGGAATGTCGTCCACGCTGTCGCTCCATGCGGAGCCGAACTTGTCCCGGCTGTATCCGTCCTTGGTGCCGCGCTTCTTGGTGGCGACCTTCTCGATGAGGTCGCGGGCCTTCGCCTTCTCCTTCGCTCCCGTGATGGGCGCGAGCCCCGGCCGCGTCCCATCGGTGTTCTCCAGCGGACTGGCCCCCCGCCCGCTCCCGCCCGCCTTCGGCGAGGCGCTCTTGGCGAGGTGTTCGACTCCGGCGTCCTGTACGTCCAGCGGCCCACAGCCCGCCAGTACGGCCGCCACCACCGAGAAACCGAGGATCGCCCTGGATCCGCGTGCCCGCATTGCCACCCCTAGGTCAAGGAATTTCCTACCTAGGTATAGCAAAGGGTCAAGAAGTAGTAATTATCGGGAAATGTCAGGTTCTCCAGTCAACCCGGACACGGGCTCGCGAACGGGGACGGAGCCGGACACGGGCTCGGGAGCGGAGCCGGACACGGACGGCGTGGCGGAGGACACTTCCGCCGCCGTGGCGGGGTTGCGCCGCCTGCCCAGCAGGGCGCGGAAGGCCAGGCCGGCCGCGAGCCCCCAGAACGCGGCCCCGATGCCGAAGGGAGCGATCCCCGACGCGGTGACCACGAACGTGACCACCGCCGCGTCGCGCTCCCCCTCGTTCGCGACGGCGGCCTGGACCGCCGACCCGAGCGTGGCCAGCAGCGCCAGCCCCGCCACCGTCTCGATGAGCAGCGGCGGCGATCCGGCGATCAGCGAGACGGTCAGCCCAATGGACAGGCCGAGCACGATGTACACGACCCCGCCGGTGACCGAGGCGATCCAGCGCCGCTCCCGGTCGGGATGCGCGTCCGGGCCCGCCGCCAGCGCCGTCGTGATCGCCGCGAGGTTGACGGCGTGCCCGCCGAAGGGGGCCACGGCGATCGTGGCGAGCCCCGTCGAGGTCAGGATCGGCCGGAGCCTCGGGTGGTAGCCGTACGTCGCGAGCATGCTCATCCCGGCCACGTTCTGGGACGCCATCGTGACGATGAACAGCGGGATCGCGATGCCGACCACGGCGCCGACCGAGAACGCGGGCGCCTCGACGGTCACCGCGGGCCACAGGCCGCCGCCGTGCTCCGCCCGGGGCTGGGTGAGCAGGATGACGGTGACGGCGACGACCAGCGCGCCCGGCACCGCCCACCTCCGCGCGAAGCGGAACAGCACCGCCCAGGCGACGACGATCGGTATCGCCGGCCCGGGGAACTGTACGACCGCCTGGACGGGAGCCAGGCACAGCGGCAGCAGCACTCCGGCGAGCATGGCCCCGGCCAGCGGGGCGGGGATGGCGTGCAGTAGTCGGCTGAACCGGTCGGACAGCCCGGCCAGCACGAACAGCAGGCCGGTGACGGCGAAGGCGCCCAGCGCGGCCCGGTAGTCGGTTCGGTGATCGGCCCAGTGATCGGCGCCGTCCGACCCGATCGACGCCAGCAGCGCGGCGCCCGGTGTGGACCAGGCGACGCTCATCGGCATGCGGTAGCGCAGCCCGAGCACGATCCCGAGGATCCCCATCGCGAGGCAGAGCGCCAGCAGCCCGGACGTCGCCTGAGCCTGGTCGGCCCCGACGGCCCGTAGCCCGGCGAGCACGACGGCGAACGAACTGGCGAAGCCCACGACGGCCAGGACGACCCCGGCGAGGATCGGCTGCAGCACGCGCCCCATGGCAGAACTCCGTTCGTTCCGTATACGGAACACAGAGTTTATGCCGTCGCGTTCCGCAAACGGAACGGATGAGCCTGATACTGGGCACATGAGGGAGAACTCCGCCGCCTTCGCCGCCGAGGTCGGCCGCCGCGTCCGGCGGTTGCGCGCCGAACGCGGCCTTTCCCTGTCGGAGCTGGCCCTGCGGGCGGGCGTCGGCAAGGCCACGCTGTCCGGACTGGAGGCCGGCACTCGCAACCCGACCGTCGAGACCCTCTACGCGATCACCGCCCAGCTCGACGTGCCCCTCGCGGCCCTGCTCACGGACGCGCCGACCGACCCCGCGCGGGGAACCGTCCCGCCGGAGGTGGTCCACGGGGACGCGGTCTCCGCGGCGCTCCTGGAGACCTTCGTGGACGGCCGCGTCACGACCGAGCTCTACCGGCTGCGGATCAGGCCGGGCCGGGTGCAGATCTCCCCCGCCCACCCGCTGGGCGCCGTGGAGTTCCTCACCGTCTTCACCGGGACCGCCAAGGTGGGCCCGCTCGACCGCCCGATCGTCATCCCGGCCGGCGGCCACGCGAGCTGGGTGTCCGACATGCCGCACATGTACGCCGCGGAGACCGGCGAGGACGTGCACGCCTCCCTCGTCATCCGCCACACCTCCCCGACGCCGCCGGAGAGGCCCTGAAGCCCCGCGACGAGAAAGGGGCGTCCGCCCCGGTCGGGTGAGACCGGGGCGGACGCCCCTCACGCTCTCGCGAGCTCTCCGTGACCGGAGAGCCGGGAATCAGAGGCCGTACTCCTTGGAGATGCGCTCGTGCCGCTCGACCTCGATCCCGACCTCACGGGCGAGGTCGAGCCAGGCGAGCGGGTGCACCCACTGCTCGGTCGCGTCGTCGAGCACCGCGTCCAGCTCGGCCGGGGCCACCGTCGGCGGCACCGCGATCCAGCCGAACACTCCGGGCAGCCGCTCACCGGTCGCCGGGTGGTTCACCTGGTAGTTCTCGTCGCTGTAGACCCACATCGGCCAGCCGCGCTCGGCGAGCAGCTCGTTGAACTCGGTCCACTCGTCCTCCGAGGGCGCCGCGCCGTCGAAGAACCAGCTCGTGTACCCGCCGGGGCGCAGCATCGTCACGCCCGCGAACGGGATGACGAAGCTCTCCCGCTCCTCGGGGTCCTCCGGGACCGGCTCCAGCGGACGCGGGTCGATCACGACCACGTCGCCCGCGTTGTAGTCCATGCCGCGCGGCTGCGGGATCGCGAGGCGCGCCGTCGCCGGACCGGTCCGTACGGCGAGCACCTCCCGCTGGCTGCCGTCGGGCGCGGGCAGGATGGTGCGGACGAGGTGCCACTCCTCCTCGATCGGCCCCTCCGCCGACTGGATCGGCATGCCCAGCTTGGCGGCGGCGGCGCGGACGGCGGTCCAGTTCTCGGCCGCGGTGGCCAGGACGATGATCCGCCAGATGTCCTCCTCCTCCGCGTCGTCGGAGTCGAGGAGCGGCAGCATGACCTCGGCGCCCTTGGCGTTGTCGCCGAGCTGCTGCACGGCGCCCGACCAGAGCCGGCGGCCCTCGACGGCCGCTCCGGCGGCGACGGCCTGCTCCGCCTCGGCCGCGGTCTCCGGCCAGCGCTCGCGGGCGCGGTGCAGCCGGGCGAGGGCGAGGTGGGAGTGCCGCTCGGGCAGGCGGGCGGCGAGTTCCTCGACCCGCTCGTCCTGGTTCGCCTCGATCAGCAGGCCGGTGAGGTACGCGAGGTCCTCCTCGGCGGCGGCGGCCGGGTCGCCGTCCACCGTGATCATCTTCCAGTAGATGTCCGCCCCGGTGCCGGGGTAGCCGAGGAAGCCGAGCGTGGTGGCGTGGCGGCGGGTCGCCTCCAGGTCCCGGCCGGACAGTGGCCAGAGCCAGCCCACCCACCGCTCCGGGTCGGCCGTGCGGCCGTCGGCGGCGTCGAAGTAGGAGACCAGCTCCTCCTGCGGGCCGGGCGCGGGCAGGAGGGGGGCCGCGTCGATGGCGGCGCGCAGCTCGGCGAGCCGCTCGGGGAGGCCCTCCGTGGTCTTGAGGTCGGCCAGCGCCGCCTCGGCCAGGTCGGCGAGCAGCCGGGCCTGCCACAGGGCCTGGCGGGCGACGGCCAGGTCGCCGGCGGCCAGCGCCAGCTCCACCCGGGCCCGGTGCCCGCCCATCGTCTCGAAGTACGCGAGCCACTGGCGCAGCACCCGGCCGAGCTGCCAGCTGTTGGAGATCGAGCCGCTGCCGGCCAGCTTGGCGATCGTCAGCGCCCACTCCACCCACTCGCGCGGGTGCTCGCCGACGACGTCGAGGTCGGGCAGCGCCTCGACGGCCTCGTCCGTACGGCCGAGCTCGATCAGGATGGCGGTGCGCAGCAGCGCCTCGCGGCGCGCCTTGGCGACCGGGTCGTCCGGCTTGAAACCGGTGGCCGCGTCGAGCGCGGCCAGGGCGGCCTCGGCCCGGCCGTCGGCGAGCAGCGCCCGCGCGGAGATCGCGCCGAGCTCCCAGCTCGCCTCGCGGCCGGCGGCCCGCAGCCGTTCGACCGCGGCCTCGGCGTAGGTGACCGCCTCGCCGGCCTTGCCCGCGTCGAGCAGGGCGGCGACGTACTGGGTGATGAGCCCCGGGAAGGCGAGCGAGTCCGGCTCCATGCCGTCGAGCGCGGCGCCGACGGAGGCCAGCCGCTCATCGGCGTATCCGGGACCGTCCGTGTTCGCCTGGGCCATCGCCAGCACCTCGACCGCGACGGACGCGGCCGGGCACTCCCGGACGTCGTCCCGCTGGGCGAACTCGAGGAGCTGCCGCGCGTCGTCGAGCGCGACCGCGCCGTTCGCCCGGTCGCCCACCCGGCCGATCATGTGCCAATAGCGGGCGAAGAGCTCCAGCCACGGCTTGCCGAGCACCTCCGCCTGCTGGGCGATGGCCGGGGCCACGATGTCGAGCTGCCCGTACCGCCCTTCGAGGGCCTGCGCCGGGACGTCACCCAGCGCCACGGCCAGACCGGCGTTGCCGGCTTCGTGCAGTTCCCGCTGGGTGCCGCCGACCCAGGCCCAGATGTCCACGTCCATGGGGAGTCAGTCTGCCAGCTCACCGACCATGCCCCAAACGCCGCGACCCATGTGTTAACCGGGCGTTGGGGAAAACAGTCGATCAGAGGTCCAGTGCGGCAGGCCACTCTCCGGAGGCGACCAGGACGGCCGGGCCGGAGAGAAGGCTGGTCTCCTCGTCGAGGGTGACGGTCACGGTGCCGCCGAGCACGCGGACGGCCCAGGTTCCGGTGCTCTCCCCGGCGGCGTGCGCGGCGGCCACGGCGGTCGCGACCGCCCCGGTGCCGCAGGATCGGGTCTCCCCCGACCCGCGCTCGTGCACGCGCATGGAGACGGTACGGTCGTCAACCCGGTTGATCAGCTCGACGTTGACCCCGTCGGGGTAGACGTCGCGGTCGAAGCCGGGCTGCGCGGTGAGGTCGAGCCCGGCCACCGGGTCGTCGATGAGGCAGGCCAGGTGCGGGTTGCCCATGTTCACGTTCAGGCCGCCGTATTCGCGGCCGTTCACGGTCGTACGGCTCTCGCCGAGGACGCGGGGCCGGCCCATGTCCACGGTGACGTCGCCTTCGGCGGCCAGCCGTACCCGCCTGACACCGGCCCGGGTGGCGACGCCGAACTCGCCGGGCGCGGCCAGCCCGGACGCGACGAGGTAGCGGGCGAAGACCCGCACGCCGTTGCCGCACATCTCGGCCACGCTGCCGTCGGCGTTGCGGTAGTCCATGAACCACTCGGCCCGGCCCGCCTGGTCGGCCACCTCGGGGCAGAGCTTGGTGCGCACCACGCGCAGGACGCCGTCGCCGCCGATCCCCGCGCGCCGATGGCACAGCGCCGCGACGGCAGCGGGCGTCAGATCGAGCGCCGCGTCCGGATCCGGGATGATGACGAAGTCGTTCTGGGTGCCGTGTCCCTTGACGAACCGCATAACAGCGGATTTTAGTCGCCGCCGACCGCGCCGGACGCGGGCCCGCCTCCGGCTGACGTGGGACTACCGCCGGACCAGGGCGAGCGCCCGGTCCGTCAGGTCGGGGGCGTCGAAGGGCAGCCACACGACCCGGGGGTCGCGGCGGAACCACGACTCCTGGCGGCGGGCGAACCGGCGGGTGGCCCGGATCGTCTCGTCCCTGGCCTGTTCCTCGGTCCACTCCCCGTCGAGGAAGCGCAGCACCTGGGCGTAGCCGAGCGCCCGGCTGGCCGTACGCCCCTCCGCCAGGCCGTGCTCGGCGAGCCGCCGCACCTCCTCGACGAGGCCGGCGTTCCACATGCGGTCCACCCGCAGGGCGATCCGCTCGTCCAGGATCGGCCTCGGCACCTCGACACCGATCTGCACGCTGTCGTAGACCGAGTCGTACGACGGCATGGTGGCCGAGAAGGGCCGCCCGGACAGCTCGATCACCTCAAGCGCGCGGACGATCCGGCGGCCGTTGCTCGGCAGGATCTGGGCCGCCGCGACCGGGTCCTGCCGGGTGAGCCTCTCGTGGAGGGAGGCCGGTCCGATCTCGGCGAGCTCCTTCTCCAGTCGCTCGCGGATGACCGGGTCGGTCCCCGGGAACTCCAGGTCGTCGAGCGCGGCCCGGACGTAGAGCCCGGAGCCGCCGGCGAGAACCGCCGCCCGGTCCGCCGACCTGAGCCGGTCGATCAACGGCCGGACCAGCCCCTGGTACTCGGCGACGCTCGCGGTCCGGCTCACCGGCCAGATGTCCAGCAAATGGTGCGGCACACCCCTGCGTTCGGAGACGGTCAGTTTCGCCGTTCCGACGTCCATGCCTCGGTAAAGCTGCATGGAATCGGTGTTGATGACGTCACCGCCCAGCCGGAGCGCCAGATCGACGGCCAGGTCGGACTTTCCGGCCGCCGTGGCGCCCACAACGGCGATGACAGGTAGCAGTCCCACAACGATAAGTCTCTCAACTCCTGGGTAAGGGGGTGCCGTACGGCCCGGTCGCATCGAATCGGGGTGAATTTCACGATGTCGATCATCGACAAGGTCAAGGAGATACTCAGCAACACGGCCGAGAGGCTGCAGAGTATCCCGAAGCAGCGTCACGCCAAGATGCACGAGGACATGGAGCGCGACGTCAAAGACACCGCACGCGACACGTTCGAGGACACCAAGGGCAAGCTCGGCGAGGAGTCGGGCAGGAGAGAAGGCCCTGGCGATATCACCGGCGGAACCGGTGGAGGCGGACCTCGCTGAGGCCGGTCGCGCCGACGGGCGCGAAGGGGCCGCGTCGTCGCCCCCGAAAGGTCCCGGGTGCCGCTCCGCGAGGCCGGAGCGGCACCGGATCAGAGGTCCCAGTCGAGGGTGGGCTGCAGGTAGCCCTCAAGGGTGAGCAGCCAGCGCTTCGACTCCACACCCTCTCCGCCGCTGAAGCCGCCCAGGCCGTTGCCCGCGACGACGCGATGGCAGGGCACGATGATCGGGATGGGGTTGCTTCCCATGATCGATCCGATTCCGCGCGCGGGAACGCCGGTGCCGCTCCGGTCGGCCAGCTCGCCATATGTCACGACATGTCCGTACAGGACCGTGGTGAAGAGCGTGCCGAGCACCCGGCGCTGAATGCTGGACATCAGCCGCCAGTCGAGCGCCACGCCGAACTCGCGTAGCTCACCGGCGAAGTACGCCGCCAGCTCCTCCCGGACCGGCGCCGTGCGGTCCGGATCCTCGACGACGGCCATCCGCAGCCGCTCGCTGATCCGCGCCCGGACCTCGGGGCCATCGTGGAACTGCGTGGCGGCGACGCCGTCCTCCGTCACGGCGGCGAGGACGTCGCCGACTTTCGTCGGGACACTGCTGAAGGCGACTGTCTCCATACGTTCCATTCTTCCGGTCCGTTCCGCCGCTGCGGACACCGTCTCAGCCCGGTACAGCCGTGCTGAGGAGGATTCCCACCCATCGCGATAGTTTTCAGACGTGCTGCGCGAACTCGTCGTCCTTGGAACCGCAAGCGCCGTGCCGACCCGGCGGCGCAACCACAACGGCTACCTGCTGCGCTGGGACGGCGAGGGATTCCTGTTCGACCCGGGCGAGGGCACGCAGCGGCAGATGCTGCACGCCGGGGTGAGCGCGCATGACATCACCTGGATCTGCGTCACGCACTTCCACGGCGACCACTGCCTCGGGGTGCCCGGCGTCGTCCAGCGGATCGCCCGGGACCGCGTCGGCCACCAGGTCCAGGCGGCCTACCCCGCCGCGGGCCAGATGTACTGGGAGCGGTTGCGCCACGCCTCGGCCTTCGCCGACACCTCCGTCATCAAGACGCGGCCGGTGTCCGGCGAGGTCGCGCACCTGCCCGCGGGACCGGTGACCCTCACCGCGCGGCCGCTCTCGCACCCCGTCGCCTCGTACGGCTATCGCGTGGACGAGCCGGCCGGGCGACGGATGCTCCCCGCCGAGCTCGCCAGGCACGGCGTGACCGGCCCCATGGTCGGGGAGCTGCAGCGGAACGGCACGGTGACCGCCCCCGACGGCTCCACCGTCCATCTCGCCGACTGCAGCGTGCCGCGCCCCGGCCAGAGCGCGGCGTTCGTGATGGACACCCGCCTCTGTGACGGCGTGTACGCGCTGGCCGAGGGCGTCGATCTGCTCGTCATCGAGTCCACGTTCCTGTCCGCCGAGGCGGCCCTGGCCACCGAGTACGGCCATCTCACCGCGGCCCAGGCGGGGAAGGCGGCGGCCGAGTGCGGGGTGCGGCGGCTCGTCCTGGCCCACTTCTCGGAGCGGTATTCGGCGGACGACGAGCCGCGCTTCCTCGACGAGGCGGGTGAGGCGTTCGGCGGCGAGATCGTCCTCGCCCGCGACCTCATGCGGGTCCCGGTGCCGAAGCGGCAGAGCTGATCGATCGACGGCGCGGTCAGGCGGCGTCCGCGGCGGACCATCGGGCCACCAGGTAGCCGACGCCGTAGGGGGCGTCCTGATAGAGCAGCTCGCCGCGCAGCCCGCCCGCGGCGATCGACTCGTCGCGGGCGCCCGCCACGGCGGCGAGGGTCTGGAACACGGCTCGCCCGGCCACCCACAGATCCGCGGCCTCCGCCGGGTCGAGGACGGCGAGCCGGTCGACCCGGGCGTTCCCGAGCGCGTCCGCCAGCATCTCGTCGTACGGCGCCGCCGCCGGGTGCAGATATCCCGGGGACTTCTCCGTCAGCCGGGCCGAGCCGTCCCCCATGGCGAGGACCGCGACCCGGTCACCCGCCCGGGCGATCTTCGCGCCGAGCGCCGCGCACTCGTCGGGCGGCGCGCCGATGGCGACCGCCTCGAACCGCACGGCCGGAACCGGCCCGGGAAGCTCCGCGCGGTCGAGCAGCCAGCGGCCGACGGTGAGTGACAGGGGGAGGACGGGGGCGCCCCGGCCCACCCGGACGTCCACGCCCCACGGTCGCAAGGTGCCCGCGGCGTCACCGGGATACGAGGCGCTCCGGTCGGCGCCCCCGAGCACGACGATCACGTCGGGCCCGGATCGGACGAGGGACCGCAGCGCCTCCGTGCACGCCGTACGGAGCGGATCGAGCTCGGACGCGGCCGATCCGGCGAGCTCGGGGACGATCAATGGCGGATGCGGGCATACCGCGGCGGCGACGAGCACCGCCCCAGGCTATCCGTCGCGCCCTCGGCCGCCGACCGTCCCGCCGGACGGGCGCGGGTCAGTAACCGCCGGCGGGCTCTCCGGGCTCGACGACGCCGGCGCCTCCGGTGCGGTCCAGCCCGTCCGGGTCGTTCGTCCCGCCGGTGGACGGCTTGGCCGGCGACTTCCCGGTGGTGGACGACTTCGTCCCGTTCGGGATGGCACCCTTGCTGCCGTTCCCGCCGGAGCCGGAGCCACCGCCGGACGCGGAGGAGCCTCCCGTGGTCGAGCCGCCGCCCGCGCCCGCGTCATCGGGCGCGCCATCCTTACCCGCGTCGTCCTTACCCGCGTCACCCGGTGCGGCGTCGGCGTCCGGCGGGCTCGCGTCGTCCGCCCCGGCGTCGGCGGCCGGCGTGGGGCGGCTGTCCGCGGACTGGCCGCTCTCGGCCGGCCCGCCCGCTCCTCCCGAGCCCGCGACGGCGTACACCACGCCGCCGGTGGCCAGGATCGCGACGAGCGCGGCCCCGGCGACGACGCGTTTGTCCAGACCGCTCCTGCGGCGGGATCGCGAACGGCCCGCCGATCTCGGCGGGCTCGCGGGAGTGGGCCGGGTCGGCTCCTCCTCGTGGTGCGGCGGTCGATCGTGCGTGTCCAAGGTGACAACAACTCCCTGCGGCCGGTCGGGGGAAACCTCCAGGCCCCCGAAGGGTCCGGCCAGCCTAGCCAGCAGAAGCCACCTTTCGCACATTAACCACACAAATAACATCACTTCATCGGAAATGATCTCAAATCGCCCACAAGTGGAACGGGCCGGTAGAGCGAGCTCGCCGAATCGGCGCCACGCGCCCGGCCGGTGCACCACACTGGTCCCGCCCGCCGTGACGGAGCGGCGTCGGCCGATCACGAAAGAGTCATGTTTTGTCAGGCTTGAGCGATTTTGCGGACGTCCCGCGACGACAGCACCCATGGCGTACGGGCATCGCCCTGGCGGGAGCCGCCGGCGTCGTCGCCCTGGGCGGGCTGGGCGTGCTGCTCGGCACCGCCGGCGGTCCCGTGGAAGGCGACGACGGACATCGGCGTCATCCCTCGACCGGCGGGGCGGCCCTGGTGGCGCGGGACTCCGCGCGCGGCCCGGCGTCGCTCGGCCACGTTCGCGGCCGCGACCCCGCGCCCGGCGGGCCCGCACTCGGAGGCACACCGGGGGCCGCGGACAGCCCGGCCACCGGCCGGAGCCACGGCGGGCACACCGGTACACCGGCCAACCGGAACGGCGGCGACTCCGCGGCGGACGGCTCCCGAGCCGGGACCGCCGCCACCGGCCCGACCGGATCGGACCGCACGCGGGCGAGCGCCGCCGAAACAGACGGCGGGCAATCGGGCCACATCGGCACAGACGGCTTGGTCCTGGACCCCGGAGGGCTCGGCACGATCCGCCTCGGCCCCGGCGACCCGGGAACGACTCCGCGGTCCCTCACCCGGCTCACGCTGCCGCCGCTGTCGCGTCCCGTGACACGGATGTCGCCGATGCCGTTCCCTCCCCCGGTCCGGAGCGCCGCCGACGCGCGGCCGTCGCCCACGCCCGGAGAGCCGGCGACCCCGACACCGGCTCCCACGAAGACGGCGGGCGCCGGAGGTGCGTCGATCACCGGGAAGACCGGGACCACGCGACGGAGGCCCGCCACGCCGTCCGACCGCAGCCGGCCGCGTGGCCGGCTCTTCCCGGATCCCTGCGCGACCTTCCACGACTTCCGCCGGGACTTCTGCCACCGGTTCGTCGACAGCCTGATCGCGCCCCGCGCTTGAGCCCCGTACGGCGGCACGACGCGAAAAGGGACGGTCGGAAGCCGCCGCCCGGGCTGACGGCCATGCCGCTCACCGGCCCTTGGCCACGCCGGGCGCCCGCCTCAGGGGTGGGCGGAGCAGGCCGAGGAGGGAGCGGCCTCGGCCGGCGGCCGGCCGATGGTCGGCATGCCCAGGCTGACCGCGCTCCCGGCGCTCGGCGCGGCCTGCCGCGCCTCCCACGCGTCCCCCGCGCGCGTCCGCCGCACGGAGACGACCGTGTCGGCGACGAGGTGGTGCGGGGCGGCGTACGTCACCTCGGCGGTCACCATGTCGCCGGGACGGGCGTCCACGGCCGCGAGGTGCACCAGGCGGTTGTCGGCGGCGCGACCGGACAGGCGGTGGGTGGCGTCGTCCTTACGACCCTCACCCTCGGCGATCAGCACCTCGAGAGTGCGTCCGACCTGCTTCTTGTTCTCCTCCCAGGAGATCTCCTCCTGGAGGGCCACCAGGCGCTCGTAACGCTCCTGGACGACGGCCTTGGGCACCTGATCCTCCATGGTCGCCGCCGGGGTGCCGGGGCGGATGGAGTACTGGAAGGTGAAGGCGTTGGCGAAGCGGGACGCGCGGACCACGTCGAGGGTCTGCTGGAAGTCCTCCTCGGTCTCGCCGGGGAAGCCCACGATGATGTCGGTCGAGATGGCCGCGTCGGGCATGGCGGCCCTGACCCGGTCGACGATGCCGAGGTAGCGCTCCGCGCGGTACGAGCGGCGCATGGCCTTGAGCACCCGGTCGGAGCCCGACTGCAGCGGCATGTGCAACTGGTGCATGACGTTGGGCGTCTCGGCCATCGCGTGGATGACGTCGTCGGTGAACGCCGCCGGGTGGGGCGACGTGAAGCGGACCCGCTCCAGCCCCTCGACGTCGCCGCAGGCGCGCAGCAGCTTGCCGAACGCGAGCCGGTCGCCGAACTCGACGCCGTACGTGTTGACGTTCTGGCCGAGGAGGGTGATCTCCAGGACGCCCTGGTCGACCAGGGTGCGGATCTCGCTCAGGATGTCGCCGGGACGGCGGTCCTTCTCCTTGCCGCGCAGCGACGGCACGATGCAGAAGGTGCAGGTGTTGTTACACCCGACGGAGATGGCGACCCACGCGGCGTAGGCGGACTCGCGCCTGGTCGGCAGCGTCGAGGGGAAGGTCTCCAGCGAGTCCTTGATCTCGACCTGCGCCTCCTGGGCGATGCGGGCGCGTTCGAGCAGCACCGGAAGCGAGCCGATGTTGTGCGTGCCGAAGACGACGTCCACCCACGGGGCCTTGCGGACGATCTCGCCCTGGTCCTTCTGGGCGAGACAGCCGCCGACGGCGATCTGCATGCCCTCCCGGGCCATCTTGATCGGCCGTAGGTGCCCGAGGTTGCCGTAGAGCCGGTTGTCCGCGTTCTCCCGCACGGCGCAGGTGTTGAACACGATGACGTCCGCCGTCTCCCCCTCCGGGGCGCGGACGTATCCGGCGTCCTCCAGCAGCCCGGACAGCCGCTCGGAGTCGTGCACGTTCATCTGGCACCCATAGGTCCGTACCTCGTACGTGCGGGCGCCTGCTTCGGTGACAGTCATCTCAACCAACAAGGGTAGGCGCTCCGGCGACCCCGGAACGCCTCCGCGGGCCCATCCCGGATCGGGACAACGAAGATCCAAACCGAAGGGGCCGACAATGGCCGGAAACAGAGCCGCGTCCCCACATACCGGTCGTCCTCCCTCTTGCGACCGCTCGGGCGCTACGGGAAGATCTCTAAACGACTTTTTTGGCCAGAAGATGACATCCATTACGGATTGACTGCATTTTGGTCACATGTCTCCCTTGCATTGAGAAATAACGTTATGAGGAGGCTGTGGTGCAGCCCCAGGAGAATGTCGAGCAGTACGGATACCGGCAGGAATTACGCCGCCACATCGGGCTGACCGACCTGGTGTTCTACGGCCTGATCTTCATGGTGCCGATCGCGCCATTCGCGATTTTCGGCCAGGTGTACTCCATCTCCAAGGGCATGCCCGCCCTCACGTACGCGATCGGGATGATCGCGCTGCTGTTCACCGCGGCCTCCTACGCACAGATGGTCAAGGCGTTCCCGTTGTCGGGCTCGGTCTACAACTACGCCGGCCGCGGCATCGCGCCCCCTGTCGGTTTTATGACCGGATGGGCGATCCTGCTCGACTACATCATCGTCCCGAGCCTGCTTTACCTCGTCGCCTCGATGGCCATACACGCCTCCATTCCCGCGATCCCCGTCTGGGCGTGGCTGCTCTTCTTCGTGGTGGTCAACACGGTCATCAACCTGCGCGGCATCCGGATGACCATCTCGCTCACGAAGGCGCTGATCACGATCGAGCTGATCGTGCTCGGGCTGTTCCTCGCGGCCGGCATCTGGGCCCTGCTGCAGGGCAAGGGCCACGGGTTCAGCTTCGCGCCGTTGTTCAATCCGGACACCTTCTCCTGGCCCGTCGTGTTCGGCGCGGTCTCCGTGGCCGTCCTGTCCTTCCTCGGGTTCGACGGCATCAGCATGCTCGTCGAGGAGGCCAAGGGCGGCTCCGCCCAGGTCGGCAAGGCCATGCGGCTGGCGCTGATCCTGGCCGGCGCGCTCTTCATCGTCCAGGTGTGGGTCGCCGCGCTGCTGGTCCCCGACCCGGCCGGCCTGATCGCGCACGGCGACCCGGGCGACACCGCCTTCTACGACACGGCGGAGGTCGCCGGAGGGAGCTGGCTCGCCCACGTCACGTCCACCGCGACCGCCGTCTCCTGGGGCGTTGCCGACACGATGGTCGCGCAGGTGGCCGTCTCCCGGCTCCTCTACGCGATGGCGCGCGACCGGCAGCTCCCGTCCTTCCTGGCCAAGGTCTCGGTCAAGCGCTCCGTGCCGGCCAACGCCACCCTCTTCGTCGCGGCGCTGTCCATCGTCGTCGGGCTGTGGATGTCGACCCGCGACGACGGCGTCGGCCTGCTCAGCAGCCTGATCAACATGGGCGCGCTGATCGCCTTCATCGTGCTGCACATCTCCGTCATCACGCACTACGTGATCCGCCGCAAGTCGACCGACTACTGGAGACACCTGGTCGTCCCGCTCATCGGCATGGCGATCTTGATCTTCGTTGTCGTCAACGCCAATATTTTGGCGCAGAAGCTGGGTCTGATCTGGCTCGCCATCGGCGCCGTGGTCCTGCTCGTCCTGTACGCCATGGGACGCAGGCCGACCCCGTCCGGCCTCGCCGTAGCGGAGGAGCAGCACCAGTGAGCGGCGCCGTCGGCGGCCGGACACCCGGCCCGCCCACAGGCCCGCACCCCGCTCAGGACCGGCCGGGACGGCACCCTGCCGATCCGCCAGTCCGGACGCCCCCAGCAGAGGACCCCCCGACGTCATGAACCGGCCGCCGCTCCATCACGACCTGTACCTGATCGCCCACGACCAGACCGGCAAACCCCTGATCCACCTGTCCTCGCTGGGCGTCGGGCTGGCGGGCGCGGTACTGCTCGATCTGGCCCTGAGCGGGCACCTGGAGATCACCCAGGGACGGCTCGCCGTCTACGACCGCAGCCCGACCGGGGACATGATCGCCGACAGCCTGATCCCGGTGATCCTCAAGGACCGCGACAACCGGGACACCAAGTTCTGGCTCAAGAAGGTGGCCGAGGACGTCTACGACCGCGCCTGCGGTGGCCTGGTCGCCGCCGGCGTCCTCACCCGGGTGACCCGGAGGCGCATGGGCGTCATGTCGCAGACCCGGTACGAGCCGGCGGACGTCGCCCCCGTCGTACGGGCGCGGGCCGGGGTGCGCGGCGCGGTCGAGGCCGGCGAGCAGCCGGACGCACGGTGCGCCGCGCTGTGCGGCCTGGTCGGCGTACTGCGGCTGGAGTCGGCGCTCCACCTCGCTCAGCCGTCCGGGCCGCTCGTCAACCGCCTGCGCGCCATCGCCCGGGAGTACCCCCGCCCGGTCAACGAGGTCATCGGCGTCGTCGAGACCCTCATCAGCGAGAACGCCATCGCCATGTACCGGTGACCCCACCCCGCCGCACCAATCCCTCTCCAACTGGGACAAAGTCCCATCATTCTCGGCGGTGACGTCGCTAGCGTGAGCCAGGCGATCAGGGAGGTCACGGTGCGGCGTGCGGCATGGATCGTGTGCGCGGCCACGCTCCTGCTGGTCGTCGCCGCGCTCCTGCTCGGCGTGCGCAACGAGGCGGAGCCGCTCTCCCAGAGCCACCTGCTCTTCGTGGCCGCCTTCGGGGGCGTGGGCGGGCTGATCGGCGTACGGCGGCCCGGCAACGCGATCGGCCTCGTCATGGCGACCGGCGGCCTGTCCTTCGCCCTGCTCGACGCCTTCGGCCAGTATGCGATCTTCGCGCGTTCCGCCGGGGCGCCGCTGGCCGAGGCGGCGGCCTGGCCGCAGACCTGGCTGTGGATCCCGGCGAACGTCTCACTCGCCTCGGTCCCCCTCTTCTTTCCCGCCGGGCGGCTCCCCTCGCCGCGCTGGCGGCCGTTGCTGGGCGCGGTGGGCGTGATCTGCGTGGCGGCGATGGCGCTGAGCGCCGTACGGCCGGGACCCAACGACCAGGCGGGGCTCGGCACCGCGGTGGTCAACCCGCTCGGCGTGCCCGCTCTCGCGGATCTCTCCCGGATCGCCGACCCGGTGACGACGGTCCTCTCGGGCGTGCTG
This sequence comes from Microtetraspora malaysiensis, assembly GCF_050947145.1. Taxonomy (NCBI): domain Bacteria; kingdom Bacillati; phylum Actinomycetota; class Actinomycetes; order Streptosporangiales; family Streptosporangiaceae; genus Microtetraspora; species Microtetraspora malaysiensis. Next base: position 7,504,145 of record NZ_CP191998.1, read on the forward strand.
TTCGTCGTCGGCGCGGCGGACCTCGTCCGCCGGTCCCGGCACGGCGGGCGGCGAGAGCGCGACCAGGTCAAATGGCTGGCGTACGCGACCGGGCTGGCCGGTCTGATCATCGCCGCCCGCCTGGTCGCCGGGCTCACCGACGACGTGCCGGAGGTCGTCTGGCCGTCGACCGACACGTTCTGGGAACTCGCGGGGACGCTGGGCGGCGCCCTCCTGCCGGTCGCGGTCGGCGTGGCCGTGCTCCAGCATCGGCTGCTCGACATCGACTTCGTCATCAACCGGACGTTCGTCTACCTCCTGCTCTCCGGATGCGTCGTCGGCGGATACGTCGCGACGGTCGGCTACCTCGGCGCGATCTTCGACTCCGAGGGCGCGCTGCCGGTCTCGATCGTGGCCGCCGGGGTGGTGGCGCTGGTCTTCGCCCCGCTGCGCGACCGCGTCCAACGCTGGATCAACCTGCTCATGTACGGCAGGCGTGACGATCCGTACGCCGCCCTGGCGCTGCTGGGCCGGCGGCTGGAGGAGACGGCGGAGCCCTCCGCCGTGCTGGCGGCGGTGGCCCGATCCGTGGCCGAGGCGCTGCGGCTGCCGCACGTCGCGGTCGAGGCGGCCGGCGGCCCCTCCCACGCGCACGGCGTGCCCGCCCCCGATCCCGTACGACTGCCGCTGGTCTACCACAACGAGCCCGTCGGGGAGCTCGTCCTGTCCCCGCGGCCGGGCGAGAGCGGGTTCGGGCCGAAGGACCGGCGCGTCCTCGCCGACCTGGCCAGGCAGACGGGCGTCGCCGTCCACTCCGTACGGCTGTCCGCCGACCTCCGGAGGTCGCGCGAGCGCCTGGTCGTCGCCCGGGAGGAAGAGCGCCGCCGGCTCCGCAGGGACCTGCACGACGGCCTCGGTCCCACGCTCGCGGCGCTCACCATGCGGGCGGAGGCCCTACAGGACATGGTCGAGGACGAGACGGCGAAGGCCATGCTGGAAGAGATCATGACCGACGCCCAGGCGGCCATGAACGACGTGCGCGCGTTGGTGGAGGGGCTGCGCCCGCCCGCCCTGGACACCCTCGGCCTGCTCGGCGCGATCCGCTCGCACGTCGCGGACCTCCCGAGGAGCGCGCGGGCGCGGCTGGACGTGCGGGTGGAGTGCGCGGGAGAGCTGCCCGCGCTGCCCGCGGCGGTGGAGGTCGCCGCGTACCGGATCGCGGTGGAGGCGCTGGCCAACGTGCGCGGGCACTCCGGGGCCACCCGCGCCCTGGTCCGCCTGTCCGCGGCCGGCGGACGCCTGCACCTGGAGGTCACCGACGACGGACCCGACCCGGCGGGCCCTGATGCCGACCCGGCTTCGAGGGGAGTGGGCGCGGGCGTGGGGACGGCGTCGATGCGCGAGCGGGCGGCCGAGCTCGGCGGGTCGTGCCTGGTCGAGCCGCGGGCGGAGGGCGGCACCCGGGTGCTCGCCGAACTGCCTCTCGGCGCCGATCGAGAGACTCCCCCGGAGAGCCGGGAGACGACGGAAGGAGAGCCGGAACCCGATGAACCCGATCCGCGTGCTGCTCGTTGACGACCACGCCGCATTCCGTGCCGGGCTGCGCGCGCTGCTCCGGTCCACCGAGGGCGTGGAGGTGGCGGACGAGGCGGCCAGCGGCGAGCAGGCGCTGGCCATCGTCACGAGGGTGCAACCCGACGTCGTCCTGATGGACCTGGCGATGCCCGGCATGGGCGGCGTCGCGGCCACCGAGCGGATCGTGCAGGACCACCCCCACGTCAGGGTCCTCGTCCTCAGCATGTCGGACGACGACGACTCGGTGCTCGCCGCCGTACGCGCCGGGGCGAGGGGCTATGTGCTGAAGGGGGCGCGGCGGGCCGAGCTGGTCCGCTCGATCCAGGCGGTGGCCGAGGGCGAGGCCATCTTCGGCGCCGCCCTGGCCGTACGGCTGACGGACTACTTCTCCCGGGGGTCCGGCGAGAAGGAGGTCTTCCCCGAGCTGACCCGGCGGGAACGGGAGATCCTGGAGCTGCTCGCCTCCCACCTGACCAACCCGCAGATCGCCGCGCGGCTCGGCCTGAGCCAGAAGACGGTGCGCAACCACGTGTCGAGCATCCTGGCGAAGCTGCGGGCGGCCGACCGGGCCGAGGCGATCATCCGCGCCAGGGAGTCCGGTCTCGGCGGTTGAGGACCGGGATCAGGCGGCCGTCCAGCTCGCCACGGGCATGCGCAGCACGCGCACCCCGACCCAGCCGAACGCGGCGAGCTGGAACAGCGCTCCGATCGACTGGACGGCCGGCGTCTGGCCCATGGTCAGGAACGGTCCCATGATCCCCATGAGCGTCGCCGGGGGCAGCCACCACGGCCCGGCCTTGGCGAGGGCCAGGCCCGCCATGAGCGTGAGCACGCCGACGTGGGCGAGAAACCCCGGAAGCAGCATGCCGTACACGAAGCCGCCGAGCGCGCCGGCGGCCTCGGTCACCCGTACGGCCTGGTCGGCCGGCACGGTCTGGGCCAGCGCGAGGTCGTAGAAATCGGTGGTGAAGAGGGCGACCGCGCTCGCGGCTCCGGTCAGCCCGATCGCGGCGCCCACGTTGCCGGTGCGCGGCATGCGTCCGCGCAGCAGGTGCGCGAGCCCGAGTATCGCGGGGATCAGGGCCATGGCGGCCCACTGGAACAGCAGCGCGCTCGTCTGGACCTGCACCGGCCGGCTCGCGAAGACCGCCGGGGTGTGGTCCGTGCCCGGCGGCGAGGTGAGGAAGGCCAGGAACTCCATCACCGGCCAGGCCAGCATGGCGATCCCCGCGACATTCCTTCTGAACAGATCGGAATCTTTCAGCATCGATGACTCACCGCTTCTCCCCGGGCCGCTCTCGACCGCTCTGGACGTATCACTACGAATCCAGCCAAGCGGCCCGCCGTCCCAGGACGGATGTGCCACCGTCCCGGGGAATGCGGGAGAAATGGCCTGATGCGAGCACGTAGGCAGCCTGTGATCTGATCGGTACCGTGCCCTAGTGACACGGCGACGTCGACGCCCCTACGTTGTTGACCATGACCGAGCCTGGTGACCCCCGCACGCTTGTCAGCCTGAGAGGCGTCAACAAGAGCTTCGGCACACTTCATGTGCTCAAAGACATCGACCTGAACGTCGCGCGCGGCGAGGTCGTCGTGGTCATCGGGCCGTCCGGCGGCGGCAAGTCCACCCTGTGCCGTCTGGTGAACCGCCTGGAGACCATCGACTCGGGCACGATCACCTTCGACGGCCAGGAGCTTCCCGCAGAGGGGAAGGCGTTGGCCCGGTTCCGTTCCGACGTCGGGATGGTGTTCCAATCCTTCAACCTCTTCTCGCACAAGACGATCCTGGAGAACGTCACCCTCGGGCCGATAAAGGTCCGCAAGGTCTCCAAGGAGGCGGCCGAGAAGCGCGGCATGGAGCTGCTTGAGCGGGTCGGCATCGCCTCGCAGGCCGCGAAATATCCGGCCCAGCTCTCCGGAGGCCAGCAGCAGCGCACCGCCATCGCCCGTGCGCTGGCCATGGACCCCAAGATGATCCTCTTTGACGAGCCCACCTCCGCACTGGACCCCGAGATGGTGCAGGAGGTGCTCGACGTCATGACCGGCCTGGCCCGTGACGGCATGACCATGATGGTCGTCACCCACGAGATGGGCTTCGCCCGCCGGGCCGCCAACCGCGTCGTCTTCATGGCGGGCGGCGAGGTCGTCGAAGAGGGCGCGCCCGACGAGTTCTTCGACAGTCCGCGCTCCGACCGGGCCAGGGACTTCCTTTCCAAGATCCTCACGCACTGATCAGGCGATCCTCCCCGAGCCGCGACCCGGCTCAGCGCACGGAAGAAGAAGGTGGCAGATATGCGAGCACGTCGAATCTGGGCGGCTCTCGCCGTCGCCGCCACAGCCGCGAGCCTGTCGGCCTGCGGCGGGGGCGACGAGAGCTACTCCAGCGTCGCCGAGAAGCTGGAGAAATCACAGAAGGTGGTCCTCGGCACCAAGTGGGACCAGCCCGGCCTGGGCCTGAAGAAGGGCTCCGAGCCCGAGGGCTTCGACGTCGACGTCGCCAAGTACGTCGTCAAGGAGCTCGCCGGCGGCAAGGACGTGGACATCACGTGGAAGGAGTCCGCGTCGTCCAACCGCGAGGCGTTCCTCGCCAACGGCACCGTGGACATCATCTTCGCGTCCTACTCCATCACCGACAGCCGCAAGGAGAAGGTGACCTTCGGCGGGCCGTACATCGTGGCCCACCAGGACGTCATGGTCCGAAGTGACGACAGCGCGATCACCAAGCCGACCGACCTGAAGGGCAAGCGGATCTGCCAGGCGGCGGGCTCCAACTCCTACAAGCGGATCACCGACCCGCCGCCGGACGGCGAGCTCAACCTCGACGCCCAGCTCGTCGGCGCGGCGACCTACTCCGAGTGCGTGAGCAAGCTCGGGGGCAACAACCTCGACGCCGTCACGACCGACGACCTGATCCTCGCCGGGTTCGCCGGCCAGGCCCCGGGCAAGTTCAAGATCCTCGGCCAGCCGTTCACCGACGAGAAGTACGGCGTCGGCCTGAAGAAGGGCGACACGAAGACCTGCGAGGCCGTCAACGCCGCCATCACCAAGATGTACCAGGACGGCACCGCGGAGCAGCTCTTCACCAAGTGGTTCGGCCAGGCACAGGGGCTCAAGGCCCCCACCGCTGCTCCGACGTTCGAGCCCTGCGCCTGACCGTGTCCTGAGGACACCTGACACGGCCGCCGCCGAGCCGGTTCCCCGGCCGGCGGCGGCCTCCATCACCGGTGGAGCACGATGGACGATCTGATCAAATACGCGCCGGACCTGCTGGCCGGCTTTCTGGAGAACGTCAAGCTCTCCCTGATCTGCGGGGCCCTGGCGCTGGTCCTCGGCACGGTCCTGGTGGCGGCGCGGGTCGCGCCGACCCCGGTTCTGCGTGCCGCCGGAACGCTGTACGTCAACGTCGTGCGCAACACGCCGCTGACGCTGGTGCTGGCCTTCTCCTCGCTCGGCCTCAGCGACACCATCGGGCTGACCTTCTCCGAAACCCCGAGCACCAACAGCTTCTGGCTGGTGGTCTTCGGACTGTCCGCGTACACCGCGACCTTCGTCTGCGAGGCGCTGCGCGCGGGCATCAACACGGTGCCGCTCGGGCAGGCCGAGGCGGCGCGCGCCATCGGGCTGACGTTCCTGCAGTCCCTGCGGCTGATCATCCTGCCGCAGGCGTTCCGGACGGTCGTCGCGCCGCTGGGCAGCGTGATGATCGCGATGATCAAGAACACCACCGTGGCGATCGCCGGAGGCTACCTGATGGAATCGGCCTTCCGCATGAGGGACACCTTCGACGACACGGGCGTGTCGATCCCCATCTTCCTCGGGCTGGTCGTCGCCTTCATGGCCGTCACCCTGCCGGTCGGGTTCGTCACCAGCCGCCTGGCGTCGAAGCTGGCGGTGGTCCGATGAGCACGAACATCCTCTTCGACGCGCCAGGCCCGCGCGGACGGTTGCGCAACAACATCCTGACCCTGCTGTCCGTGGTCGTCCTGGCCGCCGCCGCGTACTACGTCTACGCCAGGTTCGACGCCAAGGGGCAGTGGGAGGGCGAGATCTGGAAGCCCTTCCTCGACGTCTCCACCTGGACCGAGTACATCATCCCCGGACTGCTCGGCACGCTGAAGGCGGCCGGTATCAGCGCGGTCTGCGCGCTCATCTTCGGCGCGATCTTCGGCCTGGCCCGGCTCTCCGACCACCGGTGGGTCCGGGGCGTCGCGGGCGCGGTCGTCGAGACGTTCCGCGCGATCCCGCTGCTGTTGCTGATCTTCTTCCTGTTCTTCCTCGCGCCGAGCGTGTTCGGCGGCGGCGACTACACACTGATCGCGCTGGTGGCCGGGCTCACGCTGTACAACGGGTCCGTGCTGGCCGAGATCGTCCGGGCCGGGGTCCGCGCCGTGCCGGCCGGACAGGCCGAGGCCGCGCAGGCGATCGGGTTGCGCAAGAGTCAGATGATGCGGCTGGTCCTGCTCCCCCAGGCGGTCACCGCCATGATGCCGGCCATCGTGAGCCAGCTCGTCGTGCTGCTCAAGGACACGGCGCTCGGCTACATCATCGCGTACGTGGACCTGCTGAACATGGGCTTCAAGCTCATCCCGGCGGTGTACTTCGGGTCGCTCATCCCGGCCGCGATCGTCATCGGCGTCATCTACATCGCGCTCAACATGTCGCTCAGCGCGCTCGCGAACTGGCTGGAGCGGCGCACGAGGCGCAGCAACCGTACGGCCGCGCAGCCGATCATCCCGCCCGTAGACACCGGAGCCGGCATTCCCGCCTGATCGTCGCCGGTCGGGCGATCCGCGCGGGAAGCTCGGCGGTCGCGATCGAGCGGCCGTGTGGCATACGCCGTGGAACAGCGGGCCGGATTCTTTCCGGTTCCTTGTCGTGTCGCTGCTTGGCTTCGCGCCGGACCCGCCCGGATCCTTGGGCTCGTGCGGCGTGTCGCGGCCCTGTTCCTGGGCCTTTCGGTGGCGGTCGCCTCCCTCACCGCGTGCGGCAGGGGCGGCGTCCTCGTCGTCGGCGTGCGCGTCGGATACCCCGGGCTGGTCGTCCGGCTCCCTGACGGCGGCTACACCGGCTTCGACATCGCGGTCGCCCAGTACGTGGCCCGCGAACTCGGCTACAGCGACCGGCAGACCGTCTACACCGGCGACCTGGACCAGGCCGACATCGTCGTCGGCGCGACCGACACCCCCGACGCCGCCGGGCCGTACCTCGTGACCGGCTCCGACCTCCTCGTACGCGCGCGGGACCTGACCATCTCCGGCCCGAAGGACCTGCGGGACAGGCGCGTGTGCGGCACCCACGCGGACGCGGCTCCGCTGGTCCGCAAGCTGGGGGCGGCGTGGAAGACCGCGTTCCTCGCCGTGGCGAACGTGCCCGCCGCGTGCGCTCCGCTGCTGGCGAAGGGAACGGTCGACGCCATCGTGGCCGACGCGCCGGTCCTGGTGGGGCTCGACGCGCAGTACCCCGGCAGGTTCCGGCTCTGCGGCCGCTCGCTCGCCGTCCACCGGTACGGCATCCGCGCCGACGCGGAGGAGACGCGGGAGGAGATCGACGCCGCCCTGCGGCGGATGTTCGACGACGGCGCCTGGCAGCGGGCGGTGATCGGCCATCTCGGCGTGCTCGCCGCCCGTTACACCACCCCTCCCGCTCTCGACCCGCGATAGCGCTCGCCGTTCCCGGACATGGTGCTGCCTGTGCTCCTGTGTCTGGAGGGGGTGAGCGGACACGGCGCCCTTCCTTCCGCCAGGATGGGAGGCATGTCCCCCGAGCCCATGCCGCACGGCGCCTGGCCATCGCCGATCTCGACCACCGACGTCGCCCGGTCGGGGCTGTCACTCGGCTTCCCCACCGTGCTGGGCGACCAGCTGTGGTGGGAGGAGGACCGGCCGGCGGAGGGCGGGCGGCGCACGATCGTCCACCGTGACGCCGAAGGGATCCTGCACGAACTGCTCCCCGCCCCCTGGGACGCGCGCACCCGCGTCCACGAGTACGGCGGGCGTTCCTACGCCGTCGCGCCGGGGCGGGGCATCGTCTTCGCCGACCACGCCGACCAGCGGCTCTATCTCGCCGCCGCCGAGACCGATCCGTGGCCGCTCACGCCGGAGCCCGACCGTCCCGGCGGGCTGCGCTACGCCGACCTGCTCGTCCACGAGAGCCCCGACGGCCCCGAGCTGTGGTGCGTACGCGAACGCCACCTCGACGACGGGGCGGTCAGCCGCTCCATCGTCTCCATGTCCCTGGCGGCGGCGCACGAGGGCCGGACGGACGGGATCGTCGAGCGGGTGAGCGGAAGCGACTTCTACGCCTTCCCCACGCTCTCCCCCGACGGGCAGCACCTCGCCTACATCTGCTGGGACCACCCGGCCATGCCGTGGACCGGCACCGAGCTGCGGGTGACCCGGATCTCCGACGGGCACACCGTGGCGATCGCGGGCGGCACCGACGAGTCCGTGCTCGCCCCGTGCTGGCGCGACGACCGCACCCTCTACTTCGTCTCGGACCGTTCGGGCTGGTGGAACCTCTGCCAGTCCGACCTCCTCGGCGGCGCGCGCCGGGCGCTCCACCCGGCCGAGGAGGAGTTCGCCGGGCCGCTCTGGCAGCTCGGCGGCCGGCCGTACCAGCCGTTGGGCGACGGCCGGATCGCGGTGCTGCACGGGCGCGGCGACCTGCGACTCGGCATCCTCGACCCGGCCACGGGGACGCTCTCCGACGTCGAGGTCCCCTACACCGGCTGGCTCCCCGCGCTGGCCTGCAACGGGCGCACCGTCGCCGGCATCGCGTACGGCCCACGCCTGCCCAGGGCGGTCGTCCGGATCGCCGCCGGCAGCGGCCGGCTCGAACTGCTGTGCGGCGACATCGCCGAACTGCCCGACGCCGCCTACCTCCCGACGCCGCGCGCCGTCGAGATCAAGAGCGGCGACGGCCGCTCCGTCCACGCGTTCCTGTACCCGCCCTCCGGTCCCGGCGCGGCCGAGTCGACCGCCGCGCCGTACGTCGTGTTCGTGCACGGCGGTCCGACCGGGCACGCGACGACCGAGCTCAGCCTGGAGAAGGCGTTCTTCACCAGCCGCGGCATCGGCGTGCTCGACCTCAACTACGGCGGTTCGACCGGGTACGGCCGCGCCTACCGGGAGCGGCTGCGCGGGCAGTGGGGGATCATCGACGTCGAGGACGCCGTCGCGGCGGCGCGGTGGCTCGCGGCGGCGAACCTGGCCGACCCGGCGCGCATCGCGATCAGGGGCGGCAGCGCGGGCGGCTGGACCGTGATGGCGGCCTGCTGCGCCTCCGACGTCTTCGCCGGGGGCGTGTCGATCGCCGGGGTCAGCGCCCTCGCCCCGCTCGTCGCCGTCACGCACGACTTCGAGTCCCGCTACATCGACTGGCTGGTCGGCCCCGAGGCGCTGTACGGCTCCCGCGAGCCGCTGGCCAGGGCGGGCGAGATCGACTGCCCGATGCTGCTGATGCAGGGGCTGGCCGACCCGGTGGTGCCGCCCGCCCAGTCGGAGGCGTTCGCCGACACGATGTCGGCGCGCGGCGTGCCCTGCACCTATCTCACCTTCGAAGGCGAGTCCCACGGTTTCCGCCGCCAGGAGACCAAGGCCACCGCCCTGGCCGCGGAGCTCTCCTTCTATCTGCAGATCTTCACCGCGATGGCCTGATGACGTTCATGATCCCGTGGGGGGACGGCCGGCCGTCGCCCCCTCCTCGGCCGTACGGCGACCGCGCTGACCGTGATCACAGCGGCCGCCGCCGTGCTCTACTCGGCGGCGGGCCTGATCCGCCTGCACGCGTTCCGCCTGGGCACGTACGACCTGGTCATCTTCGACCAGGCGGTCAGGTCCTACTCGCGTTTCGGGCTGCCGGTGTCGATCGCGAAGGGCGTTCACAACGACTTCGGCCCAGATTTCTCGGTCCTCGGCGACCACTGGTCGCCCATCCTGGCCTCGCTCGCGCCGTCTCATCCCGGCCTTCGGCGGCCGGGCCGACTACTACTGGGCCAGTTGTGATCAAGAGACGGTCAGGGTGAGGTCTTTGCTCCAAATCATCACGGCGCGAAGGTAGAGGCTGGCGAGGTAGCTCTCAGGGGTCTTGTCATAGCGGGTGGCGATGCCTCGCCAGGACTTCAGCTTGTTGATCAGACGCTCGACGGTGTTCCGCTCCTTGTAGAGATCGACGTCGTGGCTGACGGGCCGGCCGCCCTTGCTGCCCTTCTTCTTCCGGCTGACGACCTGGTCCCTCTTCTCCGGGATGACAGCCTGAATGCGGCGTTTCCGCAGGTAGGTGCGGCTTCCGCGGGACGAGTAGGCCTTGTCCCGGCGACCGCGCCGGGCCGGATGCGGGGACGACCGACGGGCCCCCGGACTCGTATCTTCTCCAGCACGGAGATGAACTGGGGACTGTCCGCGGCCTGCCCCGCGGTCAGGACGAACGCCAGCGGGCGGCACTTGCGGTCGGCGGCGAGGTGGATCTTGCTGGTCTGCCCGCCCCTCGATCCTCCGAGCAGGGGCAGCTTTCAGTCGAAGTTTGTGCCGGCGTCCGTGGCCATGCGGACGAGGGTGTCGACGAGCTCGTCGGAGGTGGTGCGCAATTTGTCTGTGCTGAGGTGGCCGCTGAGCTCCATGTCCGCGATGCCGTGGGCGCTGCTGAGCAGCAGGGCGCCGTAGTGCCGTGCGTTCCGCTCCCCGACGAGGTCGGCGACGATGGCCAGGAACTCGTCCTGGAAGCGTCCGGCCGTGCGGACGCGGTCTGCGGCCGGGTCGCCCGCCGGTGTGCACAGCTGACGCCGGACGCGATCGAGTCCTTCACCAAGTTCTTCAGGACGGTGTCCGTGACGCCTGAACAACATCTGGTACAGGTGCGGCTGGTCCCGGCCGACGCCGATGAGGGTGCGGAGAGCGCCGCGCAGCTTGTCGGAGACCGACAGGGCCGGATCGGTCCGCAGGGCGTGGACCTGGTCGGCGATCCGTTCCCAGCTCTCGGTCGCGACGGCGGTCAGCAGGCTGTCCTTGCCCGTGAAATGCCGGTACGGCGCTCCCCGCGTCACGCCTGCCCGCGCGCCCACCTCGCGCAAGGTGACCGCTTCGGGGCCGCCGAGGTCGAGGAGGTCGGCGGCCGCGTCGAGCAGAGCGCGGCGGGTGAGGGCGGCGGATTCCGCACGAGTGACCATGGCCTCCATCTTACAGTTGACAGTGTCATCTGTGCGGGTAGCGTAGCCAAGGTGACAACGTCATCTGAGACCCAGAAGCTGATCGTCGTAACCGGAGCCTCCACGGGCATGGGCGCGTCAGCCGCCCGCGAACTGGCTCGCCAGGGATTCCACGTCCTGGCCGGCGTACGACGCGACCGTGACGCCGACGCCATCCGATCGACCGGCATCGAGCCGGTCATCCTCGACATCACCAAGTCCGAGCAGGTGGAGGCCCTCGCCACGCGGGTCGCCAGCGACCCGCGTGCGCTGCACGCGCTCGTCAACAACGCCGGCGTCCAGGTGAACGCCCCGGTCGAAGCCCTGCCGATGGCGGAGTGGCGGCGGGTGTTCGAAGTCAACCTGTTCGGCCACATCGCCGTCACTCAGGCGCTCCTACCCGCGCTGCTGCGCAGCAAGGGTCGCGTGATCAACATCAGCTCGGTCGGCGGCAAGATCGCCATGGCCACATACGGCGCGTACGCGGGCGCGAAGTTCGCCCTGGAGGCGGTCAGCGACTCGCTCCGCCGGGAGGTCGCGCCGCTGGGCGTACAGGTGGTCGTGGTCGAGCCCGGCGGCGTCCGCACGGAGATGGCCGCCCGCGGGATCGCGACGGCGAACCACCTGGCCGCCCAGATGACGCCGGACCAGGATGAGCGCTACGGCAGCCTGGTCCAGGCGAATAACAAGTTGATGGCCTCGGGCACTGCATCGGGCCTGACCGCCGACGCCGCCGCCCGGGTCATCGCAAAGGCGGTGACGACCCACAGACCGCGCACCCGCTACACCGCCGGCCGGGATGCCGCCCTGATCACCCGCCTGGCCCGGATGCTGTCCGACCGCACGCTCGACCGCGTCCTCGCCGCCAACCTGCGCCGCCACTACCCGAGGGGAGCCGTCGGCCGAGGAGGGCTCCACGAATGAACTTCCACTCCTCGTCCGTCAGTTGGACCCTCGTCACACAAGACGACCTACCGGATCGGGCCCCACAACAAGGGCGAATCCCGCAGATTGATCACAACTCGATACGCGCCCTAGCGGGCGAACTCGGTGGCGCGGGACTCGCGGACGACGGTGATGCGGATCTGGCCGGGGTAAATCAGCTCCTCCTCCACCTGCTTGGCGACGTCGCGGGCGATGACCTGGGCTTGGATGTCGTCCACGGCGTCGGGACGGACCATGACCCGGATCTCCCGCCCGGCCTGCATCGCGAACACCTTCTCCACGCCGTCGTATGACTGGGCGATCTCCTCCAGCCGCTCCAACCGCTTCACGTACGCCTCAAGCGACTCGCGCCGGGCCCCGGGGCGGCTGCCGCTGATCGCATCGGCCGCCTGGGTGAGCACCGCCTCGACAGTACGCACCTCCACCTCATTGTGGTGCGCCTCGATGGCGTGGACGACGTCCTCGTGCTCGCCGTACCGGCGGGCGATCTCCGCGCCGATCAGGGCGTGGCTGCCCTCGACCTCGTGGGTCAGCGCCTTGCCGATGTCGTGCAGCAGGGCGCAGCGCTTCACCAGGTCGCGGTCGATCCGCAGCTCAGAGGCCATGATCCCGGCGATGTGCGCGGACTCGATCAGGTGCTTGAGCACGTTCTGCCCGTACGACGTCCGGTAGCGGAGCTGGCCGAGCAGCGTGATCAGCTCGGGATGCATCTCGGTGATGCCGAGCTCGACCAGGGCGTCCTCGCCCGCTCGCACGCACAGGTCACGCACCTCGGCCTTGCTGCGCTCGTACGCCTCCTCGATGCGCTGCGGGTGGATGCGGCCGTCGAGGACGAGCCGATCCAGCGTCAGCCGGGCGGTCTCCCGCCGGACCGGGTCGAAACAGGAGAGAAGCACCGCCTCGGGCGTATCGTCGATGATCAGATTGACCCCGGTCGTGGACTCGAACGCCCTGATGTTGCGGCCCTCGCGCCCGATGATGCGGCCTTTCATGTCGTCGCCGGGCAGGTGCAGCACGCTGACCACGGACTCCGTGGTCTGTTCGGTAGCGACCCGCTGAACCGCCAGCGTCACGATCTTGCAGGCGCGTTTCTCGCCCTCTTTGCGCGCTTCGCTCTCGATCTCGCGGACGATCAGGGCGGCCTCGCGTTTGGCCTGGTTCTCGATCTCTTTGACCAGCTCGTTCTTGGCCTGCTCGGCGGTGAGCCCCGCCACTCGCTCCAGGATCTTTTTCCGGTTGTCGGCGACCTGGTCGAGCTCGACCCGTCGACCGGCCAGCTCGGTCTCGGTCTCGGCCAGCTTGCGCGCCCTATCGGCCTGCCTGCGCGCCTCCTCGTCGAGCCGTTGCTCCCGCTCGACCAGGCGGCTCTCCCGGCGTTCAAGATCGGAACGTAGCTCTTTGACCTCGCCTTTGAGGAGCCGCCCCTCCTCCTCGGCTTCCTTGCGCATCAGCGCGGCGCTCTCGGCGACGGACTCGGACCTCCTGACGATCTCGCCCGCGTCTCTCTCCGCCTGCCCCCGGATCTCCTCCGCCTGACGCCTCGCCTGCTCAAGCTCCTCGTTCACCTCGGCCTCGGCCGCGGCGACTTGCTCAGGGGAAGGGCCTTTACGCCGGGAGACTCCGGTGTGGCGCACCACCATGACGAGCGCGGCGATCGCTACGAGCGTCAGCAGCACCACCGCCAGCGCCAGAACGATCACGATCGAGTTCATGCGCGCTCACCCCTCCTCGCGTCGCAACTTCGAGCTAGCGAGGGGGTAACGCGCACAGCACGGCAGAACTCGGCGACGTCAACGGAACGTCGTGAAATCCGGCAGCCCGGGGGGCTGCCGTCATATCCGGCAAGCCGGTCGATATCTCTCGTTCTGTCATCCACCGATATGGCAATCCGCACTGCGGAGTAACTCCTCACTGCGGTCGAGATTAAGCGTCAGCGAGGTAACGGGCAAGCAAAGGAGTGGCGTCAAATCGCTTCCCCCGGTCAGATCCGGCGTCAGAACCGGTCCGGCCTCCGGGTCCGGCGCGCGGCGAGGGCCCGGTCAGCCCGCCCGACGCGCCCTCAGCGCGAGTCGCCGGCGCACCGCCCTACCGCACCGTCACCGCAGGTCGCCGTCGAAGAAGTCGTCGACCTCGCTGCCCTCGCCTTCCAGCGCCTCGCGGACGACCCGGAAGGCGAGCCCGGGCCCGTACCCCTTGCGGGCGAGCATCCCGACGAGCCGGCGCGTACGGGTCTGGGGGTTGAGGCCGCGCGTGCCCGAAAGCTTGCGGGCGACCAGCCTGCGCGCCGTCTCCACCTCCTGCTCGGAGTCGAGTTGGTCGACGGCTTCGTTGACCGTGTCCTCGTCCACTCCTCGGTGGCGCAGCTCCTGTGCGAGCGCCCGCCGTGCGAGACCGCGCCCGGCATGCCGGGAGCTGACCCATGCCGCCGCGAACGCCTGGTCGTCGATGAGCCCCACTTCGGAGAAGCGCTCCAGCACGGCCTGCGCGGCCTCCTCGGGCACTTCCCGCTTTCGCAGGGCTTCGGCGAGCTGGGCCCTGGTCTTCGGCGCCATGGTGAGCAGCCGAAGGCAGATCGCCCTGGCCACGGCCTCCGGGTCGGCGGACGGCCCGTGCTCCGCGGAGAGATCCTCACCACGGGCAGCACCGCGCCCACGGCGGGAACGCCGCTCGCCCTCCGGCCCGGGCTCCTCGGAGAAATCCCCACCGCCGGACCCGCCGCGCCCACGGCGCGAACCAACCTCACCCTCCGGCCCGGACTCCCCGAAGAGGTCGCCCCCGCCGAAAGCACCGCGCCCACGGCGGGAGCGACGCTTCCGCTCGGAGCCTCGTTCCTCTGGGAAGTCGCCGTCGGCGAAAAGGCTCCCGAGGTGAGGAGCTCCAGCCTGGTCGTCTGGGTTCCAGCGGTCGCGAGCTTCCGCACCGTCGAAGGCGTCCACGCCCCCGAAGTCGGCGGCGCGATCCGCACCGCGCGAGGAACGACGAGGTCGCTCCCCCGGGGCCGCGCCCTCCGAGCGGAACCCGCGCTCGCGCGCCCGGATCTCCTCCCGAAGCACCTCCAGCGAGGGGACACCCGACGCCGGAAGCCCGGACTCGGCGTCTCCCGGCCACGGCTCGTCGGCGGAGCCGGGAGACTCGTCACGCCTCACGGCCGTGCTCAGACATCACCCGGCTTGGGCGTGGCCGCCTTGGATCCGCGTCCGCCGGAGGGAGCCGCTGCCGCCGGAGCGGGAGCGGGAGCCTCGGCCGCGGCGTCCAGGCGCGGCCCGACCCCGAGCTTCTCCTTGATCTTCTTCTCGATCTCGTTGGCGATGTCGGGGTTGTTCTTCAGGAAGTTCCGGGCGTTCTCCTTGCCCTGGCCGAGCTGATCGCCCTCGTAGGTGTACCAGGCGCCGGCCTTGCGCACGAAGCCGTGCTCGACGCCCATGTCGATGAGGCCGCCCTCACGGGAGATGCCCATGCCGTACAGGATGTCGAAGTCGGCCTGGCGGAAGGGCGGCGCCATCTTGTTCTTGACGACCTTCACGCGGGTGCGGTTGCCGACCGGCTCGGTGCCGTCCTTGAGCGTCTCGATGCGCCGGACGTCCAGCCGGACCGAGGCGTAGAACTTCAGCGCCTTACCACCCGTGGTGGTCTCGGGCGATCCGAACATGACGCCGATCTTCTCGCGGAGCTGGTTGATGAAGATGGCGGTGGTGCGGGTCTGGTTGAGCGCGCCGGCGACCTTCCGCAGAGCCTGGGACATCAGGCGGGCCTGGAGGCCGACGTGGCTGTCGCCCATCTCGCCCTCGATCTCCGCCTTGGGCACCAGGGCGGCGACGGAGTCGATGACGATGATGTCGACCGCGCCGGAGCGGATCAGCATGTCGGCGATCTCGAGGGCCTGCTCACCGGTGTCCGGCTGGGAGACGAGCAGCGCGTCGACGTCGACGCCGAGCTTCTTCGCGTATTCCGGGTCGAGGGCGTGCTCGGCGTCGATGAACGCGGCGATGCCGCCGGCCCGCTGCGCGTTGGCCACGGCGTGGAGCGCGACGGTCGTCTTACCGCTGGACTCCGGCCCGTAGACCTCGACGATGCGACCGCGCGGGAAGCCGCCGATGCCGAGAGCGACGTCGAGGGCGATCGCGCCGGTGGGGATCACCTCGACCGGTGCGCGCGCGTCGTCGCCGAGGCGCATGACGGAGCCCTTGCCGAACTGCCGCTCGATCTGTGCGAGGGCGGTCTCAAGGGCCTTCTCGCGGTCGTTGATTGCCATTGGGTGCCCCCTGGGGGTCGTGGTCTGTTGGTCACCGGAAAGCTACGGGGTGCCACCGACATTTTCCGGGGTTCCGCAGGCCGGCACCCGGAAACCGATGCCGAACGCCCCGGGAAGCACCGAGGAGTCCCGGAAAGCGGCTGCGGCTGCCGGGCGGACGCGGCACACCCTGCGGCGGCGGGTTCAAATATAGCCGAACGACTGTTCGATCACATCGGGAACGTCCGGCGAGTCGGCGTGCCGTCCACCGATGCCGTACGGCACGGCCCCGCGCGGCCGGGCGGCGTCGCCGACGTGGGCTCTGGGCACGGAGACGGCCCGCACACCTGGCCACATATCGATGCCCCCCGACAGCCGCTGGGCCGCGCCGCCGCCCCACCCCAACCACGAAGTCACATTCATGGGCATTCCGTCACCGCTGTTGCCTGGCCGGTGACCTGTGGCGATCCTGAGGGAAAGCCGGTTCTCTCCTCAAGGCGGCCATGTGACGAGCACCAGCACCTACGGACCGCAGCGACGTACGCACCTGGAGGAACTCGCCGGACGGCTCCCTGAGCGCGGGCTCGTCGGCCGCATGCTGGGCGGAGACGACCCCGTGCTGTGGGTGTGGCACCCCGAGACCGGGAACCAGACGATCATCTTCGCCGCGCCGACGATCGACGGCTGGATGTTCCTGTGGTCTCCCGACGGCCAGGAGAGCGCCGAGGACCCCGGAAAGACGGCCGACGCCGTGACGCACCTGCTCTCTGGTACCGGCCGGGACGGGCCGGGGCCGGATGCCTCAGATGGTGATGACGACCTTGCCGAACGCCTCCCCTGAGGCGTAGTACCGGTAGGCGGCGGGGGCGTCGTCGAAGGCGAACGCCCGATCGATGACCGGACGCAGCCCATTGGCCTCGATGACGCGGTTCATCTCGAGGAACTGCGCACGGCTGCCGACCGCGACGGCGCGCAGGGTCGCGCCGGAGGCGAACAGCACCCGAGGGTCGATCGGCGGCGCGGTGTCGGAGACGAAGCCCACACAGGCGACATGGCCCGCTATCGCGACCGCTTTCAGCGACTGTTCCAGCAGACCGGCGACGTCGACGACGCGGTCGGCGCCGCGTCCTCCGGTCAGCTCACGAACCTCGCCGGGCCAGTCGGGCGTGGCCCGGTAGTCGACGACCTCATCGGCGCCGAGCCCGGCCAGACGTGACGCCTTCGCCGGACCGCTCGTCGTGGCGATCACTCGGGCTCCAAGAGCCTTGGCGAAACGCAGCGCGAACAGCGAAACCCCGCCGGATCCCTGCAATACGACGGTCTGGCCGGCGCGCAGTCCGGCGCCATCGCCGGTCAGGGCGTTCCAGGCGGTGACCGCGGCGCAGGGAAGCGTCGCGGCCTCCTGGTAGGAGAGGTGACCGGGAACCGGCACAAGAGCCTTCTCGTCGAGCAGCGCGAGTTCGGTCAGCATGCCGTCCAGGGAACCGCCCAGTTGCGCGAGGTGCTCGCCCCCGAACGGGCCGTCCTGCCAGCTGGGGAAGAGCGTGGCCGTCACTCGGTCGCCGGCACGCACTGAGCTCACGCCGGATCCGAGCGCCACGACTTCGCCGGCTCCGTCCGACACCGGCACCACATCCGGCTTCACCGGCAGAACGTAGTCGCCGCGCAACACCATCAGCTCGCGAAAGCTCAGCGATGCGGCTCGTACGGCGACCAACACCTGCCCCGGGCCCGGGACCGGGTCCTCATGCTTCCTGATCGACAGGCCGTCCAGCCCGGCACCGCTGTCGAGGTGATAGCTCCGCATTTACGGGTTCCTTCTACTCTCGGCGCCCGGCCTCAACCGTCCAGACCGGCCTCGGCGGCCAGCGGGATCTCGCCGGCGGTCTTGCTGTAGCCGAGAGCCTCGACGATCAGCCCGTCGCGCAGGCGCATGAGGTTCACCCCGCGCACCGAGTCGGCGGGGCCGTCGCCGAAGCGGTAGCGCCAGCGGATCGTCGCCCGGTCGCCCGCGACCACCACCTCCTCGGGCTCGAACTGCGTGGCGCGGTCTTCGGCCAGCGCCTGCCAGAACGCCAGGCAGGATTCGCGGCCTTCGTACCGGGCGCCGTCAGGTGCCGGCTGGATGGCCTCCATCACGCAGTCGTCGCCGATCAGGTCCGCGAGCACGGACGGGTCGTGGTGGACGAAAGCCTGGTTGAACCGGTCGATCACGTCGGCGGTGGTGCGCTCGGACATACGGCCCCCAAGGAGATAGAACGTTCGGTATACTCACCATGTATATCGACCGGTTGTTCTACTCGTCAACCACACGAAGACCTCCGTGTGTGGCGTGGAACTCGGGCATCTCCACCACACCGGAGGCCTTCCTGTTGATCAAGCGGAGCCGTCGACGACGCTCATGGTCGTCAGAGGCCCTCGTCCGGGCTGAAGATCTCGTAGTGGATTCGGTCGGCGGGGACGCCCAGGTCGAGCAGGCGCGTCCGCACCGAGCGCATGAACGGCACAGGCCCGCAGAGGTAGGCGCGGGTGCCGTCGAGGATCTCGACACCGCCCAGGTCGACCAGGCCCGTACGCTCGGCGGGCCACCCCTCCCCCGGCTCCTCGTACCAGACGTGCGTGACGGCCTGGGGGATCTTCTCGCTGAGCAGTTCCAGCTCGCCGCGGAAGGGGTGGGTGAGCGGGGAGTGGTCGCCGTGCACCACGGTCACCGGCCGGGTGGTCGCGGTCGCGGCGAGGTGGGCCATCATGCTGATGATCGGGGTGGCACCGATGCCGGCGGAGGCGAGCAGCAGGGGGCAGTCCCCCTCATCGAGGGCGACGTCGCCGAAGGGGGCGCTCACGCGGAGGATGTCCCCCTCGCGGACGTTCGCGTGCAGCCAGTTCGAGACCTCGCCTTCGGGGTCGCCCGCCACCCGCTTGACCGAGATCCAGTGGTCGGAGCCGCCCGGCGCGCAGGACAGGCTGTACTGCCGGATCTGGCGCGCCTTGTCCGGAAGCTCCACCTGGACCGAGACGTACTGGCCGGGCCGGAAGGGCGGCGTCGGGCCGCGGTCGGCGGGCCGCAACATGAAGGTGACGACATCAGGGGTCTCCTCGACCCGCCCGACCACGCGCCACGGCCGCCACACGTCGCCGTCGGCGACGCCGGACTCGGCGTACAGGCGCGCCTCCAGGGCGATCAGCGCGCCGGCCATCAGCCAGTAGACCTCATCCCACGCCGCCGCCACCTCCGGGGTCACCGCGTCCCCGAGCACCTCGGCGATCGCGGCGAACAGGTGGCGGTGCACGATGCCGTACTGCTCCGCGGTGATGCCGAGCGAGGCGTGCTTGTGCGCGATGCGCTCGAGCAACTGCTCGGGACGGGTGTCCGGGTGCTCCAGCAGCGCCACCGCGAAGGTGGCGATGGAGCCGGCCAGCGCCCGGCCCTGTGCGCCGTTGGCCTGGTTGCCCCTGTTGAAGAGGTCGCGCAGCAGCTCCGGGTGGGCGGTGAACATCTTGCGATAGAAGATCGGGGTGATGTCGTTGATCGCCCCTCCGACGGCGGGCAGGGTCGCGCGGACGACGGCGGCCGATTCTGCTGAGAGCATGACGAACTCCTTAACATGATTTTGAGATACCAATTTCAGCCGCGCCGTTCACCGCAGCCGGAAAGGAGTGTGGACGAGGGTCAGGCGGGTGGAGAGGTGAGCAGCTGGAGGAGCACCGGCCTGGAGGAGTCGCCGACCAGATCGCGTACGGTCAGCGGATCGAGTGAGGAGTAGAACGCCTCCTGGGCGTCACGCAGCGCGCCGCGCAGGCGGCACGCCCCTCGCAACGGGCAGGGCGGCTCGTCGTCGCATCCGACCACGTCATCGGCGCCCTCCAGTTGGCGCACCAGCCAGCCGACGGAGGCGTCGCGACCGACTCCGGTGATCTCAAGACCGCCTCCCCTCCCCCGCCGGGTTTCCAGGACGCCGAGGTGCTGCAGCCGGCTGACCACCTTGGCGACGTGCGTGTACGGCGCGGCCACGGAAGCGGCCACCTCTCTGGAGGTGGGCAGCTCCTCCGCTCCGTCTATCACCGCCAAGCGCATGGTCACCCGGAGCGCGAGGTCGGTGAACTTCGTCAACCGCACGCCATAAAAGCTAGCAAATCGGCATCTGAGGCTCCAATTTGGGGTCCCACGTACGACCAGGGTGGGGAGCCAGGGACGCGTCCAGACACGTGGGGGGCGCGAGGCGCCTGATCAGCGAAGCTTGGGGTCCACGTCGACGACCGTGCAGACGGCGCGCCAGACCCGCTTGGCGGCCACGCCGTCGGCGAGTGCCTGCTCGACGGTCTTGCCGTCGAGATCGGCGATGACATAGTCCTTCGCCCACGATTCGGCGTACGCCTCGCCGAAGTGGCGGTGCATACGACTCCAGAAGTCCGTCAGGCGCATCCCCCAAGTATGCTGCCGCGCCAGAGTGGCCTCAAATGCCGGGAGAGCCGTGCGTCTCGCCGAACGAGGCGGCGCGCAGCGAGGCGGGGCGCCGCCGGCCGGAGAAGATCGCATCCGATTTTGTCGGAGGGCGCAGGCATGATGGCGACCTGACATCCCTCGCCCGCGGCGACGCCCCGCCGCCCCCTGTTGAGGAGGACCACGTTGAGTGCTCCCCGGCCTCTTCTCGCCGCCCGCGGCAGCGCAGGCTCGGCGACTACGACGCTGCGCCAGAGGTCGATGGGGTGGCGTAACGGCCGCGGCACATGCGCGGGTCCGGGCAGCGGCGAGCCGTTACGCGAGAGATGGCCATAGCCTGGGAGAAGCCCCGGAGCGCCCGCCGCGAGCCGGCCGCCGGCCCAGTGCGTGACCATGCGACAGCCACGCTGAAACCGGAGAGCCGGGAGAACCTGGAGACCACCATGCGAGACCGTTCCGCGGTTCCTCTTCGCCCCGACGGGCCGGGCCCGTACGCCGCCGCGGGTGTCCGATGAACGTGCTCGACCACTTCGGGCCGGTGACCAGGGAGTGGTTCACCGGCGCCTTCGCCGCGCCGACGGCCGCGCAGGAGGGCGCCTGGTCGTCGATCGCGCGCGGCGACAACACGCTGGTCGTCGCTCCGACCGGTTCGGGCAAGACGCTGGCGGCCTTCCTGTGGTCGCTCGACCGGCTCGCCACCGAGCATGCCGGTGCCACACCGGAGGCGGACAAGGCGCCCGGACGGCTGTGCCGGGTGGTGTACGTCTCCCCGCTCAAGGCATTGGCCGTCGACGTCGAACGTAACCTGCGCGCGCCACTCACCGGGATCAGGCAGACCGCCCGCAGGCTCGGCCTCCCCGCGCCGGAGATCTCCGTGGCGATCCGATCGGGTGACACGTCCGCGGAGGACCGGCGCCGCTTCGCGACCCGCCCGTCGGACATCCTGATCACCACACCCGAGTCGCTGTTCCTCATTCTCACCTCGCAGGCGCGCGAAGCCCTGCGGGGGGTGGAGACGGTCATCGTCGACGAGGTGCACGCGGTCGCGGCCACCAAGCGCGGGGCCCACCTCGCGCTGTCGCTGGAGCGGCTCGACGCGCTGCTGCCCCGTCCCGCGCAGCGCGTCGGCCTGTCCGCGACCGTACGGCCGGTGTCCGAGGTGGCGACCTTCCTCGGCGGATCACGCCCCGCCACAGTGGTCCAGCCGCCCTCGGAGAAGGTCATCGAGGTCGACGTGGTCGTCCCGGTCGAGGACATGACGGAGCTGGCGCCTCCTCCTCCCGGCATGGACGGCGAGCCGGCCGAGCACCGGCGGAGCATCTGGCCGCACGTGGAGGAGCACCTGCTCGACCTCATCGAGGCCCACCGGTCCACGATCGTCTTCGCGAACTCGCGCCGCCTCTCGGAGCGGCTCTGCACCCGCCTCAACGAGCTGGCGGACGAGCGCGCGTCCGCCGAACCGGCGGCGGGGCCGGGCCGGCCCGGCGGTCCGGGGTCTCCGCCGGGACAGGGGCCATCCGCGCCGCCACCGGGTCGCGGCGGAACGGTCGACGACGAAACCGCCGCCGGGTCACGCCCCCGCGGCTCTCTCGGCACCCCGGCCGAGATGATGGCGCAGGCCGGGGCGTCCCGTGGCGCGCCCGCGGAGATCGTGCGCGCGCACCACGGCTCCGTGTCGAAGGAGGAGCGGTCCCAGATCGAGGAGGCGCTGAAGTCGGGGCGGCTGCCCGCCGTCGTCGCGACCTCCAGCCTGGAGCTGGGCATCGACATGGGGTCGGTCGATCTCGTCGCGTGCGTGGAGTCGCCTCCGAGCGTGGCCAGCGGCCTGCAGCGCATCGGCCGCGCCGGGCACCAGGTCGGGGCCGTCTCCCGCGGGGTGATCTTCCCGAAATACCGCGGCGACCTCGTCCAGACGGCGGTCGTCGCCGAACGCATGAAGAGCGGCCAGATCGAGGAGCTGCGCTACCCGCGCAACCCTCTCGACGTGCTGGCCCAGCACATCGTCGCGATGACCGCGCTCGACGAGTGGACGGTGGACTCGCTGGAGGCCCTCGTCAAGCAGGCCGCGCCGTACGCGACGCTGCCCCGGAGCGCCCTTGAGGCGACGCTCGACATGCTCGCGGGGCGCTACCCCAGCGAGGAGTTCGCCGAGCTGCGGCCGCGCATCGTGTGGGACCGGGTGACCGGAACCCTGCGCGGCCGGCCCGGCGCACAGCGGCTGGCAGTGACCAACGGCGGCACGATCCCCGACCGCGGGCTCTTCGGCGTCTTCCTCGTCGGCGAGCGGGCCTCCCGGGTCGGCGAGCTGGACGAGGAGATGGTCTACGAGTCCCGCGTGGGCGACGTCTTCGTGCTCGGCGCGACGTCCTGGCGGATCGAGGACATCACCGCCGACCGCGTGCTCGTCTCCCCCGCCCCCGGGCAGCCGGGCAAGCTGCCGTTCTGGCACGGTGACGCCCCCGGCCGTCCCGCCGAGCTGGGCCGGGCCGTCGGCGCGTTCGTCCGGGAGCTGTCCGGTGCGGGGCTCCCGGCCGACGGCGGCCGTACGCCCGGTGGAAAGGACCGGCGGCCGGAGGCGTCCGCCGCGGCCCGGGTCAGCCAGGCCGGGCTGGACGAGTTCGCCACCGGCAACCTGCTGGCCTACCTGGCCGAGCAGCGCGAGGCCACCGGATACGTGCCGGACGATCGCACCCTGCTCGTTGAGCGCTTCCACGACGAGCTGGGCGACTGGCGGGTGGTGATCCACTCGCCGTACGGGGCACGCGTGCACGCGCCGTGGGCGCTCGCCATCGGGCGGCGGCTGCGCGAGCGGTACGGCCTCGACGTGCAGGCGATCCACTCCGACGACGGCATCGTGCTGCGCATCCCGGACACGCTCGACGAGCCGCCCTCGGACGTCGCGGCGTTCGACGCCGACGAGATCGAGCAGATCGTCACCGAGGAGCTCGGCGGGTCAGCCCTGTTCGCCGCCCGCTTCCGTGAGTGCGCCGGGCGCTCCCTGCTGCTGCCGCGCCGTACGCCGGGGCGGCGGACGCCCCTGTGGCAGCAACGCCAGCGCGCCGCGCACCTGCTGGCCGTGGCGAGCAAGTACGCCGGGTTCCCGGTCGTGCTGGAAACCATGCGCGAGTGCCTTCAGGACGTCTTCGACGTGCCCGGGCTGGTCCGGCTGATGCGCGACATCGCGGCCCGGCGGGTCCGGCTGGTCGAGGTCGAGACCGCCCAGGCGTCGCCGTTCGCCGCGTCGCTGCTGTTCAACTACGTCGGCGCGTTCATGTACGAGGGCGACGCGCCGCTCGCCGAGCGCCGTGCGCAGGCCCTGGCCCTCGACACCGCGCTGCTCGCCGAGCTGCTCGGCCAGGCGGATCTGCGCGAGCTGCTCGACCCCGACGTGATCGCCGAGGTCGAGCGCGAGCTGGCCCGGCTGGACCGGCCGCTCCGCGATCCCGAGGATCTGGCCGACCTGCTCCGCACCCACGGTCCGCTGCTCGCGCAGGACGTGTCGATCCGCGAGGGCGACCCCGCCTGGCTGACCGAGCTGGAGCGGGCCCGCAGGGCCATCCGGGTGCGGGTGGCGGGCGAGGAGCAGTGGGCCGCGATCGAGGACGCCTGGCGGCTGCGCGACGCCCTCGGCACCCCGCTTCCCGTCGGGGTTCCGCAGGAGTTCCTCGACGCCCCGGCCGCCGCCTCGGGTCCCGGCTCCACCGCGCGGCCCGATCCGCTGGCCGACCTGATCGCCCGCCATGCCCGCACGCGCGGCCCCTTCCCCGCCGACACGGCCGCCGCCCGGTTCGGGATCGGCGGCGCGGTGGCCGGCGACGCGCTGAGACGCCTGGCCGCGACCGGGCGGGTCGTCTCGGGCGAGTTCCGCCCCGGCGGGCGCGGCGAGGAGTGGTGCGACGCCGAGGTGCTGCGGATGCTGCGCCGCAGGTCGCTGGCCCGGCTCCGCAAGGAGGTGGAGCCGGTCCCGCCCGAGACGCTGGCCACGTTCCTGCCCGCCTGGCACGGCGTCACGCCCGCCCGGCCGTCCCATGAGCACGGCGCCGACGGAGGGCGGCGCGGCGGCCCCACGCGGGCCATGGACGACCTGGTCAACGCGATCGAGCGGCTCCAAGGGGCGGCGGTGCCCGCTTCGGCGCTGGAGACGCTGATCCTGCCCGGGCGGGTGCCGGGATACTCTCCCGCGCTCCTGGACGAGCTGACCGCGTCCGGCGACGTCATCTGGTCGGGCCAGGGATCTCTGCCGGGCGGTGACGGCTGGGTGTCGCTCTACTTCGCCGACACGGCTCCGCTGCTGCTCCCCGAGCCCGCCCAGATCACGATGACGCCGCTGCACGAGAGCATCCTGAGCGTGCTGAGCGGCGGCGGCGCGCTCTTCTTCCGTGAGCTGTCCAACCGGGTCGCGTCCCTGGCGATCGGCGCGGCCGGGCCGGGCGAGGCCGTTCCGGACGACCCGGCCCTGGCCGCGGCGCTGTGGGACCTGGTCTGGTCGGGACGGGTCACCGGCGACACGCTGGCCCCGTTGCGGACGGCGCTCGGCTCCGGGCGGCCCGCGCACCGGCCCCCGGCGAGTCGTTCGCTCCGTGCCCGGCGCGCGGTGCTGCCGACGCGCAGCGGGCCGCCGACGGTCAGCGGCCGATGGTGGCCGCTGCCCGCTCCCGCCGACGACGGCACCCAGCGGGCGCACGCGCAGGCCGAGATCCTGCTCGAACGGCACGGCGTGCTGACGCGGGGCGCGGTGGGCGCGGAGCGACTGCCGGGCGGGTTCTCCGCGGTCTACCAGGTGTTGCGGGCGTTCGAGGAGAGCGGCCGCTGCCGCCGGGGCTACTTCGTGGAGGGGCTCGGCGGCGCGCAGTTCGCGCTGCCCGGCGCGGTGGACCGGATGCGCGCCATGTCCCCAGGCGGGTCCGCCGCGTCGTCCGCGGCCGGCGCGCCCGCGTTGGAAGACCTGTGGACGACCCCGCCGCCGCGCGCACCCCGGCGCGTGGTCGTGCTGGCCGCCGCCGATCCGGCCAACCCGTACGGCGCGGCGCTGCCCTGGCCCGACCGGCCCGGGGAGATCACACACAAGCCGGGCCGCAAGGCGGGCGCGCTGGTGGTCCTGGTCGAGGGGCGGCTCGTGCTCTACGTGGAGCGCGGCGGCAAGACGCTGCTCTCCTTCGGCGCCGGGGAAGCCGGGGGCGGCCTCGACGGCGACGACCTCCAGTCGGCGATCGACGCGCTGGCCCAGGCGGTGCGAGACGGGGCACTGGGCAAACTCACCGTCGAACGGGCCGACGGGGCGGCGATCATCGACTCCCCCCTGGCCGCGGCTCTGGAGGCCGCCGGGTTCCACCCGACACCGAAGGGCCTGCGGATTCGGGCCTGAGCAGCCGTTCCTGAACAACCGGGCCTGAACAACCGCGCCCGAACAACCTGGCGGCCCGGGTCGCCCGGAGCGCCGCGGTTCCCCCGGCGACGAAGCCGGAGGCCCGCGCGATGACGGACGGGGCAGCGCGGTGAAAAACAGGCCCCACCAGGACAGAGTGGACAGGATCGCGATCGCGGCCAGGTGGCCGATGACCGTCACCGGCCGGTGCCGGACCGGGGCGCTCACGCCACACCACCCAGAGCCTTCTTGACCTTGGTGGCGATGTCGGCGCCGACGCCGAGCGCCGCACGGATCTTCTGGATGCCCGGGTCTGCGGGCAGCTTTCCCGCCGCGATCAGCTCGCGCCACCACCAACCGACAGGCTCACCCGTCCGGCTGGTGCGCGCGCCTGGCGATCAGCGCCTCGATGCCGTCGAGCAGGAGGTCGAGGCCGAACCGGAAGTCGCCGTCCTCGATCCAGTCTTCGGATTCCCTGAGCATCCCGGAGCCCATCATGGCCGACAGTGCCGGGTACGTCTGGGGGTCGAGCACCTCGGCGAGCACCTCGCCGTAGTCGGCGGCCCTTGATCTGGCGTTGGACGTCCGCGCGCTGGTCGACCGCCGAGCGGCGGGCCACGCGCAGGTTGCGGAGCGCCTCGATCCGGCCATCGCGCTGCTTGGGGGTGCCGGTCCGGTCCCCGGCCAGGGCGGCCTTGGCCGCGGCGATGGCGTCGATCGGGTCGGACTTGCCCTGGAAGCGGCGGGTCTTTCGGTTGGGCCGGTCGACCTCGACCACCTCGACGTGCTCGTCTCGCAGCAGGCGCGCGAGCCCGGCTCCGTAGGCGCCGGTGCCCTCGACACCGACCCGCACCAGCCATCCGAAGAAACGCATCCAGGCCAGCAGGGCGGCATAGCCGGCTGGGTCGGCCGGGAAGCATTCGGTGCCCAGTACGCGCCCTACTTGGTCGATCACGGCTGCGGTGTGGGTGTCTTGGTGGGTGTCGACTCCACCGGCGACTTCGATGATCGTCGGGTCTTGGGGTGTAATGGGGGTCATCGCCGTCCTGTTCACATTGGCTGGGGGCAGGGACGGCACGCACCAGCCGGGCGGACGGACGGACGGACAAGACAGTGATGGGGCCTCTGGCCAGGCTCCTGAAGTCACCCCGCCACGTCCGGTGAGTGCAGGTGAGCGTCTCCCGGTCGAGGCCGACAAATCGCGTTGAAGACCCGGGGTCAGTCAGAGGCTGGGTCAGACCCCACCGGGAGACGCTCACCTACATCATCACTGTCAGTGGCCGATCGAAGGCGGGGCCAGCCACAACCGATCGCCGGTCCACGAGGGGCGCCCGTCGACTCAGGCTGGGTCGCGTCGCCGAGCAGCCCGGCGTTTTCTCGCCGCTCCTGCAGTGGAATCATGATCATCGATCGGAGCGATCTACTGGCCAGCCCTCGAGGCCGCCATGACGCCCAGTATGGCCGCGTGGCTGGCCGAGTCAGGCCGGCGTGGCCACGGGGGCCCCGGCGGTCGTCTCCCGCACGAGCAGCCGTGCGGACAACGGGACCAACGCGACACCCATCAGAGCGAACATCATGATCCCGGACACGGCGTCGGGCGCCACGAAGTCGGCTGCCAGTGCCGCCACCAGCGTCACTGCCGCCCACCGCGGTGCCAGCCGCGTCCGCCAGAGGGCGACGACGAGGATGAGGGTGCCCACGACGGTCGCCAGCAGCACCGGAACGATGAGCACGGCGAAGGGCGGTGCCGCAAACATCGCCGCGGCGATCTCGGCCGCACCTGCCCGGTCCGGGTGGTGGGCGAGCGGGTACTGGGCCATCACGTAGGCGACGGGACCGATGTGGAGCGCCCACCCCAGCGCCGCGAGGACCGTCGCAGCGACGACGAGCCGCGAGCCCTGGGCGCGGAAGAGCCCGATGAGCCCGAACAGGCCACCGGCGAAGCACAGGAACGAGATGACGAGCAGCACGTTCGCACCCATCCAGCGGGCGGGCTGCGCCTCGATCAGGGCGAGTTGGGCGGCGGCGTCGGCGGACGCCGGCAGGAGGATCGTGCCGGCCAGGCCGGTGACGGCGGCGGTGAGCAGTGCGACGGCGGTGCTTCGGCGTGACATGTGGACCTCCGGGGGAGCACTGGTTGGTGCCGCCGACCCTAGGGACGGCCGGCGTCAGAATCGTCGGAGGTCACGCCGAGCCGCATACGAGCCTGCTCGTATGCGGCTACCTCCCCGGGTCGATGCCGCACGGGGCAGCGCGCCGTTATGGTTCGTGCCATGACCGACAACGGCGCCGACGCCCTGGCGCAGTGGCTGAGGGCCCGGCCGCGGCTCGTGGACTTCACGGTGGCCGCCGTCCTCGTCGCGCTCGGTGCCGGGCAGGTGATGGCCGGGGACGGCGCCGCGACGGCGCTGATCGCCTCGGTCGCCATGACGGCGCCCGTCGTGTGGCGGCGCCGACGGCCCCTGCTGGCCGTCCTGATCGGGTGGTCGGCCCTCTTCGTCCAGGAGGGCCTGGGCGCGGACATCACGAGCCAGGGCTATGCGGCCGTGATCGCGCTCATACTCACCGTCTACTCGGTCGCCGCCTACGCCCCGCTCCGCCGGGCGCTCGTCGGCCTGGTCGCGGCCCTGGCCCTGGTGTGGGGCTCGATCCCGTTCGCCGCGTCACAGACAGTGGCCGACTTCGCGTTCACCGGGCTGATCACGCTCGCGCCCTGGCTCGCGGGCCGCACCATCCGGGACCGACAGCTGCGCATCACCGAGCTGCGACGCCTGGCCCGCGAGCTGGAGCACGAGCGGGAGGAACGGGCCCGTGAGGCGAGGGATGCAGAGCGCTCCCGCATCGCCCGGGAGATGCACGACGTGCTCGCACACACTGTCAGCGTGGTGGTGGTCCAGCTCGGCGCGGTTGAGCACATCGTGGAGTCCGATCCGGGCACGGCACGCTCAGTGGTCGCCTCGGTGCGCACCATCGCGAAGTCCGCGCTCGCCGAGCTGCGGTTCCTGCTGGGCCTCGATGGCGTTCCCGCGGCCGGGCCTCGTCCTTCCCTGGCCCTGCTCGGCGACCTAGCCGACGACATGCGTGCCGCCGGCGTGCCGGTTGAGCTGACAGTCAGAGGTTCGGTCGGCGGGCTGCCGTCGGCGGTCGACCTGGCCGCCTACCGGATCGTTCAGGAGTCCCTCACGAACGTCATGCGCCACGCCACGGGCGCACCCACCCGTGCCCTCGTGGTGGTGGATGAAGATGCCGTGCGTCTCACGGTCGAGGACGACGGCGCTACCCGGCCCGCGTCGCGGGTACACCTGCCCGGGGCGCCCGAGCGGGCCGGTTATGGCCTGATCGGGATGGCGGAGCGGGCCCGGCTGTGCGGGGGCGACTTTGAGGCCGGGCCCCGGCCGGGCGGAGGCTTCCGCGTTCGGGCGTGGCTGCCCCTGGTGCCGGCCGTGAGCGTGGCATGATCCGGATCCTGCTGGCCGACGACCAGTCGCTCGTGCGTGCCGGGTTCCGGCTCATTCTCGAGGCCGAGGAAGATCTCGAGGTCGTGGGCGAGACCGCCGACGGGCGGCAGGCGGTCGCCGCCGCCCGCGAGCTCCGACCGGACCTCGTGCTCATGGACATCCGGATGCCTGTGCTCGACGGGATCGGCGCGACGCGTGAGCTGGCAAGGGCCAGCGCCACGGCCAAGGTCCTGGTACTCACCACCTTCGACAACGATGCCCTCGTCCACGACGCGCTGCGCGCCGGCGCGAGCGGGTTTCTTCTCAAGGACGTGGACCCTCCCGACCTCGTCCAGGCCTGCCGGACCGTCGTCCGTGATGAGGCGCTGCTCGCGCCGGCCATCACCCGGAGGCTCATTGAACGGTTCCTCGCCACCCCGCCGCCGGGCCGCCCGCCGGCTGCGTTCTCCATGCTGACGGCGCGCGAGCTCGAGGTGTTCACGCTGATGGCTCGGGGTCTGAACAACCAGGAGGTCGCCAACCGGCTGGTGATCTCCGCCACGACCGTCCGGACGCATATCACCCGCATACTCGCCAAGCTCGGCCTGCGTGACCGGGTGCACGCCGTAGTCCTCGGCTATGAGTCCGGGCTGGTTCGTCCCGGCGAGGGTGCCTGAGCAGATCCAGGTCGGCAGCCACACGTGCAGTCGCCGGCCCTCGTAGGAGATCGTCTGGCCGGTCCACACCGGCCAGAAGAACACCGCCGCCGCGACAGCAAGTCCCACGACGCTCCCACAGCACCCACGCCGCCGGGTTGAGGCGGGTGTCGCCGTCGTCGCTAACGAACAGCGCCAGGCGGGAGGGTGCACATCACCGGGGAGCGGTCGCGGACATGGCCGAGGGCGCCGGAGGCGGCGGTGGTCTTACATTCCACAGCACCGGCAGTCGCACTCGGTTTTCGGCCGGCCCAGCCAGCCGCGTCCCTGCCTGCATAGGCAATACACATAGTTGGCGGCTGAGGGCGCGTTCGAGAGAGAACCACCTACGGGCATCAACGAACAGCCTCTCGGCGAGCATCTCGTAGACCGACGCCATCTCGTTGGCGTTGCTGCACCCAGACCCGACACGCCCAAGTCGCCCGGCAGGGTTCAGAGCGTGACCGGGCCGTACACAGCGGCATCGGCCCCGACCGTCATGGCCCAGTAGCGGTCGCCGTAGGACCAGTGCCACCACTCGGTCGGATAGTTGACCAGCCCGACGGCCTCCAGTGCGGCCCCGAGGATCTTGCGGTTCTGCCGGGCGTCGTCGCCGATCCCGGGCGCGTCGGTGTAGCAGGCGCCGCCGCTCTGCTCGGGGTTGTCGTTCACCGCGGTGCCCATGTCGAGTTCGACGCCGTCGTCGCCGCACAGCGTGAGATCCACCGCCGCGCCGGCGGTGTGCGGCGCGACCTCGATCGGCGAAACGTACCGGCTGGCGGCGCTGTGCAGCTCCTCGGGCGACATTTCGGGAAACGCCGCCCGGAGCTCGTCCTTGTAGTCCTCGAAGTACGTGCGCTGCAACGCGGGCGGGCGATATCCCTCCACGACCACGATGTGGTACCCGGCCGGCAGCAGGGCCTGCGCGTCCTCAAGCCGGGCCAGCACCCCTTCCCGCAGGTGCGCGTACGCCCCGGCGTCATCGGCGAGACGACCGTCCACGCGGAGCCTGCCTCGGACGTCGTGGAGCGGCTCGCCGCACTCCTCGACGGGCAGGGAGGTCACGCGGGGGTCGGAGATGAGGACGATGTCAGACATGACCAAAAACCTACCCTGCTCTTGCCGACGCGTGGGCTGAGCGGACCCGAGGGCTGCCGCAGGCGATCAGACCGTGGACGAGAAGACCTGCTCCCGCGCCTGATCCAGCGCCGCGACCAGGGCGCCCCGCAGGATGGGGTCGCCCTCGACCTGGGTGACCGCGACCTTGGGGCGGCTCGGGCAGATCCGGGCCACCGCCTCTTCCACCCGGCGGGCCAGCTCCCAGCCCCCGGCCCGCCCGATGTCGCCGCTGAGGACGACCAGCCCGGGGTCGAGCACCACCGCCACCGCCGCCACCCCCACCGCGAGCCGCCGGGCCAGATCCTCCAGGAAGCCGGAGTTGCCCGTGGCGACGGCCGTCCGGACGAGGTCGGTGACGGGCGCGGCGGCGAGGCCGTGCCCGGCCGCGATCTCGGCCAGGGCCGTGTTCCCGACCAGCCGCTGGAACGAGCCGGACTGGGGGTCCGTGACGTCCGCCGGCAGCGGCTCACCGGGGACGGGAAGCCAGCCGAGCTCGCCCGCGCCGCCGGAGATGCCCCGATGAAGCCGCCCGCCCAGCATCACGCCGAGCCCCTGACCGACGCCGGTCCACAGGATGACGAAGTCGTCCACACCTTTGGCGACGCCGTACGCCTGCTCGGCGAGGGCGACCAGGTTGACGTCGTTCTCGATGACCACCGACCCGCCGAGCTCGGCCCGCAGCCCGGCGAGGACGCCGACGTGCCAGGCGGGCAGGTCGAAGGAGTAGCGCACGTCACCGGTCGCCGGGTCGACCACGCCGCGCGTGCCTATCACGAAGGACCGCAGCCGGGCCATGTCCACACTCGCCGTGGCGCAGGCGCGGAGCACGGCATTGCGCACGATGCCCACCGGATCGGCGGCCTCGCTGGGGTCGACGGTCACCTCGGCCACCACCGTCCCCGCGATGTCCGCGACGAGGGCGGTGACGCTGTCCGGCACCACTTCCAGAGCCGCCACGTACGCGCTGGTCGGGTCGACGGCGTACAGCGCCGCGTTGGGGCCGCGGCCGCCCGGCCGCTCGCCCGCCATGGTCACCAGACCCCGTTCCTCCAGCCGCGCCAGCAGCTGGCCCGAGGTGACCCTGGAGAGCCCGGTCAGCTCACCCAGCTCGCCCCTGGTCAGCGGGCCGTGCGCGACGAGCAGTTCCAGCGCGGCCCGGTCGTTCATCTGGCGCAGCAGCCGGGGTGTTCCCGGTCGTAGTGACACCGGCCGCGTCTCCTCTCGTCACGATCCGCTAACGGCATGTTTTTTTAATAAAGTTTATTGTTAGTTTAGCCCCAGCCGCCCCGGAGGCAAGCGATCAGGCCACGGGACGCGCCAACCGAGCGCCACCCCGACGTGAAGCCGGGAAGGGAGAAACCCAACGTGAAGTTCGTGAAGATCACGGCCGCCACCACCGCGACCGCCGCTTTGGCCCTGGGTCTCGCCGCTTGCAGCAGCGAGGACAAGCCCGCGACGCAGCAGACCGCCGCCGCGTCCGACGCCGCGTCCGGCCCCAAGTACGCCGGGCAGACCCTCACCGTGTGGCGCCTCGGCGCTCCCACTGAGGTCTCCGACAAGTACATGGCCGACCTGGGCGCCAAGTTCAAGGAGGTCACCGGCGCGGAGGCCAAGGTCCAGTACATCCCGTGGCCCGACGCCCAGAAGAAGTGGACCGCCGCGCTCGCCGGCGGTGAGGGCCCGGACGTCACCGAGTTCGGCAACGACCAGGTCGCCGCGTGGGTGCAGCAGGAGGCGCTCGCCGACATCACCGACCTGACCAAGGGCGACTCGGACCTGCAGCAGATCCCGCAGAACCTGTGGAGCTACGAGACCATCGACGGCAAGATCTACGCGGCGCCCTGGGGCGGCGGCACCCGGGCTGTGCTGTACCGCAAGGACTGGTTCGACAAGCTCGGCATCTCCGTGCCGACGAACTGGGACGAGCTGGTCTCCGCGGCCAAGAAGATCGTCGAGAAGCAGGGCAAGGACGTGGACGGCTTCGCCTTCAACGGCGGGTCGGACGCCAACATGTCACTCTCGCCGTTCGTCTGGTCGGCCGGCGGCGACTTCGCCGCCTTCGAGGGCGGCAAGTGGGTCGGCAAGCTG
This sequence comes from Microtetraspora malaysiensis, assembly GCF_050947145.1. Lineage (NCBI taxonomy): Bacteria > Bacillati > Actinomycetota > Actinomycetes > Streptosporangiales > Streptosporangiaceae > Microtetraspora > Microtetraspora malaysiensis. Next base: position 7,537,204 of record NZ_CP191998.1, read on the forward strand.
ACCGAGCCCGCCTTCAAGGAGGGCTTCCAGTTCTACACGGACCTGGTCGCCAAGGACGGCGTCTCCGGCAAGGGCCGCCTGACCCAGAACTCCGTCGACATCTCCCAGCGCTTCGCCGCGGGCAAGGTCGGCATGTACGTCACCGGCGGTTGGGACATCGCCGCCATCAAGGAGCAGAGCAAGGGCAAGATCGACGAGTCGAAGATGGCGTTCTTCTCGCTCCCCGCGAAGGACGGCAGCGGCCCGGCCCCGGCCTTCCAGGGCGGCAACGACATCGCCATCTGGAAGGACGCCAAGAACCCCGAGCTGGCCGCCGAGTATCTGAAGCTCGCCGCGGGCAAGGAGTTCGGCGTCCGGTACGCCAAGGAGGGCGGCCTGCTCCCGCTCTACCCGGACGCGCTCGCCGAGCTGGGCAGCGACCCGGCGCAGAAGCCGTTCACCGACACCTTCAAGGTCGCCAAGGGCTTCCCCGCCAGCCCCAACTGGGCTGAGGCCAACGACACCAAGGCGGTGCTGCAGAACGCGGCCCGCTCCGTGATCGACGGCAAGAAGAGCGTCGACCAGGCTCTGGCGGACGCCAACACCGAGCTCGAGACGATTCTCAACCAGTAACGCCATGACGACTCACACGTCGACAGCGTCCCGGGGCGGAGGGAACTCCTCCGCCTCGGCGCGGCGCCCGCGACAGTCACCGCACAGATCCAGCGGGCTCCCCGACTGGGTCGTTCCGTACGTCCTGCTCCTGCCCGGTCTCCTGGTCATCGCGGCGCTGCTGCTCTACCCGCTGTACCAGATAATCGACATGTCCTTCCACAAGGTCGGACTGGCGCAGATCAAAGCGATCAACCCGCGCCCCGCGGAGTTCGTGGGGGTGGACAACTACACCCACATCTTCGAGTCCGACCTGTTCTGGCCGTCGCTGCGTAACACCATCCTGTTCGCCGCCGTCACGGTCGCCCTGACGCTGATCCTCGGAACGCTCGTCGGCCTGCTGCTCAACAAGCTCGGCAAGAAGATGTCGATGCTCGTCATCGTCGGCATCATGGCCGCCTGGGCGACCCCGCCCACCGCGCAGAGCGTGGTCTGGAAGTGGATATTCGACTCGGACTCCGGCGTGGTGAACTGGTCGCTGAACCTGGTCCCCACCTGGCTGTCCGAGCTGGTCTTCGGGGTCTCCGACTGGAGCGGGCACCCCTGGTTCAACAGCACGCTCACCATCTACTTCGTGTTCGTCATCATGGTGGTCTGGGGGGCCTTCCCGTTCATCGCGGTGTCGGTCCTGGCCGGTCTGAAGAGCATCCCCAGCGAGCTGTACGAGGCCGCCCAGATGGACGGCTCCGGCCCCTTCACCACGTTCCGGAAGGTCACCTTCCCGCTGCTCAAGCCGGTGTTCTCGGTTCTGATGGTGCTGTCCATCATCTGGGACTTCAAGGTCTTCACCCAGCTCTACCTGTTGGGTGGCGGCACCGTGAACCGGGACGCGTTCAATCTCTCCCTGTGGAGCTACGCCGAGGCGTTCAGCAACCCGCCGAAGATGGGCATCGGCGCCGCGATCGCCGTCGTGCTGACGGCCATCCTGTTGGTGATCACCTTCGTGTACGTCCGGCAGATCGTGAAGACGGAGGACGACATCCGATGAACGACGGTCTGACCCGCAAGCGTCTCGGGCGCGCCGCGCTCAACGGAGCCGGGATCGTCGTGTTCCTGTTCGCGGTGTTCCCCGTCTACTGGATGATCTCCACCGCGTTCAAACCGAACGACCAGATCTTCACCACCGAGTTCATCCCGTTCCCCAGCCCGCCGTCGCTCGACCACATCTCCCGGGTGTTCACCAAGGGCGTCGCCGGGCACTCGATCTGGCAGTACCTGCTGAACAGCGCGATCGTGGCGGTCAGCGCCGTCGCGCTCGGCGCGGCCTTCGCGCTGCTCGCCGCGACCGCGGTGGCCAGGTTCAGGTTCCGGTTCCGCACCTCGTTCCTGATCCTGCTGCTGATCGTGCAGATGGTGCCCGCCGAGGCCCTGCTGATCTCGCTGTTCACCATGGTGAAGCGGCTCGGCATGTACGACCAGCTCATCGGCTTGGTCGTGATCAACGTCGGGCTCACCCTGCCCTTCTCCGTCTGGATGCTGCGCACGTTCGTCGCCGCGGTGCCCAAGGAGGTGGAGGAGGCGGCCTGGATCGACGGCGCCAGCCGGTTCTCGACCTTCTGGCGGGTGCTGTTCCCGCTGGTGGCTCCCGGCCTGGTCGCGACCAGCATCTTCTCGTTCATCACCACGTGGAACGAGTTCGCCTACGCGTTGACGCTGATCAACGACCAGGGCAAGTACACGATGCCGGTCGCCCTGCAGTTCTTCGTCGGCCAGCGCTCGACGGACTGGGGCGGCATCATGGCCGCCTCGACGCTGATGACCATCCCGGTCCTCATCTTCTTCCTCCTGGTGCAGCGGCGCATGGTCTCCGGACTCGTCGCGGGCGCCGTCAAGGGCTGAACCCGCCCTTCACCACCGCGCGCTGAACCAGCAGCGACATTCACACCATCTCGTACGGCTCCGGCACACCGCGGGAGCCGTACCACGACAGTCATGGAGCCGAAGACAGCCATGTCCGACTTCTCCGCGAGCATCGGCAACCGGGGGCTATACCGTCTCGCGGCCGGCACGCTGCTCGTCGCCTTCCCCGGCACGACCGCCCCGGACTGGGTCCTCCACGAACTGGAGAACGGCCTCGGCGGTGTCACCCTTTTCGGATTCAACGTGGAGAGCCCCGAGCAGCTCTCCCGCCTCACCGCGCAGCTCGGCGGAGCGGGCCACCCGGTGATCTCGCTCGACGAGGAGGGAGGCGACGTCACCCGCATCGCGTACCACACCGGCAGCCCGTACCCGGGCAACGCGGCGCTGGGCGCGGTCGACGACGTCGAACTCACCGAGCGGGTCTACCGCTCGATCGCGGCGGACCTGGCCAGGTCCGGCGTCAACCTCGACATGGGCCCGGTGGCCGACGTGAACTCCGCGGACGACAACCCGGTGATCGGCACCAGGTCCTTCGGCGCGTCCACCGAGCTGGTCTCCCGGCACACCGTGGCCGCCGTACGCGGGCTGCAGGCGCTCGGGATCGCGGCCTGCGTCAAGCACTTCCCCGGGCACGGCGCCACCCGGCAGGACTCCCACCTGGAGATCCCGCGGGTGGACGTTCCGCGCGACCTCCTCTGGGAGCGCGAGCTGGCGCCCTTCCGCGCCGCCATCGAAGCGGACACCAAGTCGATCATGACGGCGCACGTGGCGGTCCCCCACCTCACCGGTACGGCTCCCGCCACGCTCTCCCCCGCCGCGCTGACCACGCTGCTGCGCGGGGAGATGGGCTACGACGGCGTCGTGATCTCCGACGCCCTCGACATGCACGCGATCTCCAAGAGCGTCGGACTCGGCGGCGGCGCCGTGCTCTCCCTGGCCGCGGGCGCCGACCTGCTCTGCCTCGGACCGCTCCCGACACAGCAGGAGATCCACGGCCTCCTGGACGAGATCATCCGGGCCGTGGACGACGGCCGGCTGCCGCTCGCCCGCCTTGAGGAGGCCGCCGACCGCGTCGCGCGACTGCGCGAGTGGTTCGCGCTCGCGCGCGACGAGGCGGCGGAGAGCGACATCATCGGCCTGGACGCCGCCCGCCGCGCCGTCACCCTCTCCGGATCGCCGGCACCCCTGGTGGATCCGTTCGTGATCGAGGTGGATACCCCGCCGACGATCGCGGTCGGCGACGTCCCGTGGGGCGTCGCGCCGTGGCTGCCCGAGGCCGAGATCGTCCGGATCAAGCCGGACGCGGCTCAGCCCGCCGAGCTGCTCGGCCGCGCCAAGGGCCGCTCGCTGGTCATCGTGGTCAAGGACGCGCACCGGTACCCCCTCAGCCGCGACCTCGTGTCCACCCTCCTCGCCGAACGCCCCGACGGGGTGGTGGTCGAGATGGGGCTGCCCGTCTGGCGACCCCGGGCGGCGGCGTACATCGCGACCTACGGAGCCGCGCGGGCCAACGCCCAGGCGGCCGTGGAGCTGCTCACGGTCTAGCTCCAGGAACAGCATGGACGCCCGGCTCGCGTGCACCCGCGCGGCCGGGCGTTCGCCGTACCCGGACGCGCTAAGAAGCGAAGATCTCCTCGCGGGCCTGTTCGAGCGCGGCCAGGACGGCGCCGCGGAGCACCGGGTTGCCCTCGACCTCGGTGGTGGCCACCTTGGGGCGGATCAGGCAGATCCGCGCGACCGCCTCCTCCACCCGCGTGGTCAGCTCCGTGCCTCCCGCCCGGCCGACCTCTCCGGCGAGGACCACCAGCCCCGGGTCGAGCACCACGCACACCGACGCGACGCCGAGGGCCAGCCGGGAGGCGATCTCGTCCAGCAGCGGCGCGCCGGGCTCCCCGGCCTCCACCGCCACCGTCACGCACTCGGCCGCGCTGCCGCCGACGAACCCGTACTCGCGAGCCAGCTCGATCACCGCCTCGGAGCTGACCAGGGACTGCAGGCCGCCGGCGAGCGAGGGCAGTCGCCCGGGCGTCGCCTTCACGGTCTCGGCCAGCGGCACGCCGGGCACGGGGAGGTAGCCGATCTCGCCCGCGCTCCCGGTCCGGCCGCGGTGCAACCGGCCGCCGAGGACGACGGCGAGGCCGATGCCGCGGCCCACCCAGACAAGCACGAAGTCCTCGTCGTTCCGGGCCGCCCCGTTGGCACGTTCCGCGACCGCCACGAGGTTGACGTCGTTCTCTATGGTGACCTCGCGGCGCAGGTCGCGGGCCAGCGCCGCGTGGATGCCCTCGTGCCAGTGCGGCAGGTCGAAGGAGAACCGCACGTCGCCACTCCGCGGGTCCACCACGCCGGGTGTGCCGATCACGACGCCACGCAGCCGCGACAGCGCCACCTTGGCCGACCGGCACGCCTTGACGACGGCGCTGTGGACCGCGGAGACCGGGTCCTCGTGGTCGCCGGGCTCCACGGTCACCTGGGCGACCACCTTGCCGTTGATGTCGGCGATCGCCGCCGCGACCCGCCGCGGGCCCACGTCCAGCCCCGCGACGTACCCGCAGGAGGGGACCACGCCGTACAGCGCGGCGCTGGGGCCCCTGTTGCCCGCCTGCTCGCCGACGACCTCGACGAGGCCGCGCTCCTCCAGCCGGGCGAGCGTCTGCGACGCGGTGACCTTGGACAGCCCGGTCAGCTCGCCGATCTGGCCCCTGGTGAGCGGGCCCGAGGCGAGGAGCAGTTCGAGCGCGGCCCGATCGTTGATCTCCCGTAGCAGCCTCGGGACGCCGGGACGTCGCTCCACCGTCCTACTTTCCATGCTCGCCCCCGAAAATCCGTTAGGTGCGCCCGCGACCAATCAGCAAAGTTTCCTGCCAGCTTAGCGATCAGGCAATCCCCCCGCATCGGACGGAAACCCTGAGACCTCGCTATTGCCCTCCCGATCAAGAAGTACGAGGATCGCTCATGTCTTCGGCAGAGGAGAGCGCATGGCCGGACAGGTCACCGAAAATCGCGACACCCCCATCGTGGACCGGCTCACTCCCCGGGCCGCGACCCCCGTCGCCATCGCCCTGGGCGTCCTGCTGCTCAGCGACGTGCTGCGGGTCTTCCTGCCCTCCCTGATCACCCTGTACGGCAGGGCCGGCGAGACCCCACCGGAACAGATGGGACTCTTCGCCGCGCTGTGGTTCGCGCTGCCCTTCGCCGCGGCACCGGTCGCGCGTCTCACGGGCGTCCGCCCGATCCTGCTCTTCGGCGCCGTCGCCCTGGTCGCGGCCCGGATCGGCCTCCAGACGACCGACGGCGGCGACCCGCAGCTCTACCTCTCCGCGATCGGCGTGTGCGCCGGCCTGCTCTTCCTGTACGGCGCCGCCCGCACGGCCGCGCGCGACGCCGCCCCCGTCGGCATCGCGGCCGGGCTCGCGGCCTCCACCGTCGTCCACCTGCTGCTCGACCGGATGGACCTGGTCTGGCGGGACGGCCCGCTCCCCTGGATCGCCGTACTCACCTTCTGCGCCGCCTTCCTGGCCGCCGTCCTCACGTCCGTACGGCTCCCGCACCGGCCGGGCGACCTCGCCCCCGCAGCCGTGTGGCTCCTCGCCGGTCCGGCCCTGATGCTCACCGGCATGTTCTCCGGCGGCCCCGGATTCCTCGAACTCGGCCAGGACTGGGCCGCGCTCTTGTCCTTCGACGTGGCGCTGCGCGTCGTGCTGGTGTGCTGGGGCGTCGTGTGCGCCCGGACGGCCCCGTGGAGCGGCTGGGCCGGGCTCATCCTGATCGTCGCGGTGTCCGCCCAGGCCACCGACCTGGCGGGCGGCCTCGTCATCGTCACGCCGGTCGTCCTGGGCGCCTGCCTCGGCCAGGCCGCGCGCGGCGACCTCCCCACCGGCCGTCCACCCAGGAACGGAGCGGCCGTCCTCGGCGGCATGGCGGTGTTCCTCGTCGGCACATTCCTCTACTACGCGGCCTACGACACGAACCTCGGCTTCCCCAACGTGGTGATCCCGATCGCCGCCGCGGTCCTGGTCGCGGTGACGGGCACGCGGATCTCCCGGCGCCGCCCCGCCGTACCGGCCGGGCGGCCGGCGATGCGGTGGCTCGCGTTCGCCCTGCCGCTGGCCCTGGTCGCCGGGGTGCTCGCCTGGCGGCCCGCCCCCGGCACGCGGGCGGCGGACGGGCCCGAGTTCACCCTGATCACCTACAACATCCGCATGGGGTTCGGCCTGAAGGGACGGCTCGACCTGGACCGGATCGCCGACTGGGCCCGCGCGCAGCGCCCGGACGTGGTGCTGCTCAGCGAGGTGGACCGGGGCTGGATGCTCAACGGCGGGCACGACGACCTGGCCAGGATCGCCGCGGGCCTCGGCATGCGCTACTACTTCGCCCCCGCGGCCGACCCGCTCTGGGGCGACGCGCTGCTGACGAACCTGCCGGTCCGGCAGATCGTCTCGCACCCCCTGGGCCGGCACGACTACCCGACCGGAGCCCAGGCCCAGGCGATCGTGCTCACCGTCGGCGGCACGGAGGTCGGCATCGTCAACACCCACCTGCAGGCCCCGCCCGGGCAGGCACCGGAGGCGGCCGCGATCGTCCGCGCCCTCGCGCAGCCGAGAGGCGGTACGGCACGGCCGGTGCTCCTCGCCGGCGACCTCAACACCACGCCGGACGATCCGGCGATGCGGGCCCTCACGGCCGCCGGGCTCTCCGACCCGCTGCTCGCGCTCGGCGACCCGCCCACGTCGCCCGCCGACGCGCCCACCGAGCGCATCGACCACGTGCTCCTCTCCCCCGGGCTGCGGGCGGTCGAGGCCCGGGTGCCGCGGGTCCCGTTCTCCGACCATCTCCCGATCGTCGTACGGCTCCGCCTGGAGTGAGGGCGTACGGCCCGAGGGCGGCGTCGAACCAGTCCCAACCAGGCGGGATAATCGACTACATGCGACTTTCTGCCCGTGTCGACTACGCCCTCCGTGCCGCCGCCGAGCTCGCCGCCGCGGGCGAGGGACCCACAACCGTGGGCGAGCTCGCCAAGGGTCAGGAGATGCCCCCGAAATATCTGGAGAACATCCTGCTCCAGATGCGCCGCGCGGGGCTGGTCCGCGGTCAGCGCGGCCCGGAAGGCGGCTACGTCCTGGCCCGGCCGGCCGACCAGATCTCGCTCGCCGACGTGATCAGGGCGGTGGACGGCCCGCTGGCCAACGTCCGCGGCGAGCGCCCCGAGCACGTGGGGTACACCGGCGCGGCCGAGGCGCTCCAGCGTGTGTGGATCGCGTTGCGGGCCAGCGAGCGCGCCATTCTGGAAGAGGTCAATCTGGAGCAGATCGCCAAGGGCGAGCTGCCCCAGAAGGTCACCGACCTGGCCGCCGACCCGTCCGCGTGGAATTCACACACGCCGGTCTGAGATGCCCGAGGGCGACGCGGTCTATCGGGCCGCCAAGCGGCTGCGCGGGGCGCTCGACGGCCGGACGCTCACCCGATCGGACTTCCGGGTGCCCCGGCACGCCACCGCCGACCTGCGCGGCCGCACCGTCCTGGAAACCGTCTCCCGAGGCAAGCACCTGCTCACCCGTGTGGAGGGCGGCCTCACGATCCACACGCACCTGCGCATGGACGGCGCCTGGCGGATCTCCCCCGCCGGGCGGCCTGCCCCTCGCGGCGACGTCGTACGGCTGATCCTCGCCAACGTCGAATGGCAGGCCGTCGGCACCAAGCTGGGCGTGGTCGACCTGCTGCCCCGGGACAAGGAGGACCTGGTCGTCGGCCATCTGGGGCCCGATCTCCTCGGCCCCGACTGGGACGCGGCGACGGCTGTGCGGAATCTCCATGAGGCGCCGGAGACCACCATCGGGGAGGCGCTGCTCGACCAACGAAACCTGGCGGGGATCGGCACCATCTGGCGAGCCGAGATGCTCTTCCTCGCGCGTCTGTCGCCGTGGCGGACGGTCGGGTCGCTGTCGGCGGACGAACTCGAAAACGTGGTGACGCTCGCCCATCAGATCATGGACGCGAGCAAAGACGCTCCGGCCCCGGTCACCACCGGCGACTCCCGGCCAGGGCGGGCATTCTTCGTTTATGGCAGGGCACACCGCCCCTGCCGGCGTTGCGGTAACCCGGTCAGCAGTGGAGAACTCGGGCCGCGGTCGTACGAACGGTTGATCTACTGGTGCCGCGCCTGTCAGGCAGACTAGGCGGCGACCATGTCCTTGACCTCGGGAAAGCCGTCGAACTCGGGGCCGGGCAGGCCACCGGGGACGGTCTCCGGAATCGGCAGCCGCTCGTGCTCGGGCACGTCGGCCAGCACCGGCGCATGCTGCAGCTCGGCCAGCGCGAACTGGTCGGAAACCTCACGAAGCACCTGGGACAGCGGGACACCGAGAGCACCGCAGATCGAGGCGAGCAGTTCCGAGGACGCCTCCTTCTGGCCGCGCTCCACCTCGGACAGGTAACCGAGTGAGACACGCGCCAAAGTGGACACCTCGCGCAGGGTGCGGTTCTGCCGCACCCGCAGCCGCCGCAGCACATCACCGAGCAGCTGACGCAGCAGGACCATCTGTCGCTCCCTCCCGAGCGCAGGCGTCTTCACGGCGCTCCGCGCGGTCACCTCGTATCGCTCGTTCTTCGAACGCCCTTCGTACACAGTCCTCGCCGTCATCATTGGTTCGTTCGGCCCTTTCCCCGGCCGTTTCCCGGACTTGCTCCTCGCCGATGGCTCACGGACCTCACTCACAGCTCCACCGTACCCGTATCGAGCGACACCGCGGCAGACCGTGGCGAGCATGTTCGCTGGTGACGTAACGCGGTAATCACCCCGATTGTTCCCCCAAATTTGCTTCTAGCACACCTCTCAGGAGCTCCAAGGCCTCCTGGGCGGTGGCTTTGCGGATGCTCTCGCGCGACCCGCTCAACACCATGTTCCGATGCCAGACCCGACCGTCCGGGCCGCAGAGCGCGGCGTAGACAGTGCCGACATCCTTGCCGTCCTGCATGTCCGGACCGGCCACCCCGGTCACCGCCAGGCCGTAGTCGGCCCCGGTGACGTCGCGGACCCCCTTGGCCATCGCGACGGCGACGTCGGGATGCACGGCCCCCTCCCGCTCAAGCAGGTCGGCCGGAACCCCCAGCAGCTTCGTCTTCAACTCGGTCGCGTACGCGATCACGCCGCCGCGAAAAGCGGCCGAGGCGCCCATGGGGTCGGTCAGCCCGGCCCCGAGCAGGCCGCCCGTCAAAGACTCAGCCACCGCGACGGTGGCCCCCTGCCTGACCAGCAGCGACAGGATGTGCGCTGCGGCTGAACCCCTCACGCGGCCCGCGACCTCCTCGCCACCTGACGCAACCGGACCGCCCGGACCACATAGTCGACACCCGTGCCGATCGTGACAGCCAACGCGAGTCCCATGGACAGCCACCGCAGCAGGTCGGGCGCCTGCGGGAGGATGTAGAACGCGATCGCCACGATCTGCAGGACGGTCTTTACCTTCCCGCCGTAGCTGGCCGGTATCACGCCGTGCCGGATGACGATGAACCGGAGCAGGGTCACCCCCGCCTCCCTGCTGATGATCACAATGGTGACCCACCAGGGCAGCTCGCCGAGCAGCGACAAGCTCACCAGCGCGGCCCCGATCAGCGCCTTGTCGGCGATGGGGTCCGCGATCTTCCCGAAGTCGGTGATCAGGCCGTACCGGCGGGCCAGCCAGCCGTCGAGCTGATCGGTGAGCGAGGCGATGAGGAAGACCCCGAGGGCGGCGAACCGCCAACCCTCCCCCTCCATGAAGAGGAACGCCGTGAAGACCGGCACGATCGCCAGTCGCACGATGGTCAGGGCGTTCGCGATGTTCCAGGTGCTGACCAGGCGAGCGGGAGCCTCCGCCGGCTCGGCGAGGCGCGGCGCCGGCGGTTCCGGGATGATCTCCGGCGAACTCGCGGCGGTCATCGAAGGCTCGCTGCGCTCGGTCATGGACCGGCCTTGATCCGGGCGATCAGGTCAACCCCCTCCGAGTCGACGGCGACGGCGGGGACGATCTGCCCGGGCACCAGGCCGATGCCCTGGACGGTGACCGAACCGTCCACCTCCGGCCCCTGATGAGCCGCCCGTCCCTCGTAGCCTCCGTCGCCCAGATCCTCCTCGATGAGGACCTCGAGGTCGGTGCCGATGCGCTCCTCCGCCCGCTGAGCGACGAGCTCCTCGGCCAGCTCGGACAGGATGGCGACCCGCTCGTCCACGACCTCCTGGTCGAGCTTGCCGTCGAAGGACGCCGCCTCCGTGCCCTCCTCGTCTGAGTAGCCGAAGACGCCGATCACGTCGAGCCTGGCCTCCTGGAGGAAGGCCACCAGCTCGTCGAAGTGCTCCTGGGTCTCCCCCGGGAAGCCCACGATGAAGTTGGAGCGCACACCCGCCTCGGGGGTCCGCTCGCGGATCTGCTCCAGCAGGTCCAGGAAACGCCGGGGGTCGCCGAACCGCCGCATCCGCCGCAGCACCGGCCCGCTCGCGTGCTGGAACGACAGGTCGAAGTACGGCGCCACGCCTTCGGTGGAGGCGATCACGTCCAGCAGGCCGGGCCGCACCTCGGCCGGCTGCAGGTAGCTGACCCGGACCCGCTCGATGCCGTCGGTCGCCGCCAGCCGCGGCAGCAGCGCCTCCAGCGCCCGCAGGTCGCCCAGGTCCTTGCCGTAGGACGTGGAGTTCTCGCTGACCAGCACCAGCTCCTTGACGCCCTGCTCGGCCAGCCAGCCCGCTTCCGCCAGCAGATCCTCAGGGCTCCTGGAGACGTACGCGCCGCGGAAGGCCGGGATGGCGCAGAAACTGCACCGCCGGTCGCAGCCGGAGGCGAGCTTCAGCGAGGCGACGGGACCGCCGGTCAGCCGCTTGCGCAGCGTGCGGGGGCCGCTGGCCGGGGCCAGGCCCTCCGGCAGGTCACCGCCGTGGCCGGGGATCTGGGCCCGCGCGGCCTGCCGCTCGACCGGAGAGATCGGCAGCAGCAGCCGCCGGTCGCGCGGCGTGTGCGGCTTGAGCGCCCGGCCGGCCACCACGTCGTCCAGCCGCTCCCCGATCGAGGTGTAGTCGTCGAAGGAGATCACCGCGGCCGCCTCGGGGAGCGCCTCGGCGAGTTGCTCGCCGTAACGCTCCGCCATGCAGCCGGCCGCCACCACCTTGGCACCGGAGTCGGCCGCCGCGAGCAGCGTGTCGATCGAGTCCTTCTTCGCCGAATCAATGAAGCCACAGGTGTTCACGACGATGACGTCCGGCGCGTCATCGCCCATCTGCCAGCCTGCGGCTTCGAGACGCGCGGCCAGCTCTTCCGAGTCCACCTCGTTGCGCGCGCAACCCAAGGTGACCAGCGATACGGTTCGGCGAGAAGACATGATGAAACTACGGTATCGGGAGTCGGGCCCTAGCGGGGACCCGGGACTCCCGGCCCGTAGGTGCGCCGCAGCATCTGCCCTCCCTTGCCCGGGGTGCCGAGGTCCTTGCCGTTCACTTCAAGATGGAAGGCACCGGCGTCGCCGAAGACGACTTTTACCTGGTCACGCGCCTTCCAGGTGGACGTCTTGCCCTTCGGGACAGTGCCCTGGAAGAGCTGGCGGCCCGCGCCGTCCCTGACATTGATCCAGGACGACCTCTTGGCGGTGACCTTGAGCACGACCATGTCGTTCTCCGGTTTGGCCGGGGCGTGCCGCGCCTCGGGCGCCCGCCGGGTGTGCGCCGCCGTCTCCTGGACCGCGTCCCCACCGCCGCCGAGCAGCCGGACGATGCCGAAGATCAGGGCGAGGGCCACGGCGACCGCCAGCGCCATCGTCCATCCGGACGCCCTGCGTGCCCGGGCCCCGAGGGAGCGGCCGGCCTTGAACACGCTCGACGCGCGCACCGACATGACGGACCCGCCGCGCAACTCGTCGTACTGCCTGACCGTCTCGTCGGGGTCGAGCCCGACCGCCCTGGAGATCGCGCGCAAGTGCCCCCGCGCGTAAAAGTCGCCTCCACAGAGCGAGAAGTCGTCCCGCTCAATGCCCTCGATCACGGTCTCGCGTATGCGCGTGCGCTGGCTGAGTTGACCGATCGTCAACCCCATGCGCTCCCGCGCCTCCGCCAGAGCTTCGCCTATGGTCATAGTTTCCGCCCCCCGAAACGACTACGCCGGAACCATCACCCGTCATCGACGGCGCGTAGTTGATCCCATTCAATCAGTAGTTGATCCGAGACGGCCCAGTACGAGCACTCCATATCGTAATATTCCGACTACTCTCCGCGCAGATCGGCGAGCAGTCCCGGCAGGTCATCTGGCTTGACGAGGACCTCGCGCGCCTTGGACCCCTCGCTCGGACCGACGACGTTGCGGCTCTCCAGCAGGTCCATCAACCGGCCCGCCTTGGCGAACCCGACCCGCAGCTTGCGCTGCAGCATCGACGTGGAGCCGAACTGGGTCGAGACGATCAGCTCCGCCGCCTGGATCAGCAGGTCGAGGTCGTCGCCGATCTCCTCGTCGATCTCGCGCTTGGCCGAGGCCGGGGCGGCCACGTCCTCGCGGTACTCGACCTGCATCTGCGACTTGCAGTGCTCGACGACGTCGGCGATCTCCTTCTCGGAGACGAACGCGTTCTGCAGGCGCATGGGCTTGCTCGCGCCCATCGGCAGGAACAGCGCGTCGCCCTGCCCGACCAGCTTCTCCGCGCCCGGCTGGTCGAGGATGACCCGGGAGTCGGCGAGCGAGGAGGTCGCGAACGCGAGCCGGGACGGCACATTGGCCTTGATCAGGCCGGTGACGACGTCCACGGACGGCCGCTGCGTGGCGATCACCAGGTGGATGCCCGCGGCGCGGGCGAGCTGGGTGATGCGGACGATCGAGTCCTCCACGTCACGCGGCGCGACCATCATCAGGTCGGCGAGCTCGTCGACGATCACCAGAAGATAGGGGTAGGGCTGGTAGACGCGCTCGCTGCCGGGCGGCGGGATGAGCTTGCCCGCGCGTACGGCCTTGTTGAAGTCGTCCACGTGCCGGAAGCCGCTGGCCGCGAGGTCGTCGTAGCGCCGGTCCATCTCGCCGACGACCCATTCGAGGGCCTCGGCGGCCTTCTTCGGGTTGGTGATGATCGGCGTGATGAGGTGCGGGATGCCCTCATAGGAGGACAGCTCCACCCGCTTGGGGTCGACGAGCACCATCCGGACCTCGTCCGGGGTGGACCGCATCAGGATCGAGGTGATCAGGCCGTTGATGCAGGTCGACTTGCCCGCGCCGGTGGCGCCCGCAATGAGGATGTGCGGCATCTTGGCGAGGTTCGCCACTATGGTGCGGCCCTCGACGTCCTTACCGAGGCCCACGATCATCGGGTGGTGGTCCGCTTGGGCCACCTGGGAGCGCAGCACGTCGCCGAGCGAGACGAGGTCCTTGTCGGTGTTGGGGATCTCCACGCCGATCGCCGACTTGCCGGGGATCGGGGACAGGATTCTGACATCGGCGGACTTGACGGCGTAGGCGATGTTCTTGGTGAGCGCCGTGACCTTCTCGACCTTGACCGCCGGGCCCAGCTCGATCTCGTACCGGGTGACGGTCGGCCCCCGGGTGAACCCGATCACCTGTGCATCGATGCTGAACTGCTCCAGCACGCTGCTCAGCGCGTTGACCACGATCGTGTTGGCCTTCGTCTGCGGCTTGGGCGCCGACCCCGTCCGCATCATCTGCGTGTCCGGCAGCGTGTACGGCCCGGCCTGCGGCGAGAGAACGAGCTGCTCGACCTTGCGCGGCGCCGGGGTCGGCTCCGGCGGCGGGGAGGGCGCCTTGGCCGAAGCCGCGGCGGTCTCCGCCTCGTCGTCGACCAGCCCGGGGACGATCTCCGGCGCGTGGTCCGCGCGCCGTCCCTCGTCCTCCGACAGCACCGGGGTGTCGTACGGCTTGACGTTGTCGCCGACCTCAGTCTCGCCGTCGGGCGTCCCCGGCTTCTTCCGTACGCGCTTGGGACGCTGTGACTTGGACCGGTCGCCGGAGGAGCCCCGCCCGGCCGAGTCCGGGCGCTGGAAGAGCATGTGCCGGATCTCGGCGAGGCGCTCAGGGACCCGGTGGACCGGGGTGGCCGTGATGACCAGGACGCCGAAGCCCGACAGCATCAGCAGCAACGGGATCGTGATGAACGCGGGCAGGATGCTCGACGGCGGGGCCGAGACGAGGAAGCCCAGCATCCCCCCGGCCTCCGAGATCTTGTCCATGCCGTCGTTCGGCCCGCCCGAGGGGTACGGCGTGCCGTGCGTCACGTGGACGACCCCGAGGATGCCGGTCAGCAGCGCCGCCCAGCCGATGCCCATCCGGCCGGTCTCCGCGTTCTGGTCGGGGTGGCGCAGGAAGCGCCAGGCGAGCAGCCCGAGCAGGAACGGCACCGACCAGGTGAGCGCGCCGACGGTGCCGTGGATGACGGCGTCGACCACCGCGGCGACGCCGGTCTTGGTGTCCCGCCAGGTCATCGCGGCCACCACGATCGCGCCGGCGAGCACCGAGAGGCCGAGGCCGTCGCGGCGGTGCGCCGGATCGAGGTCGCGGGCGCCCTGCCCGAGAGCGCGTACGGCGCTACCCATGCCGTTGGCGATCACGGACCAGACGCCGATGACCAGCTTGCCGATCATGAGGAAGACCCAGCTCACCGGGTCCTGGCCGGTCGCGACCTGACGAGAGCGGGCCGAGCGGGACCCGGAGCCGGACGGGCGGGAACCCGACCCGGACCGGCCGCGGGACCCCGACGGCGTCCGCTTGGCGGCGGCCGGGCGGGACCCGGTCCGCGGCGTGGGACGTTTCCCTGAACCGTTGCCGGACGTACGGGTGGCCATGATGTCAAAGTTACCTGCGCGACTCGGCCGAGATCTCGGAGGCACGCCGAAGGGAGCTCCAGCCGGTCAGCTCTCCACGGTGCGGCCGCCGAGCCAGGCGTAGTCGGGGTCGGCGACGTCGAGCCCGGGCAACTCGGCCGCGTAGACCTCCGCGTCGTCGCACGGGTGGTAGCCGAGGGCCCGTCCCGGCTCCAGGTCGAGCCACCCCCTGGTGTTGGCCGACACGCCCCACACCAGCGCGTAGGTCAGGTCCGGTGCCGTCAGGCAGGCGTGGGCCAGCCGCACCATGTCGCCCGGGCTGAGCCACGTGGACAGGGCTCGGGCGTCGGGCGGACGGGGCTCGAAGGAGCCGATGCGCAGGCAGGCCACGCGCATGCCGTACCGGTCGGCGTAGTACCGCCCCAGGGCCTCGCCGTACGCCTTGGAGACGCCGTAGAGCGAGTCGGGCTGGACGGGCGTGTCGGCCGGGGCGCACTCCTGGCGCGGCGTGAACCCGGCGGCGTGGTTGCTGCTGGCGAAGACGATCCGTTCCACGCCCGCGAGCCGCGCCGCCTCGAAGACCCGGTACGTCCCCTCGATATTGGCGTCGAGCACGCTGTCGAAGGACGCGGCCGTCGAGGGGTCGCCCGCCAGGTGGACGACGGCGCGCACGCCCTCCATGGCACGGGTGAGCGTCGCGGGGTCGGTGATGTCACCGACGACCTGCTCGACGCCGGCATCCTCGATCGGGGCCCGGTCAGTGAGGCGCAGACGATGCCCGAGCGCGGGCAGTCCCCCGCGCAGACAGGCACCGATGCGACCCGCGGCGCCCGTGATGAGCGTGATCATGTACCGACCCTAGTCGCCGGCACGGCGAAGCTGGGAGCTCGATCGCAGAGTGCGGCTGCCGGTGGTCGCGGGACCGGTCGGGCGGCCGACTGGTGATGCCCGCCCCGGCCGCGCCTCAGGCCGGCGGGGTTGTCCACAGGACGATGACACCGGTCACCTTGTCACGAGCCGCCTGGTGCAGGATGGGTCCAGCCGCCAGCGCCTGGCCCGCGCCCCTCCGGCGGACCGCGTGAGATCGTGATTGGAGACCCACACCGATGACCCTTTGGAGCGTCGACGCCCGCACCGGCGACCCCCGCGGCGAGTTCGCCGAGTCATCCGCTGATCAGGTCGATCTGGCTTGCCGTACCGCCGAGGCGACCCGGCGGGCGCTGGACGAGGCGGGCCCGCGCGGACGCGCGGAGCTGCTGGAGGCGATCGCCGCCGAACTGGAGACGGCCAGGGACGCGCTCGTCGCCGCCTCCGACGCCGAAACCGCGCTCGGCGTGCCGCGGCTGACGGGCGAGGTGGGCCGGGCCGCCGGGCAGTTCCGGCTGTTCGCCGAGGCGTTGCGCGAGGGGTCCTTCCTGGACGTGCGCGTCGACCTGCCCGCCCCCTCGGCGACGCCGCCGCGCCCCGACCTGCGCCGGATGAACGTGCCCGTCGGCGTGGTGGCCGTGTTCTCCGCGAGTAATTTCCCGCTCGCCTTCAGCGTCAGCGGGGGCGACACCGCGAGCGCCCTCGCCGCCGGCTGCCCGGTCGTGGTCAAGGCCCACCCGCTGCACCCCGAGACCTCGGAGCTCGCCTTGGCGGCACTGCGCGCCGGAGCGCGCAAGGCCGGCCTGCCCGCGGACGTCGTCCAGCTCGTCCACGGCCAGGACGCCGGGATCGCCCTGGTCCGCCACCCGCTCGTGAAGGCCGTGGGCTTCACCGGGTCGGTCCCCGGAGGCCGCCACCTGCACGACGTGGCGAAGTCGCGGCCCGAGCCGATCCCCTTCTACGGCGAGCTGGGCAGCCTCAACCCGCTGGTCGTCACGCCGGGTGCGGCGCAGGCGCGCGGCGCCGAGATCGCCTCCGGTCTGGCCGCGTCCGCGACGCTCGGCTCCGGACAGTTCTGCACCAAGCCGGGCCTCGTCCTCGCCCCCGCCACGGACGCGGGTCGCGCGCTGGTCGAGGCGCTGGCCGCGCACTTCACCGAGACCGGGCCGCAGGTGCTGCTCGGCGACAACATCCGCCGCGGGTTCGCGTCGGGGGCGGACGCCCGCTCCGCGCTGCCCGGCGTCACCGTCGCCGCCACGGGCAAGCCCGGGGACGACCGGCAGGTGGCCGCGCGCCTGCTGACCGCCCCCGCCACGCTGCTCTCCGACGGGAACGCCGCCGAGCTGCTCCTTGAGGAGTGCTTCGGCCCGCTGACCGTCGTGCTGACGTACCAGGACGAGGACGAGCTGGTGGCGGCGCTGTCGGCCACGCCCGGCAACCTGACCGCCACCCTGCACAGCGAGCCCGGCGAGGAGGAGCGGGCGACGCGGCTGCTGTCGGTCCTGCGTGACCGCGCCGGTCGGCTCATCTTCAATGGGTACCCCACCGGCGTCGCGGTGTCCTGGGCTCAGCAGCACGGCGGGCCGTACCCCTCGTCCACCGAACCGGCCACGACCTCGGTGGGTCAGGCGGCGATCTTCCGCTTCCTCAGGCCGGTGGCCTACCAGGACACTCCCCAGGCCCTGCTGCCCGAGGCGCTGCGCGACGACAACCCGCTGCGGGTGCCCCGCCACTTGGACGGCGTCCTGGACCTGCCGCGCTGATCTCCAACGGTGAACTCTTGACCTCATCAAGAGTTGACCCTATAAAGAGAACGTGCGTGACGAGACGTCCGAGGACAGGTTCTTCCGCGAGCTGGGCGGCGCCTGCTCTGAGCTGAGACAGGCGTTCGCCCGGCATGTGGGGATGAGTGCGCACCGAGTGCAGTTGCTCGTTCGGCTGTGGCGTGAGGGCGAGACCAGCCACAGCGACCTGCGCCAGGCGCTGGGCCTCGACGGTGCGAGCATCACCCGGCTGGTCAAGGAACTGGAGAGCGAAGGACTGGCCGGCCGCCGCCTCGATCCGGCGGACAACCGCTACACCCTGGCCGCGCTGACTCCTGCCGGCGAACAGGCCGCCGCAGATCTGGAGCGATCACACCAGGCGTACCAAGAACGGCTGCTGGACGGCGTCGCCACACAAGAGCAGGAGACCGTGCTACGCGTCCTGCGGCACGTCCGCGCGAACATCACCGGGCAGGAGACCCATGACCAATGACGTGCGGGCGGCGGCCCAACGGATGTACGCGGCGTTCAACGCCCACGACCATGACGCCGCCCAAAACATCTTCACGGCCGACTTCTACAGCCACCCCTTGGGCACCACCGGGCCGGACAGCGTCGTCCATGCCTGGCGGCGGCTCCACGAGACCTTCCCCGAGGCCCACGTCACCGTCGAGGACATGGTCGTCGAAGGGGACACGGCCGCCGTCCGCACGCGCGTGCACGGCGTTCCCGGACAGCAGTCGCCCATGATGCTGGAGTTCTTCCGCGTGCGCGACGGACGCATCTCCGAGCTGTGGGGCCTGTCCTCCCTGCAGCGCTCCTGAAGGCCTGCTCCCTACGGCCGCCTGCGGCGCGTTTCGCGATCTCGGTTGCTGGGATTTCGCCGGAAGGCGTCAGCTGACCAGGGAGAGCCACCGGTCGTGGGCCCCTCCGAAGGGGCCGTCACCGCGCCGTACCGCGTCCATCAGCCAGGCGGCCGACCGCTCCGCCTGGCCGATGATCTCCGCCGGATAGCCGTACAGCACCTGGTGCTCGGCGAACTCGTCCTCATCGTCGAGATGCAGGCGGCCGTCCTGGAAGCGCAGCACGTCGAGATCCAGATCGACCATGGTCACCTCGCCGTCGCGCCACTCGGGCACGGTGGTGACATCGCAGTAGATCGCCGTCTTGTGGTCGGCGGGGTTGAACGTGGCCGTCCACCACGCCTGGTGGGGGAACAGGATCACGAACGGCCGCTCCCATACGACCGGAGGCTCCTCGCCCCTGCGGCCGCTGGTCCCGGCCGGGCACCCCACCCACACGCCGAACTCGTCGTCTCCGAGCAGGCGCGCCCGATGGTTCCAGTGCAGCGACCCGCCGTACTTGCGGTATACGACCCTGACCTGATCCGCCTCGGCCGTCACGCGGCCCCTTCCTCCCGTACGTCGATGATCGCTCCGAACGTACGCGCCGGCGCACCGGTCGCACAAGGCGAGGAGCACCGGGCACACACGGTCCCCGGTGCTCCTTTCGCTATACCTCGACCACCACGGGGATGATCATCGGGCGGCGGCGGTAGGTGTCGCTCACCCACCGGCCGACCGTGCGACGAACCGCGCGGCGGATCTGCTGCACGTCCGCGACCCCGTCGGCCGCCGCCTCCTGAAGGGCGGCCTCGATCTGCGGGATGACCCCGTCGAGCGCGTCCGGATCGATGCCGGAACCGCGAGCGGTGATCTCGGGGCCTCCGGTCAGCTTGCCGGTCGTCGAGTCGACCACCACGACGACGGAGATGAAGCCCTCGTCGCCGAGGATGCGGCGGTCCTTGAGCGCGATGTCCGTGATGTCGCCGACCGACGTCCCATCGACGAACACGTAGCCGCAGGCGACCGCCCCCGTGATCCGCGCCTGACCGTCGACGAGGTCGACCACCACGCCGTCGTCGGCGATGACGATGTTCTCGTCGGGCACGCCGGTCAGCCGCGCGAGCTGGGCGTGCGCCCGCAGGTGCCGCCACTCGCCGTGTACCGGCATGAAGTTCGACGGCTTGGTGAGGTTCAGCACGTACAACAGCTCACCGGCCGCCGCGTGGCCGGACACGTGGACGCGGGCGTTGCCCTTGTGCACGACTCGGGCACCCCAGCGGCTCAGGCCGTTGATGACCTTGTTGACCGCCGTCTCGTTGCCCGGGACCAGCGAGGACGCCAGCAGGACCGTGTCGCCGGCGGCGATCCGGATGGGGTGGTCGCGGTTGGCCATGCGCGACAGCGCGGCCATCGGCTCCCCCTGGGACCCGGTGCAGATCAGCACCACGTCCTCCGGCCGCCGCTCCTCGATCTCGCGGGAGTCGACCAGCAGCCCGGCGGGCACGTTGAGGTAGCCGAGGTCGCGGGCCACCCCCATGTTGCGGACCATGGACCGGCCGATCAGCGCCACCTTGCGCCCGTGCTTCTCCGCCGCGTCCATGACCTGCTGCACGCGGTGGATGTGCGAGGCGAAGCTGGCCACGATGATCCGCTTCTCGGCGGTGCGGAAGACGCCGTCGATGACCGGGGCGATGTCCCGCTCGCTGGTGACGAAGCCGGGCACTTCCGCGTTCGTCGAGTCCGACATCAGGAGGTCGACGCCCTCGGCCCCGAGCCGGGCGAACCCGCCGAGGTCGGTCAGCCGCCCGTCCATCGGAAGCTGGTCCATCTTGAAGTCGCCGGTGTGCAGCACGATGCCGGCCGGCGTCCTGACCGCGACCGCGAGGGCGTCCGGGATCGAGTGGTTGACCGCGAAGAACTCGCACTCGAACGGCCCGAACCGGCGCCGCTCCCCCTCGACGACCTCGACCTTGACCGGCTGCATCCGGTGTTCGGTGAGCTTGCTCTCGATCAGGCCCAGGGTCAGCCGCGACCCGACCAGCGGCAGGTCCCGACGCTCCCGCAGGAGGTACGGCACCGCGCCGATGTGGTCCTCGTGGGCATGGGTCAGGACGACCGCCTCGATGTCATCCAGTCGGTCGCGGATGTAGTCGAAGTCGGGCAGGATCAGGTCGATGCCCGGCTGCTCGGGGTCGGGGAAGAGCACCCCGCAGTCCACCACGAGCAGACGGCCGTCGAACTCGAAGACCGCCATGTTGCGGCCGATTTCCCCGAGACCGCCAAGCGCGACGATGCGCAGGCCGCCCGCGGGCAGCGGCGGCGGAGGCCCGAGTTCAGGATGCGGATGGCTCATGCGAACTCCTCGATCCGCCCACCGCGGGTTCCGATCGCTCCCCCGTTCACCGGTTCTCCCCGCCGGTCGGCTGGATCCCCCGGAGATCGCGACCGTTATGTCTGGTGATGCGCTTGCTCATTCGTCTCCATCATTACTAGCTATCTGCAAGCTTCAGGCCGCCCGCGACGAGGTCCACGCGCAGCATCGCGATCTGTTCCTCGGTCGCGTCGACGAGCGGCAACCGCATGTAACCGGCGTCCTGGCCGATCAGCCGCAGCGCGGCCTTGGACATGATCGCCCCCTGGGTCCGCGTCATGATGCCCGCGACCACGGGCAGCAGCCTGCGGTGCACCTCCAGGGCGCCGGCGACGTCCCCGGACCGGTAGCGCTCGACCATCGAGGCGAGGTCCGCGCCCACCACGTGACCCACCACGCTGACGAACCCGGCGGCGCCCACGGACAGCCACGCCAGGTTCACCAGGTCGTCCCCGGAGTAGAACACCAGGTCGGTGGCCGTCATGACCTGCGAGCCCGCGAACAGGTCGCTCTTGGCGTCCTTCACGGCGACGATCCGGGGATGCTGGGCCAGCCGGATGAGCGTCTCGGTCGCGATGGGCACCCCCGTCCGGCCGGGAATGTCATAAAGCATCACTGGAAGACCAGTAGCGTCAGCCACAGCGGTGAAATGACGATAAAGGCCCTCTTGCGGCGGTTTATTGTAATAGGGAGTCACCACCAACAGACCATGCGCTCCGGCGCGCTCGGCGACCCGGGCGAGCTCCACGCTGTGATGCGTGTCGTTGCTGCCGGCCCCTGCCACGACCGTGGCCCGGTCGCCCACTGCCTCGACCACCGCGCGGAGGATGCGCTCCTTCTCGTCGTCGGTGGTGGTGGGGGACTCTCCGGTCGTGCCGCTCACGACGAGTCCGTCGTTGCGCTGCTCGTCGACCAGATAGGCGGCAAGACGCTGGACACCCTCATAGTCGACGGCTCCGTCCTTGGCGAACGGGGTGACCATCGCGGTCAGCATGCGACCGAAGGGGGCGTCAGAGGTTCCAGTTGGCGATGCCATAGACCGAACGCTACCCGGATCCTCGGAATCGGTGGACCTCGCCACCCCGTTACCCGGACGGCCCCGTACGGACCGGGTCAGGACGGGATGGAAAGAGGCCGCTGATATGTGCTCGGGGGTACACAGATCAGCGGCCTCTACTCCAAGAATCGCCGCGTCTTACGATCGCGTTACACGTAACGGACGAGAATTTTTCAAAACTCACGGCTGATGACGTTTTCCCAGGTCACGGGCGCCCCGGCCAGGTCTCGGCCAGGTCACGGCCATCTCTCCTGCCGTACCCCGCGCGCGGCACCAGCCGCAGCTCGCCCCGACCGGGCGCCGGCGCTGGCGTGGGCCACCGCACTGTCACCGGGCCTCACCGAGCAGCAGCATGAGCCAAAGGGCCTCCATCTTGGCCGTGACGAGCCGATCGCTCTCGTGGATCCGCGCCCCGTCGGGTCCACGTACTATCCGGCGCATGAACAGCAGACCGCCGGAGTGGCACAACTCATAGATCGTCGCCTTGCATTCGCACGTATGCCGACGAACCCGGACGCGGTCGCTCCGCTGACACGGGGCGAGCCAGCGGATCTTCTCGTGCCCCCTTTGCGCCGGGGCCACGTGAACGCCGTGATACGGCTCGGGAATCGGGTTTTCCGGAACGGCCGTGGGGGGCGTCTCCATCTCCGGCGCACCTTTCACCATCTGATCCGTAAAGTTGGAGTCACAGACAGGGACCATTACTCTGGGTTGTCCATCGGATACGCCAAGATTGGGCGACCGCATCAAAGCCCACCCCCAGGGATGGATGATGGCCAATTCCGATCCGGTCTACCTGCGCGTTGTCGAGGACATTCGACGTCAGATCGTCGATGGCACTCTGCCGCCGGGTGCACCGATCCCCTCACGTCACCAGATCACGCGGAAATACGGCGTCGGCGAGACCGCGGCCCGGCACGCGTTGCGCGTGCTCGCGCACGAGGGTCTCATCGTCGGCCGCGTCGGCTCCGGCCACCGCGTCCGAGAGAAACCGATATTGCTCCCCCTCTACCGAAGCCGCCTCCCCGACACCCTGGCCACGCTGCCGTCGGAGATTCACGGCGGCGGCTATCGCCCCACCTGGAGCTGGCGCAGCGAGCTTTCGGAGGCCCCTCCGGAAATCGCCCAGCGCCTGCGGCTCGGGCAGGGCAGCCAGGTGACCAAGGTCTTTCACGTGGTTCGCGGCGACGGGCGACCGATCCAGCTCGCCACCTCCTACGAGCTGCTGGAGTTCAGCCTGGGGCAGTCCCCCGACGAGGGCACGACGGAGCGCAAGAGTGTTCTGGAACGCCTGGCGATCTCCGGGACGAAGATCACCGAGATCAGCGAGAGCGTTCACGTCAGGGTCCCCCAGCCGACCGAGAGCGACCTGCTCGAACTCCCGGCCGGGGTCCAGGTAATGCACGTCGAGCGCACCCACTGGACCGGCGACCGCCCGGTCGAGACCAGTGACATCGTCGTCCCGGGCGACAGGTTCCGCCTGGTCTACGGGATCCCGGTCCAGCTCTGACTGTCGGTGGCCGCTGGTAGAACCGATCCGGATTCCCCGTCCGGAGGTGGCGATGCGCGTCAAGGATCTGCCCGTGGCCGACCAGCCCCGAGAGCGCCTGCTCGCCTCGGGCCCGGCCGCACTCGCCGATCGCGAGCTGCTCGCGCTGTTGCTCGGCTCGGGCAGCAAGGGCGCCAACGCCGTCGAGCTGGCCTCGCGGCTCATCGCCCATTGCGGCGACCTGGGAGAGCTGGCCCGGGCCGAAGCCCATCGCCTGCTGGCGGTTCCCGGCGTGGGTCCCGCCAAGGCCGCCCGCGTCGCCGCCGCCTTCCAGCTCGTACGGCGTGCCCAGGCCGAGCCGGAGCGGACCCGCATCACCTGCTCGGGAGACCTGGCCGCCGCCGCGGCACCGCTCCTGCACGGCCAGGCGAGGGAACGCCTGGTCGTGCTGGTCTGCGACACCAGGGGCAACGTCCTGCGGCGGACCCTGGCCAGCGAAGGGGGCAGCGACCACACCCCCGCACCCGTTCGCGACATCATCACCACCGTCCTCGTCTCCGGCGGGGCCGCCTTCGGCCTCGCCCACAACCACCCCAGCGGCTCGCTTGAGCCCAGCCAGGCCGACCTGGAGGTCACCGCACGCCTGCTTGAGGCGGCCGAGACCGTCGGCCTGCGCTTCCTCGACCACGTGATCGTCACCGACACGCGCTGGCGCCGTATCCCCCTTCTCTCCCCTCCCCCTCAAGGCGCACGCGATTGATGATACGTCTAGTCGTATCCTTCCGTCTAATCTAGAGGAATCATTCGGCTGCACCGACATAGCTCAACGGGATGGGTCGACACCGGTCGCCTATGTTGCCGAACGTGCTCGATCATGATGGCGACACCCACCTCTACGTGCAGATCGCCGAGATCATCCGGCAGCAGATCCTGCACGGCGAACTGGCTCCGGGAAACGCGGTCCCAAGCGAGGCGGCGATCCAGAGTCAGTTCGGCGTGGCGCGCACGACGGCCAGGCGGGCCTTCCACATGCTTCGCGAAGAAGGACTCATCTACACGGTTCAAGGCGAGGGCACGTTCGTCGGCTCCCCGGGCGAGGCGCCCCGGGAGGCGCGGAGGACACCGCTCTACCGGCAGATCGCGGATGACGTCATCGAGCGCATCCGCCAAGGAGAGCTCCGCCCGCGCCGCCCAATCCCGAGCGAGACCACCCTCCTGCAGCAGTACGACGTGGCTCGTGAGACCGTGCGCAGAGCCATCGCGCTCCTCCGAGAGGAGAAGTGGGTCTACACGGTCCCGCAGCGCGGCAGCTTCGTCTCCCCCGAGGAGAACTGGCCCAAGGATTAGCCGAACCGATCAACTACTTGTATCGATACGTCTAGTCTTGAAGCGTGCTTGACCGAGAGGGACCGATACCTGTCTACAAGCAGGTCGCTGAGATCATCCGTCGGCGCATCGATCACGGTGAGCTGAAGGCAGGCGACGCAGTTCCCAGCGAGGTCGAGCTGGAGGCCGAGTACGGCATCGCCCGCATGACCGCTCGGCGGGTGGCCCGGGAGCTCAGAGAACTCGGCCTCGTGCACACCATCCAGGGTGAGGGAACCTTCGTCGGAGACGACACCGCGCCGCGAAACCACCGCCGCCCCCTGCTCTACCAGCAGATCGCCGAGGAGATCACCGAACGCATCCGGCGTGAGGAACTCAGCCCCAATCGGCCGATCCCCAGCGAGAAGGCCCTCATGCGGCAGCACTCGGTCGCCAAGGCCACCGTCCGGCAGGCCGTCGCGCTTCTCCGCGAGCGGAAGTGGGTCTTCACCGTCCCCTACCGGGGCACGTACGTCTCCCCCCGCGAGGACTGGCCCCAGGACTGAGGGCATTTGGGACGTTTTTCTGCGGTTTGGCGGGTAGTGACCGGATGCGGGCGGCCTGTCCTGGCCGCGCCGTGATCGTCCGACAAGAGGTCCAGGGGGGATCTCATGGTGAGACGGATTGTCCTTCTGCTGGCAATCGTGATCAGCGCGCTGGTGGCAGGGGCCACCGGCGCGTTCGCGCAACCGAGCCCCAGTCCCACCGGCGCTCACAGTCCGAGCCCGAGCCCCGGCGTCAGCGAACAGGACCAGATGTTCCTCATCAAGGCCCACCAGGGCAACCTGGCGGAGATCCGGGCGGGAAGGCTGGCGCAGCAAAAGGGGCACACGTCGGCGGTACGCGACCTGGGAACGAGGCTGATCAAGGATCACACCAGGCTCGACACGAAGCTCCGGCAGGTGGCCAAGGACGTCGGCGTCCAACTGCCCCATGAGCCGAGCAAGCAGCAGCAGGCCCAGCTCAAGGAAGTCAGCGGCCTGAGCGGCGCCAACTTCGACCACGCCTGGGTCCAGTCGCAGCTGACCACCCACCGCCAGGTCCTGACCCTCATCAACAAGCAGCTGTCGACCGGCAAGTCTGAGCAGGTCAAGAAGACGGCCCAGGAGGCTAAGCCCGTCATCCAGGAGCACCTGACGCTGCTCAGGAAGGCGGCGGCCACCACGACTCCGCACATGGGCACTCCGACCGCGCACCCCACGCCCACCCACTGAGCGCCCCGTCCGGGCACGCCGGCGAACGCCGGGTCCGGCACAGCCGCCTACGGCGCTCCTCCGCTTCCGAGGTCGCCCTCAGGGAGTCCGCTCCCCGCACGGACGACCTCGGAAGCGCACGTCTGGAGAACCGCGGATCAGAACATCCGGGATGATCGGTGCACAGCGCCGGCTGTGTACGGTCGCTCAGGTCCGGCCCGGGCGCCTCGCCCCAAATCCGCGGCTCACCTGGGTGACCGCCACGCACACCAGTACGGCGAGAGCCGCCGCGACCGTCGCCCAGCCGAACCGTTCGCCCATCAGGAGCCAGGCCCACAGCAGCGTCAGCAGCGGCTGCGCGAGCTGGACCTGCCCGGCGCGAGCGATCCCGCCCATGGCGAGACCCGCGTACCAGGGGATGAATCCGAGGAACATCGAGACCAGGCCGACGTAGGCCAGCCCGCCCAGCGAGACGGCGTCCGGACTCGGGTCGGTCGTGAACGCGAGCACGACGGTGACAGGCACAGTGACCGGAGCGGCCACAACCAGCGAGTACGAGATGACGCGCCAGCCAGGGGTCTCCCTGGCCAACCGCCCTCCCTCGGTATAACCGGCGGCGGCTCCGACCAGGGCGAGCACCAGGAGCAGGTCCGCCACGGCGAAACGGCCGCCGCCGCGGGTGAGGACGAAGACCGTGATGGAGATCGCCCCGCCGGCGCAGGCGATCCAGAACAGCGGCCGCGGCCGCTCCCCCGCGCGTAGCACCGCACCCACCGCCGTCGCCGCGGGAAGCAGGCCGGTCACGACGGCCGCGTGGGCCGTGCTCGCCCCGCCGTGCAAAGCCAGGGCGCTGAACAACGGGAAGCCGAAGACGACGCCCACGGCGATCACGAGGTACGACCGCAGGTGCCGCCTCGGCGGCAGCAGCGGCGCGCCCGCCAGGGCCAGGCAGGTGACGGCCGCCAGGGTGGCGAGACCGGCGCGCGCGAACGTGAGGAGGTACGGGTCGAACCCCCGCATCCCGAAGACGGTGCCGGGGAACGAGCCGGAGAACGACACAACGCCGACCAAGGCGAGCACGGTGCCCAACCAGGCGCTCCGCCGAGCGGCGGCTCCCGCGCGGCCCGCCGCTACTGACGCCGCCTCGATAGCGCTATCGTTATCTCTCATGAATGACGATAGCAGTATCGTCCGTTTGGCGGCGATCCTGCGCGACGAGACGGAGCGCGCGCGGCCGGGCGATCGGCTGCCGTCCAGCCGGGAGCTGATGCGGCGGCACGGCGTCAGCCCGGTGACCGTCTCCCGCGCCATCGCGCAGCTCAGCGCGGAGGGCCGGGTCGTGACCATGCCGGGCAGCGGAGCGTTCGTGGCCCCGGCGCGCGGGCGCGCGGCCGAGGCCCTCGACCTCTCCTGGCAGACCGTGGCGCTCGACGACCGCATGGTCGACGACTCCGCCGTCTCCGGGCTCCTCGCCCGGCCGGCCGACGGAGTGATCCCGTTGACCGGCGGATATCTGTCTCCCGACCTCCGGCCGCTTTCGGCCCTGTCCGCCGCGGCCGCCCGTGCCGTACGACGGCCGGAGTCGTGGTCGCTGCCTCCCCTCAACGGCGACCCGGGGCTCCGGCGATGGTTCGCGAGCGAGGCGGGCGGCACGGCCACGCCGGACGACGTCCTCGTGGTCAGCGGCGGCCAGGCCGGGCTCACCCACGCCCTGCGCGCGCTGGCCGCTCCGGGCAGGCCCGTCCTCGTGGAGACCCCCACGTACCCGGGGGCGCTGGCGGCGGCCAAGGCTGCCGGGCTACGTGCGACCGCCGTGCCGGTCGACCAGGACGGCGTACGGCCCGACCTGCTGGCCGAGGCGTTCGCCGTCACCGGGGCACGGGTCTTCCTCTGCCAGCCCACGCTGCACAACCCCACCGGCGCGACTCTCCCCCTCGAACGCAGGGAGCAGGTGCTCGCGGTCGCGCGGGCGGCGGGTGCGTTCGTCATCGAGGACGACTACGCCCGCTATCTCGGGGCCGACCCGATCCCACCCTCGCTCGGCTCGATGGACGCGAACGGCACGGTCGTCCACATCATCTCGCTGAGCAAGATCTCGGCGCCGAGCATGCGGGTGGCGGGGGTCATCGCCCGCGGCCCGGCGGCGCACCGCCTGCGGGCGAGCCAGGTGGTCGAGTCGTTCTTCGTCGCGCGGCCGCTGCAGGAGGCGGCGCTGGAGTTCGTCAGCTCACCGGCGTGGCGGCGTCATCTCGCCGCCGTACGACAGGAGATCCTGGTGCGGCAGGGGGCGCTGCTCTCCGGTCTGGCCCGGTACGTGCCGCAGGCCGAGGTCGAACTCCGGCCTCAGGGAGGGTTCCACGTCTGGGTGCGCCTCCCCCAGGGCACGGACGAGGCGGCGGTCGTCGAGGCCGCGCAGCGCAAGGGGGTGCTGGTCAGCCCCGGCCGCATCTACTACCCGTCAGAACCTCCCGGACCGCGCATCAGACTCACTCACATCGCCTCGTCGAGCCTCGCGGAGCTGGACGAGGGCGTGCGCCGCCTGGGCGCCGTGTTCCAGGACACACGCTGATCGAACGGAAGCGCCCCCGGCGGGCGAACGCCGCCAGGCCGCCCGCGTCGACCGGCACGGCGTTTCTGCAACCGCACGTCATCGCCTCGGGCGGCGCTGAGTCCGGTCGGCATTCGGAACACAGCCGCCCGGGCCGGGGACAGTGCGGTCATTTCCCCGTCTGCGCCTCCCATACAGTGGTCGCAGGAGGGGATCACGCAGATGACAGGCCCCGCGGAGCTGCTTCGCGATTTCGTGAACACCTACGACGTCGAGTCGGACGTCGACGATCTCGCGTCACCGGCCGAGCTGACCGTATGGCTACAGGAACGCGACCTGATCCAGGACACGGACCGCGCGGCGGACGACGACCTCGTCCTCGCCGTCCGGCTGCGTGAGGGCCTCCGTGAAGCGCTGCGCCGAAACCACGACGCGACGCCGTACGAGATCGGCGCGGGACTGGAAGCGGCCCTGGCGACGTTCCCGCTGCGGGTGACGCTGGTGGGAGGCGTGCCCACTCTGGAGCCGGCGGCGTACGTCCCGCGCGGTGGTCCGGGATCATCGGGAACGCTCGGGCCGTCCGGCGCGCCAGGCGATGCCGACACAGGGCGTGCCGCCGGCACGCGGGGAACGGCCGGTCTCTCGGAAATGCCCGGCTCCCACGACTCGGCCACCTCCACTACGCCGGGTCCCTCCGGCGCTCCGGCGGTCTCCTCGGAGGGTGGGGTGAGCGCGGGCCTCTCCCGGATCGCCGCCGCGATCCCCGCCGCCCACGCCGAGGGGATGTGGCCCCGACTGAAGGTGTGCGCGGAGAGCACGTGTCAGTGGGCCTTCATAGACTCTTCCAAGAACCGCTCCCGATCCTGGTGTTCCATGCGGGTGTGTGGAAACCGCACAAAAACTCGGGCATATCGGGCACGACGCCAGGCGGACGGTTCGTCTCGCATCTCCTGACCAGTACGGTGATACATGTACAGAGAGGAGCCGGCCGCATGGGTGTTAGATCTGCCCGTCTGGAAGACGTCGACGCGGTGACGAGCACCCAGATCAGGGCGTGGAAGTGCGGATATCGCGACTTCCTCCCTCCCGGCCCGCTGGAGCAGATGACCGGCCCCGCCGCCGAGAAGATGTGGCGGCGACAGTGGGACGAGGCGATCCTCTCACCACCCACCCCGCGCCACCGCGTTCTCGTCGCGGTCGAGCGGGTGGTGCCCGACACTGACGCGTTCGCGGCGCTCGGTCCCGGCGGCATCCTGGCCAGCGCGGCGTCCCGGGCGTCCGATCGGGTCGTGGGGCTCGCCTCGCACGGCCCCGCCGAGGATCCCGACCTGCGCCCGTCGGAGACCGCCGAGTTGCTCACCCTCCTCGTCGACCCGAACCACATCCGCCGCGGACACGGCAGTCGCCTGCTCAATGCCACGGTGGACCACCTGCGCGAGGACGGCTACAGCAGCGTCGTCACCTGGGTGTTCGCCGACAACCACCCGATGCTCGGCTTCCTTGAGTCGGCGGGGTGGGGCGAGGACGAGGCGGAGCGCGTGCTCGACATGGGCCGCCCCATCAGGATGATCCGTCTCGGCACCGACATCAGCTGACCTGCCCCAGCGTGAGCAGGATCCCCGTCGGTTCTCCGGCCCTCGTGGACGTGTCGTGTCCGTCGGTACGTCCTACCCTGAGCCGTTGCACGACGGGACGCCCGCGGATGGTCGTGGCCGTGCGCGGGCTTCCACTCTCCGGTGATCTCACAAAGGTATAAACGTGGCCACACCAGCTCAATGGGTCGCGGGCGCGCGTCCCCGTACCCTTCCCGCAGCCGTCGTTCCGGTCGCCGTCGGCACCGGCGTAGCGGTCGCCGAGGGCGGAGCCGTCTGGTGGCGGGCACTCCTCGCCCTCTTCGTGGCGCTGGCCCTGCAGGTCGGCGTGAACTACGCCAACGACTACAGCGACGGCGTCCGGGGCACCGACAAGGACCGGGTCGGCCCGATGCGCCTCGTCGGGTCCGGCGCGGCCGCTCCCAAGGAGGTGCTGGCGGCGGCGCTGGGCTGCTTCCTCGCGGCCGCGATCGCCGGCCTGGCACTCGTGGTGGCCACCCGCGCCTGGTGGCTGCTGCTGGTCGGTCTCCTCTCGATCCTGGCGGCCTGGTTCTACACCGGAGGTTCCCGCCCGTACGGCTACCGCGCCATGGGCGAAATCTCGGTCTTCGTGTTCTTCGGCCTCGTCGCGGTCGCCGGGACGACATACGTCCAGTTGGAGCGGCTGCCCTGGCTGGCCCTGGCCGCCGCCGTCCCGGTGGGCCTGCTCGCCTGCGCCCTCCTCGTCGTCAACAACCTGCGCGACATCGTGACGGACGGCCCTTCGGGCAAGCGGACACTCGCCGTCGTCCTCGGCGACGGGCGGACCCGCCTACTTTACGCGGCCGCGCTGATCGTGCCCTTCCTGATCGCGCTCGGCGTCGTCCCCGACCGCCCGTTCGCCGCGATCGCCGTGCTCGCGCTCCCGCTGGCCATCACACCGGTGCAGACGGTGCGCTCAGGGGCGACCGGGCCCGCGCTCATCGCGACGCTGCAGCAGACGGGGCGCCTCCAGCTCGCCTTCGGCGCCCTGTTCACCCTCGGCCTGGCCCTCTGACCAAGAGGCGCCGGCGAGGGCCGAAACCAAAGGGCAATCTGACGGCGGAGCCGTCAGGCACGTGTACGGGGCGCTCTGGCGCCCCGTACACATATCGGCCTTCGCTAGTTCACGGATGTGACGCCTCGGGCACGACCGTCGGCCATCCCCCTGATGAGTGAGACGATCTCATCGATCCGGGAATCCATCGCATCGAAGCGAGAGTCCATCCGATCGAAGCGAGAGTCCATCCGGTCGAGACGAGAATCCATCCCGTCGAAGCGGGAATCCATCCGATCGAGACGAGAATCCATCGCATCGAAGCGAGAGTCCATCCGATCGAGCCTGGCGTCGATATGGGTGAAGCTGGAGTCCACCGCGTCGAACCGGGCGTCGACGGAGTCGAAGCGGACCGAGACCTCCTGACGGAACTCCGTCATGTCGTCGCGTACGGCCTGGATCATGCGCGTGTTGGCGGCCTGAGCCTGCCGCACATCGGCGCGCACCCGTTCGACCTTGTTGTCCACCATGCCGATGATGATCTTCATGGACTGCATGTCGAGTTCCAGTGCGGTGACCCGCTCCTCGAAACCAATGCCAGTCATGCCTCTCCCCTGGGCGGTCGGTTAGGGCCACCGGGCGGCGACCCATGGGACAGCCTTCCTGAAGGCGGAAGTGGGGTGGCGGGCCGAAGCTCGTTCGGTGGATAAGCGGCTGCCTGTGGATGAGGTTTATAGGTCGAGGAGGTTCTCCAGACCGACCGTGAGCCCCGGAAGATCACGTACCCGGCGCACACCGAGGAGCACGCCCGGGGTGAACGACGACCGGTTCATGGTGTCATGCCGGATGGTGAGGATCTCTCCGTCACCGCCGAGCAGCACCTCCTGGTGGGCGATCAGACCGGCCAGGCGGACGGCGTGGACGTGTACGCCGTCCACGTCGGCACCGCGGGCCCCCTGCAGCTCGGAGGTGGTCGCGTCCGGGGAGGGGCCGACGCCCGCCTTCCTGCGGGCCTCCGCCACCAGCTCCGCCGTACGGCGCGCCGTCCCCGAGGGGGCGTCCGCCTTGTTCGGGTGGTGCAGCTCGACGATCTCCACCGAGTCGAAGTACTTGGCGGCCTGCTGGGCGAAGTGCATCATCAGCACGGCGGCGATACCGAAGTTCGGGGCGATCAACGCGTTCGTCCCCGGGTTGGCCGTGAGCAGGGCACGCACCGTGTCCAGTCGCTCGGGGGTCCAGCCCGTAGTCCCGATCACCGGATGGATGCCGTGCGTGACGCACCACTCGACGTTGTTCATCACCACGTCGGGATGCGTGAAGTCGACCACCACCTCGGCGCCGGCCAGCGCCTCCAGCGGATCGTCCTTGTCGACGGCCGCCACCAGCTCCAGGTCGTCGGCCGCGTGTACGGCCTTGCAGACTTCCACGCCGACGCGGCCACGCGCGCCGAGAACACCCACCTTAATCACGGGCCAAGGCTATACCCGGACGTCACGACCGCCCCTCACGCTCTCACCTGCAGCATGCGCGGCGCCGGCAGGTGAAAGACCCTGGACATGCGAAGGGCCCGGACCACCACGATCCGGGCCCCTCTCACGGGTTCAGGCGATCGCCCCGCTGAAGTCCTTGTCGGCGTACGGCCCGATGACGGCGAGCGTCAGCGGCCGGGTGAGGATGTCCTGCGCCACGGCGCTGACGTCCTCGGGCGTGACCGCCTCGATCCGGGCGAGAACCTCGTCCACGGACATGAGCTCTTCGTAGACGAGCTCGCTCTTGCCGATCCGGGACATACGGGAACCGGTGTCCTCCAGGCCGAGGACCAGCCCGCCACGCATCTGTCCCTTGCCGCGGGTGATCTCCTCGGCGGTGATGCCCTCGGCGAGGATCCGGGACAGCTCGTCCCGGCAGATCTTCAGAACGTCGTCGATCTTCGAGGGGAGGCAGCCGACGTAGATGCCGAACTGGCCCGTGTCGGCGTACTGCGAGGTGTAGCTGTACGCGCTGTAGGCCAGTCCGCGTTTCTCACGGATCTCCTGGAACAACCGGGACGACATGCCGCCGCCCAGCGCCGCGTTCAGCACGCCGAGGGCGAACCTGCGGTCGTCGCCGCGGGAGACGCCGGTGGTGCCCAGCACGAGGTTGGCCTGCTCGGTGGGCCGGTCGACGACCCGGACGCCGGACCGCTGCTCGACGCCGGGGCCGTCGAGGCGCGGAGGCGCGGGCGGCGCGATCTGGGCCAGGGCGCCGGCGCGCTCGTACGCCGCGGCGACCAGTTCGACCACGCGCTCGTGGTTCACGTTGCCCGCCACGGAGACGACCGTCAGCGGGGGAAGGTAGTAGCGCTGGTAGTACTCGTGGATCCGATCGCGGCTGAGCGCGTTGATCGACTCCTCGTTGCCCAGAATGGGCCGGCCGATCGGCGTGTCGCCGTACAGCTCGGCGGAGAACTGCTCGTGCACGACGTCCGACGGGTCGTCGTCGTGCATCGCGATCTCCTCCAGGATCACGCCGCGCTCGGACTCCACGTCCTCGGGGGTGATGAGGGAAGAGGTGACGACGTCGGCCAGGACGTCGATCGCCAGGGGGAGGTCCTCGTCGAGCACCCGCGCGTAGTAGCAGGTGTACTCCTTGGCGGTGAACGCGTTGATCTCACCGCCGATGCCCTCGATGGACGCCGAGATCTCCATGGCGTCCCTCGTGGACGTGCCCTTGAAGAGCAGGTGCTCGAGGAAGTGGGTGGCCCCCATGTGCTCGGGGGCCTCATCACGGGAACCGATGCCGACCCACATGCCGACGGCGACACTGCGCACCGTCGGCATGGTCTCGGTCACCACTCGCAGACCGCCGGGAAGGACGGTGCGGCGGATGACCCCCGCACCGTCCTTGCCGGGATAGAGGATGGTGGTCGTCACGAGTTGCGGTCGTCCCGTCCGCCGCGGGTGCGCCGACGCGGACGCTCGGAGCGCTCCTCCTGCTGCTGCGGCGCCTCGGCGGGCTCGGCCGCCTCATCGCCGCCCGCGGCCTTCTCCGCGGCCTCCTTCTCGACGACCTCGACCGGGACGAGCGACAGCTTGCCGCGCGAGTCGATCTCGGCGATCTCCACCTGGATCTTCTCGCCGACGTTCATGACGTCCTCGACGTTCTCGATGCGCTTGCCGCCGTGCAGCTTGCGGATCTGCGAGACGTGCAGCAGGCCGTCCTTGCCGGGCAGCAGCGAGATGAACGCCCCGAAAGCGGCGATCTTCACGACCGTGCCCAGGTAGCGCTCGCCGACCTCGGGCATGTGCGGGTTCGCGATGCCGTTGATCAGCGACCGGGCGGCCTCGGCGGACGGACCGTCGGTGGCGCCGATGTAGATCGTGCCGTCGTCCTCGATGGTGATCTCGGCGCCGGTGTCGTCCTGGATCTGGTTGATCATCTTACCCTTGGGCCCGATGACCTCGCCGATCTTGTCGACCGGGACCTTGATCGTGATGATGCGCGGCGCCGTCGGGTTCATCTCCGCCGGAGAGTCGATGGCCTCCTGCATCACGTCCAGGATCGCCAGGCGAGCCGCCTTGGCCTGCTTCAGCGCCGCGGCCAGGACCGACGCCGGGATGCCGTCGAGCTTGGTGTCGAGCTGCAGCGCGGTGATGAGGTCCTTGGTGCCGGCGACCTTGAAGTCCATGTCGCCCATGGCGTCCTCGGCGCCGAGGATGTCGGTCAGGGTGACGTACTGGTCACCCTCGCCGATCAGGCCCATGGCGATGCCGGCGACCATCTCCTTGAGCGGCACACCGGAGTCGAGGAGCGACATCGTCGAGGCGCAGACCGAGCCCATCGAGGTCGAGCCGTTCGACCCGAGAGCCTCCGACACCTGGCGGATCGCGTACGGGAACTCCTCGCGGCTCGGCAGCACGGGGATCAGCGCCCGCTCGGCGAGCGCGCCGTGGCCGATCTCGCGCCGCTTCGGCGAGCCGACGCGGCCCGTCTCACCGGTGGAGTACGGCGGGAAGTTGTAGTTGTGCATGTACCGCTTGGTGCGCTCCGGGTTGAGCGTGTCGATCATCTGCTCCATGCGCAGCATGTTGAGCGTGGTGATGCCCAGGATCTGGGTCTCACCGCGCTCGAACAGAGCCGAGCCGTGGACCCGCGGCACGACGTGGACCTCGGCGTTGAGCTGCCGGATGTCCTTGGTGCCACGCCCGTCGATGCGGATGCCCTCGGTCATCACCCGCTCGCGCATGAGCTTCTTGGTCAGCGACCGGAACGCGGCGGCGACCTCCTTCTCACGCCCCTCGAAGTCGGCGAGCAGCTTCTCGGCGGCGAGGGCCTTGACCCGGTCGATCTCGGTCTCGCGTTCCTGCTTGCCGGCGATCGTCAGCGCGGCGGCGAGCTCGCTGCGCACCGCGGCGGTGACCGCCTCCAGGACGTCGTCCTGGTAGTCGAGGAAGATCGGGTACTCGGCGGTCTCCTTCGCGGCGACCTTGGCCAGCCGCGACTGCGCCTCGCACAGGACCTTGATGAACGGCTTGGCCGCCTCCAGACCCTGGGCCACGGTCTCCTCGGTCGGCGCGGCGTCGCCCTCGGCGACCAGCTTCAGCGTGTCGCGCGTGGACTCGGCCTCGACCATCATGATCGCGACGTCGCCGTCCTGCAGGACCCGGCCGGCCACCACCATGTCGAAGGTGGCGCCCTCCAGCTCGGAGTGCGTCGGGAAGGCCACCCACTGGCCGTTGATCAGCGCGACGCGGACGCCGCCGATCGGGCCGGAGAACGGCAGCCCCGCAAGCTGCGTCGACAGGCTCGCCGCGTTGATCGCGACCACGTCGTACAGGTGGTCCGGGTGCAGCGACATGACGGTCGCCACGACCTGGATCTCGTTGCGCAGGCCCTTGACGAACGACGGGCGCAGCGGCCGGTCGATCAGGCGGCAGGTGAGGATCGCGTCCTCGGACGGCCGCCCTTCCCGGCGGAAGAACGAGCCGGGGATGCGGCCCGCGGCGTACATCCGCTCCTCGACGTCGACGGTGAGCGGGAAGAAGTCCAAGTTCTCCTTCGGATGCTTGGACGCGGTGGTGGCGGAAAGGACAGTCGTCTCCTCGTCCAGGTAGACGACGGCGCTTCCGGCCGCCTGGCGCGCGAGCCTGCCGGTCTCGAACCGGATGGTACGCGTGCCGAACGAGCCGTTGTCGATAACGGCATCTGTGCTGTGGACACCCTCCACGGGGGACCTCCTTCTCGGGTCGGTCTCCCCCACGTCCGTGTGCTGCGGTCAAGGCAGCCTGACCGGCCTACCCCTTCCTTTGCCGGCTCCCCGTCAGGTGCAGTGCCGGTCTTCGATCGAAGCGCCCGGTTCCCTCCGCGGCTGTGCCGCATGACCGGGGGCCACTACCGAGGACCGGCCCTCTCACGCCGCGGATCGCGCGTGTGCTTGCGTGCGGACGCGGGGCACTGTCTGTCGGGTTGAGGAGACTATCCGGTCTCCTCTCCCTTTCGGCTATTAAGTTTGCGCGGTCCTAAGCCCGCTTCTGCGGCGACTCGCCGAACCGTAGGCCTATTTTGACCTGATATGTGAAAGGAGCGGCGTTGGATCGCCGCTCCTTTCACCCTATCGACGAAGGCCGAGCCGCTCGATCAGGGAGCGGTAGCGGGTGATGTCCTTGGCCTGCAGGTACTTCAGCAGGCGGCGCCGACGGCCGACCAGCAGGAGCAGCCCGCGACGGCTGTGGTGGTCGTGCTTGTGGGTCTTCAGGTGCTCCGTCAGGTCGCTGATCCGCTTGCTGAGCAGCGCGATCTGGACCTCGGGGGACCCGGTGTCACCCTCGCTGGCGCCGTACTCGGCGACAATGGCCTTCGTGGTGGCGGTGTCAAGCGACACTGCATCTCCTTTTCTGGGAGGCACGCGTAACGATGGTTCCAGCTCGCGAACGACCGTGCGTGCCAACAGTCGCCGTGCCAGCCCGGCCACGCGGCGGACATACACCCGCACCGATGGCCGACATGCAAGGCTACCATCGCGTTCCGCCACCCGGGACGGGCGGGGCGTGACCGGCCGCTCTTCAGCCGCTGGTCAGCCGCCTGGCCTCGGCCACGTCGGCGTGCATCTGCTCGATCAGCGCCTCGATCGAGTCGAACTTGAGATTGTCGCGGAGTCGCGTCGTGAAGTCGACCGCCACGTGCATGCCGTACAGATCGAGGTCGTCGCGGTCCAGCGCGTACGCCTCGACCGTCCGGGCGACGTTCTGGAACGTGGGGTTGGTGCCGACCGAGATCGCGGCGGGCCAGAGCTCCCCCTCGTATCGCGAGGGCGACTCGGTGCAGCGCAGGTAGCCGGCGTAGACGCCGTCGGCCGGGATCGCGGTGTGCTGCGGCGACTCGACGTTGGCGGTCGGGAAGCCGAGGGCCCTCCCCCGCTGGTGGCCACGCACGACCACGCCCTCGACCCGGTGCGGACGACCCAGCTCGGCCGCGGCGGCCTCGACGTCGCCCTCCGCCAGCCGCCCGCGGATGCGGGTGGACGAGATCGCCTCGCCCTCACTCACCAGGGGCACGCCTTCCACCACGAAGTCGTACTTCTCACCGAGCGTGCGTAGCGTTTCCAGATCGCCGGACGCCTTGTGGCCGAAGCGGAAGTTCTCCCCCACGACCACGCCGGCCGCGTGCAGCCGGTCGACGAGCGTGGTCTGCACGAACTCGTCCGGCGACATCCGGGAGAACTCCACCGTGAACGGCATCACACACACCGCGTCGACGCCCAGCGACATGAGCAGCTCGGCGCGGCGGCGCGTGTCGGTGAGCAGCGGCGGGTGGCTGCCGGGGCGGACCACCTCGTCGGGATGCGGGTCGAATGTGATGGCGACCGAGGGAAGTCCGAGCTTCGCGGCCATGTCCACCGCACGCGCCACCATCTGTTGGTGACCGCGATGTACCCCGTCGAACACGCCGATCGTGACGACGGATCTGCCCCAGTCCTCGGGCACGTCGTCCAGTCCGTGCCAGCCCTGCACCTCGACCTCGATTCCCTCACACGCGATCCGGCAGTAGACAAGACTGCCATGCCCGGACACCTGGCCGGGAACCAACCCCCGCCGATCCTCTTCTCACGGGACGAACACCGCGAGCGGCCGGGCCGTACGCCCCCGCTCCTCAACGAGCGCGAGCAGCGTGCCGTCTGGGGCGAAGACGCCGATGGGACCGGCGCCGAGCCCCGCGGCGGGCAGCCGGCCGCCGTGCGCGACCAGGCGCGCCTCCTCCTCGGTCACGTCCCTGCGTGGGAATGCCGCCGCCACCGCGTCCGCCATGGGGAGAATCACGCACTCCTCCACAAGCTGCTCGATCGTGCGCGCCGACTCGATCGTGTACGGCCCGACACGGGTACGGCGCAGCCGGGTGAGGTGCCCGCCGACGCCGAACCCGTTCCCGAGGTCGCGGGCCAGCGCGCGGATGTAGGTGCCGCTTGAGCAGGTGACGACCGCGTCCACGTCCACCACGTCGCCCTCGTGGCGGATCGCGGTCACCTCGAAGCCGTACACGGTGACGGGGCGGGCGGCCAGCTCGACCTCCTCGCCGGCGCGGGCCCGCTTGTACGCGCGCTCGCCGTTCACCTTGATCGCGCTCACCTGGGGCGGAACCTGGCTGATCTCGCCGGTCAGCGCCGCGACGCCCTTGCGGACGTCCTCGTCGGTCACGTGCCCGGCCGGCACGGTCGCCACGACCTCGCCCTCGGCGTCGTCGGTGTTGGTGCTCACGCCGAGCCGGATCGTGGCCTCGTACACCTTCTCGGTCAGCGCGAGGTGGCCGAGAAGGCGGGTCGCCTTCTCGACGCCGACCACCAGAACGCCGGTGGCCATCGGGTCGAGCGTCCCCGCGTGGCCGACCTTGCGGGTGCCGGCGACGCCGCGCATCTTGCCGACCACGTCGTGGGAGGTCCACTCCGCGGGCTTGTCCACGATGATGAGGCCGCTCGGGGGCGGGGTTCGCCTGGCCTTGGCCGTGCGCATGACGCTGGTCCTCCGCAGGGATGGTCGAGCAGGGATGGTCGAGAGAGGTGGATGGGACGCCCGGTCAGGACGAGAGCAGGGGGCGCAGGGCCGCCATGATGTCAGGCGGCGACTCGCGGGAGGAGAAACCCGCGGCGCGCGGATGACCGCCTCCGCCCAGGGTCGAGCAGGCCTGTCCCACGTCCACGGCCCCCTTGGACCGGGTGGAGACGTTCCACGTGCCCGTGTCGTCCTCCTTGAGCACCACCGCGACGTCCGCCTCCTCGACCCGGCGGACGACGTCGATCACGCCCTCCACCTCGTCGTACGGCAGGGCCGCCGCGGCGCGCTCCGCCCGCGTCACGTATGTCCAGACCAGGCCGTGCCCGCCGGCAGCGGCGGGTTCGAGCGTGACCCGGCCGATCGCGGCGCCGAGGACGGTGAGATAGCCGAAGGGCGCGCCGTCCCACAGCTCCCGCGCGATCTCGTCGGGACGCAGCCCGGTCGCGATCAGCCGGGCGGCCAGCGCGTGGACCTCCGGCGTGGTGGAGTACTTGAACGAGCCCGTGTCGGTCACCAGCGCCGTGTAGAGGCAGGTCGCGACGTCGATGTCCACGGCCAGTCCCAGGCGCCGGACAAGCTCCTCGACCAGGACGGACGTGGCGGCGACGGTGGAGTCGACCAGGTTCAGCGTGCCGAACCCGGTGTTCGACGCGTGGTGGTCGACCACGACCAGTTCCCCGGCCTGGCCCGCGTGCGGGGTGAGCAGGCCCAGCCGCTCCACGGTGGAGGCGTCGAAGGTCATCATCAGCGGCGGCCCGGCCGGATAGTCCGAGGGATCGACCAGCAGGTCCTGCCCCGGCAGGAAACGCAGCAGCCGCGGCACAGCGAAGCGGCGGTCGCCGAAGGACGCGACCACCTCCTTCCCCGCGCCGCGGAGGGCGAGGCCGAAGCCGAGCATGGAGCCGAGGGCGTCACCGTCCGGCGACACGTGGCAGGCCAGCGCGATCCGGTCCGCAGAGGCGATCAACTCGACCGCGCGCGCCCAGTCCCGCTCGTCGGGCGCCGGGATGCCGCCCGCAGACTCGACCCGACCGCCCGTGTCCCGTGTCACGTCCGGTGTCACCTTCCGCGCCGCGTCCGCTCAGATCGCCCGGTGGCCGGGGCGCTCGGACTCGTCGTCACTCTCGTCGTCGCCCGCCTCGCCGTCGTAGGCCTCCTCAAGGCGGTACGGGTCGGCCTCGCCGGCGTAGTTCGCGCCCTCGGCCCGCTTGGCGATCTCGGCGTCCTTGGCCCTGGCCACGGCGAACAGGTCGTCCATGTGCCGGGCGCTGTCAGGCAACGGGTCGTGCACGAACGTGAGCGTGGGGGTGTGCCGCAGGCCGGTCTGCCGGCCCACCTCGGAGCGGATGATCCCCTTGGCGCTCTCCAGGGCGGCGGCCGTGCCGGCCCGGTCCACCTCGGATCCGAAAACGGTGTAGAAGACCGTCGCGTCACCGAGGTCGGCGGTGATCCGGGCGTCGGTCACCGTCACGAAGCCGAGGCGCG
The DNA here is from genome assembly GCF_050947145.1 of Microtetraspora malaysiensis. Taxonomy (NCBI): domain Bacteria; kingdom Bacillati; phylum Actinomycetota; class Actinomycetes; order Streptosporangiales; family Streptosporangiaceae; genus Microtetraspora; species Microtetraspora malaysiensis. The sequence continues at coordinate 7,578,104 of NZ_CP191998.1, forward strand.
GATCCTTGATCCGTCGCTCCAGCATCTCGGCGACCACCTGCTGAATGCGGTCGGCCAACTTCCTGGCGCGCGCTGCGTCCATGGCCGCGCTCCCCCTTCTCGGTTCTGGCACGGCCGCGCTCGGGGCACGGCCGTCTATTCTTCGTCGTCGTTGAAAAGCCGCTGTCGCGCGGACAGCAGCTCGATCTCGGGGCGGAAGGCGACGAGACGCTCGCAGGCGTCGAGTACCTCACCGCAGTTGGCCGCGGAGGCCGACACCACGGCCACACCGATCTCGGCACGGCGATGCAGGTCAAGATGGCCGGTCTCGGCCACGGCCACCCCGGGAAACCGCCGTTGCACCTCGGCGACGAGGGGGCGGATCACGGAACGCTTCTGCTTCAGCGACCGCACGTCGCCGAGCAGGATGTCCAACGTCAGAGCACCGATGTACATCGATTTCTCACCGCAGAACGACGGTCACGCCGCCGCCCCCGCACCAGGCGGGGGCGGCGGCGTCACACGTCACACGCGCGGCTTCTCCTGCATCTCGAACGTCTCGATGACGTCGTCGATCTTGATGTCGTTGTAGCCGACACCGATACCGCACTCGAAGCCCTCGCGGACCTCGGTCGCGTCGTCCTTGAAGCGACGCAGCGACGAGACGGTGAGATTGTCGGCCACCACGACACCGTCGCGGATGATCCGTGCCTTGCTGTTGCGGGTGATCGTGCCCGAGCGGACCAGAGCACCGGCGATGTTGCCGATCTTCGGCACCTTGAAGACCTCGCGGACCTCGGCGGTACCCGTCCTGACCTCTTCGAACTCCGGCTTGAGCATGCCCTTGAGGGCCGCCTCGATCTCCTCGATCGCCTGGTAGATGACCGAGTAGTACCGGATGTCGACGCCCTCGCGCTCGGCCAGGTCGCGCGCCCGGACCTCCGGACGCACGTTGAAGCCGATGATGACGGCGTTGTCGTCGGCCACCGCCAGGTTGACGTCGTACTCGGTGATCGCACCGACGGCGCGGTGCAGAACCCGGAGGTTGACCTCTTCGCCGACGTCGATCTTGAGCAGCGCGTCCTCGAGGGCTTCCACCGAACCGGAGACGTCACCCTTGATGATGAGCTTGAGCTCGTCGACCTGACCCTTCTCGAGGTCCTTGAACAGCTCCTCGAGAGTGCGCCGGCGGCCGGACTTCGCCATGTCGGCGATGCGCTGACGGGCCGCCCGCTGCTGGGCGATCTGCCGCGCCATCCGGTCGTCGGTGACGACGATGAAGTTGTCGCCCGCGCGCGGGACAGCGGTCAGACCGAGCACCAGGACCGGACGCGACGGGTCGGCCTCTTCGACCGTCTCGCCGTTGTCGTCCAGCATCGCCCGGACGCGGCCGAAGGCCTCGCCACAGACGATGGAGTCGCCCACCCGGAGCGTGCCGCGCTGCACCAGCACGGTCGCCACCGGACCGCGGCCCTTGTCGAGGTGCGCCTCGATGGCCAGGCCCTGGGCGTCCATGTCCGGGTTCGCCCGCAGGTCGAGCTCGGCGTCGGCGGTCAGCAGGATCGCCTCGAGCAGCTTGTCGATGCCGAGGCCCTGCTTGGCGGAGATGTCCACGAACAGCGTGGAGCCGCCGAACTCCTCGGCCACCAGGCCGTACTCGGTGAGCTGGGCCCGGACCTTGGTCGGGTCCGCACCCTCCTTGTCGACCTTGTTGACCGCGACCACGACCGGCACGTCCGCCGCCTGCGCGTGGTTCAGCGCCTCGATCGTCTGCGGCTTGACGCCGTCGTCTGCGGCGACGACGAGCACCGCGATGTCGGTGGCCTGGGCACCACGGGCACGCATGGCGGTGAACGCCTCGTGACCGGGGGTGTCGATGAAGGTGATCTTGCGGGTCTCACCCTCGTGCTCGGTGGCCACCTGGTACGCACCGATGTGCTGGGTGATGCCACCCGCCTCGCGCGCGACCACGTTGGTGTGCCGGATCGCGTCGAGGGTCTTCGTCTTACCGTGGTCGACGTGGCCCATGACGGTCACGACCGGCGGACGCGGCGCGAGGTCGGCCTCGTCGCCCTCGTCCTCACCGAACTCGATCTTGAAGGACTCGAGAAGCTCGCGGTCCTCCTCCTCCGGGCTGACGACCTGGATGATGTAGTCGAGCTCGGCGCCGAGAAGCTGCAGCGTCTCCTCGTTGACCGACTGGGTCGCGGTCACCATCTCGCCGAGGTGCAGCATGATCTGCACCAGCGACGCGGGGTTCGCGCCGATCCGGTCGGCGAAGTCGGACAGGGACGCGCCACGCGGCAGACGGATCGTCTGCCCGCCGCCACGCGGAGCCTGGACGCCGCCGATCGACGGAGCCGACATGTTGTCGAACTCCTGGCGCCTCTGCCGCTTCGACTTGCGACCACGGGTCGGACGTCCGCCGGGACGGCCGAAGGCGCCCGCCGTACCGCCACCGCGGCCGCGGCCGCCGCCACCGGGACGACCGACGAAACCGCCGCCGCCACCACCCGGGCCACCGCCCGTACCGGGACGACCGCCGGTGCCCGTACGGGCACCGCCGAAGCCGCCGCCACCGCCGGGACGACCGGCACCGCCACCCGGACGGCCACCGCCGCCACCGGGACGGCCACCGCCGCCACCGCCGGGACGACCGGCACCGCCACCCGGAGCGGCCGGGCGGCCCTGCGGCATCATCATCGGGTTCGGACGCGGACCACCGGGACGCGGACCACCGGCGCCAGGCCCCGGACGGGGACCGCCGGCACCAGGGCCAGGACGGGGACCGCCCGCTCCCGGACCGGGACGCGGACCACCGGCGCCGGGAGCACCCGGGCGCGCCGACGGCGGACGCGGCATCGCGCCGTCGCGGGCGCCGTCACGCCGCGGCTCGCGAGGACCACGGTCGCCGCGGTCGCCGCGCTCGCCACCATCGCGGGCGCCGGGACGCGGAGGCCGCTGACCCATGCCGCTCGCGGTGGACGAGAACGGGTTGTTGCCCGGACGCGGACCGCGCGGGCCCGGCTTGGGCCCACCCGGACGCGGAGCCTGGCCGGATGGCGTCGGCGCACCCGGAGCGGCCGGACGCGGCGCGGGACCCGGGCGCGGGCCCGGCCTCGGCGCGCCGCCACCCGGACGGGGGCCGGACGCGGCCGGACGCGGGGTCTCGGGCCGAGCGGCCTCGGGCCGCGGAACCTGCGGACGCACCTCGGGCCGCGCCGCCTCGGGCCGCGCCGCCTCGGGCCGCACCGCTTCGGGCGCGGGCTGCGTCGGATGGGGCATGGGCACCGGACGGGGCGCGGGCCGCGGGCCCGGCTTGGGGACCGGCCTGACGCCGGCGTCCGGAGACTGAGAAACAGGCGCCGGCGCGCCGGCGGCCTGGCCTTCGGCCGGCCTCGGCGCAGGCCGAGGCTGCGCCGGACGGGGAGACGGCTTGCCGCCCCTGGAGGAGTCGCCCTTACCGAACGCCTCCGTAAGCTTGCGGACGACCGGTGCCTCAATCGTTGAGGACGCCGATCGCACGAACTCGCCCATCTCGGTGAGCTTGGCCATCACGACCTTGCTCTCTACTCCGAACTCCTTGGCGAGCTCGTAAACCCGGACCTTCGCCACTGCACTCCCTACTCGGCCCGGGAGGCTGGCTGGCCGCCGGACCGTCGCTACCTAGACGTACTCATCGCCGCGTGCTCATCAGGCGCTCATAGCAATCTGACTCCGCCCATCAACTCGGCGTCCCTTACATGACAGTTCGTTCCGACCCCATGCCTACCGTGAGATCGGCAATTGGTAACCATTCACCCGGTCAGCGCCGGGCGTCAAGCCCCGCGAGGTAGTCACTCAGACGCGTCACATCGAGCGTCCTCCCGGTGCGGAAGGCACGAGAGAACGCCCGGCGACGCATCGCGAGCTCCAGACAGCTTGGCGCGGGATGCAGTGACGCACCTCGCCCAGGAAGCCGTCCTCGCACGTCGGGGACGATGACGTCCTCGACCACGACCAGGCGGAGCAGCTCGGACTTGACCGTGCGAACCCGGCAGCCCACGCAAGTTCTCAGCGGGGCCGCCTGGCCACCATGCTCCAGCTTACCTTGCCGACGCATCAGCGGGATCGGCCGGTGCCTCCTGGGTGTCCGGCCGGATGTCGATGCGCCATCCGGTGAGCCGGTTGGCGAGGCGGGCGTTCTGCCCCTCCTTGCCGATCGCCAGCGAGAGCTGGTAGTCGGGCACGATCACCCGGGCGACGCGCGCCTCCGCGTCAACCACCTCGACACGGGAAACACGCGCGGGCGACAGGGCATTCCCCACGAACTCCGCCGGGTCCTCCGACCAGTCGATGATGTCGATCTTCTCGCCGTGCAGCTCGGTCATCACGTTGCGCACACGCGAACCCATCGGGCCGATGCAGGCGCCCTTGGCGTTCACGCCGCCCTTGCGGGAGCGTACGGCGATCTTCGTGCGGTGGCCGGCCTCGCGGGCGATGGCGGCGATGTCCACCGTGCCGTCCGCGATCTCGGGCACCTCAAGGGCGAAGAGCTTCTTCACCAGGTTGGGGTGCGTCCGCGACAGCGTCACCGACGGCCCCTTCGGCCCCTTCTTCACCTGCACCACGTAGCAGCGGATCCGCTCGCCGTGGGTGTACTCCTCGCCGGGGACCTGCTCGTTGTGGGGCAGGATCGCCTCGATCTTCCCCAGGTCGACCAGGACGACCCGCGGATCCTTGCCCTGCTGGATGATCCCGGCGACGAGCTCACCCTCGCGGCTGGCGAACTCCCCGAAGTTGATCTCGTCCTCCGCGTCCCGCAGCTGCTGCAGGATCACCTGCTTGGCCGTGGTCGCGGCGATGCGGCTGAAGTTGCCGGGGGTGTCGTCGTACTCCCTCAGCACCTCACCGCCCTCGCCCAGCTCGACCGCCCAGATGGTCACGTGACCGGTGGCGCGGTCAAGCTCGGCCCTGGCCTTCTGCGCCGCGCCCTCGGTACGGAAGTAGGCGATCAGAAGCGCGTCCTCGATCGCCTTGACGACGAGGTCGAAGGAGATGTCCTTCTCCCGCTCCAGGCTGCGCAGGACGCTCATGTCAATGTCCACAAGGCTCCCCCTTAGCCCTCGTCCTCGATGTCGCCATCGAGATCTTCACCGTGGCCGTCGTCCGCCCGGTTGAACTCCACCTGGACCCGCCCCTTGGCCAGGTCCGCAAGATCGATACGGCGCGTGCCGTCCAGCTCCACGCCGGACTCGTCGACGCCGGTCACCCGTCCCTCGACGGAGGAGCCGTCTCGCAGGTCGGCCTTGACCAACCGGCCGTGGGCCCGCCGCCAGTGGCGCGGCTCGGTGAGCGGCCGGTCGACTCCCGGCGAGGTGACCTCCAGCACGTACGGGCTGCCGCCCAGCACGTCGGCCTCGTCAAGCTCCTTGGAGACGGCCTGGCTGACCTCCGCCACGTCGTCGAGGCTTATGCCGCCGTCGCGATCCACCACCACGCGGACCAGCCGCCGCTTGCCCGCCGGAGTGATCGTCACGTCCTCCAGATCGAGCCCCTCGGCGGCGACCACCGGGCCGAGCAGCTCCAAAAGGCGGCCGCGTCGAGCATCCTCGCCCATGCCGACCTCCCTGATTCAATTGGCGTACCTCGCCGAATGTGCCAACAGCCTATCGACACCACGGGGCGGAAAGAGCGCGACGCCTGGCCCCGACTACGGCGTCTCCCCCCGTACGATGCTGTCTCGTGGACGGAGGATCGACGCTGACGAGGCGCTCGTTGCTGGGTGTCGCGGTGGCCGGGGTGCTCGTCTCGGGCTGCTCGTCGTCCCCCGCCGTGAAACCCCGCGTGCCGGGGCCCCCTGATCCCGAGACGCTGCTGCTCAGGTCGCTGATCGCAGGCAAGGAGGAGACCGTCGCCCTGTACCACGGGGCCGCGCTCTCCCTGACGAAGCTGGCCGCCGAGCTGCGGCCGTTCGAGCAACGCCATCTGGCCCATCTGGCGGCGTTGCGCGGCATGCTCCCGCGGGGCGCGGGCACGTCCGCCCCCGCGTCCGCGGCTCCGTCCGGTGCGGCACCGTCCGGGTCGCCGTCACCGTCGGCGTCCGCCGTCTCGCTGACCGACCTGCGCCGCGCGGAACGGCGCGCGGCGACCGCGCGCCCCGGGCAGACGGAGGGGGCCTCCCCTGCCCTGTCCCAGCTCATCGCCAGCATCGGCGCCTGCGAGGCCGTGCACGTGATCGCCCTCGGGAGGCTGCGATGATCGACCCGCTCGAAAAGGCGCTCGCCGCCGAGCACGCCGCCGTGTACGCCTACGGAGTGATCGGCGGCAAGACCGACGGAGCGCTGCGCACGAAGGCGACGGCCGGGTTCGACGCCCACCGGGCGCGCCGCGACCGGCTGCGCATGCTGATCCTGCGACGGGGCGGCACACCGCCGGAGGCGGACCCCGCCTACCCGCTCCCGTTCGACGTGAAGGACAAGGACGACGCCGTACGGCTCGCGGTGCTGATCGAGGAGCGGGTCGTCGCCGCCTACCTGGAACTCGCCGGCGACGGGGACGCCTCGCTGCGCCGGCTCGCCGCCCAGGCGATGCAGGAGGGCGCCGCCCGCGCGTACGACTGGCGGCCCGCGGTGGCCGCGTTCCCCGGGATGCCGGCGGAGCGGACCACCGGGTCGCCGCCGGTCAAGACCGAGCCGACGCCGGTGCCCGCGGCCTCCCCATGAGTGCGCCCGGTCCGGCCGTGCCGGACCGGGCGATGCCTCGGGTACGTCAGGCCCGGCAGGCCGCGAACACTCGCTCCACGGCCTCGGCGAGCGGGATCTCCTCCTTGGCGCCGGTGGCGCGGTCGCGCAGCTCCACGACGCCCTGAGCCAGCCCCCGGCCCACGATCAACACGGTGGGCATGCCGAGCAGCTCGGAGTCCTTGAACTTCACGCCGGGCGAGACGCCGGGGCGGTCGTCCACCAGGACGCGCAGGCCGCGCGCTTCGAGCTCCTCGGCGATCTGGGTCGCCACCTCGATCTGGTTCTCCTTGCCGGTGCCGACGACGTGGACGTCGGCGGGCGCGATCTCGCGCGGCCACGCCACGCCGAGGGCGTCGTGCCGCTGCTCGACCAGCACGGCGACGGCGCGCGAGACGCCCACGCCGTACGAGCCCATGGTGACGCGGATCGGCTTGCCGTCGGGGCCGAGAGCGTCGAGCCCGGCGGCGTCGGCGTACTTGCGGCCGAGCTGGAAGATGTGGCCGATCTCGATGCCGCGGTCGATGGACAGCGGGTGCGCGCAGCGCGGGCAGGAGTCCCCGGCCCGGATCTCCGCCGCCTCGATGGTGCCGGCGGGCTGGAAGTCGCGGCCGGCGACAACGTGGGCGGCGTGCTTGCCGGGCTCGTTCGCACCGGTGATCCAGGCGGAGCCGTCGACGACGCGCGGATCGACGAGGTAGGTGAGGCCCAGCGAGGCGAGCACCTGCGGGCCGATGTAGCCGCGGACGAGCCCGGGGTGCCGGGCGAAGTCCTCGGCCTCGAAGATCTCGGGGACGCCGGGGGTGAGGGCCGCCTCCAGGCGCTTGAAGTCGACCTCGCGGTCGCCGGGCACGCCGACGACGACGACCTCGACCTTGTCGGATCCGGGGGTGCGGACCTTGACCACGATGTTCTTGAGGGTGTCCGCGGCGGTGATCCCGAGCCCGTGGTGCTCGTTGACGTACTCGACCAGCGACTCGATGGTCGGGGTGTCCGGCGTGTCGAGGACGCGGAGGGCGGGCTGCTCGGCCGTCACGGCGGGCGGCGCGGGCGTGGTGACCGCCTCGGCGTTCGCGGCGTATCCGCAGTTGTGGCAGGCGACGAAGGTGTCCTCACCGGTGGGGCAGGGCGCGAGGAACTCCTCGGAGGCCGAGCCGCCCATCGCGCCGGACATGGCGAAGCAGATGCGGTAGTCGATGCCGAGCCGGTCGAAGATGCGGATGTAGGCCTCGCGGTGCTGCTCATACGAGTGCTTGAGGCCGTCGTCGTCGAGGTCGAAGGAGTAGGAGTCCTTCATGACGAACTCGCGCCCGCGCAGGATGCCCGCCCTGGGCCGGGCCTCGTCGCGGTACTTCGTCTGAATCTGGTAGAGGGTGACCGGATAGTCCTTATAGGAGGAGTACTCGCCCTTCACCATGTCGGTGAACATCTCCTCGTGGGTGGGACCCAGGAGGTAGTCGGCGCCCTTGCGGTCCTTCAGGCGGAAGAGCGTGTCGCCGTACTCGGTCCAGCGGCCGGTCGCCTCGTAGTAGTCGCGGGGCAGCAGCGCGGGGAAGAGCACCTCCTGGCCGCCGATCCGGTTCATCTCCTCGCGCACCACGCGGGCGACGTTCTCCAGGACGATCTTGCCGAGCGGCAGCCAGGAATAGATGCCGGGCGCGACCCGCCGGACGTAGCCGGCGCGGACGAGCAGCTTGTGGCTCGGCACTTCCGCGTCCGCCGGATCCTCACGCAGGGTGCGCAGGAACAGGGTCGACATACGCAGCAGCACGGCTACTCCTCGCTCGGTGATGGGAGATCTCATAAGAGACGATGTGCTAAGGCTATCCACTCCCGGCCGCGAAGTGCCCGCCGTTATCCCCAGGCTCCGCCGTGAGCTCTACTGTCGATCTCCGTCCGAACCCGGAACGCGACTAGGGAGTGTCTGACAAATGCTGCCCGTAGCGAGCGCGGATCCAGGTGGATGCATCGCAAGGCGGAGGAGGAGGCCGTAGCGGAGCCTACGGCCGACGACGACAACGCAGCGAGGCGCCGGCTGGGCCGCGCGCAGCAGGGCTTGATTTGTCAGACACGACCTAGAACACGGCGGTCAGCGCGTAGACCACGACGAGCCCGAACGCGACCCCGGAGGCACGCAGCCGGGACGGCAGGGTGGGGCGCAGGCACAGTGCGGAGGCCAGGCCGAGCGCGAGCGCCGTGCCCCACTGCCACACCGGCAGCGCCACGCCGTTCAACAGGGCCAGGTAGCCGTCCACGTCGTCGGCCAGGAAGAGCACGGCGAGGCCGCCGGCGGCGACGTCGCCCCACCTGTCCCGCAGCCGGGTGAGGGAGGCGAGCACGCCGCTCAGGACCATGAGGAACAGCAGCCGGTTGAGGGAGTCGGCCACGCCGCCGTCGAGAGGGGACTGCCCACCGATGACGGCCGCGCAGACGATCCGCGAGATCAGCGCGCCGAACGCGGTGAGGGTGCAGTTGACCAGCGCCCAGCCGAACCCGAGCGACAGGCGGCCGGAAAGGATCACGACGGCGACCACGAGGTAGGGGTCCGCGGCGGCCGAGGCCTGCGCGGGGGCGAACCTGACGCAGACGGCGGCGAGCACCCCGGCGACCACGCCCATGGCGAGTCCGAGCAGCATGTCGCGCTGGATGCGGTTCTCCCACCGCTCCAGATCCGCGAAGTCACCCGGCAGGTCGCCTACAACCCGACGCCGGAGCTTGTCCAAGGCCACAGCCACTCGATCCCCCGAAATCCTACGAAAGTGGCAATAGCGAGTATATATATGCCTCAAAATAGGACAAAATACCCCACGGGAAGGCAATGGGCGGCAAGCAAACGCTTGTTATCCTGCCCGCGTGACCTCTTCTGATGAACTGCGCGAGCTGCGAGCCGCCGTACGATCCTTCCTCGACGCCCACCCCGGCGCGGCGGACCAGAACACGTGGCGCCGCTTCGCCGGAGAGCTCGGGGTCGCCGGGCTGGCCGTCCCCGAGGAGTACGGCGGCGCCGGCTGCGGACTCGCCGAGGCGGCCGTCGTCTGCGAGGAGATCGGCCGGGCGCTGTCGCCGCTCCCCTATCTCTCCACCGCCGTCCTGGCCGTCGCCGCGATCATCGAGTCGGGAGACGACGAGGCCAAGGAGCGCCTGCTGCCCGGCATCGCCGACGGGACCGTGACCGCCACCGTCGTCTTCCCCGGCGAGGCGGAACTGTCCGTGGAGGGCGGACTCCTGAGCGGCGTCGCGCCGTACGCGCTGGACGGCGCGGTGGTGCTCGCCTACGTCGGCGACGCCCTGGTCGAGGCGGCGCCCTCCGCGCGCCGGCCGCTCGTCACCATGGATCAGACCCGGCCACTGGCCGAGCTGACCTTCGACGGCGTCCCGGCCCGGCGGATCGGGGACGCGGCCGCCCACGACCGGGTGCGCGACATGGGCGTCGCGGCGCTCGCGGCCGAGCAGGTCGGCGGCGCGGCCCGCTGCCTGGAGTCGGCCGTGGAGTACGCCAAGCAGCGGCACCAGTTCGGCCGCCCGATCGGCTCGTTCCAGGCGATCAAGCACAAGCTGGCCGACGTGCTGCTCCAGGTGGAGTCGGCCCGCTCGGCGGCCTACCAGGCCTGCGCGGCTCCAGCCGGCGAACTGGCCGTCTACGCCGCGATCGCGGGGTCGTACTGCACCGAGGCCTATCTCTCGGCGGCCGGCGAGAGCATCCAGATCCACGGCGGCATCGGCGTCACCTGGGAGCACGACGCGCACCGCTACTTCAAGCGCGCGACCTCCGACGCCCAGCTCTTCGGGCCGCCGCAGGCGCACCGGGCACGGCTGGCCCGGTCCATCCTCTGATCACGCTTTGACGGCGCTCGATCGCGTTCTGATCGGTGGGAGCCGGACGGGGCGGCTCGGGCGGTCAGCCGCCGAGCAGTTCCTCCCAGTGCCTGCGGGACTCGCCGCGCCCCGCGGGCTCCCCGTCGGCGGCGCTGATCGACGCGGCCATCCGCCACAGGCCCGGCGTGGTGCGCAGGCGTTCCAGCCCGAGCGGATCGACCGCGCGCAGCAGGAGGCCGACGCCCATGACGTCGATGTTCGCCTCCGTGCGCGTGGCCGGGCCGGACGACGCGGCCAGGCCCGCGTCCGGTCCCGCCGCGCGGAGCCGCTCGACGACCAGGTCGGCCACCTCCGAGGCGTACGGGCCGTCGCCCCACTCGATGTGCCAGCTCTCGTCCGCCGCCTGCCACCAGGTCAGGTCGCGGCAGGCGTCACGCATCTCCGCGTCTCCGGACAAAGCGGCGAGCACCCGGCCAAGCGCCTCGTAGCGCCGCGCTTCCGGCAGCGACCCGTCCTCCGGACGCGCGCCGGGCAGCCTCCTACGGAATCCCCTCATGTCTGGGAGCGTGCCATCCGACCGCTGGTGCGTCCCGGGGTTTCTCCGCCTTTTGCCCACGAGGATCAACTTTGATCGTCACAGCAACCCCACGCAACCCTCATTCGCGACATTTCCCCGTACTACACAGCGGTGCCGTACAGCGGGGCGAGTCGGGGAAAGACATCCTCCGCCGGTGGCGCGGCCCACCTGGCCCGTCGGGGCCCTCGTGGTAAAGAATCACGTAAAGGACGCCTGCCCTGGAGGCCATGGTGACGTTGCGCGTGGCGATCGTGGGATCGGGACCGGCCGGGATCTACACCGCCGAGGCCCTGTCCAAGCAGTCCGGCGAGCCTATCGAGATCGACGTGCTCGAGCGGCTGCCCACCCCCTATGGACTCGTCCGGTACGGCGTGGCCCCCGACCACACGTCCATCAAGTCGATCGCGGGCTACCTGCGACGGGTCCTCGAATCGCCCGGCATCCGCTTCCTCGGCGGCCTCGAGCTGGGCGCGGAAGTCTCCGCCGACGACCTGCTGGCCTGCTACGACGCGGTCGTCTACTGCACGGGGGCGATGGTGGACCGGCACCTCGGCATCCCGGGCGAGGATCTGCCCGGCAGCGTGGCGGCCACCGACTTCGTCAACTGGTACTGCGGCCACCCGGACGTCCCCGCCGACGCGTTCACGCTCGACGCCGAGGAGATCGCGGTGATAGGCGTCGGCAACGTCGCCGTGGACGTCGTCCGCATCCTCGCCAAGACCGCCGACGAGTTGCGCGGCACCGACGTGCCCGAGGAGGTACTCGACCGGCTCGCCGCCTCCCGCGTCCGCAGGATCCACATGATCGGCCGCCGGGGGCCCGAGCACGCCAAGTTCACCCTGAAGGAACTGCGCGAGCTGGGCGAGGTGACCAACGCCGACGTCCGCACTCTCCCGAGCGAGGTCGAGGTCGCCGACGTCGAGGGGCTCTCCCGGCAGATCAGGGGGAACGTCGAGGTGCTGCGGTCCTGGTCGACGCGGGTCCCGGCGGGCCGGCCGCGCGCGCTGGACGTGCGCTTCTGGCTACGCCCGGTCGAGATCCTCGGCGCCGCCCGGGTCGAGGGCCTCCGGCTGGAGCGCACACGGCTGGTGGAGGGCCGGGTCACCGGCACCGGCGAGTACGAGACCATCCCGGCGGACATGGTGCTGCGGTCGGTGGGCTACCGGAGCGTGGCGCTGCCCGGCGTGCCGTTCGACACCGGGACCATGATCGTGCCCAACGTCGCGGGCAAGGTGACGGGGACCGACCGCCAGTACGTCGCCGGATGGCTCAAGCGGGGCCCGACCGGCGTGATCGGCACCAACAAGTCCGACGCCGCCGAGACCGCGCGCACCCTGCTCGCGGAAGCCGTCCCCGGCACCGCGGACGCCAAGCTGGACGACCTGCTGAGCGCGCGCGGGATCACGCCGGTGACATACGACGACTGGCTCGCGATCGAGACGGCCGAGGCCGAGCTGGCCCGCACGCTGGGCCGCGGCGAGCGGGTCAAACTGGTCGGCCGCCCCGCCATGCTGGCCGCCTGCGGCCGCGTTCCCCGGGACACGGCGGGCGCCTCCTCCTGACCTCGCCCCGATTTGCGAGGATCGAACGATGAAGACGACCCTGCCCGAACCGGCCGGCCTCATCGGGGGCTTCGAGGAGACCTACCGCGAGCAGGCGGCGCGGTTCTCGGGGGTGGACCAGGCCTGGCAGCCGGTGCACACGGTGTACGTCCCCGCCGACCGGGTCTCCGCGACCACCGTGGACGAATGGGGACGCGCGGCCACCGATCTGCTCCACGAGCATCTCTTCTCCCCCGGGGAGCTGCCGCCGCTGTGCGGGCTCGACCCCGATCTGGCCGCGCCGGTACACGAGCGGGTCCGCAGGAAGCTGCGGATCGAGCCGGTGGAGGACCTGCGGATCGACTTCGAGGACGGGTACGGCCGGCGCCCCGACGCCGAGGAGGACCGGCACGTCGAAAGCGCCGCCGAGGCCGTGGCGGCGATGGCGCGGGCGGGCACGCTGCCGCGCCGGTGGGGCCCGCGGGTGAAGTCGTTCGCCGACGGCGACCCCGTACGCAGTGTCAGGACGCTCGACGGCTTCGTCACGGAGGTGCTCAGGCGGGTGGGCGAGCTGCCGCCAGGGTTCACGGTCACGTTCCCGAAAGTGCTGATGGAGGGCTATCTCCGGCAGTTCGCGCGCTGCCTGGAGGCGCTGGAGGGCGCGGCGGGCCTGCCAGAGTGCGTCCTGCGGTTCGAGATCCAGGTCGAGGCCCCGCAGACCGTGGCCTTCCTGCTGCGCTCTCCCGACCTGGTGCCGTCCCTCGGCGGACGGCTGGCCGCCGCGCATTTCGGGGTGTTCGACTACACCGCGGCCTGCGGGCTGCCGCCGCACGAGCAACGGCTGGACCATCCCGTGTGCGACCACGCCAGGGAGATCATGCGGATCGCGTTCGCGGGGACCGGGGTGGAGCTGGCCGACGGCTCGCTGGCCGCCTTCCCCGCGTCGAACTCGGCGAAGGACGTCCACGCCCTGTGGGCCCGGCACGCCCAGTTGGTGGCGCACTCACTGTCGAACGGTTTCTACCAGGGCTGGGACATGCACCCGTCGCATCTCGTCAGCCGCTACGCGACCGTGTACGCGTTCCATCTCGCGCACTACGAGGAGTACAGCGCGCGGGTGGAGGCCTGGGAGCAGCGGCGTGAGGCGGGCGGCGGCGTCATGGACGAGCCCGCCACGATCAAGACCATGGCGGCGGCCCTGGCACGCGCCGACCACGCTCTGCTGGATCGTCCCACCTCGGGCGAGACAGGCTTGGGGCTCCCCTTGAGGCGATGACCTTCGGGCCGTCGCTGGGGGATCGCCCCTTCGATCAAACGCTGTCCAGGATGTGGCGCCAGGCACGTACGCGGGAGGGATCCACAGGGTGCGCCCACGACTCGCGCGCCGGACTGCCGACGTGGAAGGCGCGCACGCCCCACCGGCGCAGCGCGGGGACGTGCTCCTCCTTGAGCCCGCCTCCGGCCAAGATGATCTCGCCGTCCCCGGCGTCGGTGCGCTCGCGCAGCACCGGGAGCCCCTCACCGACCCCCTTCGGGGAGCCGGACGAGAGGACGGTGGCCAGGTTCGGCAACAGCCGTACGGCACGCCAGGCGGCCCGGACGTCGACGGCGTGGTCGACGGCGCGGTGGAAGGTCCACGGGAGCGGCGCCACCGCGTGGATGAGCGCCTCGGTCGCCTCCAGGTCGACCGTGCCCTCCTCGGTGAGGAATCCGAAGACGAAGCCGCCCGCGCCCGCCTTGGCCAGCTCGCGGGCCTCCTCGCGAAGGCGGTCGAGCTCCTCGGCGGTGGCCGTGAAGCCCGCGTTGCCGCGGAGCATCACCATCTGGGGCAGCGAGCACACCTCGGCGATGGCCGCGACCACGTCCGCCGAGGGGGTGAGCCCGCCGGAGGCCATGTCGGACACGACCTCCAGCCGGTCGGCTCCACCCTCCTCTGCGGCGACGGCGTCACGCACGTCCAGCGCGATCACTTCCAGCAGCGGTGCGGTCATGTACCGAACAGTAGCCGGTCCGTTTGACACGCTGTACGGCATGCGCCCCGTTCAGCATGAGATCGCTACCTTGTGCGAGCGGATGTCACGGTGGCTCCCGCCGGACGCTCGAAGAGCGCGCCCGACGCGCGGTGGGCCAGGTCCACGGTCCGGACGTGCCGGAACCCCAGTTCGGCGTAGTAGCGCTGCAGCCGGAGGTTGTCCTTGGAACAGTCCAGCCGCAGCCAGCGCCTCCCGTCGGCCGCCGCGCGCAGCCCGGCCCAGTCGAGGAGCGCCTCGCCCAGTCCCTTTCCGGCGTACGCGCGGCTCACCGCGAGTTTGTGGACGTAGCGCGCGGTGTCGGGACGGTCGTCGCGCCCCCAGAACTCGGGGTCGGCGTGGCCGTCGAGCGCGACGGTCGCGGCCGCGCCCCTGCCGTCGTCGAGGACGTACATCGTGCCGGTCTCGATGAGCGGTTCGATCCGGGAGGCGGGGAAGCCGTCGGCCGGCCACTGCCGTACGCCCTGGGAGGCGAGCCATCGCGCGGCGTCGGCGAGCAGGGACAGCACGGAGGGCAGGTCGTCGGGGACGGCCCCGCGGAGGGTGAACTTGCCGGGGAGGAGGATGTGGGACGGCATGGTCGATTCCTTTCTGTGGTGCGATAAACACGGAAAGTCACCAATGGAGGGTGTGCGCCTCCGCGCCGCCTCTGCGGGCGTCTAGGGGGAGCGGCCTTCCAGCGGCGTTCGCCCGCCGGATGGCGGCCTTCTCCAGCTCATGGAGGGGGCAGGCCGTGACTGATGCGACGGCGAGCGGGCCCCGCGGTCGCCCGCGGGGAGGAACATGGGGGAACGCCCCGTCAGGCGACGGGGGATCCGTGGCGCGTCATCGGGCTTCCAGCTCGTATCTGATGAGGTGCTTGTCGGCGGGAAGCACCGACACCGCGACGCGTACGGGAACGTCCTCGGGGTCGTATCCGACCCGGACGTAGATGACGACGGGGGTGCCCGGCTCGATCTGGAGCCGGGACGCCTCGTCGGGGGTGGGCATCCGGGCGGAGATGTCGTCGACGACGCGAACCTGGGGGTGCCCGAGCTCTTCGAGCACCCGGTTGCCGCCCCGCCTGATGTCGCCGGGCCGGGCGATCTCCGAGTCGGCGACGATGACGTACGGGAAGTAGGAGTCGTTCGTGTTGTACGGCTGGCCGTCCACGTAGCGGAGGCGGCGGCGCACGACGGCGAGGGCCTGGTCGGCGAGGGCGAGCCGGGTGGCCACGTCCTCCGGCGGCTCGACGATGGCCACCTCGATGTCCTGCCCGGCCTCACGGCCCTCGGAGGTGACGGCGTGCACGAACGCGTCGCTGCGGGGCTCGCCCGCGCCCAGGGACAGCAGCTCGTGCTGCGGACGGATGAGGAGCGGGCGGCGCTCGCGGACGAAGGTGCCGCGGCGGCGCATCCTGAGGATCAGGCCTTCATTCTCAAGCTCGCCGAGCGCCAGCCGCACGGTGTTCCGGCTGACCCGGTGGGCCTCCATGAGCTCGGCCTCGGTGGGGATCTGGTCGCCTGGCCCGAGCGCCCCCGCGTAGATGGCCTTCCGTAGCTCGGCGGCCACCTGCTGGTAGAGCGACGATCGTGCCATTTTCCCTCAATCTACCCTTTTGTTCCAACAAATTTAGACGATCTCCGTCTTTGTGCAAACAACCACTTGACCTGAGCGGGCGGACCGCGCATCATCCAAACGTTGGTACAAATCCATCGAATGGGAGCGGGGGCGCCGCGAGGGGCTTCCCACACCTACCAGAGCAACGGAAGCGGGATGTCGGTGCCGTCGGTATTTACCGAACTGGCCGCCTGGCACGCGTACGGGGCCTTCGCCGGGAATGTCGGTGAAGTCGTCGCGACGCGCCGGGTGGACGACGCCGGCGCCGCACTGCTGACCATGCGCCATCGAACGGGATCGGCCGGTCCCGGCGAGGACGACCGGCCGCCGCGGGACTCCGCGCGATGAACGACGGCCACGACCTCAACCCTCGCCGAGGTCGTGACCGTCCCGCCCGGAGCGTGACGTGTCCTGGCGGGCTCCCCACGCCCGCCAGGACGCGTCACGTCACTTCGCCCCCCGCCCACGGGCGCGCATCCGGGCCGAAACCAGCCGCCCCTTCCTCTGCTGACCGGCGGCCCACGACACCCCATAAGGGACACCGGGAATGACACCGGCCGGAATCGGCTTGAAATTCAGCGGAGGCCCGGCCGCGTACGAGCGCTCGCCGACGGGCGCGCCACCCCGACTGAGCCTCGGGCCACCTCCACGTCCGAACGGCACGGTCCCCTCAGGGCCGGGCCACGTCCGTACGTCCAGGTCAGAGCGGGTCGCCGCGATGTCCGCGGGGATCGCTGTCGCGTCGAACCAAGCGCTTGCTAAGGTGAGCGCAGGGCAGGGCGGGGCCGAGGGAGGAAACGCCAGGATGAGCACCGACGCGGTCCGGCCGCTCACGCCGGACCCCGCACGTCCCTCCTCGCGCGGCCCCGGTCACCGCCATCCCGCCGGCGAGCACGCCCCGTCCTCGGCCGCCGGGCACCGCCCCCGGCCGGACGCCCGCCTCAGGCAGCACGCCTTCCCCTCCGACAGCAAGCACTTCCGAAACGTCCTCGGCCGGTTCGCCACCGGAGTCGTCGCCGTCACCGCGATCGACGAGGCGACCGGCGAGCCATGCGGCCTCGCGGCCAACTCCTTCACCTCGGTCAGCCTGGACCCGCCGCTGGTGGCGTTCTGCGTGGCCCACACCAGCACGAGCTGGCCCCGGGTGAAGGCGGCCGGGCGGCTGTGCGTGAACGTGCTCGCCGAAACCCAGCGGCACGTCTGCGACCGGCTCGCGGCCAAGGGCGGGGACAAGTTCGCCAGCCTGTCCTGGTCCCTCTCACCCGCGGGCGGCCCCGTCTTCGACGGCACGCTCGCCTGGCTCGACTGCACGATCGAGACCGAGCTCCCGGCCGGGGATCACGTCATCGTGGTGGCCCGCGTCCACGGCCTCGACAAGCACGAGGACGGCGATCCGCTCGTCTTCTTCCGCGGAGATTACGGACGGTTCCACGCATGACATCAGACGGCTTCCGACACGAGGTCCGGGAGTGGCTGGAGGCCAGCCTGACCGGTGAGTTCGCCGACGCGCGGGGCCTCGGCGGGCCGGGCCGCGAGCACGAGGGCCACGAGCTGCGGGTCGCCTGGGAGCGCCACCTCGGCGCGGCCGGATGGACCTGCCTCGGCTGGCCCGGCGAGTACGGCGGACGCGACGCGTCGCTCGACGATCAGGTCGTGTTCTACGAGGAGTACGCGCGGGCGAACGCCCCGGCGCGGGTCGGCCACATCGGCGAGGGCCTGATCGGCCCGACCATCCTCGACTTCGGCACGCCCGAGCAGAAGAAGCGGTTCCTCCCGCCCATCCAGCGGGGCGAGGAGCTGTGGTGCCAGGGCTACTCCGAGCCGGACGCCGGTTCCGACCTCGCGAACGTGCAGACGAAGGCCGTGCTCGACGGCGACGAGTGGGTCGTCACCGGGCAGAAGGTGTGGACCTCCCTCGCCCACGTCGCCGACTGGTGCTTCGTCGTGTGCCGTACCGAGCCGGGCTCACAGCGGCACAAGGGCCTGTCGTACCTGCTGGTCCCGATGGACCAGCCGGGGGTCGAGATCCGGCCGATCACGCAGATGACCGGCACCGGCGAGTTCAACGAGGTCTTCTTCGACGGCGCCCGTACGGCGGCCGCGAACATCCTGGGCGAGCCCGGCGACGGGTGGCGGGTGGCGATGGCCACGCTCGGGTACGAGCGCGGCGCGTCCACGCTCGGCCAGCAGATCGGCTTCCGCCGGGAGCTGGCCGCGGTGATCGAGGCCGCGCGCGGGTCCGGCGCGGTGGACGACCCGGTGCTGCGCGACCGGCTCACCCAGTCCTGGCTGGAGCTGGAGATCATGCGCCTGAACGCCCTGCGCACGATGACCTCACTCAGCTCGGGTGAACCGGGCCCCGAGGTGTCGATCGCGAAGCTCTACTGGTCGGAGTGGCACCGCAGGCTGGGCGAGCTGGCACAGGCCGTCCAGGGACGGGCCGGGCTGGTCGCCGACGGCGAGCCGTACAACCTGAACGATCTGCAGCGGCTGTACCTCTTCAGCCGGGCCGACACCATCTACGCCGGGTCGAGCGAGATCCAGCGCAACATCATCGCCGAACGCACGCTCGGCCTGCCCCGCGGCTAGAGGTTCGGATCTTCAGTGGGCCTTCTGGTCCAGCACCTCGGCGATCCGCTTCTTGATGGCGGGGCCGTGGGGCATCATCCTGACGGGTCTATTCGGCGAACGCCGCGGCCGGGTCGCCCGCGCCGGGCTAGCCGCGGAGCATCTCGGCCAGGGCTCGGGCGAACAGGCCGGGGGCGTCCAGCTCGTAGCGGAGGAAGAGGTACGGCTCGGTGAGTTCGAGCTCGATCAGCACGGGCTCGCCGTTCGGCATCCGCACGAGGTCGACGCGCGCGTAGAGCAGCGGCTCGGACACCTTGCTCAGCACCAGCTCGGCGACCTCGAACTGGTCGGCGTCCGGGTCGCGCAGCGTCGCCCTGTTGTTCAGGTCGAGCTCCTGGCCGTCCCCGGCCAGCATCGGGTGTCGTCGTACGGCGTGGCTGAACTCGCCCCCGAAGTAGAGCAGCGACAGCTCGCCCTCGTGCTCGACGCTGTCCAGGTAGGGCTGCACCATGACGGTCCGCCCCTCGGCGGCGAGCCGGGCGGCGTGCGCCTCGGCCACGGCCCGGTCGGCGGTCCGGATGGTGTCCCGCGCGCCCGCCGAGATCGCCGGCTTGACGACGTATTCGTCCCACTCGGGGATGCCCTCGTGGCTCCAATGGGTGGGGACGGTCGGCACGCCGAGGTCGCGCAGGTAGGTCTTGTCGGTGTTCCGTTCGAGCACCGGCGCGGGGTTCAGCAGCCGGGTCAGCCCGCCGACCCGGTATGCCCAGGCGACGAACTCGTCCCTCCGCTCGATGTAGTCCCACGCGGAGCGGACCACCGCGGCGTCGAAGGAGGCCCAGTCCGCTTCCGGATCGTCCCATCGCACCGGCGTGCCCTGGATGCCCTCCCCCAGCCACGCGGCGAGCGCGGTCTCCCGCTCGTCGTCGTGCCCCAGCGGGTCGGCGAAGGTGACGTAGGCGACCTTCATCGCGCTCCTATCCTGTCGCGTCAGTACCGAAGAAATCGTACGGACATGTCACGGGGGACGCGACACGCGGGGGACGTCAGGCGAAGCCGTACACGGGCACGGGGACGGGGGCGTGCGCGAGCAGCCCGGCCACGGCGGCACCCACGTCCGCGCGGTCCCACTTGTCCCCGCCCGCGCTGGGGCCCTGCCGCCAGCCGGTCGCCAGGGAGATCGCGCCTTCCCCCACCTCGAACACCCGGCCGGTGACGTGCCGCGACCCGGCCGACCCGAGCCAGGCGGTCAGGGCCGCCGCGTCGTTCTCGCCCGCCTCGGCGGTGCCGGCGACCCGGTCGCGGCCCGCGCCCGGCGCGACGGCGTTGACGGTGACGCCGTACGGTCCCAGCTCGGCGGCGGCCACGTGGGTGAGCGCGGCTATGCCGGCGGTGGCGGCCACGTAGTTGCCCTGGCCCGCGCTGCCGTACAGGCCCGCGCCGGACGAGGTGGTGATCACACGGGCGTCCGCGGGGTGCCCGGCCGCGGCCCGTTCCCGCCAGTGCTCGGAGGCGTGCCGCATCGGCAGGAAGCAGCCCTTGAGGTGGGACCGGATCACGTCGTCCCAGTCGCCCTCGGTCATGGCCACCAGCGCGCGGTCGCGGGTGAAACCGGCGGCGCAGACCAGCACGTCCAAACCCCCGAACGCGCTCAGCGCGGTCTTGACCAGGCGTTCCGCCCCGTCCCAATCCGTGACGTCGTCGCAGCTCGCCACGGCCTGGCCGCCCCTGGCGCGGATCTCCTCGGCCACCTCGCGGGCGGGGCCGCCGTCCCCGGCGGCGCCGTACGGACTCGTGCCGGGATCGTTGACGACGACCTTCGCACCCTGACGCGCCAACTCCAGGGCTTGCGCGCGCCCGATGCCGCGTCCGGCCCCCGTCACGACGACGACCCGGCCCTCGCAGATCCCCATTTATCGACCCTTTCGCACCGTAATCCCGACAGTGTTCTGGAGCGCGGATGATCTGTCCAGGGTCGGAAGACCTCTGTCTGAGAAACGGCATGACGCGGGGAAAGGGCGCTGGTCAGGTGCGGCGTGCGCACCTGGACGAAGATCAGACGCGGCCGGTCAGCACCTCGGCGGCGGCCTGACCGCAGACGCGTGCCACCCCGTGGGTGGCGATGTGCACCGCCCCCAGGTCCGTACGGCCCGGCAGCCCCATCTCGACCACCACGCCGTCCGGGCGGGCGGCGAGCAGGTGGGTCAGCGTGTCCATCTGCCAGGGGTGGCGGTGGGCGTCCCGCACGACGACGACCAGCGGCCGCCCGGCCGCCTTCTCGAGCGCCTCGGGGGGCACCCCGTCGGCCACGTCCTCCTCGCGGAGCCGGATGGCGGTGGTACCCGGCAGGATCCGCCCGAGCGGCTCCGCGGTGCCCCACGGCATGTGCCGGTCGATGGCGAGGTTGGTCTCAGGGGCCAGCTCGACCACGTGCGGCGCCCCCGTGAGCGGCAGCACGTCAGCCACCCCGGCGCGCCGGGTGATCCGGATGGCGCGGCGCGCCGCCACCAGCCCGACCTCCGCCGGGGCTCCCGCGCCGTTCCCGCCGGAGGCGTGGCCGTTCGCTCCGCTCCCGGCGGCCGTGGCCGAGGCGTGCCAGGCCGCCAGCTGCCGGACCCGCCCGGCGGCGTCGGCGAGCCGTTCCTCGGGCAGCCGTCCCTCGACGACCGCGGTCACGATGGCGCGGCGGATGTGCTCCAGCGTCTCCTCGTCGGAGTTCTCCCCGCCCACGCACACGGCGTCCGCGCCCGCCGCAACGGCCATGGCGCTCGCGCCGCCCAGCCCGTACGCGCCGGACACGGCGGCCATCTCGATCCCGTCGGTGACGATCAGGCCGTCGAAGCCGAGCTCGTTCCTGAGCAGGCCGGTCAGGATGCGGGGGCTGAGGGTGGCGGGCAGCCCGTCGTCGTAGGCGGTGACGAGCAGGTGCCCGGTCATGATCGAGCGGACGCCCTGCTCGATCGCGACCCGGAACGGCCACAGCTCCACTTCCGCGAGCTCCTCCGGAGAGACGGTAACGCGGGGAACGCCGTGGTGGGAGTCGACCGCGGTGTCCCCGTGCCCCGGGAAGTGCTTGGCGCAGGCCGCGACGCCGGCGGACTGGAGACCGCGGATCCAGGCGGCCGTGTGGCGGGCGACCAGCTCGGGGTCCGCCCCGAACGCCCGCAGCCCGATGACCGGGTTGTCGGGGTTGGAGTTGACGTCCGCCGCGGGCGCGAAGTCGAGGTTCACGCCCGCGGCGGCGAGATCGCGCCCCACGTCGCGGGCGACCTGCTCGGTCAGCTCCTCGTCGTCGACCACTCCCAGCGCGTAGTTACCGGGACGGGAGCTGCCGGTGCGCGCCTCCAGACGGGTGACCTCGCCCGCCTCCTCGTCGATGCCGACGAGGACCCGCGGGTTCTCCGCGCGCAGCGCCGCGGTCAGGTCGGCGAGCTGGCCGGGGCTCTCGACGTTGCGCGAGAACAGCACGACCCCAGCCAGGCCGTCGGCCAGCCGCCGGCGCAGCCAGTCGGGCGGCGCGGTCCCGGGGAAGCCGGGCAGGATGACAGTGTCGGCGAGGCGCAGCAGATCACGCATGCCCGCAATCTAATAAGAAAGTTTCCTATTCGCTAGCCCACCTCATCCCCTATTTGGCGTGGCATCTCCTGTTCGGCCCCTATTCGGCCTCTAGTCGGCGCAGCCTGCCGTCCGCGATCTCGTACCGGGCCACCGTTGAGACGGGGGCGTCCGGCCGGTCCACGTGATCCACCGCGCGGAACTCCGCGCGGAAGCCGTCCATGTCGGCCGTGCAGGTGAGGTAACCCCGGCGGTCGGTGGCAAGCCGGAGACATGGGTCGCGGTCGAGGACGGCCTGGGAGCCGACCCGCGGCGCGGCCGACACCGAGGCGGTGGAGAACTCGACGCCGACGGCGCGCGACCCCGGATCGGCCGGGTCTGCCCGCAGGTCGCCCGCCCAGCCGTCGCCCGCGTCTCCGCTCAGCACGACAAGGCCCTCCGGGGCGTCCGCCAGCACGCGGGCGCGGCTGCGCGGGAAGGCGTCCCACCCGGTGGGGTCCCCGTCCGTGAGACCGCGCGGGCCGAAGAACGCGGGCTGGACCAGGACCCTCCAGCGGGCGGTCCCACTCGCCAACCGGGTGCGCAACCACTCCTCCTGCTCCGCGCCCAGCATGTCGTCACCGTCGCGGTGCTGCCGCGTGTCGAGCAGCAGGAGGTCGACCACCCGGCCGTACGGCCGCCAGCGGTGCACGCGCAGTGACGCGCCGGTCGGCCGGACGCGCAGCGGCATGTGCTCGAAGTACGCCTTGAACGCGGCGGCACGCCGCTTGAGGAAGGCGGCCGGACTGGATCCGTCGCCGGGCCGCGCGCCCGCGCAGCCCTCGCGTACCTCGTGGTCGTCGAGGACGGGCAACCACGGCGCCGCGGCGTGCGCCGCCCGCAGGTCGGGGTCCGTCCGGTAGGTCGCGTACCGGTTCCGGTACGCCGCGAGGGTCGTGCACTCCGCCTCCGATTCCAGCGGCCGTACGTACGCGTCCGGCCCGGAGCGTTCGGTCGCGCCCGCGTACATGTAGCCGCCGAGGTGCACGATCACGTCGGGACGCTCGGCGGCGAGGTGCCGCAGCGCGGTGAAGCGGCCCTCCTCGTAGCGCTGACCCGAGGCGACCGCGAACCGTACGGGCGCGGTCGAGCCGGGATCGGGGGCGGTCCTGGTCCGCCCGACCGGGCTCTCGTGGCCGTCCACGAAGAACCGGTAGAAGTACTCCCGTCCGGGCCGCAGGCCCGCCACCCTGACGTGGACGCTGTGCGCCCGGTCCGGCCACGCGGAGGCCTCGCCCGACTGGACCACGCGGGCGATCTTCTCGTCCTCCGCGATCTCCCAGCGCACGGCGGCCGTCCGGCCGGGCATGCCGCCGGGACGTACGGGATCAAGAGGGTCGGGGGCGAGACGGGTCCACAAGATGATCCCGCCGGGAAGCGGCTCCCCCGATGCCACTCCCAAGGTAAACGGGTACCCCAATTTCACCATAGGGAGGATCTTGCACAATATGTGACCTTGGTGGTGCCAGGATGCGCAAGTCCGAATTGTAGCAAGCGCTTGGTAGTACATCTGGACGGCGATGAGCAGGTGACTCTCCACCGCTTTTAGGCGAGCAAGCCGTTGCTCGGACCTTCATAATGGGTGGTGTGAACCAGCGAAAGAACTCCGGCGGCGCCACCGCCGCCCCAGTGAGGCGCCAGGGCACGGCGAAACGAGCGGCCACCGCGGGCTCGGCCTCCGAGCGGCGCGACCACCTCGTCAAGCTCGCGGCGGAGCTCTTCGCGCGCAAGGGCTTCCAGGCGACCACCGTCCGGCAGATCGCCGACGAGGCGGGGATCCTCTCCGGAAGCCTCTACCACCACTTCGACTCCAAGGAGACGATCGTCGACGAGGTGCTGCGCACCTTCCTCGAAGATCTCACCGCCCGCTACCGCGCGGTCCTGGAGACAGCGGGCGACGCCCGCACCGCGCTGACCGAGATGGTGCGCGTCGGTTTCGGCACGCTGGAGCCGCACCGCGCGGCCATCACGGTGATGCAGAACGACTGGAACTACCTCCGCTCCCTCCCCGGCGACCGCTTCGGCTACCTGGTCAAGGCCGAGGACGAGGTCGAGCGGATGTGGGTCGAGCAGATCAAGCGCGGCCAGGCCGAGGGCCTCTTCCGCGCCGACCTCGACCCCAAGCTCACCTACCGCATGATCCGCGACACGATCTGGGTCGCGGTGCGGTGGTTCCGCCCCGGCGGGCGGCTCAACACCACAACGCTGGCCGAGCATTACATCACGGTGCTGTTCGACGGCCTCGCCACCGGTGACCGCACCAGCCACAGCGCATGATGCTCCTCAAGGCCGTACGGCACGCCCTGGCCGAGGCGGCCGACCCGGCGAAGGCCCCGGTGATGCAGGCGTACATGAAGTCGGACATGCCGTTCCTGGGCGTGCAGGCCGTCCCCCGGCGCACCGCGCTCAGGCGGGTCTTCGCCGAGCACCGCCTGGGATCGGCCCCCGAGTGGCGCCGCGCAGTACTCGCGTTGTGGCGCGAGGCCGAATACCGCGAGGAGCGGTACGCCGCGATCGAGCTGTCCGCGCACCGCTTCTACCGTTCCTGGCAGACGCTCTACACGCTCCCGATGTACGAGGAGATGATCGTCACCGGCGCCTGGTGGGACCTGGTGGACGACATCGCCATCAACCGGATCGGCACGCTGATGCGGCTCTACCCGGAGAGCATGCGCCCGCTCATGCTGGAGTGGGCGTACGACCCCAACCTCTGGAAGAGGCGCACCGCCATCCTCTGCCAGAACTCCTTCAAGGAGCGGACCGACCCGGCGCTGCTGTACGCGTGCATCGAGCCGAGCCTGTCGGACATCGACTTCTTCGCCCGCAAGGCCATCGGCTGGGCCCTCCGCGAGTACGCGAAGACCAACCCCGACGAGGTCGTCCGCTACGTCGACCACCACGGCATCTCCGGACTGAGCCGCCGCGAGGCCCTCCGCAACCTCCCCAGCCGTTAGTTCCCACCGGGAGGGGACGGGGTGGCCAACGGACAGGCCCCCTCGGCGATGCGTGTGAACGATCTCGCATCGGTGGACGATCCGGCTCGGAAGCTCTCGAATCCCGATGCCGCTTCGCCCATGATGGCGGGATGGACGACGCGTCGCACCTGCCGTCAGGGGCCGGACCGCTAGCTCCGGAGTTCGCCGGCATCGACCCGTCGCTGATGAACGGGTTCATCAGCGAACTGGAGCGGACCGGGCAGGTGGTCGCCGAACACGCCGAAGGGATCCGCCGGGAGCTGGCCGCCGTCGATCTGCCTGCCACCGACCTCGCCCCGGTCAGAGAGATCGGCGGCTGGGCCGAGGAGCAGATCCCCCGGCTCCGTCAGCGGGCGGAGACCATCGACGTCACCCTGCCGTGGCTGCCCAGCGCGGGCTTGCGGCCATATCAGGAGAAACCGTTGCTCGCCCTCGGGGACGCACGACGTCAGGGCGCCGCCCTGGCCGAGCGCTTCGTGGCCATCGACCCGGATGAACTCGTTCTCACAGGTACGTCGCCCACCGACAGGATGACCGCCGTCATCGGGACGCTCCGCAACCACCGGCACGACGCGAACTTCACCGCAGCCTTCTTCGCCGCTCTCGGAGCCGAGGGAACGCGGCGGCTCGCCGCCACTCTGCGTCGCCGTCTCTCCGATGAGGCGGTCGACGTCGCCGGTACGGCGTTCGCCACCGCGCTCAGGGGCGGGACAAAGGTGCCCGGGCTCGCCGCGGTCGCGAACGAACTGCGCAAGAGTACGGGAAAGGACCTCGACGGAGTCGTCGACCTGCTGAAGCCGGGGCCGCACCCGACCGAATGGCTGGCCGGGATCGCTTCGGCCGTGCTCACGGAGCGGGTTCACAGCACGGCCGCCAACGGAAACCTTTCCACGTTCATGGACCTGCTCGCGGCCAACCCCTCGGCGGCACGGTTGGCCGTCGGCAAGGCGGCGCGCCTCGGCCCGCCCTCAGCCTGGGAGAAAGAGCTCCTGCGCGGGTTCTCGGAGCGAGATGAGAGCGACAAGCTGGCGGGATTCCTGGTGAAGCTCGGCGAGCGGGCACAGCGGGACGGGACGACAGCCGACGCCTTCGGGCGCCTGCTGGCCGCGATGTCGGGCGCCTACGACGAGAAGCAGGGCGGACACAGCCGGGAGGCCGCCTTCTTCGCTTACACGGTGATGACTACCGTCGATGACATCTCGCTGCATGACGCGACCCGTGTCCACCTTGGGGAACTCGCCGGTTCGTACGCCCCGGAGATCACCCTGGGCGCCGACATCGAAGCCGTGGACGCGACCATGGACAGCGCTCGGTTGCCCTCCCCCGGAGTGTTCGAGCCTGTTCTCGTTCCAGGGTTGCGGGGCGCGTTCCGGCTAAGCCCCAAGGACACGTTCCGGTTCCTGACCACCTTCGCGGCCCAGGCCGAATCGCGAGTTCCGTTCGACGCGGGGATGGGCGAACTCACCCAACGGCTCCTTCCCAGGGTGTCCCAACTGACAAAGAAGGGAGACCCCTCTGCGATGCACGCTCTCTTCAAAATGCTCGGCAACACCCGAGGTTTCGAACTTGCCGCCGCCGTACGGGTGCTCACGCCGAAAGATAAGGCGGCCAAGAGCGCACACGACGCAGAGAGCTTTGTGATCGGCACGGCGATGGGAATCGTCGGTTTTGCCCCTCCGTTCGGTGCCGTGATCTGGACCGGGCTCTCCACCGGAGCGTCCGCGTACTACACGTGGATGCACGAGCCGGAAAACGATACAGAAGAGCTCCAGAAGCTCATCTCATTCGAAGTACTGGGCCGCAAGCACAACATCACCGGCCTCCTCATGGAGCAAGGTTTCACACCACGGGTTCCTCCTGCCCAGACCTCCCACGGCAAGGGGTCTCTTATCACAGACAAGAACGGCTCTCTCTTGCCTTTCGTTGAGATCATCAAGCATGGCGAGAATGGCCGTCAGGCTCTCGATCAATGGTTGATCGACAATGGGATGGGAACTTCCCAGACCCACGCCCTGGGCTACCTGTCAAGCACCGAAGCAGACTTTTTCGAGGGGAACAGGAACACCGGATACCAGCGGGCACTCGCCTACGAGGGAAAACTTACGACAGACTGAGACACTCCGTCTCCCCCCGGACCACGTACCGCCCTGTCACCGAATCCAAGACCAGAACAGTCCTGGTCACCTCATTCACCAAACGGAACGGCTTCGCCATAGGATCCGAAAAATGGTACTTATGGTCGGCTGTGCGTCCTAACGCGCCGACCAGCAAATCGTTCATAGAGCCGGGGTCCATCTCCGGCTCAGCGCCCTCTCCGGTGGCGGCGAAGGTGCGTTTCGCCCTGTCCTCTCCGCAGGGGATGTCCTTCCCGCCGGGATCCGTTACCCGGACATTCAGCGCACCGCGTTCCTTGAGAAGTCGCAAAACGTGGGTTTGCAGGGTCGCCGCGGCTTCGGCCACCGTGGGTTCCCGCTCCCCGCAGGCGACCACGAGAAGGGCGAGCACCGAGACCGCTCCAACGAGCCGCGCGGGAGAGCTGTGACGAGAACGGGACATGAAATATCCTCCGAGTCTGGCCGCCTGAGCGCACGATCTCATATGGGCCGGGAGACTGCACACGCCATTCCGGAGAGGAAAGGTGAGGTGTTTGACGGCGAACCCTGATGACATGGTGCCGAATCCTCGCAAGCAGGAACTTTTGCGAGCGCTGGAAAAGGTGCGCATGCATGCCAGGCAACTGGAGGCGGCGCTCGACCCGCCGCATGCGACCTTCACCGGGAAGACGGTCTGGGTGGGGCCGCAGGCGCGGGCGTTCGCGGACGAACTGACCCAAAGGCGGGCGCGACTGCGGTCGCTCATCCAGCGGATCGTCAGCGACCTGGAGGCCGAGTTCATGGCCACGCCTGAGAAGGTGAGGCGATCGCCAACCGCGTACTGAGACCGACAGAGCTCCCCCACGCAGCTTGATCTCGACGCTTCGTCTGTTCCATCGCGCTCCTCGCAGATAGGAACAGGCTGTCTCGGGTGGTCATCGGACATGACCAAGCAGGATGTTCGTCCACAGCCGCCGGGCAGGGACGGCGCGGAGCCACTCGCTCTCCGTGACAACGGCGCCGTCGGCGGCGCGATAGTGGCGGCGGACGAAGAGCAGGCCCCCGGCCTGGCACAGCTCATAGACGATGTCCTGGCATTCGCAGGTGTGCTCAAGCACCCGGATCCGAATCGCACACGGGTGACACTCTCGCCATTCCAGCCTTTCCCAGCCGGCCTTCGGGTGTGCGGGGTGGACGCCGTGATACCCGGCGGGCAACTCGTCGATTGCCATGCCGGTCGTCACCTCCTCACTGTGAAGCGTCGTCGTAATCCGTGGTGGCCCCCGCAGAGGGGCACTCGGGGGCGGGCGGCTCTGCGGGGGCGGCGCCCGCCGACGGGATAGGGAAGGCGCCGCCGGCAGGCGCGGTACAGCGGTGGCCTCCTCGCCCACCCCCAGTGCGCAGGGAGGCCACCAGTCCAAAAGCCCCGGCCAGCGGACCATCCCGCTCTTGGGGCCGAACTTCCAACTTGTGCGGCGCCTGAAAGCCAGGCGGTCTGCGTACGGTCACCGGCGAGCTTCTTGGGCGCGAAGGAGGGCGAGGAAGGCCGGAAGGTCATCAGCGCAGACCGTCTGTTGAAGCCCGGTTCCGATCTCCGAAGGAGAGTCGCTCACCGCGCCTGGTGGCGTAGAAGGCGCCCGCATCGCTACGGAAGAACACCCATGCGGGGAAGCGGTCCCGCACCTTGTCGAGGTCGCAGCCGACTGTTGACATGAGACCAGGGTAGGAAGATTTGGCGAGCTTGTCTATAGGGCACCATAGGGCCATCCGGAAGACGATGGGGAATCACCGATTCCTACAGTGGTGCTGTGATCGAGTTCCGCGAGGATCAGCCCAGGTGGGAGCAGGTAGCCAGGGTGATCCGCGACCGCATCGTGGTGGGTGAGTACCGCCCGGGATCACGGGTGCCCAGCGAAAACGACCTCATGCAAGAGTTCGGCATCGCCCGCATGACTGCCCATAAGGTGATGCGGGCTCTCCGCGCCGAAGGCACCATCTACACAGTCCGGGGCATGGGAAGCTTCGTCGCGCAACCGGACGGACAGACCGATACCAACGACCCCGTAGAAGTCGACGAGTAATCCACACCCGGCAACCGCAGCGGTCTGTGTAGGCCATCGTGAAGCGCCGTCGGCGGCAGCCAGCGCGGCCTTGGGGCGCTGAACCAACTGCTATGACTGGGCGCGCGATCGGGCCGACTGCTCCAGCAACGTCCGTTGATCGTCATTCCACGCCGCCGTGAATGGCTGCGCGTCGGCGTGCCCCTGGACGTGTCTAGCGCGGTTGATCATTGCGGCAGCGGGTGAGCGCGCCAGGTATGGGTACGGCAAGATGCCGTCATGGCTTCCCCGCGCACAACCTCCAGTGCCCGAACGACCCTCACAGTCCACCAGATCAAGGTCACGCTGGCCGGGTCACGGCCGCCGATCTGGCGGCGTTTGGAAGTCCCGTCCGCGATCACGCTGCGCGCGCTGCACGACGTCATGCAAGCTGCCTTCGGCTGGGAGGACTACCACATGTGGGTCTTCGAAAGCCCGTTGGGCCGCTACGGCGCCACCGACCGCGAACTGCGGATCAACAGCGCCTCCGCCAAGCGACTCAACCAGGTAGCCCCCGGACAGGGAGACCGGCTCAGCTACACCTACGACTTCGGGGATGGCTGGGAGCACACCATCGTCGTCGAGGCCGTCACCACACCCGAGCCCGGCATCGCCTACCCACGTTGCCTCACCGGCCGCCGGGCCTGCCCACCCGAGGACTGCGGCGGTATCTGGGGCTACGACTACCTCCTTGAGATCCTCGCCGATCCCAAGCACGAAGAGCATGAGGATCGGCTGGAATGGCTCGGCCTCGACTCAGCCGACCAGTTCCACCCCGCCGCCTTTGACCTGGCTCGTACAAACGCCGCGGTATCCAGCCTGGCAGCAATCCTCATCAAGGAGTGATCGCGCCCCGGCCAGCCGGTAGGGGCCCTGGCACGATCAACCCGGCGCAGCACTGGCTCGCCCGCGTTCTGACATGGGGACGACGGTCTCCCACGAGGCCCGCTCTCCGACTACGGAGCCGGAGAGCGGGTCGACAGGCATGCCCGGGTCGTGTTTCGTGGATCCATTTGGCCGGCCGCGGTCGCCCGGATGGCCCCTCGCGACGTGGCCGCCGAAGCCACGAAACCCTCCCTAGGCGGGGCGGAAGGAGTCCCTGGCCTGGGGGGCAGCGTGCTTGATCATGAGGTGCCGGGTGACCGAGTACTCCTGGACCGCTTCCTGGCTCATGTCCTTGCCGAAGCCGCTGCCCTTGACGCCGCCGTGCGGCGCCTCGGAGGCGATCGGCAGGTGGTCGTTGATCCAGGTGACGCCGACGTCGAGGCGGTGCGACACGCGCAGCGCCCGGGACACGTCCGTCGACCAGACCGACGAGGCCAGGCCGTACTGCGTGTCGTTGGCGAGGCGGACCGCCTCGTCCTCGGAGTCGAACGGCACCGCGACCAGCACGGGGCCGAAGATCTCGCCCTGAACGATCTCGCTGGACTGGTCGGCGTCCGCGATGAGGGTGGGCGCGTAGTAGAAGCCCGGCCCGTCCAGCGGCGCACCGCCGCAGACCACGCGGCCGGAGGCGCGCGTGATGAACCCGTGCACCCGGTCGCGGTGGGCCTGCGAGATCAGCGGGCCGATGTCGGAGCCCTCCTCCCACGGGTCGCCGGGCCGCACCCGGGAGAGCGCGTCGCGCAGCGCCTCGACGCCTTCGGCGTACCGGGAGCGCTCGATGTAGACGCGGGTGGCGGCGGTGCAGTCCTGCCCGGTGTTGTACGTGGCGCCCATGGCGACGCCGAACGCCATGTCCTCAAGGGAGGCGTCGGCGAACACCAGCGCGGGCGCCTTGCCGCCGAGCTCCAGGTGGACCCGCTTGAGACCGTCCACCGCGCCCTGCATGACGGCCCGGCCGGTCGCCGTGGAGCCGGTGACGCTGACCATGTCCACGCCGGGGTCGGTGACGAGGGCCTGCCCGACTTCGGCGTCGCCGGTCACCACCTGCAGCAGCCCCTCGGGGGCGCCCGCCTTGGCGAACAGCTCGGCCAGCCGGAGCGTGCTGCGCGGTGTCTGCGGCGCGGGCTTGATGACGACCGCGTTACCCGCGGCGAGGGCCGGGCCGATCTTCCAGATCCCCATGATGAAGGGGAAGTTCCACGGCGCGATCGAGCCGACGACGCCGACCGGCCGCCTGATCAGCACGGACGTGTAGCCGGCGCTGAGCACACCCGCGCCGGTCCCGTCGAGCGAGCGTCCGGCTCCCGCGAAGAACCGCAGGTTGTCCACGCCGAACGGCAGCTCGCCATCACGGAACACCGGGGCCGGCTTTCCGGTCTCCTCGACCTCGAGCCGGGTCAGCTCCTCGGCGTCCTGCTCCACCAGGTCGGCGAAGCGCAGCAGCACCCGCGCCCGCTCGGCCGGGGTGGTCTCCCGCCACTCCTCGAAGGCAGCACGCGCGGCTCGTACGGCCGCCGCCACGCCCTCGGGCGACGTGTCCGGCACGTCCTCGACGGGCCGGCCGTTCGCGGGATTGATCAGGGTAGCCATGCCATCCTCTTTCATCGGTCACGATGGACCTGCGGACATTCGCCACAAATACGGCAAATGTCGCAAATTGCCTAAGTTATACGTTCACCGCGGATATCAACTGTCGAAACCGACGCCGAAGCGGTCGAGCAGTCGCAGCCACGGCCCGCGACGACCCGCGTTCTCGTCCGCCCGGGCCAGCGCCCGCCGGGTTACCTCGACCACCGGCCAGCGCAGCGGCTCCGGCGGGAACGGCACCGGCAGACGGCGCACCATCCGCAGCCCGGTCCGCCTCGTCGAACGGCGGGCCAGCAGGTCGAGACCGACCAGCGCGCCGAACCGGGAAGCGCCGACACCGAGCCCCGTGTAGCCCAGCGCGTACGCCACCCTGCCGCCCATGGCGGTGCCGAAGAACGGGGTGAACCGGCTGGTCGAGTCGATCGCCCCGCCCCACTTGTGGGTGAACCGCACGCCGTCAAGCTGCGGGAACGTCTCGAAGAAGTGCCGCGCGAGCACTTCGTGCGTGGCGTCGCGCTGTTCGCTCCCCGTGCCGCCGAAGTTGTAGATGGCGTCGTAGCCGCCCCACAGGATCCGGCCGTCGGACGTCAGCCTGTAGTAGTGGAACTGGTTGCCCGCGTCGGTGAGGCCCTGCCCCTCCGCCCAGCGCAGCGACGCGCGCTGCGACTCCGACAGCGGCTCGGTGGCCAGCACGTAGTCCCAGACCGGCAGCACGAAGTTGCTCAACCTGCGCAGCGGCGGCGGGTACGCGTTGGTGGCCAGCAGCACCTGCGCCGCGTCGATCACGCCGGAGCCGGTGGTGACATGGATCTTGGCTCCGGAACGTTCCAGACCCGTGACCGCCGTCTTCTCGTAGACCCGGACACCGAGCCGCTCGGCCACTCTGACCAGGCCCCAGGCCAGCTTGGCCGGGTCCAGGATGCCGCCGGTGCCGCGCAGCCGCAGCCCGCCGAGGTACGTCGGCGAGTCCACGTCGGCGCGCATCTCGTCACGGTTGAGGAAGACCGCGTCCTCACCGTGCTCGCGGTGCAGCCGCTCGGCTTCCTTGAGCTCGGCGACGTGGTGCGCGGCGACCGCGACCGTCGTCTTGCCCAACAGGCGCAGGTCGGCGTCGATGTCGTGGGCCTCGACGAACGCGGCGATGGCCGCGAGGTTCTCCCGGCCGAGGGCGAGCAGCGTACGCATCTCGTCGGGCCACAGCTTCAGCCCCTGGCTGAGCCCGTGGGTGAGCGAGTCGGAGATGAACCCGCCGTTGCGCCCGGTTCCGCCATACGCGATCGACTTCGCCTCGACCAGGACCACGTCACAGGCCGGGTTCTCCTCCTTCGCCAGCACGGCGGCCCAGAGGCCGGTGAAACCACCGCCGACGATGAGCAGGTCGGCGGTGGTCCGTCCGTCAAGCGGGTGATACGCCGGCGCCCCGGGCCTGTCGGTCCAGAAGACCCGGGGAGCGGCGTCCTTCAGTGCTTTCACTTGGCGGCGATCTTCTCAATCACGTCGGCGGCGACGCGCAGGCCGTCCCGGCGCCGGATCTCCGCGCCGTGGGCGGCCAGCCGCTCACGCAGCTCGGTGTCACCCAGCAGGCGGTCGAGGGCGCCGGCCAGCTGCTCGTCGGCGAACTTG
Source organism: Microtetraspora malaysiensis (assembly GCF_050947145.1). Classification (NCBI taxonomy): domain Bacteria; kingdom Bacillati; phylum Actinomycetota; class Actinomycetes; order Streptosporangiales; family Streptosporangiaceae; genus Microtetraspora; species Microtetraspora malaysiensis. The sequence continues at coordinate 7,611,792 of NZ_CP191998.1, forward strand.
TAGGTGTCGAGGCGGACGCCGTAGCCCTTCTCGTGCACCCGCTGGGCGTTGTCGTACTGGTCCCAGAACAGCGGCAGCAGGATCATCGGCTTGCCGAAGTGCAGCGCCTCGGTGGTGGTGTTGTTGCCACCGTGGGTGATGACGAGGTCCACCTGCGGGATGATCGCCGCCTGCGGCACGAACTCGGCGCCCCACATGTTCGGGGCCAGCTCGATCTCCTCGTGCAGCGGGCCCTTGGAGACGATGAACCGGTACGGCGTCTTGGCCAGCACCGAGATCACGCGACGCATCAGCTCGACGTCGGCGGAGCCCAGCGAGCCGAGCGAGAAGTAGACCCAGGGGCCGTCACCCGGGATCTCGGGGAGGGTGAACTCGTCGTCCGTCTCACGCACCGACGAGTCGAGTCGGGTCCACGTCGGGCCGAGGGGACGCTCGTCGGTATAGTCCACGATCTCCGGGAACACGTACAGGTTCGCGTCGCCCTCGTGGAAGAACTCCAGGTCGGGCAGCGGCGGAGCGCCCTGCTCGACGACCCACTCGTTGAACGCGGTGTAGATCTCGCGGTGGGTCCGGTCGTACTCGGCGCGGAAGGCGTCCCACTCGCTCCTGTCGTCGGCGGGCAGGCCGGAGTACGCCGGAGCGATGTCGGCGCCCTTCACCTCAAGCGGGTTGCAGGAGACGATGCGCACGAACGGCTTGCCGGCCGTGAGCAGCGCGGGGAAGGTGATGACGTTGTCCTCGACGATCACGTCCGGCTGGACGCGCTCGATGATGGCCTTGAGCTGCGGCTCGCAGTACTTCACACCGTCGATCAGGGCGTCCCAGATCGGCTTGGTGACCGTCTCCTGCTGCGCGAAGGTGCTCTTCCGGTACTCCGGCGCGGTGTCGCGGATGAAGTCCTTCCAGAACTGGCCCGCGTCCTGCTCCTCCTCAGCCGGCGGCGCGAGGTCGACCAGGTCCTCCTCGAAGCCGAGTGCCGCCAGCTTGCCCTTCCACGACGCCTCCGCTGCGAAAACCACGCGGTGACCGCGCTTGCGCAGGACGTCTCCGATGCCGATGCAGTTGTTCGTCGGCCCGTACGCGCTCTCGGGCATGAAAAGGATAGTCAGCTGCTTGTCTGTCATCTCCGGACTCCCTGGCTTGTTGAACCGTGATTCAAATAGGTATCTAGCGCGCCGTCAATAGCTGGGACATTATGGGTGGGCCAGTTGTTGTCGTACGTTCAAATCGGATGGGATGGAATGGCCCAGCGCAAGAGCAGAGCGGACCGGCGGATGGATCTCATCGATGCCGCCCGCCGGGCGATGATCCAACACGGCGCGGAGGGTGTCCACCTCAACCAGATAGCCGAGGAGGCCGGGCTCACCTCCGGCGCCGTGCTGTACCACTATCCCGACCTGAGGGACCTGCTGATCGAGGCCCACCACGCCGGGATGGAACGCTTCTACGAGCAGCGGATCAAGAAGATCAGAGGCATCGCCGACCCCGCTCAGAAGCTCATCACCACGATCAGGTCCGGCCTGCCCGAGGGGCCCGAGGACGCCGGCGTGCGCCTGCTCTGCGAGCTGGGCGGCGCCGCCGGACGCAACCGGGTGTACGGCACGCTGCTGACGACGCTGTTCGACCGGCAGGTGTCGATGTACCAGACGATCCTCGAAACCGGGGCCGCCCAGGGCATCTTCACGCTCGCCCAGTCGTCCGAGACGATCAGCCGCACGCTCGTCGCCCTCGAGGACGCCTATGGCTACCGCATCATCGCCCGGCATCACTCGATCGGGCCGGACGAAGCCGTGGAGCTCATCCTCGACTACGCCCGCCTCGCGACAGGACACGAACTCAGGCCGGAATGAGCACGGCGTCGGCGGCGTCCCAGCCGATCCCGACCTCGGTGCCGGGCTTGACCCGCGCCGCCCCCTGGGTCGCCGCCAGCACGTGCCCCTCGTGCCCCTCCACGCGCAGCACGATGTGCGACGTGCCGCCGTAGAAGCTCACGTCCACGACCGTGCCGCGCAGCGGGCCCTCGGTCTCGCGCTCGGCGTCCGCCCCGTTCTCGTTGCCGGACTCGGCCACGGCTCCCTGCTCCTGGGCGGGGACAGTCTCGGCCACGGTCTCGGGGGCGGCGGCCGTCTCCGGCGCGGGCTCCTGAGCGGCCTCGGCGGCGGCCCCGGTCTCGGGCGCGGTCTCGTCCCGCTCCTCGGCCTTGGCCTTGGCGTCGTTGTCGGCGAGGACCTCGGTCACGACCTCCGCAACCACCTTGGCCACGACTCCGGCGACGGCCTTGGAAACCACTTCGGCCATCGCCTCGGCGGTGACCTCACCGGTCATGGCGCTCTTCACGACGGCCCGGAGGTCCTCCCCGTCACCGGCCTCGGCCTCGGCCTCGGCGGGGGCCTCCCCCTCCGCGGAGTCAGCGTCCTCGGACACCGCGTCGCCCTGAGATTCGACCTCGGGCACCGCGTCGCCCTGAGGCTCGGCTTCGTCCGCGACGGCGGGCTCGCTGTCAGCGTCGGCTTCGGCTTCGCCCTTGGGCTCGTCAACCTGAGCCTCGACGGCCGGCTCAGCGGACTTGGGAGCCTTGGGCTCGGCGCCCTCGTCGGTCCTGACCGCGCCCTCCTTCACCTCCGTCTCGGCGGCAGATTCGGCGGTCTCCTCCGACTTCGCCTCGTCCTTGGCCTCGGACTCATCCTTGGCCTCGGCGTCGCTCTCAGCCTCAGCCTCAGCCTCAGCCTCAGCCTCGGCATCGGCCTTCGCCTCGACGGCCTCGGCAGCTTCGGCGGCGGCTTCCTCCGTCTTGGGCTCGGCGCCCTCGCCGGTCCTGACCGCGTCGTCCTTCACCTCGGCCGCGTCCGTCACCTCGGCGGCGTCCTTCGCCTCAACTGCGGCGTCGGCGGCGTCCTCTTCCTTGGGGGCGATCTGGGTGAGCCGGATGTTCTCCGGGCGTACGGCGAGGAGCGCGGCGTCGCCGTCCGCGCCCTTCGGCGCGGGCAGCAGGCCGAGGCCGTCCACGTGGAGGCCACCCTCGGTGACCTTGCCGGAGAAGATGTTGTTGGCGCCGATGAAGCCGGCCACGAACGGCGTGCGCGGCTGGTCGTACAGCGCGATGGGCGCGTCCACCTGCTCGACCTTGCCGCCCTGCATGACCGCGATGCGGTCCGCGAGCGACATGGCCTCCTCCTGGTCGTGGGTCACGACCACGAAGGTGATGCCGACCTCGTGCTGCAGCCGCTTGAGTTCGAGCTGCATCTCGGCGCGCACCTTCTTGTCCAGTGCGGACAGCGGCTCGTCGAGCAGCAGCAGGCGCGGGCGCTTGACGATCGCGCGGGCGAGGGCGACGCGCTGGCGCTGCCCGCCGGAGAGCTGGTGCGGCTTGCGGCGGGCGTGCGCGGAGAGGCCCACGGTCTCCAGGACCTCGGCGACGCGCTCCCCGATCTCCTTCTTCGGCAGTTTCTCCCGCTCCAGGCCGTAGGCGATGTTCCGCTCCACTGTCATGTGCGGGAACAGCGCGTACGACTGGAACATGAGGTTGATCGGGCGGCGGTGCGCGGGGATCTGGAGCAGGTCCTCGCCGTCCAGACGGACCGCGCCGTCGTCCGGCTGCTCGAACCCGGCGAGGATGCGGAGCAGCGTGGTCTTTCCACAGCCGGAGGGGCCGAGCAGAGCGAAGAACTCGCCCTGCTGGATCTCCAGGCTGACCGAGTCGAGCGCGGTCACCTCGCCGAAGCGCCGGCTCACGCCATCAATGGAGATAAGTGTCATGAGAGTGCCTCGGTGAGCTTGGTCATGCGCTGGGCCGCGATCACGACGGTGAAGCTCACCGCGAGCAGCAGGGTGGCCAACGCGTTGATCTCGGGAGTGACGCCGAACCGCACCATGGAGTAGATGACGATCGGCAGGGTCGGTTGGGTGGGCGCGGCGGTGAAGAACGCGATCACGAACTCGTCGATGGAGAGCGTGAACGCCAGCAGGGCGCCCGCCAGGATGCCCGGCGCCAGGGTCGGCAGCGTGATCCGCATGAACGTCGTCACCGGGGTCGCGCCGAGGTCGCGGGACGCCTCCTCCATCGAGGTGTCGGCGTGGTTGAGCCTGGCCCGTACGACGGCCGTCACGAAGGCCATGCCGAACACGGTGTGCGCGATCAGCACCGAGTGCAGTCCGAGCGTCATCTTGACCGCCGCGTAGAAGATGAGGAGGCCGATCGCGAGGACCAGGTCGGGCAGGAGCGCGGGCATCGTCGAGAGCGCGTCGAGCATCCGCGACTTGTTGTACCGCGCCAGGCCGACCGCGAGCAGCGTGCCCAGCACCGTCGAGAGGACCGTCGAGCCGAACGCCACGATCAGGGTGTTGATCAGGCCTTCGCGGATCTTCTCGTTCTCGAGGAGCTGGCCGTACCAGCGCAGCGAGAACCCGCCCCACGCGTACGGCGACTTGTTCCGGTTGAACGACATGAGTACGACGACGGCGATCGGTACGTACAGGAAGACGTACGTCAGCCAGAAGGGGAGGCGCAGCCAGCCGTTCCCCTGCTTCCGGTTCTTACGCATCGCGGCCCACCCTCCGGCTGGCCCAGGCCTGGGCGAAGAGCAGGAGCACCAGGACGCCGATCACGGACAGGGCCAGCACCGAGCCGAACGGCCAGTCGCGGGCCTTGAGGAACTGGTCGCGGATCAGGTTCCCCACCATGATCCGGCGACCGCCGCCGAGCAGCTCGGGGATCACAAAGTTGCCCAGGCTCGGGACGAAGACGAAGACGCAGCCGGTCAGCACGCCGGGCAGCGAGAGAGGCAGGGTGACCGACCAGAAGGTCCTGATGGGGCGGGCGCCGAGGTTCGCCGACGCCTCGCGGAGCTGCGGGTCCAGCCGCTCGATGGCCGAGTACAGGGGCAGGATCATCAGCGGCAGGTACGCGTAGAGCAGGCCGGCGACGATGGCGCCGTCCGAATAGAGGAGCTCGATCTTGCCGAGACCCAGTGCGTCGAGTCCCGAGTTGACCAGGCCCTCCGAGTTCAGCAGCACGATCCAGGCGTACGTGCGGATCAGGAAGTTCGTCCAGAACGGCAGCACGACGGCGACCAGCGCGATGACCTTCCACTTGGCCGGAAGCCGGGCGATCATGTAGGCGGTCGGGTACGCGAGCAGCAGGGCGAGAAGCGTGGTGATCGTGGCCAGCTTCACCGATCCGATGACCACGTCGAGGTAGAGCGGGTCGATCAGCCGGGTGAAGTTCTCTCCCGTCGCCTCATATACGACCCCGCCGAACCTGCCGCGGCGGAACACCGTGTAGCTGAGCACAAGGGCGAGTGGGACCGCCAGGAAGACGATCAGGAAGCCGAAGCCTGGCCCCATGGTGGCGAGTCGACCGACCACCCGTGCTCGTACGGTGGACTTCATGGTGCCATCGCCCCAAAGGCGGGCACGCGAAATGACATGCGAGAGCTTCCTTCCGGTGGGGAGCTTAGAGTGTTGCAGGATAAGTCAACTTAGACAAGACTTTCCCAGGCATTGTGAGCATTGGCGATACAAGCCTTATTGAATCGAGATTCAACAGATGCAGGTCGAAGCACGGCATTGGCCAACCCTTCACGAGGAACCGGACGGTTCGCTCACGTTGGCCGCGGGAGAAGGCGTCACCGGAGCCGTCGTCCGGGCGCTCGCGGAGGGCGTCACGCCGCCGCGTCCTTTCTCCGTCCGCGCTTTCCGCCCGCTGCCCACGCCGCCTCCCGGCGAGCGGGCGATCACGGTGGACCAGACGAACCACTCGGTGATCGTCGGCGAGAGCGTAGTCGTCAAGTGGTTCCCGCGGCCGTCCCGCGCGCCGCAGCCGGCGCCCGACCTGCTGGCGCATCTGTCCGCTTTCTCCCGCACCGCCACGCCGTACGCCGCCATCTACTGGGAGGACGCGCTGGTCGCGCTGGTGACCGCGTACCTGCCGGAGGCCCGGGACGGCTGGGAGTGGTGCGTGGACGAGGCCGAGGCCGGGCGCACCGGCTTCGCCGCCGACCTGGGCGCGCTGGCCGCCGAGCTGCACCTCGCCATGGCGACTCCGTCCCCCGTGTTCCCCGAGCCGGTACGGCTCGCGCCCGACGGCAACGGCGACGCGTGGGCGGAGCGCGCGGAGGAGGCGCTGCGCGACGCGCTCGCGCTGACCGACGGCGAGGACGGCGCGTGGCTGACCTCCCGGGCCGGGGAGCTGCGCCGCGAGCTGGCGCCCCTGGCGACGGCCGGCCCGACCCCGCTGATCCGCATCCACGGCGACCTGCACGTCGGCCAGATCCTGCGGTGGCGCGACGGCTACGCGGTGGTGGACTTCGACGGGAACCCGACGGTGTCGGCCGAGGCGCCGGGCGGCGGCGCCTTCCAGCCGGCCGCCCGGGACCTCGCCCAGCTCACCACGAGCGTCGACCATGTCGGCCAGGTGGCGATCCTTCGCAGGGGCGCCGACCCCGAGCGTGTCGCGGAGTGGGTCTCCGAGGCGCGGACCGCGCTCTCCGCCGCGTACGCCGCCGGGCTCGCGGAGGCGGGGCGCTCCGACTTGCTCGACCGGTCGCTGGTCCGGCCTTTCGAGGTCGAACAGGAGTGCCGCGAGCTGATTTATGCCGCCCGGCACCTGTTGCGCTGGCGGTACGCACCGATGGGCGTGCTCCGCACCTGGTACGGCGCCGACGCCGCCTTTACCAAGTAAGTCACGACAAAATAGGACAAAAAGAAAGATAGGAGTGCATTGTGGACGCGGCGCTGTTCAAGGCCGACCTGCTGACCAAGCCGGAGGCGCTGGGCGCGCTGGCCGACTCGCTGGAGGCCGGTGACCCGTTCGAGGGCCTGCCCGAGCGCATCGACCGGGTGGTCTTCCTCGGGATGGGCAGTTCCCGGTACGCCGCCGGCGTCGTCGCGTCGCGGCTGCGCGCCTCCGGGATCGACGCCGTGGCCGAGTACGCCTCCGCCGCGCACACCGTACCGGGGCCGGGGACGCTGGTGGTCGCCATCTCCGCGACCGGCGGCAGCAGGGAGACCCTCGACGCGCTCACCCGCTACACCGGGACCTCGTTCGTCGTCGCCATGACCAACAAGCCGGGCTCCGCGGTGACCGAGGGCGCCGACCTGGTCGTACCCATGTCCGCCGGCGAGGAGCGCGGCGGCGTCGCGTGCCGGACGTTCCAGCACACCCTCGCCCTGCTGCTCGCGCTGAAGTCCCGGCTCGCGGGCGGCGGCGACGTCCCCGCGCTCGTCCGCCGCGTGGCCGAGGCCACCGCGGATCTCCTCGACCGGCGCGACGACTGGCTGAAGACGGCCTCCGACGTGCTCGACGGGCCGCACGGCGTGTACGCGATCGCCCCCGCGGAGCGGCTCTCGTCGGCGGAGCAGTCCGCGCTGATGTTCCGCGAGGGCCCGCGCCGCCAGGCGGACGCGTGCGAGACCGGCGACTGGGCGCACGTGGACGTCTACCTCACCAAGACCTACGACTACCGCGCGCTGATGTTCCCCGGCTCCCGTTACGACGAGCAGGCCATGGAGTGGATCCGGCAGCGGGGCTCCACGGTGCTCGCGGTCGGCGGCGAGCTGGACGGCCAGGCCGCGTCCATCCGGTACCGCCACGACGACGACCCGGAGGTCGCCCTGCTCACCGAGACGCTGGTCGCCGAACTGCTCGCCGCCTCCTGGTGGGCCCGGGCCTGAGATCGGCTCGCCTTCGGCGGGCATGCGTCCGGGTTGCACCTTCTTCCGGATAAGGACGGAAAAGGCGTGGTGCGCATGGTAGATAGGTGATCCACATCGCCCGTCGAGAGTGAACAACCGTGGTCAGCACGATCCGCGCCGGGTTCTCCCTCGCCATGCTCGCCGGCTTCTTCCTGGTCGCGGCCGCCCAGGTCGCGGCCGCCCAGGTCGCGGCCGCCGTCGCACTCGCCTTCTGGCTGTCCACGGTGATCGCCGGCGCCCTCGCGGTGAAGCTCGTCTGGTCCTGCTTCGCCGCGAGCACGCTGGCCGTCGGGCGGGGCACATGGCGGGCGATGCGGTCGCGTCCCGAGCCGCCCACCGGGCTGCCGCTCGCCGCCCGAGAGGCCCCGCTCCTCTGGGCGACCGTACGGGAACTGGCGGCCGAGGCGGGCACCCGGGCGCCGGACGAGATCTGGCTGATCCCCGAGGTGAACGCCGCCGTGCAGGAGGAGTCGCGTTTTCTCGGTCTGGTCGGCGGGCGGCGCCGCCTCTGCCTCGGGCTGCCGCTGCTGCACACGATGACGGTCGCCCAGGTGCGCGCCGTACTCGCGCACGAGCTGGGCCACTACTCCGGCAAGCACACGCGACTGTCCGCGCCCGCCTACCGTGGCCGGCTGGTGATCGCGCACACGCTGCGGCAGATCGGTCCCTACAACCCGTCCGGATGGATCTTCAAGGGGTACGCCCGGCTCTACCTGCTGGCGGACAACGCGGTCTCACGGAGGCAGGAGTTCGAAGCCGACCGGGCGTCGGCACGGGTCGCCGGGATCGAGGCCGCGGCGACCGCGCTGCACGAGATCCGCGTCCTGGACGCCGCGTGGCACTTCTTCCTGAACGAGTACGTCCAGCTCGGCTGGGAGTCCGGCTTCGCCCCTGACGACCTGTTCGCCGGATTCGGCGCGCTGGTCGCGGGCCGCGGAGGCGAGCTGGACGCGGGCCGCGGAGGCGAGCTGGACGCGGGCCGCGGAGGCGAGCTGGACGCGTTGCGCGCGAGCACTCCGGAGGAGAAGGGGTCGCGGTGGGACACGCATCCGCCGCTGAATGAGCGGATCGCCGCCATCCGCGCGCTCCCCCGCACGCCGGTCATGCCCGATGAACGGCCCGCGGCCGTACTCGTCGGCGACCTGGCCGGGGCGGGGCGGGCGCTGCAGGAAGAGGTGGTCGAGACCGGTGAGCGCACGGTGCTCCCCTGGCCGATGTTCACCGCGGCGGCGCTGGGCGCGGCGCTTCAGCGGGACGCCGACGCGATCTTCCGTATGGTCGCGCGGACCTCCGGGCGCCCGGAGGCCGGGCTGGCCGACGTGTTCGACCTGATCGCCGCCGGCCGGCTCGCCGAGATCGCGCAGCCGTTCTTTCCCACCGCCACCCGCCGCGAGGTCGGCGAGCTGTTCGGCGGCCCGCTGACCACCGTGCTGCGACTCGCCGCCGTACAGTCCGGCGTCGCCGGGTGGCGGCACTCGTGGAGCGGCCCCGCCGAGTTCGCCGGGGCGGAGGGAGTCGTCCCCGCCCTGGAGGAGGTCGCCAGGCTGGCCGTCTCCCCGGGCGGTGTCGGCAAGGCCCGGGCCGAGCTGGAACGGCTCGGCGTCGACGCCGGCCGGGCCACGCAGGCCGAGCGGGCGCCGAGCACGTTCGGCTCCGCCGTCCTCGCCGGCCTCGCCAACGTCCGGGTGGACGGCACGGAGTACGACCTGATCGTGCTGAACACGGGCCTCGTCCTGGTGGCCGGTCCGGGCTCCGCCGGCGAGGGCAGGCAGCGGATGCTCCGGCTCGTCGAGTCGGCGCCCGCGGCCAAGCTCGCCGAGTGGTACCGCTTCCTGTCCTACGAGGAGATCGCCGCCGCGAAGGTGACCACGGAGACCCCGCTGCGCGCCGACCTCACCCTCCACGGCGGCGCGACCGTCTCGATCGAGCAGGGGTGGACCGGCGAGGAGATCGACAAGGGCAGCCGGGAGCGCCTCGCCCGGGTTCTGGCCGAGATCGGCTGACGGCCCGCGTTCCCGGCGGGAAATCCGGGTGCACCGGGACGGGGCCCGCTGGGAAAGTGGCCGTCATGACCATGGACGATGTCACCCTGCGCCGGGCGACCGGCGCCGACGCCCCCGCTGTGGCCGACGTATGGCTGCGCTCGTACGACGCCGCCCTGCCGGGGGTGCGCCGGGCGCACACCGACGACGAGATCCGGGCCTACTTCCGCGAAGTTGTCGTGCCCGCGCGCGAGACCTGGGTCGCCACGCTGGACGGCACGGTGGTCGGGATGATGGTGCTCGGCGACGGCCTCCTCAGCCAGCTCTACCTCGATCCCGACCGGCGCGGGCGCGGCATCGGCGACCGGTTCGTGGCGCTGGCGAAGGAACGCCGCCCGGACGGGCTGGAGCTGTGGACGTTCCAGGTCAACGGCCCGGCCCGCCGCTTCTACGAGCGGAACGGGTTCGTCGCGGTCGAGCACACCGACGGCCGCGACAACGAGGAGCGCGAGCCGGACGTCCGCTACGTCTGGCGGCCGGACGCGACCTGAGCGGCGCGCCGACCGCCGCACGCGGCGCGAACCCGGCCATCGTGGGCGGTGGGAACCCGGTGTCGTGTGCGGCGCGAACCCGGCCGTCGCACCTCATTCCTGCCAGCCGAGCCGGAAGGCGGCGTCGTCCGGGACGTAGCCGTCGAGCCCCGCCTCGCCGATCCACAGGATGTCGTCGTACTCGGTGACCGGCCCGATGACGTAGCTCATCGGCAGCCGGGGCTGGACCGCGAACCGGACCTCCAGCTCGGGGTCGAACCGCTCCAGGGTCTCGATGAGATCGGCCACGGTCTCGATGCCCGTCCCGCCGCGTCGGCTCCTGTCGCGCCTGTGCCTGCCCATGGCTGCTTCTCCGTGCTCCGGTTGACCGGTGGTGTGCCGAATATGTACGGAGAGTAACCCAGCGACATCGCGGCGCGACAGATCCTTGACTCCGGGTTCACGATCACCTCGGGCGGCCGATCGGCGTCAGCGGAGACTGGCGAGCCGTTCGGCCGCCCTGTCGCCGATCTTGTTGGTCGGGACCAGCTCACCCGCCCCGCCGAGGCCGAACGGCGGCATGTTGACGTAGACCGTCTCGTATCCGCTCACCGTGTACGTCTCGTGCCAGACACCCACGGCCTCGCTCTTGTACGCCTCACGGAAGAAGCGCTTCCAGGCGGGCCAGTGGGTCGCCTCGCGGTTCTTCGCATAGGCGATGAGGTGATCGGTGCTGCGCCAGTACTGGACCATCAGCGTGGTGCGCCCGTTGAAGAAGCTCTCGAAGCCGAGCAGGCCGTGCGCGGGGTCCGCCCGCAGCTCCTTGACCATCGGCGGCATGGCCATGGCGACCGGCAGCCACTTGCGCAGGGACCGGAACCTGTTGATCCGCATGCCGATCAGAAAGACGACGAAGTCGCCCTCCATGCGCGCACTCATGCGCATGACGCCTCCCATTGGATAGCCCCACTACCTAATAGTTGGATAGTAGAACTATCGAGTAATATTGGCAAGCAGTACTATCCAGCCATGCGAATCTCCCAGCTCAGCGCCGAATCCGGGGTCCCGATCCCGACGATCAAGTACTACCTGCGCGAGGGGCTGCTCCACCAGGGCGACCAGACGTCGGCCACGCGGGCGGAGTACGGCCAGGAGCACCTGCGCCGGCTACGGCTGATCAGGGCGCTACTGGAGGTCGGCCGACTGCCGGTCGCGGCGATCCGCAAGGTCATCGCCGCCGTGGACGACGAGCGGATCGACTTCCACGACATGCTCGGCACGGCGCACTACGCGCTCTCCACGCCGGTCGAGCCGCACCCCGAGGAGGAGGACTGGCGCGAGGCCAGAGAGCTGGTCGACCGCATGATCGCGGACCTCGGCTGGAGCGTCCACCCACTCGCTCCCACACGGGACGAGCTGGCGCAGAGCGTCGTCACGCTGAAGCGCCTCGGGATGCCCACCTCTCACGAGGACCTGCTGCCGTACGCGTCGGCCGCGCTCGACCTCGTCCGCGACCTCGACATCACCAAGATCCCCTTCGACGGCCCCCGAGATGTCGCCGTCGAGACGCTGGTGATCTGCGAGGTGCTGTACGGCAAGGCGTTCGACGTACTGCGCCGCCTGGCCCAGGAGTCGGAGTCCACCCGCATCCTCGGCGCCCCTCCCTGCCCGAGCGGCGACACGACCCAGGTGACCCGCCAGGGCGGCCGCTCCGGCGCACCACGAGCGGCACAATAGGGGAAAGTCGTCTTATCGGACCACTCCGAAGATTTCCCCCAAGAGCCCATCTTGGCCTTTTATAATCATTACGAAATGCCGCATATTGACGGAAATCGGAGCGTTTTCCTCGGTCGGATATGTGGCTCCAGGAGATACTTCCCGGCCTCTTTATAGAGGCTCACGGGGCGGCGTTTTTTGTCGGTGGCGGTTGTTAGCGTTGCGGCGTGATTGTCGAACGGCAGCCGATACCCGACACCCTGGGCGAGATGGCCCCGGGCGTCGAGCTGGCCGCCGTACTGGCCGAGATCGACATCGCCAGGCTGGACGGCTACGACGCCGTCACCGTCATGCAAGCCTATGCCCGCCTCGAAGCACACGTGCAAGCCCGGAAAGCCGTCGTGATGGCCGAAGTCGGACTGTACGAAATTTCCGCCAGCGGCATGGCGAAAATGTCCGAACCGGACAATAACTCCCCCGACGAAATCCGAGCGGCTTTGCGGCTCACCCGCCGCGCCGCCGAGCGAGAATACGGCATCGCCTACGACCTGAAAGTACGTCTCCCCGCCGTCAGGGACGCGTTGTCGGCGGGATTGATCGACAAGGCGCGGGCCGTGGTGTTCTGCGACTGGCTCGAAGACGTCCCCGTCGAACTGGCCCGCGCTGTGGCGGCCCATCTGCTGCCCAAGGCGGGGAAGTGGACGACGAGCGAACTGCGGGAGAAGATCAAGAAGCTGCTGATCGCCGCCGATCCTGCCTGGGCCCGCCGCAAGTACGAACGGGCCGTCCAGCAACGGCGGGTGATCGGGGTCCGGCACGCGGATGGCTCGGCCAGCATCATGGGCCAGCAGTTGCCAGTCGACCAGGCCGCCGCCGCGATCGCCCGTGTGGACGCCATCGCCGTACGAGCCAAGAGGTCCGGACTGCCCGCCCCGATCGACCACGTGCGGGCGGATGTGTTCCTCGGCCTGCTGGACGGGAGCATGTCCGGTCTGGACGACGACGCCATCATCGCCGTCCTGTTCGAGGAGGCCGCCTGCAAGGCGGCGGGTGATGAGAACGACCACGACGACCAACTCTCCGACAACCCCTTCGGCACCGTCGACCTCGACGACACCGGCGATGCCGAGGCAGCTGCTGAGGACGCCACCGGCCTCCACACCGGCAGCGGCGACCCCGACGGCACCCCTGGCGACATCGACGGTGACGCCAGCCAAGCCAGGACTGCCGACCCGACTGACAACGACGACGACCACGGCGACACCGGTCCTGATCCAGGCCCCACCCCTGGCGCAGGCCCCGGCTCTGCTCCCAGCTCTGGCGATGGTGGCCCTGTCGGTCCGGCCTCGGGGACGGGTGCTGAAGGCGGTTCCAGCGGTCCGGGTGCAGGCCCCACCCGCACGACAGGCGTCGGGACCAACGTTGAGAGGGGCAGGGCGGGCCCGGTTGGGTTCGCGGCGGGTGAGCTGCGGGTCCAGGTGTCCACGTTGATGCACTTGGACGACCTGCCCGGCGAACTCGCCGGGTGGGGACCCATCCACGCCCAGTTGGCACGCAGGCTTGCCAAACGCCAGATCAGCGGCGAGTGGCGCTTCGCCGTCTGCGACGAGGAGGGCCGGCTTCTCTATGCCGGGATTACCCGGCGACGCCCCAGAGGGTGGGCCCGTCCCGCGGGATGGCCCCGCCGCCCTGTACCCCGCCCAGCACCCGGTCCTGGTTGGCCTCCCGATCCTGGTTTGCCTCCCGATCCTGGTTTGCCTCCCGGTCCTGGTTTGCCTCCCGGTCTTGGGTTGCCTCCCGCCCTTTCTTCCCCACCCGGCGATGGGGACGGGACAGACCCGGCGGGCGCGGCCGGGACGGGGGTGACGCCTGCCCGCACATCAGCTGTCGGCCAGGAAAAGGACGACCGGCCAAGTGACGACCGGCCAAGTAGGGACCTGCGCGCCAGGTCGGGGTCGCTTCGCCGTCGCGGGATCGTCGAGCTTCAGCTCCCGTTGTCGCTGCTGCGCGCACTGTGCGCGGACATGTACGCCCAGGGTGGCTGGGCCGGTGTAATCGCCGACATCATGCGCCAATACGACGAAGCCGTCGATGAGGCGGCTGACCACGCGCGAGGATCCGTGACCGGACGCCGAACCGCCGCCGGGGATGAGCGACGGCGGTTCCCGAAAGCTGGGCTGCGGCGACGGATCGAGGTCCGAGACAGAGTGTGCTCGCACCCCGGATGCCGTGCTCCGGCCACGCGCTCGGAGATGGATCACACCCGCCAGCACGCGAACGGCGGTCCCACGACCGACAGCAACCTCGCCGCGGCATGCGCGCATGACCATGACCTGCGGGACAACGGCTGGCAGGTCGTACAAACCAGCTCAGGGCACCTGACCTGGATCAGCCGGACCGGCCATATCTATCCGGTCCAACCGCCACCGATCATCGAACCGATGCCCGAACCTTTCGCTCCCAACAGCTGGCCCCAGACGGAAACAGACCACCACGAGGTGGACGAGGTGCCCGCTCCGGCGCCGACAGCAGGTGCGGAGTCCGTGGGCTCGGACCCGCCACCTGATCCGGCGCACGACATCCCGCCCTGACATCCCGCCCTTCTGAAGCCCGACGACGCAGTGCCCGTGTGCTCCCGGGCAGTCGTCCAGCCCTCTAGGAGGGAGGGGGCGCCCTTGTTAAGGTCGGTTGCCGAGCGAGCGCTTCTGAACAGGGACGGCCATGACAGTCGGCGATCACCCCGTGACCACGTCCGGACACTGCGACCCGCGATTCTCCCGGGTACGCGAGGTCTTCGACCGGCATTTCTCCGACGGTGAGGAGTTGGGCGCCGCCTTCGCGGTCTTCCTCGACGGCGAGCCCGTCGTCGACCTCTGGGGCGGCGTGGCCGACCGGCACACGGGGCGCCCCTGGGAGGCCGGCACACCGGTGCTCGCCTATTCGTGCACCAAGGCCGTCGCGGCCACCGCCATGCTGCTGCTCGTGGAGCGGGGTTTGGTCGACGTCCGCTCTCCCGTGAGCGCGTACTGGCCGGAGTTCGCCCGCGACGGTAAGGCCCGTGTCACCGTCGAACACGTCCTCACCCACCAGGCCGGCCTGCCCGCGATCGAGGAGCCGGTCCCCCTGGAGGAGTTCGAGGACCTGCCCGCGATCGCGGACCGGCTCGCCGCGCAGGCACCACTCTGGGAGCCCGGAACAGCGCACGGCTACCACGCCGTGACGTACGGCTTCCTGATCGACGAGCTCATCCGCAGGGTCACCGGCATGTCCACGGGAGAGCTGGTCGCGGCGGAGATCGCCGGGCCTCATCAGCTTGACCTCTGGCTCGGCGCCCCACCCGACGTTGCGGCTCGCGCCGCCCGCCTCTCCGCCGGAGAGCGTACGGCCCGAGCGGGAGAGCAAGCGGCCCGGACCGGAGAGCGTGCGGCCCCCGCGGGCGGAGCCGGTGTCGCGGAGCCCCCCGCCGCGGACGGCCCGGTGGCGGCGATGGCCGCCGCGACACGGGACAAGGACAGCCTGATGAACCGGGCGCTCGGCAACCCACCCATCCATAAGCTGCCCGGTGGCGGAAACCACCCGGTGATCCTGCGCGCGGGCTGGCCCGCCCTCGGCATGGTCACCACCGCGCGGGCGCTGGCCGGCTTCTACCGTGCTCTGGTCGCGGGCGAGATCCTCGCACCCTCCACGCTGGGCAACGCGATGCGCCCGCGTGTCGGCGGCCCCGACCGGGTCCTGTACCTGGACAGCGCCTTCGGCCTCGGCTACATGCGCCCGGCGATGACCTTCCTCACGCCCGCTCGCGGAGTGGAGTCGGCGTTCGGCCACACCGGCTTGGGTGGCTCCCTGGGCCTCGGGGACGTCGAGCACGGTCTCGCCATGGCGTACACGATGAACCGCATGGTCGGGTCGGTGGCCGGCAGCCGCCGGGCCTACCGTCTCGCCGAAGCCGTCTACGGCTCGCTCACCTAGAAAGACCCG
Source organism: Microtetraspora malaysiensis (assembly GCF_050947145.1). Lineage (NCBI taxonomy): Bacteria > Bacillati > Actinomycetota > Actinomycetes > Streptosporangiales > Streptosporangiaceae > Microtetraspora > Microtetraspora malaysiensis. Next base: position 7,627,690 of record NZ_CP191998.1, read on the forward strand.
GCTGATCAAGTCGGCCACGTTCTCCGGCAGGGCGTGTCGTCGGGCCGGTCCCCGAGGGCGAGCAGTACGTCGCGCAGCACGTCGGCGAGGGCGCGCGCGGTCTCCTCGGGAACGTCCGCGAACAGGTCCTTGTGCGCCTCCGTGGTGGCGAGGGACAGTTCCTCGGCCCTTTCCACCCCCTGTGGAGTGAGCCGGACCCATGAGCTGCGACCGTCGGAGGGGTCGGGTTCGCGCTCGACCAGGCCCGCGGCCAGCAGCCGCTGCAAGATGTTGCTGGTCCCGCCGGTTGTGAGCATCAGTCGCGTGGCGAGCGTGCTGGGCTTGACTCGGTACGGACGCCCGGCCCGCCGGAGCGTCGCGAGAATGTCGAATTCCGCATAGGTCAGGCCGTATCCGGCGAGCACGGCCTGGGTGACCGTCTCGATCCGCGCCTTGAGCCGCCCAACCCGCTTGACGATCTCCAACTGCGTCGTGGCCGCCTCCGGCAGTTCGGCCCGCCAGGCCTCGATCATCGCGTCGACGCGATCCCGGCCGGTCACCCGCCCCTCGTTCATGCGCTTGAGGATATCCGCGCCTCTTGATAGCTTTTCAACAAGCTTTCTTAAAAGCTTTCTGAAATGGAGTCTTTGCCCATGAGCCTGCTCATCAGAAACGGCATCGTGATCGACACGGAGCCGGACGTACGCGTCCACCGGGGAACCGACGTCCTCATCACCGGCGGAGCGATCGCCGCGGTCGGCCCCGATCTGCCCGCCGACGGCGCGGAGGTGATCGACGCCACGGGCCAGATCGTGCTTCCCGGCTTCGTCGACACCCACCGCCACGTCTGGCAGAGCGTGCTGAGGTCCGTTTCCGCCGACGCCACCCTCGGCGACTACCTGGCGATCGTTCTCGGCCGGCTCGCCCCCGCGTTCCGGCCCGAGGACGTCTACGCCGCGAACCTCTGGGGCGCCATCGAGGCGCTCAACGCGGGGATCACCACCGTGTACGACTGGTCGCACATCCAGCTCACCCCCGCGCACACCGACGCCGCCGTCGAGGGCCTCCGCGACTCCGGCGCCCGCGTGGTCTTCGCGTACGCGCATCCGGGCACCGACGACGCGTCCAGGGACGAGGCGGAGGCACGGCGGGTCTTCGCCCGGCACTTCCCCTCAGGGGATTCCGGCCTGGTCACCCCCGCCTTCGCGGCGTGGGGACCGGTGTACGGCTCCGTCGAGGCGGCCGTGGCCGACTGGCGGCTCGCCCGCGAACTCGGGCTCCGCATCAGCCTGCACGCGACCGGGGAGGAGCCGGTGGAGCAGCTGCACGCGGCCGGGCTGCTCGGTCCCGACGTCATGTTCGTGCACGCCAACGGCTTCACCGACCGGTCGATGAAATTGGTCGCCGACAGCGGGGGGACGGCCTCGGTCGCGCCCGCTGTGGAGTCGCAGATGGGCCACGGCTCCCCCGAGACAGGCCGGCTGCGCGGGTTCGGCATCCCGACCGGGCTCGGCGTGGACACGGTGGCCGCGGTGCCGGGAGACATGTTCGGCGTCATGCGCGCCGCGCTCGCCGCCGCCAGGCTCCGGCACTTCGAGGACGGCGTCGGCACGCGGCCGACCGCGGCCGACATCCTGCGCATGGCCACCATCGAGGGCGCCACCGCCCTCGGCATGGCCGACCGGATCGGATCGCTGCGTCCGGGCAAGCGGGCGGACCTCGTCATGCTGGACACGAACCTGCCCAATCTCGCGCCGGCGCACGACCCGGTCGGGGCCGTCGTGACGGCCGCCGACGTGAGCGACGTCGACACGGTGATCGTCGGTGGCGAAGTGGTCAAGCGGGGCGGCCGCCTGGTCCGCGCGGACCTGCCGCGCGCGCTCGACCTGGCCCGCCGCTCGGGCGAGCGGCTGCTCTCCGCGGCCGTCTGATCCGGGTCAGGCGGAGCGCTCGTCGTACGTCGCGAGAAGCTGGGCCTCGGCCGCGTCGAGATAGGCGAGCAGCTCGTCCGCCGCCCGCTCGTACTTCCCCTCGGCGAGCAGGGCGGCGATGCGCGCGTTGCCGTCCAGGTACGGCTCGTGGAACGGCCGGGGCTCACCCACCGCGTGGAAGGCCAGCCGCAGCTCGGCCAGGACGCGGGCCATCGCCTCGTCCACCCGGCGGCTGCCGAGCAGCGCGGCGAGCGCGCCGTGGAAGCGCATGTTGGCCGTGCCGACTCCGCCCCAGTCGCCTGCCTCGGCCGCCGCCCGGCCCTCCTCGACCCGGCGCGCCACCTCGTGTACGGCCTCCGCCGGGGCGGAGCCGGCGGCGCGCAGGCCGGCGGTTTCAAGCGGGCGCCGCATGCGATAGATGTCGGCCACGTCGGCGGCGGTCAGCCTGCGCACGAACATCCCGCGATGGAGCTCGTGGACGAGCAGGTTCTCGTGGGAGAGCAGCCGGAACGCCTCGCGGAGTGTGTTGCGCGAGACGCCGAGCGCCTGGCCGATGACCTCTTCCGACAGGCGCGTGCCCGGGGGGAGCGAGCCCTCGATGACGCTCTCGCGCAGGACGCCGGCGACCAGCTCGGCGGTGCTGGCCCGTTCGAGCGCCGGCCTGGCGGCGCTCAGCCGGCTCGCCCACTCCGCCGTCGCGGTCATCACCGCAGCCCTTCTCTCGGGAAACGCGCAAGACCTGGGACACCGAGCTTAGGACTCGACGGGTCTCCCCGACAGCAGACGATCGACAGAATCTACCCGCGAAGGATTGCCGGATTGTTCAACAATCCTTACGTTCTCCCTGAGGGCGATCCATCCGACAAGCCGCCCTCTGGAGCTGATCGTGCCTGACCCCATCGTCCGCATCGACCTCAACTCCGACCTCGGCGAGGGCTTCGGCCGGTGGCCTCTCGGCGACGATGACGCCCTGCTGAGGATCGTCACCAGCGCCAACGTGGCCTGCGGCTTCCACGCCGGCGATCCGTCGATCATGCGCCGTACGTGCGAGACCGCGGTCGAGCGCGGCGTGGCGATCGGCGCCCAGGTCGGATACCGCGACCTGGCCGGATTCGGCCGGCGCTTCATCGAGGTGCCGCCCGGCGAGCTCGCCGATGACGTGCTGTACCAGATCGGCGCACTCGAGGCGTTCGCCCGCGCGGCCGGCGGCCGGGTCGGGTACGTGAAGCCACACGGCGCGCTCTACAACGCGATCGTGTGGCACGAGGAGCAGGCCGCCGCCGTCGTGGCCGCCGTACGCGCCTTCGACCCCGGGCTGCCGGTGCTCGGCCTGCCCGGCTCCGCCTGGCTGCGTCGCGCCGAGCGGGCCGGGCTGACCGCGGTCACCGAGTGCTTCGCCGACCGGGCGTACACGCCGGAGGGGACGCTGGTGCCGCGTGACCGGCCGGGCGCCCTCGTCCACGACCCCGGCGTCGTGGCCGGGCGGTGCGTGCGGATGGCGCGCGGCGAGCCCATCACCGACGTGGCCGGAGACCCGCTGGTCGTGCGCGGCGACTCGATCTGCGTCCACGGCGACAGCCCTGACGCGGTGGCCATCGCGCGCGGCGTCCGCGCCGCCCTGGAGGCGGCGGGCGTCGCCCTCACGCCGTTCAGCCAGGTCTGAGGGGAGGCCCGATGCGCCTGCGCCGCTGCGGCGACCGCGCCCTCCTCGTCGAGCTGGACGACCTCGGCGAGGTCCTCCCGTTCTACGACGCCCTCGCCGCGAGCCCACCGGAGGGCGTCGTCGACATCGTCCCGGCGGCGCGCACGCTCCTGGTCCGGTTCGAGCCCCCGGCGACGCCGCACGCGATCGAGTCCGCACTCCGTTCCGTACGGCCCGCGCCCGGCGCGCGCGGCGACACGGGCGAGGTGCGAATCCCGGTCGTCTACGACGGCGCGGACCTGAGAGACGTGGCCGCGCTGACCGGGCTGGCGGAGCGCGAGATCGTGGCGGCGCACACGGCCACCCCCTGGACGGTCGCGTTCTGCGGCTTCGCTCCCGGTTTCGGGTACCTGACCGGCGGCGACCCGCGGCTGGCCGTCCCCCGGCGGGCCGAGTCGCGGGTCCGCGTGCCCGCCGGATCGGTGGCGCTGGCGGCCGGGTTCAGCGCCGTCTACCCGCGCGAGTCCCCGGGCGGCTGGCAGCTCATCGGCCGTACGGAGGCGGTGGTGTGGGATCTGGACGCCGACCCGCCCGCCCTGCTGCGTCCGGGCACCAGGGTCCGGTTCACGGAGGCGGCGAGGAACCGGCATGAACCGGCTGCTTGAGGTGGTGGCGACCGGGCCGATGACCACGGTGCAGGATCTCGGGCGACCGGGACGCGGCGACCTCGGCGTGGGGCGCTCGGGTGCCGCCGACCGGGGCGCGCTGCGGCTGGCCAACCGGCTCGTCGGCAACCCCGAGGGCGCGGCCGCGCTGGAGGTGACGTTCGGCGGCCTGTGCGTGCGGGCGCACGGGAGCCTGCTGATCGCGCTCGCGGGCGCCGCCTGCCCGGCGACCGTGACCGGCCCGCTGGGCGCCCGGTGGCCGATCGGGCACCACTCGGTCGAATGCCTGCCGTGCGGGGCCACACTCCAGCTCGGGCCCCCGGTTCGCGGCGTACGGACGTACCTCTCTGTGCGGGGCGGCCTGGACGTGCCGCCGGTGCTGGGCTCCAGGGCCACGGACGTCCTCGCTGGTCTGGGGCCCGACCTGCCCGCGCCGGGAGAGCTGCTGCCGGTCGGGCCGCCGCCCGACGTGTTCCCCGCCGTCGATCTCGCCCCGGTGCCCGAACCCGCCGACGGCGACCTCGTCCTGGAGATCCTGCCCGGCCCGCGCGACGACTGGTTCACCCCCGACGCGCTGCGCGTGCTGTGCGCCGAGCCGTACCAGGTGACGACCGACAGCAACCGGGTGGGCATCCGGCTGCGCGGGCCGGTCCTCGAACGGGCACGCGAGGGAGAGCTGCCGAGCGAGGGCATGGTGCCGGGGGCGATCCAGGTGCCTCTGTCGGGGCAGCCCACGCTCTTCCTGGCCGACCATCCGCTGACGGGTGGCTATCCGGTGATCGCGGTGGTCCGCAGCGACGACGTGGATCGCGCCGCCCAGGCCCGCCCCGGCCAGCGGATCCGCTTCCGGGTGGCGTCCACCACTACAACCCCGAGGTGACATTACTCAATCGGTGACAAACCCCCCTTCCGATGAGAAGTTCGGAAGGATGAATGCCTGGACGGTTCCGGGATACCGGGAGGTGCGCGAGCTCGGCGCCGGCGGCGCCGGGCGGGTGGTGCTGGCGACCTACAAGACGACCGGCGCCCTGGTCGCGGTCAAATACCTCCGTCCCGAGCTCCGGGAGGACCCGCGCTTCCTGGCCGGGTTCCGGAGCGAGGCCCGGGTCATGGTCGAGATCAACGACCCCAGCATCGTCCGGCTCTACGAGTACGTCGAGACGGTGGCCGGGGCGGCGATCGTCATGGAACTGGTCGACGGCGTCTCGCTGCGCCGGATCCTCGCCGAGCACGGCACGACCAGTCCCGAGGCGGCGCTCGTCGTGTTGAAGGGATCGCTGGCCGGCCTGTCCGCCGCGCATTCGTCCGGGGTCGTCCACCGGGACTACAAGCCGGAGAACGTGCTGGTCCAGGCGGACGGCACGAGCAAGCTGTCCGACTTCGGCATCGCGGCCCCGAGCGGCGTCCCCGGCCTGCCCGCCGGGACGCCCTCGTACATGGCGCCGGAACAGTGGGAGGGCGCCCCGGCCGGTCCGGCGGCCGACGTGTACGCCGCGACCTGCGTGTTCTTCGAATGCCTGACCGGGCACAGGCCGTACCGCGCGGAGCACGCGGCGGGGCTGCGGCGCCTGCACCAGAACGCGCCCGTGCCCGTCTCGGAGGTGCCCGCCTCGGTGCGCGGGCTGGTCGGGCGGGGCCTGGCCAAGAACCCGGCGGACCGCCCGCCCACCGCCCGCGCGTTCATCGCCGACCTGGAGGCCGCCGCCGCGGCCGCGTACGGGCCCGAGTGGGAGCAGCGCGGTCGGCGGCACCTCGCCGAACTGGCGACCCTGCTCGCCCTGCTGTTCCCGCTGGCGCAGCCGGCCGCGCCGTCCGAGGCGGGCACCTCGCTGGCGCGTACCGTGCTGTCGGACCGGTTCGCCCACTTCGCCCCCAGGTTCGCGATCGGCGCGACGGCGCTGTCCGCGGTCATGGTGGCCGCGGTGGTGGCGGCGAACCGGCAGGCGACGGTGGCGGACGACAGCCGCCTGCCGCCCGCCTCGGCGACGCCCGCCCCGTCCGCTCCGGCCGTGCCGCGCACGCCGAAGGCATCCCCGCGGCCGCCTTCGCCGTCGACGGAGGAGCCATCGCGAGAGCCACCGGGCACGCCGACCGGCAACACGACAGGCGGCAGCGTGACAGGTGGCGCGGGCGGCAGGCCGACCCCGCCGGACACGGGTCCGACGCCGCGCCCCGCGCCGCCCTCGGTCACCGATCTCGGCGTCTCCGGGTGGGACGGACGGTCGGCCGTTGTCCGGGTGCGCACGACGACCGGCGGGGCGGTGGCGCTGAGTGTCCGGTTCTCCGAGGGGCCGACGCCGGACGACCTGCGCCCGGTGACGGCTCAGACCGTGCCGCTGGAGGGCGCGACCGCCTACTCCCCCGCCGTCCAGCACGCCTTCGCCGACCCCGCCTGCGGCACGTCCGTCTACCGCCGCGTCGAGGCGGCGACCGTGCCCAGAGCGCGCGGAGGCGCCGCCACCGCGACCGTCCGGGTGAAGGGCCCGGCCTGCCCGGCGCCCGCCGTACGGAGCGTGGCGATCACCCGCTGGGACGGCGTCGCGGCGGCTGTCGAGGTCGGCACCGAGGGAGCCGGAGGAACCGGGCCGGTCAAGCTGGTCGCCGAGTTCACCCGGGACGGCACGACCGTGGCACGCGAGACGCGCACCCTGTCGGGACACACGTCGTACGCCGTCAAGCTGACACCCGATCCGATCAAGGTGGAGTGCGGCACGACCGCCGTGCTGGGGGTGCGGATCCGGACCGAACCCGCCGCCGCCGATGGCGCGCAGACGAAGGAGACCCGCGTCACCGGCCCCGCGTGCGCCCCGCCGTCCGTCTCGATCAGCTCCTGGGATGGCACGGCGCTGCGCCTGGGGGTCACCTCCGGCTCCACCGGGCCGGTGACCGTCGTCGCGACGTTCACCCAGCGGCTGCGCGGCGCGGAGGGGACGACGACCTCCGAGCAGACCCGGCGGGAGATCCTGGAAGGGGACAAGGTCTACACGCCGTCGTTCTCGGTGTCCTTCAAACAGGCGGGGTGCGACGTCGAGGATGTCAGGAGCGTGAGCGTCACCCTGTCGCCCGGCGGGAGCGGCGCGACGAGGTCGGTCACGCTGCACGGGCCGCCGTGCGCGGAGCCGGAGGAGACGCCGGGCGCTGGCACACCGGGCGCCGACACGCCGGGGGACGGCGAGCACGCGGATCTTGTCCGTCAACCAAGCGTTCGCTAGGTTGAGACCACAGGGCGGGCGCTACGCGGGAGGAAGCCATGGGCATGCTCGACGGCAAGGTCGCGCTGATCACCGGTGGGGCGCGCGGGATGGGCGCGTCACATGTCCGGCTCTTCCTCCAGGAGGGCGCCCGCGTGGTCTTCGGCGACGTGACCGACGAGGAGGGCAAGGCGCTGGCCGACGAGACCGGCGCGCTCTACCTCCACCACGACGTCACCCAGCCCGCCGACTGGGACCGCGCGGTGCAGGCGGCGGTCGAGACGTACGGCCGGCTCGACGTTCTGGTCAACAACGCCGGCATCCTGATGTTCCGCCGGATCGCCGACATGACGGTCGAGGAGTACCAGCGGGTCCTCGACGTGAACCTCAAGGGCACGTTCCTCGGCGTCAAGTCGGTGATCGAGCCGATGAAGGCGGCCGGGTCCGGCTCGATCGTGAACATCTCCTCGATCGAGGGCTTCATCGGAGCCGCCGGACTGTCGGCCTACTCCGCGTCGAAGTTCGGCGTACGGGGCCTCACCAAGGCGGCGGCGCGCGAGCTGGCCCCCTTCAAGATCCGGGTCAACTCGGTACATCCCGGCGCGATCAACACGTCCATGACCAGCAACCCCGAGCTCATGGCCGAGGTGGACGGCGAGCAGTTCGTTAAGGCGATGGTGATCAAGCGCTTCGCCGAGCCGGTGGAGGTCTCGCACGTCGTGGCGTTCCTCGCCTCCGACCGGGCCGGATACTGCACCGGCAGCGAGTTCACGATCGACGGCGGCCTCCTGACCGGCGCCGGCTACTGACGCCCTCGCCGGCTCACTCGGGGATCGCGTTCACCCAGGGAGTCGGCGTGATGAACAGGCCGGTCGCCTCCACCAGCACGGTGCCGTCGGGCAGGCTGATCGTGCCGTCCACCCAGGTCTTGCGCCCCTCCGCGCGGGTCGCGGCGGCCCGGCCGACGACCGGCTGCCCGTACGGCACGCGCCGGCGGTAGCGGATCGACAGCGTGCCGGTCATGCCCGCCCGGCCCGCCGCCGCGACGGCGTCGCCGAGCAGGTGGTCGAGGATCATGGCGCTGACGCCGCCGTGCACGCTGTCGGGCGGCCCCTCGTGTGTGGGCCGGAACTCCAGATCAGCACGGGAGCCGCCCTCGGGGTCGCGCTCGATCTCAAGCGGCAGGGCGTGCGGGTTGCACGCGCCGGTGACGGCGTTGCCGAGGTGCCGGAAGCCGTTCCTCGTGAGCTCCGGGACCGGCGGGCGGTCGCGGCGGGCCGCCTTGAGCCGTTCGGTGAGCGCCACGAGTTCGGCGGTGACGGCGGTCATCTCGTCCCCGGGCACATCGGTGAGCACCACCGCGTCCATCAGCTCTCTGACCTGCTGGGCGAGCACGGCCTGAGCCGAGAGCCGCGCCTCCTCGTCGTGTTCGGGGGCGAGATCCATCGTCATGCCGGTGATTGTAGAACGTGTTCCATCCATCTCAGCATTTGGGGTGATTTCGCCATGTTTAGGTAAAGAACCTTGGGTTTGTCCATATCTGGCGTTGAATATCCCTTTTGAGATGACTAGCCTCCGACGTCACGTAGGACACCAAACGACCGAACAGAGGCCCCCATCCGCATGAGCCCCGAGATGACGAAGCTGCTGGAACTGCTGCGCTCCCAGGTCGGTTACAGCGCGCAAGGCAATGGCCACACCAAGTTCGGCCAGTGGTACAACAACGTGGAGCAGGACGCCGACTACTCCGACCAGCCCTGGTGCGACATGTTCCTGTCCTGGGGCGCACGCCAGCTCGGCTACGACGACTGGTTCGGCCAGTTCGCCTGGACCGTCCGCCACGCCGAGTGGTTCAAGGAGCAGGGTGCCTGGGGCAACCGGCCCACTCCCGGCGCCCTCGTGTTCTACGACTGGGACGGCACCGGCACGATCAGCGGCATCGACCACGTGGGCATCGTGACCAAGGTCATGGGCAGCAAGATCCAGACGATCGAGGGCAACATCGACGGCGGCCGGGTGAGCATCAAGGTCCGCGGCCAGAACTCCGTCGTCGGCTACGGCTACCCCGAGAAGATCAAGGAACGGGTGGAGCAGGGGAAGACGATCTCCGCGACCAAGGCGTCGGCGCAGCAGCTCGTCACGACCCCTCCGTACGACGTGAGCGCGCTGGCGGTCGTCGCCTCCGTCGCGGTCGCCGCGCTCGCCGTCGGCGTCATGCGGGCCCGCCGCCGCGTCCGCGCCCGCATCCTCGGCGGGCGGCCGTCGGCACGCTCCCGGATGTGACTCCCCGGACTCTGTGACATCTCGCGCACCCCGGTCGATAACTACCTAGACCGCCTCATCGCCCGGGAGCCGTCGCATGAGTCCGACCCCCCTCTTACCCAGTGACCCCGTGCGCATCGGGGAGTACGCGCTGGCGAGCCGCCTCGGCAGCGGCGGCCAGGGCATCGTCTACGAGGCGTACGGCGCGGAGGGCGTCCGCGTCGCACTCAAGGCCCTGCACGCGAACGGGTTGCGCCGACCCCCGGCCAAGGAGGTCGCGGCCGCCCGGCGCGTGTCATCGTTCTGCACCGCCAAGATCCTGCACGTCGATCTCGACGGTGACCGGCCGTACATCGTGAGCGAGTTCGTGGACGGCCCCAGCCTGCGCTCGGCCGTGGAGCGGGCCGGGGCGTACACGGGTGACGACCTGCACCGGCTCGCCACCGGCGTGGCAACGGCGGTGGCCGCCGTCCACGAGGCGGGTGTCGTGCACCGGGACCTCAAGCCGGACAACGTCCTGCTCGGCCCGGACGGGCTCCGGGTCATCGACTTCGGCATCGCCCGCATCCTGGAGAGCTCGCTCACCGCCGACAGCGGGCTCGTCGGCACACCCGCCTACATGGCGCCCGAGCTGTTCTCCGGGGGGACGGCCGGGCCCGCCGCCGACGTCTTCGCCTGGGGCGCGGTAATAGTGTTCGCCGCGACCGGATCGGCCCCGTTCCAGCGGGACAACGTCGCCGCGGTCGTGCACCAGATCCTGACCGCCGACACCGACCTCAGCCCGTTGCCCGAGTCGCTGCGCGCGCTCGTGTCCGAGGCGCTCAGCAAGGACCCTGGCGCGCGGCCGACCTCACGCGAGCTCCTGCTCGGCCTCCTCGGCGGCGCCGCGGCGCCACGCGGATCGCTTCTCACGCGGGGAAGCGACACGGCGGCTACCGTGCGGCCTCCCGAGACGCTCGCCGCGCCCGCCCCCGAGCTGGGCGAAACGGCCGAGGAGGTGTACTCGTCACTGCCGGAGGCCGAGCGGGCCGCCGTGCCGCGGATGCTGCTCCGCATGATCGGCCCGGAGAACGAGCTGTACGCCGTCGAGGAGGCCGATTTCCACGACGACGGCGCGACCCGCGGCCCGGCGGCCGACGGCGAGCAGACCGGCCCGGCCGCCGTGCTGGACCGCTTCGTCTCCGCCGGCCTGGTGACCCGCGTGGGCGGCCGGGTGAGCCTGGCCAACGCCGCCGTGCCGCAGGCGTGGTCCCGGCTGCGTGACTGGATCGCCGACGAGCGGGCCGGACTTCCGATCCACCACCGCGTCCGTCTGGCGGCGCGTGACTGGGACGCGGGCGGCCGCAAGGACGCCGACCTGCTCGGCGGCGCCGGGCTCGACACCGCCATGCAGTGGGCGGCCACCGCGCGCCGGCACATCGCGCTCAACCGGCGGGAACGCGCCTTCCTCGACGCGAGCGCGTCCCTGGCCCGGCGGCGCACCCGGCGCCGCCGTACGGCGGTGGCGGCCCTGGCGACGCTGCTCGCCGTCTCGGTCGCGCTCGGCGGCCTCACGGAGGTCCTGCGCCGGGACGCCGACGCTCAGCGCAGGGACGCCGTGGCGCAGCGCGCCGTCGCCCAGACGGAGCGGGCCAGGGCGGACGAGCGCCGCGACGTCGCCGTGGCCGACCGCCTGGCCGCCGAGGTGCGAGAACTGCGCGAGCCGGACCCGGTCGGCGCGATGCGGCTGAGCCTCGCCGCCTGGCGCGTCTCCGCCACCGCCGAGGCCCGGTCGGCCGTGCTCGGCTCGCTGGCCCAGCGGGAGCTCGCCATCTTCGCCCCTCCGTCGGTCGACGCCGCCTGCCACAGCGCGGACGGGGCCATCGAGGCGGTGGTGACCGGCGGCAAACTCGAACTCTGGGACGTCGCGTCCGGCCGGCGTACGAGCACGATCTCCGGGCCGGAACAGGGGGCGTCCAGTTGCGAGCTGAGCGCGGACGGGCGGCTGGCCTTGTTCGGATCCACCGCCGGCACGTACAGGGTGACGGACGCGGCCACGGGGAAATCGCGCGGGAAGGTGCCGGGAGACTTCGCCCGCTTCACGGCTTCGCCGCGCCACCTCGTCACCACGACCAGCGACCGGGAGCGCCTGCTCCGGCTGCCGGACCTGACCCCGGTCCCCGGGCTGCCGGAGGCGTACCGGATCGGGACCGACCCGGCGGGCGAGTACGCCGCGCTCCAGCAGGAGGACGGCTACGTCGATCTCTACCGGCTCGACGGACCCGAGCGGATCGCGCGGCTCGGCTCCGGGAAGAACGGCCGGGCGGACCGGGAGCTGAGCGCGGAGGGCATCGCCGTCGCTCCCGGCGGCGCGCGGATCGCGCTCGCCGCGGGTCTCGACGTCGTCACGCTGACGCCGGGCCGGCCCGCCGCTCCGCGTACCGGCCATGGGCCGAGGGGCGCCGGCGAGCGGGACCTCGTCACGACCGCCGCGTTCAGCCGCGACGGCGCGGTACTGGCGACGGCCAGCGGCTGGGCGGTGCAGGTCTGGGACCCCGTCACGATGAGAGAGCTGGGCCGGTTCGACTATCCGGGATTCTCGTCCGTCTCGGTCGCGTTCTCCGGTGACGGCGACCGGCTCGTGGTCGGCGGGTTCGACGGCACCGTCCGGACGCTGGACGCGGGCGCGTTCACCCACCCGGTACGGCTGCGCACGGCCGGCGGCGCACCGGGCGGCCGGGTGCTGGGCGCGCTGTTCAGCCCGGACGGCACGACGATCGCCACGGTCTCGGCGAAAGCGGTGCGCTTCTGGAACCGCCGGACCGGCGAGCAGATCGGGCGCGACGTCGCGGGCCCCTGGGAGACCCGGTGGGACACGGTCAACCCCACCGCCGTCGTGGTCCCCGCGATGGCGTTCTCGCCGGACGGGAAGACGTTCGCGACCGTACGCTCCAACACGGTCGTTTCGCTGATCGACGTGCGGGCCGGACGCGAACGCGACCGGATCCTGTTGCCCGAGAACACCTCCGACAATCCGGAGGAGGTTTACGCCCTGTCGTTCAGCCCCGATGGGAAGACGTTCGCCCTGTCCGACGCGCGGAACAAAGTCCGGCTCTACGACACGGCGCGGCTCCGGCCGTCCGGAGACACGACGGCGCGCCTGGTGACCACGCTCGTCTGGAGCCCCGACAGCCGGACGCTCACGCTCGGCAATCCCGAGCGGACCATGCTGTGGGACGTCGCGTCCGGCGCCCCGGGCAAGCCGTTCGCCAGGGAGCACAGCAGCGAGGCGCTCGCGTTCAGCCCGGACGGCGGCGGCCTGGTCCTCCGCGGCGAGAACGCGTGCTCCTGCTCGGAACAGGTGGGCCCGACGATCGACGCGCGCGCCTGGATCTGGGACCCCGGCACCGGGCGGCCGATCGATCCCCCGCTTGAAGGGCACACGGAGCCGGTGATCGCCGCCGCCTACTCCCCGGACGGCCGGGTTCTCGCCACGGCCGGCGCGGACGACACCGTCCGGCTGTGGGACGTCGCGACCCACCGCCCGGTCGGCCTGCCGTTCACCGACCACACCGACGACGTGGTCGTGGTCGCGTTCGGCCCGGACGGCCGCACGTTGTCCTCGGTCGCCGCCGACGGCACCGTCATGACCCGGAACCTCGACCCGGACGACGCCGTCCACGCCCTCTGCCTGCGCGCCGGCGGCGGCCCCTCCGAGGGGGACTGGTCCCGGCTCGTCCCCGACGTGCCGTACCGCGCGACGTGCGAGCCGGGGGTCAGTGCCGCCCGGCCGTCGTGAGGTCCCGGTCCGGCGCGGCCTCCACCGGCTCGTCCTCGTGGCCCTCGATCGAGATGTTCGGCAGCACGCGGTCCAGCCAGCGCGGGATCCACCAGTTGAGCCGCCCGAGCAGGACCATCGTCGCGGGCACCAGGAAGCCGCGGATGATCGTGGCGTCCACGGCGATCGCCACCGCCAGCCCGACGCCGAACACCTTCACCAGCGGGTCGGGGTAGGCGACGAACGCGGTGAACACCGCCACCATGATCAGCGCCGCGGAGGTGATCACCCGACCGGTCGAGCCCAGCCCCTCGGCCACGGCCGCCCGGTTGTCCCCGGTCCGCGTGTACGCCTGCCGTACCGCGGTGAGCAGGAACACCTCGTAGTCCATCGACAGCCCGAAGAGGACCGCGAACAGCATCAGCGGGACGTAGTAGTCGATCGGCACCGAGAAGAACAGCGTCTTCACGAAGGTGCCGTCCGGCGAGAAGGGCGGGTCCATGCCGACGAGCCGGCTGCCCAGGCCCATCGAGAACACGACGGCCAGCGCCCCGAACGCGGTGCCGAGGGACACCAGGTTCATCACGGCCGCCTTGATCGCCACCAGCGGGGCGCGGAACGCGAGCAGCAGGAGCAGCGCGCTGAGCAGCACGACGACCGCGACCACCAGCGGGGTCCGGCCCATGATGCGGTCCCCCGCGTCCGCGAGCCCGGCGACCTCGCCGCCAACGTGGACGCGTACGCCCGGGATCCGGATCGCGCGCACCTGGGACACAACGTCGAGGGCGCGCGAGTCGCTCGGCGCGTACTCGGGGATCACCTGGACGAGCACGGACCTGCCGTTCTCATTGACCTTGTGCGGTGACACGTGCGCGACGCCGGAGGCGTCCCGCAGCCTCTGGGTCAGCTCCCGCACGAGAGGGTCGGCCGGCTCGGTGTCGGCGATCGCGCGGTCCAGCTCGGCGACGACGATGAGCGGCCCGTTCGCCCCGGGCCCGAACCCGACCGACACCAGCTCGTACGCCCGCCGCTCGGCGGTGCCCTGGTCCGAGTAGCCCTGGTCGAGCGCGCCCAGCTTCAGCGCCGCCGCCGGGGCGGCCAGCGCGGCGAGCGCGACCACGGTGGCCGTGAGCACGCGCCACGGGCGCTTGGCGACCCAGGCGCCGAGCGCGGCCCAGCCGGTGGCGGGCCCGTCGCCGCGACGGCTCGCCACCCGCCCCACCAGCGGCAGCCGCAGCGCGTTGACGCGGTGCCCGAGCAGGCCGAGCAGCGCGGGCACCAGGGTGATCGACGTGAGCACGGCGCACACGACGGAGATGCCGGTGATCCAGCCGAGCGTGCGCAGCAGCGGGAACCCGGCCAGCATCAGCGCGCTCAGCGCGATGACGACCGTGCCGCCCGCGAAGAGGACCGCGCCGCCGGAGCTCGCCACCGTGCGCCGGACCGACTCCCGCACCGGAACGCCGTCGGCGAGCAGCCGGCGGTGCCGCGACAGCAGGAACAGCGCGTAGTCGATGCCGACGCCGAGCCCGATCATCGTGGCCATGATCGAGGCGGACTTGGGGACGTCGACCAGGTGTCCGAGCAGGCCGATCACGCCGAGCCCGACGCCGATGCTGATCAACGCGGTGAAGATCGGGATCAGCGCGGCGACCAGCGTGCCGAAGGCGAACAACAGGACCAGCAGCGCCACGGCCACGCCGATGATCTCGCTGACACCGGTCTTGATCTCCTTGTCGGCCGGCGAGCCGGAGGTCGCGGCCACCACCTCGATGCCCGCCTCCGCCGCGGGCGCCGCCGCCGTGACGAGCTCGTGCGCGGTCTCGCCCTGCTTGGCGCCGTCCTGGCCCGCCAGCTTCACGCTGATCATGCCGATGCGCTGGTTGGACGCCATGCCGCCCATGCGGTACGGCGTTTCCGCCTCGACGACGTGGGGGACCTGCCGTATCCGGGCGAGGGCGTCGCCGACCGCCTTCTCACGCTCCTTCGACAGGAGCGTGCCCTCCTCGGTGTACAGGACGAGCTGGACGGTGCCGCCCGCGTCGTAGCCGGGGCCGAACCCCTCGCGCATCAGCTCGTGCGCGCGCTGCGCGTCCGTTCCGGGGATGGCGACGTCGTTGCTGACCGGGCTGCCGAAGATCATGGTGAGGCTGGTCAGCAGGCCCGCCGCGAGCACCCAGAGAGCGAGTACGAGCCGCCCGTGCCGGGCGCACCAGCCGCCGAGACGTCCTAGCAACGAACTCATGGGAACCGCCCCGCCATGTCCCTGAAACGCCGTCCTGTACGGTCGTACAGGACGAGCGTAAGACGCAAATCACTTCGAATGCCGCGCCTCGCTAGAAAATGAGACGATGACCACATTCGACCCCGGGAACGACACCCGATCCCGCATCCTGGCCGCCGCCCGCGAGCTGTTCGCGGAGCGGGGGTACGCCGCCACGTCGCTGGCCGACATCGCGGCGGCGGTGGGCCTGACCAAGACCGCCGTGGCCTACCACTTCCATCCGAAGGACCGCCTGGCCGCCGAGCTCATCACACCCGCCGCCGAGGACGTGCTGCGGCTGCTGGGCACGGACTTCGGCGACGACCGCACCGCCTACATCCGCGCCTTCGTCTCCTTCGCCGTACGGCACCGCGCCGTCGTCCGGCTGCTCATGGAGGACATCAGCGGCGCCGACGACGCCGCTCCCGGCACCACCGGCGAGGCGATCAGGACCTTCCGCGACGAGCTGTACCGGCGGCTGGCGGGAGACGATCCGGACCCCGCCATCCAGGTGCGCGCCTGGGCGGTGCTCGGCTGCGTGCAGGCCGCCGTCGTCAAGACCACCGAACTGCCCTCCGGGCTGGTCGAGGAGGCCGTCGCCCGCGCCGCGCTCGCGATCTACGAATCCTGAGACCAAGACGCCCGCATGTGCTCGACGATGCCGATGGTCAGGAGTCGCGGGCGAGGCGGCCGGTGTAGGCGACCTCGTCCGACCCATTCTTGATCACATCGACCGTGGCCGACCGGTCGTCCTTCTCCCGGAACACCACGGTCCCCGGATGGCAGCTCGCCCCCGTCACCTGGTCCAGCCGCAGGACGAGGTCGCCTCCCGTCCCCTCGCGCCGGATGAGCCGTCCCTCGCAGTGCAGGTCCGCCCCCCACCGCATTCGGGACGCCCCGGACAGATAGATCTCGATCGGGAACGTCCGGGAGGCCGCGGGATAGCGGGCCACCCCGATCCACATGCCGTCGGCCGCGCCGCCGCCGTCCCCCTGCGCGCCGCCGCCCCGCACCAGGAAGACCGCACCCCCCGCGATGACGGCCGCCACGGCGATCCCGGCCACCAGGACGGGCCACCGCCGCCGGAGCCCGCCCGGCCGCCGCGCCGGAACGCCCTCCGGGACAGCCGGAGGGCCCGCCTGACCCGCCGCCCCTCCCCCTCCGAGCAGTCGGCCGAGCACCTCCTCCGCGGTCGGCCGGTCGCGCGGTTCGCTCGCCAGGCAGGCGACCACGATCTCGCGGAGCGGGCCGTCGAGAGGGCCGAGGTCCGGCGTGCCGTACAGGATCCGGGCGAGGATGGCGCCGTACGTGTCGGCGGCGAAGGCGTGCCGCCCGCTCGCGGCGAACGCCACGGTGAGCGCCCAGCCGAACATGTCGCTCGCGGGTCCGACGGGCTCGGCTCTGAGCTGCTCGGGCGCGAGATAGGCGGGCGTGCCGACCGGACCGCCGGTGGTCGCGGTGGCGTCGAGCAGCCGCGAGATGCCGAAGTCGATGACGCGCGGCCCGTCCGCGCCGATGAGGACGTTCGCCGGCTTGAAGTCGCGGTGGATCACACCCGCCCGGTGGATGGCGGCGAGCGCCGTCGCGGTCCCCACCGCGACCCGGTCCAGCGCGCCGTCCGACCTCGGGCCGTACGTCCTGACGTGCTCCTGGAGCGAGACGCCGTCGATGTACTCGCTGACGATGTAGGGCCGGTCGCCGTCGAGGTCGGCGTTCAGGACCCGCGCGGTGCAGAAGGGGGCCACCCGCCGCACGGCCTGGACCTCCCCGACGAACCTGCGCCGGTCGCCGGCCTCGCCGGTCAGGCGGGCGCGGAGCAGTTTCACCGCCACCGGCGAACCGTCGGGTCCGGTGGCATGGAAGACCACGCCCTGCCCACCCGCGCCGATGCGACCGTTCAGGAGGTAGCCGCCGAGCCGCTGCGGATCCTCGGGCCGTAGGGGGGAGAGCCGCGACACCCGCCATACCTACCACGATCGCCCCAGACGCCCCCAATCAGGACGACCCCCTCTCCTCAGCGCCGGATTCGGCGGGCGCCGGGAACGGAGCCGGCAGCCGATAGCCTTTACGGCGTGCTGGAACAGATCACGGCCACGCGATACGTGACGCCGCTCAGGGAGGGCGGGTCGCTTCCCGGCGTCGTGGAGGCCGACGATCTCGGCACCTACGTCGTGAAGTTCCGGGGAGCCGGGCAGGGGCGGCGGGTCCTCGTCGCCGAGATCGTCTGCGCCGAGCTGGCCCGGAGCCTCGGCTTCGCCACCCCCGAGCTGAAGATCATCGACATCGACCCGCAGCTCGGCGCGCGCGAGCCCGACGAGGAGATCCAGGACCTGCTGACCGCGAGCGCCGGCCACAACCTGGCGATCGACTTCCTCCCGGGCGCGCTCGGCTTCGACCCGCTCGGCTGGCGGCCCGACCCCGGCTTCGCCTCCCGCCTGCTCTGGTTCGACGCCCTGATCCACAACGTCGACCGGAGCTGGCGCAACCCCAACCTGCTCGTCTGGCACGGCGACGTGTGGCTGATCGACCACGGCGCCGCCCTCTGGTTCCACCACAACTGGCGGTCCGCCAACCCCCGGCGCTCCTTCGACGGGAGCGACCACGTCCTCGGGCCGTACGCCACCGAGATGGACGCGGCCGACGCCGACCTGGCCCCGCGCGTCACCCGCGACCTGCTCGACAAGGTGACCGCGCTGATCCCCGACGAGTGGCTGGAGGATGAGCCCGGCTTCGACGGCGCGCAGGCCGTACGCGACGGATACGTCGAGCACCTCCTCGCCCGCGTGCACGGCCCGCGTGACTGGCTGCCGAGCCCGGCCGTCGCGCCTCCGCCGGACCGCGGACGGCAGGGCTCGATCGGCCGCTTCTGGCGGGCGGCGCGGGAGGAGGGCCGATGAGCCGCGACGTCTACGAGTACGCCGTGATCAGGGTGATTCCCAGCGTCGAGCGGGGCGAGCTGATCAACGTGGGGGTGATCCTCTACTGCCAGCCCCGCGGCTACCTGTGCGCCCGCGTCGAGCTGGACGAGGCCCGGCTGCGCGCGCTCAGCTCCTCCGTCGACCTCACCGGCGTACGGCACGCGCTGGACGCCTACGAGCTGGCCTGCACCGACGACGCCGGGCCGCTCGACGGCGAGGCCCCGGGCAGCCGGTTCCGATGGTTGACCGCCCCGCGCAGCACGATCGTGCAGACCGGCCCGGTCCACGCGGGCCTGACCCTCGACCCGGTGGCCGAGCTCGACCACCTGATGGACCGGCTGGTCAGAACAGCACGGACATGAACGTGTCGACCTCGCGGAAGCCGACCCGGCGATAGACCGCCCGCGCGGGCAGGTTGTAGTCGTTCACATAGAGGCTGACCAACGGCGCGAAGTATTTCAGCGCCTGCTCCACGACGGCGGCCATCCCGGCCGAGGCGTGACCGTGCCCGCGCAGCTCCGGGTCGACCCAGACGCCCTGGATCTGGCACGCCTGCGGCGTGACCGCGCCGATCTCGGCCTTGAAGACCACCCGGCCGTCGTCGATGCGGGCCAGCGACCGGCCGATGCGGATCAGCTCGGCCACCCGCGCGCGATAGAGCGCGCCGCCGTCCCCGTTGTCCGGGGAGACGCCCACCTCCTCGGTGAACATCGCCACGCAGGCGGGCAGCAGAGTGCCGAACTCCTCGGGCTTGACCCGCCGTACCAGCGGGTCCGGCGTGACGGCGGGGGCGGAGCTGGTGGCCATCACCGGCTGGGCCCAGCGGATCGCGCGGGCCGGACCCCAGTGCGGCTCCAGCCGCTCCCAGAGCTGCTCGACCGCGGTCGCGGGGCCGACGATCGACGAACAGCGGCGGCCCTGCTTGCGGGCGCGGTCGGCGAACGCGTGCACGGCATCGCGACCGGCGTTCACCGGGACCAGGTTGGCCCCGGCGTAGCAGAGCGAGACCAGCCCGCCGCGCGGGCCGTACCCCCACATCTGCCCCCCGAGCCGGGACGGGCTCAACCCGACGGACCTGATCCGGGAGGCGACGAAGACGTTGGCGACGGGATCGGAGTCGAGGAGCGCCAGCACCTCTTCGCGATCGTTGTCGTCGAGGACGCGCGACGCCGAAGTACGCAGCATCACGGGGCCAAGCCTACGCGACTGCCTCGATTTTGGAAGTTAGCGGACGCGCCCCATCAACAGCTCGGTGAGGAGCGCGTGCCCGCTCGGCCCGCCCGCCGCCATCGGGGTGATGGGCCGCGGCTCGGTCGCGCCGTCGCACGCGGCGTCGGCCCCCTGGCCGATCCGGCGCGGCGGCGTGGTCCCGTCCCGCAGGTAGGCGGCGAGATAGCGGTTCACGCAGCCGTTCCCGGCCAACGCCACGCCGTGGTCGCCGCCCGGCACGGTGACCAGCCGCGCGGTCGGGAACAGGCCGCGGACGCGCAGCGCGCCCGCCTGCGGCGTGGCCGCGTCGTGCCGGGCCTGGAACAGCAGGACCGGCGGCAGCTTCGCCGTCCCCACCGCGGGTGGAGTCCCGCCGCGCTCCGACCAGAAGGCGCACGGCGCGTTGTAGACGGCGTTCGGCCAGGTGAGGAACGGCGCCTGCTTGGCGACCCGCGTCGTGTCCGCGTGCCAGCGGGTCCAGTCGCGCGGCCACGCGGCGTCGCGGCACTGGACGCCCAGGTAGACGGCGTAGCTGTTCTCCTCGGCGGCGTCGTTGTCGACCAGCGCGCGGTAGGCGGAGACGAGCCCCGCGGTGTCGCCCTTCTTGACGTAGTCGGAGAACACCTGGGCCAGGCGGGGCCAGACGGAGCTCGAATAGGCGCCCACGGTGTACAGGTCGTCCAGCTCGCTCGGCCCGACCACGCCGCCCGCCGGACGGCTCCGCAGCCGGGAGCGCATGGAATACCAGGCGAAGCCGAGCCCGGACCTGGTGCGCCCCAGGCCGTACACGTCGTCGTGCCGGGCGACCCAGTCGAGGAAGTCCCGGTGGCGCCGGTCGAAGGCGTAGTCCTGCGCGATGTTCGTGGCGTACCACACGCCCGCGGGATCGACGACGCTGTCGAGCACCAGCCGCCTGACCCGCTGCGGGAAGAGCGTCGCGTAGACCGCCCCCAGATAGGTGCCGTACGAGTAGCCGAGATAGCTGACCTTGTCCTCGCCGAGGGCGCTCCGGATGGCGTCCATGTCGCGTGCGGAGTTCTCGGTCGTGAGGTAGGGCAGGAACCAGGCCCAGCGGTTGCCGCACGCGTCGGCGTACTCGCGGGCGCGGCCGACCAGCGCCTGCTCCTCCGCGGCGTCGCGCGGCACGTTGTCCAGCCGCGGCGGGGCGAAGAAGCGCTCGGGGTCCACGCAGCTCAGCGCGGGCTCGCTGGCCCCCGCTCCGCGCGGGTCGAAGCCGATCACGTCGTACCGCGCGGCCACGTCCGGCGGGAGCGAGCCCGCGACGAACCTGGCCAGCGAGCGCCCGGGCGCGCCGGGCCCGCCCGGGTTGACCAGCATCACGCCGAGGTGGTTGCCGTCGCGCGAAGCGGTCCCCTTGATCCGGTTGAGCGAGAGCGAGATCTGCTGCCCCTCCGGCACGGTGTAGTCGAGGGGGACGCGCAGGGTGCCGCACTCGACCTCGCCGACGGGCGCCTGCCGCCGCCCGGCCACCTGCCGGGTGACGTGTGCGCCCGCGTCGCCGATCCGGCCGAGCGCCTGGCCGAGCGCGCCGGTGGCCGGCCTGGCCTCCTCACACGACCCCCACGTGATCGCTTCCGGCATCGCCGTGCGGGTCCGGGCGCTCGTCGCCCCGGCCCCGCCGGCTCCGGTGACCGCCGCTCCGGTGACGAGCACCGTCGCACCCGCGACCACCCCGATGATTCGCCTCACCCGCACGCTCCCTCTGCTCAGACGGCAGAGGACAGCTTGGCGTGGGTCACCGTGTGGTCACGCAGCGCATCCGAGGATGCCTGTCACGCTGTAATCGAGATATTGCGGAGTGTAACGATCAGCTGACGACGACCTGGGGGCCCGGGGCGTCGTCGCCGAGGTCGACGTCCACGCCCATCTCCTCGGCGAGGCGCAGCGCCTCCTCGATCAGGGTCTCGACGATCTGCGACTCGGGCACGGTCTTGATGACCTGCCCCTTAACGAAGATCTGGCCCTTGCCGTTGCCGGAGGCGACACCGAGGTCGGCCTCCCTCGCCTCGCCGGGGCCGTTGACGACGCAGCCCATCACGGCCACCCGCAGCGGGACCTTCAGGCCGTCGAGACCGGCGTGGACCTGCTCGGCCAGGGTGTAGACGTCCACCTGGGCCCGGCCGCAGGAGGGGCAGGAGACGATCTCCAGGCCGCGCTCGCGCAGGTTCAGCGACTCCAGGATCTGGCAGCCGACCTTGATCTCCTCGACCGGCGGGGCCGAGAGCGAGACGCGGATCGTGTCGCCGATGCCCTCGGCGAGCAGCGCGCCGAACGCCACCGCGGACTTGATCGTGCCCTGGAACGCCGGACCGGCCTCGGTGACGCCGAGGTGGAGGGGGTAGTCGCACTTCTGCGCGAGCAGCCGGTACGCCTGGATCATGACGACCGGGTCGTTGTGCTTCACCGAGATCTTGATGTCGCGGAAGCCGTGCTCCTCGAACAGCGAGCACTCCCACAGGGCCGACTCGACCAGCGCCTCGGGGGTGGCCTTGCCGTACTTCTTGAGAAGGCGGGGGTCGAGGGAGCCCGCGTTGACGCCGATGCGGATCGGGACGCCGTGGTCGGACGCCGCCTTGGCGATCTCGCCGACCTTGTCGTCGAACTTCTTGATGTTGCCCGGGTTGACGCGTACGGCGGCGCAGCCGGCCTCGATGGCGGCGAAGACGTACTTGGGCTGGAAGTGGATGTCGGCGATCACCGGGATCTGCGACTTCTTGGCGATCAGGGGGAGCGCGTCGGCGTCGTCCTGGGACGGCACGGCGACGCGGACGATCTGGCAGCCCGACGCGGTGAGCTCCGCGATCTGCTGGAGGGTGGCGTTGACGTCGGCGGTGAGCGTGGTGGTCATCGACTGCACCGAGATCGGGGCGTCCCCTCCGACCGGGACCGAGCCGACCATGATCTGCCGTGACACCCGCCGCTGGGCGATCGGCTGGGTCCTTACGGTGGGAATCCCGAGATCAACAGACATTTCAGCACCTTGGGTTCTGGGTCGACGGCCGCGTGCGGGCTCTCCCAGTCTAGGGAGTCCGCCAAGATCTCCAGCCCGGCGGCCGGATTGTCCGGTTCGGCGGAGCGCGCGCAGCCAATGAAGGTTTCATCACCCGGCGCCCGCGCACGACCGCCTGAGCTGCGGGGACGCGGAGTGGCCGGTACGGCGGCCGCCGCCTTCCTGGGCGGGCGCGCGAGCCCGGGTTAGTGTCCGGAGCGCGTGAGCGCTTACGCGCAAATAGTCCGGTATGTCAGCGGCTGTCCTCCGGCCGGCGGCGTCGCATCGCCGGCGATGCCGTGCCGCGCCACGCGTGCGGCAGCCTTGACCACGCGAAAGGGTAATCCGTGGGAGCACCACGAAGAACACGGTCACGATCGACCGTCGCCACCGTCGTCGCCGCCCTGTCCGCCCTCGTCGTCGCCGTGCTCGTCGTCTCCCCCGCGTCCGCGCACGGGGCGCCGATGGTCCCGGGCAGCCGCACCTACCTGTGCTGGAAGGACGGCCTGACCTCGAGCGGCGGCATCGTCCCCAACAACCCGGCCTGCGCGGCCGCGGTCGCCCAGAGCGGGACGAACGCGCTCTACAACTGGTTCGCCGTCCTGCGCTCGGACGGCGCGGGCCGCACGTCGGGCTTCATCCCGGACGGCAAGCTGTGCAGCGGCGCCGCGGTCGTCTACGACTTCAGCGGCTTCGACCTGGCACGAGCCGACTGGCCGGTGACGCACCTGACCTCCGGCGCGACACTGCGGTTCACGTACAACAAGTGGGCGGCCCACCCCGGCTCGTTCCGCTCGTACATCACCAAGGACTCGTGGAGCCCGACCAGGCCGCTCGCCTGGAACGACCTCGAGTCCACGCCCTTCTCCAGCGTCACCGACCCACCGAGCGTCGGCTCCCCCGGCAACGAGGACGCGTACTACTACTGGAACGCCACGCTGCCGTCGGGCAAGAGCGGCCGCCACATCATCTACACCGTGTGGCAGCGGTCGGACAGCAACGAGACGTTCTACAGCTGCTCAGACGTCGTGTTCGACGGCGGCTCCGGCGAGGTGACCGGGGTGGGACCGGGCGGCTCGACCCCCTCCCCCAGCCCGTCGGCCAGCCCCTCCACGAGCCCCAGTCCCTCCGCGTCGCCGAGCCCCTCGACGTCTCCGGGAACGGGCGGCTGCACCGCGACGTACGCGATCACGAACCAGTGGCAGGGCGGCTTCCAGGGCGAGGTGACGGTGCACAACGCCGGGACCTCGTCGATCGGGGGCTGGACGGTCGGCTGGACACTCCCGTCCGGCCAGACGATCACCCAGGTCTGGAACGGCATCGGCAACCAGGCGGGCGCCTCGGTGACGGTGAAGAACGAGAGCTACAACGGCTCCCTGGCCCCGAACGCCTCGACGACGTTCGGCTTCCTGGGCAACGCCTCGGGCACCGTGACCGCTCCTTCGAGCGTCACCTGTACGGCGGCCTGACCGCCTGACGGAGGCGCGGGGACCCGGGACGGGCGCGAGACCGCTCCCGGGTCCCTCAGGCCGTCAGCTCGGCGGCGCGGGAGCGGGCCCACTCGTCCGCCGCCAGCACCTCTTCCACCGTGGACGCCTGGCCGGTCACGTGCTCGGACACCACCTGGGCGACCGTGTCCACGATCCCGGGGAACGGCAGCGCACCCTTCAGGAACGCCTCCACGCACACCTCGTTGGCCGCGTTGTAGACGGCGGGGGCCGTACCGCCCTGGGCGCCGACCTGGCGGGCCAGCGAGACGGCCGGGAACGCCTCGTCGTCGAGCGGCTCGAAGGTCCAGGTGTGCGCCCGGGTCCAGTCGACGGGGAACGCCGCGCCGGGCACACGCTCCGGGTACCCCAGGGCCAGCGAGATCGGCAGCCGCATGTCGGGCGGGCTCGCCTGCGCGATCGTCGAGCCGTCCACGAACTCGACCATCGAATGGATCACCGACTGCGGGTGGACCACGACGTCGATGCGGTCGAACCCGATGTCGAAGAGCAGATGCGCCTCGATCACCTCAAGGCCCTTGTTGACCAGGGTGGCCGAGTTGATCGTGATCACCGGCCCCATGTTCCAGGTCGGGTGGTCGAGCGCCATCTCGGGCGTGACGTCCCACAGCTCCGTGCGCTTCCTGCCACGGAACGGCCCGCCGCTCGCCGTGACGACGAGCCGCCGCACCGTCCGCGCGTCCGCTCCCGACGGACCGGCCGCCCACAGGCACTGCGCGAGCGCCGAGTGCTCCGAGTCGACCGGGAGGATCTGGCCCGGCTTGGCCAGCCGCTTGACGAGCGGCCCGCCGACGATCAGCGACTCCTTGTTGGCCAGGGCCAGGTCCCGGCCCGCCTCCAGTGCGGCCAGCGTCGAGGTCAGGCCGAGCGCGCCGGTGATCGCGTTCAGCACGATGGGCCGGTCTCCCTCGTCCGCGCCGCCGGACGGCCACGCGGCGACCTCGGCCACCCCCTCGGCGCCCGCGAGGACCGTGGGCGCCGCTCCGTGCGCGGCCAGCGCCTCCTTGAGTGCCGGTACGACCGACGGGTCGGCGACGGCCACGGCCTCCGCGCGGAACTCGGCGGCCTGGCGGGCGAGCAGCCCGACCCGACCTCCGCCTGCGGCGAGCGCGGTGATCCGGAGCCTCTCGGGGTTCCGGGCGATGACGTCGAGTGCCTGGGTGCCGACGGAGCCGGTGGAGCCGAGAAGGACGACGGGGCGCGGGCTGCATTCAGGAGTCATCGTCCCATTGTCCCGCCATCGCCGTCGCCCGGGACGTCAGGGGAACGAAGGCGCGGCGACGCACCGATGTTCACCAAAAGTAGCGACAGAAATACAATGCGTAGTGCAAAATCGCGTTTCATGACCCCGAGCCTCATCCTCTTCACCATCTCCACCCTCGTCGCCGAGCTTCTCGGGTCGCCCGCCCCGGCGAGCCCGCCCGCCGGCGTCGTCGATCACACCGCGGCCGCCGCGCCCGCCGCGTACTGGACGCCCGAGCGGATGGCCGGGGCGCTCCCGATCGACCTGCTCTCCTCCACCGTCGCGCGCGTCGGCGCGCTCGCGGAGCGGCTGGTCTCCCCGCGGTCCGTCCCGCTCAGCGCGGTGCGCCCGCTGGGCGTGGACCAGCGGACGATCGTCCGGCGCTCCGCCGTCGGCAGCCCGGCGAGCATGGCGGTGAACACGGCGACCAGAGGCACCCCGTGGCCCGGCGGCGGGGCCATCACGACGACCGTCGGCCGGGTGTTCCTCACGCTGAGCGGTGTCGACTTCGTCTGCTCGGGCACCGCGGTGCGCAGCGCCAACAGAGACGTCGTGGCGACCGCCGGCCACTGCGTCAAGGACGGCACGGGCGCCTGGGCGGACAACTGGACGTTCGTCCCCGGCTACGAGGCGGGGCGGCGGCCGTACGGCAGCTACCCGGCGCGGCGGATGTTCGTCGCCGGGCCGTGGGCGCGGGACGCGAACGACGGCTACGACGTCGGCATGGTGGCGGTGAGCAACCGCGGGGGGCGGCACCTCGCGGACGCGGTCGGGGCCCAGACCATCGGCTGGAACGCCGCGCGCGGCCGGCAGACGTACACCTTCGGATTCCCGGCGGACCCGCCCTACAACGGCGAGCACCTGCTCTACTGCGCCGGCATGCCGTCCGACGACCCGTACAAGAAGACCCAGGACCAGGGGCTGAAGTGCGATCTCACGGCCGGGGCGAGCGGGGGCCCGTGGTTCAGCGGCTTCGACCCCGTGACCGGCCAGGGCCAGCTGACCTCGGTGAGCAGCTTCAAGTACAGCAACGACACCGGCAGCATGTACGGCCCGTATTTCGGCGACGAGGTCAAGCAGGTCTTCGACACCGCCCAGCGGGCGTGAGCAGCGGGCGGAGAAGAGACGGGCTCGGCGTGCCGCGCCTGGAGATCGGGCGGATCTCCATGAAGGATCTCCAGGCGCGTTTCCCGAGATCTAGAGGGTCACGCCGGTGATGACCATGACCTTCTCGTAGGTGAAGTCGTTCATCGCGGAGAGCACGCCCTCGCGGCCCACACCCGACTGCTTCACCCCGCCGTACGGCATCTGGTCGGCGCGGAACGACGGGACGTCGCCGATGACCACACCGCCGACCTCCAGCTCGCGGTTGGCCCGGAACGCGATGTCGAGGTTCCGGGTGAAGATGCCCGCCTGCAGGCCGTACTTGGAATCGTTGACGGCGGCGAACGCCTCATCCACCGAGGCCACCGGCTGGATGATCATGACGGGGCCGAAGACCTCCTCGCAGGCCAGCTTGGCGTCCGCGGGGACGTCGGCGAGCACGGTCGGGGCCACCGCCGCGCCGTCCCTGGTGCCGCCGGCGAGCACGCGGGCGCCGCCCTCGACGGCCTCCTTCACCCACTGCTCGACCCGCTCGGCGGCGGCGACCGACACGAGCGGCCCCACCTGGGTCTTCTCGTCGGATGGGTCGCCGGTGACGAGGGCGTCCACGGCGGCGAGAAGCTTCTCGGTGAACGGCGCGAGCACCGACTCCTCGACGATCACGCGCTGCACGGAGATGCAGCTCTGCCCGGCCTGGTAGTTGGAGAACAGCGCCGCCCGCGCCGCGGCCCAGTCGAGGTCGGCGTCGGCCAGCACGACCGCGGCGCCGTTGCCGCCCAGCTCAAGCGTGACGTGCTTGCGCGGGACCTGATCCATGAGGGCGTAGCCCACGGGGCCGGAGCCGGTGAAGGAGACGACCGGCAGGCGGGGGTCCTCGACGAGCGTGCCGGCCTGATCGTTGGGCACGGGCAGCACGGAGAACATGCCCTCGGGCAGGTTCGTCTCGGCCAGGATCTCGCCGAGCACCAGCGCGGACAGCGGCGTCGCCGGGGCGGGCTTGACGATGAACGGGGCGCCGACGGCGATGGCCGGGGCGACCTTGTGGGCGACCAGGTTCAGCGGGAAGTTGAACGGCGTGATCGCGAGCACCGGGCCGTGCGGCACGCGCGAAACGTAGGCGATGCGGCCCTGGGCGGCGGGCTCGGTGTCGAGGCGCTGGACGGCGCCGCTGAACCGGCGGGCCTCCTCGGCGGCGAACCGGAACGTGGAGATCGCCCGGTTGACCTCGCCGCGGGCCCAGAAGATGGGCTTGCCGTTCTCACCGCTGATCAGCTGCGCGATCTCCTCGGCGCGCTCGGCGAGGCGGCGCGCGACGTGGGAGAGCGCGTCGGCGCGGACGTGGATGGGCAGCGCCGCCGCCTGCTTGCGCACGGCGTCCGCGGCGGCGACGGCCTGCTCGACCTGCTCGGCCGTCGGCACGGAGTAGACGCCGACGACGCGGCCGTCATGGGAGTTGGTCACCTCCAGCTCGGCGTCTCCCGTCGCGGGACGACCGGCCAGCCAGAAGGGGATCGGTGAGGTGGCGTTCGCGCTGCTGTCCATGCCGACGACGCTATGCGAACCGGTGGGGGACGGCCCTACTCCGGGGCGCACAATCACCGGGCCATGACTGGCCAATGTGGACAACACCCTGCCACCACGCTATGTCACAGATATGGCGCGATTTCGTGATGAATTCAGTTTCGGAGCGGTTTGAAAGCGCAACGGCATGGTTAAGTCTCAACCGGGTCCGTCACGGACCCCATCGATGGAAGGGCTCGTCGCTGATGGGTACGCCGGCGCCTCTGGGACTTCAGGGCGCCTACGCCCTCGGGCAGCGTAGTAATAACGACGAGCTGCGCACCCGGCTCCTCGACGTCGCGAGCAAGCTGCTCGCCACCACCGGCCCGGAGAGCCTCACCGTCCGCAGGATCGCGGCGGAGGCCGGCTGCTCGACGACCGTGATCTACACGATGTTCGGCAGCAAGGAGGGGTTGGCCGAGGCGCTCTACCTCGAAGGGTTCGAGCGGTTTCGCCGCCGCCTGGCCGCCGTCCCGCCGCGCGCCGACCCGCTCGAGTTCCTCGTCGCGCTCGGGCCCGCATACCGGGAGGCCGCGCTCGCCGATCCCGGGTACTACAGCCTGATGTTCGAGCAGGCGATCCCCGGTTTCGCACCGAGCGAGCGGGCGAGGACGCTGGCCCGCGCCGCGCTGAACATCCTCGACCGGGTGATCGCGGACTGCATCGCCGCCGGGTATCTCATCCCCACCCAGCCCAGGAAGATCGCCGACGCGGTGTGGGCGGCCGCCCAGGGAGCGCTCAGCTTGGAGCGTGCCGGGCACCTGCGCGACACCAAGACGTACGAGACCGTGACCACCGCCACGATCACCTCTTTCCTGGCCCGCCGGCCCGACGAGCCGCGGTCGTCCCGCTGACCTCGTCCGGCCCCGTCAGGCGAGGTCAGGCGGATCCGTAGCTGAGCGCGATCCACAGCTCGGCGCGCGCGGCGGGATCGTCGAGGTCCCGCCCGAGCAGCTCGCTCACCCGCTTCATGCGGTAGCGCAGCGTGTGCCGGTGGACGCCGAGCCGCTGCGCGGCCGCATCCCAGTGCCCGTTGCAGGCGAGGTACGCCCGGAGCGACTCGATGAGATCGGCGCGCGAGCCGTACTCGCGCAGCGGCGCGAGCAGCGCGGCGGAGAACGCCGCGGCGGCGGCCGGGTCGAGCAGGGAGAGCACACCCTGTCCGGCCAGCTCGGGGAACCGGGCGATCGGAGCGGCCGACGCCAGCGCGCGTTCCGCCTGGTCGAGCCCCAAGGCCAGCTCCGCGTACGCCACCGGCCCGCTGGCGCCGACCCGTCCCCGCCGGGCCACCCGCGCGATCACGCCCTCGGCCTCCGCCTGGCCGGCCAGCGTCACGGTCAGCCCCCCGTACGGGAAGCCGTGGGCGAGAGGCTCGTCGGTGTCGCAGGCGAGGACGACGAACGGCTCGGCGGGCAGCTCCTCGCCCATCGCGGCGACGGTCTCGCCCGCCGCCGCGCGCTCCCCCGCGAGCAGCAGCCGCAGCACGGCGGCGCGCACCCGCCGCTCGGCCGCCCGCTGCTCGCGCCCCTGCTCCAGCCCGAGAGTCAGCAGCGATCCGGCCGCGTTGACGACGGTGTGGCCGACGGGGGTGAACGGCCGCGCGGAGCCCACCGCGAAGAAACCGCGACGACCGAGCGGCTGCACGATCACGTGCTCGCCCGGCACGGACAGGGCGATGCTGGAGGGAGCTCCGGGGGCGCGCAGCCGCGCCAGCTCCGGCTCCAGCGCGTGGGCCCGCGCGGCCGGCTGTCCCGTGCGCGCGGCGTGGCGCACCGCCCCGGCGGGGTCGAGGAGCAGCGCCCAGCCGTCGATCTCGCGGGCGAGCCGCTCGATCACGGCGCTCATGCCCTCCGGCTGGAGCGCGGCCCTGGTGAGCCGGCCCTGAGCGGCGAACGCGCGGCTGATCTCCTCGTACTGCTCGGCCGCGAGCAGCTCGCTGACCGCCTTGCCGATCGCGATGAACGGGGTGTCCCTCGGCACCTTGATGAGCGGAAGCCCGGCCACGGCCGCCGCCTCGACCAGTTCGGCAGGCACATCCTCGTGGGACAGGCCGACGCCGAAACCGAGCCCGGTGACGCCCCTGGCGACCAGCCGCGACACGTACGGCAGGGCGTTACCGGCGTCGAGCCGCATGCCGGTGGTGAGGACCAGCTCTCCGCCCTCAAGGAAGGGTGTGGGATCCTCGAGCTCGCTCACCGCCACCCAGCGGACCTGCCGGTCGAGCGCCGCCGCGCCCGCCAGGACCTCCAGATGGAGCGGGGCCATCGCCGTCACTCTGCGCAGCGTCGGCGCCATGTCGTCCTCGACTTATCCACCTGGTACAAACGAACATCACCATTGTGCCACGGCGACACATCGGCAGGCCGGGACGTGGGCCGTACCGTCGATGGCATGAGCACTGCCCCGCACGGCGGCCCCGGACTTCCCCAGGAGCGCCGCCTCGTCACCGAGATCCCCGGCCCCAAGTCGCGCGAGCTGTTCTCGCGCAAGCAGTCCGCCGTGCCCTCCGGCGTCGGCACGACTCTGCCCGTCTTCATCACCCAGGCCGGCGGCGGCGTGGTCGTGGACGTGGACGGCAACTCCCTGATCGACTTCGGTTCGGGCATCGCCGTGACGAGCGTCGGCAACGCCGCGCCGCGCGTCGTCGAGCGGGTCCAGAAGCAGGTCGCCGACTTCACCCACACCTGTTTCATGGTCACGCCGTACGAGTCGTACGTCGCGGTGTGCGAGAAGCTCAACGCGCTCACCCCCGGCGACCACGAGAAGCGCACGTTCCTGGTGAACAGCGGCGCCGAGGCCGTCGAGAACGCCGTCAAGGTCGCCAGGAACGCGACCGGCCGCCAGGCGGTCGTCGTGTTCGACCACGGCTACCACGGCCGGACGCTGCTCACGATGACGCTGACCGCCAAGAACATGCCGTACAAGAACGGGTTCGGGCCGTTCGCTCCCGAGGTGTACCGGGCGCCGCTGGCCTACCCCTTCCGTTGGCCGACCGGTCCGGAGAACTGCGCCGACGAGGCCGCCGCCCAGGCGATCGACATGATCACCAAGCAGATCGGCGCCGAGAACGTCGCCGCCGTGGTCATCGAGCCGATCGCCGGTGAGGGTGGCTTCATCGAGCCGGCGCCCGGCTTCCTGCCCAAGATCGTCGAGTTCTGCAAGGCCAACGGCATCGTCTTCATCGCCGACGAGGTGCAGACGGGCTTCGCCCGCACCGGCGACATGTTCGCCTGCGAGCACGAGGGCATCGTCCCGGACATCATCGTCACGGCCAAGGGCATCGCGGGCGGCCTCCCGCTGGCGGCCGTGACCGGCCGGGCCGAGCTGCTCGACGCCGTCCACGGCGGCGGCCTCGGCGGCACGTACGGCGGCAACCCGCTCGCCTGCGAGGCGGCGCTCGGCGTGCTGGAGACCATCGAGGAGGAGAAGCTCGTCGAGCGCGCCGCGCACATCGGCGAGGTCATGCTCTCCCGCCTCAACGCGTTCAAGGAGCGCTTCGAGATCGTCGGCGAAGCCCGCGGCCGGGGCGCCATGGTCGCGATCGAGCTGGTGCAGCCCGGCGGCAAGGAGCCGAACGCGGCCGCCACCGCCGAGATCGCGCGCCGGTGCCACGCCGAGGGCCTGCTCGTGCTGACCGCCGGCACGTACGGGAACGTCCTGCGTTTCCTGCCGCCGCTCGTCATCTCCGACGAGCTGCTGGAGGAGGGCCTGTCCATTCTGGAGAAGGCCATCGCCGCGGTCGCGTAGGAAGCAAGGTTTACGGGGGACACCCGGCTTCACGCCGGGTGTCCCTTTTGTTGTTATACGGTCTGCCACATGCCTGCGATTTAACCCGTGCTTGGCATCTCCCTAATCGATCACACGACGTAACCGCGTTATAACGGTTCGGGTATGCGAAGGGGGAACGCGATGGGGTGGGATCCGAAAGGGGCCGGAAGGCTCGTGCCGACGTTCGACCCCGCGGGCCTGACCGCGACCCAACTCGAAGGTGACGCCTGCGTGGTGTGCCACAAGAAATGGCCGCGACCCCGGGTTCTGGTGGGCCGGCTTCCCGACGACGCGCCCGTCCACGCGTGCGACGACTGCGCCGAGGCGCTGCTGCCCGTCCCGGAGGGCGCGATTCCGCTCCAGCGCCGCAGCCGGGCGTTCTCCTGAGCGCTCCCCGAAGGCCGGAGATCAGCCCACGAGGCGCTTCCAGCGCTCGACCCACTGGCCATAGGGCACGCACACCCCGTCCCCGCCCGCGCAGTTCTTCGCCGGGCGCGAGGCGAAGTGAACATCGTCGAACGACTCGTCGTCCGCGCAGATCCGCCGCGTACGGCCGGCGCACGCCTCGCTGTTGGCCGGGGCCAGCCCCACCCACTCGGCCGCGTCCTTCTGCACCGTCACCGAGCTGACCCAGTCGAGCCACTCGTACGCGCACGAGGGGTGGGCGGCCGCCGAGGAGACCATCCATGCGTCGGCCCAGCCGGTCACCGGCCCGCTCGCCGCCTTCACCGGCCGACCGCCTCGGGCCAGCACGTCCCGCTGGTACGGCGTGCCCTGGGCGAGCCGTACGGACCCGGAGGCGAACCCCTGGACGACCTCGATGGGGTCACGCCAGTAGACGCGGCCGGCCGGCTTCCCACGGGACAGCAGCTTGACCGCGTCGTCGAGCTGGGACGGCGTGAGCTGGAAGGGGTCCTCGATGTCGGCTCCGCGCCGCTTCAGCACGAGGGCGGCGTCGGCGATCGTCAGCGGGCTGTCCTTGAGCATGACCTTGCCGGTGCCGCCGTAGAGTGCCGCCGCCGTCCTCGGCCCCTCCTTGGAGGAGTCGTAGAGGACCTCGTTGACCCCCCACAGGTACGGCACGCCGTACGCGTCGCCCTTACGCGTTTCCAGCCGGCGCAGCCGCTTGGGGATGTCATGGTAGGCCGCGATCAGCGAGGTGTTCAGCGGGGCGACGGAGCCTTCGTCGATCAGCTTGCCCGCCACCTCGGGTGGGGCGGCGACCACGTCGAACGAGCCGGGGTCGAGCGGCCGCGCCCCGGCGGCCGCCGCGGCGGTGTCGTAGGTGCGCAGGTTCACCTTGCAGCCGGTCCTCGCCTGGAACGGCGTCACCCAGTTGACCTTGGGGTCGGTGCCGCCCCATTCGACGTATCCGGGGAGCGCGAGGACGTTGACCGCGCCCTCCCCCGGTCCTGTCGAGGCGATCGGCGTGGGGGTCTTCTCCGGTTTGGACGGCGTGGCCGAGGTGGGGCTCGGCGACGGGCCGGTCGCGCGCGCCCGCGGCACGGCCCCGGATCCGACCGCCGGGGTCCCCGCTCCCTGGGAATGCGGCGTCGCCGTGGCTGTCGCCGTCGTGGTGGCGGTCGTGGTGACAGTCGTGGTGGCGGGGCTGGTCGCGGGGGTGGTCGCGGCCATCCCGGCCGTCGTCGGCTCCGTTGCGCCGCAGGCCGCGGCGAGCAGTCCGATGAGGGCGATGGCGGCGCACGGCGCGGCGGTGCGCGGGCGCCGGGGGGCGCGGGCGGGGTGGGCACGACGGGAAGGGCGGGCAGGACGGATCGCCACTCGGACCCCCTTAGGAAACGGACGTCCCGAGCCTACTGGCGCGGCGGCGGGACGACCCCGTTCGCGCGCCGCCGTCCCGTCCCGCCTTCCCTGAGGCCGCCCCTCAGACCGTGGTGAGCGCCTCGCGCGCGGGCCCCTCGTCGGCTCTGGCCTTGATGCGGTGCCGTACGACGAGGCCGAAGACGGCGACGAGCAGACCGCAAACGCCGGCGACCACGAACGGCCCCGCGGGACGCCACGCGTCGTGGAGTGCCCCGCCCAGCGCCGAGATGATCATGACGCCGAGGGCGCCGCAGAGCGTGTGCACCCCGAACGCCGTCCCTCGCACCGCGGCGGGAACCTGCTGCGCCAGCATGGGCCCCGCGGTCGTGATGCCGGCGATCTCGCCGATGCCGATGAGCACGGCGACGATCATCATGCCCGGGCCGAGGGGATCGCTGACGAGCAGCGTCGACAGGTAGGCGCCCGCGCCGATGAACTGGGCCAGGATGAGCAGGTCCTCGCGGCGCATGCGGTCGCCCAGCCAGCCGAAGAGGGGCGCGAACACCAGCGCGACGGTCTGCGAGATGCCGACCACCGCACCCGCCTTCGCCAGCGCCTCGGCGCTCGACAGCCCGCCTTCGGCGGTCGCGTACTTGACGATCCAGAGCGACAGGAAGCTCACGACGATGGCGAGGTCGGCGCGCGCGACGAACGAGGCGGCGTAGGAGAGCGCGACGCCGGGATCGCGTCCGAGCACGAGCCCTTCGCGGACCAGGCGGGCCAGCGGCGTGCGCTCGGTGGTGGCCGCGGCGGGAACCCGGGAGAGCGTCGCCCAGAGGAGGCCGGCCACGAGCAGGATGCCCGCCGCGATCAGCAGGAACGACACCCGGGTCGCCGCCACCGGATCCAGGCCGCGCTTCTCCATGGTCTGCGGCAGTTTGGCCACGACCAGCACCGCGATCAGCGCGCCGAGCCCGCCGAAGACGCCGATGAGCCCGTACGACTTGCCGCGCGACCGTTCACGCACGTAGTCGATGGCGATCGTCGAGAGCATGGCGTTGATGGCCGCGACACCCAGCCCGAAGATCACCCTCAGGGCGACGAGGACGGTGGTGTTGCCGGCGAAGGGGAACAGCAGGGCACCGATCGCGCACAATGCCAGACCGCCGACCACGATGAGGCGGCGGCCGAATCGGTCGGCGAGCGCGCCGTACCAGGCCAGGCTGAGGATCATCGCGAGCTCGGCGGACGAGGTCAGCAGGCCGACGATCGTGCCCTGCTCCGACTCGGGCACGCCGAGGATGGTGGTGAGGATGTGCGGCTGGGTCGACGGCAGGAAGGAGACGACTGCCGTCCCCGCGGTCGCGAGGAACAGCAGAGCCCGCATGTTTCCTTTGGAGATGCCGTCCGCAAGCTGTGCGCCCAGCACGCGAGGCGGGGAAGTCACGGACCCGATCATGGCACCACAAAACCCCGATAAGCTAGCTTTTCCTCAGATATCCAGATATCTCAGCTTTTCCAGTGAATTCAGCCCGGTACGCGGCGCGCGAGGATCAGCGATGAATAGGGGACGTGATGGGCGTCGAGTTTGATCCGAATACTCCCAATGCGGCACGGATGTACGACTATTACCTGGGCGGCAAGGACAACTTCCCCTCCGACCGCGCGGCGGCCGAACAGGTCCTGCGCTACGTGCCGGAGATCCCGATCGGGATCAGGGAGAACCGCGCCTTCCTGCAGCGCGCGGTGCGGTTCCTCGCCGAACAGGGCGTCCGCCAGTTCCTCGACATCGGCGCCGGCCTGCCCACCCAGCAGAACGTGCACCAGGTGGTCGCCGAGGTAGCCCCCGAGGCCCGTACGGTCTACGTGGACAACGACCCGCAGGTGCTCGTCCACGCCCGCGCCCTGCTGCAGGACAGCCCCCAGGTGGTCGTCGTGGAGGGCGACCTCCGGCAGCCGGGCGAGATCATGAACCACCCCGAGGTGCGCGGCCACCTGAACTTCGACGAGCCGATCGCCGTGCTGTTGCTGGCGATCGTCCACTTCATCCCGGACTCCGACGACCCCATCGGCATCATCGCCCAGATCCGGAGCGCGCTGCCCCCGGGCAGCCACATGGTCATCTCGCACGTGGCGGTGGACGAACGTCCCGAGTCCGCCCCTCCGGTCGAGGGCATCTACCGGAGCGCGTCCGCGCAGTTCGTGGCGCGCGTGTCCAGCGAGATCGAGCCGTTCTTCGACGGCCTGGACATGGTCGAGCCGGGCGTGGTCAATCTGCACGAGTGGCGGCCGGACAGCCCGGTGCTCGCGCCGCGCCTGGAGACGGTGAAGTCCTACTTCCTCTGCGGCGTCGGCAGCGTCAAGTAAGGCGACGCGCGCCGGGGCGTGTTCCCACGCCCCGGCGCGCGTCCGGCCGGTACGCCCCGTTACTTGTTGGTCGGGAAGCCGAGGTTCACGCCCCCGTGCGAGGGGTCGAGCCAGCGCGACGTCACGACCTTGCCCCGGGTGTAGAAGTGCACGCCCTCGGCGCCGTGGACATGCGTGTCGCCGAAGAGCGACGCCTTCCAGCCGCCGAAGCTGTAGAACGCCATCGGTACGGGGATCGGCACGTTGATGCCGACCATGCCGACCTCCACCTCGTTCTGGAAGCGCCGGGCCGCGCCGCCGTCATTGGTGAAGATCGCGGTGCCGTTGCCGTACTCGCCGGTGTTGATCAGCTCCAGGCCCTCCTCGTACGACTTGACCCGCACGACGGACAGGACCGGGCCGAAGATCTCCTCGCGGTGGACCCGGGAGTTGGCCGGGACATGGTCGAGCACGGTGGGGCCGAGCCAGAAGCCCGGGGTCTGCGCGGCGGCCGCCCCGCCCTGGACGGGCGTCTCGCGGCCGTCGACCACGAGCTTGGCGCCCTCCTCCAGGCCGAGGTCGATGTAGGAGGCCACCTTGTCGCGGTGGACCTCGGTGACCAGCGGGCCCATCTCGGACGTCGGCTGGTCGCCGGGGCCGATGGTGAGCTTCCCGACCCGCTCGACGATCTTGCTCACCAGCTCGTCGCCGACCGGGTCCACGGCGAGCACGACGGAGATCGCCATGCACCGCTCGCCGGCCGAGCCGAAGCCCGCCGACACGGCCGAGTCCGCGACCAGGTCCAGGTCCGCGTCGGGCAGTACGAGCATGTGGTTCTTGGCGCCGCCCAGCGCCTGGACCCGCTTGCCGTGCGCGGTCCCCGTCTCGTACACGTACCGGGCGATCGGGGTCGAGCCGACGAAGGAGACGGCCGCGACGGAGGGGTGCTCAAGCAGCCGGTCGACGGCGACCTTGTCGCCCTGGACGACGTTGAACACGCCGTCGGGCAGGCCCGCCTGCTTCCACAGCTCGGCGATCAGCAGCGACGCGGAGGGGTCGCGCTCCGACGGCTTGAGGATGAACGTGTTCCCGCAGGCGATCGCCACGGGGAACATCCACATCGGCACCATCGCCGGGAAGTTGAACGGCGTGATCCCGGCGACCACGCCGAGCGGCTGCCGGATGGAGTACGAGTCCACGCGGGTGGAGACGTTCTCGGAGAAACCGCCCTTGAGCAGGTGCGGGATGCCGCAGGCGAACTCCACGACCTCGATGCCGCGGGCGACCTCGCCGAGCGCGTCGGAGTGCACCTTGCCGTGCTCGGCGCTGATCAGCGCGGCCAGCTCGTCACGGTTCCGGTCCAGCAGCTCGCGGAAGCGGAAGAGGATCTGGGCCCGCTTGACCAGCGACGCGTCGCGCCAGGCGGGGAACGCCGCCTTCGCCGCCTCGACGGCGGCGTCCACGTCCTCGATGGCCGCGAGCTCGACGGTGCCGCTGACCTCGCCCGTGGCCGGGTTGAAGATCTCGGAGGTGCGGCCCCCTCCGGAGACGCGGGTCCCGTTGATCCAGTGGTTAACGTGCTTCATCGTTGACGGTCTCCAGAGCGGTGATCATGATGTCCAGGCCCTCCCGGGCCTCGTCCTCGGTCAGGGTGAGCGGCGGGGCCATGCGGAGCGCGCTGCCCTGCAGGCCGCCCTTGCCGACGAGCAGACCGAGCTTGCGGGTCTCCTCCATGAAGCGGACGGCCAGCGCGGGGGCGGGCGCCTTCGTGCCCGGGTCCACGAGTTCGATCGCGAACATCAGGCCCTTGCCGCGGACCTCCTTGACGATCGGCAGCCGGGCCGCGGCCTCGCGCAGGCCGGAGATGATGATCTCGCCCGTCTTGGCGGCGTTGGCCTGCAGGTCGTTGTCGAGGACGTAGTCGAGGGTAGCCCTCGCCGCCGCCATCGAGATGGGGTTGCCGCCGAAGGTGGCCACGCCGAGCGCGTGCGGCCCGTCCATCAGGTCGCGCCGGGCGACGATGCCGCCGACCGCGAAGCCGTTGCCGAGCCCCTTGGCGAAGGTCATCATGTCGGGCGTCACGCCGTGGTTCTGGATGCCGAAGAACGCGGAGCCGGTCCGGCCCCAGCCGGTCTGGACCTCGTCGGAGATGAAGAGGATGCCCTCCTCGTCCAGGACCTCCTTGTACGCCGCGAACAGGCCGTCGGGGGCCATGGTGAAGCCGCCGACCCCCTGGATCGGCTCGGCGATCAGCGCCGCGACGTTGTTCGACACGCCGGTGGAGAGCACGTGCCGCAGGTCGTCGACGCAGGCCTCGATGTAGGCGGCGTCCGACATCCCGCGGAACTGGGCGAGGTGCCGGTCGGTTCCGTGCAGGAAGTGCACGTTGAGCGGCGAGAGCGAGTTGTTCTTCCACGACCGGTTGCTGGTGACGCTGATCGCGCCGAAGGAGCGGCCGTGGTAGCTCTGCCGCATGGCCAGGACCTGGTCCGACTTGCGCGCGTAGGTGGCGAGCAGCAGCGCGGTCTCGTTCGCCTCGGTGCCGGAGTTGGTGAAGAAGACCTTGGCGTCCTCGATGCCGGAAAGCTTGGCGATCTTCTCGGCCAGCTCGATCTGCCCGCGCAGCAGGTACGCCGTGGACGTGTGGACCACACCGGTGGCGAGCTGCCGCTCGACGGCCTCGCGCACCTCGGGCACGTCGTACCCGATCATGTTGGTCAGGATCCCGATGAAGAAGTCGAGGTAGCTCTTGCCGGAGGAGTCGACGACACGGTTGCCCTTGCCGCTGACGATCTCGAGGGGCTCTTCGTAGTTCAGGGCGAGCCAGTTGGGCATTACCGCGCGGTGGCGGGCAAGAAGGTCCGACATGGTGTCGAGTATCCCGCCTCGCGCCCTCCGCTCCCACCCGCACCATGTCGGCGTTCTCATGTTCTGCCTTACATGATGAAACCCCCGAAAAGACATCCGCATGTCCGGACAAATAGAGGTACGGCCGCCGGGGCGCAGCGGCCGTACCTCGGGTGAAGCGACGGATCAGGCCGGCGTACCCGCCGTGGGCGCCCCCGCGACGGGCGCATCGGCCGCCGGCGTCCCCGCCGCGGCCGAGCGGCGCAGCACCAGCAGCGCCACCACCGCGGCGGCCAGCGAGCAGCCGACCCCGACGAGGGAGCCGACGGACATGGCCGACACGAACGCCTCCTTGGCCGTGGCCACGATCGACGGATCTCCCAGAGCCAGCGCTCCGCTGATCGAGTCGCGCGCCGCCTCGGGCGCCGACTCCGGCATCGCCGCGGTGTACGCCCCGGCCAGCACGCTGCCGAGCACGGCCACCGACAGCGCCATACCGACCTGCTGGACGGTGTCGTTCAGCGCGGAGCCGACGCCCGCGTGCTCGGCCGGCACCGCGCCCATCAGCGTCGCGTACGCCGCGGGACCGGCGAGACCGCCGCCGACGCCCATGACGATCAGGCCGGTGATGAGCGTGCCGTACCCGCCGGTGAGCGTGGACAACACGCCGAACCCTGCGGCCATCACGAACAGGCCGACCACAATCAGCGTGCGGTTGCTGACCTTCTTGCCCAGCCCGGCGCCGAGCCCGTTGAACACGAGCGCGGCCACGACGTACGGCAGCAGCGCGAGCCCCGCGCGCATCGGCTCGTAGCCGAGCACGAACTGGAGGTACTGCGTGAGCGCCAGCATCAGCGCGCCCGAGCCGAAGGAAAGCAGCACGATGGAGAAGCAGGCGCCGCTGAACGACCGGTCGCGGAACAGCCCGAGCGGAAGCATGGGGTGCTCGGCCCTGCGCTCCCAGAACACGAACCCGGCGAGCGCGATCACCGCGACCGCGAGGGAGAGCGGGTCCAGGCCGTCGGTGGGCAGGACGATGACGACCCACACCAGGGCGGCCATGCCGACGACCGACAGGACGACGCCCACGGGGTCGATCTTCCGGGTCGAGCCGCGCGTCTCGGGCATCAGCACCACGGCGGCGATGACGGCGAGCGCGGCGATCGGCACGTTGAGCAGGAAGACCGAGCCCCAGTAGTAGTGCTGGAGGAGGAACCCGCCGATCGTCGGCCCCGCGATCACGCCGAGCATCGCGACCGAGCTCCAGGCGGCGATGGCCTTACGCCGCTCCGACTCGTCGAAGACGGTGATCAGGATCGACAGCGTGGACGGCATGATGAACGAGCCGCCGACGCCCATCAGCGCCCGCGCGCCGATGAGCTGCCACGGCTGCGCCGCGAGCATCGCCAGTACGGAGGCCCCGCCGAAGAAGACCAGGCCGACGATGAGCATCCGGCGCCGGCCGTACCGGTCGGAGAGGCTTCCCGCGGTGAGCAGCAGGCCCGCGAACACCAGAACGTACGAATCGATGATCCATTGAATGTCCGACGGACTGGCTCCCAGGTCCCGCATGAGCGCGGGGATCGCCAGGTTGAGCACGGTGTTGTCCACGACGAGGACAAGCAGGCTCAGGCAGAGAACGCCGAGGATCCACCACCGGCGCGGATGTGACATCGTTCTTCCCCTCGTACAGTGTGCGATTCAGATCGCACACTGTACGATAAACCTCGTACGCCGTGCGAGGAAATATCCTGTGATGATGTCAGCGAAGCCCTTCACCTCCGTCTGGACCCGGGAACGCAAGGGGCGGCGCGAGCAGGGGCTCAGCCGCGACCAGATCGTTCGCGCCGCCATCGAACTGCTCGACGCGGAGGGGCTCGACGCGCTGAGCATGCGCAAGCTCGGCGCCCGGCTCGGCGCGGGGGCGACCAGCCTCTACTGGCACGTCGCGAACAAGGACGAACTGCTCGAACTCGCCATGGACGAGGTCTACCGCGAGGTGCCGACACCCGTCGGGGCGAGCTGGCGCGAGACCGCGGGGGCCATCGCGTGGGGCCTGCGCGGGGCGATCCTCGCGCACCCGTGGTCCGTCGGGCTCATCGGAGTGCTGCCGGGCATCGGGCCGAACGCGCTGACGATGGTGGACCTGCTGGTCAAGGCCTGCAAGAAGGCCGGGTTCCAAGGCATCGACATCGACTTCGCCGTCGGGGCCGTCTCCGCGTACACCCTCGGCTCCGCCGTACCCGAGGCGGCGTGGCGCGGCATGGTGAACCGCGCGGGCGACTCCCCGTGCGAGGCCCAGAACGAGATGATGCCGACGATCGAGGGACTGGCGGTCGGGCACCCCGACCTCCTCAAGCAATACAAGGACTACACCGCCAGCGGCATCGATCCCTTGGTCGCGCGGCAGATCGCCTTCGACTATGGCCTGGTCGCACTGCTCGACGGCCTCGACGCGCGCCGGCCCGGCTCCGGCGCGGAAAAGCGTGGCGCGGAAAAGAGCGGCACGGAAGCCGGCGGCACCGAACAGGCCGGCGGAGAGCGGGCCGCTCAGGACCCGCCCAGGACCAGCCCTTAGTGGCGGAGACGCGGGTCGACTCCGCGTCATCCTGTCAGGCTGGCCCGCATCGGCCTTACATAATGATCAGGTAGCCTCATGGACATGCTTCCGACGGTCGCCGACGTGCTCGCGCTCGACGCCGTCCGGCGTGGCAACCCACGGGTGGTGGCCGGCTCGGACCGGCTGGACACCCGCGTGCGTTGGGTCCACGTCGGCGAGATCAGCGACATCGCCACCATGCTGCGCGGTGGTGAGCTGGTGCTCACCACCGGCGTCGCCCTGCCCGACGAGCCCGACAAACTCGCCGACTACATCGCCGACCTGGCCGCGGTCGGCGCCTCCGGCCTCGTGGTCGAGCTCGGACGCAAGTTCGTGCGCGAGCTGCCCCGCCTGGTCGTCAAGGCGGCGGAGGAACACGGCCTGCCCCTGATCGTGCTGGCCCGCGAGACGCCGTTCGTGCAGATCACCGAGTCGGTGCACGCCCGGATCATCGACATCCAGCTCCAGGAGCTGCGGGCGTCCGAGCAGTTGCACGAGGTGTTCACCGAGCTGTCGGTCGAGGGCGCGCCCCCGGCCGAGGTGCTCGGCCAGGTCGCCCGCTTCTCCGGCCGGCCGGTCCTGCTGGAGAACCTCGCCCACCAGGTGCTCGCCTGCGACACCGCCGGCCGCGACACGGGGACACTGCTGGCGAGCTGGGAGACCCGCTCCCGTGGGGTCGCCCCCGACGAGCGCACCGCGTACGACGCGGCCTCGGGCTGGCTGATCACCATGGTCGGCGCCCGGGGACAGGACTGGGGCCGGCTGATCCTGCTCTGCGACGGCGAGCCCAGCCCCCGCGACATCGTGCTCGCCGAGCGGGCCGCCACCACGCTCGCGCTCAGCCGTCTGCTCGAACGCCACCAGGAGTCCCTGGAGCGCCAGGCCCACGGCACGATCATCACCGGCATCCTGACCCACGCGTACGCCGACCCGGAGGAGGCGGCCGCCCGGGCTCGCGCCGTCGGCGTGCCGCTCACCGGGCGGAAGCTGGTCAGCGCCGTCATCCGGCTGACCGGCCCCACCGACACGGCGCTGGGCGAGCAGGCCCAGCTCGGGGAGCTGGCCGAGGCGGGCGCGGCGGCGTGCCGCGACGCCAAGCTCCCCGCCCTGGTCGGCACGCTGGACCAGCACCACGTCGGCCTGCTGATCCCCCTGCCTCCGCGCCTCACGGCCGAGGCCGCGCTCAACGCGCTCGCCGACCGGCTGCGCACCTCCTACACCGGCACGTTCGTGCTCGCCGCCGGCTCCGTGGTCGAGTCCATCAGGGACGTACGACGCAGCTTCCTCGAAGCCGAGCAGGTGGCGGACGTGGCGGTGCGCCAGCCTGACGGGCGAGCCTTCTACCGGCTGCCCGACCTGCGGCTGCGCGGCCTGCTCCACCTGCTGCGCGACGACTCCCGGTTGCAGACCTTCGCCGAGCGCGAGCTCGGCACGCTGCTCGCCCACGACGCCCAGCGCAACGGCGACCTGACCCGCATTCTGCGGATCTATCTGGACGCCGGGCGCAACAAGGCCGTCGCCGCGCAGAAGGCCCACCTGTCCCGGCCGGCGTTCTACGACCGGCTGCGCCGCCTCGAACGCGTTTTGGACACCGACCTGGACGATGTTGAATCGTGCCTGTCACTTCACGTGGCACTGCTTGCCTTGGAATCCTTTCGAAGGGAGGCCCGTTGAGGGCTCGCGAGCACGGCATCGTTATCGGCACGGGAACGCCGGGGCCGCACAACGCCATCACCGACGTCGCCGGAGTGCGCGTCGGCCACACAACGCTGATCAGTGGCGAGGGGCCCCGGGCCACCGGTCAGGGCCCGGTCCGCACCGGAGTGACGGTCATCCTTCCCCACGGGGACTCGACCTTCGACGAGCCGCTGTACGCCGGCCTCCACTGGCTCAACGGCTGCGGCGAGATCACCGGCATGGCCGTCCTGGAGGAGTTCGGGGTGCTCACCTCCCCGATCGCCCTGACCAACACCGCATCGGTGGGCGTGGTCAGGGACGCGTTGGTGGAACTCGAGATCAGCACCGGCAGGCCGGCGTGGTCACAGCCGGTCGTGGGTGAGACCTGGGACGGCCGGCTCAACGACATCAGCGGCCAGCACGTCCGGCGTGAGCACGTCCACCAGGCGTACCGCGAGGCCAGTGGGGGCCCGGTCGCCGAAGGCTCGGTCGGCGGCGGCACCGGCATGATCTGCCACGGTTTCAAGGGCGGCATCGGCACGGCCTCGCGCGTCGTGGACGGCTACACGGTCGGCGTCCTCGTCCAGGCCAACCACGGCAAGAGGGAACGGCTGACGGTCAACGGGGTCAACGTCGGCGAGCGGCTGCCCGCCGAGCCGGTGGCGCACGAGGGCGCCGGCTCGATCATCGGCATCGTGGCGACCGACGCGCCGCTCCTCCCCCACCAGTGCAGGCGGCTCGCGCAGCGGGCCGGGCTCGGCATCGCCAGAACCGGCGGTGCGGGCGAGAACTTCAGCGGCGACGGCTTCCTGTGCTTCTCCACCGGCAACAGGAACATCCCCTCGGCTGCGCTGGACTCGGCCACGCCGCGCACGTACCAGGTGACCGCGCTCTCCGACGAGTACATCGACCCGCTGTTCTACGCGGTCATCGAGGCGACCGAGGAAGCCATCGTCAACGCACTGGTCGCGGCCGAGACCATGACCGGGGCCGACGATCTGACCGTAACCGGCCTCGATGGGGCCACTCTGGCA
This sequence comes from Microtetraspora malaysiensis, assembly GCF_050947145.1. Classification (NCBI taxonomy): domain Bacteria; kingdom Bacillati; phylum Actinomycetota; class Actinomycetes; order Streptosporangiales; family Streptosporangiaceae; genus Microtetraspora; species Microtetraspora malaysiensis. Next base: position 7,671,967 of record NZ_CP191998.1, read on the forward strand.
AAGGTGCTGACCACATGATTTCCGACAACCTGGCCGCCGCCGGGGCGATCGCCCTCCCCGTCGCCGACGTGGAGCTGGAGCCGTACGACCTGGACCCGGGCCAGATCGTCTCCGGTGACCCGAGAGTGGCGCTGGCGCAGCTCAGCCCGGGTCGCGGCGTATGGGAGATCACGCCGGGCGTGGTCACCGACGTCGAGGCCGACGAGATCTTCGTCGTGCTCACCGGCCGCGCCACGATCGAGGTCGAGGGCGGGGCGACCGTCGAGGTCGGCCCCGGCGACGTCTGCCTGCTCGCCGAGGGTGCCAAGACGACCTGGACGGTGCACGAGACGCTCCGGAAGGTCTACCACTCCCGATCCTGACCCCGGCGGGAGCGGTTTTCCCACCCAGGTATAAGACCTATCGCACCGGCCACGTTCCGTAGGGATGTGCGCACGGTGCGATGTGGTTTTCTCGATGGGTGCAGACGACCAGCGAACCTGAGATCAGTCCGGACACCGTGGTCCGCGCCCTGTCCGCCCGCTTCCCCCGATGGACGATCTGGTGGGGCAAGTCCACCTCGCACTACTGGGGACTCTCCCGCCGCCGGGACGGCGTACTCGTCTACGTCGAGGCGCACTCGGCGCGGGAGTTCATGCAGCGGGCCCGCGAGATCGACTCCCACCACCCTTAGCGATTAGTCCCCTTTAGGGGAGAGTGTCGTAATTGTCGGAATTTGCGGATGCGAATCTCGCCACATTTTTCGATAATTACCGGTTTTCACTCCCGTCGCATTGCGTTTCTCGCCACCATGGTCATTTTACGGATCATGAATGGGAGAGACCGCAATGAAACGCCGCCTGATCGCCGGCGCCGCCGCCCTGGCCGTCGGGATGCCGACGCTTGTCGGGCTGACCACGTCCAGCGCCGTCGCCGCTCCGGTCACCGGCCTGCCCACGACCGCATTCCCCCTCGGCCAGGCCGGCGTCCCCAAGTCGGCGCACAAGTCCCTCGGCCCCGGCATCGACTACTTCACCGTGAAGCACGGCACCTCCAAGGACGGCTACACGGTCAGCGTCATCGCCGGGGGCAAGGACTTCATGACCGAAGCCACCGCGCAGACCCAGGCGGTCGCCGTCCAGGACGCCGGGATGACGCCGGTCATCGTGAAGTTCACCCGGCCCGCCGTCGCCGACTTCCCCGCCGCCGACTTCTGGTCGGTCCACGTCGGCTCCTGGTCCCTCAAGGACAAGGACGAGGCCGCCAAGGTCGTGAAGGAGCTGAAGAAGGCCGGCATCAGCTCCAAGGTCGACTACACCGGCGACGACGGCTTCCAGACCTCCGGCCCCTGGTCGATGCGGGTGGTCACGATCGACCCGCGCACCTTCCGCGGCTCGTTCCGGTCCTCCCTCGGCGTCAGCGTCGCCAAGCGTGAAACGGTCTCCTCGATGGCCAAGGCCGCCGGAGCCACGGTCGCCGTCAACGGTGGGTTCTTCGACATCCACACCCTCAAGAACCTGCGTGGCGACCCGACCGGCCTCTCCGTCGTCAACGGAAAGCTGCTCAGCGAAGCCGTTGCCGGTCGCATCGGCATCGTCCTCAAGGGCCGCACGGCCCGCATCACCGAGCTCTCCTCCAGCGTCGTCGCGAACGCCGGTGGCACCAAGGCCGTCGTCGCGGGGGTGAACCGGGTCGCCAAGCCCGACGAACTGGTCATGTACACCGAGGAGTTCGGCGCCAAGACCCCCAAGGACGACGGCACCGAAGTCGTGCTCGACGCCTCGGGCAAGGTCATCGCGGTGCGCTCCCCCGGCGCCGCCGTCACGCGCGGCACCCGTGTCCTGCACGGCGTCGGCGCCGCCGCCGACTGGCTGTGGGAGTACGCCGAGGAGGGCGCCACCGTCCAGGTGACGACCACCGTCACCGACCTGCGGACCAAGAGGACGATCCCGCTCACCCCGGAGACCAGCGTCATCGCCGGCGCGATCGGCCTGGTCCGCGGTGGCCAGACCGCGATCACCGCGAACCGGGACGGCATGGCCAACGTCAACATGATCCTGCGCCGCCACCCCCGCACCCTCGCCGGAGTGACCGCGTCCGGGAAGCTGATCCTCGCCGTGGTCGACGGCCGGGACCCGGGCAACAGCGTCGGCGCGTCCTTCATCGAGGCGGCGCAGATCATGCGCTGGCTGGGCGCCCGCGACGCGATCAACCTGGACGGCGGCGGTTCCAGCGCCATGGTGATCGGCAAGAAGGTCGTCAACCGCCCGTCCGACGGCGTCGAGCGCGGTGTCGGCGACGCCCTGCTCGTCCTGCCCGAGTAAGGCCCGCACGAGCCACTGACGACGCCACGGCGGCTCCTCGGCCCGGCCCCAGCCGGTGCCCGAGGAGCCGCTTTCCGTTCTCCCGACGGTTCAGCCGCTGTTCCAGTACGCCTGTTCCGGGGCCGGTCAGACCGCGGTTCCAGTGTGTCGATCCAGGGTGTCCACCACCGCTCCAGGGCGGCGACCACCGCTCCGGCGCGGCGACCGCCGTTCCGGTGGCTCAGCCGTCAGCGAGGAGGCGCGCGATGCTGTCGTCGTCGCAGGTCGCCCAGAAGGACCCCACGACGTCTTCGAGCTGGTCGAACGACATCGCCTCGAACAACACGTCCTGATACTTCGTGATGTCGTACTCCGTCGTTCCCATGGCCTTGAGATCGAGCGGCCGGATGTCCATGCCCCTGAACTCCTCGATCTCGCCGTACGAGCTGAGAATCCCCGCGCCGTACGCCTTCAGCTCCGACGCCTCCCGCATCACGCCGAACTCCAGCGTGAACCAGAAGACCTTCGAGACGAACTGGAGGGCGTCCTCGCTCTCGACTCTCCGCGCTGCCCCTCCCGCGACCCGGTACAGCTCCGCGAACCGGTCCGAGGCCAGCGTGTTCGCGTGACCGATCACCTCGTGGATGATGTCCGGCTCCGGAGTGTAGAACGGGACGGAATGGTGCCGGATGTACTGGGTCGAGTGGAAGTATCCGTCCGCCAGCACGCCGTAGAACTCCCGTAGCGGGACGAGACCCGCCGCCGGGATGTAGCGGAACCCGGTGAGCGGATAGAGGCGGTCACTGACCTCCTGAAGCTGGGGGATGTGATCCTTCGGCAACCCCAGCCGCTCGGTCGCGTCCAGGAACTCCCTGATCGCGTACCGCTGGTGTTTGGCCGCCAGTTCCCGTGACACCAGAGCCCACACCTGATGCTCTTCTTCGGTGTACTCCGCGTGCGGGACGGGATCGCCCAGCTGATAGTTCAGCGCCAGGGCGGCGATGGCGTTGCGCCGATCACGGTAGACCGCGTCGGCGAATCCGGGGTGGCTGGACGCCAACTCCACGGTGACCGAGCCGTCTTCCCGCTTGGCGACGGGAGCGAAGTATTGGGCTTCCTCGAACATACTTAGATATGACAGCAAGTCGGCTTTCGGCTGGCAAGAGCGACCAGTCCAGGTACACGGACCGTTCAATATCGCCATCGTTATCCACTTTTGACTGGTCGAATCGCACAGTGTCGGCGTAACGTCAGCTTCATGCTCGACACTCTGGACAGCAAGCTATTGATCACGATGCGTGACAACCCGAGGATCGGGCTGACCGAGCTCTCCCGCCTCCTCGGCGTCGCCCGCGGCACGGTCCAGGCCCGCCTGGAGAAGCTCACCGCCCGGGGCGTGATCGGCGACTTCGGGCCCACCGTGATGACCGAGGAGATCGGCTATCCGATCCTCGCCTTCGCGTCGCTCCAGATCGCCCAGGGCAAGCTCGCCGAAGCCGTCGAGGCACTCCACGTGATCCCCGAAATCCTCGAGGTGTACGGCACGAGCGGCCAAGCCGACCTCCTCTGCCGGGTGGTCGCCCGCAACACGCCACACCTCCAGGAGATCATCGCCCGCATCCTCGCCTCGCCCGCCGTCCAGCGCACGGACACGACGATCGCCCTCTCCATCCAGATCCCGTACCGCATCACCCCCTTGCTCACCGCCGCCGTGTCACCGTGACCCCATCGCACGGCGCTGAGCCTCTTAGGCGCTGCTGCCGCCTGGGGCCATTGAAGCTGCCGTGGCTGACCGCTGAACCTCTTCGGCGTTACGCAGGGCTAAAGCCTGTAGACGCTGCTGCCATGCCTGGGTTCGTAGGCGCTCCGCAGAGCTAAGCCCTCTCGGCGTTGCGCACGGCGTAGGTCCGTAGGCGCTGCGCAGGGCTAGGGTCCGTAGGCGCTGCGGCGGGGGCTGCTCCGGCCGGCCGTGATAGTTACGCCCCAGTGATGCCGCTCCCGCGGCCATCGCGGGCACGGTGGTACATGGCACGGTCCTACGCCGGCCTCCGCAACCCCCGCCTCCGCGCCAACCTCCCCCGCCGTATCCCGGCCAAAACCCACCACAACCGACCGAGCAGCCAGCCCCGCGTCGTCCCGCCCCACAACAACACGACCAACAGCAGACACACCCCTATCCACGCCACTGCCGCCTACGCCACCGCCCTGCCACCAGCCGCGGCACCCCCACCTGCACCCGCACCCGCACCCGCACACCAGGCTCTCAGGACCAGCACCGGCAACCATCGCCCTCAATAACCCTCGCCACCACAGCAGCCCCCACACCCCGCCCGGCACCACCACAGGTTGAATCGCTATCTCCGACCCTTGTGACCCGTACAGCGCCCTGTCCCCCTGCACGACGAGCCCTCAGCCACCCAAGACAGCGCGCCTGGACCGCCTGAGCGGCTACCCGCACCCCACCGAAGAAACAGCCCCAAAACAAAAAAAGGGGCCCCACCGGACCCCCCAAAACACCCACCACACAAACCACCGCCGACACGACACCACCACCACCAGCCGGCAACCCACAACCCCGCCCCCGGCCACAACCACCAGCCGCCACAACACAGAAAAACCCGCCAACAACCAACACCGCACAACAAAAAAGGGGCCCACCACCGGACCCCCAACAACAACCGCCAGCCGCCAGCCGCGACCACAACCCCAACCAGCCGGCGAGAAAACAGCCCCCGAAAAACGAAGGAAGGGCCACCCCTGTTAAGAGGTGGCCCTTCCTCACAAAAAATTGTCCGGCGGCGTCCTACTCTCCCACACCCTCCCGAGTGCAGTACCATCGGCGCTGGAAGGCTTAACTACCGGGTTCGGAATGTAACCGGGTGTTTCCCAACCGCTATAACCGCCGTAACCCTATGAAACACACAACCAGCCACCCACCATCACAGCGGGCAGGACTGTTTGCAGTCTCTGAATCGCATAGTCGACGCGAACATCTATGGACAAGTCCTCGGCCTATTAGTACCGGTCAGCTCCACACGTTACCGCGCTTCCACTTCCAGCCTATCAACCCGGTCATCTACCGGGAGCCTTACCCCACAAAGGGTGGGAGACCTCATCTCGAGACGAGCTTCCCGCTTAGATGCTTTCAGCGGTTATCCCTTCCGAACGTAGCCAACCAGCCGTGCTCCTGGCGGAACAACTGGCACACCAGAGGTTCGTCCGTCCCGGTCCTCTCGTACTAGGGACAGCCTCTCTCAAGTCTCCTGCGCGCGCAGCGGATAGGGACCGAACTGTCTCGCGACGTTCTAAACCCAGCTCGCGTACCGCTTTAATGGGCGAACAGCCCAACCCTTGGGACCTACTCCAGCCCCAGGATGCGACGAGCCGACATCGAGGTGCCAAACCATCCCGTCGATATGGACTCTTGGGGAAGATCAGCCTGTTATCCCCGGGGTACCTTTTAGCCGTTGAGCGACACCGCTTCCACAAGCCGATGCCGGATCACTAGTCCCAGCTTTCGCTCCTGCTCGACCCGTCAGTCTCACAGTCAAGCTCCCTTGTGCACTTACACTCGACACCTGATTACCAACCAGGCTGAGGGAACCTTTGGGCGCCTCCGTTACTCTTTAGGAGGCAACCGCCCCAGTTAAACTACCCACCAGACACTGTCCCCCACCCGGATACACGGGCGCGGGTTAGACGTTCAAAACGACCAGAGTGGTATTTCACCAATGACTCCACCCCAACTAGCGTCGAGGCTTCCCAGTCTCCCACCTATCCTACACAAGACGCTCCAAACGCCAATGTCAAGCTGTAGTGAAGGTCCCGGGGTCTTTCCGTCCTGCTGCGCGTAACGAGCATCTTTACTCGTAGTGCAATTTCACCGGGTCTGTGGTTGAGACAGCGGGGAAGTCGTTACGCCATTCGTGCAGGTCGGAACTTACCCGACAAGGAATTTCGCTACCTTAGGATGGTTATAGTTACCACCGCCGTTTACCGGCGCTTAAGTTCTCAGCTTCGCATACCCGAAGGCACACTAACCGGTCCCCTTAACGTTCCGGCACCGGGCAGGCGTCAGTCCGTATACATCGTCTTACGACTTCGCACGGACCTGTGTTTTTAGTAAACAGTCGCTTCCCCCTGGCCACTGCGGCCTCCACCAGCTTCGGAGGAAAACTCCTACACCAACAGAGGCCCCCCTTCTCCCGAAGTTACGGGGGCAATTTGCCGAGTTCCTTAACCACAGTTCACCCGAACGCCTTAGTATTCTCTACCTGACCACCTGAGTCGGTTTCGGGTACGGGCCGCTACGACACTCACTAGAGGCTTTTCTTGGCAGCATAGGATCACCCACTTCACCACAATCGGCTCGGCATCACATCTCAGGCTACATGGCAGACGGATTTGCCTATCTGCCGCCCTACATGCTTACCCCGGGAACAACCATCGCCCGGGATGGGCTACCTTCCTGCGTCACCCCATCGCTTACCTACTACCAGATCAGGCCAGGCGTTCACCCTCACCACCATCCCGAAGGACAGCAGGGGTTAAGGACCCTTAGTATCACTGGATTCGATATGGGCGCATCACAGCGGGTACGGGAATATCAACCCGTTATCCATCGACTACGCCTGTCGGCCTCGCCTTAGGCCCCGACTTACCCTGGGCGGATTAGCCTAGCCCAGGAACCCTTGGTCATCCGGCGCAGAAGTTTCTCACTTCTGATTCGCTACTCATGCCTGCATTCTCACTCGCACAACCTCCACGGCTGGATCACTCCGCCGCTTCACCGGTCGCACGACGCTCCCCTACCCACCCACACAAACGTGTGAGTGCCACGACTTCGGCGGTGTACTTGAGCCCCGCTACATTATCGGCGCGGAATCACTTGACCAGTGAGCTATTACGCACTCTTTCAAGGGTGGCTGCTTCTAAGCCAACCTCCTGGTTGTCACAGCAACTCCACATCCTTTCCCACTTAGCACACGCTTAGGGGCCTTAGTCGGTGATCTGGGCTGTTTCCCTCTCGACTACGAAGCTTATCCCCCGCAGTCTCACTGCCACGCTCTCACTTACCGGCATTCGGAGTTTGGCTGACGTCAGTAACCTTGTCGGGCCCATCGGCCATCCAGTGCTCTACCTCCGGCAAGAAACACGCAACGCTGCACCTAAATGCATTTCGGGGAGAACCAGCTATCACGGAGTTTGATTGGCCTTTCACCCCTACACACAGGTCATCCCCCAGGTTTTCAACCCTGGTGGGTTCGGTCCTCCACGCAGTCTTACCCACGCTTCAACCTGCCCATGCGTAGATCACTCCGCTTCGGGTCTACAGCATGCGACTCAAACGCCCTATTCAGACTCGCTTTCGCTACGGCTCCCCCACACGGGTTAACCTCGCCACACACCATAACTCGCAGGCTCATTCTTCAAAAGGCACGCAGTCACATCACAGACGCCCGAAGACGTCTACGCTCCTACGGCTTGTAGGCACACGGTTTCAGGTACTATTTCACGACCCCTCACCGGGGCGCTTTTCACCTTTCCCTCACGGTACTCGTTCACTATCGGTCATCAGGGAGTATTTAGGCTTACCAGGTGGTCCTGGCAGATTCACACAGGATTTCTCGGGCCCCGTGCTACTTGGGATCCCCTCAAGAAGCCTGCAAAATTTCGTCTACCCGGCTCTCACGGTCTACGGCGCCCCTTCCCAGAGGCTTCGACTATCCCACAGGTTTATCACTTCTCGCAGTCTCGGCAGAGACTGCCAGAGGGTCCCGCAACCCCGCACACGCAACGCCTGCCGGCTATCACACATGCACGGTTTAGCCTCATCCGCTTTCGCTCACCACTACTCACGGAATCACTCTTGTTTTCTCTTCCTACGGGTACTGAGATGTTTCACTTCCCCGCGTTACCACCAACCGCCCTATACATTCAGGCGGAGGCAACACCACATAACTGGTGCTAGGTTTCCCCATTCGGACATCCCCGGATCAACGTCTGGTTGGCGACTCCCCGAGGCTTAACGCAGCCTCCCACGTCCTTCATCGGCTCCTGATGCCAAGGCATCCACCGTGTGCCCTAAAAAACTTGGCCACAAAAGATGCTCGCGTCCACTATGCAATTCACAAACAACAAACAGCCAACCGAATCAACCCCGCCACCAACACCAGAAAACCCGGCAGGTATGGCAGAAGACCGGTCCCGTCAACGAGAGACAAGCAAACGCCCGTTCCCTCAGGACCCAACAGTGTGCCCAGCCAGCCCCAGCCCCCCGACAACCACGTTCCCACTCCCAACCAAACCTCGAAACGAGGAACGGTCAGACGGTACTAGCAGCCCGGAAACCCGAACCAACTGAATAACCAGTGCTCCACTAATGAGCTCGCCGCGCATCGGACACTCGCCGATGAACACGACATGGACAACTACCAACGTCAAGCCGGTAGAAGCCAGATGCTCCTTAGAAAGGAGGTGATCCAGCCGCACCTTCCGGTACGGCTACCTTGTTACGACTTCGTCCCAATCGCCAGCCCCACCTTCGACCGCTCCCCCCGGAAAACCGGTTGGGCCACGGGCTTCGGGTGTTGCCGACTTTCGTGACGTGACGGGCGGTGTGTACAAGGCCCGGGAACGTATTCACCGCAGCATTGCTGATCTGCGATTACTAGCGACTCCGACTTCATGGGGTCGAGTTGCAGACCCCAATCCGAACTGAGACCGGCTTTTAGGGATTCGCTCCACCTCACGGCATCGCAACCCTCTGTACCGGCCATTGTAGCATGTTTGCAGCCCAAGACATAAGGGGCATGATGACTTGACGTCATCCCCACCTTCCTCCGAGTTGACCCCGGCAGTCTCCCATGAGTCCCCACCACCCCAAAGGGCGTGCTGGCAACATGGAACAAGGGTTGCGCTCGTTGCGGGACTTAACCCAACATCTCACGACACGAGCTGACGACAGCCATGCACCACCTGTACACCAGTCCGAAGAGGGCCCCATCTCTGAGGCTTTCCGGTGTATGTCAAACCTTGGTAAGGTTCTTCGCGTTGCGTCGAATTAAGCAACATGCTCCGCCGCTTGTGCGGGCCCCCGTCAATTCCTTTGAGTTTTAGCCTTGCGGCCGTACTCCCCAGGCGGGGCGCTTAATGCGTTAGCTACGGCACGGAAACCGTGGAAGGTCCCCACACCTAGCGCCCAACGTTTACAGCGTGGACTACCAGGGTATCTAATCCTGTTCGCTCCCCACGCTTTCGCTCCTCAGCGTCAGAACTGGCCCAGCAAGCCGCCTTCGCCACCGGTGTTCCTCCTGATATCTGCGCATTTCACCGCTACACCAGGAATTCCGCTTGCCCCTACCAGCCTCTAGCCTGCCCGTATCCACCGCAGACCTAGGGTTAAGCCCTAAGCTTTCACGGCAGACGCGACAAGCCACCTACGAGCTCTTTACGCCCAATAATTCCGGACAACGCTTGCGCCCTACGTATTACCGCGGCTGCTGGCACGTAGTTAGCCGGCGCTTCTTCTACAGGTACACGTCAACTTCGTCCCTGCTGAAAGAGGTTTACAACCCGAAGGCCGTCATCCCCCACGCGGCGTCGCTGCGTCAGGCTTTCGCCCATTGCGCAATATTCCCCACTGCTGCCTCCCGTAGGAGTCTGGGCCGTGTCTCAGTCCCAGTGTGGCCGGTCGCCCTCTCAGGCCGGCTACCCGTCGTCGCCTTGGTAGGCCACTACCCCACCAACAAGCTGATAGGCCGCGAGTCCATCCCCAACCGAAAAAACTTTCCACCACCATCGGATGCCCGAAGTAGTCATATCCGGTATTAGACCCAGTTTCCCAGGCTTATCCCAGAGTCAGGGGCAGGTTACTCACGTGTTACTCACCCGTTCGCCGCTCGAGTACCCCGAAGGGCCTTTCCGCTCGACTTGCATGTGTTAAGCACGCCGCCAGCGTTCGTCCTGAGCCAGGATCAAACTCTCCAAACAATGTTTTCGAGTTTTTCCTGGCCAACATTCGACATGAATGTCAACCAAAGGAATCCATCCCCCCACACCCGAAGATGCAGGTAAGGACGGGGTTGTGCGTCATGCACTGGCTTTTAGCACACTGTTGAGTTCTCAAGAAACGGACGCGACCACCATCACCTCAGACTCGAAACCGAGCCATCCGCTCCGGGGCGTTATTCGCTTCGTTCTTTCTGTTTACTATTCTTCCGTGTCGCCCGGTCCGTGTCAAACCGCCCCATTTCGGAGCACTTGACCCAAACCGCGCAACTCCAGAGGAATCGCAGCCGCCCCGTTTCCGGGGCAACCCCTCTAACTTACCAGATCCTTGTCCGCTTCGCGAACGAATGACCCGAAACTGATCGTTTGAGGAGACTTGTCGAGTTTAGCCCACGCCGTCCCATGCCTGAACCGCTCAGCGGAAGGAGAGGGAAGACGCCGGACTGCGCCGACTGGAAAAGATTAACAGCAGCCCAGAGTGTTCGAGCCACGAAACGCCGGGACAGGCCGGGCGACAGTCGTGCCGGCGGGGCGGGCGCCCGCGAACCGGGCGCCGATCGATCTTTGCCCCCCGATCGGGTAGAAACGGGAGATGGCTGAACAGCGTGTTCCCCGGGCCCTGATCGTGTTGGTCTGTACGGCCGCCGCCGTCATCGTCCTGGCCGGTATGCAGGCGGTTCAGTCGATCCTCGGTCCGGTGATCCTCGCGCTGACGCTCGTCATCGCCGTGTCCCCGCTGCGCGAGTGGCTCTACCGGCGCAAGGCCCCCGGGTGGATGCTCGTGACGATCCCCTTGCTGGTCGTGATCGTGGTGCTGCTCGGCATGATCGCCATCCTCAGCTTCGCGGCGGCCCAGCTCGCCATCCTCGCGCCGACGTACGCGCACCAGTTCAACCAGGTCATCGCCGACCTCCAGAAGTGGCTGGCCGGGCTCGGCTACGGCGCCGCCGAGATCAACAGGGCGCTCTCCTCCATCGATTTCGGCAAGCTGATCGACGTGGCGCAGAGCGTGTTCTCCGGGCTGCTCGGGGTGTTCTCCAGCCTCTTCCTCATCGTGATCATGCTGCTCGCCATGAGCCTGGACGCACCGATCTACTCGCGCATCATGGCCGCCGCGCGCGACGATCGGCCCGCCCTGATCATGGCGTTCACCACGTTCACGCACAAGACCAGGCGATACCTGATCGTCTCGACGATCTTCGGCGCGATCTGCTCGGCGCTGGACATCGTGGCCCTGTACGCGCTGGACGTTCCACTCCCCCTGCTCTGGGGCGTCTTCGCGCTGATCACGAACTATGTACCGAACATCGGTTTCTTCCTGGGCCTGATCCCTCCCGCGCTGCTGGGACTGCTCGAAGGCGGCCCGAAGACGATGATCCTGGTGATCGTCGCCTACATCGCGATCAACGTGGTGATCCAGTCCTTCATCCAGCCGAAGTTCCTGGGGGACGCCGTCGGGCTGTCCACGACGATCACGTTCCTGTCGCTGATCGTCTGGACCTGGGTACTCGGCCCGCTGGGCGCCCTGCTGGCGATCCCGCTCAGCCTGCTCGTACGCGCGCTGCTAGTGGACAGCGACCCGAACGGCAAGTGGGCGGCCGCGCTCGTGTCCGGCCGGTTGCCGTCAGCCTCGAAGGCTCCCGACGCAGCCGCCTGACCTGGCACGACGCGTGGCGGCCTCCCCTGGTGCCCGGCATCGCGACGCGTATGGTCGAAACATGCGGCGATGGGACACCGACGAGCGGCAGACCGGGATCGCGGATGGCTCCGCCATGGATCCCGAGATCCGACAGCTACTGGAGTGCATGAATCGGGACGGCTGGGTCACCGAGGATCCCGAGGTGCACCTGCTGCCGCACCTGCGCCGGGCCTGCGGCTCGGAGTGGCTGCTCACCGGGCAGCGGCTCCTCCCGGACGGCGTCTACGAGGTCACCGTCTCGCTGGCCGGCGACCAGGAGGGGGTGCGCATCCACCGCGACGCGATCCGCCTCCTCTCCGCGGTCGCCGAGTCCGCCTTCTTCGTACGGCAGCGCGGGCCTGGAGTGTTCGACTGCGTCACGGGCGTGCTGGACGGCGACAGTCCCGAGTTCAAGAGCCACGGCCACCTGATCCGGCTGATCGTCAAGTGACCCGCGGCCGGGCGCGTGTCAGGGGGACGTGCGCTCCTGCACGGCGGGCGTGACAGTGGGCGCGTGCTGCGGCGCCGTAGTCGGCAGCGCTCTGCGGCGGCTCCACGGCATCCCCGCGATGAGCACCGGGAACAGCACGATGGAGCTGATCGCCCACGGCGAGTGGAGCTCTCCCCATTTCGCGCCGGTGAACTGGGTGAGCACCAAATAGCCGATGGCCGCCCAGACGGTGCTGCCGATGATCACCGGCCACGCCCAGCGGGTGGGCCGGGCGACCAGGAACGGCATGAACCACATGAGGTACTGCGCGCCCAGCCGCGGCGTGAAGATCATGAACGCCAGGACGATCGCGGTCGTGACGTCGATGGGATCGGCCTTGCGCCACCAGATCACGCAGGCCACGAGCGATGCGTAAATGAGGTACTGGCCGATCTCGAGGGAGGTGGGGCTGAGCACCCAGTCGCCTCCGTTCAGCACCGCGGTCCAGCCCCAGTCGCCGGTGATCGGACGGACGTCGCTGGGACGCAGGCCGATCGTCTTGAGCACCTCGGGTAGCTGGTTCCATGCGGTCCAGCCGCCGATCGGCAGTGTGAGCAGGAACAGCACCGGCGGCAGGCCCACACCGATGAGCGAGACCACCCGGGAGCGCAGTCCGGGCAGGAACATGAGCATGCCGGGCACCAGGATGACCGGCCAGCTCTTCGCGCAGAGGGCCATCCCCATGAGCACTCCGGCCCACAGGGCGCGTCCGGTCGCCGCCCGGTCCGCGTCGGTCGGATGGGTGAAGCGGCGCAGGAACTCGGCCGGTCGACGCCACGGGAGCGTCTCGGGGAGCGTCCAGCCGTTCGGCCCGCGAGCCACGACGAACGCCGCCACGGCGAACATCAGCGAGACCGGCTCGACCTGGCCGTGCACGGAGGCCACCAGGATCGCGAGGGGGTTGCAGGCGTACTGGAACGCACGGAGCCTCGCGGTCGCGCCGCCGGCCAGCTTGCCCACGAGCGGGATGAGCACGATGTCGGAGACGACCGTCACCAGCCGGCCCGCCACCTCCCACGGGATGCCGAGCCAGAGCAACAGCCCGTACATGTACGGGATCGTGGGGAGGAAGTGCCAACCACCGTTGCTTTCGAGCACGGGGTCGCGGTGATTGAGGATCGCCTCACCCGCCGGGCGGAAGCTGTTCACGAAGTCGATCGGCTGCCAACTGTCCTTCGCCGACAGCACCATGATCAGGACACGGAAGCCGATGCCGACGGCCAGAGTGACGGCCAGCGACGGCTTCCATCCCTTCCGCTGTGCCAGCAGAGCAAGCAGCACACCGGTGACGAGAACGAGGCCCGTGGGAATCGCGTAATCCATAACGGTCCCAAGACTGCCCGATGGGTGGCTATATCGGCCACCCGGGGAAGGAAGATTTCGGGGATTTTCGCGACAGAGCGTCGTAGCGTGATTACCTACAGCAATATCAGGGGGTAGTGATGAAGTTGCGGTTGTGGATCGTGCTTGGCGTGGCCACGTTCGTTGGGATGGCGATCGGCTTCCTGTCCCCCTCGCGGAGCGCCCGGCACGACGCGGGGCGCTGGGCCGCCTACCGTGCCCGCCGGGACGCGGATCTGGCCCGCAACACTCTGGCCGTTTTGGTGGACTCCCGGCCTATCTGACGCCGGGACTCGCTCCACATGCCGTAGCGGGCAGGTCGGATCCGACCTGCCCGCCTTCGCAGACGTCAGAGTGTGGCAGCTCTCACCCGGTTCGGGAGATCAGCCGAGCGCGTCGAGGTAGGCGCGGTGGCTGCGCGAGAACTCGTAGCCGTTGTACTTGTCCCAGTTGATGGACCAGGTCATCAGCCCGCGCAGGCCGGGGAAAACGCCGTGCGGGCGGTAGGAACCGCATCCGGAGCCCTTCGCCAGGCAGCCGAACGCCTTCTGGACCTCGGCGACCGTGGTGAATCCGTTGCCCGCGTACGGCGCGGCCGGCAGGCCGATCGCCACCTGCTCGGGACGGAGCGGCGGGAACGTGGCGCCGCCGGCCACGGGGAAGCCGGTGAGCAGCATGTCGGTCATGGCGACGTGGAAATCGGCCACTCCCATGGTGTGGTACTGGTTGTCGAGGCCCATGATCGGCCCGGAGTTGTAGTCCTGGACGTGCAGCAACGTCAGGTCGTCACGCATCGCGTAGATCACGGGAAGGTACGCGCCGGAGCGGGCGTCCGCGGCGCCGTTCGGGCCGGGGCCGTAGAACTGGTAGCCGAGCTGGACGAAGAACGTCTCGGGCGCCATCGTGAGCGCGAAGCCCGGGCCGTACTTGGCCTTGAGGGTCTTCAGAGCCGAGATCAGGTTCACGATCACGGGTGTGGTCGGGTTCTTGAAGTCGTTGTCGCCGGAGTTGAGCGACAGCGAGTGGCCTTCGAAGTCGATGTCGAGGCCGTCCAGGCCGTACTTGTCGATGATCGCGGCGACGGACTGGACGAAGGCGTCGCGGGCGGCGGTCGTGGTGAGCTGGACCTGGCCGTTCTGCCCGCCGATCGAGATCAGCACCTTCTTGCCCGCCGCCTGCTTGGCGCGGATGGCGGCGACGAAGTCCGCGTCGCTCTCGACAGTCGGGCATTCGGTGGCCGGGCAGCGGGTGAACCGGATGGCGCCCGAGGTGACGGAGGTCGGCTCGCCGAACGCGAGGTTGATGAAGTCCCATTCAGCGGGCACATCGGCCATCCGGACATATCCCGATCCGTTGGCGAAGGACGCGTGCAGGTAGCCCACCAGCAACCGCTTGCCGCCGGGCGGAGGGCCGCTCGGAGACGCACTGGGAGATGTGCCAGGAGACGCGCTCGGACTCGGTGAGGGACTCGCGGACGGGCTCGCCGAAGGGCTGGCAGAGGGGCTCGCGGACGGGGAGGGGCCGCCCCCGGGCCCGTCCAGCACCACGTCGTCGGCGTAGTACGCCCCCTGGCCGTACCAGCCGTTGAGATAGATCGACACGCTCGTCGTGGACGAACCGGTCGTGAACGACGTCGTCACCTGGGCCCACGACGATCCGGGCGCCGCCCACGTCTGCGCGCTCACCCCCGTGCCCGACGCGCCGAGAAAGACGTAGTTGCCTTGGACCCAGGCCGACAGCGTGTACGACGTCGAAGGACGCACCGCGATCGTCTGCTCGCACCGCCCCGTGTCGCTACCCGCAGGGATGGCGGACAACGCCTTCGACCCGGTGCGTACGGGCGACGAGACGGCCTGGGCGCCGGACGAGGCCGAGCACGTCCACCCCGACAGCCCGTCCTCGAACCCGGGGTTCACAGCGATGTTCGCGGCGTACGCCGTACCGGATGTGAAGAGGAAGCCGGCGGCGGCGAGCAGCGCGACCGCGCCGATGGTCAGCGGTTTCTTCATGGGCGTCTTCCGTTCGAGAAGGGGGTGTGGAACGGACTTCGGCGAGTTCTTTTAATAAAGTTTCTTAAAAGTTATCGGGATCGTAACCCCGCGCCCATGGGCGGACAAGGCCTAATCCGGCCGAGGACGCCGATCCCCCGGTGCGCGGCTCCGCCAGCGGGATGCCAGGGCGGTGCCAGGCGGGCGCCAGCGCGGGCGGCGAACCTTCACTCCATGACGTACGCGATCGAAGCCGAAGGGCTGATCAAGCGATATGGGGACAAGACGGCACTCGACGGGGTCAATCTGACGGCACGCCCGGGGGAGGTCCTCGCCGTCCTGGGGCCGAATGGGGCGGGCAAGACCACGGCGGTGCGCATCCTCGCCACGCTCGTCTCCCCCGACGGCGGCAGCGCCCGCGTCGGCGGGCACGACGTGGTCGCCCGGCCGCGCCGGGTACGCGAGCTGATCGGTCTCACGGGGCAGTACGCGTCGGTCGACGAGAACCTCACCGGCACACAGAACCTGGTGATGATCGGCCGCCTGCTGGGGATGAGCCGGGCCGACGCACGGGCCCGGGCCGTCGGCCTGCTCGACCGTTTCCGCCTGACCAAGGCGGGCGACCGGGCTGCGAGAACCTATTCGGGAGGCATGCGACGGCGGCTCGACCTGGCCGTGAGCATGGTGGCCGACCCGCGGATCATCTTCATGGACGAGCCGACCACGGGGCTCGACCCCCGTGCCAGGACCGAGCTCTGGGACATCGTGCGCGAGCAGGTCGCGGGCGGCTCCACGGTGCTGCTGACCACGCAATATCTGGAAGAGGCCGACCAACTCGCCGACCGGATCGTGGTCATCGACCACGGCCGGGTGGCGGCCGACGGGACGCCCGACCAGCTCAAGAGCCGGGCCGGACACCGACGGTTGGAGATCAGGCCCGAACGGGATCTGAGGAAGGCGCACGACATCCTCACCCAGGTCACCGGCGTCACGCCGCACGTGACCCGCGGCCAGGCGACCCACCGGCCGGCCACCGCTGAGGCGACGAATCGGCTGTCGAAGGACGCGATGTCCTGGCCTGCAGGGGGCACGGCCGCGGCGGAGGAACGGGCCGAGGGCGCGACCGAGCGGACGGCCGGCGAGCGGTCCGGCGCGATGCCCGGTCGCGCGTACGGGCCGGTCGAGGACGGCGTGCTCAGCGTGCCGATCGTCGATCCGGCCATGGTGCCCGAGGTGTTCCGCCGCCTGGAGGACGCCGGGATCACGCTCACCGAACACGCGCTCCGGCGGCCGAGCCTCGACGAGGCGTTCCTCGCCCTCGTCAGCGCTCCCGCTCCGGAGTTGTCCACAGCCCCGCGGTTGTCCACAGGTACGGGCGGAACGGCGTCCGCATCGCGGCAGGCGCCGTCACCATCGTCAGAGCCGCCTGCGCCACGCCCCACCGTGTCGTCTCGGCAGTCGCAGTCCAGCGGAAGGAGCATGGCATGACCTCTCTCACCTCTCATCGGCCCCGGCCCCGGAGTGGTGCGCTCATACAGGGGCTCACGCTCGCGTGGCGCAGTCTCGTGCCGCTGCGCAATGAGCCCGGGCGGCTCGTCCAGCTCCTGCTCCAGCCGATCTTCATGATCATGTTGTTCGTCTGCCTGTTCGGGGTGATGACGGGCAACCAGACGGGGACCGCCCAGTTCCTGCTGCCGGGCGTGCTCGTCCAGGTCGCGCTGGTCGCGACAAACACCACCGGCATGAATCTCGCCGAGGACATCGGCAACGGCGTCTTCGACCGGTTCCGCAGCCTGCCGATCGCGAGGTCGGCCCCGTTGATCGGCCGGATCCTCGCCGACACTCTGACCATGCTGTTGACCGTCACGGCATCGCTGCTCACCGGCTTCGTCGTCGGATTCCGCGTCCGCACCTCACTCGCGGAAACGCTCGCCGGGGTCACCCTCGTGCTGCTGTTCACATTCGCGCTGTCCTGGGCCTCCGCGTGGATCGGGCTCAAGGCCAGAAGCATCGCCTCGATGCAGGGCATGGCGACCGCCGTCCTGCTTCCCCTGACGTTCGGCAGCACCGCGTTCATCCCGGCGGCCAACGTGCCCGGTTGGCTCCGCTGGTGGATGGACGTGAACCCGGTTTCGCACCTGGCCGCGTCGCTGCGCGCCCTGCTCACCGGAGGGCCGCTGGGAGCCCACCCCTGGATCACGTTGGCCTGGGCCATCGCCATCGCCGCCGTCTTCTTCCCACTCGCCGTCCACAGCTACACCAGGCGGATCCGTTGACCATGGACGTCACCGACATCAACGAGCGGCACGGCCGGGCCGTCGTCGCCGGAACAGAGTGGGCCACCATGCGAGGCGGCGCGCGAATGGTCGCCGGCCTCTGGCGCCCGTCCTCCGGAGGAAGGCATCCCGTCCGTCGCGCGCGTGCGGCTGCCCGCTCGTCGCATCGTGTGCGTGCCGCCTTCGCCCGATGCGTCAAAGGTGTCGTCTCGGTCCTGGTTGGTCGTGCGTGGCGGTCAGGTCGAGCGGAGGAGCCGGTCGATCTCCTGACGGGACAGGGCGGCACCGCGCGCGTACACCTCGTCGAACCGGGAGCCCAGGGCCGAACGGGCCGCCGTCGTCGCCGCCACGACATCCGTGTCGGCGCCGGCGGAGGGGTGGATGGCGACGGCCGCGCCGAACAGCACGACCGCGCGCTCTGCGTCGCCCACGCGCAGCAGGGTGATCGCGAATCCGGCGACGGCCGAGGCGAGAACGGGCAGGTCAGGGGCGGCACCCAAGGCGTCGATCGCCAGCAGGTGGTGCTCCCGCGCCGCGGCGAAGTCGCCCCTCTCAGCGAGAGCTCTGGCATAGGCGTGGTGTGCCCAGGCCTCCTGCTGGGGGATCACGGGGATTCGACCCAGGTCCGCGATGACCTGCTCATAGACGCGCAACGCTCCGTCGAGGTCTCCTCTGCGCCGCGCCACCTCGCCCTCACCGATCCGGAGCTGGGCCAGGGCGTGCGCGGGAAGGTCGGGAGTGACGGCGGCCCTGGCCCGGGCGATGTCGCCGGCGGCACCCTCGAGGTCTCCCGCCTGTGCGCGCAGGCTCGCGATCCGGGTCAGTGTGGAGACCACCTCCTCCGCGCTCACCCACTCGGAGGTCAGCTCCGCGACCTCCTCTATGAGGCCGGGCGGCAGGTCACCGCGGGCGGCGTGGAGCGAGGCGAGGCCGAGCAGGGCCTCGCTGAGCCCCCAGCGTTCGCCGATCGCCCGGAAACCGGCCACGGCCGCCTCCAGATCCTGCCGAGACCGGTCCCGCTCAGGTTGGAAGCCGCCCCGGATCATGTGGGCCGAGCTCGCCAACCACGGGTCGTCGGAGCGCACATAGCCGTCGAGCAGGGCGAGGCCGTGCTCCTCCTGTCCTCCCATGAACGCCATGACGACCCTGCCGATCAGCAACATCGGATGGAGGGAGCCCTCACGGACCGCGCGGTCGATCAGCGCGTCCATCCGAGCGGCCATGGTCCTCAACCGGTCGGGATCGGCGAGCAGCGAGCCCAGCTTCGTGACGTCGATCGCGAACTGGCAGCTGGCGTACGCTCCGGCCAGGCCAGGGGAAGGTTCCTCCCCCGCCAGCGTGAGAACCTGCTCGGCCCACACCGCGCCCTCGGCCCGATAGCCGCGGAGCCACCAGAACCAGTTCAGCGAACCGCAGAGCCGTACGGCCAGCTCGACGTCCCGGCGATCCAGCGTCCAGCGGAGCGCGGCGTGGAGGTCATCCTGGTCGGCGATCAGCCGGTCGATCCATTCGATCTGGCCGGCCGTACGCAGTCGCGGCTCGGCACTCTCCACGAGTTCCAGGAACCGCAGGGCATGGCGTCGCCGGAACACATCGAGTTCCCCGGCTTCGCCGAGCCGTTCGAGAGCGAAGGCACGGATCGTCTCCAACATCCGATATCGGCCGTCGTCCACCATCTCGACCAAGGACTTGTCCACCAGTGACGGCAGGAGCTCCAGCACGTCCAGGTCGGCACCGCTTCCGATCGCGCTGAGCGGCCACTCGTCTCCGCACACACGCTCGATGTCGTCGAACGTCGCTCCGCCTGCGAAAACGGCGAGTCTGCGTGCCAGCTCCTGCTCTCTCGGGTCCAGCAGGTCCCAGCTCCACTCCACCACGGCGCGGAGCGTCTGATGCCGTGGAAGGGCCGTACGGTTGCCCGCGGTGAGCAGGCGGAAACGATCGTCGAGGCGCATCGCGAGCTGCGCGGGTGTCAGAGCGCGCAGCCGCGCCGCCGCCAGCTCGATGGCCAGGGGCATGCCGTCGAGACGACGGCAGATGGTGACGATGGAGTTCACGTTCGACTCGTCGAGGGTGAACCCCGGCCGCGCGCCAGCAGATCTCTCCAGGAGGAGCCGCACGGCCGGACAGTCGCGCGCCTCGTCGACCGTCGCGCCTTCGGGCGGCAGCCGCAGCGGTGGGATCGGCGCGAGCATCTCACCCGGGACCCTGAGCGGTTCCCTGCTGGTGGCGAGCACGATCGCCCCGGGGCATTCCTCGACAAGGCGACGCGCGATCAATGCCACCGCGTCGATCACGTGCTCGCAGTTGTCCAGCACGAGCAGGAGCCGCCGGGTACCCACGGCCGCGACGATCTGCGCGACGGGGTCGATGGGATCGGCTCGCCACTCCCCCGCCGCCGATCGGTCCGCCGTAACACCGAGCGCGTCGAGGACGGCGTGCGGCACGTCGACCGGGTCGGTGACGGGAGCGAGCTCCACCATCCGAAGCGTGTCGAGCGCCGCCGAGGCATGAGGCTTCGGACCGCCGGCCACGGAGCCGGTGATGCCGAGTGCCGTTTCGACGGCGAGCCGCGTCTTGCCCGCTCCTCCTGGTCCGATGATTGTCACCAGGCGCGAGACCCGCAGCAGGTCGCCCACATGGGAGACCTCTTCTTCCCGCCCGACGAAGCTGGTCAGCGGCGCGCGTGCGGTCGCCTGCCGCCGTCGCGGATCGGCCGAGCGCGAGGCGGCCGGCGAGGCGGGCGGCGAGGCTTTATCCGCTGCTGGGGGCGACGGCCGTACCGAATCGCCCCGCAGAACGGCGAGATGGGCGTCGCGAAGATCAGGCCCCGGGTCGACACCGAGCCCCTCGGCGAGCGCCTGGCGGGTGTTCTCGTAGAGGGCGAGCGCCTCGGCCTGCCTGCCGCTCGCGGCCAGAGCACGCATCGCCAGCCCTTGCAACCGCTCTCGGAACGGGTGCTCCGCCGCCTCCGCGGACAGGTCGATCCGCCATCCGAGCGCCAGGTACGCCTCCGCCCGGGCCTCGATCACGGCCAGCCGCCGTTCTTCGAGCAGCGCGGCGGCGTTCGCCAGGTACGGCACGGCGTGCAGGTCGGCGAGCGCCGGGCCCCGCCAGAGCGCGAGGGCATCGTCGAACGCACGGGTGGCCGCCTCAGGCGCCCGCTCGGCGTGACCACGTTCGGCGAGCCGGGCAAAGCGATGGGCATCGACATCGGCCGGATCGACGTCGACGAGATAACCGCCGGAACGAGCCATGATCACTCCGGGCAGGCCCATGGCCGCGCGAAGTCGCTTGACCAGGGTCTGAAGTGCGTTCGCGGTGTTGGCCGGCTGCTCCTCGCCCCAGAGAATGTCGGCGAGGCGCTCCTGAGTGAGGAGCTTCCCGGGTTCCAGCGCCAGGCCGGCGAGCAACGCCCGGAGCCGCAGTCCGCCCAGGGCGATCCGCTCGCCGCTACGGTTCACGGCCTCCAACGATCCCAGGAGAGAAATCCGCACAGCGGACATCCTGCACCCGCGCATGGCCGAGCCGTCCACTTCGCCCTGCTATGGGAGCCGTCACCTTTGCGACCAATTCATCCTCAAAGCGCAACCACGACCATCCGATCGTCTCGTCCTGGCCCACCCCGGCCCGCCAACCACCGGCTCAACTCGGCAGAGGGACCGTCTGGTGAGGCGGCTGAGCCGCCTCACCAGGCCGTCTGGACCAGGGTGAACACGCCCGCGGCGACCAGGGCGACGGCCCACATCCGGTCCAGGTTGAACCAGGCCCGGCGCAGAACCGTGAGCCCGGCGAACTCGTACACCGCGAGCGCGACCACTCCCGCGGTGACGAACATGGCGAGCGTGTGTATCCCGGCCACGAACAGGCCGCCGGACATCGCGTGGCCGTGGTGACCGGCCGGGATGCGGGTCAGCACGGGCAGCAGCATGAGGCCGGCGCCGTGCGCGGACGACATGAGGAACGACCAGGCGGCGAGCTGGCCGAGCGACAACCGCATGCCGACCCAGCGGAAGTGCCGCGTGGACAGCAGCCGCCACAGGCCGAAGGCGACGAGCACCACGCCCGCGCCGATCGAGAGCGCGGTGCCCGTCACCAGGGACCCGGTGGCGCCGACGACCAGCGCCACCAGGGCCACCGAGGCGAGATGGCCGAGCGCGATCACCGGGAGGGACTGCAGGAGCCGGTCACGGCTGCGCTCCTGCAGTCCCCTCGCCACGGCGAACAGCCAGCCCATCGCGGGATTGATCCCGTGGAAGGCGCCCAGCAGGATGACCGCGGTCAGCGTCATGGGTAGCAGTACGAGTCCGAGGAGGCGTCGCCGCCCTGCAGCCGGGTCTGGTGCGGCCGCAGCCCCCGGAAGTCGTCGCCGTGCGGGAAGAACCGCTCGTCGAACGTGAACGTCTCCGTGTCGACCTTGGCCATCCACGCCCCGACCCCGTCGGGGTAGAACTGGTCGTCCCAGGATCCGTAGAGCGAGTTGGTGACGTAGACACGCCGGCCGTCGCGGCTGACCTCGATCATCTGCGGCCCGCCCGCGAGCCGCTCGTACGGCGCCGCCGGGTGGGGAGCGCGCCCGACGATGCCGCCGATGCGCACGGACCCGGTCTCGACCGGCGCGAAGGGGTCGGAGACGTCGTAGCGCTTCAGCTCGCCCGTCCCCCAGCAGGACACGTAGAGGTGGCGGTCGTCCACGGACAGGTCGATGTCGGTGACCAGCGGCGGCACCGCGCCGAACGGCTTGAGTATGTCGGGCAGTTCCTCGGGCGCGGCGGGTTCGGCCGGGATGTGGATGACCTTCCTCGCCTCCCAACGGGAGCCCTCGCGGTGCCAGACCCAGATCGACGCGGACAGATCCTCCACGTTGGTGACCACCCCGGCGAAGCCGTACGTCTTGGTCGGGTCGTGGGCGGGGCGCAGTTCGAGGACCATCTGGTGCTGGTCGCCGAGGTCGATCTCCTGGACGTGCCTGCGCTTGCGCAGGTCCCAGAAGTGCAGGCGGTGGCCGTACTTGCGGCCGAGCAGCAGCTCTCCGACCAGGCCGTCCTCGACCATGGACGGGGTGCCCCATTCGGAGCTCACCAGCACGTCGTGGTTGATGTGCCACCAGAAGTCGTAGGCGAGGTGCTGCGACCCGCGGTCGGCCTCCCACCGGCCGACCACCTCGAACGAGGTGTGGTCGAGCAGCGCGATGCCGCCGGGCCCGTCCTCGCCGAACCCGCCGAGCGCCGAGACGTACAGGCCCTCGGGGCCGCAGTGCACGGTGTGCGGGCGGGAGTATCCGGCGCGCTTGCCCAGTTCCTCAGGCTCGATGACCTTGACCAGCTCGGGGCTGACCCGGCCCTTGGTGTCGTAGACGTAGATCCGGGAGGAGCGCAGCCCGGGCACGATCAGGTAGCGCCGCTCGACGTGCGGGTGCGGCGCGTTGGGGCACAGGGCGCTGCTGCAGGCGTTCCACCCGAAGTGGTGGAGCTCGTCCCCCGTGTACGGAAGGTCCGTCCAGCCGACCACGGTGCCGTACGCCGGGGATTCGGGGTCGGTGTCGAGGACGGCCAGCGCGTCCGGCCGCTCCGCGGACCGGTCGAAGGCGGCGACGTAGGCGAGCTTCTCCCGGGGAGCGGCGACGGCGTCCCGGGGCGAGGGGTAGAACGTGGGATCAGGCGTCCAAAGGCTCATGCCCACCAGGTTCTTCCTACTTTTCCCACCGGGTCAATAGGTAATCTTCCTTACCGCTTCCGGTGACCCCAGGGTTCTTCGCCAGGGGTGCGGGAATCCCGCCGACAGGTAGCGTGATATGTCATCTTTTGCGAGTGAACATGCCGGCGCGGGTCACGCGGCCGACAGGTCCGTCACCGCGAACTCAAAGGAAGCCCGCCCCATGTTCTTCGGCATCACCGACATCTGGACGTACGCCATCGGCGCGTTCCTGATCATCCTGCTGCCCGGCCCCAACTCGGTTTACGTGCTCTCCACGGCCGCCCAGCGCGGGGTACGACAGGGCTACCGAGCGGCCTCCGGAGTCTTCATCGGCGACACGGTCCTGATGGTGCTGTCCGCCGCCGGCGTGGCGTCGCTGCTCAAGTCGAACCCCACGCTGTTCAACGTCGTCAAGTACGCCGGGGCGGGCTATCTGGCGTGGATCGGGTTCGGCATGCTGCGCGCCGCCTGGTCGGCGTGGCGCTCTCGCGGCGCGACCGAGACGGCCGCCGAGCCCGTCGCCGCCGGCGGCATGGCGACCGAGTCTGTCGCCGCCGAAGGCGTGGCGATCGAGACGGAGCCCGCCGGCAAGTCCGCCGCCGACCCGTTCCGCAGGGCGTTGGTGATCAGCCTGCTGAACCCGAAGGCGATCCTGTTCTTCGTCTCGTTCTTCATCCAGTTCGTGGACCCGTCGTACGGCGCACCGGCCGTCTCGTTCCTCATCCTGGGGACGATCGTGCAGATTTTCAGCGCGTTCTACCTGTCGATGCTGATCTTCAGCGGCACGTTCCTGTCCGCCCAGTTCCGGCGGCGGCGCAGGCTCTCGGCCGGGCTGACCTCCGGCGTCGGCGTGCTCTTCCTGGGTTTCGGGGCCAAGCTGGCGACCTCCAGCCTCGGCTGAGGTCGGCAAAGCGCGGGTCTGCCGGAATAGCGAGCCGTTTACCGCCGTTTAATCGGACATACCACGGCATATCTCCATAAAAACCCGCTCAAAGCTGGCTGTCGTCCCGTGACCGACCACCTCGGGCCGACGGCGCCAGGCCGCCTGGGGCGACGCGCAGCACGCCTCGCCCGGGTGATCGCGAGATCGCCGGGGCGCGCCGTCACCCCAGGGAGAGTCATGGACCACCAGCCCTTCACGCCGCCGCACCTGCCGTCTCTGCTGAAACAGGCGGTGCCGATGCTGATTGAAGGGGTGTTCGCCCCCCTCGCCGTCTTCTACGCCACCCTCACTCTGATCGGGCTCAACGGCGCCCTCGTCGCGGCCTTGGCCTGGGTCTACCTGGGCATGCTCTGGCGCGTCGTCCGGCGCACCCGCGTTCCCGGCACGATGGTGCTGACCGCGGTCGCGCTCACGAGCCAGGCCGCGCTCGGTTTCTGGACCGGCAGCGCCGTCGTCTACCTGATCCAGCCCGAGGTCGGCACGATCTGTCTCGGCCTGGTCCTCCTCGCGTCCCTGCGGCTGCGCCGGCCGCTGCTGGCCAAGCTCGCGCAGGACTTCGTCCACCTGCCGGCGTTCGTGTTGAAGCACGAACGGGTCCGGCAATTCTTCGTCCGGGTCACGCTTCTCTGGGCGTTCGTGCTGATCGCGAACTCGGCGGGGAACATCTGGCTGCTCCTCAACGGGTCGATCGGCAGCTTCATGCTGCTGCGCACGGTGGCCATGGCCGCCGCCATGGGGCTGGCGATCGCCGTGTCCGTCTGGGGCTTCCGGCGCGTGCTGCACCGGCTCAACCTCGACGCCGCCACCGCATAGCCGTTCCGCCGCATAGCCGTTCACGACCGCGTCAGCGGAAGAGCAGGATCCGGATCGCCAGCGGGATCGGCGTGCCCCCGCCCACCACTTCGAGGACCCGGTGCCGGGTCTCCGGCGTGTCGATGAGCCCCGCGACGACGGCGGCGACGTCGTCCCTGGGCACCGGGTCGTGCTGCGCCAGCGGCACGTCCGCGAGGGTCACCAGGCCGGTCCCCCTGTCGTCGGTGAGCCGGCCGGGACGAAGGATGGTCCAGTTGAGGTTCGGCCGGGCGCGCAAGTCTTCCTCGGCCGCGGTCTTCGCGTTGATGTAGGCCACCCACGCCTCGTCGCTCCCCGGCGCGGGCGGCGCGCCCGCCCCAATCGTCGAGATCTGGATGAACCGCCGGACCCCGGCACGTTCGGCCGCGTCCGCGAGCAGGACCGACCCGCGGTGGTCCACCGTCTCCTTGCGCGCCGCGCCGCTGCCCGGCCCGGCGCCCGCGGCGAAGATCACCGCCCCGGCCCCGATCAGGATCTCGGCCAGCTGCTCCGGCCGGGCCTGTTCGAGGTCGCACAGCACGGGCTCGGCGCCGGCCGCCCGGACGTCGTCCACATGATCGGGGTCGCGTACCAGCCCCACCGGCTCGTCGCCGCGCGCGGCGAGCAGCCGTTCCAGCCGGAGTGCGATCTTGCCGTGGCCTCCCGCGATCACTACGCGCATCTGGCTCACCTCCCGCCGACGATCCTCGCACGGCACTGCGGACCGGGGCGGTACGGCGCGGCGGGCGCTCCCGTCCCGCCGGCCGGTCAACTCCGCGTCACTCCACGGGGTGACCGAAGCGGAAGACGCCCCGCGGGTCGTAGGCGCGGCGAATCTCCGCCAGCCGCCGCACGGTCTCCGGCTGCCACGCGACCCTGAGCTGCTCGCGCAGCGCGTCGCCGGTCAGGCCCAGCAGGTTGACCTGGGCGGGCCGGGGACCGGCCACCGCCATCAGGGTGTCGCCCGCCTTGGCCCCCTCCGGGGAGGCGACGGTGTGGGTGGACAGGCTGTAGGCCGCGTCGCGCCAGCCGACCGCGTTGCCCGCGTCGCGGGCCATCGCCCCGCCGAGATGGCGGATCTCGACGACCACCAGTGACTCGCCGGCGGCGCCGAGCACCGCGTCCGTGTCCACGTCGTCGAGCAGGATGCCCCGCCCCCACGAGGGCACCGGCCCCTCGGGGTCGTTGTAGACCAGGTGCGTGTCCCGGTACGGCATGTCGCCGAGCGCGTCGGCCAGCACCGGAGCCGCGGCGCGCATGGGAGCCACCACCCGGTCGCCGTCGGCGCCGGTGTGCACGACCCGGAGCGCGACCAGGGGCGGCGCGCCACCCGGCGGGCGAAGCAGCGCCACGGACGTCGTGGTCTCCTCGGTCAGGCCGCGCGTCCAGTCGGCGTACGCGCGGAAGACCTGGCGCGCCGCGTCTCCGGGGTAGATCAGGCTTCCGGCGAAGACGTGGGCGTGCGGCAGGAGGTCGAACGTCATCGACGTGATCACGCCCAGGGTGACCTTGCCGCCTCTTAGCGCCCAGAACAGGTCAGGCTCCTGGTCGGCGCTCACCTGCCGGAGCCGCCCGTCGGCGGTCACGATCTCCAGGGCGCGTACGCGATCCGCGGCGTAGCCGTACGTGCGGGACATGAGGCCGATGCCGCCGCCGACGGTGTATCCGACCACGCCGACCCCGGGGGACGACCCGGAGAGCGGCGCCAGGCCGTACTCGGAGGCCAGGCCGACCACGTCCGCCCAGCGGGCTCCGGCCTGGACCCGCGCGGTGCGCGCGGCGGCGTCGATCGTGACGCGGTTCATCCGCCGCGTCGTGATGAGGAGGCCGCCCTCGGCGGGCAGGCCGGGCGCGTGCCCCATGCCCATGACCGCGACGGGCCGGCCCGCCTCGGCGGCGCGGCGTACGGCGGCGATCACGTCCTCGGCCGACTCCGCGGGCACCACCGCGTCGGGGCGGTGCGCGATCGCGAGGTTGAACCCGCTTGTCTCCTGGTCGTATCCGGCGTCTCCCGGCTGCAGAATTCTCATGGGGACGAGCGTGGACGGGCGCGGTTGGGCGCGACTGAAGGACTCGGACTAGCGGGACGCAAGTCAGTGCCCGTTCAATTGCCGATATGTCACTCTCCTTCCGCTTGCTGGGCAATCTGGAGGTCTGGAACACCGAGCGGCGGCTGGACATCACCGCCCGGATGCGCCGCGCTCTGCTGGCCCTGCTCCTCGTCGACGTGGGCCGGGTCGTGCCCGCCGACGCCCTGGTCGAGCGGCTCTGGGGAGGCCGGCCTCCGTCCACGCCGTTCGGAACACTCCAGGCGTACGTCGCGCAGCTCCGGCAGACGCTGGAGCCCGAGCGCAGGCCGCGCCACCGCCCGGCGGTCCTGCTGACACGGGGCACCGGATACCTCCTCGACGTCGCCCCCGAGCACATCGACGCCTTCGCCTTCGAGGACCTGGTGGCCCGGGGCGACCTGGAGGCGGCCTTCGCGCTGTGGCGGGGAGAGCCGCTCGCCGAGTTCGCCGATGCCGCGTGGGCCGTGCCGTACCGGACCAGGCTCATGGAGATCTACGAGGCCGCGGCGGAGGATCGGGTCGAGGCGTGGCTGGCGGGCGGCCGAGCCGAGAGCGCCGTGGCCGAACTGGAGAGCA
The DNA here is from genome assembly GCF_050947145.1 of Microtetraspora malaysiensis. Classification (NCBI taxonomy): domain Bacteria; kingdom Bacillati; phylum Actinomycetota; class Actinomycetes; order Streptosporangiales; family Streptosporangiaceae; genus Microtetraspora; species Microtetraspora malaysiensis. The sequence continues at coordinate 7,700,148 of NZ_CP191998.1, forward strand.
TGATCGCGCGGCAACCGCTGCGCGAGCGCCGCTGGGCGCAGCTCGTACGGGCGCTGTACGCGAACGGGCGGCAGGCCGACGCCCTGGCCGCTTATCACCGGTGCCGGACCCTGCTCGCGGACGAACTCGGCATCGATCCCGGGCCGGAGCTGCGCCGCCTGGAGACCGCGATCCTCGCCCAGGACCCGTCGCTGCCGGTCGGCGGCCGGTGGAAGAGCGCTCCGGCGGCGCCCGCCACCGCCGCGAGCACACCGGACGAGCCGGTCGGCCGGGAGCGTGAGCTGGCCGTGCTGCGGGACCGGGTGGAGGGGCTGCGGATCGCCGGGGGCTGCCTGCTGCTGGCCGGCGAGCCGGGCATCGGGAAGACCACGCTGGCGGAGTCGGCCCGCCGATTCGCCGCCGCGTCGGGGGTCCCGGCCACTTGGGTGCGCTGTGTGGACGCCACCAGCGCTCCCGCCTACTGGCCGTGGGCGCAGGTCCTCCGCGACCTCGGCGGCCCGGCGGCGAACGCGGCCCTTGGTGTGGTGACCGGCGAGCGCCCGCTCCCCCAGGGGGATCGGTTCCAGGTCTACGAGGCGGTCCTGGCCGCCCTCGCCGCCGGGCCCGAGCGCCGGCTGGTGGTGTTCGAGGACGCGCACGGCGCGGATGCGTCGTCATTGGAGCTGCTCCGGCTGATCGCGGGTGACCTCGCCCGGCTGCCCTTCCTGTTCGTGGTGACCTCCAGGGACGGCACCGTCCTCGCCGCTCCGGCGGTCGAGCGCTTGGCCGTGGGAGCGCTGCCCGAGGAGGCGTGCGCGCGCTATGTCGAGCGGGCGCTCCCGGGAGAACCGGAGCTGGCGGGTGAGCTGGCCGGGCGCAGCGGCGGCAACCCGTTCTTCCTCGGTGAGCTGGTGTCGCTGGTGCGCGGCGGCGGCACCGTGGGCGGCGTGCCGGAGGGCGTGCGCGACGTGATCGCGCAGCGGGTCTCCGCCCTGCCGGAGCGTACCCGCGAGGCGCTCACGCTCGCTGCCGTCGCGGGCGAGGCGCTCGACCCGGCGGTGCTCGCCCAGGCCGCCCGGATGACCGGTGAAGAGCTGCTCGTGGCGCTCGATCCCGCACTGGGCGCGGGGCTCCTGGTGGAGGACGCCGACTCGTGGGGCTACCGCTTCCGCCACGGGCTGATCAGGGACGCCCTGTACGACTCGCTCGGCAGGGTGAGGCGCGGCGGGCTGCACGCCCGCATCGCTGACGCGCTGGAGGCCACCGGCGCCGGCGCTACCGCGCTGGCGCTGCACTATCTCGCCGCGGGACCGCTCGGCGACCCGGAGAAGTCAGTGCGATACGCCAGGGCCGCCGCCGCGCTCGCCGTACGACAGACGGCCTGGTCGGAGGCGGTCGCCCACCTGCGCGACGCGGCGGCCGTCCTGATCGGGAGCGCCGAGCTGCCGATGCGCTGTGACGTGCTCGTGGACCTGGGGCGGGCGCTGCGCGACGCGGGCGAGCACGCGAAGGCGCACGAGGCCATCGAAGAGGCCGTGGCGCTGGCCACCGCCCTCGACGACCCGACGCGGGTGATCGTGGCGGCGACGGCCTTCATCGGGGTCACCACGTGGGGCAGCCGCGAGTACGGCGAGCACGAACCCGCCGTGGTCGGGTTCCTGGAGAGCCAACTGGAAGCGGCGGCGGGGGATGACGCGGCCAGGGTGCGGATCCTCGCGACGCTCGGCCTGGAGCTGCGCTACAGCGACCGGGTCGCCGACTGCGCGGCCTACGCCGAGCAGGCGCTCGACCTGGCCCGGCGGCTCGACGATCCGGACCTGCTCGCGCTGGCGTTCAACGCCTTTCTGCACGCGTGCCATGGGCCGTCCCATTTCGCCAGGACGCCCCCGGTGACGATCGAGGCGATCGACCTGGCCGCCCGGCGCGGCGCCCGCCGGGACGAGTTCGCGTTCCGGGTGCAACGCGTCTTCGAGGTGACGAGAGCGGGGGACCTCACGGCGTTGGACGTGCAGCTGGCCCGCTGCCGGGATCTCGCCGCCGAGCTGCGCTCTCCCGAGCTGACCGGGCAGCTCCGGCTGGCGGAGGCGACGGCCGCCCTCCTCTCCGGTCGCTGCGACGACTCCGAGAGGCTGAGGGATGAGGGCCTGCGGCTGATCGGACTGACCGGCGCGCCAGGTCTCACCTGGGCGCGGCTGGCCACGGACATCGCCCTGGCGCGGGCGCGGGGCGCCCTCGCGGCGATGTCCGGCTCCCTGCTGGGCATGGCCGAGAACGTGCCATGGAGCTTCTCGATCAGCCGGCCGGCGGCGGTTCTCGCGCTCGCCGAGTCGGGCCGGGAGGACGAGGCGCGCGGCCTGGCTGCCCGCTGGTTCGCGCCACCCCCGGAAGACTGGACGTGGATGTTCCCCATGGGGCTGTGGTCGACGGTGTCGGCCCTGATCGGCGTCCCCGACCCCGCCTTCCTCTACGCGAGGCTGCTCCCGCACGCGGGCGAGCTCGCCATCGCCGGAGTAGGCCTCGACTGCGGCGGTTCTGTGGACAGCCTGCTCGCCGGTCTCGCCGCCGCCATGGGCGACAAGGAGACGGCCCGCGACCACGCCCGGCGCGCCGTCGAGACCGAGGATCGACTCGGCCTGGTCGCGTGGTCGCCGCGCAGCCGCTCCTTTCTGCACTGAACCTGCCTCCGACGCACTTTGGGAACGCTCCCACCTCCCCGTCAGAGGCACGACAGCGCTGTGAGAGGGTCGTTCCCCGCAGACGGAGGAGATCGCGGGCCAGCGGCGGTCCCTCCCGGACCGAGAGGAGCCCGATGGGTACCGCACTCGTCACCGGAGCGTCCCGGGGGCTCGGCGCCGCCATCGCCGAGCGGCTCGCCGCCGACGGCTGGGACGTCGCCGTGAACTATGCCCACGACACCGCCGGGGCGACCCGCGTCGTCGAGCGGATCCACGCCGGCGGCGGCTCCGCCCGGCTCGCCCGCTTCGACGTGACCGACGAGGAGTCCGTACGGCGGGGCGTCGCCGAAATCGGCCAGGTGGACGTCCTGGTGAACAACGCGACCGGCCCGCAACCCCTGCTGCCGGTCGAGAAGCAAACCTGGGACGACCACCTGGACCAGCTTCGGTTCTTCGTGAAGGCGCCGCTGCTCATCCTGCAGGCCGTACTGCCCGCGATGCGGGAGGCGGGCGCGGGCCGGATCGTCAACATCGGCAGCGAGGTCGCCGACCTCGGCAACCCGGAGTTCGGGCACTACGTGTCGGCGAAGGCCGCGATGCACGGCCTCACCCGCTCCTGGGCACGCGAGCTCGGCCCCTACGGGATCACGGTGAACACCGTGGAGCCGGGGTGGATCCCGGTGGAGCGGCACGCCGGCCTGTCCACGGCGGACTTCGACGCCTACCTGGACGGAGTGGCCGCGGGCCACATGGGGGCGCCGGCCGACGTCGCCGAGGCCGTGGCCTTCCTCGCCTCCCCCCGCGCCCGTTTCGTCACCGGGCAGCGCCTCGCGGTCAACGGCGGCAAGACAATGACCTGAGGCGTCCCTGAGACCGGGACCGGCGAATCCCCGCCCGTTTCAGGGTGATCCCCGATGGCCGCGACCGCCGGCGTGCAGCAGGCTCAGTTGTGATCCCCCATACCCGCTCCGGCGGCGGCGTGGGGGCGAGCAGCACGCCGGTGAGGAGTTGTGGAACGGTGAGCGGAACGGGTGGGCGGGTCGCGGTCGCGGGTCCGATCCTCGCTCTCAGCGTCATGATCTGGCTGCACGTCGCCTACCCCGGCGCCGTGGACCCGCTGGTCGCCCCGGTCGCCGGCTACGCCTGGGTGGAGGGGGCCGGTCCCCTGCTCGCGCTGGGCGTCCTCTCGCTGACGGCGGGCATCGCCGGACTCGTCAGCGCGCTGGCCAGGGTCGAGCCGGCACGGAGCGCGGCGGCGCGGGTGCTGCTCACGGGCGTCGCGGTGGCGCTGACGCTGGCCGCCCTGTGGCCGGTCGACGCCTCCGAGATCCACCGCTGGTCCATCGCTCTCGTCTTCACCGGCCTGCCGTGCGCGGCCTGGATCCTGGCCAGGCAGACCAGGGCGCTGCCGGGCTGGCGGACGGCCGGCCGGGTGCTCAACGCGGTCAGCCTGGGCTCCGTGCTCGCCCTGGCCGCGTACCTGCTGGGCCGTCCGGGCTCCCCCGTCGCCGAAACGATCGGCGGCGCGGCGTTCTACGGCCTCGCCGAGCGAGCCCTGGTGATCTCCGACGTCGTGCTCGTGCTCGCCATGGCGGCGGCGGCCACGCGCGGTCGTCCGGCCCGCGCCGTACCGTCCACCCCCTCTGGGTCGCTCGCCAGGGGAAACATCCGCTAGTGTCCCGGCATGTCCGAGGCGTACTTCCCCCGTGTCCAGACCGTCACGGGCGCCCTGCCCGTCTCCCTGATCGAAGGACCCGTCCTTCCGGGTGAGCACCTGCGCACCGACACGCGCTGGGGAACGAGCGGCGACTCCGACCCGTACCGCTGGCTGGACGAGGAGACGCACGTCACCTCCGAGCTGGCCGAGCTGGGCCGGGAGCGGGGGCTCGCCCTGGTCGTCGAGCACAGTTGCCTCGGCATGGGGCGTGACGTGACGGCGCTGGCGCGGATCGCCACGGCGGCCAGGGTCGCGGTCGTCGCCGCGACCGGGTTCGCCCCGGAGCCGTTCAGCGGCGACCTGGTTCGCCGGTACGGCGTGGACGACCTCACCGCCGACCTGCTCAAGGAGATCGGGACCGGCCTCGACGGCACCGCCGCCCGGCCCGGCGTCATCGTGGCCGCGACATGGGGCGAGCAGCCCACCGCGGCCGAGGCGCGCGCCCTCACCGCCGCCGCGCGGGCCTCGGCCCGCACCGACCTCCCGGTGGCCGCCGACGGCCTCGACGTCCTGGAGGCCCTGCTGGCCGAGGGTGTCCCGCCCACCCGGCTGAGCGCCCGCTCGACCGACCCGCTCGTCCAGCGCAAGATCGCCGAGGTGGGCGCGTACGTCGGGGTGACCGAGGCCGAGCACGCGCTCGCGCTGGTCGAGGCGGGCCACGCGGCACACGTCCTGCTGAGCAGCGGCGTGTCCCGGCAGGGGCACCTGCGGGACTACGGCGGGCACGGGTACGGCCGGCTGTTCGACGAGGTCGTCCCCGCGATGCGCGCCGCCGGGACCGACGACAGCACGCTGGAGCTCATCACCTGCCGCAACACGCTGCGCTGGCTCACCGGTCTCGACCGCTGACACGGCGTCCTACGCCCCTGGAGGGAGCGCAGGACGCCGCCGCGTGCCGTCAGGAGTCGAAGCCGAGCCCCATCGCGTCGAGGGTGCGCAGCCACAGGTTGCGCCGCCCCTCGTGGGCGTCGGCCCGCGCGATCGACCAGCGGGTGAGCTGGATGACCCCCGACCGCGCCGGCTCAGGCGGGAACGGCACCGGCTTGGTCCGCACCATGCGCAGCCGGGTCCGCTCGGTGCTCTCACCGCCGAGCAGGTCCAGCATGACGTTGGCCCCGAACCTGGTGGCCCCCACCCCCAGCCCCGTGTATCCCACCGCGTACGCCAGCCGGGACCGGTAGGCGGTGCCGTAGAAGGCGGCGAACCGGCTGCAGGTGTCGATCACACCGCCCCACCTGTGGGTGAAGCGGACGCCGTCGAGCTGCGGGAACGTGGTGAAGAAGTTCCGCGCCAGCTTCTCGAAGGTCGCGTCCCGCTGGTCGTACCCGTCCTTGATCAGGCCGCCGTTGTGATAGACGGCGTCGTAGCCGCCCCACAGGATCCGGTTGTCGTCGGTCAGCCGGTAGTAGTGGAACTGGTTGGCCGAGTCGCCGATGCCCTGCCGGTTGCGCCAGCCGATCTCGGCCAGCTTGTGGTCCGGCAGCGGCTCCGTCATCAGGACGTAGTCGTACACCGGGACCAGGAAATGCCGCAGGCGGCGCAGCAGCGGCGGGAAGACGCCCGTGCCCAGAGCCACCCGGCGGGCCCGGACGGTCCCGTGCGGGGTGACGATGTCCAGCCGCTCCCCGGCGTCGGAGACGGACCTGGCCGGGGTGTGTTCGAAGACGCGCACTCCCATCCGGAGGCAGGCGTCCCGCAGGCCCCACGCGAGCCGCGCCGGGTCCACCATCGCGACGGCGTCCCGCTCCCACAGCGCGCCGAGGTAGGTGGGTGAGTTCACCTCCGCGCGCACCTGGTCGCGGTCCAGATAGACGGGCTCGGAACCGAGGTCGCGGGCGGCGCGCTCGGCCTCGCGCAGCCCTTCGAGCTGCCACTCCTCGGTGGCGACGTTCATCTCCCCGGTCCGCTCGAACGAGCAGCGGATGCCGTACCGCTCGACGGTCGCCTCGATCTCGTCGAGGTTCTCCTGCCCGAGGCGCTCCAGGGTGGGAAGCTCGTCGGGCCAGCGGGCCAGGCCGTTGGTCAGGCCGTGGGTGAGGCTGGCGGCGCAGAAGCCCCCGTTGCGTCCGGAGGCGGCCCAGCCGATGCTCTTGCCCTCCAGCAGGACCACGTCCCGCGAGGGGTCTCTCTCCTTGGCCATCAGCGCGGTCCACAGACCGGAGAATCCACCTCCGATGACGGCCAGGTCGGCGGTGGTGTCGTTCGTGAGCCGCGGTGACGGCTCCGGTGCCCCTGGCCGGTCCAGCCAGTACGGCGTGCGCTCCGCGTCAGCAAGCGCCTTCAGCGGATCCACAGATTTCACTTCCCTACGTGTCACGTGTTGATTGGTTTCGTGACCCCGAATGGCCGGTCACGCGCGGGATCCCCCTCGCTCCGATCTCACCTCTCCCTGAGTGCCTGTGACGTGGAAGTGGTTGAGCCCCCTCGCCCGGCGAGGGGGCTCAACCGGGGTCTAGCGGCGGCGGCGCGCGATGAGCGCGTTGCCGAAGGCGATCAGCAACCCGGCCGCGAAGATCAACGTACCCATCACGTTGACCTGCGGCGGGATGCCCACCCGCGTGGATCCCCAGATCCACAGCGGGAACGTGACCGTGCCGCCCGAGTTGAAGTTGGTGATGACGAAGTCGTCGATGGACAGCGCGAACGCCAGCATCGACCCGGCCAGCACGCCCGGGAAGATCATGGGCAGCGTCACCAGCCGGAACGTCGTCCAGGTGCCCGCGCCGAGGTCCCGGGCCGCCTCCTCCAGGGAGGCGTCCAGCGTCATCACCCGCGCCCGCACCGTGATGGCCACGAACGAGATCGAGAACATCACGTGCGAGATCACGATCGTCCAGAAGCCGAGCGGGACGGCGAGGGTGACGAACAGCGACAGCAGGGACGCGCCCATCACGATCTCGGCGCACGAGATGGCCGCGAACATGATGACGTTCATCGTCCCGGAGCCGCGGAAGCGGTACCGGCCGAGCGCGAGGCCGATGAGCGAGCCGAGCACACCCGCGATCAGCATCGTCAGCACGGCGATGAGCAGCGAGTTCACCAGCGCCTGGGTCAGGTCGCCGATCTCGAAGAGCTTGCCGTACCACTTCAGGGTGAAGCCCTGGAACGTGCTGTTGTAGCGGCCCTTCGTGTCGTTGAACCCGAAGAGGACCATCACCCCGATGGGGACGACCAGCCAGGCGATGACGAGCCAGGTGTAGATCTGCAGCCAACGGCCGCGAACGAGCCTCATCGTGCCGCCACCTCCAGCACGTCCTCGGTGCCGAGCGCCTTGGCGTAGGCGAAGATGCCGACCAGCAGCAGCGCCATCAGGGTGAACGACAACGCCGAGGCCGTCGGGTAGTCCTGTGTGACGAGGTACTGGTTCTGGATGACGTTGCCGATCATCGTGGTGTTCGTGCCACCGAGCACCGAGGCGTTGACGTAGTCCGAACTGGCCGGCACGAACGTCATCAGCACCCCGGCGAACACGCCGGGCAGCGACAGCGGGAGCACCACCCGGATGAACGTCTGGAACTTGTTGGCGTACAGGTCGTTGGCCGCTTCCAGCACCCGCGGGTCGATCCGCTCCAGCGCCACGTACATCGGCAGCACCATGAACGGCAGGAAGTTGTACGCCAGGCCGCCGATCACCGCGTACGGCGTGGCCAGGACGCGGAAGTCGTGGGGCAGCAGCCCCAGGTCCTTCAGCGGGCCGAGCAGCATGCCGTTGTCCGACAGCAGGAACTGCCACGAGATCGTCCGCAGCACGAACGACACGAGGAACGGCAGCAGCAGCAGGAAGAGGTAGACGGACTTGTGCCGACCGCCCTTGAACGCGATCCAGTACGCCACGGGGAAGCCGATGACGATCTGGATCAGGGTCGCGGCCAGGCCGTAGACCAGCGAACGGATGATCTGGTCGTGGTAGTTCGTCAGCCCGTCGACGTACGACTGCCAGTTCCAGGTGAAGACGAACCCGTCGGCCACGTTGCCCGACTGCAGCGACAGCGACAGCATGACCACGGTGGGGACCACGAAGAAGATCGCGAGCCACACACCGCCGGGGAAGATCAGCGCGTACGGCGTCAGCGCCGCCCTCAGCCTTCTCATGAGGTCGTGATCGGCTGGAAGATGCTCTCGAACTTCTTCTGCTCGGTGGCGTCCGCGAGCGTCCGGTAGGTGCGCAGCTTCGCGTACACGTCGGCGCTCGGGAACACCAGCGGGCTGTTGGCGATCATGTCGAGCGTCTTCTTGTCCTCACCGGTCGCCTTCGCCGCGTCCGCGAGGATCGCCTCCTGGGCCGCCGGGACCGGCGTGACGTAGTTGATGTACTCCGCCAGGCTGGCCGCGATGGCCGGCTCGTAGAAGAAGTCGATGAGCGTGATCGCGTCCACGGGGTTGGCGGCCGTCTTCGGGATCATGAAGTTGTCGGTCCAGATCGTGGCGCCCTCGTCGGGGATCACGAACTTGAGGTCCGTGCCGTCGGAGAGATTCTTCTGGAAGACGTCGCCCGACCACGCCTGGCAGAGCCAGATGTCGCCCTTGGCCAGCGGGTCGATGTACGACTGGTCGTAGTACTTCCGGACGATCCCGGAGTCGCGCTGCTGCAGGAGCTTGTCCGCGGCCTTCTGCCAGTCGGCCGGAGTGGACTTCTCCGGGTCGATGCCCAGCGCGAACATGCCGAAGTTGGCGATCTCCTGCGAGTCGGACATCATGCCGACCTTGCCCTTGTACTTCGGATCCCACAGCGCGGCGTAGCTGGTCGGCGGGGTGTCGACGTACTTGGGGTTGTAGGCGATGCCGGTCATGCCCGAGGCCCACGGCACGGTGTAGACGTTGCCGGGGTCGAACGACTCGTTCCTGTACCGCTCGCCGACGTTCTTGGTGAAGTTCGGCAGCTTGTCGTGGTCGAGGGGCACCAGATAGCCGAGCTTGATGAGCTGGGTGAGCTGGATGCTGTTGGTGACGACCATCAGGTCGTAATCGATGGACTGCCCGGCGGCGAGCTGCGGCTGGATCTTGGCGAACCAGCTCGTGGTCTCCTGGATGACCTCCTTGTAGTTCACCTTGATGCCGGTCTGCTCGGTGAACTTCTTCAGCTCGGGGTGTTCGGGGTCCATGTAGAGGGGCCAGTTGGCGAAGTCGATGCGACCGTTCTTCGCCTTGCCGGCCCAGTACTTCTCCACTTCGGACTGCGCCTGTGCGGAGGAGGTCGGGCGGGCCACGCCCTTCCCCTTCACCCCGCAGGCGGCGAGAGCGAGGCCGGCGGCGGAGAAACCGGCCACCCGGAAGGCGTCGCGACGGCCGAGGCGGCGCTGGGTCAGACCCCGGAGAAACGACGGGTCAGGTGTTGAGGGGTTACTCATGGGGTTCGTGCTCCCGTGTCGAGAGGTGTTACTGCAGCGCGTAGGAGTGCTGCGGCTGCCACGACAGCCAGACCGTGTCGCCTCGTTCGGCCGTGGTGGTGCTGTCGTGCGCGTTCTGCTGGAAGACAGTGATCTCCGCCCCGCCCGCCAGGGCGACCGCGTAGCTGTTGGAGGTCCCGAGGTAGACCACCTCGGAGACGGTCCCTTCCACCATGCTAAGGTCGCCTTCGGGCCGTTCGGTGGAGATCGTGATCTTCTCCGGGCGCACGGTCAGCTCGACGGTGTCATCCTCGGCGACGGCTTCCCTGATCGGCACGACGACTCGGTCATCGGGGCCGAGCGCGAGCACGGCGGAGGATCCGTTCACTGCCCGCACGACACCGCTGAGCAGGTTGGACGTCCCGATGAACCCCGCGACGAACTTGGTCGCGGGTCGCTCGTAGATCTCCCGGGGGCCGGCGAGTTGCTCGACGAGACCGTCGTTCATGACGGCGATGCGGTCGCTCATGGTGAGCGCCTCGCTCTGGTCGTGCGTCACGTAGACGAACGTGATGCCGACCTCGCGCTGGATCCGCTTGAGCTCGATCTGCATGTGCTGGCGCAGCTTGAGGTCGAGCGCGCCGAGCGGCTCGTCGAGGAGGAGCGCGCGCGGCCGGTTGACCAGGGCCCGCGCGAGCGCGACGCGCTGCTGCTGGCCGCCGGACATCTCCCGGGGACGCCGTTTCTCGCGACCGACCAGGTCGACGATCTCCAGGATTTCGCCGACGCGGCGCCGGATCTCGCCGTCCGGCACCTTCTTGCGCTTGAGTCCGAACGCGACGTTGTCCCAGACATTCATGTGGGGGAAGAGCGCGTAGGACTGGAACACCATGTTGACGTCACGCTTGTTCGGGGGAACGTTCGTGACATCCTGGCCGTGGAGCCGGACGACGCCCCGGGTGGGCTCCTCGAAGCCCGCGATCATCCGCATCGAGGTGGTCTTGCCACACCCCGACGGCCCGAGAAGGGAGAAGAACTCCCCCTCGCCGATGGTCATGCTGACGCCCTTGACGGCCGGTACGACCTCGCCGTGTGAGACGTACTCCTTCACGACCTCGTCGAGCTCGATGGCGGGCACCTGGTCGGAGGTAGCCTCGCCGGCTACCCCCGCACCCGCCTGGATCTCTGTCATTCCAGGCATATCCCTCTTTCAGGAGGCCGTACGGTCGCGCCGCCCGGCCTATTCACCGATGTAGTGCATCACGTGCTTGACACGCGTGTAGTCGTGCAGTCCGAAGACCGAAAGGTCCTTGCCATAGCCCGAGTGCTTGAAGCCGCCGTGCGGCATCTCCGACACGAACGGGATGTGGGTATTGACCCAGACCACACCGAAGTCGAGGCGCTTGGACATGCGCATCGCCCGGCCGTGGTCGGAGGTCCACACCGAACCCGACAGGCCGTACTTGACGCCGTTGGCCTTGGCCAGGGCGTCCGCCTCGTCAGAGAACGTCTGGATGGTCATGACGGGGCCGAAGACCTCGTTCTGCACCATCTCGTCGTCCTGCTGGAGGCCGTCGACGACGGTCGGCGCGAAGAAGTATCCCTTCTCGCCGACGCGGTGACCGCCGGTGAGCACCTTGGCGTGCTCCGGCAGCCGCTCGAAGAAGGACGAGACGCGCTCAAGCTGGCTGGCGTTGTTGACGGGGCCGAAGTAGGCCTCCTCGTCGTCCAGCCCGCCCAGCCGGGTGGCCGCGGCGGCCTCGGCCAGCGCGGCGGCGAACTCGTCGTGGATGCTCTCCTGTACCAGCACGCGGCAGGCGGCGGTGCAGTCCTGGCCGGCGTTGTAGAGACCGGCTCCGGCGATCGCCTCCGCAACGGCCTTGATGTCCTTGACGTCCTCGAAGACCACGACCGGGGCCTTGCCGCCGAGCTCCAGGTGGACGCGCTTGAGGTCGTCGGCGGCCGAGCGGGCGACGGCCATGCCGGCGCCGACCGAGCCGGTGATCGCCACCATCGACGCGGTGGGGTGGCCCACCACGAGGCTGCCGGTCTCCCGGTCGCCGGTGACGACGTTGAAGACGCCGGCGGGGAGAACGTCACCGATGATCTCGGCGAGCTTGACGGTGGAGACCGGGGTGGTGTCCGACGGCTTCAGGACGATGGTGTTGCCCGCGGCGAGCGCCGGCGCGATCTTCCAGACCGCCATCATCATCGGGTAGTTCCACGGGGTGACCTGACCGATGACCCCGATCGGCTCGTGCCGGATCATCGAGGTGTGGTCGGCGAGGAACTCACCCGCGGTCGGGCCTTCGAGGGTCCGGGCGGCACCGGCGAAGAAGCGGAAGTGGTCCGCGGCGATGGGCGTCTCGTCCTCCGCCATGCGGGCGCGCGGCTTTCCGGTGTTCCGGCACTCGGCCTCGTTGATCTCGTCGGCCCGCGCCTCGATCGCGTCGGCGATCTTGAGAAGCAGGGTGGAGCGCTCCGCGGGAGTGGTCTGACCCCACGTCTCGAAAGCGGCGGCGGCGGCCGCATAGGCCGCGTCGACGTCCTCCTGGCCCGAGATGGGGGCCTGAGCGTAGACCTCACCGGTGGTGGGGTCGATCACATCGGAGAAGCGGCCGCTCACGGCGTCGACGAACTTCCCGTTAACGAAGTTCTGCAGACGGGTGGTCACCCTTGACCTCCTGGAGGTGTGCTGGTTGTCGCGACTCTGACAGAATAACTTGGCCTTAACAAGGGATTTCGTGGTGAAGATACCAAACTGCTACGAAATCGCTTGACAGGATCGATGGAACTGACAGCATGTAACACCAGGAAGGCAACATGTCAGGAACCGCCCTGTAACGGGGGCGTCAGGCGTGACTCGACCCCTCCGAGAGAGGAACTCCCCCGGGATGACGACTCCACCCAAGGTACGCTCAACCGGCAAATCCGGTCCGGTGGTGCTGGACGACATCTCCAAGCAGATCGTCGAGCAACTTCAGATGGACGGGCGCAAGCCGTACGCCGCCATCGGCAAAGCGGTGGGGTTGTCCGAGGCGGCCGTACGACAGCGCGTGCAGCGCCTGCTCGACCAGGGCGTCATGCAGATCGTCGCGGTGACCGACCCCCTGACGCTGGGCTTCCCCCGCCAGGCGATGATCGGCATCAAGTGCGAGGGCGACCTCGACATCGTCGCGCAGGAGCTCTCCTCCATAGAGGAGATCGACTATGTCGTGCTCACGGCCGGTTCCGTCGACATCATGGTCGAGGTGGTCTGCGAGGGCGACAGCCACCTCCTGGAGATCCTCGGCAAGATACGAGCGATCCCGACGGTGCGGGCGACCGAGACCTTCGTCTACCTCAAGCTCCACAAGCAGACCTACAGCTGGGGCACCCGATAACCCTCCGCCCCGGGCGATCGACCTGTCCCACCGCGTCGGCGGCCCGGAACCTGGAGCCGGACCGCCGGACGGCTTCGACGTCTGAAGGGGTCGGTCAGGACGTCTTGTTGAGGGCGAGGAGGCTGACCAGGTCGTAGGCGACGTGCGAGGCCGCGACCGAGGTGATCTCGGCGTGGTCGTAGGCCGGGGCGACCTCCACCACGTCCGCGCCGACCAGGTTGGCCCCGGCCAGGCCGCGCAGGATCTCCAACAGCTCGCGGCTGGTCAGCCCGCCCGCCTCCGGCGTCCCGGTGCCGGGCGCGTGCGCCGGGTCGAGCACGTCGATGTCGATCGACAGATAGAGCGGCCGCTCCCCGATCCGCTGCCGCAGCGCGTCCACCACCTCGTCCACACCGCGCCGCATCACGTCGGCGCTGGTCACGACACCGAACCCCATCCGCCGGTCGTCGTCGAGGTCCTTCTTGGCGTACAGCGGGCCCCGGGTGCCGACGTGGCTGAGCGCCTCGGTGTCCAGGATGCCCTCCTCCACCGCGCGCCGGAACGGCGTGCCGTGGGTGTACTCGGCGCCGAAGTAGGTGTCCCAGGTGTCGAGGTGGGCGTCGAAGTGCAGCAGCGCGATCGGGCCGTGGAGGCGCGCGGCGGCGCGCAGCAGCGGCAGCGCGATGGTGTGGTCGCCGCCGATGGTGACCAGCCGGGTGCCGTCCGCGGCCAGGGCGGAGGCGGCCTCCTCGATGGTCTCCACGGCCTCGTTGATGTTGAAGGGGTTGCAGGCGATGTCACCGGCGTCGGCGACCTGCTGGGTGGCGAACGGCGAGACGTCCAGGCCGGGGTGGTAGGGCCGCAGCAGGCGGCTGGCCTCGCGGACTGCCGAGGGGCCGAACCGCGCGCCGGGACGGTAGGAGACGCCGGTGTCGAACGGGACGCCAACGACCGCCACGTCGGCTCGGTCCACCTCGTCCAGGCGGGGCAGCCGGGCGAAGGTCGCCGGGCCGGCGAAGCGCGGGACGCGGGAGGAGTCGACGGGCCCCCGAGGCTCGGTCATTCTTGGTCAGTCCTTTCGCAGGATGGGGTCGGAACAGGTGTCATGCGGCCCATGTGGTCCGCGCGGTCTCACCCGTGCCACGGCGCGTACGGGCGCGCCGTCCGCGCCGCGCAGGCGCAGCGGCAGCAGGGAGACCTCGATCTCGTGGCCCGCCCCCTGGTGGTCCACGAGCCGGTCGAGGTGCCGCAGGTTCTCGGCGATGACGGCGTGCGCGCCGCACAGCACGCGGTGGCCGGGGAAGTCCTCCGCCGGGGTGGGGTCCACGCTCAGCGCGTCGATCCCGACGGTCCGGATGCCCGCCTCGACGATCAGTTCGGCCGCCTCCCGGGTGAGGTACGGGTGCGCGAGGTAGTCCTCGCTCCCCCACAGCGACGCCCAGCCGGTGGCGATCAGCAGGATCGTCCCCGCCCGGAGCCGCGGTGCCACGAGGGCGGCGGGGATCGGGGAGCGGGGAGGCAGGCCGCGCGCGTCGACGACCTCCGCCGGGCCGACGAAGCGGTCGAGCGGCAGCTCGTCGAGGGTGGGGAGCCCGTCGCCGACGTGGTACGGCGCGTCCACGTGAGTGCCCGACTGCGACCCGAGATGCAGGCCGAGGACGTTGACGCCCTCGGCCGCCACGGTGAGCGCGGGCCGGACCTCCACCTCCGGGTCGCCGGGATAGACCGGCATGCCGGTCTCGATCGGCACCGACAGATCGATGATCATGCTGTCTCCCCGGGCGGCGGCAGGACCTGATGCGGCGACACGCCCTACGCCTCGGCCAGGGCCGCGCCGGCCTCCACGATAGGCGGCACCGGCGTGTCGGCCGCGCGCACCAGACGCGGGCCGGCCGGGCCGTACACCGCGCGCGGCTCGGGGAAGACGAAGAGCAGGCCGAGGTAGAGGAGCGCGGCGAGCGCGAGGCCGAGCGGCAGCGAGATGTCGATGCCGCCGGCGAGCTCGCCGAACGGCCCGACGAACTGGCCGGGGATGTTGGTGAACAGGACGGCCGTGAGCGCCGAGCCGAGCCAGGCGGTCATGCCGCGCCAGTTCCAGCCGTGCGTGAACCAGTAGCGGCCGCCGCTCTGCCGCCGGTTGAAGACCTGCAGCGCGTCCGGGTCGTACCAGCCGCGCCGGGTGACGTAGCCCAGGATCATGATCACCATCCAGGGCGCGGTGCAGGTGATGATGAGCGTGGCGAAGGTCGAGATGCTGGTGGTCAGGTTCGCGGCGAACCGGCCGATGAAGATGAAGACGATGGACAGCGTGCCGATGAACACCGTCGCCTGCACCCGGCTGAACCGGGAGAAGACGCTGCAGAAGTCCAGGCCGGTGCCGTACAGCGAGGTGGTGCCGGTGGACATGCCACCGATCAGCGCGATGAGGCAGACCGGGAGGAAATACCACGCGGGGGCGATCGCGAGCAGGCCGCCGACGTAGTTCGGCGCCGCCGGGTCCAGGTACGGCGCGGCCTTGGTCGCGATGATCGACGCGGTGGACAGGCCGAAGAAGAAGGGCAGCACGGTCGCGATCTGGCTGAGGAACGCGGCGGTCATCACGCGCTTGCGCGGGGTCGAGGCGGGGATGTACCGCGACCAGTCCCCCAGGAACGCGCCGAACGAGACCGGGTTCGACAGCACGATCAGCGCCGCGCCGATGAAGGACGGCCAGAACATCGGATCGGCCGTGGACGCGAACGTCCCGGGGTACGACGGGTCGAAGTCACCCGCGAAGGCGACGACGCCGAGGACGAACAGCGCCGACGCCGCCACCACCGCGATCTTGTTGATGAAGAGCATGAAGCGGAAGCCGTACACGCAGACCGTGAGCACGAGCGCGGCGAAGACGCCGTACGCGACCGCGTAGGTCAGGTCGGTGTCGGGCAGGCCCGCGAGCCGGTTAGCGCCGCCGACCAGGGCGTCGCCGGAGGACCACACCGAGATCGAGAAGAACGCGATCGCGGTGAGCAGGGACAGGAAGGAGCCGACCACCCGGCCGTGCACGCCGAGATGCGCCGAGGAGGAGACGGCGTTGTTGGTGCCGTTCGTCGGTCCGAAGACCGAGAGCGGCGCGAGCAGCAACGCGCCGACGAAGAGGCCGAGCAGCGTCGCCGCGAGCCCCTGCCAGAACGACAACCCGAACAGGATGGGGAACGCGCCGAGCACGCAGGTGGCGAAGGTGTTCGCACCGCCGAACGCCACCCGGAAGAGGTCAAGTGGCCGCGCCGTGCGGTCGACGTCTGGGATGCGTTCGACCCCGTATGTCTCGATCTCGGTGATGGGCGGCGCCTCGGCCACGGCTTCTCCTCTGAGGGTTGCAGGACGCGAGGTTCCTGGTCAGCGTGGTAATCCCAGCAAGTTTCGGCGAACCCGACCGCGACGACAATTGGGGCAGACACGGAGAAGCGCTGCACCGGTTGTGGCTCACGACAAGGGGCGGGATGCGGGATCCGCCATTCGACGCTACCGCCGGGGAACCGTGACCGAAGCACTCGCGATTCGCCGGCGGCGTTCCACGACTATGAGATGAATCACGCGAAAGCCCGGTCGCCTTTCTCGTCAAGGCAACCGGGATTCTCTTTTTCAACATGACGAACTGTAATAACTTCTGCCTCCTCGTTCCCTTTTCCGCCCGCCCGCCGTGGCGAAGGCCGCGGGCGGGCGGAAAAGGGCGCCGGGAGGTTAGCTCATCCAGTCGGCGTTGCGCGCCGGGAGGTCAGCTCATCCAGTCGGCGTTGCGCGCCCGGCGGGACGCGATCATCGCCTCCAGCTCCGCCTCCTCGCGCAGCTCGTGCGACGACGGCGACAGGAACACCGCCAGGAGCAGGGCGATGGTGAGCAGGCCGACGCCGACCATCAGGGGGAGCAGGAAGTCCACCGCCTGCGCGCCCGCCAGCGCGGCCTGCGGCTCCACGGGCTGGACGCTCAGCGCCAGCATGCCCGCGTAGTGCATGCCGTTCAGCAGGAGACCCACCACCAGGGCGGAGCCGATGACCGGAACCGGGCCCCGCGCGCGCCGGGCGGACCGGAGGACGACGAAGGCCGCCACCACGGCGACGAGCACGGAGACGGCAAGAAACACCGGGTTGGCGCTCACCTCCGCCGACATCGTCATCGCCTTCATGCCGATGTGCTGCGCGCCCGCCACGCCGAGCCCGGCCAGCAGGCCGCCCGCGGCCAGCGCGCCGCCCCGGCCTCCCCCGAGGAACGCGCAGGCCAGACCGCCCCCGGCGGCCACGATCGCCACCAGCGCGGACAGGACCGTCAGGGCCACGTCGTAGCGGATCGGGGTGCCCTCGACCCGTACGCCCAGCATCCCGACGAAGTGCATGACCCAGACACCGGTCCCGCCGACCGCGAACGCCGCTCCGGCCAACCACCACAACCGCGACATGCCCGCGACGGAACGCGCCCGCCCCGCCATCAACAGGCCGATCAGCGAGCCGAGCACGGACATCACGTACGCCAGGGCGGGCGTAATGAAGCCATGCGAGAAAAGATCAATGTTCGACACGAAAGTACTCATTTCAGGGGGATCATCGGCGACATGATGACGAGGGCCCGGCCGGCACCTGATCACCGGGTCGCCGTTTACTCCCCGAAAAATGCCATTTCTGGCGGCGTTTCGTGCTTCAGAAGGGGCGCACAGGCGAATTCACTGACAATATGGAGCGCGATCTTGCATTTTGTCGGAGCCCCGGGCGTGGCCACGCGCCCCGTCAGGACGGCACCCGCAGGGTGTCGCGCGGCCACGGAGAACTAGCGTGGAGTTGTGGGCGACAACAAGCTGACGGTGGAGGACCTGGTCCGCTTCCCCGCCCTCCAGCTCCGGGTGCTGGCCGGTGAACGCGGCCTCGACCGCTCGGTCTCGTGGGCGCACGTGAGCGAGCTGGAGGACCCGACGCCCTGGCTGCTCGGCTCGGAGGTCATCATGACCACCGGCATCGGCGTCCCCCGCGGCGGCGCCAGGCAGCGGGCGTATCTGCACCGGCTCGACGACGCGGGCGTGGCCGCCCTCGCGCTGAGCGCCGGGCTCCACGTGCCGCCGCTCCACCCGGCCTTCTTCGCCGCGGCCGAGGAGCGCGGCTTCCCGGTCCTGGAGGTCCCGCTGGCCGTGCCGTTCATCGCCGTCGCGCAGGAGGTGGCCGCGGCGGTGCAGGAGGACGCCCGGCAGCGGCTCGGCGCGCAGTTGCAGGTGTTCGGCGCGCTGCGCTGGCTGGCCGCCGAGCGGCTCGACCCCGCGCAGCTCTTCCGGCGGCTGGAACGGCTGTCGGGATACGACGTCTACCTGAGCACCCCGCAGGGGCGGCCGCTGCTACCCGGTGTGCCCGTCCCGCCGGACATCGCGTCGCTGCCGCCGTCCGTGGACGCCCCGCCGACCATCCCCGGCGGCTTCGCGGTCCCCGTGAACGCCCCCGGCGGCCCGGCCGGCTTCCTCGTGGCCTTCGAGCGCGAAGGGGCCCGGCCCGCCGGGCTGGCCGTCGTCCAGCACATCGCCACGGTCGCGGCGCTGCAGGTCGCCATGGTGCGCCACGAGCGCGAGACACTGCGCCGCCAGGGCGCGGAGACCCTGGCCGAGCTGCTCCAGGACGTGCTCGACCCGGCCACCGCGCGGCGCAGGCTGACCCGGATGGGGATGTCACCCGACCGAGACGTGGTGCTCCTGGTGGTCAGGAACGTCGACGAGGACGCGGTCGTCCGGGCCCTCGACGAGCACCCCCACCTGATGCTCGGGCTCCACCCCGACCTCTACGTGCTCGCGCACGACCCGGCGCCGCTGCGCGAGATCCCCGGTGTCGCGGCGGGCGCGAGCCGTCCCCTCCCGCCGGGCTCCTCGCTCAAGGTCGCCCAGCGGGAGGCGCGGTGGGCCGCCGCCCGCGCCGCCGAGTCCGGCCAGCCCCTCGTGTCGTACGGCGACGACACGACCGGCCGGTGGCTGCCGGAGGACCC
Organism: Microtetraspora malaysiensis; assembly: GCF_050947145.1. Lineage (NCBI taxonomy): Bacteria > Bacillati > Actinomycetota > Actinomycetes > Streptosporangiales > Streptosporangiaceae > Microtetraspora > Microtetraspora malaysiensis. Next base: position 7,719,199 of record NZ_CP191998.1, read on the forward strand.
GGGCGTTCTGGCCGGCCTGGTCGAGCACGTGCTCGGCGACGCGCTGCGGTACGACGCCGCGCACGGGTCCGAGCTGATCGCCTCGGTGCAGACGTGGATGGAGCGGGACCGGCGCACCGACGACGCCGCGCGGGCGCTGCACATCCACCCCAACACGCTGTCGTACCGGCTGCGCCGCTTCAGCGCGTTGACCGGCCGCGACCTGACCGCGACCGGCGAATTCGCCGAGGTGTGGCTGGCCATGCGCGCCGCCCAGCAGCTCGGCCGCATCCCCTGACCTCCGCCGTCAGAGGGCGGGCTTCTTCGAGCTGTACAGCCAGGCGTCGAACAGGGGGTCGAGGTCCTTCCCGGACATCTCCTCGGCGAGGTCGATGAAGTCCCGGGTGACGACGGTCGCGTGCCGGTTGCGCTCCGCCCAGGTCTTCAGGAGCGAGAAGAACGTCTCGTCGCCGATCTTCTTGCGCAGCGCGTGCAGGGTCATCGCCCCGCGCTGGTAGACGGCCTCCCAGTCGAACATGTTCTTCATGCCCGGGTCGCCGGTCTTGATCTTCCAGAACCCGCTCTTGTTCTTGTAGAGGCCCGCGAACGTCTTCTGCGCCGAGGGGCCGCCGTGCTGCTCCTCGTACAGCCACTCCGCGTAGCTGGCGAAGCCCTCGTTGAGCCAGATGTCCTTCCAGCTCCGCAGGCCGACGCTGTTGCCGAACCACTGGTGGGCCAGCTCGTGCACGACCTCCAGGTCGTTCGACGGGCCGCCGTCGTAGACCGGCCGTCCCTGGGTCTCCAGCGCGTACTGGACGTCGACCTTGTCGCCGATCCCTCCCGTTGAGGCGAAGGGGTAGTCGCCGAAGAGCTTCGACCCCCACCCGACGACCTTGGCCGTGGTCCGGTGCAGGTGCTTCGACTTCTTCGCCACCGACGGGTCGTAGGCGGTGATGTTCAGCACGCCGCCCACGGTGCTCTCGGTGACCTTGAACTTGCCGATCGCCACCGTGGCCAGATAGGTGGCCATCGGCTCCTTCATCTCCCACTTCACCGTGGTCCAGCCGCCGCGTACGGACGAGATGCCGGAGTGCTTGGGCTCGCCGTTCGCGAGAACGGTCACCCCCACCGGAGTCGTGACGGTGAACGCGTATGTCGCCTTGTCCGCCGGGCTGTCGTTGGCCGGGAACCAGCTCCGCGCACCGTCCGGCTGCGAGAGGACGACCGCGCCGTCCTTGGTGTTGATCCAGCCCTCCTTGCCGAGCGCCTTGTCGTTGATGGCGCGCGGCTTGCCGGCGTAGGACACCTTGACGGTGAACTTCTCGCCCGAGGGCAGGCCGCTCGCCGGGGTCACCACGAGCTCCTGGCCCTTGCGCGTGTACGCGGCCTTCTTGCCGTTCACCTCCACCTTCTTGATCTTCGGACCGGAGAAGTCGAGGTTGAAGCGGGACAGGCCCTGGATGGCCGTGGCGCTGATCGTCGTCGTGGCGCTCAGCTTGCGGGTCTTCGGGCTGAACCGCAGCGCGATGTCGTAGTGCGCCACGTCGTACCCGCCGTTGCCCGCGTGCGGGAAGTACGGGTCGCCGAGCCCGGACGAGCCGGGGGTGAACGTGTCCGCGTGCGCCGCGGTGGGGGCGATCAGGGCCAGGCCGGCCGCGGCGGCGATCGCCGCGAGAGGGGATCTTCTGTGCAGCATGCGCCCTATGGTGCTATATGGCGGTACCTCTTGGTCACATGGCGACCAAGCCACGTTCTCCGGACGCCCAAACCGCTCTGTCAGCGCTGGTCCAGGACGCCGGCGATCTCGGCGAGGAACGCGTCCACGTCGGCGATGGCGTAGCCCGTCTTGAAGACGACCGTGGCGAACGTCGCCTTCCTGATCTCTTCTGCCGTCACCGGCCGGTCGGCGGTGCCGCGCAGGGTCGCCACCACACGGTCGAGGAACGCGTCGACCTCGTCCTCGACGTAGCCCATGCCGAGCCGTCCCGGCCGGAACGCCACCCGCTCGACGCGCTCCACCTGGAGCGCGAACTCCCCGTCGCCGGGAGCGGCGGGGATCGCCTCCGGGACTTCCCCGTCGGCGGCGGCCGCATCGGACGACACGACATCGGACGACGCGACATCGGCGGTCGTGCCCATCGGACTCGCCCCGCCCACAACCCCTGTGTCCCCGGGCTCCGTTTCCGCGGAGACAGGCGTCGTTTCCGCAGGCACAGGCTCCGCTTCCGCAGGTGCCGGCTCCGTTTCCACGGATACAGGGTCCGTACTCGCGGCCTCTGTGCCGGCGAGGGCCGGATCGGAGGACCGGCGATCTGGACGCGTCTCCGGATCATCGGAGCGGGCCGCGCCGTCGCTGTGCGCGGGACGGCCCGAAAGCGCCTCCACGGCGACGATGAATGCGTCGAGCGCGAAGTCGACCGCCGTCTCGTTGTAGCCGCCGCGCTTGACCCGGAAGACCGCCGACCGGATCTCGTCCGCCGATATCGGCGGGCCGTCCAGATCGGTACGGCCCAGCGTGCCCTCGATCCGCCGGACGAGCTCGTCCACCTGAGCGGGGTCATAACCCAGCCGAACTCCACTGACACGTGGAAAGCGGTTCACGCATGTCCTCCCGGGGCCCGGCACGCCAAACCCTGTCCATTGTGGACGTACCGGGAAGGCCGCGCGAGCCGGGATAGGCTGCGAACCCTATGCGCGTCTCAAATCTGTCCTTCCGATATCGGCGGAAGGCTCCCTGGGTGCTCTCCAACGTGGATCTGGCCTTCGCGCGCGGAGATGTGACCGAGATCGTGGGACGCAACGGGGCGGGCAAGTCCACCCTCCTGCGGTTACTGGCCGGGCTGCTGCGTCCCGTTGACGGCACGATCGCCGATCGCCCGGACGTCGTCGGCTACGCCCCCGAGCGTTTCCCCGTGGACCAGCCGTTCACCGTGGCGGACTATCTGCGGCACATGGCGCGCATCCGCCGAACCGACCTCGGCGCGGTGGAGACGTGGGCCGAACGGCTCGGCATGGACCATCTCCTGGGCCATCGGCTGGCTGACCTGTCCAAGGGCAGCGCGCACAAGGTCGGGCTGGCCCAGGCGCTGCTCGGCGGGCCGGGGCTGCTCGTCCTCGACGAGCCGTTCGCCGGTCTGGACGCGGCGACCCGTGCGGAGCTCCCCCTGATCATCCGCGAGGTGGCGGAGCGCGGCGGCCTGGTGGTCGTCAGCGACCATCAGGGCGACCTGCGCGGCTTTCCCGGTCTGCGTCGCATCGAGGTGGGCGGGACCACGGCCCGCGAGGTCGCTCCCGAGGTCGCGGGGGCGGAGCCGGACGATCCGGCGGATTCCGGTCCCCCCGAGGCCGTGACGATCCTTGAGGTCGTCGTCACGCTCTCCCGGGCCCGCGAGCTGGCAGACCGCCTGCGCGGAGAGGGCCACACGGTACGGATCTCAGAGGCGGAGGTGGCGGAGTGATCGCCCTGACCCGGTTCCGGCTCGCCGCGTACGTACGCTCCCATCGAGCGTTCCAGCCGCTCATCGGCCTGCTGGTCCTCCTGGCGATCCTGTACGGGGCCCCGCTACCCCCCGGCACTGAGCTGGGAGCCATGGCCGACTCGGCCGCCATCCTGATCCCGGTCTTCGCCTGGGCGGCCCGCGGGCTCCTGGACAACGAGCCGGACGAACAGCGGATGATCGCCATCACGGCCGTCGGCCGCCGCGAGGCCGTCGTCGGGCTCGGCGCGGCGTGGATCTTCAATGCCGGGCTGGCGGCGATCTCGTTCGCCGTGCTCACCCTGCGCCTGTCCGCCCGGCCGGAGGTCGCCGCGGTGCTGGCGGGCGTCGGCCTGCACCTGCTCGCCATCCTGGTCGGCACCACGCTGGGCGCGCTGACGAGCCGCCCCATCCTCGGCTCGCCGGCGGCATCGACCCTGGCCCTGATCCTCGGCTATCTCACGGTGCTGCTGCTCAGCCTGTCCGGGCTGCCCTGGCTCACGGTCCCGCTCATGCTGTGGATGCGGGAGGCGCACCAGGGCGAGCTGCTCGCCCACTTCCCCGCCCTGGCCGCGTGGTCGCTGCTGTGGCCGCTGATCGGCCTCGCCGCGTACGCCAGGCTGCGCCGTACGCGGCCCTGACGGGCCTCGGGACCGGGGTCAGGCCTCGGGAGCGGCGGCGGCGAGCTGCCCGCAGGCGCCGTCGATCTCGCGTCCGCGGGTGTCGCGCACGGTGACCGCGACCCCGTGGAACTCCAGCCTGCGGACGAACGCGCGCTCGTCCTCGGGGCGGGAGGCCGTCCACTTCGAGCCCGGCGTCGGGTTCAGCGGGATGAGGTTGACGTGCACGAGCTTGCCCTTGAGTAGCCGGCCGAGCAGGTCGGCCCGCCACTCCTGGTCGTTGACGTCCTTGATCAGCGCATACTCGATGGACACCCGGCGCTTGGTCTTGGCGGCGTACTCCCAGGCCGCGCCGAGCACCTCGGCGACCTTCCATCTGGTGTTGATCGGCACCAGGGTGTCGCGCAGCTCGTCGTCGGGGGCATGCAGGGACACCGCGAGCGTGACGGGGAGTCCCTCGCCCGCCAGCTTCTCGATCGCCGGCACCAGGCCCACGGTCGAGACGGTGATGCCGCGCGCGGAGATGCCGAGCCCTTCCGGTGAGGGGTCGACGAACCGGCGGACCGCGCCGATGACGGCCTTGTAGTTCGCCATCGGCTCGCCCATGCCCATGAAGACGATGTTGCTCACCCGTCCGGGGCCGCCGGGCACCTCGCCCGCCGCGAGCTCGCGGGCTCCGGCGACGACCTGCTCGACGATCTCGGCGGTGGACATGTTCCGGGTGAGGCCCGCCTGCCCGGTGGCGCAGAACGGGCAGTTCATGCCGCATCCGGCCTGGGACGAGACGCACATCGTGGCGCGGTCGGGATAGCGCATGAGCACCGACTCGACCAGCGAGCCATCGAACAGCCGCCACAGCGTCTTGCGGGTGGTGCCCCCGTCACAGGTGATCTCGCGTACGGGGGTCAGCAGCGATGGCATGAGCTGGGACACCAGCCGCTCACGGACACCTCCCGGCAGGTCGGTCATCTGCTCGGGCGACGCGGTCAGCTTGGCGAAGTAGTGCCGGGAGAGCTGGTCGGCGCGGAACGGCTTCTCGCCCAGTTCGGCGACCGCGGCGCGGCGCTCGGCCATGGTCATGTCGGCCAGATGGCGCTGCGGCTTGGCGCGGCGCGGTGCCACGAGGGTGAGCTGGGCGGCGTTCCTGCTCTGCGGCTCGCTCACGCGGTCACTTCCGATCTCTCGTTCGTCTCGTCCGCCGGACCCCGGGCGACCCGCGGGGACCCCTCCGGGCGTACGGCACGGCGGCCCCGGCCAGGACGCCGGGCGACACCTCGGGATGCTCCCGTCAGGGAAGGGCCGCCTGCGGAACGGCCGTCGCCGGGCGTCCTCGTAGCTTACCTGCGGGGGTGACGCGGAACCGCCGGGCGGATCTCCGTCAGGCGGGGACGAACAGCTGCAGCAGCAGCCATATGGGGACCAGCGTGAAGAGCAGCGAGTCGAGCCGGTCCATCACGCCGCCATGACCGGGCAGCAACGTGCCCATGTCCTTGATGCCGAGGTCCCGCTTGATCACGGACTCGATCAGGTCGCCCAGGGTGGCGCAGACCACCGCCACCGCACCCAGCACCGCGCCCTGCCAGTACGCCCCGTCGATCAGGAAGTGGACGAGCAGCGCACCCACCACCACGCAGGCGATGGCGGAGCCGGCGAAGCCCTCCCAGGTCTTCTTCGGGCTGACGACCGGCGACATCTTGTGCTTGCCGAAGAGAATTCCCGCGAAATATCCCCCGATATCACTGCTGATCGTGACAGCGATGAAGATAATCACGCGGTGCGGGCCGTCCTCCGGGACGAGCAGCAGCGGGACGAACCCGGCCAGCAACGACGGATAGACGGCGACGAACACGCTGCCGGTGGCGTCGCGGACAAAGCCGTCGATGCCCTGGAACATGCGCCAGACCAGCAGCACCATCACGGTCACCGCGAAAGCGCCGACGAGGGACACCGGCCCGCCCCAGTACGCGCCGCCCAGCATGGCGACCGTACCGGCGAGCAGCGGGATGAGCGGAACGCGCACGTCGCGGACGGCGAGCGTCCGGACCAGCTCGTGAACGCCCAGCCCCACGGCCGCCGCGAGCACGACGAGGAAGACCACCTTGACGACGTACAGCGAGCCGATGACCAGCGCGCCGAGCGCCAGGCCGACCGCGACCGCGACCGGCAGGTTGCGCCCGGTGCGGCCGCCGCCCGGTGCGGGCGCGGATCCGTTGGGCGAGCCGCCGGGTGACCCGTTCCGCGGCGTGTTCCGACCGTCGCTGGAGGAGGCGCTCATGTCCTCGGCCGATCCTCGGTCGCCAGCAGCCGTTCCATCCAACGCGTTCTACTCCCTATACACGTGATCCCTGTGCCGCGCTGTTCGCGGGAACAGCACGGCACAAGGATCACGGCTGTGCCCAGGCGATGCCTAGACTTCCAGCAGTTCGGCTTCCTTGTGCTTCAGCAGCTCGTCGATCTTGGCGACGTGCTTCTGGGTCAGGTCGTCGAGCTCCTTCACCGCGCGGTGGACCTCGTCCTCACCGGCCTCGCCGTCCTTGACCAGCTTGTCGAGGACTTCCTTGGCGTGGCGGCGGATGTTCCGCACGGAGACCCTGCTGTTCTCGGCCTTGTTCCGGGCGACCTTGATGTACTCCTTGCGGCGGTCCTCCGACAGCTCGGGGAACACCACGCGGATCACGGCGCCGTCGTTGCCGGGGTTGACACCGAGGTCGCTGTCCCTGATGGCCTTCTCGATCGAGGTCATCGCGCCCTTGTCGTAGGGCTGGATGAGGACCATGCGGGCCTCGGGAACGTGGAACGACGCGAGCTGCTGGATCGGGGTCGGCGATCCGTAGTAGTCCACGTTGATCTTGTTGAACATCGAGGGCGCGACACGGCCGGTGCGGATGCCCGCGAAGTCTTCCTTGGCGACCGTTACCGCCTTGTCCATCTTCTCCTCGGCCTCGAGGAGGGTTTCGTCGATCACAGCGGCTCCCTATTTCCCTGCCGGACTCACCAGCGTGCCGATCTTCTCACCGCGGACCGCCCGCAGGATGTTCCCGTCGCCCATCAGGTCGAAGACCACGATGGGCAGGCCGTTGTCCATGCACAGGCTGATCGCGGTGGCGTCCATGACTCCGAGCCCCCGCGTCAGCACCTCACCGTATTCGAGCTGGTCGAACCGGACGGCGTCGGGGTTCTTGCGCGGGTCGGAGTCGTACACTCCGTCAACCTGGGTGCCCTTGAGCAGCGCCTCGGCGCCGACCTCCAGGGCGCGCTGCGCGGCGCAGGTGTCCGTGGAGAAGAACGGGGACCCGAGTCCGGCGCCGAAGATGACCACTCGGCCCTTCTCAAGGTGCCGGATCGCGCGGCGCGGCAGGAACGGCTCGGCGACCTGCTGCATCGTGATCGCCGTCTGCACGCGGGTGTCGATGCCGCGCTTCTCCAGGAAGTCCTGCAGAGCGAGACAGTTGATCACGGTGCCGAGCATGCCCATGTAGTCGGCCCGGCCGCGGTCGATGCCGCGCTCCGACAGGGCCGCGCCCCGGAACATGTTGCCCCCGCCGACGACCACCGCGACCTGGACGCCCTCGCGGACGGCCTCGGCGATGGAGTCGGCGAGCTGGGCGACCACGGTCGGATCGATTCCGAGAGACTCGCTTCCGGCGAACGCCTCACCTGACAGCTTCAGCATCACCCGCTTCCAGCGCAACGGGCCGTGCTGCGACGAAGCCGCCGGCGTAGCGGGTTGGGTGTTCTCCTGCACGACGGCGGCCTCCTCGATGGTTCTGCGGGTCAATTAGCTCCTGGCTTTTCTGGGTCTTGTCCCTAGCCTAAGCCTGGCCGACCTTGTAGCGGGTGAAGGCCAGGACCTTCACGCCCGCCTCATCGGCGTACTTGCCCACGCTCTTCTTGTTGTCCTTCACGAACGCCTGCTGCAGCAGGGTGAAGTCCTTGTACCAGCCGTTGACCCGGCCATCGACGATCTTGGCGATGGCGGCCTCGGGCTTGCCCTCCTCGCGGGTCATCTCCTCGAAGAGCGCGCGCTCCTTGGCGATGACGTCGGCCGGAACCTCGTCCGGGCTGAGGAACTTGGGAGCCATCGCGGCAGCGTGCTGGGCGATGTCCTTGGCCACGTCCGCGTTCGGGGCGTCGAGCTGGACGAGCACGCCAACCGCCGGCGGGAGCTGCGGGTCGGTCCTGTGCATGTAGGCGCCGACGTAGCCGCCATCCAGCACCGAGAAGCGACGGATCTCGATCTTCTCGCCGAGCGCGGCGTTGGCCTCGTCGAGCAGCTCCTTGACGCTCTTGCCGTTCAGCTCCGACTCGAGCAGGGTCGGGACGTCGCTCGGCCGGGTGGCGAGGATGTGCGCGACGACGTCGGCGGCGAGCTCCTGGAAGCGCTCGCCCTTGGCCACGAAGTCGGTCTCGCAGTTGAGCTCAAGCAGAGCGGCGGCGGAGTCGCCCTCCTGCTTGAGGGCGACGAGCCCGTTGGAGGCGGTGCGGGCCTCGCGCTTGCCGACATCCTTGGCGCCCTTGAGGCGCAGGATCTCGACGGCGCGATCGAAGTCGCCCTCGGACTCCTCGAGCGCCTTCTTGCAGTCCATCATGCCGGCGGCGGTCAGCTCGCGAAGCCGCTTGACGTCGGCCATGTTCACGGAAGCCATGTTTTTTCCTCTTCGGAACCCTGATGGGAAGTCGTTCCTGATCCCAGAGTCGGCGTGAGATCAGTTGTCTCGTGGACGGGGTGGGCGCGTCCGTCGGACACGCCCACCCTGTGGAGCCTTCGGCGCCGTACGGCGGGGCCGTACCGAGCCGGAACTAGGCCTGCTGCTCGCCCTCGGCCGGGGTCTCGACGGCCGGAGCCTCAGCGGCGGCCTCGGCCGGAGCCTCAGCGGCCGGAGCCTCGGCGGCCGGAGCCTCGGCGGCGGCCTCGGCCGGAGCCTCGGCGGTCTCACCGGAGCCGGCGAGGAGCTCGCGCTCCCACTCGGCCAGCGGCTCGGCGGCGGCGACGCCCGCCGGCTTCTCGTCACCGCGGCCGGCGCCGGCGCGGGTCATGAGGCCGTCGGCGACCGCGTCGGCGATGACGCGGGTGAGGAGGCTGACGGCGCGGATGGCGTCGTCGTTACCCGGGATCGGGTAGTCGACCTCGTCGGGGTCGCAGTTGGTGTCCAGGATCGCAACGACCGGGATGCCAAGCTTCTTGGCCTCGCTGATCGCGATGTGCTCCTTCTTGGTGTCCACGATCCAGATGGCGCTGGGGACGCGGGCCATGTCCCGGATACCGCCGAGCGTGCGCTCCAGCTTCTCCTTCTCACGACGGCGCATCAGGAGCTCCTTCTTGGTGAGCCCCGAGCTGGCCACGTTGTCGAAGTCGAGCTCCTCGAGCTCCTTCAGACGCTGCAGCCTCTTGTGCACGGTGGAGAAGTTGGTGAGCATGCCGCCGAGCCAGCGCTGGTTCACGTACGGCATGCCGACGCGCGAGGCCTGCTCGGCGATGGACTCCTGAGCCTGCTTCTTCGTGCCGATGAACATGATGGAGCCGCCGTGCGCGACGGTCTCCTTCACGAAGTCGTACGCCCGGTCGATGAACGAGAGCGACTTCTGCAGGTCGATGATGTAGATGCCGTTGCGCTCGGTGAAGATGAAGCGCTTCATCTTCGGGTTCCACCGACGGGTCTGGTGGCCGAAGTGAACGCCGCTCTCGAGCAGCTGTCGCATAGTTACGACAGGAGCCATGGTGATGGTCCTCCAGAACTCGGTTCCGTGCGGGAGCCCAACTGCCCCCGCCCTGACGCCCTGAGTCGTTCCAGCCGGAAGAACCGGACCGATGGGACAACTCATGAATGGGCGTGCGTATTCGGCCCGCATGCCGCAGGCCGTCGAACAGTCTACCTGGATCCGTCCCTTCGGATGACCGGGGACTTGACCGTCCCGAACACCGCCACCCTGGGCGATCGCGAGCGAATCGCCCCTCGCGCGACCGGCTCTGCGACAGGGGCGCGGGCGCCCGCTCCCGCGTGTCAGGAGGGCTCCTGACCCTCCTCGCCACCGGGGGGCGGGGCGGCCTGCGGCGGCTGTCTTCGGGGCGCTCGGGGGAAGATCCGGAGGTGGAGTTCCGCCAGCCGGGCGCCGGTCGGCGCGTCCTCGGCGGGACGCTCGGTCACGCGGTAGGGCTCGATCACCGCGGTGATCCGCTCCGCGATCTCCCGCAGCTCCTCGGCGTCCACCCGCAGCACCGTGTGGGTGAGCCAGGCGGAGTTCCTCCACTCCAGGGACTCACGGTCCGAATGGGCGAAGTAGTCGCCGAGCCGCCGGTCCGCCTCCGCCAGGATCGTGTCGACCACGGCGTTCTGCGCGTCGACGAGATCGGGTGCCTCGTCCTCCGACCACTGGAATCCCCAGCCGCGCTGGAGCGCCCGCCAGACGCGCTCTCTGCCGTCCCCCCGCGGAGGCGCGTCCGCGACCAACCCGTGCTTGGCCAGTTGCCGCAGGTGATAGCTACAGGCACTCGGGGAAAGCCCGGCGACCTCCGCGCACTCGGTCGCGGTGGCGGGCCCCTCCGTCTGGAGCCGGCTCAGGATGGCCAGCCGCGCGGGATGCGCCAGCGCGCGCAACACGCGGGCGTCGGTGACCTGCCGGGACCACTCCGGCCATGAACTCGCCATGCCTTCGAACCTACCGCCCCGGATGATATGAAGTATTGCTTTCACAACTATGAAGTATTACCTTCATAGTTGTGACGACTCCCCTGATCCCCCTCCGCCGTCAACGGGACTACCGGCTCCTCTGGTCCGCCCGCGCCATTTCCGAGACCGGCAGCGAGGTCGCCAGGCTGGCCGTGCCGCTCACGGCCGCGGTGACGCTGGACGCGTCCCCGATCGAGATGGGCGTACTCACGGCCGCCTCGACGTTCCCGTTCCTGCTGGTCGGCCTGCCGTCCGGCGCGATGGCGGATCGCGTGGCCCGCCGCAGGCCCGTGATGGTCGCCTGCGAGCTGATCTCCGGCCTCGCGGCGCTGTCGGTGCCGCTCGCCTGGCTCGCCGGGCTGCTGAGCGTCCCCTGGCTGATCGCCGTCGCGTTCACGATCGGCATGTGCACGGTGGTGTTCCGCACCTTCAACACACCGCACCTCGCCACCGTGGTCGCCGAGCCGCAGCGGACCGCGGCCATCGCGGGATTCCAGTCGGTCTTCTCCGTCGCCCAGATGGGCGGGCCCGGTCTGGCGGGCATGCTGGTCGCCCTGCTCACCGCACCCATCGCGGTCGTGGTCAACGCGGTCACGTTCCTGGTGTCCGCCGTCTGCCTGCGGGCCATCCGGACCCCCGAGAACGGCGCCGCGACCGAGAAGCGCGGGCTGGCCCGGGAGATCGGCGAGGGCCTGCGCGTCCTGGTGAACCACCCCGTCCTGCGCGCGCTCTGCGTCACCGGAATGATCGTGAACGTGCTCGGCGCGGCCCAGATGGCGCTCTTCATCCTCTTCGCGGTGAACATCCTCGGACTGCCCGCGCCTCTGGTGGGCGTCGCGGCGATCGGCTTCGGCGTCGGCGGCCTGATCGGCGCCATGCTCGCACCCCGGCTGACCGCCAGGTTCGGCGAGAACAAGGTGCTCCTCGGCTCCGTGCTCTTCTTCCCTCTCGGGTTCGCCGCGACGGCGGGGGCCGGCGGCCCGCTCTGGCTCGCCATCTGCCAGATCGCCGGAGCCGAGGTGATCACCGGTGTGGCCGTCGTGGCCTACAGCGTGTGCTCCGGCTCGGTCACCATGCGGGAGGCGCCCGACGGGCTGCTCGGCCGGGTCAACGCCACGACGAACTTCGCCACCCAGGGAGTGATGGCCCTCGGCGGCATTCTCGGAGGCGTGCTCGGTGAGCTGCTCGGCCTGCGTCCCGCGCTCTGGATCTGCGCGGCCGGATCGCTGCTCTGCATCGTCAGCCTGTGGCTGTCGCCCATTCGGCGGGGTGCTCGCCGGGCCGCGGCGGAGGACTCGCCCAGTACGGCTCCGCACCGTCAATCCGACCCGGAGGCCGCACGTACGTGAGCCGGCCGAACGCGCTGTCCACGCTCTCCAGGAGATCGCCCACCCCGAGCCCCCGGTTCGCCGCCGGCGGACTCGGCGCGGTCGGTCCTGCCGAGTCCGTCCAGCCACCGCGCGGTCCGGGCGAGAGACAGCTCCACCCGCCAGGAACCCCCCTCGTCTCCACGGCGGAGCAACCCGGCCACGGCGCCGAAGGCGGCCAGGTACCCGGTGGCGTGGTCGAGCGCCTGGCACGGCAGAGAAGAGGGGCGGGTCCCGTCACCACCCTCGTGGGCGATGCCGGACGCCATCTGAACCAGGCTGTCGAACCCCCTGCGCCGCCCCCACGGGCCGCGCGAGCCGTACGCGGAGAGCTCGACGCACACCACGCCCGGCCGCAGCCCGGCGAGCCCCTCCGGCCCGAACCCCCGCTCGGCCAGCGATCCGGGACGGTACGCCTGGATGACCACGTCGGCCTGCCGTACCAGCTCGCGCAGCGTGTCCGCCTCGGCCCGCAGATCGATGTGGCAGGACCGCTTCCCGAACGCGGTCTCCACCACCAGCCCGGGCACCTCGGGCAGGTGCACGGCCCCGACGCGGAGCACCTCCGCGCCGTGCGCCGCCAGGATCCGCGCCGCGACCGGACCCGCGATCACCCTGCTCAGGTCGAGCACCCGCACTCCGTCCAGGGGCCGGCCGCCCGCGCGTGCTGTCCCGACCGGAGACGGCCCCGCGGAATCGAGGCGCGAGAGCGCCACCAGCGGCGTACCGGCCACCGTTTCGGCCTGCGGGTGGGCCAGCCACTCCTTCCGGCTGCGCATGGCGGCCGCGCACCCGCCCTCGCGGATCACCGCGTCCTCGATCTCCACGCTCGTCCGGCTCTCGCAGGCCCGGGAGACCGCGTCCCGGTCGGCGTCAGGCGGGAGTCCCAGCGCCCGGAGCACGGCCTCCCGATGGTGGTCGAAGTTGCAGTGCAGCCGGACCCAGCCGCCGGACGTCCGGTAGTCGCCCGACAGGGGCGCCCACAGGCCGATCTTCTCGCCGTCGATCCGGAAGCACCGCTCGCTCACGAACGCGGCGACGGCGTGCCGCACGTCGACGCTCACCTCCGGCGGTGTCCGTTCCGGCGCCTCGTGCCGCGTGCCGTACCGCGCCACCGCGGCGGTGACCGCCCCCACGCTCACGGCGGCGGCCGTGGCGACGCGGAACACCGACGGCAGGCGGGGCTCCACCCCCGTGATCCGTACATCGGGAAGGTCGACACCGACCTCCTCGCCGAGGCTTTCGATCAGCTTTTCCGTCATCTGACCCCCTCCTGGCCGTCCATGACAGTTTCCTCCCTGCTTCCTCCCGACCCGAGGCCGTCGTCGTCGCCCGCCGAGCGGCACGTGGGAGGATTTACCGCGCGTGGTGACCATTCCTGACGGAGGACGAGCGTTCATGCGCGACGAGAAGATCAGCGACTTCCTGGCCCGGCTCGCCGACCGCGTACCGGCTCCCGGCGGCGGGGCGGTCGCCGCCCTGCACGCCGCGCACGCCGCCGCCCTGCTGGGGATGGTGGCCCGCTACAGCACAGGTGAGAAGTACGCCGGCCACCGGGCGACCGTTGAACGCGTCATCGCCGAGACGGACAGCCTGCGGAACGCGGCGCTGCGGCTCTCCGGGGAGGACGCGGCCGCGTTCACCGCCGTCACCCACGCGTACAAGCTGCCCAGGGACACCGACGAGGCGAAAGCCGCCAGGTCCGCCGCCATCGCGGCGGCCCTGATCGAAGCGGGCAGGCCGCCGGCCGAGGTGATCGGCGTCGCCCGGACGATCGTCGAGCTGGCCGAGGAGCTGCTCCCGATCGGCAACCGCAACGTCATCACCGACATCGCCGCCGCCGCGGAGGCGGCGCGGGCGGCGGCGGCCACCGCCCGGGTGAACGTCGAGATCAACCTCAGCGGCATCAAGGACGAGACGGCGCGGGCGGAGCTGGTGGCCCAGGCCGCCACAGTCGACGACATCGCCCTTCGCGCCGACCGGGTGACCGCCGCCGTGCGCGAGGAGATCGCGAAGTGACCGCCGCCGTCCTCTCCGGCAGGGAACTCGCCGCCGTGATCAAGTCCGAGACGGCGGCCGAGGCCGCGCGACTGAGCGCCGCCGGGACCGCGCCGACGCTCGCCGTCGTCGTCGCCACCGCCGACGAGTCCAGCGCCTGGTACGTCCGTTCGATCGCGCGTGCCACCGAGCAGGTGGGCATCGCCTGCGACGTCGTGGACCTCGGCCAGGAGGCGACCGGCCCGGAGATCCGCCGTACGCTCGACGCCCTCAGCGCCGACGATCGCGTCCACGGCATCATCCTGCAGACCCCCTTGCCGCCGGGAGTCGACGCCCAGGAGATGGCACTCGCGATCCGCTTCGACAAGGACGTGGACGGCGCCAACCCCCTCTCCCTGGGGCGGCTGGCCGCCGGTCTGTCCGCGTTCGCCCCGGCGACGGCCGAAGCCGTCGTACGGATCCTGGAGCATCACGGGGTCGACCTGGCCGGCCGGCACGTGGCTGTGGTGGGCCGCTCCACCGTGGTGGGCAAACCCGCCGCCCATCTGCTACTGGACCGGAACGCCACGGTGACCGTGTGCCATTCGCATACGAGGGATCTCGCGGCGGTCACCTCCGCGGCCGACGTGGTGGTAGCCGCGGCCGGCCGGATCGGGCTGATCACGGCCGACCACGTCGCGCCGGGCGCCGTGGTCGTCGACGTGGGCACCAACCCCACCGAGGACGGCGGGCTGGTCGGGGACGTGGACGCCGCCTCCGTCGGCGGGAAGGCCAGGGCGCTGACACCGGTGCCGGGCGGTGTGGGGCCGGTGACGACCGCTCTCCTGCTGGCGCACACCGTCCAGGCCGCGAGCGCCCTGCGACGGGCTTGACGCGTTCCCCGGACGGGCCGTTGTCCACTCGACGAGCCGTTGTCCACAGGCCGAGGAGTTTCCACAGATCGGCCTAGCCGCCCTCGGCGCCCGGCCCGGATGAGCGAACGTCTGGGACCGGAGGTGGTCCCATGGCGGCCAAAGACGAGCTGGGCAGGCAGGGCGAAGAGCTCGCCGCGGAGTTTCTGAGATCCAGGGGCTTGTCCGTCCTCGCCCGCAACTGGCGGTGCAAGGCCGGCGAGATCGACATCGTGGCGCGGGACGGCCGCGCGCTGGTCGTCGTCGAGGTCAAGACTCGCTCAGGGCGCAGCCACGGCACGGCCTATGAAGCGATCGGCCAGGCGAAACTCCGCCGCCTGCGGGCACTCGCCGCCCGCTGGCTGGCCGAGCAGGACGAGCGTTTCGAATCCGTACGGGTTGACGTGATCGCCCTGGAGCGGTTCGCCGGCGACTTCGCCATCCGGCACGAGCGCGGGGTGGTCTGACATGGCCGTGGCACGCACCCGGTGCGTCACACTGATCGGCGTCACCGGGCACACGGTCGATGCCGATGGTTCTAAACCGTTGTGTCGGTGGGTGCTGCGAGCATGACGGGATGATCGCGACTCCTGACGACTACTCCTGGTTCTCCCGCGAGCGCTTCCCCGAGCTGGCGGATGCCTACTGCTTCACCTACGTCCGCGGCCTGACGCCTGAGCAACTGGTGACCCGGCTTGGCGTCCGGGTTGAAGACTGCTCTCGCATGACGCTTGATGAGCTGACGAAGACCGCCTACTCCAGCTACGACGGGAAGAACATGTTCTTCGGTGCCGTCGCCGTCGGCGACTGGGTGCTCCTCGTCGAGGCTCTCGGCGGGCTCGGCATCACCGAAGAGATCATCATGCCGCTGTCAGCGGGCACCCGCCTCGTCTCCCACTTCTACCTCGAGGTCAAAGCGATCGACTACTTCTACTGGATCGAAGACGGAAAGATCCGGTTCGAGTTTGCGCACGAGGAAGGCTACTCCCACTGGATCGAGGACGGAGAGATCCAGCTCTTGTTCCCGCACCAGGAAGGCTACTCAGAGGAGATGCCGGACGAACTCGCAGAGACCATGGAGCGGATCGGCTCCCCCATCTACCCGATCGCCGAGCCCCACGAAGGGCCGTCGTTCCTCCTGGCCGAGCGCCTCACCGGGATCACGGTGACGCCGCAGTTGCTGGAGGAGTCCACTTACCTGTGCGGAGTCGTTCCCGAACCGAGGTGAGCAGAACCCACCGCCCGTGACCCCGTGGGTTGGCCGCGGCCGGTGGATCACTCCGCCGCAAGCTTCTACGGGCTCCACGGGGCACCGTTCTCCACCAGCCTGCCGTCGTCAGCCGTACCAGGCCATCAGGATGAAAGGCCTCATTGGACAGGGATGGCGCGGTTCCGACCGGCGGGGCAAGATCCGGAGAGGCGTTGATGATTACGCGAGGGGCAGGTGTATCCATGTCCAGGATTCGTCTGCGGACCGTTGGGCTGGCCGTGGCCGGTGCGCTGACCTTGAGTGCCTGCCAGCCCCGGTTTGAAGAGCAGTTCCATATCGTCAACAACACTCAGGAGACTGTGACGGTGAGGTGGAAATCAAACGAGCAGAGTTTCGCGACGCTTAGCCCTGGACAGGGGGCACCCTTCGGGTTCGCCGACAGCAGATGTGATGGAGAGGATGGCGCCCTTCTGGTCGCCACCGGCGAGAGCGGCAAGACCTATACGTATGGGCCGCGGATCTGCAAGGGGGAGTCCTGGCGAATAGGAGGGTAGTCGCCGGATCACCTGTCTGCCTTCGACGCCGGGCTTGACCTGGTGGAGTCGGGCTGCTGTAGCCGGGGGCGTGCTCCCGTCAACGCCTCGGCCAGAACGGGCGTCTACTGAACGACATCCTCCGACTGCTTGGAGTCACCGATGCGGCGCCGTGTCCTCCCTCTCCTCGCCCTGGCCGTCGCGGCGGGCTGCTCGTCGGCTCCACCGAAACCCGCGGACATCTCCATCTCGGGCACCCTGTCGGTGCATGGCGGCCAGTCGTGGAACAACATCGAGGGCGAGGAATGCTCGATGTTCGAGGCCGGATACAGCGATATCCGACAGGGCGCGCAGGTCGTTGTCACGGATGCGACCGGGAAGACGCTCGCCCTCGGCACTCTCGGCGCAGGGAAACGGCACCTCCCAGAGGGTGCCGCTCCGGTCGCGCGACGGTGCGCCTTCCCCTTCACGGTCCAGGCCCCAGGGGGCCAGGACTTCTACGGCATCGAGGTCTCCCACCGCGGCCGTCTCCAGTACACGGCGGAACAGGTTCGGGAACCGCTGGAACTGACGCTCGGGGACTGAGCTACTCCGAGATGCGGACCTCGGCAGCGTCGGCCGGCCACGCTTCGGCCTCTCCCCCAGCCTTCTCCGCCACGAGCATGTAGGCGCATCCCTCGGACAGGTCGAACCGTGCCCGTTCCGCATCGGTCGCCGGGCGGGCGAAGACTCTCATGCCGGGCTCGCCGGTGACGGTCGTGGTTCCGGCGCGGACGAAGGTTCCGCGGCCGGGGACGGTGTGGACCAGCCCGAGTTCGGTCAGGTGGCGGATCGCCCTCCGGATGGTGTCCCGGGCCGCGCCGAACTCCTGCTGGAGATGCTGCTCGGATGGCAGCACGCGGCCGGGCTGAAGCTCGCCACGGTCGATCCGCTCGCGTAGTGCGCGAGCCACCTGCTTGTACACGGGCACTGCGGACTCCGGATCGATCACTGCCATACGTCGGACCGTACGAGGGTACCTGAGTGCCCCAACTTTGATCTCTGGAGACATGGTCAGATACATACAGGTATATAGACAGGTACCAACTGAGGGCCGTACCGTGCAGGCATGACCCTGACTGACCTTGTGGAGCGGTACGGCTCCGACTGGGTGATCCGTGACGTCCCATCGCCGTCCGCGACCCGGAAGCGGCAGCTCGATGACTCGGAGCGCAAGGCTTGCCGCGACCTGACGATGAACCTGTGGGCGGCCGACGCCGACGATCTCGGCGAGCAGCTCGCCGAGCAGGAATGGCTGTTGGAGACGATCCGCACGTGAGCTTCATGGGCTACGCGGATCACGGTCCACACGTCGCCCAGGCCCTCGCCACCCGCGAGGAGATCAAGTGGCATAAAGAGGCCGCTCCGGGCCCGCGATGCCGGGCGCTCCGCTGGACCTGTCGGTGCCGAGCACCGCGCTACTTCCTGTTCACGGGCGGAGGCCGGCTCTTCATCGGTCGCCAAGACGCCCGGGGGTGGTTCGAGACCACCCGCCTGCCGCATCAGCAGGCCGAGGAACTGTGGATGCGGCTTCTCACCGGCGAAGCCCGGTAGCCACTCCCCCGCTGTATGAGCTGCTCCGCTGATCGCTGGCCATCGCGACCGCGGAGCCGGTGGTCCCGGGACGTCTCGCTGGGGGGCGAGCGTGGGGAAGCCCGGGGCCACCACCCCCAACAACAAGAACGGCCCCGGGCCGGTGAGCCAAAGCACCGGCCGGGACCTGGCCCGAAACACACCTACAAGGAGGAGTCCCGGGTTATGCGTGACCCTAACGAGCGCGCCATCGACGCGCCAGACCCGATCGAGACCGACGCCAAGGAGCGGCGCCGCCTTCTGTCCCGTCTCTGGCCCTCCCGTTGGCGTCGGATCGCCCCGGTGAAGCCGCCCCGTCCCGTCCCGGCGCCTGTCCGGTCCCGCTGGGCCATCGTCGGCGTCGGCGTCCTCGGCGCTCTGGTCCTCGCGATCGTCGCGGTCGGCCTGCACACCGCGCTCGGTCCGCTGCGGGACACGGCGCTCGCTGCGCACATCGAGCCGGCCGCCGCTCGGCTGTACTGGATCGGGGTTGACGGGCTGATCGTCATTGCGATCATCGCGGCGATGATCCTCCGGCACGACCCGACCGCGCGCCGGTATGCCCTCACGATCGTCGGCCTCTTCACCGTCGCGAGCGGAGTCCTGCAGTACCTTCACGGGCTCGGCTGGACCACCCCGAATCCGGTGTCCGGCGTGATGCCGCCGCTGCCGTGGGGAGTTGTCGCGGTCGTCGCGGCCCTGGTGATCGGCACGATCTTCTGCGGGACGCACCTCTTCGTATACGTGCTCCGCCAGCTCTTCCCCCGCGTCCTCGCCGACCGGTCCGGGACGCCCACTGAGGAGCCGTCCGGCGACCGCATGGAGGATGAGCCGCCCGCCGAGGGACCGGACCCGAACGAGGTCGCCCGGTTGGTGTACGCCGCGTGCCTGGACGCTGGCGTGAAGCTGTCGCGCGCGAAGCTCGCCGAGGTCGGCCAGATCAGCGAGCGCCAGGCGGGCTACGTGAAGACGGACGTCGAGATCGAGCGCGTGGAGGCGGCGCGGGCTGCCATGCAGGTCCCCTCGATCAACGGTAAGGCGCTCGTGCTGAACGGCTCTGGATCGGGGGCGACCCCGTGATGAGGACGGTCTACGTCGTGACGACGGTGGGCACCCGGCGAGCGCAGGTCCGCCAGCTGGTCCTGGCCGCGCTCGGGCCGCTGCTCCTGGCGCTCGCCGTTCTCGGGCACCTCCTGGTGCTCGCCCTGGGCGCAGCCGACGCACTCGTCATGGCCGCCATCGGCGTGCCCCGCCTGGCGTGGTGCGCCCGCCCGTTCGTCGAGGAGGCCCGCGCGCAGTGGCGGGAGACCCTCGGAGAGGACCTGTCATGAGCAGCCGCCAGCGGATCCCCGAGCTGTCCAACATCCCCTGGGCCGGGCCGAAGTCCATCACGGAGTACGCGAAGGTCGGCCGGGCGCTCGCCCGCGACCTCGGCGAGGAGTTCGCGATGGGCTCGGACGAGCTGTACGCCGTGCTCGTCCGCTCCTACAAGGGCCACCCCGTGCTTTCAGTGTTCGGCGCGCCCGATGTCCGGCTACGCGCGCGCCGCGTCATCCGCCGGCTGAAGCGCGCCGCCGAACTGCAGCGCGGCGCGGCCGTCGAACTGGTCAAGTTCCACGCGCAGTTCCGGCGCGAGTTCGTGGACGTGCTCCCGCAGGCGAAGCCGGAGAAGCAGCGCAAGGTGGAGTTCAACTGGGAGGACGACGACTGATGGCCTCCACGCGAACGGCCGCCGTTCCGGCGGTCCCCGAGATGACCGACACGAGCATGGAGCGCCTGGCCGCGCGCGCCGTCTCCAAGGCGATGCTCTACGCCACGCCATGGTTCGTGGGCGTGCTCGTCTTCGGACTCGGCGTCGCCCTGTACAACACGCTCGGCGGCTCCACGGAGTGGGTCGCCTGGTCGGCCGTGCTCACCACGATGGGCGTGCTCGTCCTCACGGGCGTAACGTACGGCCAGTCCCACGCCCGCGGCCCGTGGGGCAAGGCACACACGACAGCGAGCACGTTCACGGCCGGGATGTGGGTGGTCGCTTGCGTGATCGCCGGTCCGGGCCATCCGCTGATCTGGCGTCTCGGTGTCATCGGCGGAATCACTGTGGCGCTGACGTGGGACATCCGGACGGCGATCCGCCGCAAGGGCTGGGACTCCCCCGGCGTCATCCATGACAAGCTCGGGTTCCTCTTCGACCAGGCTGGGACGATGCCCGGAGCGAAGATGAAGACGGTTGAGCAGGGCGACGCGAAGATCAAGGCCAAGTTGGAGTTGCCCGCCGGGGAGAAGATCGCCGAGGACGCGCAGAAGAAAGCGCCCTACTTCGAGTCCGGGATGCGGCTCCCCCCGGGATCGCTGACCGTCACCATCGACCCCGACGATGCGTCGCGGGCCGACGTCGTCCTGTCCGACCCGCGCGTGATGAAGAAGCCGATCCCCTGGCCCGGACCGGCCTGGCCCGGCGGATCGATCGCGGACCCACTGCGGATCGGCGTCTGGCAGGACCTGGACGTCGTCGAGTACCGCATCCTTGGGCACCACCTGCAGCTGATGGGCATGACCGGCGCCGGGAAGTCCATCGGCGGGTGCTGGAACATCCTCGGCGAGGCCATCACCCGATATGACGTGGCGGTGTTCGCGGCCGACGTCACGAAGGGCACGCAGACGCTCGGGCCACTCGCCGCCTCGCTGCACCGCCTGGAGACCACACCCGAGGGTGCCCGCGCGATGCTCCGCGACCTCCAGAGCAAGGTGAAGGAGCGCACCAGTCAGCTCGCAGCCAAGGGCCTGCAGAAGTGGAAGCCCGGGTGTGGGCTCGCCTACTGGGTGATCTGGCTGGAGGAGTGCCCCGACATCTTCGACTCGATGTCGGACAAGGAGATGGAGTCCTTCCTGTCCCTGGCCAAGGCACTGCGGTCCGGCGGCGGCTCGATTTTCCTGTCCCTGCAGCGGTCGGACTACACACAGATGCCGACGATCGCGCGCGGCCAGCTCGGCAACATGTGTTTCGGCGTCCAGTCGTCCTCTGACGCCGCGTTCGGCCTGTCGGAGTCGATGCAGGACGCGGGGGCGCGGCCGGAGCTGTGGGAGAACGGCCAGCCCGGCATGGCGTACCTCGGGGCGCCCACGATCCCGCGGGAGCGGATCGCGATGCCGCTCCGGACGTACGCCTGGGGCATGAAGGACGGGGAGTTCGATGACGAGCGCGCGTCCGCGGCGATGCGCGAGCACGCTGTCCGCTTCCCGGCCGCCGCGAAGAAGGTGGACCCGACCACTGCGGCGCTCGCCCGGATCTCCCCCGCGCCGGCCGCGACGGCAGCACGGCCTCCCGTTGACCGTGACCTGCTGTTGCAGGCGGTCGAGCTGGTCGTCGCCACACAGTACGCGTCGCCGGCCATGCTGCAGCGCAAGCTGCGCGTTGGGCACGCCGAGGTGCGCCGGCTGCTGGAGGCGATGCAGCGGGGCGGCATCGTCGGTGCGGCCCGCGAGGACGAGACGCACAAGGTGCTCACTCCGCCGGGCGGGCTGGCGCTCGCGCTGGCCATGGTTCTGGGCGACCCGGAGACCGGCGGGATCCATATCCCGGAGACCGACCAGGAGGACGACGAGGACGAGGACGTGAAGCACGTGAGCGCCGAGTACCTGGAGACCGACGACCCCGACCCCACCATCCAGGCCGACGCGGACGACGAGATCGAGGAGCTACCCGAGGGCGACCCGCCGTGGAAGTTCGCCGCATCCGGCCGGCGGATGACGGCTGAGGAGCGTGGCGCGGCGCTCATGGCGCGGCTGCGGGAGATGTGGGACGAGGGCGCCCGCGAGTTCTCCTCGGGGGACCTCAAGCCGCTGTGGGAGACGACGGACATGTCCCGGGCGTGGGTGCAGAAGAAGCTGCGGCAGCTCGCCGAGGCGGAGGTGCTCGGCGGCTACGACGACGAGCGCCAGGTGTACCTGATGCCGGAGCGGCCCGAGCTTCCTTGATCGCGTGGCACCCCCTGGGTGCCATGGAAGGGGGCTGGGGGAGGGAGTTACAGGTCAGAAGGGGTGCCACGATCGTGGCACCCCTTCGTGGCACCTGGCGTGGCAGGAGTGTGGCACCCGGGCGTGGCACCCGTGGCCACAAGATCAACAAGCGTGGCGCTTGCATCCCACGCGCAGCCGTGCACCTTACTGAGATCTTGATCGGGGTAGAAGGTGTGGCACCCCGCTCACTGCTGTGACCGCCTGGCAAGTGGCGGGGTCCGGTTCTCTTTGCGTTGCCCAGGTTGGCATGGTCTGGCCGTGGACAAGCAAGACGTTCCTGGCCCATCTTCAACGCCTCCCGTGGTCCGCCCCTGAACGCACGATGGGTAGCGTCGAGCTTGCTACGGGATAACCCTCGCAACACGACTTCCGGCCCTGGCATGGTGACCAAGCCCGTCCGCCAGGGAGAGCCGCGACCCAGGTCAAGACCCGCGACCGACGAGGCCGAGCTCCACCGGAGGTCCAGCACAAGATCCACTGCTTACCATGCTGGGCGGTAAGCGCCTGGTGGCATCACTAGTGGGCCCTTCTCGCGCAGTGAGGTGTCCGCCACCGCCGCAAGAGAAGCTCGACCCGTCCTGTAGGAGAGCCGCCGTTCCTGCCGTCTCCCAGTAAGAGGTGCGCAGTCAGCCGTCAGCACTACGAGCGCAGCGGGAGGAGGTGATATTTGTGACCGACGTTGAGCACGCCCCTGAATCCGAAGAGCCTCAGCCGCAGGAGCCGACCGGCGAGGGTGAGCAGCCTGCCGAGGAAGCGCCCCAGGGCGAGCAGCCTGCCGAGGAAGCGCCCAGCGAGGGCGAGCAGCCTGCCGAGGAAGCGGGCGGTGGTGAGTGAGTCCACAGCTCCCTTCTGGCCGAACGCGAGGGGATCCTGTCATCGGTCGCCGAATCGTGGGCAGAACCCCTTACATGAAGTGGCGGGGCCGGGACGGTCTTTGGCCGACCGGCCACGCCCCAACGGGTAGCACGGGAAGAGTGACATATGCCGATCACTACCCAGTTCAAGAAGATCACGAAGTCCAAGGCGTTCTACGCCATCGCTGGCGCAGGCAACTACGTGATGGATCTGGCCAGGAACCCGCGCAGGTACCGGTCCGCCGCCACCACCAGGATCACCGAGTTCTATGACGATCTGGCCAACCGCGGCCGCAATGTCGTCGGCAAGGTGAGCCGAGAGGCCGCGCGCGAGTTCGATGATGTCTCCCGGTCCGCCGCGCCGTTGGCCGGGGAGGCTCCAGGCAAGGAGCCCACCCGAGCTCGCAGGACAGCATCCAAGGTATGACGCAGGATCCACTTGGCACGACGGGTGCCCGCCAACGGGGGAATGTGCGGGCACTCATCATCAGGCGGACGCTCCCGCGGGCCACCTGGTGATTCTCTCAACGGCCCGCCCTCTGTGGTGCTGTGACTGCTCACTGAGGGCGGGGCCCGCTCTTACTGGACGCTCTACCGCCAGTGCCTGCCCCGCGGCGTACTTACGTGCTGGGGCCACGTTGGCGCGCCCTCGGCGACCGCCAGGCCATAGGGCATACGAGACGGACCGACCCTGCCCGAGAGGACAGTGGTCCTCGCCGTGCCCGCGCAGGGATCAGGCATCAGCCGCGCGCCGCTCCTCGCCGTCAACTGCATGCGGTGCGATACCGCTGGGCAGATGGGCCCGCTGCTCGGGTACGGCTGCGCAGGCGCCTGTGAGGCGAAGTAGCTGCCGAAGCCACGCCTCCATGGGATCTGGAGCGGCAAGGGCGACGTTCGCCATGTGATTCCCCCGACTGGCTAGTGATTTCTCCGAGACCCGTTTGGTGGCGACAGCATCGGAGACATTACGGAGAGTAGTGCCCAGCACGGAGAGTAATATAACGGGAGAAGTGATGATCAAGGCGATTGTCGTCCTTGCGGCAATAGCAGTGGCGGCTCTCGTCGCCTTCGGTCTCGTGTCGAGCTCCCGTAAGCCGTCTCTCGACGAGAGACTCGCTTCCGCCGCCCGTTCAGCCTGATCACTTCCCGGGCGGTGGAAGCGGCCCCGCCGGTGGTGTTCACCACCGGCGGGGCGTTCTGCTATCAGCAGAGCTTCGCCTGGATATCTCCAGGCAGGCGGTTCATCTGGAAGCCAGCTCAAGGCCCGCTACCCAACTCGGCAGCGTCCTCACGCGCGGGCGATCGTGTAGCCGACAGCGTGCAGGAAGGCACGTTCCGGGCTAGTCCAAGCCACCGTAGACGATGGCGTCGTACCGCGTCGGGTACGTGGGGATACGCCCGACAAGGCCCAAAAGGATGAAGACCTTCTGGATGTGTGGCCCAAGCCCGCAGACGGCGACCCGGTCGTCGGAGCCCAGCGCGTAGTAGGCGTCACGGATCACGTCGACTCCGCTGTGGTCGATGAAGGTCACGTCAGTGAGGTCGAACAGTAGGCGGGGCGGTGCTTGATGCACGACCGCCTCCACGATGCTGCGGAATGCGCCCTCGGTGTCGAAGTCAAGGGCACCCTCGACTGTGATCACCTTCCAGGGAGGGCGAAACTCTGTCGTAACGCTGAAAGCCTCCACTCTCGTCACCTCCATCGCGGGCGAGCGCGATCAGCCCAAGAGCGGCTTCCTTAGTAAGAGCTTAAGCTCCGCCGTGAACGTTTCGTGGGTGCAGTCAAGCGTCCCGCCTGTGAGTTCGCCGCCCATGCGGGCAGTGGCAGATCATGACGGATGCTGAGAGTTACCGCCCGGGGATGATCGTCCCCGAGAGCGGGATCTACGAATGCGACTCCGGGTGCGGGCACCAGTGGTCCACGGACGTGAAGGGGCACCGGTTTCCGCCGCTTCCGGACGGCTGCAAGGGCGGCGGGTGGAAGCTCAAGGCCAAGGCGCCGATCAAGTAGCCCGCGACGACGAAGAGAGCCCGCTCTCCCACAGGGGAGAGCGGGCTCAAACGTGCCGGGTGACTCGCTGGTGAGAACCGTCGCGTCGGGGGCATGGGCGTAGGTGAGGGCTCCGGCCCGGAGCCCTTGCGAAGGAGACGCGCGAAGGGACAAGGGTTATGCCTCGGGGTTCGAGCCCGAAGCGGGAACGCCAGTACGAGCACATCAAGGGAAGCCTGCGCGAGCGCGGCCGCAGCGAAGACCTCGCCGAGGAGATCGCGGCTCGCACGGTGAACAAGGAGCGCGCCCGGGCCGGGGAATCCAAGACCGCCAGCCGTACCTCGATCAACGACATCTCTTCCGGTCGACGCGGCGGGCTGCGATCGCACTCCGGCGCGAAGGGGCGCACGCGCGACCAGTTGTACGCCGAGGCCAAGCGCCGCAACATCAAGGGGCGGTCGAAGATGACCAAGGCGCAGCTGGAAAAGGCCCTCAGCTAGGTGGGGTAGCGGTCGTCGAAGCCACATTTCGGGACGATCTCCAGCGCCCGCCCCCCTCACTCCAGAGGGGCGGGCGGACCTGTTTATGCGCGACTACCGCTGGCGCTGCTCCGACTGGGCGGCGTTCGGCACCACATAGGTGATGCCCAGCGCGCCGAGCACGGCCAGAGCCACGGTGACCCACTCGCCGGGCTCGATGGCGCCGTCGCCCATCGCGGTGACGAGCGCGGCCGTACCGGCGGAGAACGCCGCCACGATGGCCTTGGCGGACGAACCAACCTTGATCATTGCCCCTCCTCGGGGGACAGCCCGCCGGCGGCGGGACGCATCTACTTGGGTCTCGCGGCGAACGTCGCGCGCCAGGTGAACTTGCCGACGATCCCGTCGTCGCCCAGCCCGGCCGCGCGCTGGATCTTTCGGCACACCGCCCGCGACGCCGGCCCGTACGCGCCGTCCACGTCGAGCTGATAGCCGAGCGCCTTCGCCTGCTTCTGCCACCGGCGCACGTCGTCGCCACGCGTGATCGGCGGGTACTTCAGCAGCCGCCCGGGGAACGCCAGGACCCGCCCGCCGGTGGCCGGGGACACGCCGCCGCCGGGCCGCGGAGCGCCCGCCTTCACCCAGGCGTACAGCGCGGGCCCGGGGCAGTCCGTGCTGTACCCGTCGCGGTGGCCCTTGATCTCCTGTCCGGCGCCGCCCTTCGCTCGCAGCCAGTCGATCGCGTCCAGGACGCCGAGCAGCAGGTCCCCGGTCGGCTCGACCAACCCCGCGTTGCCGACCAGCGCGAGCACGGCATAGTGACCGGAGTTGCGGCCGGCCCCGTTGGCGGCGGGCAGATGGTGGAGATCACGGCCGATGAACACCTTCCGGTGCCAACACGCTGCCGCGGTGTATCCGATATCCGTCCAGCCGTTGCCGTTCATGTGGAACGCCTGGATGTCCCGCACGGCGGTCACGCACAGGTCGTGGTCGTCGAGCATCTTCGGGTCTACCCTGCCGCCGGTGTAGTGGACCTTGACGCCCTTCGTGGACGCCAGGAGGCTGTAGGAGCCGCGCGGCGCACGGGCGCCCCACTCGAAGCGGGTGACGAGATCGACCATGACTCATCCCTCCTTGGGGCTCTGCTTCAGGTGGTCGGCCAGGTGCTCCTCAAGCAGCTGCTCCAGGCGCTCCGACCGCTTGTCGGTGCGGTTGACGGCGTCACGGAGGCTCGACCCGCCGTTGGGATGTAGCTGGGCCTCGATGGTGCCCTGACGTGTCTCGATCGAGGCGAGCCGCTTCATAACGCCCGGCCGCTCTGGCACGCCTGGCCGCTCCTGCTCGCCCCGCCAGTCGTCCAGGTCGTCGCTGAGCCGCTTCAGGAATCGGATGACCGTGACGACAACGGTCCCGCCGCCGGCGAGGGTGGCGAGGGCGACGCAGGCGGCGAGGATCTCGGTCACGGCAGCGGCTCCACGCGCAGCCATGAGTCATTGATCTTGTTGGTCGCGGACGTGCCGCTGGAGATGTACGCCTGTAGGGCCACTGTCGTTGTCCCGGGCGCCAGGCCCTCGAACAGCCTCGTCATGTCTGCGGGAATCGGGGTCGTGGCCGTCGTCGATCCGATGACGACGGTGGCGCCTCCGGAGTCCCCGGGCGACGGGGTGACCGTGTTCGCGCCGGACATCGCAGGTGCAAGCCGTACGGTGGATGCCGTGGTCTGGTTGTTGTAGCCGCGGAATCCCCAGGAGACCAGCAGCCGGCCCGAGGTCGGGACAACCACGACGACGGACGGCGCCCCCATGTACGTCTGGAACACGCCGGTCGTGTTGATGTCACGGGCCCCGCCGATGTCTGCGGCGTACTGGCCGCCCGCGAGGACCACGGCGAGCGCCCGAAAGCGGTCTTCCAACGCCTTGACCCGGCGCAGCAGCGCGCGCGGGCTGGCCGGGTCGAGAACGTCCGTCACAACTCCTCCCCCGCCCCGTCCGCCGGGATGGGCTCGGGCTCCGCGGGCCCGGACGGCGGCACGTCGGGCATGGGAATGTTCACGACCACGACGAGCTGCGCATCAGGGTGGGTCTCCTGGACGAACCCGAACTCCTGGGTCCACCAGGCGATCACCGTTCGCGCGGCCAGGTTCGTGCTGGCCAGCTCCCAGGGCGTCATGCTGCCGTGCTCGATCAGCCAGTCCTCGGCCTCGGCGACTGCCGCGACGATGACCTCGCGGGCGTAGGTGAGCAGGCCGCGCGGGGTCGTGTCGGTCGGCCCCCACGCGGGCCGGTACATCAGGCCCTGCCCGGGCAAGAATTCGATCACTGTGCCCCTTATCCGGTGATCTCATAGCTGCCGGTGAGCACGAGCTGGTCGTTGCTCGCCCAGCTGAACGGCGCGGCGGGGCCGAGGATGTTGTTGAGCGTCCCGAGCCGCTCGATCCCGCCCGCGTTGGACAGGTATCCGCTCACGGGCCAGCGGACCGACCCGGCCGAGTTGGACACGAAACCGCCGATCGTCTGGATCGCGGTCAGGACATGGTTGGTCGGCAGCGAAAACGACCAGGCGCCGGCCCCGGCGTTCGTACTGCTACCGATGACGAGCCTGAGCCGGAGATGCACCGTCCGGCTGATCTGGATGAACGCCCCCGTCAGCGTGCCGTTGCCGAGCACCGGAGCCGTGGTGGCCGCCGACCAGGACGGGGTGTAGCCGGCCCACGGGCTGTAGAGGTCCGACCACCTGCCGGTCACCTCGGCATCCCACAACGCCTTGTTGATGTAAGCGCCATCAGCCGGCGCGACAGGATCCGCCACGAGCGCCTCCTAGCTGATCTCGTAGCTGCCGGTGAGCACGAGCTGGTCGTTGACCGCCCACGCGTGCGGCGCGCCGGACGCCAGACCTGTCGAGCCGTCCACCGCGATCCGCTCAATCCCGCCGCTGTTGGATAGCAGCACGCAGACCGCCCACCGGTTGGAGTTGGGCAGGACGTCGTGGACGTGGCCGCCGAGCGTCTGGAACGCCTGCACGTTGTGCCCCGGCGGGAGGCTGAAGCTCCACGCGCCGCTGCCGTACGTCGTCGTGGAGCCCATCACCAGGCGGAGCCGGAACAGGACCGCCTTGCCGACGTCGGCCCGCTTGTACGCCCCCTGAAGGGTCCCGTTGCCGAGGCCCGGGTTTGTGGTCGCGGCCGTCCAGACAGGCGTGTACGCGGTCCACCCTGCGTACAGGTCCGTCCAACGGTCGGTGATCTCCTGCTTCCAGAATGCCGCGTCGATGACCGCCGCCGAGGCCGGGCTGATGGGTGCCGCCACGTTCTCCTCCTACGAAGCTTCGTAGACGCCGCCGAGCACGACCTGAGCGCTGTTGGACCACTGGAAAGGCGAGGAGTTGGCCGGAGTACCGGCGTTCGTCCGTATACCGCCAGTGCCGTTGACGCACATCCGGAAGACGCCCGTCCCCGTGGACAGCCAGCAGGCAAGCGGCCACCGCACCGAAGCCGCGCCGTTGATCGCGATGCCAGGCGCGGACTGCACAGCGGTCGGCGCATACCCCTGTGGCAGGGAGAAGCTCCACAGCCCGTCACCGAAAGCCGTGCTGCTCCCCGCGACGAACCGGATCCGGAACTCGACCGTCTTCCCGATCGCCTTGTACGCCCCGGTCAAACTGCCGTTGCCGAGGTTCGGCGCGGTGGCCGAGCACGACCAGACGGGCGTGTACGGCGTCCAGCCCGCGTACACATCCGTCCACTTGTCGTAGACCTCGGCGTCCCAAAGCGCCTTGTCGGCCATCGCGCCGGCAACCGGGCTGACAGGTACGGCCACGAGCCCTCCCTACAGTGCGAACCGGGTGGTGACGCCCAGCTCGGAGCGGCCAGGCACACCGAGCTGCCACACCTGGTTGGGCGCGGCCGGGCCCGTGTTGTACGTGATCGTGTGCAGGACGAGCGAAATGGTCTCGGAGTAGCCCTCAATGTGCAGGTCCACCGTCGCCTGCGGGGAGGGTGCTGGGAGTCCGGTGAGCCTGACCACGTCGCTGATATCGAGGTCGAGCACCGCGGCATAGGAGGCGAGGGTGGACGCCGCCACCGTCACCTGAGTGACCCTCGGCGGTGGGTCGGCGCCCTTATAGACGCGCCACTGGGCATCCGCCAGGGCATCCGCGTCCGACGCCCACGGCTGCGAGGACCCGCCCGTGTAGATGCCGTAGTCGGCGATGCTCGCCTGATTCGTCACCCGCTGGTCGGCGCCGCCCTCCCGCCGGTTCGTCACGTCGTTCTCGATCGGCTGGTCATCGTCGGACCAGCGGAGACCCTCCCAGATCTCCGCCGCCGTCAGCGTGACAGCCGGCGCCCGGTTGTAGCGCCAGTTCCGACACTCGAAGATGACGGTTTCCGCCGCGCTCCGGGACGCGTAGACGAGCCCGGCCTCCACCGCAGCGATGTCGCGCAGCGCCTGGAGGGGCACCACGCCCCCGGCGGCCTGGGCGGATATCTGTGTCGTGGACGACCCTCTGATGACTCCCCAGAGCTTCAGCAGCCCGCGAACGCGGTTGAACCGGTCTGCGGTGGACTCCGTCACTCCGCTGCCCGCTGAGTAGGCCCACGACCAATCCGGCTGTGTCGTACGGCGCGCGTACCAGACGTGGCTGAGCACGCCATCGAACAGGTTCGAGGTGCCGTCCGGCGACTGGAAGCCACCCGCGACCAGCCGGTCATACAGGTCGGGCTGGATGATGCTGCCGTAGCTGAAGCCGTTCGCGCCGACGTTGCCGTCCACTGACGCGAACACGCCGCCGTCCGACTTGAGTAGCACCGCCACCAGGTGGTCTTTGCCGTCCGCCAGATTGGTGGTGATCCCCGGGCTGTTGCCGAAGTCGCCGCTCACGAGGTCCTCGCCCAGGAACGCGGCCACGCGCAGCGTGCCGTCCGCCGCGTCCACGTTGAGCACGACGGCCGCCCCGCCGATGCCCCCGTACCGGCTGCACACCTGCAGGAAGTCGCGCCCCGGCACGGTGGTCTTGATCCAGCACGCGATGACGAGCGACCCCGTCGCAGGCTTCAAGTCCGCGCGCAGCCCCTTGCCCTGGGTAAAGCTGAACGGCGTGAAGCGGGGAGCCGGGAGCGCGTCCACGGACGGGCCATCCTCCGCGCCGAAGCTGACCACGCCCCCGGCTCCGGACACCTGATACGTCCGCATGCTCTGCTGGCCCTTGCCCGAGGTGTCCCCCGCCGACGTGGAGTCCGCCTCGTCCCCGAGCGTGTAGTACGCATCGGGCTGGAGATAGAGCATCTCCTCTTCCAGCAGGGAGCGCATGGGGTCGAGCCCGCCGAGCCGTTTGAACACGTCCGTGCAGGTCACATCGGACAGGGCCAGGGTCGCACCTTCGGTCCACTCGACCGGCCACTCGTTCACCCGGCCGACGAACCGCGTGCTGATCGTCGCGTCCGCGCGGCTGTAGGCGCTGGCCGGCGCTCCCCGCTCGACCTGCACCGCGTCCACCCACACCTGATGACTGGCTGCCGGCGAGGTAGCCGGCCACATCTGGAGCGTGTGGAAGGTGTTCGTGGCCGTGAACGTCAGCGTGATTCTCTGCCATGCGTTCGTCATGGTGGAGGCGTTGCTGAGCGCCCCGCCCGCGACGGCCAGGAGCACGGCCGGCGACCCGCCGGAGGGCACCCGCACGTACGCCGACGCGGTGTAGACCTCCCCGATCTCGAAGCCGTAGACGGTGGTCTCCACCAGCGGCAGCGCGCCGCCGGCGCCCCACGTGGCGAGCATCGACTTCGTGCCGCTCCACGCCTGGGCAGTGGAGACGGCGATGGAGGGCGGCGCGCTTCCGCCCGTCCCCCAGCCCGCCGTGTCCGTCTCGAAGCTGCTGTTGGTGACCATGTTCTTCGTCCAGCGGACGAGGCGGCAGCGGATCGGCCGGTTCTTCCTCACGTTCGGGTAGTACGCGCCGGACGCGAGCCCGGGGGTGAAGCGGCCATCGTTGTGGAACGTCAGCGACATGGTGCCGGGTTGGATGTCCGACTGCTCGTCTCCCCGGCCGCGGGTGATGACGATGCCGGACTCGTCGCGGACGTAGCGGGTGACGTCCGTCCACGTCCCGCTGTTCGGCCAGTCGACTTCGACGATGGGTGCGTGCGGCATCAGCTCACCGGACCTGAATGTTGGTGGAGGACCGGCCGTTGGCCCTGTAGAACTTGGTCATCACCTGCTCGATCTGCCGAGCGACGGCGAGCGGATCCATCGCGCCGTTGACGACGATGTGGTTGACGACGCTGCCGCCCATGCCGAAGTCGGCCGCCATCTTCGACACCAGGCCCATGGCTCGGGACCGATAGGCCGGGTCGTACGGCACGTAGCCCTCGGGATGCCTGCCTTCGCCGAACAGCACGGTGGGCCGGGTCGCGATCCCCGGGCCAGGCCGCCAGCCACCGGACGCGTACCGCATGATTCCCCCGGCCGCGAAGAGGTGGCCGACCTCGTTCGCGGCGGCGATCTCGTCCTCGGACAAGCCGGTGTAGAGCATCATCGACTGAACCGACTTGGCGCCGTGCTTGAGCGCATCCTTGATCTTCAAGATGGCAGGCAGCTGCTCAAGCTTGGCCTGCTGGCTCGCCGCCGTCTTCACCTTCGCCTCAAGGGCCTTGAGCTTGGACTTGGAGAGCTTGGCGGCGTCCGCGGCATACTTCTCCGCATCCGGCCCTCCCATCGCGAGCAGCTGTTGAGCGAGCTCGCCGAACCCCATGTCGGCGATCTTCTGAACGTTGCGGATGAACGCCTTCTTGATCCCCAGGTCCAGGGACGCGGTCAGCCGGGCCGTGGGCTTGAGCTTGGACCGGTTGTAGACCGTCGAGGCCGCGTTCAGCTTCTCCGTCGCCGTTGCCAGGTCCCGCCGCTCCTTCGCGACCCGCGCCTCGTCGTCAGCGATCGTCTTCGCGCTCCGGTGCTTGCGCCGGTCCTCGGCAAGCTTCCGCTCCGCCGCCCGCAGCTGCGAGACCGCGTCCTTCTCCGCGCGAACCACCTTCAGGTAGTCGGTCTTGGACATGGCCTTGCCGCCCATGAAGCGGTCCACGAACTCCGAGAGCGGCACCGACACGCCACCGACCGCCCCGCCGGACGCGTACCCGCGGACCAGGCCGCCACGGGCGAACCGCCCGGCGTTGATGGCCTCCAACAGGTCCCGGTGCTTGGCCGTGCTCCGGGCGTTGACCACGTACTCGCCGTTGCTGAGCATGGCTGGGATGCTGTCGCTCGTGCCGGTCCCGGGGCCGGAGATGTAGCCACCGCTCGCGCGCATGTACGGCTGCTGGCCCAGCACGCCGCCCGGCCCGACGCGGGACGGGCCCGGCCCGTACTGCACGTAGCGGACAGGGATGCTGACCCCGTTGGCCATCTTCTGCATCTGCGTGAAGATCGTGCCGAACGCCACCCGAGCCTGCGCAGTATCCGCCTTGATGCGTGTGATGATCTCGCTGGGGATCTCGTAGTACTTGGCGATCAGCTTCTTCGCCTCTTCGCGGGAGATTCCGGCGGCCATCGCCGCCTTGATCAGCCCGTCGCGCTGCTGCACTGCGGCGCGTGCCACGTACTCGCTGGATCGGCCCTCTTCCTTCAACGCGACGATCCGGTCCGCCGCCGCCTTCGCCGCGGCGATGGTCTTCTCGGTGTTCTCCTGGCCCGCCTTGCTGGTGAGCCGGAAGTCGGCGCCGTTCTTCTGCAGGGCTCGGCTCATCTCGGCGATCGCCTGGTTGTAGGAGATCGTCGCCTCGTCCGCCTTGATGTGGCCGCCGACCAGCGCGTCCAGGCTTTTACGCAGCTCGTCTGCGGTCGTGTCTGCTGCCTGCATCTGCTGGGTGAGCAGCTTCTCCGCGTCAGCGTGGGTCTGGGCGGCCCCGGCCGCGCCCGCCTGCGCGGCCTGCTGGCGTCGGTACGCCTCCAGCGCGGCCGTCAGCTCTTCGTTCTGGCCGCGCAGCGCGCCGCGGAGTTGGATTGCGCCGTCCACCCCGGCCTTGTAGCCCTCGAACGAGAGTTGATCGCTGTCGTACTTGGCCTTGTTCGCGGCGATGATCGCGTCGAGTTGCTTCGTGACCTCGGCGTGCGCCGCGGAGTTGCCCATGATCGCGTCGGTGAACTGCCCAAGGCTGATCTTGTTGGCCTCGGCGACCTTCAGGAGTCCCTCTTGCTCCAGCCGATGCACGGCGAGAGCGCGGGTGTTCGCTCCGAGGGCGCCGGCGTCCTGCTCCAGGGCACGGCCCCACTCGCGTGCCCGCTCCGCCGCTTCGGCCTGGTGGTCGATCCACAGCCCGAGACCGACGACGGCCGCGCCGAGCGCGACGCCCCACGGCCCGGCGAGGAAGCTTCCGATCGAGCTGAGGCCCTTGTGGAACTTCTGCGCGCGCGGCCCCAAGTTGTCGAGCGACTCCTTGAAGGCGGCGACCTTCGGCGCCCCCATGAAGAACGCGCCCGCCACGAGCGACGCTGTCGCCGCGATCGTGCCGAGGGCCGTCCCGGCGATCCGTAGCGGCGCGGGCATGTCCCCGATCACGTCGATCCACGCGCCGGTCTTCTCCGCAGCCGCGCCCACCACCGGGAGGAAGGTATTGCCCACGGTGATGGCGAAGTCGTCGATCTGGTTCCACGCGATCTTTAGCTTGGATGCGGTGGTCTCGTAGCGGCGCGACGCCTCTTCGACGAGGGCGGTGTTGTCCTTCCATGCCTCGTTGCCCATCCGCAGGGACTGGGCGACTAGGTCGCCGGCCGCGGATGTGCGGAGCAGGGTGTCCCGGACGCGGATCTCCCCGAGCCCGAGGTTGGACAGCGTGGAGAAGACCGACCCGCCGGACTTCTTGATCCGGTCCAGCCCCGAGATGAACGATGTGATCGCCCCGCCCGCGTCCTGCTGGAACGCGGCCGTGAACTGGGACGACGACATGCCCGCCACCCGGGCGAACTCGTCCAGCCGGTCGCCGCCCTCATCGACTGCGGTCGCGATGTTGATGAACACGCGCGAGATAGCCGTGCCGCCGGCCTCCGCCTCGATGCCCACGCTGGACAGGGCGTTGGCAAAGCCGAGAACCTCCCCCTCGGTCAGCCCGATCTGCTTACCGGCGCCCGCGATCCGCAGCGCCATCTCCACGATGTCCTGCTCCGTCGAGGCGCCGTTGTTGCCCAGCTCAACCAGCGCACTGCCGAGACGGCCGATGTCCTCCTGGGCGGTGCCCATGATGTTGGAGATCCGCGCGAGCGCTGTCGCCGCCTCATCAGAGCTGAGGTTCGTCGCGGTGCCCAGCATCACCATGGTGCGGGTGAAGCTGGCGATGGCCTCCCGCTTGATGCCGAGCTGCCCGGCCGCCTCGGCGACGGCCGCGATCTCCTTGTGCGAGGCGGGGAGTTCCTTGGACAGCTCCCGCAGCTGGCCTTCGAGAGCGGCCATCTGGGACTGGCTGCCGTCCACGGTCTTGGCCACGCCCGCCCACGCGGACTCCCATGAGATCGCGGCGGCGGTGGCGAGCCCAAGCCCGGCTGCCATCGCCGCGCCACCGATAGCGAAGCCGACACCAACCCGGTGCATCTGCTCGCGCTGCCGCCGCTGCGCGGCCTCGATCTTCGCAAGCTCCCGCTCGAAGGTCCTGGCGGACTCCTCCGCGCTCTTCATGCCGCGCTGGAACCCGGCAGGGTCGGCGTCGATGTTGACCCGCAGATCACGCCGGAGCTGGATTGCCACCCGCCGCCCTCTCTCTCGGTCGTAGCTCGATATGCACGCCGCGGCCCACGTCGCCGCTGACCGCTGACCGCTTGATCTCCAGGACCTCGCAACCCCGGCAACGCACCTCGGTTGCGACGTAGGCGTGCCGGTCGCCGCCGACACGCTCGTCCCACTCCTCCGCCCGCGTCCCGCACGTCGGGCAGGCCTGCCGAGCCCGGATACGCCGCCACAGCGCCTTGTCCCGGTCGTCGCTCGACCACGACAGGAACTCGCTATGACGGATGCCGTACAGCTCGCAGACCTCCAGCTCCAGCTCTAGCTGAGGATCGACGTCCAGTCTTTTGGGAGCCCGGCGTCCGGCACCCTCAGATTCGCCTGCAACGCCATGTTCAGCGCCTCGGTCTTCTCCCCCTGCGAGAGCTGGGAGTCGAGCACGACCGCCCACTCATCCCGGGTCAGCTCCGAGCGCACGCAGGCGAGGAAGAGAGCCCTCGGGAACGACTCCGCCCACGCTTCATCGTCCTTCGTGGGTGGGTGCTCCTTCGCGAGGGCCTCGAACTCCGGCGGCGCGAGCGCGACCAGCTCGATCGGCTCGTAGCAGGCCGCGAGCGCGGCCCGAGCCGCCGCCACCCGAGCCTCCGCTTCGGCGATCTCCGGCGCGCGCTCGGTATGAGCGATGACCGCGACCCGCAGCTCGTGCTCCGCCCGCTCCAGCGCCTCACGCGCCTCGGTCGGGTCGTCGATGCGCAGCGGCCAGACCGCGGAGGGTCTGGCCCGCTGCTGCAGCCTCTCGCGCAGGCTCATGCCGGGATCGTCACATCCTCGGCAGGCTGCGAGGTGACCGCGAACTGGACCGTGATGCGGGCCGGCTCGTCGCCCACCGAACGCGCCTTGCCGACCGACGAGACACGGACCGGGTAGACATCCATCTTCCGGTTGGCAATGTCACCCCCGTCCATCCAGATGACGAACCCGGCGGTGTCCCGCGGCAGCAGAGACCGCACATCGATGCTGTCCTGACTCGCATAGAAGGTCAGCGAGGAGTCGTCCGCCGAGATACGCCCGGGGATCTTGCCCGTGAAACGGGTCGCCATGTCGGGCGTATCCACCTGGTTCGAGGTCGTCTGCCAGCCGGAGACGTCGGCGATCTCCCGCGACAGGTCGGTGCCGGCATTCAGCTCCGCCCTGGTCGGGGAGTTCTTGTTCGCGACGCTCGGGCACCAGTAGACGACCGTCACGCCAGGGTTGATGTACCTGGTCGATGCGGTGATCGGCGTAGCGGCCATCAGTCACCATCCTTCTCGGTTCCGCGCCGACCCTTCGGCGTCGTGTCCTTCGTGGGCTTGCCCTCGGCGCCCGGGTCTCCGGCGTCCCCCTGGCCCCCCTTCAGCACAGCGGCGACGGCTTCGGGGGCGTATCCGGCGTCCACCAGATGGCGAATCGCCGCCTCTTGTGTGAGTTCCGTGTCAGGGTTAGCCAGCACCCAGCCGGCGGCGTGGTGGAACGGAACACTGGACTCCGGCACGTCGATCTCGGCGCCCTCGATCTCCGGGTGCGTCATCTTGATCTCAGCCATCACGCCACCTGCGTCCGCACGACGGCCACCGTTACCGAGGCCGCCGCCGAGTAGCTGATCGACGCACGGCCGGTCGCCGGGTTGCGGTAGACATCCCGCACCGGGATGACGAACTCGCCGCTGGTGGCCGGGACCGTGAACGTCCGGCCGCTCACGGGCTGATCACCGTCGTACGGCTGCGGATAGGCCAGCGTGACCGTGACAGACGTACCAGCGCCGTTCTTCACGATCAGGTTCACGCCCGGCCCAGCGACACAGTCGTCGCCGCCTGCCGATGCGTTGACGAACAGGTTGTCGATCCGTAGGCCCGTGTTCGGGACCACGTTCGTGGGCAGTGCTGCCACGTCTCCTCCTCATCTCCATCCGGTACGGAGCAGCGACTGCTCCACCGCGTGGTCAATCTCCTCGGCGACCCGGTCGCGGTTCGCCCGAGCGGCTGGAAACAGGAACGGCCTCGCCTGCTGAGACACCCATCGGTCCCGGTGGCCGAACACCGGATGCCGGAACGACCCGGGGTCGCCAAGGTGCTCGTACGGCCGGCCGTGCGGCGCCTTGGCGGCCGATACGACAACCGAGGCGCCCGCCATCCGCCCCGAGAACCTCACCGAGATCCGCATCGCCCCCGGGATCCGGGACGACCACGACGCCCGGTCCTTCGCGTCGTCCAGGACCCGCTGAGCGGCCGCCCGTACGGCGGGGCGTAGTTCACGCCGGAGTTCGATCGGAACGCGCTTGAGGTCGGCGACGAGCTTCTGAATCTCACCGGGCACCGGTCACCTCGCGAAGGCATCGATGCGGATCTCGAACTGTGCAGTCGCGACCGGGCCGGCGGTGGTCTGCTCCTGCGCGAACGCGACCACCGCCATGCGGGCGGACAGCACCAGCCCGCCCAGGGTCGGATCCCGTTGCAGCTCGCCACGGAGCGCGGCCAGCAGCTCGAAGACGCGATCCCGGACAGCCCTGGCGTCGGTGTCGCCGCGCCAGGACGACGCGAGACAGGTGATGCCGTAGCGCTCCCTGTCGGGCGATGTGGTGAGCTGCGCGCGGTCCTCTGTCGCGTCCACGGCCGCCTCGCCCGGTGAGCCGGTGAAGCCGATCGCCACAACGTCGGGCTCTGTGTCCGTGACGGGCTGCCCGTCGAGCACCTGCACGCCCGGGAGAGCCAGCCGTGTCCGCTGCAGTAGGTCGTCCAGGACGTTCGGGATCGTGCTCACGTCAGCCCACCAACGGTTGGTCGCGGATCATCACACCAGCGGGTTTCAGACCGAGCAGCTCGATCACTCGGTACGGCAGCGCGTATGGCCGCACCGAGGCTGACAGCGCGTCACTGTCGCCGAGCGCCGGGCGGCCGCCCGCCTGGTTGAGCTGGGACCCGCGCCACAGGTGCGCAGCCAGCTCCAACGCCGCCATGGTGATGCGCCCGGGGATCGGGTCCCGGCCTGCCATGTAGGACACCCGCAGGCGTCCCGACATCCCGGCCACGGACAGCACGCCCTCGGGAGAGGTCAGCGACCAGCCGTTCGTCCCGGCCAGCTCGTCGGCGGCCGGGACCGCCTCACCGCCCGGGAGCTTCACCACCGACGTGATGGAGACGACCGGCCGATGCTCCAGCACGAGCTGGTCATGGCGGACGCTCCGGTCGGTGACCGCCGCGACCGGCGACACATGGCCGACGCGGTCCACCACAATCCGGCACGCCGCAGACACGAACCGGGCCAGCTCGACATCGTCCACGGTGACCGAACTCGACTTGTTCAGGTGCATCTTGAGCTCGGCGACCGTGATGAAGTCCGCGGGCTGGTCGAGGATCACTTGTCCTCCGTGGCCTTCCGCGCCTTGTTCGTCGGCCGGCCCGCCTTCTTCTCCTCCACCAGCCGTTCCTGGTCCGCCTCGGAGATCTCGTCCCCCTCGGCGTACGCCAGGCTCTCGGCGTCCGGGTGTCCGTCCGCGACCAGGCCGCCATCCACCGTGCGCCACAGCCGCGTCTCCGCTCGCGTCACGTCTGCGCTCCGACGACCGTCCACACCGTGGCGGCGAGCGTCCCGGTGTTGATGTACAGCACGCCGTTCGTGGTGTCGGCGCACTGGTCGCCCTTCGCGGCCTGCCCGTTGAAGTCGCCGTTTACCGGCGCGCCGGCCTTGGTGAACGGGCGCTTGCGCGCCCCCTCGATGATCGGCATCTCACCCTCCTTCGAGATGACCGGAGGGGCAGCCAGCCCGGCCGCCCCTCCGAAGCCCTTACAGGCCGGTGACCGTGATGAACGCGGCCGGCCGGTAGATGACGAGCGCGACCCGCATGTCGGCGCGGATCGCCTGCTTGCCCTCGATGAAGAACGTTCCGTGGCTGTTGGTCACCTGGACGTCGACGCCGCGGCGAGTGGTGAGCTCGGAGAAGTTCCCGAAGTCGCCGACCAGCGCGGTGCCCAGGGTGATGGCGTCGGACTCGGCGACGGGAAGTCCCCAGATGCGCGCCGGGCCGGCCTCCGAGGGCGAGCCCCAGATGTAGATGCCGTCCGCGGTGCGCAGGAGCCGCACGTCCTGCCAGTTCGTCGGGTGGAACACGACCGCGTCCGGCATCGCGCGGCCGACCACACGGCCCTTCACCATGGCCTTGTAGACCGCGTCCGGCGTCGGGTCGGTGCCCTTGGCCTGCGTCTGGATGCCGACCGTGTTGAGGATGCCGCGCAGGTTCGGCGCGGTGCCGTTGCCGGTCAGGATCTGGCCGTCCAGCCTCTGCCGGAGCATGAAGGGCAAGCGGTTGTTGATGTAGCCGCGGGCCTGCGGCTCGTCCTCCAGCTGCTCGTCCGTCACCGGCAGCCACACGGCGATCTTCCGGACCGGGCTGGTCTGCTCGGTCAGCGCAAGCGCGGCTTCCTGGTAGGTGCCGCCCTCCGCCGTCTCCGCCGCGGCGTTGGTGAACGTGGTCTCCTCCATGTAGACCACGGCCGCCTGCCCAGTGGTGTTGCCCGGGATCAGGTCGATGACCTGGATCGGGCGGGTCGCGAACGGCACCACACGGCCGGTCCGGGTCGTCTCCGGCAGCCATCCCGCGGTGGTCTGGAAGAGCGTCTTCACCTCAACGTCGAGATGCGCCTCCGGCCCGCTGGACCCCTGGCGCCCCTTGTACGCCTGCGAGGCGGTGAACAGCTCGCCGATCGACTTCGTCCCGGCGTCGCGCTGGCCGCGCTCGTCGCCGGGCTCCGCCGGCCGGTCGCCCTTCTCGCCCTCGCGCGCCTTCTGCGCGGCCTTGCCGACCTCGCGCAGGCCCTCCACCTTCACGGCGAGCTCGTCGATCTCGGCGTTCTTCGCACGGATCCACTCGACCTTGGCCGCGCTGTCGCCCTCGATGGACTTCACCTTGTCCATGTCCAGGGTCTCGCCGGCCTCGGCGAATACGTCGGCCAGGCTCTTGCGGACGTGGTTCAGCTTGCCCTCGGCCTCGTCCAGGGCCGGGAACGTGATCGTCATTACTGCCTCTCCTTGGCGATGTTGCGGGCGACCATGCGCAGGAACTCCCGCTCCAGGTCGGCCCTGTCGACTTCCGACTCGGGGATGAGCAGCTCGCCGAGACGCTTCATCTCGGCCTGCACCTGCTCCAGCAGTCCGGCGCTCTCGGCGCCGAGCCCCTTGCCCTTCTCCAGCCGCTTCGCCAAGACGTCCGCGGCTCGGTCACCGAGGCCAGTCACGGCGGCCAGGACCTGCCGTGCCTCCTCGGCGAAGCTCATGGGCGCGTTCTTCGCGCCGATAGTGCGGGTCCCCACACCGGCCCCGAGGAGGACCGGGGAGACCTCGTGGACCTTCAGACCTTCCAGGAAGCGGACGCGGGCGCCCTTGTGCTCCCCGTAGCTGTACTTGATCGCGTCGTAGCCGTACGACCACTGGCCCAGCGCCCCCAGGCGCTGCACGGTCTTGAAGGTGTCGGCCCCGTGGGTGGTGTCCAGGAAGAACTGGCCTTCCAAGATTGCCTCGGTCTTCGTGGTCCGGATTCGGCCCTTGCCCGGGGGCAGCGCACCGGCCCACGAGGTGTGGCCGTAGGCGCTGATCGGCATCTCCGCGCCATCCTCGAACGCGCCTGGCAGGGTCACGTCCCCATCGGAGTCCTTGACGCCCAGCGTCGAGAAGATCGCGGTGATCTCCCCGCGGTCGGCGTCCTTGATCTCGACCCGCAAGCCCTTGGTGTCCATCACTGCCCTCCTGCCGGGTCGGTGCTCGGCGTGATCTGCCCGCTGCCGGGCGGCTGGAGCTGCACGGAGTACAGCCCGGAGTGCTCCAGGAGCGTCATGTCCTCGGCTTCTACGGCCGCCACGACGGTTTCCGGCTTGTAGCCGGCGTCCACGAGCTGGCGGATCGTGTTGGCCTTCACCTGCTGGATGTCGGCCGCGTCTTTCGCGTCCTCCCGCAGGAACGCGATGTCGCGGGCGTCGTACCAGAGCTCGGCGTCGGCCGGGACGTCGATCAGATTTGCCAGGGACCCGGCGGCGTTGCGCCACAGCGGCCGAATCGTGCCATCAACGAACCTGCGCTTCGCGGACCCGTAGTTCCCGGCGTTCAGGCTCGATCCCTGCATGCCTTCCGAGAAGCCGACGATGCTCGCCGGGACGCCGGCCGCCGCGGCGAGGCGCGTCTCACCGGCTCCCTGGACGGCCTTGAAATCGAGTTGCCGTAGGTCCATGGTCAGCGGGGTCACATCCGCGCCGCCGCCCAGGTAGAGCGTCTTGAACGCGTTCTCAGCGCCCTTGTGCTCGGCGTCCATCACCGCTTTGAAGCGGGCAAGCAGCTCCGGCGTCACGGACGGATCGAGCCGTACCGCGATCGCGGGACTCGCCGCATTCTCGAAGAACGCGCCCTTGTGCTTCGTGGCCGCCGAATCTGAGCTGATCTCCCGCAGGACCGGCGTCAGCCAGCTCATGCCGCGGAAAGCCGCGTCCGGGTCAGGGATCGGCGCGAAGTGCGCGACCTGACTCGGCAACAGCACCACATCGTCGTCGCTGCCGAGCGCCCGCGGACTGTAGAGGTAGGCAACGACCTCCAAGTCCAGCGGCAGCACCCCGGCGGAGAGCTCGGGCTCGGACTTCGACCCGAGAACGATGCTGACCCGGTCCGGCCGCATCCGCCTGACCCGGCCCGCGTACCAGGCATAGAACGCGTTGCCCGCCAAGTCAGCGTCCTGGATCATCCGGCTGAGCAGGTCGCCGGTCGTCCCGCCTGGCCACGGGCTCTCCAGCCGCGCCAGGGCGTCCGTGCCGAACAGGTCACCGGGCCGGCCACCGCGGCGGCGCCGGAACTGGAACGTGGCCTCGGAAAAGACGTGCTGGCGGACCGCCATCAGCGCGAACGCCGGGCCGGACCGCTTGTAGATCCCCTCGACGTAGCCCTGAAAGTCGTTCTCGATCTGCTCCCGGTCGGGGGTCAGCGAGGAGGAGCCGAGCAGCGGGTACCGCAGCCGCTCGGCATCCCAGAACGGCGACTCCGACCACGCCTTACGGCGCCGCCTCACGCGCTGCAGGAGGTTCACTGACCGCTCTCCCGCTCGTCCACAGGAATGAGCAGAAGCGAGGCCCCGGCCAGGGCTGTCCCGCCCACGATGAGCGCCCACGCGATCCCAGCGAGCAGGGCGACCCCGACGACGGCCAGGAGGCAGCCGACCGCGAACCCCGCGCCCGTGAGCCAGAGCGGCGGCACGGTCATGCGTACATCACCCACGGCGCCACGCTGTCCTTCCATACGTCGTCCTCCACCGCCTTGCCCCGAGCGTGGTAGGCGAGGATCGCGGCCACGAACGCGTCGATCCACACGCCGTGACGCTTCTTCACCACCCGCAGGTAGAACTCCGGTAGCCCGCCGTCCTCACGGGGCGGCTTCCGCTTGCCCTTCGCCAGCGCCGCGTTTCCCGCATGCCGCGTCAGCAGCTCGTCCCCGTCGTGAGTGAGTTCGCCGGCCTTGTACGCCGTCAGGAACCGCTCGATCGCCCGGTCCATCCGGGCCTCCACGTTCGTGGGGAACTCCACGACCTTGTCTGGCCAGGCCGCCGACCATGTGTCGATGTAGTCCTGCCACCGGTACGGGTCGGCGTACAGGTAGCCGACCTTGTAGGCGGCGAACGCGTCCCGCACGGCTTGGTCCACCTCAATCCGCGGGACCGTCCACTCCTTGGCGTCCTTGGGGCACTCCCAGGTGCGCAGGTGGAAGATCCGGCCGTCCTCCCGGCAGGCCACGAGCGATGTGGCGTCCCGATTGCGGGAGCCGTCGAACCCGAGCGCCACCTTCGCCCCGGGAGCCAGGACCTCGCCGGGCCGGGCGAGCGCCGCCCACCGGATCCCGTCCACCGCGTCGGAAGCGCCGCCGGTCGTCTCGTTCAGGAAGTAGCGACGGGCCTCGTTCTCCCCGGTGGACTCGTCCCGGATGTCGGCCAGGATCCGGCCCTCACGTACCCAGCCGCCGCGGGAGCGGATCGAGTCGCCGTAGACGTACCGGATCTCCTCCAGCACCGCGGCGTCGTCTTCCAGGTCCACCCGGGCGCGGGGCGGCCGGTAGTCGATCAGCACGCCGGGTGCCTTCGCGGCGTTGGTGCGCTGGGCGACGGATTGCTCGGTGGGATCCCACGCGTTGGTGATCTCGATCCACCGGCCGCCCATGCCGGCGATGTTGCGCTTCATGTTCTTGGCCAGGAGCACGCCGCCGTTGGACTCCACCATGAGGTGGCTCTCGGTGAACGTGGCCTCCGTGAGCCGGGCACCGAGGCGGGCCCGGCCCGAGGACGTCGCGGGCTCGATCCAGCCGATGCCGGGAAGCTTGATCCGGGTCTCACCGATATCCAGGCCCGGGGAATCGGCCAGCGGGCCGTCCCTCAGCATCGTCACGATGGGCGCGAACGTGTTCGCCGTCTGGTCCTCGCTGGTGGCAACGCACTGCACCCATGGCGAGGGGTGCGGCCGGGCCACCGGCTCGCCGCGGGCATCCCAGCCGGCGAACTGGTCCTCCCCCAGCGCGTGCGCGCAAATCAGGGCCGCCGCGAACGGGTCCTTCCCCCACTTCTGCGGGCGCACGAGCTGCGCGCCGTAGTAGACAAACGCCTCGCTGCCCATGTCGGCCGTCGCGTCCGGCCGGAGCCGGTACAGCCGGAGCAGGAAGTGCCACATCTCGTCAGTGAGCAGGTATGGCTGGCCCATCCGGTCGCCGTCCGGGACGATCAGGTTCCCCTCGATCCAGTCCCCGATGTGGTAGCCCAAGGTCGGGAACTCGCCCTTGACCTCCGGCCCACGCCACGGCATCGGCTACTCCGGGTCCACCGCGCGCAGCCGCCGGCCCTCCGAGGCCGCGGGGCGCAGCTCATGGACCTCGGCGTCCTGGTCGTCCTCGATCTGCCAACGCAGCCGGAGCAGCGCCATCGGGTTCAGCCCGAGACGGTCCTCCATCTGGCGCACCTCGGCGGCGATCCGGGAATCCCCAGCCT
Source organism: Microtetraspora malaysiensis (assembly GCF_050947145.1). Taxonomy (NCBI): domain Bacteria; kingdom Bacillati; phylum Actinomycetota; class Actinomycetes; order Streptosporangiales; family Streptosporangiaceae; genus Microtetraspora; species Microtetraspora malaysiensis. The sequence continues at coordinate 7,763,624 of NZ_CP191998.1, forward strand.
CGGCCGCCAGGAGGTACCGCACGTAGCGGGCCACCGTCCGCGTCCACTCCAGCCGCTCCCACGCCGCCGCCTGCGGGGTCCGCCACAGCTCCGCCCACACCTCCAGTTCTCGCCGGGCGCGGACCGCGCTCTTCGCCTTCGGCAGCGGCCACGGTGGGGTCTCCCCCTGACGGCCGCCGGCCGGGAGCCTCAGCGTCGCGGGCTGCGCGTTGCGGCGCCTGCGGTTCGGGTTCGGAGGCGGACCCATACCGGCCATAAGTGATCACCTCCCGAAAGTGCAGGTCTGGGGCCTGGCCCGTTCAGCCAGAGTCGTACGGACAAAAAGACAGGTGGGCGCGGGTCAGGAGACTCGATGATCTTGACGCCGTGGGGGTCCCCCCCTCACCTCGTCTGACCTGCACCTTTGCTGCTGTTACAGCTGCGGTGCTCGGGCTGCAGGTTGTCGATCGTGCTCTGACCACCGTGGACGCGGGCGACGACGTGACCGGCGGTCAATGGGTCATCGCTGGTCGGTGGAAGTCCACAGATCATGCAGATGTCTGCGTGGGCGAGCACCTGGGCTGCTGCCTGCTGGTGCTGCCAGCCGAGACCACGCTCGGTGGTGGTGCCTCGGGCCTGCTCCCGTAGGGCTGCGCACCGTGGGCAGCGCGTCCCGGAGCCGATCAGCGTTGTGCAGTCGAGGCATTCGCGACGTGCCATTGTGTGGGCTCCAGGTGTCCCATGCCAGATGCGCGGCGGGAAGGGATGAGCCGGGGAAATAGCAAAGGCCCGCTCGGTGGCGGGCCCATTACTCTCAGCTGATCACAGCATGGCGTTCGCGCAGGTCACTGTCAAGCCTGGTCCAGCGCAGCTGACAGGCGGTCACGGAGTTGCCGAGCCGTCTCGGGAGACAGCAGCGCGCACACGTCTGGGCAGCCTCCCCAGAGCGCCAGACGGATGTGGTCGTGCGCGTTGGTAGTGGCCACGTCGATCTCAATGTTGGCCTCACCTTCAGCGCGGTAGTTCGCCGCCTCGCTGTGACCGTCGAGGGCAAGGATGTCGCGGCCGGGCACGCTGGACCAGATGCTCATGACGAGATCCTTTCGTGCAGGAGGTCGAGGACGTCACCGATGCGGTACAGCGGCCGACCCAGCCCGTCCGCTCCTCGGCTGACGATCCGCCCTCGGTGTGCGTAACCCCGAATCGTGCTCGGGGTGAGCCCGGGGTGCCAGCCCTGTACGGCGCGGGCTATCTCGGTGGCGGTGCCGAGGTGATCGGCGGCCTGCTCCATCAGCCACGCCTCACGGGCCGCTGCGTCGTGGATCGCTGCGCATGTACGGCAGTGGACGGTTCGGGCACCGTGGCGGGCGTACAGGTCCGCCTGGCAGCCTTCTACGCCGCACGGTCCGGCATACCAGACGCCGGGCGGCCGGTCGATGGCGCGCCGGGCCTGCCGTACGGCGGCACGGATCTCGTCCACCGCTTCGTCTGCGGAGGCTCTGCCGAGGAGCTGAGCGTGGTGACGCATCAGCCAGACGGCCATGGCGGGCAGCGTGTCGGCGGGGATGCGCCCGAGGGACAGATAGACGCAGGAGCGGTGCCCGCAGCTCGTCCGGCAGATGGGGCCGCGGTAGGGCTGGACGCTGTCGGTCAGGACTCGAGTCCAGCCGGTGAGAGTGGAGCGAAGGACCTGTTCGGCTTCGCGGGCTCGCTCGTCCCAAGGGGTGCTGGTCTCCGCTGTACGGCCGCCGGCACCGTCTCCCATGTGGGTCTGGCGGGTGAGGGCGAGTTCAAGGTGCCGGTCGAGGCTGGGCACGTCGGAGAGGTCGCGCAGAACTCCGGCTGTGCAGGATCGGCAGACCCGCAGGTGTCCGGGCATCGGGTGGCTGCACCCCGGAACGGGGCAGATCAGTTTCATTGTTCCCCCTGATTCAGAACTGCGGGTTGTCGGGAATGAGCTGGCCGATTGGAATGACGAGTTCCATTGCTGGTTTTCGTGGTGGCGGGAAATGCAGCCCGGGTGGGCATCGGTGGTCGGCGACGACCTGCCATTTCCGGGTGGCTTGGATTCGCCAGGCGTGCCGGTGGATGAGGTAGGGCCGTCGTGGGAGTCCGATGGGCTGGAAGTCGTAGGTCATGCGGCCTTCGACGAGGGCGACGAGTTCGGCGACCTGGTCGAGGGGGGTGACGTCGGCGCGGGCAAGGAGCCCCTCGGACCAGCCGGTGAGGGTGGGCTGTCCGCAGCGGTGGCAGGCGATCAGGTCGGCGGGCGTGGAGATGAAGTGCTCGACCATGATCAGATCCACCTGCTGTGACGAATGACAGATGTGACACGTGCTCCCGCTTGACGCCGTTCACGCGTGCGCGTACACGCGCGCGTACATACGCGTGTGAAGGCGCGAACCGGAGAGAATCCGTCATCTGTCATCGGATCACGGTTCGCACGGCCGTTTGTGCAGGTCATGAGCACTTTGGAGGCGATGACACATCTGTCATCGCAGACCGTGGGCGAGGTGGCCACGGTTGGGGAGGATGCCGGGGTCACCATGCAGGGTCTCCGATCTTGCTGTTGTCGGCCTCGGCGTCCGATGACGGATCCGCGAGGAGGGCGATGCCGGTGTAGGACCGGGCGGCGGCGGTGCGGTCCTGCCCGACGCTGTATTTGCGGGCGAGCTCCTGGGTGAGCTTCTTCGCGGAGACGGGGGTCTCGCCCTCAGCGATGCACCAGCGCTCGTACGCGTCGCGGAGCTTGGTCGTCCTGGTCTGGACGTGGTCCGGGGTCAGGGGCGCGAGATGGCAGCACTCTTCGACGAAGCGGCTGACGGTGTCCTGGTCGGCGGCGTATTCGGCGGTGGCGGCCTTGACGCGATCGGGCTCGGCGAGACCTCCGGCGGCGTACTCGGCGGCGCCTGCGACGATCCAGGCGAGCAGGGCGGGCCCGTGCTCGCGGGCGAGGATTCCTTGCAGGTCGTCGACCATCTTGTCTTCGGGGACCTCGTGCTCGAACGGGATCAGGCGGAGGCGTCGCCAGAACGCCCGTCCGCCCGCGCGCACGGCGGGGCGGTGGTTGCCCATGAGCCACAGTTTGTGTGTCGCTGTGAATGTGAAATGGTCCTGGCGCATGAACCGGGCGGTCAGGGAATCGCCGCCGGTCAATTGCTTTACTTTCACCTCGTCAAATCTGTCGTCGTCTCCGACTTCGGAGCAGATGACCATTCTCACGCCTGCCAGACGGGCGATTTCTGTTTCGTGTTGTGGGTGGGATTTGGTCATCAGGAATCCGCTCGGCGCGGTGGTCGCATAGTCACCGAGGACGGCCGTCAACGCTTCCAGGAATACGCCTTTGCCGTTTCCGCCGGAGCCGACGCAGAACGGCAGGATGTGGCGGGTGACGCTGCCCGTGGCGGAGTATCCGACGAGCCTGCGCAGGTAGCCGATGAGCTCCTCGTCGGCGCCGAAGGTGTCGTTGAGGAATTGCCACCAGAGGGTTGCGTCGGCGGCCTGGTCGGGCGCGCAGCTGGTGATGCGGGTGTGGAGGCGGGCGGCGTCGGACGGCTGCAGCTGGCCCGTGGTCAAGTCGACGATCCCGGCCGGGGTGTTGAGTTCCCATGGGTGGGCGTCGAGGTCGTCGAACGCGACGACGGTGCGCGTATCCGTTGAGGCTTGGGTGAGCATGGCGCCGACGCCGAGGGCGGACAGGGCGCGTTTCTTGTGGTTGATGGCGGCCTTGTCGCCCTCGGGCAGCGCGCGGGCGACGCGCTTGGCGTACTCGCGGACGATGCCGCCGGAGACGGGTTGCCACTCCCAGTGGGTGCCGTCCCATCCGAGCCAGCGTCCGCGGTCGGGGCAGAAGCGGATGACGTCTCCGAAGCGGTCGATCAGGTCGAGAGCGAGGCCGTCGTCGGAGTGGGCGTACGTCCGCTCTTCCACGACGGTGAGGCGGGGCTGGAGCTGGTGGACGGTGGCGAGGTTGCCGTCTACGACGGGGGCCGGCGGCTCTGGCGCTGCTGGGGCTGGGCGGGTGGGTTCGGGGCGGCGGCCGTACCCGGCGGCGGCGAGCGCTTTGGCTGCCGCGCTGAGCGCGTCGGGGCTGGTGCTGCCCTGGGTGAGCAGCGTGTACGCCCCGAACTTGTCATACGGGCGCTCGGTCTCGAATTCGGTTGAGGTGGTGAACACGAAGAGGTTGTCGGCGCCGCCGCGGCCGGTGGTCGCGCTGGTGCCGCTGGTCTTGCCGGGGCGGCACCAGTGGACTTCGCCGTCGCTGCGGGCCCATACCTTGGTCCAGCCGCGCGGGATGAGGATCTCGTCCCAGGTGGCGCGCTCGTTGTAGTCGTCGCCGGGGCTGATGCCGCCGTCCTCGTGGCCGGTGGCGGGCTGGGTGAACAGCGCCGAGCTGGCGGGCGCGGCCGGAGCCGGGGTGGGGAGCGGCATGGCGTCGAACGCGCTCGCGAGGTGGTGGAGGGCGTCACGCTCGGCCTCGGTGAGGGTGGCGATGGTGGCGGGACCGCCGGCGGCGAGCGCCCAGGGCTTCCCGCTGGGGTGGGTGGAGCCGGCTGAGGGGGCGAGGACGACCCATCCGCCTTCACCGCGGGTCTCGGCGAGGACTTCGATGGTGGGGCGGCCGGTGTCCGGGTCGGGTGGGCCGGGGCGGCGGGCGAGCTTCGTGTTGCCGGCCACGGGGCCCTGGACGCGGTAGAGGAAGTGGAGGCCGCCGGACGGGGTGATCTCCATGTAGCCGTGGGAGACGCGGCGAATCAGGTCGCCGAGGCCGGCCGCGTCGGCGAGCTCGGTCATCTGGGCGAGAATGCCTTCGGCTACGGCACGGCCTTCGAGTTCGAGCATCTCCAGGCCGCCGGAGACGGCTCCGGTGACGACGCCGAGGCCCTGGTGCTTGCCCTGGGCGAACCAGGTGTCGAGCTGCGCGGGGCCGGGCCGGGCGTGCTGCCATTCCTTCCACGGGACGGCGGGCCGCTTCGTCCCGTCCGGTGCAGCCGGGAGGACGCAGAGTCCGGCGTCATGGAGGTCATGGGCCGCCTGGAGGATGGCGTTCTCGGTCAAGGCTTTTCCCCGCTTCGTCTGTTTTGGTGCTGGGAATGGGGCGGGCGGGTCAGGACCCGCCTCCTGACCCGCCCGCGGTGTGGTGCCGCCTCGGTCAGGCGGCGGGGGGCGCGGGTGGCATGCTCATGCCGAGCTGGGCGAGCGCGGCGGCGGTCTCTGGGGTGACCTGCTGGCCGTTGGGCAGGGTGATCACTCCGGCCGCCGGGGCGGCGAGGGTCGGGGCCGCAGCCGGAGCAGGCGCGGCGGGCGTCTGCGGGAGCGGCGCGGGAGCGGGAGCCGCCGGGGCGGTCTGCGGGACGGGTGCCTGCTGGAACGACGGGGCGGTCTGGAACGGGTTGCCGCCGACGCTCTGCAGGTAGGTGGTGGCATACGCGGCGTCCTGCTCGCTGTAGGGCTGCAGGATGTACGGCGCGGACTGGCCCGCCTTGGCGGTGCCCTGTCCGAGGCGGGCGAGGACGGGTTCCTTGCCGATGCTGCCGCGCAGAGAGCCGATGAGGGCCTTCTGGAACAGGAGGACCTGCGGCTCGGCGCGGGGCCCGCTGGGGTCGGTGAGGACGACCAGGTCGACGGCGATGGCGTCGGAGTTGCCGAAGGTGGTGACGATGTTCTCGCGGATCTCGCGGACGTAGAAGAGGATGAGGTGGCCGACGTGGTCGGCGGCCTTCCAGTCGGATCCGGCGGAGGGCTGGGAGAAGCCGAAGGACATGGGGTTTCCCTTTCTTGATCTACTGGTTGGCTCCCGGGCAGCCCCGGGAGAGGTCGGTGGACTTGGGCAGGTGCCAGGGGCAGTACGTGCAGTACGCCTCGGTGGCGGGGAACTGGGCCCACATGGCGGGGTTGGCCTCGGGGTCCAGACCCTTGATGGCCTCGATGACGTTGTCCCGGCGTTGCAGGGCGGCTTGGGCGATGAGCGGTTGGAACGGCTCGGTCCACACGTAGATGCCGTCCAGACGCCCCGCGCGAGGTAGGAAGACGATCGCGACGTGCTCGATGTCCTCGCCCTCGTTGGCGTAGCCGAGGCCGTAGGTGTGGGCCTGGGTCTGGTAGCCGAGGCCCGGGTGCTGCTTCTTGCGGTACTCGGTCATGGCGGTGGAGCCGGGGACCTTCCAGTCGATGACGCACCGCAAGTACCGGTCGAGCAGGTCGGAGGAGCCGGACAGCTTGGCGTCCGCGCTGACGCGGCGTTCGAGGACGTAGCGGGGGCGGCCATCCGGCAGGGTGTAGTTCGCCTGGCCGAACGTGTGCTCCAGCCAGGCGTGGACGGCCGTGCCGACGATGGACGCCCACGGGTCGGTGTCGCTGTTGGGCTTCGGGTCCCAGTCGAGGAGCTTGTAGGCCAGGCGGCGGACGCACGGGGTGCCGATCTCGCTGGGGCCGATGGCGGTCTGACGAGATCGGGGGGCGTTAGCGCTGGTGTGCTTGATGACGCCGGTGACGTGCGCGGCGATGTCGGCGGCGAGACCCGTGAGCGCCGGGGACGCCCATCCGGCGGTCGGCTGGCTAAAGGCCGTCGTCACTTCCACTCCCCCAAGAGGTTGAAGGGGCGGCCCGGCTTCTTGGCCTTGTAGTACTCGGCGTAGATGCCGGGGTGGTCGGCCTTGAGGGCCTTGCCGTCGAGCTGGCCACCAGGCTTGGACCACTTCCAGGTGATGGCCGGGCGGTCGCCCAGCGTGGCCTCTTCGGCATCGCCGAGCATGGCCTTCAGCTGCTCCTCAGCGCGCTCCTTGACGGCCTTCCACGCGGCCTCGTTGGCTTCGGCCTCCTTGTAGGCGGCGAGCCAGTTGGCGGCCTCGGGCGGCAGCTGGACAGACCCGGCCGGGGCGGCCTTGTCCCCGGCGGTGGTCACGGCCGCGGAGTCTGGGGCCATGGGCGTGCTTGCGTTCGGCTCCGACGTCGGGCTGTGGATATCTCGCTCGTCTGTGGATATCGGGAGGGTTTCCTGCGGCCAGGTGTCTCGGCCGGTGCCCCACAACGCGGTGCGGTCCAGGGCGTCCTGGGCGCGGGTGACGGCGACGTAGGCGAGCATCGCTTCCGCCCGACGCAGCTCGCCCGTCTCCGCGTCGTGCATCTCGGGGAAGTCGTCGGCCAGGCGGACCGTGGGCCACTCGCGGCCCTTGGCCTTGTGCGCCGTGGAGATGACGACGTCGGCCACGAGCTCGCTCGAGAGTTGGTCGACGGTGGTGATGATGGCGTCGGGCCCGTGGGAGTCGATCAGCTTGACAAGGACCTTCAGGTCGGTGCCGCCGGAATCGTTCTCCGCATAGTCCTGGACCTCGGTCCACGTCTTGAAGGCCATCAGCTCCGGGTGGCTCGTGCCTTTCCCTGCTCGCAGGTCGCGGGCGGCCTCGGCGAGCGCCCGTATCTCGACGCCGTCGCCCACCATCGCGGCCGAGCGGCCAGCGCGCAGGGCGTGCATGGCCTGGGCGATGGCGCCCGCGTTGGTGCGGCAGAGGATGGCGCGGGCGGCCGGGAGGCGGGTGATCTTGGAGTCGAGGTGCGGGTTGCCGGCGAGGCGGAGCGGCGCGTCCAGGAGGTCGAGCCACACGTTGGCTTCGTCGGCGATCTGCTGGCCGAACCGCCACGACTGGGTGAGCGCCAGGCGCTCTCCGTCGAAGCTGCTCATGGCGTCGATGGCGCCGCGCCAGCCGTAGATGGCCTGGGAGCGGTCGCCGACCAGGATCCGCTGGGCGTGCTGTTGCCGCTCGACGACGTCGGCGATGACGGGGTTGGCGTCCTGGGCCTCGTCCAGCATGAGCAGCTCGTAGGAGAGCACGGGGCGGGTGAGGGCCCAGATCTTCAGGTAGTGGTCGTGGGTGAAGCGGAGTCGGCCGCCGGGGTTGGTGATGTCCGTCCAGGCGCGGGCGGCGAGCGGGGTGATGGCGGCGCGCAGCGCCATGCGGTTGCTGGCGTCGTCGAGGCCGGGCACGGCGGGCACGTGCTCAGGCCCGACCTGGACGTCGGCGGAGTGGCAGAACCTGCTCACGGTGTCCATCACCAGATGGGCGACCTTGAAGGAGGTGAGCCCGTGCTTGCCGAGGTCGAGGACGGCGGGGATGCCGAGAATCCTGGCGATCTCACGCGCAGGCAGCCTGGGCCCGTTGAGCCGGTTCTGGTACTGGTGGCCGACCGCGCGGTAGGCGAGAGAGTGGGCGGTCGCGCAGTGGGTCCCGGGCGGGAAGTTGGCGCGGGCGTCCTCGGCGATCGCCTTGTTGTAGGCGAGGTAGAGGCCGCGCTGGCCGGAGGTGGCGGCGACCATCTTCAGGGTGGTGGTCTTGCCGGTTCCGGCTCCGGCCTCGATGACGAGGTCCGTGCCGGTGCGGGCGGCGTCGATGATGGCCTGCTGCTCGCTGGTGGGGGCGCGGTCAAGCGCGGGCGCGACGGCGGCCGTGAAGGGTGCGGGGCCCTCTGGCGCGCCGGGCTGGGTGAACAGGACGGTCACGCGGTCCTCCCGAGTTCGATGAGGGCGGCGCCGTCGTGCAGGCCCTGGGCGTACGCGTTGGCCTCCGCCGTCGTCTGGCCGTACGTGACGGTGCTGGCGCGGGTGCGGAGGACAGCGACGACGTCGCGGCGGGTGGCGGCGTTGATGGCCGGGATGACCTCGTGCAGGGCGTCGGTAAGCCACAGCAGGTCGTCGCCGTCGTAGTCGTCCAAGCTGGTGCGGCCGTCGTTGAAGGCACCCATCAGCGCGAGCAGAAGCAGGTCCGCAGGGACGACCTTCACCGTCTCCTGGTCGTTGACGGCGGCCAGGATCGCGGCGGCGAGACGACGCGCATTGTGGGGGTCGAAGCAGCGGATGTGCTCGCCGTCGCGCTCGTTGTAGAGGGCGACGTGGGGTCCGCCGGCACGGTGTCGGTGCGTGTCGACGATGACGCCGTTGATAGTGGCGGCCAGAGGCATCGGAGCGTTCTCCTCTCAGTTCTGGGGCGTGGTGGTGATGAAGGGGGTTTCGGGCGTCCAGGTGTGCACGACCTCGCGCGGCGCGGGCGGGCGGGCCTGGCCGATGAGCGCGGCGGCGCAGCAGGCCAGCCCGAGCACGGCGAGCAGGACGAGGGCGACGGCCTTCCTCATGGGGTTCTCACTTCCTGGGCGCAGGCCCGTAGGCCGCGGAACGGCCGCACGACCAGGTCGCCGGACGGACGCCGGATGAGGACGTTGCGCGGGGCGCGCTGGCGAAGACGCACGTACGGCAGCGGTGCGGGTAGGTCGGCCCGCCGTTCGTTCGGCCAGATGACGACGGTGACGGCCTGGCCGTTCTCCAGGTACGTGCGGCCGGTCGCGCTCACTCCTCCACCTCCAGGAGGGGCGTGCCGTATCCAGCCCAGCGGAGCGCCTGGACGATGTCGGCCAGACGCATCCTGACCAAGACATTCGGGGCCTCTTCGGAGAGGAATCCTTCGCCCGCCGTGGCAAGGAACGTGGCCGTGGCCAGGTCGAGGTAGGCCCACCAGTCGCCGGCCCGCTCAAGGCCGTAGCCGCGTCGCTGGACGACGAGGACAGCAACATCGGCGTCGGCGTTCTCGCGTTCGATCTCGGCTTCTCGCCACCAGTCGGCGATCTTTAGGTAGCTGGCTTCTCGGGCAGCGTCGCCGCCCTTGACCTCCCAGCACACGCCAATGCAGCCGGTGATGTCGCCCTCGTCGAGGTTGCCCTTCAGCGCTCGGCGCTCGGCTCCGGGGAAGCCGTGGTCGCGCAGGTGGCGGACCACGGCGGTCTCCGCCTTGGTGCCGATCTCCTTCGACTTGTTGCGGCGGCGGGGCTTGGAGCCCGCGGACGGCTTCCCCCTTCCGTCCGCGGGCCCCCGCTCCGGCCTGGCGTGCTCGACCGGACCCCCCGGTTCGGGAGCATCGGCCTGGCTGGAGGTGCTGCCCGCACCCCCCAGAGCGGGCAGCGTCTTGTCCGTCCTGGCAGCGCCCCGCGCCCCTGTAACGGGGTGCTGCCGGGACGGGGTCTCGAAGTTGTCTGTCACGCCCGCTCCCCCGTCATCGCGTCGGCGTGGCGGTGGACGGCGCGAATGCAGGCCCGCGCCTCTTCCAGCTCGGTGAGCGCACCCACGTACGACTCGTCCGAGTCGGCGAGCTGGTCGAGGACGGCGCGAGCGCGGCCGAGGGCGGCGGCGGCCTGGTCCAGGTGATGCTGGACGAGACGCGCCTCCAGGTCCTCGCCGTCGTTGGCCAGCTCGGCGCGAAACGCATCCGCCATGTCGGGCGTCCAGGTGCCGAGCGGGTCGGCCGGGTAGTCGGCACGCGCCAGCACCCACAGCCAGGCGGCGATGCCCACACCGAGGAGAACGAGCCAGAAGGTGGTCATCGGCGGCCGTCCTTCTTGGGCTCCTGGCGAAGGTCGTCGAGCAGGGAGAGCGCCTGGTCGGCCTGCGCAGTGAAGCGGCGGGCCCGCCGGTTGCGGATGACGCGGATGGCCATGGCGGCGAGCTGACAGACGACGGCACCGAGGGCGATACCGGCGAGGACAGCGGCGAACGCGAACCAGGCCGCGGCCTCCACGCTCATCCCGTCCAGGAAGCGGATCACTGTCCGGCCTCCTCGCTGCCGACGACGGCGAAGACGCCGGTGTCGGGGTCGCTGTCGGCGTGGAGCATCTGCGGCACCTCGGCGGGCGGCGTCCACCGCTGGACCCAGCCAGGGATGAGGAAGGCGGCCGGGCCGATGGCGCAGGCGGGGCAGCGGTCGAGGCCGCCCGAGCAGACGCGCCAGCCGGTGCGCTCGGCGCCCTGCCGGAGCACCTCGCGAATGCTGTAGGTCGGGTGGTTGTCGATGGCGGACGCGTCCTCGTAGACGCTCTGGCAGTCGGGGGTGCCGCATTCGAGGCGGCCGTCCAGGATCGCGATCACTGGTCCTCCTTGTGCGGGTGGGCGGGAAGCAGGGACTCGCGGTCCCGGTAGGTGCGCTTGAGCTGCGCGGCGACGTGCCAGGAGCCGAACTCCATGTCGGCGGTCCACATGGCCGGGTCGCCGGGCAGACGGCGGTTCCAGGCGTCGAGATCGCGGGAGACGCGGTGGCGGCGCTCCCACCACGCCTTGATGGCGGCGAGGCGGCCGGAGCGGTGGCGGCGGGACATCATCGGCCGCCTCTGGTGGTGCGGGGGCGAGCGTGGGCGCGGTCCCGCTCGACAGCGGCGGCGGCGACGTCGAACGCGGCTGGCCATCCGGTGGCGAGCGCGCAGAGAGCGAGACGGCACTCAAGGTCGGTCATGGAGGCGAGCAGCTCGTCACGCTGCTCGGGGGTGAGGTGCTCGGGGATCGTCATCGCGCGTCGCCCTCGGGCTCGTCCTTCACGATGCAGGTCCAGACCCAGACGCGGGCGCCGAGGTGGTCGGCGCGGACGCTGGTGGTGGTGAGAGTCATTGCGGAGACTCCTTGAAGTGGGTGGAGGGTCAGGCGGCGGCGAGCCGCTTGGCACGCACGTCGGCACGCATCCGGTTGATGAGGTCGGTGATCTGCTCGATGGACGGGCCGCCGGGGACGTACGCCTCGGCGGCGGCCTGATCAGCGGGCAGGGAGTCGCGGCGCGCCCGGGCGTCGGCGAAGATCTGCGCGGCCTCCGCGATGGCCTGCTCTTTGGGGATGGCCACGATCACGCGGCAGCCTCCTTAGTGACAAAAATTTTTGTTGGCGTGCTCGGCATAAAAAGATCGCCGAGCTGAACGTCGAGAGCCCGAGCGATCGCCTCGGCCTGCCCTCGGCTGCACGAAGTGCGTCGGCCCGACGCGAGGCGTGACAAAACTTGGTGGCTGAAGCAATGCTCTCGCGCGAGGGCGCGAGCACTGCGTTCTCCCATGATGGCCCGCAGGAGCTGGGAACTCTTGAGGGTCATCTCGGGCCTGCCTGCCACCGTCGCCACCTTCCCGACTCGAATGAGCCAACAGATTTTTTTGTCACTCTAGCTGTAGACAAGATGCGAGTCCAGAGGCGACGCCGATGCGTCGGGGAGGTGACAGTAACCTGTCCGGTTAACCCCGATTTCATGCAAGCATCTTGTCTACAGATATTGTTCGGGCTACACAGAGCGTGACGATCCGACAACAGAATTAGCAGGCATCATGCAACGATTAGGCGAGGGACCCGCGCGAGAGGGTGTGTACAGGATGCCTTCCAGCCAGCAGCAGGACCGAGAGGCCCCACGAAGGCCGCTGAGTGACTTCATCAGCGCCCATGTTGTATCCAAGGACATCAGCTACAAGGCTCTTGCCGCCCGCTCCGAGGACCCAGTGACGGGCCAGCAGGTGACCGACCAGTGGATCCGAGACGTGGCATCCGGCCGTCTGCGGCGGACGCCGGATCTATGGCGGCTCCGCGCCCTGGCCGCCGGCCTCGGGGTCGATCTGGACGAGATCCGGGCGCGCGCCATCCAGCAGTACCTGGACTACGAGGTCGCCACCGTACAGACGGGCGACGCCGAGTGGGTTACGGTCAGTGTCCCACCGAGCCTGACGCCGGAGGAGCGCCGAAGGGTGGCCGAAATGGCCTCCGAAATTGCGCGAATGATGGACAAACCCCAACGGGACGGACAGTAGCGTTTCCGCCACAGACTGATTACCTGCACCACTAGGTCTTTTCTGTCCGGTAACACCTCGATAGCGTCACGCGTCCCACTCTTACAGCAGAAACCATCTGCAACCCCCGGTCCCCCGAGGGAGATTCGGCGCAGAGAGTTCAGAGAGTGACGCCAGTGACGCAGATGATCAACGCAAGGCCCATAGAAAGTGCCATAAATGGAACGGTCCGATACGTCAGGACCCCATCCCGCACGATCGGGGGCGCGCCGATGGCCATCGGCGTACGACCGGGACGAGTCGTCGCGTTCGTGGACGAGGGCCAGACCTCCGCTGACTTCCCGGCCGTGGTCAGCGCGGTGAGCCAGGACATCCTGAACGAACTCGCGATGCACCCCGCCCCCAGCGCCGTGCCATCCCTGGACGTGCGCATCCACATGGTGCGCGACCTCTCCGGCAATCGCCTCGCCCGCTACGAGTTCCTGGGCGGCATCGTCCACGTCGAGCTGATCCGCGACCTCAGCACCGAACTGATCGCCGAGGTGATGGCAGAGCACGGAACCGAGGTCTCTCGCTGGTTCGCGCGCCGCTGATCCCCCATCAAGGAGCCAGACATGGGAAACACCCGTTCACAGCTCCACGCGGTCCCAACCGAGGCCCCCCGAGTCATCGGGTACATCCGCGTGTCGATGGCCCGAGAGGAGATGATCTCGCCGGAGCTTCAACGCCAGGCCATCGAGGACTACTGCAGCCGCCGCGGCTACATCCTGGACGACCTCATCGAGGACCTGGACGCCACCGGCCGGAACTTCACTCGCAAGGGCGTACAGACGGCCATCGAGCGCGTCGAGAGCGGCGGCGTCGCCGCCGTGATCGTCTGGAAGTTCTCCCGGTTCGGCCGGGACCGCAAGGGCTGGGCAGTCAATCTCGATCGCGTGGAGGCCGCCGGCGGCCGACTGGAGTCCGCCACCGAGGAAGTCGACACGTCCACCTCCACAGGCCGGTTCACGCGTGGAGTCCTGGCCGAGGTCGCGGCCTGGGAGTCCGAACGGATCGGCGACCAGTGGAAAGAAGCTCATGCTCGCCGGGCGCGGCTCGGACTCCCCCACAACGGTCATCCGCGGTTCGGGTATCTGCACCATCGGCCCACGGTCACAGGGGTCCGTGTGTGCCCCCAGGGTTGCCCACCGGGCGTGTGCGAGGTCGGGTACGTCCCCGACCCGGAGACGGCCCCGATCGTGGAGGAGATGTACACCCGCTACAACGGCGGCCAATCCGTCCTGAAGATCGCAATGTGGTTGAACGGCAAGGGCCTGCTCACCACGCGGGGCATGCCATGGGGCCAGCGAAACGTCCGCCGCTTCATGGACACCGGGTTCGCTGCCGGACTGCTGCGTACACACGACAACGTGTGCAAGTGCGGGAGGCCGCACTCCTGCAGTAAGAAGATCCTCGTTCCGGGCGCCCACCCGGCGATCGTCACGAGCGAGGCGTGGGAGGGCTACCTGCGCGCGCGGAAGACCCGGCGTCGGCTGCCGCCGCGAGTCGAAGCGCCTGTATATCCGCTTGCTGGTCTGGTGAGGTGCGCGCGATGCGAGGGGCCGATGAACGCGCATCCTGGCCGGCCCAACAGGAAGGGGCCGACCGTGAGCGGATATCTGTACACCTGCGCGAAGTACGAGAAGTCCCGGGCCTGTGCCGGAACTTGGGTAACGCGGGCGAAGGTCGAGAAGCACGTCTTGGCGTGGCTGGAGAAGGTAGCAGCGCTCGACATCGAGGAGCGGGCCGCCATGGTGACCGTGCGGACGGCAGCGAAGACGACACGGGAGGCCGACCGGAAGCGGCTGCGGCGCGAAAGCCAGAAGCTCCACAAGGCGCTGACTCAGCTCACCATCGACCGGGCGTCCGGGCTGGTGCCAGAAGTGGCCTACGCAGCCGCACGGGACGAGCTGATGGGTCGCCTGGAGGAGCTCGGCGAGACGCTGGAGTCGCTCGCGGCGGAGGACGAGTTGGCGGTGGCGCCGCCGGTCGAGATAGCCGAAGGTCTGATCAAGGAATGGGAGACGCTGGCGGTCCCGGCCCGGCGGGCGATGCTGGGCAAGCTGATTCGCGCCGTGAAGGTCACGTCGTATGGGAAGGGCCAGGTGGACATCGACGTCGTGCCTACGTTCCCTGTGTGAGGTTTTAGGACTCTCCACGGAGGTCGAGGCGGACGTCGGCCGCGGGCTGGCGGGAACGCATCTCATCGGCCTGCTGGACACCGCCATCAGCGAGGCCCGTGACCGGGTCAGATCCGCCCTGCTCAACAGCCGTTTCGGGTGGCCGGACGCGCGGATCACCGTCAGCCTGTCCCCCGCCAGCCTCCCCAAACGAGGCTCGATCTTCGACCTCGCCATCGCGATCGCCGTACTCGGCGCCGCAGGGGCGGTCCCCGCGCACCGCATCGCCCAGCCGTTCTTCCTCGGCGAGCTGGGACTGGACGGCAGGGTCCGCCCGGTGCGCGGCGTGCTCCCCGCCGCCCTGGCCGCGGCGCGGGCCGGCGCGCGCACGATCGTCGTGCCCTCGCTGAACGCGACCGAGGCGGCGCTCGTCCCCGAGCTCACCGTGGTGCCCGCGGAGAGCCTGGCCGAGCTGGTGGAGCGGCTCCGCGAGGACGAGCCGCGCCGGCTGCCGGTGGCGATCGCGGGACCCTCGCCGGCGCCCGGTGACGCCCCGCGCGCGGGCGAGAGCGACGGCGAAGACGGCCGTCCCCGTCTCGACCTCCGCGACGTCGCGGGCCAGGCCACCGGGCGCAAGGCGCTGGAGGTGTGCGCGGCCGGCGGTCACAACCTGTGGATGCTCGGCCCTCCCGGCACCGGCAAGACCATGCTGGCCGAGCGGCTGCCGACGCTCCTCCCGCCTCTGGAGCGCGAGCAGGCGCTGGAGGTCACAGCGATCCACTCCGTGGCGGGCACGCTGCCACCCGACCGGCCGCTGCTCGACCGGCCGCCCTTCGTGGCGCCGCACCACACCGCCACGGTCGCGGCCGTCGTGGGCGGAGGCAGCGGTCTCGTACGGCCCGGCGCGGTGTCCCTCGCACACCAGGGGGTCCTCTTCCTGGACGAGGCGCCGGAGTTCTCGACCGGCGTCCTCGACTCGCTGCGCCAGCCTCTCGAGTCCGGCCAGGTGACGGTGGCCCGCGCGGCCGGCACGGTGACGTTCCCCGCCCAGTTCATGCTCGTACTCGCCGCCAACCCGTGTCCCTGCGGCGCGGCGGGCATGCCCGGCCACCGCTGCCGCTGCACGCCCACCGCGCGCAGGCGCTATCTGGCCAGGCTCTCGGGTCCGCTGCTCGACCGGATCGACGTGAAGGTGCGGGTCGCCCGCGCCACCCGCGCCGAGCTGATGGCGGACCGGCATGTCGCCGAGTCGAGCACGACCGTCGCCGAGCGAGTGCGGTCGGCGCGCGAGCGGGCGCTCAACCGCCTGGCGGGCACGTCCTGGCGCAACAACGCGGAAGTCGGCTCGGCGGCGCTGCACACCGACTTCCGGCTGCCCGTCAGGGCGCTCACCCCCCTGCACAGGGGCCTCGATCTCGGCACGCTGAGCGCTCGCGGTGTCGATCGAGTTCTCCGGGTGGCCTGGACGATCGCCGATCTGGCGGGCAAGGACCGCCCCGACGAGTCCGACACGTCGGCCGCTCTCGCGATGTGGCTGGGGGCGGACTGATGGTCGCCGACCTCGCCCACGACGTCCGGACGGACGATGTCCCGGAAGCGGAGCTCCCGGCCCGCGTCGCCATCATGCGGATGGCCGAGCCCGGCGATCAGGTGATGGGCAGGCTGATCGCGCGCTACGGCGCCGTGGCGGCGGCGGATCAGGCACGCCGCGGCGTCCTCGCCGCCGAGTTCGTCTCTGAGGAGATCAACCGTGCCCGGGCCGCGGGCCGCCCGCCCGCGCTGGATCGGCTCGCCGCGTCGTGGGCGGCCCGCTACGCCGACCCCGTTCGCGACCTCGCCGAAGGGCGGGAGCAGGGCGCCCGGGTGGTCGTTCCCGGCGATCCGGAGTGGCCCACCCAGCTCGACGATCTCGGCGACCGCCGCCCGTACGGGCTGTGGCTCCACGGCACGGTCAACCTGCGGTTCGCCTGCCTTCGCTCCGTCGCCATCGTCGGGGCCCGGGCGGCCACGGCGTACGGCGTGCAGGTGGCGTCCGAGCTGGCCTCCGGGCTCGGAGACAGGCGATGGACCGTGATCAGCGGCGGTGCGTACGGCATCGACGCGGCGGCCCATCGTGGCGCGCTGGCGAGCGGGATGCCGACCGTCGTCGTCCTCGCCTGCGGCACGGACGTCTGCTACCCCACGGCCCATCAGGACCTGTTCCAGGTGGTGCGGTCCCAGGGCGTGGTGGTCAGCGAGGTCCCCATGGGCTCCCGTCCGACGCGGCCGCGCTTCCTGGTCAGAAACCGTCTGATCGCCGCGCTGTCCCGGGGCACCGTGGTGGTTCAGGCGGCCGTCCGCAGCGGGGCGCTGAACACCGCGACCCACGCCAACGAGTTGAACCGGCATCTGATGGCGGTCCCCGGGCCGATCACCGTGGAGGTGTCCGAGGGCTGCCACGATCTCATCCGGCAGGGACGCGCCGTCTGTGTGACCTCGGTGCAGGAGATCACCGAACTCGTCGGGGCCATCGGCGGCGACCTCGCCCTGGTGCGACGCGGCCCTGCCCATCCACGAGATGCGCTGAACGACGAGACCAGGCGGGTGCTGGAAGCGGTTCCCACTCGCGTGGGCACCGGCCCCGCGGCGATCGCGGTCTCCGCGGGAGTGGACCTCTCCACCGCGTTGAGCTGCCTCGGCGCGCTCGCCGTCGCCGGTTTCGTGGAGCACGGCGACCGCGGTTGGCGGCTGCGCCACGAACCGGACGGATGAATCAGGTGACCGAGATCACGGGCAGGGCGGCTGTCTACCATGAGCCGCATGGCCGACGGCGCGAGATCCGGTGCTCTCCCCAGCCCGAGCGGGGCGTTCGAGAGCGTGCTTGCCGAGTTCGAACGGCACCTGCGGGTGGAGAGGGACCTCTCTCCGCACACCGTTCGCGCGTACGTGGGGGATGTCACCGCGTTGCTCGGACATCTCCACGCGACAGGACACGACTCGCTCGACGCTCTGGACATCACCGTCCTTCGCGAGTGGCTCGGCGGGCAGCATCAGGCCGGGCGCTCGCGAGCGACGCTGGCACGTCGCTCCGCATGCGCGCGCGTCTTCACCGCCTTCTGCCATCGCCGTGGCTGGACGGCGACCGACCCCGGCCTGCTCCTGGGCACGGCCAAGTCGCCCCGTCATCTGCCCGTCGTCCTCGATCAGGACGAGGCCAGGGCGCTGCTGGACCGGAACGACGCGGCCCGGGGACGGTCCACCCCGCCCACCGAGACACCGTCGGCCGCTTCCTCACCCGCCACAGCCCCCGGCGGCGCCCTCGTCCCCGCGTCCGTGGAGCCGACCGCCGACGAGTCGGTGCCTGTCCTGGGGGTCCGCCGCACCGGCAACCGCGAAGATCGCGGGACGCCGCAGGCGGAGCGAACCGGGGCGCGCCGAGCCGTCGACGGTCCCAAAGAGCTGCGGGACATCGCGATGCTCGAACTGCTCTACGCCACGGGCGTGCGGGTCGGCGAGCTGTGCGGACTCGATGTGGATGACGTGGACCGCGACCGCAACACCGTGCGTGTCCTCGGCAAGGGACGCAAGGAACGGGTCGTGCCGTTCGGCCTGCCCGCCCTCCGCGCCCTGGACGCCTGGTGCGTACGCGGGAGGCCGTTGCTGCTCCGCGAGGGCAGCGGACCCGCACTCTTCCTCGGAGCGCGCGGTGGCCGGATCGACCAGGGCACTGTCCGGAGGGTCGTGCACGCTCGACTCGCCGAGCTCGAGGACGCCCCCGACATGGGGCCGCACGGGCTGCGGCACACCGCCGCCACCCACCTCCTGGAGGGCGGAGCCGACCTGCGCACCGTCCAGGAGATGCTCGGCCACGCGTCCCTGGCCACCACCCAGATCTACACGCACGTCTCGATCGAACGGCTGCGCAAGGTCTACCGGCAGGCCCACCCCCGCGCCTGACTGCCGGCGACTACGCCACCGATAACCGCGTTGTCCACAGAACGCGGTTCGGCTGGAGAGGACGGCGCGCGCCGATGCCACGCTGCTGCCATGCGCCTACTGACCGTGATGGCGGCCCTTCTCCTGTGGGCACCGTCGTCCTCATCGCCGTCATGGCCACCTTGGTCACCATGGCCACGGCCACTGACATGGTCGCGGGCACCATCCTCATCCGCACCGTGGCCGCCCTCATGGTCACCGTGGTCACGGCCGCCGTGGTCGGCCTCGGCTCACAACGCGGGAGACCCGCCCCGGTGGCGGTGGCCGCTGTCGGGCCGCCCCGTTCTGGTCCGGCGGTTCCAGCCGCCTCCGGAACGATGGCTGGCCGGGCACCGAGGGGTGGACATCCAGGCCCTGCCCGGCGAGACGGTCCGTTCCGCCGGGCCAGGCGTTGTCGGATACGCCGGCGAACTGGCCGGGCGCGGAGTCGTGACCGTGATCCACCCGGACGGGTTACGAACCACGTACCTGCCTGTCCGAGCCTCGGTCCGCCCTGGCCAGGCCGTGGAAAGCGGCACCCCGTTGGGCGTCGCCGAGAATCTTCCCGGCCATTGCCCGGTCCCCTGCCTGCACTGGGGCCTGCTGCGCGGGAGCGCCTACCTGGACCCCCTCCTGTTGCTCGGGCTCGGCCAGGTTCGCCTGCTACCGACCGCAGATCGGGCCGCCGCATGAGGCCTCAGGCGACGCAGGAGCCGCCCGCGTGCGGGGCCGTGGCCGGCCCCGCACAGGGTTCCCTCCGTGGCGGCCATGCCGGGCCGACGGAGCGGTCGTCAGCTGGAGAAGCCCTCCTTGGGCATCTCGAGATCCGGCTTGGCCAGTTCTTCGACGTTGACGTCCTTGAACGTCACAACCCGGACGTTCTTGACGAACCTGGCGGGCCGGTACATGTCCCAGACCCAGGCGTCCTGCATCTTCACGTCGAAGAAGACGTCGCCGTTCTCAGCGGTGCGTACGTCGAGATCGACGGAGTTGGTGAGATAGAAGCGCCGCTCGGTCTCGACGACGTAGGTGAAGAGCCCGACCACGTCGCGGTACTCCCGGTAGAGCTGCAACTCCATCTCGGTCTCGTATTTTTCGAGATCCTCTGCGCTCATTCCGGTCCTCCTGTTTCGCACCCCACCAAGGCCGCGTGGTCAGACGACACCGGCCTCCGCTCCATTCTCTCGCATCTCCCCGTCCTCCCCGGTCAGACCGCGACCGACCACGACGGTGACGCCCGTACGCGTCCCGGTGACGTTCACGAAGGAGAACCGGTGCTGCGAGGTGGGACCGTGCGCGGCCAGCGCCTTCCGATGGCCCGGCGTCACGTATCCCTTGTGTACCGCGAAGCCGTACTCGGGATGGGCGTCGTCCAGAGAGCGCATCAGCCGGTCCCGAGTCACCTTCGCCACGATCGAGGCCGCCGCGACGCACGCGGCCACCTGATCTCCCTTCCAGATCGCCAGCGACGGCGCGGGCAGACCCGGCACGGGGAAGCCGTCGATCAGCACGTACCCCACGTCCATGCCGAGGCCCGCGACGGCGCGGCGCATGCCGTCGACGTTGCTTCTGTGCAGCCCACGGGCGTCGATCTCTTCAGGCGGGATGACGACGACGCTCACCGCCCGCGCCCTGGCCTCGATCAGGTCGAACAGCCGCTCGCGCCTGGCGGGCGTGAGCAGCTTGGAATCGCTCAGCCCGTCGATCTCGCGTCCGAGGACGACTGCGGCCACGACCAGCGGTCCGGCGCAGGCGCCACGCCCGGCCTCGTCCACGCCGGCGACCGGCGTGAACCCTCGCCGGGTCAGTGCCCGCTCGTAGCCGTAAAGTCCCGAATCCCGCCGGACGACGCTCGGCCGCGGGCGATACGCAACTGTCATGACGAACAGCAGCGTACGCCCCATTCCGTCCGTGCGGTACGGCAGCGGCCGAGGGGCACGACACCGCCGATCAGTGGACCTTGGAGAACGTCTCCGGCCGGGAAAGAAGGCCGAACCGGGAGAACGGCCAGTACCGGATGAACGCCCGGCCGACCAGGTCGTCTTCGGAGATGGTGCCCTTGTACGGATCGTCGATGTACTCACGCGAGTCACGGGAGTTGTTCCGATGGTCTCCCATCAACCAGACCCGGCCCGGGGGGACCTTCACCTCGAACCGCTGCTTGGACGGATAGACATCGGGATAGAGGTACACGTTCTCCTCGTCGAGCGGCGTCCCGTTCACCGTGATCCGGCGCTTGGCGTCGCAGCACTTCACCGTGTCGCCGCCGACGCCGATCACCCGCTTGATGGTGTCCTCGCCGTCCCACCCCTTGAAGACCACGATGTCACCGCGCTCCACATCACCGAGGACGTAGGCGAGCTTGTTCACCGCGACCCTGTCATTGATCAGCAGCGTGTTCTCCATCGACCCGGACGGGATGTAGAACGACTGCATCACGAACAGGTGCACGAGCACGGCCACAACGATGCCGCCAAGGGTGAACAGGATGGAGTCGCGCCAGCCGGAAGACTTCCTGGCGGGGGGATCCTTCTCTTCGGTCATGGTCACCTGCGGCAGGTTACCGCCTTGCGCGCAGGCGACGTCTAAGAGCCACGAGAGGGACGGCACCCACGAAGCCCAGGAGCGCCGGCGCGGCGCCGTCGCCCAGCGCTCCGACGGCGTGCAGCGCGGGCTGGTTGAAGGTCTCGGGGATCGGCAGGACCTTGGCCCGGTCGAACGGCCACACGATGACGAAAGCCCGGCCGATCACCTGCTCGATGGGGATGGTGCCGCCGCCCGGGTCGCCCTGGTGGGACCGCGAGTCCAGCGAGACGGACCGGTGGTCACCCATGACCCAGAGCCGCCCCTCCGGCACCTTGACCTCGAAGTTCGACAGCGAGGGCGCGTCGCCGGGATAGAGGTAAGACTTCTCGTCGATCGGCGTCCCGTTGACGGTGATCCGTCCCTGGACGTCGCAGCACTTCACCGTGTCGCCGGGGACCCCGATGACCCGCTTGATGTAGTCCTTCTCACCCGGGATCAGCCCGAACGAGGTGCCGACCCAGCGGAAGAACCCGGCGACGGGATTCGACGGCTTTTCCTGGGGCACCTCGCCCTCCCAGGAATCGACCCCGGAGAAGACCACCGTGTCGCCGCGCTCGATGTCGCGCACGTGGTAGACGAGCTTGTTGACCAGGACCCGGTCGTTGACCAGCAGGGTGTTCTCCATCGACTCGGACGGGATGTAGAACGCCTGGACCACGAAGGACTTGATGAGCAAGGCCAGCACGAGGGCGACCACAATGAGAACCGGCAGCTCCTTCCAGAAGGAGCTCTTCTTCTCCTTGCCGTCTCCGGCTGCCTGCTGGGTGTCTTCCGCGACCACGTCCACCCCGTCCTCGGCCGAGCGGCGCGTGCCCGCATCCGGCGTCTCGCTAGTCATCGCTGTCGAGCCTAGATGATGTCCCTGACCGTGACCGTCGCCGACGCGACATAGGCACGGAAAAGAAAATGGCCCGCACCCCTGGGGTACGGGCCATCATGTCGATCGCCTTACTTGGCGGCCGGAGCGGCGTCGCGCTTCTCGCGGATGCGAGCGGCCTTACCGCGCAGGTCGCGCATGTAGTACAGCTTGGCGCGACGGACGTCACCGCGGGTCACGACCACGATCTTCTCGATGATCGGGCTGTGCACCGGGAAGGTGCGCTCGACGCCGACGCCGTAGCTGATCTTCCGGACAGTGAAGGTCTCGCGGGCACCGCCACCCTGGCGGCGCAGGACGAAGCCCTTGAACACCTGGATACGGGACCGGTTGCCTTCGACGACGCGGACGTGGACCTCCAGCGTGTCACCCGGACGGAAAGCCGGTACGTCGCTGCGGAGGGCAGCCTTCTCGAGCTCCTGGATCTGCGTGTGCATGACAGCGGTTCCTCATTGACATGAGCGCACGGAGGTCCACCCGGCCGAGCCTGGCTCGACGACGAGGGGGACACGCGCGCTTGGCTTGATACGTCTTGGGGGCCGGATCTCCGCCCGGCCGCGTGCCGCCACGGTGAAGTCGGCAGCAGCGATTCAGTCTGCCATATCTTCGGCCGTCACGCGAAACGAAGCGCCCATCCGGTCAACCGCCGGACGTGTCCGCCCGCCCGCGGGTCTCGTCGAGAACCTGCCGGTCGCGTTTGTCGAGGCCCTCCGGGTCGAGCCGGGCGAGCAGCTCGGGCCGCTTCGCCGCCGTACGGCGCAGCGCCTCATCGCGACGCCAGCGGGCGATCTTCCCGTGGTGCCCGGACAGAAGGATCTCCGGCACGTCGTGGCCGCGCCAGGAGGGCGGCTTGGTGTAGACGGGACCTTCGAGCAGGTTCTCCATCGCGCCCGGCGCGAACGAGTCGTCCGCCACCGAGGCCGCGTTGCCGAGCACGCCGGGCAGCAGCCGGCCGACGGCCTCGACCATGACCAGCACGGCCGCCTCGCCGCCGGCGAGGACGTAGTCGCCGATGCTCACCTCGTCCACCCGCAGGTGGGAGCCGTACTCGGTCATGACGCGGGAGTCGATGCCCTCGTAGCGGGCCGGGGCGAACAGCAGCCAGGGCTCCTTGGCGTACTCCAGCGCCACTTCCTGGGTGAACGGCCGCCCGCTCGGCGTCGGCACGATCATCCGCGGCAGGAGGAGGCCCTCGTGCGCCGCCTCATCCCCGGCTTCTCCCGGGACACCCAGGTCGGCACGCGCTTCCCCGGCACCCGGCACGGACGGTCCGGCGGCGTCGGCTCCCCCGGTGAGGGCCTCGGCGATGACCGCGTCGATCGCCTCACCCCAGACCTCGGGCTTCATCACCATGCCGGGCCCGCCGCCGTACGGCGTGTCGTCCACGGTCCGGTGCACGTCGTGCGTCCAGTCGCGGAGCTGGTGGAGGTGGATGTCGAGGATGCCGCGGTCGCGCGCCTTGCCCATGAGCGAGACGTCCAGCGGAGCGAAGTACTCCGGGAAGATCGAGATGATGTCGACGCGCATTTACTCGGCCTCGTCGAGGTCCAGCAGCCCGGGAGGCGCGTCCACCACGAGCACGCCCTTCTCCAGGTCGATCTCGGGGACCAGCGCCTTGACGAACGGCACGTACGCCTCACCGCGGGACGGGCGGCGCACGACGAGCAGGTCCTGGCCGTGATGCAGCACGTCGGCGACCTCGCCCACCGGATCGCCGCCCGCGGTGACCACGGAGAGCCCGATGAGCTGGTGGTCACTGAACTCGTCGGGGTCCTCGGACGGCGGCACGTCGGCCGAGTCGATCACGAGCAGCGTCCCGCGCAGCGCCTCGGCGGCGTCGCGGTCGTCCACGCCGACCAGGCTGAGCAGCAGGATGTCCTTGTGCCAGCGGGCGCCCTCGACCTCCACCGGCCCGGCGGAGGCGGGGTCGGTGGCGAGAGCCGTTCCCGGGGCGAAGCGCAGCTCCGGGTCGTCGGTGCGCACCTCGACGGTGACCTCACCGCGGACCCCGTGCGGTCGGCCGATCCTGCCAACGACTAGCTGCACTTCTCGTCTTCCTCCGATCGTGCCGGAAAGCAAGCCGGGGGACCCCCTGGCGAGGGTCCCCCGGCTATGAGGTTCTTCTTAACGGGCCTCGTTCAGGTCGACCAGGTCGACCCGGACGTAATTGCCGTCGGCAAGCGCGTTCACGACGGTGCGCAACGCCTTGGCCGTACGGCCCCCGCGACCGATGACCTTGCCGAGGTCGTCGGGATGGACCCGGACCTCGAGGACGCGCCCGGTGCGGATGCGGCGAGCGCGAACCCGGACATCGTCAGGATGCTCGACGATGCCCTTGACCAGATGCTCGAGGGCCTCCTCGAGCACCTCAGGCCTCGCCTTCCGACTTCTCCTCGCCGGCCGGGGCCTCGGTGACGTCGGCGGCCTCGTCGGCCTTCACGGTCTTCTTGGCCTTCTTGGGCGTGGTGGCGGCGCCGGCGGTGTCAGCGGACAGCGCCTCCTTGGCCGCGGCCTCGTAGATGGCGTGACGGTCGGGCTTCGGCTCGGCGACCAGGAGCGGCGCCGGGGCGGGCTCGCCCTTGAACTTCTGCCAGTCGCCGGTGAGCTTGAAGAGCTTCAGGACCGGGTCGGTCGGCTGCGCGCCGACGCTCAGCCAGTACTGCGCCCGCTCGGAGTTGACCTCGATGCGCGAGGGGTTCTCCTTCGGGTGGTACAGACCGATCTCCTCGATCGCACGGCCGTCACGCTTGGTGCGGCTGTCGGCGACGACGATGCGGTACTGCGCGTTGCGGATCATACCGAGCCGCTTGAGCTTGATCTTGACTGCCACGGGTGTGGTCTCTCCTGCTTCAGAGCGTGAGTGAGCGGTGTCACATCGAGTGGGGCACGATGGGAACCCGCTCGAGGGACAGGCGCGACCGGCGGGGGTGAGAGGGCACCCGCCTGGCCACGATGTTCCAACATGACATTCTGCCAGACGATCCAGGGTGCTCGGCGTCGCCCCAGCCGGTTGCGGACCTGGAGAAAGCCCTGAACAAAACGCCGCAGCCAGGCATCGAACATGACATGCAGCGAATCAACCGCACCTCCCGCGCGGCGGCCGCCTCGGCGGTGGCGGCCAGCCTCCTGCTCTCCGCCGCCTGCGGCTCCGCGGCTTCCCGGGCGTCCGGCTCCTCCGAGCGCTCCGACATCCCGTCCGCGGCGGCCGCGGCGGCCATGACTTCGCGCCTCCCGGCCGCGCCCGGGCCCGCGGACGCCTCCGCCCCGGCGGCCCCCGCCGCCGCCCTCGCCTCCGCGCCGGCCGGGCGATGCCGTACCGGCACGCTGAAGGCGCGCGTCGGCACGACCGACGCGGGCGCGGGGCAGCGGTACGCGCCGCTGGTGCTCACCAACACCGGGAGCCGAACCTGCTGGGTCTACGGATTCGTCGGCCTGATCATGATCGACGGCAACGGGGACGCCCTGCGGACCAGGACCCGCAGGGAGTCCGTCCAGCCGCGCCGCGTGACGCTACGGCCGGGAGCGGGGGCGCACGCGCGCCTGCACTGGACCGTGGTGCCGTCCGGGACGGAGTCCTCCTGTCCCCGGTCGGCCCGGCTGATGATCATCCCGCCGGACGAGGTGGCGCACCTGGAGATCCCCTTCGCCGCCGAGGTCTGCGGCGACGGGAAGATCGACGTCCGGCCGATGGAGCCGGGAATCAAGCTCTGATGGGGCCCCGCCGACCGTCTCGGTGGCCGGCCCGGTGATCCGGGACGGCCACCCGAGGACGCGATCAGCGACGCGCCCCGGCCGGGGTCACTGCTTGGGGAACTTCAGTTTGGACGGGTCGAACCCCGGAGGCAGCTCCAGCCCCGGCGGGAGCTGACCGGCGCCCAGCCGGCCGAGCGCGCCGAGCCCCGGCGCGCCGCCCATGTCGGCGGCGGGCTCGGCGGGCGACTTGCCCTGCCCGGCCTTGCGGGGGTCGCCGCTGACCCTGCGGCCCTTCTTGACCTTCTGCGCCTTCTGCGCCTTGCCCTTGCCCGGCAGGCCGGGGATGCCCAGGCCCTGGGACATGCGCTTCATCATCTTCTGCGCGTCGAAGAAGCGGACGACGAGGTTGTTCACCTCGGTGACCGTGACACCGGAGCCCTTGGCGATGCGGGCCCGGCGCGAGCCGTTGATGATCTTGGGCTCCTGCCGCTCGCCCGGCGTCATCGACCGGATGATCGCCGCGATGCGGTCGAGGTCCTTGTCGTCGACCTGGTTGAGCTGGTCGCGCATCTGCCCCATGCCGGGCATCATGCCGAGCAGGTTCTTGATCGGGCCCATGCGGCGGACCATCATCATCTGCTCGAGGAAGTCGTCGAGCGTGAAGCCCTCACCGGAGGCGAGCTTGCCCGCCATCTTGGCGGCCTCGGCCTCGTCGAAGGTCTTCTGCGCCTGCTCGATCAGGGTGAGGATGTCACCCATGTCGAGGATCCGGCCGGCCATGCGGTCGGGGTGGAAGGCGTCGAAGTCCTCGATCTTCTCGCCGGTGGACGCGAACATGATCGGACGGCCGGTGATGTGCCGCACCGACAGCGCGGCGCCGCCGCGGGCGTCGCCGTCGAGCTTGGTCAGCACGACGCCGTCGAAGCCGACGCCGTCCATGAACGCCTGGGCGGTGCTCACCGCGTCCTGGCCGATCATGGCGTCGACGACGAACAGCACCTCGTCGGGGGTGACCGCGTCGCGGATGTCCGCGGCCTGCTTCATCATCTCCTGGTCGATGCCCAGGCGGCCGGCGGTGTCGATGACGACGATGTCGTGCTGCTGCCGCCTGGCGTGGTCGAGCGACTGCCGGGCGACGGCGATGGGGTCGCCGACGCCGTTGCCGGGCTCGGGCGCGTAGACCGCGACGCCCGCGCGCTCGGCCATCACGGCGAGTTGCTGGACCGCGTTGGGGCGCTGAAGGTCACAGGCGACGAGCAGCGGCGTGTGCCCCTGGTCGCGCAGCCACCTGGCGAGCTTGCCCGCGAGGGTCGTCTTACCGGCACCCTGCAGACCCGCCAGCATGATGACGCTCGGCGGGTTCTTGGCGAAGCGGAGCCGCCGGGTCTCGCCACCCAGGATCTCGATCAGCTCGTCGTTGACGATCTTGACGACCTGTTGGGCGGGGTTCAGTGCCTGGGAGACCTCGACTCCGCGCGCCCGCTCCTTGACCTGGGCGACGAATGCCTTGACCACCGGCAGCGCGACGTCCGCCTCGAGCAGGGCGATGCGGATCTCGCGGCAGGTCGCGTCGATGTCGGCGTCGGAAAGCCTGCCCTTGGACCTCAGGGAGGAGAAGACCGAAGTCAGCCGGTCGGAAAGCGTCTCGAACACGTGTTTGGCCAGCCTCGAAGCGAGTGGACGGTAAAGAGCTCGCCCCCCAGACTAGCCGCACGTACGGGATGCGTGCCCGAGCCGGGATCGCGCGGCCGGTCCCCGGCGTCGGCGCCGGGGGCGGGCCGCGGGCCGCGAGCGTGGGGTGTCACCAGCCGCCGCGGCTGCCGACGTGGGTGGTGAGCGCGTGCTCGACCAGCGTGATGAGCGTGCTCTTGACCGACTCCCGGTTGCGGGCGTCGGTCCGTACGATGGGGACCCGGGAGGAGATCGTGAGCGCCTCTCTCAGCTCCTCCTCCGAGTGGCTGTACAGCCCGTCGAAGCCGTTGACGCCGACGACGAACGGGAGCCGGGCCTCCTCGAAGTAGTCGACCGCGGGGAAGCTGTCCGCCAGCCGCCGCGGGTCGACCAGGACCACCGCCCCGATCGCACCGCGCACGAGGTCGTCCCACATGAACCAGAAGCGGTGCTGACCGGGCGTGCCGAACAGGTAAAGAATCAGGTCCTGGTCCAGGGAGACCCGGCCGAAGTCCATCGCGACCGTCGTCGTGGTCTTGTGCGGCACCAAACCGACGTCGTCGATGTCCTTGGACGCGTCCGTCATCACCGCCTCGGTCGTGAGCGGCACGATCTCCGAGACCGCCCCGACGAACGTGGTCTTTCCCACACCGAAACCGCCGGCCACCACGATCTTCGTCGAGGTCAGGCTCCGCTGAGAGCCTTGGCTAGAGCCTGCGAAGTCCACTGAGCACCCTTTCAAGCAAGTTCAGATCCGGCTTGCCCGCGTCCAACTGGGGCTGGTGCACGTGCACCAGGCCCTCGGCCACCATGTCCGCGATCACCACGCGGACGACCCCCAGCGGGATCCGCAGCAGCGCCGAGACCTCCGCCACCGATCTCACCTGGCGGCACAAGGAGCTGATCGCGCGGTATTCCGGCGGGCGGCCGGAAAGATCGAGGTGTGTGGACGTGGCCGAGGAGACCAGGGCCTCCAGGGCGAGTTGCATGCGGGGAGCCGTGCGGCCTCCCGTGACGGTGTACGGGCGCACCGGCGAGGAGGGCTCCTGGGGAAGCGGGGCGCCGCCGTACGGCTGCCCCCATTGGTCCATGCTCAGCCCCTCGGGTTTGAGGCCTGGAGCTCGGCACGTACGGCGGGGGTGAGCACCTGTCCCGCACGATCCACCAGCAGCGTCATCTGGTAGGCCACCAGACCCATGTCGCAGTCCGCGGACGCGAGCACGGCGAGACACGAGCCGTCGCTGATGGACATGATCAGTAGTAGCCCGCGCTGCATCTCGACCACCGTCTGGTTGACCGCGCCGCCCTCGAACACGCGCGAGGCGCCCTGGGTCAGGCTGATCAAGCCGGCGGAGACCGCGGCGAGCTGGTCGGCCCGGTCCCGGGGGAAGCCGTCGGAGAACGCCAGCGGCAGGCCGTCGGCCGACACCACCACCGCGTGCGCGACTCCGGGGACCGACCCCACGAAGTCACTGATCAGCCAGTTGATGCCGCGAGCCCCCTGGCTCATCTCTCTCATGCGTCCTCCACATTGGTCGGGCCGGGATATCCCTGGTCCTCGCTCAGTTCGCCTCGGGCCACCGCGCGTCCCTGCTGTACGCCGCGCTGCAGGCTGGAGAGCCGGCTGCGTACGCGGTCGGCGGACAGGGCGGGCGGCGGGGAGGCCACCGGACCGCCGGAAGCGGCGGTGCCGGAGGTGCCGGCGGTGCCGGGGACGAGGTTGGCCCGCGGGACCCGCTTGGGCAGGCCGGAGGAGGTGCTCCCCTCGGAGGCCGGTTGGCGCACCGCGGCGTCGGCGGCCTGCCAGCCCGCCTCCACGTTCTCCTGGCGGCCCCATTCCGGGTCGTCCTCGGACGTGGGCGTCCGGCGGAACCAGGCCGACTCCACCGAAGCGAAGATCGGCAGGAACTCCTCGGGCTCCGCCTCCATGGGCAGGTCGGACAGCGCGGGCAGCGGCCCGGTGGCGTCCTCGGCGCCGAGGTCGCGCCTGGGCCGCATCCGGATCGGGGTGTCCTGGGGTGGTATCGCGGCGCCGGGCGGCTGCCAGCCGCCGGACACGGCGTCGGACCGCTCGCCGGGGACGCCGCCTGAGGCGGCGGACCAGGGAGAGGGGTCGATCGGGCCACTCCAGGAGGGCTGGTCGGGCGGGCCGGCCCAGGCGGACGGGTCGGGCGGCGCGCCCCACACGCCGACCTCCTGCGGCGCGGCGTACGCGGCGGCGTGCCCGGCCATCGCGCCCGCGAAGGCGCCGGCGTGCGACTGGGCGGGAGGCTCGTGGTGCCCGACGAGGGACTCCGGCAGCAGCACCATCGCGGTGAGCCCGCCGCTGTCGTGCGGCCGGAGCTGAACGCGGATGCCGTTGCGCAGCGCGAGGCGGCCGACCACGAACAGGCCCATCCGCCGGGACACGGACACGTCCACGACGGGCGGGTTGGCCAGCCGCCAGTTGGCCTGGGAGATCTCCTCCTGGGCCATGCCGATGCCCGAGTCGGTGATCGAGATCATCACGCCGCCGCCGTCGATGCGGTTGCCCGAGACGATGACCCGCGTGTCGCGTGAGGAGAAGGAGAGCGCGTTCTCGACGAGCTCGGCGAGCAGGTGGATGGCGTCGTTGACGGCCTGTCCGGCGAGCGCGACCTCGGACGGCACGTTGATCACGACGCGCTCGTAGCCCTCGACCTCGGAGAGGGAGGCGCGTACGACGTCGGTGACCTCGACCGGCCGGCTCCACCGGCGGGCCGGCTCCTGGCCCGCGAGGACCAGCAGGTTCTCACTGTTGCGGCGCATGCGGGTCGCCAGGTGGTCCAGCTTGAACAGGTTGCCGAGACGGTTCTCGTCCTGCTCGCCCTGCTCCAGCCCGTCGATCAGGGCGATCTGCCGCTCGACCAGGGTCTGCGTACGGCGGGAGAGGTTCACGAACATGGCGCTGATGTTGCTGCGGAGCCGCGCCTCGTCGCCGGCCAGCCGTACGGCCTCGCGGTGGACCTCGTCGAAGGCCCGCGCCACTTCGCCGACCTCGTCGGCCGAGGCGACGCCGAGCGGCTGGACCGGTGGCGGACCGTCCGCGTTCTCGGACTCGCGCAGCCGCTGGACGGTCTCCGGCAGGCGCTGCCCGGCGATCTCCAGGGCCTCGGTGCGCAGCCGGCGCAGCGGCCGTACGAGCGATCGGGCCATGACGATGGTGATGAGCACGACGACCAGCAGGAGCCCGATCACGAGGATGATGTTGGAGACGGCGCCGGAGCGGGCCTTCTGCTCCAGCGCGGTGCTCTTGGCGATGATGGTGTCGGTCAGCGCGTCGCCGACCTTGCGCATGCTGTCGGTCTGGAAGCTGGCCGCGTCGAACCACCGCTGCTCGTCGGACCCGCGGTCGAGCGCGCGGATCAGCCGTCCGGACTTCGCCATGGAGAGGGCGCGCTGGGCCAGGAACGCGGCGCGGTCGATCTTCTGGCCGGTCACCGTGTCGCTGTAGAACTGCCGCTGTGCGGTACTCGCCTCGGCGAAGAACCCGGCGAGCTCGCTCTCCTTACCGGCGCGGGCCGCGGTGAACGCGTCCAGTTCGGAGGGGTCGAGCTGCTGGCGGGCCAGTCCGACGGCCAGCAGCGCCCGCTGTTTGGACACCTCTTCCTTGGCGCGGACGAGGGAGCCGAGCGCCTTGATGCTCGCGTTGAGCTCCTCGTCCACGACCCCCTCGGCGGCGGTGTCGTACAGGCGGAGCAGGTCGGAGATGAGGATGGAGTACTTGGTGATCGCGGGCAGCGGCGGAAGCTGGCTCTCCAGCACGGTCTCCCGCAGGGCGGGCATCTCCCCCAGCCGGCCCCGGGCGCGGACCACATCCTGCCGGCCGATGCCGCCGAAGGCGTCGTCGGCGGCCTGCATCTTGACCCGTACCTGCTCGACGGCGGTGTCCACGGTGCCCTGCTGGCGGCGTACGGGCGAGAGGAAGGCGCCGCTGCGGCGGTTGAGCGCGACGTAGCGGATGGACATGTCGCGTTCGAGCTGGAGCTCGTGCGTGAGCGCCCCGATGCTGCCGACCAGCTCGATCGCCTGACGGACCCGCTGGTATTCGGCGGCCTCGGCGATGGAGCCGGACACACGGAAGCCGCCGAGGAGCATCGCGATCAGGGTGGGCGGCACGATCAGCGCGAGCAGACGGGTGCGCACGCGCCAGTTCTTCAACGCCCATTGGCTGCCGGTTTCCGGTTCCGATGTGCTCGCGGTGCGCGGACCGCCGGCGACCGGCTCGCCGGGTGGACTCGGCTCGGCGCGGCGACCGCTCTCGATCGTTGCTGTCCTCACAGGTCGCAACCTCTCGCGCTGGTCTTTCCAAAAGGGCTTTGCAGGGGGTTCGCTCGGGAAACCTGCCACGAGTCAGGGGCAATTTGAGCACAAAGGGCTGAATTAACCAAACCGATCGGCCATTTTAGACCGCTCCAAAGGCCCGCCGAATGCGAGGGAGAGGGAGCGCGGAGAGCGATACCTGGGACGGACCAGCGAGAGCGACTCGCGCCCGAATCCGGGACCTGGCGCGGAACCGGTCCAATTCGCCATCCGCCGATTATCGGACATAGTGGATTTATTGACAAGTTTGGCGACATAGGCGACTTATTCCCTGTTAAGAAGTTTAGGCTGCTGTACGCTTCTCGCCCGTCGCCCGCCTTCCGCGATCATCGTCCCCGGCCGGGCGCGCCTCTTCCCATGCCAAGGAGACTCCATGCGACTTATGGGTCGAACCTTCGCCGTCGGCGTCGCGGCCATGCTGGCCCTCGCCGCCTGCGGCGGTTCAGATAAGACCTCATCACCGTCTTCGGACGGCGCCGCGGCCGGCGGCGGACTGGAGAAGACCACGCTGGTCGTGGGCACAATCCCGGTCCCCGACATCGCTCCGCTGCAGGTCGCGATCAAGAGGGGCTTCTTCAAGGAGGAAGGGCTCGACATCAAGCCCGAGGTCGTCGCGGGCGGCGCGGTCGGCATCCAGAAGCTGCTCGGCGGCAGCATCGACCTCACGCTCGGCGCCTACATCGGCACCTTCCTCGCCCAGGAGAGCGGCGCGGGCAAGTTCAAGTACGTCGCCGACAGCTACGGCGCGGCGCCCGGGGCCTTCGTCATCATGGTGAAAAAGGACTCCCCGATCAAAACTGCCGCCGACCTCAAGGGCAAGAAGATCGCGGTCAACACGTTCAGGAACGTGAGCCAGTTCACCGCCGAGGTGCAGATGAAGGTGGCCGGGGTGACGGCCACTCAGGACCAGTTCGTCGAGAAGAACTATCCGGACATGCCGGCCGCCCTGGAAAACGGTCAGGTCGATGCTGCCGCTATGGTCGAGCCGTTTATCACCGTGGAGTCGAAGGCGGGTGGACGAATCATCTCCGACGAGATGACCGGCCCCACCCAGGACCTTCCGGTCGCCGGGTGGCTGACGACAGAATCGGTCGCCAATAAATACCCGAAAACCATGGCCGCATTCCAGCGCGCACTCGGAAAGGCGCAGGAACTCGTGGCGAACGACCGAAAGATCGTGGAAGAGGTCCTTCCGGATTACACGAAGATCGACGCGGCCACCGCGGCGGTCATCGCCCTCGGCTCCTACCCCACGTCCCTGAGCGAGACCCGGCTCGAACGGGTGGCGGCCCTCATGAAGGAGTACGGCTACCTCAAGAGCGACTTCGACGTGAAGTCCATAATGGTCGCTCCTCCGGCGAGCTGACGGAGACGACCCTCAGATCATGAACTACGCACGAGTGCTCCGCGGCGCCGCCGGCGTCGCGGGGTTCCTCGCCGTCGCCGAGCTCGTCGGGCTGAGCGGGCTGGTCGACGACCGGTTCCTGCCGCGCATGTCCGTGGTGCTCGGCGCGGCGGCCGGCCTGGTCGCCGACCCCGACTTCCTCGCCGACGCCGGCGCCACACTCACCGTCTGGGCTCTCGGGCTGCTGCTCACGGTCGCGCTGGCCGTACCCGCCGGGCTGCTGCTCGGCACGCTGCCCCGGGCCGAGGCGGCGGTGCGCCCGCTGATCGAGTTCCTCCGGCCGATCCCCTCGGTCGCGGTCATCCCGCTGGCGATCCTGCTCTTCAGCGACAACCTGCACCTGAAGCTGGCGGTCATCGTGTACGCGGCGTCCTGGCCGGTGCTGATCAACACGATCTACGGCCTGAAGGACGTGGACCCGCTCGCCAAGGAGACGCTGCGGAGTTTCGGTTTCGGTCCGATCCCGGTTTTGGCCCGGGTCGCGCTGCCCAGCGCCGCGCCGTTCATCGCCACCGGGATCCGCGTCGCGTCCGGCATCGCCGTCATCCTGGCGATCAGCGCGGAACTGATGGCGGGGGGCTCCGAGGGCGTCGGCGTCTACATCACCGAGGCGGCGAGCGGCAGCCGGATCGACCTCATGCTGGCCGCCACCCTGTGGGCCGGCTTGTTCGGCCTGGTCGCCGACGCCGTGATGGTGGCGGTGGAACGCCGCCTCTTCCGCTGGCACCACGTCCGTACGGGAGGCGCCCGATGAAGGTGATCGCGGCTCTCGGCCGTCTGTGGCTCGTGCCCGTCGTGCTCGTGGCGTGGGAGGTCGTCACGCGCGCGGCGGAGCAGCCGTTCTTCCCTCCCCCGTCGGCCGTCCTCGCGCGGATGCACGAGATGTGGTTCTCCGGCCCGCCGTCCCGGCTCCTGCTGACGGACGGCGCGCTCGCCGACCTCGGCCCCAGCATGGCCCGGCTGTTCTCCGGCTGGCTGCTCACCGCGGTCATCGGCGTCGCCGCCGGGATCGCCATCGGGTGCTCGCCCCGGCTGTCCGACTATGTGAACCCGCTGATCCAGTTCGGCCGGGCCGTTCCACCGCCGCTGCTCGTGCCGTTCTTCCTGGCCCTGCTGAAGCTCGGCACCCCGGCCCAGCTCGCCACGATCGTCTTCGGGGTGATCTGGCCGATCCTGCTCAACACGATCGACGGCGCGCGCACGGTGGACCGCCAGCATCTGGAGACCGCTCGGATCTTCGGGTTGTCGGCGGCCCAGCGCCTGTGGCGGGTCGTCCTGCCGTCCGCGCTGCCCAAGATCTTCGCCGGGCTGCGGCTCGCGCTCTCCCTCGCGCTGATCCTCATGGTCATCGCCGAGATCTTCGCGGGCACCGACGGGATCGGCTACCGGCTGCTCTACACCCAGCGCAGCTACCTCTATCCGGACATGTGGGGCTGCATCGTGCTGCTCGGCGTGCTCGGGTACCTGCTCAACTCCGCGTTCCTGCTGGTGGAACGGCGGGTGCTGGCCTGGCACCGGGGTGCCAGGCAGACTACCTAGGAAGGTCCCGTGCTCAAGATCACCGATCTGGTCCACTCGTACGGCCCGCACCGCGTGCTGGGCGGGGTGAGCCTCTCCGTGGCCGAGGGCGAGCTGGTCAGCGTCGTCGGCCCGTCGGGGTGCGGGAAGTCCACGCTGCTGCGTTCCGTCGCCGGGCTGATCAGACCGTCCGGAGGGAGCATCACACTCGGCGGCCAGCCGGTCGAGCGGACGCCGGACGACCTGGCGATCGTCTTCCAGGACTACAGCCGGTCGCTCTTCCCGTGGATGTCGGCGGCGAACAACGTCGCGCTGCCGCTGCGGCGCAAGGGCATGGACCGGAAGCAGCGCAGGGAGGCCGCGATGGCCGCCCTCGACCAGGTCGGGCTCGCCGACGCGGGGAACAAGTACCCGTGGGAGATGTCCGGCGGGATGCAGCAGCGTGTCTCCATCGCGCGGGCGCTCGCCTATCGGCCGTCGCTGCTGCTCATGGACGAACCCTTCGGCTCCGTGGACGCGCAGACCCGCGAGGACCTGGAAGACCTGGTCCTGAACGTGTGCGCCCACCACGGCATGACGATCCTGCTGATCACCCACGACATCGACGAGAGCGTGTACGTCGGCGACCGGGTCGTCGTGCTCACCAAGTCGCCGACGGTCGTCGCGGCCGACCTGGTGATCGATCTCGGCCGTACGCGGGACCAGATCGCGACCAGACAGCTCGACGCCTTCGTCCGGCTGCGCGCCGAGGTCGGCCGCCTCGTCCGGGGCGGCGGCACCGGCCACACCACCGAATCCACCTCAGTTCTGGAGAAGAAGTGATCGACTCCACCGGGCCCGTCTGGGACGCCATCGTCGGCCTCTCCCGGTTCGGCGCCCTCGCCGCCATGGCCGAGTTGGGCTGCGCCGACCACCTGGCCGCCGGCCCGCTCGGCGTGACCGACCTGGCCGCCCTCTGCGACGCGGACGCCACGGCCCTCGGCCGGGTCATGCGCGAGCTCGCCGCCATAGGCGTGGTGCGCTCAGTCGCTCCGCACGTGTACGAGCTGACCGAGGCCGGCCAGGTGATGCGCGGCGACGTGCCGGGAAGCATGCGGCCGGCCGTGCGCGTGATGGCGGAGGAGGGCTACTGGCAGGCGCTCGGCCTGCTCCCCGAGTCCGTACGGCGGGGCGGGTCGGTGTTCGTGGTACGGAACGGGCCGTACTACGACTACCTGGCGGCGCGTCCGGAGGCGGCGCGGGAGTTCAACGACTACATGGAGACCCGGGCCGTGCCGATTGGGGCGGCGCTCGCGGCGGATTACGACTTCTCGGACGTGAAGACCCTCGTTGACGTGGCCGGCGGAAACGGGCACCTGCTCGCCGCGGTGCTCGCGGCCCATCCCACGGTGCGCGGCGTGCTCTTCGACCGGGAGCACGTGGTGGAGGGGGCCCGCGCGTCACTGGAGGCGCGGGGCTTCGGCGACCGGTGCGAACTGGCGCCGGGTGACTTCTTCACCGGTGTGCCCGCAGCCGACGCCTACCTGCTGGCGAGCATCATCCACAACTGGAGCGACGAGGACGCCCTGCGGATCCTGGGCAACGTCCGGGCGGCGATGCCCGCGGACGGACGGGTGCTGCTGCTGGAGATGGTGCTGCCCGACGACGACTCCCCGCACATCGGCAAGGAGGTCGACCTGCGGATGCTCGCCCTGCACGGTGGCAGGGAACGCACCCGCGGCGAGTACGCGGAGCTGCTCGCCACCTCCGGCCTGGCGCTCTCCCGCGTGCTGCCGCTGCCGGCCGGCGCGAGCCTGATCGAGGCACTGCCCGCCTGACGGACGCCGGCCCCGGCGCGCGCGTACGCGTGCCGGGGCTCGGTCAGCGGCCGCCCCAGCCGGGTACGGCGACCCGCATGGTGAGGGCGTGCTCGACCAGCGTGATGAGCGTGGTCTTGACCGACTCGCGGGTGCGGGCGTCGGTCCGCACGATCGGGACGTGCGCGGAGAGGCTCAGCGCCTCACGGACCTCGTTCTCGCTGTGCGGGTACTGCCCGTCGAAGCCGTTGACGCCGACGACGAACGGGAGCTGGGCCTCCTCGAAGTAGTCGACCGCGGGGAAGCTGTCCGCCAGCCGCCGCGTGTCGACCAGCACGACGGCGCCGATGGCGCCGCGTACGAGGTCGTCCCACATGAACCAGAACCTGTGCTGACCGGGCGTACCGAACAGATAGAGGATCAGGTCCTGGTCCAGGGAGACGCGGCCGAAGTCCATCGCGACCGTCGTCGTGGTCTTGTGCGGCACCAGACCGACGTCGTCGATGCCGGCGCTGGCGTCGGTCATCACCGCCTCGGTCGTGAGCGGCATGATCTCCGAGACCGCGCCGACGAACGTGGTTTTACCCACGCCGAAACCGCCGGCCACCACGATCTTCGTCGAGGTCAGGCCCCGCTGAGAGCCCTGGCTAGAGCCTGCGAAGTCCACTGAGCACCCTTTCAAGCAAGTTCAGATCCGGCTTACCAGCGTCCAACTGCGGCTGGTGCACGTGCACCAGCCCCTCCGCCGCCATGTCGGAGATCACCACGCGGGTCACGCCCAGCGGGATCCGCAGCATCGCCGAGACCTCCGCCACGGACCTGATCTGGCGGCAGAGCGTGATGATCGCCTGCCGCTCCGGCGGGAGGGTGGACAGATCCTGGTGAGTCGAGGTCATGGAGGACACGAGCGCCTCCATGGCGAGTTGGAGACGCGGTGCCGTACGCCCACCGGTCACCGCGTATGGGCGCACCAGTGAACTCGGCTCCGCCGGCCCGGGTTGGGGAATCGGGTTCGTCCCGCCATAGCGCCGGTGGGCGTCGTCCACCGGCGGGTAGGGCTCGTCCGTCCAGCCGCCGCCTGCCACAACGTCCTCCTGTCGTCGCCTTTATCTGGGGTGGGACGCTTGGAGCTCGGCGCGTACCGCGGGGGTAAGCACCTGTCCCGCACGATCCACCAGCAGCGTCATCTGATACGCCACCAGACCCATGTCGCAGTCCGCGGACGCGAGGACCGCGAGACACGACCCGTCACTGATCGACATGATCAGAAGCAGCCCGCGCTGCATCTCCACCACGGTCTGCGTGACCGGGCCACCCTCGAATACCCGAGAGGCGCCCTGCGTCAAGCTGATCAATCCGGCCGCCACGGCCGCCAACTGGTCCGCCCGGTCCTTCGGGAACCCATCGGAGAACGCCAGCGGCAGACCGTCCGCCGACACCACCACCGTGTGGGCCACGCCGGGAACGTTGCTCACAAAGTCAGTGATCAGCCAGTTGATGCCGCGAGCCGCCTGGCTCATCTCCCTCATGCGTCCTCCTTGTCAGTGTCCGAGCCGCCGCCGATGAACGGCGACGCCCCTGGATAACCCTGCTCACCGCTGACCTCTCCTCGCGCCACCGCGCGTCCCTGCCGGATGCCCTGCTGGAAGCTCGACAGCCGGTTGCGTACGCGGTCGGGCGAGAGCGAAGGGGCGGGCGGCGGGGGTGCCGGCGTCGCCGACGCCGATGCCCCGCTGGAGGCGATCGCCGACGCGGATCCCGGCACCAGGTTGGCCTTGGGGACCCGCCTGGGCAGGCCGGAGGAGGTGACTCCACCGAGCGACGGGTCGCTGGCGGCCTTGGCGGCCTGCCATCCCGCGTCGGCCGGGGACGACCACTGCCGCGCGTCGGCCTCGCCGGCCTCGCGGACTTCCTCGTCGGCGTCCTTCACGGCCTCCTCCGAACCGGGCTCGACCTTCCTGAACCAGTCGGACTCGACCGCCGCGAATATCGGCAGGAACTCCTCCGGCTGGTCCTCCATCGGCGAGTTGCGGATCGCCGGGAGGGGGCCGGTGTTGTCCGAGTCCGACTCGAACGCTCCGGTGCCGGAGGCGTCCCCCGTCGCGGGGGCGACCGGCCAGCCGCCGGAGTCCCCGGGCGGGGTGGGCCAGGAGGAGCTGCCCGGCGCGGGCAGGTGCCCGGGCCACGGCGTGTCGACGGGGGCTCCGGTCGCCTTGCCGCGCTCGTACGGAGGCGGATCGAAGAGGTTGGGCGCGAACGGCTCCGGCTCCGGGGCGCCCGCGGCGAACGGGCCCGTCCCGAAGGGGTCGGAGTCCGCACCGCGCTCGAACGGAGGCGGATCGAACGGGTTCCGCGTGGTCGCGGGCGGCGGGTCGAACGGGTTCCGCCCGGTGGCGGGAGCATCGAACGGGTCGCGGGCGGCCGGCGCCTCGAAGGCGTCGCGGACCGGCGGCTCCGGCTCCCGGGGACCCTCGGAACCGAACGCGCTCTTGGCGAACGGCTCCTTGTCCCGGCCGAAGGTGTCGAACGGGCCGCGCTCGAACGGGTCGGCGCCGGGGGCGCCGACGCCCGGCGCGTCCGAGCCGATCACCGGCGTGCGCTTCGGGGCGTCGAAGGACGTCGGGCTGCCCAGCGCCGGGGCCGCGCCGAACGCGGCGGCGTCGAACTGGGCGCCGAACTGCGCGGCGGGCTCGGCCGGCGGCATGCCGGGGAAGGCCGGTCCGCCCTGCTGGCCGAGCAGCGCCTCGGGCAGGAGCACCATGGCGGTGAGGCCACCCGCGTCCTGCTGGCGGAGCTGCACCCGGATGCCGTGGCGCAGCGCGAGGCGGCCGACCACGAACAGACCCATGCGCCGGGACACCGACACGTCCACGACCGGCGGGTTGGCCAGTCGCCAGTTGGCCTGGGCCAGTTCCTCGGCGGTCATGCCGATGCCCAGGTCACTGACGGAGATCATGAGCCCGCCGCCGTCGATGCGGTTGCTCGCCACGACGACCTTCGTCTCGCGGGGGGAGAACGAGATGGCGTTCTCGACCAGCTCCGCGACGAGGTGGACGACGTCGTTGACGGCCTGGCTGACGACCGCGCCGCCCGCGGTCACCTGCAGGCTCACCCGCTCGTAGTTCTCGACCTCGGAGAGGGAGGCGCGGACGACGTCGACGACCGGGACCGGCTGGCCCCACCGGCGGGCCGGCTCCTGGCCCGCGAGGACCAGCAGGTTCTCACTGTTGCGGCGCATGCGGGTCGCCAGGTGGTCCAGCTTGAACAGGTTGCCGAGACGGTTCTCGTCCTGCTCGCCCTGCTCCAGCCCGTCGATCAGGGCGAGCTGGCGTTCCACCAGGGTCTGCGTACGACGGGAGAGGTTCACGAACATCGAGTTGACGTTGCTGCGCAGCCGGGCCTCGTCACCCGCCAGGCGGATGGCCTCCTGGTGGACCTCGTCGAAGGCCCGGGCGACTTCACCGATCTCGTCGCGGGTGGTGACCTGGATCGGCGCGACCTCGACCTTGAGCGACTCGTCCTGCGACTCGCGCAGCATCTGGACCGTGCGCGGCAGCCGCGAACCGGCGATCTCCAGGGCCTCGCGGCGCAGGCGGCGCAGCGGCCGGGTGAGCGAACCGGCGACCGCGGTGGTGATCAGCAGCATCAGGCCGAGGAGCAGGAGGATCGCGGAACCGGAGATGATCGCGCGGCGCTGCTCGTCGTCGGCCATGGACTGCGTCTGCGTCACGACGGACCCGGCGAGGCGCTGCTCGACGGCGTTCATCTTGTCGACGGTCGTGGTCATCGTCTCGAACCACAGGCGCAGGTCGTCGGTGCGGGTGCGGTCCAGGTCTCTGAGCTCGTTGTACTCGCGCATCTGGGCGAGGGCGCTCGCTCGGAGGGAGTACGCCTTCTCGATCTGGATGCCCTTGACCGTCTGCGCGTAGAACTTGGCGTCGTCGGCCGAGGCTTCCTTCTGGAACGTCTCGAAGTTGCTTTCCTGCGCCTGGCGGGCTCCGAGGAAGTCGGCGAGGTCGTCGTTGGTGAACGCCCTCTCCGCGAGACCGACGGTGAGGATGCCACGCTGCCGGGCGAGCTGCTCCTGGGCGCGGGTGAGCGCGCCGAGGGCGACGCCGTCGGCGAACATCCGGTCGTTGCCGGTCGCGGTGCGCAGCTCGTCGGACAGCCCGTTGAACGCCTCGATCATGCTCTTGTACGTGCCGAGGACGGCTCGGGCGGGAACACCGTTGGAGTCGAACTGCTTGCGGAGACCGGGGAGGCTGTCCATCCAGCGCTGGATGTCCTCGACCCGGTTCCGCACACGAGCGGAGTGGCCGCTGTCGAGCTGCTGGATCTTGTCGACGACGACCCGCTTGGCCTTGTCGGTCTCCTGCCGAATGTTCTTCACCTGGGTCAGCCGGGTGAGCCTTCGGTTGGTCGCCGTGTACCAGGCGGTGTAGTCGCGCTCCACCGCGACTTCGTGCGAGAGGGCGCCCACGGCCTGGACCAGACCCGCGACCTCGTTGATGCGCCGGTATTGGACCGATGTGTTGACCGCGTCGGCGAGTTGGATGCCGCCGAGGAGCACACCGACGACCGTGGGAAGCAGGATGAGCGCGATGAGTCGGGACCGCACCCTCCAGTTCCCCAGCCGGAACCAACCGCCGTCCCCGGAAGCGCGCTTGGACGCCGACTCGGAGGCCGGCATGGAAGCCGGTGCGGCCTCCGGCTGCGGGACAGCCTTGGGTTCTTGAGTACTCACGGGTTTTCGCAACCTCTTGCCGAAGTCATATAC
Source organism: Microtetraspora malaysiensis (assembly GCF_050947145.1). Taxonomy (NCBI): domain Bacteria; kingdom Bacillati; phylum Actinomycetota; class Actinomycetes; order Streptosporangiales; family Streptosporangiaceae; genus Microtetraspora; species Microtetraspora malaysiensis. The sequence goes on from NZ_CP191998.1 coordinate 7,804,947, forward strand.
GCGCAGCCATGGCCCCCAGCCGCGATGCGGATGTGACGCCTGGGACCTCATTGAAGCGAGGGTAATTGGAACACACCATTACCAGATCGGCCAAACGCGCACCGCGCTCAATCGTGGCCTTATTCCCTCAGAACGGGATGTTTGGGACCGCATTTGGGTCCGTCCGAGCGATCCATATCGGCCGGATCTTGCGTTGTAACGGTCCCGGCGCCCCCCTGAAGGGAGGCGCCGGTCCATGTGTTCACGCGCGAGGTCAGCCGCGGAGGATCACTGCTGCGCCGCGATCTCGGTCGCCAGGCGGGTGTACTTGGCCGAGTCGGCGCCCAGGTCGATGATCGACTCACCCTGGAGCAGGTCGGCCGGGCTCATCTTGAGCGACGGGAACGACTGGAGGGTGGCCGGGTTGACCTTCTCCATCGCGGCCTTGTTGGGGGCCTTGTACATGATGTTCTCGGCCAGCCAGCTGTGGATCTCGGGGTCCAGGATGTAGTTGATGAAGGCGTGCGCCGCCTCCTTGTTCTTGGAGGTCTTCAAGATCACCATGGTGTCCGCCCAGAGGTCGCTGCCCTCCTTCGGCACCGTGAACTTGATGTTCTTCTCGTTCTCCGGGCACCAACCGTCCCACGCCTCGACCATGACGGCTTCGCCGGACTTGAGCCGGTCGCCGAACGTCGTGTCGTCGTACGCGAGGAGGTTGCTCTTCGCCTTGAGGAGAAGATCCTTCGCCTTGGCGATCTGGCCGTCGTCGGCGGTGTTGATGGAGTAGCCGAGCGACTTCAGGGCCGGCAGGGCCAGCCAGCGCTCGGTGGTCATCATCGTGACCTTCTTCTTGTACTCCGGCGCCGGGTTGAGGATGTCGTTCCAGCTCGTCGGCGCCGTCTTCACCAGGTCGCTGCGGTAGCAGATGCCGGTGGTGCCCCAGGTGTAGGGGACCGAGAACTTGTTGCCCTTGTCGTACGACAGCTCGGACGCCTCGGGGAAGAGGTTCGCGAGGTTGGGGATCAGCTCGTGGTGCAGCGGCTCGAGCAGACCCTGCTCGTTGAGCGCCTGGGCGTACTGACCGGAGACGAAGGCGACGTCGAAGCCGCTGTCCGCCGACGCGGTGAGCTTGGCCATCGCCGTCTCGTTGGTGTCGTGGATAGCGATGTTGATGGGGAAGCCGAGCTTCTGCTTAACCCTGTCCGGAAGGTCCTTGGGCGAGTAGCCGTCCCAGATGGTGATGTTGAGCTTCTGCTGCTTCAGGTCCGCGTTGGGGTCCAGCTTGTCGGCGGACGCGGCGGGAGCCGCCCCGGCTCCTGTGCCCTCCGAGCCGCATGCTGCCAGGGCGAGGGCAAGACCGGCCACGATGGCGGCAGCCGGAAGACGGCGGGTGTACCGGGTACGGGACACGACCGTAACTCCTTCGGGATTCAGATCTTCGAGAGCTCTGCAAAGGGCAGGCCAAAGGAGGAGTGTTGCAGCCCCAACCAGGTTTAAGCAAGACTTATCGGACAGTGTTAGCGATCAGTGGGCGACCTGATTTGAATCCGTGTTCAACACGGTGCGACTTGTGACCCTGGTCAGAAATCGGACATTTAGCCACAAAAGCCCCCATTAAGGGGCGCTCCGCCGAGCCTTTTCGGCTCCCTCTCACACCCGGCACAGCATGTCGCGCGGCCCGGCCCCCACCGCGGCCGGAGCGTGCCGGAGAACGCGCCGGGAGGCCGGCGGCGTCAGTATCCCGCCCGCGTGCGGAGCACGTACTCCACGAGGCTGATCAGCGTGGACTTCACCGCCTCGCGCGAGCGCGCGTCCGTCTTGACCACGGGTACGTGCGGGGCGAGCGACAGCGCCTCCCTCACCTCGTCCATCGAGTGCTGGAAGGAGCCGTCCCAGCCGTTCATCGCCACCACGAAGGGCAGCCCGGCCTCTTCGAAGTAGTCGATGGCGGGAAAGCAGTCGGCCAGCCTGCGGCTGTCGACCAGCACGACGGCGCCGATCGCGCCGCGTACAAGATCGTCCCACATGAACCAGAACCTGTGCTGGCCGGGCGTACCGAACAGATAGAGGATCAGGTCCTGGGCCAGGGAGAGCCGCCCGAAGTCCATCGCCACGGTGGTCGTGGTCTTGTTGGGCGTGAGACCGAGGTCGTCGATGCCGGCGCTGGCGTCGGTCATGACGGCCTCGGTCGTGAGCGGCATGATCTCCGAGACCGCCCCGACGAACGTGGTCTTGCCCACGCCGAAACCGCCCGCCACCACGATCTTCGTCGAGGTCAGGCCCCGCTGAGAGCCCTGGCTAGAGCCGGCGAAGTCCACTGAGCACCCTTTCGAGCAGGTTGGCGTCGGGCTGACCCTGGTTGAGCTGCGGCATGTGCAGACGGATCAGGCCCTCGTCGGCCAGGTCGGCGATGAGCACGCGGGCCACGCCGAGCGGGACCCGCAGCAGCGCGGAGATCTCCGCGACGGAACGAACGGAACGGCAGAGCACTATGATCGACTCCTGCTCGGGGCTGAGCAGAGTGTAATCATCGCTCATCAGGGTCACCGACGATACGAGAGTCTCCATCGCCAGGTGATAACGCGGCTCGGAGCGACCGCCGGTGACGGCGTACGGACGGAAGAGGGGCTCGTCCTCTTCCGCCTCACCAGGGCGCATTCATGTCTCCTATGACCCGGGTCAGCGCCGGGCCGACTGCAGCTCGGCGCGCAGCGCCGGGGTGAGCACCTGGCCGACCCGCTCGACCAGCAGCGTCATCTGGTAGGCCACCAGGCCCATGTCGCAGTCGGCCGCGGCGAGGACGGCCATGCAGGAGCCGTCGCTGATCGCCATGATCAGCATGAGACCGCGCTGCATCTCGACCACGGTCTGCGTCACCGGGCCGCCGTCGAAGACGCGGGACGCGCCCACGGTCAGGCTGAGCAGCCCCGCCGCCACGGCGGCGAGCTGGTCGGCGCGATCGGGTGGAAACCCGTCCGAGTTGGCCAGTCGCAGGCCGTCCGCCGACACCACCACGGCGTGCGCGACCCCCGGGGTGCCGCCGACGAACTCCGTGATCAACCAGTCGAACCTGCGTGCCTCAACGCTGAGCGCGGTCACGAGCTCTCCTCCTCATTACCGGGCGCGGCGCCGGAGCCGGACACGTCGGCTCGGCCGCGCCGTACACCCTGCTGGTAGCTGGACAGCCGGCTGCGAACCAGGTCGGGCGAGACCGCCGGTCTGGCCGCGTCCGGAGTGCTGGTCACCGCGTCCACCGAACCGGGCACCAGATTGGCCTTGGGGGTCCGCCTCGGCAGGCCCGCGTCCGTGACGCCGCCCGTGGCGGGAGCGCTCGCGGCGGCGGCCGCCCGGTATCCGCTGTCCGCCTGGGATCCCCAACTTCCCCGGGCCGCGCCGTCCCCGGATGGCCGGGCCGCGGTCGCGCCGGAGGCCGCGCCCGAGGTCAGCTCGGCGCCCGGTGTCTCCCGCGCCCCGGTCGCGCCGCCGTCGGCGCGTACGGCGCCCGCGACCTGCTGGGCGGGACGGCGGAACCAGGCGGACTCGACCGCGGCGAAGATCGGCAGGAACTCGTCCCCCCGCTCCAGGTGCGTGTCGCCGGAGACCGGCGAGGGCATCGGGGTCGCGGCACCGATGGGAAAGGCGCCCGAGTCCTCGGTGAACCTGGGCATGTTCAGCGGCGACTCCGGGACGGACGGCCGCGAGCCCGCGACCCCCGGCCGGTCCGCGCGCCCGGCCGGGTCGGAGGACCCGGCGCCGGGACGTCCGTCCTGGTCGGAGTGGCGGGCCGAGTAGCCCGCCGGCGCGCTCCAGCCGGGCTGCGCCGCGGCGCCGTCGTCGGCCGTCCGGCCGGCGGTCCCGATGGCGGGGAAGCTCTCGGTGTCCTGCTGCCCCTGGTCGCCGAAGGCGGAGAACCCGCCGGGGGCGATCTGGGCGCCGCCGGCGGCCGAGAAGCCGCTGGCGGCGGGCTTGCGCGTGGGCAGTCCGTTCGCCCGGCCCGGCGACGCGTCGCCGGCCGGGGTGGTGGCGCCAGGAGCGGGAGTGCGGGTGTCCCGCTGACCCGGTACGGCGGCGCCCCGGGCGCCCCGCGCCGGGAGGGCTCCGCCCTGGGTCGGTTCGAGCCCGCCGCCCGGTGACCGCGTCGGAGCCGGCCCCGCGATCTGGGCGCGGCCCTGCTGGCCGTTCTGGCCGCTCTGGCCGCTCTGGCCGCTCGCGGGTAGGGCGGCGCCCGGACGCGCGGGCGCGCTCCGCTCGTCGCCGGCGACGAGCGTGGCGGGGAACAACACCATGGCGATCAACCCGCCGGAGTCACCCGGGCGGAGCTGGACTCGAATGCCGTGCCGCTGGGCGAGGCGGCCGACCACGAAGAGCCCCATCCGCCGGGAGACGGACACGTCCACGGCGGGCGGCTCGGAGAGTCTGCGGTTGGCCTCGGCCAGTTCGTCCGGCGACATGCCGATCCCGGAGTCGCACACCGAGAGCAGCACCGCGCCACCCTCGATGCGGTCGCTCGACACCACGACCTTGGTGCGGTCGGACGAGAAGGAGATGGCGTTCTCCAGCAGCTCCGCGACCAGGTGGACGGAGTCGTTGGCGGCGTGCCCGGCGACCGAGGCGGAGCGGTGGACCCGCACGTTCACCCGCTCGTAGTCCTCGACCTCCGACAGGGCCGCGCGTACGACGTCGACCAGGAGTGCCGGCTTGCTGCGCTTGCGCGCGGACTCGTGCCCGGCGAGGACCAGGAGGTTCTCACTGTTGCGGCGCATGCGGGTGGCCAGGTGGTCCAGCTTGAACAGGTCGGCGAGGCGGCGGCCGTCCTGCTCGCCGCGCTCCAGGCCGTCGATCAGCGAGATCTGCCGCTCGACGAGCGTCTGGGTCCGCCACGACAGGTTCACGAACATGGCGTTGACGTGGGTGCGCAGCCGGGACTCCTCGGCGGCCAGCCGGACGGCCTGCGCGTGCACCTCGTCGAACGCCTGGGCCACCTCGCCGATCTCGTCCTCCGTGCCGAGGTCGATGGGCTGCACCTCGGGGGCGGCCCCGGCGTCGTCCGACTCGCGCATCCGCCGTACGACCTCGGGGAGCCGGGTTCCGGCGATCTCCAGGGCCTCGGCGCGCAGCCGGCGCAGCGGCCGGACCATCGAGCGGGCGATGAGCACGGTGGTGGCGAGGACCAGCATGAGCAGCGCGAGGATCAGCCCGACGGCGATCAGCGCGTTGCGCTGCTCGGCCGACTGCAGGCCGGTGGCGCGGTCGATGACGGCCGTGGAGAGCCGCTTCTCGGCGACCGCGAGCTGCTCGATCGTCTTGGTGCTGTGCTGGAACCAGCGCACCAGCATGCGGTCCCTGGACTTGTAGCCGCTGAGGGAGACGTTCTGAATCGCCAGGGTGATCGCCCAGGACTTGGTCAGCTCGGTGTCCACGACGTTCTTGTCGCTGAGGAGCCCGGCGAGGAAGGCCGCGTCGGCGGAGTTCGTCTCGGCGTAGAAGCGGTCGACGAACCCCTGCTGGCGCGACTGGGAGGCGATGAAGTCGCGCAGCTCGTAGGCGGTGAACCGCTGGTGCGGCTCAAGCAGCTCCCTGGTCAGCATCTGGCGCTGCCGCGACGCCTCCTCCTTGGCGTTGGCCAGCGCGCCCAGGGCCCGCATGTCGGCGATGACGACGGCGTCGTCGCCACTCTGGCCGAGCTCGTCGTGCAGCCGCAGCAGGCCGGCGATGATGCCGCCGTAGTCTTCCTCGCTGCCCTTCTCGCGGACGTTCTCCAGACCGGAGAGCCGGTTCCCCGCCTGCTCGGCGAGCTGTACGGCTCGCACGCCGTAGCCGTCGTCGATCTTCGCGAGGTCGGCGGCGACCTTCCGCGCGAGGCCGTCGACCACGCCGTGCTGGTCGGCGAGGGTGATCTTGGTGGACCCGTCCACGTTGTAGACCCGCTTCGCGTCGCCGCCGCGCGCGGCGAGGTCGCGTTCCATGGCGAGTTGCTGGGAGAGGTCGCGCAGCCGTACGGAGTACTCGGCGGCCGAGCTCGTCCGCTGGTACGCGTTCAGGCTGTCCATCGAGTCGACGACCTTGGCGCCCGCGAGGGCCACCGCCACCAGGGTCGGCGCGACGATCAAGGCGGTCAGCCGGGAGGGAACGCGCCAATTCCGGGGTGCCAGGCGCCGCGCCCATGCGCGGCTCGGCGTCCCCGCCGTCTCCTCCGCGCCGCTTCGCTGCTCCGTATTCACCGGCCCCGCCATTCTGGGATGCCCTCACGCATCCCGACAGCATGAAGTGACATCGCTACTCAAACGCGGACAATTCGACCACAAGGTCACGATTACCGGCGATTCGCCCTCAAAGGCGCACAGAATTGTTACCAACTGGTAAGGGGTCTTTCCCCTGCGTCTCCGGCCACGTCTCCAGCTAGGTCACCGCAGCGCGGCGAGCACGTGTCGCCGCACGTCACCTCGCTGCTCAACGTCCACGAGAGGCCTGCCGGCCCGATCGACGACGTAGAAGACGTCCACGGCCTCCGCGCCGAGAGTCTCCACCCGGGCCGCTCTCACGTCAAGGCCACATTCGCCGAAAGCCCGCCCAATTCGCCACAGAAGCCCCGGACGATCATGCGCCCGCACCTCGACCACCGTGGCCGTGCTGGACGCGTCGTCCACCAGCGTGACCCGCGGCGGCGCGACGGGGACGCGCGACCGCCGCATCGCGCCGGCCCGGCGGGCCAGCCGCCGCTCGATGTCCAGGCGCCCGGCCAGCACCAGGCGCAGGTCGGCCTCGAGCGCCGCCGGGTCCGGCGGCGAGCCGTATTCGGGCACGACGGCGAACTCGATCACGGCGGTCGAGCCGGCCGACGCCGAGGCCGCCGACCTGACGACGAGCCGGTGCGCGGCCAGCACCCCGGCCGCGTGCCACAGCAGCCCCGGACGGTCCGGCGCCACCACCGTCACCGCGCCGCCGTGGACCCGTACCGCGCCGCCGCCGTGCCGGGCCAGCGCGGCCTGCTCGGGCGAGAGGACCGGCGCGGGCGCGGGCGGCGCGCCGGACAGCACCGACCGCACCCGGCGCACCAGGTCGGCGACCAGCGACGCCTTCCAGGAGTTCCACGCGGCCGGGCCGGTGGCCTCACCGTCCGCGACCGCGAGCACGGCCAGGAGTTCCAGCACCTCGCGGGAGCCCACGGCCTCCGCCACGCGGGAGACGGTCAGCGGATCGTCGAGGTCGCGCCGGGTCGCCGTCTCGGGCAGCAGGAGGTGGTGGCGGACGACCCGGGTCAGGACGTCCACGTCCGCGCGCGGCAGGCCCATCCGGAAGCCGATGTCCCTGGCGACGACCTCGCCCGTCACCGAGTGGTCGCCCGGCCATCCCTTGCCCACGTCGTGCAGCAGGGCCGAGATGAGCAACAGGTCGGGACGGGACACCTCACGCGTGTACGCGGCGGCCGCCGCGGCCGTCTCGATCAGGTGCCGATCCACGGTGTACCGGTGCACCGGGTTGCGCTGCGGGCGGTGCCGTACCCGCTCCCAGTCGGGGATGAGGCGCACGAGGACGCCCGACTGGTCCAGCTCCTCCCATACGGGCACCGCGGCGCGTCCCGCGCCCAGCAGCGACACCAGGGCGTCCCTGGCCTCCTTCGGCCACGGCACAGGGAGCGGCGGGCACTGCGCGGCCAGTGTGGACACCGTCGCGGGGGCCATCGGCAGCCCGGCCCCAGCCGCCGCCGCGGCGGCGCGGAGCACGAGAACAGGATCCGTACGCGGTTCGGCGCCCCGGGCGAGCACCACCTCGCCGCCGTACTCGACCACACCGTCGGCGAGCGGCCGCCGCCCCCGCGGCGCGGGGCCGGCCAGCAGCCGGTCCACCGTCCGCCAGGTCGCGTCGAACGCGTGCGAGATCGTGCGCCCCGCCTCGGCCAGGCGGCGCATCAGCGCCTCGGCGTCCAGCAGGCCGAGGCTGCCCGCGACCGCCTCCTGCTCCTGCAGCACCAGCCGGTCCGCGCCGCGTCCCGTGACCAGGTGCAGCGCGTGCCGCGCGTCCAGCAGCAGCTCGTACGCCTCCCGGACCCGGGGGCCGGGCGCCGGGGCGACCCAGGCGGCGGCCACGGCCTGCATCGCCTGCACGTCCCGCAGCCCGCCCCGCGAGTCGCGCAGGTCGGGTTCGAGGAGGAAGGCCAGCTCGCCGCTCGCCCCGGCCCGCCGGTCGGCCGCCTCCCTCAACTCGGCCAGCCTGCGCCGGGAGCGGGCGCGCCAGTCGGCGAGCACGGCCTCGCGCAGCGCCCGGGTCAGCTCGGCGTCGCCCGCGACATGCCTGGCCTGAATCAGGCCGAGCGCCGCCTTCAAGTCCTCGCGGGCCACCTCGGCCGCCTCGTCGAGCGTGCGGACCGAGTGGTCGAGCCCGACGCCGGAGTCCCAGATCGGGTACCAGAGGCGGTCCGCGAGCCGGCCCACGTCGTCCCGGCCGTCGTGCAGCAGGACGAGGTCGAGGTCGCTGCCCGGGGCGAGCTCGCCCCGCCCCAGGCTGCCGACCGCGACGAGCGCGACGCCGTCGAACGCGCTCCGATCGGCGGCGACGCGCCCGTCCCGGACCCGGGCCACGCCGCGCTGCTCCGCACGCCCCGGCCGGATCCCGGCGGCGGCGCCCGCCCCGTCCCGCCCTGCCTCGGCGTACGGCCACGCGCACGCCGCACGGAGCAGATCGGCGAGCCACCTGTCGACGTCCGCCGCGCGTTCCTTGCGCGCTGTGGCGAACGAGCGAGCGTCCCCTCTCGCCATGCGGCTACAGGGCCTCCGGCCCGCGCTCACCGGTGCGGACCCGGACCACCGTGTCCACCGGCACGGACCACACCTTGCCGTCACCGATCTTGCCGGTCTGGGCGGCCTTGACGATGACGTCGATCACGTCCTCGGCGTCGTCCTCCTCGGCGAGCACCTCCAGCCGGACCTTGGGGACCAGGTCGACCTGGTACTCCGCGCCGCGGTACACCTCGGTGTGCCCGCGCTGGCGGCCGTACCCGCTGGCCTCGCTGACCGTCATGCCCTTGACGCCGAACTGCTCAAGCGCCGCCTTGACGTCGTCGAGCTTGAACGGCTTGATCACCGCGGTGATGAGTCTCATGCGTCCACCTTCTTGACCTCGGCCGGGACCGCCGGCCCGTTGAGCGAGGCCACGCCGGAGGCGTGGACGGTGCCGAGGTCGTAGCCGGTCTCGGCGTGCGTCGTGATGTCGATGCCGGTGACCTCTTCCTCCCGGTCGATCCGGAAGCCCATCGTCTTGTCGATGATCTTGCCGATGATCCACGCCATGGCGAAGGAGTAGAGGCCGACGACCACCGGGCCGAGCGCCTGGACGCCGAGCTGCGCGAGCGGACCGCCGTACAGCAGGCCCTTCTCCTGACCGTCCGCGAACGGGTAGCGGGCGATGAAGCCGAGGGCGACCGCGCCGATCGCGCCGCCGACCAGGTGGACGCCGACCACGTCGAGCGAGTCGTCGAAGCCGAGGCGGTACTTCAGCCCCACCGCGTACGCGCAGGCCGCTCCGGCGACGGCGCCGAGGAGGACGGCCGCCCACGGGTCGACGAAGCCGCAGGCCGGGGTGATCGCGACCAGGCCGGCGACCGCGCCGGACGCCACACCGAGCGTCGTGGAGTGTCCGTCGCGCAGCTTCTCCACCAGGATCCAGGCGCCCGCCGCGGCGGCCGCGGCGACCTGGGTGTTCATGAACGCCAGGCCGGCGGTGCCGTCCACGGCGAGCTCCGAACCCGCGTTGAAGCCGAACCAGCCGAACCACAGCAGGCCGACGCCGAGGAGGACCAGGGTGAGGTTGTGCGGGCGCATCGGATCCTTGCGCCACCCGGCCCGCTTGCCCAGCACCAGCGCGAGCGCGAGCCCCGCGGCTCCGGCGTTGACGTGGACCACCGTGCCGCCCGCGAAGTCCTCGATGCCGAGACCGGCCAGCCAGCCGCCGCCCCACACCCAGTGGGCCACGGGGAAGTAGACGAGCGTCGCCCAGACGACCGAGAACAGCACCCACGCGCCGAACTTCGCCCGGTCGGCGATGGCGCCGCTGATCAGCGCGACCGTGATGATGGCGAAGGTCATCTGGAAAGCGGAGAAGACCATGCTCGGCATCCCGCCCTCCGCCTTCGTGGCGGTGTCGATGATGCTCTGCAGGCCGAGGGCGTCGAGGCCGCCGACGAGCTTGCCGACGACGCCGTCGCCGCCGCTGGTGAAGGCCAGCGAGTACCCGTAGAGGACCCAAGCGATGCTGACCGTGATGATGCTGACGAACGACATCATCATCATGTTCAGGACGCTCTTCGCCCTGGTCATGCCCCCGTAGAAGAACGCGAGCCCGGGAGTCATCAGCAACACCAGCGCGGTGGCTGTGATCATCCAGGCCGTGGTGCCGGTATCGATCTTGTCCATCGATCGCGGCCCTCCTTACATTGCCATGTGGCCGGCTATTCACGCGCTCAGTTGCGTCCGTCCAGGGCATCGTCGACCGGCTGGCGCACTGACGTTGGCCACAGATTGTTCTTCCGCCGTTTCACGCCGCCACCTCATGTGTTTCATCTCTGTGAAACTCGCCACCGTGGTGTTTCGCATTCGTTTCGGAAGGCTCACTTCCGGTCGAGGCGCGTGTCAGGATTTAGGAAAGGGACCGAACGGCGAACGCATTAGGAAGCCGCACTACGCGGAATGTGCGGAACGAAGAAGAGCACGGGGAAGATCACTGGGCGGATCACGGGGAAGATCACGCCCCGCTTGATCGAAAAATTTGGCCGGCCGTCCGAGGCGGGCGAGTTGTGACGGTGACGCGGCGAGATCGGCCGGCGGTTCACCCGGGACGCGCCGGACGCGCGCGACACGCCCGGGAAGCCCTGGAACGCGCGGAAGCGCGCACCGGAACCGGTGCGCGCTTCCGCTCACGCCCTACTCACTCTGGCGGGCCCCCGCCCACGCCGTTCAACCGCGCCGCGCGGCCCGCGCTCAGGCCGCGGCGCCCGCCATCTTGCGCAGCCGCAGCAGCGCGTCGCGCTCCAGCCGCCTGGCCCGGTCACGGCCGATGCCGTACCGCTCCCCCACCTCGGTGAGCGTGTGCTCGCGGCCGTCCACGAGGCCGTACCGCCAGCGGAGCATCTCGCGGGCCTGCCCCTCCAGACCCGTCAGCCACACCTCCAGGCGCTCCCGCTCCAGCGTGGCCATCGCCTGCTGCTCCGGGTCGGCCCAGGTCTCGTCGGCGATCATGTCGCCGAGCTCCGTCTCATCCTCGTCACCCACGCCGAGCTGCAGCGACACCGGGTCGGACGCCCAGCGGCGCAGCTCCCGAACCCGCTCGATCGGCAGGTCGAGCACCGCGGCGAGATCGGCGTCGGTCGGCTCCACGTCCAGTTCGGCCAGCATGTCGCGGCGGACCCGCATCAGGCGGGTCATCTGCTCCCCCGCGTGGGTGGGCAGCCGCACCGGACGCGCCTGCTCGTGGATGGACCGGCCCACGGCCTGGCGGATCCACCACGTGGCATAGGTGGAGAACTTGTAACCACGCCGGTAATCGAATTTCTCCACGGCCCGGACCAGGCCCAGGTTCCCCTCCTGGACAAGATCGATCAGCGGCATCCCCCGGCCGGAGTATTTCCGTGCCACCGCGACCACCAGACGCAGGTTCGCCTGGATGAACTCGTCCTTCGCACGCCGCCCCGAAATCGCGATGCGTTCCAGTTCCTCGTCGGCCGCGTCCGAAACTCTGGGCTCGACGCGTCCGCTGTCCAGCAGGTGCTCGGCGAAGAGGCCCGCCTCGATGCGCTTGGCGAGATCCACCTCCTGTTCCGCGGTCAGCAAGGGGACCCGCCCAATTTCCGCCAGGTAGGTCCCCAGCAAGTCCCGATCAGAGACGTGCTGGTCGTGCGTCCGATTCCCCGTCGCCATTCGATGGCACCTCGTTCCGCCGCCGCCGTATGTCCGAGTCGAGTCGGCCCAGGCCAGGGCTTTCCCGCCGTCTTTGTCCTGACCCGATCAACGATTTGGCCACAAGAAAGATTCCCAGAACTAATACGACTGGAGAATGGTTTTCGGCGTCCTACTCAAGGAGGAGGCGCCGCCCCGGAAACGGTTCTGTTTACCCCCTGAGGAGGACGTCAAACGACGCGGGCGCCGTCCTTCCACACCTGGTCCACCAGTGGCACGCCGGGGCGGTAGGCCAGGTGGACGTACGAGGGAGCCGAAAGGATGACCAGGTCCGCCCTGGCGCCCACCCTGAGCACGCCCACGTCGGTCCTGCGCAGCGCCCGCGCGCCTCCGGCGGTCGCGGCACGCACCGCCTCCTTGGGGCTCATCCGCATCTCACGTACGGCCAGCGCCACGCAGAACGGCATCGACGAGGTGAAGGACGACCCGGGGTTGCAGTCGGTGGCGAGGGCGACGGACACGCCCGCGCCGAGCAGCCGGCGGGCGTCCGGGTACGGCGAGCGGGTGGAGAACTCCGCCCCGGGGAGGAGGGTGGCCACCACCCCGCTGTCCGCCAGGGCGGCCACGTCGGCGTCGGTCAGGTGGGTGCAGTGGTCGGCCGAGGCCGCACCGAGCTCGCAGGCGATGCGCACGCCCGGCCCCTCGCCGAGTTGGCCCGCGTGGATCCGGGCGCCCAGCCCGGCCCCGATGCCGGCGGCGAGGATCTCCCGGCTCTGGTCCCCGTCGAACGCGCCCCGCTCGCAGAACACGTCCACCCACCGCGCGTACGGCGCGCACGCCTCCAGCATCGGCCCGGTCACCAGGGAGACGTAGTCGTCGGCGCCGACGCCCGGCGGCACCACGTGGGCGCCGAGATAGGTGGTCTCGGCGGTGAACCGCCCGGCGATCTCCAGCGAGCGGCGCTCGTCCTCGACGGTCAGGCCGTAGCCGCTCTTGATCTCGACGGTGGTCGTGCCCTGCGCGAGCATCTCGGCGACGAGGGCGCCGGCGTTCGCGGCCAGCGCGGCATCGGCCGCCTCGCGGGTCGCGGCCACGGTCGTGCGTATCCCTCCGGCGGAGTACGGCAGGCCCTCCATCCTGGCCGCGAACTCGGCGGTCCGGTCCCCGGCGAACACCAGGTGCGCGTGGCTGTCCACGAACCCCGGGATGACGGCACGCCCCTCCACCCCGATCCGCCGGTCGGCGGCGGGCACGCCCGGTCCGGACGAGGGGCCGATCCACGCGACGACCCCGTCCTCGACGATCAGCGCGGCGTCGGCGATCTCCTCGTGCTCAGGGTCGGCGGTGAAGAGCAGTCCGATGTCCTCGAAGAGCGTCGCCCCACCGGCCGGTGCGTCTGATGTCATCCCGCTCACCCTCGTTTCCTGATCGTCGACGTCTTCCCGTTCGGGCAGGTCTGCCCGCCGCGCTATCCCCTGGCGTCGGCGACGGCGTCCCGCAGGAGCGCGCCGACGTCGCCCAGCACGTGCCGCCCCTCCTCGACCACGCGGCGGCCTCCGGAGACGACCGAGTGCACGTCGCCCGCCGTGGCCGCGAAGACGACCGTCTCGGCCGCCGCGCCCTTGGTCGTGCCCGCCGTACGGACCGAGTCGAGGCGTACGGAGACCAGATCGGCCCACGCGCCCGGGACGAGCAAGCCCGCGTCGGGGAAACCGAGCGACGCGTGTCCGGCCGCGGTGGCGGCGTCGAGCAGCTCGGCGGCGCGGAAGTGGCCGCGCCGGCGGGTGGCGAGCCGCTCGTCCAGTTCGACCGCGCGCGCCTCCTCGAACAGGTCGATGACCGCGTGGCTGTCGGAGCCCAGCGTGATCGGCGAGCCGCCGTCCAGCAGGGTGCGCGCCGGGCCGATGCCGTCGGCGAGGTCCCGCTCGGTGGTCGGGCACATGCAGACGTGCGTGGTCGAGCCGCCGAGCAGCGCCATGTCGACCTCCGAGAGATGGGTCGCGTGGACGGCGGTCGAGCGCGGGCCGAGCGCGCCGTGCTCGTGCAGCAACTGGACCGGCGTGGCCGAGTACGCCTGGACGCAGTCGTGGTTCTCCGCGCGCTGCTCCGAGACGTGCGCGTGCAGCGGGACCGCGTGCCGGTTGGCGAACTCCGCGACCACGCGCATCTGCTCCGGCGGCACCGCGCGGACCGAGTGGATGGCCGCGCCGACCACCACGTCGTGCGCCTCGCGCAGGGAGCGGCCGAGCGTCTCCACCCTGCCGGCCCAGCGGTGCGCGTCGCCGTCCCCGAAACGGAGCTGGGTCCCGGCGAGCGGGTGCCCGATCGCGCCGGTGAGGTAGCAGGTGTCGAGCAGGGCGATGCGGACCCCCGCCTGCCGCGCCGCCTCGATGAGCGCGTGACCCATCGCGTTCGGGTCGTCGTACGGCACGCCACCGGGCCCGTGGTGCAGGTAGTGGAACTCACCGACACAGGTGACGCCCGCGAGGGACATCTCGGCGAACGTCGCCCGGGCCAGCGCGAGATAGCGGTCGGGGTCGAGCCCGGCCGCCACGGCGTACATCTGCTCGCGCCACGTCCAGAAGGTGCCGCGCTCGGCCTGGGTGTGCCCGCGCAGCGCCCGGTGGAAGGCGTGCGAGTGGGCGTTCGCGAGGCCGGGCAGGGTCAGCCCGGCGAGCCGTGTCGCCCCCGGCGGGGGCGGGACCTCGGGTTGGACGGCGGCGATCCGCGCGCCCTCCACACGGATGGACACGCACTCCACCACCTCGCCGGGCGGCAGCCACGCCATCTCGCACCAGTAGGTGACGCCTCGGTCGGTCCCGGCGGACGCGTTCAGCTCCGGCACAGATCCTCCAGGACGGCGGCGAGCGCGACGACGCCCGCGTGGCAGTCGGCGGGCTCGGCGAACTCGCGCGGCGAGTGCGACACGCCGGTGGGATTGCGGACGAACAGCATCGCGGTGGGCACTCCGGCGACCGCGAGGACCCCGGCGTCGTGTCCGGCTCCCGTCGGCACGGCGGCCACGCCGGCTGTCCCGCACGAACCGGACCCGGGGGTGTAGTCCGTGGACGCGAGGCCGGCGGACGCGGCGGCGGCGACGCGGTCCCGCAGCGACGCCTCGAACACGACCTCGGGCGTCCACGACTCGCACGCCACGTCGGCGGCCCCCGGACCGCTCGCCGCCAGATCGGCGACCAGCCGGCGGACCCGCTCCTCGTCCGCGCCCCTGGCGTCCAGCCACGCCGACACACGGGACGGGATGGCGTTGGCGCTGCCCGGCTCGACGCGTACCTTGCCGAAGGTCGCGAGGGCGTCGTGCCGCTCGGCGGCGGCGCGGGCGTCGAGCACGGCGCGGGCGTAGGCGAGCATCGGATCGTCCCGGTCGGCCAGCGCGGTCGTGCCCGCGTGGTTCGCCTCGCCGTGGAAGTCGAACCGCCACCGGCCGTGCGGCCAGATCGCCTCGGCGACGCCGACCGGCTCCCGGAGGGCGCGGCCCTGCTCGACGTGGAGCTCCACGAAGACCCCCACCCTGGCCAGGGTCTCGGGGTCGGCGCCGAGATCCCCGGGGCGCCGGCCCGCCCGCGCCAGCACCTCGGCCAGCGTGTCGCCCTCGTCGTCGGTCAGCCGCCGCGCCCGGTCGGGGTCGAGCACGCCGGTGAGCAGCCGAGAGCCCACGCACGGCACGCCGAACCGCGCGCCCTCCTCGTCGGTGAAGCAGACGACGCCGAGCGGCCGTACCGGCTCGAAGCCGCGGGCGCGCAGCAGGTCGACGGCCAGGAACGCGGAGACCACGCCCAGTGGGCCGTCGAAGGCGCCGCCGTCCCGGACCGAGTCGAGGTGGCTTCCCGTCACCACCCCGGAGTCTCCGGCGGACGCGCCCGCCGAAGCGGGCCGCCACCAGGCCCAGAGATTTCCGTTGCGATCCTCGTCCAGGTCCAGCCCGCGCCGCGCCGCCTCCTGACGGAACCACTCGCGCAGTTCCAGGTCGGCCGGGGACCAGGCGTCCCTGCGATATCCACCGGTACGGGCGCTCCGCCCGATTTCCGAGAGAGCCTCAAGCACGGCGCCATCCTAGTGAATGGACCCATTCAGCCGGAACCGGTCATCACCTCGGCTCAGACGGGCGGGAAGCCGGAGGGACGGATCGTGATCTCGGTGATCTGGGCGTCCGGGGTGGCGGTCGCCGCCGCGAGCACGGCCTTGGCGACCGACTCCGGGGCGATGTACCGGGCCGCTTCGTAGTCGCCGCCCTCCTGCTCCCGCACGTCTTTCTGCATGTCGGTGGCGATGCGGCCGGGGTAGATGGTGGCGACGCGCACACCGTTCGAATGCTCCTCAAGACGCAGCGCGTCCGCGAAGGCCCGCAGCGCGAACTTGCTCGCCGCGTACGCGCCCCAGCCCGGGTTGACCCGCTGCCCGGAGGTCGAGTTGATCAGGACGACCTGCCCGCGGGCCGCGCGCAGCGCGGGCAGCAGCAGCCGGGTCAGCTCGGTCACCGCGAACAGGTTGACCTCGAAGGTCCACCGCCAGTCCTCGACCGGGGCCTCCCCGACCTCGCCGATCCGTACGACGCCGGCGCTGTGGACGAGCAGGTCAAGCCGGTCGAAGCCCGCGACGTCGGAGGCGGTGACAGAGGTCAGCTCGACCGGCCAGGGCCGCGCGCCGGGAAGCTCGGCGCACACGGCGTCCAGCGCGGCTCGGTCGCGGCCGCCCAACAGCAGATCATGCGTCGGAGCGAGGGCCCGCGCGACGGCCGCGCCCACCCCGCGAGATGCTCCGGTCACCAAAGCAACAGGTCGTTCCGTCACCAGAAACCTCCAAGGAAACCTCCGCCTTCAGGCGGAGAAGGAATTGGACTCCTGCAGGGCAGGGCAAAGGTAGACGATCTGTCGTAAATCGAACATGCGTGCGATTCTTGGCTGATCTTGTGGCAGGGTGTGCGGCATGGCGCAGACCGTGAAGCGGGCCTACAAGTACCGCTTCTACCCGACCCCCGGACAGGCCGCCGAGCTTGCCCGGACATTCGGGTGTGTGCGCCTGGTCTACAACAAGGCCCTGCAGGAGCGGACCCGCGCCTACGAGCTGGACGGCCGCCGCGTCTCCTACGAGCAATCCTCGGCTGCGTTGACGGCGTGGAAACAGACGGAGGAACTCGGCTTCCTCAGCGAGGTGTCGTCGGTGCCGTTGCAGCAGGCCCTGCGCCACCTTCAGGCCGGGTTCGCGAACTTCTTCGCCAAGCGCGCCAAGTATCCGGCGTTCAAGTCCCGCAAGAAGTCCCGCGCGTCGGCGGAGTACACCCGCTCGGCGTTCCGCTGGCGTGAGGGTCGGCTGTGGCTGGCAAAGATGAACAGCCCGCTCGACATCGTGTGGTCGCGCCCCCTGCCGGAGGGGGCGGAGCCGTCCACCGTGACCGTGTCGAAGGACCCGGCCGGGCGGTGGTTCGTGTCCATCCTCGTCGAAGAGGAGATGCGCCCGCTCGACCCGGCCGGCAGCGCGGTGGGGGTGGACGCGGGGATCACCGCCCTGGTCACCCTCTCGACCGGGGAGAAGGTGGCCAACCCCCGGCATGAGCGGGCCGATCGGCGCAAGCTGGCCAAGGCGCAGCGCTCGCTGGCCCGCAAAGCCAAAGGCAGCGCGAACCGGGCCAAGGCCCGAATCACGGTCGCCCGCGTCTACGCCCGGATCGCCGACCGCCGCCGCGACCACGTGCACAAGCTCTCGACTCGTCTCGTCCGTGAGAACCAAACGGTCGTGATCGAGGACCTGACCGTCCGCACCATGGTCAAGAACCACAGCCTGGCCCGCGCCATCTCCGACGCGTCGTGGCGCGAGCTGCGGTCGATGCTGGAGTACAAAGCCCAGTGGTACGGGCGGGAGCTGGTGGTCGTGGACCGGTGGTTCCCCTCGTCCAAGCTGTGCTCGGCCTGCGGGGCGTTGCAGGAGAAGATGCCACTGAACGTCCGCACCTGGGAGTGCGCCTGCGGGGCCGTCCACGACCGGGACGTCAACGCCGCGAAGAACATCTTGGCCGCCGGGCTGGCGGACACGTAAAACGCCTGTGGAGCCGGTGTAAGACCTCAACGAGAATGTCCTCTCGGACGGGGCGACCGGCGGTGAAGCAGGAAGCCTGACCGGCGACGGTTGGAATCCCCCTTGTCTACGAAGGGGAGGATGCCAATGGCCCACCATAGTGACGCTTTTCCCATAACCCCGGACCGCCCACTCCGGAGCGGCCGCACTCCACCGGAGCGGAGTCGGCCACCCACACATCGTCACTCCAGAGTGTGCTGTCGACGGCCCTGTCTTACGCAGACCCGGCTGCGCATGTTCCTCTTGTAGGGTCGCTGCCGTATCCGTCGAGCACGTCGAAGGTCCAGAGCGGAGCGGCATACATTGCGCGGGAAACGACGAGCGTCGACCGGTGTGGGAAAATCCATCGCCTTCGCGGTCCTGGCGTTTTTCACCATGGCAGTGGGACTCCTGCAGATCGGCGACGGCGCGGCCGAGTACCGGCGTTTTCAGAGCGCGCTCCCTTGCCGCGCCGAGCCGGCGGAATGGGATAACGCGAGCTACTGCCATGAGCTCCGGGCGAGGGTGACGAAGAAGATCCACCCGCCCAACATCCGCGGCTCTCAGTCGAATCCCCGGCTGGAAGTCGAGGAGCTCGACCGCGACCGGCCGTACAAGGTGACCTTTCCGGTCGGGACGTCGTCGATGGTTGCCGTCGGCGACGAGATCCTGGTGCGCAAATGGGAAGACAAGGTCGTCCAGATAATGGCGGCGGGACGATGGTGGGATACGCCGGAAATCCCGGTGGACGATCCCACCAAGGAGATGCGTATCGCCGGACTCTCCGGCGCGGTGCTGCTTTTCATCATCGCTTTCGGAGTGCTGCCCCGACTCCCCGCCAGGACGCCGGCCGGTGAGCGCCGGAGAAAGACCTTCATTATGGTGATGCTTCCCATCGCGGTCACCGGCCTGGCGGGGATCCTTCTCGGCTCGGCCGGGTGGACGCGATACCTCCTGGTGTCCGGCGGGATTCTCATCGTCACCGCCGCCGTATCGATCGGGGCCGTCCTCCTCAGCACTCGCTTCCCGGAGAGATTCACCAAGATCGCCGAGCGGGTCAGGTAAGCCCGCCCCGCCCCGGAGAGAAGCGGCGTCCCATGGCCCCCGTACGGGCGTGGCGCGAGGTCAGGGGTGGAAGACGCCGGTCTGGTCGGCCATCCGCTCGTACTCGTCGAGCCGGGCCTGGGTCCGCAGCGGGGCCGCGTCCGCCATCGCCTCCACCAGCGCCATGGCCAGGGCCATCGGCGCCGTGTGCGAGTCGAACACGAGCCGCTCCCCGACCGGCGCGTCCATCACGACGTCGGCGGGGAACGGAACGTCCGGCCGGTCGGTGATCACGGCGATGCGCAGCCCCAGTTCCTTCGCCTGTTCCAGCGCCCGTACCGCCTCCGCCGGATATCTGGGCAGGATGACGGCGAGCAGCCATCCGGCGCCGGCTCTGCGGGCCGCGTACAGGCCGTCAGTCAGCTCCGATCCGCCGTGGACGAGCAGTCGCACGTCGGGGTGGATGCGCCGGGCGTAGTACGCGAACGTGGTGGCGAGGCCGCTCGACACGCGCAGGCCGAGGACCGGCAGCGGCTCGGACGCGGCCAGGGCCGTACCGACCTCGCGGAGGGAGCCGGCGAGACCGGCGGCCGGGCCGGTGGCGGCCAGCCGGTCCCGGACGAGGGTCAGGTTGCGGATCTCGCCGTCCATCGCCTCGCACAGCAGCCGGTCGGGCTCGGGGCGGCCGGGCTCGCCGCCGTCCGCCCCGTTCCCGCCGACGACCAGAGGACGCAGCGCGTGGCGCAGGTCGAGATATCCCGAGAAGCCGAGAGCCATCGCGAAGCGCGTCACGGACGGCTGGCTGACCCCGGCACGCTCGGCCAGCTCGACGCTGGACAGGAAGATCGCCTCGTCGAGGTGCCCTCGGAGGTAGTGGGCGATCCGGCGTTGGACGGGCGACAGCCGCCGGCCGTCCAACAGCCGGTCAAGTCCACCACTCACACTGCCCCCAACGCGGCGTCCCCCTCCTCCTCATCCCCAAGATCGGGAACGGAGGCGTCGCGCATGGGAACCGGGATGTCGTGCTCGCGGGCGACGGTGACGGCCGTCTCGTACCCGGCGTCCACGTGGCGGATCACGCCCATGCCGGGATCGTTGGTCAGCACGCGGCGCAGCTTCTCTCCCGCGAGGGCCGTGCCGTCGGCCACGGTGACCTGGCCCGCGTGGATCGAGCGGCCGATGCCGACGCCGCCTCCGTGGTGGATCGACACCCAGGACGCGCCGGACGCGACGTTGACCATCGCGTTGAGCAGCGGCCAGTCGGCGATCGCGTCGGAGCCGTCCGCCATCCCCTCGGTCTCCCGGTACGGCGAGGCCACGCTGCCGCAGTCGAGGTGGTCGCGGCCGATGACGATGGGCGCGCTGATCTGCCCGGACGCCACCATGTCGTTGAACCGCTCGCCCGCCCGGTCGCGCTCGCCGTACCCGAGCCAGCAGATGCGCGCGGGCAGGCCCTGGAAGTGGACCTTCTCCCCCGCCATCCGGATCCACCGGGCGAGCTGCTCGTTCTCGGGGAACAGCTCCAGGATGGCGCGGTCGGTCTCGGCGATGTCGCGCGGGTCTCCGGAGAGCGCGGCCCAGCGGAACGGGCCCTTGCCCTCGCAGAACAGCGGCCGGATGTACGCGGGCACGAACCCCGGGAAGTCGAACGCCCTGGTGTAGCCGGCGAGCTTGGCCTCACCTCTGATCGAGTTGCCGTAGTCGAACACCTCGGCCCCGGCGTCCTGGAACCCGACCATCGCCTCGACGTGCCGGGCCATGGCCTCCCGCGCCCGGCGGGTGAAGGCGGCCGGGTCCTTGTCCCGCTCGGCCGCCATGTCCTCGAACGCGACGCCGAGCGGCAGGTACATCAACGGGTCGTGCGCGCTCGTCTGGTCCGTCACGATGTCGATCTCCGCGCCGCGCCGCAGCAGCTCCGGTACGGCGTCCGCCGCGTTGGCCTCGACGCCGATCGACAGCGGCTCCCGCCGGTCGCGCGCCTCGTACGCGAGACGCAGCGCCTCGTCGAGCGAGGACGCGTGGACGTCGAGGTAGCGGTGCTCGATCCGGCGGGTGATGCTGCGCGGGTCGCAGTCGATGCAGATGGCGACGCCGCCGTTCATGGTGACCGCGAGCGGCTGGGCGCCGCCCATCCCGCCGAGGCCGGCGGTCAGGGTGATCGTGCCGGCCAGGGAGCCGCCGAACCTCTTGGCCGCGACGGCCGCGAACGTCTCGTAGGTGCCCTGGAGGATGCCCTGGGTGCCGATGTAGATCCAGGATCCGGCCGTCATCTGGCCGTACATCGTGAGCCCGGCGGCCTCCAGCCTGCGGAACTCCTCCCAGTTCGCCCAGTCGGGCACGAGGTTGGAGTTGGCGATGAGCACCCGGGGCGCCCACTCGTGGGTCTGCATCACGCCCACCGGCCGTCCCGACTGGACGAGCAGCGTCTCGTCGGCCTCCAGGCCCGTCAGCGCGCGGACGATCGCGTGATAGGACGGCCAGTCCCGCGCCGCCCGGCCCGAGCCGCCGTAGACGACGAGTTGCTCGGGGTGCTCGGCCACCTCGGGGTCCAGATTGTTGCGCAACATGCGGAGGGCGGCCTCCTGCGGCCACCCCTTGGCGGTGAGCGTGTTGCCGCGCGGCGCGCGAACGACGGGCATCGGGCGACCTCCTGAATGAAGGCATTCACGTTTGTCACCCGAAGGATACGGCGGAAGGCGGCGGCGGGGCACCCCACGTCGAGACGGGGGACGCCCCGCCCACAGCCGGGCTCCAGGACGCACCGCACGCGTTCACCCCCGGAGCCGGCCATGGCGAAGGAGAGGTTCCGCACCTCCTGTCCTCCCCGATCCAACCCCCCTCCACCGGGTCAGCGCGGTAAAGGGTCCGTACGGCTTCCACATAACCGCAGGTCACCGGACATTAAGTCAATCCGGAACGCCATTTCTGACTGTCATGCTCTCCAGTCAGGACACGGTGGTGAGCGTCCTTTCGGCCCGTACGGCCCGGACCAGGCCAGCGATGACGAACGCGAGGGCGACCAGCAGCGCGCCGACCCACAGCGGGGAGCGATAGCCGAGGCCCGCGCCGATGGCGACGCCGCCCAGCAGGGGACCGGCGGCGGCGCCCACGTTGAGGGCGGCGGTGGCGAAGGCCCCGCCCAGGGACGGCGCCTCGGCCGCCGCGTAGAGCACCCGCGTGATCAGGGTCGAGCCCACGGCGAACGAGAGCGTCCCCTGAACGAAGACGAGCACGACCATCACCACCGGGTTGCCGGCCGCGACCGCGAACAGGAGCCAGCCGGCGAGCAGGGCCGGTCCTCCGACCAGCAGGAGCCGCACCGGCCGCGCGTCGGACATCCGGCCGGCCACGGTCACTCCGGTGAACGAACCGAGCCCGAACAGCGCGAGCATGACCGGCACCCACCCGTTCCCGAAGCCGCCGACCTCGGTGGCCAACGGAGCCAGATAGGTGAACGCGCAGAAGGTCGCGCCGTTCACCAGGGCGCCGAGGAGCAGGGTCACGATCAGCCGGGGGTCACGCAGCGCCCGCAGTTCCCGGCGGGCGCTCGGCCCGGCCGCGGCCCGTTCCCCCTGCGCTCCGGCCTGCGCCGTCCCGTCCGGCTGCGTGGACGGCTCCATGGACGGCCCCATGGACGGCCCCGTGGCCAGGACCGAGCGCAGGATCGCGACGACGGCCGGTACGCAGACCAGGGCCACGGCCCAGAACGCCGCGCGCCAGCCCCACATCTGGCCGAGCAGGGCGCCCGCGGGCACGCCCACGACGCACGCGACGGTGACGCCGCCGAGCAGGACGGACGTGGCCCGGCCCTTGGCGTCGGCGGCGACCATGCCGGTGGCGGTCGCGATCGCCACGGCGAGGAATCCCGCGTTCGCCAGCGCCCCGACCACCCGGGTGGCGAGCAGGACGCCGAACGAGGTGGTGACCGCGCCCAGCACGTGGACGAGCATGAAGACGATCAGGAAGACCAGCAGCGCCGTACGCCTCGGCCAGCGCAGGCTGAGGATCGCGGCCGACGGCGCACCGACGATCATGCCGACGGCGAACGCCGAGGTCAGCGCTCCGGCGGACGGGATGGACACGTTCAGATCGGCGGCGATGTCCGGTACCAGGCCGGACAGCATGAACTCGGACGTCCCCTGGGCGAAGACCGCCAGCCCGAGGATATAGATGGCGAATGGCATGAAAAGACCCCACTACCGCGTCGCGGACAGATGACGAGGAAGCGACGGGCTGACGCCGCGCCCGGAGCGGGCGGCGCGAAGCGCACCGGTCCGGCAGGGGCGCGGGCCGCCCGCGCGTGACGGCTCCCGGGACGACGGCGTCGGCCGCCACCATGAGACCGGGTGGACGGCGAGAACCGATCCGGGAGAAAGACAGCCCGTGCAACGGCGATTCGGTGGCGGCCAGGCGCGGCGGACGTACCGCCGCGGAAGTGCCCTACGTCAGGAGGGCCCGCAACAGGACGCGCTACGCGTCAGGCACGACAAAGCCCCATCACGAGATGACGTCGACGACGACATGGCGTGATCGCGAAGGAAGCCACCGAAAGAGCCGGCGGCTAGCGTCTTGACGCCTCGGGGCTGGACATGGCCGGAACCCTAGTGAAATCGGCGACGTCCCGTCCACCGGTTATCCACTTCGCGGTCTCCCACCGAGGCGAACCGGCGCGTTCGTGACCGCCCGAGGGCGTGCGGGATCCCGCGCCCTCCGAACCTGTGTGTGTCCAGGCGTGGACGTACGGGATCCCGGACGGCGCGTCAGGAGGCGACGAGGAACTGGGTGGCGGCGAGTTCCCGGTAGAGGTCGTCGGCCTCGACCAGCTCTTCATGGGTGCCGGAGGCGCGGACCCGGCCCGCCTCCATGACGATGATGCGGTCGGCGCCGGTGACCGTGGACAGGCGGTGCGCGATCACCAGAACCGTGGTCTCGCGCGCCACCTCGGCCACCACCTCGCGCAGGCGCAGCTCGTTGACGGCGTCGAGCTGCGAGGTCGCCTCGTCCAGGAGCAGCAGGCGCGGCCTGCGCAGCAGGGCCCGCGCGATCGCGACCCGCTGCCGCTCGCCGCCGGAGAGCAGCACGCCGCGGTGGCCCACGGCGGTGTCGAGGCCCTGGGGCAGCCGCTCCACCAGGTCGTCCAGGCGCGTCCGGGCGAGGGCGTGCGCGATCTCCTCATCGGTGACGCCGGGGGCGGCGAAGGTGAGGTTCTCGCGGAACGTCCCGGCGAGGATGGGCGCGTCCTGTTCCACGTAGCCGAGCGCGGCGCGCAGCTCGTCGAGCGGCCAGTCGCGGATGTCGCGGCCGTCCACGGCGATGACCCCGGAGCCGGGCTCGTAGAACCGCTCGACCAGGCCGAACACCGTGGACTTGCCCGCTCCCGACGGGCCGACGAGCGCGGTCATGCCGCCCATCGGGACCTCGAAGGTCACGCCGTCGTGGATCACCGGCCGGTCGTCGGCGTATCGGAAGCGGACGTCGGTGAAGGTGACGCCGACGGGCGCGCCGCCGCCCGCGACGACGGAGACCGGCGGCTCGGCGGGGAGCTGGGCGATCTCCTCGATGCGGGTCACCGCGGCCAGGCCGTTCTGCATCTGGGTGAGGCTCTGCACGAGCTGCCCGATCGGCGAGACCAGATAGAACAGGTACAGCAGGAACGCGATCAGCGCCGAGATCTCCATCGCGCCGCTCGCCACCCGGGCCCCGCCCACGCCGAGCACGGCGAGGAACGCGAACTGCACCGCCATCCACGCGCTGATGTCCGTGGCGGAGCTCCACGCGGCGGCCGTCACGCCCCGGTCCCGCGCCCGGGTGGCGGCGACGGTCACGGCCGCGATCTCGCGGGCCTCCGCGCCGCTCGCCTTGACCGTACGGAACGCCTGGAGCGCCCGGTCGAGCGTGGAGCTCATCTCGCCGAGCGCCTCCTGCGCCTGGAGGGACGCCCGTCTGATCTTCGGGGCGATGAAGGCGCCGGCGACGCCGACCAGGGCCACCACGCCCAGCGTCACCAGCAGGAGCACCCAGTCCATGATCGCCATCATCACCACGGCGCCGACGAACATGAACACGGAGCTGACCACTCCGGCCAGGGAGTCGGTGCAGACGCTGCGTAGCAGCGTCGTGTCGGAGCTGACCCGCGAGAGCAGGTCGCCGGGCTTGAGCCGGTCCACGTCGGCCACGCGAAGCCGCAGCATCCGGTCCACGAGGTTCCGCCTGGACGCGAGCACGACGCCCTCGCCCATGCGTTCGAGCAGGAACCGTCCCCCGGCGGACACCACCGCGCCGGCCAGCACCGCCACCGACAGCCCGATGATCGGGCCCACCAGGTCGGCCCCCTGCCCGAAGGCGTCGATCACGGTCTTCGCCAGCAGCGGCATCGCGAGCCCGGCGAGACTGCCGACGAGGCTGAGCGCGCCGCCGAGCAGCAGGGCCCGCTTGTGCGGACGGATCTGCTCGATCAGTAATCGCCAGGGTCCGCGCTTGGCGATGCCGGACATTTTCAGCGGCCCCCAGGCAGCCTCCCCCCGCCGAACTTCCTGTGGATCGCCTGCCTGCTGACTTCCAGGGCTTGCGCTATCCGCCCCCATGAGCTCCCCTGCACACGGGCTCGCCGTACCCGCACGGCGGCCAGCCGATTTACCTGCCGGCGCGGCGCGGCGGCGGCCCGGAGCACGCGCGGCGGGTCGTCCCCCTCCGCTTCGGTCACCAGAGCCACCAGTTCTCCGTTCATGGCGTCAACACCAGTTGACGCACCAGAAATGACGGGAACGAGCCGCTTCGCCCGCCGACGCTGCCGTGATCAACGCCCGGGAGCGGCCTGTAGTGCCCGGCCCCGGAAGGTTGACGGCGGATCACCGCTGGGCGCCGGCCTCCTGAAGCGGTCGAGGACGGTACGCGCGGAACGCGGGCACGGACAGGCCCACGATGATGACGGCGACGGCGCAGAGCACACCGCCTCCCACCCAGGCGGGCACCAGGCCGACCGCCGCGGCCGTCGCTCCCGCCCTCATGTCGCCGAGCCGCGGCCCGCCCGCGACCACGACGTAGAAGACGCCCTGGAGACGGCCGCGCATCTCGTCCGGCGCGTACGTCTGGAGGATGGTCTGCCGCCACACCGCCGAGACCAGGTCGGCGAAACCGCCCGCCGCGAGCAGCGCGACGACCAGCCACAGCTGCTGGGCAAGCCCGGCGGCGGCCACCGTGAGCCCCCACAGCGCGATGACGAAGGTCAGGGCCACGCCCTGCCGGCGGACTCGGCCCACCCAGCCGGAGAACACGCCCCCGACGACCGCCCCGAGCGCCACACTCGCCGACAGCCAGCCGAACGCCATCTCCGAACCCTCGAAGCGCGTCGCGGCGAGTTCGGGATAGAGCGCCCGCGGCAGCGCGAAGGCCATGGCGATGATGTCCACGACGAACGACATCAGCACGACCGGATTGCCCATGATGTACCGCAGGCCGTCCACCACCGCGCGCACGCCCGGCGCGGTGGACTCGCCCAGCGGTTCGAGCCGCGGCAGCCGGGCCGCCGCGTAGAGGGTGGCGCCGAACAGGAGCGCGTCGATGAGGTAGGCCATGCCGGCTCCGCCTCGGGCGAGCACGAAACCGCCGAGCAGCGGCCCGAGCACGGAGGCGAGGCTGCCCAGGGTGTAGTTCAGCGTGTTGGCCGACGGCACCAGCTCGGCGGGCACCAGCCTCGGGATGATCGCGACGCGGGTGGGCGAGGACACCGCCACGCCGATGGACTGCACGGCGACGGCCGCCATCAGCAGCCAGATGTTCGACAGGAAGAACGCGTTGAAGAGCAGCGCCAGCGTGGCCGCCCAGCTGATCAGGGAGCAGACGAGCAACAGCTTGCGGCGGTCCACCGCGTCGGCGATCGCGCCGCCCCAGAGCCCGAACACGACCAGCGGCACCAGCGCCACCGGGCCGAGCATGCCGACCCACAACGACGACTTGGTGAGCGCGTAGACCTGGGCGCTGACCGCGACCGCGGTGAGCTGGAACCCGATGAACGAGAGGGCCTGGCCGAACAGCAGTCGGCGGAAGTGCGGGATCGCGAGCGGCCGCGTGTCCAGAAAATGCCGACGTATGAACCCTTGGACACCCACCGCTTGCTCAGCCACGATCATCCACCATCCCATGCCGTGAAATTTCCGGCGCTTGGGGGTGGCAATACACGTTCGGGGCTCAGCCCCGGCGGTCGCGCCGCCGGGTCACGGCCGGGATGTCGAGGCCGCGGGACCGCTGGCGTGGCGCGGGAAGGCGGCGAAGGCGGAAGCGCCAGTGGGCCGTGGAGAGCTCCCGGCGGCGGGCTCTCCGCTGCGGCGCGGGGAGGTCGTGGCGGCCGGAGACGAACTCCTGGACGGCGATCTTGATCCGGATGGCGGGCCGCCGCCACCGCTCCTCCCGGTGGGCGGCCCGCGCCATCCGCCGGGGCTTGGGCCGCCTGGCTCCCTCGGCGTAGAACCAGCGGGCCCACGGGGAGCCGGGCCGGGCCAGCCGTACCGCGCCGGCGTAGACGATCGGCGGGAGGAAGAGCCCGAGAAGACCGCTCCAGATCTTGCCCTTGAGCAAGGTGATCACGGCGAAGAGGAGGTTCACGACGAGGAAGCCCGCCGCGAACCACCTGCCCTCGGGGGTGCCGTCAGAGGTGTCCCAGCCGAGTGGACGCAGGCCGAGCAGCAGCAGGCCGGTCGCGGCGACCGCCACGAAGACCGCGTCCACCGAGGTGCGGCCCTCCCGCGACCAGTAGACGTCTCTCAGATGCAGGATCAGCGCGAACTCGTCCAGCACGAGGGCCGAGCCGACCCCGAACACCGCCGCCGTGAACGCGTACCAGCCGGTGGAGATGCCCGAGACGACGAGACTGGAGACGCCGCCGAGCATCATGAGCACCACGCCGAAGACGACGTGGTGGATGTGCATCTCGCCGACGCTGACGTTTCCGAACCACCAGCGCACTCGCGATCTGATCAACCGCACGTTGATCCGCGTGAACACGAACGCCACGATCAACGCGACGAAGAAGCAGAACAGCGGCAGCCGATGCGTCTCCACCACGCTCTCGTGAAACCAGTCGGCCAATGTCGTACGCCCCCCGGCGATGGTCCTGCCCCCTTACGTAATCTTCGCCCCACTTGAGGGCGCCCCCTGATCCACCGGTCACCCGGCCGCCTGCCTGGCCGGCTGGGACCGGCTCAGGCGAGGAAGCCGCGCAGCAGCGCCGCCGTCCCCTCCAGATGCTCGGCCACCGCCCGCCGGGCCGCCTCCGGGTCGCGGGCCAGGATCGCCTCCACGATCGCGGCGTGCTGGACGGAGGCGTGCTCGATGTTGGGCCCCAGTACCGGGATGGCGTTGAGCAGGTCGGTCACCCGCAGCCGGGCGTCCGCGCAGGCGGCGGCCAGCAGCGACGAACCGGTCAGCTCGGCGATCGACAGGTGGAAGGCCGTGTCCAGCCGCCGGTAGTCCTCCGGAGCGGCCTCGTTCACGTCCTCCAGCCGCCGGACGAGCGTCGCGCGCTGCGCGGGCGACAGTTCGGCGCTCGCCAGGACCTCGGCCGCGCCGCACTCGACCGCCATCCGGAAGGTCAGCGCGTCCTCCAGGTCGCCCTGGCCCATCGCCGCGACCGCCCGGCGCAGGTCCCCGCTCTCCGGGCGCGGCGGCTCATAGACGACGAACGCCCCACCGTACCGGCCGCGCCGTACGTCGAGGAAGGCGGCGTCCTGCAGCGCGCGGATCGCCTCCCGCAGCGTCACCCTGCTGATGCCGAGCTGGGCGGCCAGCTCGCGTTCGGGCGGCAGCTTCTCCCCGTGCGCGACGACCCCGAGCTTGATCGCCTGGAGCAGTCGCTCGACGGTCTCCTCGAAGGCGTTGCCCGACCTGACCGGCCGCAGCAGCGGGAGCATCGAGGGCGCGTCCACGGTGGCTCCTTCCGTTGCGGCCTGCCCGGTGACCTGCCTGCTTTCGGGGACCTTGCCGGGGAACGGCCGCGCGTGCCCCAACTCTCGGGCGGCCACCCGCGTGCGGACGCCGTACGAACGCGTCCCGGCGCGCCCGCGGGAAACGCCGGCGACCGCTGGACGGGAGGCCCCATCCCATCCTTCACAGGGCGTTTCGGCCGAGATTAGCTCACACCGGTGGTTGACGCGGGCCCGGGCCGGATGCTTGCATCCATCCATTGGTCTGTTTCCAGACATTTGACGCCCCGAGGAGGCGGTGTGCTGACCGTCGAGCAGCTTCGCGCGGACATCGAGGCGGGCCGGGTTGACACCGTCCTGCTGGGGATCACCGACATGCAGGGCCGGCTGCAGGGCAAGCGGCTGTCCGCCCGCTACTTCCTCGACGAGGTGCTCGAACACGCCGCCGAGGGGTGCAACTACCTGCTCGCCGTGGACGTCGACATGAACACCGTGGACGGCTACGCCATGTCCTCCTGGGAGCGGGGGTACGGCGACTTCGTGATGCGGCCCGACCTGGCGACCCTGCGCCGGGTGCCGTGGCAGGAGGGCACCGCCCTGCTCCTGGCCGACCTGGTCTGGGAGGACGGCTCCGACGTCTTACCCTCCCCCCGCCAGATCCTGCGCCGGCAGATCGAGCGGCTCGCGGCGTACGGCTGGACCGCCTTCGTCGGCACGGAGCTGGAGTTCTGCGTCTACAACGACACGTACGAGGAGGCGTGGCGGCGCGGCTACCGCGACCTGACCCCCGCCAACTCCTACAACGTGGACTACTCGCTGCTCGGCACGGCGAGGATCGAGCCGCTGCTGCGCAAGATCCGGCTCGGCATGGAGGGCGCCGGCCTGTACGTCGAGTCGGCGAAGGGCGAGTGCAACCTCGGGCAGCACGAGATCGCCTTCCGGTTCACCGACGCGCTGACGACATGCGACAACCACGTCTTCTACAAGAACGGCGCCAAGGAGATCGCCGCCCAGGAGGGCAGGTCGATCACCTTCATGGCCAAGCCGAACCAGCGTGAGGGGAACTCCTGCCACGTCCACATCTCGCTGCGCGACGCCGACGGCGCGCCGGTGATGGCGGGGCGGGAGCCGTACGGGCTGTCGAGGGTCGGCGAGCACTTCATCGCGGGCCAGCTCGCCGCGCTGCGGGAGCTCACCCTCTTCTACGCGCCGAACATCAACTCCTACAAGCGGTTCGTTCCGGGCAGCTTCGCGCCGACCGCGGTGAAGTGGGGCGTGGACAACCGCACCTGCTCGCTGCGCCTGGTCGGGCACGGCCCCTCGCTGCGGATCGAGAACCGGGTGCCCGGCGGGGACGTCAACCCCTACCTCGCGGTGGCCGCGCTGATCGCCGCCGGGCTGCGCGGCATCGAGCACGAGCTGCCCCTTGAGGAGCCGTGCGGCGGCAACGCGTACGCGTCGGGCGCCGCGACGGTGCCGGGCACGCTGCGCGACGCGCTCGCCCTGTGGGAGGGCTCGGCGCTCGCCGAGGAGGCGTTCGGAAAGGACGTCGTGGACCACTACGCCAACAACGCCAGGGTCGAGATCGCCGCGTTCGACGCGGCGGTGACGGACTGGGAGCTCTTCCGGGGGTTCGAGCGACTGTGAAGATCGTCAATCCGGCGACCGAGGACGTGATCGCCGACATCGAGATGGCCGACGCGGCCGAGGTCGACCGCGCGGTGGAGCGTGCCAGGGCCGCGTTCGCGTCCTGGCGGGCGACGGCGCCGGGCGACCGGGCCCGGCTGCTGCGGCGGTTCGCCCGCCTGGTGGACGACCACGCCGAGGAACTGGCCCGGCTGGAGATCGCCAACGCCGGGCACACGGTCGGCAACGCCCGCTGGGAGGCGGGCAATGTCCGCGACGTGCTCGACTTCTACGCCGGTGCGCCCGAACGCCACCACGGCGCGCAGATCCCGGTGCCGGGCGGCGTGGACGTCACCTTCCACGAGCCGCTCGGCGTCGTGGGGGTGATCGTGCCGTGGAACTTCCCCATGGTGATCATGATGTGGGGTGTCGCCCCGGCGCTCGCCGCCGGGAACGCGGTCATCGTGAAACCCGCCGAGTGGACCCCGCTCACCGCGCTCCGGCTGGCCGAGCTGGCCCTGGAGGCCGGCCTGCCCGAGGGGGTGCTCCAGGTCCTCCCCGGGGCCGGGGAGGTCGCGGGCGCCCGGCTGGTCGAGCATCCGGACGTACCCAAGATCGTGTTCACCGGCTCGACCGAGGTCGGCCGGCTCATCGGGGCCACCGCCGCCGCGCGGGTGAAGCGGGTCACGCTGGAGCTCGGCGGCAAGAGCGCGAACATCGTCTTCGCCGACGCCGACCTGGACCGGGCCGTCGCGTCCGCGCCGATGGCCGTGTTCGACAACTCCGGGCAGGACTGCTGCGCCCGCTCACGGCTGCTCGTGCAGCGCGAGATCTACGACGACTTCCTGGAGCGGCTCGCGGCGGCGGTGCGCGAGGTCCGGGTCGGCGACCCGCTCGACCCCGCGACCCAGATGGGGCCGCTGGTCAGCGCCGAACACCTCGCCCGGGTCGCGTCGTTCGCCGGGCCCGGGCTCACGCCGTACGCGCGGGGCGCCTGCCCGAAGGGCCGCGGCTACTGGTTCGCGCCGACCGTCCTCGCCGCCCCGCCCGGGTTCGACCCGCTCGGCTCCTCCGATGCTCCGGCGTTCCGCCGGGCGTACGAGGAGGAGATCTTCGGGCCGGTTGTGACGGTGGTCCCGTTCGACGGCGAGGAGCACGCGGTGCGTCTGGCCAACGCCACGCCGTACGGGCTGAGCGGGTCGATCTGGACCCGCGACGTCGGCCGGGCGCTGCGCGTGGCCCGCGCGGTCGAGGCGGGCAACCTGTCGGTCAACTCGCATTCGAGCGTGCGCTACTGGACGCCGTTCGGCGGGTTCAAGCAGTCGGGCCTGGGCCGGGAGCTCGGCCCGGACGCCCTCGCCGCCTTCACCGAGACCAAGAACGTCTTCATCGCAACGGAGTAGAGACCTATGCAGCGTTTGCAGGATCGTGTGGCCGTCATCACGGGCGCGGGCAGCGGCATCGGGCTCGCCACGGCGCGCCGGTTCGCCCAGGAGGGCGCGAAGGTCGTCGTGGTGGACCTCGACGAGGTGGCGGGGACCAAGGCCGCCGACGAGGTGGGCGGGCTGTACGTCAAGGCGGACGTCTCCGTCGAGGACGACGTCGTCCGGATGTTCCAGGCGGCGCACGACGCCTTCGGAAGCGTGGACATCGCCTTCAACAACGCCGGCATCTCACCGCCGGAGGACGACTCGATCCTCACCACCGGCATCGACGCCTGGCGCAAGGTGCAGGAGGTCAACCTGACCTCGGTGTACTACTGCTGCAAGCACGTGATCCCGTACATGCGCCGCCAGGGCAAGGGGTCGATCGTCAACACGGCGTCGTTCGTGGCGGTGATGGGGTCGGCCACCTCGCAGATCTCCTACACGGCCTCCAAGGGCGGTGTGCTGGCGATGACCCGGGAGCTGGGCGTGCAGTTCGCCCGCGAGGGCATCCGGGTGAACGCCGTGTGCCCGGGGCCGGTCGACACCCCGCTGCTGCAGGAGCTGTTCGCCAAGGACCCCGAGCGCGCGCAGCGCCGTCTGGTCCACATCCCGATCGGCCGCTTCGCGCGGGCGGAGGAGATCGCGGCGGC
Source organism: Microtetraspora malaysiensis (assembly GCF_050947145.1). Classification (NCBI taxonomy): domain Bacteria; kingdom Bacillati; phylum Actinomycetota; class Actinomycetes; order Streptosporangiales; family Streptosporangiaceae; genus Microtetraspora; species Microtetraspora malaysiensis. The sequence continues at coordinate 7,837,547 of NZ_CP191998.1, forward strand.
GGTCGCGTTCCTCGCCTCCGACGACGCCTCGTTCATCACCGCGGCCGAGTTCCTGGTCGACGGCGGAATCTCCAGCGCGTACGTCACACCGCTGTAGGCCGGATATCACATCGCTCGTGTCATGCGGACGCGCCCGGTCGCCGCGACCGGGCGCGTCCGCATGGCACGCCATCGGGGAGCACGAGGAAAGGCGGCGGCATGGCCCGTCCGATCATCGGGATCACGTGTTACGTCGAACCGGCGAAGTTCACCGTCTGGGAGATGAAGGCGGCACTGCTGCCGTACATGTACGTCGAGCGGGTGGCCCGCGCGGGCGGGCAGCCGGTCGTCCTGCCCCCGGCGGGCGACCCGGCCGGGCTGGCCGGGCGGATCGACGGGCTGGTCCTCGCCGGAGGCGGTGACGTCGACCCGGCCAGGTACGACGCCGAACCGCACCACACGACCGACTACATCCGGAAATTTCGTGATGAGGCGGAGTTCAGGATGGTGCGCGGCGCCCTCGACATCGGCCTGCCGTTCCTCGGCGTGTGCCGGGGGATGCAGGTGCTGAACGTGGCGATGGGCGGCACCCTCCACCAGCACCTGCCCGACGTCGTCGGCCACCTCGGGCACTCCCCCGCGCCCGGCGCCTTCGGCCGGCTCCCGGTACGGCTCTCGCCCGCCCTGGCCAAGATCTACGAGGCCGAGGAGGTGACTCCCGCGCACTACCACCACCAGGCCGTCGACCGGCTGGGCGACCGCCTCGCGGTCACCGCCGAGGCGGACGACGGCACGATCGAGGCGGTCGAGGTGGAGGGCCACCCCTTCGGCCACGCGGTGCAGTGGCACCCGGAGGCCGACGAGCACGCGCCCCTCTTCGACGCCCTGGTACGCGCCGCCGCCCGCCGAGGCCGCTAGGTCGTGTCTGACACCGGGCCGCGACTTCGGCGATCACATCAGGTGCTCGAAGACACCCGCCGTCGCCCAGGAGCGAAACCTGTCATAGGCGGTGGACTGTGGCATCAAGGCCACGCCCTAACCCGGCACAAGTCATATCCAAGGGGTGCTACCTAGCCTCTCCCTGGACGTTAGACCGGGAGCGTCCAGGTATCGAGATGCGTACGCAATGTGCACCTCAGTTCTTCCCGGATTTCCACGGCGAAGGATCAAGGAATTTCTCATGCAGATCGGATATACAGTCCCGCAGTACGGTGCCTTCGCCGACCCGGATTTCATCCGGCAGGCCAGCGCGGATCTGGAGGCCATGGGCTATGGCAGCCTGTGGGCGGGTGATCGAATTATGCTGCCGCTCGCACCCAGCGATCCCTACCCGGCAGGAGACGGCGAGATCCCCCCGGCTTTCGCGACGTTCTTCGACCCGCTGACCGCATTGACGCTGGCCGCCGTCAGCACTCGGGAGGTCCGGCTGGGAACCAGCACGCTCAACGCGCTGTGGCAACCGCCGGTCCTGCTCGCCCGCATGCTGACCTCGCTCGACCTGCTCAGCCACGGACGGCTGGACGTCGGCATCGGTCTCGGCTGGCTGCGTGACGAATACACCGCGACCGGGGTGCCCTGGCAGGGGAGGGGAGACCGGCTCGAAGAGACGCTCGACCTGATGGAGGCCGTCTGGAGCAGTGAGGTGGTCGAGCACAAGGGCGCGCTCTGGACCGTGCCGCCGTCGCACATCGACCTCAAGCCCCTCCAGCGGCCGCGCCCCCCGATCCTGCTCGCCGGTTACACGCCCTCGGCTCTGGAGAGGATCGGCAGGCGAGCCGACGGCTGGCTGAGCACGGCGATGCCCATGCCCTATCTGACCTCCCTGTGGGATGTGGCGCTGCAGACCGCGGCACGCGTCGACCGGGACCCGTCGGCCCTGCGAATGGTGGTGCGCGTCAATCCGAAGATCACCGGTTCTCCCGCGCCCGACGACCAGGTGCCGCACGCCGGAACCGTGCAGCAGATCGGTGACTACCTGCTGACCCTCGCCCAAGCCGGTGCCCACGAGGCGTTCGTCGACCTGCAGACGACGACGTCCTCGCGCGATCAGTTCCTGGACGTCGCGCATGAGCTCATCACCAGGCTGCACGCCGGCTGAGCCGGGTCGGGCTTGGCGACGTAAGCCCTCTCCTGCCGGAACAGCCGATCGAGCCGGGGTCGAGGAACAGGGGTTCAGCCCTCGGGTCGCCGTAACCGGTCCCCGGGTTGCGAACCGGTTCCGGAAGTCCCTAATCTGACCAAACGCTTGTTTGTGAGGCTCGGGCAGGAAGGCTCGCGGAGTGAGGGACTTCGACGGCAGGCCGGGCGTGGCCGTGGTCACCGGCGGTTCCGGCGGCATCGGGGCGGCCGTGTGCCGCCACCTCGCGCGGCGCGGCTCCGCGGTCGCGTTCACGTACCGGTCGAACACGGCCGCCGCGGACGCGCTGGTGGCGGAACTCTCCGCCGGCCCGGCGACCGCCGTACCCGCCGGACGGCCGCCGGACCAGGCGCGATCAGTGCACCCCGGACGCACGGACCAGGCGGAACGCGCGGATCCGGCCGTCGTGACCGCCGCGCGCGTGGAACTCACGGACGCCGACGCGGTCGCCGCCTACGTCGAGTCGATCGTCACGCGGCTCGGCGCGATCCACACCCTCGTGCACGCCGCGGGCCCGCACGTGCCGATGGTCCACCTCTCCAAGGTCAGCCCGGCGGCACTCACCGAGCAGCTGAACGCCGACGTCACCGGCTTCTTCACCGTCGCGCGGTGCGCGCTGCCCGCCCTGCGCGCCTCCCGGGGGTCGATCGTCGCCGTCACCACCGCCGCGACCCGCCGGTACCCCGTCCGCGACGGCCTGTCGGCCGGGCCGAAGGGCGCGGTGGAGGCGCTCGCGCGCGGGCTGGCCGCGGAGGAGGGGCGCTTCGGCGTCCGGGTGAACTGCGTCGGCCCCGGCATGCTCACCGACGGCATGTCCGCCCGCCTGCTGGCGTCCGGCGACCTGGACCAGCGCGCCCTCGACGTGGCGATGGGCAACATCCCGCTGCGGACCTTCGGCTCCGCCGACGACGTCGCCGAGGCGGTCTGCTTCCTCGCCTCCGACCGGGCCCGGTTCATCACCGGACAGAAGCTGGACGTCGACGGCGGCTACGGCATCTGACCCCTTGGCCATTTCACTCCTGGGCCAGCAGCCGGGCGAGCGGCAGCCTCTGGGCGAGCAGCGCGGGGGCCACGGCGGCGAGCGCGGCCAGCGCGATCGCGAGAGCCCCGGCCACCCCCGCCCCCGCGATCACGACGACGGGCAGCTCACCGGCCAGGGCGAGCGACGCGGTGAGCCCCAGGACGGCTCCGGTGAGCGCGCCGGCCAGACCGATGGCGACCCCCTCCGTCACGATCAGCCGGGCCATCGCGCCGCCCGACCACCCGGTGGCCCGCAGCGCCGCCAGTTCGGCGTCCCGCTCCCGGATGCCGAGGTAGAGCACGTCGGCCAACGCCAGCGCGGCCAGCGCGAACATGACCGCGATCGCGACATAGTCGGCCGTGCGCGCCTGCAGGACGACCGCGTCCCCCAGCAGGGAACCGACGACCCGGCCGCGGAAGCCGTACGTCACGCCGAGCAGCAGCGTCAGCGCGAAAACCGCCACCGTCAGCGTCGACGCGCCGAGCACGGCCCGGCCGGGCGCCCGCGTCAGCCCCGCGAGCGCGAGTCCGGTCACGCCTCGCGGCGACCTCGCCCGCCCCGGCAGCCGTACGGCCGGCCGGACGGCCTCCACCGGCGGCACCCGCGACGCCTGCCAGGCCGGCATCAGCCCCGCGAGCAGCGCGAGGAGCAACGCCGCGGGCACGGCCAGCCAGGCTCGCACGCCCGGATCGGGCAGACCGGCCCACGACGACAGCGGAGCGGCCAGCGCGGCGGACAGGCCGCCCGCGAGCAGGCCGATCACGCCGACCTCCGTGAGCACCGCGCCGAACATCCGAGGGCGCGACCAGCCGAGGCAGCCGAGCACGCCCAGCTCGACCCGGCGGGCCCGTACGGCGGCCGACGCGGCGTTCACCACGAACATGCCGCACACGGCCAGGATGAGCGTGAAGAGGATCACCGACTTGCGGTCGGCCGCGGTCAGGATCCGGTAGGCCACCCCCTTGTTCACCCACCCCTCCTCAAGTGTGAGCGCGGGCCGTCCGTACGACCCGGCGGGTAGCTCCACCGTCATCGGCGACGGCGACGAGCCGATGGTGATGTCCACGTCCAAGCCGGTCGCCGCCACGATGTCCCTGGCCACCTGGCTGATCCGCTCGCGGCTGACCGCGTCCGGGCCGGTCACCCCCGCGACGCGGACCCGGACCACGCTGAGCGGGGCCGTGCCCCCGGTGACCGAGTTGATCCGGCCCAGCCCTTCGAGGTTGGTCAGCAGCAGGGGCGGCGTCTGGAGATATCCGCCGACGTTGTCGTTCGGCAGCAGGTTTCGCCCGCCGAGCAGCTTCTCCGTACGGCTGTCGCCGGGCCGGGCGGCGGGCGGCTGGTACGTCTCCATCGGCAGCCCCGCCAGCTCGCTGAACCCGGGCAGCTTCTCCGGGTCGAACCGCCCGATCACCCGGGTGGACAGCGTGTCCCAGTCCGGCAGGAACGTGGGACGCAGCGGCCGGAACTGCGCGTCCGCCGCACCCATTGGGGCGTTCGCGTGCCCCTCCCAACCGAGGAAGAAGTTCGCCGTCTCCCCGAACGCCTTGCCCAAGGCCGGGTCCCTCCAGACGGCCGGATCGTTGTCCACCGGCACGGCGGCGACGTGCCGGTCTCCCAGCTCCCGGTACTCGGTCGGCCCCGCCGTCCAGAAGCGGGTGAGGGGCATGGACATCTGCCCCTTCGGGATGTTCTGCCACCCGTCGAGCATGCTGTCGTAGGCGTCGGCGGCGTCCAGTGTCACCCGTTTGACGACCTCGCCGTCCTGCGCGGCGAGGTACCTCTTCAGGGTCCCCACAGGCGTCCCCTTGACGACCTTGCCCGCGGCCTCGGCGGGCAGCCTGCGGATCACGACCTCGTCCCGCTGGTCGGCGTACGGCCGCGCCGCAGCGAGAAGGACGATCTCCTTGCCGCCTCCGGTCAGCGGTATTTGGTACTCCTCCTCCGCTCTGAGGTAGCGGCCGGCGACCACGGCCTCGTCCAGTCCCGCCAGCCGGGCCTCCGCGTCCGGGTCGACGGCGGCGAGCAGGAAAGGGAACTCCTGGTCGACGCTGACGACGGCCCGTCCCGGGGTCCCCCGGTGGCTCCACATGTCCTCGGTCGTCATTCCCAGGCCGTACGCCGTGCTCGTGGACCAGTACCCGATCTGCGCGCCCCCTTCGAAGGGGAACGTCTTCTGGTTCGCCCAGCCGCGCTCCGTCTGGTCGAGCAGCGACGGGCCGAGGGCGACCTCCCGTCCCGATGCCAGGCTCTCCTTGGCGAGCAGCCTGACGTCACCGCCGCCGCTGCGCTTGTTGAGGGGCACTCGGACCGGGCGGCGGGTGACGTACTGGTAGAGAGGGCCGCCGTAGGGGATGCGGGTGAGCCCGCGGTCGGTGACCCGGGTCTGGTCCACCCGCAGCATGGTGCGGTCACCCTTGTGGAGCACGTCGGTGACGTCGACGCTGGCCGAGCCGCCCCGGGTGACGTAGCCGACCATGCCGATCGGCGCGGCGACATCCACTCCGTTGATCCGCTTGATCTTCTCGTACTGGTCGAGGGTGATGCCGCCGAAGATGCCCGACAGGTAGTTCTGCCGCACCAGCGGGCGGGTCCGCTCCAGCTCGGTGGTCGACCCCTTGGGGCGGACCAGGACGTCGTACTGCGCGCGGAAGTTCTTCCCGACGGTCCCGACGATCTCCAGGCGCTGGGTCTCGGCCGTTCCGGTGAGCACGGTGACCCGGTGGCCGCGACGAGGATGCCGGCCAGCAGCACGAGGGAACGGCCCAACTCCCGGCGGAGCCGGGCCCACGCCAGGCGGATCATCCGAGCCGTCCGATCCGGTCGAGCACGTCCTGGGACGGCGTGAGCCGCTCGTCGGAGACGACCTTCCCGTCCTTCATCCGTACGACGCGGTCGCAGACGGCCGCCAGCTCAGGGTTGTGCGTGGCCATCAGCATGGTCATGCCGTGCTCCTCCCGCAGCGTGAGCAGCAGATCGACGATCTCGTGTCCGGTGGCGCTGTCGAGGTTGCCCGTGGGCTCGTCGGCGAGCAGCAGCGGCGGCCGGGCGATGAGCGCGCGGGCGATGGCGACCCGCTGCTGCTGGCCCCCGGACAGCCGGCTCGGCAAGGCCGAGGCGCGGTCGGCCAGCCCCACGGCCTCCAGCAGTTCCATGGCCCTGGCTCTGCGGTCGAAATCCACCCGTCGGGGAAGCACGGGGGCCAGCACGTTGTCCAGCACGCTGAGCGCGGGCAGCAGGTGGAAGCGCTGGAAGACGAACCCGATACGCCGGCGGTACCGGTCGAGTCCCCGCCGCGACAGGTCGTGGACGCGTTCGCCGTCGACCACGATCTCACCGGCGTCGGGCGGATCCATCGCGCCCACCAGATGGAGCAGCGTCGACTTCCCCGCGCCGGACGGCCCCATGAGCGCGACCGCGCTTCCCGGCTCGACGTCCAGGCTCACCTCGTCGAGCGCCACGGCCGACGCGTACTTCCGGGTGACGCTTCGCAGGCTGACTTCGACTCCCATGACCGGTACATTGTCACAATGTAGGGCAGCATGGGAGGTCCTACATTGTCACAATTGAGGAAGGTGGCTCCGGATGCCGCTCAGCCACGCCGTCCTGACCCTCCTCGCCGACGGCCCCAGCCACGGCTACGAGCTGAAGACCAGGTTCGAGGCGGCCGTCGGACCTCAGTGGGGCGGGCTCAACATCGGGCACCTCTACCAGATCCTCGACCGCCTGGTCCGGGACGGGCACGTCGTCCGCGACCACATCGCACAGAGCGACCGCCCCGACAAGACGATCTACCAGCTCACGCCCGGAGGAGCGGAGGAGCTGCAGACCTGGGCCACCACCCCGTGGGTCCGCACCTCCGGCTTCCGCGACGAACTGTTCCTCAAGCTTCTCGGGGCGAGCCGGCTCGGCCCCGAGAAGCTGGCCGCGTTCGTCTCCGCCCAGCGGCAGGCCCACCTGGCCGATCTCGGCGCGCTCACCAGGCAGCGCCGCGCGCACGCCGGTGACCCGCTCGTCGCGCTGCTCATCGATGCCGCCGCCGCGCACATCAAGGCCGACCTGCAGGTGATCGACTCCGCCGAGGAACGCCTGGCCGGCCTCGCCTCGGGAGACGTCCCGATCCACACCGCCGCCACCACCGGCGACCAGGTCACCGCCTGAGGAGCCTGTGACTGTCACTCTGCGGCAAGGTCGCCGGGAGGCAGGGAGAAGTGAGCGGCCCGTGCGGATCAGTCGCCGGGATGTTGCCGGGATATAGTGCAGGCAATTTCGGTCACATGGCGAAAATCGTCACTATCTGGTCAGGTGGTAGGTGGAAGACCAGTCAGTGCTCGGTGCGGTGGGCATCGGCGATTTCGACGAACAGGTCTACCGGTTCCTGCTCCGCCACCCCGACCGCACAGTCGCCGACCTGGCGGGCTTGCTGCGGGTCAGCACCGCGCGGGTACGGCACACACTGTCCCGGCTGGCCGAACTCGGACTGCTGCGACGGACCGGACCGGGCAGGTACGAGCCGGTGGCACCCGAGGCGGCGCTCGGATGGCTGATCGACAGGCGCCGTTTGGAGGCCGAGGCGGGGCTGGCCGAGGTCCGGACCACGGTCGCCGACTTCGCGCAGCTCTACCAGTCGGGCCGGCTGCGGGCCGACCCGGCCGGCCTGGTGGAGATCCTCTCGGGCGAGGACGCGGTGAAGCGGCAGATGACGGAGTTGAACAGGGCGGTCACGTCGGAGTTGCTGGTGCTCGACCGGCCGCCCTACATCGGTCGGCCCGACGACTCGGCGGACACCAACGAGTCGGAGATCGCCGGCACCCGGCAGCTGATCGCGCGCGGGGTGGACATCCGGGTCGTGTACTGTCCGGATTCCCTACAACGCTCCGGCCGGTTCGAGACCCTGCTCCAGCTGGCCGAGGAGGGTGAGCGGTCCAGGTTCCTGCCCAGCCTGCCGTTCAAGCTGCGGATCGCCGACCGGCGGCTGGCACTGATGCCCCTGGTGGACGGCGTCTACGACAACGTCGCACTGATCCGTCCCTCCGGCCTGCTCGACGCGCTCATCGAGCTGTTCGACGCCTACTGGGAGCGCGGCCAGCCGCTCACCGGGGCCCCGCCACCTGTCGGCGACAGGCCGGACGAGGAGGACCTCCTGGTGCTCCGGATGCTCAATGCCGGGCTGAAGGACGAGACGATCGCCAGGCAGCTCGGGGTGAGCGCGCGCACCGCCACCCGCCGGATCGCCGCGGTCGTCGAACGGCTGGGCGCCACCACCAGGTTCCAGGCCGGTGCCGAAGCGTCAGCGCGTGGCTGGCTCTGAGACCGCCGCAACCACCGGCGACCAGGCCACCGCCTGAGCTGCCGTGGTGAGTTCAGCGTATGAGGGGCCTGCGCGACAGGACCTCTGGCACCGGACTGTGCGCTTCGACCCATGCGGCCAGCGCGGGTGAGACGTAGTCGAGCGTTCTCAGCAACGTGTCATGATCAGCTCGCAGATGGCGGTGGTAGATCGGTCGATGGTGGGCAATCCGATTACGGAGAACGCGCAGGTAGTCGAGGTCGGAATGGAGATCTCGCCGCCTTCCCCTGAACCCGGGAAACGCCCGGCAGAGGGCGGGCCGCCAGAACCGGCGTTCATAGTTGTGACGACCTCCCGAGGTGAGCAGGGAGACCCAGAATCCGAAGACGAGCTCGGCCACCACGCAGTCAGGCGGAACGCTCGCCCTGGTTCGCATGACGACCGCCTTCGCGTCCCGGATCTTCGCCATGGCAACCGAGTTGAGATCGGCATCCGGGTGATCCCACCAGTCGTCCCGCTGGAAGATCCCCGCCATCTGACGGTGCAACGCGTTGCGTACAGCGATCTCGAGGTACTGCAGGGGCCCGTAAAAGGCCGCGGCCAACTCTGTGTTCCAGCAATGAAGCCGAAAGGCGATGTCCGGCTCCCCTCCGGCTGCCAACTCGTACTCGCCCAGTCGAGCAGCCGAAAGGAGATCGCGGAGATGAGCAGCGTCCGCTGGATCCATCTACCCTCTTTCACATCGCTGCTCGTCGGGCTACAGTGAGTTACCTAAGCCCCGGTGTTGCCTCTGCATCGCATGCCACCCGGGGCACAGCCTTTTCCGGGCGGCAACACCTGTCCTATTGTTCGCTCGCGGATCACGACGCGCGAACAGCCCATACCCCGCCCTCTGGGCGATCCCTGGGCAATCCGCGACGGCGGAACATCTCATTCCGATAACGCCTTCCGGTGCGATCAGAACTCGCACGGCGGATTGCCTTGGGGACCGGTTTCGCGTGGGGTGACACGCCGTGACTGGCCAAGGTTGCGTGACGGCCCACTTGGCTCGACGCGCCCGTGGGCGCGGCCTCCGAGAAACGCCTGGCCGACCTCGCCTCGGGAGACGTCCCGATCCATACCGCCACCACCGGCGACCAGGCCACCGCATGAGCCGACGCGCCTCGCAGGTCCGCCGATCTACAGGCCACCCGTGAGGTGCCCTTGGCCATCATCTCGGCGATGATGCGGCGCTCGTCGTTCGGCGATGCCAGGGCCACAGCAGCCGGCGATCGACCGGTGCTCAGAGCCCCCGCCGGGATCGGGCCGAGTGATCGTCGTCGGATCATCAGCACGGGTGGTCAGGGTGGCCAGGTAGTCGTCCAGGAGTTCGACTTGCCGCTGTGGCGGGAACGCCGCCGGGTCGAACAGGGCCTGGACCACCAGGCCGAGGATGAAGGACTGAGCGCCGGCCGCGATGGGCGCGGGGTCGCCAGGAGGCAGGTCGCCGAGCTTCTGGGCCGCGGCCACCCGCTCGCGCAGCCTGTCGCGGCTTTGGGCGTATTTGCGGGCATAGTCGGTGCCCAGGGCGGGGTCGGAGAGCGCGGCGTCCCAGGAGGAGACCCAGATTCGATTGCTGTCGGCGGCTTCAGGGGTCAGCGGCAGGATGTCCAGCAGTGCGTCCCTGAGGGCGGCCAGACCTTCGCCCGTGTGGCGGCGGGGGCGGGAGACGGTGCGCTGTTCGAGTAGGTCGAGGGCGTACGTCACCAAGGCCTGTTTGGTGGGGAAATAGTGCGTGAGCAGGCCGGTGGTCGCGCCGAGTTCGGCGGCGACGGCGCGCAGGGTCAGGCCGGCGAAGCCGCGGGTGGCCATGGCCTGCCAGACCGCTTCGGAGACGTCGCGTCGACGGGCCTCGTGATCTCCCTTGGTGCGTGACACGCTGCCACGGTACATTGCCATAACACTTGTTATGTGAATGGGAGGCCCTCATGTTCTCGCTGCCGCTGCGCGACGGTGCTCGCCTTGGTGGGCTGGAGGTCTGGCATGCCGAGGAGTTCGCCGACCATCTGGATCGGGCTCGCGAGCACATTCGCCCGTGGGTCGGGTCCGCGTTCGTCACCGACGATGTCGACGGGGCGCGGGCCACGCTCAAGCGATATGCCGAACGCCAGGCCGGCGACGGTGCCCGCATATATGGCATCTGGCGGGACGGAGTGTTGGCCGGCGGTGTGATGTTCACCGATTTCAATACCGCTCTCGGCTCGTGTGAGATCGGTTGCTGGCTGGAGCCGTCCGCTGAGGGCCACGGCCTGATCACGCAGGCGTGTGGCGTGTTGCTGGACTGGGCGTTCACGTCCCGGGGGCTGCACCGGGCCGAGTGGCATTGCCGGGCCGACAACGACCGCAGCTCAGCGGTGGCCAAGCGGCTCGGCATGACGCTGGAGGGCGTGCGACGCGAGGCATGGCCGTACGAGGGCGTGCGCTACGACAAGCAGGTCTGGGCGGTCCTTGCTCCCGAATGGCGCGCCCTGGGCCGGTGACCGGCTGACCGGTGGCACACGGGACACCGCGAGCGTCATGTCCCGAAGCCCCACCCCCACCCACAGCCGGCCCAGATAGCGCGGCGAGCGCCGAAGGCCGGGGGCCTTCGGGCCGTCATGTGCGAATGGTGATGTCCGCGCCGGTCAGGCCGGTCGCTGCTCGGGGTCGGCACCTCTCGATTCCGGACCGGTCTGGCCACCTGCGTCACCACGCACGACGACATCCCCGCCGTCGCGCGCGCCGGCCGGCGCCTCCATGTCCAACGGCTGCGCGTACTCCCGGTCGATCCGGTCCCGACCGCGCCGCAGCTGCGCGAGGTCGCCCCGGCGGTGCGCCTCGTTGAGTGCGCGCGTCCACGAAGGGTGACACATGAGAGAACTCCTTTCATCGATGCCTGCGAGCATCTGGGCCGCACGCCGGGTAGCCACCACGGGACAGGAGGGGCGGGGCCGGGTGCGGCCGCGCCACCCGGCTCAACGCGACGCGGTCTCCCACGCGAACCCGTCCGGGTCGGCGAAGGACCCGATGTCACTGCCGATCACGAGCCGGTGCGATCCGGTGCCGTCGGGAGAGACGCCGGCGTCCTTGGCGAGGGCACGGCGCCCGTAGAGCGCCAGCTTGACGGGACTCGACCCCGTGGCGAACTCGACATACTTGCGGCCGAAGCTCTTCGCCACAGCCAGGCCACGGTCAACGTAGAACCGCCTGCTCGCGGCCACGTCCGCCGCTCCCAGCAGCAGCACGATCTCGTCGATCTGCCGGGTGGCCGGGCCGGTGTCCTTCTTCGCCGAGGTCGCGACCTTCCAGATCGTCCCGTCGGGGGCTTGGACGACGCCGCCGTAACCCCAGAACGACTTCGTGACCGGCTTCACCGGCGACGCGCCGGCGTCCAGAGCGGCGCCGATGAGACTGTTGACGTTGGCCGGCTGGGACACCGTGAGCGACAGCGTGAACCCACGGAAGCCGGTCGTCGGCGCCTCCGAGGCCCGCAGGCGCACCGGCGAGTCCAATCCGAAGGCGTCGGTGTAGAAGCGTTCGACGGCGGTGGGGTCGGCCACCTCAAGGGTGACGGATTCGATGGAAGCCATGGCGATGACGCTAGTTGCGGCTCCCCGACCGGCGCTTCTCGATTCCTGATCGCTCTGTCGCCCGCCTCGCCACGCCCGCCGCCCGGCGGCCGGGAGCTACCCGAGGGCGTGCCACCTCGCCGTCGCGGGCGTACACACGGCCGCGCCTGTTGCGACTCTTTCGTCTATTGCGTTTATTGCGATTGCGTCGGATACTGCGTCTGGAGGTGCACCATGACATCCGCTCCGCTCCAGCCGAACTCCCCCGACGCAGCCGCAGCTCGCGACGCGCTTCATCGGGTTCGCCGCTACCTGCGGCGCCACCCCGACAATCCGGCGCGGATCCGCATCGTGGCGGAGGAGACGCGGGAGGAGCTGGTGATGCCACGTGCCGCCGTCGAACTACTTGCCGCGATACTCGCCCATATGGCGGCCGGTCGCGGCGTGTCCGTGGTGCCGGCACACGCCGAGTTGACGACCCAGGAGGCCGCCGACCTTCTCAACGTGTCACGCCCCTACCTCATCGGCCTCCTCGAAGCAGGAGAGATCGAATATCGCCTGGTGGGCACACACAGAAGAGTCCGCGCCGAGTCACTTCTGGAGTACAGACGGAAGGACGACCAGCGCCGAAGAGCAGCCGCCGACGAACTGTCGGCCATGACACGCGATCTAGGGCTCGACTGACGTGGTCTTCACCGTTGTGTACGACGCATGCGTGCTGTACCCGAGCACACTTCGCGATCTCCTGATCAGGATCGCCCAGGCCGGCATCGTGCAGGCGAAGTGGACTCAGCAGATCCTGGAGCAACAGATCGCCGACTCCTGGAGGAATCCGCCCGGCACCGCCGAGGATGTGCTGGCCAGTCTCGAAAGAAGCGGCCTGGTCCAGTCGGTCGCCGAATTGCGAGCGGTCTGAGGTCTACGAGCCGCTGGAGGCGCGCGGCCTACTCCGAGGTGAGCGGCGGTAGGCAGTTTCGCGAGATGGCGTCCGACCACTAGGCTGACGGGGCACCGAATGAACCCGTGCGGGAGAGCGTCCTGACAAGCCGGTCAGGTCCCCTGAAGGAGCAAGCCCTCCCCGCGAACCTCTCAAGGCAAAGGACCGTGCGGGCCAGGTGACCTCTGGAAAGCAGGCCGTGACCGGCCTCGCCGAAGGTGAAAGTCCGGCAAAAAACGGACGAAGCTCTCAGGCACCGATGACAGAGGGGGAGGATGCTCTCATCCGTCTTCCTGAGGTGCGATCATGTCACGATCTACCCCGTTGCGTGAGGTTCACGAAGGCCTCGGCGCCACGCTCACCGACTTCGCGGGATGGCAGATGCCCCTGCGCTACGGCAGCGAGTCGGCCGAGCACAACGCGGTGCGCACCGCGGCCGGGCTGTTCGACCTGTCCCACATGGGCGAGATCCACGTCACCGGCCCGCAGGCAGGAGAGGCGCTGGACTACGCCCTCGTCGGCCACCTGAGCGTGCTCGAGCCCGGCCGGGCGAGATACACGATGATCGTCACGGAGGACGGCGGCGTGCTGGACGACCTCATCGTCTACCGGCTCGCGCCGGAGGACTTCATGGTCGTCGCCAACGCGTCCAACTACGCCAAGGTCGCACAGGAGCTGACCGAGCGCGCGAAGTCGTACGACGCCCAGGTCGAAGACCGGTCGGACGCGTACGCGCTGGTCGCGATCCAGGGGCCGAACAGCACCGCGATCCTCGGCAAGCTGACCGACGCCGACCTGGTCGGGCTCAAGTACTACGCGGGCCTCCCCGGCACGGTCGCCGGGTTCGAGGTCATGATCGCGCGTACCGGCTACACCGGCGAGGACGGGTTCGAGCTGTTCTCCCGGCCCGAGGACGCCGCCGGGCTGTGGAACGCCCTCACCGAGGCGGGCGCGGAGCTGGGGGTGCGGCCGTGCGGCCTGTCCTCCCGCGACACCCTCCGGCTGGAGGCGGGCATGCCCCTGTACGGCAACGAGCTGACCGCGGAGATGACGCCCTTCGACGCCGGGCTGGGCCGGGTCGTGAAGTTCGACAAGCCGGGCGACTTCGTCGGGAAGGCCGCGCTGTCCGGGCACCCGGCCCCCGAGCGGCGCCTGGTCGGCCTGGTGGCGCGCGGCCGCCGAGTCCCCCGCCACGGATACCCGGTCACGCGGGAGGGCGAGGTCGTCGGCGTGGTGACCAGCGGTGCGCCTTCACAGACTCTTGGCAAGCCCATCGCCATGGCGTACGTCTCGGCCGACGCCCTCGAAAAGGGAAATCTGGCCGTGGACATCCGTGGCAGCCAAGAGCCCGTTGACGTCGTTGATCTGCCTTTCTACAGGAGGAGCAAGTGAGCAGCATCCCCGAAGAGCTGAGCTACACCAAGGAGCACGAGTGGGTGGCCGGCGTTGACGACGGTCTCACCGTGACGGTGGGTGTGACCGCGTTCGCCGCGGAGCAGCTCGGTGACGTGGTCTTCGTGCAGGTGCCCGAGGTGGGCAGCACTGTCGAGGCCGGTGACGCGATCGGCGAGGTGGAGTCCACCAAGTCGGTGAGCGACATCTACGCCCCGGTCGGCGGCGAGATCGTGGAGACCAACCCGGCGGTCGTGGACGACCCCTCGCTGGTCAACTCCGACCCGTACGGCGAGGGCTGGCTGTTCCGCGTACGCATGGAGGGCGAGCCGGAGGACCTGCTCTCGGCCGCCGAGTACACCACCCTCACCTCGGGCGAATCCTGAAATTCCCTGAGATTTCCAGATAAGGGCATGGATCATGGCGATCAGTGTCTTCGATCTGTTCAAGGTGGGCATCGGGCCGTCCAGCTCCCACACGGGCGGCCCGATGGCCGCGGCGCACAAGTTCGCCCGCGGCCTTCACCAGGACGGTCTACTTGAGAAGACCTCGCGCGTCGAGGTCATTCTGTACGGCTCGCTCGGCCTGACCGGCAAGGGACACGGCAGCGACAAGGCGGTGCTGCTCGGCCTGTCCGGGGAGAAGCCCGAACTGGTCGACGTGGACACGGTCGACGCGCGGCTCGCCGCCATGCGGGAGTCGGGCACGGTCACCTTGTACGGCTCCCGCGAGATCCCCTTCGTCGTCGGCGACGACCTCGTCTTCGAACGCAAGATCACGCTGCCCCACCATCCGAACGGGATGCGGTTCACCGCCTTCACCGACTCGGGCGAGATCCTGCGCGAGAAGATCTACTACTCGGTCGGCGGCGGGTTCGTCGTGGACGAGAACGCCACCGGCGCCGACCGCATCAAGCCGGACGACACCGTGCTCCCCCACCCCTTCACCACGGGGGCGGAGCTGCTCGCCCGGTGCTCGGAGACCGGCCTGTCGATCTCCGCGCTCATGTTGGAGAACGAGCAGGCCTTCGGCCGCACGCCCGCGCAGATCCGCGAGGGGCTGCTGCACCTGTGGTCGGTCATGGCCGAGTCGGTACGGCGCGGCACCTCCATGGAGGGCGTCCTCCCGGGCGGGCTCAAGGTCAGGCGGCGGGCGAACCAGTTGTACCGCCGCCTGCAGACCGAGGCCGACCGCGACCCGCTGCGCGCGATGGACTGGGTGACCCTGTTCGCGCTCGCGGTGAACGAGGAGAACGCGGCGGGCGGCCGGATCGTCACCGCCCCGACGAACGGCGCGGCCGGCATCATCCCGGCGGTGCTGTCGTACTACACGCGGTTCGTCGAGGGGGTCGACGACGACGGCGTCGTACGCTTCCTGCTCACCGCGGGGGCGATCGGGGTGCTCTTCAAGGAGAACGCCTCGATCTCCGGCGCCGAGGTCGGCTGCCAGGGTGAGGTCGGGTCGGCCTGCTCGATGGCCGCGGCCGGGCTCACCGAGGCGCTCGGCGGCACCCCTGAGCAGGTCGAGAACGCCGCCGAGATCGGCATCGAGCACAACCTGGGCCTGACCTGCGACCCGATCGGCGGACTGGTTCAGATCCCGTGCATCGAGCGGAACGCGGTGGCGTCGGTCAAGGCGATCGCCGCGTCCCGCATCGCGCTGCGTGGCGACGGCCGCCACTTCGTGTCGCTCGACAAGGCCATCAAGACCATGCGTGACACCGGCAGGGACATGCTCGACAAGTACAAGGAGACCAGCCGGGGAGGCCTCGCCGTCAACGTCATCGAGTGCTGATCAGGCGCCCGGCCACGGCGGTGACCAGGCCGGTGTCGTCCGCGAGGTCGGCGGCGCCGAGGACGAGCAGGAGCGCCCGTACGGCCTCCGCGTCCCGGCGTCCCGACCAGGCCGCGCGCAGCCGGGCGGCCGCGGGGTCGTCCGGCTCGTCGTCGCGGGTGTGCCGGGCCCACGCGGCGAGCGCCGACTCCAGCACCGGGTGTCCCCGCCGTGAGCCCCGCGACTCGCGGGACCGCCGGGAAACCGCCGAGAACGGAGGGAGGCGCGATGGGTGAGCCGCAGCCGCGGGGCGCGATCACGCTCGGAGAGACCATGGCCCTGCTCACCACCGAGCGCACCGGTCCGCTCCGGCACGCGCCGAGCATGGCCGTCGGCGTCGGCGGCGCGGAGAGCAACGTCGCCATCGCGCTGCGGCGGCTCGGCGTCCCCGTCACCTGGATCGGCCGGGTCGGCGCCGACGGTTTCGGCGACCTGGTGCTGCGCGAACTGCGCGCCGAGGGCCTCGACGTACGCGCAATCGTCGACGACGGCGCGCCCACCGGCCTCATGGTGAAGGAACGGCGCACCAACCAGTCGCTTAACGTCTGGTACTACCGGGCGGGCAGCGCCGGATCGCGGCTGAGCCCCGCCGACGTGGCCGAGGACGCCATAGCCGGCGCCGGACTGCTGCACGTCACCGGCATCACTCCGGCGCTCTCCGACTCCGCCGCCGAGGCCGTACGCCACGCGGTCGGCCTGGCCCGCCGCCACGGCGTCACCGTCTCCTTCGACGTCAACTACCGGGGCAGGCTCTGGAGCCGGGCCCACGCGGCCGAACGGCTGTCGGGCATCCTGTCCGACAGCGACGTGGTCTTCGCCGGGATCGAGGAGGCCGAGCTGTTCGTGCCCGCCAAGGACGACCCGCTCGACCTCGCCGCCGCCCTCGCCGACCTCGGGCCGACGCAGGTGGTCGTCAAGCTGGGCGCCAAGGGGTGCGCCGCGCTGGTGGACGGCCGTCCGCTGGTCCGCCCCGCCGTACCCGTGGAGGTGCTCGACCCGGTGGGCGCGGGCGACGCCTTCGTCGGCGGATACCTCGCCGAACTGCTCGCCGGCGCGCCGCCCGAGACCCGCCTGGACACCGCCGTCACCGCCGGGGCGTTCGCCTGCACGGTCTCCGGCGACTGGGAGGGCCTGCCCACCCGCGCCGAACTCGGGCTCCTCACCCGCCAGGAGGGCGTCACCCGCTGAGCCTGCTCATTGTCACGCCTCCGGCATGACAGCGCTCGGCGCCCCAAGGCAACGCCTTTCCTCACAGGATCATGCTTTATCCTGGCGGTTCCTGATTTGTCGGTCGGTTAAGCAACCGCAAGGGGGAAGGTGGCCTCGTTCCTGCGGTCGCACCTGGCGTTCGCCGCCCTGCTCGTGCTCGGCGTGGCGTTGCGGGCGCTGGCCGTGCTCGGCTACCGCCCGGCGCTGTGGTTCTGGGCCGACTCGTTCGCGTACCTGAGCTCGGGCCTCGATCTGCGCCCGCTGGCGTCCCGCCCGTCCGGCTACTCGCTGTTCCTGTGGCTGCTCAGCCCGCTGCGCGACATCCAGGCCGTCGTGATCGTCCAGCATCTGCTCGGGATCGGCATCGCCGTCCTCGTCTACGTCATGCTGCGCCGCCGTACGGCACTGCGGGGATGGATCGCGGCGCTGGTCGCCGCGCCGATCCTCCTGGATGCCCACCAGATCCAGCTCGAACACCTGATGATGGCCGACCTGCTGTTCACCTTCCTGGCCGTGGCCGGGGTGGCGATCCTGGTGTGGCGGCCGAAACCGTCCGTCACGGCCGCAACCGCGGCGCTGTTGCTGCTGGCGCTGGCGACCGTCACCCGGACCATCGGGCTCCCGCTGATCGTCATCGCCGCCGTCTGGCTGCTGCTGACCCGGGCGGGCGCGCGAGCGCTGGTCTCGGGCGTCGCGGCGGCGGCGGTCGTCCTCGGCGGCTACGCCGTCTGGTTCCACAGCGCACACGGCTCGTACGGCATGGGCGGCAGCAGCACGTGGCTGTGGTCGCGCACCATGACGTTCGCCGACTGCACCAAGATGGACCCCGCTCCGCGCCTCACCCCGCTCTGCCCCACCGAGCCGAGACTGGCCGCGCCCGCCTACATCTGGGACGCCACCTCCCCGCTCCAGCGCGTCGGGGCGAAACGGGAGGAGCTGGCCGGCGAGTTCGCGTCGCTGGCGATCCGCAGCCAGCCGCTCGACTTCCTGCGCACCGGGTTGAGCGACGCTCTCTGGGCCTTCGAGTGGGAGCGCCGGGTCTACCCCTCCCCCGGGCCGCAGAGCGCGTACGTCTTCCCTGATTCGGCGAAGCCGTTCCCCGACAAGATCGCGTCCGCGGGGCGCACCGCGACGCAGCTCACCACCGCCTACCAGGGCTCCTCGGGCGAGAGCCGGGTGGTGGAGCCGTGGGCGGGGTGGCTGCGCGCCTACCAGGAGCAGGGCTACCTGCGCGGGCCGTTCCTCGCGGTCATCCTGCTGATCGGGCTGGGCGGCCTGTTCGTGCGGCGGTGGGCCGTGATCCCGCCGCTGGCCGCCGCCGCGGCCCTGCTCTTCGCCCCGCCGATGATCGCGGCCTTCGACCACCGCTACATCGTGCCGGTGGTGCCGCTCGCCTGCCTCGCGGCCGGGCTGGCGCTGGGCGCCCGCCGGTCAGCGGCGCCGGATGTGCAGCCTGACCAGCGTCGGAAGGTCTCCGCGGCCGACCAGGCCGCGCACTCGTGACACCGCCTCGGCGTTCAGCCGGCCGATCACCTCGGCCGGGTCCGCCTCGGGCAGGAGGTCGATGCTGATCCGCATCCTGCTGTCGCCGACCAGCCGCACGTACAGCTTGCCGATGCCCTGAACGCCCTTGAGCGCCACGCCGAGCATGGCGATCCCCGAGCCGGTACGCGTGCCGATCCGCCCCCAGCCGAGGGCGACGAGCAGCCAGCGCGTCGCGACGATGCCGATCACCAGGGGCACGAGAACGCCGAAGGGCCGCGCCCAGGCGTTCTCGGTGAAGAAGCTCAGGTCGAGCACCGGGTCCCCGGGCCGCTCGCCCGCGGCGAGCAGCACGGCGACGCCGCCCACCAGCAGGGCCAGGCCGACCACGAGGATGCCGACGCGGTTTCCCAGGTACGCGCGCATCGTCACACCCTCGCCCGGCGCAGCCGTACGACGACGTCCTGACGGCCCTGGACGCCGAGGCCGGCGAGCCGGTCCCCAACGGCGGTGCCGACGGCGCGGAGCAACTCGCCCGTGCCCTGCGTGCGGGTGACGACGGTCACCTCGATGCGCCGCGGGTGGATGCGGACGCGGGCCGCCTCGACCCCCTCGACCCCCCGCGCCGCGCTCACCAGCGTACGGCGCAGGCCACTGCGGGTGAGGCCGATCACGAGATGCGGGTCGGTGGTCTCCACGGCGACGAGCCGGGGACGCCCGGGGGTCAGCGCGAGGGCGACCAGCAGCGCTCCGAGGACGACCATCGCGCTCGCCACGCTCCGGACGACCGGGTCACCGAGCGTGATCGAGAGCAGGCGGCCCAGCCGGGGCCCCGCGGGGGCGCCGAAGAGGCTCCCGATGATCACCGCGAGCGCGGTCCACGCCGCCGTGGCGATCACGACGGCGACCAGGACGCCCGCGGGAGCGCGCCCGGGCCGCAGCGCGCGGACGGCGTTGCGCCGCAGCGTGCGCTGTTCCGTTCGCCCCGACGCTGACGGGGAGGCCGCGAGGATGTCCTCGACGATGCTCATCGGGCCGATCACCACTTCCCGTGTACAGGCATGCTCACGTGCATATGCGTACACCGCAAAAGATCGGCGGGGGTGGTGCACCACTCCATCGACCGGATCTTGAAGGTCCGCCGCCGCAAAATTTGCCCCGCGATTAATGTGAACCCGACTCATATATTCCGGAAGAGCGGTACTAAGCTGCCGACATGGACGACCGACAGCGCTTGGACTGGGCCACCGCTCACCTGGAGGCGCCGTTCGCGGTGCTCGACCTCGACGCGCTGCGGTTGAACGCGGAGAGCATGGCCCGCCGGGCGGCCGGCAAGCCGATCAGGGTGGCCAGTAAGTCGATCCGCTGCCGCCCGATCCTTGAACGCGTCCTCGCGATGGAGGGATTCGCCGGGATTATGGCGTTTACCCTCCCCGAGGCGCTCTGGCTGGTCTCCACGGGGATGCGCGATGTGCTCGTGGCCTACCCGACCACTGACCGCCACGCCATCCGCGCCCTGGGCGCCGACCCGGTCGCGGCCCGGGAGATCACGCTGATGGTCGACTCTCCCGAGCACCTGGACCTGCTCCAGGGCCAGCCCCACGAGATCCGGGTATGTCTGGACATCGACGCGGCATTCGTCGCGTTCGCCGGCAAGCTGCGGGCGGGGGCGCTGCGCTCCCCGCTGCGCGAGCCCGCGCAGGCCGCGGAGATCGCCGCCGAGATCGCCCGGCGCCCCGGCCTCCGCCTCACCGGACTCATGGCGTACGAGGCGCAGATCGCCGGCGTCGGCGACAAGATCCCCGGCCCGTACGGCACGGTCGTCCGCTGGATGCAGGCGCGCTCACGCCGCGAGCTGATCGTCCGCAGGGGCCGGATCGTGCAGGCCGTACGACGGGTCGCCGACCTGGAGTTCGTGAACGGCGGCGGCACCGGCAGCATCGAGACGACCGTGCGCGAGAAGGCGATCACCGAGGTGGCCGCCGGGTCCGGCTTCTTCCACCCGCGGCTGTTCGACTTCTACCGCAACTTCGACGGGCACCCGGCGGCGCTGTTCGCGTTGCCCGTGGTGCGCAAGCCCGCGCCCGGCATCGCGACGGTGCTCGGCGGCGGCTACCACGCCTCGGGGTCCCCCGGGCCGACGCGGCTGCCGCAGCCGTACCTGCCGGCCGGGCTGCGGTACGACGCCAACGAGGGCGCGGGCGAGGTGCAGACGCCGCTGCTCGGCGACGCCGCCTCCGACCTGCGGGTCGGCGACCGGGTGTGGTTCCGCCACGCCAAGGCGGGCGAGCTGTGCGAGCGGTTCGCCAGCCTGCACCTGATCGAGGGCGACCGGGTGGTGGAGGAGGTCCCCACCTATCGGGGCGAGGGCAAGACCTTCCTCTGACCATGCGAGGACCCCTGATCGGGAGTCTCCGATCAGGGGCCCTGGTGCGTTCTGGCGCTCTGCCGGCTCGCCGGCGTGCGGTCAGCTCCGCGTGCGGTCAGCTCCGCCTGCGACGGCGGAGCAAGAGGACGGCGGCACCCACGACAAGGGCCGCGCCCACCACCATCAGGACAGGGCTGATGTCCCTGGGCGGGTATTCCTCCCAGACACCGGCCTGCCCCTCCTCGCCCGGCCTGACCTGCCGATGCTGACCCCCGACCAGGCGCTCCGCGTTCGCCTTGACCTTCGCCACGCTCCGCTCGGCGACGCGCTTCGGGCTCACCCGGTCAGCTATGGCGTCGACCGTACGAGCCAGCTCCACTCGCGTACGCTCGATCTCCCGCTCAAGCGCATCGGGATCGGTGTCCGCCATGGCGACCCCCTCCTGTGGTACTAAATGTCCGATCAGTCTGCCAGTTCACGTGGCCGCGTCGTACGGCGGCCGACCCGGTAGCTTTATAAGCGCCTACCCGCATCCTCGCGGGTCACCCGCGTTGCGCGCGAACCATGGGCTTTTCCGTCCAATAGCAGGAGGACTTGATGAGCAGGCTCGAGCCGGGCGACGCCGCACCGGACTTCACCCTTACCGACGCCGACGGAAACGACGTCTCGCTCGAGTCGTTCCGCGGCAGGAAGGTCGTCCTCTACTTCTACCCGGCCGCGATGACGCCCGGCTGCACCAAGCAGGCGTGCGACTTCCGCGACAACCTGAGCGCGCTGACCGGCCACGGCTTCGCCGTCCTCGGTGTGTCGAAGGACACCCCGGCCAAGCTCCAGCGGTTCCGCGAGCACGACGCGCTGACCTTCCCGCTGCTCTCCGACCCCGGCCTGGACGTCCACAAGGCGTACAGCGCGTACGGCGAGAAGCAGAACTACGGCAAGACGATCATGGGGGTCATCCGGTCCACGTTCGTCATCGACGCCGACGGCAAGATCGAGAAGGCGCTCTACAACGTGAAGGCCACCGGTCACGTCGCCCGCCTGCTCAAGGAGCTCGGCGTCTCCTGACCGCGTAAGGAGGCGTGTCGCGGTCGCCGGGCCGCCCGAAACGGCGGCCGCGCGGCGAGCGGGCCGGACCGGGGCGGCCACCGGCCCCCGCCGACGACAGCGCGGCGGTGTGGGCGCGGCGACGCGGTGTGGGCGGCGCACACGTCGCGATCCCATATTCCGGCGGCGGCCGAACGGGGGACACACCACATATCACGGAACGGCGGTCGTCTATACCGTCACGGGCAGATGTCGGGCCTGTGAACGAGGAGCCGCTCGTGATCCCACTCCCCGACGGCGGAGCGCCGCTGTCCTCCCCCCAGAAACACTCGCCGAGCCGCCCCGCGACCCGCCCGCCGGGACACCCCGGCCGGCGGGTGTCCGCCTCCCTGCCCGTCGTCGCCGCCCTCACGGCGCTCGGGCTGATCGCCGTCCTGCTCGCCGGGGCGCGTCCCGCCCGGGCCGCCGGACTGGAGAAGGTCACCGGGTTCGGATCCAACCCCGGCGCCCTCAACATGTGGGTCTACCGCCCCGACGGGCTGCCCGACGGCGCGCCCGCCGTGGTGGCCCTGCACGGCTGCACCCAGACCGCCAATGACTACTTCACCAACTCGGGGTGGCGGAAGTTCGCCGACCTGCACCGCTTCGCGCTGATCCTCCCCGAGCGGATCGACGCCACCGCCTTCCCCTCCAACTGCTTTCTCTGGTACCAGGAGGCCCACATCAAGCGGGGCCAGGGGGAGGCGCTGTCCGTCGCGCAGATGGTCGGCCACGCCACAAGCGCCTATCGTCTCGACCCCGCGCGCATCTCCATCACCGGCCTGTCGGCGGGCGGCGCGATGGCCGCGGTCATGCTCGCCACCTACCCCGACCTGTTCCGGGCCGGCTCCGTCGTGGCCGGCCTGCCGTACCGATGCTCTCCGCCGGCCTCGTCGAGCACCTGCATGACCGGGGCGGTCGCCAAGACCCCGGCCCAGTGGGGCGACCTCGTCCGGGCCGCCTATCCGGGGTACGCGGGACCGCGCCCCAGGGTCGCCGTCTGGCACGGGCAGGCCGACTACGTCGTCAACAAGGCCAACGGCGTGGAGCTGCGCGACCAGTTCACCAACGTGGCCGGGGTCGGCCAGACGCCGACGTCCACCGAGAGCCTGCCCGCCGGCACCACCCTGGAGCGGTACGGCGACGACGCGGTCCGGTTCTACCAGGTCGCCGGGATGGGGCACGGAACTCCGGTGGATCCCGGCGGCGCGGCCGACCAGTGCGGCACGGCGGGGGCCTACTTCCTCGACACCATCTGCTCCGCCTATTACGACACCCGGTTCTTCGGCCTCGACGGCTCCCCCACCCCCAGCCCGTCGGCCAGCCCCACACCGAGCCCGACGCCCACGCCCACGCCCAGCACGTCGCCGTCACCGTCACCGACGCCGACCCCGAGCGCGGTCTGCGTGACCGCCAGCAACTACGCCCACACGGTCGCGGGCCGCGCCTACCAGTCGGGCGGATACACCTACGCCAACGGATCCGATGACGCCATGGGCCTGTGGAACGTCTTCGTCACCCACACGCTCCGGCAGACCGGACCGGGCTACTGGGAGCTCGCCGACGGCCAGTGCTGAACCCCCCGGCGGCCGCCCGCCTGTAGCACCACCCGCCACGTGGCGGACCGACACATCGCGCCCACACCACGTATGGACCGGACACGCCGGCCCGCCGACTCCCCCATCGGCGGGCCGGCCCGCGCGCACGAGAACCGGTGGAGCGAACTCGGAAGCATCCGGCGGGGGCGCGAGATGGCTGGGCCTAACACCACATCCCCGCCCGTTGTGGGGACAGGGCACATGGAACCGCGATCACGCTTTGCCTAGCCTTTCCGCCAATCCGGTCAGGTTCTCCGCCTGCGCTTTCCCGATCTCCCCCCATGCCTGCAGAAAAGAGTTGACCATGGGTCGTAAGAGTCACCCGGTCCGGCTTCCCGCGGCGCTGACCACCGCGGCGGTCCTGCTCCTCGCCGCGGCGTGCGGCAGCCCCGGCACCGCCGGCTCGGGAACCGGCGGCGGCACGGAACCGATCAAGGTCGGTCTCGTCTACTCCAAGTCCGGACCGCTCGCCTCGTACGGCAAGCAGTACGTCGAGGGCTTCCAGGCCGGGCTCGACTACGCCACGAACGGAAGCAAGAAGATCGGCGACCGGACCGTCGAGGTCACCGAGGTGGACGACGCCGGAGACCCGGCCAAGGCGGTGTCCGCGGCGAAGGACCTGATCGGCAAGGGATACAAGATCCTCGCCGGCTCCACCTCCTCCGGCGTCGCGACCCAGGTCGCGCCGATCGCCGAACAGAACAAGGTGCTCTTCGTCTCCGGCCCCGCCGCCACCGACGCGGTCACCGGCGCCGGCACGTACACGTTCAGGTCCGGCCGCCAGACCGCGCAGGACATCAACACCGCCGCCGCCTTCATCGGGGACGTCCAGGGCAAGAAGGTCGTCGTCTTCGCCCAGGACAGCGCGTTCGGCCAGGCCAACGTGGCCGGCGTGCAGGCCGTGCTCGGCGCCAAGGGCGCGAAGGTCGAGCCGCTGCTCGTCCCGGCGAGCGCGACGGACTTCACGCCGTTCGCCACCCAGGCCAAGGAGGCCAAGGCCGACCTGCTGTTCGTCGCCTGGGCGGGCACCACCGCGCAGGCGATGTGGACCGCCCTCGGCCAGCAGGGCGTCTTCGACGCGACGATCGTCGTGACGGGCCTCGACATCACCGCCACCTGGCCCGCGTACGGACCGGTCGCCGACAAGGTCAACTTCCTCTCGCACTACTTCGCCGACGCGGCGGGCACCGACGTCGAGAAGGCCATGACGGAGCGCGTCACCAAGGCCGGCGGCACCGTCGACCTGTTCACCGGCGACGGCTTCACCGCCGCCCAGATGATCGTGCACGCCGCCGAGAAGGGCAACGACCCCGACGCGATGGTCAAGAGCCTCGCCGGATGGAGCTTCGACGGCGTCAAGGGCGCGATGACCGTACGCGCCGAGGACCACGCCCTCCTCCAGCCGATGTTCCAGGCCAAGCTGACCGGCGGCGCGACCCCCACCGCCGAGGTCGTCAAGAAGCTCGACGCCGACGCCGTCGCGCCCGCGGCGGCCGCGCAGAAGTGACCAGCACCGTCGCCGCCCCCGCCCGGCCGGTCCTGCGCGTACGCGGGCTGAGCTGGGCGGTGGGCGGGGCCCATATCGTCTCCGACGTCGGCTTCGACGTGGCCGAGGGCGAGTTCGTCGCCGTCATCGGCCCGAACGGCGCCGGCAAGACCTCGCTGTTCAACCTGATCTCCGGACTGACCCGGTCGACCGGCGGCACGATCGAGCTGGACGGCCGCGACATCACCCACGCGCCGCCGCACCGCCGCGCCCGCCAGGGGCTCGGCCGCACCTTCCAGTCCTCCAGCGTCTTCCCCGCCCTCACCGTCGCCGAGAACGTACGGCTGGCCGCCGCGGCGCACCGCGGCACCTGCCTGCGGATCTGGCGGCGGGCCGAGTCGGACCGCGCGGCGTGGCTCGCCACCGCCGAGGCTCTCGAACGCGTGGGGCTCGCCCACCGGGCCCGCGAGACCGCCGGAGCGCTGTCCCACGGCGACAAGCGCAAGCTGGAGATCGCCATCCTGCTGGCCACCGACCCCCGCCTCATCCTGCTGGACGAGCCGATGGCCGGGGTCGGCGTGGCGGACGTGCCCGCGCTCACCGAGGTGATCCGGTCCGTCCACCGCGAACAGGGCCGCACCGTGCTGATGGTGGAGCACCACATGGACGTCCTGCTCGGCCTCGCCGACCGGGTCGCCGTCATGCACCACGGCAGCCTGCTCGCCCTCGACGCGCCGGACGCCGTCATGGCCGACCCGGTCGTGCAGGAGGCCTACCTCGGGGAGGCGCTGTGACACCGCTGCTGGAGATCACCGACCTGCACGTGCGGATCGGCAGCTCGCACATCCTCCAGGGCATCGGCTTCGCCGTACCGGCCACCGGCGTCACCGCCGTGCTCGGACGCAACGGCGCGGGCAAGACCACCACGCTGAAGGCCGTACTCGGCATCGTGCCGAAGACCGGGAGCGTACGCCTGGACGGCGAGGAGATCGGCGCACTGCCCACGCACGCGATCGTCCGGCGCGGCCTCGGCTACGCGCCCGAGGATCGCGGCATCTTCGCCGGGCTGACCGTCACCGAGAACCTCCGGCTGGCCGAACGCGGACGCGGCCCGCATCGATACGACCTGGTCTACGAGATGTTTCCCGAGCTGAAGCAGCGGGGCGCGCAGCGCGCGGGCACCCTGTCCGGAGGCCAGCAGCAGATGGTCGCGATCGGCCGCACCCTGCTCAACGGCAACCGGATGCTGCTGGTCGACGAGCCCACCAAGGGGCTCGCGCCGAAGATCGTCACCGAGGTGGCCGACGTGCTGGAACGCGCCGCCCGCGAGGTGCCCATCCTGCTGGTGGAGCAGAACCTCGCACTCGTACGGCGGATCGCCGACCACGTCGTGGTCATCGAGCAGGGAACCGTCGTCCACACCGGCGAGGCCGCCTCCCTGCTCTCCGACTCCGACCTCACCCGCGAACTCCTGGGGGTGGCGTGACCTCTTCCGCACTCTTCTCACGGCCGCGGCCCGGCGATCCCGCACGTGAGGAGACTCGATGAGCAACATCGTGCTCCTCGCGCTCACCGGCCTCGGCCTGGGCGCGCTCTACTTCCTCATCGCCTCCGGGCTGTCCCTCATCTTCGGACTGGCCGACGTGCTGAACTTCGCCCACGGCCTGTTCCTCGCCGTCGGCGCGTACGGCACCTGGTGGTCCTCGACGCACCTCGGATTCCCGTTCGTGCCCGCCGTCATGTTCGGCGTCGTGGCCGGCACGGCGACCGCCGTACTCGTCGAGACGCTGCTGATCCGGCCGCTCTACCGCCGGACGATCGAGCAGGTGCTCGTCACCGTCGGGCTCAGCCTGGCGGGGGTGGCGCTGCTGCAGGCCGCCTTCGGCGCCGACCCGCTGACGTTCCCCCGGCCGGAATGGGCCACCGGGACCACGCGTATCCTCGGCGCGATCGTGCCCAACGACCGGTTCCTGCTGATCGGCGCGGCCGTCGTGGTGCTGGTCGCGATCCAGGTGTTCCTGCGCCGGACCCGCTTCGGCCTGATCGTCCGGGCCGGCGTCGAGGACCGGACCATGGTCACCGCCCTCGGCATCAACGTACGCACCGCCTTCACGCTGGTGTTCGCCATCGGCGGCGCGGCGGCCGCGCTGGCCGGAGCGCTCGCCGGGGTCTACTTCGGCAACGTGTCCCCCGGGCAGGGCACCTCTCTGCTCATCTTCGCCTTCATCGTCGTCGTCATCGGCGGCATGGGCTCGGTCACCGGCTCGGCGATCGCCGCCGTGCTGGTCGGCCTGGTCCAGCAGTTCACCAGCTTCTACGCGGCCGCGGGCGTCGGGGAGGCCTCGGTCGTGCTCCTGCTCGCCGTGGTCCTGCTGGCCCGGCCGGGCGGCCTGGCAGGGAGGGCAGCGTGACCACGACAGCAGACGCCTCCGAGACCGCGACCGCGGACGACCTCCGCCCGCGTCCCGACTCACCCCGCCGCCGCTGGATACGGCGCGGCGCGCCGGTGGCCGCCTTCGCCGTGCTGGCGATCCTGCCGTTCTCGACGCTGGACCTGCCCGGGCTGCTGCCCGGCCCGGCCAACAGCCCGGGATCGCTGCAACTGCTCGCCGTCTGCCTCGTCTTCGCCGGGCTCGCGGCCACGTACGACCTGCTCTTCGGCCGTACGGGGCTGCTGTCCTTCGGGCACGCGCTCTACGTGGCGCTGGGCAGTTACACGGTCAACATCGCCGTGACGAAGCTCGGCCTCACCCTCCCCGCCGCGCTGCTGCTCGCCGTACTCGTGGGCCTGGTCGTGCCCGCGCTCCTCGGCGCCGTGGCGCTGCGGGTGAACGGCATCGCGTTCGCCATGGTGACCCTCGCGACCGCGCAGGTCGGCTCGATCCTCGTGATGAGCGATCCGGGGCGGCTCACCGGCGGCGAGGAGGGGCTGCCGCTCGCGCCCGACGCGATCCCGGCGTTCCTCTCCGGCGTGGCCAACACCGCGAATCTGTACTGGATCGCCCTCGGCTACCTGATCGTCGTGCTGGCGGTGATCGCCTGGGTGGTGGCGTCGGAGCCCGGCCGCGTCTGGCAGGCGATCCGCGAGAACGAACGCAGGGTGTCGGTCCTCGGTCTCCCGCCGTACCGGTTCCGGCTGCTGGCCTTCGTGATCGCGTCATTCCTGGCGACACTGGGCGGGGTCGTCCACCTCTTCCTGGTCGGCGGATCGAGCCCGCAGATCACGACGTCGAACTTCACCCTCGCCTTCCTGGTCATGGTGGTGCTCGGCGGTACGGGAAGCCGCTGGGGCGCCATGCTCGGCGGCGTGCTGTACACCTACCTCGACCACCGGCTCGCCGCGCTCGGCACGTCCGACGCCGTCGCGGGCCTGCCGGAGGCGCTGCGCGCGCCGCTGTCCGAGCCGCTGTTCGTGCTCGGCGTGCTCTTCATCGTGATGGTGTACTTCCTGCCGGGCGGACTGGCCAGCCTCGCCGCCCGCCTACGCGGCCGTACGAGATGATCGGCCGCCGCCTCCTCGCCCACGGATGAGCCCGGCGTCTCGTGACGACGGCGTGGATGTTCATGTCCGCTTCGTTGTCCCGGGACGCCGGATCCGGCGGCATCATGGATATTTCCGATTTTGCTCCGAATTCGGACCGACCGAAATTGCCGGTGCCGCTCAATAGGCTCGGGCCATGGCGAACCCGAAGTACAAATACACCCCCGAACTGCTCGCCGAGGCGGCCGCCAACTCCCTCAGCATCGCCGATGTGCTCCGCCATCTCCGAATCCGGTGGTCCGGGGGCACGCACGCGCACATCAGCCGCCGCCTCAAACACTTCGGCATCGACCTCGCACTTCCTCGGCCAGGCACATAGCCGGGGCACATGCTCCCCCGCTCGTCGAACCGCGACGGAGATCCTGGTCATGCCGCCAAAGGGCAGTTCTTGACAGCGACCGGCGTTCCTACGCCGTGCCCTTCGCGAAGGAGGAGTTCCCTACGAGTGCTCACGTTGTAGGATAGGCGGCGCTTGGCTGGGTCAGTCGCCGACGCTACACGCCGACCACATCAGCGGAAATTGGCTCGACAACAGAACAGGGAATCTGCGATTCTTTTGCCCGAACCGTCATTCACAAACGGATAATTTCGCAGGCAAGGGAAAATCACAGGGGTCGTAGTCCAACGGCAGAGACGGCGGCTTTAGGTGCCGTACAGTGCGGGTTCGAATCCCGCCGACCCCACATTTTAAATTAAGCGAAAGCCGCCTCTTTCCACAGAGGCGGCTTTCGCTTTTCTTTGACGGAAGTGCCGATTCCGCGCCACGCCTCATCGACGGGGGCATGCGCAGGGGCGCTACTCGGAGCGGCCGGAGCGGGGCACCGCGCAGCGGAACCCGCTCTCGGTCTGCTGGCAGAGCTGCGACAACTGCTCCTGCAGGTCCTTCATGCGCTGCCCCCCGCCGAAGGATCGGTCCCGCTGGCCACGACCGTCCAGGTAGCCGTTCTCGAAGGGCGCGCTGTACGCGTGCTCCTGGTTCCAGATGGCGGTGCCGACCGCGACCGCGCCTCCGCCGAGGATCGCTCCGATCAGCCCGGCGACGATGAACTGGCCTCCTCGCCCGCGGGCGAACGCGCCGAATCGGTGGGCGGCCGACTGTGGCCGGCTGCCGGAGCCCGCTCCGGCCCCTCCGGCCGTGGTCGCCCATCCCGGCGCGGCCCAGCCGGGACCGCCGGGGCCGTACGCGTACGTTCCGAAAGCCGGTCCGGCCACGACGGCGGGCTGGCCGTACATCGGCGTGACCGCAGGGCCGGACGCGGGCATACCTCCCGGCCCGGACGCGGGCCCGGGCGGACGTGCCGGACCGGGTCCCTGCGTCCACCCGTAGGGCGCCGGGCCGGGGGCGTGCGTCGGCGTGGTCGCCGGGCCGTACGGAGGTGCGAAGGTCGGTGCGGGTCCGGGCCCGCCGGGACGCGGCCCCGGCGCTCCGCTCGGCGACGTGAAGGGCTTGAGCCCGAGGCCGGACATCGAGTCGGCGGTCGTGGGCGTGGTGCGCGCGGCGGCGTCGGTGGAGTCGGCGGGCTGCTCGGCGTTTCCGGCGTCTCCAGAAGACGGCTGCGCCGCGGAGTCGGCAGGCGCCGCCGTGGCCGGGCCGGAGTCGTGACGATCCCCGAGTGCCTGGCCGTCTGGGTCGCGCGGCTCATCCTCTGCACCGCGCGACCCGGCGTCGCGATCCGCCATCACACAGATCTCCCTTTACTCGCCCGCAAGGGCTCCCTTGTAAAGAGTGCCCGACGAACCGTAAGTGTGGCGTAAATGTGGACAAGTCGCTATGCGACCCGGGTCGTAGACGGGGATCCGTCACAGGGGGGAACCGCGCCTACCTGCGGATTACCTATCGTTAGTGCCGTGTTCGGCAGACTGCGCGCCTGGAAGCGACGCCACTCCCTCCTCGTTGACACGCTCGCTCTCACACCGCTGGCGATGCTCGGCCTGCTCTCCACCCTGTCCGCCTCCTCCTATGCGGACCTGTCCGGGAGAGACAGGTTCGGCCCGGTCGTGCTGCTGCTGCTCAGTGCCATGCTCGTGGTGCCGTTGATCTGGCGGCGGAGATACCCGGTCGTCGCGTTCGCGATCGTCGCTCTCGTGTGCTTCGTCCAGTGGGCCGTCGGGATCGCCGTCCTGCCCGTCAACTTGGCGGTCCTCGTGGCGATGTACGGCGTGGCCGCGCGCCGCCCCTTGAAATGGGCGATAGCGGCGGCCGTGGTCGCCGAGATCGGCATCTTCCTCTCGCTGGTCCGCACCTCCGCCGACGTCCTCAACAACTGGCCCGGGCCGACCGTGTTCGTCGTCGCGATCTGGATCAGCGGCATCTACGTCAACATGCGGCAGCGGTACGTCGAGAGCCTGCTTGAGCGGGCGGAGCGCGCCGAGCGCGAGAGGGACCAGCAGGCGCGCATCGCGGCCGCCGCCGAGCGCACGCGGATCGCGCGTGAACTGCACGACGTGGTCGCGCACAACGTCAGCGTGATGGTCGTCCAGGCCGACGGCGCCGGTTACGCCATCGACACCGATCCCGAGCAGGCCCGCCGTGCCGTGCAGGCGGTGTCCTCGACGGGGCGGCAGGCGCTGGCGGAGATGCGACGGCTGGTGGGGGTGCTGCGCGACGACCACGCATCGGGCGGCGAGTACGCTCCGCAGCCGGGTCTGGAGCAGCTCGCCGATCTGATCGATCAGGTCCGCGCGTCGGGGTTGCCGGTGGACTTCACCAGGTCCGGCCCTCAGCCTGAGGTGCCGGATGGAGAGCAACTGGTGATCTATCGGATCATCCAGGAGGCGCTGACGAACACCCTCAAGCACGGCGGCCCCGGCGTCAGCGCCTCGGTCCAGGTGGAGTACGGCGCGCACGACGTGACGCTGACCGTGGCCGACGACGGGCGGGGCGCCTCCGCGGCGCGCGCGGACGACGGGCACGGTCTGATCGGCATGCGGGAACGGGTCGGGATGTACGGCGGCACGGTCCACGCGGCGCCTCGCCCGGGAGGCGGCTTCCGGGTGACCGCCCGCCTCCCGATCGGCCAGACGGCATGAGAGCCTCAGAAGGTGCCCAACGCGGCGCGATCCCCCGGAGTGCCGCAAACCAGCCGGGGTGGCCCGCCAACGGACGAAGCGAGGAACTGTGATACGCGTGATTCTGGTCGACGACCAGGTGCTGGTGCGGACGGGTTTCCGGATGGTGCTGGGGGCACAGCCGGACATCGAGGTCGTCGGCGAGGCCGCGGACGGGGCGGCGGCGGTGGAGGCCGTGCGCTCGATCGAGGCCGACGTGGTCCTGATGGACGTGCGCATGCCGCGTATGGACGGCGTGGAGGCGACCCGCCAGATCTGCGCGTCCTCGTCGTCCGGACCGCGGGTGCTCATCCTCACGACGTTCGACCTGGACGAGTACGCCTTCGCGGCGATCAAGGCGGGGGCGTCGGGCTTCCTGCTGAAGGACGTGCCGCCGGCCGACCTGCTGACCGCCATCCGGGCGGTCCACGCCGGGGACGCGGTGGTCGCGCCGAGCACGACCCGCCGGCTGCTTGAGCGGTTCGCCGTCCACCTCCCCGACGACAATGACGCGCCGCGCGACCTGGACGGCCTGACCGCCCGGGAACGCGAGGTGCTGGTCCACGTGGCTCAGGGCCTGTCGAACACGGAGATCGCCGCGCGACTGTACCTGGCCGAGGCGACGGTGAAGACGCATCTCGGCCGGATCCTCGCCAAGTTGCGGCTCCGCGACCGCGCCCAGGCCGTCGTCTACGCGTACGAGACCGGGCTGGTCGTGCCGAGCGGTGGACTTCAGTAGCAACGGACGTACACCGAGAGTCGTACATCGGGCGTCGCGGATGCGCGGAAGGGGCAGGTCAGGTCCCTTCCTCCAGCCGAGAGAAACGCATGATCACGGCCATAGCGTTGGCCGCATGACGATGACTACGGACGTCCGACAGGCCGTGACGGCAAGGGGACTCAAGAAGGTTTACGGCCAGGGCGACGCCGCGGTGCACGCTCTGCGCGGGATCGAGGTGGGGTTCGCCACGGGGGCGTTCACGGCGATCATGGGGCCGTCCGGCTCCGGCAAGTCGACGCTGATGCACTGCCTGGCCGGGCTCGACACGGTCTCCGCGGGTGAAATCCACATCGGCGACGTGGAGATCACGAAGTTGAACGACAAGCAGCTCACGCTGCTGCGCCGGGAGCGCATCGGGTTCGTGTTCCAGGCGTTCAACCTGTTGCCGACGCTGACCGCGGAGCAGAACATCCGGCTCCCCTTGGAGATCGCGGGCCGGCAGGCCGACCAGGTCCTGTTCGACCGGGTGATCGAGACGGTGGGGTTGGGCGAGCGGCTGGGACACCGGCCGACCCAGCTCTCCGGCGGTCAGCAGCAGCGGGTCGCGGTGGCGCGCGCGTTGATCAGCAAGCCGCAGGTGATCTTCGCGGACGAGCCGACGGGCAACCTTGATTCGCGCAGCGGCGCCGAGGTGCTGGCGTTCCTGCGCCGATCGGTGCGCGAGCTGAACCAGACGATCGTCATGGTGACCCACGATCCGGTCGCCGCGTCGTACGCCGACCGGGTGATCTTCCTGCGGGACGGGCTGCTGGTGACCGAGCTTTTCGAGCCGACCGCGCAGACCGTCCTCGACACGCTGATGAAGCTGGAGGCCTGAGCCGTGTTCAGGACGACTCTGGCCGGGCTGCTGGCGCACAAGCTGCGCCTGCTGCTCACGTCGCTCGCGATCACGCTGGGCGTCGGGTTCATCGCGGGCACGTTCGTGCTGACGGACACGATCGACGCGGCGTTCGCGCAGAAGTTCACCGCGGACGCCGCCAAGATCTCCGTCGCGGTGCTTCCCGACGGGAACAAGGCCGACCGGCGGCAGGATCCGATCCTCACCGCCGGCGACCTGGCCAAGGTACGCGGGGTGCGGGGCGTCGCCGACGCGCAGTGCATCGTGCAGGGCACCGCCCCTCTCCTCGGCAAGAACGGCAAGGTCGCGGGGAGCAGGGCGACGGCGGGGATCTCCGTCCCCGAGGGCGCGCTCAACCGCACGGTGGTCGTCGAGGGCGCGTCGCCCGCCGCCGCCACGGAGGCGGTGCTCGACAAGGACACCGCCAAGACGCGCGAGTTCGCGGTGGGCGACACCATCACGGTGCTCGACGCGAAGCAGGTCAAGCACCAGTTCACCCTGGTCGGGCTGTTCGACGTCGGCGTCAACCAGGAGCTGTCCCTCACGGGGGCGGTCGGCTTCACCGCGGACACCGCGCTGCGGATGACGGGGGCGAAGGGGTTCCGGGAGATCGACGTCCGCGGGGGCGACGGCGTATCTCCGGAGGACCTGCGCGCCTCGGTCGCCGCTGCGCTCGGCTCGGGCTACACGGTCAAGACGGGCACGCAGCTCGCCGACGACCTGGCGGCGGCCAACAACATGGACACCGCGTTCATCAGGATGGGCCTCCTGCTGTTCGGTGTGATCGCGATGCTCGTGGCGGCGCTGGTCATCTACAACACCTTCAACATCCTGGTGGCGCAGCGCGCCCGCGAGATGGCGCTGCTGCGCTGCATCGGCGCGACGAAGAAGCAGGTCTTCGGCTCGATCCTGCTGGAGTCGGTCGTGGTCGGCGTGCTGTCCTCGGTGCTCGGCCTGCTCATCGGGCTCGGTCTCGGCGCGGGGGCACTGGCGGTGCTGGGCGCGGTGGACGCCCCCATCCCGACCGGGGTCGGCGTCTCCCTCTCCGCCCGGACGATCGTCGTGGGCCTGGTCGTCGGCATCATCGTGACGGTCGCGGCGGCTCTGCTGCCCGCCCGGGCGGCGACCCGGGTGGCGCCGATCGCGGCGCTGCGGGCCCAGGTCGAGGAGAGCACCTTCCGCGCCGGCATGCTGCGGATCGTCTTCGGGGCGCTCTTCCTGCTGGCCGGTACGGGCATCACGGCGCTGGGAGTGTCGAAGGACCCCGGGCAGGACGCCCTGCTGGCCGTCATGGCGAGCGGCTGCGTCTTCTTCCTCGGCGTGCTGATCCTGGCACCGCTGATCGTCAAGCCGTTGAGCGCGTTCATCGGCTGGCTGCCCGCACGGCTCTTCGGGGTCCCGGGCAAGCTGGCGGTGGACAACTCGCGGCGCAACCCCAAGCGTGCGGCGACGACCACGGTCGCGCTCACCATCGGCGTGACGCTGATGACGCTCATCTCCGTGGTCACCACCACGACCCGCGCGACCGTCTCCGAGCAGCTGGACGCGCAGTTCCCGGTGGACTACATGATCGGCACTCAGCAGCACGACGCGACGATCCCGCGCACGGTGGCCGCGGACCTGCGGTCCAAGCCCGAGTTCGGGTCCGTGGTCGCGGTCCGGGAGACCAAGACCAGGATCAAGGGGCAGTCGGTGAACGTCGGCACCTTCACCGACGATCCGGAGTTCACGGTCACCCCGGTCAAGGGGTCGATGAAGGATTTCGGACCGGGCACGGCCGCGGTGACGAGCTGGACCGCCAAGGAGCTCGGCGTAGCGGTCGGCGACACCCTGGAGGCGGCCGGCAAGGGCTACCGCGTCGTCGCGCTCCTCTCCGACCAGGCCACGCCCGTGTACGGCGTGAGCCTGACCGAGCAGGACTTCGACGCCGCCTTCCCCGAGGCCATGGACCGGGCAGTCCTGATCAAGGTCAAGGACGGCGTGGCCGCCGACACCTCGCGCCGGATCGTCGAGGCGGCGACCGAGCCGTACCCGGCCGTCCTGGTGGAGAGCGTGACCGAGACCCGGGGCGCGTTCGACGAGGCGCTGGACATGATCACGATGATCATCACGGGCCTGCTGGGACTGGCGGTCCTCATCTCCCTGCTGGGCATCGCCAACACGCTGTCGCTGTCGGTGCACGAGCGGACCCGGGAGTCGGCGCTGCTGCGCGCGCTCGGCCTCACCCGGCCCCAGCTCCGCCGGATGCTCTCGATCGAGGCGTTCGTGCTCGGCCTCATCGGAGCGCTGGTGGGCGTCGCCCTCGGTGTCGCCTTCGGGTGGGCGGCGACCCAGACCATGGTGAATGACGTCATCTTCCGGGCGCCGGTCCTTCAGATCCTCGGCTTCGTCGCCCTCTCGGGGGTGGCCGGCGTGGTCGCCGCCCTCCTCCCCGCCCGGCGCGCGGCGAAGGCGTCCATCGTCGGTTCGCTCGCCAGCAGCTGACGACCATGCGGACACGCCTCCCGGGGACGCCCCGGGAGGCGTTGCCGTACCGTTCGAAGGCCGGTCAGCGGGGGAACTGGTCGGCGACGGCCTGCGGGGCGAGCAGGGGGCGGACCATGGTCTCGCCGGTGTCCTTGTCGATGACCAGACAGCCGCCCCCGACCGTCTCCGGCAGCGACCGGGGGTCGTCGGGGTCCGCGCCGCGCGCCCAGGCCACGTACACGCGGCCGATGGTGAAGATCTCCACCTTGCCGGGCCGGCCGGTGAAGTAGGCCTTCGCCAGTTCGCGTGCCTTCTGGAGCGAGACCGTCAAAGACGCAGCCCCTCCCGGTCGATGATCACGCTGAAGACGCCCGTCACGTCGGCGTACGGCGGTTCGACCGCCATGTGGCCGCGCTGGGCGTCGATCCAGACGATCTCTCCATGGCTGTTGACGGCGTTCCACGCGTGGCTGCCACCGCTCGGCCAGCGGGTGATGAGGATCGCGGCGGCGCCGTATCCACCGGTGAGGAGCCGCCGGCCGATCAGGGCGTACGCGCGGCGGCCGTGTCCCACGTACTCGAACCGGTGCCCGATCCACCGCTCGGCCCGGGACACGCCCTTGGCCTCGCCGGTCAGGACGGGGTCGCCGCTCTCGTCGTACTCGGGGAGCCGCGGAGCGGCCACGATCGGCTCGCCGTGCCAGGTGGACAGCACGGAAAGCGCGCAGTCGACGGCGTTGGTGGAGCGGAACGGGTTCTCCGAGGGCCCCTCGGCGTTGATGAGCCGGATCCAGGTCCCGCGCGGGTCGGGGAACCGCCCGCCGACCGCCTGGTCGAGGTCCCGCTGCGCCTGCGAGTCCGGCTCGGCGAGCCCGCCCGGCACGCCGTACGGCCGGGCCAGGTCGAGGCGGGGCGGGCGCGTCGGCCGGTCGAACCAGTCCCGGCCTCCGGCGAGCGCGATCGGCGCGTGGACCCGCAGCGGAGGTTCCTCGGGCGCCGGCGCCGGCACCTCCGCGGCCTTCTCGTAGTCGAGCCAGCGGCGGCCGTCGGGGGCGACGACCGGGTTGTAGACGCCGGTCGGCAATCGCCACCGGGACGTGCCGTGGGACTGCCAGCGGGACTGCCGGTGGGTCATCTCCTGAGGCACGTGCCGCGGCTCCTCTCGACTCAGGCGCGTATCAGGATGCCGATGCTAGAGGGGGACGGCCCCCGGCAGGCCTCATTCCCGCACACGCCCGGGCGGGTCGCACCGGTTCGCCGGTTAGATCCGGTTCAACCCGCCCGGACTCTGATGGTGTGGTAGCCGGTGGCACCGTCCGGAGCAGGTGGGGCGACAGCCGCCGTCTGGGTGTATCCGGTGGCGTCCGTCGCGCGGACGGCGATCGTGTGGCCGCCGGGGGCGAGGTCCCAGTCGATCGACCACTGCCGCCAGGTGTCCGGCCCGGGCACCTCGGCCAGCGTCGCCCGCCGCCACTCGCCGCCGTCCACCTGGACCTCGACCGCGTCCACGCCACGGTGCTGCGCCCACGCCACGCCCGCGACGGTCGTACGGCCCGCGGGCACGCTGTCTCCTTCGCGAGGGACGTCGATCCTGGACTGGGTTTTGATCGGAGCCCGGGGGGCCCATCCGCGGGGCGTCCAGTACGCGGTGTCCTCATCGAACCGGGTGACCTTGATCTCGGTGATCCATTTGGTGGCGGAGACATAGCCGTACAGGCCGGGGACGACCTGGCGCACCGGGAACCCGTGGGCCGCGGGCAGCACCTCGCCGTTCATCGCCACCGCGAGCAGCGCGTCCCTGCCGTCCATGACGACGTCCACCGGCGTGCCGCTGGTCCAGCCGTCCTGCGAGACGCTGAGCAGCATGTCCGCGTCGCGCCTGATCCCGGCCTCGCGCAGCACGTCGGCCAGGCGGGCGCCGAGCCAGCGGGCGTTGCCGACGTACGGCCCGCCGACGTCGTTCGAGACGCAGGTCAGGGTGACGTCCGCCTCCACCAGGGGACGCCTGAGAAGGTCGGCGAAGGTGAGCTCGACCGGCCGGTCGACCATGCCGTGGATCTTCAGGGTCCAGGATCGGGGGTCGACGCCGGGCACGACCAGCGCGGTGTCCACCCGGTAGAACTCGTAATTGGGCGTGACGAACGGTGCCAGCCCCCTGATGCGCAGATCGGCCCCGGCGGGGAGCGGCTTCGCCGCGACCGCGGGGCGCGGCAGCATCCTCGCCACGCTTCTCCTGGCGCTGGTGACGTCTCCGCGCCCGGCGAGCAGGCGCCCGGCCACCACGCCGGCCCCGGCGACGCCCGCGCCGACCGCGACGCCGGTCAGGAGTTTGCGCCGGTCGAACGCGTAGAGGTCGGCCCCGGCCCGTCTGACGGAGGGCCCGGCGGGGGTCCTCGGCTCGGCCCGTCCAATGCCCGGCCCGGTCCCCGTCTCGGCCGTACCCGGCTCTGTACCTGGCTCTGGGGCCGGCTCAGTGCCCGGCGGCGCGGTGGCCCCCGCGCGGCGGAAGAGCAGGACCAGCGTCCAGGCGCCCGCGGCGGCCCCGACCGTCGAGGGGAGGAAGTCGAGCGGCCCGGAGTCCGGGCGGCTCACCGCGGCGATGATCCCCACCACGCCGAACGCGGCCAGACCGGCGGTGCCGTACCCGACGCGCCATCGGGCGATCAGGCCGAGAGCGGCCGCGATCAAGGCGACCACGACGACGATGCCGGCGACCAGGACCGTCTTGTCGTTCTCACCGAAGGTGCGGATCGCCCAATCCTTCAGCGCGGCGGGGGTCCGGTCCACCATCGCGCCGCCGACGGCGACCACCGGCGACGCGCTCGCGGTGGTCAGCCCGGCCACCAGCTCGGCGACGCCGAGCCCCACAGCCCCCGCCGTCACGCCGGCGAGAGCGGCGGCCCACGCGGGCGGGCGCGGGCCTCTCGCGTTCGTGTTCACACGTCCGACGGTATGCCTCCGCGGCCACGACCGGGAGCCCATGCGGAGATCGGCTCCGGGGACGTGGTCAGGCGGACGTGCGCAGCAGCTCGGGGAGGTCGGCGGCGAGCGCCCGGAAGGCCCGGCCGCGGTGGCTGATCGCGTTCTTCTCCTCGGGCGACAACTCGGCGGTCGTCCGGG
This sequence comes from Microtetraspora malaysiensis, assembly GCF_050947145.1. Classification (NCBI taxonomy): domain Bacteria; kingdom Bacillati; phylum Actinomycetota; class Actinomycetes; order Streptosporangiales; family Streptosporangiaceae; genus Microtetraspora; species Microtetraspora malaysiensis. The sequence continues at coordinate 7,876,742 of NZ_CP191998.1, forward strand.
TCTCGCCGTCGGGCACGAAGATCGGGTCGTAGCCGAAGCCGCCGGTGCCGCGCGGCTCACGGAGCAGAACCCCGCCGATCACGCCTTCGACGACGTGCTCCTCGCCGGTCGGCAGCGCGAGCGCGGCGGTGCAGGCGAACTGCGCATGGCGGCGCCCGTCCGGCACGTCGGAGACCTGGGCGAGCAGCAGGTCGAGGTTGGCCTTGTCGTCGCCGTGGGCGCCCGCCCACCGCGCGGAGAAGATGCCCGGCATGCCGTTCAGCGCGTCCACGCAGATGCCGGAGTCGTCCGCGATCGCGGGCAGGCCGGTACGCGAGGCGACGGCGTGCGCCTTGAGCAGCGCGTTCTCGGAGAAGGTGAGGCCGGTCTCGGCGACGTCCGGGATCTCGGGGAAGGAGTCCATCCCCAGGATCTCGATCGGCGCGCCGGTCTCGGCCAGGATCCCGCGCAGCTCGGCGACCTTCCCGGCGTTTCGGGTGGCCAGGACGACCTTGTGCATTCTTTCTCCCTTGCTACCGGCCAGGGGCGGCCGGGCCGTACGGGCTGCTCAGGCGAGCGCCTCGGTCTGCAGGCGGGTGAGCTCGGCGCAGCCGGCGGCGGCGAGGTCGAGCAGGCCGTCCAGCGCGGCGCGGTCGAAGGGCGCGCCTTCGGCGGTGCCCTGGACCTCCACGAAGTCGCCCTTGCCAGTCATCACCACGTTCATGTCGGTCTCGGCCTTGACGTCCTCGACGTAGCACAGGTCGAGCATCGGCGCGGAGCCGACGACGCCGACGGAGACGGCGGCCACGGAGGTGACCAGCGGGTTGCCCGGGCACATCTTCTTGGCGCGCATCCAGGCGATCGCGTCGGCGAGCGCGACGTAGGCGCCGGTGATGGCGGCGGTGCGGGTGCCACCGTCCGCCTGCAGCACGTCGCAGTCGAGGACGACGGAGTTCTCCCCGAGCGCCTTGTAGTCCACGCAGGCGCGCAGTGAGCGGCCGATCAGGCGGGAGATCTCGTGCGTCCGGCCGCCGATCTTGCCGCGGACGGACTCGCGGTCGCTGCGCGTGTTGGTCGAGCGGGGCAGCATGGCGTACTCGGCGGTGACCCAGCCCAGGCCGCTGCCCTTGCGCCAGCGCGGCACGCCGGCCTCCACCGTCGCGGCGCACAGCACCTTGGTCTCGCCGAACTCGACGAGCACGGAACCCTCGGCATGGGCGAGCCAGTTCCTGGTGATCGTCACGGGGCGAAGCTGATCGGGTCGACGTCCGTCTGCACGAGCCATGACCTTCACCCTAGGTCATATACCGCACCGCTTCGGGCCAACTCGGTCCGTCCGCGGTAGCCGCCCGCGTCCGCGTCGGCGAGTACCCGCTCGGGGTCGTACCACGGCACGAGATGGGTCAGCACGAGGCTCCGCGCCCCCGCCCGCGCCGCGTGCTCGGCCGCCTGCCGTCCGGTGAGGTGGATGTCGGGCCGCTCTCCCGGCCCCTCGACGAAGGACGCCTCGCACAGCAGCAGGTCCACGTCGCGGGCCAGCGTGACGAGCTCCGCCGACTCGCCGGTGTCCGCCGAGTACGCCACGGTGCGCCCGGCGTGGGAGACCCGGAAGCCGTACGTCTCGACGGGGTGGTTCATGGGCGCGGCGACCACCTCGAAGGGACCGATGCGCCGGGTGCCGGGCTGGAGCCGTACGAAGTCGAAGGATCGCTCCATGACGGGTTCGTCCGGCATCGCGTAGGCGGCGTTGAGCCGGCGGGACGCGTCGGCCGGGGCGTGGACCGGCACCTTGGGCAGCGGTCCGTCCGGGGAGTAGGTCCGCACGACGTGGTACGCGCACAGGTCGAGGCAGTGGTCGGCGTGCAGGTGGGAGAGGCAGACCGCGTCCACGTCGTAGAGGCCGGTGTGCCGTTGCAGCGCCCCGAGCGAGCCGCTGCCGAAGTCCAGGAGCAGGCGGAACCCCTCCGCCTCCAGCAGGTAGCAGGAGGAGGGGCTGTCCGGGCCGGGGAAGCTGCCGGAGCAGCCGACGATCGTGACCTTCATCGGGTCCTCCCCTCGCCGGAGCCGTCGCCGCCGTGAGCCGAGGAGGCCGGCCGGCCGTCTCCAGAGCCGTCTCCCACACCGTCTTTCGAGCCCGCGGATGAGCCGTCGCCGACCGGGGCGAGCTCGACCGTCTGGATCTCCGGGCCGAGGAAGCGCCGCCCGAGCTGCTCGAACAGGGCGGTCTCGCCCGTCGCGCGGAAGACGTGCCGCGGCGGCTCGCCCGGTGCGCCGGCGAGCCCCCGGTCGTGCAGGATGCGGAAGACGTCCTTGGCCGTCTCCTCGGCGCTGGACACGAGCGTGACGCCGTCCCCGGCGACGTACGAGACCGCGCCGGTGAGCAGCGGATAGTGGGTGCAGCCGAGGATCAGCGTGTCGCAGCCGGCGTCCTGGATCGGCTTCAGATAGCCGCGGATCACCTCGATGAGCTCGTCGCTCATCGTCTCGCCGCGTTCGACGAAGTCGACGAGCAGGGGCGCGGGCACCCCGATCAGCTCGACGTCGGGCGCGGCGGCGAACGCGTCGTGGTAGGCCATCGACGCGATCGTGGCCCGCGTGCCGATCACCCCGACCTTGCCGTTGCGGGTGGCGCGTACGGCCCGCCGGGTGGCCGGCTGGATCACCTCGACCACCGGTACGTCGTACCGCTCGCGCGCGTCGCGCAGCACGGCCGCGCTGGCGCTGTTGCAGGCGATGACGAGCATCTTGACGTCGTGCTCGACCAGGTGGTCCATGACCTCCAGGGCGTACCTGCGGACCTCGGCGATCGCCTTCGGCCCGTACGGCTGGCGCGCGGTGTCGGCCACGTACACGATGGGCTCGTGCGGGAGCTGATCGATGATCGCGCGGGCGACGGTGAGGCCGCCCACCCCGCTGTCGAAGATCCCGATCGGCCTGCTGTTCTCCGGCATGAGTCCCAAGGTTAGGGGACCGGCGGCGATTCGCTGAGGGTAAGAATGCTCACACCGCCGGTGGGTTTCGCGCCGGGTGGCTTCGCGTAGCGGCTACTCCGTGTGGAGCACCTTGGAGATCGTCAGGCGCGCCGCCAACCGCGCGGGAGCGAACGCGCCGAGGACGGCGATCGCCAGGCCCGCGAGGGTCAACAGGGCCAGCTGCGGCACATGCCAGACCGCCTTCGCTGACTCGGGGAAGACGATCGAGCCGACACTGTCCACAGCGATGCGGTGTCCGGCGATCCCGATGGGGATGCCGAGCAGCCCTCCCACTGTGCCCAGAAGCGCCATGGAGGCCGTCATCATCACCGTGACCTGCCGCGGCGTCATGCCGATCGATTTGAGCATGCCCAGGTCGCGGCGACGCTCCCTCGTGTTCAGCAGGACGGTGTTGAAGACGCCGAGCGCCGCGACCAGCGTGAGCAGCACGGTGAAGATCGAGGCGAAACCGACCACAGTGGGAGTACTGATGGACTCGCCCAGGTCCGCGTCGATTTCTGCACGCAGTCCGGGATCGGCGGATCGGACCGCCTTCGCGTAGGCCTTGGGGTCGGCGCCGGGCTTGAGCTGGACGTGGTAGAGGTCGGCTGGGATCTTCGGGGCGAGCGCTGCCAGCGTCTGCCAGGAGGACCAGATGAAGCGGGGCCCGCCGTCCATGACCTCTCCGACGATGGTGGCCGGTTCCTGCTTGCCCTTGAGCGTCAGGGTGATCTCATCGCCGATCTTCAGGCCCCGCTGGGACAGGAATGCCGGCGGGACGATGACCTCGCCCGGTCCTTCCAGCCAGCGGCCCTTGACTATCTGGTCGGCCAGGCTGGGCGTGTCCCCGCGCAGGAACTGCACGTCGAGCGGCTGCTGCTGGTAGCCGGCCAGGTCCACGCCGACGAAGACGCCCGCGGTGACCTTGAGGGTGCCGGGCAGGGCGCGGAGCATCTTCTCGGTCTCCTGGTCGCTCAGCTTCCGCGTCGGCTGCCCGAGTCCGGGCCTGCCGGCGCGCACGTAGAACTCGGTGGCCGCGCCGGTGCCGCCGGCTTCGGCGAAGGCGACGAGTGTGCTGGTCAGGCCGGTGGAGAGGGTCACCGTGGTCACAGCTACGGTGACGGCACCCATGGCCATGAGGGAGCGTCCAGGGCGGGCGAACGGCTGGCCCAGGCCCAGGCTGAGGGAACGCGGCAGTCGGGTCGCGCCGAGGAGGCGCTGCGCCCGCAGCCCGCGGCCGGTGCGCGGCGCGCTGCCCGCGTTGAGGGCGCGGGTGGCCGAGAGCCGGCGCGCCCGCAGTGCGGGGATCAGTGCGGCGAGGCCGGCCAGCGCGGGCATGGCGATCAGGACGCCGATCGGAACCCAGGCGCTGATCCCGATGGTGGCAGTGCCGGTCTCGATGCCCTCGAAGGCGGCCTGCAGAACGGGTTTGGTCAGCAGGGCGCCGAGCGTGATTCCCAGGACGCAGCCGGCCACGGCGGGCAGGCAGACCATGGTGAGATAGACCGCGACCACCTGGTTGGGGGTGAAGCCCAGCGCCTTGAGCACGCCGATGTGCCTGAACCCCGAAATGACCGCGCCACTGATCACGTTGCCGACGATCAGGACCGCGACCACCAGTCCGAGGACGCCGAAGAGCGTCATGAAGGGCAGGTAGTCCTCACTCTGGCCGGAGAAGGCCGCCTTGACGGAGAGATAGGAGCGAGAGCTGCTCAAGGCCCCCTCCGGCAGCGCCGCGGTGATGGTGGCCAGGCTTGTGCGGATCTGCTGCTCCGTCGCCGCCGATGCGAAGCGGTAGAGCATCTGGCTGGTGGCCGGGGCGAGCGCAAGTTGCTCGGGGAGCACCCACGCACCGGCGGATCGGCTCATGCTGGTGGCGAAGCCGACGACGGTCAGTGACGTTCCCCCGGGCAGCTTGAGCTTCGATCCCAGGGCGCCGGGCTTGGGTGGGACGTTGAAGCCCTGGTTGATGGCGATCTCTCCGGGGGCGGAGGGCCAGCGCCCCTGGACGACCTCGACGCGGTCCACGGCACCTGCGGGGTCGGCCCGGCCCGCTACGACGAGAGGTCCGGCGGGCACGGCGGGCGAGCCCTTGGGGACGACGATGATCGACTGGTCGAAAGGACCGGCCGCGGCCTCGACGCCCTCCTGCCGGGTGGTCTTCTCCAACTCGGCGCGCGAGACCTTCGCGGTATCGAAGACGGCGACCACGTGGGCACCGTTCTGCTGGCCGAATGCCTTGTCGAAGGGGGAGGTGGCGGCGTCGAGCAGCCCCAGAGCGAGCATGCTGGTGGTGCTGGAAGCGAGCACGACCAGCCCGATCACCACGGTCTGGAGTCTGCGCCGCCGTACCGCCGCGCGCGCGGCCTGCCACACCGCGCTCATGGGGTCGTCTCCAGGGCGCTCTGGCGCACCACCCTGCCGTCGGCGAACTCGACCAGCCGGGTGGCGCAGCGGGTGGCCAGCTGCGGATCGTGGGTGACGATCAGCAGGGTGTGGCCGAGCCGGTTGAGTTCGATCAGCAGGTCCATCACCTGCCGGCCGGAGCCGCTGTCCAGCGCTCCTGTCGGCTCGTCGGCCAGCAGGAGGGCAGGGCGGTTCATCAGAGCCCTGGCGACCGCTACCCGCTGACGCTCGCCCCCGCTCAGCGTCGCCGGGTAGTTGTCGCGGCGCCCGGCCACGCCGAGTTCCTCGAGTAACTCCAGTGCGCGCAGGCGCGCCTGCCTGGCCGGGGTGCCGGTCAGCTGCGCGGCCAGAGCGACGTTGTCCAGCGCGGGCAGGTCGTCGATGAGGTTGAAGAACTGGAAGATCATGCCGATCTGCCGGCGCCGGAACAGCGCCAGGCCGGTCTCGTCCAGCCGGCCCAGATCCTGCCCGTGCACCAGGATCGTGCCCGAGGTCGGTCGATCCAGGCCCGCGACCATGTTGAGCAGGGTCGACTTACCGCAGCCCGAGGGGCCCATGACCGCCACGGACTCCCCCGCGCGGATCTCCAGGGAGACTCCGTCCAGTGCCGCCGCACTGCCGTACTCCTTACGCAGGCCCTCGACCCGGATGACGGGCTCTCCCGCGTTGTCGTCCATTGTCATGGCACATCAGCGTGGCCGGGCCGGGCTACAGCACCACGTGAGCAAGGCAAGAGGATGGCAAGAAATCACCGACAAACGTGCTGTCATTGCCACAATTCGGTGGTGACCTACACCGTGCTGCTCGCTGAGGACGACCGGCCCATCCGGGACTCCCTGGTGCGCATCCTCCGCCTGGAAGGGTACGAGGTGATCGCCGTGGCCGACGGCGTCCAGGCCCTGGCCGCCGCACATGATCGCCGCCCTGATGTGCTGGTGCTGGATGTGATGATGCCGGGCGTCGACGGGCTCGGCGTGTGCCGGGTGTTGCGCGCCGAAGGCGACCAGACGCCGATCCTGATGCTCACCGCGAGGGTCGAGACCTCCGACCGGGTGGCCGGCCTGGACGCCGGCGCGGACGACTACCTGCCCAAGCCGTTCGAACCCCTCGAACTGCTGGCCCGCCTGCGCGCGCTGCTGCGTCGCGCCGGGCACGGCCAGGACGGCGCCGTCATCCAGGTCGGCGACTTGCGCGTGGACCCCGCCGCCCGGCGTGCCTGGCGCGGCCCGTGCGAGCTCGCCCTCACCCGCACCGAATTCGACCTGCTCGAACTATTGGCCCGCAACCAGGGCATCGTGCTCAGCCACACCACCATCTACGAGCGCATCTGGGGCTACGACTTCGGCCCCGGGGCCAAGAACCTCGTCGTCTACGTCGGCTACCTGCGCCGCAAGCTGGACGTGCCCGGGCGGCCGCCGCTGATCCACACCGTGCGCGGGGTCGGCTACGCCCTGAGGCGACCATGAGCCGTCGCAGCCTGCGCACCACTCTGGCGCTTGGCTTCGCCGCCATGGGAACGCTGGTCATCGTGCTCGTCGGCGGACTGAGCTACGACACCGCCGCCGACATGGTGCGCGCCGACGAGAAGGCCCTCTTCGCGGGGATCGTCAGCGACCTGCGGATCCAGGTGCGGCAGGGACGCTTCGCGGCCGACGACCTCATCACCGACAACCCCGGCCAGAACCTGCTGCCCAAGTTGTTCCGGGCCGCCCGGATCAGCATCCAGATCCTGGGTCCCGAGTCCGCCGCGCAGCGCCCTGCCCCGCTCCCCTTGGACCGGCCGGGCACCGACCGCCAGCCCGGCTACGGGCCTCGGGGCGAGTTCACCATCGGCGGCGTGCGCTACCGCACCGCCACCATGCCACTCGGCGACGGCCGTGGTGCCATCAGAATCACCCAGCGGCTCAGCGACACCGACGGGCTCCTGGCCCAGCTGGGCCGGCGTGTCATGCTCCTGGCCGGGGCCGTCGTCGTCATCGCGGCGGTAGGCGGATGGTGGCTGGCCCGCAGGAGCACCCGGCGGCTGATCCGGCTGACCGCCGTCGCCGAAGAGGTCGCCTCCACCGGCAAGCTGGAGGTGGCCGTGCCGGTCACCGGCGAGGACGAGATCGGCAGGCTCGGCCGCTCCTTCGACGACATGCTCGGCCGTCTCGCCCACGCCAAGCACGACCAGCAACGTCTGGTCCAGGACGCAGGGCACGAACTGCGTACGCCGCTCACAAGCCTGCGCGCGAACATCGCGATCCTGCCCCGCCTGGGCGAGCTGCCGCCGCCGGAGCGGGAGAACCTCCTACGGGACTTGACCCAGGAGTCGCGCCAGCTGACCACCCTCGTCGACGAGCTCCTGGAGCTGGCCGCCGGCGAGCACGAGGGCGAAGAGCCGGTCGAGATCCAGCTGGCCGACGTCGCCGAAGAGGCGGCGGCCATGGCCAGGCGCCGCAGCGGGCGGGAGATCCGGGTACGCGCCGCCCCCGCCGTGGTCACCGCGCGCCCGGTGGCACTCAAGCGCGCCATCTCCAACCTGCTCGACAACGCCGCGAAGTTCGACCCTGACGGCACCGAACCGATCGAGCTGGTCATGGAGGCCGGCCGGATCGAGGTCCGCGACCGGGGCCCCGGCATCGCCGAGCACGACCTGGAGCGCGTCTTCGACCGCTTCTACCGCGCGATCGCCACCCGCGACCTGCCCGGCTCCGGCCTGGGCCTGGCCATCGTCAAGGACGTCGCACACCGCCACGGCGGTGCCCCCTTCGCCGCCAACCGCTCGGGCGGCGGAGCCGTCGTGGGCCTCACACTCGGAGCAGCAGGGGGTCCATGACACAGCCCCCGGCTCAGCCGCGGCCGACGCGGGCGAGCTGGCGGGACTGGGCGACCAGGCGGCCGGCCGAGTCCCACACCTCGATCTCCTCGTCGAACCAGCCGTCGCTGACCAGCCTGCCGCTGCCGAGCACGGTCAGCCAGCCGGGCGCGGGCAGCGCCCGCAGGTACCAGGTCAGCTCGACGGTCGGCGCCCACCCCCGGCCGCCGGCCGAGAACACGACGGGCGGCAGCGCGTCCACGGCGAGCGCGATGATGTACGGGTCCGGATCCTGCGGCTCGACCATCCGGAAGTACGCCCGCGACTCGGGCCGTCCGCTCGGGGCGCCGTGCAGCCAGCTGATCGAGCTCGGATCGAACCGCAGGTCCACCTGAGCGCCGAGCGTCATGTTCGACTCCGGCTTCGGCGGCGGAAGCCGCAGGCAGTCGGCGAGATCGGGCATGGCGACCTGGGGCGCGCCCGACCAGTGGGGCGCGGCCTGCGGGTCCAGCGTCGCCGTGGTGACCAGGATCTCGATGTACCGCTCGCCGTCCCGGACGAGGGTGGCGCGCGTCATGGCGGCGGTCCGGCCCGTCTTGAGGCGCTCCAGTCTGACCGTGGCCGGTCCGGGCGGGATGGGCTTGAGGAACTGGGCCGAGGTCGAGACGGGGTGCGGGTGCGGCGAGGAGTCGGTCACCGCCCGCAGCATGACCGCCATCAGGTAGCCGCCGTTGAGGGGGCCGCCGATGGCGTATCCGTCGTCCAGGCAGACGTCGTAGGTCGTGTCGTCCACCTTGATCGCCTGCGTCGCCTCGTCGAACTTGGTCACCGCGCCCCCGCTTCCCGAATGTTGTTCTAGTAATCAGTACTTTAACGGCTCCTCGACATCCGCCCTGTTTCGGGTCAACCGAACTGCACGCATTTCGCTACGGTTGCTACTTACGTTGAGAGTTGCCCACTGTCACCGGACATGTGAGAGAGAGATGCCTGCCGATATCCCGCCGTTCCCTCACGGCCAGGATCCCGATCGGACAACCCCCAATCAGAGGCCGCAGCCGTACCCGCAGCAGCAGCCCTTCGGCGACGGGCACACCCAGCAGTGGCCGCACCCGGAGGAGCTCGGCCCGCCGACCACGCCGCCCGGCCCGCCGGTCGCCGCCAAGCGCGGCCGCGGCTGGATCATCGCGCTGGTCGCGGCGGTGCTCGTGTGCGTCGTCGGCGGAGGCGGCGTGTGGGCCGCCGGCGTGCTCAGCGGCGGCGGAACCCAGCCCCACGACGTGCTTCCCGGCAACGCCATCGGCTACCTGCGGCTCGACCTCGACCCGGCGGCCAACCAGAAGGTCGCGCTGTTCGGCATCGCGCGCAAGTTCTCCGTTACCAAGGACGTCTTCTCCGGGGACGATCCCCGCGAGTCCCTGTTCAAGGTGCTCCGCGAGGCAGGCGGCGAGCTCGACGGGGTCGATTACGCCAAGGACGTCGAGCCCTGGCTGGGCGACCGCGTGGGCTTCGCCGTGCTGCCCCAGACCTCCGAGGACCGGGCGGGCGAGAGCGTCGCGCTCGCGGTACAGGTGAAGGACGAGGCCGCGGCGCGCGCGGGCCTGAACAAGCTGGGCGCCGGCACGAAGGAGAGCGGGTCGGGCATCGCCTTCCGCGACGGATACGCGATCCTCGCTCGCAGCCAGGCGGAAGCCGACCAGTACGCGAAGGCGGCGCCGCTGTCGGAGAACGAGCGGTTCGCCGGCGACACGGACGCGCTCGGCGAGCCCGGCGTGCTGTCCTTCTGGGCCGACCTGGGCGCGATCGCCAAGAGCGAGGCGCAGAACGGAGCCGCGGCCGAACTGGTCCGGAACAGCCGGTTCACCGGAGCCCTCAGGTTCGGGGACGACTACGCCGAGCTGACGGGGTTCGTCAGCGGCACCGGCCTCAAGCCGGCCGAGACCGACGTCAAGCCCGTCAAGCTGGGCGAGCTGCCCGCCACCACCGCCGCCGCGTTCGGCGTCTCCGGCCTGGGCGACATGGTGCGCGAGCAGTGGGCGAAGCTGCGGACGGCGGTGGAGGAGACCGCCGACGGTCGCACCCTCACCCAGTCCACCGAGAAGTACGGCATCAAGCTGCCGGACGACCTGGTCACATTGCTCGGCGAGAGCGCCACCGTGGCGGTGGACCGTGAGGGCCTGACCGGCGACCAGCCGAACGCCGGCGTGGTGCTGCGGACCGACCCGGCCAAGGCACGCGAGGTCCTGACCAAGCTTGAGTCGTCCGCGGCCGAGGGCGGGGTCGCGCCCGAGCTTGTCAAGGCCGAAGGGGACGGCAAGCTGGTCGTGGCGACCTCGCAGGATTACGCGAAGACGCTCTCCACCGATGGCGCCCTCGGCGACGAAGAGGCGTTCCGGCTGGCGGTGCCCGGCGCCGACAACGCCACCTTCGGCCTGTACGCCGACCTCGACCGGTTCGAGGAGTTCTATCTCGGCGACCTGCAGGCCGAGGAGCGGGCCAACCTCCAGGTGCTGCGGGCGGTGGGCCTCAGCGGCCGGATCTCCGGCGAGAACGCCGGCTTCACGCTCCGCGTCCTGTTCAACTGACCCGTTCGGGCCTGGGAAAACGTCGAGGGCCGGTTCCGATCAGATCGGAACCGGCCCTCGGTCACGTGTCGGCGCGGGTCTCACGGATCCCCGCCGACGTGAAGATCAGCGAAACGCCGTCCAGGGGTTCAGGCCCAGAGCTGGCCTTCGAGCCGATCCTCCGCCTCGTCGAGGGTGCCCTCGTAGGCGCCGGTGGACAGGTATTTCCAGCCGCCGTCCGCCACGATGAACACGATGTCGGCCCGCTCCCCCTCCTGTACGGCCTTGCGCGCCATGCCGAGGGCGGCGTGCAGGGCGCATCCGGTGGAGATGCCGGCGAAGATCCCCTCGGTCGCGAGCAGCTCCCGGGTCCGGCGCAGCGCGTCGGCCGAGGTCACCGAGAAGCGGGTGGTCAGCACCGAGGCGTCGTAGAGCTCGGGGACGAACCCCTCGTCCACGTTGCGCAGGCCGTAGACCAGCTCGCCGTACCGGGGCTCGGCCGCGACGATCTTGATGTCGGGCACCTTCTCCCGCAGGTAGCGCCCGACGCCCATGAGCGTGCCCGTGGTGCCCAGGCCCGCCACGAAGTGGGTGACCGTCGGCAGATCAGCGAAGATCTCCGGCCCGGTCGACTCGTAGTGGGAGCGCCAGTTGGCGGGGTTTCCGTACTGGTAGAGCATCACCCAGTCGGGATGTTCGGCGGCGAGCCCCTTGGCGACCCGGACCGCCTCGTTGGAGCCGCCCGCCGCCGGCGAGGAGATGATCTCGGCGCCCCACATGCGCAGGAGCTGGCGGCGCTCCTCGGAGGTGTTCTCCGGCATGACGCAGATCAGCTTGTATCCCTTGAGCCGGGCGGACATGGCCAGCGAGATGCCGGTGTTGCCGGAGGTCGGCTCCAGGATGGTGCAGCCGGGGGTGAGCAGGCCGTCCTTCTCCGCCTGCTCGACCATCCACAGCGCGGGGCGGTCCTTGATCGACCCGGTCGGGTTGCGGTCCTCCAGCTTGGCCCAGATCCGCACGTCGTCCGAGGGGGACAGGCGCGGCAGGCCGACCAGAGGCGTGCGGCCGACCGAGTCGATCAGCGAGTCGAAACGCATGCTGGTACGGCTCTCGCCTAGCGGGCGCCGCCGGCGACGGCGGGCAGCACCGTCACCGTGTCGCCGTCGGCGACCGGCGTGCTCAGTCCGCCGAGGAACCGGACGTCCTCGTCGTTGAGGTACACGTTGACGAAGCGGCGCAGCCCCGAGTCGTCCACCAGGCGGTCCCGCAGGCCCGGGTGACGCGACTCAAGGTCGCCGATCAACTCTTCCAGGGTGGCACCCGTGCCGTCCACGGCCTTGGCGCCGCCGGTGTAGGTGCGGAGGATGGTCGGAATGCGGATCTCGATGGCCATCGCGGGTCAGTCTCCTTGATCAGTGGTCGTCATGGTGAACAGCCCACCTCATTGGAACGGAGGCGGGCAGGCGGCGATTCCGCTGCGGAACGGAACTCAGCGACAGTCGTAGACGACGACAGAAGGGGTGTGCGCGAAGAGGAACTTCTGCACGGGAGATCCGGGACACACCAGGCCCGGGAGGACAGCCGACGACAGCCCGGGGCGGACGTCATCAAAAGGCATGACGCCAGTCTAGCCGTACGCCTCCACGATCTTGACTGGCTCCTCCGTTATGACACCCTCCACGATCCGGTAGGAGCGGAACTCCACGTCGTCCTCCGAGGCCGTCGAGACGAGCACGTAGTGCGCGTTCGGCTCGGACGCGTACGACACGTCGGTGCGCGAGGGGTACGCCTCCGTCGCGGTGTGGGAGTGGTAGATGACGACCGGCTCCTCGTCCCTGTCGTCCATCTCCCGCCACACCCGGAACTGCTCCATGGAGTCGAAGCGGTAGAACGTCGGGGAGCGCTCGGCGTTCTCCATCGGGATGAACCGTTCCGGCCGGTCGGAGCCCACCGGGCCGGCGATGACGCCGCACGCCTCGTCCGGGTGATCCGCCCGCCCATGGGCCACGATCTTGTCCACCAGTTCGCGCGCGATGGTCAGCATGGCCTCACCATAGGGCACGGACGAGCGTGTCCTGGAGGTAGGTCAGCCACTCGTAGATCGCGAGAGCGGGGTAGCGCGGATCCTCCTCCGACATCTCCGCCATCTCCTCGTGGATCTGCTCGGTGACCTCCAGCCGGATGCCGAGCGCGAGCCGCACGTCGTTGAGCGCGCGCAGCCACGCCCCCGCCTGCTCCGCGGTGAGTTTCACCACGCCGGGCTCGGCCGTGTCCAGCAGCGTCTGCGCGTCGGCCCGCTTGCCGTCGCGCAGCGTCGCCTCGGTGTAGCGCCGGAACTCCTCCGACGCCTTGTCGTCCTCGGCGTACGCCGAGGGGAACAGCCGGGCGAGCACGGGATCGGAGGGGACCTCGCCCGAGCCGATGCCGAGCGCCCGCTCCAGCGGGTCCTCACCCGTCACTCCAGGCTCGACCAGGGTGAGGATCTGGGAGACGAGCGACGCGAGAACCGCCACCTCTCCGGAGTCGAGGACGATCGACACACCCTCGCCCGCGGGCGTGAAGCCGGTGCTCACCCGTCACTCCGTTCACCGTACGGCGGACGAACTCCTCGCCCGCCACCGATCCGACACCTTCGGGGCCGCCCCGCACGCGCCACACCCATCAGCTGTCCCGCTGGACCGTGGCCCACAGGCCGTACGAGTGCAGGGTCTGGGCGTCGCGCTCCATCTCCTCGCGGCTGCCGCTGGCGACCACCGCCTTGCCCTTGTGATGCACGTCCATCATCAGCTTCTCCGCCTTCTGGCGTGGGTAGCCGAAAACCGTCTGAAAGACGTATGTGACGTACGACATGAGATTGACCGGATCATTCCAGACAATCGTCAGCCACGGCAGATCCGGCCGTACGTCCATCGACGGACGTTCGACCTCCATCGGAGCGGTAGCACCCACGTAACCATCCTGCACCACACCCGCCGTAGTCTCGACACGTGCAGATGACCATGAGCAGCGCCTTGCTCACAGACCACTACGAACTGACCATGTTGCAGGCCGCCCTCGCCGGGGGAGCCGCGCACCGCCGGGCGGTCTTCGAGGTGTTCGCCCGTCGCCTGCCCGGAGGCCGGCGATACGGAGTGGTCGCGGGGACGGCCCGCGTGCTCGACGCGCTGGAGAACTTCCGGTTCGGCGACGAGGAGCTGGAGTTCCTCCGCGCCGGCCGTGTCGTCGACGAGCGCACGCTGGAGTTCCTCGCCGGATACCGCTTCACCGGCCAGGTGTACGGCTACCGCGAGGGCGAGTCCTACTTCCCCGGGTCACCCGTCCTGGTCGTCGAGGGCACGTTCGCCGAGGCGGTCCTGCTGGAGACCGTGATCCTGTCGATCCTCAACCATGACTGCGCGGTCGCCTCGGCCGCCTCCCGCATGGTCCAGGCGGCCGGCCGGCGGCCGATCATCGAGATGGGCTCCCGCCGCACTCAGGAGCTCGCCGCCGTCGCCGCCGCCCGCGCCGCGTACCTGTGCGGCTTCGGCTCCACCTCGAACCTGATGGCCGGGCACCTGTACGGCGTGCCGACCGCGGGCACCGCCGCGCACGCGTTCACGCTGCTGCACGACTCCGAGGAGGACGCCTTCCGCGCCCAGCTCGACTCGCTCGGCGTCGGCACGACCCTCCTCGTCGACACGTACGACGTGGCCAAGGCGGTGCGTACGGCGGTCGAGCTGGCCGGACCCGACCTCGGCGCGGTGCGGATCGACTCCGGCGACCTGGCCGAGGTCGCCCTGGACGTGCGGCGGATCCTCGACGCGTTCGGCGCGAACCGGACCAGGATCGTCGTGACCGGCGACCTCGACGAGTTCGCCATCGCGGCGCTCGCCGCCGCCCCCGTCGACGGGTACGGCGTGGGCACCTCCGTGGTGACCGGCTCCGGCCACCCGACCGCGAACTTCGTCTACAAGCTGGTCGCCCGCGAGGACGCCGGCGGAGTGCTGCGTCCGGTGGCCAAGCAGTCGGTCGGCAAGCCCAGCAAGGGTGGCCGCAAGTGGGCCTACCGCGCGGTCGAGGACGGCACGGCCGTGGCCGAGATCGTCACGGGCGAGCCGGTGGAGGGCAGGCATCGGCCGCTGCTCGCGGAGCTCGTCCGGGACGGCGAGGTCGTGGGCCGCGAGCCACTGGAGGACGCGCGGGCGCGGCATCGCGCGACGGTGGCGGAGCTGCCGACGATGGCGCACAGCCTCTCCCCCGGAGACCCCGCGATCCCTACTATCTTCACTTGATCCCGGGGGGACCGGCGGATGAGGACGACGCCGGTCCCCTCGCGGTCGCTTTACTCTGTTTTGCATGAAATCCGCGCTCATCATCGTGGACGTGCAGAACGACTTCTGCGAGGGCGGCAGCCTCGCGGTGGGAGGCGGCGCCGAGGTGGCCGCCGCGATCAGCCGGTACGCGCGACGGCATGGCTACGACCATGTGGTGGCGACCCGCGACTACCACGTCGACCCCGGGCCCCACTTCGCCGAGCGGCCCGACTACGTGGACACCTGGCCGGCGCACTGCGTCGCCGGCACGGCGGGCGCGGGATTCCACCCGTCACTCGACATCGCCCCGATCGAGGAAGTGTTCAGCAAGGGCGCCCACGCGGCCGCCTACAGCGGCTTCGAGGGCGTCGCCGACGACGGCACCACCCTGGCCGGCTGGCTCCGCCGGCACGGCGTGGACGCGCTGGACATCGTCGGCATCGCCACCGATCACTGCGTACGGGCCACCGCCGTGGACGGTACCCGCCAGGGCTTTGCCGTACAGGTGCTGCTCGACCTCACCGCGGGTGTGGCGCCGGAGACGACCGAGGCCGGGCTGGCCGAGATGGCCGAGGCCGGCGTGCGGCTCACCGGAACCCCGATCGTGCGCCGCTGACCTCCCCGGCCCGCGGCCGGAGCCCCTGGCCCCGCGGACGGAGGCCCTCCTGGCCGCCCCCTGAGCCCCCTGAAAGCGGGGCGCGTCGAGGCGCTCGTCTCCCCCGGCTTTCCGCGGGGCGTACAGGCGGGGATGGCGAGCGAATGTTCAATTTGGCCCGCACGAAGCGCGAGAGGTGTGTTACGTAGAGTGACAACTCCTCGCGATTGGCGGCGTCGATGTTCGCGTTCCTGCTCGGCCTGTCCTGGCTCGTCCTCACTCCCATCTGCATCTGGCGGCTCTTCGGTCGCGACCAGACCAGGCTCGCCCGCCTGACCGGAGTGCTGACGCTGGCGACGTTGGAGGCGGCCACACTGGCCGTCGCCTGGACGGACCAGCCGTCGCACGAGATGGCCAGGCACGGCATGGCCGGAGAGTCCGGGGACGTCGTGGCGCACACCCCCACGCCGTCCGCGTCCGCCTCCCCCGCCTGCGCGACCCGCGCTCCCGCCCCCGAGTTCGTACGGCCGGAGCGGCGCGGGCACGAAGGCGTGCGGAGCATGACGATCTACTGGACGGCGGCGCCCCAGCAGTGCGGGACGGCGACGGTGACCTTCCGGCGCGCCGGCCGCCAGCTGCGGATCTGGCTGGAGGAGGGGCCCGCGCGCGGCGACGACATCCAGGGACGGCAGGCCCGGACGCTGCCCGTACACGTCGCCGAAGGACGGGCGGCGCTCGACCTGACGCTCATGCCGCCGCTGCGCCCCGGCGTCCGGCTGCTGGCCGTCGACGGCCGCACCGGCCACCGCATCCCGGAGAAACGCCCGTCGAACGGCTGACGTCGCCTGCCGCCCGCCATGGACGGCGGCATGGATGCCGGTGAGGCCGTGCCGCCCCACCGGATGCGAGCCGTGGTGACGCCGTAGCCGCCGCCGTCACGAGGCTGTGGGGCGGGCCGTACGGAACCCGGCCCCACAGACACCGTTCGCCGCGATCAGGAGCGGGGGCTCACCTCCGCTGGGTGGCCCACTTTCTGATCATGGCGATGCGTTCCTTGATCTGCTCCGCCGAGGCCTGCGCGATCGCCGGCCCGCCGCAGGAGCGGCGCAGCTCCGCGTGGATGACGCCGTGCGGCTGGCCGGTGCGGTGGTTCCACGCGCCGACCAGGCCGTTGAGCTCCTTGCGCAGCTCCTGCATTTGCTCGTGCGGGGCGAGGGCGGGCGCGGGCTCCGGAGCGCCCTTCCGCCGCTTGGCGGCCTGCTGGTCGGCCTGCCGCCTGCGCAGCAGGGACGCCACCTGGTCGGGCTCAAGCAGCCCGGGGAGGCCGATGAAGTCCTCCTCCTCGGGAGAGCCGGGCGCGGCCGCGGTGCCGAACTCGCCGCCGTCGAACAGCACCCGGTCGAACGTCGCGGACGCCTCCAGCGTCTGGAACGGCAGCTCGTCCCCGAGCGCGTCCGGCTGGTTGCGCTCCTGCTGGGCGCGTTCGAGCAGGGAGTCGTCCAGCCCGTCCTCGGCCTGCGCACGGCCCAGGACGTGGTCGCGCTCCTCCTCCATCTCGGCGGCCAGGCCCATCAGGACCGGAACGCTGGGCACGAAGACGGACGCCATCTCGCCTCGCTTGCGGGCCCGGACGAAACGTCCGACCGCCTGCGCGAAGAACAGCGGCGTGGAGGTGCTGGTGGCGTAGACCCCGACGGCGAGCCGGGGGATGTCCACCCCCTCCGACACCATGCGGACCGCGACCAGCCAGCGCGCCTGGGAGGCGGTGAACTCCTTGATCTTCTTGGAGGCGTCCGGGTCGTCGGAGAGCACGATTGTGGCCCCCTCGCCGGCCACCGTCCTGATGTGCCGGGCGTACGCGCGGGCCGACTCGTGATCGGAGGCGATGATGAGCCCTCCGGCGTCGGGGACGCCTCGGCGCACCTCGGTCAGCCGCCGGTCGGCCGCGTGGATGACCTGGCGGATCCAGTCGCCCTTCGGGTCGAGCGCGGCCCGCCACGCCTGGGAGAGCTGGTCCTTGGTCAGCGGGGTGCCGAGCGTGGCGGCGATCTCGTCGCCCGCCCGCGTCCGCCACTTCATCTCACCGGAATAGGCGAGGAAGATGACCGGGCGCACGACCCCGTCGCGCAGCGCCGGGCCGTACCCGTAGGAGTAGTCGGAGGCGCTGCGCATCGTGCCGTCGCCGTCTTCGACGTACGTGACGAAGGGGATCGGGCTGTCGTCGGAACGGAACGGCGTGCCGGTCAGCGACAGCCGCCTGGTGGCCGGCTCGAACGCCTCTCGGACGCCGTCACCCCACGACTTCGCGTCGCCCGCGTGGTGGATCTCGTCGAAGATGACCAGCGTCTTGCGCGCCTCGGTGCGCGCCCGGTGCAACGCCGGGTGCATCGCGACCTGGGCGTACGTGATGGCGACGCCGGTGAAGTCACGCGAGGTGGCGCCCTGGCTGTTCTTGAACTCGGGGTCGATGGCGATGCCGACCCGGCTGGCGGCGTCGGCCCACTGCCGCTTGAGGTGCTCGGTGGGGGTGACGACGGTCACGGCCTTGATGACGCCGCGCGAGAGCAGTTCGCTGGCGATCCGCAGGGCGTACGTGGTCTTTCCCGCGCCCGGCGTCGCGACAGTGAGGAAATCCCTCGGCTCACGCCGGAGGTAGAGGTCGAACGCCTCCTGCTGCCAGGCACGCAGCTTGGGCGCGGTGCCCCAGGCGGCGCGGTCGGGATAGGAGGGCGAGAGATGCGATGCGGCGGATACGCTCAACGACGCCTCCCCCATCCCGTTGGAACAATGCTGTATCTATCGGTTCGCTCCCTCACAGTGACCTCAGAGTAGCCCGCCCGACCGACAAGACGTGCCGACCTGTCGAGATCCTGGCGGCGATTGTCCCGCTGTGCTACGGCGCCCGCGGCGCTGAGAAATGCCTCACAGTCGTCCGTGCCAACCGCCCCACCTGCCCGGCGACGCCGGATGCGGGGGCCGTCACCCCTCATGGGCGGCGCTGGGGGCGATGATCACGATGGGCGCCGGTTGTGTGGCCGCGGCTCGCGTCCGCCCGAATGCCGGACGAGGGGAAATCCGTCAGCGTACGGCGGCCATGACGGCGTCGATCTCCGCGCGGGCGACCGGTTCGTCGGGGTGGGCGAGCCCCAGGAGCACGGTGCTGGTGCCTTCGGCGTCCACGAGCAATGTCACGCGGAGGAAGGCGGGCTGGTTCACGGCGTCCCGGTAGTCCGCGCGCAGGGCACGCGTGTAGCCCCGGCGGGAGCCCGCGGTCACCGCCCGGTCGTCCACGACGTCGATCTTGTCGCCGCGGAGCAGCAGCCGGCCGTACATATCGGTCAGGGAAACCACCGCCGGGCGGGGGTCGGCCGGGTCCGCCCGCTCGCCACGCCGGACCATCACCGTGGCCTGCCCCTCGTGGACGGCCACCGACGTGAACCCGGTGACCGGAGCGACGACGCCCTCCCGCCAGCCGGGAGGCAGGTCGTACGCGACCCGGGCCAGCGGGTCGTCGACCGTACCGGCGGGAGCGCCGCCCATGACGGTGACGACCAGCACGCCGATCACCAGGCCGGCCGCCGCCGAGGCGAGGGTGCCGACGATGAGGCGGACGAGCCAGCGGGGCATGCGGCGCGGCGGCGGGGTCGGCGTGCCGTACCGGCTGGCCGACGGCGGCAGGCTCTCGCCGAGGTCGTCGTCGAAGAAGGCGCCCTGCCCGGCTCCCCCAGTCCCACCACCTTCGGCGGCATCCGGACCGGCGCCGGGCGGGACGGCACCGCCGCGCGGAGGGTCGGGCCGGACGGTGTCGTCCTGGTCGGAGGGCGGCCACACCCGGCGCGCCCATTCCTCGTCCACGGCGCCTCCTGAACCGCGCCCGGCGGCACGAGCGCTGCTCAGGAGTTAGTCATGCCCGCGGCCGCCCGTCAACGGGGATCCCGGCATTCGCCGCCGGCAGGCTCAGGCCCGCGACCGGCGGTAGGTGTCCCACATCTCATGCATCCGGGCCGCCTGTCCCGCGGTGAACTCGTACATGCACCGGTCGTACCCGTAGTCCATGAAGTTGTGGACCGGGTCGTCACCTGGGGAGGGGCAGGAGTCTCTGCGCGCGGGGCAACCGGGGCTGGGTGACGCCTCCGGAGGCGTGTCGTCCACGGAGTCACCCGGAGGCTTGCAGCCGTTCTCGAAGGTGTGCAGCAGGCCGAACCAATGGCCGATCTCGTGTACGGCGGTGTAGCCACGGTCGAAGTTGACCAGCGGCCCTCCGGGCATGCTGCGCCAGTCGATCACCACGCCGTCGAGCTTCGGCTCGTTCCTGTACCAGTACGGGTACGTGGCGTATCCGAGAACGAGCTGGCTGAGCTGGCCGACGTAGAGGTTCAGCGTCTCCGGCCCGCCGGTCCGGAGCTTGCGCTTCATCGGATCCTCGTGCGCGACGGGATCGCGGAACCACTGGGCGTTGGCGGTGTGGGTGATGCCCTTGAGGTCGAAGCGGAAACCGGTGTCGGCGCCGCCCACCTTGCCGCCGTAGGCGGCGTTGAGCGCGTCCACCTGCCGGCGGACCGCGGAGTCCGGCGCGCCGAACGCGCCGTCCTTGATGACGTGCACCCACAGCGGCACGGTGATGACCTCGACGGCCTTCCGGACCTGCCCGCTCCGGCTCGTGGCCTTCACCTGTGCCAGGCGGCGGTGAAGGTCGGCGGACATCCGGCGGATCTGCCGGGTGTCCGGAGCGCGCGGCTCCGCCAGTCTGGCGGGGGCGTCATGGTGCGCCCGAGCCCGGCACACATCTCTGGCTCCGGTGGACCCGGCTCGGCTCTCGGCGGGAAACCCGCACACCGTGAACAGACATGCCAAAGAGACGGCGAGCACGCGCCGGGCCATTCGCTCCCCCGATACGACTGGTCAGACAGACAGCTGACGCTAGCCGCACCGGGAGCGGTCATCCCGGATCGACACTCACTCGTCGGAGGGCTCTCCCTTGGGCAGCCCCTCGTAGATCTCCTTGCATTCCGGGCAGACGGGGTACTTCTTCGGATCCCGGCTGGGCACCCAGATCTTGCCGCAGAGGGCGCGGATCGGCGTGCCGGTCACCATGCTCTCGGTGATCTTGTTCTTGTCGGCGTAGTGCGAGAACCGCTCGTGGTCGCCGTCCCCGTGCGAGAGCCTCGGAGTGACATCGCTCTCGGGAAGAATCTTCGTACCGCTCACGAGTACCGATTTTACGCGGGAAAGGAAACCGCCCCGCCCGGTCCGCCCGGGAGAGGGAGGACCGGCGGGGCGGATAGGCGCCACACCTGGGAGGAACGCCACACACTGGGTGGCCGGCACGGTGCGGGACGGGGTCAGCCCACGTGGACGGGCGCGCCCTCCGTCTTGCGGCCCGCCTTCACGAAGAGGGCGAGGAGAGCGGCCAGGACGGCGACGCCTGTGCTCACGGTGAAACCGAGGTGCAGGCCCTCCATGAAGGACAGGTGCGCCGCCTTGGTGATGAGGCTGCCCATCGGCTCGGGAAGCCCCTGAGGGGCCACGCCCACGGCGGCGGCCTTCTCCATGAGGGCGAGATCCTTCGGCGAGATCCCCGACGCGGCCGGACCGAGGTTGCCGACGAACATTTCCGCCACCTTCGACGACACGACGGCGCCCAGGATGGCGGTGCCGAGCGCGCCGCCGACCTGCATGGCCGACTGCTGCACACCGCCGGCGACGCCGCTGAGGTCCTCCGGCGCGTTGCCCACGATGATCTCGGTCGCGCCGACGAAGACCGGCGAGAGGCCGAACGCGAGCAGGACGAACGGGATCGCCGTGTCGATGAACGCGGCGTCCATGCCCAGCCGGGACATCAGGAACATCGCGACCGCGGTGACCAGCATGCCGCCCGCGATGGTGATCTTCGGGCCGAGCTTCCCGATGAGGACGCCCGCGAGCGGCGACGCGACGATCATGCCGGCGCTCATCGGCAGCATCCGCAGACCGGAGTCCATCGGGGACAGCCCGTGCACGCCCTGGAAAAAGAACGTGAGGAAGAACATGGCGCCGAACATCGAGAACGCGACCATGATCATCAGACCGGTGCCGATGGAGACCGAGACGTTCCGGAACAGGCTGAGCGGCAGCAGGGGCTCCCGCGCGCGGGACTGCCAGAACAGGAAGATCGCGCCGATCACCACGGTCGCGGCGATGAACCCGATGGTCCACGGGTCGCCCCAGCCCCACTCGGGGGCCTTGATGATCGCCCACACCAGCGAGAACATCGTGCCGGACAACAGCACGACGCCCAGCCAGTCGACCCGCGACAGCGTCTGCGCCCTGCTCTCCTGAAGCACCCACAGACCGACGGCGAGCGCGATGACGCCGACGGGCACGTTGATGAAGAAGACCGACTGCCAGCTCACGTTCTCCACGAGCAGGCCGCCGATGATCGGACCGCCGGCGCTGGACAGGCCGATGATCGCTCCCCACGCGCCCATCGCCATGTTGAGCCTCTCACCCGGGAAGGCGGAGCGCAGCAGCGCGAGCGCGGCGGGCTGCAGCATCGCACCGAAGAGACCCTGCAGCACGCGGAGCGCGATCAGCGCGCCGACCGAGCCGCTGAGGCCGATCGCCAGTGACGTCAACGCGAAGCCGGCCACGCCGATCAGGAAGATCCGCTTGTGGCCGAAGAGGTCGCCCAGCTTGCCGGCGGTGATGAGGAAGACCGCCAGCGCGAGCAGATAGCCGCTGGTCACCCACTGGAGATCAGAGAGCGACGCCTTCAGATCTGCCTGGATCACGGGGTTCGCGATCGAGACCACGGTGCCGTCAAGCATCACCATGATGACGCCCAGCGAGACCGCGAGCAGCGTCATCCACGGATGACTCTTGCCGCTCCCCGCGGACGCGTCTGGTTGTACGGCTAACGCCTGAGCCATGATCGAGACCCCCCATATCCAGAGAAGACAACCGGAGTAACTTATGTCACCTCATGACAGATGACAAACTCTTTTTTCCGGCATACGGTGCCATGTGGCAGATTATGAAACGAGGGTTTCGTGAAGGTGACAACCATGGGTCTGCGGGAACGCAAAAAGCAGAAGACCCGGATCGCGCTGATCGACGCTGCCCTCGACCTGTTCCTAACACACGGGTACGACATAACGACGGTCGACCAGATCGCGGCCGCCGTGGACGTCTCGCCGCGGACCTTCTTCCGCTACTTCGCGTCCAAGGAGGAGGTCGTGCTCTCCCCGTGCCACGACGGCCAGGAGATCTTCGAGAGCGAGCTGGCCGCCCGGCCGGCGGACGAGTCACCGTACCAGGCGGTGACGGGGGCGATGCGCACCGCCCTGGCCACGATGCGGGACGGCGATCCGGCCACGGTCGACCGCTTAGTCAAGGTGGGGCGGCTCATGGAGGAGACCCCGTCGCTGATCGCCGGGCAGATGTGCCTGATCGCCCAGGGCGAACGGCGGCTGGCCGAGGAGGTCGCGCGCCGCCGCGGCACCGGCGTGGACGATCTGCACACCCAGTTCGTGGTGTCGGTCCTCGCCACGATCAACCGAGTCCTCCTGGAACACGGCCCGGACGACCTCTCGCTTCTGCTCGAACGCATGGAGCGGATCTTCGCCGTCGCCGAGCGCTGCCTGCGTCCCGGCTGGGACCGCTGAGAGGCCGGCCAAGGGGCCCTGGGCCCCGGCTCGGCCTCTCCGCAGAAATTCGATCAATGTACCGTTCATCGGCGGCCGCCCCGATCCCGCTGGCCAGCCTCCGTCCCCTCGATCTCGGCCCCGCGTCGCCTGCACGGGCGTAGGGCCCGCGCCTATCGTCCTGGGAGCGCTCCCATAGGACACGATCGAAGGTGGGTCATGAGTACACGATTCGCCGCCGCGGCCGCCGCCCTGGCCGCGCTCCTGATCCCGCTGCTCTCCTTCACCGCGCCCGCGCAGGCCGCGGTGGGCCTCCGGGTGAGCGGCGGAAAGATCTACGAGGCCAACGGCAGCCAGTTCATCATGCGCGGCACCAGCCACGCCCACACGTGGTTCCCAAGCCAGACCGGCTCCTTCGCCGGGATCAAGTCTCTCGGCGCCAACACTGTACGGGTGGTCCTGAGCGGCGGCCGGTGGACCGCCAACAGCGCGAACGACGTCTCCGACGTCATCGCCCTCTGCAAGCAGAACCGGCTGATCTGCGTGCTGGAGAACCACGACACCACCGGGTACGGCGAGCAGAGCGGCGCCTACACCCTGGACCAGGCAGTCGACTACTGGATCGGCCTCAAGAGTGTCCTGGCCGGCCAGGAGAACCACGTCGTCATCAACATCGGCAACGAGCCGTACGGCAACAACAACGCCTCCGCGTGAACCACCGCGACGTCCAACGCGATCAGCCGGATGCGCGCGGCGGGCTTCCAGCACATGCTCATGGTCGACGCGCCGAACTGGGGCCAGGACTGGGGCTTCGTCATGCGGGACACCGCCGCGACCGTCTTCGCCGCCGACCCGCAGAAGAACACCGTCTTCTCCATCCACATGTACGGCGTCTTCGACACGGCAGCCGAGATCACCGCCTACCTGCAGGCGTTCCAGACGGCCGGGCTGCCGCTGGTGATCGGCGAGTTCGGCAACCTGCACTCCGACGGCGACCCCGACGAGGACACGATCATGGCGCAGGCGCAGGCGCGCGGCATCGGCTACCTCGGCTGGTCGTGGAGCGGCAACGGCGGCGGTGTCGAGTACCTCGACCAGGTGACGAACTTCAACGTCAGCCAGCTCACCTCCTGGGGACAGCGCCTGTTCAACGGCGCGAACGGCATCGGGGAGACGGCGAAGGAGGCCACGGTCTACAGCGGCGTCACGCCCAGCCCCTCCCCCTCGGCGAGCCCGTCGAGCTCCCCCAGCCCCTCGCCGTCCGCCAGCCCCTCGCCGTCCCCGAGCCCGTCGGCCTCTCCGACCGGCGGCGGGCGGGCGTGCTCCGCGTCGTACACCGTGGTCGGGCAGTGGCAGGGCGGCTTCCAGGGCGAGGTCACGGTGGCCGCGGGCGGCGCGCCGATCGGCGGCTGGACCGTGAAGTGGACCTACGCCGACGGCCAGACCGTGACACAGTCCTGGAACGCGACGATCACGTCGAGCGGGTCGAGCGTCACCGCGAAGAACGTGAGCTACAACGGCGACCTGGGCGCCGGGGCGAGCACGACGTTCGGCTTCCTCGGCTCACGGAACGGCCCGGACGGCGCGAACGGCACGCCGTCCCTCAGCTGCACGGCCGCCTGACCCGGCGCTGACCGGGCCGGGCACCGGCCGGGCGCGCTCCCCGCGCGTCCGGCCTCCCGCGCGTTCACCCGTACCGCTCCGCGGTCAGTTCAGTTCGGGGTCGTCGGGATAGGTCGCCACGAAGGAGAGCTCCCCCTGCTGGCGGCGCAGCACGGCACGCCAGAGCTCCGACGGGTCGGCGTGGAAGGTGTCGCCCGGCTCGGAGTCGACGATGTACCAGGCCCCCTCCTCAACCTCATTGCGCAGCTGGCCCGACGTCCAGCCCGCGTACCCCGCGAAGATGCGCATCTGCGAGATCTCCCCGGCGAGGATCTCGGGCGGCGCGTCGAGATCGACCGTGCCCAGCCGGTACGCCGCCGACCGGCCCGACTGCAGCCGACGCCAGCCCAGCGGATCGCCGCCGCTCTGCACGGCGGCGAGCGCCAGCGCGCTGTCGGTCTGCACCGGGCCGCCCTCGAAGAGCACGGAGGGGCCGGTCACCAGCGCGTCCCACGAAGGAAGCACCTGCGTCACCGAGATCTCGCTCGGGCGGTTGAGCACGACGCCGAGCGAGCCGCCGCTCTCGTCGTGCTCGAGGATGAGGACGACGCTGCGCCGGAAGTTGGGGTCTTCCAGCAGTGGCGTCGCGACGAGCAGCCGACCGACGTAGATCCCTTCCGCCATACCCTCCATCATGAGGGAGAAGGCGGGAATCACGCACGCCGCCCCGGGCATCGACTTCGTCTTTCCCGGCGGATCCGGCGCCCGCCGGGGGCCGGTCAGGCCTCCGTGAAACCGCGGGCCCGCCCGCCCGCCGACTCCCGCACGGCGGCGGCGACCGCGCCCGCCACGTCGGGGTGGAAGACGCTCGGGATGATGTAGTTGGGGCCGAGCTCCTCGTCCGTCACGACGGCGGCCAGCGCCTTCGCGGCGGCGAGCAGCATCTCCGAGGTGACCACGTTGGCCTGGGCGTCGAGCAGGCCGCGGAAGACGCCGGGGAAGGCCAGCACATTGTTGATCTGGTTCGGGTAGTCGGACCTGCCGGTCGCCACCACGGCCGCGTGCTCCCTGGCGTCGTCGGGCGAGACCTCCGGCTCGGGGTTGGCGAGCGCGAAGACCACGGAGCCCTCGGCCATGGACGCGATGTCGTCACCGGTGAGGATGCCGGGGGCGGAGACGCCGATGAAGACGTCGGCGCCCTTGACCGCGCCGCGCAGGTCGCCGCTGTATCCCTCGGCGTTGGTGTGCTCGGCGATCCAGCGCAGCGACTCGTCGAGGTCGTCGCGCCCCTCGTGGACGGCGCCGAGGTAGTCGCAGACCACCACGTGGCGCACGCCGCCGGCGAGCAGCAGGCGCAGGACCGCCGTCCCGGCCGCCCCCGCTCCGGCGAGCGTGACGCGGACGTCGCCGATCTCCTTGCCGACCACCTTGAGCGCGTTGGTCAGCGCGGCGAGCACGCAGATCGCGGTGCCGTGCTGGTCATCGTGGAAGACCGGGATGTCGAGGAGCTCGCGCAGCCGCCGCTCGACCTCGAAGCAGCGCGGCGCGGAGATGTCCTCCAGGTTGATGCCGCCGAAGCCGGGGGCGATCAGCTGGACGGTGCGCACGATCTCGTCGACGTCCTGGGTGTCGAGGCAGAGCGGCCAGGCGTCGATGCCCGCGAACCGCTTGAACAGCGCCGCCTTGCCCTCCATCACCGGCAGCGCCGCGGCCGGGCCGATGTTGCCGAGGCCGAGGACGGCCGAGCCGTCGGTGACCACGGCCACCGAGTTGCGCTTGATGGTGAGCCGGCGGGCGTCCTCGGGGTTGCGCGCGATGGCCATGCTGACCCGCGCCACACCCGGCGTGTACGCCATGGAGAGCTCGTCGCGGTTGCGCAGCGGGACCTTCGACTGCATCTCGATCTTGCCGCCGAGGTGCATGAGGAAGGTGCGGTCGGACACCTTGTGAATGGCGACGTCCTCGACCGTGCCGAGGGCGTCGACCAGGGCCTGCGCGTGATCGGTGTCCCTCGCGGCGCAGGTCACGTCGATGCGGAGCTTCTCGTGACCGGCCGTGCTGACGTCGAGCGCGGTGATCACACCACCGGCGCTCTCCACCGCGTGGGTGAGGAGACTGACGGCCTTGCCGCCTGCCGGCACCTCAAGACGAACGGTGATCGAGTACGAGACGCTCGGCACGGTGGCCACGTGAATACGCTCCTGTTGTCATGTGCTGTCTGCGCATGCGCGTCTCCGGAGACCGTGACGTTGTCGGTCCGTGACGGCGCCGGGGACGCACCAGTGTCCACACATTACAGGTCCCGGCGGGATGCATCCGCTCCTTCGGGGACACGGCGTCACGGAGACGTCGCGACGAAGGCTTCCGCGCGGGCGAGCGCCCCGGCCGGGGCACATCCGACCGGCCCGCGCCGGAGACGGCACGGGCCGGAACGGGCCGACATGGTCAGAAGAGCGCGCTCGCCAGGTTGCGCCGCGCCTTGGAGACGGCGGGGTCGTCACCGGGCAGGGTGTCGAACAGGCCGATCAGGTGCACCCTGGCCCGGTCCCGGTCGTCTCCGGCGCTGCGCCGTACGACGCGGATGAGCCGGTCGAAGGCGGCGTCCACGTCGCCGGCCAGCATCTCCAGGTCGGCCGCCTGGGTCTGGAGGCCGACGTCGCCGGACTGCTCGGCGGCCCGGCCCAGCACGTCCGCCGGGTCGAGACCCTGCGTGCGGCGCACCAGCCCCACGCCCGCGAGGCCGATCTTCGCCTCCGGGTTTCCGGGCTCCCGGGCGAGGAGCCGCTCGAACGCGGCCTGGGCGGCGTCCAGGTCGCCCTGCTCCACGGCCTCGTCCGCGGCGGCCAGGTCCGGGTCGAGCGGCGGCTCCGCCGGCTGCTCCGCCCCGCCCGGGGCGGCCAGCTCGACGCCGAGCTGCTCGAACACCTGCGTGAGCGCCTGACGCAGCTGCGGCTCGGAGAGCGGGCCCTCGAACAGGGGCATGAGCTGCCCCTGGACGGCCAGGTAGACGGTCGGCACGGCGCGCATCCGCAGCGCCTGCGCCAGCTCCGGGTTGGCCTCGACGTCCGCGCGGGCCAGGATCCACGCGCCGTCCGCCTCCGCCGCCAGTTTCTCCAGCGTCTGGCTGAACTGCTGGACCTGCTCGGCCCGCGGCACGGTGGCCTCGACGATCACGGGAACGCTCATCGAGCGTTCGACGACGTCGGCTGTGAAGGTCGCCGCGGTGACCTCGACGACGGTGGCCGCCGCCGCGTCCGGGTTACGCGCGGCGGTCTCGCGCCGCGCCTGCGCTTCCAGAGCCTGCTTGCGCGCGCCGAGGTCCACGGCGCCGTAGAGCGATCCAGGTCGGTTGAAGTCCGCTGCCATAAGTCCAATCCTGCCGTACGCGCGTGGCTGTTCCATGCCAACCGTGCCTCCTCGGGGCGCCCGGGGGCTCCGCCCAGCGCGGAACGGCTCCATGACGGGGCCGCGACAGCCCTGTCGCGGCGGGCGCGCGCGGGCGGCGGGAACCGCGTCAGAAGCGCGCGGGCTCGGAGTAGGTGCCCCATTCCTCCCGGAGGGCGGCGCAGATCTCGCCGAGCGTGGCCTCGGCCCGTACGGCGTCCAGCATGGGCGGAATCATGTTCCGGTCCGATCGGGCGGCGGCGACGAGGGCGGCGAGGGCGGCGTCCACGACAGCCTGGTCGCGTACGGCACGGCGGGCGGCGAGGGCGCGACGCTGCTCCCGCTCGACCTCGTGGCTGATCCGCAGGATCTCCAGCGGCTGCTCGACGGTGGACGTGTGGCAGTTCACGCCGACGATCTTCTTGTCGCCCTTCTCCAGCTTGCGCTGGTAGTCGAAGGCGGACTCGGCGATCTCGGTCGTGAACCAGCCGTCCTCGATCCCGCGCAGGATGCCGGACGTCATCGCGCCGTCACCCCCCAAGTCCCGAATTTTCGTGAAAATGGATTCCGCTTCGGCCTCCAGGCGGTCGGTGAGCGCCTCCACGTACCACGAGCCGCCCAGCGGATCGACGACGTTGACGACCTCGGTCTCCTCCATGATCACCTGCTGGGTGCGCAGCGCGATCTCGGCGGCCTTCTCCGAGGGCAGGGCGAGCACCTCGTCCAGCGCGTTCGTGTGCAGCGAGTTGGTGCCGCCGAGGACCGCGGCGAGCGCCTCGATCGCCGTACGGACGATGTTGTTGTCCGGCTGCTGGGCGGTGAGCGAGACGCCGGCCGTCTGGGTGTGGAACCGCAGCCACCGGGCCTTCTCCGTACGGGCGCCGTACACATCGCGCATCCAGCGGGCCCAGATGCGGCGCGCGGCGCGGAACTTCGCGATCTCCTCGAAGAAGTCGATGTGCGCGTCGAAGAAGAACGACAGCCCGGGGGCGAAGACGTCCACATCGAGCCCGCGTGAGAGCCCGAGCTCGACGTATCCGAAGCCGTCGGCGAGCGTGAAGGCCAGCTCCTGCGCGGCCGTGGCCCCGGCCTCCCTGATGTGGTAGCCGGAGACCGACAGCGGCTTGTACGCCGGGATCTCGGCGACGCAGTACTCCATCAGGTCGCCGATCAGCCGCAGGTGGGGCTCGGGCGGGAACAGCCACTCCTTCTGGGCGATGTACTCCTTGAAGATGTCGGTCTGCAGCGTCCCGTTCAGCCGCGCGGCGGGGACGCCCTGGCGCTCGGCCGCGACCACGTACATGCAGAAGATCGGTACGGCGGGGCCGCTGATCGTCATCGAGGTGGTCACCTCGCCCAGCGGGATGCCGTCGAAGAGCACGTCCATGTCGGACACGGAGTCGACGGCGACGCCGCAGTGGCCCACCTCGCCGAGGGCGCGCGGGTCGTCGGAGTCGCGGCCCATCAGGGTCGGCATGTCGAAGGCCACGGAGAGGCCGCCCCCGCCGTTGCGGAGGATCATCTTGTAGCGCTCGTTGGTCTGGCGTGCATTGCCGAACCCGGCGAACTGCCGGATCGTCCAGGGGCGTCCCCGGTATCCGGTGGCGTACAGGCCTCGGGTGTAGGGGTACTCCCCCGGCCAGCCGATGCGCTCGTACCTGGGATCGTCGCCCTCCGGCCCGTAGACGGGCGCCACCTCCAGCCCGGACAGCGTCCGGTGCTCCTTCCGGGGGCCGCGTGCCATCGCCGCGTCGTACCGCGCCTGCCAGCGGGCGCGTCCGGCCTCGATCTCGTCCGCGTTCATGTGCCCACCCCCATCAGAAAAATACTAGGACGTCCTACTAAATCCCGCCATAGCACCACCACTCGGGTAACCGCAGCGCCAAAGGTCACACCTTGGCCGCAATGCAACACGGATCTATGACAGGGGCCGTCGTTACCGAAATATGAGACGCGCATGGTTGATCTCCCCATGGAGGTGGATGTGAAGCGCGTCATTGTCGTCGCCGCGGCCGCGGCACTCGCCGCGGCCACGCTGGCGTCGCCGGCGCAGGCGGTGCGCACCACGGCCGAGCCGGCCGTGCAGACCGAGTACGTCGTCCTTTACAAGGAAGGCGCGAACGCGGCCGACGCCCAGAAGGCGATCGAGGCCGCGGGCGGTTCCATCGTCAAGGTCAACGAGGCGGTCGGCGTGGCGACGGTCACCACGACCAACAGCGGATTCGTCGCCGCGATCAGGGACGATTCCGCGATCGAAGGGGTGGCGCGCAACCGCGCCGTCGGCGTCGCGCCCAAGACCGCCAAGCTCCAGGCGGGCGTGGTCAGGGCCATCCAGTCCAAGGCGGTCGAGAAGGAGGGCAGGGCCGACGCGGCACACGCCAAGAGGGGCAAGAAGCCCACGAACGAGCCGCTCAGCGATCTGCAGTGGGACCTTGACCAGATCCACGCGAACGAGGCGCACAAGTACGAGCGCGGCGACAAGCGGGTGCTCGTCGGCATCATCGACACCGGAGTGGACGGCACCCACCCGGACATCGCCCCCAACTTCAGCAAGGCGCTGAGCCGCAACTTCACCGTCGACATCCCCACGGACGCCGACGGCAACGAGGTGGACGGCCCCTGCGAGGTGGCGTCCTGCGTCGACCCCGTGGACGTGGACGACGACGGCCACGGCACGCACGTCGCGTCGTCGATCGCGTCCCCGATCAACAAGCTCGGCGTCTCGGGCGTGGCCCCCAATGTCACGATCGTGAACATCCGGGCCGGCCAGGACTCCGGCTACTTCTTCCTGCAGCCGACCGTGGACGCGCTCACCTACGCGGGTGACATCGGCATCAACGTGGTGAACATGAGCTACTACGTCGACCCGTGGCTGTTCAACTGCGTGGACAACCCGGCCGACTCCCCCGAGAACCAGCTCGAGCAGGCCACCGTCATCAAGGCGACCCAGCGGGCGCTCGACTACGCGCACAACAGGGGCGTGACCCTGATCAGCGCGGCGGGCAACGAGGCGATGGACTACACCAAGACCAACGTCGACACGACCAGCCCGGACTTCGCGAGCGTGCCCGGCCGGGCGCCGTACCCCCGCACGATCACGCCGGCCGGCTGCAAGTCGATGCCCGGCCAGGGCAACCACGTGATCTCGGTCGCGTCGACCGGCGTCAGCAAGCGGAAGGCGTACTTCTCCAACTACGGCAACGGCTTCGTCCACATCGCCGCTCCCGGCGGCGACGTGTACGACACGCCCGACGACACGCGCGACATCAGCAAGGCGACCCTCGCCGCGTACCCGAAGGCGCTCGCCGTCGCCAACGGCGAGATCGACGAGAACGGCGAGCCGACCGTCCCCTACGTGGTGAAGGACTGCAAGGGCTCCACCTGCGGCTACTACCAGTACCTCCAGGGCACGTCGATGGCCTCGCCGCGCGCTGTCGGCGTCGCCGCTCTGATCATCAGCAAGTACGGCAAGCACGACCCTCGGCGCCCGGCCCGTCTGGCCATGGACCCCGCCGCCGTGGAGCGGATCCTGCTGGACTCGGCCACCCCCATGGCCTGCCCGAGCCCGGCGGCGTTCACCTACACGCGGCACCTGCCGTCCGGCTCGACCGTGACCGACACGCACACGTGCGAGGGCGGCACGGGCGGCAACGGCTTCTACGGCAAGGGCATCGTCGACGCCCTGAACGCCGTCCGCCGATAGGCCGCGCCCCTCTTGTGACCGCCGGCGGACCGCACGGTCCGCCGGCGCGTCGGGGCGTCGGGGCGTCGGGGCCGGGCAGCCGGGAGGCCGTCCGGCCCCGACTGGGTCTCAGTCGGCGAAGTCCCCGGCGGCGACCCTGAGCATCCGCAGCAGGTCGAACATCTCGCCCAGTTCCTTCTCGCCGTACATCGCGAGGCCGAAGTCGGCGGCCATCAGATCGGCGGTGGCGAGCCGTACGACATCGCGGCCCCGGTCGGTGATCTCGGCGAGCACGCCGCGCCCGTCGCGCGGGTTGCGCATCCGGCGCACGAGCCCGGCCCGCTCCAGGCGGTCCACCGTGTTGGTCACGCTCGTCGGATGCACCATGAGCCGTTCGCCGATCTTGGAGAGCGGCAGCGAGCCCGCCT
Source organism: Microtetraspora malaysiensis (assembly GCF_050947145.1). NCBI lineage: Bacteria > Bacillati > Actinomycetota > Actinomycetes > Streptosporangiales > Streptosporangiaceae > Microtetraspora > Microtetraspora malaysiensis. Next base: position 7,909,062 of record NZ_CP191998.1, read on the forward strand.
TGCTGAACGTGAGCAGCACCAGCGCCTCGTAGCGCGCAAAGGTCAAATCGTACGGCTTGAGCAGCGCGTCCAGTTGCGCCAGGAGTATCTGGTGGGCTCTCATGATCGAAGTTACGGCGGCCATCGCGGAGGACGGCCCGAAGTTCGCTCGCCAGCTCTCGGCGGCCCTTTCAATGGGGTCGAACGGGAGGTTGAGCGGCTTCGAGATGAACACAGCGATACGTTAGCGCGACCTTAGTCCCGTTTGCGCTGCGTACGCTGTGTAACCAAATTGATTCCTTGACCCCAGAACTCCGGCGTCAAACATCACGCTCCGTTATGGTTGCCACGTCAAAAGGTGAGGCGGCGGCAAACCCGGAGGGCAACGCGAGCCAAGTCTGCTAGTCGGCAGGCGACGGCGGGCGCGCCCTGCGACCAGCGCCACGGGGACCGGCGCGGTCCGCGCCGCCGCCCACCCGCACGGGGGGTTTTTCGATGGTCAACAAGCAGGTGACGGCGCGGACGCTGCGCCGCGCACGGCCCTGGGCGTGGCCGGGGGCCGCGCCCGGCCGTGGATAGCCGAAAAGGCGTTTCACGCGAGGAACTCAAGCAGGGCGCGGTCGTGCTTTTGGCCGTGCTGCTCGTGCTTGGGCTCGTCAGCGCGTGGAGCGTCCTCATTCCAGGCGTCATGGATTGGGACAACATCGTGGTCGCGGTCATCGGGTCGCTCCGGCTGACCGGTCCGGTCGCCGCGGCCTTCGCCGCGTGGGTCGCGGCGCGCCGCCGCCGCGCCGACCGCCTGCGCGCGCTCACGACGTGGCAGGCGGTACGGCCGCCGCTCGCGATCCTCATGGTCGTGGTGGGCGCCTTCGGCGCCACCATGACCGTGCTCGCCGTCCGCGCCCTGATCACCGGGGAGGGCGACGGCCCGCTTCCCGGCGGGGTCGCCATGGGGGCCGCCGGTCTCTCCCTTTATGTGGTCGCGGGCTGGGTGGTCGGCTGGGTGGCCCCGGTCGCCGTCGCGCCGCTGGCCGCCGGTTTCGGCACGTACGCGCTCTTCACGTGGCTCGCCGGCGGCGCGCCCTGGGCCGACCGACTGGCGCCGGCGGTGCACGACCCGTACGACGCGCTGCGGATGATGCCGGCGGCGGCGTTCACCGACCAGGCCCTGTGGCTGGTCGGCATCACCACCGCGATCCTGCTGGGATGGGCGGCACTGATCACCCGGCAGACGCTCGCGCTGGCCGCCGCGCTGATCGCGCTGCTCGCCGCGGGCACGGGGGTGGCCCGGCTGCTGGGCGAGCCGCAGGAGGTCGCGGCGAGTGAGAACATCGCCTACACCTGCCAGGAGTGGCCGATCGTCGTGTGCGTGCATCCGGGGATGCGCGGCGGGCTCGGCGAGCTGGGCAGCACGTTCACCACGATCGCGGCCCGCCTGGCCGGCACTCCCGCCGCGTTCAACCGGGTGGAGCAGCGGTCGCGCTCCGACACGGAGGAAGCCGGCAAGGGCGTCGTGCCCATCCACGTCGACGACCTCGACGCCGGGTACGCGGACCGGGCGGCGTCCGAGTTCGTCGAAGGGCTGGCCCGGCCGTGCCCCGGCTCCCCGGCCGGCGGATATCGCGCGATCGTCGTCGCCTGGCTGCGCGACGAGCCGCTGCCCTCGGGTCCGCTGCCCGAGCACCGGCACGCCGCCACCTGGTTCGCCCGGCTGACCGAGACGCAGCGCCGCGACTGGCTGCGGATGTTCTTCACGGACTTCGCCACCTGCCGGCTGCAGAGCCGCTACTTCGGCGGAGACGTCCGGCGGGAGCCCCCCGCCGCTCCCAGCTACCCCATGAACCCCCCGTACGAGCACGAGGACACCGCCCCGTCGCGCCACGAGACCCCCACTCCCGGGGCGGGCGAGACGGCCCGGCGGCGCTCCCGCGTCCGCTGAACCCGGCGGATCACGACATGCCGCGCGAAGGTGAGACTCGGGCCGATCTCGGGAAGATTCCCTCCGTGAACCGCCAGACTCAAGCCCCCGAGGGCTCGCCGGTCCCAGAACCCCCGATCCGGCGCTCCCGGCGCGGCTGGCGGTGGCTGGCCGGGTTCCTCTTCGTCGTGCTGATCCTCGTCGTCGGCGCGCGGCTCGCCTTCTCCTGGCTCGACCCGTTCGGCGAGCGCACCTTCGACCGCAGCGGCCCCGTGCTGCTGCGGTCGATCCACAACCTGAGCCGGTTCGAGGCCGCCACCGGGAACTTCCAGGTCGTCGTCGATCTGGAGAAGGACGCCGCCTTCCTGCCCGACGCCATCAAGGGCACCAGGACCCTCTTCGTGGGCGCGGGGAACGTCGACGCCTACGTGGACTTCGGCGCGCTCGCCAAGGACGCCATCACCGTCTCCCCCGACCGCACCTCCGTCACCGTACGGCTCCCGCACGCCCAGCTGGAGAAGCCCAACCTGGACAACGGGCGGTCGTACGTGTTCGCCCAGCAGCGCGGCCTGCTCGACCGCGTGTCGGACTTCCTCTCGTCCTCGCCGCAGAACCAGCAGGAGCTGTACGTACTGGCCGAGAAGAAGATCGCCGAAGCGGCCACGTCCAGCGACCTGCGCGCGCGGGCCGACCAGAACACCCGGTCGATGCTGGAGGGCATGCTGACGACGCTCGGCTTCACCGACGTCGTGATCCAGTACTCCTCCGAACCCTGACCGTCCGCCGGACGGCTCAGCCGAGGTCGGCGAGCAGCTCGTCGGCGGCGGTGTAGGGGTCGGTCTCGGCCGCCACCAGGCGTTCCGCGAGGCGGTCGAGCCGCCGTTCGCGGCCCTCGGCCGCGAACCGGGCGCGCAGCCGCGCCAGCGCGATGGTCTCGATCTCGTCCCGTGCGCGGGCCAGCCGGCGGCGGCGCAGCTCCCCCGACTCGTCGAGGTACGCGGTGTGCTTGTCGAGCGCGGCGATCAGGTCGTCGGCCCCCTCGCCCTTCGACGCCACAGTGGAGACGATCGGCGGCCGCCACGGTCCGCGCAGGGGCGCGACCGTGTTCCGCAGCTCGCGGACCAGGGCCTGGGCGCCGTCGCGGTCGGCCTTGTTGACGACGAACACGTCGGCGACCTCGAGAATGCCGGCCTTGGCCGCCTGGATGCCGTCGCCCATCCCCGGCGCGAGCAGGACGACGGTGGTGTCGGCCAGCCGGGCCACGTCCACCTCGGCCTGGCCGACGCCGACGGTCTCGACCAGGATCACGTCGCACCCGGCCGCGTCCAGCACCCGCAGGGCCTGCGGGGTGGCCCAGGCGAGCCCGCCGAGGTGGCCGCGGCTCGCCATGCTCCGGATGAAGACCTCGGGGTCGGTCGCGTGCTCCTGCATCCGCACCCGGTCGCCGAGCAGCGCGCCGCCGGTGAACGGGCTGGACGGGTCCACGGCCAGAACGCCCACCCGCCGGCCGCGCCTGCGGAACGCCCGGATGAGCATGCCGGTCGAGGTCGACTTCCCCACGCCCGGAGAGCCGGTCAGCCCGATCACGCGCGCGCCGTACGGCCCGCGGCCGCCCTCGGCCTCGGGGCCGGTCGCGGTGGCGAACGCCGCCATCACCTCGCGCAGCCGCTCGTCGCCGCCCGGGGCCGCGGCGGCGTTCTCGACCAGCGTGATCAGCCGGGCGACCGCCCGCGGCCGCCCGCGCCGCGCGTCCGCCACGAGCGTCCCGACGTCCATGGCAACCTCCGCATCGCTCGCCGCCCGCGGTTCAAGCCTAGACACGCGATCTCAGGCGGGCCCGGCGGCGCGTACGGCGCGCGCCGGGCCGCGGGGCGGACACGAAGAGGCGGCGGAAAGACGGGGAAGACCGCGGAATGGGCGGTGGAGAGGCCGCGGATCAGTCGCGGGAGGGCACCCGGACGATCAGGGCGTCGCCCTGGCCGCCGCCTCCGCACAGGCCGGCCGCGCCCACGCCGCCGCCACGCCGCCTCAGCTCGTGGGCGAGCGTCAGCACGATCCGCGCGCCGGACGCGCCGATCGGGTGGCCGAGGGCGATGCCGCCGCCGTTGACGTTGACCTTGTCCTGCGGGACGTCGAGCTCCTTGACGGACTGGAGCACGACCTGGGCGAACGCCTCGTTGATCTCGACGAGGTCGAGGTCGTCGGCGGTGATTCCCTCCTTGGCCAGCGCGTGCTTGATCGCGTTGGCGGGCTGGGACTGCAGCGAGTTGTCCGGACCGGCGACGTTGCCGTGCGCGCCGATCTCGGCCAGCCACTCCAGGCCGAGCTCCTCGGCCTTCGCCCGGGACATGACGACGACCGCGACGGCGCCGTCGGAGATCTGGGAGGCGGAGGCCGCCGTGATGGTGCCGTCCTTGGCGAAGGCGGGCCGCAGCCCGGCGAGCGTCTCGGCCGTGGTGTCGCCGCGGATGCCCTCGTCGGCCGAGAACACGATCGGCTCGCCGCCCTTGCGGCCCGGCAGGGTGACCGGCACGATCTCGTCGTCGAAGACGCCGGTCTTGGTGGCCTTGGCCGCGAGCTGGTGCGAGCGGGCGGAGAACTCGTCCTGCTCCTCGCGGGTGATGCCGAACCTGGCGTTGTGCCGCTCGGTGGACTCACCCATGGCGAGCTGGTCGAACGCGTCGGTGAGCCCGTCGAGGGCCATGGAGTCGACGACGCCGGCCGGGCCGTACTTGACGCCCTTGCGCAGGCCGGGCAGCAGGTGCGGCGCGTTGGTCATGGACTCCATGCCGCCGGCGACGACGATGTCGAACTCGCCGGCCCGGATGAGCTGATCGGCCAGCGCGATGGCGTCGAGCCCGGACAGACACACCTTGTTGATCGTCAGCGACGGGACGGTCATGGGGATGCCCGCCCTCACGGCGGCCTGCCGGGACGGGATCTGCCCCGCGCCCGCCTGGAGCACCTGCCCCATGATCACATACTGCACGTCTGAGGGGGCGACGCCTGCACGCTCAAGCGCCGCCTTGATGGCGATGCCGCCGAGGTCGACGGCGGACAGGCCGGCGAGCGAACCGAGCAACCGCCCGATGGGCGTACGAGCTCCTGCGACGATCACGGAACCGGACATGGGATGGGGCCTCCATCACGGGATCTGGGCGACGATGTCACGATACCCAGGAGTGTCCGAGTGATCGCCATGGTGGTCGCCCACATCTCCCGGACCTGGCAAAGTGGCGAGAGCGCGGACCGCAGACGCGGAGGAGTGAGGAAATGCTGCTCAGGATCGACCACGTGGGCATCGCCTGCCACAACCTCGAAGAGAAGATCGAGTTCTACGAGACGACCTTCGGGCTCACCGTCGTGAGCCGAGAGGTGAACGAGGAGCAGGGCGTCCGGGAGGCGATGCTGCACGTCGCCGACGCGCCGAGCGGAGCGTCGTACGTGCAGTTGCTGGAACCGCTCCACCCCGACACCGCCGTCGGCAAGTTCCTGGCGAAGCGCGGCGAGGGCATGCATCACATTGGCTATGGAGTGGCCGATGTCACGCAAGCTCTACAGGATATCGCCGCAAAGGGCATAAAACTCATCGACGAGCGTCCGCGGCACGGTTCAATGGGCGCCTCAATCGCGTTTCTTCACCCGAAAGACGTGGGAGGAGTCCTGACGGAGCTGGTCGAGACGGCGCGGCATTGACCCCACTGAACGCAAGAAAGGTTCACACGTAACAAGTCGCACATAAAGCCGGAGAGGGCGGCCAACGCGGCAGTACCGGAGTACGCTGGCGTATCACCGGACGAGGACCCGTGATGGACCCCGCCTCGGCTGTCCGAACCCCCCGTCCGGCCCGTGTAGCCGTCTCGACAACCCAGGATCGAGCCTCATGCAGTCCGACATCGACGCCCAACTCAACAATTTCTTTGAAGACGCCCCTTCTCGGGAATTCGACGTGGTGCTCCGCGGCTATGACCGGCACCAGGTCCACGACCACTTGAAGACGCTCGACACAGAACTGCGTCAGGCGCGTGAACAGGTGAGCGGGCTCCAGCGGGAGCTTTCCGACTCGCAGCGTCAGCTGCAGGAGCAGGAGCGTCCGACCTATTCCGGTCTCGGCGCCCGCATTGAGCAGCTGCTTCGTCTTGCCGAGGAACAGGCCACCGAGCTCGTCCAGGCCGCCAGGTCGGAGGCCAACGAGATCAAGGCGCAGGCCAAGGTGGACGCCGCCGACATGCGCGCCGCCGCCGAGAACGAGGCCGCCGAGAAGCGCGCCCTCGCCGCCCGCGAGGCCGAGGACATGCGCAGCACGGCCGAGCGCGACGCCGAGGAGATCCGCGCGACCGCCAAGCGCGAGGCCGACGAGCTGACCTCGACCACCGAGCGCGAGGTCGCGAAGGTCCGGGCCACCGCCGACCACGAGGTCGCGGAGAAGCGGGCGGACGCCGAGCGGGAGATCGCCAAGCTCCGCACCACCACCGAGCGCGAGGTCGCCCAGCTCCGGGCCTCCACCAAGCGCGAGCGCGACGAGGTGCTCACCACCGCCAAGCGCCAGGCCGACGAGATGCGCGCCCAGGCGCAGCGCGTCCTTGAGGAGTCCGAGGCCAAGCGGGCCCAGGAGGAGGCGGAGTTCGAGATCCAGCTCGCCTCCCGGCGCGAGGAGGCCGAGCGGCAGGAGGCCGAGCGCCACGCCACTGCCCAGGCCAACACGCAGAAGCTCGTCGCCGAGGCGGAGCAGCGCGCCGCGACGGCCGAGCAGCGGGCCAGCAAGGCCACCCAGCAGGCCGAGCAGACCCGGCGCGAGGCCGACTCGCACGCCAAGCAGCTCCTCGCCAACGCGCGGAAGAACGCCGACCAGCTCGTGGCCGACTCCAAGGCCAGCGCCGAGTCGATCGTGACCGACGCCAAGAACGAGGCCGAGCGCACCCGCACCTCCATGCAGCGCCAGGTCGACGAGCTGACCCGCCAGCGCGACAGCATCACCAGCCACCTCGCCCAGCTTCGGCAGCTCCTCGGCGGCGCCCCGCTGCCGGGCATGGACGCCGAGCCGGCGCCGGTCGCGGCCGCCCCGGCCAAGCCCGCGCTGTCCGCCGCGCCGAGCGCGGACAAGCCGGTCTCGGTCGCCAAGCCCGTCGAGACCAACGGCAAGGCCGACGACGACGCCGAGTGGTGGCAGGAGTAACACCCGGCGCTAACGGGGCAGTCGACGGCTATGGCGACACCATGAGCAGGGCCCGGCGGATCACCTCCGCCGGGCCCTACTGTGTTTATTGGCCTCGCTTCGCTCGGCAGGCTCGGGTCGCCCGAAGTCGGCTCGTGCCCTCGTCACGTCCTCACTCGTTCCTCGCTCCGGGCGTTCCCTCGGTTACTTCACCGCCGCGCCCCTCGCGCGTGATGGTTGGGGGCCGTAATGATGACGGCGCCCAACCACCACGCGAGGGGCGCGGCGGTGTCTGGACTGAGGAACGAGCGGGCTGAGGGGCGAGGCCCCGAGTGACGAGGGAAGACATCGCCTCACAGCGCCCCGAGCCCGCGCGAGCGAAGCGAGCGCAAATAGACACAGCCCTCAGATCCAGCCGCGGCGGGCGGCCTGGACGCCCGCCTGGAAACGGCCGGTGGCGCCGAGGCGGCCGAGCAGCGAGGCGATCCGGCGCCGCAGCGTCCGCTCGGAGATGCCGAGGTGCCGCAGGATCGCCTCGTCCTTCATCCCCACCCCGAGCAACTCCAGGATCTGCCGGTCCACCGCGTCCAGAGCCGGTACGGACGGGGCCCCCGCCAGGGGCGCCGCCTCGCGCCACAGCGTCTCGAACAGGGCGACGAGGGCGTCCGTGAGGGCGCTGTGCCGTACGACGACGGAGGTGAAGTGGACGCCCTCCTCCTTGCCGGTGAGCGGCAGCAGGGCGGTCACGCCGTCGACCAGGACCAGCTTGATCGGCAGGTTGGCGTGGACCCGCGACTGCTCGCCCAGGCTCATCATCTGCCGGATCTCGTCGAGCTTGGCAGGCAGATCCAGCACGGCGGAGGAGTAGATCGCGCGACAGCGCACGCCGCGCGCCAGCACCGCCTCCTCGGCGCTGATCGACGTCCCCGAGGATGCGGCGTACGGCGGGGCGTCCAGCGCGAGCACCTCCTTGGACGCGCCGGCCAGCAGCTCCCCCACCCGGCGGCTCGCGGCGGCGCTGCCCTCGACCACCTCGATCACCCGTTCCGGGTCGGCGCGCAGCAGCCCCTCCTGGAAGTCGGCGGCCAGCTCGTCGGCCACCAGGCTGAGCCGATCAAGCTCGGCGCGGCGGCGGCGGATCGCCCCGCCGAGGCCGATCCTCGGGTCGGCCGCGCGCAGGCCGCGCCGTTCGGCCGACTCCAACAGGCCGAGCTCCATGAGCCGGTCCACCGAGGCGCGGACCGCGTCAGGCGATGCCTCCAGCCGCCGCGCGCACTCCTCGACGGAGCAGCGGGGGTCACGGAGCAGCAGGCGGTAGATCCGTTCTTCGAGGATGTCCAGGCCGATGGCGTCCCACAACGTGGCACCTCCGTGGCATGTTCCGGTCATTGGCCGGATCAGGTCACATGTTTGTATCACAATCGTGGTGTCGCACTGCAAAGGTAGCGACATGGAGCCAACGCGGAGTATTGCCTCCGCGAGCTCCTTGAGGGAGGAAAGCAGAGGGAGGGGACGCAGGCCTGGACGGTGACCCCGTCGGCCGCGTCCGCCCCTCGCTCATCGCCACACCGGCGCTCCAGACCCGCCGCCGTCCGGAGCCCCCGCTTCGCCCAACGGACCTGCCCCGCATGCCCTCAACCGGGACGTGCGGTCCGGCCGGAAACGTGCTCGCGACTCCAGCGCTTCTCCCGGCCGGGCTCTCCCGCCGACGACCGCGTCGTCATTCACAGCAGGACCAGGATGCCGACGCCCAGCAGGAGGTCGAGTATCGCGCACCATTCCGCCATGGACCGAGAGACGATCCGGTTCGCGCGCAAGTGGAAGATGTCCCAGATCCCGTGCGCGATCAGAGCGGCGGCCATCACGGCGCTCCCCAGCGCCCAACCCGCGTGCGCGGCGGCCAGTACGACGGCGCCGAAGACCAGCATGGCCGGCGCCTGCAGTGCGAAGAGTCCCGGCCTGCGTAGCTGCCCCCGGACCAGGCCGATCACGGAGATGACGAGCGCGGCGGGGCCCAGCACAACGGCGTAGCCGACGCCCAGCACCTGGCTGACCACCGCCACGACGGTCAGCCCGAGCACTGTCAACCAGGCGGAACGAGGCCGGTCCAGAACCGCTGTCGTCAGATAGGCGAGCGCGGCGACGAACACGAAGACGCCGGCTGCTCGTCCATCATCCACATGGAAGAGGAACGCGCAGGCGATTCCCAGCCATGTCGGCCACCGGCGCACCAGCGCCCTCACGACGCGGGGCAGCGGAGCCGACCGGCGTGCAGCGGGCCTGCGGTCATCAAGCATCGGATGTGTCATGACCCCGAGCCTGTCCGGCCGGCCACTTCCCTGCCGAGCGCCCATGGAGAGTATGTCCGAAAACTTGGGATGCCTACCCGATCAGACCTACCATCCAGAGATGGCAGAGCGGCGGGTTGTCGTGGTCGGTTATGAGGGCGCCGAATTGCTCGACATCGCCTGCATCACGACCAGCCTGGAGATGGCCAACCGGATCGGCTCGGTGAGCCCGCCGTACCAGATTTCGGTGGTCAGCCCGGGTGGGCAGCCGATCGCGTGCCAGTCGGGGCTGACCCTGCACAGCCAGGGCTCACTGCAGCGGACCATCGGCCCGATCGACACGTTGATCGTGTCCGGCGGATGGGGCCACACGCGCGCCGCCGAGGACCCGGTGATTGTCGGCAACGTACGCCGGCTGGCGCGGGAGAGCCGCCGGGTGGCCTCCGTGTGTACGGGAGCGAGCGTGCTCGCCGCGGCGGGACTGCTCGACGGCAAGCGGGCGACCACTCACTGGCAGTTCGCCCAGCAACTCGCCGCCCACCACCCCGCCGTCACCGTGGACGCCGATCCGATCTACATTCGGGACGGTGCGATCTCCACCGCCGCCGGCGTGACCAGCGCCCTCGACCTGATGACCGCGTTCATTGAGGAGGACCACGGAGCGGGGCTGGCCCGGCAGGTGGCCCGGGCCCTGGTGACCTACCTCCAGCGGCCGGGCAACCAAGCCCAGATCAGCATGTTCACCGCGGCGTCACCCGCCGAGCACGACGTGGTCAGGCGGGTCGTCGGGCACGTGACCGCGAACCTCGACGCGGACCTCACCACCGCCACGCTCGCCTCGATCGCCGGCGTCAGCGTGCGGCACCTCACCCGGCTCTTCCTCACCCACCTCGGCCAGTCACCCGGCCGCTTCGTCCGCCTGGCCCGGACCGAGGCGGCCGCCCACCTGCTGGCCACGACCGCCCTGCCCGTCACCCGCGTGGCGGCCCGGTGCGGGTTCGGCACGGCCGAGGCGCTCCGCCAGGCATTCGTCAGCCGGTACGGAACGACCCCCTCGCGGCACCGCGCCGCCAACGCGACCCACGGCTGAGACGCCGCTTCCGCAAGGGCACCGAACCGGCCGACTCCCACGTCGACCTCCGCTCTCCCCACCCGGTGTCGCGGGGATCCGCAGCCTCCTCCAGCAGGGCCAGGACGCCTGGAACCGCGGAGCGTGCTTCACACCATGCCCTTCGCCATGCCCGAGTTCAGGGCAGGGAGCGGACGAAGTCGGCGACGGCGTGGTTGAACGCCTCGGGGTTCTCCATCGCGGACAGATGGCCCGCCTCGGGGATGACGGCGATCCTGCCGTCGGGCACGGCCTCGGCCATCGCCTCCGCGTCGGCCCGCGGGGACAGTTCGTCCTCGTCGCCCACGATGACCAGCGCGGGCGCCGTCAGGGCGCGGAGCGTGTCGAAGGAGTCCGGGCGGGCCGCCATGGCGCGCTGCGCCCACGCCACGGCCGGAGGCGGCGCGGACTGGACGAGGCCGCGTACCCGGCCGGACACCATGGGCCTGCGCCGCGCGGTCGTGGCGCCGAGCTGCGGCGGCAGGACCTCGTCCACGAGGATGGCCGGACCGTCCCGGAGGACCGCCGCGGCGATCCGCTCGCGGTTCTCCCTCGCGGGTGCGGGATCGGCCGCCGCCTTGGTGTCGGCGAGGATCACGCCGAGCAGGCGGTCGGCGTGGCGACGGCAGAAGGCCATCGTGACGTACCCGCCCATGGACTGGCCGCCGACCACGGCGCGCTCGATCCCCTCGCGGTCGAGGAGCCGCGCCACGTCGTCGGCCATGACGTCGAGCGAGGGCGCGTCGTCTCCGAGGGGTGAGCCGCCGAAGCCGCGCAGGTCTGGAGTGATCACCGTGCAGGCGCGCGCCAGCCCCTCACGCTGCGCCTGCCACATCGCCGAGGAGAACGGGAAGGCGTGGAGCAGGACCACGGGTGTCCCGGAACCGGCTGATCGCGAGTAGAGCCGCATCTGGCCAACGTAACCCGCGATCGCCGTCCATGGCCTGTCGGCCCACGCTGTCACGTCGAGTGCGCGAGCGGTCAGGACAACGCGGTCTGGCCGCCGTCGACGAAGAGCACCTGGCCGGTCATGTACGCGGACGCCGGGCTGGCGAGGAACAGCGCGGGCTGGGCCATCTCCTCGGCGGTCCCCCAGCGGCCCATCGGGACGCCGCTGATGGTGGCCTTGCTCGCGTTCTCGTCCTCCCACAGGTTGCGGTTGAGCTCGGTCGCCGTCCAGCCCGGGCACAACGCGTTCACCCGTACGCCCCGGGACGCCCATTCGACCGCGAGGGTCTTGGTGAGGGCGACCAGCCCCGCCTTCGCCGCCCCGTACGGCGCGAGGAAGGGGGCGCCCTTGGCGGCGACGGAGGCGACGTTGATGACGGACCCGCCGCCGCGCTCCAGCAGGTGCGGGGCGAACGCGTGCAGGACGGCCATCGCCGAGTCCAGGTTGAGCCGCATGGTCTTGTCCCAGCCGGTCAGCCGCAGGTCCTTGAACTCGGCGAGGAAGCTCGACCCTCCGGCGTTGTTGACGACGACGTCCACGTGGCCGAACGCCTCGATCGCGGCCTGGACGGCGCCCGCCACGGCGTCGCGGTCGGTCACGTCGCAGGGGATCACGTGGGCCGCGCGCCCGCGGTCCTCGATCTCCTTGGCCACCTGGGCGAGGCTCTCGGCGGATCGGGAGACGAGCGCGACGTCCGCGCCCGCCTCGGCGAGCGTGAGGGCGATGGCCCTGCCGATGCCGCGGGACGCCCCTGTGACGAACGCCTTCTTGCCCGAGAGATCGAACGCCTGCACGGTGCCTCCACTGGAACAGAACATAGCTCTACTGTTCCTGTTTATACCGCTTCGGCGCCCACGGTGGCATCCGGCCCGGATATCAGAGCCTGTTCACAGATGCTTAAGTGGCCCTCTTCTGTCTCCAGAGCCGACACGCCAACCCACCCAAACCGATCGCTAACAGGCTCTAAGCTTGATCTTTAACCTGTGCGCTGTTGTCGGGCGGTCATGGTGAGGTCTCGTTTGCTGGTCTTTCCGACGTCGTGATGGGGTGCCGGTCTGCGGTTCTTGGAGCCTGGCGGCCGGCCGGGGCCGGGCTTGCTAGGTTTCGGCGCGCTGGCGGGCAGTGCGGTGTTCGCGCGGATGTTCCGGAACCCGCGCCGGACCCGGGCGGGCGTCAACCGTCCTGGCGCGACGGGCTTCTCCCAAGGGCGGCGCAGGTCGACGGCGAGGGGGCGGGCGAGGCGTAGCTGGGTGTAGGCGGCGATGACCAGCCAGGTCCAGCGGTCGGCCGCTGCGGGGTCGCGTATCTTCGGGGCGGTCCATCCCATGGTCTGTTTGAACAGCCGGAAGGTGTGCTCGATATCGAATCTGCGCAGGAACGCCTGCCAGCGGTGGTCGACGTCGGCGGCGGTGATGCCGGTGGCCGAGGACCACAACCACACCGGCTTGGGGTCACGGTCCCCGGGAAGATGCTCCACCTGCAGCCGGATCAAGGTGCCCTCGATGATCGGGAGTTCGCCCTCGTGGTCGAGCCAACTGGTCCGGTGGGTGAGGCGGGGGTGGAGCCGGTCCCAACTACTGGAACGCGCCGTGCCGTAGCGGGTCGTGTCGGTGGTCGTGGTGTGCTGAGGTTCGGGCCACGTGGCGGGTTTGTCCAGGGCGAACTCGGGGCCGTGTTTGGGCGGGCGGCCGATGGCGCCAGGCAGCCGGGAGGGCTTGGGCAGCCGCAGGATGCGGTCGGAGCGGATCCGTCCGAGCACCTCGACGGGCAGGTCGGCCAGGACGAACGCGAGCCGGGTGACGTCGTAGCCGGCATCCATGACGATCAGGATGTCCGGGTCGCCGGCCTGCCAGTGTCCAGCTGAGACGAGACGTCCGACGACCGCGCGGAGTTGGTCGGCGGTCACCGCTGTGGCGTCGTCCGTCGGCCCCAGGCGGACCGCGTCCAGGACTGCGGTCCAGGAGGTGCGGCCCGGTTCCAGCGCCGCGACGAAGGAGTACGGCCAGCCCGGGATCAGCTGGGCCTGATTCTTGCCGCGGCCGTAGACGTGGCAGAACAGGCGTTCCGCGCTGGTCGGTGCGTCTGAGCGCAGCCAGGGGCTGACATCCACGACCAGTACGATCCGACCGTCGACGGTCTTGGGGATCGGCAGGTCGGTCAGGACGGCACGCAGCCGGTTCTCCTCGATCCGGCCGCAGTTCAGCCCGTCGTAGAGGGCGCCGTGCCCGCGCCGGTGTTCGGGCGTCAGTGTCAGATCGACTAGAGATCTGACCGCGCCGTCGGCGCACAGCAGTGCGTCGGTGAGCTCGAACAGCGCGTCTGCCCGAGCGGTCAAGCAGTCATACAGGTCGGTTCGGAACCGGGACAACACGGTCAGCGACTCGACGCGGGCGGGATCGTCTAGCAAACTCATCCTTACGGCCTTGGTTGGTGATCATGGGTGCTTCAGCAACGCACATGATCACGCCAGGGCCGCTCTGCTGTCCGGCGAACGCCAAAGGCCGCCGCCATCTCGCCCAGCCGACCGACGGGTGAGGTTAAAGATCAAGCTAAGACATCCGATCTGCCTAACCTGTCAAGTCACGTCCGACTGGTTGCTTCTGCAGGGTCCTCTTCAAGGAAGGTTACGGAAGACGCCTGAAGCTTTGCCGATCACTCCGGTGGCCAGGAGCGGGCCGCCGGGGACGGCCGACAGCGAGGTCAGTTCACCGCCGGACGGAACCTTGGTCCAGTGGCCGGAGGGGGCGCGGTGGGCGAGGGCGGAGTCGTCACCGTTGATGTCGGTGGAGCCGAAGAACCAGTGGCCGCCCTTGCCGTCGGGGACGGGTGGGCGGTCACGGATCATGCGTCCGGCCTTCGCGGAGGTGTCCTCGCTGTGCCAGCCGGAACCGGTCTGGGAGAGCAGGAACGACGACGCCCCGATCTCCCCCGTGATCCAGATGCCGGTTGGGTCGGCGGTGATGGCGGTCAGCCGAGGACCGGTCGGGTCGGGCGGGAAATCGTCGGACGGGGGCGGAGCCTTGGGCAGCGCCGCAGTCACGTCGACCCGGGTCCAGAGCTTCCCGTCGAAGTGGTGCACCGAGGAGGTGTCGCCGTCGAGGGCCCAGATGTCGGAGGCGGAGCGGGCGCTGACTCGGTAGGCGGAAAAGGAGACGCTCTGATCCGACCAGGTGGCGCCGTTGTAGTGCCAGGCCTTGTAGTCGCCTAAGACCCACACGTCGTTGTCAGCGGTGACGGCAAGGCTCCCGGCCGTACCGGGCAGCTTCTGGACGATCACCCAGGTGTATCCGTCCCAGCGCAGGACGGTCCTGGCGTCGTGCCCGGCAGGCAGCAGCCGACCGCCGCAAGCCCCAGAGACCATAGATCACATAGGCTCGTGGCCTGATCTCCGTTTCCTGGCGTCGCGTGAGTGTGGAGTTTGGCGAAGTCGGATCCCCCTGGGCCTCTCAGCATGGCCGAGTTCCTTGCAGGCGCGTATGCCGTCGTGATCATAGGGCTCGCCGCTCTCAGCCTGCCGTCTTTCATCCGAGGAGGAGGAAACGGGCTGGCGTTCCTGTTCGTAGGTCCCGCCACCTACCCGCTGGGCACCGTCCTGCTCGATCTCTGCCAGGCGACTGGACTCTGCTACGCCGAGGTCGGGCCGTCGTGGATGCAGAACGTTCTGCCGCTCATCGTCGCAACCGCCGGCGGGCTGATGCAGGCCGGCCTCCTGTGGTTGCTCCTTCGCGTTGTGCTGTTAGCGATGGGCAGGAAGCGAGAACGGTGAGCGCCCCGCACTGGAGTTCTGTCGGCGTTGCCGAATTGTTCTTATAGGGATCAAGGGCCGCGCTGGCGCGCGGCCCGCCGCCGCGCACGGACGGCGGACCTTCGCCCCCGACCGATCCTCTGGCCAATGGCCGGCCTTTCGATGGCCACCTGAGACCGGCCGACCTCAGCCGCGGACTCGACCCCGCTCTCGACCCGCCAGGCCCGGCGAGGTCAGAGCGCTTCGACCTCCGGCATGTACGCGATCGGGATACGCAACTCCCAGTGGCCCCGACCGGCGATGTCCTCGCCGGTCGGCCCACCGCACGGACAACTCCACGGGATGGTGCCGTCCACGCCAGCGAGGGGCGGCCACAGATGGACACGCACTCCGCTCGGCGGGGTTCTGCCCGGCACCACCTGGTGACGCCCATCTCTGCAAGCGGAGCCCGAGTGGTAGCGCATATACCTGGCCGCCTGCGGACGGCGGCATCACATCTCCGCGTGTCACGGCTTTGGGGAACTCGGTGACGCCCTTCGGGAGACAGCACGGTGAAATACCTACTCACGAAGGAGAGGCGTTGAGTGCTGAGACGGTCGAGATCGACGACGGAGAACTGATCCGTCGTTCGGCGCACGACCCAGAGCAGTTCGCGGCGCTGTTCGACCGCTACGCCCAGCAGATCCATCTGTACGCGGCGCGGCGGCTGGGCGCGCAGGCCGCCGACGACATTGTGGCCGAGACGTTCCTGGCGGCCTTTCGCAGGCGCGGGACGTATGACACGTCGTTCGCGCTGGCCAGGCCCTGGCTGTACGGAATCGCCACCACGTTGATCGCCAGACATCGACGACAGGAGGAGCGGCTGCTGCGGGCGCTGAGCCGCACCGGCGTGGACCCTCTGCCTGAGGCACTGGACGACACCGTGACGCGCCGGGTGACGGCGCAGGGCAGGGACCGTGAGCTGGCGGGGGCGCTGGCGTCGCTGCCACGCGGGCATCGAGACGTGCTGCTGCTGGTGGCGTGGGAGGACATGTCGTACGAGGAGGTGGCGCGGGCGCTGGACATTTCTGTGGGGACTGTGCGGTCACGGCTGCACCGGGCGCGGAAGAAGGCCAGGAACGTGCTAGGGGATGAGGAGCAGCAGTGAACGAACTGAAGGAGTTTCGCCGGAACACCCCGGCGATGACTGACAACGCCGCGACTGCTGCCAAAGCGCGGCTGATGACAGCGATCCACGAACCGGAGGCCGCACGCAAGTCGGCCACGTCCGGCGCGAGAAGGTTCGGCTGGCGGATCGCGGTGGCGGCGGCTCTGGCCCTGGTCGTCGGCGGGACCGTCGTGACGCTCAGGGACCAGCAGGGCATGGCGACGGTGGCCAGCGTGGCCGAGCTGGGCGAGCGTGCCGCCGGCGCGGCCGAGAGCGACCCGACGCCCGCGCCGGGCCCCGCTCAGTGGCTCTACACCAAGGAACTGCAGCTGGACGGCGTCGAAGCCGACGTCGACCGGGACCGGCACGCCACCTGGGAACGGTGGACCAGCGTGGACGGCAAGCGGTCGGCCTGGTACCAGGGCGGCAAGCTGATGTTCCAGGGCAGCGCGGTCTTCGACCCGGCTGAGCTGGCCAAAGCTCCTGTCACCCCGGCTGGGGTGATCGCCAGGATCAAGGCGGCCATCCTCGACGAAGACCGCCGGGGGCCGCAGGAACTGAACGGCCACGTCCCGCCGCAGATCCTCTTCATGGAGATCAACCAGCTCATCGCCGAGCAGTGGCTTGCCCCCGAGGTGCGGGCCGCTCTCTTCCGCGCGCTGCCCACGATCAAGGGCATCACCATGACCGAGGACGTGCCCGTCGCCGACGGACGGCGAGGCGTGGCGTTCAGCCTCGACAACGACGGGGCACGGCAATCGCTCGTCCTGGACCCGCAGACCTTCCGGTATCTGGGCACCAACTCGACGCGGCTGCAGGACCGGACACACGAGCGGGCCGATGGCAGTAAGGAGACCTTCAAGGCGGGCACGGTGAGCCTGACCGCGCAGCTGGAAGCCGCGATCGTGAACCAGCCCGGTCAGCGCTCCTGATCGCAGCGGAATCAGAACGACGACGATGACCAGGGCGGCGGTCCAACCGACGCCCTGGTGCACGACACCCGCGATTCGAACGGTCCGCGCTTCAGACGCCGTCCTCGTCCGGCAGCGGCCCCGGGCCCGCTGCTCGCTCGACCAGTGGGCCCGGCCGCCGGCCTTCCGATGCCGGCTACGAGCTCCGTCAGACCTGGGTGGGCAGGGGGCCCGCGGCCGGGTTCACCCGCTTGACGATCTCGTCGAGCACGATCCGCACGTACGGCTCGCCCACCCACAGGTGCTTGGCGCCCTCGACGCCGACCACCTCGACCTGCGGCACCCGGGCGAACCGCGTACGTGCCTCGTCGGGCCGCAGATAGTCGTCGTGTTCCGGCACCAGCGCGACCAGGGGCCGGCCGAACTCCGCCCAGGCGTCCAGGTCGGCGTCCGTCGCGCGGTGGAGCGGCGGCGAGAGCAGGATCGCGCCCTCGACGAGCGGGTCCCGGCCCCACTTCAGCGCCAGCTCGGTGCCGAACGACCATCCGACGAGCCACGGGCGGGGCAGGTCGTGGAACTCGGCGTACTCCAGGGCCGCCGCCACGTCGAACCGCTCGTCCTGACCATGGCCGAAGGCGCCCTCGGACGTCCCCCGGTCCGAGGTGGTGCCCCGGGTGTTGAAGCGCAGCACCGCGAGGTCGGCCAGCGCGGGCAGCCGGTACGACGCCTTGCGCAGCACATGGCTGTCCATCATGCCGCCGTGGGTCGGCAGCGGATGCAGGCAGACCAGCGTGGCCGCGGGGGGCCGGTCCTCGGGCAGCGCGATCTCACCGACCAGCGTCAGCCCGTCGGCCGTGTGCAGCTCGATGTCCTCCCGCCGCGCGGGCAGCACCGTCGACGCCCGGATCTCCGCCACCATCGCCAAACCTCCTGCACAGTTCTTCTGAATAGCCCGTGAAACCCCGCCGACGGCCGCGGCCGTCAGTAGCGGGTGCGGCCGGGGCCGCGCTTGACCCGGTTGCGCCAGCAGGCGGTGTGCCAGTGGCGCCGCTCGTTCTCGCCGCCGGTCCAGTTGGGCCAGGAGACGAGGTGCGCGAGTCCGATCCTGATCTCCTGGTCGCAACCGGGGCAGCGGTAGATCTTGTCCGCCGCCCCGCCGATGATGCGCCGCACCTGCCACTCGCCGTCGGGCCATTCCTCGACCTGGCCGATGCCGAACCGCCCGGCGAAGCCCAGGCCCTCGTCGTCGGCCCCGTCTCCTCCGCGTCCGCCGTTCCCGGGACGCCGTGAGGGGCGCGAGGAGCCGTCAGAACGGCGGGCGCGGCGCGGGCTCACCGGGCCTCCTCGCGGACGCGCGCGGCCCACTCGGGACGCGTACGGACGGAAGGGTACGGCAGGGCAGAGGGCAGGAAAGGCGCGACGGGGGTCATGTCAGTCAGAACGAGTGGTCAGCCGGCGTATTCCCGGATGCTGCGCACGCCGGCCGTGACGAGCTGGTCGAGCAGCGGCACGGGGGCGAACGCCGGCTCGCGGTACTCCGCGTAAAGGGCGCGCAGCCCGTCCCTGACCGCCTCCAGGCCGATGGCGTCGAGCATCTCCAGCGGCCCCGCCGGATATCCGCAGCCGAGCCGCATCCCGGTGTCGATGTCGCCCGCGGAGGCGTACCCCGACTCCAGCATGCGGACCGCGTCGTTGAGATACGCGTACAGCAGGGCGTTGACGACGAACTCGGCCCGGTCCCCGCACATCACCGGGGTGCGATCGAGGATCCGCACCAGGTCGTGTACGGCCGCGGTGGTCTCCGGCGAGGTCAGCACGGTGGAGGCGACCTCGGCCACGCCGTCGCCGACGAGGTGCAGCCCGGCCAGCCGCTCGGGGTGCGGCAGCCGTACGGCGAGCTCGACGACGGGGCGGTCGGACAGGGCGAGGACCACGTCGGCGTCGCCGACCGGGGTCAGGTCGGCGCTTTCGGCGACCACGGGCTTGAACCCGGCGCGCTCGACGGCCGTGGCGAGCGTCGCCGCCTCCGGCCCGCCGCCGACGATCCCGACCGTGGACACGGAGGCCGCCTGGCGGGCCTCGGGTGTGGCGGGGGCGGCTTCGCCGTAGGAGTAGAAGCCGCGGCCGGTCTTGCGGCCGAGGAGCCCCGCGGTGACCAGTTCGCGCAGCACGGGCGCGGGCGCGTGCCGCCGGTCGCGGGTCTCGCGGAACAGGACCTCGCACACCTCGTAGGAGGTGTCCAGGCCGATCAGGTCGAGCAGCGTGAACGGCCCCATCGGCAGCCCGACGCCCAGCTTCATGGCGGCGTCGATGTCGTCGCGGCCGGCGACGCCCGCCTCCAGCAGGACGCAGGCGTGGTTGAGATAGCCGAGCAGCAGCCGGTTGACCACGAAGCCGGCGCGGTCGCCGGCCGTGATCGGGGTCTTGCCGAGGCTCCGGGCGAGCGCGGCGATGTCGTCGGCGAGACCGTCGTCGGTGACCACGGTGTGGATCACCTCGACCAGCTTCATCACCGGGGCGGGGTTGAAGAAGTGCATCCCGATCACCCGGCCGGGCCGGGACGTGCCGGCGGCGATCGCCGTGACCGACAGCGACGAGGTGTTGGTGGCGAGCACCGCCGACGGCTTGCAGACGCGGTCCAGGTCGGCGAACAGGACGCGCTTGAACTCCATGATCTCCGGGACCGCCTCGATCACCAGGTCGGCGTCGGCCAGGTCCGCACGGGAGGTGGTCAGGGTGACCCGGCCGAGGATCTCGCGCTGCGCGTCCTCGGTGAGCTTGCCCTTCGCGACGGCCTTGCCGGTCGAGCGCTCCAGGTGGCCGCGACCGCGCTCCAGGGCCACATCGTCGGCCTCGACCCCGATCACCCGGCGGCCCGACCGGGCGAAGACCTCGGCGATCCCCGCACCCATGGTGCCGAGTCCCACCACACCGACAGTCTCAAACGTCTGCGCCATGGGGTCAGTCTCGCAGAGGGGGCCGATCCGGCAGAGGGCAGGCGGCGCGACCGGTAGGGTTGGCCGCTATGCGGCTGGTCATCGCGCGGTGCAGCGTGGATTACGTGGGGAGGCTGACGGCCCATCTGCCCATGGCGCCCCGCCTCATCTTGATCAAGGCGGACAACAGCGTCTCCATCCACGCGGACGATCGGGCGTTCAAGCCGCTCAACTGGATGAACCCTCCGTGCAAGCTGCGCGAGGACGACGGCACCTGGACGGTGACCCACGGCAAGACCGGCGAGAAGCTCATCCTCACCATTGAGGAGGTGCTGCACGACTCCAGCCATGAGCTGGGCGTCGATCCGGGGCTCCAGAAGGACGGCGTCGAGGCGCACCTGCAGGAGCTGCTCGCCGAGCACATCACCACGCTGGGCGACGGCTGGACGCTGGTCCGCCGCGAGTACATGACGGCCATCGGCCCGGTGGACATCCTCTGCCGCGACCACCTCGGCGGCACGGTGGCGGTGGAGATCAAGCGCCGCGGCGAGATCGACGGCGTCGAGCAGCTGACCCGTTATCTGGAGCTGCTCAACCGCGACCCGCTGCTCGCCCCGGTCAAGGGCATCTTCGCGGCGCAGGAGATCAAGCCCCAGGCCCGCGTGCTGGCCACCGACCGTGGCATCGACTGCGTCACCCTCGACTACGACGCGCTGCGCGGCATCGAGCCGGAGAATCCCACACTCTTCTGACGTCCGGTGTCCACCGAACGGTGGACACCAGGATTCAGTCGTCCAGGGGTGTCCTGACGTAAAGCGCCGGTAGATCCTTGAAGGCGTGACAAACGCTATTGAGGTCCGCGGGCTGACCAAGCGGTACGGCGACGTCCAGGCGGTCAAGGGCATCGACCTCGACATCAGGAGGGGCGAGGTCTTCGCCTTCCTCGGTCCCAACGGGGCGGGCAAGTCGACGACCGTGGAGATCCTTGAGGGGTACCGCAAGCGGGACGCGGGCGAGATCTCGGTGCTCGGCGTCGACCCGGGCCGGCCGACCCGGGAATGGCGCTCCCGCATCGGCATCGTTCTGCAGACCGCGAACGACGCCGCCGAGCTGAGCGTGCTCGAGACGGTGCGCCACTTCGCGGGCTACTACCCGAACCCGAGGGACCCCGACGAGGTGATCGCCGCCGTGGGACTCTCCGACAAGGCGAACAAGCGGGTCCGCCAGCTCTCCGGAGGGCAGCGGCGGCGAGTGGACGTCGCCCTCGGCATCCTGGGCAACCCGGAGCTGATCTTCCTGGACGAGCCCACCACCGGTTTCGACCCCGAGGCCCGGCGGCAGTTCTGGGGGCTGATCGAGGGACTGGCGCAAACGGGCAGCACGATCGTGCTGACCACCCACTATCTGGACGAGGCCGAGGCACTGGCGGACCGGGTCGCGGTCATCGCGGGCGGCCGGATCGTCGCGGAGGGCGAGCCCGCGACGCTGGGCGGCCGGGACACCGCGAAGGCCGTCGTGACCTGGGAGGAGGGCTCGGTCGAGACGAGCACGCCGACCAAGACGATCGTGGAGCTGAGCCGCCGCTACGACGGAGAGGTCCCCGGCCTCGCTGTTCACCGCCCCACGCTTGAAGACATCTATCTGAAGCTGATCGAGGCCCCCCGTGACTGACACCGCCACCGGCACCGCCCCCAGTACGGCCGCCACGCGCGCGATGCCCTCCGCGCTGAAGCTCGGCCTGTCCCGCGGAGCGGTGGAGACGAAGATGTTCTTCCGTGAGAAGGACGCCGTCGTGTTCACCTTCTCCTTCCCGATCATCCTGCTCATGCTGTTCGGGTCGATCTTCGCCGGCCCCCTGGAGGGGTCCGGGGTCACCGTGTCGCAGCTCTACACCGCCGGGCTGATCGGGGCCGGGGTGATGGGCGCCGGCTTCCAGAGCCTCGGCATCGGCATCGCGGGCGACCGCGACGACGGCACGCTGAAGCGGCTGGCCGGAACGCCCATGCCGCGCAGCGCCTACTTCATCGGCAAAATCATCAACGTGCTGGTGATCGCGTTCCTGGAGGTCGTGATCCTGCTGGCCATCGGGGTCCTGATGTACGACCTGGACCTGCCCAGCCAGGTGTCGAGCTGGGTGACCTTCGCCTGGGTGTTCCTGCTCGGGGTCACCGGCGCGGCACTGCTGGGCACTGCGGTGAGCAGCCTGCCCCGCTCGGCGAAGAGCGCCGCCGCGGTCATCAGCATGCCGTTCGTGGTGCTGCAGTTCATCTCGGGGGTCTTCATCCCGTTCACCCAGATGCCCGAGTGGCTGATCAACATCGCCTCGGTGTTCCCGCTGAAGTGGATGTGCCAGGGGTTCCGCGCGGTGTTCCTCGGAGCCGACGGCGCCTCGCTTGAGCTGACGAAGTCGTACGAACTGGACCGAGTGGCCCTGATCCTCACCGCCTGGGTGATCGGGGGTCTGGTGCTGTGCCTGACGACCTTCCGCTGGAAGGGCCGTCGCGACGGATGAGCGCGTTCCGGCGCCGGGACCGGCGCTTCTCCGCCGAGGGCATCGCCGTCCCTTGTGAGGACGGCCCGCCCGGCGCCGGCCACGCGTGGAAGGCGTTCCACGGCTGGGAGCTGCTCTACGCCCTGGTGCTGGCGGCCACGGTCGCGCTCGTGTTCGCGGACGACGACCTGACCGCGGTCACCAGGGCGGTCGCGCTCGCGCTGCTCGGCTGCTGCACGGCCGGGTACCTGCTCCTCGGCCGCCCGGCGATCGGGGAACGCGGCGCCCGCGACCGCCGCGGCCTGCTCTATGTGGGCGTGATGATCGCGACCTTCGTCCCGGCCACGATCATCACGACGTCGGCGGCCATCGGGCTGTTCGCGCTCTGCCCGCAGGTGTTCATGCTCCTGCGCGACCGGCGGGCCGTCGCGGTGCTGTTGGCGCTGAACATCGGCCCCGTGGGCATGTTCCTGGCGGCGTACGGCACCGCCGCGAAGCTCGGGTTCGTCTGCATCGTCCTGATCGGCGTCGCGTTCGCCGGCGTCCTCGGGTCGTGGATCAGCCGCATCATCACCGAGAGCACCGAACGCGCGCGGCTCATCGAGGAGCTGTCCGCCAGCCGCGCCGAGGTCGCCCGCCTGTCCGCCGAGCGCGGCGCGCTGACCGAGCGCGAACGGCTGGCCCGGGAGATCCACGACACCCTCGCCCAGGGGTTCACCAGCATCATCATGCTCATCCAGGCCGCGGAGTCGCAGCCGGGGGCGGCGCCGGGGTCACGGCATCTGGCGCTGGCCGTACAGACCGCCAGGGAGAACCTGGCGGAGGCGCGCGCCCTCGTCGCGGCGCTCGGCCCGGTCCCGCTGGACGGGTCCACCCTGGACGAGGCGCTGCGGCGACTCACCACCCGGCTGGGCGAGGAGCTGGGCGTCCAGGCGTCCTTCGCGGTCGAGGGCGTCTCGCGCGCGCTGCCCGCCAACAGCGAGGTGGTGCTGGTCCGGGCGGCGCAGGAGGCCCTGGCCAACGTTCGCAAGCACGCCGCCGCGTCGGCCGTCCAGGTCCGCCTCGTGTACGGTGCGGCCGAGGTGACGCTGGTGGTCCGCGACGACGGGCGCGGGCTCGGCCCCGGCCCGACCTCGGGGTACGGCCTGCGCGCCATGCGGAGCCGCGTCGAGCAGGAGGGCGGTGCGTTGAACGTGACCGGTTCGGGGACGACGCCCCCGAAGACCGGCTCCATGACCGACGCGGTGGCCGGCCCAGCGAGAGGACCGGCGAGACGCACGGCGACCAGATCGGGGACGACGCTGACCGTCACCCTGCCCGACCCGGCGCCGCCGCCGATTCCCGAGAAGGAGAGTGACGTTCCGTGATCCGCCTGATGATCGTGGATGACCACCCCGTCGTACGCCAGGGCCTGCGCGGCATGTTGGAGTCCGCCCCAGGCGTGGACGTGGTCGGGGAGGCCGGCTCCGGCGAGGAGGCCGTCGTACGCGCCCGTGATCTGCGGCCGGACGTCATCCTCATGGACCTGCGGATGCCGTCGGGCGACGGGGTCGACGCGACCAGGCTGATCCTGGCGGAACGCCCGGAGAGCCGGGTGATCGTGCTGACCACGTACGAGACCGACCAGGACATCGTGCGGGCGGTCGAGGCGGGCGCGGCCGGCTACCTGCTCAAGGACATCTCTCGCGCCGACCTGCTCGGCGCGGTCGAGTCGGCGGTGCGCGGAGAAACCGTGCTGGCCCCGTCCGTCGCCACGAAGCTCGTCACGCGCATGCGCGCGCCCGTCGCCGAGTCCCTGTCGCCGCGCGAGGCGCAGGTGCTCTCGCTCGTGGCCCGAGGGCTGACGAACGCGGAGATCGGGACCGAGCTGTTCATCAGCGAGGCGACGGTGAAGACCCACCTGCTCCGCGTCTTCGCCAAGCTCGGCGTCTCCGACCGCACCGCGGCCGTCACCACCGCGCTCGGCCGCGGCCTCATCTGACCGTCGTTACGCCCCGTAAAAGGGTGAATCACGATCGAATACAAGGGTGAATTGACCAGCTTGTCAAGTAAATGTCCTTCCTTTCGGGCGGCCGAAAGCGCTAATTTATAGATACTTTCGCATAAAGGATCTTGCGTCCATAATGGTTCCTTCTGGGGGGTCATTGACGGCGTGAGGTGAAGTAGTGGCGGGACGCGAATACCGGGGGATGTCAGCCGAGCAACGGCTGGCCGACCGAAGAGAGCGGTTGATCACGGCCGCGTACACGCTGTTCGCCAATCCAGGCTTCCACGGCACGACGATCGAGCGGCTGTGCGCGACCGCCCGCATCTCCAACCGGGCGTTCTACGAGTGCTTCTCGGGGCGCGACGACCTGATGCGCGCGGTCTACGACCGATGCGTGGAGGAGACGCTCGCCTCCGTGTCGGCGGCCATCGAGCAGGCGCCGCCCATGTTGGACGACCGCATCGTGGCCGGCATCGGAGAGTACGTCCGGTTTGTAACGAAGGACGCCCGGCGCGCCCGCGTGATGCACGTGGAGGTCCGCCGCGCGGGCGACGTCCTCAGCGGCGCCCGGCAGCGCTCCGTGCTGGAGTTCAGCAAGGTGATCGAGCGCGCGGTCGACGACGTGCAGCACCGCCCCCCGCTGGAGTCCCACCTGCTCGCACTCGGCGTGATCGGGGCCATCACGGAGCTGCTCATCGAGTGGGTGCTGAGCGACCCCGCTCCCCCCGTGGACCGGCTCGTCGCCACGGCGATCCACATCTTCCGCAGCTCGTTCCACCCTTGACATCGGCGAGCGCGACGCAGGAGCCCGGGCGCGGGCCTCAGATCCACCCCATGTCCTGCGCGACGCGGATCGCGGTGATGCGGTTTCCCCCTCCCAGCTTGCTGATGGCGCTGGACAGGTAGTTCCGGACGGTCCCCTCGGTGAGATGCAGTTCGGCGGCGATCCGCGCCACCGACGCGCCCTTGCCCGCCAGGGCCAGCGCGTCGCGCTCCCGCTCCGTCAGCGGGTTCTCCCCCGCGGTCATCGCGGCGGCCGCCATCTCCGGATCGAGGTAGCGGCCGCCCGCGTGCACCTTCCGGATGGCGCGGGCCAGCTCCTCGGCCGACGCGTCCTTGGGCACGAATCCGCGCACCCCGGCCGCGAGCGCCCGCCGCAGGTATCCGGGCCGCCCGAAGCTGGTCAGGATCAGCATCGCCCGGCCGGGCAGGCTCTCCGCCACGGACAACCCGTCCATCCCCGGCATCTCGACGTCCAGCACCAGCACGTCCGGTTCGTGCTCCCGTACGGCCTGGGCCACCAGGTCGCCCCTACCGACCTGGGCGACGACCTCGATGTCGGCCTCCAGGCCGAGCAGCATGGCGATCGCCTGCCGGATGAGCCGCTCGTCGTCGGCGAGCAGGACGCGGATCATGCCCCGACCTCCACGGGCAGCGGGGCGACCGCGCGCAGGACGAACTCGCCCGATCCCGTGGGCCGCGCCTCCAGCGTGCCCCCGACCGCCGCCATGCGCTCGCCCAGCCCGGCCAGGCCGCTTCCGACGTCCTCCGCCCGGTGAGCCGCGCCGTCGTTGCGCACCTCCAGCACCGCCTCCTCGTCCGAGTGCCGCACCGTGATGTCGCATCGCGACGCCGAGCTGTGCCGCAGCACGTTCGTCGCCGCCTCGCGGACCACCCACGCGAACACCGGCGCCACCTCCTCCGGCACCTCCCGATGCGGCAGATGCAGGCGGCAGGTCACCCCGGCCGCCTCCAGAACCCCGCGCACCGTCGTCAGCTCGGCGTCGAGGTCGAGCCGCCGGTAGCCGCGCACCGTCTCCCGCAGCTCACGCAACGCCGTCCGGGCCAGGCCGCGAACCTCGGCCATCTCATCCCTGGCCGCGTCGGCGTCCGCGCCGGTGAGCCGTACGGCGAGCTCGCTCTTGACCGCGATGGCGGAGAGCTGGTGGCCGACCAGGTCGTGCAGGTCGCGGGCGAAGCGCAGCCGCTCCTCGGCGACGGCCAGCCGCGCCTGGGCCTCCCGTCCGGCGTGGGCCTCCTCGGCGAGCCGGTAGATCCACACCCAGAGCCGGTTCGTCCAGGGGAAGAGTGAACACATCACGAGGTAGTAGACGATGACGCCGACCACCCCGCCGGCCGTGGTGGTCGTGTCCAGCGAAATGCTGGGATCCGTGCCGGCCAGCGCCCCGAGCACGCCGAACGGGGCCACCACCACGGCGGTGCCGGCGCCGAGCAGCACCGCGACCCGGCGCGGCACGCCGATCGCGGCGAGCGACAGCCACGCCAGCGGCACGAACCCCCACCCGGTCATCTGCGAGCCGCCGGCGATCGTGACGCCCAGCGACAGGGCGCCGGCGGCCACGACGTCGCGCACCGGGTAGCGGTGGGCCAGGACCGCGCCGGTGATGCGGAAGAAGAAAACGCTGAAGGCGACGAGCCCGGCGACGGCGAGGAGGGCGCGGGGCCAGGTGAGGATTCCCAGACCCAACGCCGCCGCCGTCGTCACGGCAACCAGGAACCAGACCAGGATCAGCGTCCCGTTCAACGTCCATCGGACGACCTTGCGCGCCCGGTTCAGTCCCTCAGCCACCATTTACTCCACTTTATCGACCTTTGGCCACGTCAAGAAGCCGCACCCGCGCGCCCGTGCGCAGCACGGCCCGCTCGTAGATCCGCGCGGCCAGCAGCGCGACCGCCACGGCCGCGGCGGCCATCGCGACGGCGGAGACCGCCACCTGCCAGAAGGGGACCTCGGCCGCGGCCGCCCGCACCGGCATGACCATCGACGAGAACGGCGGGACGAACGACGCGATCGTGGCCACGGTGCCGGTGGGGTCGGAGGTCGAGTAGAAGGCCACGCCGTACGTCACCATCATGGTCATCGTCATCGGTGTCAGGACGTTGCCGACCTCCTCCTGCCGCGAGACGAGCGAGGCCAGCATGGCGGCGAACGCCGCGAAGAAGAGGTAGCCGAGGACGAACCACACCACCACGCCGACCACGATGCCGGCCATCCCCGGCGGGAAGTCGACCGCCAGTCCCGATGCCAGCGCGCCGACCAACCCCGCCGCGATGGCGGCGACCAGGTTGATCAGGCCGACGACCCCCAGCCCCAGGATCTTTCCGCCGAGGAGCTGCACGGGGCGAACCGACGTGAGCAGGATCTCGACGATCCGACTGCTCTTCTCCTCGACCACACCCATCGCGACCATCATCGGCGTACCGATGACCAGCATGAACAGGATGACCACCAGCACGACCGCGATGCCGGTGCGGGTCTTCTGGTAGCGCGTGTCCGCGCCGACGGACTGCATGGCGAGCGGGGTGACCGTGACCCCGGCGGCGCCGATCTGGGCCTCGCGGTGCGCGCTCTGCAGCAGCAGCCCGAGCTGGTCGTCGATCCGGCCGTCGGTCAGCACCCTGGTGCCGCCGACGAGCGCCGCGTCCACGTCGCCGTCGAGCACGGCCCGCTTGGCCGCGGCCTCGTCGGCGTAGTCCTTCCACTCGACCTTGGCGTCGCCCCACACCTGCAGCCGCTGGGAGGCGACCACGCCCACCTTGAATGAGTCCGAGCCACCCAGGATCTTCGGCGCGAACGCGACCGCCCCGACCAGCAGCGCCGAGATGACGAGGCTGATGACGAACGACTTCGACCGCACCTGGGTCCGGATCTCCCGCCCGGCCACCAGCAACAATCCGTTCACGCCACCGCCTCCTTGAAGATCTCGGTGAGCGTCGGACGCTCCACCCCGAAGTGTTCGACCCGTCCCGCGCGCATCGCGGCGCGCAGCACGCGCTGGTCGTCGTCGTCCTGCGTGACCAGCACCTCGCGACCGCCCTCGACGGTCAGCTCGCCGGCCAGGTCCTGCGCCCATCCCGGCTCGGGATCGGCGACGATCACACGCAGCTTGCGCCCCTCGGCGGCCCGCAGTTCGTCCACGGTGCCGCTCGCGACCATCCGCCCGGCGGAGATGATGCCGACCGAGTCGCACAGCCGCTCCACGAGTTCGAGCTGGTGGCTGGAGAAGATCACCGGCACGCCGCTCCTGGCCCGCTCGCGCAGCGCCTCGGCCAGCGCGTCCACCGCCAGCGGGTCGAGCCCGGAGAACGGCTCGTCCAGGACGAGGACGTCGGGGTCGTGGACCAGGGCCACGGCGAGCTGCACCCGCTGCTGGTTGCCCAGCGACAGCGACTCGACCGCGTCCTTCGTGCGCTCGGTGAGCCCGAGCCGCTCCACCAGGTCGCCGGCCGCCTTCCTGGCCGCCGCGGGTGACAGCCCGTGCAGCCGCCCGAAGTATTCGACCTGATCGGCGACCCGCATCTTCTGGTACAGGCCGCGTTCCTCCGGCATGTAGCCGAACCGCCGCCGCTCCGCGAAACCCAGCGGAGCGCCCTTCCATCGCACCTCACCGGAATCGGCCTGCATGACGCCCATCACGATCCGCATCGTGGTCGTCTTGCCCGCGCCGTTCGCGCCGACGAAACCGAACATCTCGCCCGGCCGTACGGCGAAGCTCACCCGGTCCAGGGCGACCTTGCCCGTCCCGAAAGTCTTGCGCAGTTCCTGCGTCTCCAACATGTGACAGATCATTTCGCGCTCCGCCGGACGCCTGTAGACGTCGATATCAAACCTTCCGGATGACATATGTCATGTGGTCGTTCCTGGCCCGTTTGGCGCACGCCGGCGACGACGAAGCGGCCACCCATCAGGCGGGCGGCTACGTGGGCGCCCGTGTCAAGAAGGCGGGTCCGAGCGTCTGAGCGGGTTCACGCCGGAACGTCGCAGGACCCGGCACCGACCGGGCTTACGGGGATACGCGAGGGTTGACCATGCTTGATCGATATTGGATAACTGAGTTCCGACACGGGGAGTAAACCCGCGCTGTTACGGAGCCGCCCATGACCGGCCCTGCCTCCCTGGCCCAGGTGGGCCGCGACGCCCAGTTACGGACCCTCCTCCAGGCGGCCGGCAGCCCGCCCGCGGTGATCCTGGTGCAGGGTGAGGCAGGCATCGGCAAGACCCGCCTGGTCCACACGGCGATCGAGCGGTTACGCGCCGACCGCCGCACCGTGCTGCTCGGCCACTGCCAGCAGCTCAGGGAGCCGTTCCCGTACGGCCCGGTGTTCGACGCGCTGCGCCACGCCGCCGCCGCGCTGCCCGCCGGCGACCGGCTCAACCCCGTGACCGGGGCGCTGCGCGGATACCTGCCCGAGCTCACCGGGCACCTGCCGCCCGCGCCCTCGCCGCCGCCGCTCGACGACGCGCGCGCCGAGCGGCACCGGCTGTTCCGCGCGGTGCACGCGCTGCTCGCCGCCGCGGCACCCGCCGCGCTCGTCGTCGAGGACCTGCACTGGGCCGACGACGGCACCCGGGACCTGCTCTGCTTCCTCACCGGCCAGCCACCGGAGGGCCTGGCGCTGGTGGTGACGTTCCGCAGGGAGGACCTCCCCGTGCCCGGCCTGCCGTTCGGGCGCGCCTACCGCCGCCGGCCCGGCGTGCGCAGCGAGGTGATCACGCTGGCCCCGCTCGACGTCGAGGCCGTGGGAAGCCTGACCAGCGCGCTGCTCGGCGGCGCCCCGGTGCCGAATGACTTCGCCACCCGGCTGCACGAGCGCACCGCCGGAGTGCCGTTCGTGATCGAGGAGGTGGTGCGCTCCCTGCTCGACGACACGGGCCGGTTACCCGGCGGCGAGGACGCGCCCGAGGTGCTCGACCGCATCCCCGTGCCGCTGCTGCTGCGCGAGGCGATGGCCGAGCGGCTCGCCGGGTTCTCCCCCGCCGCCCTGCGCGCCGTCCGCGCGGCGGCCGTGCTCCGGTTCGCCGCCGACGAGCCGCTGCTCGCCGCGGTGGCCGGCGCGGAGGGCCCGGACGCGGACGCGCACGAGAGCGGCCTGTCGGAGGCGCTGCGGGCGGGCGTCCTGCTCGAACACCCCGACGGCCAGTACGGCTTCCGGCACGCGCTCGCCCAGCAGGCCGCCTACGACGCGATCCCGGGGCCGGACCGGCGGCCCATCCACAGGCGGGCGATGACGGCGCTCTCCGCGCTCGATCCGCCGCCGCTGGTACGGCTCGCCTACCACGCCAGGCACGCGGGCGACCTGGCCGCCTGGCGGCGCCACGGCGCGGCGGCCGCCGATCACGCCGCCGCCGTCGGCGACGTGCCCCTGGCGGTCGAGGTGCTGGAAGGCATGCTGGCCGACCCGAAACTGCCGCGCGACGCCCGCGGCCCACTCGCGCTGCGGCTGAGCAGGATCGCCGCCGTCGGTCTGTCGTACCGGCGGGTGGTGCGGCTGCTGCGGCATCTGCTGTCGGACGGCTTCCTGTCCCGCCACGTCCGCAGCGAGGCGCGGCTCAACCTGGGCGTGCTGCTGGCGAACCAGGCCGGCGCGAACGCCGCGGGACGGCAGGAGATCCTGGCCGCGCTGCCCGAGCTGCACGACCGGCCCGACCTGGCCGCCCGCGGCCTGGCCCTGCTGGGGCTGCCCGCGTGGGGCGGCGAGCCGCTGGACATCCACGAGGCGTGGATGGACGAGGCGGAGCGGCTGCTCGCGTCCGGCGAGGACCAGGATCCCGAGCTGGCCGCCGCCGTCCACGCCAACAAGGTCACCCTGGCCATGCTGGTGGGCTCACCCCACGCGTTCACCCTGGCCTCGGCGCTGCCGGAGAACCATCCGTCGGCGGCGGTGCGCAGGCAGGCGGCGCGGGCGTACTCGAACCTGTGCGACGCGGCGACGGCGCTCGGCCACTACGGCGCGGCCGAGAAGTACGCGGCGCGCAGCAGGAGGATCTCCGACGAGAGCGGGGCGCTCTACCCGGTGTACCTGGTGGAGATGTCGTCGATCAGGCTCGACTGGCTCACCGGACGGGTGGAGGGGCTGCGGGAGCGCGCGGTCGCGGCGGTGGAGATGACGGTGGAGGCGCCGCTGCTGGCCGTGGAGGCGCGGCTGGTGCTCGGCATGCTCGCCCTGGCCAGGGGTGAATGGCAGGAGGCCGGGGAACAGCTCGACGCGACCGGCGTGCGCGACCCCGACTCCGGATACCTGCCGGTGACCGCGCCGGCGTCCGCCGGCCTGATCGAGCTGCACCTGACCCGCGACGCGCTGGACGCCGCCCTGGCCGAGACCGAATGGGCGGTGGGCCGGCTGCGCCGCAAGGGCCTGTGGGTGTGGGGCGACCAGGTCGTCCCGCAGGCGATGGCGGCGCTGCTCAAGGCCGGACGCGCGGACGAGGCCGCCGATCTGGTGTCCGAGTTGGCGGCGGGCGTCGACGGCAGGACCGCGCCGTCCGCGCACGCGGCGCTCGACCTGGCCCGCGGCGGACTGGCCGAGCACGAGGGACGACGCGACGAGGCGGCGGGACACTACGCGCGGGCCAAGTCGGCCTACGAGGGGATGCCCCGCCCGCACGCCGCCGCGCGAGCCGCGGAGGCGGAGGCGGGCGCCCGGCTCGGCCTCGGCGAGCGCGAGGAGGCCGCCGCCCTCGTCACCCGCGCGGCCGAGCGGTACACGGCGCTGGACGCCACCCGCGACGCGGCCCGCTGCCGCCGCCTGCTGCGGGAGATCGGCGCGGCCGGTCCGGCGCGCCGGACCAGGAGGGCGGGCGTCCTGTCCCCCCGGGAGGCCGAGGTGGCCAGGCTGGTGGCCCTGGGCCGTACCAACAGGGAGATCGCCGAGGTGCTGTTCCTGTCCCGCCGCACGGTGGACACCCACGTCGCCCGGGTGTTGCAGAAGCTCGGCGTGCGCACCCGCAACGACGTGCGCGAGCCCCGGCCGGACGACCGGCCGGGGCCCGACTACTGACCGCGGTCAGACAGTGATGCTCCAGGAGTCCAGGTAGCCCTGGTCACCGAGGTAGACGTCCTCGATGTCGAGCACCCACGTGCCGGACGCGTTCTGGCTCACCGGGACCGAGAAGGTCCTGGTGCCGTACGGGGTGCAGGTCGTGCCGCCGTACGCGTCCACCAGGTACCAGGTGCCGTTGGGGCCGCGGAGCCAGATGTCCAGGTCCTCGGCACAGGGGTGACTGATGGTGATGGACAGCTTGACCGGCGACACCGCCGCGCCCGACGCCGTGGACATGATCGTGCTCTGCGCGTTCGACCAGTCCCGGATGGCGACGCGCGTGTTGTTGGTGAACGTCCTGTTGTCCGTGGTGCTCTGGACGGTCAGCGCGTACGTGGTGGTGTGGGTGCCGGTCTCGCCGACGCCCGTCACCGTCACGGTGTAGGAGCCGGCCGGTGT
Organism: Microtetraspora malaysiensis; assembly: GCF_050947145.1. NCBI lineage: Bacteria > Bacillati > Actinomycetota > Actinomycetes > Streptosporangiales > Streptosporangiaceae > Microtetraspora > Microtetraspora malaysiensis. Next base: position 7,941,917 of record NZ_CP191998.1, read on the forward strand.
GGTGGCCGCGGTCGAGATCGTCAGGGTGGACGAACCGCCCGAGGTCACCGACTGCGGGGTGAACGAGGCCGAGGCCCCGGTCGGCAGACCGCTCGCGGACAGGTTCACCGTCTGCGCGGTGCCCGCCGTGGTGGCCGAGCCGATCGTGGAGGTGGCCTGCGCGCCCGCCTTCACCGTCCCGGACGCCGGGTTCGCGGAGATCGAGAAGTCCCGCGTCGGCGGCGTGCCGGTGCCGGCCGCCTGCTTCCAGACCGCGTACATGGCCGCGTCAGCCGCCCGGTCGAGGATGGTGTCGTTGATGTTGCTCGTGGTGTCGCACGAGGCGTGGTAGCAGGAGTCGTACGCCCGGCTCGCGGTGCCGCCCCACTTGGCCGCCTGCGCCGCCGTCTTGGTGTAGCTGGCGCCGGCCGCCACGCCGGAGCTGGCGATGCCCGCGTTCCGGAAGGAGGCGTCGTCGGAGCGGTTGGCGCCCTCGGTGTTCTCCTCGGGCTGGAGGTTCAGCTTGTCGTAGAACTCCTTCAGGTACTGCGCGCCGGCGGTGGTGATGTTGTTGATGAAGTAGCCGCCGTTGGGCGAGCCCACCATGTCGTAGTTGTAGTAGACCTTGATCTTCGACCGGTCGGTGGAGCTGAGCGAGCTGACGTAGAAGGCCGAGCCGTTCAGGCCCTGCTCCTCGTCGGTCCACCAGCCGAACCGCACGTGCTTGGCCAGGCTGGGGTTCTTGCTCGCCAGGGTGAGCGCGACCTCGAGCAGGGTGGCCGAGCCAGAACCGTTGTCGTTGATGCCGGGGCCGGCCGAGACGCTGTCGAGGTGGGCGCCGGACATGATGACCTGGCTCTCGTCACCGCCCGGCCAGTCGGCGATCAGGTTCGGACCGGCGCCGCTGGTGCAGCGCGAGGTGCAGCTCTGCCTGGTCACGGTGTAACCCGCGGCCTTCAGCTTGTCCTCGACGTACTGCACCGACTGCAGGTAGCCGTTGGTGGTGGACCTGCGGGTGCCGCCGTTACTCGTGGCGATGCTCTGGAACTGCGTCAGGTGGCCCTTGACGTTGGTGACGCTGACATCCGGCGGGTCACTGCCGCCCGGCTCCTGCCCCACCACGAGGCTGTAGGTGGCGCTGTGCGCGGTCGAGCCGGTTCCCGTCACCGTGATCTGGTACGAGCCCGGCGCGGTGGCGGCGCCGACCGACAGCGTCAGCGTCGAGGAGCCGCCCGAGGTCACCGACGACGGGTTGAAGGACGCCGTGGTGCCGCTCGGCAGACCGGACGCGGAGAGGGCGACCGTCTGGGCGGAGCCCGAGGTGGTCTGCGTGTTCACCGTGACCGTCGCCTGCCCGCCGGGCTGCGCGTTGCCCGACGTCGGGGTGAGCGTGAGCGAGAAGTCGCCGGTGGTGGTGCCGCAGGCGGGCTCGTTCGACGCCGCCGCCACGCTGATCGCGCTCCACGCCGCCTTGGTGGTGTTGCACTCGGCGCTGCCGGCGCCGAACAACTCGATCGCGGCCGCCACGGACGCGGCGCGCGCGTCGGTGTAGCGCCACGTGGACGTCTTGCGGTTCAGCGCACCCAGGAAGATCTTTCCGGCGTTCTGGATGCCGACGCCGGTCACCGACGACGGCCCGCCGGAGCAGATCGGGCTGGACGGCTTGCCGCCGCCGGGGTTGTTGCCCTCGGCGAGCAGGTAGAACCAGTGGTTCAGCGGCCCGGCCGCCGAGTGGACCTCGGTGCTCGGGATCGAGGACGAGTAGCAGTTCGGGTCACCGAGCGCGCTCGGGTTGTACATGTTCCGGATCGGCCCGCTGCCGACGAGATCGACCTTCTCGCCGACCAGGTAGTCCGGCGGGTCGTTCGGGTCGTTCGCGTAGTGCTCGGTCAGCGCGCCGAAGATGTCGCCGGTGGCCTCGTTGAGCCCGCCGTTCTCGTTGCCCGAGCCCGCGCCACCCGGCGTCGTCTGGAAGATCGCGTGGCCGAACTCGTGCGCCACGACGTCGATGGTCGTCGCCTGCCGGGCGTTGTCCTGGCTGTGCCCGAAATTGGTGTAGCTGCCGTTCCAGTACGCGTTGACGTCGCTCAGCCCGACCCGGGCCGGGTAGCCCCGGCCGGAGCCGTTGATGCCGTTGCGGCCCAGCCAGTCGCGCAGCATGTCCCACTCGCGCTGCACGGCGTAGAGGGCGTCCACGCAGGCCGTCTCCAGGTTGGTGCCCGAACCGTTGCCCCACGCGTCGTCCGTGCCGGTGTAGGCCGAACCGGTCTGGCCGCCGCACTGGATGCCGGGCCGGCTCGTGTCGGTCATCGAGTACGAGCTGCCCGAGCCGCTCGTGCCGATGGTGACCTGGCCGTAGTAGTAGCCGTTGCCGGTGCCCTCGCGGACCAGGTCGTAGGAGTCGGCGACCTTGCCGGTCTTGGCGTCCACGAAGACGTGCTGGACGCTGGGCTTGCCGTCGGCCAGGCCGGAAACGGTCGCCTCCCACGCGAGCCGCGGCCCGTCGCCCCACGCCAGCACGACCAGGCGGGGCTCGGCGGAGTCGTCCACGCGGGACAGTCTGGACTTCGCCACGTCGGTGGCCCGCGCGGCACTGATCTTGGGGCTGGTCGGCACGTCGGCCGCGCTCGGCCCCGTCGCCGCCACGGTGTCGCGGACGTGCCCGGCCGCGTCCGTCACGACGACCGCGTCGCCGCCGACCACCGGCAGTCCCTTGTACGTGCGCTCGTAGGCGACGAAGTACATGTCGCCCGCGCTCGGCGTCACCGCGATACGGCGGTACGCCTCGTCGGGTCCCCTTCTCAGCTCGTCGATCCCGCTGGCGACGGCCTTGTCCGCCACCGCCGCGGCGAGCGACGCCGGATCTGCCGCGGCGACCGTCGCCGGGTCCGCGGCGATCCGCTCAGGGGCCTTGTACCGGTCCTTCGAGGGGCCCGGTGGGGCGGCGGCGCCGGCGGGGGAGGCCAGCAAAGCCACCGACGCGGCGGTAGCCACGCCGACGGCGGCCGCGAGTAAGCGCTTCACGCTGTCGTGCTCCTTTCGGCGGATTCCCCGGGCCGGCCACCGCTGAGCGCGCGCCTGCGGGCGCGGGCCGAGGGGTCACGCGGTGACGGGACGGGGAATCGGGGGGTGAAAGAACATGACGAAGAGGTGAGCGAACCGTTTCGCGCCTCATTGCCGCCAGACGCTAAGCTCCGCGCCGCCGCGTGGAAATCCGTATGGCCATCGGTAAGCGATACCGATAATTCGTCGGCCCTGGTCACGCATGACCAACTGGCGGGGGCGTCCGGCCCGGGCGCGAGAACGCGGTCACGAGAAGGCCGGCCGAGACGGAGGATCGCGCCTCCGAGCGGCGGGCGGCGCACCGTTACGCTGGCCCGTATGACGCGTGCTGACAACGACAAGCCGGTCGTTCTTTCCAAGATCTACACGAAGACCGGCGACGACGGGACCACCACACTCGGGGACTTGAGCCGCACGTCCAAGACCGATCCACGGCTCGCGGCGTACGCCGACGTGGAGGAGGCCAACGCCGCGATCGGCGTCGCGCTGGCGATCGGCGGGCTGCCCGACGACATCCCGGCCGTCCTCCGACGGGTGCAGAACGAGCTCTTCGACCTCGGCGCCGACCTGTGCGCCCCCGTCAAGGAGAACCCGGAGTACCCCCCGCTGCGGGTGGAGGAGTCCTACATCGCGTGGCTGGAGGAGCAGTGTGACCGGTTCAACGCGGATCTGAAGCCACTGCGGAGCTTCATCCTGCCCGGGGGAACCCCCGGCGTCGCGCTCCTGCACGTCGCCCGTACGGTCGTCCGCCGGGCCGAGCGGTCCGCCTGGGCCGCCCTGGAGGCCCACGACGACGTGAACCCGCTGACCGCGAAATACCTCAACCGGCTGTCGGACCTGATGTTCATCCTGTGCCGGATCGCCGCCGACGGCGACGAGATCCTCTGGACCCCCGGCGCTACGCGCTGAACGTGCCTTTCACGCGTCCGAGCAGGCGACCGGCAGACCCCGTGGGCACTCCACGAGCGATGCTCTAGGGTGCGTTCGTGGTGATTTCAGAGCTTCGGGGGATCACGGCGAGCACCATCAGCACCGTCCTGGTGAGCGCCGGCGTCCTCGCCGGGACAGCCGTCACCTGGATCGTCAATCGGGACGTGACACCGCGCCTCGCCGATGTGCTCCTTCCGCTCGTCGCCTGCGCCGCGCTGCTGTTCCGCCGACGCCACCCGGTGCCGGTCCTTGTCGCGGTGACTGCGGCGTGCGGCCTGTACTACCCGTTCGCGGCGCTGGACGGCCCGCTCTTCCTGGCCGTCCTGGTCGCCCTGTACACGGCCGCCGACCTGGGACATCTCGCCGCGGCGATCACCGTGGCCGCGGTCGGGCTGCTCATGATGGGCTACGGCGAGGTCCTCGGCCCGAACCGCCACCTGGACGACAGCGAGTTCCTCCTGCTCGCCGGGTGGATGGTGGCGAGCGTGGCCATAGGCGGGGTGACGCGCAACCGCCACGCCTACCTGGAGGAAGCCCGCAGGCGTTTGGCCGAGGCCGAGCGGACCAGGGAGGAGGAGGCGCTGCGCCGGGCCGTCGAGGAGCGGCTGAGGATCGCCAGGGAACTGCACGACGTGATCGGCCACAACATCTCCCTGATCAACGTCCAGGCGGGCGCCGCCCTCCATCGGATCAAGGAGCGGCCCGAACAGGCCGAGCCCGCGCTGGCCGCCATCAAGGAGACCAGCAAGGAGGCGCTCCGGGAACTGCGGGCAACACTCGGCGTGCTCCGCCAGGTCGACGAGGAGTCCCCGGTCGCTCCGGCGCCGAGCCTCGCCCGCGTGCACGAACTGATCGAGCGGACCGGCCTCACCGTGCGGACCGAACTGGTGGGCGAGGCACGGGACCTGCCCGCCGAGGTCGACCTCGCGGCGGTCCGCATCGTGCAGGAAGCGCTCACCAACGTCTCCCGCCACTCCGGCGGGGCCGCCGCCCTGGTCACCATCCACTACGGCGAGGAGGATGTGACCGTACAGATCGACAACGGCATGTCCGGCGACGCGACGGCACACGACGTGGAGGCATCCGCCGAGAAGATGTCCGGCGGCGGCTTCGGCCTCAAGGGAATGCGGGAGCGCGCCACGGCCCTGGGCGGCTCGTTCGAGGCCGGACCTCGTCCCGGCGGCGGCTTCCGCGTCTTGGCCCGCATCCCGACACAACCCGCGTCCCCCTGAAAGGACCCCCCGTGATACGCGTGCTTCTCGCCGACGACCAGACCCTGGTGCGGGCCGGCTTCCGGTCCATCCTCGGCGGCGAGGACGACATCGAGGTGGTCGCCGAAGCCGCCGACGGCGCGCAGGCGGTGCGGCTCGCCCGCGAGACGAGCCCGCACGTCGTGCTGATGGACATCCGTATGCCCGAGCTCGACGGTCTGGAGGCCACCAGGCGGATCGCCGCCGACCCGCGCCTGGCCGAGGTGAAGGTCATCATCCTGACCACCTTCGACCTCGACGACTACGTGTACGGCGCGCTCCGCGCGGGCGCGAGTGGCTTCCTGGTCAAGGACACCGAGCCGATCGAGCTCATCCACGCGGTACGGGTCGTGGCCAGGGGCGACGCCTTGATCGCCCCGTCGATCACCCGGCGCCTGATCTCCGAGTTCGCCGGCCGGGTGCGGCGCCCCGAACCCGGTCCCGAGCTCAACGGCCTGACCGAGCGTGAGCGCGAGGTGATGTCCCTGGTCGCCGCGGGCCTGTCCAACGACGAGATCGCCGCCGAGCTGGTACTGAGCCCGGCCACCGCCAAGACCCACGTGAGCCGCATCATGACCAAGCTGAACGTCCGCGACCGCGCCCAGCTCGTGGTGCTGGCCTACGAGGCGGGCATGGTCACCCCGAGGTGGCTCGCCGGCTGACCGGCACCTGGCCACAACCCGGGGAGTACGGCTCGCGGCGACATGCGACTTCCGGAGTACGGCCGTTGCCCACTCAGGCGGGACGCGCGGCGGCGAGCCGTACCCGAAGCCTGTGTTCATGGACACGCTCGACCTCGCCCGCCTGCAGTTCGCCCTGACGGCGGGATCCCACTTCCTCTTCGTCTCGCTGACGATCGGCCTGGCCACGCTGGTGGCCGTCGTCCAGACCTGGGTCACCCTGACCCGCAGCCCCGTGCACGAGAGGATGACGCGGTTCTGGGGACAGTTGTACGTCATCAACTACGCGATGGGCATCGTCACCGGCCTGGTGATGGAGTTCCAGATCGGCCTGACCTGGAGCGGCCTCACCCACTTCGCGGGCAACGTGTTCGGCGGGGCCCTGGCGATGGAGACGCTCATGGCGTTCTTCGTCGAGTCCACGTTCCTCGCGATCTGGATCTTCGGCTGGAACCGGCTCAACCGGTGGGCCCACCTGGCGGCGCTCTGGGTGGTCACGATCACCGCCTACGCCTCGGCGTACTGGATCCTGGTGTCCAACGGGTTCCTGCAGAACCCCGTCGGCTACCGGGTCGTGGACGGCGTGCTGCAGCTCACCGACGCGGCCGCCGTGCTCACCAACCCCGCCGCCGTAAGGGCCTTCCTGCACATCCTCTGCGGTTCGCTGGTGGTGGCCGCGTGCTTCATGGCCGGGGTGAGCGCCTACCACCTGCGCAGGCGGACCGGTGAGCAGGAGTTCTTCCGCAAGTCGCTGCGGATCGGCGTGTCCGTGACACTGCCCGCGGTGGTGGCGACCGCCTCGTTCGGAGGCCTCCAGTTCGGCCTCCTCCAGCCGACGAAGCTGGCCGCGTACCAGGGCGACACCCAGCTGATGACGCGGCTGCAGGCCGAGATGACGGCGACGCACGGCTCGGGTGACTACCTCCCGCCCACCGGGCTGGTCATGGGCGGCGCCTTCGTGATGCTTCTGGTCTTCGCCGTGCTGCTGTTCACGTCGATGGCGAACTTCCTGCTCATGATGGTCCCCGCAGCGGTGCGCCGGTTCCGGCTGTGGCACGTGCTGCTGACCGCGATGATTCCGCTGCCCTTCGTCTCCATGCTCGCCGGCTGGGTCTTCCGCGAGGTGGGCCGGCAGCCGTGGGTGGTGTACGGGCTGCTGACCACGGAGCAGGCGCTGTCGGACGTGTCCCCGGCGGCGGTGCGGTTGTCGCTGATCGCGTTCGGCGCGCTGTTCGGCGTGCTCATCGTGCTCAACACCTGGCTGCTCGCCCGCCACGCCCGCCGTGGGCCGGACGCCGTCGCGATCGGCCGTACCTCTCTGCCGGCGGAACCGGCGCCTGTCATCGCCTTCTGAGGCTCGTCCGGCCATCGATACGGAGCACAGACATGGAAATCCTTCTTCTCGCCTTCTACGCCGTCGGCTACTTCGTCCTCGGCGGCGCGGACATCGGCGTCGGAATGCTGCTTCCCTACCTCGGGCGCACCGCGGACGAGCGCCGCCGGGTCCTCTCCACGATCACGCCGCTCTTCCTCGGCAACGAGGTCTGGCTGGTGGCCGTGGCGGGCGTCCTCACGGGCGCCTTCCCCCTCCTCGAAGGGAGGCTGCTCAGCGGGCTGTACCCCGTCGTCGTCGCGCTGCTCATCGGCTGGATCGTCCGGGACGTCGGGCTGTGGACACGCGGGCGGGTCGACCGGGCCGCCTGGCGCGCCATGTGCGACACCGCCGTGGTGGCCGGGAGCTGGACGGTGGTGCTGAGCTGGGGGTGGATGTTCGCCGGTTTCCTCTCCGGGGTCGTCGATCGTCCCCTCACGGAGCCCGCCGCGCTGCTGGGGATCCCGGCCATCGCCGTGCTCTTCGCCACACACGGGCTGGCCTTCGCGGCGCTGCGGCTGCGCGGACGCCTGCGGACCCGCGCGCGGGGACTGTCCGGAACCTCGGGGGCGGGCGTGACCTTCGCCCTCACCTCAGGTGGAATGGCTCTGCTGTGCGTCTTCGCCGGGCTGCGGTTGCCGCTCGCTCAGTCCACGGCGGACCCCGCGACGCTGGCTCTGCTCACCCCCGCGCTGCTGGTGCTCACGCCACTGCTGGTGGCCGCCCAGGTGTGGATGTGGTGGATGTTCACGCGTCCCGCCGATGCCCGCACTCTCCGAAGCATGGAGACGAGCAACTGATGCGGCACCCAACCATCACGCGCTCGGGGCGCGGCGGTGTCTGGACTGAGGAACGAGTGGGGAGCGAGGGACGAGCGACCCCGAGAGACGAGGGAAGACATCGACTGAGGGCGCCCCGAGCCCGCGCGAGCGAAGCGAGCGCAAATAGACACAGTGACGAGGGACGACATCGCCTGAAGGCGCACCGAGCCCGCCGCGCCGGAGGCGCGGCAATCCTAAGCAGCGTCCAGGTAGGCGCTGGGCGGGGCGGATTCGATCCAGGCGAGGAAGCCGGTGAGGGCGTCCTCGCTCATGGCGAGGGCGAGCGGGCCGCGTTCGGCGGAGCATTCGACCGCCCAGTAGCCCTCAGGCCCCTCGCCGCTGCCGAGACGCCTGCGCCGGGAAACCGTAAGGCCGCGCCTCGCGATTGCGTGGCGCGGCCTCAGGCGGAGTCCGAAGAACGGGATCCAGTGCAGCTCTCCCCCGGTGTAGCGGGCTACCCCGGCTTTCCAGCCCTGGTTTCCCGTACGTACCCGACAGACGACGTTGCCCCGGCTCATGGCCAGGGCGAAACCGCGTACGACGAGGAGGGCAGCGACAAGGGAAACGCCGGCGAAAACGTCGAGCGCCACCATCGCCGCCCTCCTTCAGAAAAGAATCAGACCTCTTCCCCGGCTGCGCGCAGCCGGGCCCTGGCACGCTTGGCCGCCAGACGGATGTCCGCGTCCTCCTGGCCGGCCTCGATCGAGGACTGCGCCCGCTGGAGCGCGTCCCTCGCGGCGGCCACGTCGACCTCGGAGCCGAGCTCGGCCGCCTCGGCCAGGATCGACACATCGTTGTTCGCGACGGAGATGAACCCGCCGTGAACCGCGGCGACGAGGTCGCTCTCGCCACCGCGCTTGACGCGAAGAACACCGCCCTCGACGAGGACCCCGAGTACGGGAGCGTGTTCCGGCATAATACCGATCTCGCCGTCCACGGTCTTCGCAATCACCATGTCGGCCTCGCCCGACCAGATCTCACGTTCCGGCGACACGACGCCAACGCGAAGCTTTGCCACTTCAGGGCTCCCTTTCGATAGACGCCTGTACGGCTCACGCGGAGCCGTACAGGCGTCGGAGGCGTCTTAGCGCTCGAGTTCCTTCGCCTTGGCGATGGCCTGGTCGATGCCGCCGACCATGAAGAACGCCTGCTCGGGCAGGTGGTCGTACTCACCCGCGCAGAGGCCCTTGAAGGAGGCGATGGTCTCGTCCAGCGGAACGAACTCGCCCGGCTGGCCGGTGAACGCCTCGGCGGCGTACATCGGGTGCGAGAGGAACCGCTCGATGCGGCGGGCCCGGTTGACCGTGACCCGGTCTTCTTCGGAGAGCTCGTCGATGCCGAGGATGGCGATGATGTCCTGCAGCTCCTTGTACTTCTGCAGGATTCGCTTCGTCTCCTGGGCCACCGCGTAGTGCTCGTCGCCGACGACCTGCGGGTCGAGGATCCGCGAGGTGGAGTCGAGCGGGTCTACCGCGGGGTAGATGCCCTTCTCCGAGATCGGACGCGAGAGCACCGTCTGGGCGTCGAGGTGCGCGAACGCGTTGTGCGGCGCCGGGTCGGTGATGTCGTCCGCGGGCACGTAGATCGCCTGCATCGAGGTGATCGAGTGACCACGGGTCGAGGTGATGCGCTCCTGGAGAACGCCCATCTCGTCGGCCAGGGTCGGCTGGTAACCCACCGCGGACGGCATACGGCCGAGCAGGGTGGACACCTCGGAACCGGCCTGGGTGAACCGGAAGATGTTGTCGATGAACAGCAGCACGTCCTGCTTCTGCACGTCGCGGAAGTACTCCGCCATGGTCAGAGCGGACAGCGCGACCCGCAGACGGGTGCCCGGCGGCTCGTCCATCTGGCCGAAGACGAGGGCGGTGTCCTTGAGAACGCCGGCCTCGTCCATCTCCAGCCAGAGGTCGTTGCCCTCACGGGTGCGCTCGCCGACGCCCGCGAACACCGAGGTGCCCGAGAACTTCAGCGCGACGCGGCGGATCATCTCCTGGATCAGAACGGTCTTGCCGACGCCCGCGCCGCCGAACAGACCGATCTTGCCGCCCTTGACGTACGGCGTGAGCAGGTCGATGACCTTGATGCCGGTCGGCAGCATCTCGGTGCGCGACTCGAGCTGGTCGAACGCCGGGGACGGACGGTGGATGCCCCACTTCTCGGTCACCTGGAGCGACGCGGTCGGCACGTCGAGGGACTCGCCGAGGGCGTTCCACACGTGGCCCTTGACGACGTCGCCGACCGGCACCGAGATCGGCGCACCGGAGTCGGTCACCGCGGCGCCGCGAACGAGGCCGTCGGTGGGCTGCATCGAGATGGCTCGGACCACGTTGTCACCCAGGTGCTGGGCGACCTCCATGGTGAGGGTCTTGGTTTCGCCGCCGATGGTCACGTCGACGTTCAGCGCGTTGTAGATGTCCGGCATCGCCTCGACGGAGAACTCCACGTCGACGACGGGACCCTTGACGCTCGCCACGCGACCAACGGTGGCCACGGCGGTCTCAACAGTCATTGTGGTTACTCACTCTTTCCCCGCTGCGGCGTCAGCGAGCGCGTTGGCGCCACCGACGATCTCGCTGATTTCCTGGGTGATCTCAGCCTGCCGAGCCTGGTTCATCTGCATGGTGAACACGCGGATGAGCTCGTTGGCGTTGTCGGTCGCCGACTTCATGGCCCGCCTGCGCGAGGCCTCCTCCGACGCCGCCGACTGGAGCAGCGCGTTGAAGATACGCGACTCCACGTACCGCGGGAGCAGCGAGTCGAGCACCTCCGCGGCGTTCGGCTCGAACTCGAAGTACGGCGGGATCGTGTCGTCGGATTCTGCCTCCGACTCCACGACCTCCAGCGGCAGGATCCGCCTGACCACGACGTTCTGCGTGAGCATCGAGACGAACTCGGTGGAGACGATGTGGATCTCGTCGATCCCGTTCTCCTCCTTGAACGACTCGATCAGCGTGTCGGCGATCATCTTGGCGTCCGCGTACGACGGCCGCCGCGAGAAGCCGTCCCAGTGGCCGCCCATCTCGCGGTTCCGGAAGGTGTGCCAGGTGACACCCTTGCGGCCGACGACGAACGGCACGGCCTGGATGCCGCGCTCCTCCAGGAGCCCGCGCAGCGCCTCAGCCTCACGCAGGACGTTGGCGTTGAAACCGCCGCAGAACCCGCTGTCGCTGGTGACGATCAGCACGCCCGCGCTGTGCGGCTGCTCCTTCTCGACGGTCAGCGGGTGGTCGACGCTCGCCGTGTTGCTGACGACGCCGGACACCGCCCGCGTGATCTCCTGCTCGTACGGCACCGCCGCCTGCATGCGCTGCTGCGCCTTGACGATGCGCGACGAGGCGATGAGCTCCTGCGCACGGGTGATCTTCGCGGTGGACTTGACCGACGAGATCCGCCGCCGCAGCAATCTCAGCTGGGCACCCATGAGTTACTTCTTCTCGGACTTGCGGACGTGCTTGACGATCTTCTCCTGGCCGACCTCGCCGGCCTCGAGCGCCTCGACCGGCACGTCCCTGACCAGCAGCTCGCCGGACGAGGTCGTGAAGCCCTTCTTGAACTCGGTGATCGCGTCCTTGAGGACCGTGATCGTGTCGTCCGAGAGCTCCTTGGTCTCGCGGATGCTGTCGAACACACCCTTGTTGCCGGAGAGATAGTCGAGGAACTCGCTCTCGAAGCGGCGGATGTCCTCGACCGGGACGTCGTCCAGCTCACCGGTGGTGCCGGCCCAGATGGAGACGACCTCCTTCTCGACCGGGAAGGGGCTGTACTGCGGCTGCTTGAGCAGCTCGACCAGGCGCTGACCGCGCTCGAGCTGCGCCAGGGACGCGGCGTCGAGGTCGGAGGCGAACGCGGCGAACGCCTCGAGGTCGCGGTACTGGGAGAGCGCCAGACGGAGCGTACCGGCGACCTTCCGCATCGCCTTGGTCTGCGCCGAACCACCGACTCGGGAGACCGACACACCGACGTTGATGGCGGGGCGGACACCGGCGTTGAACAGGTCGGTCTCGAGGAAGACCTGGCCGTCGGTGATGGAGATGACGTTGGTCGGGATGAACGCCGACACGTCGTTACCCTTGGTCTCGATGATCGGCAGACCGGTCATCGAGCCGCCACCCATCTCGTTGGAGAGCTTGGCGCAGCGCTCCAGCAGACGCGAGTGCAGGTAGAAGACGTCACCCGGGTACGCCTCGCGGCCCGGCGGACGGCGCAGCAGCAGCGAGACGGCGCGGTAGGCGTCGGCCTGCTTGGTCAGGTCGTCGAAGATGATCAGGACGTGCTTGCCCTGGTACATCCAGTGCTGACCGATGGCCGAACCCGTGTAGGGCGCGATGTACTTGAAGCCCGCGGGGTCGGACGCCGGAGCGGCGACGATGGTGGTGTACTCCATCGCGCCCGCCTCCTCGAGGCGGCCCTTCACCTGGGCGATGGTGGAGCCCTTCTGGCCGACGGCGACGTAGACGCACCGGACCTGCCGGGACGGGTCGCCGGAGAGCCAGTTCTCCTTCTGGTTGATGATCGTGTCGACGGCGATCGCGGTCTTGCCGGTGCCACGGTCGCCAATGATCAGCTGGCGCTGGCCGCGGCCGATCGCGGTCATGGCGTCGATCGCCTTGATGCCGGTGGCAAGGGGCTCCTTGACCGGCTGCCGCTGCACGACCGAGGGGGCCTGCAGTTCCAGGGCGCGCAGGGCCTCGGACTCGATCGTGCCCTTGCCGTCCAGCGGGTTGCCCAGCGGGTCGACGACGCGGCCGAGGAAGTTGTCACCGACGGGAACGGAGAGGACCTCGCCGGTACGGCGAACCTGCTGCCCTTCCTCGATCTTGCTGAAGTCGCCCAGGATAACGACACCGATCTCCCGGACGTCCAGGTTCAGTGCCAGGCCACGCGTGCCGTCCTCGAACTCGAGCAGCTCGTTCGCCATCGTCGAGGGCAGGCCGGAGACATGGGCGATGCCGTCGCCACAGTCGACGACGGTCCCGATCTCCTCGCGCGCGGCGCCTTCCGGCTCGTACGCCTGGACGAAGCGCTCAAGCGCGTCCCGGATCTCGTCCGGCCGGATCGTAAGCTCCGCCATCTCTCTTCTGTCTCCCTATTCGCCTAGCCGGCCAACCGGCGGCGTACTTCTTCGATACGTCCTGCGATGGTGTTGTCGATCAGGTCGTCGCCGATCCGGATCGAGAAGCCACCGAGCACCTTGGGATCCACCTCGACGTTCAGGTGGACATCACGTCCGTACGTGGTACGCAGCCAGGCGGCGAGGCGCTGCCTCTGGGTCGCGTCGAGCGGAATGGCGCTGCGCACCACTCCGACCAGACGTTCCCGCTGCTGGGCGACGATCCAGCCGTACTCGTCGAGCCCCGACTCCAGGCTACGTCCTCGCGGGTATGCCGCGAGCTGGGTGACCAGCCGGAGGCTCGTCGGCGCGACCTTGTCGGCCAGCAGCGAGCCGAGGAGCTCCCGCTTGCGGTCGCCCGAAACGGTGGCGTCGTTCACCGTGCGCCGCAGTTCCGGGTTGGCCGCGAGGATCCGCCCGAAGCGGAAGAGCTCGTCCTCGACGTCGTCGAGACGACCCTGGCCCTCGGCCTCGGCGGAAGCGGCGATCACGGAGAGCCGCTCCAGCGCGTCGGCCAGGTCGCCCGGCCGAGACCACTTGGCCTCGACGGCGGCGACCACGGTCTCCAGCGTGGCCGTGCTCACCTTGCCCGAGAGCAGAGACCGCACGATGTCGGCCTTCTGCGCGGCCGGGCGGGCCTGGTCGGAAAGGTTGCGGCGCAGGCCGTGCTCGCGATCGAGCAGGCCGGCGACCGCGATGAGCTCGTCCGCGAGCGTGCCGAGGTCGGCGGAGCCGGCAACAGCGTTGAACCGCTCCTCGACCTCGGCGAGCGAAGCCCTGCTCAGACCTCTCATCGGCCGATCACCGCCCCTCGTTCGCCGCGCTCAGCGCGTCGGGTTCGCCGCGACATCAGCGAACCGCCTGCGTTCCCTCGAGCTGCTCGAGGAACCGGTCGACGACACGGCGCTGCCGGGCCTCGTCCTCCAGGGACTCACCCACGATGCGGCCGGCGAGTTCGGTGGACAGGCGACCGATCTCACCGCGCAGCTGCGCCATGGCCTGCTGCCGGTCGGCCTCGATCTGCGCGTGAGCCGCCTGGACGAGGCGACGCGCCTCTTCCTGCGCCTCCTCGCGGAGCTCGGTCTTGATCCGGGCGCCCTGCTCGCGCGCCTCTTCCCGCAGGCGGGCCGCGTCCTGGCGAGCCTCAGCGAGCTGGGCGCGGTACTGCTCCAGCGTGCGCTGGGCCTCGGCCTGAGCGTCCTCGGCCTTCTTGATGCCGCCCTCAATCGCCTCCGTACGCTCGTTCAGCGTCTTCTGGATGCGCGGCGTCAGGATCTTCCCGACGACGACGAGGACGAGAAGGAACGAGAAGACGCCGACGACGAGCTCGTAGAGGTGCGGCATGATCGGGCTGTTGCCCTCAGCCGCGAGAAGCGTAGCTGCCGCTTTCATGGATGCAGCCTTCCGTCAGGGGTCTTTCGTCCGTCAGTAGATGAACGGCGCAACGAGGCCGATCAGCGCAAGGGCCTCGACCAGAACGAAGCCGAGGAGCATGTTCTGCCGGATCAGGCCGTAGGCCTCCGGCTGGCGCGCGATGGCCTGGAGGCCGTTGCCGAAGATGAGGCCGACGCCGATGCCGGGGCCAAGGGTCGCCAGGCCGTAACCGATCGAACCGATGTTGCCGGAGACCTCAGCGAGAACGCTCATTGCATTTCCTTTACTGGACGGCCGGTGCAGGGTGTCACCGGTCTGGACTAGGCGGGAAGGGGTCTTAGTGCTCGGCGTGCAGGGAGCCGCCGATGTACATGGCGGCGAGCAGCGCGAACAGGAAGGCCTGCAGGAACTGGATGAACAACTCGAAGCCGGTCATGGCGATCGTGAAGAGGACACCCAGCACTCCCACCGGCGCTCCGAGCGGGGTCAGCTTCTCGAAGAGGAACCAGAAGCCCACCATGCTGAAGAACGCAATGATGATGTGACCGGCGAACATGTTCGCGAACAGTCGCACCGCGTGCGTGAAGGGGGCGACGATCATGTTCGAGAGGAACTCGATCGGAGCCAGCAGGAAGTAGATCGGCTTGGGCAGCCCGGGCGGGAACATCATGTTCTTGAAGTAGCCGAGCGCGCCCTGGTGCTTCATGCCCAGGTAGATCTTCAGCGCGTAGACGGACACCGCCAGCACGATGGGGAAGGCGATGTGCGAGGCGACCGGGAACTGGAGGACGGGGACGACGCCCATCAGGTTCCAGATCCAGACCAGGAAGAAGAGGCTGAGCAGCAGGCCCATGTAGCGGTCGGCGTCCTTGCCCAGGAACGGGCGGGCCACCTGGTCGCGCACGAACGTGTAGCCCATCTCACCGATGTTCTGCACGCCCCGCGGCACCAGCTTGGGGTTGGCGAAGGCCGACCAGCAGAAACCGATGACGACCACCGAGCTCAGGAGAGCGAGCAGCACCGGCTTCGTCAGCCAGAAGGGAGCCCCGTCCCAGAGCGGGGGGAATTCGAACAGTTCAAGCCCCGGGGCCTTGAACTCGTCGGCGGCGAGAACCGTCAGCGCGCTCACGCGGCGTTCCCTTCAACGTGGAGATGGATCAGGATGGCTTGCCCAGAGGGATGACCGTCAGCTGAGTTCAGCGACCGTACTTCAGGTAGACGAGGTAGATCGCGAGCACTACCCCGATGATGATTCCGATCGGAAAGAAGGCGTGCACGCCCGACCATCGGCTCAGCAACCAGCCGGAGCCGCCCCAGATAATCATTCCCGAGATGAGGTAGCTGGGAATCGACCAGGCGGCGTTGGCGAAGTCGCGGCCGTCCTGTTCGGGGCTGCGCTCCTTTTCGCTCATCGCGGGCACGACGATAGCAGGCAGGGACCGGACTAGTCATATCGGACTGCGCCATGACGCCGGTCACGGGTTTCCCTGCCCGGGCACCCGGGCCTCGGGCTCGACGTAAAGCAGCCGCAATTTCATGAAGCCGCGCATCTCGCCCACCGTCCAGGCCACGGTACACGCGACGACGGTGAGCGCGAACGCACGGGGGCTGAACGCGGTCGCGCCCTCGAAGGCCTTGAGCAGAGCCATGATGACCAGCACCTTGACCGCGTAGCTCGCGATCGCGGCCAGCATCATCATCTGCGGCGAGATCCGGCCGGCCCATGAGACCGCGACCAGGCCGACGGTGAAGAAGACCGCGACCAGAGCGATGCCGATGAACGCGCCGATCGCGCCCTGGACACCGGCGAGGATCACCGCGACGACCACGGCGACCAGGCCCACCGCGAGGGTGGGGAGGGCGGCGCCCTTGAGCACGCGCACGTCGTTGGCCTGCATCGGAACTCCATGAACCGGTTGTCAAGCGAGCGATTGCTTCCAGAGAGATTCCAGCATGTGGAATCCCTGCTAGTGAAAGCTATCACAAGCTCAGCGGGGGCTGCCTTTACCTGCCAGTTCGCGGCGCCACGGCCAGGAGTTCGGTACGGAGGTCAGAGGGTGGTGGCGCGGGCGTGCCTCGTCGCGCTGGCCTCCGCCGTACCCGGATCGGAGGGGTCGGCGCCGAACGCGGAGGACTGACCGCCGCCCGGCCCGCTCGCGCCGCCGCCTCCGGGCTTGTTCTTGCCGCGCCGCCGCTCGCCCTTGCGCGAGCGCCACCGCGGCGAGGCCATCAGGATGAGCACCGCGATCGCCAGCACGACGGTGATCGGGAACAGGATCAGCGGTACACCGCCGATCGACAGGCCGACCAGCGTGAATGAGAACAGGAACGTCCAGCCGTACATGATCAGCACGCTGCGGCGCTGGGAATGCCCGATGTCGAGCAGCCGGTGGTGCAGGTGGCCGCGGTCGGGCGCGAACGGGGACAGGCCGGCGGATGTTCGGCGGACCACCGCCATGACCAGGTCCAGCAACGGGAGAACCATCACCGCGATCGGTAGCAGCAGCGGCAACACCACGGGGAACTTGTTCATCCGGTCGAGAGCGCCCGAGTCGACCGACGAGATGATCGTGATGAGCGACGTGGCCAGGAGCATCCCGATCAGCATCGCCCCGGTGTCGCCCATGAAGATCTTGGCCGGGTTGAAGTTGTGCGGCAGGAAGCCGAGGCACATGCCGATCAGGATCGCCGCGATGGCCGCGGTGACGTTGATGCGGGACCCGCTGCTGCTCTGCGAGAGAGCGATGGAGTAGGCGAAGGTCGCCAGGGCGCCGATGCCGACGATGCCCGCGGCCAGGCCGTCCAGGCCGTCCACGAAGTTGACCGCGTTGATCACGACCACCACGATCATGATCGTGATAATGGTGCGGAGGTTGGGGTCGAGCCCGGTCGAGCCGCCCATGTCCTTGGGCAGCGGCAGCCAGGGCAGGTACATCCCGAAGTACACGAGCAGGCCGCCCGCCGCGATCTGACCACCCAGTTTGACCAGCGCGTCCATGCCGAGCCAGTCGTCCAGGAAGCCGGTCAGCACGATCACGCCGCCCGCCACCAGAAGCGCGGTCACCGTCTGCCCCGCCTGACCTGTGGCGAGCTGCGCCCCGACGTAAGGCAGGTGTGTCGCGAGCAGCAGTCCGGCGGCCATCCCGCCGAACATCGCCAGGCCCCCCAGCCTCGGGATCGGCACCGTGTGCACGTCCCGGTCCCGCACTTCGGGCGCCGCGCCGATGCGCAGTGCGAACACCCGGACCGGAGGCACCAGCAGGTAGGTGACCGCGGCCGTGACGAGCGCCAGGAGCAGATATTCGCGCACGGACCTAGTTTCTCGCTTGGGCGGACCAGTTGTGACGGGAAAAGGCCGCGAAGCGCCTCATTCGCCGGGATAAGCCGGATGCGCGGCGGTCAGCGCCCTTACCCGTTCGATCACTGACGTTATAGCACCAGGCTTGCACACTGCCTGCACGACGGCTGAGGCGATCTCTTTCATCTCCCCCGGTCCCATGCCCTGGGTGGTCACACAGGACGTGCCGATCCGGATGCCCGAGGTGATGGTGGGTGGCTCCGGGTCGTACGGGACGGCGCCGCGGTTGAGGATGATCGCCGCCTCCTCGCAGCGGCCCTCCGCCTCCGCCCCCGTCACGCCCGCACCGCGGACGTCGAGCAGAACCAGGTGCGTGTCCGTACCGCCGGAGACGGGACGCAACCCCTCGGTGGTGACCGCCTCGGCGAAGGCCGCCGCGTTCTCCACGACCCTCGCGGCGTACGTGCGGAACTCGGGCCGCAGCGCCTCGCCGAACGCGACCGCCTTCGCCGCCACCGCGTGCATCAGCGGGCCGCTCTGGGCGAAAGGGAAGACCGCGCGGTCGATCCGCTGCGCCAGCTCGGCGGTGCAGAGGATGCCGCCGCCGCGCGGCCCGCGCAGCGTCTTGTGGGTGGTGAACGTGACCACGTCCGCGTACGGCACCGCGGACGGGACGGCCTCCCCCGCCATCAGCCCGATCGTGTGCGCGGCGTCCACCAGCAACCAGGCCCCGGTCTCGTCGGCGATCCCCCGGAAGGCCGCGTAGTCGATCAGCCGGGAGTACGTCGCCGCGCCGCAGATGATCAGCTTGGGGCGGTGTCTGAGCGCGAGGTCGCGGACCTCGTCGTAGTCGATCAGCTCGTTGTCCCGGCGCACGCCGTAGAAGACGACGTCGAACCATCGGCCGGAGAAGTTGGCCTTGGACCCGTGGGTCAGGTGGCCGCCGTGCTGCAGCGCCATCGCGAGCACGGTGTCGCCGGGCTTGAGCAGCGCGGCGTAGGCGGCGAAGTTGGCCGAGGCCCCGGTATGGGGCTGGACGTTCACATGATCGGCGCGGAACAGCCGCCTGGCCCGGTCGACGGCGAGCCGCTCGGCCTGGTCGACCACCTCGCAGCCGGCGTAGTACCGCCGTTCGGGATACCCCTCGGCGTACTTGTTGGTGAGCGTGGAGCCGAGGGCCGCCATCACGGCGGGCGAGGTGAAGTTCTCGCCCGCGATGAGCTGGAGCCCGCCGCGCAGCCGGGCGAGCTCGTCCAGAAGCAGTTGCGCGACCTCGGGATCCTGCCGCGCCAGTTGGGAGAAATCGGGTCCGTAGAACGGGTGCGTCTCATTCATCGACCGGGCTCACATCGCAGAAATGACCGTTCTCTCAACGGTAAGCCCGGACCTGCCCGCCACGACTGCCCCCAACCGGCTTTACGGAAGCTCTACCGAATATCGGGGAAATTGCGGCGAAGCGTCATGGGATCACCGCGGCGGGCCGTTTACGTGAACACGCAGCCGGCTATTACCGAACGGCGATCATGACTCCCGCTTCGGGATGATCCGCTTGATCGCGACCGCCGCGGAGGCCAGAGTAAAGGCACCCAGTGCGATCCAGAAAGCGTTCCCGCCGACAAAGGGAGCCGACAGCGCGCCGCCTCCGAAACCGGCGGCCACACCGCCGACAGGGGGATTGTTGTACATTTACCATTTCCTTTCTCTACGCCATGCGGCGTCCCAGAAGGCTTTCGCCTGAGCGATCTGCAGGAATACGTCGAAAACCATTTCAACGAGCAGCAGGCTCGCGATCGCCATCTGCTTGGGACCCCTGCTGCTGACGGTCACGATCCGCTCGATCACGAAGATGACCGTGACGGCCAGCCAGAGGGGATGAATCATCGGTCCGCCCGCGACGACGATCGACCATGTGGTCACGCCGAGATAGGCGAAGATCACGATGATGCCGACGAGCGACAGGAGCTGGCGCCCCCAGTAGGGCAGGGTCACCCGCGTCCAGCCGTAGTCCATGAGGTTCTCCAGCGCGCCACGCTTCCACCGGAGACGCTGCTTGAAGAGGTCTGCCCAGGTCTCCATGACCTCTGTGGTGAGTGTGCACTCGGCAGGGCAGAGGATGCGGAACCTCAGGTGCAGCAGGGCCAGGGTCAGCTCGTTGTCCTCGGTCAGGACGCGCACGTCGTACACCTGGTCGCGTCCGGGCAGGCGGCCGGCGCGCCGGGCGGACACGACCTCTTTGAGCGCGAGGGCGCGGAACAGCGTCGCCGTACCGGTCAGCACCAGAGCCTTCCCCTGGAGCCTGCGCACGTCCCGGGCGTAGCGGGCGTACTCGTTCCGCTGGAACATGCCCACGAGGCCGCCCCCGGGCTTGCCGGTGAACGTGCCGCCGATCGCGGCCAGCTTCCCCGGCGCCAGCCTGACGAGCGCATTGTGGATGAACCCGGGATGGAGCGCCGAGTCCGCGTCCATGACGAGCACCGCGTGCCGGCTGTCCAGGTCCGGCAGCAGCATCTCCAGCACCTGGTTGAGCGCACCCGCCTTCTTGTGCCGGTTGCCGACCGTCCTGATCACCTCGGCGCCGTACGATCGGGCGATCTCCTCGGTCGCGTCGGTGCAGCTGTCGGCGATGACCATGATCGTGTCGGGCTTGCGCTGCTGGAGGTGGAGCGACTGGATGGTCTCCGCGATCTGGTCTTCCTCGTTGTGCGCGGGAACGAGCACGATGACCCGCATCTCGGAGATGTCCACCGGGGGCAGGTCGTGGCCTCCGCCTGCCCCGCCTGCCCGCGAGGAGGCCCGATGCCGGCCGGGGTCGCCGTGCGCGCGCGCCTCGGTGCCGAGGCGCCGTATTTGATGAGGGGCGCGCCGGGTACCCACCCGAACCATCACTGACCGTCCCGAACAAGCTCTATAGACCGTTCCATACGATCCTAAAGGTACATTTGTGACTTATGGGACAAAATGCTGTCGTGTTGCTTAAATCACAGCAAACGATCAAAAACGGAGCATTTTGATGCGACACGGGGGTGCGGGCGGAGTCGCGGCTCTCACCCTGGCCACCGCGTCCGTCGCCGCGTTCACGCTCGGCTGCTCCCCCGCCGCCGGCCCGTCTCCGCCACCCGCTCCGCCCCGGAGTGCCGCCACCGCGGAGGCGGCGCCGACGGCCGCCGGACCGGAGAGGCCGACCGCGAAGGCGATGCCCGCCTCGCCTCCCGTACGACTGGAAATCCCGCAGATCGGCGTGCGTACGAGCCTCATGACGCTCGGCAAGAACCCGGACGGCACGCTGGAGGTGCCGCCGCTCTCCCGGGTGGACGAGGCAGGTTGGTACCGGCTCGGCCCCACGCCAGGAGCGACCGGGCCGGCCGTGATCGTCGGGCACGTGGACTCAAAGGAGGGGCCGGGCGTCTTTTTCCGCCTCGGCGACCTGCGGCCGGGCGACACCGTGAAGGTGTCCCGACAGGACGGGACACAGGCCACATTTAGCGTCGATTCCCTAGAAAGCGCACGAAAGGATCGTTTTCCGACGGCCAAAGTGTATGGAATGACAGATTTCCCGGGTCTGCGACTGATCACTTGTGGTGGAACGTTCGACCGGGGAAGCGGACACTACCTCGACAATGTGATCGTCTACGCGCACCTGGTTTCTTCCAGGTGACCTCGGGCGCTCCGGTTTCCTCCGGGCCGTGGACACCCGGGCCGGTGACGGCGGCCACGGTCGTTAGGACGACCGGCTTCGGTGACCCGCTTGGGTGGAGCCGGCCCGGCTCAGGGGAAGGCGGGCCGACATGGCGTTGCCCGGCGGCGAGCTGTCAGGAGAACGCGCGCGGCGCGCCGACGCCCCCAGGAATCCACCGCGGCGTGTCGGCGGCCTGGTCGCTGATGGCGGTCAGCACGGCCTGCCGGTACATCGCCAGCCGGTTGCGCCACTCGGTCACGTCGTCCACGTACCGCTTGGCCACGGGGGCGTCCCAGACGTCGGCGCTCCGTGCCATCTGATGCGGCTTGTCCAGAGATCCGGTGAGCTGTTCCATGAGCGGCAGAACCTGGAGCCAGAGATCGACGAGCCGCTGATATTCGGGGTTGAACACCCACGTCGTGTGCTGGCCGCCGGGCGCGAGCAGATCCGTGGCCGACGGCGCGGGCGGCGTCTCTCCCGGCTGGAGCGGTGTGGGCGCGGGCGGATCCCCATAGATCACGTCTTTCCTCCCTTGGCCTTCTCTCTCGCCGCGTCCACGGAGTCCGGCGTGCCGTGAACGGCGTCACCGCCACCCGTCGCGAACGGATCCTCCGTGACGTTGTCCTCCGGCGTTCCCACGTAGTCTCCGAGAGGATCTCCGGGGGCCAGCCCCGCATGACGTACGCTCTGCCGGGTCGGCTCCAGGGGCTCGACGAATCCCGGCGGACCGTCGGGGTGCGGCCCGGGCGACGTACCGGACGCCGCGTGAGCGCCGCTCCCCTGCGTTCCGACCCCGTGAGCTCCCGTGCCCCCTGTTCCGGCGCTGCCGTCCACCGAGATGAGCGAAGCGTCGGCGACGTGGTTCATCGGCGTGGAGACGACCTTCACGCCATCCACGACGATCACCTGCCGCCCGGCGGTCTGATCGATGTCGTCCGGATGGTCCTTCCACGGCGTGTCGATGATGAGGGAATCGTCCCGTGAATGCCCCACGCCGGCGACCGAAGCTCCGCCCCCTCCGTCGGCGCCGTGTGCCACCGCGCCCGTGACAGCCGGGGCGTCACCGGCGGAGACACCCGCGGCCGCCCCGCCAGCCGCCCCGCCACCGCCACCCGCGGTCGCACCAGGGGCTCCGGGCGCTCCACCGCTTACCGCGGTCCCCTCACCCGAGGAGACACCCGGGGTCGCCCCCGCGCCGCCCACGGCCGGACCGCCGCTGCCGGCGGAGCCGCCCTGCGTCGCCGTCCCCGCGCCGCCCACGCCGCCGGAGACGCCGTGCGACGCTGTCCCGGTATCGCCGGAGGCCGTGGTCGCCGCCCCCGTGGAGGAGGCAGCTGACGCGTCACCGGTCGTGCCGATGATCGAGCTCCCCCAGGCATCACCTGTGCCGCCCGCGGATGAGGCCGCACCCGCACCGCCGCCGGTGGCGGCTGGGGCGGTTGAGGCCGTGCCCGCCGACGCGTCCCCGGGCTGGCCGGCAGCCGGGACGCCCGCATCGCCTCCGGGGCCCGCTGCCGTTTCGCCATAGGAGGTCGTCCGCACCTCAGCCCCGCCATCGCCATACGCGGGGGATGCGGCGGTGGACGCGCCGTCGGCACCGCTGAGGGGCGCGCCTGGCGCGTGTGTCCCGGTGCTGCCGGACGGTACGCCCCCGGCCGTGCTCGTGGCCGCACCGTCGGTCGTGGCGGCGGGAATCACCCCAGAGCCGGTGCCTGCGGAGGCCGTACCCGTCGCCGGGGTGCCGGTCGCGCTCGTGGACGCGTCTCCTGTCGACCCCACGGAGCCGCCGTCTGCCGTCGTGCTGGTGATTCCCGCCCCGGGGGCGCCGGTGGCCGTCCCGGTGGACGCATGTCCGGCACCCGTCGTCCCAGCGGACGTATCTCCGACACCCGCGGTTCCTGTCCCGGCCGACGCATGTCCGGCACCCGTCGTGCCGGTGGACGCGCCTCCGGCGTCGGTGCCGGTCCAGGTGCCGTAGACGGCGTCCGGATGGGGGTTGTCGACGGCGACCTTCGGGGCGGGGGCGGTGGTGGTGTTCGGGGCGACGTCCTTCGACGCGATGTCCACCCGGACCGGCTCTTCGGTCGCCTTGCTCCCGCCGGAGGATCCGCCGGTCTTGGGCGCGTGTTCCTTGGCCTTCCCGGGGTCTTTGCCGGGATTCTCGGCGCTTCCCCGGCCGTCCGTCTCCTTGCCGGTGGACCCGTGCCCGGCGTCCTTCCCGGACTCCTTGCCGGACGTTTTCCCGTGCTCTTTGGCGGTCTCCTCGCCGGATTCGCGGCCCGAGTCCTTGGAGTCCTTGGCTGCGCCGTCCTTGGGGTCGTCCGCCGGCCGCGTGATGTCCCGTTCGGCGTCGGCCCCCTTGGACGTGTCATGGTCCGGAGACTTTGCCTTCTTGTGCGGCGAATCCTCGGATGTGCCGTGCGCGCCCTTGTCAGAGCTTTTATCGGACCCCTTGTCGGACCCCTTGGCCGAGTCCGACCCCTTGCCTGAATGCGAGTCCTTGTCCGACTCGGATTTCTTGGCGGTGTCGTCCTTGGGGTCGTCCGCCGGTTTCGTGATGTCGCGCTCGCCGCCCGAGGACGACGACGAGGGCCTGACCGCCCCGGACGACTGCTTCTCCCTCTTTTCCAGGAGGTCGAGCCGGGCGGCCACGTCCTTCACCATCACGCCGCAGGCGTCCGCCACCTGGGCGGGACGGTGGGTCGTCTGCACGGCGACGCCGGCGGCGCGCGTGAGCCGGATGATCTGGGCCTCGATGTCGTCCATCCGCTTCGCGGCCTGCTTGACGTGGGCCAGCAGTTCGCGGACCAGCTTCGGATCCATCCCGTCCAGTTTGGGCATGGGCACGCCTCCACGAAGACATCGGCGCACTTACCGTAACCGCGACGTTAGCCCGACATGCCTTCGATAGCCAGACGGCATGATTGACCCGGTTTGCTGCTGTTGAGTCAGTCGCTGGTCGCGATGTAGCTCACCACACCGCGCAGCTTCTCCACGGAGAGCGCCCCCTTGCGCAGCACACGGGGCACCGCGCTGGTCAGGTCCACGATCGTGGAGGGCACGTCGTCGGCGCACTTGCCGCCGTCGAGGTAGACGGCGACGGAGTCGCCGAGCTGTGCCTCCGCCTCCTCAGCGGTGGTGGCGGGCGCGGCACCGGACCGGTTCGCGCTCGAAACCGCCATGGGGCCGGTGTCCTTGAGCAGGTCAAGCGCGATGGCGTGCAGCGGCATCCGCAGGGCGACGGTGCCCTTGGTGTCGCCGAGGTCCCACGACAGCGACCGGTTGGCCCGGCAGATCAACGTCAGCGGGCCGGGCCAGAACGCGTCCACCAGGTCCTGCCCGTACGGACCGAACTCCTCGACCAGGGCGGTCGCCGCGCGCACCGTGCCGACGAGCACAGGGACCGGCATGTCGCGGCCGCGTCCCTTGGCCTCCAGGAGCGCGGTCACGGCCGACGGGGTGAAGGCGTCGGCGCCGATGCCGTACACGGTGTCCGTCGGCATCACCACCAGCTCGCCCCCCCGTACGGCCGACGCCGCGTCGATCAACCCGGAGGTGCGCTCGCCCTGGTTCGCGCAGTCATAGCGCCTACTGCTCATGCGTCCCATCTCCTTCTCAGGTACGGCACGGCTCTCATTCCTGCCCGAGGCGCGCGGTGACGAAGCGGTCCCGCCCGGTGAGGTCCTGGCGCAGCCGTACGTCACGCCAGCCGTTGTCCTCGGAGAAGAGCCAGTAGACGGCATTGCCCTGCTCGTCGGCGTGCTCGACGGCCATGAACCCGCCCGGCCGCAGCAGCCGCCGTGCCGTGCGTTCGACCGCTCTGACCTCGTCGAGGCCGTCCTGTCCGGAACCGTACAGGGCGCGCGACGGGTCGTAGTCGCGTACCTCGGGGTCGCGCGGGACGGCTCCCGGCGGGATGTACGGCGGATTGGAGATCACCAGATCGACCTTGCCGTTCAGTTCCTGCAGGCAGTCGGTGAGGTCCTCCGGATGCAGCATCGTGCGGCCCTGGCCGTGCTCCAGGATGTTCCGCTTGGCCCAGCCGTACGCCACAGGGTCGACCTCGACGGCGTGGACCTGGGCGAGCGCCACCTCCTGCGCGATCGACAGCGCGATGGCGCCGGATCCCGTGCCGAGGTCGACGACGACGGGTGAGGCGACGTCCATCTCGCGCAGCCGGTCGATCGCCCAGCCGGCGACGACCTCGGTCTCGGGCCGGGGGACGAACACACCGGGGCCCACTTCGAGGGAGAGGTAGCGGAAGTAGGCCCGGCCGGTGATGTGCTGCAGCGGTTCCCGGGCCTCCCTGCGCGCGATGCCCTCCCAGAAAAGGGCGTCGAAGTCCGCGTCCTTGACGGTGTGCAGCCTGCCGCGCGGCACGCCGTGCACGAAGGCCGCGATCTCCTCGGCGTCGGTTCGCGGTGACGGCACGCCCGCCTCGGCGAGCCGGGCGGTGGCGAGTGCTATCTCGTCCAGCAGGAAGGTCATAGGTCCACTTACGAATGGGCGGCCAGCTTTTCCGCCAGTTCGGCGTCGAGCAATGCCTGTATCACCGCGTCCAGGTCCCCGTCCAGGACTTGGTCGAGGTTATAGGCCTTGAAGCCCACCCGATGGTCGGAAATGCGATTCTCAGGGAAGTTGTAGGTGCGGATCCGCTCAGATCGGTCGACCGTACGCACCTGGGATTTGCGCTCGGCCATGGCCGCCGCCTCGGCCTCCTCCTGGGCCATCACGAGCAGGCGGGCCCGCAGGATGCGCATCGCCGACTCCTTGTTCTGGAGCTGGCTCTTCTCGTTCTGGCAGGACACGACCACGCCGGTCGGGATGTGTGTGATCCGGACGGCGGAGTCGGTGGTGTTGACGCTCTGGCCACCGGGGCCGCTCGACCGGAAGACGTCGATCCGCAGGTCGTTGGCGTCGATCTGGACGTCCACCTCTTCGGCCTCGGGGTAGACGAGCACGCCCGCGGCCGAGGTGTGGATGCGGCCCTGGGACTCGGTCACCGGGACACGCTGGACGCGGTGGACGCCGCCTTCGAACTTGAGGCGGGCCCAGACGCCCTCTCTGCCCTTGATCGCGACCGTGACGTCCTTGTAGCCGCCGAGGTCGGAGTGCTGAGCGTCGATGATCTCGGTCTTGTATCCGACGCGCTCGGCGTATCGCAGGTACATCCGCAGGAGGTCGCCGGCGAACAGGGCCGACTCCTGGCCGCCCTCACCCGCCTTGATCTCCATGATGATGTCCTTGTCATCGTTCGGGTCGCGCGGGACCAGGAGGTGCGTCAGCCGCTCCTCCAGCGCCGGGATGCGGCCCTCCAGCTCGGCGGCCTCGTCGGCGAACGCCGAGTCCTCCGCCGCCAGTTCCCGCGCCGCAGTGATGTCCTCCCGGACACCCTCCAGCTCGCGGTACGTCGTGACGATGGGCGTGAGCGTCGAATAGCGCTTGCCGTATGTCCGTGCCTTGGCCTGGTCGGCGTGCACGGAGGGATCGGCGAGCTTCAACTCCAGATCCGCGTACTCACTGATGATCTCGTCAAGATTCACCGCGCGCTCCTTTCCTTGGGTACGGCTTTCGGGATTCGGCCTCCATCACGAAGAACGCCGACCCGGGCACGCCTCTAGTCGAAATCGAAAGAAGCGGTCCGAGCCGGCGTCTGTGAAGAGCTACTGGCCCTTCTGGGCCTTCTTCCCGAAGCGCGCCTCGAAGCGCGCCACCCGGCCGCCCGTGTCGAGGATCTTCTGCTTGCCCGTGTAGAACGGGTGGCAGGCGGAGCAGACGTCGGCGTGGATGACACCGTTCTTGGCGGTGCTGCGGGTGGTGAAGCTGTTCCCGCAGGTGCAGGTCACCTGGGTGACGACGTAGTCCGGGTGAATCTCGGCCTTCATTGTTCAGTCCTAACGCTAGGCGCGGTCGCCGGGTCGCTTGTTCACCATGCAGGATCGCCCGTGCAGGCTTGCGCGCGTCGGGCACACGGACGCGCGCGCGGGAACCGGTACCGCTGCGGTTCGGCTACCAGTGTGCCAGATCAGGAAACCGCTCCACGCCGCCGACTATTCCCCGCCTGTACACGAGGCGTCCGCCGGGATGTCGGCGGATCACGCGACCCGGCTCTCCCGGGTCCTCACGACCTCTGGTAGGCGGCCTGACCAGACGCCGCGGGAGACGCCGGAAAGTGGAGCGCCGTCGACCTGGCGTGATGTGTCCTTTGCCACTTTCGGCGTCGAAGATCAGTTTCTGTGACGCTTGGCGGAATGCCCTAGGGACACCCCGGGATGTGGATAACTCTCGAGTTCCCAGCTGGTGGCCCATATCCCAACATTGTGGAACATCCGGGAAAGGGCTCAGTAAATGAGGAGCATCCTCACCATCCGGGTGGACGCACCTCACAGGCACCACTAAGCTCCGGTGTCCATAACCCGACTTTTCCCTCAATTTTACCAATGTTAGGGGTATCCATGAGGAAGAGCCTGCGGCTTGCAGTAGCGGCCGCAACGGGGGCAGCACTCTTCGCTACCGGTGCGGCCATCACCGTAGCCTCCCCCGCGAGTGCCCTGAGCGCCGCCGCGCGCGCGACTGCGGCCGACATCGCCTCCGTTACCGTCGACACCTCGGTGGCATTCATCCCGCCGACGGGCAGCGACACCATCCCCTTCGTCATCAAGGTGAACAACCCCTATGGCGGCACCACCAAGGCGCCGACCATCAAGGCGGAGTTCTGGAAGGAGGGAGAGCAGACCAGCAGCGCCGGGCACGCCGCCACGGTCACCCAGCTGACCGATCTGGCCAACAGCACGCCGGCCCCGACGCCGCCGGCAAGTCCTGTTGAGGTCAAGGGCACCATCCCGGTCTCGTCGAGCGACAAGCCGACCACCGCCAGTGGCAAGTGGACCCTCAAGGTCACCGTGACGCCCGACGGCGCCACCACGCCGGTTGATTCCAAGGAAACGACCTTCGAGGTCAAGGCCGCGACGCGGGTCAACGGGGCGAGCGTTTCGCCGAACCCCGTCACGCTGAAGTCGGGCAAGGAAGTCGACGTCTTCGTCGCGTTCGAGCTGGAGAAGTCGGGCGACGAGAAGGTCACCGACGTCCGGCTGGAGAGCAAGAGCTACGACGACTACTTCTCGCTCAGCACCGGCCTGGAGACGGACGGCAAGTCGTACCACGACTCGGCCGCCTTCGACTACAGCACCTCGACCGGCTCGTGGCAGCTGAAGATCACGGTCACCCGTGGTTCGAAGACCTACAGCTTCGTCAAGGGCTTCGAGGTCAGGAAGTCCGGCTCCTCCAAGGCCACGTCGAAGATCAAGATGACCGCCTCGCCCACCAAGGTGAAGAAGGGCAAGACGACCAAGCTCTCCGGCAAGGTCTACCGCGGCTCCACCGGGTGGAACAAGAAGATCATGAAGCTCTACTTCAAGAAGAAGGGCTCCTCGAAGTGGTCGTTCGTGGGCTACGTCGGCTCCAACTCGAGCGGTAAGTTCAGCAAGACCGTCAAGCCGAAGTACACCGGCTACTGGCGTCTGTCGGCCACGGGCACCAGCTCGACCTACGGCTCCTACTCCAACTACAAGCTCGTCACGGTCAAGTAGCGGCTCAGGGGATCTGCACGCCTCGCGTCACCAACCCCTGGCGCAAGCCGTACAGCACCGGGAAAGGCCCGCACGGTTCACACCGTGCGGGCTTTTTCATGCCCGGAGGCGAGCACGCCATAGAACCGGGACCTCGCGCTCGTCCCCATGGGTGATGAGACCCGAGGAGAACCTTTGCACCCCAGCAGACGAGACGATTTCACGGAGTTCGTGGCCGGCCGGTCGGACAGCCTCATCCGGCTCGCTCGCTCCGAACCCTCGACTGTCGTCGACAGTCCCGACGTCACCGTCACCGCGTACGGCGAGGCGGGCCGGATCCTCGGGCAGCGCAAGAACGTCAAGTACCTCACCGCCGGACGCACCGGCTCGGAGTCTGCTCCCGGCCCGGGGGCGACCCCTCGCCGGCGGAGGGCGGCCGGACCGCCCCTTCGCCGCGGCTCTCCTGACACATCCCACAACCACAGCGTCGCCCGGAAAGGGAAACGCCCCGGGTGGTCGGAACCACCCGGGGCGTTTCGCCGTACAGGAACTCAGTCGCGGCCGTTGCTGACCGTCGTCGTCTGCACCTGGAGCAGGAACTCGGCGTTCGACTTGGTCTCGCGCATCTTCTCCAGGAGAAGCTCCAGCGCCTGCTGCATGTCGAGGGCGTGGAGCACCCGGCGCAGCTTCCAGACGATCTGGAGCTCGTCCTTCGACATGAGGATCTCTTCCTTGCGGGTGCCGGACGCGTCGACGTCCACCGCCGGGAAGATCCGCTTGTCGGCGAGGGACCGGTTGAGCTTGAGCTCCATGTTTCCGGTGCCCTTGAACTCCTCGAAGATGACCTCGTCCATCTTGGAGCCGGTCTCGACCAGCGCCGTGGCGAGGATCGTCAGGGAGCCGCCGTTCTCGATGTTGCGGGCGGCGCCGAAGAAGCGCTTCGGCGGGTACAGCGCGGTGGAGTCCACACCACCGGACAGGATGCGGCCCGACGCGGGCGCGGCCAGGTTGTAGGCGCGGCCGAGGCGGGTGATCGAGTCCAGCAGCACGACCACGTCGTGACCGAGCTCCACCAGGCGCTTGGCCCGCTCGATGGCGAGCTCGGCGACCGTGGTGTGGTCCTCGGCGGGACGGTCGAAGGTCGAGTGGATGACCTCGCCCTTCACCGACCGCTGCATGTCGGTGACCTCTTCCGGACGCTCGTCCACGAGGACGACCATCAGGTGGCACTCGGGGTTGTTGTGGGTGATCGCGTTGGCGATCGACTGCAGCACCATCGTCTTACCGGCCTTCGGCGGCGAGACGATCAGGCCGCGCTGGCCCTTGCCGATCGGCGAGACCAGGTCGATGATCCGCGTGGTGAGGACGTTCGGCTCGGTCTCCAGGCGCAGGCGCTCCTGCGGGTAGAGCGGCGTGAGCTTGTTGAAGTCGGGCCGCTGCCGGGCCTGCTCCGGCTCCATGCCGTTGACCGTGTCTAGGCGGACGAGCGCGTTGAACTTCTCGCGCCGCTCGCCATCGCGCGGCTGCCGGACGGCGCCGGTGATGACGTCGCCCTTGCGCAGGCCGTTGCGGCGGATCTGCGCCAGCGACACGTACACGTCGTTCGCGCCGGGCAGGTAGCCGCTGGTGCGGACGAACGCGTAGTTGTCGAGGATGTCCAGGATGCCGGCGATCGGGATGAGGACGTCGTCCTCGCTGATCACGGGCTCGTTGCTGTCGAAGCGGTCGCGGCCACGGCGGTTGCGCTCGCGGAACCTGCCACGGCGGCCCCGGGCGTCGTCGCCCTGGTCGCCACGGCTGTCACCACGGTCAGCGCGGTCGCCACGGCTGTCACCACGGTCGCCACGGCTGTCACCGCGCTCGGCGCGGTCGCCACGGTCAGCGCGCTCGCCACGCTCGGCGCGGTCGCCACGCTCGGCGCGCTCGCCACGCTCGGCGCGGCTGTCGCTGCGCCCGTCACGGCTCTGCTGGTCACGGCCGCGCGTCTGAGCGTCGCCCGCGTCGGCGGCCCGCTGGTCCGTACGGCTGTCGCGGTCGGCGGAGCGGTCGGAACGCTCGCGCCGGTCGCCGCGGCCGCGGCGCTCACGACGGTCGGAGCGCTCGCCACGGCTGTCGCCGCGCGTCTCGTTCTGGGCGTCGCCCTGGGGCTCGGTGACCGCCGGGGCGTCCGCGACGGCGGGAGCGCTCGCGGTGACGGCGCTGGAGGCGGCGGCGACGGCGGGGGCCGCGGCGGGAGCGCTGTCCACGCGCTCGGCGACGGGCTGCTCCTCGCGGCTCTCAACCACGGCCGCGGGCGCGGCGGCGCGGGACCGTTCCCTGCGACCACGAGCGGGGCGTTCGGCGACGGCGGCCGGCGCTTCCGCGGCCGGCTTCGGCTCCGCCTGCGCCTCTCCCGTCGCCCCCTGCTTCTCCTGGATGGCCGCGATGAGCTGGCTCTTGCGCATCCGCCCGATCCCGGTGATGCCGAGACCGGTGGCCATGGCCTGCAGCTCGGGCAGCACCATGCCGGCCAGGCCGGTGCCGGAGCGACGACGCGGTCGAGCCGGGGCAGTGGTGGGGGTGTCGCCGGCGGCCTGGCCGTCGGAGAGGAGTTCGGTGGTGTCGCTCAACTAAGGGTCCTTCCCAGGGGTCGGGCACCGGACTCGTGCGTCCTGGTGTCCCGGTGGTGCGACCCGGCGGGACAGACCGGGTCGGGCTTCGCGAATCTCAGGTGTTGGTGACGCTCCGGATTCGCGAGCTGCCAGATGTCGAAATGGTTCGAACGCGCATGCCTCCGAGAACCCCACCTCTCGCCGCGCCGATCGGGGCAACGGGAGGAAACGGTTTCGGGAAAATCGCCCTGCCCGCGTCGAAGGACGCGGAGCGAAGTGCAGCGATGTGCGAATGACAAGCACGCACCCAACATGGGGGCATCTGGTGCGGCTATCAGCCTAACATCACCAGCGCGCACGGCTATTCCCTGGAGGTCTAAGAGGCATCAGCGTGTCTCGGGAAACTGAACGCCCGCACCATGCAGGTCGACGTTCAAGGGCTGGATGAGCCAGTCCGTACCCACTTCTGGTGCGATCAAATCCTCGGTGTCCGATGTCGAAAAGGCAAGGATCGTCGGACCCGCCCCCGAGACGACCGCGGGAACACCCGCGGCGCGCAGCCGTCGTACCAGGTCAGCGGTCTGCGGCATGGCAGGCGCGCGGTAGTCCTGGTGCAGGCGGTCCTCGGTGGCGGCGAGAAGCAGGCCGGGCTCCGGCATCCGGGTCAGCGCCGCGACGAGCAGCGCAGCCCGCCCCGCGTTGACGGCGGCGTCGGAATGCGGCACCTCATTCGGCAGCAGCCCGCGCGCCTCCTTCGTGGACGACCGGAAGGGCGGGATCAACACGACCGGCCGGACGTCCTCGTGCAGGGGCAGTTTCACCATACGCGGAGTGCCGGACCGCTCGGTCCACGCGATGGTGAGCCCGCCGGCCAGGCACGGCGCCACGTTGTCGGGATGGCCCTCCAACTCGGTGGCCAGCGCGAACGCGTCGTCGTCCGGCATGCCGGGCAGGTCGGCCGTGCCGGAGAGGGCGGGCGCGAGCGCCCGGGCGGCGAGGATGCCCGCGCAGATGGCGGCGGAGGACGAGCCGAGCCCGCGCGCGTGCGGGATGCGGTTGCGGCAGCGGAGCGTGACGCCGGACGGCTGCGGAACGCCCATGCGGTCGAACGTCGCCCGCATGGTTTTGACGATCAGATGTCCCTCGCCCGGGTCCACCTCCCCGGCGCCCTGTCCCTCAACGTCGACCGTCACGCCGTCGTTGGAGAGCGTGACCTCGACCTCGTCGTACAGGTCGAGCGCCAGGCCGAGGGTGTCGTATCCGGGACCGAGGTTGGCGCTCGTCGCCGGAACCCGGACGACCACGCTGCTGCTACCTGTCATCGAACTCCTCGTGAGATGGAGTCCCCGGGCAGCCGCCACGGGGAGGGCGCGCGGCACGCGGCCGTGAACGGCGCGGGCGGGGCCGGCACCGTTCACGCGACTGCTCAGGGTCAGGCCAGTTCGAGCGCGGTGGCCGCCGCGTAGGCGTCGACCGGGATCGTCACCGGGGCGGGCGCTCCGGAGATGGCCCAGTCGGGGTCCTTGAGGCCGTTGCCGGTCACGGTGCAGACGACCCGCTGGCCCGGGGTCAGCAGCCCCTGCTCGTGGGCCTGCAGCAGGCCCGCGACGCTCGCCGCCGACGCGAGCTCGACGAAGACGCCCTCGCTCTGCGCGAGCAGCTTGTACGCCGCCGCGATCTGGCGGTCGGTCACCGCCTGGATGTCGCCGCCGGACTCGTCCCGCGCCGCCTCGGCGAGCTTCCAGGACGCGGGGTTGCCGATCCTGATCGCGGTGGCGATGGTGTGCGGGTGGGTGACCGGGGCGCCGTTGACGATGGGCGCGGCGCCGCTCGCCTGGAAGCCGAGCATCCGCGGGGTCTTCGTGGCGATGCCGTCCGCGGCGTACTCCTTGTAGCCCATCCAGTACGCCGAGATGTTGCCGGCGTTGCCGACGGGGATGCAGTGAACGTCCGGGGCGTCGCCCAGCGTGTCGACGATCTCGAACGCCGCGGTCTTCTGCCCCTGCAGCCGGTACGGGTTGACCGAGTTGACCAGGGCGATGGGGTAGTTCTCCGCGAGCTTCCTGGTCATCTCCAGGCAGTCGTCGAAGGAGCCCTCGACCTGGAGCAGCCGGGCCCCGTGGACGAGCGCCTGGGCCAGCTTGCCCATGGCGATCTTGCCGCGCGGCACGAGCACCGCGCAGGTCAGCCCGGCGCGTACGGCGTAGGCGGCGGCCGAGGCGCTGGTGTTGCCGGTGGAGGCGCAGATCACGGCCTGCGCTCCGTCTTCCACGGCCTTGCTGATGGCCATGGTCATGCCGCGGTCCTTGAAGCTGCCGGTCGGGTTGAGCCCCTCGACCTTCAGATAGACATCGCAGCCGGTCATCTCGGAGACGCGCCTGGCGGGCACGAGCGGCGTGCCGCCTTCGAGCAGGGTGACCACGGGCGTCGTGGTGGTCACCGGAAGCCGGTCACGGTACTCCTCGATGAGGCCACGCCAAGCCCTGGTCATGATCGCTCCTTCTACGCGGGCTCCGCCACACGGGCCCACCTGCGGTATTGGCCATCGAGTTTACGGCCAACCGCTCTACCTGCGGGATCCACCGTCCAGCTTATGGACACATTTCTGGACATGAGCCCGATATAGCGGGACAAGCAGCGCTTCGCGCTCTCAGCGAACTACAAGTTCACTTCGCTAGGGTCGATCCCCTGACTTGACTTGACAGGTGACAACCGAGGAGGGGCACGTGGCGGGCGACGAGGTCCGGCCGAGGATTCGGCACAATGACTATTCCCCCCTGGCCCCCGCGCCGATCGGCGGTTGGCGTCCGGAAGTGCCGGTCAGCGTGATCATCCCCGCGTACGGCGGCCAGCACCGGCTCGATCTCACCCTGGCCTCGCTCGCGGCGCAGACCTACCCCGCCCATCTGACAGAGGTCGTCATCGTGGACGACGGCAGCGCCTTGCCGCTGCGATTACCGCAGATCCGCCCGGAGAACACCCGGATCGTCACGACCGCGGACGGCTGGGGACCGGGACACGCGGTCAACACCGGCGTCGCCGCCACCGACGGGACCGTCGTGCAGCGTGTCGACGCCGACATGATCCTCCACCGCGATCATCTTGAGGCCCTGCTGCGCTGGCACCACCTCACCGACTTTCTCGTCACGATCGGCGGCAAACGGTTCATCGAGGAGAGCCCCGTCACGGCCGCCGAGGTGCACGAGGCCGTGACCGGCGACACGTTGACCCGCCTGTTCGACCCCGAGAAGACCATCCCCAGCACGACGGAGATGACGATCCTCCGCCTGGACGGGATGCGCAGCAGCAAGAACCCCTACCACGTCTGCACCGGCCCCACCCTGTCCCTCCACCGGACGCTCTTCCTTGACGTCGGCGGCTTCGACACCGAGGTCCAGCGGGGCGAGGACACCGAGCTGGGGTACCGGCTGGCCCAGGCGGGCGCCGTCTTCGTGCCGGATCTCACGGCCCGCGCCGTCCATCTCGGCCTGCCCGCGCAGCAGCGCGACCGCGGGGCGACGGTGCGGACCGTCGAGCCCTACCTGGCCCATCGCGTGCCGCTCCGCCGCGACCTGCGCAAGGAGCGGGGCCGCGGCTGGCGCGTGCCGTACGTGGAGGTGGTCCTGGGCGTGGCCGAGGCGAGCGAGCGGGTCACCCGCGCGGCGGTGAACGCGGCGCTCGACGGGTCGCTGCCCGACGTCGCCGTCACGCTGGTGGCGCCGTGGTCGGCGCTGCCGTCCGGCCGCCATCCGGTGCTGACCGCGCCCGGGTTCGATCTGCGCATGCTGCGGACCGGGTTCGCCGACGACCCCCGGGTACGGCTGGCCGAGGACGTGCCGCCGAGCGCGACACCCGTGCCGTTCCGCTACTCGGGGCCGGTGGACGTCCCGCTCGCGCCGGAGACGCTGGAACGGATGGTCAAGACGGTGCTCGACGAGCGGATCGGCATGCTCGTCGTCACGTTCCCGGACGGCCGAACCGCGACCGTGGAGCGCACCGAGGCCGTGGGACGGGCCCTCCGGCTGGCCCGCCCGGGCGAGCCGCGCGCGGACGTCATCCGGCAGACCCACGGCGTACGGCACAGCCCGGCGGACGCGTTCTGGCCCTCGGCGGCGGAACCACCGGCCGCCCCCGTCCAGGCCGCGGCCCCTCAGAAGGACATGAGGTCGGCGATGGCGGGCCTCACCGAGGCGCGCGGGCCCGCCGCGCGCCCGCGCGCGAAGCGCTCGTGGGTCCGGCGGCTGCGCACCGCCATCCGGACCCACTACCGGATTCATCCGTAGCGTTCCGGCCTGTGTCCATGCGTAGCGGGGCCGCCGCGTAATCCTCTCGGAGCTGGAGAACTTCCCCACGGACCGGTACAGGGCGTCCGTGTCACGGCTCAGCTCGACGCTCAGCGTGATCGCGGCGGAGAGGTCTCAAGGGGGTCACCGGATCGATCGACCGTGACCGCGCCTGTGTGAGTAATTCCGATGGCTCCATGTTTGGCAACCTTAGGTTGCCATTCAAAGATCATCATGCGCGGAGATCACCGTACCGGGGGTCGGCGATATCGACGGCGCCTCACTGCGCGAACTGACCCGAGGGGCGAACGCGAGAACAATCCGGGAGAACCCCGCATCTAACGGTTCATGATCGGAACGTTTGCCGGACGCGACGGCGCCGGCGGCCGAACCGCGTGCGTATGAGATCGACAAGGGGGATCACATGGAGCTTCTCGGGCATCCGGGCAGGAAGATCGCACTGATCGGCGCCGGAGTCGGGGTGCTGGCGATAGGGGCGCTCGCGCTGGGCGGGATCGCCTCGGCAGACCAGAGCGGCGGGTCGAGCGGGCTCCGCGGGTCGGAGGTGACCGTGGTGAAGGAGACGCGGAAGGTCCCGGGCCGCGGAATCCTTGACACCAACGTGGTGTGCGGGAAGGGCAGACGCGCGATGGGCGGCGGTCACGCCTTCCACGGCGCGCACGACCCGCGCAAGCCGGTGGCCTTCCCGGTCAGCGCGCCCGGCAGCACGCGCGACGATCCCGGCGGCGTCCAGGACGCGTGGGACTTCGTCGCCGTGAACCCGATGAAGAAGGCGATCAGTGTCGAGTTCTACGCGATCTGCGTCCCCCTCGGCTGATCCATCCCCCGCCCGGGGCCGTACGGCCCCGGGCGGGGTTCGCCGTGACAACCCCGGTCCGAAGGCGGGGAACATTGCGGGAATGATCCGCATCCAACCCGCTGTGAAATCCTTGCTGCCCGGCGATCCCCAGCACGTCGGTGACTACTGGCTGGCGGGGCGGCTGGGAGAGGGCGGTCAGGGCGTCGTCTACGACGCCTACGACGGCGAGGGGCGCCGGGTCGCGATCAAGGTGCTGCATGCGTCCGGCGACGAGCGGACGCGTGAGCAGCTCGCCAGGGAGTCCGCCGCCGCGCGGCGCGTCGCCTCCTTCTGCACGGCGCGCGTCCTCCACACCGATCTCGAGGCGCGCAAGCCTTACATCGTCAGCGAATATGTCGAGGGACGGAGCCTGCGTGCGGCAGGGCGCCGGTTCACCGGTGACGACCTGCACCGGCTCGGCACGGCCATCGTCACCGCGCTGACCGCGATCCACGAGGCCGGAGTCCTGCACCGCGATCTCAAGCCCGACAACGTGCTGCTCTCCCCTGACGGGCCGCGCGTGATCGACTTCGGCGTGGCGCGTACGGCCGACATGTCGCTCACCGCGACGGGCCAGGTGGCCGGCACGCCGACGTACATGGCGCCGGAGGTCTTCACGGGCCAACGCGCCGACGCGAAGGCCGACGTGTTCGCCTGGGGCGCGATCATGGTGTTCGCGGCCACCGGCGAGGACCCGTTCAGGGCGGACACCCTGGGCGCTGTCATGCACAAGGTGCTGTCGCTGCACCCGGACCTGAGCGCCATCCCGCCCAGCATGCGTCCGCTGGTGGAGGCCGCGCTGGAGAAGGATCCCGAGGCCCGCCCGACCTCTCGTGGCCTGCTTCTCGCGCTGGTCAGCGGCTACGGCGGCGACATCCCCGGGCTCATGGCGGAGGGCACCCGTACGGCCAGGGGCGTGCATGTGCCCGACACCGCAGATCCAGCACTGGGCACGATCGCCGAGGACGCCTATGGCGCGCTCGCCCCTGAGCAGCGGGAACTGGCGCCCGAGGTGTTCCTGCGGCTGGTCGCGATCGGCGAGGACGGGCGTGAGTCAGGCCGCCTGGCGCCCAGGGAGGAGCTGATCGAGGGGCGGCCCGAGCGCGAGGCCACGGCCGTCGAGCACATCCTGCGGGTGTTCTCCTACCTGGTCAGCGAGAAGGACGGCGCCGTGGGGCTCACCCGCCCGGCGCTGCTGCGGGCCTGGCCCCGGCTGCGGATGTGGGTCGAGGCCGACCGTGACGGGCTGGCCCTGCTCGGCCAGATCGCCACCGCGGCACGGTATTGGGCGGAGAACGGCCGCAGGGACGGCGACCTGCTGCAGGGCAGCCGCCTGGAGGGCGCACTGAGCTGGGCCGCCACCCGGCGCAAGCACCTGTCGCTGACCCAGCGGGAGCGCGACTTCCTCACCGCGGGCACCTCACTGGCCAGGAAACGGGCCCGCCGGCGCCGGCTCACCACGATCGCACTGGCGGGGCTGCTCGTGGCGGCCCTCGCCGCGGGCGGCGTGGCCGTACGGCAGAGCGGGCTCGCCGACGACCGGCGCGACATCGCCATCGGCAGGCAGGTGGCCGCGGAGGCCGACCGGCTGCGCACCACGGACGCGGTCAAGGCGATGCTGTTGAGCGTGGCCGGCTGGCGTCTCGCGCCCGGTGCCGACACCAGGGCGAGCTTGATGGCCTCGCTCTACCGTCCGGAGAGAGCCGTTTTCCGGCAGCCGCCGGCCAAGGGCATCGGAGTGCGGACCGTGAGCCAGGACGGGCGCACGCTGGTGAGCGCCAGTGAGGAGGGCACGGCGGTCTACGACGTGCGCACCGGCAGGCGCCGGGCGTTCTGGAAATGGCCGGGCGCGAGGATCGTGCCCCTCGCCGCCGAGCTGAGCCCGAGCGGGAAGCTGCTCGTGGTGGTCACGGAGCGCTCGGTCACCGCGTGGGACACCATGACAGGCGCGAAGCGCGCGGAGCACCCCGTCAAGGACTGGGCGAGCGCGGTGCCGGCCTTCGGCGGCAACGAGTCGATCGTGGCGATCAAGCTGGAGAGCGAGGACGCGGTCCTCTGGAACGTCCGCACCGGCAGGATCGTGCAGACCCCGCTGAGGCAGATGAACAGCGTGGTCGTCGCCCCGGACGGCCGGATGGTGGCGGGTGTGGGCCTCCGCGGGTTGGAGGTGCGCCGGCTGCCCGGGCTGGGGAAGGACACCCGCTTCCCCGAGGACTGCGGCACGCTCGTCACGTTCAGCCGGGATGGCAGATACCTGCTGTGCGCCGGCGCCGAACTCACCAGATTCGATGTGGCGACGGGCGAGGCGGTGCCGGTGGCGCCGGGGGCGGACGACACCGCGTGGTGGGCCTGGGCGGAGGACGGATCGGCTGCCGAAGTCGACCGGGCCGTGCACAAGGGCGTGCGGTTCAGCGCCGATGGCACGCTGGTCGTGGGCTTCGCCGACGCGTCGATCAGACTGTGGAGCGTGGCGACGGGCGCGCGGCTCTTCAGCTATCGCACGGAAGGCGTGCCGTCCGACGTCTGGGTCGACCCCGACGGACGGACCATCCGCTACCTGCAGGACGACGAGGTCGTCAGCCTCGACGTGCGGTCCCCCGTCTCCACGTCCACGATGCGGCGAATCGGTGAGGAGCCGCGGCTCAGCCCCGACGGCCGCTGGGTCGTCACCACCGACGGGAACGGCGAGTCCCCGCTGCGGATCTGGGATGTGCGAGCGCGCCGATACTCGGGCGTCCTGCCCGGCACCGAGTTCTCCAACGGGGATGTGGTCTTCGACAGGTCAGGGCGCACCGTGGTCACCGGGATCTCGGGGAACGATCTGCTACGTGCCTGGGACGTCGCCACGCGCAGGTTGCGATGGCGGACGCCCGTTCCGGACGGCGACGCGGTGACGGATGCCACCTTCACCGCGGACGGCAAGAGGCTCCTCGTGGTGCTCGCGCATCTCCAGCGAGGACGCCGGCCGGTCTATCGCCTCTGGGAGCTCGACGCCGGCAGCGGCCGACCGATCAGGAAGGTGCCACTGAGCATGCCGATCGGCTCTGTCGCCTACACCGGCGACGGGAAGTCGGTGGTCTCCGACGTCGGCAGGATCTTCGACGCGGCCACCGGCAGGCCGGTCGACCTGGGCTTCCCCACGATCGGTGCGGCCGGGCTCGTCGCCACAAGCCCGATCGGCCCCTTGGTGGCCGTCAGCGGCGGCGAGGGGACGTTCGTCCTCTGGGACACCCAGCAGTACGCCCCGGTCCCGCCGGCACTGCGGGGAACGCTGGGAATCAGCGCGGTCAGCCTCGCCTTCAGCCCGGACGGCAGCCTCGTCGCGGCGTACGGCGACGACGCGAATGTCATCGGTACGTCCGGAAGGAGCGGGCTCGTCCAGGTGTGGGACGTCGAGACCAAGCGCCTTGTGGCCGCCGTCCCTCTCGTCGGCGACGCCGCCAAGGGCCTCGCCTTCACCGCGGACGGCCGCCGGCTGATCGCGATCGACCGGCGGGGCACATTGTCGGAGATCCCGGTGGCGGAGGACCAGGTCGCCGAGGTCGTGTGCGAGCGTGCGGGCCGCACGCTCGCTCCAGCCGAATGGCGGCGCTATCTGATCGACGTCCCCTATCTCGACATCTGCCCGCCTGCGGGGCGCCAGAGCGCCTCCAGCACTCCGTGAGGTGCGAGCGGTGTCCGGCCCCCTGGCCTGGGGGCCGAGGGCGGATCACCAGAGGACCCAGGGGGCTTTCCACACCGCCGCCATTGACTAGCGGTAGATCACGCGGCGGACGATGGCCTTGATGCCCCGCTTGCGGCGCAACGTGCCGACCTCCTTGCGCAGGGAGCTCACCTCGCGGCGCAGTTCCACGGTGGATTTGCGCCACTTGGCGGCTTCGTCGCGCCACTTCCCCACCTGGCCGCGCAGCCGTTCGACCTCCTTGGCGAGCTTGGCCGCCTCGGCCTGCGCCTCGGCCCTCGCCCGGTAGGCGCTGCGCCGCCCGGCGGGAACCGGCGCCTGGTCCGCCGGGAGGAGGCCGACGGGGGCCCCGTCGATCCACACCGCGCCGAACATCTCGGCCACGGCGTCGTCCAGCGCCTCCGTTTCCCCGTCGCTTCTCCCGGCGCCGACCGCCCGTCCGGCCGCTCCGGGCTCCTGGACGAAGGTCGCCCGGTTGAACGCCGCCGTACGCTCCAGACGCGCGACCGTCACCCCTCCCCCGGGGCCGTCGCCGTCCTCGGACAGGAGGAGGCCGACCAGGCCCAGCCCGCGCTCCTCGATCAGGTCGACGAGCGTCGCCAGGGTGTCCTCCCCCAGCGCCCACCCCGCCGGGACGCGTAACCGGAACGGCGCGGGGGCGGCCGACGGGGTGAACCGTACGCGCGCCTCGTGGGCGTAGATGCCGTGGACGAGCGTCAGGTCGAGGGAGGGGTCGGTCAGCGGCGCCCGCCGTTCCCGGGTCTCCGGCTCGGGCACCCCGGTCACCACCACGCCCACGTCGGGGACGGTGCCGGCGAGGGCGGTGTCCACCGTGGCCCGCACGTCCTCGTAGGAGGCGCCCGCGCCGTCCACGACGACCTCGACGTACGGCACGAGCCACTGGCGGGCCGGGTGGGAGCGGAGCCAGCGATATTGCGGGACGCGGTCGGGGATGAACGCGTGGCTGACCCGGGTGACCCGGTCCATGTCGCGCATCCGCATCGTGGGGCCGAGATGGTAGGCCCGGGAGCGGGGCTCGGGGACGAAGACCGCGCCCGCCTGGGCCAGGCGGTATCCCATCTCGGTGTCCTGGCCCAGCATGAGGCCGGTGTCCATCGGACCGGTCATCTCGATCAGCCGCCGGCTGACCGAGGTCGATCCCCCGACGTGCAGGCTGAAGGCCCGGCGCGCGTCGCGCAGGCCGTCCGTGCGCCCGACGAGA
Organism: Microtetraspora malaysiensis; assembly: GCF_050947145.1. Lineage (NCBI taxonomy): Bacteria > Bacillati > Actinomycetota > Actinomycetes > Streptosporangiales > Streptosporangiaceae > Microtetraspora > Microtetraspora malaysiensis. The sequence continues at coordinate 7,983,678 of NZ_CP191998.1, forward strand.
TCGACGATCCAGGAGTGCGGCTCGGCGGGTTCGAAGAACGGCGCGAGCTCCGCGGCGTCCGCGATCTGCGCGGGCCGGGGCGGCCGCGCCTCGCTGAACCGCAGATATCCGGTCACGGAGAGGTAGGGGGCGAGGTGGTGCCAGCGCATCTGCGCCTCGACGGCGTCCCGCTCCAGCACGACGTCGGAGTCCAGCCAGTGGACGACGTCCCCGCCGGACGCGGCGAGCCCGGCGTTCCTGGCGTCGGCCCGGCCCGGCGCCTCACATCTGATCAGCCGGGTGCCGGCGGGCCGCAGCTCCGGGAGGCGCAGCGGCGGGGAGGTGCCGTTGTCCACGACCACGACCTCGGTCAGCTCCGCCGGATAGGTCTGGACGGCGAGCGCGGCGAGCACGAGGTCGAGCTTGTCCTGCCCGCCGTACGCGGGGATGACGACGCTGACCGACAGCCGGGGCGTCCAGGAGCCGATCTCAGCGGGTGTGAGGAGGGAATAGTCGTTCCCCTTGACCCGGGGGGCGCTTACGGGCGTTTCCATCAATGGGCCGGCTCCAGGATGTGGCTGGGCCGCACGCCCCGCCATTGGTTGGTCGCGACTTTCAGGAAGTGGGCGAGCGGCAACCGCCAGGTGTGCCGGTCCGCCGTCGAGCGCCTGAGCATGTAGCCGAGGCCGTGCGTCCGGTAGATGCGGGCTCCCGCCGCGTCGGCCGCGGTGAGCATCCCCTCGTCCACCGCGCGCGGCACCGAGGGGAAGCCGGTGAACACGGCGCGGTCGAGCATGATGGTGCCGCCCGCGACGTGCCGGTTCCAGACCTCGCTCTTGTAGTCGGTGCGCCGGATGGTGAGGTTCAGCGGTTCGAGATGGAAGAACTCGGCCGTCGTGCCGACGATGTCCGCGCCCGAGTAGGAGCGGGCGAGCAGGAGGTCGGCGAGGTGCTCGGGGCCGTACCAGTCGTCGTCGTCCCATTTGGCGAGGAGGTCCCCGCTCGCCCGGCGCGCGGCCTCGTTCAGCACGTCTCCGAACACCGTGTCGCCGACCGCCTCGATCACCTCGACGGGGATGTCCAGCCCCTTGGCGGCCCGCCGTACGACGTCGGCGGGGTAGCCGTGGGCGGCGAAGACGACCTCGACGTCCACGTGCCGCTGCCGGGCGATCTGGGCCAGTGCCCAGCCCGCCATCGACGGCCGCCTGCTGGCCATGATCACGCTGACGGTCGCCCGCGTACGACGGGCGGCGAGGGCGTGGCGGCGGAGCCGCACGCTGTGCTCCTCCCGGCGGAGCGCGGCCACGGAGACCCCGGACGTGTCGGTCTCCGGTTCGAGCCAGCCGGTCGAGGTGAGCAGCTCGGCCAGCGCGGGATCGTCGGCGGCGAGCCACCGCGGGACCGTCTCCGCGTGCAGCGGCACCCCGGCCGCCGCGAGCGTCAGCACGGCGTCGAGAGATCGGCGGGCGTCGGCGTCATTCGGCGTTTCGCCGTCGGGTGTGGGGGCGGCGTGGGCGAAAATGCCGGCGGGCCAGGCGAGGCGCACGCTCTGGTGTGCGCGCAGCGGCGCCACCGCCTCCCCTGGCGATTCTTCGGGGAAGGGCGTTCCGGCGATCGTCCACCGGTTTCCGTCCCATGTGGCCTGCGCCGGCTCCGCGTCCGCACTGCTCAGGAACCCCTGAGGGCTCGTCATGACCGTCCTATCAGGAAACTTTCAGGAATTATCCATGGTTTACCTACGAAACATCGCTAGACCATACATATACGCCGAAGCTCGGAAGATTCCGCAATGTTCGGTGATCATCACAATTCCACTGAAGTCGTGACTACAACAGTCCCGTAGACCATTTCGGTACTGTTCCGCGGATCCGCCGCCCGAGCGGATCCGGACGGACGCGCCACGAGGCGGGGAGAGGGCGCGCGACACGCGCGCGGCGGCACCGCCGCCGAGGTCCTCCTGACGCCGGCGCGGGCGAATCCGGGGAGATGCCCCGCGCTCGCAGGTGAGCCGTCGGGACGTACCACGGAGGTAGACAACGAATGCCCACCACCCGTCGGCTCATCGTGGCCGCCGCGGCGGTCGGCGCGTTGACGCTGGCGGCGTTGACCGTGCTGATCCTGCTGGAGATCGTCGAAATCCTCGCCGGGCTGACCCTCGGCCTCCTGATCTGCGCGACCGGCCTGATGTTCCTCGTCGCCCTCTCCGTACGCCGCGTGGACGGGAAGGCGCTGCGCATCGACGGCCGGGTCAAGCGCCAGGAGGCCGCCCTCGCCAAGGTCGCGAACGCCCTCGGGAGCGTCACCGAGCGGCTGGAGCAGGTCGCGGCGGCGGCCGAGGCGCGCGGCCCGCGCCGCGAGGAGGACCTGCGCGCGATCCTCACCTCGCTCGGGGAGGACCGCGTCAACGCGACGCTGGCCCGGCAGGAGATCGAGAAGGCCGTGGGCGACGCCGGCGCGCTCGTCGGCACCCGGCTTGACCACGTCGAGAAGGCCCTGACCAGGGAGTTCCGGCAGGGGTACCGCCAGGTCGAGGCGTACGTCGATCTCCGGTCGCTGATCGAGCCGCGGGCGCCGCTGCCCGAGCTGAGAGGGTGGGCCGCCTCGCCCGACCTGCTGCGCCGGCTGGTCGGCCACATCTGCGAGCACCGGCCCCGGCTGGTCGTCGAGTGCGGCAGCGGCTCGTCGACCGTCTGGCTCGGCTACACCGTGGAACGTTACGGCGGCGGCCGGGTCGTCTCCCTGGAGCACGACGAGCGCTATTACGCGCTCTCCCGCGACCTGGTGCGCGCCCACGGACTGTCCCACATCGTGGAGGTGCGGCACGCCCCGCTGCGCCCCTGGCGGCACGGCGCCGAGTCCTGGAGCTGGTACGACGAGGACGCCACGCGGGATCTCGACGGGATCGGCCTGCTCCTCGTGGACGGCCCGCCCGGCGCGACCGGACCGCAGGCGCGCTACCCGGCCGTCCCCGCCCTGCTGGACCGGTGCGCGAAGGACGTGCGCATCCTCGTCGACGACGCCGCCCGCGCCGACGAGCGGGCGGCGGTCCGGCGCTGGCTGGACGAGTTCCCCCTGGAAGCCGTGGAGCACGAGGCCGACAAGGGGCTCGTGACACTCACCCGCGCCACGCCATGACAATTCCGGATATGCCGCGCGTTCGACGCAACGACTACGGCACCCTGCGTCCCCCGGCGCTCGGCGCCTGGGAGCCCCGGCTGACGGTCAGCGTCGTCATCCCCGCGTACGAGTGCCAGGAGGCGCTGGACCGGACGCTCGCCGGGCTCGCCGCGCAGACCTACCCCCGGGATCTGACGGAGGTCGTCGTCGCCGACGACGGCAGCGACCCGGCGCTCCGCGTCCCCCGCATCGCCCCCGAGGCGACCCGGATCGTACGCGTGCCCGAGGGCCGGTGGGGACGCGGCTGGGCCAGGCAGACAGGCGCGGAGGCGGCGGGCGGGGACGTCGTCCACTGGGTCGACTCCGACATGATCCTCGCGCGGGACCACATCGAGGCGCACCTGCGGTGGCACCACCTGGCGAGCTACGCCGTGGTCCACGGGAGGGTGGGGTTCGTCGCCGACGACGTGCCGCCGCCCGCGCCCGAGGCCGTCTTCTCCGGGACGTACGAGGACGCGGCGGCCTTCGAGGAGGCGCGGCCGCACGGCTGGACCGCCGAGGTGCTCGGCACGACGCGGGAGCTGCGCGACGAGGTCGCCGGGGCGTACCGGCTGCACTCCGGCGCGACAACGTCGGTCGCCGCGTGGCTGCTGAAGGCGGCGGGCGGCGTGAACACGTCGCTGAACATGGCCGAGGACACCGACCTCGGATATCGGCTCGCGCAGCAGGGAGCGGTCTTCATCCCGGACCCCGAGGCCCGGGCGTGGCACCTCGGCACGTCCACGGTCATGCGCCGGGAGGCCGACGTCCACCGGCACAACTGGTCGTTCCTCGGCGACCTGATCCCCGACCTGCGCTGGCTGCGCCGTCATCCCCGCCGCCACTGGGCGGTGCCCTACGTCGAGGTGGTGATCGACGCGCACGGCGCGACGTACGAGCAGGTGCGCGCCAGTGTGGACGCCGCCCTGGCGGGGACCGTGGCCGACACCTCGGTGGTGCTCCTCGGCCCGTGGGACGAGCTGCCCTTGGGCCGCCGGGCCTCGCTCGACGAGCCGATGCTCGACACCCGGCTCGCGTACAACCTGTACGAGCACGAGCCGAGGGTGCGCTTCGCGCGGGCGGCGGCGGAGAGCTGCGCGCCCACGCCCTTCCGGGTCACCTGCCCCGCCGGATGGGTGCTCGGCCCCGACTCCCTGGCGTCGCTCGTCGAGCTGGCCGAACGCCGGGGGTACGGCCTCGTGTCGGCGATCGTGCAGGAGACCGCGGCGGGCGTGTCGGCGCTGAGGCTGGAACGGACCGCCGCGTTCTCCCGCGCCGCCCGTTTCCCGGGCGCCGACGCCCCCGACGCACTGGTGGACGAGATGTACGGGTCGATCTGGGTGGCGGCGGAGGATTTCGGCGTCGTGCGGGACGAGAACGCCGAGCCGGTGGGCGGCGACCCGACCAAGTGGCGGGCGAGCGCGACCAGGTGGCGCTCCGAGGCCACACGGCTGCGGGCCGAGGTGGCCCGGCTGGAGGCCGAACTCCGGCACGCCCATGACACGGAGGCGGCCGACGCCGGTCGCGGCCTTCGCGGCCTTCGCGGTGTTCGCGGTGTTCGCGGCCTTCGCGGTGTTCGCGGTGTTCGCGGTGTTCGCGGCCGGAGGTTCAGGCGGCGGTGATGTTCGAGCGGATCATCGGCGAGGCCGTACGGCGCGGCGCGGGGCGGCGGGTCGCCGTGTACTGCGTCGGAGTGGAGTCACCGGAGAGCCTCGCCGTCACGGGCGTCCGGCACCTCGTGGACCTCGACGGCGACCCCCGGCGCGCCCTGTCTCCGGAGAGCCCCGGGACGCCGCCGGGTGGGGCGGCTCCGCCGCCGGACGAGGAGATGACTGAGGTCCTCGTGCTCGCGCGCACTCCGACGGATCTGCGCCGGGCCGCAACCCTGCACACGCTGCTGCCCCGCGCCGAACGGGTGATCGTGGTCACCGCCGAGACCCCGTACTGGTACCCGGCGCCCGCGCCGTCACTCACGCCCGCCCACCGCTGGCGGGCCCTCACGGAGCTGAGAGTCCACCGGCCGGCGAGCGGCGCGTGGGCGGTGGACGCGAGGTTCTCCGCCGCGACCCCGGCCGGGCGTACCGTGGCCGCGACCGCCCGCGCGTTCGCGGGGAACCGCCTCGACGGCATCGCCGCCCCCGTGGCGGCGCTGGCCGGGCCGGGCGCGGCCCACTGGCGGCCAGGGGACCCCAACGCGTCCCCGGTGGAGCCGGGCGGTCCCCTGCCCGTACGTGTCGGCGCTCCAGGCGGCGACGTGGTGCTCCGCACCTCCTTCCCGGACGGCCTGCCCGCCTGGGAGGGGGACGGGCCCGTGGTGGATCTCCCCGCCCTGGAGGAGCTGAGCTGGGAACGCCTCGGCGAGCCCGGAGGGGCCGCGCCTCTGGCCGTCGGTACGCAGGCCGCGAACAGGCGGCCTGCCGTACATGTGAACGATGTCCGGTCGCTTCCCCCGGTGGACGACCGGTCGGTCAATCCGATGGGCTTCGTCACCACGCCCACGCTGGGCGTCGGCCGCCTCGAACTGGCCGACGGCCGCTGGAACGCCGTCCACGACGGGAAGGTGCTCACCCGCTTCGCCGCGTCGGGGTGCGTCACCGTCACCGACGTCGCCCGCCTCAGGCAGCTGCGCGGGCTGCGGATCGACTGGCGGAACGGCCACACGGGGCCGATCGCGGCCGCACGGGTGGTCGCCTCGCTGGCGGCGGCGGGCGTCCCGATGCTGGCCGGCGAGATCCCTCCGTGGGCCGGGGCGCTCGGCGACGGGCTCATCGGGCTGCTCCGCGCGGTCACGCCCGAGGACCTGGAGGACGACCTGCGGCGTGAGGAGCACAGCGTCCTGCTCCGCAGGCGCGCCCTCCGGGACCACGGCGTCGAGGCCCGATGGGAGCGGCTCGGCGCCCCCGCCCGGCAGCGGCCGCTCACGTCCGTGCTGCTGACCACCCGCCGCCCGGAGATGGTGCCCTTCGCCCTCGGCCAGCCGGCCCGGCAGCGCGACGCGGAACTGGAGGTCGTCCTGGCCCTGCACGGGATCCCGCGCGATCATCCGTCCGTGGCCCCGGCCGTCGCCTCGTTCGAGCGGCCGATCACGGTCGTGGAGGGGGCGGCATCGCTCGCGTTCGGGGCGCTGCTCAACCGGGCGGCGGCCCGCGCGTCCGGCTCGTTCCTGCTGAAGATGGACGACGACGACTGGTACGGCCCGGACTTCCTGGCCGACCTGCTGCTCGCCCACTCGTACACCGGCGCGAACGTGCTGGGCGCGGCCCTGGAGTTCGTCCACCTCGCGGCGATCGACGTCACCGTACGCCGCGACCAGGTCACCGAGCAGATCACCAACTTCGTGGCGGGCGGCACGATCTTCACCGAGCGGGCGGCGTTCGACGCGGTCGGCGGCTTCCGCCCGCTCCCCCGCGCCGTGGACACCCAGTTCCAGCACGCCGTGCAGAGCGCGGGCGGGCAGGTGTACCGCACCCACGGCCTCGGGTACGTGCTGCGGCGCGGTCCGGCGTCCCAGCACACCTGGCGCGAGCCGATCGGCACCTTCCTGCGCAGGAACAAGCGGCAGTGGCGCGGTTTCCGGCCGAGCGCCCTCATGGAGCTCCCCGAGGGCGCGTCATGACCCCGTCGGCGCCGTTCACAGGCCGCGCTCCGCGGATCCGGCGCAACGACTACGCGGTCCTCGACGTGCCCGCGCCGGGCGAGTGGGAGCCCCACCTGTCGGTCAGCGTGGTCATCCCCGCCCGGAACGGCCAGGAGAAGCTGGATCTCACCCTGGCGGCGCTGGCCGGGCAGAGCTACCCCGACCACCTCCTGGAAGTGATCGTCGTGGACGACGGCAGCGGCGCGCCGCTGCGGGTGCCCCCGATCGCGCCGAGCCGTACCCGCCTCGTGCCGGCCCGTCCCGGGGGGTGGGGCATCGCCTGGGCCCTCGCGACCGGTACGGCCCTCGCCGAGGGCGACGTGATCCATCGCATCGACGCGGACATCGTCCCGTACCGGGTGCACGTCGAGACGCACATGCGGTGGCATCACCTGGCCGACTACCTGGTCGTCCTCGGGACACTGCGGTTCGCCGACGTGACGGACGGGCTGCCCTCCCCCTCGGACGTACGGAGCGCGGTGGAGGCGCGGAACGCGGACGCGCTGTTCGATCTGCCGTCCAGCGCGGCGCACGACTGGTGGGAGGACCTCGTCGACGAGCACGACGGGTTCAGGACCGCCCCCAGCTCCGTCCTGCACCGCGTCCACGTCGGGGCGACGGCCTCGCTCCCCGCCGGGCTGCTGCGCGCGGCGGGCGGCCTGGACACGTCGCTGGTCCTCGCCGAGGACACCGAGCTGGGATATCGCCTCACCCAGGCGGGGGCGGTGTTCGTGCCGGACCGGGCGGCGCGGAGCTGGCATCTCGGCACGCCGACCGCCATGCGGCGCGGGGACGAGGTCCGCCGGTACAACTCACCGTTCGTCGCGGACCGCATCCCCTACCGGCGCTTCCTGCGGGTCGAGGGCGGCCGGCAGTGGCTCGTGCCGTACGTCGAGGTGCTCGTGAACGCGTCGGCGGCGGGCTACGAGAGCGTGGCGGGGACCGTGGACGCCGCGCTCGTCAGCACGCTCCCGGATGTCCAGGTCACCGTGACCGGCCCGTGGGACGCGCTGGACGACGGGCGGCGGGCGCCGCTGGACGACCCACTGCTCGATCTCCGGCTCGTCCGGGGCCGCTACGCGCATGACGGGCGGGTCGGGTTCGCCGCCTCCGCCCCCGCGTCGGCGGCTCCCGCGCCGTTCCGGCTGGTCTGTCCGCCCGGCTGGGGCGTCGCGGCCGACACGCTCGACCGGCTGATCAAGTATGCCGAGGAGGGCGACCTCGGGCTGCTGTGCGTGGCTCTGGACGAGGACGCCGGCGGCGTGTTGTGCGCCCGCCTGGAACGGACGTCGTCCGTCGCGCGGGCGGCGCGCCTGGCCGAGGACGGCGAGCACCTCGACGATGTGATCCACGAGACCTTCGGCGTGGAGTGGCTCGACGGGGAGACCTGGGGTTTCACCCGGCTCGACCCGGCGGACCGGCCGCCCCGGAGCGGCCGCAACACCGAGGCCGCCCACTGGAAGGCGCTGGCCGTCCAGCGCAAGATCGACGGCGGACGGCTGAAGTCACGCCTGACGGCGCTGGAGAAGGAGGTCGCCCGGCTGCGGAAGGAGGCCGCGAAGGGCAAGGCGGACACCGCCCGGTGGCGGGGCAAGGCCGAGCGGTGGCGGGTCGAGGCGGTCCGCCTGCGGCGCGAGCGCGACCTGACGGTCGTGCGCCGGGCGATCAGGAAGGCCCGCCGCCTGCTCCGCGACCGCCCCGAACCCCCCGCAACCTGACATCTCCGTGTTACGGGGCGGCGGGATCGGCGGGGACGGGGCGCACCCGGCCCCCGGTGACGTCCCCGAGCGTGCGGACGGCCGTGCCGTGCCCCTCACGTTTGGCCAGCCAGGCGAGGAACCCGTCGAGCACGTCCGTACGGACCGAGAAGGTGCCGCAGCCTCGCGCGCACACCTTGTGGAAGGCCAGCGGGAGCAGGCCGCCGCCGCCCTGTTCGGCGCGGATCACGTAGCCCTTCAGGGCCGCCAGTGTGGTGCTCTCGCGGACCGATCCCGGCGTGCGGATCTCGTAGGGCCGCTCGGGCCGGGCGGGCTCCGCCACGACGCAGTCGCGGCACGGCCGCTGGGCGATGCCGCCGATGGTCCGCGCCGCGTTGTAGCCGCAGTCCCGCGCGGCCTGCCGGGCGGTAGCGTCCACCGCGCCGTACGGGTAGGCGAAGGTCCGCACCTGGAGGCCCGTTCCGAGGAGGGCGCGACGATCGGCGCAGATCGTCTCCGCCTGCTCCTCGGGGTCGAGGTCGGTCAGCCGCTCGTGGTCCACCGTGTGGCCGCCGATCTCGTGGCCCGCCTTCGCGATCTCGGTCACCTGGCGGCGGGAGAGCTTGCCCGACATCCCGAGATCGCCGCTGTTGACGTAGAACGTGCCGCGCAGCCCGTGTTTCTCCAGCAGCCTCGCGGCCACGGCATGGCTGCGGTCGCCGTCGTCGAAGGTGAGCGCGACGACCGTCGTGGGCTGTCGCGCGGGCCTCGGCTTGGGGCTCTTCCCGGGCTTCGCCGTCGGTTTGACCGCCGGTACGGCGGCGGCCGCGATCCCCGCCGCGACGGCGGGGCGGCTCGCGGCCTGGACGGCGGGACGCGACTCCGCCCGGGCGACCGGCCCCGCGAACACCGAGGCGGCGAGAGCGGAGAGCGCGAGTGTCGCCCACAGTGTTCTGCGCATCTCACGTCCCCGCGGTGTCCGGCCTTCCGGCCTACGGGCGCGCCCCTCGCGCCTCACATTCCCAGATATATCGGAATTGAGAGGCCCGAGGGGCAGGAGATGCCGGAGAGCCCCGTTACAGGCCTCGTTACGGGGCCTCTTTACGGGGCCTCGTCGCCTTCGACCCGCATGACGCCGGCGACCGCGCGGACGATGTCCATCTCACGCAGGCTCCCGATCGTCGCCTGGAGCGCGGCGTCGGTGGCCCGGTGGGAGACGATGACGAGCTGGGCGTCGTCGCCCCTGCCCTCCTGGCGGACGGTCTGGATGGAGACGTCGTGCTTAGCGAAGATCTCGGCCACCCTGGCGAGGACGCCCGGCTTGTCCGCCACGTCGAGGGAGACGTGGCACCGCGTGATGCTGTCACCCATCGGGTGCACCCGCAGATCCGCGTACGTGGACTCCTCGGGGCCCCGGGTGTTCGCGATGCGGTTGCGCGCGACGGCGACGATGTCGCCGAGCACCGCCGAGGCGGTGGGCGCGCCACCCGCGCCCGCGCCGTAGAACATCAGCCGCCCGGCCGACTCGGCCTCCACGAAGACCGCGTTGTACGCCTCGCGGACGCCCGCGAGGGGGTGGGACCTCGGGATCATCGCGGGGTGGACCCGGACGCCCACGGACCCGCCGTCGTCGGACCGCGCGCAGATGGCGAGCAGCTTGATGACGTATCCCATCGCCTTGGCCGAGGCGACGTCGGCCGCGGTGATCTCGGTGATGCCCTCGCGGTACACGTCCGCCGCGGTGACCCGGGTGTGGAAGGCGATGCCCGCGAGGATCGCCGCCTTGGCCGCGGCGTCGAAGCCCTCGACGTCGGCGGTCGGGTCGGCCTCGGCGTAGCCGAGCGCCTGGGCCTCCTCCAGGGCGTCGGTGAACGACGCGCCGGTGGAGTCCATCTTGTCGAGGATGTAGTTCGTGGTGCCGTTCACGATGCCGAGCACCCGCTGTACGCGGTCACCGGCCATCGACTCCCGCAGCGGGCGCAGCAGCGGGATCGCCCCCGCGACGCTGGCCTCGAAGTAGAGGTCGGCGTTGTTCTCGCGCGCGGCGCGGTGGATGGTCGCGCCGTCCTCGGCGAGCAGCGCCTTGTTGGCGGTGACCACGGACTTGCCCGAGGCCATCGCGGACAGGATCAGCGACCGGGCCGGCTCGATGCCGCCGATCACCTCGACCACGATGTCGACGTCGTCACGGGTCACCAGGCTTTCGGCGTCCGTGGTGAGGAGCTCCGGGTCGATCTCGGTGTCGCGCTTGCGGCCGATCTTGCGCACCGCCACCCCGGCGAGTTCGAGCGGGGCGCCCACGCGCGCGGCGAGATCGCTCTCCTGCTCGCGCAGGAGCCGGACGACCTGCGAGCCGACGACCCCGCAGCCTAGCAGCGCGATTTTCAGCGGTTTGGTCACAGTTGTCCCCTCAGGAGGTCGTCCTCGGTCTCCCGGCGCACGATGACGCGCGACTGGCCGTGGGCCACCGCCACGACGGCCGGCTTGGGCAGGTAGTTGTAGTTGTTGGCGAGCGAGCGGCAGTACGCGCCGGTCCCGGCCACGGCGATCAGGTCGCCCGGCGCGAGGTCGGCGGGGAACCACAGGTCGCGCACGACCATGTCGCCGCTCTCGCAGTGCTTGCCGACGAGGCGGGAGAGCATCGGCTCGGCCTCGCTCTCACGGGAGGCGAGCGTCGCGGTGTAGTCCGCGCCGTACAACGCGGTGCGGATGTTGTCGCTCATGCCGCCGTCCACGCTGACGTAGGTGCGCAGGCCCTCGACGTCCTTGACCGTGCCGACCTCGTAGAGCGTCACGCCGGCGAGCCCGGCGATGGACCGGCCCGGCTCGACGGTCAGCCGGGGCACGGGCAGGCCGGCCGCCTCGCACGCCTTGATGATGATGTCGCGCAGGCTGTCCGCGAGCTCCTTCACGTCCAGGACGTCGTCGCCCTGGACGTACGGGATGCCGTAGCCGCCGCCGAGGTCCAATTCGGGCAGGACGACGCCGTGCTCCTCCTTGACCTGGACGAGCAGCGCGGCGAGGCGGCGCGCCGCCACCTCGAATCCGGCCGTGTCGGTGATCTGGGACCCGATGTGGGAGTGCAGGCCGACCAGTTCGAGCTGGGGCAGCGCCAGGATGCGCCGGACCGCCTCCGCCGCCGCGCCGCTGTTCAGCGAGAGGCCGAACTTCTGGTCGTCGTGCGCCGTGGCGATGAACTCGTGCGTGTGCGCCTCGACGCCCACCGTCACCCGGATCATGACCTTGGGACGGGTGCCGTACTTTTCCGCGAGGAACCCGAGCCGGGCGATCTCCTCGAACGAGTCGACCACGATGTGGCCGACCCCGACATCGACGGCCCGCTCCAGCTCGGCGAGCGACTTGTTGTTGCCGTGCATCGTGATGCGCTCGGGCGGGAAGCCGACGCTCAGCGCGACCGCGAGCTCGCCCGCGCTGCACACGTCGAGGCCGAGGTCCTCCTGCTGGATCCAGCGGGCGATCTCCCGGCACAAGAACGCCTTGCCCGCGTAGTGGACCTGGCCGTCGCTGAACGCCGCGCGGTAGTCGCGGCAGCGGGAGCGGAAGTCCTCCTCGTCGACCACGTAGAGCGGCGTGCCGTGCTGCGCCGCCAGATCGCGCACGTCGACGCCGCCGATCGTGATCGCACCGTCGATGCGGCCGGACGTTCGCGTCCAGATCGCCGGATCGAGGGCGTTCAGATCTGTGGGGGCGTGCGGTGGACGTACCTCGGGCAGCGCTTCGGCGTGCCCGTCACCGGCGGAATGGGCGAATCGGCTCACCCGAACGAGGCTATCCGACCCCACCGGCACGGCGAGACGGATGACCGATAGGCGAGACAGATGACCATATGAAATGCAGGAATATCATCGTTCCAACGAAAAATTCGTTGCAAAGCCCCGAAGATAGTGAACCTCCTTTTCCGCGGCCCGGGAGCGCCCTCCCCTGCGGTGTTCCCCCGATCGCCTCCGCTCCGGCCACGGTCGTGACGGCGGTGCACGACTGTGGAAGGACGGGTGAAGCCGGCACCGGACGCCGTCACAGTCGTTCGGGCAGAGCGGGCGCCACGACCGCGGCCAGGACGGCCTGTACGGCGGCCGCCAGCCGGAGCCGGGCGGTGTGGACGTCGCCCGCGGGCCGATCTCCCCACGGCACGGCCGGGCAGTGCTCGTGCGCGTCGTGGTAGGCGAGCGCGAGCTGCCCCGCGTACGTCCCCCACGCCGGGTCGCGGCTCGTCATACGGCTCGGCAGCTCGGCGAGCAGCCGCAGCACGGCGCGCTCGCGTGGATCGTCCAGCGCCTCGGGCCGGAACCCCTCCTCGGGGACGCCGAGATCGCGCGCCCAGCGCCGTACCGCCGCCGCCCGCGCGTACGCGTACCGGACGACGAACCCGGGGTTGTCCCACGTGCGGGGGAAGTCCGGGGCGAGCGCGGCGGGCTCGCGGATCTCCGGCGGCCCCTTCCGCACGATCTCACCGGCGACCTCGCCCGGCGCCGTCACCGCGATCAGCAGGAGCCCGTCGGGCCGTACCCTGACCTCCTGAATCCCGCGGTGCTCGCGCAGCCGTTCCGCGATCTCCGCGGCGACCTCGCGCGGCGGCCGCCCCGAGGCGGCCCGGAACGCGACCGGCGAGCCGTAGACCGCCTCACTCGCCCACGATCCCCATGGCGCGGGCGGCGCCCCGAGGAGCTCGGCGAGCTGGTCAGGAGTCATCCCGGCAGCCTAATGCCGGTCGAAATCCCCGGTTGCGGGGCCGACCTAGATCAGGGCGAGGGGCTCGACGGGGAAGTAGCCCTGGAGCTGGGCGGAGCCGAGCAGGCGGCCGACGGCGGACTCGCGCACACAGACATAGGAGTACCGGTCCGCCGAGTACACCCGGACCCCGTCGGCCCGGCACTGACGCATGAGCGTCTCGTCCCAGTCGTCCGAGACGTCGGCGAAGCCGAGCTCGGCGAGCGCCTGGCGGCGGCCCAGCAGGGTCCCGCCGCCGATCTCGGGCAGGAACCTGTGCTCGGCGCCCGGCTGGCGCAGGAGGGTGGCCCCCACCTCGGGCAGGTGCGCGTAGAACGACGCCTTCCCGACGATCTCGGTTTCCGTCGAGCCGAAGTAGCGGATCAGATCGGACAGGTAATGCTGGCCGTACACGTCGCGGGGGTCGAAGACCGCGACGTAGTCGCCCTCGGCCATCCGCAGCGCCCGGTCGAGCGCCGCGCCGCGCGTCATCGGGGCGTCCGGCACCCGTACGACGAGGTCCTGGAGGACGGCCACGCCCTGCGGGAGCGACAGCCCCGGGGTGGCCTCGGCGGAGGTCTGGAGCGGGGTGAGGATCTGGCGTGCGCTCTTCTCGACCAGCCCGGCGTCCAGTCCCTCGGCCACGATGACGAGCTGCCCCGGCACGTGGGCCTGGCGCGCGATCTGGTCCAGAAGGTGCTCCAGCTCGGCCGCGCCCTGGACGGCCGCGATGACCGAGACGGTGCCGGTGTTGCGGACGTTGGGCAGCCCGACCACGTCGAACATCGGGTCGAGCAGCGGCGTGACCGGAACGGTCCGCCGCCAGCCCAGGTGGGCCTCGCGTTCGAGGCCCGCGGCGTCCGCGAGCAGCGCCTCGGCCTGCGCCACGGTCACCTCGGGCTTGACGCCCGCGGCCAGCCTGAGCACGGGCGTGGCGCAGGCGGCGATCTCCGCGACCACCCGCGCGTCCGCGTCGGCCACGGCGACCACCAGCCCGGCCCGCCGGTACGCGGTCAGCACGTCGTCGTAGGACGTCTTGTCGTCGTCCTGCCCGGGGAGCGGCTGCCAGGCGCGGCCGCCCGGGGCGGGCTCGGCGGCCTCCGCCCGCGGCGCCGCGCCGGCCTGGTCCGGCTCGCTCACCTCGACGGGCGGCACCGGCAGCGCCACCGGGCCGAGCGTGAAGACGTCGGAGGTGCGCCCGCCGATCGCGGGGATCGGGTTGTGGATGCGCGGCTGGACGGCCAGCGGGAGGACGCCGACGCGATCGTGGCGCAGCGCGGCCTTCCATTCCCTGACCCGGGCCTCGGTCGCCGTCAGCACGTACTCGAAGTGCTCGGCGGCCGGCACCGCGCGGGAGACGGCGCCGGCGGAGTGCCAGAAGACGGTCTTGACGCCGCGCTTGCGGCACGCCTCCACGAGGTCGCGCAGCGCCCGCGACTCCCCGGCCAGGGCCTCCAGCCAGCGCCCGCCGTTGCCCTGCCGCGGGCCGGGCTGTACGGACTCGACGAAGAGCAGGTGCGGCTGGTGCTGGTCGAGCATCGCGGCCCAGTTCTCGGGGCCGAAGTTCGTCACCTGCCGCCACTCGTAGCGCAGCAGCGCCTCGGTCTGCCGGTCCACGATCGACGCCACGGTGAGGTACGGCCGGGCCAGCGGCCCCTTGGGCACCTCGAAGCCGTCGACCATGGGCGCGGAGACCTGTGGCGCGCGCGGGTCGGGCGCGGCCGGCGTCGCGGGGGGCTCACCGACGTCCGGCAGCTCCGGCTTGAACTCGGAACGCTTGGGCGCGGGCCGCTTCTTCACCGGCTCCTTGAGGGTCCGGGCCACCGTGCCGGGGTTCTTGGTGTGCAGGGCGTCGCCGAGCTTGAGCCAGCGACTGTCCTGCACCGAGGCGAGCTTCCAGGTGGCGACCTCGGTCTGGTAGCGCTGCTCGGCCAGCTGCTTGGCGAGCTGCGTGTTCTGCCGCTCGGCCCTCCGCGCCCGCACCTCGGCCTCGCGCATCCGCGTCAGTGCCTCGGCCTCCGAGCGCGCCACCTCGTCGAGCCGCCGCTCGTACTCGGTGAGCAGCCGGGACAGCTCCGCCGCCCCCGCGGCCTCCTCGACGGCCTGCGCCAATGCGCGTTTGACGCTCTCGAGGTCGCTCGTCTCGCTCATGGGTCACTCCGCGGTAGTCCGAAAAGGCGGGAGCCACAATATTCGCAGATCACTTGGATCGATCTCAGCTCCCCGAACCGTCGCGAAGCGCTCCATAGCTCCCAAGATCCCGCCGATCATGAACTTACCGGCGAAGCACCACGACATACCCCGCGAATCCGGCCACGACCCGCCGGCAAATCGTCCACGACACCGGCGACGAATCGTCCACGCAAGTAGCGACCATCTCGCCACACCCCCGGCGACTATCCGTCCACACGCCCAGCGGCCATCTCGCCCTTCGGCCACTTGAGGGATTCGTACTCGTGACTCCTCCGCTCCCTGAAGCGAGCGGCTTCTCGCTAAGCCGCTCTCGCAGCCTCACGAAGGGCAAGCCCCGCCCTGAGAATGTTGATCGCCGCGTTTATGTCAGCGTGCGCGGTATGCCCGCACGCCGTACACGCGAACTCGGCTTGGGTGACGCGGTTCTCCTTCGCGCAGTGCCCGCAGCGGGCGCACGTGCGGGAGGTGTTGGCGGGATCGACTGCGATCAGCTCTCGACCGGCGCTTTCAGCCTTGTGCGCGAGGACCGTCAGGAACACCCCCCAACCCGCGTCCACGATGCTCCGGTTCAACCCGGACTTCTGTGCCACGTTCCGGCCAGGGGCTTCGATCGTGCCGGTGGCCGAGCGGGTCATGTTCGCGATCCGCAGGTCCTCATGCACGATCACGCCGTATTCACGGACCAGGGCGAGCGCGGCCTTGTGCGTGCCGTCCAAGCGCTGGCGGCGGACCTTGGCGTGCAGGGCGGCGACACGTGCGGCGGCCTTGCGGCGGCGTTTGGAGCCCCGCTTCTTGCGTGCCAGTGCCCGCTGTGCCGCCGCGAGACGATCGGCGGACGCGTGCAGGTGGCGCGGGTTGGCCACATGCTCGCCGTCGCTGGTCGTGACGAGCGAGGCGACGCCCATGTCCAGGCCGACGACCGCGCCAGTCGCGGGCAGGGTTTGCGCGGGCACGTCATCGCAGGACAGGACCACGTACCAGCGGTTGCCTTCCCGTTTCACCGCGATCGTCTTCACCCGACCCCTCACGGCCCGGTGCTGGTGGACGCGGACGTGCCCAACGCCCTGCAAGCGGACGAAGGTCGCACTCGGGTGCTCCGGTTGGGAGTCCCATCGGCAGCCGTCACCGTCCTTCGGCCACTCCACAGTGTCGAACCAGCCGCGTCCTTTGAATCGGGGGAAGCCCGGCTTCTGCCCGGCCTTGACGCGACGGAAGAACGCGGCGAACGCCTTGTCCAGGCGGCGGAGCGTGGCCTGCTGGGAGGAGAATGACCAGCGGCCCTGACCGGCGGGGTCGTCGGAGCGGATGTGCTTCAGCTCGCCGGACTGGTCGCCGTAGCGGACGGCCACGCCCGCCTTGCCGTAAGCGGTACGGCGGTGCTCCAACGCCGCGTTGTACAACACCCGGTGATCTTCCAAGCACTGCGCGAGCGTGGCGGCCTGCTTGCCGGTGAGGCGCAGCAAGAACTTGTACGACCTGCGCACTCCCACCTCCCACGTTCAGTAACGAGATCGCCACGCTATCGGCAGCTACCGACAAAACCCGAAGGGAGGGAACGCAGATTCCCCCGCCGGCTCCTCTTCGGGCCGAAACTGCGGGCCATGCCGGTGGGCGCGCTGTGGGAGGTCGCCGGGCGGTGAGCCCGCCAGGGCGGCGGATGGGCGGGCCGCGCGGTTTCGCGCGTCGTTGGGTGGTGGCCTAAATCCGTAGACTCTCCCGTCGAAGTAGAAGGAGGGCAAACGGTGCGCAAAGGTGAGTGGCCGCGATACCAGGCCAGGCCGTACGTGTGTGGTGCCATCGGGCCCTTCGATCCAGCCAGGCTGGACGTGCTGGCCCGCTCGGGCCCGGCCGTACGGCTGGTCCACCGGACGCCGGACGCGGCCCTCCTCACCTCCGCGCCCATCCGCCCGTACGACACGGGGACAGACGCGGCGGACAGCGGGGAGCGGGGCCAGGCGGGCGATTCCGGCCACGCCGCCTTCGCCTGGGGCGGCCGCCTGACGGCGAGCGCCGCTCCGGGAGGCGGGCTTCCGGGCGTGCCCGCCGGGACGGGGGCCCGGCCGGGCTGGCTGTCCGCGGCCGAGACCTACGAGACGCCCGGCCTGATCGACGAGCCGGACGAGGTGATCCTGCACACCGGGGCCTTCGGCCTGGACGACGTCTACTACCTGGCCGACGGCGACGTGATCTACTTCGCGGGCCTGATCGAGCCGCTGCTCGCCCTGGCGCGCACGCCGTACGAGGTGAACTGGGACGCCTGGGCCGCCATTCTCAAGCTGACCTATCCGCTGCTTGAGGACACCCCGTACCGGCAGGTCAAGCGGCTGCCGGGGGCGTCCGCGCTGATCTGGTCCCGGACCGATCGGCGGATGCGGGTGGACCGGCGGGCGCCGCGCTGGGTGCGTGAGGAGCCGTTCGACCGGGGCGTGACCGGCGGCGACCTCGTCGCGCTGCTGCACGACGCCCTCGCGCCGTACGACCGCGTGCTGGTCCCGGTGAGCGGCGGGTACGACTCGCGGCTGCTGGCGAGCGTCGCGGTGGCCAGGGAGATGGACGTCGAGTCGTGGACGACCAGTCCGGACGACGGGCTGGACAACGACATCGACTTCGCGCGCTACATCACGCGGGAACTCGGCCTGGCGCATCGAATTATCCCGCAATATCCCGAAAAATACCCGGAAGAGGCGCTGTGGGCGGCGCGACGGCTGGAGTACCTGACCAGCCACCACGCCTGGTACTCCCCGTTCGCCCGCGAGGTCCACGCGGCGGGGCGGCCGGTGGTGGACGGCCTGGCCGGCGGCCCGCTGATGAAGAACTTCCTCATCACCGCCGACGCGGTGGACGCCGGGACCGGCGCCTCCCGCCGCGAGGCGCTCCTGGCCGCGCTGGCGACCGGCGAGCCGCACATGCCCGTCCTCGGCGAGGCCGCGCTCGGCTGGATGGACGGCAGGGTCCGCGCGGCCTTCACCCGGGCGACCTCGATGCTGCACGGCCACCGTTCCGAGCTGCCGCTCAGCGTGCTGCACACGCGCACCGCCCGGGGCATCGCCCGCTCCCCGGTCAACCTGGTGGGCCCGGAGGCCACGCCGGTGTTCCCGTTCCTGCACCCGGAGTTCTTCGACGCGGCCCTCTCGGTGCCCGTCACCCGCAAGGAGGGGGGCAAGTTCTACCGGGAGATCCTGCGGGCGGCCAACCTCAAGGTCGCGACGCTGCCGTCCACCAACGGCGCGCTCCCGCACCGCCGGGTGCCGCTGCGCTCGAACGGCCCGGTCGCCCGGGAGTGGAACCACCGAATGCTGCTGAAGGCCGCGACGATCCCCGGCCTGATGTCGCCCCAGATGCTGGACGTCGTGGCCGAGGGGCCGGACGCGCTGGCGTCGTTCGGCTCATGGAACTCCCGGTTCTGGCTGCGCGGCCTGGTGCTGTTCGGCACCTGGCTGGCCGACTACGAGGACGTCCTCGGCGACCTCACGCCGCCGTGGGCGGGGAACCTCGGCTGACCCGCGCCGCACCTCGGCGTCTCGTCCGCCGCCGACCCCGTTCCGGCGGCCCCGCCGTCGCCCGCGCACGACTCCGCGGGCGACTCTGCGGGCGACAGCGAGATAACCGTGCGCGACCAGACGGCAACAGACGAAAAGCACTTGTCAGGACAAGGTAACGACTCCTTGTCAAACCCTGGCTGATGGTAGTTTCTTGTTATGTATATGGCATGAGCTGGCATACAGCTGCGGAGTGTGACCAGGCCACCCCCACCCCTTCTTCATCAAGCGAGACCAGATGAACGCTGCTTCGCCATGCCCGGAACCCGTTTCCGAGGCTGCCGCCGACCTGTCCCCCCAGGTCACGGCGCCCAGCAACCTCATCCCGGCTGCACCGCCGGTCGCTGGATCCACGAGCCGACACGCCCCCGTGCCGGCTCGCGAGACCGCCGGGCTCAGCCTCGGCGCCCTCATGCCCACCCCCGAGATCGAGGACTTCACCTCCCAAGACCCCCATTGGTACAAACGGGCGGTCTTCTACGAGGCGCTGGTCCGCGGTTTCAAGGACTCGAACGGTGACGGCACCGGCGACCTGCGTGGGCTCATCGAGAAGATGGACTACCTCAAGTGGCTGGGCATCGACTGCCTCTGGCTGCTGCCGCTGTACGAGTCCCCGCTGCGCGACGGCGGGTACGACATCTCCGACTACCTGAAGATCCTTCCGGAGTTCGGCGATCTCAGTGACTTCATCAAGATGATCGAGGCCGCGCACGAGCGCGGCATCCGTGTCATCACCGACCTCGTCATGAACCACACCAGCGACAAGCACCCGTGGTTCCAGGCGTCCCGGCACGACCCCGAGGGCCCCTTCGGCGACTTCTACGTCTGGTCCGACGACCCGACGCGCTACCCCGACGCGCCGATCATCTTCATCGGCGCCGAGGAGTCCAACTGGACGTACGACCCGGTGCGCGGCCAGTACTACTGGCACCGGTTCTTCCACCACCAGCCGGACCTCAACTACGACAACCCGGCCGTGCAGGACGCCATGCTGGAAGTGCTCCGCTTCTGGCTCGACCTGGGCGTGGACGGGTTCCGGCTGGACGCCGTGCCGTACCTCTTCGAGCGCGACGGCACGTCCTGCTCCGGCCTGCCCGAGACGCACGCGTACCTCAAGCGGGTGCGGGCCGAGGTGGACCGGCTCTTCCCGGACCGGGTGCTGCTCGCCGAGGCGAACGGCTGGCCCGAGGACGTGGTCGAGTACTTCGGCGACCCGACGACCGGCGGCGACGAGTGCCACATGGCGTTCCACTTCCCGCTGATGCCGCGCATCTTCATGGCCGTGCGCCGGGAGAACCGGGAACCCATCACGGAAATCATGTCGCGCACGCCGAAGCTGCCGGAGAGCGCCCAGTGGGGCATCTTCCTCCGCAACCACGACGAGCTGACGCTCGAGACGGTCAGCGAGGAAGAGCGCGACTACATGCACGCCGAGTACGCCAAGGACCCGCGGATGCGGGCCTACCTCGGCATCCGGCGCCGGCTGGCCCCGCTGCTGGAGAACGACCGGGACCAGATCGAGCTGTTCACCGCGCTGCTGCTGAGCATGCCGGGCTCGCCGGTCATGTACTACGGTGACGAGATCGGCATGGGCGACAACATCTGGCTGGAGGACCGTGACTCGGTCCGCACGCCGATGCAGTGGAGCCCGGACCGCAACGCCGGGTTCTCCAACGCGGACCCGGGCCGGCTGTACCTGCCCGCCGTGATGGACCCGATCTACGGCTACCAGTCGGTCAACGTAGAGGCGCAGATCAAGAGCGAGTCGTCGCTCCTCCACTTCACCCGACGGATGCTGCAGATCAGGCGGGAGCACCCGGTGTTCGGCACCGGCGACTACATCGAGCTGTGGTCGCCGAACCCGGCCGTGCTCACCTTCCTCCGTGAGGAGGGCGAGGACCGGATGCTGTGCGTCAACAACCTGTCCAAGCATCCGCAGCCGGTCGAGCTCGACCTGCGCAGGTTCGCCGGTATGACGCCGATCGAATGCCGCGGCGGGGTCCCCTTCCCCGTCATCGGCGAGCGGCCGTACCTGCTGACCCTGCCGGGCCACGGGTTCTACTGGTTCTCGATCCGCCCCTGACCGCCGTTCCCGGACGGATGTGAGGCGCAGCCGGGCCCGCGAAGGGGGCCCGGCCGCGCATAGCCCTGGTCGGCCGCTCACGCGGCCGGGCGGGGTCCGGCGATCAGCCGTACCGAAGGGTGGTCGTCTTCTCCCCGTCTCTCCCGCCGTCACCGTCGCCGTCGCGTCCCACGGCCCACATGCCGTTCGAGCCGGGGATCCGGGTGATGGACACCCCGCGCACCTCGCCGAACCGGAAGTCGGGGCCGTACGTCGCGCTCCACCCGCCCCGCGACCGCCGCAGGAAGAGGGCCTGCTTCGGATGGGACGCGTCGATGCCGGCCACCCAGATGTCTCCGGACGCGTCGGCGGTGACGCTGGTGAGGCGGCCCTTCTTCACCGGAAGGGGCACCCGGCTCCATGACCTGCCGTCGTAGTGGAGGACGAGCGGCTGCGACATCGTGAGCTGATCGCCGGTGCCGGCGCCGATGTGGCCGATCGCCCAGACGTCGTCGGCGCTGATCGGCCAGACCTGGGTGAGACTGCCCTCGGGTGTCGCCGGGACGGAGATCTCCCTCCAGTCCATGGCGCCGGCCTTCCCGGTCCCCCGCACGACGAGAGGCCCGCCGGTGTTCCGCGAGTGGCCGACCGCCCAGATCTCGCCGGTCCTGCTGCGGGCCGACACCGCAGCGAGGGTGCCATTGTGGATGGACTCGCTGGTGAACCCCGTGCGCCCGTTCCAGCTCAGGATGATGCCGCGGTCGTCGTTGGTGGTCCCGGCGAACCACACCCGTCCCCGAGCGACCTCGACGTCGGACAGTTTGTAGTTCTCGGCGACTCTGCTGGCTAACTCGCGACACGCGGGTGTCGGGTCCGTGACCTGAGCTGTTATAGCCCGAGATCATGCCGTGCGCGGCCGTTTCTCCCCTCATCCGGCCGCGGATGGAGTGGTCGGTGTCGATGCAGCCGAGGCCGTGGCCGGATCCCGACCCGCAGATCGCGGCAGCGATCCAGGCGATGCATCGCGGTAAACGCGAGAAGCCATTGCCGGTCCGAGTCCGTGATGAGCTGGGAGAACTGTTCGCCGACGCGGAGTTCGCGGTCGCGTTCGGGATCGAGGGCAAGCCAGGCTGGTCACCGGGACGGCTGGCGTTGATCACGGTGCTGCAGCGAGTGGACAACCTCACCGACCGCCAAGCCGCCGAGACCGTGAGGATGGACCTGAGCTGGAAATACGCTCTCGGATTAGCGCTGGATGATCCCGGGTTCGACGCGTCTGTGCTGAGTGAGTTCCGTACCCGGGTCCTCCAGCACGGCTTGGAGGAGAAGGCCCTGGACCTTCTCCTCGCCAAGCTGGGCGAGAAAGGCCTGGTGAGGGCGGGTGGTAAGCAGCGGACCGACTCCACCCACGTGATCAGCGCGGTTCGGGATCTGAACCGGCTGGAGTTGGCCGGTGAGTGTGTGCGCGCCGCGTTGGAGGCGATCTCGGCCGCTGATCCGGGCTGGACGAGCAGGGTCCTGGAGCTGCCCGGATGGGCGCAGCGTTACCGGGCCCGCGTCGATTCCTGGCGGCTGCCGACCTCGGAGTCGAAACGGGAGGAGTTGGCGGTCGCCTACGGCACCGACGGGTATGTGCTGCTGGAGGCGGTGTACGCGCCGTTCTCCCCGGTCTGGCTGCGGAACCTGCCCGCTGTCGACGCGCTGCGGGTCATGCTGGTTCAAAACTATGTGCGCATCACCGGTCGAGGCGGGCGGGAGGTGGTCAAGCGGCGGCGGCCCCTCGAAGACGGCGGAGAGGGACTGCCGCCCGGCAGATGGCGGCTGACTTCCCCCTACGACATGGATGCCCGGTGGGCGGCCAAGGGCGAGGACCTGTTCTGGAACGGCTACAAGGTCCACATCAGCGAGACCTGCCATCCCACCCCCGGCGAGAACGGCGAGAACGGCGAGAACATCGTGCCGCCCAACCTGATCACGAACGTGGCCACCACGGACGCGACCGTCCCCGACAACCAGATGACCGAGAAGATCCACCAGATGCTCGCGGCACGTGGGCTGCTGCCGGCCGAGCACTACCTCGATTCCGGCTACCCGTCCGCGGAAATCCTCGTGAGTGCGCGCAAGAGGTTCGATATCGCGCTGGTCACCCCGGTTCTGCTTGATCACTCATCGCAAGCCCGTGCCGCCGCCGGCTACGACCGCTCGGCGTTCACCATCGACTGGGACGCTGAGCAGGTCATCTGCCCGCAAGGGCAGGCGAGTTCCTCGTGGAGTCCCTGCACTCAGCGCGAGACCGCGGCGATCGTGGTCAAGTTCGGCGGCGAGGTCTGCCGGCCGTGTCCGGTTCGCTCCTTGTGCACCTCGGCCAAGAAGGGTGGACGCCAGCTCACCATCCGCGCCCGCCCACTTCAACAAGCTCTTGACCAGGCCCGTGTCGATCAGACCAGCAAGGAGTGGCAGGACAAATACAAGCTCCGCGCCGGAGTCGAGGGCACCATGCGCCAGGCCGTCGCGGTCACCGGTGTTCGCCGGGCCCGCTATCGGGGCCTGGCGAAGGTCCACCTCGAACACGTCTTCTCCGCCGTGGCGCTCAACCTCATCCGCCTGGATGCCTGGTGGAACGGGCACCCACTCGATCGGACCCGCACCGGCCACCTTGCCCGCCTCGAACTGGCAGAACTCGCTCTCGCGGCCTGAGACAAGTTAGCCAGCAGGGTCCTCGGCCACGCCGAACGGCCGGTACATGCTCCAGCTCCCGCCGTTCCAGTGCCCGACCCGCACGCTGCGCCCATTGCCCACCACCCACACGTCGTTGCCGGACGCCGCGCTGACGGCGTCGAACGTGTAGATGTCCGAGTCGTACCCGGCCGGATAGCGGTAGGCGGGCATGGTCGCGTTCTTCCACTGAACGCCGTTCCAGCGCGCGATCGCCGGACACGGCACGTGCTTCTCCACGGTGCAGGCGTACCCCACCGCCCAGGCGTCCCCCGGGCCGGTCGCCGCCACCTCCACCAGGCCACTGCCGTGCGGCCCGAGAGTGGTGCCCGGGACGATCCGCCATTGCGGGGCCGCGGCTTCCGCGACCCCGCCGTTGATCATGGATGCGGCCGCGATCGGGAGGATCAGGGCGAGTGCGGCTCGCGTCACCTTCGGCCGCCTCCGGCGGCCGGCAGAGAGCTGCGGAGGGACGGCTGCGCCGGCGGTCGGGCCGCCGGATCTGGCGTGGGGGATGACCATCGCAAAGATCCTCTCAGGCTGCGTTTGGCACAGTCTGCGACGGACCGCTTGCAACCCCCTTGATCGTCGCCTTCGGCGACGCGTCCAGCGGGCCGTACGGAGGGTCAGCGGGCGCTGTGCGGAACCCGGGCGCGCGCCGCCCGGCGGGCCGGGATCAGCGTGACGAGCAGGGACGCGCCCACCGCGACCAGCATGGAGGCGGCGAGCATCCCCGGTGTGGGAGCGCGACCGATCCCCGCTCCGACACCGCTCTCCCGGCCCTCCAGATCGATCAGCACGGCCGCGAGCGGCGCGCCCGCCGCGGTGCCGATGACCACGCCGCTGACGGCGAGCAGGCCGGTGCCGGTCATCAGCGTCGCCATGACCTGGCGCGGGGTGAGTCCCATCGCCTTGAGCACCGCGAGGTCCGGCGCGTGGTCGCGCAGCCCGAGCGCGCTCGCGGTCAGCAGGTTCGCCAGGCCGATCAGCGCCAGCACGACGACCAGCGCGATGATGATCACCCTGATGATCGCCAGCCGCTCGGCCGGGTTCACCACCGGGGAGACCTCCAGCGACATGCCGAGGAGCCGGGTCCGCACCTCGGCGGGGTCGGCGCCCTCGCGCAGCACGATGTTGTAGAACTGCGGCACCGCGTCCTTGGCCGCCAGGCTGTCCAGGCCGAACGACAGCACCTCGCCGTCGTGCTCCGGCTCCACGACCCGGCCGACGATCCTGACGATCAGCGGGGTGCCGCCGATCGTCATCCGCACCCGGTCGCCGATGCGGACGCCGAGCAGGTCGAGCAGCCCCTGCCCGGCCACCGCCTCGCCCTGGTCCCGGTAGATCCGTCCCTCCACGACGGGGAACGGATAGGGGTCGGCGGACCGGCCGAGCGCCCGGGTGCGCACCGTCCTGGTCTGCCACGGCACGAGCGCGTCCGGCTCGGCTCCGGGATAGACCGCCGCCACGTCCGGGTCGGCCGCGGCCCGCCGCTGCGCCTCGTCCGCCGCCAGGTCTCCCGGGCGTACGGTCAGCGCGGCCGCCTGGCCGACCCGCTCGGGATGGCGGATGAAGTCGTCGAGCGTCGCCCAGCAGCCGAGCCCGATGGCGATCATCATCATCGGGATGGCCACCCCGCACACCGTGAGCAGCGCCGGCGTCCTGCGCGTGAACGCGTCCCGCGCGCCGAGCACCAGCGCGGGCGGCAGCCGTACGAGCAGGGCCAGCCGGGCCAGCCGGGACAGGTGGCCGCTCGGGGGCGCCGCCGGCGTGGCGGGGATCGGCGGCGTCCGGCCGCCGCCCCAGGCGGGCACCCAGACCGAGCCCAGGACCACCAGCCCCGTGCCGAGGGCGATCGCGGCGAACGGCCCGGGCGAGAGCGGGACGACCACGGTGTCCGGCAGCGCGTACACGGTGATCAACCGGCCGGCGACCAGCCCGAGCACGATCCCGAGCAGGCCGAGGACGCCGTGCTCGGCGACCAGGGTCCAGGTCACCTGGCGCCGGGTGAACCCGAGCGACTTCAGCGTGGCGATGTCGCGTACCTGGCCGAGCACCCGGCCGCCGGTGGCGTTGGCGAGGGCGAGGGCCGCGGCGACCAGGCCCGCGACGCCGAACAGCGCGAGCAGCAGGCCGAGCAGCCGGTTGTCGAGCTCCATCGAGGCCCGCACCTCGCGCCAGGTGGAGACCCGCTGCACCTGGTTGTCCAGCACGGTGACCGCCCGCTGCACGACGAGGTCGGTGTCGTCGGGGTCGGTGAGCCGCAACCCGATGACGCTCTCGGTGCGACCGGCGGCGGGCTCGACCACGTTGAGCGTCCCGGCCAGCGTCCAGACCAGGCCCGGAGCCCAGTCGGGGTAGAAACCCTGGTCGCCGCTCTCGGCCAGCCCGGCCACCACCAGCGCGTGCGAGGCGCCGTTCAGGCCGGTGACCGGGAACGGGCTGCCCGGCCGCAGCCCCAGTTCGCGCGCGAACGACCGCTCGACCACGACCGCGTCCGGGTCGCGCACGTCAAGCCAGCGCCCCTCGCGCAGCAGCGGGCGCGCGACGGCCTGGAACGCGGCGGGCGTCTCCTGAAGGGCGATGGGCACCTTGCGCCCGTGCGCGGCCAAGGTGGCCGGCGCGCTCCGGTACGGCCCGGCGAGGTCGGTGACGCCGTCCAGCGACCGCAGGGCGACCACGTCGGGCGTGTCCTTGGTGTGGATCCAGATGTGCGCGCCGTTCCCCCGGGTGAACAGGCCGCGCCAGGGGTTCGTGCCGTCTTCGAGCAGGGTGGCGGCGGTGATGAGCGCGGTGACGATCCCGGCGACGGTGAGGATCGTGAGCAGCGCCTGCCCCCGGCGCGCCCGCAGGTCGGCGCGGATCCAGCGCAGCTCCGCCCGCACGCCTCAGCCTCGCAGCTCGACGACGTCGCCGACCGTGCCCATCGGGCGGCGGCGCGTCCTGGGCAGGGCGCCGTCGTCGACGATCTCGCCGTCCAGGAGGCTGACCACGCGGTCGGCCATGCTGGCCACCCGCGCGTCGTGGGTGACGAGGACGATCGTCTGGCCCTTCTTGTGCACGTCGGACAGCAGGCGCAGCACGTCCTTGGTGTTGCGGCTGTCCAGGTTGCCGGTGGGCTCGTCGGCGAGGAGCAGCCGGGGCTGGTTGGCCAGCGCGCGGGCCAGCGCGACCCGCTGCTGCTCGCCGCCGGAGAGCTGCGCGGGAGCGGCCGCGGCCCGTTCGGTGAGCCCCAGTTCACCGAGGAGGTACTCGCGCCGCTCCCGGGCCTGGCGGGGAGACGCCCCGCCGAGCAGCGCGGGCAGCTCGACGTTGTCGGCGATGGTCATGTTGGCGACCAGGTTGAAGAACTGGAAGACGAAGCCGACCTTCTGCCGCCGCAGCAGCGCCCACCCGCTCTCGGAGAGAGTGTCGGCGCGGGTGCCGTCCAGCCAGATCTCCCCGCTCGTCCGGACGTCGAGCCCGCCGAGCATGTGGACGAGAGTGGACTTGCCCGAACCCGACGGGCCCATGATGGCGACGAACTCCCCGCTCTCGACCCGCATGTCGATGCCGCGGACGGCCGGAACCGGGACGCCGCCGGACTGGTAGATCTTGACGAGGTTGATCGCCTTGATCGCGGGGGCGCCGGTCACGACCGGCCCCTCTCAGGCGTACGCGATGCGCGGAAGGTTCGGAGCGTGGGGGGTGTGGGGGGTGTGGGGGGCATCAGGGAAGTTCCTCCTGGCAGCGTTCCAGCCAGTCGAGGTCGGCCTGCAGATGGAGCATGGCGCCCTCGATCAGCAGCAGAGCCACCCGATTCTCCGGATCGGTGCGCTCGGCGAGTTCGTTGAGGTCCCGCATCAGCGAGAGGTAGTGGCGGCGCTGACGGTTGACCAGCGTCATCCGGTCGGCGATGCCCGTCAGCGGGGCGAGCACGAGCTTCATGAAGAACTCGTCCCGCACCCGCGGCCCCTCGGTAGGCTCGTCGACCCAGTTGTCCAGCGCCTCGCGGCCGGTGGCCGTGAGGTAGTAGACCTTTTTGTTCGGCCGGTTCACCTGCTCGACGTCCACGGCGCGGACGAAGCCGTCCTTCTCCAGGCGGCCGAGCGTGACGTAGATCTGGCCGATGTTCGGCGACGGGTACGCGTCTCCGAACGTCTTCTCGAGAGCATGCTTCAGTTCGTAGCCGTGGGCAGGTTCCTTCGCGAGGAGCGCCAGCAGCGGCAGCCGCACGCGCACACCTCCCAGAGCGTAGTGACCGGAACGTTACCGAGCGGACTGGATACACCCGTTGACGCCCACATTATCGCTATGCATAACATGCATGCACCTACCTAACACGTATGTAACTCGGACTTAATCCGGAGGTCACGTGGTTCGCCGCGGCTGTCTGCTCCTGGCCACCCTGCTGCTCGCGGGATGTTCCGGGTTCGGCGGCGAGCCAGGTCCCGCGCAGGGAGACGGCACCGGGGGCACCGGTCCGATCACGCTCGCCATCGGCCGCGACACGACCGCGTACCTCCGGCCGCTGCTCGACCGGTGGAACCAGACCCATCCCGCCGAACGGGTGACGCTGCTCGAACTGCCGGAGGCGGCCGACGAGCAGCGCGCCCAGATGGTGGCCAACCTCCAGGCGCACAGCGACCGCTACGACGTGCTCGGGCTGGACGTGGTCTGGACGGCGGAGTTCGCCGACGCCGGGTGGATCGTCCCGCTGGACCGCGGCCTCTTCCCCATGGGCAAGCTGCTGCGTCCGGTCGTGGACACCGCCGTCTACCGGGACCGGCTGTGGGCCGTGCCGTTCACGAGCAACGCCGGGTTGCTGTACTACCGGTCCGACCTCCTCAAGAAGGAGCACCTCAAACCGCCCACGACCTGGGCGGAGCTTCGCGATCAGGCCAAGCGCCTGGGGAAGAAATATGACATAGGTGGATATGCGGGTCAGTTCCTGACGTACGAGGGACTGACGGTGAACTTCACGGAAGCGGTCCACTCGGCCGGCGGGACGATCCTCTCGTCGGACGCGCGGACCGTGACGATGGACCCGGACACCGCCCGGACCGCGCTCAGCTTCCTCGTCGACGGCCTCAAGGAGGGGTGGATCCCCCAGGAGGCGCTCGCGTACAAGGAGGAGGAGTCGCGGCTCGCCTTCCAACGCGGCGAGTTGCTCTTCACCCGCAACTGGCCGCACGCGTACGGCCCGGCCACGCACTCCGCCGTGGCCGGCAAGTTCCAGGTCACCCGGCTCCCGGGCCGCACCGGCCCGGGGTCCAGCACGCTGGGCGGGCAGAACCTCGCCATCAGCGCGTACTCGAAGCGGCAGAAGTCGGCTCTCAACTTCATCCGCTACTTCACCGGACCGGAGTGCCAGCGGCTGGTCCTCGCCCAGGGGTCGTTCCCCCCGGTGTGGGCCGACCTCTACGACGATCCGGAGCTCATCAAGCGGTTCCCGTACCTGCCCGTGCTCAAGGAGGCGATCCTCTCAGCGCGGCCGAGGCCGGTCACCGCCGACTACAACCAGCTCAGCCTGGTCATCTCCAGCGCCGTCTCCAGCGCGCTCACCCTCGGCAAACCCGTCGACGAAACAGTCACCGAGCTGAAACAGCAGCTCGGCGAGGTCATTCAGACCGGAGGATAGACAATGCGGAAACTCCCCCCGCTCAAGATCGGTGTGGCCGCCGCCCTCGCCCTCGCGGCAGCCGCGTGCAGCAGCTCCCCGTCCGAGCCCGCCACCACCGGAAACGCCGCCGCCTCGTCGGAGGCCAAGCCCCTCGCCGGCACCACCATCGAGGTCGCGGCGAAGTGGACGGGTGACGAGCAGGCCAGCTTCGAGAAGGTCCTCAGGGCGTTCGAGGAGAAGACCGGCGCCAAGGTCACCTACGCCTCCACGGGCGAGGACACCGGCGCCTACCTCGGCCCGCGCATCGAGGGCGGCAACCCGCCGGACGTGGCGATCCTGCCGCAGCCCGGCCTGGTGCAGCAGTACGCCGACCAGAGCGCGCTCAAGCCGCTCGCCCCCGAAGTCCTGTCGCAGATCGACCAGAACTACACGCCGTACTGGAAGGAGCTCGGCTCCGCGGGCGGCAAGGTGTACGGCGTGCTCGTGAAGGCGGCGCACAAGTCCCTGGTCTGGTACCGCCAGTCGGCCTTCGACGACGCGGGCGTCCAGGAGGCCGCGACCTGGGACGACCTGATCGGCAAGACCGCGCAGACGCTGGCCGACTCCGGCACCGCCCCGTTCGCGCTCTGCGCCGCCTCCGGGTGGACGCTCACCGACCTGTTCGAGAACGTCTACCTGTCCTCGGCGGGCCCGGAGAACTATGACAAGCTGGCCAAGCACGAGATCCCGTGGACCGACCCGTCGGTCACCACCGCGCTGGAGAAGATGGCCCAGATCTTCGGCAAGAAGGACTTCATGCTCGGCGGGTCGTCCGGCGCGCTGCAGACCGACTTCCCGACCTGCGTCACCCAGGTCTACGGCCAGAAGAAGGCCGCGATGGTCATCGAGGCCGACTTCGTCGCCGCCTCCGTGGGCCAGTCGGGCGCCCAGGTCGGCGAAGAGGCGAAGATCATGGCGTTCCCGAAGGTCGGGGACACCGCTCCGGTCGTGCTCGGCGGCGACGTCGGCGTGGTCATGAAGGACTCCAAGGGCGCGCAGGCGCTGCTGGAGTTCCTGGCCTCCAAGGAGGGCGGCGAGGTCTGGGCCAAGGAGCCGGGTTACCTCTCCCCGAACCGCAACGTCTCGCCCGACAACTACCCGAACGAGCTGACCAAGAAGCTCGCCGAGACGATCATCTCCTCGGGTGAGGCGGTCCGCTACGACATGTCCGACCTCGCGCCGAGCGCCTTCGGCGGCACGGACGGCAAGGGCGAGTGGAAGCAGCTGCAGGACTTCCTGCGCAACCCCAAGGACATCAAGGGGATCCAGGAGAAGCTCGAGGCGGACGCCGCCAAGGCCTACACCAAGTAAGGGGAGAAGGCCGTGACCGAACGGTTGGACGGCCCGCAGGCCCCCGGCGACGACGTCGCCGGGGGCTCCCCCGGACCGGCAGAGACTGAACCCGGCGTCGCGCGGCCCCCGGCCACCGACACCGACACCGACACCGACACCGAGACCGCGACGGCCCCCCGCCCCACGGCCGCCGGCACTGCCGCGGCGCGGCTCGGCCCGTCGCCCAAGATCGCGGTGTTCTTCCTGCTCCCGGCGCTCCTGCTGCTGGCCGCCTGGGTGATCTACCCCATCATCTTCTCGATCTTCCGGAGCCTGTTCGACGCGGCCGGCGACCGCTTCGTGGGCCTGGAGAACTACGCCGCGATCTTCAGCGACTCGAGCACGCTCACCACGATCAGGAACAACATCATCTGGGTCGTGGTGGCCCCGCTGATCGTGACCGTGCTCGGCCTGATCTTCGCGGTGCTGACCGAACGCATCCGCTGGGCGACCGCGTTCAAGCTCATCCTGTTCATGCCGATGGCGGTCTCACTGCTCGCCGCCGGCGTCATCTTCCGGCTCGTCTACGAGCAGGACCCGGACAAGGGCGTCGCCAACGCCGTGATCACCACGGTGCACGACACCTTCAGCAGCGGCCAGGGCTATCCCGGGGCCCGTCCCCGCGAGAACGACGAGGCCCCCGCGGTACTCAAGGACGGCGACGTCGTCACCCGGCAGCCGGTCCAGCCCGGCCAGCAGGTCCTGATCCCGCTCGTCGGCCTCAAGCCGGACGCGGTCGAGAAGGCCGCGCCGGCCAAGGCAGCCAGCGCGGCCGGCCTCAGCGGGACCGTCTGGCTCGACGTCGTACGCGGAGGCGGCGGCACGGTCAACCAGATCGACGGCGACGAGAAGGGCCTCGCCGGGATCACGGTGGAGGCGGTGGCGGGCGGCCAGGTCAAGGCCACCACCGAGACCGCCGCCGACGGCACCTTCTACTTCTCCGACCTGCCCGCGGGCTCCTACGACGTACGGCTTCCCCAGTCGAACTTCGAGGCGCCGTTCAACGGCCTCACCTGGCTCGGCCCGACCCTGATCACTCCGGCGATCATCGGCGCGTACATCTGGGTCTGGGCGGGGTTCGCGATGGTGCTGATCGCGGCCGGGCTCTCGGCGATCCCGCGGGACGCGCTGGAGGCCGCCCGCATCGACGGGGCCACCGAGTGGCAGGTGTTCCGGCGGATCACGGTGCCGCTCCTCGCACCGGTCCTGCTGGTGGTCTTCGTCACGATGGTCATCAACGTGCTGAAGGTCTTCGACCTGGTGTTCATCATCGCGCCGGGTTCCGTGCAACCGCAGGCGAACGTGATCGCGCTGGAGATGTGGCGCGTGTCGTTCGGCGGTGGCGGCAACCAGGGCATGGGTAGCGCCCTCGCCATCTTCCTGCTGATCCTGGTGCTGCCGTTCATGATCTTCAATATCCGGCGGTTCAGGAGGGACGAGCGATGACAACCCTGACCGAGGCGGGGCACGCGCGTGCGATCCAGCGCGGCCTCCTCGGGCGCCTCGTCGACCGGATCGGCGGGGGCCTGCTCCAGGTGGCCCTGGTCCTCATCGCGGTGTTCTGGCTCGTCCCGACACTCGGCCTGCTGGTCGTCTCGCTGCGGGGCGAGAAGGAGAACAACTCCACCGGCTGGTGGACCCTCTTCACCAAGCCGGCCCAGGTCACCTTCGAGAACTACGGCAATCTGCTGGCCTCCGGGTTCACCTCGTCGTTCTGGAACACGGTGCTGATCACCGTGCCCGCGACGCTGCTGGTCATCGGCATCGCGGCCATGGCGGCGTACGCGTTCGCCTGGATCGACTTCCCCGGCCGGGACGCCATCTTCCTCGTGGTCATCGGCCTGCTGGTGGTGCCGGTCCAGATCGCCCTGATCCCCATCGCCAAGCTGTACGGCGCGCTGGACATCTTCGGCTCCATCCTCGGAGTGGTGCTGTTCCACGTGGCGTTCGGCCTGCCGTTCGCGATCTTCCTGCTGCGCAACTTCTTCGTGGGCATCCCCCGCGAGCTCCTGGAAGCGGCGCGGATGGACGGCGCGCCGGAGTGGCGGATCTTCATGACGGTCGTGTTCCCGCTGGCCAAGCCGGCGATCGCGTCGCTCGGGATCTTCCAGTTCCTGTGGGTGTGGAACGACCTGCTGGTGGCCCTGGTTTTCGCCGACAGCGCCAACCAGCCGATGACCAAGGCCCTGCAGTCCCAGATGCGGCAGTTCGGCACCAACGTCGACATCCTCGCGCCCGGCGCCTTCCTGTCGCTGATCATCCCGCTGGTGCTCTTCTTCGCCTTCCAGCGGTACTTCGTCCAGGGCCTGCTCGCCGGATCGGTGAAGTAAGGCCCCGAAGCGACGGCGGCGGCTCCGGACCGGTGACGTGCGGTCCGGAGCCGCGGCCGCGGCTCGGACGGCTCGTATGGCCCGGACGCGTGCCCCTCAGGGGTGGGCACGCGCCCGGGCCCCTGCCGTGCCGAGAGATTTGTCGCCCGAGCGGTTGTACCGACACTTCATCCTTGATCCCGAAAAGCCGATAGGCTTCCCCACCATGGCAGGGCGTCCCTTAAACGAAATCATGGAAGCCGGATGGGCCACGGCCCTCGAACCCGTCGCTGAGCAGATCTCCGCCATGGGTGACTTCCTCCGGCAGGAGATCGCCGAAGAACGGCAGTATCTCCCCTCCGGGGCCAACGTGCTCCGCGCGTTCCAGCAGCCCCTCGACGAGGTCCGCGTGCTGATCGTCGGCCAGGATCCCTATCCGACGCCCGGCCACCCGATCGGCCTGAGCTTCTCCGTCGCCGCCGATGTCCGCCCGCTGCCTGCCAGCCTGGTGAACATCTACAAGGAGTACATGGCCGACCTCGACTATCCGAAGCCCGGCAACGGCGACCTCACCCCGTGGACCGAGCAGGGAGTGCTGCTCCTCAACAGGGTGCTGACCGTGATGCCCGGCAAGCCGGCCTCGCACCGGGGCAAGGGCTGGGAGCAGGTCACCGAGCGGGCGATCACCGCGCTGGTCGAGCGGGGCGGCCCGCTGGTGGCCATCCTGTGGGGCCGTGACGCCCGGAACCTGCGCCCCATGCTCGGCCAGGTGCCGTGCATCGAGTCGGCGCACCCCAGCCCCCTTTCGGCGCGGAGCGGGTTCTTCGGGTCTCGCCCGTTCAGCCGTGCCAACGAGTTGCTCGTACAGCAGGGCGCCGCCCCTGTCGAGTGGAAGCTCCCCTGACCGCTGCCACTAGGATCAACCACCATGAGCGATGAAACGGATACCGGACGCTACCTCCGACTGACGGTCGACCTGGTGGTCGAGGTTCAGGATGTTAAGGCGTTGCAGGCGGCGGCCCTGGCGGAGATCAGCCACCCGGACGCCGAGCTTGACGACGATGAGCGTCAGGAGCAGATCGAGCTGGTCAACGCGGACGACACGGGTGCGGCGGCCCTCCAGTGGCTGATCGAGCCCGACCACGTCCTCGGCCTGGTCGAGCACGTGACCGACGTGGAGCCCCGCGAGGCGATGCTCGGCGTCGAGCCGTCGGACGGCATCCTCGAAGACGAGGACGAGCACGACCACGACGACCACGCGCACTGAGCACACACTGCGAGCCCGGCATCGGGCTCACAACCGCTGAGAAGTGAGCACGCGCGCTCAGCACGACACTGGGCGCGCCGTCCACTCCGCTTCTCCCCCGCCACTCCGCTTTCCCCCGGCTGACCCACCACAACGGTCAGCCCAACAACCCGGAAACGCACTCCACCCGTCCCCGGCCTTCCGCTCGGGGTCCGTGCGATGAGCGTTCGCGGTGCCGGCGCCGGCCGCCCGGCTCGACCGCGAGGACATCCGGGAGAAGACCCCGGCAGACCGGCGGCTCACCGCCGAAGGCGACCACGGCAGCCGCTCCCGGTGTCGTCCACGACGACATGTTCTCCTTCGCCCTCGCGCGGCGAGGCAAGGGCGTCGGCCCCGGAAATCACCGCGAGTTCACCACCACCGGCGGCAGAAACGCCGGGAAGCTCCCTCGACCTCGGCGTACCGCGCCCACTTGCCGGTGCGCCCGGGCACTAAGGGTGTGACGTGGGAGATCGGCGCGTGACCTTGTCGAGCTCGCCGAGCGCCCACAGGGCCCAGTCGTGAGCCGCCTCGTACTGGCGGAGTCCGTAGCCGGCGGCGAGCCAGCCGAAGGGGAGCCGTCCATCGGGTGAGACCGGTGTGTCCCCCGCCATCGCTTCGCCGAGCTCGGCGATCTGGCGTTCGCTGCTGTCGGCGATGTCGCGCAGCACTTTACGGGCGTCTTCGGGGTCGAGCGCGGACAGCAGGAAGAGCCTGAGCACCGGCTCGTTGCGGACGGCGCCGCCCGTGCGTGGCGTCAGCAGCCAGTTGCGCAACTCGGTGCGCCCCGCCTCGGTAACCGCGTAAGTGCGGCGGCCTCTGGCCCCCTCATCGGCGTGCTCGATCAGCCCCTCGTCGACCAGGCGCGCCAGCTCCGGATAGATGCGGTTGTATCCGGCGTGCCAAGCGTAGGACCCAAGCTCGCCCTCGAACGCCTTGGCCAGGTCGTAGCCGCTCGCGGGCCGTTCCGACAGGAGGCCGAGCAGGGCGTATCGCAATGCCATGCACTCCACTCTACCTATCCAAATTGACATATCCATTTGGATACGTGGACACTCGGGGGGACCTCACGAAGGAGCTGAGATGTCCTACCTGACTCCCGTGCCCGACGAGATCGACGCCGTCGACCTGCCCGTGTCAGGCGCGCTGCCGCCGGAACTGACCGGCCGCTACTTCCGCAACGGCCCCAACCCGCTGCCCGGCGAACGATCCAGCCACTGGTTCATCGGACACGGCATGGTGCACGGTGTCCGGCTGCGCGACGGCCGGGCCGAGTGGTACCGCAACCGCTGGGTGCGCACCGGCAAGCTCGCCGGTCGACCGAACGTGCGGCCCGACGGTCGCCCTGACCTGGCGGTGGCGTCGGCGAACACGCATGTGATCGAGCACGCCGGACGCATCCTGGCCCTGGTGGAGAACGGCCTGCCGCACCAGATCACCCCCGACCTCGACACGGTCGGCGCCGTGGACTTCGAGGGCCGGCTGACCACGGCCATGACCGCCCACCCCAAACAGGACCCCGTGACCGGCGACCTGCACTTCTTCGGCTATGGGGTGCGCCCGCCGTACCTGACATACCACCGGCTGGACGCATCAGGCGCGCTCGTACAC
This sequence comes from Microtetraspora malaysiensis, assembly GCF_050947145.1. Lineage (NCBI taxonomy): Bacteria > Bacillati > Actinomycetota > Actinomycetes > Streptosporangiales > Streptosporangiaceae > Microtetraspora > Microtetraspora malaysiensis. Next base: position 8,019,562 of record NZ_CP191998.1, read on the forward strand.
AGCCGCGAGGTCACGGTCCCAGGCGGCACCATGATGCACGACTTCGCCGTCACCGAGCACCACGTCGTCTGGCTCGACCTGCCGGTCACCTTCCAACCGCATCTGGTCGGCACGACCATGCCCTACCAGTGGGACGACCGCTACGGCGCCCGGCTGGGGGTCATGCGCCACGACCGTCCCGACGCCCCGGTCCACTGGTTCGACATCGCCCCCTGCTACGTCTTCCATGTGGGCAACGCCCACGAGGACGACAGCGGGCGTATCATACTCGACGCCGTCCGCTACAGCCGTGCCGACTTCACCGCCGTCTGGCGGATGGCGGGCGGCGCCGCGAACCCGGCCGGCCCCGCCGCATCCGCGGCCGCCTCCCCCGACGGCGCGGCGCGGCTCCACCGCTGGACTCTCGATCCCACCGCCGGCACCGTCACCGAGCAGCCGCTCGACGACCGCGCGGTGGAGTTCCCGACACTGGACGACGAGCGGGTCGGCCGTGCCGCCCGTTACCTCTACACCAGCGACGACTCCGCGATCGTCAAATACGACCTCGTCGGCGGCGGCGTCAGCAGTCACCGTCTGGAGCCGGGCATCTACGTCGGAGAGGCGGTCTTCGTACCTGCCACCACCGGTCCGCGCCGGGAGGACGACGGCTGGCTGCTGTCGATCACCACCCGGCACGACGGCAGCGCCTCCCAGCTTCTGGTGCTCGACGCCGCGGACCTGGCCGCACCCCCGGTAGCGGCCGTCGACCTGCCCCGGGCCGTCCCGGCAGGTTTCCACGGCTCCTGGATCGCCGACGCCCCGGTCACCACCTGAGAAGCACCTTCGCGGTGCCGTCGTCCCGGCGTCGCGACCTCGGGCAGGCCGAGGTGGAGGTGGTTGGACACGCCGGGCTCCGAGCGGCCGTACGGGTCGAGGTGGGCCCAGACGGGGCGTGCGGTCTGTGCGGCGTTCCCGGCCTGGGCTGAACGCGAGGCGTCAGGCTTCGAGCAGGTTTTCGCGGCGGGTGGCGAGGGCGTCCCGCTGCCGCGACAGTTCCTCGCACTGAGCGGCGAGCTGGCCGAGCATGCCGTCGATCCAGCGCGCCACCTCCTGAACCTCCTGGCCGGTCCGCGTGATCTTCTGATGCCGGTACACGTCGACGATGACGTTGTCGAAGACCATGTCGGCGAACCAGCGCGTGTCCACCTTGGGAAGCCGGGGGTGCGCGACGACTCCGACGTCGGCCAGCTCGCGGGAGAACACGTCGAGCGCTCGCTGCGCCTGCCAGGCCGCCTGGTCGGCGTTCCGGAGATGGCCGTGCTCGACCATGTCGGCGATGGTGCCGCCGCCGAGCACGTCCCAGGTGGACGCGCCGCGCGCCCCGCCGAGGGAGCGCAGGACGTGCCCGACCCCGTTGGCCGCCGCCATCCCGGCGTGCCGCGCCTCCTCGTGCTCACGCAGATCCGCCTCGACGTGCGCGAGCTGCTCGGCGATCCCGGCCAGCTGCCGGCCGCGCGGGTCGTCGGAGTCGAGCAGCATCCGCTCCTTGCGGGCGAGCAGCCCGTTGAGCTCGCCGTCGGCGCTCGCCACCTCGGCGAGGCTCGCCTCGGCGGTACGCAGGTCGGCGCCCAGCCACTCCAGCCGGGTGCGCTGCCCGTGGACGCGCTGCCGGACGGCTTCCGCCTCGGCGCGCTCGCGGGCGAGCCGCTCCTCCTTGGTGCCGAAGAGCGAGGCGAAGAACCCGCCCTGCTCCAGCTTGACGACGTCCCGATCCTCCTTGGCGAGCTGCCGCTCCAGCTCGGCGAGCAACCGGGCGACCTCGTCGATCTGCCCGGCGAGAGTGGCGCGCTGCCGGGTCAGCCGCTCCCAGCGACGGGCCCGCTCCCTGGCGTCGCGGATCTCTTCGTCAAGAGCGTCAAAAGAGGTCATATCCCACAAGACGTACGAGCGACCGGCAGCGTTCCCCACCTCCTTCCGCCTCCGGTCGCCCCGCCTCACTCGGGGTCTCGCCGGGAACCCGTAGGCGACCTCGACACGTTCAACCCGCACGCCGCGAACGGCCGGCCCCTCGCGCACTCCCCGCGCCCCCGCTCACCCCCGCCCTCCTCACCCCTGCGCCCCGCTCGCCCTCGCGCAGACGATGCAGCCGGTGCAGCCGGTGCAGCCGGTGACGACTAGGCGGCGAGTAAGCCTGGAGTGCGGCAGAGCCAGTCATTGAGCGTTCCGGCGAAGCCGGACGGCGGGCCGATGCTGAGGCAGGAGCCGTCGGCGCGACTGCCGAGCCGTACCCGGAACGGTCGCCGGCCGAGATCGGGGGCGCCGGAGACGCGCGCGGACTCGGCGCCGCCTATCCACAGGTGCTCGCCGATCGAGCGGCACCTCGCCTTGGGGCTCGCGGCGCTCCACGCGAGATGCCCGGGGAGCAGACACCGCGCCACGCTGCGGAGCACGGAGACGGTGCAGAGACCGTGCACGCAGGCGGCCCCCTCCAGCATGATCTCGGGCAGGCCGAACCTCCGGAGCCCGCGTGTCGCGACGGTGAGGCAGGTGCAGGCGCCGCTGCCCGCCGGATCGCAGGGCGGGCAGGAACCGCCGGAGCCGACGTCCGTGCTCCAGCCGAGCCAGTCGTCCTCAAGGTGGAACTCGCCCGGCTCCGCCTGGCATCCCGTGTGCGGCACGACGCCACCGGTGCGGACGTCGACGATCACGCCGCGACAGGTGTCGGCGACGCCGCGGGCCACCGCCCTGGCGACCTGCGCCGCCTCGGGCTGCCCGGCGACGGGCGCGGTGGCGGTGACCACGATGTGATGACGGGCCGCGTGGAGCGCGGCACGCCCCTCGTCACCAAGACTCGTGCGCCGCCACGGTGACTGCGCGGCGGGGAACGTCCGCAGGTCCAGCCGGGGCGTGCCGATCGCCCGGGCGGCCGCCTTCCGATGCGGCCCGCCCGTCCGCCAGGGGACGGCCGCGCCCAGATCGGCCGGCCGCCGATCGGCGGCGACGACGAACACCGAGGTGGTCTCGGCCGGGACGGGATAGGTGATCTTCATGAGGTCCTCCTGTCGCTCCTGGAGACCCCAGCCTGCGGTCACGCGCGGTGGCCCGACTCAACCGAACGCCGCTCTGTGGAAAACTCCGGCTCATCCACAGCCGGGCGGGCGCCACCGGCCCGGATGGGAGCCGCCAGGACCACGACGACCGAGGCGAACCATCGCCTGACCCTGGACCCGTGCCTGCGCCACCACGTGCGCACCCAGAGCCCCTGGACCCCGGCCAGGACCGCGACCACGATCACGGCGTCGACGACCGCCGCCCCCTCGCCACCGTCCAGCAGGGTGCCGATCGCGGGCATCGCGATGGCCGAGAGGGCCGGCACCACGATCGTCGTCGCGACCGCCAGGCACACCACCGTGCCCAGCACGAGAAGCATCGTGTAGAGGCGCACCGCGAAGCGCTCCCGCCGGGAGAAGCGCGCCAGCGGGTTCGCGCCGCCCCGGCCCAGCAGGCGGGCGATCAGGTGCCGCCCGTACGCCACGCCGTCGCCGTACAGGTTGCGGCACCCGGCGAGGTCCTGGGCCACGAAGTAGAGGTCGGTACGCATGAAGATGAGGAGTTGGAAGCTCATCGCGTCGATCTGCGTCAGCACGACGATGGAGAGGCCGGTGTGGGCGCCCTCCTCCGGCGACACAACGCACAACAGGACAAATCCGGCGGCGGCGATGGCGGCGTCCAGGGCCATTCCGGCGAGGTAGACGGTCATCCGGACCCGCTTCTCCTCGCCCCAGACGCCGGAGACGTCCGTCTGCGCCACGAGGAACTGCAGGCGCGAGCCGAGGGTGATCCGCCCGGGCACCCCGGCGGCCCGCGCCGTGCACAGGTGGGCGAGCTCGTGCAGCATCACCAGGGACCAGGCGATGGCGATCTGGGAGACCAGCGAGACGGTGCCGAACTCGCTCCAGGCCATGATGCTCGGGCTCGGCATGATCTCCGGCCGTACGGCGAGGGCGGCCAGCCCGCAGAGGATGAGCGCCACCAGCCCGGCGTGCACCCCCGACCTCAGCGTCCACCGGACATGGCGCGGCTTCAGCCAGGGCAGCGAGGGGCTCTCCCGTTCGGTGTCGCCGGTGGGCCGTCCGTCGATCTCGGCGACGAAGCCGACGTCGATCAGAGCCGTGACGAAGTCGGCCACGTCGACGGTGGTCCCGGTCTCGGCCGCGACGCGTGCGGCCACGGCGTCGATGGGCCCGCCCTCGGCCAGCAACTCGATGACCCGTTGCCCGATGTCCGGAAAAGAGACGAAATCCCCGGTCTCGACCCGTCCGACGATCCAGTCGTCGCCGTCGCGGCGCGTTCGGAGCGGGTGCAGCCGCACGCGGGACGCTCCGGTCACCGCGTGCATACGGAGCACCCCGCTTCACCGCGCGGGAACTCGGCGTAGATCGGCTGCTGCGGGGCGATGAGGTTGGTGCCCTGGATGAAGCCGGCGGTGATCGGGGGCACGCCGGTGATGACGCGAAGGACGCTTTGGGCGACGAGGTTGCCGCACAACCCCGCCGATGTGGCGATGGCGCCCGGTCCCCCGAGATCGACAGGACGGTACGCGGCGTCCGTCCGCTTCCGGTCCTCGATCCGCTGCATGCACTCATAGCAGGCCCCTCGCCCCGGCACGAAGACGCCCGTGGTGACGAGAGGGCCGCTGTAGCCGCCGCCCACCCACGGGACCCCCGCCGCGAAGCAGGCCCGGCTGGCCCAGACGCGGATGCCGTCCTCGCCTCTGGGCTCGTCGGCGCACAGCGCCAGCACGTCAAACCCCGGCAGCAGGTCAGCCAGGTCTCCCTCGCCCCGGACACGCGCCGGCACGCCGGACACCTCGATGTCGGAGTTCAGCGTCGTCAACCTCTCGACGGCGACCTCCACCTTGGGGCGGCCGATGTCGTCCTCGGCGAAGATGAGCTGCCGGTTGAGGTTGGACAGCTCGACCCGGTCGTCGTCGATCAGATGCAGGGCTCCCACTCCGGAGGCGGCCAGGGCCAGCGCCACCGACGCCCCCGCGCCGCCGACGCCGACCAGCAGCACCCGCGACCGGCGCAACCTGAGCTGGGCGTCCCAGCCGCGCTCGCGCGGGGTGAGATCGGCCCACCGGAAGAACGCGTGGCCCCGGCTGTAACGTTCGCGCTCCCGGCGGCTCAGCTCGGGGGCCTCCGTCGCTCCCGCGTCCTCGACGTGGCCGGTGCCGACGAGCTGCGCGACGATCGCCACCGCGTCGTGCCGGGTCAGTTCCGGGAAGCCCGCACGCACCACCTCGGCGACGTCCGCGCAGGTGCGCGTGCCGTTCATCGCCTCGATGGCCGTCCACACCCAGCCGTGGGGGTCGTTGATTTCATGGGCCAGCCCGTAGATGTCGCCTCCGATGCGTATCCGGCCGTCGTCAAGGCGATAGGCCGCATGCTCGGGCTTTATTCTCGGCAACCGCAATCGGGCCTCCCGTAAAGATGTGAAACCGCTCTCATGCCACTTGGACACCGTCTCCATGCGCTTTCCACGACGCGGTCCGCGCGCTTTCCCATTTCCCCGCCCGCTCGTACGCCGGAGGACGCCGACGATGAAGCCGGAAAAAAGACACGGACACCCCAAGAAATGGTCGGATAAGAAAGGAAAAGGCGCGCCGAAAGTCAGATAAAGGCATACGGGATCCAGGAAACGCGGAGAGCCGCGATCGGGCGCCGGAAAGGCCTCCGCTCGTGGCTCCGCCTGCGATACGGGATCAGTTTCCCGTGGAGTTGCTCATCCGTACGGTGGTTTCGAGCCGGTCGAGCCGGCGGATCTCGATCTTGACCGCTTCCTCGGCTGAGGTGTTTTCCGCAGGCTTGTTCTCGTCGAGGTCCCTGAGTTCGCTCACGAGCTTCCTCTTTTCGCACACCTGATTGACATTGCCGACCAATTAGCGGCCGACGCGGATGTCAGAGTAGATCACCGGCCACGTAAGGGAAAGATCTGATTTACCGCCGATTTCGAGCTCTTCGTCAGGGCGCTTTGAGTGATGTCGGCGTCGCCTCCTCCGCCCCGTCCGGGGCGGCCGGAGCGACGTCGCTGTGGAAACGCGTCATTCCACGGAAAAAGAGAGCGGCGAGTGGCACGGCGAATCCGCCGACCGTGCCGATCACCAGCAGTGCCGACCGGCCGATCGCCGCGCTGACCGGACCGGTCAGCGCCAGCCCGAGGGGCATCATGACGGAGGAGGCCAGCCAGTCCACCGACGTGACCCGGGCGAGCCGCTCCGGAGGGATCTCGCGCTGCAGGTTCATGACCCACTGCACGGCGAAGATCTCCAGCCCGAGCCCGGCGACGATGTAGCAGCCGTACAGGAACTCCGGCGTCACCGGCCAGATGAGAGCGAGCGGCACGGCCCCGTACAGCGCGAGCCCGATGACGCCGGTCAACCCGGCCCGGCCGGGTTTCCATTTCATGCTGACGACACCACCCGCCAGGCCGCCGACCGAGAGCAGGGCGAGGGCGGTGCCGTACACGGCGTCGCCGCCGAACGTGTCACGGGAGACCAGGGGCAGCAGGACCTGCGTGGGCGCGACCGTGAGCATGAGCTGGAGCGCGACGGCGATGATGACGCCGGTCACCCAGGGTCGCCGCAGCACCTCGGAGAGGCCGTCCGCGATCTCCCGTACGGCCGAGGAACGCGGGGCGGCGGCGACCGGGGGTTCCCGCAGCGGCAGGAGCAGGAGGAGGCCGAGCACGTAGGCCGCCAGCACGGCGAAGAACCCGACCCGGGGAGACCAGACGGTCACCACGTACGCGCCGAGCCCCGGCCCGACGATGGCGCCGATCCGCCAGGAGACCGCGCCCATCGCGACGCCCGTCGGGCGCTGCTCGGGGGTGAGGACGGACGACAGGCACGCCTGGTACGCGGGCCGGTGGAACGCCTCCGCGGCCCCGACGAGGAAGACCAGGACGGCGAGGAGCGGCGCGGGAGCGTCGCCGCGCAGCCCGACGGCGACCGCGCAGCACTGGAAGCCGAGAGAGACGATCATGACCGTCCGGCGGGGCAGCCGGTCCGCCCACAACCCGCCGAGCAACGCGAAAAGGATCAGCGCGATCCACCGGCCGGTGAATATCGCGCCCACGGTCGATGCGGTCCCACCCGAGTTCAGGGCCGCGATGGTCACCGTGACCGGGAAGATCTGATCGGCCGCCACCGACATCGTGAAGCTGAGCCACAGCAGTCGAAACTCACGGTTTCGCACCAGGGATCCATCGGCGGGGCGGCGCGGACGAATGAGCCTTCGCATACGAGCGCGCATGCACGAAATCATCCCTGCCCGCTCGAATCAGGCAATAGATGTTATTTCCCGCCTACAGCTCAAACGGGGTACTTCTCGCCCTCGCGCGGACCGAGACCCCCGCCCCACACGATGTCCCTCGACAACCCGTTCGAGAACTCACCCGGAATTCACGGGTTCCCATCTTCCCCCGCGTACGACGGCGGAAGCGAGGAGATACTGGCCGGCGATGTACGTGGCCATGATGACGAATCCCCGGTACGGGAAATCGAGGTCGGCGATCCCGAACGCGATGAGCGTGTCCGACAGGAAGAACAACCCGCCGCCGACCCCGGCCCGCGGCCCGTACCACGACGAGGTGACCGCGGTGGCGGTGAGCACCAGGGAGTACGCGGCGACCGGGATCTGGAGCGCACCGAGTCCGGGCCAGAGGAACGCGACCAAGGCCGCCCACACCACCGCGTAGGCCGCCACCGGCATCCACCACCGGACCGGTCGGCGCCCAGACGTTCCGCCGAGGCCCACCGAATCGGATGCGGCGGAGGTCCGGAACCCGGGCCGCTTCCGCACGAAGAAGGTGATGTAGCAGAGGTGCGCGACGGCGAAGAACCCCATGCCGGGAACGAACATCCCGTCGATCTCCAGCGCGATGTCCCCCGCGGTGGAGGCCAGGAGAGCCGCCACGATGATCCCGGGGCCGCGCCTGGCGAGCACCCAGAGCGCGAGGAGCGGCATCAACAGGGCCTTGGTCACCGGGTCGACCAGGCCGAGCCCGGCGAGCCCCGCGACCAGGTGAACCACCGAGCACGCCCAGAAGAGGACCAGCAACGGCCCGGCGACCCGTGCCGGAGCACCGGGGACAGGACCCGACAGAACGACGTTCGGTTTCTCACCCATGGACGGGATCCTAGTGAGCGGGCCTCCCGTCAGTAAGACCCCTGGCGAGACGCCCACCGGTTCGGGTGCGGCGCGGTTCCGTGCCCGCCCCCGGGTGTCAGGTCATCCGGAAGACCGGCCCTCTCGGGCGGAACGGCAGGAACGCCGCGGCGGGGATCAGGAAGGCGTGTTCCCTGCGGATCCGCACCACGTCGCACGCGCCGTCGGTGATCACCAGGATCGGCCCGTCCGCCGGGAAGTCGTCCGCCCGCTCCAGCAGATCGATCCCGGGCTGGAGGACCGTGCCGCCCCGGCCCCGTACGCGGACCTTCGCGGCGATGTCCTCGACGGCGAGATATCCCGCGTCGTACGCCGCGGCGTCGCAGAACACCACGCGGGCACGCGGCACGTCCCTGGCGATCGCGTAGGAGGCGATGGCGCCCAGCGCCTTGCCGAGCAGCTTCGCGTCCATCGAGCCGGACGTGTCCAGCACGACGCCGAAGGTGGCCCGCCGCACGACTTCCTCGGGACGGGTCCAGCCGGGGCGCGGGATGTCCGGCGTGGCCGACTGCCGCCGCGAGGCGCGGCCATAGGAGCGGCGCCGCTCGACAGCGGGCAGGTGCTCCTCGAACCAGCGCGCGAGCGCGGCGTCCCACGGCAGCGGGGGCTGGTCGAGCGCGCGGATCTCCTCCTCGAGGCCGGCGGGGACGTCGCCGCGGCCGGTGCCGCGGTGGTAGACGAGACCGCTCGCGAGCGCGTTCCGGTAGTAGTCGTCGAGGTCGACGTACCGTCCCGGAGCCCCGGGACGCGGCAGCGGCTCGCCCAGCACGTCGCCGACCCCGCGCCCGCGCAGGGTGGCCAGCTTGCGCATCCGGCGCAGGTCTCCGACGATCCGGTCGTAGACGACCTCGCCGGACAGCCCCTTGAGTGACGGGTCGTAGAGGAGCCCCTCCGGCATCGTCCCGACACCCATCTCCACCAGCCAGCCGTTGATGACGTAGTCGCAGGCGACGTTCCACAGGTACGGATCACGCCACCCGGCCCGGTCGCCGTGCCGCAGCGCCGCGTGCAGCATCTCGTGCGCCAGCACGAACCGCCACTCGTGCGTCGTCATCGTCACCAGCGGATTGATGTAGATCTCGGCGGCCTGGGCGTTGACGGCGGCGATCGAGATGTCCCAGGAGCGGGTCAGGTCCGCGTCCGCGACGATCGTCATGCCGGTCGCGAGCGCGCCCAGCAGCGGGTACGACGACACGAACCAACCCAGGGCGACGTCCCACGGCTTCTTGACGCCGTCGGCGAGCGAGCTCCTGGCGCCGCCCGCGACCTCGATCGCCAGGGTGGCGGCGGCCGACACCCCGATCGCGAACGAGCGTGGGAAGTCGAGCCGAATGGCGAGTTGCTCCGAACCGGCGAAGAAGTCCGGGAACCCCGTGGTGCGGTAGTCGGCGGGCACCCCGGTGACGCGCCACCGCGCGGCGAGCGTCCGCTCGTCCTCCTCCGGGAGCGGACGCGGCAGCGGCTCCGGCGGCCGGCCGATTTTCAGGGTGTGGAGGAACCGGTCGACGGCCAGGCAGCACGCGGCGCGGTAGGCGGCCGAGGGCGCGCGTCTCGGCCCGTTCCATCGCACGACCTCGTCCGGCCCCAGGTCCTCGGCGGCGGCCGAGCGGGGGTCGAGGTGGCCGAACCCGGCGTGCAGCAGGCAGTGGGCGAACACCCAGGCCCACTCGGCCGGGTCCGCCCGCCTCTTCGGGTGGTGGTGCACATTGCCGCCCGCCGTGATGTACGCCCACGCGTCCTTGGGCAGCTCGCCGTCCCGGGCCTCGTACAGGTAGCCGCGCAGCGTCCCGAACAGCGGGTGCGCCGCCATCAGGTCCCACCCTTTGTGCACGGCGTCGCGCCAGGGGTCCGCCTTCTTCGCGCGCCGGGCCACGTCAGCTCCGCGCGGCGGCGAGCCGGGGCAGGTCCCGGCTGACCTCGACGAGGAACCACGAGGGCAGCACCGGAGCGCCGTCGTCTCCCGTGGCGATGACGAGCTGGGCGCATTCGAGTGAGATCTCGGCGAGCTCGACGAGCAGCGTCTTGGCCCGGTAGGCGAGCTGCCTCCCGTCCGGCGGAGCGTGCTCCTTCGATCTCGGCAGCCCCCGGATGAGGCGCGCGCGGAACGTCTCGGCCAGGAAGTAGAGCAGGTCGCGGTTCTCCGGGTCGCGCGGCCAGCCCGCGTCGCCCTTGAGCACGGCGTCCAGGTCGTAGGCGTGCCGCACCGTCTTCACGTACGCCCGGAACGCCGAAGCGTGCGCGGCGGTGAGGGTGCCGTGGGCGAGCACGCCCAGCATGTCGTCGTCGATGCCCTGGCCGTAGGAGTGGAGGGCGTCGGAGAGCATGTGCCAGCCGCGCGGCGTGGAGAACGGCTCCTCCACCTTCGGCGGGGCGCTCCACAGGTGGTCCGGGCGCTGCGTGAGATAGCCGACGATCCACGGGTGGATGCCGTGGTCGGCCGCCCATTTCAGCCAGTCGTCGACCGACGCCCGCAGGTGGACGTGCACCATGCGATTGACCAGGGCGGACGCCATCGGCCTGGCGAGGGCGTTGTCGGCCGCCCGGTTGCCCGCGCCGATGACGACCGACCCCTCGGGCAGCTCGTACGTGCCGATGCGGCGGTCCAGGATCAGCGAGTAGAACGCCTTCTGCACCTCGGGCGCCGAGGCGTTGAGCTCGTCGAGGAACAGGCAGTACGGCTCGTCCCTGGCGATGGTCTCGGGGGGCGCGAAGCGGCTGCGGCCGTCCACGATCTGGGGCACGCCGATGAGGTCCTCCGGCGCGAGCTGGGTGCCGAGCAGCGTGACACAGTCCAGCCCGAGTGACGCGGCGAACGCCTGGACCAGCGAGCTCTTCCCGATGCCGGGCGCTCCCCAGAGGAACACTGGTCGCGCGACCGCGACGTGCAGCAGCACGTCGGGAAGCTGTGCCGGGGTCACGGTCACGGTGGCCTGCATGGCGACCAGATTCCCGTACGGCCCGCCGGAAAGCACCCGATTTATCCAGACACCTCTGGACCGCGCCGCTGACCCGACGCGATCGGAGCCGCGTCGGACGCCGCTACGGCCTGCCGGGGGCGGCGGCGCGGGGCCGGCGGATCCGGCGGGCCAGCAGGGCGAGCAGACACACCATGACCGCGCCGACGACCGCGAGGCCGATCCGGTCGGCCACCGTGTCGGCGTTGGAGATCAGGCCGAACGCGGTGTGGGCGACCAGGGCACCGGCGGCCAGGCCGAGGCTGTGCCGGTCCGTCCACAGGCCGCCGGCCGTCCAGCGGCGCAGGAGCCACCCCGCGACCACGGCCAGCGCGGCCGCGGCCGTCATGGGAACGACCACCCATCCGCCGTGGGTGAAGGCGGGCTGGGTCGCGCCGCCGAAGGGGAACAGCAACGCCAGGTATCCGAAGGCGGCCACCGCGCCGAACACCCCGGCCGCCACCGGTTGGGGCGGCCCGGCCGGGGACATTCCCGGACGAGGCTTCAGCCGTAGGCCCGCCACCGTCAGCAGGACCACGGCGGCCGCACAGCCCGCCGGCATCGCCGGCGGCGCCTGGTATCCGGGGTCGATGGAGGTCACCACGGTCACCCGCAGCAACAACGCGCCGAGGACGAAGACCGCGCCGGCCAGCCAGGTGCCGACCCTGCCCAGGTAGGGCCGGTCACGCAGGGACGGGACGATCAGATCGGTCAGCAGGATCGGGATCGCGGCGCTGAAGACCGCGTGGTAGGGGAGCTGCAGCTCGGTGTAGGCGCTGTTCACGCCCAGGATCCGGGGCGCCCACCCGGCGGCGCCGTAGATCGTGGGGCTGCTCAGCGCCTGCAGCGCCAAGCCCTCCTCGACGATGCCGTAGGCGGCGCCGAGCAGCAGCACCCCGGCCCAGCCCGTCCCGGCGCGACGTACCAGCTCGCGCACCAGGACGATGCCGGCGCCGTAGATCGGGATCCACAGCAGCAGGAGCCAGGCCATGCGCGGTGGCGGGTTGCCGAGGGTGAACTCGGCGACGAGCGGTGTGATCACCGCGAGCAGCAGCGCGGCCCAGCGGCCGCGGGTCCGGTTCGTCGTCATGCGGCCAGGGTGGTCCGCGCCCGGGGCTCGCGGCTGCCGCCCCGGGTCCCGTCCGTGGCAACCCAGGTGACATCTCGGCATCGACTTTGGTCACTCCCGTCGGCGGGCCGCCCTGATTACGCTGGGCGTCCGTGGTGGCAGACGTACGGCCGGGCCCCGCCAGAAGCCGATGGGACCGGGCGACCCGGATGGGCACCTTCGCCTGCGCGGCGGCCGCGGCGGCGGTCGTCGTGGCAGGTGACCTCGGCACGGCGCCCACCTGGTACCTGGTCGCGGACGTGGCCGGCGGCGCGGCGGCGTCCCTGGCGCTGTTGCGGTCGCGCCGGTGGCCGGTCGCGACGGCGCTGGCAGCCGTGGCGCTGTCGGTGCCCGCGGCCTCGGCGTCGGTGGCGGCGGGCATCGCGACGCTGATGGCCGCCCTGTACCGGCGCCCGGTGGTTGCGCTCGGGGTGGGCGCGGCCTACGTCGCGGCGACGCTGGCCCGGTTCCGGCTGCGGCCGCCGGGGCTGGCGCCGTATCCGGTGTGGGCGCTGGTCGCGGTGCTGTTCGGGGTGGCGTTGACCGGCTGGGGGATGCTCCTGCGGGCCCGCCGCCGGCTGGTCCTGTCGCTCGTGGAGGAGGCCCGCAGGGCCGAGGAGGAGCAGCGGCGGCGCGCGGAGCGGGCCCGCCACACGGAACGCCTGGCCATCGCGCGCGAGATGCACGACGTGCTGGCGCACCGGCTGTCGCTGCTGGCGCTGCATGCGGGAGCGCTGGAATTCAACGCGCGGGCCGACCCGGCGGAGGTGGTCGAGGCGGCCACGGTCGTGCGCTCCAACGCGCACCAGGCGCTGCAGGAGCTGCGCCAGGTCATCTCGGTGCTGCGGGAAGCACCCGTCCTGGCCGAACCGGACCTGCCCGCCCTGGTCGACGAGGTACGGCGGGCCGGCATGACGGTCGAGATGGACGACGGCGGCGTACGCGTGCCCGACCTGCCGGGCGCGACGGCGCGGGCCGCCTACCGGATCGTCCAGGAAGCCCTCACCAACGCCCGCAAGCACGCGCCGACCCGGCCGGTGACCCTCCGCCTCGACGGCGGGCCGGACCGGGGACTCACCATCGAGGTGCGCAACCCCGTCGTGGACGCTCCCCGGGGCGAGGGCCAGGGCGAGGGCGCCGGCCTGGCCGGGATGCGGGAGCGGGCCGAGCTGGCGGGCGGACGGGTCGAGCGGGCGGGGGCGGAGGACGGCGAGTTCCGGCTGACGGTCTGGCTACCATGGCCGGCGTGAGCGCCATACGCGTGCTGATCGTGGACGACGACCCGCTCGTCAGAGCCGGGCTGACGCTGATGCTCAAGGGCGCCGACGAACTGGTCGTGGTGGGCGGCGTGGCCGACGGCGCCGACGTCGCGGCCGCGGTCGACGCCCACGCGCCCGACGTGGTGCTCATGGACATCCGGATGCCGGGCCTGAACGGGATCGACGCCACCCGGCTGCTGCGGAGGCGGCCCGACCCGCCGCACGTCGTCATGCTGACCACGTTCGACGCCGACGAGCACGTCTTCGGCGCGCTGCGTGCCGGGGCCGGCGGGTTCCTGCTCAAGGACACCCCGCCGGAGGGCATCGTGGACGCGGTCCGCCGGGTCGCGGCCGGCGAGCCGATCCTGTCGCCCGACGTGACCCGGCGTCTGATCGCCCACCTGGCGCCGGAGACGGAGAGCCGCCGCCGCGACGACGCCCACAGGCTGTTGTCCAGGCTCAGCGGCCGCGAGCGCGAGGTCGCCGCGGCGGTCGGGCGGGGCATGTCCAACGGAGACATCGCGGCCGAGCTTCACATGAGCGTCGGCACGGTCAAGAGCTACGTCTCCCGCATCCTCGCCAAGACCGGCCTGGAGAACCGCGTCCAGCTCGCCCTCATCGCGCACGACGACCGCCCGTCCTAGCGTCCGGCGTCCCGGGGACGGCCGGGATCAGATCTGCGCGACCGCGAAGGACTGGGCGGGGAGGTAGAGATCGCCGCCCATGACCCCGACGGCGTCGTCGGAGGCGAGCAGCACGTGCCTGGCCCCCGGCGAGAGCCGTACCGGGATGGGGAAGGAGCCGAAGTTGGCCACGACGCGCAGCGAGCCGCGCTCCATGACGAGGAAGTGGCGCTCCTCGTCGAAGCGGACCCTGACCCGGTCCAGGCGCGGGTCGGCGAGGTCGGGGTGCGTCTTGCGCAGCGCGATGAGGTCGCGGTACCAGCCGAGCAGGGACATCCCCCCGTCCTCGGAGATCTCGCTCCAGTCGAGTTTGGAGCGCAGGAAGGTGGTCTCGTCCTGCGGGTCGGGGGCCTTCCAGTCGTAGCCGAACCCCTCGAACTCGCGCCTGCGCCGCTCGGCCTCGCCCGCGGCGAGCTCCGGGTCGTGGTGGTCGGTGAAGAAGTAGAACGGCGTCGTGGCCCCCCACTCCTCGCCCATGAACAGCATCGGCGTGAACGGCGCGGTCAGCAGCAGCCCGGCGGCGACCCAGAGCTGCTCGGGCTCCACCCGGTCGCCGAGCGGCCGGTTGCCGATCTGGTCGTGGTTCTGCACGCAGCAGACGAACCGGTAGCCGGGAACCCCGTTCGCCGACCTGCCGTGGGTCCGCCCACGGAACGACGAATAGGTTCCGTCATGGAAATATCCGGATGTGAGCACCTTGGCCAGGGCGGACAGGTCGGCGAAGTCCGCGTAGTAGGAGTGCCGCTCCCCCGTCACCGCCGCGTGGATGGCGTGGTGGACGTCGTCGTTCCACGCCGCGTGCATCCCGAGTCCGCCCGCCTCGCGCGAGGTGACCAGGCGCGGGTCGTTCAGGTCCGACTCGGCGATCAGCGTGAGCGGGCGTCCGAGGTTCGTGGACAACGCCTCCACCTCGGCCGACAGCTCCTCCAGGAAGTGCGTCGCTCGCCGGTCGTGCAGCGCGTGCACCGCGTCCAGCCGCAGGCCGTCGACGTGGTAGTCGCGCAGCCACTGCAGCGCGTTCTCGATGAAGTACCGCCGGACCTCGTCGGACCCCGGGCCGTCGAGGTTGATCGCGTCGCCCCAGTACGACCCCTTGAACCCGTGCAGGTACGGCCCGAACGCCGACAGGTAGTTCCCCGACGGGCCCAGGTGGTTGTAGACCACGTCGAGGATCACGCCGATCCCGGCCCGGTGGCACGCGTCGACCAGGTCCTTCAGGCCGTCCGGCCCGCCGTACACCTCGTTGACCGCGTAGAGGTCGACGCCGTCGTACCCCCAGTTGCGCCGGCCGGGGACCGGGGCCACCGGCATGAGCTCGACGAAGTCGGCGCCGAGGTCCACCAGGTGCCGCAGCCGCTCCGCGACGGCGGCGAAGGTGCCCTCCGGGGTGAACGTGCCGACGTGCAGCTCGTAGATGACCGACCCGCGCAGGTCGCGACCGTGCCAGTCCTGGTCGCTCCAGGTGTACCGGTCGTGGTCGTAGACCCGGCTCGGCCCCTCCACGCCGTACGGCTGCCGCCGCGTCCTCGGGTCGGGGAAGGGGCCCTCCCCGTCCACGTGGAAGGCGTAGTCGGCGCCGTGCTCCGCGCCGGTGCCGCGCCACCAGCCGCCCGGACCCGCCGTCATGACCCGCCGGACGCCTCCCGACTCGACCTCCACGCGTTCCGCCTCGGGCGCCCAGACCTCGAACATGCCTCTCCCGTCCTTGTGCTCCGCCGTGTCGTACATGGGGTGGTGCATGGGGTCGTACGTGGGGTCGTTCACAGGTCACCGCCCGAGGATCGCGACCGGATACCGGGACAGCAGGTGCCCCATCGGGACGCGCCCGGTGTGCTCGTGTCCCGTCAGCAGATCGCGCCACCGGCCCCGGGGAAACGTGAGGGTCTCGCCTCCCCAGCCGCCGCGCCGTTCGAGTCCCACGGGCAGGCGGGTGGCCACCACCACCGCCTCGTCGCCGCGCGCGAAGGCGACCGCGTGCTCGCCCGCCTCCAGCGGCGCGTACGGCGCGGCCGGGTCGAGCCGGCTCCTGAGCCGCAGCGCGGTGGCGGTGACCAGCATCTTCTGGCCCTCCCAGGTGGTGGGGCGGGCCCCGGGGGCGAGCACCTCGGCCAGCAGCGCCCGGCGGCGGCGGAAGTCCACCGGCCGCCGGTTGTCCGGATCGACCAGGGAGAAGTCGGTGATCTCGTTGCCCTGGTAGACGTCCGGTACGCCCGGCATCATCAGCTGGACGGCCTTCTGGCCGAGCGAGTTGACCCGGGCGTACCGGTCCACGACCGCCGTGAAGGCAGCCACCGACCCGCCGCAGACGTCGATCGCCCGCTGGGCGAACTCCCTGACGCCGTTCTCGTAGCCGGGTTCGCGGTTCTGCCAGGAGATCGCCGTCTTGGCCTCCCGTGCCGCTTTGAGCAGATATTTCGTGAAACGTTCGACGCTGATCGGCCAGGACGCCATCAACGTCTGCCAGCCCAGGTAGTCGAGCCGGGGGTCGAACGCCACCTCCGCCGCCCAGGAGTCGACGGCGAGGGCCCACTCATCCGGCATCTCGGACAGCACCGCCAACCGGGCCCGCACGTCCTCCGAGCGTTTCGTGTCATGGGTGGACAGGGTGGTCATCGTGCGCGGCGGCAGCCCGGCGCAGAACGCGTGGAACTCCGCCGCGGACACGCCGAACCGGTCCGGCTCGCCGCCGACCTCGTTCAGCGCGGCCAGCGGGAACCACCGGTAGAGCGCGGTGTCCTCGACCCCCTTGGCCATCACCGGACCGCAGGTCTGCTGGAACCGCGTCACCGCCGCGGGCGGGCCGTACAGGACCAGGTCGGCGACACGCGCGACCGCCGCGGGGTCGGCGTGCGCGGCCGCCTCCCGCGCCGCGCCCCTGACGACGCGGATCGACTCGACCGGCGGCGGCTCGCCGGGATCGACGTACGCCCGGTAGACCGGCATCGCGGCGAGCAGCTCGACCACCGCCTCGCGCAGCGCGTCCGCGTCACCGCCGGTCTCGGGCCGGGCGCCGAGCAGGGCCGCCATGAGCCGGTCGACCTCGCCGCGGAAGAACAGCTCGATGACGTGCTTCTTCGCCGTGTGCCGCACCGTCTCGTAGTCCTCGGTCACGCCGGTGTGGCGGGCGAACGTCTTGACGAGCTGCTCCGCGGAGGCCGGGTCCACGAACAGCCGGGTGACCATGTTGAGCACGTCGTAGCCGGTCGTGCCGTCGCACGGCCAGTGCTCCGGCAGCCGCTCGCCGTCGATCAGGATCTTCTCGACCCACAGCGGCCCGGGCACGCGGGGCCGCAGCCGCCGGAGATAGCCGCGCGGGTCGGCCAGCCCGTCCGGGTGGTCCACCCGGAGGCCGTGGAGCACGCCCCCGTCGAGCAGGGAGAGGATCACCGCGTGGGTGGCGTCGTAGACCTCCGGGTCCTCCACGCGGAGGCCGATCAGCGAGGAGACGTCGAAGAACCGCCGGTAACCGGGGCTGTCGCGCCAGCCGGTCAGCCGGTAGTGCTGGGCCCTGAGCAACTCGGGCAGCGGGAGGCCCTCGGTGCCCGGCCTGATCGGGAACTCGTGCTCGTGATAGCGCAGCACGTTGCCGTCCACGGAGAACCCATCGCACCCCGCCCCGCCCTCGTTACCGGTCCCACCCCCGTACAGGTCGCCCACGTCGTCGCCGAGCACGGGGAGCGCCACCGGCCAATCCAGGTCGAACCACCGGGCGTACGGCGAGGCCGGCCCGTCCCGGAGCGCCGCCCACAACGCCGCGTTCCCCGACTCCGGGACCGGCACGGTCATGTGGTTCGGCACCACGTCGGCGACCAGCGGCAGGCCCCGCGCGGCCAGGGCGCGCAGGGCCGGGAGGCCGCCGAACTCGGCCCGTACGGCGGCGTGGTCGGTGACGTCGTATCCGTGCGCGGACCCGGGCACGGCCTGCAGGACCGGCGAGAGATAGAGGGCGCCGACGCCGAGCTCCCGGAGATAGCCGGTCAGCTCGGCCGCCTCCGCGAATCCGAGGTCGGGGGTCAGTTGCAGTCGGTACGTCGAGGTCACGGCACCACCCTTCGTCGGGTCTTCCGGCCCGGTCGTGTTCCGCGGATCCCGCCGGGCGCGCCCGGCCACGCCGGCGCGGCCCTCCCGCCGTGTCTCCGGCCTCGTGCCGGGCGGTCCGGGGGCCGGGACGGCACGTGGACCGGCCGCTCGCCTGATCCGTAACTCCCTGGCTTCGTCCTCATACTGACGGCGCGACCACGTCACCGCCAGGCCATCCCGCGCGGCGCAGAACCCGCACCGAACGCCCGGACACCGGCACCTCCTCACCGGCCCGGCAGACACGCGAGTCGGCGACGACCGGCCGCGCCGTGTCGAGCGCGGTGGTCCACATCTCGCCGAAGCCGGTCGGGACGGTGAACCGGATGACGTCATGGTGGGCGTTGAACAGCAGCAGGAACGAGTCGTCGGTGATCTTCCGCCCACGCCGGTCCGGCTCGGTGATGGCGTCGCCGTTGAGGAACACGGCGAGCGCCCGGGCATAGCCGTTGTGCCAGTCCTGGTCCGTCATCTCCGTGCCGGACGGCGTCAGCCAGGCGATGTCGCTCAGCTCGTCGTGCGAGCCGCGCTCCGGCCTGCCGTAGAAGAACCGGCGACGGCGGAAGACGGGGTGGTCGCGACGCAACCGCGAGAGCCGCCGGGTGAAGTCCAGGAGCAGCCGGTTCTCCCGGGTGTCCGACCAGTCCACCCAGCTCGTCTCGTTGTCCTGGCAGTAGGCGTTGTTGTTGCCGCCCTGCGTGCGGCCCGTCTCGTCGCCGTGCGAGAGCATCGGCACGCCCTGGGAGAGGAACAGCGTGGCGAGGAGATTGCGCTTCTGCCGCTCCCTCAGTCGCTGGACCGGCCCGCCGGCCGGCCCCTCGACCCCGCAGTTCCACGACCGGTTGTCGTCCGCGCCGTCCCTGCCGTCCTCGCCATTGGCGTCGTTGTGCTTGACGTTGTACGAGACCAGGTCCTGGAGCGTGAACCCGTCGTGGCAGGTGACGAAGTTGATCGAGGCGGCCGGGCGGCGGCTGTCGTCCTGGTAGAGGTCGCTCGACCCGGTCAGCCGCGAGGCGAACTCCGGCAGCGCCGCCGGCTCGCCGCGCCACAGGTCGCGGATCGTGTCGCGGTAGCGGCCGTTCCACTCGGTCCAGCGGGCCGGGAAGTTGCCCACCTGGTAGCCGCCCGGCCCGACGTCCCACGGCTCGGCGATGAGCTTGACCTGCGAGAGGACGGGGTCCTGCTGGACGAGGTCGAAGAAGACGCTTAGCCGGTCCACCGCGTGCAGCTCCCTCGCGAGGGAGGAGGCGAGGTCGAAGCGGAAGCCGTCCACGTGCATGTCGCTGACCCAGTACCGCAGCGAGTCCATGATGAGCTGCAGCGCGTGCGGGCTGCGCATCAGCAGGCTGTTCCCGGTGCCCGTGGTGTCCATGTAGTACGCCGGGTGGTCCTCCACCAGGCGGTAGTAGTTGGCGTTGTCGATCCCGCGCATCGACAGCGTCGGCCCGAGATGGTTGCCCTCGGCGGTGTGGTTGTAGACCACGTCGAGGATCACCTCGATGTCCGCCTCGTGCAGGGCCTTCACCATCGCCTTGAACTCCAGCACCTGCTCGCCGCGCTGGCCCGAGCTGGAGTACTCGTTGTGCGGGGCGAAGAACCCGATGGTGTTGTATCCCCAGTAGTTGGTCAGGCCGCGTTTCTCCAGCACATGGTCGGTGACGAACTGGTGGACCGGCATCAGCTCGATCGCGGTCACCCCGAGCCCGGTCAGATGGTCGATGATCTCCGGGTGCCCGAGCGCGGCGTAGGTGCCCCTGATCCGCTCCGGGATCCTCGGGTGGCGGATCGTCAGCCCGCGCACGTGTGCCTCGTAGATCACCGTGTCGTGGTACGGCGTGGCCGGCGGCCGGTCGTGTCCCCAGCCGAAGAACGGGTTCGTCACGACCGCGCGCGGCATGTACGGCGCCGAGTCGCTGCCGTCGCGGCTGTCCGGCTCTCCGAAGCGGTAGCCGTACACCGCCTGGTCCCAGCGGACCGCGCCCTCGACCGCCTTCGCGTACGGGTCGAGCAGCAGCTTGGCGGGGTTGCACCGCTGCCCCCGCGCCGGGTTGTACGGGCCGTGGACGCGGTAGCCGTACCGCTGGCCGGGGCCGACGCCGGGCAGGTAACAGTGCCAGACGAACCCCTCGACCTCGGTGAGCGGCACCCGCTCCTCGGCGTCGTCCTCGTCGAACATGCAGAGCTCGACCTTGTCCGCGACCTCGGCGAAGAGCGCGAAGTTGGTGCCTGCCCCGTCGTAGGCGGCCCCTAACGGATAGGGGGCACCCGGCCAAATCTCTCTGCCCTCGTTCACTCACGCCATCGTTCCCACCCTCGGGGGACTTCGACAGTTCGGCGATGTTAAAGACATGTGTCCTGGTTTTCCCAGGGAGTGGCGCGAAGCCGGTGGGTCCAGCTGCCGGGCCGTCGTTCCGGGCCGTCGTTCCGGGCCGCTTCCCGGTCAGGCGCCTCCGGCGGCCTTCCGTGACTCCTCGGCCGCCCAGGCGAACACGCCCCTCGCCATCAGGGACGCCTCCGACGCCGCGCGGGCGGCGTACACCCGGGCGCGCACGAGGTGCGCCCCTGGGTCGTCCGGCGCGGCCTGTACGGCCATCTCCGCGAAGTGCCCCGCCAGCCGCTGGTCGCCGTCGGCCAGCGCCTTGAGCGCGGCGTCGCACAGCCGCTCCATGCCGCCCGCCAGCTCGGCCACGGCCGCGGCGAGCACGGCGTCGGGCGCGGGCTTCAGGTGGGCGGGGTTGCCGTCGTACCAGCCGCCGTACAGCCGCCAGATGTTGCGCACCACGAACTCCGGCTCGTCGTAGTGCGGCCGCAGGTAGGGCCGGTCCGCCAGCCGCGCCGGAGGCCGTACGGCCCGGACGATGTCGTCCAGTCTGGCCCCCTCGTTGAGCATCTCCAGGGAGCGTTCGACGATGGCCTCAAGCCACTCCGCGGTCTCGGTCAGCGCCTGCTCGACCCGGTCGGCGCCGAAGATCGGGGCGCCGTGGCTCGGCAGCATGGTCTCCGCGCCGAGCGCGGCCATCCGGCGCAGCGCGACGGCCCACTCGCGCGGGTAGCGCTGCGCCTTCTGCGGGTTGCCGCAGTTGGGGCTCACCCAGATGAACAGGTCGCCAGGGAGCAGGATGCGCCGCGACGGCACCCACCCGACGCTCGCGTCGTCTGTCTCGCCCTTGGCGTGGAAGAGTTCCACGGGCCCGGCCGCCAGCTCGTCGCGGTACGTCACGTCGGGGTAGCGGTACTCGGTCGGCCAGGTCAGGTCCGGCGTCTGGAACTGCCGCTGGTTGATCACCGCGTTGTAGCCGCTCGTGAGGATGTACCGGTCAAAACGGGCGGGGATCGCCTCATGCCCCACCACCGTGGGCCTGGGCCGCCCCGCCGCGTCGGCCTCCGCGTCGAACGGGCCCACGCCCGACACGTGGTCGATGTGCCCGTGCGAATAAATCACGGTCGTCACCGGCTCGTCGGTCCACGCCCGCAGTTCGGCGTGCAGCCGGTCCGCGTCGAAGGGGTTGCCGGTGTCGAAGAGCGTGACCTTCCCGCCCTCGCGTACCGCGATCGTGTTGCCGAACCCGCTGCGGAAGCCAACACCGTCGGCGACCTCGACGAAGCCCTGCCCGGCGAGTCCCGTGTGCACGATGCTGTCCGGGAGCTCGCCCCGCCAGACGCTGTCGGCGTACTCGGTGATGTTCATCGGGAAGCCAGCCTTTCCTTGTCCAGCTCCGGGCGGACGGCCAGCGCGGCCGGCGCGCCTCCCCCCAGCATGAGCAGTCCCGCGACGGTCAACACCGTGCCGTATCCCTCGGCCGGATCCGCCGCTCGCTGTACCAATGCCCCCGTGACCACCGGTGCCAGCACGCCCGCCATGGTGGCGACCGCGGTGACCAAGGGGAAGACGACCTAGCCGAAGGACGCCGCGACGGTGAGCAGCACGAGGTGGGCGGCGGGTGGTGCGTTACGGTTCGCCGGGGTGGTCGAACTCGATACGCAGCCGGCTGACGTAGGCGCCGTCATCGGTCTGGGTCCCTCCCACACGCGACTCTCCGGCGCGCGAATGATCCGGGCCGGCCCCTGGACGACGCACCTCGATGGCGCGAAACCGGCAACCGTCCTGGGGAAACGCCTCCCAGGTGAAGTAGACGGTTTCGCCTGACGTGAGGGATCGGTACCCGGCGTCTCGCTGGGAGATCATCGAGAAATGGACGAACACGTCGCCGGGCACGTCGCCGGACCTGACGATGCCGAGCCCTTCCTCGTCATTCCACGAAGCCACGACACCCTCCGCCCAGAAATGCGGCCGGGAATCGGTCATGTGAACCTCGCTTCCACGAGCCCGCTCTCAGCGGGCGTCACCCCTTCCATCATGGACGGCGCGCGACAGACCGCAGGCACGCACACCTTGGCGCGCGCTTGCTCGCCCGCGCGTCAGCACACCTGGGCGAGCAGCTCGCGCACCCGGGGCTCGTACAGCACGGCTCCCGACCTGGCGACCAGGTCGCGGGCCGCCGTAAGGTGCCGGACCGCGGCTTCCTGATCGCCGAACGCCAGCGCCAGCCGTCCGAGGCAAAGGTCGGCCACCGACCAGCCGAGTAGCCGCCCGGCGTTCGGCGCGAGCCGCGCGTAGAGCGCCCGTGACGCGGCGGCGTCCCCCAGCTCCGCGCACACCTCGCTCAGCGACTCGGGGATGTACCGGTAGGCGAGATCGCCCTCGACGGCGGCGAAATCCCCGCGCGCCAGCTCCGCGAGGACGTCCGCCGCCTCGGCGCGCCCGCCGGCGTCGAGCAGGGCGACGCACTTCAGGACCAGCCAGCCCGGCTGGCCCGGCCGGCCCGCGAGCATCCGGTCGGCCAAGGTGAGCGCCGCCGTCGCCTCCCCGCGCGCCCGTAGCAGCAGGAAACGGAAGACCTGCTCGCGTACGGCCACGTCGTCCCTGCCGAGCGCGCCCTCTGGATGCACCCGGGCCGCCTCCTCGGCCTCGGCGAGCGCTCCCTCCAGATCGCCCCGCAGGTATACGCGGATCGCGGCGAGCCACGCCGCCAGGCTGAGCAGGGCAGGCTGGCGGACCCGCCGCGCCGTCTCGCGCAGCCACTCCAGGAGCGGCCCCGCCCGCTCGTCGTCGCCCTGTTTGACCAGCTCGACGTAGTCGGCCTCGCGGGCCAGCCACTCAGACACCGGGTCGCCGGTGCGCCGGGCCACCTCCGCCATCTCGTCGATGACCGCCTGGCGCTCGGCGTGCGTCGCGACACCCCGCGAGAGGATCTCGTACGCGCTGAGGCCGCGCAGCAGCGCGCGATCGTCCCCCGTCCGCCGTGCCTCGCGCACCGCCTCCTGGGCGAGGGCCGTGCTCTCTGGCACCGGACGGGAGAAGTAGCCGGTGACGGCCGCGGCCGCGAGGAGCTGCGAGCGCCAGGGCGACCCTTCGCCGGCGTGGGCGCGCAGGACGCGTTCGATGCGCCCGATGAGCGCGTCTCCGGCGGCCCACTCCTCATACATCGCCCAGGCCAGCGGGTCGGAGAAGCCGAGGACGGCACGGGCGAGTCGCTCGTCGTCGCCGAGCGACTCGGCGATCTCGGCGGCCTCCTCCAGGGAGGCGCGCACCAGGGTGGTCAGGCCGGCCGCGGCCCGCGCGTCCGCCAGGTCGAGGAGCAGGTCGCACTTCAGCGCCAGGTCGGTCACCGGGAGCCGCCCGGTCAGCAGCACCGCGTGGCGCAGGTGGTCGGCGGCGTCCTCGTACGCGAACTGGGAGGTGGCGTGCGCCGCCGCCTGCCGGGCGTACTCGATGGCCTTGGCCGCCATCCCCGTGATCACCAGGCCCTCGCGGTAGTGGTGGGCGAGCTCCGCCAGGTGGGTGCCGCGCCGTTCGAGCACCGCGGCCACGCGGGCGTGCAGGCGGCGACGCCGCAACGGCGCGAGCCCGTCCCTGAGCACGTCCCGGACGATGTCGTGGGCGAAGCGGTAGACCAGCCCGCGCTCGGTCAGCAGCCGCGCCTGGACGGCGGCGTCCAGCACGTCGAGCACCTGGTCGCGCGGTGTGTCCACGACGTCGAGGAGGACGCCGAGCTCGGCCTCACGCCCCAGGAGGGCGGCGGCGGAGAGCACCTCGGCCGCGCCCGGCGGCATCGTGGCCATCCGGCCGCGCAGCACGTCGGCGACGGCGCCCGGGGCGTCCGCGCCGAGGTGGACCACCTCGCCGAGGAAGAACGGGTTCCCTCCGGTCTGCCTGGCCACCTCGGCAGCCCGCGTGGCGTCGGCCCCCGCCCGTTCGAGGTATTCGGCGATCGCCTTCTCCGGCAGGCCCCCGAGGGTGACCCGTTCGACGTGCGGGAGCCGTACGAGGGTCGACAGCGCCCTGGCGAGCGGCTCGCCGACCTCGGTGTCGCGATAGGTGGCCACCACCGTCAGCTCCGGACACGACCGGGTGGCGGCCAGGAACTCCAGCAGTCGCAGCGACGAGGCGTCCGCCCACTGGAGGTCGTCGATGACGACCAGCACGGGACCGTGGCCGCCGACCAGCCGGGCGAACGCCTCGTAGAGGGCGAACTCTCCGGTCGCGTCGGTGATCTCGGCCAGCTCGCCGCCCCGGCCGGTCAGCTCGCGGACCGCCTGCGCCCACGGCCAGTACGGCGGGGCGCCGGTGCCGTCCCAGCAGCGGCCGAAGACGGCCCTGGGGGCGTGGCGGGCCGCGTCCTCGGCCAGGCTGGTCTTGCCGATGCCCGGCTCCCCGGCGACGAGGACGACCCGGTGCCCGGGGGAGGCGATGGCGCGGCGCAGCACCTCGGTTTCGACCGTTCGTCCGATCAGCCGGGTCGGCGCGGCCCTCCCCGCCCACGGGGCCTGGCCGATCGACTCGTCCGCCGCCACCGTCACCACGACACGGTCCGGCATGAGGGCGGGGTCCTGGGAGAGGAGCCGCCGCTCCAGCTCCCGGGAACGGGGGTCGGGGTCGAGGCCGAGCTCGTCCACGAGCATCCGGCGGCCTTCGGCGAGCACGGCGAGCGCCTCCGCCTGCCGTCCCGCCTGGTAGAGCGCGTGCGCGGTGATCCGGCGCAGCCGCTCACGCAGCGGATGGGCGAGCAGCAGCCGGGCCAGTCCCGGCGCGAGTTCCGGCCCCATGCCCAGGGAAAGCTCGGCCTCGGACGCGTCCTCGACGACGGTGAGCCGCAGCTCGGCCAGGTGGGTGACGTCGTCTCGCGCCCAGGGCTCGTCCTCGAATCCGGAGAGGGGGTCGCCGCGCCATTCGGCCAGCGCCCGCCGCAGTTCCCGCGCGCCGGCGGCCTGCTCACCGCCACCGAGCAGCCGCCGCCCCTCGGCGATCCGGTCCCTGGCCCGGCCCAGGTCGTAACCGTCCTCGGGCATGGCGAGCGCGTACCCGCCGGGCGTGCTGACCAGCACGGACGGGCTGTCTCTCCGGGTGCGCCCCGGCTCTAAGACGCGGCGCAGCTTGGAGATGTACGCCTGGACGGTGTTGACCGCCCGTGGCGGCGGCTCCCCCGACCAGAGCGCGTCGACGATCCGGGCGGCGCTGACCGGCCGGGGCACGGCCAGCATGCAGAGCGCGAGCACGGCCCGCTGCTGCGCCGGCCCGGTGTCGAGCACGGTCCCGTCGTCGCTGATCACGGACACGGGGCCGAGCAGGCGGAACTCCACGTCGGTCACTCTCCTGGTCGCACTGCGCCGACTTTATGCAGATATCGGACGCTTAAATAGGCCAGGTGGTTGAGGCCGATACGCATCACACGCGCCGGTGACGGCCGGTCGCGCGAAGCACGACGGACCGCCGGAGGCGCGGCCGCGCTCAAAGCGAGGCGGGCCGGCCCGTCACTTCAGCTTGGCGAGGTAGCCCTTCATCTCCTTGATCTCGGCCTTCTGCGTGCCGACGATCGTCTTGGCCATCGCCTTGGCGTCCGCGAAGGCACCGGAGGCGATCTCCTCCTCGGCCATCTTGATCGCACCCTGGTGATGCTTGATCATCAGCGTGATGAAGAGGCGGTCGAACGGGGAGCCGTCGGCCTGGGCGAGCTTGGCGATATCGGCCTTGGCCAGCATGCCCGGCATCGCGTGGTCACGCGGGAGGGGCTCCTCGCCCCAGCCGTCCAGCCATCCCTTCATGGTCCGGATCTCCGGGTCCTGCGCCTCGGTGATCTTCGCGGCGAGGTCCCTGATCCACTGGTCGCCGGCCTGGGTCCGGGCGAGCCCGGCCATGTCGATGGCCTGCAGATGGTGCGGGATCATCGTCTTCGCGAAGGAGATGTCCGCGTCATTGTGCCCCGCCGCGTCACCCGGGTCCCCGGCATCGGACGGAGACTCGGAGGGAGAGTCGGACGGTTCCCCGGCCGCGGACGGCGTGTCCGAGGCGACGGCCGACGGCGACGCGGCCACGGCGTCGGACGCCGCCGAAGCCGACGGGGACGGAGCCGCGGCGTCCGTTCCGGAGCCGGAGCACCCGGCGAGCATGGTCAGCGCGACCGCGCCCGCGGCGACCGGCAGGACGATCCGGCTAAAGCTGGTCACTCGGAAGGAACCTTTCTCAGCGGGGCCAGAATGGTACAGACCGAAAGAGAGGCGTCCGCCGGTCCGTGATCTCGTTGTCAAGGACCCTACCGCGACGAGCACGCAGCCCTTCGTCACTCAGTTCGACCATTGATGGTCAAGTCGCCGGTCAACCCGCTTTCATCATCGCCGTTCGCCGGAATACGTTCGCGTTCTCCACGGCGAAATCCCGCGCTGAACTGCTATTGAACTGCCACCGAACTGCCGCGAAAACAACAGGACAGCAGGCCCCTGACCATATCGAACGGGGGTCGAATACTCCGAAAGGTTTCATACGGATGAAACCTCTGTTGACACGCACGAAACAGTGATACGTTCCGTTGGGAGCGCTCCCAAGCCGTAACACTTCGGGCCGAGGAGACGGAATGGCCGATCTTCCCACCCTCGCGGAGGTAGCCGCCGCAGCCGGCGTCTCTCCGGCGACCGCGTCCCGGGTCCTCACCGGCTCGGTCCGCGTGACGACCTCCACCCGCCGTCAGGTGCACGACGCCATGTCCCGCCTCGGCTACGTACGGCGGCGCGCGCCCCGCGGCTCCGGGGGCAGGCGCACCGACCAGATCATCGCCGCCGTCGTCTGCGAGCAGACTCCGCGACTCTTCAGCGAGCCCTTCTACGCCAGGCTGCTGTCCGCCTGCGAGGACACGCTGGCGGCGCACGGCGTCCCGATGGTCGTCATGACCGCCACACCCGCGACCACGGCGATCGCCGCCCCGCCGCTGGTCGCGGGGGCGGTGGACGGGGTGCTCCTGGTGAGCGCCCGATCGCGCCACCCGCTCGCGGTCACCCTCGCCGCCTCGGGCATCCCCGTACGCTGCGCGGGCCGTCCCCCGGACGGCGTCGAGCTGCCGTACGTCGACATTGACAACCAGGACGGCGGGCGGCAGGCGGCCGAGCACCTCCTGCTGAGCAACCGGAGGGCCATCGCGACCATCGCCGGCCCCCCGACGCTCCCCGCCGCCAGGGACCGCCTGGACGGGTTCCGCCAGACGCTCCGCGACGCGGGCGTCGCCGACCCGCCGGTCGCGTACGGCGACTTCAGCCACGCCTCCGGCGCGCACGCCATGCAGTGGCTGCTGCAACGGGCGCCGCACCTGGACGCCGTCTTCGCCGCGTCGGACGTCATGGCGGCCGGGGCCATGCAGACGCTGCGCCGCGCCGGGCGCAAGGTGCCGGACGACGTCGCCGTGGTCGGCTTCGACGACGCGCCGATCGCCCGGCACACCTCCCCCACCCTGACCACCGTCCGCCAGCCCGTCGAGGAGCTCGCCTCGCTCGCCGCCAAGCTGCTCCTCGCCTCGGTGGCCGAGGCCAGGGTGTCCGAGGGCGACCCGGTGCTGCCCACGGAACTGGTGGTTCGTGAATCGTCCTGAGCTCCGCGAGGGCGACGTCCTGACCCGCCGCTACCTCCTGCAGGAGCGGATCGCGACGGGCGGAATGTCGGTCATCTGGCGCGCCTTCGACCAGTCCCTGCAGCGCACCGTCGCGATCAAGGTGCTGGACGGCGCGCTGGACGGGGACCACCCGGGCCGCGAGCTGATCCGGCGCGAGGCCAGGGCGACCGCCCGGCTGATCCACCCGGACGCCATCGAGGTCTACGACTACGGCGAGACCGTCACGAACGGCGGCCGCCTCGCCGCGTACGTGGTCATGCGCCTCCTTGAGGGACGCTCGCTGGCCGACCGCGTCACCGAGGGACCGCTGCCCTGGGCGGAGGCGACGCTGATCGCGACCCGGCTGGCGCGAGTGCTCGCCGCCGCGCACGAGCGCGGCATCGTCCACCGCGACGTCACACCGGAGAACGTGCTGCTCACCCCGGACGGGGCCAAGCTGCTCGACTTCGGCATCGCGGCCTTCACCGGCGAGGCCGACGACCATCTCGTGGCCGACTTCGGCACGCCGCCGTACGTCGCCCCCGAGCGGCTGCGCGGGATGACCGCGGACCCGGCGGTGGACGTGTACGCCCTGGGCGTGCTGCTCTACGAGATGCTCACCGGGGCCCCGCCGTACCCGGAGACGACCTGGGAGGGCATTGAGGCGGCACGGCGCGACGGCCCGCCCCCGGTGCCGGACGTGGCGGGCCTGCCCGCCGAGATCGGCGAGCTGTGCCGCCGCTGCCTCTCCCCCGACCCCGCCGAACGGCCGAGTGCGGACGAGGTAGCCGAGGTGGCCGAGTCACTCGCGCCGGGACAGGCCCCGGACGGGCACCGCCGCCGGGGATGGGGGGCGGCCGCCGCGGCCGGGGCGGTGGCGGTCGGCGTCCTGATGTGGTCGCAGTTGGGCGCGGCGGGGAGCGGCATCGTGGCCGCCCGGCCGACGACGGACGCGCCGACGCCGGCCGTCGCGTCGCCCGTCGCCCGCACGTCGGGCCGCACGTCGGGCCGCACGTCGGGCCGCACGTCGGGCCGCACGTCGGGCCGCGAGCGCGACGTGTCCGCGCTGCCGCTCGCCACCTCGGGGCGGGTCCCCCTGGACCGCGCCGTCGCCCGCTTCGACGTCGTTCTCGCCGACGGGCTGGCCGACGCCGAGATCAGCCCGGACGCGGCGCTGGACCTCAAGCAGGTGCTGCACAACTCCGTCAACGGGCGCGACGTCAACGGCGTGGCGCACGTCCGGACCAAGCTGGACGACCGGCTGCGGGAGGGCATGCTGTCCGTCCCGCTCATGCGCCGGCTCGGCGGCGCCGTCGACGACGTCCACACCGCGCTGACCCGCTCCCTCGCCTGAACCCGCGCCTGGAACCCGCGCCTGGAACACGCGCCTGAAACACGGTGTTCCCGGCAAGACGGGACGCCTTGCCGGGAACGGTTCGAGCTCGGGACCTCAGGCCGGCCGGGTCACGGCAGCCAGTAGTTGCCGGAGGCCAGGATCATGACCTGGAGCTGGATGCTGGCCGAGTAGTAGTCGTTGGACGAGAACGACGTGTTGACCATCTTCGTCCACAGCGCGTCGAGCCACGCCTGGCTGCCCGGGTCCGTCATCGCGGTCACCGCGAACGGGGCGAAGAAGGCGGGCTCGCTGCCGCTGCTGATCTGTGAGCCGCTCAGCGCGTACCCGACGCCGATGCTGTTCGCGTTGCCGCCGGTCTTGCTCTTGATCCACGTGTTGATCTTCCGGGCGGAGGCCAGGGACGCGCTGTCGCCGCTGGTCACGGCGTCGGCGCCGATGCGCCAGGGGTCACGGCAGGCGTTCCACCAGTACTTGCCGTCGTTCGCGTCCTCCAGCACCTTGCCCGGCGCGGGCTTGGGTGTGGTGTTCGTGTTGACCACGAAGTCCGCGAGCAGGCCGGTGCTCGACGCGTAATTCGCCTGCTGGGAGGTGATCAGGTTCTGGTGCGCCGTCCTGATCGTGTCCCACGCGCTGTCACCGGTGGCCTTCTTGAACGCCCGGAAGTGGTCGATCATCCAGTCGGACGAGCGGGTGACGTAGTACAGCGAGTCGCCCGAGGTGCTCCAGTCGCCCAGCAGCGTCAGGTGGGTCGTCGGGTTCACCTCGTTGGCCTTGATCGCGTTGATGTGCTTGACGGCCAGATCCTTGTAGTTGTACGTCCCGGAGCTCCCCCACTGCCGGTCGGCCAGCAGCAGGCCGAGCGCGACGTCCAGGTCGCCGTCGGTGGCCGAGTCGGAGCCGTTGACGCTCTTGCACGAGGAGTCCTGCTCGGCCGCGAGCAGGTTGGGGTTGTGCACGGACGGGTGGGCCAGCATGTACTTGACCATCCCGTCGAAGATCGTCTTCGCGTTGGAGTCGACCCCGGCCATGGTGGCGACCACGACCATGCCGTAGCCCTGTCCCTCGGCGACGTAGGGGTGGTCGGCGTCCGGCGAGATCACCTGGTACCAGCCGTTCCCGCAGTTCTGCCGGATGAAGGCGGACTTCCACGTGGTGTAGTAGTCGATCACCTTCTGGTCGAGCGTCGCCTGGGAGCCCGTCGGGCGCAGCGTCCCGGCCGCGTACGCGAACTGGTGACTGCCGAAGGGCACGGCCGGGCCGGTGCCGCCGCCGTCCTGACTGACCACGGTGAGCTTGTCGACGTTCGGCCCGCCGTCCGCGCCGGTCCCGGTGGCCCGGACGGTGTTGGCTCCCGCCTTGAGGGTGACCGAGACCGACCTGTCGGCCCAGGTGTCCCAGCTCCCGGTCCCCGCGAAGGACACGCCGGTCGCGACCGTGGTCCCGTTGACCGCGATGTCCATCGGGCGCGCGGTCGTCGTGCCGTTGGCGTACCGGAGGGTCAGCGTGGCCGGGCCGGCCGCGGCCGAGGACGCCGACCACTGCACGTAGCCGCCGGCGGCGTTGACGTAGTCGACGAATCCGGTCCCGGTGTATCCGGTGTGGTTGGTGGCCACCGAGGCCCCGGAGAGCGTGGCGTCCTCGGCCTGGTAGACGGTCGTCGCCGCGGCGGCGGGATGGGCCGTGGCCAGGGGAAGCAGCAGTCCCGCGACGATGATCAATGGTCGAATGCGCATCTCATCTCATCCTGTGTGCGTGACGAGGATCGGCTGGAGGCGTGCGCCGGGGCCGGTACGGACCCGGGGATCGGTCAGGCCCGGACGACTCGCGTCCGGGCGGGGGGACGGGGGGCCGCGCGGCCAGGACAGGGCGAAGGTTAGGAAAGCTTCCTAACTTTTGCTGCTATGGCACCAGCCGGGCCGCCCATCGTCAAGACCCAAAAATCAGCCGCGTCCGCCCGGCGACTCCCCGCCTGACGCCGCTCCACGGCGAAGGGCCCGGACGGGATCGCTCCCGTCCGGGCCCTTCGCCCGTCGTGCCTCAGACCAGCCAGGCCGCCGTGTCGGCGCGCAGGAGGTCGCCGTCGAGCGGCCCGCTGGCGAGCAGCACCGCCTCGTGCGGCGGCAGCCGCACGGGGTCGGGGCCGAGGTTGACGACGCAGGTCACGCCGGTGTCGCGGGTGAAGGCGAGCACGGAGTCGCCCAGCGGCAGCCAGGTCATGGCGCCGTCGCCGAGCCGCTCGTGGCGGAGGCGCAGCGCGGCCCGGTACAGCGACAGCATCGACCCGGGATCGGCCCGCTGCGCCTCGACCGTGAGGTCCTTCCACGCGGCCGGCTGCGGAAGCCACGGCTCGCCCGTGCTGTACCCGAACGGCGACTCGCTGCCCGACCAGGGCAGCGGCACACGGCATCCGTCCCGGCCCGGCACGGTGTGCCCGGAGCGGCGCCACATGGGGTCCTCGCGCAGCTCGCCCGGGATGTCCTCCACCTCCGGCAGCCCCAGCTCCTCGCCCTGGTAGACGTACACGCTGCCGGGCAGGGCCATGGCGAGCAGCGCCGCCGCCCTGGCCCGGCGGTACCCCAGCTCGGGGTCGTGCGGTGCGCCGTCCCTGCGGTCGGCGTTGTCCCAGGACGTGTCGGCCCTGCCGTACCGGGTGACGGGGCGGGCGACGTCGTGGTTGGACAGCACCCAGGTCGCGGGGGCGCCCAGCGGGACGTGCGTCGCCAGGGTCAGGTCGATGGCCCGGCGCAGCGCCCCCACCTCCCAGGCGGAGGAGAGGAAGTCGAAGTTGAAGGCGGTGTGCAGCTCGTCCGGCCGGAGATACCGGGCGAATCGCTCCTGGTCGGGCAGCCACACCTCCCCGATGAGCGCGCGGCCCGGGTACTCGTCGCAGACCCGCCGCCACTCCCGGTAGATGTCGTGGACGCCGTCGTGGTCGGTGTAGGACTCCTCCACGCTGTCCAGGTCTTTCAGGAGCACGGCGGCGGAGTCGATGCGGAAGCCGTCCACGCCGCGGTCGAACCAGAACCGCAGGATGTCCAGGAACTCGGCGCGGACCCGCGGGTTCTCCCAGTTGAAGTCCGGCTGCTCGGGAGCG
Organism: Microtetraspora malaysiensis; assembly: GCF_050947145.1. Taxonomy (NCBI): domain Bacteria; kingdom Bacillati; phylum Actinomycetota; class Actinomycetes; order Streptosporangiales; family Streptosporangiaceae; genus Microtetraspora; species Microtetraspora malaysiensis. The sequence goes on from NZ_CP191998.1 coordinate 8,052,215, forward strand.
AAGAGGTGCAGGTACCACTCCCCGTCCGGGACGCGGGTCCAGGCGGGCCCGCCGAAGATGGAGCGCCAGCCGTTGGGCGGGGTGTCGCCGTCGCCCTCGCGGAACCAGAACCGCTTCCTGGCCTCCGAACCGGGACCGGCGGCCAGCGCCTCCTGGAACCAGGCGTGGCGGTCGGATCCGTGGTTGGGCACGACGTCGATGATGACCCGGATGCCGTGGGCGTGCGCCTCCTCGATCAGCGCCTCCGCCTCCGGCAGGGTGCCGAAGACCGGTTCGATGCCCCGGTAGTCGGCCACGTCGTACCCGCCGTCGGCCATCGGCGACGGGTACCACGGGTTGAGCCAGATCGCGTCCACACCGAGATCGGCGAGGTACGGCAGGCGGGCCCGCAGCCCCGCCAGGTCTCCGGTGCCGTCGCCGTTTCCGTCGGCGAAGCTGCGCAGGTACACCTGGTAGATCGCGGCGCCGCGCCACCATTCTTCTTCGGGTTGTGGAGTGGTCCCCCGAGAGGCATTGCCGGACATGCTGAACACAACTCCTTACACAAATGGGTGAACCGGCGGACGCTCGACCGTGTCAGCCCTTGAGGCTTCCAGCGGTGAGGCCGGCCATGATGCTGCGCTGGAAGAACAGGAAGACCACGATGGCGGGGACGCTGGCGATGACGAGCGCGGCCATGAGAACGTTCTGCGGCATCTGAGCGGAAAGGGAGGAGATGCCGACGCTGATCGGCATCTTGTCGGTGTCCGGCTGCACGAGCAGCGGCCAGACGAAGTCCTTCCAGACGCTCACCACCGACAGGATGGAGACCACGCCGAGGATCGGCCGCGACACCGGCAGCACGATCGACCAGAGGATCCGCGCGGGGGAGGCGCCGTCCATCTCGGCGGCCTCGATCAGCTCACGCGGGATCGAGTCGAAGAACCGCTTGAGCAGGAAGATGAAGAACCCGTTCGCGGCGGCGGGCAGCCAGATCGCCCAGGGCGTGTTCAGCAGGTTCCAGCCCAGGATCGGCAGCTCTTTGACCGTCAGGTACGCGGGCAGCAGGATCACCATCGGCGGGATCATCAGGGTGGCCAGCATCATGGCCAGCACCGCCTTGCCGAGCACCGGCCGCAGCTTCGACAGCGCGTACGCCGCGGACACGTCGAAGGCCAGCGTGAACAGCCAGGCCCCGGCGGCGTAGACGACCGTGTTGCGCAGGAAGAGGCCCAGGTCGAGCTGGTCCCACGCCTCCTTGTACACCCCGAAGTCGATCTTCTCCGGGAAGAGCGAGGGCGGGATCTGGGCGATCTCCTCGGGCGACTTCAGGGCGCTGGTGACCATCCAGTACAGCGGGAAGACGAAGATCGCGGTGAACGCCGTCACCACGGCGACCAGGACCGTCCAGTAGACGATCCGGCCGCGGGTGGTGGTCAGCGTGTACGGCGAGACCAGGCCCCGGACCTCGCGCCGCTCCCCCGCCCTGCCCGGACGACGGCGTCCCTTCCTCCGTACCGGCGCGGGCGGCCCGAGCGGGGCCCGCCGGTCCGGGCGGACGTCGGCGCCGGACGCCTCGGCCGTGCGGTTCGACATCGGTGCCACTCCCCTTCAGTTCTTGTCGTCCCGCGAGACGCGCAGGTAGACGGCCGAGAACACCATCAGCACGATCATGAGCATGAGGCCCAGCGCACCGCCGCCGCCGAAGTTCCCGAAGCTGAAGGCGTACTGGTACATGAGGTAGGCGACGGTGACGGTCGCGTTCTCCGGCCCGCCGCCGGTCAGCAGGTACGGCTCGATGAAGACCTGCATGGTCGCGACGATCTGCAGCAGCAGCATCACCAGGAGGATCAGCCGGGTCTGCGGGATCGTGACGTGCCAGACCCGGCGCAGCAGCCCGGCACCGTCCAGCTCCGCCGCCTCGTACAGCTCGCCGGGGATGCTCTGCAGCGCCGCGAGGTAGATCAGCGTGCCGGTGCCGAGGTTCATCCACGTGGACACGATGACCAGCGAGATCAGCGCCGTCGTGGTCGAGTCGAGCCAGCTCAGCGTGGGCAGGTGGACGGCGTCGAGTATCTGGTTGAACAGCCCGGGACCCGGGTCGTAGAACCACTTGAACAGCAGCACCGCGACGGCCGGCGGCAGCATCACCGGCAGGTAGACGACGACCCTGAGATACGCCTTGGCGTGCCGCAGCTCGTTGAGGACCAGCGCGATCACGAACGGCACGGCGTATCCGGCGACCAGCGCGAGCAGGGTGAACATCGCGGTGTTGATCCAGGCCGGCCCGAACGCCGAGTCCTCCGTCACCGTGCGGAAGTTGTCCAGCCCCACCCACTCGGGCGGCCCGACGAAGTTCGTCTTCTGGAAGCTGAGCAGGAACTCCCGGATCATCGGGTACCAGGAGAAGAACGCGAAGCAGACGAGCGCCCCGCAGAGGAACCCGTACGCCGTGAGGTTGCGGCGCACGGCACGCCTCATCGCCTCCCGGCCCCGCCGCCGCGAGCTCCGCACGGTGATTGTGGTCATCGGTTTTGACTCCTGAATCGACGTGACCACCGGGGCGCCGCGCGTCGGCGACGCCCCGGAGCCGAGGTCAGCTCGACTTGGCGAGGATGTTGTCGACCTTCTTCTGCGCGTCCGCGAGCAGCTGGTCGACGTTCGCGTCCTGCCTGGTCAGCACTGCCGACATCGCCGTGTCGAGCACCGCGTAGATCTCCTGGGCCTTCGGCGGCTCCAGCTTGAACTGGACGGCCGCGTTCGCGTCGACGTAGCTCTGGAAGTGCTCCACGGGTATCGTCGCGAACTGCTTGCGCAGCTCCTGGATCTTCTGGCCCGGCTCGGCGCTGCCGAACAGGTCGATGTCCGGCAGTCCGACCGGCAGCCCGTCCGCCTTGGCCCGCTCGTAGTTGAACTGGCCCTGGCCGGGCGTCAGGAACTTGTACTCCAGCCACTGGAGACCGGCCTTGATCTGGTCCGGGGTGGCCTTCGGGTTGAACATGTAGCCGTCGCCGCCGCTGAGGGAGGACGTGGCCTCCGGCATCCCTGCCACGCCGTAGTCGTCGAACTTGCCCTTGAAGGTGTTGTTGACCTCCTTGACCACGTCGGGAGCGCCGATCATCATGCCGAGCTTGCCGCTGCCCATCATCCGCATGAGGTCTTCCCAGCGCAGCAGTTGCTTGGTGCCCATGCTGTTGTCGGTCCAGCGCATCTGCTTGAGGTTCTCCAGGACGGCCTTGCCCTGGGGGCTGTTGAAGGCGGCCTTCTTGCCGTCGGGCGTCACCATGTCGCCGCCGCGGCCGTAGATGGAGGAGGTGAAGTGCCAGCCGCCGGTGTTGCCGGCGCTGTACTCGCCGTACCCGACGTAGCCGGGGCCGAGCGCCGCGACCTTCTTGGCCGCCTCCTGCACCTCGGCCCAGGTCTTGGGCGGGCTGTCGGGGTCGAGACCGGCCTGGGTGAAGAGCTTGCGGTTGTAGACGAGACCCGTCGAGTAGTTGACCCTCGGCAGGCCGTAGATCTTGTCGCCGCTCTTGAAGACGCTCATGACGTCAGGGCGGATGTTCTTCAGCGCGGGAACGCTGTCGAGGTACGGCGTGACGTCCGCCGCCTGGCCGGCCGCGATGATCTTCTGGACGTCGGTGTAGTAGACGTAGAAGACGTCCTCCATCTGCCCGCCGGCCAGCTTGGCCTGGAACGTCTCCGGCACGATGCAGGGGAACGCGTCCTTGCCCTCGACCGTGATGTTCGGGTGCAGCTTCTGGAACGCCGCGACGTCCGCGTCCCACTGGGCCGCTTCCTTGGCGTTGTTCTTCGGAGGCTTGCAGCCGACCGTGATCGTGACCGGGGCGTCCGCCCCGGCCGACGCGCCGGGCTTGGCACTGTCCTTCGCGTCGTCACCGCCGCTGCCACAGGCGGCGACGGTGAGGGTGATGCCTGCCGCCAGCAGTATCGAGAGGTTGCGGGATTTCATCTTGTTCCCTCCTGGAACGGCACACCACGACCCGTCTAGGCGCCCCCGCTCGCCCACCGTCTCATCGAACGGCCACGAGCCGGACATTTGCCTGAAACATACAAAGCGACACATATAAGAGCAAGACTCTGGTGTGTCTGATGCAAAAAAGTGACAGCAATGCGAATCTCCACGGCAGGTCCCGTCGATCGCCGGCGGCATGGGAAGGGGCGGCATCGGGCCCGGACCAGGGGGTTACCCGGGCGGGATCGGCCGACGTGACGGGACCAGGCGGGACCGGCCCATGCGGGATCGGGCCACGCGGGCGGGCCACGCGGGCGGGCCACGCGGGCGGGCCACGCGGGCGGGAGAGAAGACCAGGCTCAGGCGGGGTCGGCCGGCGCGGGTCCCGTGGAGGAGCGGACGACCAGCTCGGGCTCGAACAGCAGCTCGTCACCCGGGACGGCGCCCGCGCGGATCTGCGAGACGAGCAGTTCGACGGCGGCCCGCCCCATCGCCTCGATGGGCTGGCGCACGGTCGTCAGCGGCGGATCGGCGCAGTTCATCAGGGCCGAGTCGTCGTAGCCGACGACGGAGACGTCCCCCGGGACCGACAGCCCGGCCCGGCGGGCGGCGCGGATCGCGCCGAGGGCCAGCACGTCGCTGGCGCAGGCGATGCCGGTGACGCCGTGCCGCACCAGCCGGGCCGCCGCGGCGTGGCCGCCCTCGATCGAGAACAACGCGTGCTCGACCTGCTCGGGGGCCAGCTCCAGCCCCTTCTCCTCCGCGAACGCCCGGAACGCGGCGAGCTTGCGCCGGGACGGCACATGGTCGGGCGAGCCGAGCAGGATGCCGACGCGACGGTGGCCGAGGGCCAGCAGGTGGGCGAGCGCCATCTCGGCGGCGGCCACGTCGTCGCAGGAGACCTGGGGGAAGCGCAGGTGCTCGACGGCGGCGTTGACCAGCACGATGGGGAGCCCCCGCTCCCGCACCCGCTCGTAGTGCGTGTGTGACGCATTGCCCTGGGCGTACAGGCCGCCGGCGAAGACGATGCCGGACACGTGCTGCTGGAGGAGCAGATCGACGTAGTCGGCCTCCGAGACGCCCCCGACCGTACGGGTGCAGAGCACGGGCGTGAATCCCTGCTGGGCCAGCGCGCCGCCGACGACCTCGGCGAACGCCGGGAAGATCGGGTTCTGCAGCTCCGGGAGCACCAGGCCGACCAGGCGGCCCCGCTCCCCGCGCAGCCGTGAGGGCCGCTCGTACCCGAGCACGTCGAGGGCGGTGAGCACGGCCTCTCTGGTCGCGTCGGACACGCCGGGCTTGCCGTTGAGGACGCGGCTGACCGTCGCCTCGCTCACGCCCACCTTCTTGGCCACTTCCGCAAGCCGTCGTGTCATGAACGCAAGCATACGACAATTCGCGTAAGAATTTGCGTTCGCTTGCGCAGCGTACGCGTCCGGCCGGAGCGACCGCCACGGTCGCCCCGGCCGAGCCGACCGGCGGCGCAGGGTGAATCAGGCGGTCAACCGGCGGCGGCGCGGGGGCGGGCCGTGGAGGCGCGCACCACCAGTTCGGGCTCGAAGAGCAGCTCGCCGGTCGCGACCGCGGTCCCGTCGATCTGGTTGACCAGCAGCTCGACCACGGCCCGGCCCATCGCCTCGATCGGCTGCCGGATCGTCGTCAGCGGCGGATCCACGCACGTCATCAGCGCGGAGTCGTCGTAGCCGACCACGGACACGTCCTGGGGCACCCGCAACCCCTGCCGGCGGGCGGCCCGGACCACCCCGAGCGCGAGCGGATCGCTGCCGCAGACGATGCCCGTCACATCCCGGGCGAGCAGCTTGGCCGCCGCTGCGTGGCCGCCCTCCAGCGAGTGCATGGTGTGCTCGACCAGCTCGCCGCCGGACGCCCGGAACGCCTCCAGCTTGCGTACGGACGGCATGTGGTCGGGCGGGCCGACGACGAGGCCGACACGCTCGTGCCCGAGCGACCGCAGGTGGCCCACGGCCTGCTCGACGGCGATCGAGTCGTCACATGACACGCGGGGGAACTCCCAGTGGTCGGCGGCCGCGTTCACGAGGACCGTCGGCAGCCGCCGGTCGATCAACCTGAGGTAGTGCTCGTGCACCACCCCCGCCTGCGTGTACAGGCCGCCCGCGAAGACCACGCCGGACACCTGCTGCTGCAGCAGGAGATCGACGTAGTCCGCCTCCGAGATGCCGCCGACGGTACGGGTGCAGAGCACGGGCGTGAACCCCTGCTGGGCGAGGGAGCCGCCGACCACTTCGGCGAACGCCGGGAAGATCGGGTTCTGCAGCTCCGGGAGCACCAGGCCGACCAGGCGGCCCCGCTCCCCGCGGAGCTGCGTGGGCCGCTCGTATCCGAGCACGTCAAGCGCGGTGAGCACCGCCTCCCGCGTCGCGTCCGAAACGCCCGCCTTGCCGTTGAGCACGCGACTCACCGTCGCCTCGCTCACCCCCACTTTTTTGGCAACTTCGGCAAGTCGTCGCGTCATGGGCGCAAGCATAGGTCCGGCAACACCGGTACTTTACGATCTTCTGCTTTTGTAAGCGGGTTGTAAGTGACCTGCAAGGGGACGTCCCTAACGTCGCTCCCCGTCTCAAAGATCACTAGGAAGGCAATCAATGAGCATCGTCCGGAACTCTCTCGCCGTCGTCGCGGCGTCCGCGGTTCTCGCCCTGACCTCGGCCTGCGGCGGAGGCGCTGACAAGGTGGCGCTCTGCGCGGAGACCACCAAGGCGATGACGGACTACCAGGGCGCGATGGCCTCGGCCGGCACGAACTTCGACGGGTTCAACAAGGCGAGCTCGGACTTCGCGGCCAAGCTCAAGGAGATCGCCGGCAAGGCCGACGGCGACCTGCAGAGCGCGCTGACGAAGTTCGGCGACTCCTTCGGCGCCCTCAAGATCGACCCGAAGGCCGCCGACGCCGCGACCAAGGTCGGCGACTTCGCCAAGAAGGTCACCGAGGCCGGCGCGGCCTTCGCCAGCGCCTGCAGCTGACGTCGGCGACTCCGACGTCTTCGGAGCCTCCCCGCAGCACAGAGCTCTCCCGTCACAGGCTCCCCTGTAAAGGGGGCTCTCCCCTCGCGGACACCCGTCCGCACCGAAGCCGCCGCACTCCGCGAGGTGCGGCGGCTTCGCCGTGTCGGCAGTGGTCACGCCGGGATTCACCGCCCGCGTTCAGCGTCGCGACTCAGTACTCCAGGCTCCAGTCGTTGGGCCCCACCAGGTAGACGCCCTGGCGGCGCACCAACCATCCGTCGGCCACCAGGACATCGAGGCTCTGCCGTACGAACTCTTCGGGGAGGTCGGCGAGCCGGGTGATCTCGGCGACGGTGGCCGGGCGCCGGTCCACGCCCAGCGCGGCCACGGTCTCGTACACGCGCATGTCGTCGTCGTACACGCTCTGCACGTCGGCGAGCGGCCAGGGGGCCTCCGCGACCCGGACGGGGGCGTCACCGGCGCGGCCGCGCGCCCTCCGACCTGTCATCGTTCTGCTCATGGCGGCTCACCTCAGCCGTGCTCCGCTGCGCAGGCGCTCCGGATCCACGTCCCGCTCGGGGTAGCGCTTGAGGTACTCCCCCTCAAGCTGCCTGGTCCGGATCGTGTGGTGCTCCAGCGCGTCGTCGGATCCGTGCAGGAGGGTGTCGGTCCGGGTCTCGTGGAGATGGCGCATCTCGCGAAAGAGATCGTCGTCGTCGAGTTCCCGGGGGTCGACCCCCATCTCCCTGGTCGTCATCTCTGCCCCCTCAGACGAGGTTCATTTGCGCTCGCTTCGCTCGCGCGGGCTCGGGGCGCCTTCAGTCGATGTCTTCCCTCGTCACTCGGAGTCGCTCGTCCCTCGCTCCCCACTCGCTCCTCAGTCCAGACACCGCCGCGCCCCTCGCGCGACCTGGATCGGCTTGTCCCAGCGCTCGTCGGGCCTCGTATGCCGCACCTCTGCCCGGCCTGGAGTCAGCAAACCTCGTCACGGGGTGACAAATAACCGAATTGGGTATCAATCGCGTTGATGCGGACATGTGCTCGCATCATGGCCCAAACGGGGGAATTATGGCTGAAACACCTAAGAAGAAGGCCGCGAAGTCGACGGGCAAGGCCAAGAAGTCGGCCATCAAGCAGGCCCGCTCGGCCAAGCAGTCCAAGAAGTCGTCCGGATCGACCGGCTCCATGGACGAGCGGCCGACGACTCAGAACGAATAACCGCAGAACCAATAGCTGACCGAAGGGCCGGGCCACCCGATCCGGGCCCGGCCCCGGACGTGCCACGCCCGCGCCGGCGCCGCCCGCCAGGTTCACGGCGTGACCATCCGGACACATCCGCGACACCCGACGAGGCGGCATGTCTGGGTACTTCCGCTTTCCGACAATCTTTCGCGACGTCATCGTCTTCGCCTGCGAGGACGACCTGTGGATGGTCCACGCGGACGGCGGTCGCGCCTTCCGGCTGACCGCGGGCCTGGCGGAGGCGACGTACCCCCGGTTCTCCCCCGACGGGGGGCGCATCGCCTTCGTCGGGCGCGAGGAGGGGCCGGAAGAGGTCTACGTCATGCCCGCGGAGGGCGGGGCGACCCGGCGGATCACCTTCCACGGCGCCAGCTCCGTGGTGACCGGCTGGGACCCCTCGGGCGCCGTCGTCTACGCGAGCGACGAGTGCCAGCCGTTCGACGGCTACCGGTGGCTGCACCGCGTCCGTCCCGGCGGCGTGCCCGAACGCCTGCCGTACGGCCCGGCCGGGACGATCTCGTACGGCCCGCCCACCCCGGGCCAGGGGCGGTGCGGCATGGTGCTGGGGCGCAACACGGCCGACCCGGCGCGCTGGAAGCGGTACCGGGGCGGCACAGTGGGCGACCTGTGGGTGGACCCGACCGGGCGCGGGGCGTTCCAGCGGCTCGTCCAGCTTCCCGGGAACCTCGCCTCGCCCTGCTGGGTCGGCGACCGGATCTACTTCCTGTCCGACCACGAGGGGATCGGCAACGTCTACTCCTGTACTCCGCAGGGCGAGGACCTGCGACGGCACACCGATCACGGCGACTACTACGCGCGCAACCTGTCCTCGGACGGGTGCTGCCTCGTCTACCACGCCCACGGCGCCGTCTACCTGCTCGACCCGTCCGACGGCGAGGCGCGGCAGGTCGACGTACTGCTCGGCAGCTCGCGCACCCAGCGCAACCGCAGGTTCGTCTCGGCGGCGGAATACCTGGACACCGCGACGCTCAACCCCGACGGCAGCGGGCTCGCGATCACCACCCGCGGCAAGGCGTTCTCCTTCGCCAACTGGGAGGGGCCGGTACGCCGCCACGGCGTGCAGGACGGCGTCCGCTACCGCTTCCTGACCTGGCTGAACGACAATCGGCGGCTGATCGCGGCGGCCAGCGACGACGGCGACCGCGAGGTGCTGGTCATCCTGGCGGCCGACGGCGAGACGGAGCCGATCCGGCTCGACTCCGCCGACACCGGGCGGGTGAACCGGCTCGCCGTCTGCCCGACCGGCGACCGGGTGGCGGTCACCAACCACCGCAACGAGCTCCTCGTCGTCGATCTCGCCCACCTCGCCGACGAGCTCGGCGTACGCGTGACCGAGGTGGAGGCCAGCCTGTTCGGGGCGATCGAGGACCCGGAGTGGTCGCCCGACGGGTCGTGGCTGGCCTACGCCTGCCCGATCTCCGCGCAGGCCACGGCGATCAAGCTGTTCCACGCCGAGACCGGCGAGACGTTCATGGCGACGCTGCCGCTGCTGGTGGACCACCGGCCGTCGTTCGATCCGGGAGGCCGCTACCTCTACTTCATCGGGCAGCGGGCGTTCACCCCCGTCTACGACGAGCTCCAGTTCGACCTCGGCTTCCCGCTCGGCACGCGGCCGTACGCGATCGCGTTGCGCTCGGACGTGCCGTCGCCGTTCGTGCCCGAGCCCCGTCCGCTCTCCGAACCCACGGCCACACCGGCGGAAAACGCGGGCCGGGCTTCGGAGGAACCGGGCGGCGAGGCCGAGGAGGCCCCGGCGCCGCTGGTCATCGAGACCGCGGGGCTCACCGACCGGATCATCTCCTTCCCCTTGCCGGAGGGCCGGTACGGCCGGGTCGCGGGGCTCGACGGCAAGGTCGTCTACACGACGTTCCCCACACTCGGCGGACCCGCCACCCTGCGCTGCTACGACTTCGCCAAGCAGAAGGCCGAGGTCCTCGTGAGCGGCCTGACCGACTTCCAGCTCGGCCGCGACCGCAGCACGCTGCTCTACCGCGCGGGCGACCGGCTGCGGGTCCTCAAGGCGGGCGAGGAGCCGCCGGACGACGACACACCGAGCCGTACCAGCGGGTGGATCGACCTGAACCGGGTGAAGGTCTCGGTGGCCCCGGACGCGGAGTGGCGGCAGATGTTCCGCGAGGCGTGGCGGCTGCAACGCGAACATTTCTGGGACGAGGACATGGCCGGCATCGACTGGGACGCCGTCTATGACCGCTATCTCCCCCTGGTCGACCGGGTGACCACGCGGGGCGAGTTCTCGGACCTGCTGTGGGAGCTGCTCGGCGAGCTCGGCACCTCGCACGCGTACGAGACCGGCGGGGAGTACCGCGAGCGGCCGCACTACTGGCAGGGGAAGCTCGGCGTCGACTGGTCCTACCGCGACGGGCGCCACGTCATCGCCCGGATCGTCTCCGGCGACCGCTGGGACCCCGACACGACCTCGCCGCTCACCCGGCCCGGGGTGAACGTACGGCCCGGCGACGCGATCATCGCGATCAACGGGCAGCCGCTCGGCGCCCACACCACGCCGAACCAGCTCCTGGTCAATCTCGCCGACGAGGAGGTGGAGCTGACCGTCGAACGCGACGGTGAGACCCGGGCGGTGGTCGTACGGGCGCTCGCGGACGAGACGCCCGGCCGGTACCGCGACTGGGTGACCGCCAACCGGAACCTGGTCCACGAGCGGACCAGGGGCAGGGTCGGCTATCTGCACATCCCGGACATGGGGCCGCACGGCTTCGCCGAGTTCCACCGCGGTTTTCTGGCCGAGTACGACCGCGAAGGGCTGATCGTCGACGTCCGCTTCAACGGCGGCGGCAACGTGTCCGCCCTGCTGCTGCAGAAGCTCTCGCGCCGGCGGCTCGGGTACGACTTCCCACGCTGGGGCGTGCCCGAGCCGTACCCGCCGGAGTCGCCGCGCGGGCCGCTGGTCGCGGTGACGAACGAGTGGGCGGGATCGGACGGCGACATCTTCTGCCACACGTTCAAGCTGCTCAAGCTCGGGACGCTGATCGGCAAGCGGACCTGGGGCGGGGTCGTCGGCATCTGGCCCCGGCACCACCTGGCCGACGGCACGGTGACCACGCAGCCGGAGTTCTCCTTCGCGTTCGACGACGTCGGCTGGCGCATCGAGAACTATGGCACCGACCCGGACGTCGAGGTGGACATCACACCCCGGGAGTACGCGCTGGGCGTGGACAGCCAGCTCGACATGGCCATCGACGTGGCGCTGGAGCGCCTCGCCGTCTCGCCGTCGCACACCGCGAACCCGGCGGACCGGCCCCGCCCGATCACACCGACGCTGCCGCCCCGCGCATGACATTTGTCCTGCGAGAACGTGGAGCTGACCGGCATGCGGCGGTGGGCGATCTGGCAGAGTAATAAGCGTGCAAACCCCCACCACCCTCCGTCCCCCGCTGCACCGCGTGAGCCGTACCGCGATCTGGTACTGGACCGTACGGGCGTGCCTGGGTTGGCTGGTGTTCATCGGCGGGCAGGTCGCCTGGATGGTGGCCGACGGTGGTGATCAGCGCACGCTGCGGATCTCGGCGCTCGGCGTCACCGCGGTCCTGGCCGCCGCGCACCTGATCGTCATGCCCCGGTGGCGGTACCACGTGCACCGCTGGGAGACCACGCCGGAAGCCGTGTACACGTTGTCCGGGTGGTTCAAGCAGGAGTGGCGGATCGCCCCGGTCTCGCGCATCCAGACCGTGGACAGCGAGCGCGGCCCCCTGGAGCAGCTCTTCAAGCTGGCCAACGTCACGGTGACCACCGCCTCCGCGGCCGGCCCGATCAAGATCGGCGGCCTGGACCGCGCGACCGCCGACCGCATCGTCCACGAGCTGACCGCGAGCGCGCAGGCCACCGCCGGTGACGCCACGTGAACGGCGACGGCGGCGAGGAGTGGCGGCGGCTCCACCCGCGGATGCTGGCCGTCCACCCGTTCCATGTGGCGGTGCGCGCGGTGCCCGCGCTGCTCGGGCTGTCCGTGGCCGGGTCGCGCGGCGGCATCCCCGGTCACATCTTGAGCTTCGGCGCCCTGGGGCTGATGGTCGTGATCGGCGTGCTCCAGTGGTTCACCACGACGTTCCGGATCACCGACGAGCACGTCCAGGTGCGCAAGGGCCTCTTCCGCAGGCAGGTGGTGACGGTCCCCCGCGACCGGGTGCGCTCCGTGGACGTCACCTCGCACATCCTGCACCGCGTGCTCGGGCTGGCGCGGGTCGAGATCGGCACCGGCCGCTCGGACCAGAAGGGCGGCGGGGCGGTGAAGCTCGACGCGCTCGGCATGGCCGAGGCCGCCCACCTGCGCGAGGAGTTGCTGCACCGCCGGCCCGCGGCGGCGGCGCGGGCCGGCGAAGCGCTGACCGGCGCCCCCGGCCCGTACGCGGCGACCTCGGCGGGCGTGGTGACCGGCCCGGCGGACGGCGATCCGGCCGCGAGCCCCGGTTCCGGCCAGGCCTCGTGGGCGGAGACGGACGCGCTCACGAGCACGGGACATGCGGCGACCGGGACCGGTCCGCACGGCGCAAGCTGGGGATCACCGGCTGATCCGCGCGGGGACGCCGCGCCGGTCACCGCCGCCGCCCACCGGAACGACGCGTGGCCCACCGGAGCGGCGCCCGCCTGGGATGCCGGGCAGGAGGAGACCGAGCTGGCCCGGCTGCGGCCGCGCTGGATCAGGTACGCCCCGTTCACGCTCTCGGGCATCGTCGCGATCGGCGTCGTCGCCGGATTCCTGTCGCGGCTGATCAACGAGGGTGGCGTGGACCTGCGCCAGGTCGGCGCGCTGCGCGACGGCTGGGCATGGTTCACCGACATCCCGGTGTGGACCGCGATCACGGCGTCCGTCGTCGCCTTGATCGTCTTCGTGGCGGTCGCCTCCACGCTGGGGTACGTCCTGTCGTTCTGGGGGTTCCGGCTGACCCGGCACTCCGGGGGAACGCTGCACGTCACACGGGGGCTCGTCACGGCCCGGGCGACCACGATCGAGGAGCGGCGGCTGCGCGGCGTGGAGGTCAGCGAGCCGCTGCTGCTGCGGGCCGTACGCGGGGCCCGGCTGATCGCGGTGACCACCGGCCTGCGGGTCGGGCGCGGCGCGCAGCGCGGCGGCTCGATGCTCCTGCCGCCCGCGCCGGTCGCCGAGGTCGAGCGGCTCGCCGAGGTAATCCTCGCCCCCGGTCCGTCCGGCGCCGCCTCCCCGCGCGAGGCGTCGCCAGGTGAGTCGTCTTCTGGTCAGGCGTCTTCGGGTGAGGCGTCGCCGATCACGGTCCCTCTCGTCCCGCACGGTCCCGCGGCGCTGCGCCGCCGCTTCACCCGCGCGCTCGGCGTGAACGCCCTAGCCGTGCTGGCGCTCCTGGCGCTGTGGGAGTGGGCGGGCGTGCCGGCCTGGACCTGGATCACCGCCCTGGCGTGCCTCCCGCTCGCGGCACTGCTCGCGGCCGACCGCTACCGGAGCCTGGGGCACGCCATGACCCCCGAGTACCTGGTCACCCGCTGGGGATCGCTGGTCCGCAGGCGGGTCGCCCTGGAACGCGACGGGATCATCGGCTGGAACGTCACCCGGTCGTTCTTCCAGCGCCGGGCGGGGCTGGCCACGCTCACGGCGACCACGGCGGCCGGCAGGCAGGGCTACGGTGTCTCGGACGTGGCGATGAGCGAGGCGATCGACCTCGCGGCGGCGGGCCTCCCCGGCCTGCTCGACCCGTTCCTCGTCGTCCCGGAGAAGAACACCCCCTGACCTGGACAAACCCGCGCAAGGAGATCCGATGAAGCGCTTCACGAGGGCGGCCGTCTCCCTGGCCGCCCCGTTGGCGGCCGCGCAGTTCGTCGTGGGCGCGACCGCGCCCGCCGCGGCCGCGGCGCCGCAGCCCGTGCGGGTGCCGTCCGGGGTGACGGCGGGCTACGTCGTCTTCGACCGGCAGGCGGGCAAGGTGATCGCGAATCGCCAGGTCCATCACCGGTTCAGGTCAGCCTCGGTGGTCAAGGTGCTCATCGCGATCGACTACCTCGAACGGCGGAAGGGCGCGATCCCGGCCGCCGACGCGGCGCTGCTCGCCACCATGCTGCGCGGCAGCGACGACGACGCCGCGACCGCGCTGTGGCGGCGCGGCGGCCAGGGGAAGATCGTCCAGCGCATGTCCCGGAAGATCGGCCTGACCGACACCGCGCCGCCCCCGGCCGCCAAGCCGGGGTTCTGGGGATACACCGCGATCAGCGCCCTCGACATCGCCCGGGTCTACCGATACCTGCTCGACACGGCGCAGCCGCGCGTACGCGACGCTGTGATGGGCCACCTGCGCCAGGCGCAACAGTGCGCGACGGACGGTTTTGACCAGTATTTCGGCATCCCGCGCGGTGTCCCCCGCCCGTGGGCGGTCAAGCAGGGCTGGTCGGGGTACGGCTCCGTGCCGCCGGTCAAATGCGTACGCTCCGCGAGTTCCTCGACCGGCATGGCGCCAAGGGGCGCGGCGGGCCCGGCCACGATCGGGGCGAGCGCCACCGATCTCACCGCCGTCACGACCGGACCAGCGGGTCTCGCGGTGAATCTCACCGCAGGTCTCACCGCGGGTCTCAGGTCGGATCTCACCGCGGGTCGCGCGGCAGGCCTTACGACAGGTCGTGCGGCGAGTCTGCGGCGGGGCAACGCGGTGGACTTCAGCCGTCCCGTGCTCCACACAACCGGCGTGATCGGCGACCGGTTCATCATGGTGGTGCTGACCACCCAACCGGCCGGCGCGTCCTACGGCTCGTCGGCGACCCGGCTGACCGCCCTCGCCCGGGACCTGTACCGCAGCGTGCGCTGAGGACCGCCGTTATCCACAGGCTCGGCCGGTGCGGCGCCGTACGGTCTGGGGATGCGGCACCCTTGTGCGGTGGGAAACGACGAGGCGACGGGGAGCAGGCTGGCCGGGCGCGTGGCCCGGGCGGCGCATGAGGCGCTGACCCTGCGGGGGCACGTGACGGCGATCGACGTGATCACCGGCCTGCGGTGGTCCTATATCAGGGACGTCGAGACGTGGCGGCAGGGGCGGGCCGACAGTCTGGAGCGGGTGACCGCGGTGAACGCGGCCAAGATGGCCGACGCCGTGGCGCTCCTCCGCGAGTGGGCGCTGGCGCGCGGGCTGGTCCAGGGCGAGTCCACATACGTGTCGGGCGGCCGGGACCGGCGCCCGCTGCGCTTCACCGTCGACGGCGGCGAGGAGGCGGAGCGCGCGTTCCGGGTCCACTGGTTCTCTCCGGAGCTGAGCGAGGCCCGGCGCAAGCGGCTCGCCGAGCGGGAGGCGCAGCCGCCGGACCTGACGGTCGTCGCGCCCCTCGAACCATGGACCTGCGCGGGCTGTGGAGACACCGGGCCGCACCACATCATGGAAGACGACCGGCCACACTGCCTGACCTGCGCGGACATGGACCATCTCGCCTTCCTGCCCGCCGGAAACGCGGCGCTGAGCCGCCGGGCCAAGAAAGAGAGCGTGCTGTCGGCGGTGGTCGTCCGGTTCAACCGCCGCAGAAAGCGGTTCGAACGGCAGGGCATCCTCGTCGAAGAGGAGGCGCTGGCCCGCGCCGAGGAGCAGTGCCTCGCCGACGAGGAGGTACGGCTCCGCCGCCGCGAGCGAGACCGGCTGCGGCGCGAAGCGGGAGACGTCGAGTTCCAGGCCGAGCTCGCCGCCGAGATCCGGCGGCTGTTCCCCGGGTGCCCGCCGGAGCGCGCCGAGACGATCGCCCTGCACGCAGGGCTGCGCGGCAGCGGGCGCGTGGGCCGCACGGCCGCGGCCCGCGTGCTCGACGAGCGGGCCGTCACCCTGGCCGTCGTCGCCTCGGTACGCCACCTGGACACCGACTACGACCGCCTGCTGATGGCCGGGGTTCCCCGGCAGGACGCGCGGGACCGCATCCGCGACCGCATCGACCAGGTGCTCACCGCCTGGCGCGCCTGAGAGAGACGAGGGCCGCCCACGACGCCCCAGCGAGGCGGCTGGGGCGGTCCTCACGCGGGCGGGGCGGCCGGCCCAGGCTCATCGAGGGTGGGCGGTCGTGCGGTCGATGGCCCGCTCGACGCCGCCCACCCGGTCGGCGAGGAGCCCGATGGCGCCGACGGCCCGGACCATCGGGTCGTCCTCGTCGCCGCCGAGCGCACGGGCGCGGAGATATCCGGCCTTGACCTCGGCCCAGCGCCGTCGCTGCTCGTCGCTCATCCTGCCGCGCAGCTCGGCCAGCTTGAGCAGGTTGGCCTCGGCCTCGGACGTCAGTGTCTGCGCCTCACCCGCGTAATGGTCGTCGATCAGCGCCTCGACCTCGGCGTCGTTCATTACGGGGACGATCCGCTCCACGAGCTTGTTCATGTTCCGGTACGACCCCTGCAGCCGGAAGGGCGGTTCGGTTCGCGAGGCGTCCGCCTGCGCCGCCGACGCGATGTACGCCTGGTTGACGCCGAGCACCACCCGCTGGATCCGGGTCAGCTTGCTCAACACCGCCGTGACCTGGTCGAGCTCGACCTTCTGGTACGGATGGGCGAGCTGGTCGGCCCGCACGTCCGCGTCGCCGCGCGCCAACCGTACGAGAAGCTCGATGTCCACGGGGTCGCGGGTGGACAGCGGCGCGAGAACGGGGTTGGAGGTGAGCGCGTTCTCGATGTAGCTCAGCGCGAACAGGTCCTCCCTGCCCGAGAGCACGTCGCCCAGGTTCCACACGTCGGCCCGGTTGGCCAGCATGTCCGGGACGCGGAACCGCTGCCCCGACTCCGTATACGGGTTGCCTGCCATGCAGACGGCGAAGCGCTTGCCGCGCAGGTCGTACGTCCGGGTGCCGCCGTTCCAGACGCCCTCCATCCGGCGCTGGGCGTCGCAGAGCGAGATGAACTTCTGCAGCAGCTCCGGCGAGGTGTGCTGGATGTCGTCGAGGTAGAGCAGCGCGTTGTTCCCGCACTCCAGCGCGAACGACACCTTCTCGATCTCCTGCCGGGCGGTGGCGTTCGGCGCGTCCGCCGGGTCGAGCGAGGTGACGGCGTGCCCCAACGCCGGGCCGTTGATCTTGACGAACATCAGCCCGAGCCGGCTCGCGACATACTCCATCAGCGTGGTCTTGCCGTACCCGGGCGGCGAGATGAGCAGCAGCAGGCCCATCTGGTCGGTGCGCCGTCCCTCCCCCGCCGCGCCGAGCTGCTTGGCCAGGTTGTCGCCGATCAGCGGCAGGTAGACCTGGTCGAGGAGCCGGTTGCGCACGAACGCGCTCATCACCTTGGGCCGGTACTCGTCCAGCCGCATCCGGACCCGCTCCCGGTCGAGCAGCTCGCCGCGCCGCTTCTGGTACGCCCGGTAGGCGGGCACCCGTTCGGTCCGGAACCGCCGGGTCCGGGCCAGGACCTCGTCGAGGCGCAGCGTCAGGGTCCGTCCGTTCAGCCGGGGGTGTGCCCCGAGCAGCCCCTCCACGGTGACCGTGAGCGACATCGACGCCTCGCGTCGCGGCAGGTCGCAGAGCAGGACGGCGACGGCCTCGGCGAGATCTCCGGCGCGCACGTCCGCCGCCGTGCCCGGCCGGCCGCCTTCTCGCCGTACGGCTCCCGACCGGAGCGGCGACACGAGATCGGGAGACGTGCCGAGGAACGCCGTCAGCCAGGCCATGACGAGCTGGTGCCTGGCGGCCAGGTCGTCGCCCAGGGCCCGGAGCTCGGCGTCGAACTGCGCGGCCGACCCGCCGAGCGCCTCGCGAAACCGCTCGACCAGCCGCCGGGCGAGCGGGCCGGTCGTGAATCCCGCCTCTGAGGCGGCGAGCTCGTCGAACAGGTAGTCCCCGGCCGGCTCGGCGTCGTCCAGGCGTACGCCCCGGTCGCGCAGGAAGGCGGCGATCGCCGACGCGAACTCCGCGCGCAGCTCCCCGATCGCGCCGCCGACCCCGTCATCCCGTACCGCGACCCCGTCATCCCGTACGGCGTCGCCGTGGTCCCGTACGGCGTCGCCGTCGACCGCCGGGGCGTCCGGCGCGCCGGACGTGTCCGCCCCGCGCCTGAACAAGGAGCGCGCCCTGGCCAGCGACCTGGCCCTGGTGGTCCACGCCTCGCGTTGGGCCTCACCCGCGCCGAAGGTCCAGAAGAGCTGGGCGGCGGCCCGCGCGGACGGCGGGAAACGCAGCAGCCCGGCACGCGCGTACACCGGGAGCAGCGCGCCGAGGATCGCGGCGGCGTCGTGGTCGTGGACGCCGCGCTCGTACCCCTCGTCGTACCGCGTCTCGGCCAGGCGGCGGACGAGGTCCGGCAGCCCGCCTCCGGCGAGGGCGGCGTGCAGCTCGTCGAGCGTCAGACCGCCGCCGGAGGCCGACTCGGCCAGGTCGAGGATCGACGCGGCCAGGTGCTCGGCGCGGTACACCTCGGGTGACTCGGAGACGAGTACCTGATCCCAGAACGCTCTGGTGCGGTGGAACGCCTCGTCGTCCACCGGTGACCGGTAGTCGGTACCCGTGATCGCGAACGCCATCCGCCCGTCCACCGGGACCATGGTGAGGTCGATGGGCTGGGTGTTGACCGAGAACCGGTGGCGGCCGAGCCGGATCGTCTCGCCACCGTCGGCGTACAGGTCGATCCGGTCGCGCAGCGCCCGCCCCGCGTCGAGGCGGGCCGCCTTGACGCGCCCGTCGAGCTCGTCGGCGCGTACCTGGTCGCCGAGGGACCGCAGCTCGTCGGCGACCGCGCGGAGCTTGGCCACCATCGGGTCGGAGGCGAAGTACGTGTTCACCTCGTCGATCGAGCCGAGGCTCCCGGCGCGCCTGCGGACGCTCTCCAGAATGCGGCCGGAGGAGGCGACCAGCCGTTCCGCGCGCCGGGCCCGGGCGTCCAGCAACGTCTGGCGGCGCGAGGAGAACGCCTCGTAGACGTCCCCGCGCCTGGCCTCCAGCTTGGCCACGAAGTCGTCGAAATCCCCGAACCGGGACTCCAGGTCCTCCAGCCGGAGCAGCAGCCTCCCCATCTGCTCGTCGCAGCTCTCCGGTGTGCCGGCGAGCGCGAGCGCGGCGCTGACGGCCTGGCCGAGGAGGGCGAACTCGGCGGCGAACTCGGCTCTCTGCTCGCCCGCGAGCAGTTCGCGGCGCCGCGCGGCGAGCGTCGCCCGCGCCTGGTTGATCCCCGCGAGCACCTCGGCGACGCGTTCCAGGATGCCGGTGCGTACGGTCGCGTCCGCGATGTCCAGCCCGCCCACGACCTCGGTCAGGACCTCAAGGCCTTCGGTCTGCCCGGCCAGGCGCTCGGCCACGGGGCCGGATTCCGCCACGGTCCCGATCGCCTGCGCCTCGGCGGTGAGCCGGTCCACGTCCGCGTGATATCCGGTGAACGCGTCCGCACCCCGGAGGAACTCGACCGCTCTCCGCGCGGCCTCCGCGATCTCGGTGTCGAATTGGCCCGCCAGCGCGTCCAGCCGCTCGACGTCGACGTAGCGGACCTCCCGCAGGGTCGCGAGCCGGCCCTGGGCGCGGCGCAGCTCGGCCAGCCGCGCCACCCATTCGCCCGCCGACGCCGGCGCCTCTCCGCGCACCTGCCGGGCGAGAAGGGCGACGTTCTCGGCGGCCTCGTCCAGGGCGGCCGCGGCCTGCGCGGTGAGCGACTCGACCCGCTCGAACTCGTCGAGCACCTGCTCGGCGGTCGCCCGCACCGCCCCGACACCGGAGCGCAGGTCGTGCTCGTCCAGCCAGTGGTACTGGTCGGCGATCCGGACGCACGCCGCGATGAGCCCCTCGAACACCGGAACGGACGGCTCCATCGCGTCGGCCATCCGCACGACGGAGAGGCAGTCGGAGATCCCGCGCACCAGGTCGGCGTTGCCGATCCGCTCCAGCGGCCCCGTGCCCACCGGCCGGGCCGCCTCGAACACGTCCGACACGTACGGCGTCTGCCAGATCTGCATCAGGTGGACCCGGGTCGGCTCCTCGCGTACCGTCCGGCCCTGCTCGCCCGCGACCGGCGCCGGCGTCCGGAAGTACACGAGCGTGCCGTCCTCGAAGAGCGAGTACCCGTGACACGTGATCGGGTTGCTCACCTCCTTGCGGATCACGTTGTACGGCAGGAGCAGCGACCGGCCCTCCGCCCGCGCGTGGAACACGTACAGCACGTCCTCGCCGTTGGGCGAGCGGATGACGCGCTCGAACTCCAGCTCGGCGACGTCGAGGTCGAAGGTCTTCACGGCGCCGGTGGTGAGGTGGTATCCGCCGGGGAAGATGATCCCCTGGTCCTCGGGGAGCCGCTGGCAGGCCTGCCCGATGCCGTCGAGGCGTTCGACCTTCCTGGTCCTGGTGTTGAACACCAGGTGGCGCCACTCCTTCTCGTTGTACGGCCGTACGCGCAGCAGGATCAGCGGCCCGACCCTGGCGTAGTGGACGTCGGCGTCGGCGAGGCTCTGCAGCGGTTCCACGACCGGTTCCCGGTAGATGCCCTCACCGGTCTCGGTGTTGTTCTCGATCTTGATGGTGAGGTCGCCGCCGACCGTCTCGACGAACACCTCGTCCTCGATCGAGATGTGCGGATGGCGGCCGAGGACGTGGTCGTCCCGCGTGGTCTCGATCCACTCGAAGTCGTGCGACGGCGGGAAGACGTGGTCGCGTTCGCCCCGATTGTCGACATAGCGGACTGTGCCGTCGGTCGCGACGCTCCACCGCAGGACCCGGATGTCCTGCGGCCCGGTCTGGAACACGGCCAGCAGCCGCCCCTCCAGCCGCCGGAGCTGCAACAGCCTGGTCTCGCTGTAGTAGCGGTACAGCTCGGCGAAGTCCCGCTCGAACGCCGGGTCGTCGAACAGCCCCGGCACCTCGTCGAACCGGAACGTGTCCCCGTCCCGGGTGAACCGGTGGAACGAGAAGACGTCCCGGGGAGTGGTCCCCGACTTCAGCCCGATGAACACGTTGTAGCCGAACAGCATGACCTCGCCGAGCGAGACGCTGTCGCGGGGCACGCAGTTGTTCTCGGTGCGGACGCGGGCGGTGCCGAGCAGGCGGAAATCCGCTCCGCCGAAGACCTCCAGCCGCCGCGCGTTCAGCTCCTCGGTCCGGCGCAGCAGCTCCTTCGCCTGCGTGGCCAGCCTGTCCCGCAGCACCTCGTACGTGCTGGAGTCCAGCTCGGCGGGCGCGGCCGACGGCCCGGTCCCGGCCTCCGCCGGTGTGCCGCCCGCGTTCGCCGGTGCGGTCATGGGTGTGCTCATGGGTGTGCTCATCGGTGTGCTCATCAGTGCTTTCGTGGGCGCTGTCGTGGGCGCGTCACGTGGTCCGCGGTGCCGTGTCGCACCGTCAGTGCTTCGCCGAGTTGGCCGGCGCCGAGCCGGCTTCGGCCGGTGCACCGGTTCTTGGGCCGGCCGCCGTACCCGTCGCCGCGGCGACGGCCGAGAGCGACCGGTCGGCGACGCCGAGGCTGCGGGCGGCACTCAGCAGATCCTGGAGCTTGCCCGCGTCCGGGCCACCCGCGTTGATCAGCTTCAGCAGCACCGCCGAGAGCGTGAGGTTCCGTACGTCGGCGGTGTCCACCGAGCCGACGAGGCGCAGCAGGTCCGCGGGCAGGCTCGCCGTCCCGTCCAGGTACGGCCCGGCCAGCGCCCGCGTCACCGCGGAGTTCTCGACGAAGCCGTCCACGCTCCGGCCCGCCGTGATCGAGTTCATCAGCCGGTCGAAGAAGACGGTGTCGCCGCCCACGATGTCGATGTCGGCCTTCTCCAGGCCCGCGGCGAGCACGGTCGCCTGGGCGTCCGCGATCTCCCGCTGGACGTCGATGTGCTTGAGGCGGATCTCCTTCTCGGCCTCCAGCCGCAACCGGTACTCCTCGTGGCCCCGGCTCGCCTCGTCGAGCGCCGCCATGGCCTCGGCCTTCTCCTTGAGGCCCTCCGCCTCCGCCTTCAGCTTCTCGCCCACGGCGGCGGCAGCGGCGCGGGCCTTCGCCTGCTCGCCCTCGGCCTCCGCCTTGAGCCGCTCGCCGACGGCGAGCGCCGCGGCCAGGCCCTTCTCCCGCTCCACGGCGGCCTCCGCGCGCCCGACCTTCTCGATCGCCTCGGCGTCCCGTTCACGTACCTGCACCTCGGCGAGCCCGGCGGCCGCCGCCTCGGCCCGCAGCCCCTCCGCGAGGCGGATCTTGGCCTGGCTGTCGAGCTCGGCCGCCTGCTGCCGCGCCTCGGCCAGGACGAGTTCCTCGCGCGCCTTGAACGCGGCGGCCTGCTCCGCGGCCTCGGCCGCCTTGATGTCCTTGACCAGGTTCTCCTGTGCCTCGGCCTCCGCCTGGATCACCAGCGCCTGACGGACCCGCTCGGCCTCCTCGACGACGCGCAGGCGCTTGATGTTCTCCTCCTGCTCGGCGACCGTCTTCTCCACGGCGATCCGCTCGCGGGTCACTTCGGCGATGGCCCGCCGCTCGACTTCGAGCTCCTTGTCCTTGGAGATGCGCGACAGCTCGGTCTCCCGCTCGCGGGAGATCACCTCCAGCAGGCGATCCTTCTCGATCCGCTCGCTCTCGATGGCGATGACCCGCTCGCGGTTCTTCCCCGCGACCTGGATCTCCCGCTCGCGGTTCTCGCGCTGGATGCCGAGCTGCTCCTCCGTACGGATGTTGGCCGCCTCGAACTTGAGCCGCTCCTCCGCCTGCACCCGGGCCGTCTCGGCCTCCTCCCGCGCCCGCACGGTGTCGATCTCGCGCCGCTGCTTGGCCTCGGCGTCGGCCTGCCGCCGCTCCAGTTCGAGGATGGCCTCCCGCGCGTCGACGTTCTGGCGGGTGATCTCCTTCTCCTCGTTGCGCTGGTACTCATTGGTGCGCACGTGCTCGATCGCCGTCAGCTCGGTGATCTTCCGGATGCCCTGCGCGTCGAGGATGTTCGCCGGGTCGAGCTGGGCGAGCGGGGTCTGCTCCAGGAAGTCGATCGCGGCGTCCTCCAGGCTGTAGCCGTTCAGGTCGGTTCCGATCACCCTGATGATCTGGTCCCGGAATTCGTCGCGCTTGGTATAGAGATCGACGAAATCGAGCTGCTTTCCGACCGTCTTGAGCGCCTCGGAGAACTTGGCGTTGAACAGCTCCTGCAAGGTCGTCTCGTCGCTCGCGCGTACCGTGCCGATCGCCTGCGCGACCTTGATCACGTCTTCGACCGTCTTGTTGACCCGTACGAAGAACGTGATCCGGATGTCGGCCCGGATATTGTCGCGACAGATCAGCCCTTCATGCCCGGTACGCGTGATCTCAATGGTCTTCACGGAGATGTCCATCACCTCCGACTTGTGGAGAACGGGAAGCACGACGGCGCCCGTGAAGGTGACATCGACCCGCCGCGTCTTGGAGACGATCAGCGCCATGCCCTGTTCGACCTTGCGATAGAGGCGGCTCACGACGACGACCGCGCCAATGACGACAAGAAGGAGAACGGCGAGAAGCACGCCCGTCCCGGTGCTGATCACATCCACCATCGAAGATCCCTGCTATTGAAGGTCGTAAGGCATGACCAAGAAGAACTCGCCCTCCGGGTCATAGTCGAAGATCAGAGCGGAGCTGCCGGCACGCAGATCCTCGTCTCCGGTCTGGCGCACCTGCACAAGGGCCGAGGAGCCGTCATCGGCCGTGACCTCGGCCTGACCGAAGTCGTGCCCGACCCGTCCCGTGCGGATGACGCACATGCGGCCGACGAAATCGGCCCGGGACGGCGAAGCCACCGCGGGGAACAGGGCGCGGCTCGCCCGCGCGACCAGACGGGCGCAGAGCCATCCGGCCAGCAGCGCGACCACGAGCACCGCCCACCGAGCGGGAAGCCCCTCCGCCAGCACCACGCCGACCAGGCTGACGAACCAGGCGACCACGACCAGCAGCGACAGCGCCACGGCGCCCGGCACTCCCCGTAGGCCGAGACCGGCGAGGAAATCGTCGGGGAGCTCCATCCCGAGTCCGCCGAGCAGCACGAGCGCCCAATAGACGATGACGACGATCAGCATGAAGCTGAACAGCACCGCCGGAAACTCCAGCACCGCATCGACGAACCGCGCCATTGACTCCCACCGTTATCCCGGCCCCCAGAGACAACTGCAATTATTGCGTAAAGCCGCAATAAAAGTCAGCATGAATTCAATGCGAATAATGGGAACTATTGGGAAGTTCGCGCCGTTGATGCATAGGCGCGCACCCACCGGGACTTCCAGCGCGTGGGCCTCGCCCGCGCGGCGAATCGGCTGGTCAGCGGATGGTCTGCCGCTCGGTCAGGGCGGCATACCGGCCGCCGTACCGCATCAGCTCGTCGTGGGTGCCACGTTCGACGATCCGGCCCCTCTCGACGACGAGGATCTGGTCGGCGTCGCGCACCGTGCTCAGCCGGTGGGCGATCACGATGCGGGTCTGGGTCAGCCAGGCGAGGTTCCGCTCGATCGCGGCCTCGGCGGCGGTGTCGAGATGGCTCGTCGCCTCGTCGAGCAGCAGGACCCTGGGCTGGGGCAGGAGCGCCCGCGCGAGCGCGATCCGCTGCCGCTGCCCGCCGGAGATGCCGCTGCCCTCAGTGAGCATCGTCTCGTACCCCATGGGCATGGCCATGATGTCGTCGTGGACGCAGGCCATCCGGGCCGCCGCCACCACCTGCTCCAGCGAGGCGTCGGGAACGGCCAGGCCGATGTTGTCCCTGATGGTCCCGGTGAAGAGGTGCGGCTCCTGGGTGACCACGCCGAAGCGGCTGCGCAACCAGCGCGCGTCGATGTCCCACGCAGGCATCCCGTCATACCAGACGTCACCCTCGACCGGCTGGTACAGGCCCAGCAGGATCCGTCCCAGCGTGCTCTTGCCCGACCCGGAACTGCCCACCAGGGCGATCTTCTGCCCGGGTCCGACCGCGAGCGACACGTTCCTGACCGTCCAGGGGGAGCGCGGGTCGAAGCGGAATCCGACATCCCGGAGG
Source organism: Microtetraspora malaysiensis (assembly GCF_050947145.1). Taxonomy (NCBI): domain Bacteria; kingdom Bacillati; phylum Actinomycetota; class Actinomycetes; order Streptosporangiales; family Streptosporangiaceae; genus Microtetraspora; species Microtetraspora malaysiensis. The sequence continues at coordinate 8,077,285 of NZ_CP191998.1, forward strand.
ACCACCTCTCCGCGCAGGTGCGGCCGCTTCCTGCCTCTCCGCTCGGGCTCGGCCTCGACGATGTCGGCCAGCCGCTCGAAGTGCGCCCCTGCCTCCTGGAGCTCCTGCAGGCTGGTCAGCAGCGAGGTCAGCGGGGTGAGGGTGGACATGGCCAGCGCGTTGAGCGCGAGCATGGTGCCCAGAGTCAGCTCGCCGTCGAGCACCCGTGACGCGCCCACGAGCAGCAGCAGCGCGGGACCGAGGATCCTGATCCCCGACAGGACCGCATCCAGGGCCCCGCGGGTCAGGCCGAGACGCACGTCGGCGTTCATCTGGGCGGTGAACATCCTGGACCACCGCTCCATGGCACGCCATTCGGCGCTGGACGCCTTGATGGTCTCGATGCCTCCGATGGACTCGATGAGCCGGCCCTGGGTCGTGGCGGCGGCGGTCAGCTCGCGCCCGGTCAGGTCGGCGATCCGCCTCCGGGTGGCCAGCAGCAGCGCGACCTGGACGACCGCCACGGCGAGCAGGCATCCCCCGAGCACGGGATCGCCCAGGAGGACCAGAGTCATGAGGACCGCGGCCATCGGACCGTCGAGCAGCGCGGAGAGCGCCTGGCCGGAGAGCATGGCCCGGAGGCTGGCCGCGCTCTGCGTGCTCATGACCAGGTCGCTCGTCCCCCTGAGGGTGAAGAACCGGTAGGGCAACGTGAACAGGTGCCCGACCACACCCGCCGTGAACTGGGTGTCCGCCCGCGCCCGCAACATGAGCAGCACGGCCGTACGGAGGTACATGAGGATCGCCTGGATGAGCACCACGAAGCCGAGCCCCACGATGAGGATCCGCAGCAGATAGCGGTTCCCTCCGGGAAGTACCTCGTCGACGACGAGCCCGGAGAGCAGGGGAAGGACGAGGGTGACGCCCTGCAGCAGCAGGGACGCGAACAACGCCTGGAGCAGCAGGCCTCGGTGGCGGGCCAGCAGGGCGCGGACCAGGTCCCGGCGCCACGGGCGGCGCTGCGGACCCCGGACGTCGAACTCGGGGCCGGGTTCGAAGGCCAGGACGACCCCGGTGAACCCGACGTCGAACTCCTCCGGCGTGAGCCTGCGCCGCCCGGAGGCGGGATCGACGACCTCGACGACGTCCGGGCGCCAGCGCTCGACGACCAGGAAGTGGTTGAACTCCCAGTGCACGATGAAGGGCCCGGGCACCGCGTCGAGCTGCTCGGGGGCGAGCGAGAACGCCTTGACGCGCAGACCGTACGACCTGGCGGCCTCCGCGATGGCCGACGCGCTCAGCCCGTCCCGCGACACCTGGACGTGCTCGCCGACCTCGCGCACGGTCGTGCGGCGTCCGTGGTGTCCGAGGACCATCGCCAGGCAGGCGGCGCCGCAGTCGGCCATCGTGGCCTGCCTGATCACCGGTACCCGCCCGCGCCTCATCGCCCGGCTCCGAGCGCGGGAAGGACGCCGATCAGCACCACGGCCGCCATCGCCGTCGCGAGCAGCCCGACGTAGATCCACAGGCCGACCAGGAGCCTCCTGGAGATCCGGTACGGCCGCTCGACGCGCCGCCGGGCGGCCATGTGGTGGTGAACCGCCTTCTCCCGGTACGGAAGTCCCGTCATGTGCCGGCCCGCCCGGCCGTACCGGTCGAGTTCGCGACGCCGGAAGAGCCGGACGCGGCGGTCCGGTCCGCGGTCCCCCAGAACCATTCGATCTTGGCCGTGCTCCTGCGCCGCTCGATCCATTCGGCGAAGATCCGGCGCTCGACGAGGTCGCGCACGGTCCCGTCGAGAACGGCGGGCTCCACGGCCAGCACCTTGATCAGCAGGTGACCGTGTTCCGTCGCGAAAGGACCGGTGACCGTCCCCGGCGCGGCTCCGAAGACCCGGCCGGCCGTCTCCGGGCTCAGCTCCCCTCTGCGCAGCGTGGCGAACACCTCGCCCGGCCGTGCCATGCCGTCCGCGAAAGCCCGCTCCGCGGCGTCGAGGAACCCGTCGGCGGCCGGCACGCGCGGCCCTTCGGTGAACTCCACCCGCGCGACGCGGGCGACGTCGAACTCGTAACCGTGCGCGGCGAACCAGTCCTCGACCCGGCCGGCGGCCACCCGCGACCGGAGCCTGGCCACGGACGCCTCAAGGACGACCAGCTCCTCCAGCTCGTGGTGGGAGATGTGGTTGCGATCCATCCACGCCCGGACCGCGCCGCCGGTCAGCAGCCCACGCGCCCGGCGGAACGCGTCCATCGCCCCCTGGAGCTCCGCGTCGGTCAGCGGTTCGGGCTCCTCCTCCAGCACCTCACGTACGAGGCTGTCGGTGACGAGGCGGTCGGCCAGCCGCGACTCGTCCCAGATGAAGTCCAGGCAGGCGATCGCCCTGGCCACCGGGGTCTCGACACCGTTGACCCGGAGCAGCAGGTGCTCACCGGCCCGGTGGACACCGCGCAGCGGCCAGGGCAACGCCCGGTCGGGACACCATGAGAGGGAGATCGTGGCGCCGTCGCGTTCCTTGATGAGCAGAGCGTGATGGAGCGATCCGTCATATTCCTCACGCTGGGCGACCAGCCGCACCCGCGCCCCCGGGTACCGCGCCCTGAAGCCATCGAGGTCGTGCCCGGCCGTACCGGCGCCGAGCATGTCGATCGCCTCGGCGAGCATCCGTCCGTCCGTCACCACGTCACTCCGCTCATGAGCAGCTCGCCGACCGCCGCGCCGATGGGCAGCCCGGTCGCGTCCTCGATCCAGAGGAACTGGCCGTTCGGATTGATCTCCAGGAAGACATGGCGGCCGTCCGGCGTGAGGATCAGGTCGATCGCGCCGTAGGCCAGCCCGAGCCGCTCGACCAGGTCCAGGCACCGCTGGGAGATCTCCGGCGGCAGGTCGTGCGCCCGGATGGGCGTCGCGCCGGGGTCGTAGTGTCGCCAGTCGTACCGGGTGTGGTTGCTCACCTGGGAATGGATCTCCGCGGCGAAGACCTTCCTGCCCACCACGGTCACGCGTATCTCGACCCGCTTGGGCACGTACGCCTGGACGATGACCGGGCAGAAGCGCAGGGCGTCCGCGTAGGCGACGTCCACAGGGGTGACGGGGGCCGCGAACCGGCCGAACCGCTCTCCCTCCGCTTCGAGCTGGTTGCCGTGCACGGGCTTGGTGATCACACGGCCCTCGTGCCGGTCGTAGAAGTCGAGAAAACTCTCAGGGTCGGTCGTGACCAGCGTCGCGGGAAGCTCAAAGCCCAGCCGCCTGGCCAGTTCGAGCTGGTACGGCTTGCGCGCCGCGCGGTCGATGACCGGCCGGGAGCCGGGAACCGTGAGGCAGCCGAGGCTGTCCCAGAGGCTCTCGGCCATGACGCGGCACTCCTCCTCCACGTAGTCGCGGGCGGCGACCCTCGGATCCGCGACCGGGTCGAGGGGCCTGCGGTACCAGAGCGCGGTCAACTCGTCGAGGACGAGGCGGCGGCCCGCGCGGCCGAACATCCGGCTGGTCGAACCGTCCCCGGAGTGGCTGATCTCGAGGGTGGCGGCGGTCGGGAAGGAGGCGGGATCGAAGACGACGACATCCGCGCCCGCGGTCATGAGCGGTTTCACGACCCGGTCGGCGTGCTCATCTCCGTCAGAGGTCAGGACGAGGATCATCGGCGGGGGTCCGGACGGGGGCGCGACGCGGTCGCGCCCCCGCGGCGAACTAGTTGCTGTCGCCGGAGGTGTGCGTGTGGTTGCCGCAGATCTCGATGACCTGGCTCTTGGCGCCACCGCTCACCTGAAGAAGCTGACCCTCGTCGAGCTCCGGACCGAAGGCCGCGATGTCGTCGAGGGTGGTACGCGTCTTGCTCATACGTATCCCCGCCTTTCTCCCGTACGGGGGCACCTGATGCGCCCCGTTGCACCGAGCAAGCTAGGCGGGCGGCACCTGGCCGGGCGTCCGTCGCGCGAGTGATCTTGTGTCATCCCGGCGGGGGGCGCGGATCGGGGTTCCGGGTGTTTCCATCCCTGGTTTCCGGTCCGACCCCGACGTATATGAGCGCAGCTCATGCGGGTTCGACGGCCACCGGATGCACGTACGGCTCCGCCCCGGCCGACGCGGAGCCGTACACGTGGCCGGACAGCGACCGGCGAGCCGCCGCGGGCCTGATCTCACCCCTCGCCCCGGCCACGCGATTCCGCCCGAACCGATCGAGCGTCCCAACGGGGCGGGGAGCCGACGCTGGCCGAGGCCTGGGTCAGCGGACGCGGCCGACCATGCGCGCGTACATACGGCCGGGACTCGGCACTGAGGGCGGGTGCAGGAAGCCCGGCAGCATGGGCAGGTCGACGGAGAAAGGCTGCAGTCGCTCGTAGAGCGTGACGGCGTCGGCGGGACGATTCTCCGGCTGCTTCTCCAGCAGCTCGGCGATCAGCCGGTCGAGCTCGACCGGGACGTCGGGCACCGACGGCGGGCGTTCCTTCACCTGCTTGTCGAACACGGCATACTCGGTCGGCCCCGTGAACAGCGGCTTGCCGGTCAGCATCTCGTGCAGGACACAGCCGAGAGCGTAAAGATCGCTCTTCGGGCCGGCGACGCCGCGCTGGATCTGCTCCGGCGACATGTACGCGGGGGTGCCGAGGATCTGCCCGACCCGGGTGAACTGGGCGCCGTCCGACTCGCGCAGCATCGCCAGGCCGAAGTCGAGGACCTTGACGCTGCCGTCGGGGCAGAGCATCAGGTTCGTCGGCTTGAGATCACGGTGACAGATGGACAGCACGTGCGCCGCGGTCAGCACCGCGCACGCCTGGGCGGCGATCGCCGCGGCCCACGGGACCGGGAGTGGGCCATATTCGCTGACCAGGTCGGCGACCGTGACGCCCTCGATGAACTGCATCACCTGGAAGAGGCGCTGATCGTACGTGCCGAAGTCGTAGAGGACGGGCGCGCCCGGATGCTCCAGGCGGGCGAGGATGCGCGCCTCTCGGATGAACCGGCGCTCCAGCTCCTCGTCATGACCACCCGGAAAGCGGAGGAACTTCACCGCCACCTTGCGGTCGAGACGCCTGTCGTGGGCGCCGTAGACGGCCCCCATGCCGCCCTGGCCGAGGGGAAGGTCGTCCAGCTCATACCGGTCACCGATGACCATCCGCCCCTCCCGTCGGACTTTCGGGAAAAGCTACACCTTCACGCGCGCGGTCGTAGACGGCCGTCAACCAGCCCCTCCAACCCCAGCCGGATCAACGCCTCGCCCGCGTCGGCCACTTCCCTGATCGCGTCCTCCAGTTCGGCGAGCCGCCGGAAGGCCGCGCCGTACGCCCGCTGCTCGACGAGCGGGAGCCGGGGGACGCGAGCCCGGCGGACGTCGACGCGGCTGGCTCCCGGGTGCGCCCGGGCGGCCGCGTACCGCAGGAATCCGGCGAGGAAGTCCGCATCGAGCCGGGACCGATCCACCTGGTAAAGCGAGAGCTGCGGGCCGAGGACGGCGCCCGGCTGGTGGATCACGCGTGCGGTCGTCGTCGAGGCCACCACGTCTCCGGCCGCCACCGTGACGATGCCGGGCTCACTGCCGGAGCGACCGGACGGCGTCCCGCCTCGGGCGAGGTCGTCGGCGGTCAATACGTTGAGATCTCCGCTGTCCGCGGTTTTCAGCACCGAATGCCGCACCGTCACCATCCCGGCCTTGGCCAGATCGGTGATGGCGGTCGTGGGGAGGCCGACTCGCCCGGACAGCACCTCCAGGTCGGGCAGCGCCCCCGCCGCCTCGGCCAGCACCTCGGCGAGGTCGCGGAGCCTGCGCCCGGCGGCGGGATAACGCTGCGCGTCGCCACGTGAGGAGACGTGCCGGGCCGGGCTGACGTCCACCTCGTCGTCGAGCAGATCGATGATCCGTACGATCCGGGCAGAGCGCGGCAACTCGCCTGCCGAGGCCACCGCCGCGGCCTGCCTCGCAACGCCACCGGACGTCCGGCCTTCGGCCACCGAACCGGCGGACCGCCCGCGTCGGGCGGCTTCCGGCGCAGCGGGACCGGCCGTGTCCGTGCCGGCGGCACCTTCGCCGGCCGTAGGACTCGTGCCGCCGTAACCCGCGTCGGCCAGGTAGGTCCACCAGGCCGACTCGACGATCGAGAGGTCGTCGGAGGCGTCGGCGAGCAGGATCGACGCCGGGGAGGGCGCCCCCGCCTCCGGCCGGCGCAGCAGCCAGAGATCCGGCCCGGCGGCGGACAGGCCGATGACCGCGCACAGGGCTCCGGCGCGGAGCAGGTTCGCGCGGATCCTACGGCCGGAACGCCGGGCCGCGGCCGCGGCGGGCATCAGGATCGCCACCAGGCCGCCGGGACGCACGTGGGCCAGGCAGTGCTGGACCCAGGCCAGCTCCGGCTCGCCGCGCGGGGGCACGCCGTAGTCCCAGCGTGGATCGCCGATCAGCTCCTCGTGGCCCCACGCCCGCTCGTTGAAGGGCGGGTCGCACAGCACCACGTCCGCCCGCTCGCCCTCGAATCCGTCGTGCCGTAACGAGTCGCCCGCCACGACGCGCGCGTTCGCGTCGCGCAGGAGGAGCCGCAGCGAGGCGAGCAGAGCGGAGGTCTCGTTGATCTCCTGGCCGAGCAGACGCACCGGCGGCGCACCGGGCGGCGCGCCGTCGAGGACGGCGGTGTCCGAGACGGCGAGCAGGAGCGTTCCCACACCGACCGCCGGGTCGAGGATCGCGCCTCCTTCGGGGCACGCCCGGCGCGCGAGCCGCCCCATGAGCGACGCCACCTCGCCCCGCGTGACCGCGAGCCGCCGGGTGTGCGCCTCCACGTAGCGCTCGCAGACGAACTCGAACGCGGTGGCGGGTCCGTGGAGCGCGGACAGATCCGCGATCCACCGGATGAGCTGCGCGTCCTCCAGGATGCTCCCCGGCCGGACCGGAAGGTCGGCCGTGGCCGCCGCGACCTCGCGCGGCAGCCGTACGACCAGGTCGGGAGCGGCGGCGAGCCGGCGCCAGCCGTCGGGATCCCGTCGCGCGTAAAGGAGGAACGCCCCCGCGAAACCGCTCAGCTCGCCCAGCCGGAGGTCGTCCACGGCGGCCCTGAGCCCCTGCCAGACGCGGTCGCCCAGCGACACCTCGAAGGACTTGCCGTTCCTGCGCAGCCACTCCTCGATCTCGGGCAGCGAGAACAGCGGGCTGGACGCGGTGCCGCCCACCGGGTGGGGAAAGTCCTCATACCGACGGCGCCAGTTGCTCACCGCGGCCCTCCCGACGTCGGCTAGGCGGGCGATGTCGCCCGCGTTCACTGTGGCGTCGTGGCTCATGACAGCAAGCTTAGCTGGAGCTTGTGAAGTCATTCAACCAGTGCTTTACTCAAAAGCATGACGCACAACCGACTTCGCTACGCCGCGGGATCCGACGTCGGACGTTCCCGGAAGAAGAACGAGGACTCGTTCCACGCTGGCGAGCGACTGCTCGCCATCGCCGACGGGATGGGGGGTCACGGCCACGGAGAGGTGGCAAGCGCGGCGGCGATCTCCGCCCTCGCCCTCCTGGAAGAAGGGCCTTTCCCCGAGGACGCCGTCGCCGCCCTCGACGAGGCGGTGCAGGAGGCGAGCCGCAGGTTGCGAGATCTGGCGGTTCACGATCCGGCCCTTGAGCGGATGGGCACCACCATCACCGCGATGCTCTGGGACGGCTCCCGCTTCGCGCTGGCCCACGTGGGCGACTCGCGGGCGTACATGCTGCGTGATGGCGCTCTGTACCAGATCACCCGTGATCACACGCTTGTCCAGTCTCTGGTGGACGACGGCCGGATGAGCCCCGATCAGGCGGCGAAGCATCCCAACCGGTCCCTCCTGTTGCGTGCGGTGGAGACGAGCGGCCTGGCCGACCCCGACCTCTCGCTTCGCGGAGCGCACCCCGGTGACCGCTATCTGCTCTGCTCCGACGGGCTGACCGCCGTGCTCGATCCCGAGACGCTGCATCGTGTGCTCACCACGGTCGCCGATCGGGAGGAGGCCGTGCGTCACTTCATCGAGCTGGCCAACGAGGCGGGCGGCCCCGACAACATCAGCGTCATCGTCGCCGACGTCGACGCGGTTCCGGCCTGACTCGTACGGCCCGGCCGGGCGAGGCAGGAGATCCGCCGAGGACGACGCGAGGCGAGATCCGGCCCGAGCTCGGCCGGCCGTCACAGTCGCGGGTGGGGCGGCTGGACCGCTCTCCGTTCTCGCCCTGGGCGCACGCACAAGCGTCACGATCTCATACGTCGGCTCCGCCTCCCACCTCCGACAGGTGACGGAGTGGCCACCGGCCCTGCCGCCGGCCTCCGATCGCGAACGGAACGCACCGCCGTCCGCCAGTCACCGGTCACCGGTCAGGGGCGGAAGCGATAGCCCATGCCGGGCTCGGTGATGAGGTGCACGGGGTGGGCGGGATCCTGCTCCAGCTTGCGGCGGAGCTGTGCCATGTACTGCCGGAGGTAGTGCGTCGCCGTCACATACGTGGCGCCCCACACCTCGGTGAGCATCTGACGCTGGCTGACCAGCTTCTCGGGGTTGCGCAGCAGGATCTCCAGCAGGTGCCACTCCGTCGGGGTGAGCCGTACGCCGCTCGAGATCGTCTTGTCGGCCAGGTTGATCGTGTGGTCGCCGATCCGCACCACCGGGGTCTCGGCCTGCTGCGCCGCCGCACGGCGTGTGGCGGCGCGGACTCGGGCGAGCAGTTCGTCGAGGCCGAACGGCTTGGTGACGTAGTCGTCAGCCCCCGCGTCGAGGGCGCTGACCGCGTCGGCGCTGCCCACACGGCCGGTGAGCACGATGATCGGCACCTGGCTCCACCCGCGCAGGCCGTGGATCACGTCGATGCCCTCGATGTCCGGCAGGCCCAGGTCGAGTACGACAAGGTCGGGATGCCAGTCGGCGGCCTGGCGCAGCGCGGAGCCGCCGTCCGCGGCGACCGCCACCTCGTAGTGCCGGGCGGCGAAGTTGATGCGCAGCGCGCGGAGGATCTGCGGCTCGTCGTCGACGATGAGGATCTTGGTCATCGGCGCTCCGCCGCGGGCACGTCACCGGACGTGGAGGAGGTGCCGCCATCGGGCCCCGGAGTGCCATCGGGGGTGACGCCGCGTGGGGCATGTTCGTGTCCGGAGGCGTACTCGGCGACCGTGGTCCAGGCGATGGGCAGCGTGACGGTCATGGTCAGCCCTCCTCCGGGTGTCTCCTCGGGCACCAGCGTGCCGCCCATGGCCTCGGTCAGCCCGCGCGCGAGGGCCAGCCCGAGCCCGACACCCGTGTGGTTGTCCCGGTCGCCGAGGCGCTGGAAGGGCAGGAAGACGCGGTCGTGCGCCTCAGGGGGGATGCCGGGGCCGCGATCGATGACTCTGATCTCCACGAGGCTACCGTGCCTGCTGGCGTTGATCAGCAACTTCTCCTCCGGGGGGTTGTAACGCACGGCGTTGGCGATCAGGTTGGCCAGCACGCGTTCCAGCAGGGCGGGGTCGGCGGTGATCTCGGGCAACTCGACCGAGATGTCCGCGTCGACGCGGTCCCAGAGCGGCCCGAGATCGTCGATCGCCCGAGGCACGATGTCCTCCAGGGCGGTCGGCCGCAGCGCGATCCCGAGCGCGCCCGCCTGGAGGCGGCTCATGTCGAGCAGGTTTGCCACCAGCCGGTCCAGCTTGAGCAAGGACTCGTCGGCGGTGGCCAGCAGCTCGGCGCGGTCCTCGTCGGTCCAGTCGATCTCGGTGTTGCGCAGGCTCTCGACCGCGGCCTTGGCCGAGGCGAGCGGGGTGCGCAGGTCGTGGCTGACCGCGGCGAGCAGGGCGGTGCGCATCTTGTTCGCCTCGGCGAGCGGCCGGGCCTGCTCGGCCTCCTCCTCCAGCCGCTCCTGCCGCAGCGCGATGGCGGCCTCCGCCGCGAACGCCTCCAGGACCCTGCGGTCGGACGCGTCCAGCAGCCGGCCACGCGCGACGAGCACCAGGTCGTCGTCGATGACCACGTCGGTGTCGGCCGTACCGGGGCAGGCGCACGGCGGGCCTCCGGTGGTGGCGACGATGCGCCAGGCATCCGGGTCGGACTGGTCCCCCGCGGCCGGCTGCCGGCCGCCGCGGCGTTCGAGGAGGGTGACCGAGGTCAGTCCGAACGTCTCCCGGAGCCGGCCGAGCAGGGACGGCAGGGCCGCCTCTCCGCGCAGCACGTGCCCGGCGAGCGTGGAGAGCACCTCGGCGTCCGCGCTCGCTCGGGCCGCCTCTCTCGTACGGCGGGCCGCGACGTCCACGACGGCGCTGACCATGGCCGCGACCAGCACATAGATCGCCAGCGCGAGCAGGTTCTCCGGGCTGGAGATCGTCCAGGTGTAGACGGGCGGCGTGAAGTACCAGTTGAGCAGGGCGAACCCGACCACGGCCGCGGTGATCGCCGGCCACATGCCGCCGACGAGCGCCACCACGACCACCATGAGCAGGAAGAGCAGGATCTCGCTCGGGAGGGTCAGCTCCTCGCGGAACGGCACCAGCAGGGCACTCAGCGCGGGAATGCCGAGCCCGGCGAGGACCCAGCCCGCCACCCGTCGCCTGCGGGTGAGGGCGGCCCGCGACCGCGAGCCCCTGGTCCTGCCCTTGCTGATCTCCTCGTGCGTCACCATGTGGACGTCGATGGAGCCGGACAGGGCGGTGGTGGTGACGCCGACGCCGCGGGAGAACAGCTGCGCCAGCCGTCCGCGCCGGGACGCGCCGAGCACGAGCTGGGTGGCGTTGACCCCGCGCGCGAAGTCGAGCAGCGCGCGCGGGACGTCGTCGCCGACGACCTGGTGGTAGGTGCCGCCGACGCTCTCGACCAGCGCCCGCTGCCTGGCCAGGCTCGCCGGGTCCTGCCCGGCCAGCCCGTCGGCCCTCGTGACGTGTACGGCGAGCAGGTCGGCGCCCTTGCTCCTGGCGGCGATGCGGGTGGCCCGGCGCACCAGGGTGTCGCCTTCGGGACCGCCGGTCAGCGCGACGACGACGCGCTCGCGGGCCTCCCATGTCCCGGCGATGCCGTGTTCGGCGCGGTAGCGGTCGAGTTGCTCGTCGACCTTTCCGGCGACCCAGAGCAGGGCCAGCTCCCGCAGCGCGGTCAGGTTGCCGACCCGGAAGTAGTTCGACAGGGCGGCGTCGACCTTCTCCGGCGGGTAGACGTTTCCGTGCGCCATCCTGCGGCGCAGCGCCTCGGGCGACATGTCGACCAGCTCGATCTGGTCGGCCCGCCGTACGACCTCGTCGGGGACGGTCTCGCGCTGGGGGATGCCGGTGATCTCCTGGACCACGTCGTTGAGCGACTCCAGGTGCTGGATGTTGACGGTGGAGACGACGTCGATCCCGGCGTCGAGGATCTCGTCGATGTCCTGCCAGCGCTTGGCGGTGCGTGAGCCGGGCACGTTGGTGTGGGCGAGCTCGTCGACCAGGACCACGCGGGGACGGCGGGCGATGACGGCGTCCACGTCGAGTTCGGTGAGGGTCATCCCCCGGTAGACGAGGGCCTTCCTGGGGATGATCTCCATGCCGTCGAGCAGTTCGGCCGTGCGGGCGCGGCCGTGCGTCTCGACGAGCCCGACGACCACGTCCCGGCCCCGCTCCTGCGCCCTGCGGCCCTCGCCGAGCATCGCGAAGGTCTTGCCGACTCCGGGAGCGGCGCCGAGGTAGATCCGGAGCCGCCCACGCGCCATGTGCCTCATCTCCTTACGCCTTCAGAACCAGGTTAGGTCGTGGCGGGTCACCGCCTGGTTCGCCCTGGCGGCGGACGCGGCCGGTCGCGGGCAGCGCCACTCGGCCCGTACCGAATCGCGCCGCACGGCCCGTACCGCACCATCCTCACCGATTGCCTCTATCAGGAAATCGCGATATTTGCGGCTTTTCGGGGATCTTGATGCTTTATATACGTTCCTCGAGAGAAAGTTGATGTCTTTCCTACGGCCGGCAACCCATGGATCAGCCCACGTGGACATGGGGGCGGCGCGCCGGGTCCGGTTCGGCTTCGCGCAGCACCTCGCGGGTCATCCCGGGCACGTCACCGCCGCCGAAGACCAGATAGCGCAGCATCGCGAGCACCGGGTTCCCCTCACCCCAGTGGAAGTAGATGTTCGGCACCTCGCCGGTGCGGTCGCGGATGTACAGCAGGAGCGCGGCCAGGGCGTTCGGCACCGTAGCGCTCTCGATGCGGAGGATCCGGTGGCCGTAGCGCACGTCCCCCCTGACCCGCAGCTCGCTGCGGAACTGGGACGCGTCCTGCACGGTGACCTCGACGAACATGACCGGCTCCGAGCTGCGCAGCCGGTGCGTGTACCACTGCTCACGGAGCTTGGCGTTGTATTCCGCCTGGTCGCGGCGGCGCGGGTCGTTCGCGATCAGATGGATCTCGCCGGTGGAATCGGCGATGAACTCCTGGGCGAGCGTGTCGAGACGCACGTCGGACACCCGCAGCTCGGTGGAGCGAGTGGCCCGCGAGATCAGCGACATCACGATGATCGCCGCGATGAACAGCGCCCCGATCTTCACGCCCTCGGGGCGCCCGCGGATGTTGTCCGCCAGCGTGTACGCGAGGACCAGGGTGATCAGCCCGAAGACCCGGGTGCGGCCGCGCCGTCCGGCCCGGTAGGCGTCCACGGTGACGGCGACGCCGGCGGACAGGAACAGCACCAGCACGCCGGTGGCGTACGCGCCTCCCTGGGCGTCCACACTGGCGCCGAAGGCGAGCGTGATGGCGAACGAGACGACCGTGAAGACGAGGACCAGCGGGCGCACGGCGCGGGTCCAGTCGGGGGCCATGCCGTACCTGGGCAGGTAGCGCGGCACGAGGTTGATCAGGCCGGCCAGCGCGGAGGCGCCGGCGAACCACAGGATGCCGATGGTGCTGACGTCGTACAGCGTGCCGAAGCCGTTGCCGAGGTAGGCGTGCGCCAGGTAGGCCAGGGCTCGGCCGTTGGCCTTGCCGCCGGGCTGGAACTCCTTCTCCGGGATCAGGATGATCGTGGCGAAGCTGCTGCAGATGAGGAACACGCTCATGATCAGCGCGGCGGTGGTCAGCAGCCGCTTGGCGTCGCGGATGCGTACCGGCAGGTCGCCCTTGATGAGCGGCATCACCGCCACGCCCGTCTCGAATCCGGACAGACCGAGCGCCAGCCGGGGCATCACCAGCAGCGACACGCCGAGCAGGCCCAGCGGACTGGCGTGTTGCACGGTGAGCATCCGCTCCCAGTCCACGATCAGGCCGGGATGCGCCAGGATGTACAGAATCGTCCGCACGACCACGACGGCGTTCAGGACCAGGTAGACGCCGACCACCAGTACGGCGACGCCGATGGCCTCGGTGAAGCCCATCAGGAACACGGCGGAGAGCAGAGCCAGCAGGAAGATCGTGACCGCGACCTGCTGGCCGGAGAGCGCACGCGGGACGAAGGGGTTCTCCAGGATGTGCGCGGACGCGTCGGCCGCCGACAGCGTGATCGTGATGACGAAGTCGGTGGCCGCGAAACCCAGCAGGGCCAGCACGACCAGCTTGCCCCACCAGCGCGGCGCGAGCCCTTCCAGCATCGCGATGGAGCCCTGGCCATGCGGGCTCTCGACGGCCACCCGGCGGTAGACGGGCAGCGCGCCGAGCAGCGTCAGCAGCACGAGCAGGATGGTGGCCACCGGGGAGACGCTCCCGGCCGCCAGTGCGGCGATGCCGGGCTGGTAACCGAGGCTGGAGAAGTAGTCCACCCCCGTGAGGCACATGACGCGCCACCAGGAGTACTGCTTCTCCGGGGAGTGCGAGCCGTGCGGCCCCAGGGCCCGCAGATCCTCCTGCTGGAGGCCCTCCATCAGCCATGCGCGAAGCGGCCCCCTACGCGCCGCCTCACGCCGTGCCGACCCGGCCAACCGGTCACCCCCGCAGCACCGCCGATCGAACCCGCACGCGCCCGTACGGCCCGGCCGGGACGGCGCCGATCAGACGTCGCCGGGGGGCAGATCCAGCCTTCGACGGGCGACGGACGTCACGCGGGAAGCCGCGTGTGGACAACACGCCTGATCTCGAATACCCCGGCGACGGCCGGTCGAACCGCGCCGGCCGTCCCGCCCGGACCGGCGCGATGGAGGGTCAGGATCCGGACGGACGACGAGTGGCGGCGCCGCGCGCGGCGAGGGTGAGCAGCGACCGCGCCGGACCGTCCAGCCGCCGCCCCTCGATCCAGACGGCCCGCAGCTTCCGCTGGAGATCGACGCCTTCGGGCGCGACGGCCACCAGCCTGCCCTCGGCCAGTTCGTCGCCGACGGCGAGTTCGCTGAGCACGGCCGGGCCCGCGCCGGAGGCGAGCGCCACCTTCACCGCGGAGTTCGACCCGAGTTCCAGGAGCGGCTCGGCGAGCGGTCCGTAGCGCGCCATCACCGTCTCGAACGTGATCCGCGTGCCCGACCCGGGCTCCCGGACGATCAGGGGCGTGGCCGCCAGCTCGCGGGGACGCAGCGGCGTACGGCGGCGGGCCCACGGGTGCCGGGGCGAGACAACGACCACCAGGCGGTCCCGGCCCACCAGCCGGGAGGCGAGGCCGACCGGCAGCGAGGGTCCTTCGACGAAGCCGACCTCGGCCTCGCCGGAGAGCACGAGTTCGGCGACCCGGGCCGAGTTCACGACCTGCAGGCCCACGGTGACGTCCGGCTCGATCGGGCGAAGGGCGATGAGCCAGCCCGGCACGAGATATTCGGCGACGGTCATACTCGCCGCCACCGGGAGGGCGGCGCCGCGCTCGCGCCGCATCGCCGTGACCCCGGTCATCAGGGCGTCGGCCGCGGCGAGCACCTCACGCGCCCAGTCGACCACTATCTGGCCCTCGGCGGTCAGCCGCGAGCCGATGGGCAGGCGCTGGAGCACCGGCACGCCGAGCCGCCGCTCCAGGGTCCGCAGACGGCTGCTCGCCGACGGCTGGGAGATGCCGAGCTGGCGGGCGGCGCGGCCGACCCCTCCGAGCTCGCTCACCGTGACCAGCAGGGCGAGCGCCTCAAGATCGGGCCAGTTGTTCAGCCTCATAGAAACATCCTATGGACCCGTCGCCATCTCGCGGCTAGCGAGCGGCCACCTGCGACGGGAGGGTGGTGAGCACAACGAGAGTGGAGGAAAGTTGCTCACCGATGAACCGGCAGTGCCTCGGACGCTCGGCTCGCGGCTCGCCCCGCTGCTGCCGGGGCTCGCGCTCACCGTCGCCGCAGTCGTGCTCGCCATATTGATCAACCGGATCGTCCCCGCGATCGGGCCCCTCACCGGCGCCATCCTGCTCGGCGTGGTCGCGGCCAACACCGGGCTGATCCGTCCGAGCGCCCGCGCCGGCACGGGGTTCGCCGCCAAACGGGTCCTGCGCGCCGGGGTGGTCCTGCTCGGCCTCCAACTGGCGGTCTCGGACGTGCTCGGGCTGGGCGGGCCGATGCTCGGCGCCGTCGTCGTCAGCACCCTCGCGACGTTCTTCGGCACCCGCTGGCTGGGCCGCCGGATGGGCGTGCCGCCCGGCCAGTCGCTGCTCATCGCCACGGGCACGGCCGTCTGCGGCGCGGCGGCGATCGCCGCGATGAACAGCGTCTCCGACACCGACGAGGAGGACGTGGCGACCGGCATCGGCCTGGTGACGATCTGCGGCACGCTCGCGATCTTTCTGCTGCCCCTCCTCCGGGGGCCGCTCGGCCTCGATCCGGGTGCGTTCGGAGCCTGGGCCGGGGCGAGCGTCCACGAGGTCTCCCAGGTCGTCGCGACGGCCGCGAGCGTACCCGGCGCCCTGGGCGCCGCCGTGGTCGTCAAGCTGACCAGGGTCGCGCTCCTGGCTCCGCTCCTGGCGGGCGTGGGGGTCGCGCGCCGCCGGGCGGGCACCGCTGTCGAGGGTGGCGCGCGCCCGCCGATCGTGCCGCTGTTCGTGGTCGGCTTCCTCGCCATGGTCGCCGTACGGAGCACCGGCCTGCTGCCTCCTGCGGCCCTCGACGCGATCAAGACGCTCGACACGTGGCTACTCGCGGCGGCGATGTTCGGCCTGGGCACCGGCGTCCACCTGGCCTCGCTGCGGCGTACCGGACCGCGGGCGCTCGTGCTCGGGTTCGCCTCATCGCTGCTCATCGGTGTGCTCGCGTACGCCGGAGTGCAGATCGCCCTCTGAACGGAACACCACGATCTCGCGCCGGTGGCCGACGTCCGTTGGCCACCGGCGCCGGAGCGTGCGAGCCGGAGCGCGGGAGAGCCCCGTCCGCCCGGCTCATTTCGGGATCAAGAAGGGCCCTCCGCCCCTCGACAACGATCTGGAGATGGGGTAACGAAGGCGTTATTGTTAAGAAACTTTCCTTTATGTTAAGGGTTAACCCCCAGCATGAAGGAGTGTGACATGCGCAAAGCGGTCATCTTCCTCTCGTCGGCGATCATCGCCGCCGGGAGCACGCTCTTCCTCGCCTCCCCCGCCCTGGCCCACGGCTACGTGTCGTCGCCGCCCAGCAGGCAGGCCATGTGCGCCGAGGGCCGCGTCGCGAACTGCGGCGAGATCATCTACGAGCCGCAGAGCGTGGAGGGCCCCAAGGGCCTACGGTCGTGCAGCGGCGGAAACGCCCGCTTCGCCCAGCTCGACGACGAGAGCAAGGCGTGGCCGACCACCCGCGTGGGGAACAGCGTTCAGTTCAACTGACCGGAAAATGATCCACCTCAGCCAGCGCGCGGCAGCGAACCCCGCCGGTGATCGCCGGTTCGGGGTTTGCCACAGCGGTATGGGTCAGGCGGCCGAGGTCAGGGTGACGGTCAGACCGAGTGCTTCGAGCTGCCGGACGTAAGTGCGGATCCTCTTGTCCTTGTTCACGCGGTCGGCGTGGTACCCGGCTCCTAGGTCGAAGTACTTGGCCGTGGGGTCGGCGAGCAGGTGCCAGATGATGACCAGGATCGACCGGGCGACGGCGACCAGAGCCTTGAGCTTGCCGCGGCGTTTGACGATGCGCCGGTAGCGTTCGCCGAGAAAGCTATCGGTCCGGGCAGCCACGGCCGCGGCTTGGCCGAGGACTCCCTTGAGGTAGGGGTTGCCCTTGCCGGTCCGGCCGCCAGTGGGGCTCTTGGCGCCGGACTGGATCGTTCGCGGGCATAGTTTCGCCCAGGACACCAGATGGCCGGCGGTGGGGAACCGGTTCATGTCCAGTCCCACCTCCGCCAGGATGACTTGAGCGACCGCCGGGCTGATGCCGGGAATCTCATCGAGCCGTTCCACGGCCGACAGCATCGGCTGACTGGCCGTGGTGATCTCGGGATGGTGACTGGGGCTCGTGGAAGAATTCCCGTCCCGGCCGCTGTCGCCCGAGGCGCGATGTGGCTGCGCGGCAGGCAGATCGTCTAGAAGCTGCTCGATTCGGGCGGTGAGCTTGCCGATCTGCGCATCCAGACCGTCGATCTGGGCCAGTAGCAGCGCCGCGATCTCGGCGTGGTGGTCGTCGAACTGGCCGGTGAG
This sequence comes from Microtetraspora malaysiensis, assembly GCF_050947145.1. NCBI lineage: Bacteria > Bacillati > Actinomycetota > Actinomycetes > Streptosporangiales > Streptosporangiaceae > Microtetraspora > Microtetraspora malaysiensis. Next base: position 8,094,671 of record NZ_CP191998.1, read on the forward strand.
CGCTTCGACCAGTGCTGGGATCTTGGCGCGCATCCTGCCGCGGGCGAGCTCGGCCAGCACCCGTGGATTGCGTTCTCCTGCGATGAGCGCTTCGATCATGTCCCGGATGGAGGCTGTGGTCAGTGTGCTGGCCACCGCCGACACCTTGATCAGGGAGTCTTCCAGTAGCTTTTCCAGCCGTAGCCAGTACCGGGTCCGCTCGGCGGTCAGGTCGCTGCGCATCCGCGTGTAGTCACGCAGCGTCCGAATCTCCTTGGGGGGTACGAACGAGGGCCGAACCAGGCCTTTCTCGGTGAGCTTGGCCAACCAGACCGCGTCCAGTTTGTCGGTTTTCGACCGGCCTGGCAGGTGCTTGACGTCACGGGCGTTGACCAGTTGCACGTTCAGTCCCCGGGCCTCCAGCACGTAGTACCAGATCCGCCAGTAGTCGCCCGTCGATTCGACGGTGACCTTCTCCACGCCCAACTCGATCAGCCGGTCGCTGAGTTCGGTGACCGCGTTCATGGTGGCTTCCACGTCCCACACCTTGGTCACCCGGCGTCCGGACGTGGACGGGTGCGGTATCCGCGTGCACACCTTGCCGAACGCCTTGGCCACATCGATCGCCGCGACTCGTTCGATGAGATGTTCATGCTCCTCATCCGGGACTTCCACGGGTTCTCTCATCGCCATGGGGTGATCGCTCCTTGTCGGCCGGGGGTGGTGGCGGGCTGCTCGGGGGCCTCGGTCGGGAGCCGAACATTCTGACCGGCGTGCTCGAAGCAAACAGTGCGTGACCCATCAAGGTCGGGGCCCCAGCGCCAGACTGAGTGACGGGATCGATGTGTCCCACGTTATGACCGGCGTCGGCGAGCAGCCCGCTCAAATTTTCACGCCTGTGTGGCGTCCGTGGAAGGGTCAGGATGACTGGGTGCTGACCGCCCGCCACGCCACGAGCACGTGGGAGTACTACATCGGCGGCACCCGCGTCGCGGTGTTCGACGACGGGGGCCGCCAGCCGGGCGCCACGGTCACCCACAACGTGAACCTCGGTGGCCGGACCGGCAGGCAGAAGGTCCTCGCCATCTGGAACATCGCCGACACCCCGAACGCCTTCTACTCCTGCATCGACCTGCAGGTGGGCGACGGCCCCGACCCCAGCCCGAGCCCCACGGTGAGCCCGAGCCAGAGCCCCAGCCCGAGCCCGTCGACGAGCCCGACCACACCGGCGGGCACCTGGGCGGCCGGCACCGCGTACAACGCGGGCGACCAGGTCACCTACGGTGGCGCGAGCTACCGCTGCCTCCAGGCGCACACCGCTCTCACCGGATGGGAGCCGCCGAACACCCCGGCGCTCTGGCAGCGGCTGGGCTGACCTCTCGCCGGTCCCCGCGTCCGAACGCGACACGGGGACCGGCCCCTCCCGAAGCCGGCCACACCAGACAGCCGGCCGGGTCCGCGACTCGCGTCCCGAGCGATCAACGGAGGCCCGCAGCCCCTGCTTTCGCCATGGTGGTCGACAGACGAGAAAAGCCCAGGTCGGCTATGCCAACCTGGGCTTTCGTTCTGTGCGCCGCCAGGGACTCGAACCCCGGACCCGCTGATTAAGAGTCAGCTGCTCTAACCAACTGAGCTAGCGGCGCCTGCGAACGCTCGTAACCTTAGCAGTCTCCACGGCGTCACGCACATTCGTTGCCGCCTCCCCGGACCACGACCCGGGGAGCGCCAAGCTTCAGGGGATCACCGGCGAACGGGACTGAATCAGCCCCTCCACGCGCCGGAGGAGAAGGGCTGGGGAGCGCCCTTGGTGCCGGGGCCCTTGCCCCACTTGGTGACGACGTAGTCGATCTCGATGTGGCCCTCGTCGCCGTTGTTCTCGACGGTCAGCGTGTTGGTGTTCCACGAGCCACCGGTCAGCTCGGCGAAGGTCTTGCCATCGATGTCGAGCATGACGCCGCTCTCGGACGGGACACCGGGGCCGCGGTCGCCGATGAAGAACTTGGCCTTCTTGCCCTTGTAGATGATGTAGCCCTCGGTGCCGAGCGGCCAGCTCGGGCTGGAGAACAGGCCCTTCTGCATCGGCTTGCCGATGGCGGGAAGGCCGGTGTCACCCTGGCGACCGGAGGCGTCGTCCCAGAAGTACGAACCCTTGGTGCTGCCATGGAAGATCGCCTGCTCCATCTCCGGAGCCTGTGCGACCTGGGAGGTGTGGGCGGCCTTCACCGGGGCGACCGCTGCGGGGGCAGCGTTGGCCGCGGTGACACCGAACGCGCTGACACCGACGAAGGCGGCGCCGGCGACGGCGGTCAGAGCGGTCAGCTTCCGGTTCTTGCGCAGGCCAAACAGCGTGTTCATGAAAAATCGAGATCTTTCGTGAGACGACAGGGGACGGCCGCGTGCGTCGTGTATCAGGCCTGCTAGGTCAAGGGCGGGCCAGGCACGGGGCGCGGAGCGGGTCGAGAGATGTCGATCGCCACTGAGATGCACATTTCGTGCGCTGTACGCGTCCATCAGTTGAGGGCCGATGATCGCGTCGGGCGGACGGGCCGTGAGGACCCGGATTCGGAGGTCAGGCGGGGATCTCCCGCAAGGTCTCCTCTTCTGAAAGTCCAGCCACCGGTCGGCAGCAATATGGACACTACACACCAAGACATGACAAAGCAAACGAAAGCACGCAAATACGGCAAAAGATCTACCACGTTGGCTAAAAACGATCTAATGCCAGCCACGTCCATGTGCCGGAAACCGCGCGTATACCGGGATTTCCGCGCGGGCGAATGGCAAAGGGAGCTTCCATAAGGTAAAGCGCCGACCAGCGTGTTCCCGCGCCGCCAGGCAAAACGGCGGCATTGCGCGCCCCAGTCCTGCGCCCGGAGCGCGGGCGCGGGCCATCACGAGAGTGGAGAGCGCCGGAACGTGGCCCTCCGAGGAGCGATCAAGACGCTGACGAGGGACGTCACCGACGGCGACCGACCGGCGAGAGGCGGCCGGCAAGGGCTTCGCCGTACGAGATCGCGACGCGAAGGCCGCCCGCCGCATGGCGGCGGTCCGGCCGGGAAACGCGAAAAGGCCGCGCACTGGCGGCCCTCGCGACATCAGAACGAGCAAACAGGAAAAGGCCCGACGGAGCGGGCGAGAACATAACAGGAATGGGGCGGGAGGTACCCAGGTGAAAGCTGAGGAAGAACGTTTCCAGGACCAGCCGGGTGCGGTACTGACCCCGGAGCCGCACCGGCCGCCGGCACTCGTCGAGCGCGCAGATCGGGTGAAAGCCGCAGTGCCGGGATCCCGCGCGCTGTCAGCCCGGGCGGTCCCGGTCGAGCGCCGCTTGGGGCGGGGTGCGGGAGGAGAACCGACGGCGGACATACGTCGGGGCCGGGCAGTCCCCCAACTACCCGGCCCCGACTGAAGCGGTCCGCCCGGGATACCCTCCCCAAAGGCACCGGCGGTTCCCGCTGTCTGGACGCGGTTCCCCCTCCGCGTCCTTATCGGCAAAAGTCTTATCGGTGGAGCCATGGCCCCCTTGACCTGCTTCCACAGTACCGACGGCCACACCACGAGCGGGTCATGTCACGGTGGGGTTTCCACCTCGGTCGGCGGCCTTCGACAAGGCCACGCAAGACCCACCGCCTCCCCTTGGAAACGGCACTCAGGGCGCTTATACGCCCTCACGGAGGGGGACGTCGGGCTCGCGCACGGGGAGGTCGACCCTGTGGAGGGGGAGGTCAAGCCGGACCAGCGTGCCCCCGCCGGGGGCGGCGCTCGCCGAGACGCTGCCTCTGTGGCTGTCCACGACCTGGCGCACGATGGCGAGCCCCAGCCCCGACCCGGGCCTGGACCGCGCGCGCGGCGCCCGGTAGAACCGGTCGAAGACATGCGGCAGATCCTCGGGGGCGATCCCCGCCCCGTGGTCGCGTACGGTCACCACGCCGCCGACCTGGCGCACCTCGACGGCGCTTCCCGGCGGGCTGTACTTGCCCGCGTTGTCGAGCAGGTTGGCCACCGCCCGGGACAGGCGATCGGACACGCCCCGCACCACCGCCGGCTGCACCGAGACCCGGTACGACGCGGACGGCCAGTGCGCGGAGGCCCGTGCCACCTCTCGGGCGATCACCTCGTCGATACGCACGTCCTCGACCAGCGCGGCCGGCTCCTCGTCCCTGGCCAGCTCGACCACGTCGGAGATCAGCACGGTCAACTCCTCGAGACCGGCGGTCACCGACTTGCTGATCTCATCGCGGTCCCCCGGCGTGAGACCGCCCCTGATCAGCAGTTCGACGTTCGTCCGGAGCGCGGTCAAGGGGGTGCGCAGCTCGTGTGACGCGTCCGCGACCAGGCGTTTCTGCGCCCGGGCGGAACGCTCCAGGGCGTCGAGCATCGTGTTGAAGCTGCGGGCCAGGCTGCCCAGCTCGTCGTCCTTGCCGACCTTGATGCGGGTCGTGAGGTCGCGCGTGGTGGCGACCCGCTCGGCGGCGTCCTTCAGGGTGCCGACCGGCCGCAACCCTGTGTACGCGGCGATCCAGCCCAGGCCGCCCGACAGCACGAGCCCGCCGAGAGCGGCGGCGAGGAACGGCCAGCCGAGATCGTCGACGTCCCCCAAAGCGGCCAGCGCCCCGGTCGGCGGCCGATCCGGCCACGCGTCGTAGCTCCCGAGCGCGCTCTCGACCCTCCGGCAGGTGATCAAGTACGCAGCGACGATGGCGACGATCACACTGATCGCCGCGGCCAGCGCCGAGGCGAGGGCGAGCCGCCAGCGGATCTTCACAACTGCTCCCTGAGCGTGTACCCGAGGCCGTGCACGGTGTGGATCAGCCTCGGCTCCCCGCACGCCTCGGTTTTCCGCCGCAGATAGCGGATGTAGACCTCCAGGGAGTTGGAACCCGGAGTGAACTCGTATCCCCAGATGCGTTCAAGGATGATCTCGCGGGTGAGCACCTGGCCTCCGTTGGACATGAGCAGGTCGAGCAGCGCGAACTCGGTCCTCGTCAGGTCGATGACGCGCGCGCCCCGCCGGACCTGCCTGTTCTCCGGCAGCAGCACCAGGTCCGCGTACCGCGTGACCGGCCCGGCCGGCGCCGTACGGCGGAGCAGGGCGCGCACCCGCGCGAACAGCTCCTCCAGCGCGAATGGCTTGATCAGGTAGTCGTCGGCCCCCGCGTCCAGGCCGACGACCCGGTCGCCGACGCCGCCGAGGGCGGTCAGCATGAGCACGGGGGTGCGGTCGCCGCTCCCGCGGAGCCTCCGGCAGACCTCCAGGCCGTCCATGTTCGGCATCATCACGTCGAGGACGACCAGGTCAGGGTGGGTTCCGATGATCGAGGCGAGGGCGGTCACGCCGTCGGCCGCGCCGGCGACCTGGTATCCCTCCAGCCGCAGCGCGCGGGCGACCGCGTTGCGCACCCCTGGTTCGTCGTCCACGACGAGGACACGTGTGTCGGCCACGGCGCCATCATGCACCGACGGCCGGGCCCTCGCCCATAGTCACGCGTCAGGGTGCTCGGCGAGGTACGCGATGTAGACGGGACGCAACGCCTCTCCGAGACGACCCTCTCCCGCCGCCATGGCATCGCTGAGCAGCGCGGACACCCGGCTGAGGTCGTTGGCCGTCTCCTCGCGATCTCCGCTGGCCGCCTCCGCCGCCGGAATCGCCTTCAGCAGACGCCAGAGGAATCCGAGGTCACCGTGTCGTACGGCATAGCGGACGGCGCGATCGTGCAGCTCCCGGGCGGACAGCCCCTCAAGTTCTTCCACGTCCATCCTCCCCACCCCCATCGAGGTGATTTCCCCAGATTTGCGGCAATTAATGCTCGATGTCCGGTTAGAAACGGGCCATTCCTCACCCGGGCGCGACGCGACGACCTTCTTTGCAGCGGAACGGACGCCTCCCAACCCTCCAATGACGAGCCCCGTCGGCTTTTGCCGAAACCCAGACATGCCCACGGCGCGCCCTGGCGTGGAAGACTCGTTTGCGTGAAGGTCATCATCAAGGTTCTGATCGTCGCGGCCGCACTGTGGGCGTCCACCAAGCTGGTGAACGGCATCGTGCTCACCGCAGACACCACCTCCAAACAGATCGGCACGCTGCTCGCGGTCGCGCTGATCTTCGGCCTGGTGAACGCGGTCATCAAGCCGGTCATCAAGTTCGTGGGCTGCGCGTTCTACGTGCTCACGTTCGGCCTCTTCGCACTGGTGGTCAACGCCGGCCTGCTCCTGCTCACCAGCTGGGCGTCCGAGCAGCTCAAACTGCCGTTCCACGTCAGCGGGTTCATGGCCGCCTTCTGGGGCGCGATCCTCATCGGCGTGATCAGCTGGATCCTGGAGCTGATCCTCCGCGTCAACGACTGACGGCCCGCCTCACCTCTTCTCCGTTCCCGCCCCCCGCATCACCGGCCCGCGCCGCCCCGACCGCTCCTCGGTCGCCGGGCGGCGCGGCCGTCTCACCTCGGCACACACTCGGCATCCGCCACCCCGGTCGCAATAACCCTTATTATGGGTAGGGAATAACGTGAAGCCGGGAGGGTGAGGATGAGCATCGATGTCCACCAGCATCTCTGGACGCCACCGTTCGTCGACGCCCTGCGCCGCCGTACCGCACCGCCCCGCCTGGACGGCTGGACCCTCCTCCTGGACGGCGAGCCGCCGTACGAGGTGGACCCGGCGGACCACGACCCGGCCGTCCGGGCTCAGCGGGCCGCGGGGCTGGATCTCGCCCTGGTCTCCCTGTCCAGCCCGCTCGGGATCGAGCACCTGCCGCCGGACGAGGCGTGGCCGCTGATCGACGCCTACCACGCGGGGGCGCTGCCCGCCCCGTTCCGCGCCTGGGCCGCCGCCCCGGTGACCGACCCCGATCCGGTACGGCTGTCGCGCACCCTGGACGAGGGCTTCGTCGGGCTCCAGCTCCCGGCCACCGCGCTGCTGGACGCGGCGGGCTTCGCGGCCGCGGCCCCGCTGCTCGACGTGCTCACCGAGCGCGGGCTCCCGCTGTTCGTCCATCCGGGACCGGCCGCCGCCCCGCCCGGGAGTCCGCCCTGGTGGGCCCCGGTCGTGCCGTACGTGCAGCAGATGCACGCGGCCTGGTACGCGTTCCGAGCCGTGGGGCGCCCCCGGCATCCCACCCTGCGGGTCTGTTTCGCCCTGCTCGCCGGGCTGGCTCCGCTCCACTCGGAACGCGCCATGAACCGGGGGGCACCCGGCCGCGGCCGGGTGGACCCGGACGTGTTCGTCGAGACGTCCTCCTACGGGCCGCGGGCCGTCGACGCGATGATCCGGGAGCTCGGCATCGACGTCATCGTCACCGGATCGGACCAGCCGTACGCGGAGGCCGCGTGGCCGGACCTCGGCGCCGCGGCCCGCCACGCCGTCGGCACGGCGAACGCGCTGCGCCTGCTGGACGGCTCGCGTGACGCGGCGGCGCGGCCGACGGCGCGCCCGGAGCCGCTGCCACGCGCCCACCGGCACCCCGAACAGCACACGCACCAGTACACGCACCAGCACACCCACGAGCGCCCCCGACCACACACCCGACCGCCGCTGCCCCCGACGGCGCCGACAGGAAAGGAACCGCAGCCATGAGCACGCCCACAGCCCAGGTCGCCGGGAGCGACACGCCCTACGAGCGGCTGCCGGCCCGCGCGCTGGACCGCCGGGAGCTGGCGGCGCTCGTCGACGACCTCGCCGCCCGGCCCGAGCTGTGGAAGGAGCACCTCGGCTTCGAGGGGAGCGAGGGCGGCGGCCGCCACTACGCCTCGCTCCATCGGGACGCGTACGTGGACGTGTGGCTGCTGTGCTGGCGGCCCGAGGACGACACCGGGTGGCACGACCACGACGTCTCCTCCGGCGCGGTCCGGGTGGTGAACGGCACCCTCAAGGAGAGCAACCCCAGGATCGGCGGCCGGCACCTGGAGACGACCGTCACGGCGGGCGACTCGTTCTCCTTCGGGCCGGACCACATCCACCGGCTGACCGGCGTCGAGCACGGCAGCGTGTCGATCCACGCCTACTCGCCGCCCCTGTGGCGTCTGGGGCAGTACTCCATCGGCGACGACGGGATGATGCGCCGGCTGTCGGTCAGCTACGCCGACGAGCTGCGTCCGCTCGATCCGGCCTGAGCCCGGCGGTCCTCGGGGCGTCCGGCCAGGCAGCCGAACAGGAGCTGGACGGCGCACGCGCCGAGGCCGACGAGCAGCGGCAGCGTCCAGGTCCCGGACACCTCGTGCAGCAGGCCGAACAGGATCGGGCCGACCGCGGCCAGGGCGTACCCGCTGGACTGGGCGACGGCGGAGAGCGCGGTCACCGAGGCCGGATCCGGCGCGCGCAGCGCGATGATGAGCAGGGCCAGCGCGATGGCGGCGCCCTGTCCCAGGCCGAGGATGATCATCCACAGCCAGGGGACCGTCGCGGGGGCCAGCAGCACCCCGACGTACCCGGCGGCGGTGAGCAGCACCGCGACCACGATGTGCGGCACCTGCGACCGCGCGTTGCCCGCGTGCGCGGGCACGGTCAGCGTCGCCGCGATCTGGGCCAGGTTCGTCAGGCCGAGCAGGTATCCCGCCTCGTCGGCGGGGAGGCCCGCGTCCTGAAAGATCGTGGGCAGCCAGGCCAGCATGACGTAGAACGTCAGCGACTGCAGGCCCAGGAACGCGGTCACGAACCACGTCATCCGGCTGCCGAGCAGCGTCAGGTGCGGCCGGTGCCCGGCCGGCGCCTTCTTGATCGACGGGCGGCGGAACGCCTGCGGAGCCCAGAACACGGCGGCGACGACCGCGAGCACCGCCGCCGATCCGGCCGCCGCCCGCCAGCCGTACTCGCCGGCCAGCGGGACCATACCGGCCGAGGCCCCGGCGGCTCCGGCCACCAGGCACGAGACGTAGACCGCGGTGTAGAGCCCGACCTTGGACGGGAAGTGCTGCTTGACGATCGCCGGCATGGCGACGTTCATGATCGCGATGGCGGCCCCGGCGAGGGCGGATCCGCCGTACAGGGCGGCGAGGCCGTCCACGCTGCGCAGGATCACCCCGGCGGCGAGGAGGATCAGGCCGACGAGCAGCGTGCGGTCCAGGCCGATCCGCCCGGCGAGCGCGGGGGCCAGCGGCGCGAGCAGGCCGAGGCAGGCCACCATGATCGTGGTGATCGCGCCGCCCGCGGCCGGGGTGAGCCCGAGATCCCGCATGATGTCGCTGAGCAGCGGTGACACGCCCGCGAGCGCGGGCCGGAGGTTCAGCGCCGCGAGGACGAACCCCACAATCAGCAGCACCCGGCCCGGCCCGGCCGAACGTTCCCTATTCATGCCGGGCATGTCAGAACGGGCATTCCGTGCCGCCCTCCTGCGTGGTGACCCACTGGGCGTGCGTGAATACCGATCCCGTCCCGACCTTCGAGTCCGTGAATGCCATGAAAAAGCCCCCTAAGGACGAAACTCGGTATCAGGGATGACCGTTACCTCCAGGAGCAGCGGCTCCGTACGGGAACCCAGGTCGGGGACGATCTCGTCGAGGACCGCCACCAGGTCGTCGTAGGAGTCCACCCGGGTCGCCGGACAGCCGAACGAACGGGCCATCGCCGACAGGCTGACCTCAGTGAACGCTGGCCAGGGCGCCTTTCCCGCGCCGTTCTTCTCCGCCAGCCGGTCCATCACCGCGTACCGGCCGTTCGCCAGCACGACAAAGAGCGCGCCGACGCCGTAGTGCGCGGCGCTCCACAGCGCCTGGATCCCGTAGATCGCCGAGCCGTCCCCCGCCACCGCCACGACCGGCCGGGACGGCGCGGCCATGCGCAGCCCCACCGCCGCCGGTAGGGCGAACCCGAGCCCGCCCATGGCCGCCGAGAGGAACCCGAGCGGCCGCCGCGCGGGCATCAGCCGGTGCAGGTCCGGCCGGGACGACGGGGTCTCCTCCACCACGACCGCCTCCGGCGGGAGCCGCAGGGCGAGCTCGTGCATGACGTGGGCCGCCCGGAGCGGCTCCCCCGGTGCCGGCCGGGACGGCGCCGCGGCCGCCCGCACGACGCCCTCCGCCGGGCGGGGCCGGGCCGGCAGCAGCGCGGCGAGCCGGGCCGCGACCACGCCCGGATCGGCCAGGAAGGCCAGCTCGGCGGGGCTGCGGTGGACCTCGGCCGGGTCGTCGCTGACGATCGCGACGCGGGTGCCGGGCTCGACCAGCGGCCCCGGCTCGTACGGGTACTGGCGGAAGACGGGAGCTCCGACCGCGAGGACGGCGTCGTGCCGCCGGAGCGCGGCGCGCAGCCCGGCCCGCCCGGCGGGCAGGATCCCGGCGAACAGCGGGTGGTCCTGGGGGAAGCCCGCCCGGGCCCCGAACGACTCCTGCCACACCGGGCAGCCGAGCCGCTCGGCGAGCGCGACCAGCCCCTCCCAGACCCGCGGCGAGTCCGCGCCGGCTCCGGAGACGATGACCGGCGACTCGGCGGCCTCGATCAGGGCGACGAGCGGCGCGAGGTCGGCGTCGTCCACCGCCGTCGGCCGCGCCACGACCTGGGGCGCGGCCAGGACCGTGCCTTCCCAGTCGGCCGCCCAGTCGTCCATCGGGACGACGACCAGCGCGGGGCCGCGCCCGGTGACCGCCTCGTGCGCCGCGCGGGCGATCGCGCCCGGCACGTCCTGGGCGCGGGCCGGCTGGTCCACCCAGACCGGGTAGTCCCCCGCCAGGCCGTGCAGCCGCCCGGCCAGGAAGGGTTCGAGGGCGAGGTGCCGGCGGTCCTGCTGGCCCACCACGACCACGATCGGCGCGCGGTTCACCCGGGCGGTCGCGATCGCACCGACCGCGTTGCCCAGCCCGGCGGTGGTGTGCAGGAGCGCGAGCGCCGGACGCTCCCGCGCCAGCGCCCAGCCGGTGGCCATGCCGACGACGGACCCCTCGTGCAGGGCGAGCACGAACTCCAGGTCCTCGGGCAGCCCCGCCAGCAGCGGGACCTCGGTGGATCCCGGGTTACTGAAGATCGTCGTCATGCCTGTACTGCGGAGCACGTCGAATGTCGCGTCCCGCACGGTGCCTGTTGTCATGACATTTCACCTCTTGCCCAGTGGGTCTACGCATACACCGGCCGATCGCCCGGCACAGGAACTATCCGACCTTCTCGATCAAGAGGCAAGAGAGATCGCGTCGACCTCGCCGGCGGTGTCGCTCGGGCGTCATCCCGGCACCACCGCCACGGAGGCGATCTCGACCAGCAGGTCTTCACGGGCCAGCCCGGCCACCACGCACAGGGAGTTGGCGGGATGGTCCCCCTCGGGGAACCACTCGGCGAAGACCTCGCCGATGCCGCGACGCACGTCGGGAAGCGCCTCCCGGCTCGTGACCATCGTGAACAGCGAGGCCAGCCCCTCCGCCGGGGTCCCCCCGGCGTCCTCGATGACGGCGGCGATGTTGCGCAGCGCCTGGACGGTCTGCCCGTACGCGTCCGGGGCGATCGTTCCGTCGGGGGCGTTGCCGACCTGCCCGGCGATGTGGAGGACGGCGCCGGCCGGCGAGACGCGCGCCGCGTGGCTGTACATGCCGAGCGGCGGGGCGATCCGGTCCGTACTGCGCCGCTCGACCAGCACCCGCTTCCCCATGGCTTCCTCCATGACCCGCTCGCTTTCCGCGCACGCCGCCGACCCGGCGGCGATCTCGTCCGTGACGTCGATCAAGATACGCAATTCCGCGCCGATCACCGTCATCGGCGGCGTGACCCGGATTGACAACGTTGTCACCATCTCTGAAATGCGGGATGATCCGGATGTGTCAGAGACGAGACGCGGTCGCCCGACCATGAACGACGTCGCCGCCGCCGCGGGGGTGGCGCTCAAGACCGTGTCGAGGGTCGTCAACAACGAGCCCGGCGTGAACGCCTCCACGGCGGAGCGGGTCCACGCCGCCATCGAGCGCCTCGGCTACCGGCGCAACGACGGCGCCAGGACGCTGCGCCGCGGCCGCACCGCGAGCATCGGCCTGGTGATCGAGGACGTCGCCGACCCGTTCTACTCCGGCCTGAGCAGGGCGGTCGAGGACATCGCGCTCGACGAGGGCTGCCTGGTCTTCACCGGTTCGTCCGGTGAAGACCCGGCACGCGAACGCGAGCTGGTGCTCGCCTTCTGCGCCCGGCGCGTGGACGGGCTGATCATCGTGCCCGCGGGCACCGATCACGACTACCTCACCCCCGAGGTCGAGGCCGGCATCGCGGTGGCGTTCGCCGACCGGCCGCCCGGCGCGGGTCCGGACGCCGACACGGTCGTCTGCGACAACGCCGGCGGCGCCCGCACCGGCACCGAGCATCTGCTCGCCCACGGGCACCGCTGCATCGCGTTCCTCGCCGACGCGCCGTCGATCTTCACGGCGACCGAACGGCTGCGCGGCTACCGGGAAGCCCTCGCCGCGGCCGGCCTGCCGTACGACGAGGGGCTGGTCGCGATGGGGCGGCCCGACCAGGCGCGGGTACTGGCCGACCTGCGGCGCCTGCTCCGGCTCGCCGACCCTCCGACCGCGCTGTTCACCGGGAACGGCCAGATCACGGTCGCCACCCTGCGCGCCCTCGCCGAATCAGCGGGGCCCACGCCCGCCGGCCGGGCGTCGTCGGCCGGGCCGGTCGCCATCGTCGGCTTCGACGACTTCGAGCCGGCCGACCTGCTCGGCATCACGGTGATCGCGCAGGACCCGGTCGGCATGGGCCGGGCGGTGGCGGAGCTGCTCTTCCGCCGCCTGTCCGGCGAGAGCGGCCCGCCGCAGCGGCTGGAGCTGCCCACCCGCCTCGTCGTACGCGGATCGGGCGAGCGACCCCCCGCCTGAGGTGCCGTCCGCCGGCCCGCATCATCAGCCCTGGTCAGCTTGGGGACAGCCCGCACTTCCAGCGTGTGCTGGAGCAGATAAGGATCGCGCGCCGGGGTGCGGGCCGCGCCACTTCGATACATATAGCCGTATACGAATGATAGTATTCGGGCATGCCCTTGACCGCGGTGGACAATCCACTGACCCTGCGGCTGCTCGGCCTCCTGGTGGAGCAGCCGATGCACCAATACGCGCTGGCGGCCGCGCTCAACGAGCGCTATCCGTACCTGAACGCCAAAAGCGGCTCCGTCTACACGCTCGTACGGTCGCTGGAGGCGGCCGGATGGGTGGGCCCGACCGGCGTCGAGCAGACGGGCAACCGCCCTGCGCGTACCGTCTACGCCCTGACCGATCAGGGCTGGAACGTCTTCAAGGAACGGGTGCGGCGGCAGATCCGCGAGGCCAAGGTGACCACCTCGGCGTTCGTGGACGCCCTGGCCTATCTCGGCGCGCTCGACCGAGCCGAGGCCCCACACGTACTGCGCGAGCGGCAGGAGTCGCTGGAGGAGCGGATCGCGGAGCTGGAACGGGCGAGCGACCCCGGCCTGCCCGAGATCACCATGATCGAGGTCGACTTCATCCTGCACCAACTACGCGCCGAAGCCGATTGGATCCGCGCGCTGATCACGCGCATCGACGACGGCGAGCTGGCATGGCCGGCGGAGGGACAGGCATGAGCGGATTGACGTACGGCATCTACGCGGCCCACCAGGTGGCCGCTACGGCGGGCCCGCCGGACGACCCCGCGGCCATCGACGACCTGGTCGGCGGCCTGAGCGGCGGACGGCCCTTCGTCGTCCGCGAATATGTGCACTTCCTGGGAACGCCCGCAGACCCCGAAAAGGCACAGATCCTGGCGCCCGAGCGGCGGATGCGCGAGCTGACCATGCCCGACCAGTGGTACAGCACAGGGAACCGCCGGCTCGACCTGGTCTTGTGCTACCTGCCCACCGAGCGCGACCTCGACGGGTGGCTGGCCTTCATCGAGCAGGCCGTTCATCGATACGGGGCCATCGCGCGCTTCCTGCAGATCACCCTGGAGCCGAACTTCAAGCTGCCCTGGATCGACGGCAGCTCCCCCGGAGTCCTCGACGCCCTCACCACCGGGACGTGCCACGCCCGCCGCCTGCTCGACGCGGCCGGGCACCGTGACGTCCGGATCGGCTTCTCCGTCGCCGAACCACCCGAGTTCCTCGGCGGCGACGAGGAGTTCTGGGCGCACCTGGAGGCCCTCGCACCCGCGGACTTCGCGGCTCACGTCGACTACGTGGGCCTGGGGCTCTACCCGGACGCCTTCTCTCCCGTGCCCGAACCCGCCCTGGCCGGGCTCACCGAGCACGCACTGCGCCATCTGCGCGAGCAGAGCATGCCCCGCGCCCACCTCGGCCCGGACGTGCCCATTCACGTCGCCGAGAACGGCACCCCCACCGGACCCGACCGCACGCCCGACGACCAGGCCTCCCGGCTCGACATCATGATCCGTACGGTGGCCGCCGCGGCCACACGCTACAACGTCACCCACTACGAGCTGGTCGGTCTCCGTGACGCCGACTCCGCCCGCGCTGAGCCGACCGCCCAACTCGGGCTGACCACCAGCGGCTACCAGCCCAAGCCCGCCTACGACGTGTACCGCAAGCGGATCGCCGAAAGCTGAGCGCGCTCAACCCATGGCCGCGCCAAGCGCGCGGCCATGGGCCGTTCATGGTGCCGCGAGCCCTCGAATCCCCCGTCCGAGCCGGGGCTCAGCCCTTCAGCGCGCCCGCCATGAGGCCGCGCATGAAGAACCGGCCGAGCAGCACGTACACGATCATGGTGGGGATCGACGCCAGGATCGCGGCCGCCATCTGCTGGCTGTACGGCACGGTCTGCGCGCCCGCGATGTTGTTGAGCATGACCGTCGTCGGCCACGAGCTGGGCGCGGTGAGGAAGACGGCGAACAGGAAGTCGTTCCACATCGACGTGAACTGCCAGATGACCACGACGGCGAACGCCGGGCCGGACACCGGCAGGATGATCGACCAGAACGTCCGGAGCATGCCCGCGCCGTCCACCCTGGACGCCTCGACCAGCTCGTCCGGGATCGTCACGTAGTAGTTCCGGAAGATCAGCGTGCAGATCGGGATGCCGTACACCACGTGGGTGAGCGTCAGCCCGGGGATCCCGCCGTAGAGCTGGACGCCGAGCGCGTCGCCGAGATTCACCATGAGCTGGACCAGCGGGATCATCACGCCCTGGTACGGGATGAACATGCCGAACAGGAACAGGGTGAACACCAGGTCGGCGCCGGGGAACCGCCACTTCGACAGCACGTACCCGTTCATCGAGCCGAGGACGGCGGAGATCACCGACCCCGGAACGGCGAGCAGCAGGCTGTTGACAACGCCGGGCTGGAGCTTCTCCCACGCCACACTCCACGCCTCGGTCGTCCAGACCTTCGGCAGGTTCCACGCCTGGGAGGGGTCGGCCTCCGAGAGCGGCTTGAAGCTGGTCACCACCAGCACGTAGACCGGGATCAGGAACACCACGACGAAGACCAACAGCAGCGCCGGCCGCACCCACCGGGCGAGCGCCGCCCGCCGCCGGGCCCGCGCCACCGGGTCGGCCCGCCGTACGACCTCCTGCGCGACGCTCATGACTCCTCCCCGCGCGGCGACTCGACGCCGCGTCCGTCGACTCGCTCGCTCATGGTCTGTTTCCCTTGCGCGCGTTCCACACCAGATACGGAATGACGAAGACGGCGACCGAGAGCACGATGTACGCCGCGATCGTGGCCCCCTTGGCCGGGTCGTGCGAGTCGAAGACGGCCGTCCACATGAAGACCGCCGGCACATCGGTGATGATCTGTTTGCCGGACACCGCCACGATCAGGTCGAAGACCTTCAGCGAGATGTGCCCGAGGATGATCAGGGCCGACAGGGTCACCGGGCGCAGCATCGGCAGCACGATGTACCGGTAGACCTGCCACTCGCCGCAGCCGTCCACCCGGGCGGACTCGCGCAGCTCGTCGGGCACGCCCCGGAAGCCCGCCAAGAACAACGCCATGACATATCCGGACATCTGCCAGATCGCGGGGATCGCCATCGCGGCCATCCCCCAGTCCGGGTCGCGGAACCACTGCCATTCCAGGAAGCCCAGCCCGAGATGGCTGAACAGGCTGTTCAACCCGACCGCCTGCTCCCCCGTGCCGCTGTTCATCAGCCACCGCCACACCACGCCGGTGGCGATGAAGGAGACGGCCATGGGGAACAGGTAGACCGCCCGGAACCCGCCCTCCCCGCGGATGCCCTTCTCCATCAGGAAGGCCAGGAACCAGCCGAGGACGAGCGCCCCGCCGACGAAGACGACCGTGAAGACGATCGCGTGCCGGACCGAGATCCCCCAACGCTCCTGATCCCAGATGCCGGTGAAGTTCTCCAGCCCGACGAAGCTCCCCTGGGAGATCTCGTCGTGCTGATCGCTCATCGCGACCTTGAAGTTCCAGCCGAGCAGGCCGTACACGAAGACCGCGATGGCGACGATCGACGGCGACACCAGGAGCAGACCGGGCAGCCACCTGCGCACCCGTCTCAATTGCACCTCTCAACGTCGAGGACGCGCCCGCCCGTGGGCCGCGGCGCGTCCGATGTGCTCCGCGAGCGACGAGACCGCGGCGCGCGCCGGACCGGAGCCGGAGCCGGAGCCGGCGCGCGCCGTACGGAGGTCAGGTCACTGCCCGCTGTTCTTGGCGGCGTCGGCCAGCGCCTGCTGGAACTTGGCGACGTCGTGGTCCTGCTGGAAGAGGCCGACCGCGTCGTTGATCGCGGCGCGCCAGGCGTCGTTCGCGACGACGCCGTGCTGGATGGAGCCCGCCAGCTTGTCGCTCGCCCACTGCTCCAGGTCCCAGGCGAGATAGTCCTGGTAGAGCGACTTGTCGGCGTCCTTACGGGCCGGGATCGAACCCTTCTTGGGGTTGAAGGCGTCCTGGCCCTCCTTGCTGGCGGCGACCTTCAGCCATGCCACCGCGCCGTCCCGGTTGGGAGCGCCCTTGGGCAGGGTGAAGCTGTCCGACAGCCACATGAAGGTGCCGTCCGTGCCGGGAGAGGCGGCCCAGTCGAAGTCGGTCTTGGACGTCTTGCCGAGGCCGCCGGGGGCCGGGTTGTGGAAGTAGCCGTAGGCCCAGTCACCCATGACGTTGAACGCGGCCGCGCCGTCGGCGACCTGCTTGGCCGCCGGCTGCCAGTCCTCCTGCGGCGTCCCGGCGTACGACAGGATCGTCTTGAAGTTCTCCAGCGCCTTCGTCACGTTCGCGCCGGACCAGTCGGCGTTCGCCGTCCACAACTGGTTGTACGCGTCGGTGCCGAGCGAGCCGAGCAGGACGCTCTCCAGCAGGTGGACGGCGGTCCATTGGGAGCCGATGGAGAGCGGGATCTTGCCGGTCTTCTTCACCTTGTCCAGATCGGCGATGAACTCGTCGATCGTCGTGGGCGCCGCGGAGATCCCGGCCTCCTTGAGGACCGACGGGTTGAACCAGAGGACGTTGGACCGGTGGATGTTCACCGGCACCGAGTAGACCTGACCCTGGACCGAGATCTGGTCGATCAGCTCCTGCGGCAGCACGTCCTTCAGCTTGAGCTCGTCATAGAGGAAGTTCAGCGGCTCCAGCTTGCCCGCCTTGATGTATCCCTGCAGCTCGGCGCCCGCGTGGCCCTGGAAAGTGTCCGGGGGCTGGTTGGCCTGGAGCTTGCTGGCCAGCAGCGCACGGGCCTGGTCACCGGAACCGCCCGCGACGGCGGCGTCATAGAACGTGAAGTCGGAGTTGTTCTTCTCGAAGATCTCTCGCATGGCCTTCAGACCATCGGCCTCGCCGGGGCCGGTCCACCAGGAGAAGACCTCGACCTTCTTCTGCCCGGACTTCCCGTCACCGGCCGCCTTGTCTCCGCTTCCACAGGCTGTAAGGGTGAGCAGACCCGCCATCGAGACCGCCACGGCCGCCAACCACCGTCGCCTCATCGCACATCCCTTCGGGGTGTGTGGTCGTCGAAAATCCTTACCCCCGAGCACTGACAACGTTGTCAGCAAGAACCTTTATCAACCCACCTCGCACCGTCGGGCGTCAAGGGAACTTCGGCTACGCGCGGATAACGTCTCCGCATACAGCGCACCGGAGGGAATCGCCTGTCTCCGGGGTCGTGTTCCTGGCGACCCGCCGCCGATGGGAAATGTCAGTGACGTTCGTCACACTGACTGCCATGACTGTGACGTCGCGGGGGGCGGGCGCAGGGGCGAGCCCGGAGACAGGCCCCACATCAGGATCAGGGTCCTCCTTGGAGCCCGGCGAGCAGGCGGCCGAAGCGCCGCCGCGCGCCCGGTCCGAGGAGGCAGCGCACGAAGGGAGAACGGCCGACACGCCGCACAGCGCCGAAACCACCGGAACAGCGGACACGACACACGACGGGAAACCGCCTGCGGCGACCGGGCCGGGCGGGCAGCCGGAGTCACCGGACGACCTTCCGGACTTCGCCGACCTCAGCGCCAATCTCTGGCACGCGCACGACGACACGATGCGCGACATCGGCTTCTTCACCATCGCGCGCAGGCTGCCCGCGTTGATCGTCCAGGCCGTACGCATGGCCTGGGAGGCGAGCCGCCGGGACACGGCCGCCACCATCGGCCTCAGCCTGCTCGCCGGCGTCTTCACCGCGTTCGGACTGCTGGCCACCACCGGCGTGCTGCAGGCGCTCCTGGCGGCCGGGCCGACGCCCGAGCGGGTGCGCGCGGCGCTGCCCGCGCTGCTCGCCGTCGGCGCGGCGGCGACGGTGCGCACCAGCCTCCAGGCGGGGGCCAACTGGGCGCAGAGCCGGCTCGAACCCCAGGTCAGTCGCATCGCCGAGAAACGGCTCTACGGCGTGACCAGCGACGTCCCGCTGGTCCGCTTCGACGACTCCGACTTCCACGACAGCCTGCAGCGGGCCCGCGTCCGCGGCGTCGATTCCTCCGACGCGGTCGTCGACTCGGCGATCGACGTGCTCACCGCGACGATCGGCCTCGGTGCCGCGGTCGGCGTCCTCGGCGTCCTCCACCCGGCGCTGCTGCCGCTGCTCGTCATCGCCGTCCTGCCCGACGCGTGGTCGACGGTCCGCTCCGCCCGGATGCGCTACACCACCATGCTGTCGCTCGTCCCCACCTACCGCCGCAAGTGGATCGTCAGCGAGTTGCTCGCCGTGCGGCCCACCGCGGCTGAGGTCCGCTCCTTCACCATGCGGGGCTTCCTGCTCCGGGTCTACGACCAGGTGGCCCGCGCCGAGCAGGCGGTCCTGGTCGCGCTGGCCCGGCGGCAGACGTTCGCCCGCCTCTTCGGCGAGGCGCTGGGCGGCCTCGGCACCGCCCTGATCTATGTCGCGCTCGGGCTGCTCCTCGCGTTCGGCGCGGTGCCGCTCGCCGTGGCCGGCACCGCCGTGCTGGCGATCCGTTCAGGGCAGAACTCGCTCTCGAACCTGCTGTACGCGGTGAACCGGCTCTATGAGAACGGGCTCTACTTCACCGACTTCGTCGACTTCTGCGCGGCGGCCGAGACGGAGCGGACGCGGGAGCGGCAGGAGGCACCGCCGGAGACGTTCGAGCGGATCGCCGCCGAGGACGTCACATTCCACTATCCCGGGGCGGAGAAGCCGGCCCTGCGCGGCGTGTCGGTCCGGATCGACCGCGGCGAGGTCGTCGCCCTCGTCGGCGAGAACGGCTCCGGCAAGACCACCCTGTCCCGGATCCTGGCCGGCCTGTACCTCCCGGACGGGGGCCGGGTCCTGTGGGACGACACCGACCTGAGCCGGGTGGACCCGCACCTGCTGCGCGGACAGATCGCGGTGATCGCCCAGGACCACAGCCACTGGCCGCTCAACGCGCGGCACAACATCACGATGGGCACCGAGAAGGGCGAGGAGGCGTTACGCCGGGCGGCAGAGGTGGCCGGGGCCGACGAGGTCATCGCCGAGCTGCCGCACGGCTACCACACGCTGCTCGACAAGCGGTTCAAGGACGGCCAGGAGCTGTCGGGCGGCCAGTGGCAGCGGATCGCCGTCGCGCGTGGCTTCTACCGGGACGCGCCGCTGCTGATCTGCGACGAGCCCACAGCCGCGCTCGACGCGCGGGCCGAGCACGCGCTCTTCGACCGGATCAGGCGGCACGCCGACGGGCGCACGGTGCTCCTCATCACGCACCGGCTGGCGAGCGTCCGCTACGCCGACCGGATCTACGTGCTCGACCATGGGCAGGTCGCCGAGCACGGCACGCACGACGAGCTCATCGCGCTCTCCGGCATCTACGCCGAGCTGTACAACCTCCAAGCCGAGGCGTACCGCGTGACCGCCACCACCTGAGCACATCGCCCGAGGCAAGGCCCGGCCCGGGGACGGCGGACGCCGCCGCGGGCCGGGCGCCCCAGTCATCAAGCCACGGATCGAACCCCGGAGCGCCCTCCCCCGGTCAGGAGGCGGGCTCGTCCTGGCGCTCGCAGAGCCCGTCGGGGATGGCCAGCACGTCCCTGTAGAACTGGATCTTGTACTGGATCGCCCCCTGCTGCCGTCGCAGGTCGGCGATCTTGTCCTCGACGGCCTGGTCGTGCGCCGCGAGCAGAGCGATCCGGTCGCTGATCGTGTGCTCGCCCGCACGGGTGAGCTCGGCGAAGCGCAGCATCTCGGCGATCGGCATGCCGGTGTCCCGCAGGCAGCGGATCATGCCGAGCCAGCCGATGTCTCCGTCGCTGAAGCGGCGCTGCCCCACGGCGTTGCGCTCGATCGGCTCCAGCAGCCCGATGCGCTCGTAATAGCGGAGCGTGTCCAGGCTGAACCCGGTCTCCTCGGCGGCCTGTCCCGGTGTGTAGGCGGTCACGCCTCCGATCGTGGCACGTGGAGTGTGCTCCAGGTCAAGCCGACCGGGCCGAGGCGCGGCACATGGCGCCCGGGGCACCTTGAGGCGTCGTGGCGGGCTACCCCGCCTCGACGGTCAGCCGTCGAGCCTGGTCACGGCCCACTTCGGCGGTCCGGTGGAGATAGTCGGCGATGATCCCCAACTCTTCGACCGTGTAGCGCTCGAGCGCCGCGCCGAACGCCTTGCCCGGGACCTCCCAAGCTTCCGCGGTGCGCGCGGCCGCGTCGGGAGCCAGGGCGACGAGCGCCCGTCTGCGGTCGTGCGGGTCAGGCTGCCGCTGTACGAAGCCCGCCTTCTCCAGGCGGTCGACCAGCCGTGAGGCCGATCCCGACGACAGGCCGGTGAGCCGGGCGATCTCCCCGGTCGTCACCGGACCGGGCTCCAGGTCGAGCAGCGCGATGCACTGCACGTCGGTGGGGTGCAGCCCGATCCGGTCGGCCATCGCCTGGTTGAACAGGCTGTAGGCGGCGTAATGCCGCTGGCTCTCCTCCACGACGCGCGCGAGCAACTCCGCCCGGTTTGACACCCGGCACCTCCATGCTTCAAATTTACCTTCGTCGCACAGATACTTCTTCACACACATTGTGTGCGACAAAGCATCTGCGTCACGTTCGCATTCTATTCGGCTTCGCAAACGGGGATACGTGTGTCCTCGCCCCCGTGGCCGCGCAGGGCCCCGGCGGGCCACCACGGAAAAGGAGTCACCGAAATGACCGTTCTCGTCACCGGGAGCCGCGGCGCCGTCGCCCGGACCCTCATCGGCCTGCTGCGTGAGCGCGGGCTCGCCGTCCGCGCCGCGTCCAGCCGGCCCGCCGGCCCGGAGACCATCCGGTGCGACCTCACCGACCCGTCCACCTTCGCCGCCGCGCTCAATGGCGTGACCTCGGTCTTCCTCTACGCCGAGCCGTCCCACATCGGCGCGTTCACCGAGGAGGCCGCCGCCGCCGGCGTCGAGCACATCGTGCTGCTGTCCTCCTCCTCGGTCCTCGCCCCGGACGCCGAGAAGAGCCCACTGGCCACGTCGCACCTGGATGTGGAAAGGGCGCTCGACGCCTCCTCCCTCCACTCGACATCGCTGCGGCCGGGAGCGTTCGCGAGCAACGCGCTCGCGTGGAGCTGGAGCCTGCGGTCGGGCCGACCGATCAGCCTGCCCTTCCCCGGCGCCCACAGCGACCCGATCCACGAAGCCGACATCGCCGAGGCCGCCCTCGCCGTGCTCACCGATCCCGGCCTGGGCGGACGCCCGTACACCCTGACCGGTCCGGAGTCGCTGACCTTCGCCGAGCAGCTCGACATCCTGAGCCGGGTGACCGGCCGGCCCTTCCCCTTCCGGCAGGTCACCCGCGAGGAATGGAAGCAGGAGATGGCCGAGCACATCCCCGCCTCCTACGCCGACTCCCTCCTGGACTGGTGGCAGTCCAGCGACGGCGTTCCCGTCGAGCCGACCCGGGCCGTGCCGGAGCTGACCGGGCACCCCGCGCGCACCTTCGCGACCTGGGCGCGAGACCACGCGGGCGACTTCCGCGCATGACCGACATCTCCCCCGCCCAGCGCGGGGACCGGGCACGTCTTTCGAGATCACGGCCATCGGCGTCGTCGTCCGACCGGTTGCGCTGGAGTGCGCTCCAGCGTGCAGCGTGTACGCCATGAAACTCGCGTTGGGCGCCCTCCCGTTCGGCACCACGGTGGACGAGGCCACCTCGTTCGCGATCCTGGACCGGTTCGCCGAGAGCGGCGGCACGATCGTGGACACCTCGAACAACTACTCCTTCTGGATTCCAGGAGCGACCGGGGACGAGAGCGAGCGCACGGTCGGCCGGTGGCTCGCCTCGCGCCGCGTACGCGACCGGATCACGGTGAGCACCAAGTGCGGGGCGCGTCCCACCGTCCCCGGCGACACCACGCTCGACTCAGCCGAGGGCCTCTCCGCGGCCACCGTCCGCGAGGCGGCCGAGGGCAGCCTGCGCCGGCTCGGCCTCGACCGCCTCGACATCTACTGGGCGCACATCGAGGACCGTTCCGTCCCGTTGGAGGAGACCGTCGAGGCGCTCGGCGAGCTGGCGGCCTCGGGCAAGGTGGGCGTGCTCGGCGCGAGCAACCATCCGGCCTGGCGGGTCGAGCGCGCCCGGCGGATCGCCGCCGACCTCGGCCGGACGCCGTACACCTGCCTCCAACTGCGGCATTCCTACCTGCGCCCGCGTCCGGGCGTTCGGCTGCCGGAAGGCGGTCACGTCCAGGTGACCGAGGAGACCCTGGACTACGTGCGCTCGGAGCCGGACCTGACGCTCTGGGTCTACTCGTCGCTGCTCTCGGGCGCGTACACCGCCAAGCCGCTGCCGGAACTGTACGACCACCCCGGGACGGCCCGGCGGCTCGCCGCTCTGGACGGCGTGGCGCGCGAGCTGGGCGCGACCCGCAACCAGGTCGTGCTGGCCTGGCTGCGCGCCCAGGGCATCCTGCCGATCGTGGGGGCCAGCTCGGCGGCCCAGCTCGACGAGCTGCTGGTCGAGGTGGACCTGGACCCGGCGTTGCGCGCCCGGCTGGACGAGCCCGCCTGATCTCCGGCGCGGAAGCCGGCTCGCGGGTCTTGCCCTAGGAGGACGGCTCGGCGGACGGCTCGGCCGGACCCTCGGACGCGCGGCCGGCGGACTCGGAGGCGTCCACGACCGACTCGGAGAGGTGCTCGGACAGGTAGCGGCGGACCAGGCGCTTGCACTCGGCGATCAGGTCCGGGTCGCCTTGCGGATGGGCGCGGAAGGCGAGCTTGAGCACGGCGTCGGCCGCCTCGACCGCGACGATGAACACCCGGCCGAGCCCCTCGTTCCTGGGGGCGCCGAGCAGTTCGATGGTAAGCGAGCGCAGCCGGTCGGCCACGATGACGTTGTTCTCCAAGGCCCGGTCGAGCATCCGCCGGGTCTCGGGCAGCGGGGGGCCGCCGGGCGTCGTGAGTATCTCGCCGAAGTCGACGACCCCGAAGCCCGGCGTCGTCCGTTTCATCGCGACGAACTCGTCGATGAACAGGTCCACGGCCTCGGTCCAGTCCCGCAGGGCGACCCCCGCCACCCGGGCGGCCAACCGGTCGAGGAAGGCGTCGAGGTTGCGCAGGGCGAGCGCCCGGACAAGTCCCTGCTTGTCGGGGAAGAACTGGTAGAAGGTCCCGATGGGCACCTCTGCCCGGCGGGCGACCTCCTTGGTGGTGAGCTGCTCGTAGCCGACCTCGTCGAGCAACAGGGCACACTCGTCCAGCATCCGCTCGACCCGTTCGAGGCTGCGGCGCTGGGAGGGGCGGCGGCGCAGCGTTCCACCCGCGGCGTTCGTCATTCGCCCATTCTCTACCGCCCGGATGTCCTGCGCGTTAACATGAGCGTCACTCATATTCGAAAGGGTGACAATGTTCCTCTGGGGTACGGCTACCGCTTCCTATCAGATCGAGGGCGCGGTCTCCGAGGACGGACGCGGCGTCTCGGTCTGGGACACGTTCTCGCACGAACCCGGCCGGGTCCGGGACGGGCACACCGGCGACGTGGCCTGCGACCACTACCATCGCTGGCCCGAGGACGTCGCGCTGATGGCCGACGCGGGGCTCAACGCGTACCGCTTCTCCGTCGCGTGGCCGCGGATCCAGCCCACCGGGCGCGGCGCGGTCAACCAGGCCGGGCTCGACTTCTACGACCGGCTGGTGGACGGCCTGTGCGCGAAGGGGATCACCCCCGCGCTGACGCTGTTCCACTGGGACCTCCCCCAGGCGCTGGAGGACGAGGGCGGTTGGCTCAACCGCGATACATCCCAATATTTCGCGGATTATGCGGCCATCGTGGCGGAGCGGCTGGCCGACCGGGTCCCGATGTGGATCACCCTCAACGAACCGTTCGTCCACATGACGTTCGGATACGCCCTCGGCGTCCACGCGCCGGGCCGGACGCTGTTCCTCGACGCCCTCCCCGCGGCGCACCACCAGCTCCTCGGCCACGGCCTCGCCGTGTCCGCGCTGCGGGCGAACGGCGCGGAGCAGGTGCTGATCACGAACAACTGCACGCCGGTGTGGCCCGCCTCGGACGCTCCCGAGGACCTCGCCGCCGCCGAGGCGTACGACGCCCTGCACAACCGCCTGTTCAACGACCCGCTCTTCGCCGCCTCATATCCCGATTTTTCGGCGTTCGGCGTGGAAGAGCTGGATTTCATCCACGACGGGGATCTGGAAACGATCGGGCAGCCGCTCGACGGCCTGGGGATCAACTACTACAACCCCACCCGCGTCGCCGCCCCCTCCACCGACGCGCTGCCGTTCGACGACGCCGGCATCACCGGCTACCCGACCACGGCGTTCGGCTGGCCCGTCGTCCCCGACGGGCTGCGCGAGCTGCTCGTCTCCCTCAAGGCGAGGTACGGCGCGGCGCTCCCGCCCGTCTACATCACCGAGAACGGCTGCTCGTACGAGGGCATCGACGACCAGGAGCGGATCGACTACCTCGACGGCCACATCGCGGCGGTCAGGCAGGCCCAGGCCGAAGGCGTGGACGTCCGCGGCTACTTCGTCTGGTCGCTGCTCGACAACTTCGAATGGGCCGAGGGGTACCACCAGCGGTTCGGCCTGGTCCACGTCGACTTCGCCACCCAGAAGCGCACCCCGAAGGCCAGCTACCACTGGCTGAAGCGGCTGATCGCCGGGTGACCCGCGCGGCATCCGGAGCCGCGCCTCCACGCGGCCGTCCTCGGATGCCCCCCGTGGAGCCGCCGGCACGGCACATGCCGTACGCGGGATCAGAGCACGGAGACGTGGACGTGGTCGTAGTGGTTGGCGGTGATGCCTCCGCGGTCGGACATCATCCGCCAGCCCGCGCCGGTACGCATGTCGTAGAAGCGCTGCTGCCAGATGATGTACATGATCCCGTACTTGTCGGCGTTGTCGATGCACCACTTGGCCAGGGCGTCACCGCGCGCCTTGGCCGCGGCGTCGGGCATCCGGCCGCCGCCGCTCATCATGAAGTCACAGGCCCGGCCCTTGCCGTGCTCCCCCGGGTCGCCGACACGCAGGCAGCCCACACTGAACGGCATCGGGAACGTCTGCATGACCTCGGCGCGCAGCGTGATCAGGCGCTGGGTCAGGCCGGACGACGAGCCGGGGACCTGGAAGCCGAACTTGGCCAGCTTCTGCTCGACCTCGTGCTGCTTGGCCTTCAGCTCCTTGATGTGCTGCTCCAGCTGAGCGATCTTCCCGTCGGCGTCCTTCGCCGCCTTCTTCTCCTCGGCGATCAGCGTCTTGATCGAGGTGACCCGCTCGGTCTTCTCGCTGGAAAGGTACGAGACGATCGAGGAGGCGCCGAGGTCGGCCTGCGGCATCAGGAGCAGGGAGTCGTCGATCCCTCCGCCCATGTACGCGGTCTGGGCGAACATCGTCAGCTTGCGCTCGGCAGCGGCCAAAGAGCGCTTGAGCCGCGCCACCCGGCCGGAGGAGTTCTCCGCGAGCTTCTGGGTGTCCTCAAGGCTGACGATCTCGCCGCGGTACGCCTTGGTGAGCTCGGCGGCCTCCTCACGGAGCTTCTTGAGCTTGGCCTGCTCGTCCGGCGCGGCCTGGGCACCGGGAATGGCGAGCGCGCCGAGGAGCGCGGTGAACACCACCGCCAGGCCGACCCAGCGCCCCGGTTGCACGTGATCCCCCCCTGCTGACGGTCCGAAACTATAGAAGGTGATCTTGATAGTTGCCACCTGAACGGGGGATCCTGTCCGGCTTTAAGGCGTTTGCCGGACTTGACCGGATATGGAGTGCCTTGCCAGCCCTGACAGAACATGATTCGGTCCCAATGGCGGCCGGGTACTTGTCCTGCGACGCCACGGCACACAGACTGTCTACCAACCAAGCATTCGCTCAAATGAGGCGCGCCCGACCAGGAGGCGGACCACCATGCTTCAGCACGACAAACTCTTCATCGGGGGCGACTGGGTGGCCCCCGCGGGCACCGGGACCATCGACGTCGTGTCCCCGCACACCGAGGAGGTGGTCGGGCGGGTCCCCGACGGCACCGCGGCCGACATGGACCGCGCCGTCGCCGCCGCGCGCGAGGCGTTCGACAACGGGCCGTGGCCCCGCATGAGCATGGCCGAGCGCGCCGCGGTCGTCGGGAAACTCGCCGAGATCTACGCGGCGCGGCAGAACGAGATCGCCGAGGTGATCACCCTGGAGATGGGGTCGCCGATCACCTTCTCCCAGCTCGCCCAGGCCCCGCAGCCGCTCGGGATGCTCCAGTACTTCGCCGAGCTGGGCGCCACCTACGCCGTCGAGGACGAGCGGCCCGGCATGTTCGGGCCCATCACGGTGCGCCGCGAGCCGGTCGGCGTCGTCGCCGCCGTCGTGCCGTGGAACGTCCCGCAGTTCGTCATCATGACCAAGCTCGCCCCCGCGCTCGTCGCGGGCTGCACGATCGTCGTCAAGCCCGCCCCCGAGACACCGCTCGACTCCTACCTCCTCGCCGAGATGATCAAGGAAGCCGGGATCCCGGACGGCGTCGTCAACATCGTGGCCGCCGGACGCGAGGCGGGTGAGCACCTGGTCTCCCACCCCGGCGTGGACAAGGTCGCCTTCACCGGCTCCACCGCGGCGGGCCGCCGCATCGGCGCCATCTGCGGCGAGCAGCTCAAGCGGTGCAGCCTGGAGCTCGGCGGCAAGTCCGCCGCCATCATCCTGGACGACTGCGACCTGCCCTCCGCGATGGGCTTCCTGTCGATCGCCTCGCTCATGAACAACGGCCAGGCGTGCGTCGCGCAGACCCGCGTCCTCGCCTCACGCAACCGATACGACGAGATCGTGCAGGCCGTGGCCGACATGGTCGCCGGCCAGCCGGTCGGCGACCCGGCCGACCCCGCCACCGGCATCGGCCCGCTGGTGGCCAAGCGGCAGCAGGAGCGGGTCGAGGGATACATCAGGACCGGCCTCGACGAGGGCGCCAAGGCCGTCATCGGCGGCCTCGATCGGCCGTTCGATCGTGGCTGGTACGTCGCCCCGACCGTGTTCGCCGGGGTCACCAACGACATGCGCATCGCCCGCGAGGAGATCTTCGGCCCGGTCCTGGCGGTGATCCCGTACGACGACGAGGCGGACGCGATCCGGATCGCCAACGACAGCGACTACGGCCTGTCCGGGTCGGTCTGGACGGCGGACACCGAACACGGCATGGACGTCGCCCGCCAGGTGCGCACCGGCACCTACGGCGTCAACATGATGAACACGATGGAGCCGTCCTCACCCTTCGGCGGCTACAAGGCGAGCGGCCTCGGCCGGGAGCTCGGCCCCGAGGGCCTGTCGGCCTACCTGGAGTACAAGTCGATCGCCCGTCTCGGCTGAGGCGGCCTCCCCGGGCCGGGGAGACACCCCACCGATCCCGTACGGCGCGCGGCGCGCGAGGTGTTCCCTCGCGCGCCGCGTGGCCCGTACGGGACCGGGAGGCCCGCCCAGCGCGCCCCCGCGACGCTGGGCCACACCATGACTACACAATGGTGCGCACCGATCACCCCTAATCGGTGGATTGGACCACTCCCGAGGGTTTTGATCCGCACAACTCTGGTAGACGACCGTTATACGGGTTTGGTTCGCACGATCCACGAACCGATTTTTCGCACCAGGTCCGGCGTGGCCGCGGCCTCGGCGTGACCGTACCCGGGGATGATCCACATCTCCTTCGGGTCGCGGGCGTTGCCGTAGAGCTCGTGCGGGTGGTCGAGCGGGAAGAACGGGTCCGCGTCGCCGTGGACGATCAGCAGCGGCGTGGGGGTGATCAGCGCGGCCGCCTCGAACGGCGGCAGCGGCACTGGGTCCCAGCGCCCGGACGCGATC
Organism: Microtetraspora malaysiensis; assembly: GCF_050947145.1. NCBI lineage: Bacteria > Bacillati > Actinomycetota > Actinomycetes > Streptosporangiales > Streptosporangiaceae > Microtetraspora > Microtetraspora malaysiensis. The sequence goes on from NZ_CP191998.1 coordinate 8,123,195, forward strand.
CTGGTCCGCTTGACCCACCGCGCCGCGAGCCGGCCCTCCGGGCGCTCGATCGCCCAGTGGACCTGGCGCATCGGCTTGGTGCCCCGGTAGTACCACCACGCGGGCGCGCTCACCGCGACGATGCCGTCCACGCCCCGGTGCAGCGCGGCGTGCCGTACGGCCACGGCGGCGCCCATGGAGAAGCCGACGGTGACGACCCGCCGATAGCCGATGGACCTGGCGTGCTTGACGGCCGCCTCGAGGTCCAACACCTCCAGGTCGCCGACCGTCGACTCGCCGGTGGAGCGCCCGTGGCCGCGGAAGTCGAAGGAGAGCACCCCGCCGAACCGGGACAGGACGTGCGTGATGCGGCGCGTACAGGGGGCACGCCAGGATCCGGTGAACCCGTGGGCGATCACGATGCCGAGGTCGAGGGAGTCGTTGGGCGTGTGCGCGGCGTCGATCCGCACACCGTCCGACGTGCGCAGCATCGCCGCGAAGGCCGGAGCGAAGGTCATATCAGCCAACTGTAACCGCGGCCTCCGACAGCGATTCCCGCAGGTTTCCCACAGCCCGCCTCCCCCGATCGTGCTCGGAGAGGCGGGATCACCCCCGGTCCGGGAGCACACGACTTCTCAGCTCCGCCACGCCTGGAGCAGCTCCTCCGGCCCCACAACGGTCACCCCGGAGGTCGCGGAGCCACTGCGTGACACGGCGAACATCGGGACACCCGAGTCCGCGCCGGGCAGCTTCGCCCGATGCACGACCAACTCGGCCAGATCATGGGAGTCGAAGGGGCGATCCTCCAGCCACTTCACCGATCCCACCATGGTGATCTTCTTTGAGATCGGCTCGCGGTCGCCGCCCACCAGATCGATCTCGGGATCGTTTGTACGGGTCCAGTACCCGCCGACCGCGTTCGTGCCCGTGGGGAGGGTTCCCTCCGGCATGCGCCGCAACGACTCCCGTACGGTCGGCTCGATCGCCAGACCCCGCCATGACGTCCACGACGCGCGGATCCGGTGGAGCACCCGGTCTCCCCTGCCGCGTTCGATCTCCGGCAGCCCCGGCCAGATGAAAGCCAGCCAGAAGCGGAGATGGACGTCGGCGACGTGATACCTCGTCTCCCTGGACGGCCGGGACGAGAGCGGAAGCTCGGCTGTGACCAGCCGCTTCTCCAGGAGAAGCTGGAGCGCTCTGCTCAGCGTGGCATGGGACACCCCCGCAGCGGCCCTGCCGATGGATCCGAAAGTCCGCTGCCCCGTACCAATCGCGTTGAGAACGACCCTGGACTGGGCCTCCGGAGGGAACTCTCCGGCGAGTGATCTCTCACCGCTGACCACCAGCGCGGACGTCGGGTCGGTGACCGCTTCCGCCAGGTAGTCCCACAGCGAGGCGCCGCTCGGCCATTCGTCGCAGATCAGGGGCAGGCCACCGGACACCAGATACGCGTCGAACGCGTCGGCTGCCCCGAGTCCGAGCATCTCGCCGACGTCCGCCGGATCCAGCGCCGACAGGACCATCTCCGTCGCGCGCTGGTGGAAGGGCCGCCCGTAGTCGTTGAGCGCCTCCATCATCGAGAGGTCGGAGCCGATGCCGATGAGCAGCACCGGCATCCGCGAAAGCTCTCTGTCGAAGACCTTCTGCAAGGTCCCCTCGAAGCCCGGATCACCGGAGATCAGGTACGGAAGCTCGTCCAGGACGACGATGCCCGGCCCGTCCTGGGGCAGGGCTGCCGCGAGCAGCCGCATCGCCGCCTCCCACGATTCGAGCGTCACGGAATCGAAGAGAGACGCCCCCGGGAGAGTGGAGGCCGCCGCCTCGGCGGCGAACAATCGCAGTTCCTCACCCATCGGCCGTCCTGACGCGGTGAAGAACAGGTGAGGAACGCCGGAACGTTCGACGAATTCCTCCACAAGCCGGGACTTCCCCACCCGCCGCCGTCCTCTGAGGAGCAGCGCCCGCCCGGGACGGCCGATCGCGCCACCCGCCGCCGTCTTTCCCAGCCAGCGGTGGAGTCGCGCGAGCTCCCGCTGTCGGCCGATGAACCCGTGCACCACGCCCACCACGCCCTCATATGCTCATGAATGAGACCATCATCCGTGAGACTCTCATCAGTGAAACTATCAGCGGCGAGCGTGGGTATGTGCCAAATCGTGCGACCATGGCGCGCGGCGGTAACGCGCATCAACTAAAATCTGAAGGTCGCACTCGCGGCCAGACGTCTCGCGGCGGGACACGAGCCGGTTCCCGGGACGCGGACGGACAGCCCCAACGAACCAGAGCGAGACTCCACTATGCCATTGAACAGCCGCGACGACCTGCGGAACATCGCGATCATCGCGCACGTCGACCACGGCAAGACCACGCTGGTGGACGCCATGCTGTGGCAGTCCGGGGCGTTCCGGGCCAACCAGGACGTCGACGAGCGTGTCATGGACTCCAACGACCTCGAGCGCGAGAAGGGCATCACCATTCTCGCCAAGAACACCGCGGTCAAGCACGGGGGCATGACGCTCAACATCATCGACACCCCCGGCCACGCCGACTTCGGCGGCGAGGTGGAGCGGGGCCTGTCCATGGTGGACGGCGTCGTGCTGCTGGTCGACGCCTCCGAAGGTCCGCTGCCGCAGACCCGGTTCGTGCTGCGCAAAGCGCTGTCGGCCAAGATGCCGGTCATCCTGTGCATCAACAAGGTCGACCGGCCGGACGCCCGGATCACCGAGGTCGTCGACGAGGTCTACGAGCTCTTCATGGACCTCGACGCAACCGAGGACCAGATCGACTTCCCGATCGTCTACGCGTCCGGCAAGGCGGGCCGCGCATCCCTGAACCGTCCCCAGGACGGCGAGATGCCCGACTCCGAGAACCTGGAGCCGCTGTTCGAGACGATCACCTCGACGATCCCGGCCCCGGTATACGACCCGACCGCACCGCTGCAGGCGCACGTCACCAACCTGGACGCGTCCAGCTACCTCGGCCGGATCGCCCTCTGCCGGGTCCACCAGGGCACGATCAAGAAGGGCCAGCAGGTCGCCTGGTGCCGCACCGACGGCACCGTGCAGAAGGTGAAGATCTCCGAGCTGCTCATGACCGAGGCGCTGGAGCGCAAGCCCGCCGAGGAGGCGGGACCGGGCGACATCATCGCCATCGCCGGCATCCCCGAGATCATGATCGGCGAGACGCTGGCCGACGCGGACGACCCGCGCCCGCTGCCGCTGATCACCGTGGACGAGCCCGCGATCTCCATGACCATCGGCACCAACACCAGCCCGCTGGTCGGCAAGGTCAAGGGCTCCAAGGTCACCGCCCGCATGGTCAAGGACCGGCTCGAAAAGGAGCTGATCGGCAACGTGTCGTTGCGGGTGCTCCCGACCGACCGGCCCGACGCCTGGGAGGTGCAGGGCCGCGGCGAGCTCGCCCTGGCCATCCTGGTCGAGCAGATGCGCCGTGAGGGCTACGAGCTGACCGTCGGCAAGCCGCAGGTCGTCACCAAGGTGATCGACGGCAAGACGCACGAGCCGGTCGAGCGGCTCACCGTCGACTGCCCCGAGGAGTACCTCGGCTCCGTCACCCAGCTCCTCGCCGTACGCAAGGGCCGCATGGAGCACATGACCAACCACGGCACCGGCTGGATCCGGATGGAGTTCGTGGTCCCGGCCCGCGGCCTGATCGGCTTCCGTACCGAGTTCCTCACCGAGACGCGCGGCACCGGTCTGGTCCACCACGTCTTCGAGTCGTACGAGCCGTGGTTCGGCGACCTGCGCACCCGCAACAACGGGTCCCTGGTCGCCGACCGCTCCGGCCCGGTCACCGCGTTCGCCATGCTGAACCTCCAGGAGCGCGGCACGCTGTTCGTCTCTCCGACCACCGAGGTCTACGAAGGCATGATCATCGGTGAGAACTCGCGGTCCGACGACATGGACGTGAACATCACCAAGGAGAAGAAGCTCACGAACATGCGCTCCTCCACGGCGGACGAGACCGAGAAGGTCATCCCGCCGCGCGTTCTGTCGCTGGAGCAGGCGCTGGAGTTCATCCGCGAGGACGAGTGCGTGGAGATCACGCCCGAGACCGTCCGCCTCCGCAAGGTGGTCCTCGACGCCGCCATCCGCGGCCGGGCCGCCGCGCGGGCCAAGCGCTCCAACTGATCACAGCGAAACGCCCGCCCCGGCCGGCTCCCAATACGGGAGTCGTTCCGGGGCGGGCGTTCGCGTTCCCGGAGCCGTTTCCCGCCCCGGGCACGGGTCAGGCGTGGTTTCCTTCGTAACGCAAGGTAATCGGAAGGACGCTCATCGCACGAAGCAGGGGAGAGACCATGCCCGGAAGGACACACCTCGCGCTCGCCGTGACGCTCGCGCTCGGCACGGCGGTCATCGGATCCTCCGCCGCCGAGGCGGCGCCCGGCCACATCGCCCGACCACTCGACGCGACGCTGCGTGACGCGGCCGGCAAGCGGGTCGGCGTGCTGCGCGTCGAGGACGAGGGTCAGGCGACCCGGATCACCGTGAGCGTCTGGGGGCTGTCGGCCGGATTCCACGGCTTCCATGTCCATACCACCGGCAGGTGCGACGCCAGGGCCGTGGATCCGGCGACCGGGAGCCCGTTCGCCACGGCGGGCGCGCACCTCGACCTCGCCACACCCGGCGGCCACGGCGGGCACGGCGGCCACGACGGCGACCTGCCCGCGCTGCTCGTGGGCCAGAACGGCACGGCCCGCGCCTCCTTCGTCACCGACCGGTTCCGGGTCGCGCAGCTCGCCGACGCGGACGGCAGCGCCGTCGTCATCCACGCGCTGCCGGACAACTACGGGAACATCCCCTCCCGCTACACCCATCCGGCGGACACGACGGGCACCACGGGCGCGGACGCGACCACCCTGAAAGCCGGCGACACGGGCAACCGCATCGCCTGCGGCGTGCTCCGCTGACACCCCAAGTCACCGCCAAGCAGAGCGCAAGAGGCCGGCGGCACCATCAACGTGAGGAGAGCGCCACGGGGCCCGGCGCCTCCCACCGAGAGGGGGAATCCCGCCATGAAGTTCGCCACCGCGATCGTGTGCTCCACACAGATCGGCGCCTGGCTGCTCATCGGAGCGCTGGCGCTGCTGATGACCCGGTGAATCCGGTACGGCTCGCGCCACCGCGCGAGCCGTACAACCCGGTGGGGAACGGGCCTCGGAAATCGCGGGCGTCGGACCCGGAACCGGCGGCGCGGTGGAGCTCAGCGGCGGCGGCGGGCGGTGCCGAAGATCGACCGCGTGATCTCCCTGCCGAGGGCGGACGCCGCCGAACGCGCCAGCGACCGCAGCGCGGGCGAGCGGAGCACCCCCTCAAGCGGCGTCCTCTCCCCCGGCCGCTCCCGCGCCTCGCCGCGGCGTTCCCGTGGCTCCTCGGGCCTCTCCCGCCACCGCTCCGGCGTTTCGGCGGGTGCCGTGGGGGCGGGCGCTGGCGGGGCGAGCCGGGCGTTCAGCATCTCGTACGCCGATTCCCTGTCCACTGCCGTGCCGTACTTGGGGAGGAGTGAGGAGGAGGCGATGACCTGCCGGACCACGGCGGGGTCCGAGGGGGCCATCAGGCTCTCCGGGGCGCGCAGCCGGGTCCAGGCGACCGGGGTGGGCGCGCCCGTCTCCGACAGCACGGTCACCACCGCCTCCCCGATGCCGAGCTGGGTGAGCAGCTCCTCCAGGTTGTACGACGACGCGGGGAAGGTGGACACGGTCGCCCTCAGGTCCTTGGCGTCCTGGGGCGTGAAGGCGCGCAGCGCGTGCTGCACGCGCGAACCGAGCTGGCCCAGCACGTCGGAGGGCACGTCCTTGGGCGTCTGGGTGACGAAGAAGACGCCGACCCCCTTCGAGCGGATCAGCCGCACGGTCTGCGTGATCGCCTGCAGGAACGCCTTGGACGCCCCGTCGAAGAGCAGGTGCGCCTCGTCGAAGAAGAAGACGAGCGTGGGCTTGTCCGGGTCGCCGATCTCGGGCAGCCCCTCGAACAGGTCCGCGAGCAGCCACATCAGGAAGGTCGAGAAAAGCCGCGGCCGGTCCTGTACGGCGGGCAGTTCGAGGACGGAGATCACTCCCCTGCCGTCGGACGTCGTACGGAGCAGGTCGCGGGTGTCGAACTGGGGCTCGCCGAAGAACGCCTCCGCCCCCTGCGCCTGGAAGTTGATCAGCGCGCGCAGGATCACCCCGGCGGTCTGCGGGGCGAGCCCGCCGACGCCCTTCAGTTCTTCCGGGTTGTCGGTGAGGTGCTGGATGACCGCGACCAGGTCCTTCAGGTCCAGCAGCGGCAGGCCGTGCCGGTCAGCGAAGTAGAAGATCAGTCCGAGCGAGGACTCCTGGGTCTCGTTCAGCCCGAGCACCTTGGCCAGCAGCGTCGGCCCGAACGCGGTCGTCGTGGCCCGCAACGGGATGCCGTCGCCGATGCCGCCGAGCGAGAAGAACTCGGTGGCGCAGGCCTTCCCGGTCCAGGGCTGGCCGATCTCGGCGGCCCGCGCGCTCACCCGGTCGGAGGGCGCGCCGGGCGAGGCGAGGCCGGACAGGTCGCCCTTCACGTCGGCCAGGAACACCGGAACGCCCTGCGCGGCGAGCTGCTCGGCCATCATCTGCAAGGTCTTGGTCTTGCCCGTGCCGGTGGCGCCGGCGACCAGGCCGTGCCGGTTCATCATCCCGAGCGGGATCCTGATCTTCTCCGCGGGGTCGGCCCGCCCGTCCGCCACCAGCGCGCCCAACTCCAGCGCGGGCCCCTCGAAGTCGTAGCCCTTCATCGGTCGGAGTACCGCTTTCCCGGCTTGAGATCGCCGAAGAGCTCGGACACGGTCACGTACGTGAATCCCTTCTTGTCGAACACGTTCAGCAGGCGCGGCAGTGCTTCCACGGTCGTCTTGTGGATGTCGTGCATCAGGACGATCTGTCCTGGTTTCGCGGCCGTGCTGCGCTGGACGACGAGCTTGGGCACCCGGTCGCGCCAGTCGAGGGTGTCGACCGCCCAGAGAACCTGTCCGAGCCCGAGCCGCTTCGCCTCACCGGCCACCCTGCGGTCGGTCGCTCCGTACGGCGGCCGTAAGGCGTGCATACGAACGCCGGTCACCTCTTTGACCAGCCGCTCCGTACTGACGACCTCGTGTTTGAGCGCCGCGTCACTGAGCGAGGTGAGATCGCGGTGGTCCCACGTGTGGTTGCCCAGCTCGTGCCCCTCGGCGACCATGCGCCGCAGCACCGGCTGGTCCTCCTTGTGGATCATCTCTCCGACCAGGAAGAACGTCGCCCGGGCGTAGTGCTTGGCGAGCACGTCGAGGACGTGCGAGGTGTAGTTCCCCGGCCCGTCGTCGAAGGTCAGGGCCACGCACTTGACGTGCGCGCACGAGATGTGGCGAGGCTGCGGCGGCCGGGGCGTGCCGCTCGGTGCGGAAGAAGGCGAGGACGAGGGGGCCGGGGACGGCTGCGCGCCGGTCGGGCCGGTCGGACGGGGCGTCGGGGCGGGGCGCGGCCCGGCCGACGGGCGGGGCAACAGGACACCGCATCCGGACACCAGCAGCAGTGCCAGACAGGTGAGGCCGACCCGCATGTGTTCCCCCCGAGCTGGCGGGGATCAGGGATATCCCCTGGCCTTGTCCCCCCGTATGACCCTGGCCAGGTCCTCCCACCAGGGCGGCACGTTCGCTCGGAGATCGGCATATCTACGGGCCACCCGGATGGCACATCCGGAAGGGTCACTACCCACGTGACGGCGTTTCACGGAGGCCTCCTGCCAGCGGTAAAACCCGTCGCGATAGCTCACCACGAGGCCGATCCAGACCGACAGCGTGACGCCGTCGCCGATCTCGTACGCGTCGGAAACGCCGAGGGCGGCGAGCTCGGCGTGCAGTTTCGCCATCGCGTCCGCGGGCTCAGCCATCGCTCACACTCCGTGGCCGCAGAAGGGCACGGAAAGGACGGATCAATAGTTTTTGTTCGAGGACCGGAGAACTCATGGAGTAATCATGGGGCTCCAGCCCGTTACCTCGCAGGAATATTGGCCTGACCGTTGCTACGGGCATCTCCGTCGAGATCCCCGTGAGTCGCACTCTGGATGACTTCCCGAGGAAATGGGGCGGCCAAACGCCCACACACCACCATCTTCATCACGCTATGACAAAGCTCCCCCACCCCACCGTCACCACCGAAAGGGTGATGACCGACATCTGCGACTTTGATGGCTTGATGGCGCGAGTCACCCCAGCGGTATTTGGCGGTTTGTCGGTGAAGCCGCTCAGTGGGTGCGGCGGGGTGAGGCAGGACGCCGGTGACTTCGGCGATGGCTTCGCCGCCGGGTCGTCGTGCGTCACACGGCCTCTCGCGGCGAGGCGGTGCCTGGGCCCGGCAATCGTACGGTCACCACCAGGCCACCGCCGTCGCGAGGGACGGCCGTCACCGAGCCGCCGTGACCGCGGGCGATGGAGCGCACGATGGACAGGCCGAGGCCGAATCCCCTCCCGCCACCGGTACGCTCGCGGTTGAGCCGCCGGAACGGCTGGAACAGCGACTCGATCTCGTAGTGCGGCACGATGGGCCCCGAGTTGGCCACGGTCAGCACCACGTCCTCGCCGACAGTCTCCGTGGTCACAGAGACGAGCCCGGAGGGCACATTGTGCTCGACGGCGTTCTCCACCAGGTTCTGCACCAGCCGTTCGAGCAGGATCGGATCGCCTCTGGTGATCGCGGCGGCCGCGCCGTCGCAGGGCACGCCGAGCTGGTCGCAGACGTGGCCGGCGATGTCGGCCAGGTCGACGGGGGTGCGCTCGGTGATGCCGTGCTCGGAGTCGGCCAGTGTGAGCAGGCCGTCTATCAGCCGTTCGTGCCGTTCGTTGACGGTCTGCAACGACGTGCCGAGCTGGATGCAGTCCTCCGAGGCACCCGGCCTGCTGACCGCGAGCTCCACCAGCGTCCTGTTCATGGCCAGCGGGGTGCGCAACTCGTGCGAGGCGTTGGCGACCAGCCTGCGCTGTCCGTCGAAGGCCGCGTCCAGTTGCTCCACCATCAGGTTGAAGGCGTCGGCCAGGTCGCGTACCTCGTCTTGCGGGCCGTCCATGACGATCCGTTCGTGCAGTCCCCGCCCCGCGCCCACGGACAGCCGCCGCGCGGTCTCGGTGACACGGTGCAGGGGCTGCAGCGCTCGGCCCGCCACCAGCCAGCCGAACCCGACCGAGGCCGCGCCGACCAGCAGCAACCCGATCGCGCCCTGCGATATCAGGGACGTGGTGGTCACCGTACGGATCCGTTCGCTCAGCATCTGCCGGCCCTCGTCCATCGGCGGCCCAGACGGCGTGGACGACAGGACGTGCTTGCCGCTGATGGCCGAGGGCACCTGCTGGGACACCAGCAGGGTCGTGACGCCGAGCAGCACCACTCCGCCCACCAGGAAGAACGCCGCGTATACCAGGGTCAGTCTGGCCCTGATCGTGAGCTTCTTCATGCGATGCGGTACCCGACTCCAGGAATGGTGTCGATCACAGGGACCTCCAGCTTGCGGCGCAGCTTCAGAATCGTCACCCGCACGACGCCGGTGAACGGGTCGGTGTGCTCATCCCAGGCCCGCTCCAGCAGGTCCTCGGCCGAAACCACCGCCCCATCGGCGCGCAGCAACTCGGCGAGTACGGCGAATTCCTTGCGCGACAGCGCGACGTAACGCCCGTCGCGATAAACCTCCCGCCTGGCCAGATCCATCCGGAGGCCACGGCGGCTGAGGACCGGAGGCGTGATGTGCCCGGTGCGCCGCAGCAGCGCCTGCACTCTGGCCGACAACTCGGCCAGTGCGAACGGCTTGGACAGGTAGTCGTCAGCGCCGAGCTGGAGGCCCGCCACCCGATCCCGTACGGCCGCAGCAGCGGTCAGCATGAGAACACGGGTTCGTGAGGTCGATTCCACAATCGATCGGCACACGTCGTCGCCGTGGACGGCAGGAAGATCACGGTCAAGGATGACCACGTCGTAGTCGTTCACTTCCAGCCGCTCCAGCGCCGAGCCACCGTCGTTGACCACGTCAACGGCCAGCGCGTCGCGACGCAGCCACTCGGCGATGCCGTCGGCCAGCACCGGTTCATCCTCAACGATCAGAACACGCACGCTCAGAAGTTCTATCCGGTTGTGTGTATCGCCACGGTTAACGTTCGCGCTAACGCCACGGTAATCGGCTCTGCGATGAACTCCGGGGCCATGAAGACGAAGACGCTGATCACGCTCCTCGCCGTGGGCCTCCCCCTGACTGCCTGCGGCGCCCAACCCGAGCCCAGGGTCGCCACCGCGAGCGGCGCCACGGCGAACGTGGCCGCGAGCCCTTCGGCCGCCGGTGACGGAGAGGTGGCCTTCGCCCGGTGCATGCGAGGTGAAGGCATCGACATCAAGGACCCGACCGACGGCCGCTTCCAGGTCAGCAGCGACATCGCCGAGAAGGAGAAGATGGACGCGGCGATGGCCAAGTGCGGTCACCTCCTCCCCGGCGGACAGGGAGGCAAACCGAGTACTCAAGATCTCGATAGCGCGCGCAAGCAGGCAAAGTGCATGCGCGAGAACGGATACCCCAAGTTCCCTGACCCCGACCCCAGCGGAAGGCTCCAGCTGGATTTCGGAGCCCTCGGAGCCAGCCCTGACGACCCGAAGTTCAAGGCCGCGATGGAAAAGTGCCGCACGGCATGACCGGCCGGATCGCGGCCGGGTTGCTGATCCTTGCAGCGGGCTGCGCCACCATCGCGGTGATCGTGCTCGGCGGGCGCGGCGACGAACCGGCCACCCGCGACGCCGCGCCCGCCGCCGTCGCCGAGGTCACCAAGCAGGACCTGGCCGACACCACGACGGCCACGGGGATCGTGGGCTACGGCCGCGAGCGCCCGCTCGCCGCGGCCGCTCCCGGCACGGTCACCGCGCTCCCCGCCGTCGGCTCGACGGTCCGTCGCGGTGGCGTGCTGTTCAAGGTCGACCAGGTCCCCACCGTGCTCCTGTACGGCAAGGTGCCTGCCTACCGGACGCTGCGGTCCGGCGTGCGAGGGGCCGATGTCCGGCAGCTGGCAGAGAACCTGCGCGAACTCGGCTATCGCGGTTTCACCGTTGACGACGTATTCAGCAAGGAGATCGCGCAGGCCGTACGCAAGTGGCAGAAGGACCTCGGCGTCAAGCAGACCGGCATGGTCGAGTTCGGCCGGGTCGTCTTCCAGCCGGACGCCATCCGCGTCAACGACCAGACCTCAGGGCCTGGGACGCTCGTCCATCCGGGCTCTCCACTCCTGACTGTCACCGGGACCGAGCACCTGGTCACCGTACGGCTGGACGAGACCGAATACCGGCTGGCCAAGATCGGCGCGACGGCGACGGTCAAGACACCGGCCGGCGAGCCGGTCCAGGGAAAGGTCGCGACCGCGCAGTTCGTAGTCAATTCCGATCAGGGAGGCACGACCACGAAAGTGGAGCTGACCGTGGCGATCGGGGCCGTCGGCTACGACCGGGCGGCGGTCGATGTGACGCTCGTCTCCGAGGTGCGCGAGGGCGTCCTCACGGTGCCGGTCGCGGCGCTCCTGGCACTGTCCGAGGGCGGGTACGGCGTCGAGCTCGCGGACGGCCGGATCGTTCCGGTCCGGACGGGACTGTTCGCCGGCGGGCGTGTCGAGGTGTCGGGACAGGGACTCACCGCCGGCCTGAAGGTGGGGATGCCGACATGATCGCGCGACTCGAGGGCGTCACCAAGGCCTACCCCGGTGGTGTCATCGCGCTGGATGACGTCTGGCTGGAGATCGAGGAGGGCGAGCTGCTGGCCATCGTCGGTCCGTCCGGGTCGGGCAAGTCCACCATGTTGCACGTCCTCGGCACCTTGGACCGGCCGACCAGCGGCCGGGTGCACCTCGACGGCCAGGACGTGGCCGCGTTGCCGGACCGTGCCCTGTCGGAGCTTCGGGCCACCAGGATGGGGTTCGTGTTCCAGCAGTTCCACCTGACCACAGGGGCGTCGGCGCTGGACAACGTGGCCGACGGGCTGCTGTATGCGGGGGTGCCGCTCGGGCAGCGGCGCGCCCGCGCGCTGGAGGCGCTCGACCAGGTGGGCCTCGGCCATCGCGTACGGCACCGGCCGCACGAGCTGTCCGGCGGCGAGCGGCAGCGCGTGGCCATCGCCAGGGCGGCCGTGCGCAGGCCTGTCTTGCTGCTGGCCGACGAGCCGACGGGCAACCTCGACTCGGCGGCGGGCGCGGGCGTGCTCGCGCTGCTACGGGAGCTGAACGCGTCAGGGACCACGATCGTGGTGATCACGCACGACCTGGAGATCGCGCACGCCCTGCCCAGGCAGGTGCGCATGCGGGACGGGCGGGTGCTGCCATGACGGCGCTGTCGGCCAGGGACGTGATCAGGGTGGGCGGGGCCGGGCTGCGCACCCGGCCGCTGCGAGCCCTCCTGTCGGCCCTCGGCATCGCCATCGGGATCGCCGCGATGGTGTCCGTCGTCGGGATCTCCGCTTCCAGCAGAGCCGATCTGGACCGGACCCTGGCCAGGCTCGGCACCAACCTGCTCACGGTCGCGCCGGGCCAGACCGTCTTCGGGAAGCAGGCGCAGCTGCCGCAGGAAGCGGCGGCCATGATCCGCAGGATCCGCCCGGTGACGGGCGCCGCCGCCACCGCGCTGCTGCCCGACGCGCACGTGTACCGTCACGATCGGATCCCTGCCGCCGAGAGCGGCGGCATCGCCGTCGTCGCCACAGAGCTCACCGTCCCCGATCTCATCGGGGCGACCGTGGCGCGAGGAACCTGGCTCAACGCCGCGACGGCCCGGTACCCGGCCGTCGTGCTCGGCTCGACGGCGGCCGAACGGCTGGGCGTCACGGCACTGGGACGGCAGGTGTACCTGAGCGGACACTGGTTCACCGTCATCGGCTTGCTGGACGCGGTGCCGCTCGCGCCGGAGTTGGACTCCTCCGCACTGATCGGCTGGCCCGCTGCCGCAAGGTACCTGTCGTTCGACGGGCATCCGACCACGATCTACACCCGAACCGAGGACTCGGCCGTGGAAGCGGTGCGCGCCGTGCTGGCCGCCACCGCCAAACCTCAGGTGCCCGGCGAGGTGAACGTGTCCAGGCCGTCCGACGTGCTCGCCGCTCGCCAGGCGACAAACCGGGCGCTGACCGGCCTGCTGCTCGGCCTCGGCGCGGTCGCCCTGGTCGTCGGGGGCGTGGGCGTGGCCAACACCATGATCATCTCGATCCTGGAACGCAAGGCCGAGATCGGGCTGCGCCGGTCACTCGGCGCTACGCGGGGGCAGATCCGCATCCAGTTCCTGACCGAAGCGCTGCTGCTGTCCGGCCTCGGCGGCCTCGGCGGCCTGTTCCTGGGCGCCGCGGTGACCGGTGTGTACACGGCCATCCAGGCCCTGCCGATGGTGATCCCCGTCTGGGCGCCGGCCGGCGCCCTGGTCGCGACCCTGCTGATCGGCAGCCTGGCCGGTCTCTACCCCGCCATCCGTGCCAGCCGCCTGGCCCCTACAGAGGCGCTGGCCTCGCCCTGACCAGCCGCTCAGCATCGGTCACCTCGCCGCTGCTCTACGACGGCCACCACCCAGAACCAGAACCCGGCATCACGGCACGACGCGAGTCGTTCGCGGCCGGCCAGGCGGAACCGTCAATAAGGCTGGTCGGCCTGCTCGCGGGGTTCGATGACGGCCATCATGAAGCGGAGCGGGCCGTCCCCCTCGTTCGCGTAGCGATGCGGCCGGTCGCCGCTGAAGACGACCGCCTCGTCGGCCCCGACCGTGTGGCTCTTGCCGTACACGGTGAGGGTGAGCTCGCCCTCCAGGACGCTGAGCATCTCGCGGGTGCCGGCCGGGTGCGGGTCGCCGTCGTGGTGCTCGCCGGGGCCGAGCCGCCAGTCCCACAGTTCGCAGATGGCCGGCGCGTCCGCGCCCACCAGCAGCCGCGCCTCGCCCCCGCTCGCGTGGCGGAAGGTCACCACGTCGGCGGCGTGGACGACCCGGACGACGGGGGTCTCGGACACCTCGACGAGCCGGCCGACCGTGACCCCGAGAGCCTCGGCGATCCTGCTCAGCGTGTTGATGCTGGGATTGGTCCGGCCCTGCTCGATCTGGATGAGCATCCCGCGACTCACCCCCGACCGGGCCGCGAGCTCGTCGAGTGTCATCCCGCGATGGGCGCGCTGCCCGCGCACGTTGGTGGCGATGGCCGCGCTGATCGTCTCCAGATCCGGCATGGGTACAGCCTAGTGAATCTGATTTGCAATCTGTTGCACTCAACATGTTGTATGAACAGTGCAATTCAGTGAACTGTGAGGTGCGCGGTGACGGCAGTGGCGCTCGCTACGGCGTGTGCAGTGATCTTCGGTACGGCCGACTTCTTCGGCGGGCTGGCCACGCGACGATCCCGCGTGCTCGCGGTCGTCGTGATCTCCCAGCTCGGCGGGCTGGTGCTGGTCTGCGCCCTCATGCCCGTCCTGCCCGGGGAGGCGAGCCCGGCGGCGCTGCTGTGGGGCATGGCCTCGGGCGTGGCCGGGGCCGCCGGCATCGTTCTGTTCTACCGGGGCCTGGCGTCGGGGATGATGTCCGTGGTCGCGCCGACGACGGCGACCACCTCCATGGCGGTCCCCGTGCTGTTCGGGCTGATCCAGGGCGAGCGGCCGTCCGTCACCGCGATGGTCGGGATCGCGCTCGGCCTGCTCGCCGTGCTCCTCGTGAGCCGCGACTCCGCCGCCGGCCCGTCCCGCGCCCGGCTCGGCCCGATCGTGAGCGCGCTCGCGTCAGGCGCGGGCTTCGGTGGGTTCTTCGTGCTGCTCAAGCTGGCCCCGGCCGGCTCGGGCCTGTGGCCGCTGGCCGGGGCGCGCATCGCGTCGATCTCGCTGGTCGTGCTGCTGGCGCTCGTCTCGCGCCGGACGCTGCGCCCGATCCCGGGGGCACTCCCGGTGACGATCGCGGCCGGCGTGCTCGACATGGCCGCCAACATCCTCTACCTGCTGGCGGCCCGCGGCGGGATGCTCAGCCTGGTGGCCGTGCTGGTGTCGCTCTACCCCGCGAGCACGCTACTGCTCGCGCGGTACGTGCTGGACGAACGGCTCAACCGGGTGCAGATCGCGGGGGTGGGGTTCGCGCTCAGCGCGGTGGCGCTGATCGCCGTGCCACACACCTAATGCGTTTCCGTAAACGTTCACCGGGATCGAGGGAGCGGAGTGGAAGGGAGCGACCGCAGCGAAGGCCCAGCCGGCGGGTGCGGTCAGGCGGCGACGGGCACGCGGACGACGCCCTCCTCGCGGGCGTATTCGGCGAGCATGCCGCGGAGCTGGCGGCGGCCCCGGTGCAGCCGGGACATCACGGTGCCGATGGGGGTGCCCATCCGGTCGGCGATCTCCTTGTACGCGAACCCCTCGACGTCGGCGAGGTAGACCGCGACCCGGAAGTCCTCGGGCAGGGCGCGCAGGGCGTTCATGACGGCGCTGTCCGGAAGCTGCTCAAGCGCCTCGGTCTCCGCGGACTTCAAACCGGTGGACATGTGCGACTCCGCCGCGGCGAGCTGCCAATCCTCGATCTCCTCGGCGGCGGACAGCTTGGGCGAACGCTGCTTCTTGCGGTAGTCGTTGATGAAGTTGTTCGTCAGGATCCGGTGCAGCCACGCCTTCAGGTTCGTGCCCTCACGGAACTGGTGGTAGGAGGTGTACGCCTTGGCCACCGTCTCCTGGACCAGGTCCTCGGCGTCGGCCTGGTTGCGGGTGAGACGCATGGCGGAGGCGTAAAGCTGACCGGTCACCGGGACGACATCGCGTTCGAACCATGCCTGGCGCTGCTCATCGGTCATCGTGATCATTTCCATCCCCCTACGCGAAACTGCTCCCCCGCTACCCCTCCGGCGTGAACCCATGCGGGCGCCCGGGACCTGTTACGTCGCTCGACATCGTTGCAGGGGACTCGTAAGCGAAGTGTTAAGGGTCGTGCCTGGTCAGAGGGGTCACCGCGGACGTGGGCCGGCACGGCGAAGTCACGTGCGGCCCGTCTAAGTCTCATTACAATAACACTCATTACTCGATCCTGTAGAAATTGTGGCAAACCTCACTAGCTAGGGTTATGGCATGGAATACGTGGAACGGCACGACCCGGGCATCCGTCGATGGGCGGCGGACGCCATCCAGGCCGTGGAGGCCGACGCGAACCGCAGTTGCGACACGCACCTGCATGTCTTCCCGCTCCCTCCGCACTGGGGCGTCGATCTCTACCTCAAAGACGAGTCGGTCCACCCGACCGGTTCACTGAAGCATCGACTCGCTCGTTCCCTCTTCCTGTATGGCCTGGCCAACGGCTGGATCGGCCCGACGACCACGATCATCGAGTCGTCCAGCGGCTCCACCGCGGTCAGCGAGGCGTACTTCGCCCGGCTGCTCGGCCTGCCGTTCATCGCGGTGATCCCGGCGAGCACGTCGCCGGAGAAGCGGGAGATCATCGAGTTCCACGGCGGTAAGTGCCATCTCGTGGACGACCCCTGCGCGATCTACGCGGAGTCCCGGCGGCTGGCCGAGGAGACCGGCGGCCACTACATGGACCAGTTCACCTACGCCGAGCGGGCCACGGACTGGCGGGGCAACAACAACATCGCGGAGAGCGTCTTCAACCAGATGGCCCTGGAACGGCATCCGGAGCCCGCGTGGATCGTGGTGAGCGCGGGGACCGGCGGCACGTCCGCCACCATCGGGCGCTACATCCGGTACCGGCGGCACCAGACGCGGCTCTGCGTGGCCGACCCCGAGGGCTCCGCGTTCTACCCCTCCTGGGTCGCGGGCGAGGAGCGTCCGGGGACGGGCTCCCGCATCGAGGGCATCGGCCGCCCCCGGGTCGAGCCGTCGTTCATGCCCGCGGTGATCGACCGGATGACCCAGGTGCCCGACGCGATGTCGATCGCCGCCATGCGGTGGGTCAAGGAGGTCACCCGCCTCGACGTGGGCGGGTCGACCGGGACCAACATGGCGGCCGCCGTACAGATCATCAAGGAGATGCGGGCGGCGGGTGAGCGGGGCAGCGTGGTGACGCTGATCTGCGACGGCGGCGAACGCTACCGGGACACCTACGGCGACGACGGCTGGCTCGAACGCCAGGGCATCGACATCGCGCCGCACCTGGAGGAGCTGCGCGCCTTCCACGCCCCCGCATAACCCACGCGCTCCCCGCCCCGCCCCCCTACGCGAGACTCCGGCCAGGTCGCATCGCCCCCGGCCGGCGTCTCGCGTAGGCGTACGCGCCGGACCTCAGGCCTGCCGGGCGGGGTCCACGCCGAAGGCCGCGGCCAGGTCGTCGAGAATGACATGCGCGCCCTGCATGCCGACCGCCGACATCCACGTCTGGTCGGAGACGTCGTGCTTCTCGCCCTTGAGCTTGCCCCACAGCGGGTTGGCGGTGAACTTCTTCTTCGTCTCGTCCGCCGCCGGGTCCTGGTACGAGCTCACGAAGATGTGGTCGGCGTCGAGGTCGGCGATGCGCTCCTCGCTGATCTCCACCATGATCGTGTCGGTGACGGTCGGCTGCCCCTCCGGCCGGGGGAATCCGACGTCCTTGAGCACGACCCCGGAGTAGGAGTTCTCCACGTAGAGCCGGACCGTCGGCTCGCCGGCGAACCTGACGATGGAGACGGTCGGCATCTTCCCGCCGTTCTTCTCCTTGATCTCCTCGCCGATCTTGGCGGCGCGGGCCTCGTACGCGCTGATCCGCTGCTCGGCGAGGTCCTCCTTGCCCAGGGCCTTGCCCACCAGGCGGAGGTTGTCCTTCCAGATGGCGCCGGTGGTCTCGCTGAAAACGGTCGGGGCGATGGCCGAGAGCTTGTCGTACAGGGCCTCGTGGCGGACCTTGGCCGACACGATGAGGTCCGGCTTGAGCTCGGCGATCTTCTCCAGGCTGGGCGCCTCCAGCGTGCCCACCGGCACCGCGTTCGCCGCGTTGGCCAGGACCGGCCGCAGATAGTCGGGCAGCTTCTCCTCGATCGACCGGTACTGCGTGTAGCCGACGACCTCGGTGTCCAGCGTCAGGACGGCGTCGACGAAGCTCTGGTCGAGCGCGACGACGCGCTTCGGCTGCGCCTTCACCTCGGTCTTGCCCATGGCGTGCTCGACCACCCGGGGGTACCCCGTCTGCGCGGCCGACGTCGCCTCCGTCGTCCCGCTCGCGTTCCCCGGGTCGGTCGCGGTGGTGGACGAGCCGCAGGCGGCGACCGCCATGGCCAGCACGATCCCGGCGCCCAAGGCGCGAAGCGCTCTCATCAAAAACCCGGCCTTTCTTAGGTAAGGGGGCCCTAAATTAGCTAAGGCTCACCTAAGCCTGACATACTCGTCCCGGTCAAGCGACAGAGAGAGGGATCACGTACCCATGAGTGCCCTGCGCCCGCGACGCCGGCGGGCGGGCGTCCTCGCGGCGCTCCTCACGGCGGTGCTCGCCGGGGCCGTGCTCAGTGTCGCGATCGGCGCCAAGTCGGTGCCGCTCGGCGACGTGTGGCACGCCCTCTGGTCGCCCGGCGGGACGGAGAGCGACATCATCGTCCGCACACTGCGCGTCCCGCGCACCGCCCTCGGCCTGCTGGCCGGGGTCGCGCTCGGCGTCGCCGGCGCGCTCATGCAGGGGCACACGCGCAACCCGCTCGCCGACCCCGGACTGCTCGGCGTCACCCAGGGCGCGGCCTTCGCGATGGTCCTCGCCATCATCGCGTTCGGCGTCTCGAACCTGTACGGCTACATCTGGTTCGGCCTGGCCGGCGCCCTCGTCGCGAGCGTCGGCGTCTTCGCGATCGGCTCCGTCGGCGGCCGAGGCGGCCCGAGCCCCCTCACCCTCGCGCTCGCCGGAACCGCCGTCAGCGCCTTCCTGTACGCGCTGACCTCCGGACTCGTTCTCGTGAACGAGCAGGCCATGGACGTCTTCCGCTTCTGGCAGGCGGGCTCCATCGCCGGGCGGGGCGCGGGCGTGGCCTGGCAGGTCCTGCCGTTCATCGCCGCCGGACTGGTGCTCGCGCTGGCGAACGCGCCGGGGCTCAACGCGCTCTCCCTGGGCGAGGACGTCGCGCGCTCCCTCGGCCGCAACGTCACGGCGACCCGGGCACTCGGCATCACCGCCGTGACCCTGCTGACCGCCGGGGCGGTGGCCGCGTGCGGCGCGCTCGCGTTCGTCGGCCTGATCGTCCCCCACCTGGCCCGCGCGCTCTCCGGCCCCGACCACCGGTGGCTGCTGCCGTACTCGGGACTGCTCGGCGCGGCGGCGCTGCTGCTCGCGGACGTGGTCGGCAGAGTGGTCGCCCGGCCCGGCGAGCTGGAGGCCGGGGTGGTGCTCGCCCTGATCGGCGCCCCGTTCTTCGTCGCGCTGGTCCGCCGCAGGAAGCCGGTGCGGCTGTGACCGGCGTACGGCTCCCGCATGCCCGGCCGTACCGGGCGGGCAAGATCTCCTGGCTGGTCCGCCCGCGCGGCGTGGCGGCCGGGCTCACCGGGCTCGCGCTGATCGCGGTCCTGGTCGCGCTCAGCCTGCGGATCGGCGACTTCCCGCTGTCCCTGGGCGAGATCGTCGCGTCGCTGACCGGCACCGGAGGCAACCACTTCGTCGTGGTCGAGCTGCGCCTCCCCCGCGCCCTGACCGGCGTGCTGGTCGGCGCCGCGCTCGGACTCTCCGGCGCGATCACCCAGTCGATCGCGCGCAACGCGCTGGCCAGCCCCGACATCCTCGGCGTGACCTCGGGAGCCAGCGTGACCGTGGTGGCGGTGATCGTCGGCAGCGGCACCGTGTACGGCGGGGCCAGCGGGGCCCTGGCCGGTGTCGGCATCCCCGTCGCCGCGCTGGCCGGCGGCCTGATCGGTGCGGTGATCGTCTACTCGCTCGCCTGGCGGCGCGGGCTGGACGGGTACCGCCTGGTCCTGGTCGGCGTCGGCGTCGCCGCCGTGTTCACCAACGTCAAGTACTGGCTGATGACGACCGGCGACGTCAACGACAGCTCCCGCGCGATGGTGTGGATCAGCGGCTCGCTGAACGGGCGCGGCTGGGAGCACGTCGCTCCCGTGGCGTACGCGCTGGTCGTGCTGGTGCCGCTCTGCCTGGCCGGGACCCGGGTGCTGTCGGCGCTCAGGTTCGGCGACGAGACGGCGACCGGGCTCGGCGTCCGGCTGAACGCGGCCCGCGCCGTGCTGCTGCTCGGAGCCGTGCTGCTCGCGGCGGTCGCGACCGCCGCAGCCGGGCCGATCGCGTTCGTCGCCCTGGCGGCGCCACAGATCGCGCTGCGCCTGGCCGGGGTGGCCCAGCCGCCGCTGGTGGTGTCCGCCGTCACCGGCGCCGTCCTGACGTCGGCCGCCGACCTCGCCGCGCGCAGCCTCTTCGCGCCGGTGGAACTGCCTGTCGGCGTGGTCACCGCCGTACTCGGGGCTCCCTACCTGATCTATCTGCTCATCCGCGCCCGCCGGGAGGCACGCTCGTGAACACGCGGTTGGAAGCCGTCGACATCCGCCTGGGCTACGGCGACCGGGTGATCGTGGACGGGCTCGACCTCGGCATCGAGAGCGGGACGATCACCACGATCATCGGCCCGAACGGCTGCGGCAAGTCCACGCTCCTACGCGCCCTGGGACGGCTGATCAAGCCCCTGGGCGGCCAGGTGCTGCTCGACGGGAAGCGGATCGACCGGATGCCGTCGCGCGAGGTGGCCCGGCTCCTCGGCGTCCTCCCGCAGGCGCCCGCCGCGCCCGAGGGGCTGACGGTCGCCGACCTGGTGGCCCGCGGACGGCATCCGCACCAGACGTGGTACCGCCAGTGGTCGCCGGACGACGAGAGCGCGGTGGCCGAGGCGCTGGAGCGTACCGGCCTGCTCGACCTCGCCGACCGGCCGCTGGACGAGCTGTCCGGCGGGCAGCGGCAGCGGGCGTGGATCTCGATGGCCCTCGCCCAGGGCACGGGACTCCTCCTGCTCGACGAGCCGACCACGTTCCTGGACCTGGCGCACCAGATCGAGGTGCTGGAGCTGGTCGATCAGCTACACGCGCAGGCGGGCAAGACGGTGGTCATGGTGCTGCACGACCTGAACCTCGCCGCGCGGTACGCCGACCGGCTCGTGGCGATGCGCGACGGCCGGGTGATCGCGGCCGGCCCGCCCGCCGACGTGCTGACCGAGGAGCTGCTGGCCGAGGTCTTCGGCCTGAACGCCAAGATCATCACTGATCCGGTGGCGGGCACTCCCCTGGTGGTGCCGATCGGGACGGCAAATCGGGCCTGACGGCCGCCAGTTCCCGCCGGATGTCCTCGTCCTCCGGGGCGAGCTCGGCCGCCCGCAGGAGGTCCTCCCGGGCCTCCTCGTCGCGGCCGAGCGCCCGGAGCGCCACCGCCCGGTTGAACCGTACGGCCGGATCGTCCCCGCATTCGAGCGCCCGGGTGAGGTCGGCCACCGCGTCCTCCGGCGCGCCCGTCTCGAACGCCAGGATCCCGCGGCTCACCCAGAGCGCGGCGAGCGCCGGATCGTGGCGCAGCCCCGTGTCGAAAGCCTTCCTCGCCTCGGCGTGCCTGCCCTCGGCCGCCTCCACCTGCCCCAGCACACACAGCAGGTACGCGTTGCGCGGGTCGAGGGCGAGCCCCTGGAGCGCGTCCGCGCGGGCCCTGCCGTACTCGCCGAACTCGACGAACAGCCCGGCGCGGTTGGCGTACGCGTCGGCGAACCCCGGGTCGAGTTCGAGGGCGTAGTCGAGGTCGGCCAGCGCGCCCGCGTGGTCTCCGGCCTGGAACCTGATCTCCGCCCGGTTGTAGTACGCCTCGGGGAACGGCGGCCCGGCCCGCATGGCCGTCTCGTAGTCGGCGACGGCGTCCTGCGGGCGGCCGAGCCGGTGCAGCAGGTTGCCCCTGCTGATGTAGTAGTCGGGATATCCCGGGTCGGCCGCGACGGCCGCGTCCAGGTCGGCCAGCGCCCACTCCGGGTCGCCGAGCATCGCGGTCAGCTGCCCCCGGTTCGCCCGCAGGACCAGCCGGTGGATGGGGTGCTCGCCGGGATCGAGGTCGCGGTCGGCGAGCTCGATCGCCTGCTCCACCAGCCGCAGCGCCTCCTCCGGCCGCCCCGCGCGCATCACCACCAGCGCCTTGCCGTTGAGGTCGAAGCTCAGGTGGAAGGCCCGCTCCCTGCGGTCGGGCAGCGACGAGGTGATCGCGACCGCCTCGTCGATCCACGACAGCGCCTCGCCCACGTCACGCGCCGCCGGGTCGTGATGCCGCATCAGCAGCATCGCGGTCGCGTACGCGGCGGTGGCCCGGTTCTTGGGGTCGGCGCTCTCCCGCCGGGCCCGGTCCAGGATCGCCCGCGCCTCATCCTCCCGCTCGACGGCCGCGAGCGCGCCCGCGGTGCGGTGGACGAGCGACCACCAGGCGTCCGGATCGGCGTCCGGGTCGGCCTCGGCGTGGGCCCCGCCCAGCGCCCGCACACCGAGCCGGGCCGCCGCGTGGTGGAAGCCCTCGGTGAAGTAGCGTTCCACCACCTCCGGCCCGTGCTCGTCCCCGCTCCGGCTCTCGTGGTAGCTGTGGTGCTCCTCCTGACCGCTCCCTCCCGCGACGGTCGCACCGCCGTCCGGCACGGGGAGGGCATGCCGCTTGAGCGCGGCGGTGAGAACGGGGTCCGCGCTCTCGGCGCAGACGACGACGGTGAGCAGCGCGGGGTCGATCCTGCGGAGCAGGACGGCGAGGAACTCCTGGTCCGTCTCGTCGGCCACGTCGGCGCGTTCCACGACGAGCGCGGCGGGCCCCACCTCCTTGAGGTGGTCGTGGACGAACTCCGCCAGCCCGTTGGCGAGCCGGAGCGTACGGCGCGGCGCGGGGACGAGGATCCGCTCCGCCTTGGGGAGGTGCGCCGCGAGCGACCCTCGCACGGCCGGCACAACGTCCCTCAACCCGGGGGCCGCCGCGCGGATCTCGATGTCGTGTGCGTCGACGAGTTCCTTTCGCGCCCCAGGGACGATCGCGTGGAGCAGCGCGCTCGCGACCGTGTACGGCGCCGCCCTGTGGCCGGGCACGGCCGACTGATCGTCGGGGACGGGACGGATCCCCTGGAAGGTCCGATCGGAACCCGTCCCACCGTCCGGGCGGTCGGCCGACCGGCCGTGCGCCGGACCGGCCGTCACACCGACGACGACGGGGGGAGCCACGAGCGGGGGTATGTCACGTTCCCCGTTCCAGCGCCGCCCTTGGACCCACAGATGACGCACACGCGCTCCCCTCGTCGCCCCCGGAAGGGCGAGACCATGCCGTACGGCGGCAGGTCTCGCCGGTCGCTCACGCGTGGTGCTTGGCGCTGGCCTGGCCGGAGAGCTGGACCGTGCCGGGCTTGTGAACAACGACCTTCTTCATCAGGGCCTCTCTGATCTCGTCTGAGGAACGACGCCCATGTCAACACGGACCACGTCAGGTCACAAGACCTAGGCTGGTAATGGTCATTTCCCGATAAATCATGACAACTGCGCAACCGGGGCATGGCCGTGTCTATTTGCGCTCGCTCCGCTCGCGCGGGCTCGGGCCGCCCTCAGGCGATGTCTTCCCTCGTCACTGTGTCTATTTGCGCTCGCTCCGCTCGCGCGGGCTCGGGCCGCCCTCAGGCGATGTCTTCCCTCGTCACTCGGGGCCTCGTCCCTCAGCCCACTCGTTCCTCAGTCCAGACACCGCCGCGCCCCGAGCGTGATGGTCCGGCGCCTTAACAATCGATGGCGCTCGCGCGGGCCCACTCGTTCCTCAGTCCAGACACCGCCGCGCCCCGAGCGTGATGGTTGGGTGCCGTGACGATCGACGGCGCTCGCGCGGGCTCGGGGCGCCGGACGACTGGTCACGTTCGGGCGATTTGACCGGCGGCCGCGATCATGATGTAGTCCGTGCCTGCGTCGCGGTGTACCCGGCAAGGAGATCGCCGAGGACATGGAGGCGCCGGAACATGGGACCACCATGGAAACATCTCACGAGCGCCTGGCGGCGTTCGGCAACCAGTTGATCGAAGTACACCTCTGGCTCCGGGAGGAGCTCGCCGCCCTCCGCGAGGACGTCGACGCCTATCTCGCCGGAGGCACCCGCCCCCGCGATCTGCGAGCCCACTGCCTGACCTTCTGCACCGCCCTCCAGCGACACCACGTCGGCGAGGACGGCGGCGCCTTCCCCGTGCTCGCGGAGCGATTCCCCGAGTTGCGCCCCGTGCTGGACGAGTTGCGCCGCGACCATCAGCTCGTGGAGGACTCCCTCACGCGACTACAGGCCCTCCTCGACGGCCTGGGCCGAGAGACCGACCCCGTCGTACTGCGCAGCGAGCTGGACAGTCTCGCCGCGCTGATGGAGACCCACTTCGTCTACGAGGAGAAGCGGATCCTCGCGGCGCTCAACACGCTGGACGCGCCGGAATGGGACCGTTCGCGGCCCGATTTCCTGCTCATGGACGAGGAGACCTGACCGGTCCCCAGTGTTGCGAGCGCGCCGATCGGGAGCGGATCCAGATCGGCGCGTCGCACCGCAGGCGGCAGTATCAGCCGAGGTGCCGGGCGAAGAACCGCAGCGTGCTGTCCAGCTCGAATGCCGGGATCTCGACGTGCTTGCCGGGGTTGGCATGCAGCGTCTTCTCGGCCGAGGCCAAGGCGTCGAACAGCGCCAAGCCCTGGGCCCGCGGCATCCGCTCATCGTCCCACTGCAGCAGGAACTCCACCGGGACGGTGATTCTCGCGGCGGCCTCCGCCGATGCCTGCGCCCCGCCCAGGCCCAGCACCGCGGCGCGGACCCGGGGTTCGGCGGCAACGAACGGAACGCCGAGTCCGCAACCCAACGACACGCCCCAGTAGCCCACCGGACCAGCCCCGACGTGCTCGGCTTGCTGGACCGCGTCCAGGACCGCCTGCCATTCCGGGACAGTCTGGCGGGCTACGAGCGCCTGGAACCCAGCGATCAGCGGAGCCAGATCCTCTCCGGCGTCCGCGCGAGCCTGGTTCTCGGTCGCGATCCGGTTGTACTCCTCGTCCTTCGGCCGGTCGCCATGGCCGGGCACGTCGACCGCCACCACCGCGAACCCACACTCGGCCACGAAGCGGCGCGCACGGGCCACGATGCCGGGGGCCTTCTTGTGTTGACCGCCGCCGTGTCCCATGAAGACAAGGGGACGCGTACCGGCGGCGCCTTCTGGCGTCCACAGCACGCCGGGAATCTCACCGAGGGTGAAGAGTTGTTCGGAGACACCGTCACACGACGTCTCAGAGGTGAAGCGCATAGCGTTTCAGCCTTTCGGGATGCCTTCTGCGGGCACTCCCTAGGCCATGCGAGGGAGGGAGTCCCGACCTGTCACAGCGTTGATCGGTCTCACCTCCTCAGTTCGCGGTAGCGCACAGCGCCGTCGAACGTATCACAAAGTGCAAAAGACGGGCGGGATCGGACGGTGCCGTCGATCCCGCCCGTCTCGGCGAGGCTCAGTCGCCCAGCAGGGCGTCCACGAACACCTCGGGGTCGAAGGGCGCCAGGTCGTCGGGCCCCTCGCCCAGGCCGACCAGCTTGACCGGCACGCCCAGCTCGCGCTGGACCGAGATGACGATGCCGCCCTTGGCCGTGCCGTCGAGCTTGGTCAGGGCGATGCCGGTGATGTTCACCGCCTCGGCGAACACCTGGGCCTGACGCATGCCGTTCTGGCCGGTCGTGGCGTCGAGGACGAGCAGCACCTCGTCGACCACGGCCTTCTTCTCGATCACCCGCTTGACCTTGCCCAGCTCGTCCATCAGGCCGGTCTTGGTGTGCAGCCGTCCGGCGGTGTCGATGATGACCGTGTCGGCGCTGTCCTCGATGCCCTTGGCCACCGCGTCGAACGCGACGGACGCCGGGTCGCCGCCCTCGGGGCCGCGTACGACGGCGGCGCCCACACGGTCACCCCAGGTCTGCAGCTGGTCGGTCGCGGCCGCCCGGAACGTGTCCGCGGCGCCGAGGACGACCGTGTTGCCGTCGCCCACCAGGGCGCGGGCCAGCTTGCCCGTCGTGGTCGTCTTGCCGGTGCCGTTCACGCCGACGACCAGGAGCACGGCGGGCCGTCCCGCCGGCGACTTGGTGTGCAGAGTGCGATCCAGGTCGGGCGAGATCTGCTTGAGCAGTTCCTCCCTGAGCAGGCCGCGGACCTCCTCCGGAGTACGCGTGCCGAGGACCTTCACCTTGGTCCGCAGCTCCTCGACCATCGCCCGCGTCGGCGCGACGCCGACGTCGGCCGTGATCAGGATCTCCTCGATCTCGTCCCAGACCTCGTCGTCGAGCCGGTCGCGCGAGAGCAGTTCGAGGAGTCCCCTGCCCAGCACGCTCTGGGAGCGGGACAGGCGCGTGCGCAGCCGCACCATACGGCCGGCCGAGGGCGGCGGCACCTCGATCTCGGGCGCCTTGAGCAGCTCCTCCTCGGGCGGAGGAAGGGTGGTGATGGTGCCGCCCTCCCGGTCGACCGGGCCCTCCTGCGGAGGAACCTTCAGGTCCGGGATCTGCGGCTCCGGCGGCGCCTCCACCGGAGGGAGGTCCTTGGCTCTGGGCCGGAACAGGAACAGGCCGCCCACCGCCAGTACGGCGATGACGACGACCATCACAATGATGCCGAGGTAACCTTCCACGCGCTCAAGTTTTCCAGACGCCCCCAGATGCTCCAGCACGCCCCGCTCAACCGCCGCATCTTCAGAGGGCTTCGCGGATGCGCTGGCTGATCACCTGGGTGACGCCGTCGCCGCGCATGGAGACTCCGTACAGCGCGTCGGCGATCTCCATGGTGCGTTTCTGGTGCGTGATGACGATGAGCTGGGAGTTCTCCCGCAGCTCCTCGAAGAGGGTCAGCAGGCGCTGGGTGTTGGTGTCGTCCAGGGCCGCCTCGACCTCGTCCATCACGTAGAACGGCGAGGGGCGCGCCTTGAAGATGGCGACCAGGAAGGCGACCGCGGTGAGCGACCGCTCGCCGCCGGACAGCAGCGACAGGCGCTTGACCTTCTTTCCGGGCGGGCGGGCCTCGACCTCGACCCCCGTGGTCAGCATGTCGGAGGGGTCGGTGAGCAGGAGGCGGCCCTCGCCGCCGGGGAAGACCCGTCCGAAGATCTCGGTGAACTCGCGGGCCACGTCCTCGTACGCCGCGGAGAACACCTGCTCGACCCGGTCGTCGACCTCCTTGACGACGAGGAGGAGGTCCCGGCGCGTCTTCTTGAGGTCTTCGAGCTGGGACGTCAGGAACGCGTGGCGCTCCTCAAGCGCGGCGAACTCCTCAAGCGCGAGCGGGTTGACCTTGCCGAGCTGCGTCATCTGACGGTCCGCCGTCTTGGCCCGCTTCTCCTGCTCGTCGCGGACGTACGGGATCGGCGGCTCGCCCGGCACCGGGACCGCGGGGCCGTACTCGGCGACCAGGGCCTCCGGCTCGACGCCGTACTCGTCGAAGGCCCGCTGCTCAAGCTGTTCGAGTCGCAGCCGCTGCTCGGTGCGGGCCATCTCGCTTCCGTGCGCCCGGTTGACCAGCCGGTCCAGCTCGCCGCCGAGCTCCCGGACGCGGATCCGCACGGTCTTGAGCTCCGCCTCGATCTCGCCGCGGGCCCGCTCGGCCTCGTCGCGCTCGGCCGCCGCCCGGTCGATGGAGCCGACGAGCGCCGTGAGCGCGGCCTGCGCGGCCCGCGCGACGGCGGCGGCGATCTGCGCCTGCCTGCGCCGCCGCTCGCGCTGCGCGGCGGCCCGGGCGCGGTCCTCGCGCTCGCGCTGCGCGGCGCGCAGCAGCCCTTCGGCGCGCCCGGCGATGCCTCTGACCCGCTCCTCCGCCGTGCGTACGGCGAGCCGGGCCTCCATCTCGGACTGCCTGCTCACGCCGCAGGCGGCGGTCAGTTCGTCGCGCCTCTCGGTGGTGGGCTCGGCTTCCAGCTCCTGGGCGTACTCGGCCTCGGCCAGCCGCTCCTCCATCTCGGCCGCGTCCGCCTCCGCGGCCTGCCGGGCCTCCTCGGCGTCCTGTACGGACTTGGCCAACCGGGCGCTCTCGTCATGGGCGGCCTTGACGGCGGCCTCCAGCCGGGCGAGCTGCTTGGCCGCGTCCGCCGTCCGGCGGTCGGCGTCCCGCTGCTTGGACCGGACCCGGTCCAGCACACCTTGGGCCGCGTTGAGGCCGTTCTGCGCGGTGTTGACGGCGTTCTGCACGGCGCTGACCCCGGCTTGGGCCTCGTTCACGCGCGCCTGCGCCGCCTCGAGCGCGAGCTGGGCCTCGGCCTCCGCGGCGACGGCCTGCTCCAGAAGTTCGGCGTTCTCCTCCGCGGTGGCGCGGGCGGCCTCCAGATCGACGGTCGCCTCGTCGAGCGCGGCCCGCATCTGCAGGGCTGAGCCACCGTCGCCGGAGCCGCCGCCGGCCTCGTACACACCGAGCAGGTCGCCCGCCCGGGTGACGGCCCGGATGCCCGGATGGCCCTCCACGACCTTGCGCG
The DNA here is from genome assembly GCF_050947145.1 of Microtetraspora malaysiensis. Classification (NCBI taxonomy): domain Bacteria; kingdom Bacillati; phylum Actinomycetota; class Actinomycetes; order Streptosporangiales; family Streptosporangiaceae; genus Microtetraspora; species Microtetraspora malaysiensis. Next base: position 8,151,584 of record NZ_CP191998.1, read on the forward strand.
CGGCGGCGAGGTCCTCGACGACGAGAACCCCTGACAGCACGGCGTCGACGGCGGCGCGCAGCTCGTCCGGCGCGGTGACGAGATCGGCGGCCCAGACCGTGCCGGCGATGGGCACGGGGGGACGCGCCTTGCCTCGTTCGTGGTCGGTCGAGGCGATCAGCAGCCCGGCCCGCCCGCCGTCGTCGTCCCGCAGGTGTTCGAGCGCGGCGACGGCCCCCTCCAGCGAGGCCACGGCGACCGCGTCGGCGGCCAGCACGGCGGCGACGGCCGCCTCTGCTCCCGGGCGTACGGCGAGCATGGTCGCGATGGGGCCGAGCACGCCGGGGATGCCCGCGCCGAGCAGCGCGGCGGCACCGTCGGCTCCCTGGGCGAGGCTCATCTCCAGCGTCTCGCGGCGGGCGTCGAGAGCGGCGACGGCGCGCTGCGACTCCTGGTCGGCGGCGCGGGCCGCGGCGACCGCGGACGTGGCGGCGGCGACCGCCGCCCGGGGACCGGCGACGGCTTCCTTGGCCCGCTCGACGGCCTCCTTGGCCTCGTCCACCAGCGCCCTGGCCGACTCGACGGCGGCACGGGCGATCTCCACGCCCTCCTCGGCCCCGTTCAGCTCGGCGGCGAGGGCCGGGTCGGCGGCGGGCTCGTCGAGCTCGTGGGCGTCACAGTCGGCCTGGGCGTGCTCGGCCCGCAGACGCGCCTCGTCAAGGGCGCGGGAGAGCCGGCCGATCTCCTCTCCGGCGGCCCTGGCCCGGCTCCTGGCGGACTCGGCCTGGCCACGCAGCCGGGCCAGGCTCTCCCGGCGGTCGGCCGCGGCCCGGGCGGCGGCCGCCAGCCTGCGCTCCTCCAGGCTCAGCGCCTCCTCGGCCTCGGCGCGGATCTCCACCGCGGCCGACAGCCGTTCGCGCGTCTCGTCGAGCTCCTCCGAGAGGACGCGCTCCTTCTCGCGGACCTCGGCGGCCTCCCGCTCGAACTCCTCGGGGTCGCGGCCGCGCCGCTCGATCGACGCCGCGTCGGCGGCGTGCCGTTCGCGCTCCAGGGCGAGCCCTTCGACGCCGCGCAGCCGTTCCCGCAGGGCGGAGAGCCGGTAGAACGTCTCCTGGGAGGCGGTGAGCCGCGGCTGGGCCTCGGCCGCCACGGCCTCCAGCTCGGCCTCACGCCGCTGGTCGCGCCCGAGGTCGGCCTCGACCTGGGCCCGCCGGGCCTGTACGGCCGCCTCGTCGGCGGCCTCGCGTTCGAGGATCTCGCGGAGGGTGACGACGTCGTCGGCGAGCAGCCGCAGGCGGGCGTCGCGCAGGTCGGCCTGGATGACGGCGGCCTTGCGGGCGATCTCCGCCTGGCGGCCCAGCGGCTTGAGCTGGCGGCGCAGCTCGGTCGTGAGGTCCTGCACGCGGTTGAGGTTGGCCTGCATCGCGTCGAGCTTCCGCAGCGCCTTCTCCTTGCGCTTGCGATGCTTGAGCACGCCCGCGGCCTCTTCGATGAACGCCCTGCGGTCCTCGGGGCCGGCGTGCAGGACCTGGTCGAGCTGGCCCTGGCCCACGATGACGTGCATCTCACGGCCGATGCCGGAGTCGGAGAGCAGCTCCTGGATGTCGAGGAGCCGGCAGGTGTCGCCGTTGATGGCGTACTCGCTCTGGCCGGAGCGGAACATGAGGCGGCTGATCGTCACCTCGGTGTAGTCGATCGGCAGCGCACCGTCGGAGTTGTCGATCGTGAGCGTGACCTCGGCCCGGCCGAGGGGCGGCCGGCTGGAGGTGCCGGCGAAGATGACGTCCTCCATCTTGCCGCCGCGCAGCGACTTGGCGCTGTGCTCGCCCATCACCCAGGCGAGGGCGTCGACCACGTTGGACTTGCCGGAGCCGTTGGGGCCGACCACGCAGGTGATGCCGGGCTCGAACCGCAGGGTGGTCGCGGAGGCGAAGGACTTGAAGCCGCGCAGGGTCAAGGTCTTCAGATACAACGACCCGCCCCCTCCCTGCCCAGCTTTGCCGGAAGACTACCGGTCCCCTGGGACGGGAGGCAGCGGATATCACCCGAAGCGGTGCCGGGGGCCGCGCGACGGGCCCGATATGGAATACCCCTGGGGACAATTTTGTACGGAACCGGGATTATCGAACCGTCGACGGGAAGGCCTATCGGGACGAATGCGTTTATACCGGCCGCAAAAATGCATTGGGCTACACAAATGACAAGGGACGCCTTTGGCAGGCGTCCCTGACGGTGATTCCTCCGGCCTCAGGTGAGGGCCGGCTCGCGATCTTCCAGCCGGACCAGTGCCTCATCCCGAGACTGCGCCGCCAGCGCGTCGTTCTGTGCCTGGAGCCGGGTGAGTTCTGCCTCCAGGTCCCGGATGCGCTGCTGGAGGCGGCGCATTTCGGAGACCATCCGAGGATCAGGACCGCCGACGTGGCCGAGTAGAGCCTTCGCCATAGTAAAGGGTCCTCCACGCTGAGTGACCAGACTGGTTCGCGCACTTCATGCCGCGGGAGGGGTGCGCGTGGTTCCTCTCAAGGGTCGCACCGGTATTGGAGGCGGTCAAGTTGAACGCTTCACACAGACGCACCGATCGACACTCTCGGCATGTAAATATACCGCATTTGCGACGCCCGAAGGAAGGGCTATCGCTCGACAAAACCCACCAAACCGCCCTTTGCGTCACTCCAACGTTCTGTAACGCCGTCCACTATCCCGGGCGTGTCACCGCTTCTGAGCAGCCCGAGGAGCGACTCACATGATTCCCGTGGGCCTTCGGCCACGACCTCAACCCTGCCATCCGACAGATTCGTCGCCCAACCGGCCAGTCCGAGCTCCAGCGCCCTGGCCCGGGTCCACCAGCGGAACCCCACACCCTGCACCCGTCCGCGCACCCACGCCGTCAACCGGATCATGACTCACAGTATCCCGGAGGTCTCTGGCGCGGACTCAGGGATGGGCGTCTCGCGGGCGCGGCTGGCACCGGGGGCAGCTGTAGGAGGACCTGTTCATGAACGCCTCCCGCCTGATCGGGGTGCCACAGCGGCGGCAGGGCTCGTCCCGCCTCCCGTACACGGCGAGCGACCGGTCGAAGTAGCCGCTCTCGCCGTTGACGTCCACATACAGGCTGTCGAAGGACGTGCCGCCCTCGTCGAGCGCCTCGCTCATCACGGCGCGAGCGGCACCGAGCAGTTCGGCGATCTTCTTCGTGGACAGCGACTCGGTGGGCCGGGCCCAGTGCAGCCGCGCCCGCCACAGCGCCTCGTCGGCGTAGATGTTGCCGACCCCGCTGATCAGCGACTGGTCGAGCAGCGCCCGCTTGATCCCGGTACGACGGCGGCGTAGCCGGGCCGCGAACTCCGCCTCGTCGAACACGTCCTCGAACGGGTCGGGCGCGATGTGCGCCACCGGCTCCGGCACCGGACGGACCCGCCCGCCGCGCGACGGCGGCTCGGGCGCCGTCAGGGGCGCGACAAGGAGGTGGCCGAACGTGCGCTGGTCGACGAACCGCAGGTCGGACCCACCGTCGGCGAAGCCGATCCGGACCCGGAGGTGCTTCTCCAGCGGGGCGTCCGGCTCGATCACCAGGAGCTGGCCGCTCATGCCCAGATGGGCGAGCAGGGCCTCCCCCGCCTCTCCCTCGGGCCCGCCAGGCTCGGCACCCTCGTCACCGAGGGGAAGCCACAGGTACTTGCCGCGCCGCTCGGCGGAACGGATCTCGCGCCCCTTGAGCTGGTCGGCGAGCTCACCCGCGTTCCTGCGCACCGCGCGCGGGTGCAGCACCTCGGCCGACGCGATCGTCCGGCCGGAAACCCAGCGTTCGAGGCCGCGCCTGACGACCTCGACCTCGGGCAGCTCAGGCATTCCGTCCCCTCAACTCACCTGTGCCGGAGCGCGGCTCAGCCCTGGCCGAGCCCGGCGCCTTCCTTGGCCTCGCGGACGGCGCGGATCGCCGTCCACGCCGCCTCCGCGGCCTGCTGCTCCGCCTCTTTCTTGCTCCGTCCCGCGCCGGTGCCGTACTCGGTGCCGCCGACCCGGACGGTGGCCACGAACGACTTCGCGTGATCGGGGCCGCTCTCCGCGACGTGGTACTCCGGCACGCCGAGCATCTCGGCGGCGGTCAGCTCCTGCAGCGAGGTCTTCCAGTCGAGGCCCGCCCCCAGGGAGGCCGACCGCGTGATCAACGGGTCGAAGAGCAGGTGCACGACGCGGAACGCCTCGTCCAGGCCCTTGTCGACGTAGACCGTACCGATCAGCGCCTCCAGGGTGTCGGCGAGGATCGAGGACTTGTCCCGCCCGCCGGTGCCCTCCTCGCCCCGGCCGAGGCGGAGGTACTTCCCGAGGTCCAGGCCGCGCGCCACGTCCGCGAGGGCGCGCATGTTGACCACGGCGGCGCGCAGCTTGGCGAGCTGCCCCTCAGGAAGATCCGGGTGCCCCCGGAACAATGTGTCGGTGACCACCAGCCCGAGCACCGAGTCCCCCAGGAACTCCAAGCGCTCGTTCGTGGGCAGGCCACCGTTCTCGTACGCGTAGGACCGGTGCGTCAGCGCCCGCTCCAGGATGCCCGTGCTGAGTGCCACGCCGATCTCGCGTGCCAGCTCGTCTCTGGCGATCTCGACTGCTACCGGCTTCATCGCTGCGCCCACCGCTCCTCCTGTTCACCTGTGCATGGCAAGGCCGCACGGTGACTGGTCCGGTGATAAGCCCGAAGACGTGGTGGGCGCCGGTTCCCCGCTGATCGGGGCCTCCCGGCGTCCACCACGGCCGCGGGCACGTCCGCCTGCCGTCGTGCCTCCGCCCGCCACCGTACGCGCTGAAAGCAAGGTAACGCCGACCGGGGCGTCTTGACGACCCGGCCGGCGTTCCGCTCCGCTTGTCGCGCGATCAGGCCGACGGCTCGATGACCTGACGACGGTTGTAGGTGCCACAGCTCGGGCACGCCACGTGCGGGCGCTTCGGCGAGCGGCACTGGGGGCAGCTCACGAGCGCGACCGCGGCGGCCTTCCACTGGGACCTGCGGGCGCGGGTGTTGCTCCGCGACATCTTCCGCTTGGGGACGGCCACGTCAACCCTCCTGATCGTCTTTCTTGTCCACAACCAAACCCTGCAGCGACGCCCAGCGCGCGTCGATCCGCTCGTGCCCGTGGTCCGGGCCGGCTTCCGCCAGCTTGACCCCGCATTCCGCGCAGAGACCGGGGCAGTCTTCACCGCACATCGGGCTCAGCGGCAGTGCGAGCACCACCGCGTCGCGGAATATCGGCTCGAGATCGAGCAGTTCGCCGTCGAGGAGCAAGTCGTCCTCTCCGGCGTCCTCCGCCGAGTAGAAGAAAAGCTCCTGGAACCCGACCTCGATCTCCGAGGTCAGCGGATCCAGGCAACGCGAGCACTCTCCACTGAGAGGAACCCGCGCCGTGCCCGTGACGAGCACACCTTCCATCACCGCCTCGAGCCGGATGTCCAGCTCGACGTCGGCGTTCTTGGGAACGCCGATCATTCCGACCGCGAGGTCCGCCGGTGCCGGAAGAACCGGGCTGATCCTGCGCATCGACCCCGGTCGCCGTCCCAGGTCGTGAGTGGAGATCACCCATGGGGCTCGGGGGTCGAGGCTGTGCAGAGTCATCCTGCTCTCGTTAGGCATGACGAATCACCGCCGTCGTGCAAGGCCGGATAGAAAGGATACCAGCAGCTGGTCAGCCCCTGAGCCGCTCGATGAGCAGCCGCTGGACGAGGTCAGGGACCAGGCCGGATACGTCCCCACCATACCGTGCGATCTCCTTCAGTCTGCTCGACGAGAGGAAGGAGTACTCCGGGTTGGTGGACATGAACAGCGTCTCCACACCGGACATGCGGTAGTTGAGCTGCGCCATCTGGAGCTCGTAGTCGAAGTCGCTGACCGCCCGCAGGCCCTTCACGATCGTCGGGATGTCGTTCTGGCGGCAGAAGTCGACCAGCAGCCCGTGGAACTTCTCGACCCGGACGTTCCCGTACTCCTTGGTCACCGCCTCGAGCATCTCGATCCGCTCGTCCACGGTGAACAGGCCGGCCTTCTCAATATTGATCAACACGGCCACGACGACCTCGTCATACAGCCGGGAGGTCCGGCCGATGATGTCCAGATGTCCGTTGGTCACGGGGTCGAACGACCCCGGGCATACGACGCGACGCAAGGCGCACCCCCAGGTTTACGGGTTCCCGGCTGCGTGACCGTACCAAACGGCCGCTTCCCCGTAACGGCGGACCCTGTCCTCCTCGAAACCCGGCGGCCAGACCAGGTCCTTCCCCCTGGACTCGCGCTCGACGGCGACCAGCGTGCCCTCGCCGACCCACCCTTCGGAGCGCAGCGCCTCCAGCACCCGGGTGACGGCCTCGTCGCCGACGGAGTAGGGCGGGTCCGCGAACACGAAGTCGTACGGCTCGGCACACCCCTGGGCCAAGACCCGCTCGACCTTCTCCGCCCTGAGCACGGCTCCGGGCAGGCCCAGAGTGGCGATGTTCTGCCTGATGGTCCGTGCGGCCTTGGCGTCCGACTCGACGAGGAGGGCGTGGCTCGCGCCCCTGCTCAGCGCCTCCAGGCCGACCGCCCCCGACCCGGCGTAGAGATCGAGGACCCTGGTCCCGTCAAACGATCCCAAAAGCGACCCCACTGTCGAGAACAGCCCCTCCCGGGCACGATCGCTCGTCGGCCTGGTGCCCCTGCCCGGTGGCACGGCCAGCCTGCGTCCTCCTGCGCTGCCTGCGATGACCCGCGTCATCTGTTCATTGTCCCGCTCCGGGAAGGGGGTCCGGGACGGCGGTGCGCCCGCACCGGGCGGCCCCGGGCGGATCGGGAGCGGTCAAGAGTGGGCAAGCGGGGGCGACGAATGGGTAAGAGCGGTATCGCACGGCCTCCGCGTTCCGCATGATGAGTCTGCGGCCTTCAAGGTGACCCAGGGGAAGGCCGGCCGGCGTGGTCGTGAGCCCTTCCGCACGCCGGCGCCCTCGGCACCTGACCCGAGGGTGGGCCCAGCCGGGGACGGCATTCGGGGGGAGGCCGTCCCAAGGCTGGGCCCTGGGTCATTCTTATGCGCGCGGCCATCGGCCGCCGCGTTTCGCGATCAGCGCTCGGGCGGGGCCGTTCACGCCTCTCACGCCTCTCGCGCCTCTCCGTTCACGCCGTCGTCGTTCACGCCTTCTCCAGGAACTCGGCGCGCTCATCGCCCAGGAGGGCGTCGAGCTCGGCCCGCAGGACCGGATGGTCCGCCAGCTCGGGATCGGCCGTCAGGAGCGCGCTCGCCTCCTCTCGCGCCGCCTGGATCACGTCCTCGTCGCGGAGCAGCTGCAGCATCTTCAGCGACGACCTGCGGCCCGACTGCGCGGCCCCGAGCACGTCCCCCTCGCGACGCTGCTCCAGGTCCACCCGGGACAGCTCGAAGCCGTCGAGGGTGGCGGCCACCGCGTCCAGGCGGGTACGCGCCGGGGTGCCGGCGGCGGCCTCGCTCACCAGCAGGCACAACCCCGGCAGACCGCCCCGCCCGACCCGGCCGCGCAGCTGGTGCAGCTGGGAGACGCCGAACCGGTCCGCGTCCATGATGACCATGACCGAGGCGTTCCGAACGTCGACGCCGACCTCGATCACCGTGGTGGCCACGAGCACGTCGATCTCGCCCTTGGTGAAGGAGCGCATCACCGCGTCCTTCTCCTCCGGGGGGAGCTTGCCGTGCAGGACGCCGACCCGCATGCCGTGCAACGGGCCCTCGGCCAGCATCTCCGCCACCTCGAGCACCGCGAGCGGCGGCCTGCGCTCGTCGTCCTCCTTGCCGAGATCGCCCTCGTCGCCCTCCTGGTCGCCGATGCGGGGGCAGACAACGTACGCCTGGCGGCCGAGCCCGACCTCCTCGCGCACCCGCTCCCAGGCGCGGTCGAGGAAGTGCGGCTTCTCGGCGGCCGGCACCACGTGGGTGGTGATCGGCGCGCGGCCGGACGGCAACTGCGACAGCGTGGAGACCTCCAGGTCGCCGAACACCGTCATCGCGACCGTCCTCGGGATGGGGGTGGCGGTCATGACCAGCACGTGGGGACGGCCACCGCCGCCCTTCTCGCGGAGCGCGTCACGCTGCTCCACGCCGAAGCGGTGCTGCTCGTCCACCACGACCAGGCCGAGATCGGCGTACTGGACATGCTCCTGGATCAGCGCGTGGGTGCCGACCACGATGCCCGCGGCTCCCGAGGCGGCGTCGAGCAGCGCGCTCCGCCGCGCCGCCGCGCCCATGGAGCCGGTCAGCAGGGTCACGCCGGTGCCGCCGAACATGCCGCCGGTCGCGAGATCTCCCAGCATCCCGATGATCGACCTGTGATGCTGCTGGGCCAGGACCTCCGTCGGGGCGATGAGCACCGCCTGCCCGCCCGAGTCGACCACCTGGAGCATCGCCCGCAACGCGACGACCGTCTTGCCCGCGCCCACCTCGCCCTGCAGCAGCCGGTGCATGGGGTGCTCGCGGGCCAGGTCCGCGGCGATCTCCTCGCCGACCCGGCGCTGCCCCTCGGTCAGCTCGAACGGCAACCGCCCCTCGAAGTCGCGCAGCAGGCCGTCGGGACGCCCCGGCCTCGGGCGGGCCGGCCAGGCGGAGGCCGCCAGCCTGCGCCTGGCCAGCACGGACTGGAGCAGGAACGCCTCGTCGAACTTCAGCCGCCCGCGGGCCAGGGAGATGTCGGCCTGGCTCCGCGGCCGGTGGATGTGGTGCAGCGCCACCTCAAGCTCGGGAAGATCGTGCCGGTGCCTGATCTCGGCCGGGAGCGGGTCGTCCAGCGCCAGCACGTCGAGCACGGTGCGTACGGCCCGGCGGATCGTCCACGTGGCCAGCCCCTGCGCGGAGGGGTAGATCGGCACCGGCGCGGCGGCGAACTCGGCCACGTCCTCGATCTCCTCCGTCTCGTACTCGGGATGGGTGAGGGAGACCCGGCGCCGGCCGGCCTGCAGCGGGAAGACGTTGACCTTGCCGGAGAACATCGCCTCGGTGCCGGGGGTCAGCCGCTGCTCCGCCACGAAGGCGCCCTTGCCGAAGAAGGCGAGGTGCAGCCGCTCTTGACCGTCGGTCACCTCGACGTCCAGCCAGGTGCCCTGCCGGTTTTTCATCGGCCGCCGTTGCAGCGCCGCCACCCGGGCCACGACCGTGACGTGCTCGTCGTGCTGCAGCGAGGAGATCGGCGTCAGCTCGCCGCGCTCGGCGTAGCGCCGTGGGTAGTGGCGGAGCAGCTCCCCCACGGTGGCGATGCCGAGCGCGCGCTCCAGCGGGCCGGCCGTACGGCCCAGCGCGCGCTTCAGCGGCTCGTCGAACCTCGTCATGCGCCCCCCTCACGTGACGGGATCGTGTCCTGCGCCGCGACCGCGCGCGGCCCGACGCCCCGCCCGCCCGGCAGGCGAGGCGCGACGGCCGGAAGACGCGCGGTCACGAAGATAAGTTCTACCGCCGGTGACCGACAGAAATCACCTGGGCGCCCGCCCTGCCCCCCGGTGACGCCCCGGGGCGTCACTCCACGCCGATGAGCAGCGGGTAGCCGCCCTGTCCCCCTTCGTAGACGACCACCTCGACGTCCGGGCGCACCCGCGCCAGATGGTTCCGCACGGCTTCCTCCGGGGCGGCGGCGGAGACGGCGCCGGTCACCAGCGTCACCAGCTCGCTGCTCGACGACATCATGCGGTCGGCGACCCGCACCGCCACGTCGGCGAGATCGGCGCCGATGAGGGCGACGTCGCCGTCGACGACGCCGAGCACGTCGCCCGGACGGCACAGCCCAGCACTGGTCACGGCCTCGCGGTCGGCCACCCACACGTGCCCGTGCCGGGTGTGTCCCGCCGCATCGGTCATCGCCACGACGTCGTCGTCGAAGCGGCGCAGCGGATCGTGCACCGCGAGCGCGGCGAGCCCCTGGACCGACGCCCTGGTCGGCAGCACGCTGACCGTCAGCCCCTCCTCGCGGGCGACCTCTGCGGCCGCCACGGCCACCGCGTGCGCGCCGCTGTCGTTCGGCAGCACCACCACCTCGCCGCCCGCCTCCCTGATCGCCGCGAGCACCGCGGCGAGGGGCGGGGCGGCGCCGGGCTCGCGCCGTACGACGACGGCTCCGGCCCGCCGGAAGAGCGCGGCGAGGCCGTCGCCCGCCGCGATCGCGACCACGCCGCGCGCCGGTGCGGGCTCGTGGACCCGGCCGCCGAGGTGGGTCACCCGGATGCGGTGCGGGCGCCCGGCGGCGATCGCCGCCTCGATCGCGGCGCCGGCGTCGTCCACGTGCACGTGGACGTTCCAGAGGCCGTCGCCGCCGACGATCACCAGGGAGTCGCCCAGCGCGTCCAGCTCGCTCCTGAGCCGGCCGACCGCCTCCTCGGACGCGTCCAGGAGGTACATCACCTCGTAGCCCGGCGTGGCCTCGCGGGTCTTCTCCCACGCCTCCTCGACCGGGGCCCGCCCGGCCGCCGGGGCGGGGACCTCGTGCCGCTCGCTGAACGCCTCGGTGACCACCTCGGCCAGGGCCTCCAGGATGATCACCAGGCCCGCGCCGCCCGCGTCGACCACGTGGTTCCTGGCCAGCACGTCGAGTTGTCGCGTGGTGCGGCGCAGCGCCCTCCGCGCCTCCTCCGCCGCGATCCGCGCCACCTCGCCGAGGTCGTCGGAGGCGTGCCGCACGGCCTCGGCGACGGCGGACAGAACGGTCAGCACGGTGCCCTCGACCGGCCGCATCACGGCGGCCCTGGCCATCTCGGCGGCCCGCGCCAACGCCCGGCGCAGGTCGGCTCCGCACCCGTCGGCGCGTCCGAGCACCTCGGCCAGCCCGCGGATCGCCTGGCTGACGATCACTCCCGAATTACCCCGGGCGCCGAGCAGCGCCCCCTGGGCGAGTGCCTGCCAGGTCCGGTCGCGCCCCGCGTCGCCGGGCAGGCCGTCCAGCGCCTCCGCCGCGGAGAGCACGGTGAGGTGCAGGTTCGTCCCGGTGTCGCCGTCGGGGACGGGGAACACGTTGAGTGCGTCTATCTCCGCCCTGGCCCGGCCGAGCGCGTCCGCGCACCGGCGTGACCAGCGGCGTACGGCGGGCGGGTCGAGCACCTCAAGCATGAACGTCGCCCCCTCGGTCCGGTGACCCGCACGCGTGGCGCCGCCGAGATGCGCTACCGTTGGTCGCTACGAGATTATCCCCGTTCGCCGGGATCCCGTTTGGCGTGCAACGGCTGACATCGGATATCCTCGTGTGGCCAGCCGGTTGCCCCGGCACGCTCGGATGAGCCGCTTCTCAGCGGACCGGGCCGATTCGACTGATCTGAAGGAGCGATGACCGTGGCTTCCGTCTGCGACGTCTGCGCTAAGAAGCCGACTTTCGGCAACAACGTCTCCCACTCGCACCGCCGCACCCGCCGCCGCTGGAACCCGAACATCCAGACCGTGCGTGCGACGGTCAACGGGACGCCGAAGCGGATGAACGTGTGCACCTCCTGCATCAAGGCAGGTAAGGTCACCCGCTGACCTCACTTCTTTCGAAGCCCGTCACCGATCCGGTGGCGGGCTTTCGCGTTGCCCGCGCCCCTGCTCCGGGTCGCTCGGGCGCCCGCGCGGGTCACATCCGGCCGGTCAGGCGATTCGCCAGCGCCACCCGTGGTCGACGGGGCCGATGCCCGCGCCGAGCGGGAAGCCGTGCGCGATCGCGCCGGTGACGTACTCCTTGGCCTGCCGTACGGCCTCGGGCAGGTCGTCGCCGAGGGCGAGGCGGGAGGCGATGGCCGAGGCGAGCGTGCACCCGGTGCCGTGCGTGTGGCGGTTGTCGAGGCGCTCGGCGGCGAAGCGGTAGCTCCGGTCTCCATCGGTCAGCAGGTCCACGGGGTCGCCGGGCAGGTGGCCGCCCTTGATGAGCGCCCAGCGCGGCCCGAGCGCGAGCACCGCCTCGGCCGCGCGCGGCAGGTCGTCCTCGTTCTCGACCTTGACCGAGGTGAGCTGCTCGACCTCCCAGAGGTTCGGCGTGACCACGGTCGCGACCGGCAGCAGCAGTTCTTTGAGGGTCTCGACCGCCTCGGGCGCGAGCAGCGAGTCCCCGTGCTTGGAGACGCCGACCGGATCGACCACGACGGGGGCCGCCACGCCGGCGAGTGTGCGGGCGACCATCTCCACGAGCACCGGCGAGGCCAGCATCCCCGTTTTGACGGCCTGGACGCCGATGTCGCCGAGCACGGAGTCGAGCTGTGCCCGGACCGCCTCCTCCGGCAGCTCCCAGTACCCCTGGACGCCGAGCGAGTTCTGCGCGGTCACCGCGGCGATCACGCTCATGCCGTGCACCCCGAGAGCCAGCATCGTCTTGAGGTCGGCCTGGATGCCGGCGCCGCCGCCGGAGTCGGAACCGGCGATGGTGAGGACGCGCGCGGGAGTGGAGGTCATGCCCCTATCAAACCAGGACATTTCCCCACCCTTGCCCATACGGTGCGCGGGCGGGGCGAACCGCCCCCGACGCTTCCCGATCAATCGTGCGAATTACGGAAATGGTCCCAGCCGCCCCACGTGTCGGCGCGCCCGGCGACGTGGACCCCCTCGCCCTCCGTGACCCGGCCGATCACCAGCCACGGCTCCGGGAGGCGTACGTCAGAGGGGAAGACGGCGGCGAACGCGTGGTCGTCCCCTCCGGTGAGGATCCACTCCAGCGGGTCGGCCCCCAGCGCGCGGGCGGCCGCGGCGAGCGCCGGGCCGACGGGGAAGGCGCCGGGGTCAAGCTCGATCCGGACACCGCTCGCCTCCGCGATGTGGTCGAGGTCCTGCAGAAGCCCGTCGCTCACGTCGAGCATGGCCGTCGCGCCGAGCCGGGCCGCGCCGGGACCGCACGCGTACAAGGGGCGGGGACGGCGATGGGCGTCCACGAGAGCCGACAGCAGCTGCTCGATCCCACCGTCCCCGGCGACCGCACGGCCTTCCGCACCGCCCCTCGGCACCCCCTCCGGCGGACCCGACGGGCCGGAAACGACGTCCGGGCCCACCCGGCCGGCCTGGAGCAGCGCCAGTCCCGCCGCGGCGTGGCCGAGACGGCCCGCGACCGCGACGACCTCCCCCGGGAGGGCGCCCGACCTGGTCACCGGCCGTCTCCCGCCGAGGTCGCCGAGCGCGGTGACACCGAGCACCACCGTGTCGGAGCGGGAGATGTCCCCGCCCGCCACGCTCGCGCCGACGAGCGCGCACTCGTCCCGAAAGCCGTCGGTGAGGGCGTCCAGCCAGTCGGTGGTGACGTCGGCGGGCATCCCCAGGCCGACGAAGATCGCCGTCGGATCGGCCCCCATAGCCGCTATATCGGAAAGATTCTGGGCTGCCGCTTTCCGGCCGATGTCATAGCCACTGGACCAATTGCGACGGAAGTGCCTACCCTCGATTAGGAGATCCGTACTTACGACGACCCGCCCGTCCGGCGCGCTCAGAACGGCGGCGTCGTCTCCAGGTCCGAGCAGCACGGCCGCGCCCTGCGGCAATCGCCCAGCGATACGTCCGATTACACCGAATTCGCCAAGATCTCCGACTGTGATGGCACACCCCTAGTGCATTCGAGGTACGGTACGCTCCGGCACTGATCTCTATCCGGAGGGCGTTATGGTGCAGGCCTACATCCTTATCCAGACCGAGGTCGGCAAGGCGGCCCATGTGGCCGGCCAGATCGCCGGGATCGCGGGAGTCACCCAGGCGGAGGATGTCACCGGTCCCTACGACGTGATCGTCCGGGCCGAGGCCCGCAACGTCGACGAGCTGGGCAAGCTGGTGGTGGCCCAGATTCAGGCTGTCGAGGGCATCACGCGTACTCTTACATGTCCGATCGTGCACATCTGACCTGGGAAGAGATGCGAAGACTGATCCCTCCGGCCCGGCCGGCGGCCGCGTTGGCGGCCGGGCTGCTCGCCGTACTGTCCCTTTCCGCCTGCTCCGGCGCGGTGCGGGTGGAGCCGCCGAAGCCGGAGGGCCCCGCGGCCGCGGCGTGCCAGAAGCTCGCCACCGCGCTCCCCAACCGGCTCGACGGCGTGGAGCGGGTGGAGAGTGACCCGCCCTCGCCGTACGTCGCGGTGTGGGGAGCGGGCGAGATCGCCCTTCGGTGCGGAGTGGAGCGGCCCGCCTCGATGGCCGCCACGGACCAGGCGACCGACCTCGACGGCGTCACCTGGTACCAGGATCCCCAGCTCCCGGCGCTGTTCACCGCGATCAACCGCGCGGCGTACGTCGAGGTGACGATCTCCGGGAAGCACGTTCCCGGAGACGTCATGGTGGATCTGGCCGGCCCGATCAAGTCGTCCATCCCCGAGTGACCGATCCGGCTCAGCGCAGCCCCGCGGGGCGTTCGAGCGCGAGCCGGATCAGGTGATCGACGAGCTCCGCGTACGGCAGGCCGGTCGAGGCCCAGAGCTGCGGCGCGACCGAGAGCGACGTGAAGCCGGGCATCGTGTTGATCTCGTTGAGGATGAGCTCACCGGAGGGCGTGTAGAAGAAGTCCACCCGGGACAGCCCCTCGCACGACAGCGCCTCGAAGGCCCGCACGGCCATCGCGCGCACCTCCTCGGCGGTCTCCGCCGGGATGTCGGCGGGCGCGGCGAGCTCCATCTGGTCGGGGTAGTACTTCGCCTCGAAGTCGAAGAACTCGCGCTCGCCCCGCACCAGCACCTCGCCGGGGACGCTCGCCTTAGGCGGCGCGTCGCCGAGGGACTCGAGCACGGCGCACTCGATTTCCCGGCCGACGATCGCGGCCTCGACCAGCACCTTGGGGTCGTGCTCGCGGGCGACGTCGATGGCGGCCTCCAGCGACTCCAGGTCGTGCGCCTTGGAGATGCCCTGTGAGGATCCGGCGCGGGCCGGCTTGACGAACACCGGCCAGCCGAGCTCCTCGACCTCCTTGAGCACCCTCCCGCGGTCGGTGCGCCAGTCGCGGTCGCGGACGACGACGAACGGCCCGACCGGCAGCCCCGCCGCCTTGAGCACGAGCTTCATGTACGCCTTGTCCATGCCGACCGCGCTCGCCAGCACGCCTGAGCCGACGTAGCGCACCCCGGCCATCTCCAGGAGGCCCTGGATGGTGCCGTCCTCGCCGAACGGCCCGTGCAGCATCGGGAAGACCACGTCCACCTCACCGAGGGAGCGCGGGATCTGCCCGGGGTCGAGCGCGATGATCGACCCGGAGTCGGACGGCAGAGCGAGCGCCGTGCCGGAGTCGCCGACGACCGGCAGATCGCCGTCTTCAATCGCGTAACTCTGCCCCTCGGACACCAGGACCCAGCGTCCGTCGGGAGCGATGCCGACCGGGATGACCTCGTACTTCGACCGGTCGATCGCGCCGATCACGCTGCCCGCGCCCATCAGCGACACCGCGTGCTCGGAATTGCGCCCGCCGAAGACGACGGCGACTCGGATCGGCCGGGAAGGCACCTCGCGCTGCTCGTTCATGATGCTCGAATGTACCGCTTCCGGACGGGGAACCCGCTTGTCAGGCCCGGGTGTAACCGTTCGAGCGCATGGTGTCGAGCGCCCGCGTCACGTCCATGATCTGGTCTTCCGCGTCCGCCGGCTATGGACCGCGCGGGAGTTCTCCACGAGTCTCCCGCGCCCGCGCCTCATGGGGCTACACGCCGTAGCGCTCCGGTTTCGGGGTACGCGACATCAGGAGCATCGCCGCCTCGGACGGGGCCATCCCGTCGTGGACCACGCCGACCACGACCTCGGTGATGGGCATCTCCACGTCGTGCTTCCTCGCCAGCTCAAGAACCGACTCGCACGACTTGACTCCCTCGGCGGTCTGCTTCGTCACCGCGACGACCTCGGCCAAGGTCATCCCGCGCCCCAGATTCTCGCCGAAGGTGCGGTTCCTGGACATCGGGGAGCTGCACGTCGCCACCAGATCGCCCATGCCGGCGAGGCCGGCGAACGTGTGCTGGTCGGCCCCGAGCGCCGCGCCGAGCCGGGCGATCTCGGCGAGGCCGCGGGTCATGAGCATCGCGGTCACGTTGTCCCCCAGCCCCATGCCGGCCGCGACGCCGACCGCGAGCGCGATCACGTTCTTCACCGCGCCGCCGAGCTCGACACCGACGACGTCCGGGTTGGTGTACGTGCGGAACCACGGCAGGTGGCAGGCGTCCTGGAGCCGCCGCGCGACCTCCTCGTCCGAGCAGGCCACCACCGCGGCGGCGGGCTGCCGCTGGGCGAGCTCGGGGACGAGGTTCGGTCCCGAGACCACCGCCACCCGCTCGGGGGGCACGCCCGCGACCTCGCAGATGACCTCGCTCATCCGCTTGCAGGTGCCCCGCTCGACGCCTTTCATGAGGCTGACCAGAACGGCGTCCGGCGGGAGGTACCGCTTCCACGCGGCAAGGTTGTCGCGGAGCGTCTGGGCCGGCACCGCGAGGACCACGAAGTCGGCCCCCTCCATCGCCTCCACCGGATCGGTGGTGGCGCGCAGGCTCTCCGGCAGCCGCAGCCCGGGGAGGTACTCCGGGTTCTCATGCCTCTCGTTGATCGCGTCGACGACCGAGGCCCGTCTCCCCCACAGCATCGTCGGGGTGCCCGCCTCCGCGAGGATCATCGCGAACGTGGTCCCCCACGAGCCAGTACCGAAAACGACAGCCCTGCTCACCGCTCGCTCACCATTCCTCGTAATCCGGCGAGACGGCCTCGTCTCCCGGCCGGCCGTTCCACTCGCCGCTCGCCGCGCCGGCCTCGCTGCCCGCTCGCCGGTCGTGCCCGTTCCCCGCGCGTCGCCCTTCTCACCGTACGCGCTCGTCAGGAGTGAGCCGCGTTTTTCGGGTCATACGGGATTTCCGGCGCTTCTTCCTTGCGGATCTCCGCGAGTTGGGTGGTGATGGCGGACATGATGTCGGCGGTCGCCTCGCGCAGGACGGTGCCGCGCATCGGCTGGCCCTGGTACTTCGACAGGTTGACGGGCGGGCCGCTCAACACCCGGAACGTCTTGCGGGGGAACAGCCGCGGCTTCTTCTCGCCGTACGGCAGGAGCTCGTGGGCGCCCCAGTGGGCGACCGGGATCACGGGCGCGCCGGTCACGAGCGCCAGCCGCGCCACGCCGGTCTTGCCCACCATGGGCCACATGTCCGGGTCGCGGGTGATCGTGCCCTCGGGATAGAAGATGACGCAGCCCCCGTCCCGGAGCCGCTGCTCAGCGGTCTTCAGGGACTGGGTGGCCTCGGTGCTGCCCCGGTGAACCGGGATGGTCAGCCACCGGGTGATGACGCGCCCGAGCACCGGGATCTTGAAGAGCCCCGACTTGGCGAGGATCACCGGCCAGCGCCCGTTGTTGTACAGGTAGTGCGAGAGCAGGAGGGGGTCCGACCACGACATGTGGTTGGCCGCGATGATCACACCTCCGGAGCGGGGCACGAACTCCCCTCCGCGCCAGACATGCTTGGTCAGCAGGAGCGACAGCGGCTTCACGATCAGAACGGCCAGGAATTCCCAGAACCAGGAGGGACGGCTACGGCGTTTCATTTCTACTCCTCGTGTGCCGGCCGGACGGGGAACCACGGCGCGCCGCGCCGGCTGCGCGCGCCCCTCCCGGCGGGAACACGGGCGCGCGTCATCGCGCCCCGTCGTCCGCTCACTCGCTCCTCCACGTACTGATCCGCCGCTCCCGGCGGCGGGTGCCCCAAGTCTCCCGGTTGGCTCCGGGCGCTGTCGAGGCGGGAAGCTTACGTTATGCAGCTCACACGATGGACCCTCGTGGTGCCGGTGAAGACCATCATCAGGGCGAAGACCCGCCTGGCGGGCGCGGCGGGGCCGTACCGCGCCGACCTGGCGGTCGCGCTGGCGTGTGACACGGTGTCCGCGGCGCTGAGCTGCCCCCGCGTCCACCGCGTGATCGTCGTCACCGCGGACCCGGTTCCGGCGGAACGGCTGGCCGCGCTGGGCGCCCACGTGGTGACCGACCCCGACCGGGGGCTCAACACCGCGCTGCGCTTCGGCGCCGCCGAGGCCGTCCGGCTCGCGCCGGACGACGCCGTCGGGGCGCTCCAGGCGGATCTGCCCGCGCTGCGCCCCGCGGAGCTGGAACGGGTCCTCGCGGCCGCCGAGGAGTTCGACCAGGCGTTCGTGCCCGACGCGGCCGATGTCGGGACCACCTTCTACGGCGTACAGCCGGGTGTGCCCTTCCGGCCCCGCTTCGGCGGCGAGTCGAAGGCCCGGCACCTCTCCGGCGGAGCGAAGGAACTGGTCATGGACGACATCGCCTCCGTCCGCAGGGACGTGGACACGGTGGAAGACCTGCGCGAGGCGCTCGCCCTGGGCCTGCCCGCCACCACTTCGGCCGTGGTCGCGCGGATCCGGCCCCCGATCACCGGCGCCGCGCCGTACGGGCGGGATGGGGAAACGGGCGTGGCCACGCGATCGGAGAGGTGATCGCGCGGCCACACGGACGACGGTTCCCGGATGTGATCGGATGTGATCGAACGGGCATCTCAGTTCAGGCGGACAGGGCCTCCTTCGCCTGCTCCGCTTCGAGGGCGTCCTCCTCGCGGGCGTACTTCGGCAGGAGGAAGGCGACCACGAACGTGAGCAGCAGCATGCCCACCACGACCCACAGCGTGACCTTCATGGCGTGGTCGAAGCTCGTGCCGGTGGGGACCGGGCCGAGCAGGTCGAAGAAGACCGTGCCGAGCAGGGCCACGCCGAACGCGTTGCCGAGCTGCTGCACCGCGGTGAGCGTGCCGGAGGCCGAGCCGGTCTCGTGCTGCTCGACGCCGGAGAGCACGATGTCGAAGAACGGGCCCATGAGCAGGCCCATGCCGATGCCGGTCACGATCAGGGCGGGCGCGAGCTGCCACGGCGTGACGCCGATCCCGGCCAGGTCGACGGTCAGGTAGACGCCGGCCGCGCCGAGAGCCATCACGAGCGCTCCGCCGTGCAGGACCTTGCGGCCGAACCGCTTGACCGCCTGCATGATGCCCATGCCGAGGATCATGCCTACCGACCAGGGCACTCCGGCGAGGCCGGCCTTGATCGGCGAGTAGCCCAGCCCGATCTGGGTGTAGTAGTTGAAGACCAGCATGAACCCGGCCATGCCGGAGAAGAAGACGATGCCGGTCAGCAAGCCTCCGGTGAAGGCGCGCTTGCGGAACAGGCTCGGCACGATCAGCGGGTCGCCCCCGGCCCGGCTCTTACGCGACTCGAACCAGCCGAAGAACACGAAGGCGACGACGGACGCGCCGATCATCACGAATGACCAGACCGGCCAGTGGTTCTCCCGGCCCTGGACCAGCGGGAAGACGATCAGAACCGCCGCCAGCGACGCGATGACGACGCCGGGGATGTCCAACCGCAGGGGGTGCGGCGAGCGGAACTCCGGCAGGAAGCGCAGGGCCCCGGCGAGCGCGGCCAGGCCGAACGGCAGGTTGATGAGGAAGATCATGCGCCAGCCGGTGCCGAAGAAGTCCGCGTCCACCAGCCAGCCGGCGAGGATCGGGCCGCCGACCGAGGCCAGGCCCATGACCGGGCCGAACAGGACGAAGGCGGACTGCATCTCCTTGGGCGGGAACATCTCCTTGATCATCCCCAGCCCCTGCGGCAGCATGACGGCCCCGAACAGGCCCTGGACCACGCGCGCCGAGATGAGCGTCTCGGGCGACTGGGCGACGGCGCACAGCAGCGACCCGAGAACGAATCCCCCGGCGCCGATGACGAACATCCTCTTCCGCCCGAAGATGTCGCCCAGTCGGCCGCCCGTGAGCAGCCCCGTCGTCATGGCCAGCGTGTACGCCGCGCCGAGCCACTGAAGCGTGCTCTCGCTGCCGCCGATCTCGGCCCTGATGGTCGGCCCGGCGATGTTGGTGACCATCGCGTCGAGGAGGTCCATGACCTCGGCGGCGAGGATCACGAAGAGAGCGGCCCAACGCCATCTGTACGGCGCCGGCTCGTGGGTGGGCGGTGCGGATGCCACCGCCTCGTCGGATGTGGTCATGGTTTCCTCCAGGAGTGAGAGTGAGAACACTGTTCAGTTGAACAGATCGCTGTTCTATCATCGAACATCGTTCATTGGAAACGTGCGGTGTTCTCAAGATATATCGCCTCTGTGTGGCGCACAAGATATATCTCGTTCCCGATCGCCGTTCGGTCCTGGTGAGCGATGTTCACTACCATGTGCGGCGGGAGGCCACATGACAGAGCGCGACATGCCCACACCGCCCTGGGAGCGAGCGCGCAGGCGCCCCGCCCGGGCGCGCGTCCCCCTCACCCGCGAGCGCATCGTCGACGCCGCCTTCGTCGTACTCGACCAGGAGGGGCTCGACGGGCTGAGCATGCGCCGGGTCGCCTCCGAGCTCGGCGTCACGGTCTCCGCCCTCTACGCGCACGTCGACAACAAGAACGAGCTGCTGGAGCTGATGTACCACCGGCTCTTCGACGGCTTCGAGCTACCGGAGCACGACCCCGAGCACTGGCAGGAGCAGCTCAAGAACTTCGCGCGGGAGAGCCGCACCCGGATGCAGCACCACCGCGACATGGCCCGCATCTCCATGGGGCAGACGCCGTTCACCCCCGAGCTCCTGCCGCATGTCGAGAGGCTGCTCGCCCTGCTGCGCGCGACCGGGTTGCCCGACCGCGTCGCCGCCATCGCCGGAGACATGCTCTCGACCTACATCGACGGCTTCGTCGCCGAGGAGGCCATCTGGCGGGAGCGCTACGAGGGCGAGGACGTCAAGTCATGGAGCGAGATCCGCGACGACATGAAAGCGTACTTCGGGGCGCTCCCGCCCGACCGGTTCCCCAACATGCTCGCGGTGGCGAACCTCATGGTGGACGAGACCAACGACTACCGCTTCGAACTCGGACTCGACATCATCCTGCGCGGCCTCGCGTCCTACGTGGAAGAGCCGCCCGACGCGAGCTGAGCCGGGGCGGCGGCGCGCCAACCCCGAAGAGCCTCAGTACGGGCGCGTTCCGCCACCCCCGCCCGGCCCGCCCACCTCGCGGCGACGCATTATCCGCCCCGCGTCGGGACGAGTACGCTGATCAGGTGCAGGCCACGGTGAAGACCTTCGACGACGCGACCCGCTGCGGGTCGGTGTTCCTGGACGACGGCACCGAGCTGCCGTTCGACACCGCCGCCTTCGACGCCGGCCCACTGCGGCTGCTGCGCACCGGCCAGCGGGTGAACATCCTCCTCGACGGCGACCGCATCACCTACGTCACCCTCTCCACCTTCCCCATGCCCTACTGAATTGCGCT
The DNA here is from genome assembly GCF_050947145.1 of Microtetraspora malaysiensis. Classification (NCBI taxonomy): domain Bacteria; kingdom Bacillati; phylum Actinomycetota; class Actinomycetes; order Streptosporangiales; family Streptosporangiaceae; genus Microtetraspora; species Microtetraspora malaysiensis. The sequence goes on from NZ_CP191998.1 coordinate 8,172,745, forward strand.
CGCTTCGCTCGCGCGGGCTCGGGGCGCCTTCAGTCGATGTCTTCCCTCGTCGCTCGGGGTCGCTCGTCCCTCGCTCCCCACTCGTTCCTCAGTCCAGACACCGCCGCGCCCCGAGCGTGATGGTTCAGCGCCGTAGTGAATGTTGGCGCTCGCGCGGGCTTGGGGCGGGGAAAAGCAGGACGGCGCCCGGATCATCCGGACGCCGTCCTCAACCGAAAACCGCCGCTACTTCTTGGCCGACTTCTTCCCGCCTGCGTTGACGAGCTCCTTGAAGTCGTTTCCGGGGCGGAACTTGGGCCCCCAGCTCTCCTCGACCTTGATCGGCGCGCCGGTCGAAGGGTTCCGAGCCGTGCGGGCAGGCTTGTGGACCATCTCAAACGCGCCGAACCCGGTGATGGAAACCTTGTCCCCACTCGCGACGGCGTGCTGAATGGCGTCAAGGATCGCGTTGACCGCCTCGGTGGCCGTCTTCTTGTCACCGACGCGATCCGTGATCGCGTCGACGAGTTCCTTCTTGTTCATTGGTTCCTCCCCCTTACGCGCTTGAAATTAGGGGACTCGTGCATGGGACTCAATCACCCTGCGATGCGTTTCGCCCACTCGGCGTGTCGGCTTCGCCGTCCAGATAGGCGATGAAGGCATCAAGCCGGGCGATTGCATGCTCCATGTCCTGTTTCGCCACGTTACAGATGGCAAGCAGCCTGTGTGTCAGGCGGGTCCGCTCTTCATGGGGTACATCCATCGCCCGGACGCGGCGGTGCGCCTCACGCAACCCCCGCGCCAGGTAGTCGTCCTCTAGCTGAAGCTCGTTCAGACAGTCGTCGGCAGCCATGGCTGCCGTCCATTCTCATACACCGCGACGTCGTCGGCGTGACGCAGGGTCAGGCCGATGTCGTCCAGGCCCTCCATGAGCCGCCAGCGCGTGTAGTCGTCGATCTCGAAGGACCAGGACTCCGCGCCCAGCCTGACCTCGCGCTCGGCAAGGTCGACGGTGATCTCGACGGTGGGGTCGGCCTCGGCCGCGGCCTGCAGCCGCTCCACGACCTCCGAGGGCAGGATGACCGGGAGCAGGCCCATCTTCGTCGAGTTGTTGCGGAAGATGTCGCCGAAGCGGGCCGCGATCACGGCGCGGAAGCCGTACTGCTGCAGCGCCCATACGGCGTGCTCCCGCGAGGAGCCGGTGCCGAAGTCGGGGCCGGACAGCAGGATCGAGGCGCCCTGGTAGGCGGGGTTGTTGAGGATGAAGGACGGGTCCTCCCGCCAGGCGGCGAACAGCCCGTTCTCGAAGCCGGTACGGCTGACCTGCTTGAGCCAGACGGCCGGGATGATCTGGTCGGTGTCGACGTTGCTGCGGCGCAGGGGGACGGCCCTGCCGGTGTGCGTGGTGAAGGCTTCCATCGGTGGTCTTCCTCGAAAAGGGCCTAGGCCAGGTCTGCGGGAGCGGTCAGCTTGCCGGTGACGGCGGTCGCGGCGGCGACCTGCGGGGACACCAGGTGGGTGCGACCCCCCTTGCCCTGACGGCCCTCGAAGTTGCGGTTGGAGGTGGACGCGCTGCGCTCACCCGGCTTCAGCGTGTCGGGGTTCATACCGAGGCACATCGAGCAGCCCGCCTCACGCCACTCGGCGCCGGCGTCCTTGAACACCTGGTCCAGGCCCTCCTCCTCGGCGGCCTTCTTGACCAGCATGGAGCCGGGCACGATCAGCGTGCGGGTGACGACCGTGCGGCCGCGCAGGATGTCGGCGGCGGCGCGCAGGTCCTCCAGCCGGCCGTTGGTGCAGGAGCCCACGAAGACGGTGTCCACGGGGACCTCACGCAGCGGCGTCCCGGCGGTCAGACCCATGTACTCCAGGGCGCGCTCGGCGGCGGACCGCTCGATCGGGTCGTCGAACTCCTCCGGCGAGGGGACGGCCGAGCCCAGCGGAGCGCCCTGGCCCGGGTTCGTGCCCCAGGTGACGAACGGCGTCAGCGTGGAGGCGTCGATCTCCACGACCTTGTCGAAGACGGCGTCGTCGTCGGTGCGCAGGCTCTTCCAGTACTCGACGGCCGCGTCCCAGGCCTCGTCGGCCGGCGCGTGCGGGCGGCCCTTGAGGTAGGCGAAGGTCGTCTCGTCCGGAGCGATCATGCCGGCCCGGGCGCCCGCCTCGATCGACATGTTGCAGACGGTCATCCGGCCCTCCATGGAGAGCTTGCGGACAGCCTCGCCGCGGTACTCGACGATGTAGCCCTGGCCGCCGCTGGTGCCGATCTTCGCGATGATGGCGAGGATCAGGTCCTTGGCCGTGACGCCCACCGGCAGCTCGCCGGTGACCTCGATGGCCATGGTCTTCGGCCGGTACGCGGGCAGCGTCTGGGTGGCCAGCACGTGCTCGACCTCGGAGGTGCCGATGCCGAACGCGATGCCGCCGAAGGCGCCGTGCGTGGACGTGTGCGAGTCACCGCAGACGATCGTCATGCCGGGCTGGGTCAGGCCGAACTGCGGGCCGATGATGTGGACCACGCCCTGGCCGGCGTCGCCCATGGGGTGCAGCCGGATGCCGAACTCGGCGGCGTTCTTGCGCAGCGTCTCGACCTGGGTGCGCGACACCGGGTCGGAGATCGGGCCGAGCACGGTCGGGACGTTGTGGTCCTCGGTCGCGATGGTGAGATCGGGCCGCCGCACCGTACGCCCCGCCATGCGCAGGCCGTCGAACGCCTGCGGGCTGGTCACCTCGTGGATGAGGTGGAGATCGATGTACAGCAGGTCCGGCTCGCCGTCGGCACGCCGCACGACGTGCTGCTCCCAGACTTTCTCGGCCAGTGTGCGACCCATGGTTGTGACGCCTCCTTGCGTTCGACCTCCCGACGTCTCTCATCATGAGACGGAAATATCGGGATATGGACAAGCCTACCGGGTAATCCGGGCTATTGTGGTTTGCGTCTCGGATCGCGAGACGGCAGTATCGGGGGATGGACAACTCTAGCGGAGTCGGAGTTCTCGACAAGGCCATCCTCGTTCTCAACGCCCTGGAAGCGGGGCCTGCTTCCCTGGCGCAGCTCGTCCAGGCGACCGGCCTCGCCCGGCCGACGGCGCACCGCCTCGCCGTCGCCCTTGAGCACCACCGCATCGTCTCCCGCGACACGCAGGGGCGTTTCGTCTTGGGACCCCGGCTCTCAGAGTTGTCCACGGCCGCCGGCGAGGACCGTTTGCTCGCCGTCGCCGGGCCCGTTTTGACCCATCTGCGCGACCTCACCGGGGAGAGCGCCCAGCTCTACCGGCGCCAGGGTGACGAGCGCGTGTGCGTGGCCGCCGCCGAGCGCGCGAGCGGCCTGCGCGACACCGTACCCGTCGGGTCCGCGTTGCCGATGACCGCGGGCTCGGCCGCGCAGATACTGCTCGCTTGGGAGGAGCCCGACCGGCTGCACCGCGGCCTGCGCGGCGCGAAGTTCACCGCCGCCACGCTCGCCAGCGTACGCAGGCGAGGATGGGCGCACAGCGTGGGAGAGCGCGAGCAGGGCGTCGCGAGCGTCTCGGCCCCCATCCGGGGCGCGGGCGGCAAGGTCATCGCCGCGGTTTCCGTGTCCGGACCGATCGAGCGGCTCACCCGCACGCCGGGCCGGATGCACGCCGCCCCCGTCGTTGCCGCCGCGGAACGGATCACCGAGGCGATGCGACGCGCTAACTGATTAGAGAGCATGCCCGGTTAGCCCTAGGCTGGCGGGGTGACAGACCGCATTGAGGCAGCCGCCGCTGAACTGCGTCCACTGCTGCAGGAGTTCATCCTCTGGGCTCCCGCCAACGCTCCGGGCACCGATACCGACCTGGTCGGCCCGGCCGTTCTCTGGCATCGCCTGGATGTCCGCGACAACGTGGGGCTGTGGAAGGCGGGCGACCTGCGCGCCGTCCTGCTTGAGCGCATTCCGCAGGTCGTCGAGGACCCCGATGAGGCCGCCGACGGCATGGTCCCCGCGCTGCGGTCCTATCTGACGTTCCTGTCCGAGACCGGCCGCCTGGCGACGGGGTCGGCCTCGGTGGACGTCCTCCTGTCCGAGCTCGACGAGATCGAGGACGACTTCATCGAGGCGATGGAGGACGTGCTCGCCGAGCGCGACTGGGACGAGGAGGAGGACGAGTTCGAGGACGACGAGGACGAGAGCCTCGGCGACTTCGAACCCTTCGCCGACGAGATCGCCGACCTGCCCACGATCCGGTTGCGTCCGGACACCGAGCTGGCGGCGGCGGCCCGCGAGGTCACGCTCATCGCCCAGGCCCGCGATCTCGCGCTCTGGGTCGGCTCCGGCCGCAAGGTCGGCGAGGAGACCCTGCTCACCGAGGAAGAGGTCAAGGAGGCGGTGCTCAGCGTCGGGCTGAGCGACGCCCAGTCGCTGTGGAACCTCTGGAACCTCGCCATCGACCTGGAGTTCCTCGCCCCTGACGATGACGACACGGTCAGCGTCGACCCCGACACCGCCGCCTGGCCGTTCGAGGACGACGACGACGTGCTCGACGCCTGGCTGCTCGGCCTCCACTCGATCGACTACGGCGACCCCGAGCTGGACGACGACGATCTGACCCTCGCCCTGTCGGGGCTGACCCGCGCGCTGCTGGTCCGCGTGCTGGTCAACGGCGGCTCACGCTCCCTCGGAGAGCTGCGCGGGGAGCTGGCCGAGGCGACCGGCGAGTACGACGATCTCGGCGCCGACGCCTGGACCGCCGCCGGCGACCCGCTGGCGCCGGTGCTCGCCTGGCTGACCGGCTACGGCATGGTGACCGTCGAGGGCGACGAGGTGCGCCTCACGCCTCTCGGCGTGGAGGGCGTGGTCCACATGGTGGACGACGCCGACATCGACATCGACGCCCGGCCCGCCATCGACGCGATGACCGCGCTCGACCTGCTGACGCTGAGCGCCGACCTGCCGGAGGAGGAGGCGGACGCGGAGTTCGCCGCCTGGCTCGACCTGCGTGACCCGGCCCGGGCCGCCACCGAGCTGCTCGAAGCCGCCGCGGAGGACGAGGCCGACGCCCTGGTCCGGGTGCAGGCCGCCAGCCTGGTCGGCGCCCTCGGCGAGGTGGCCGTGCCCGCCTGGACCGAGGCGCTCAAGGTGCCCTCGCTCCGGCCGTACGCCGCGACGCACCTCGCCCAGCTGGACGTCGAGGACGCGCCTGAGCCCACCCAGGCCGACACGCACTGGCTCATCCTCGACATGTGGACGATCTCGGCGGGCCTCGGCCGCGCGGAGTTCGTCAGCAGCCTGCACGACATCGGCCCCGCGCAGCAGATCATCGGCCTGCTCGACGTGATCTGGAAGGTGCCGCACCCGCACCTGGAGGAGCTGCTCGAAGCCGTCGCCGAGGCCCATCCGGACAAGCAGGTGGGCAAGGCCGCCAAGCGGGCACTCTTCAAGGCCCGGTCGCGCGGCTAGGCGGCGTCCACGGCCCCCGAAGGGCACGGAGAAGGGGACACGATCCGGCGGGGTCGTGTCCCCTTGTCATGTCCGCGACGACCGCCGCCCGGAGCCGGTCCCCGTTCCCGGCGGCGGGACCATCAGCGCATCGCGAAAACGGCGCACGTCGTCGTGCCGTGCGCGTACAGCTTGCCGTCGTCCGAGCCGACCAGCCGCCCCTCGGCGGTCGCGACGCTCCGGCCCACATGGAGGGCTTTCGCCTCGCACCGCAGAAGCCCGGTGTGCGCGAAGGCCGGGCGGACCATGTGCACGTTCAACTGGGTGGTCGTGTAGGCCGTCCCGGCCGGGAGCATGGTCATGACGGCGCATCCGAGGGCCGAGTCGAGCAGGGTGGCGAAGTAGCCCCCGTGCACGGAGCCCATCGGGTTGTACTGGTGCTCTCCCGTCTCCCCCTCGAAGATCGCCGCCCCGGGCTCGACCTTCAGCAGCGTGAAACCCATCGTGCCGGCGATCGGCGGAGCGGCGATCAGGCCGTCGAGCATGGCCTGGAGGAACTCCAGGCCGCTCAACTCCGCGACGTCCCCCGGCAATGTCGGCGGGGCCCAGCTGTGCGTGCGCGAGCGCAGTGTCGTGGTCATGAGTCTGATTTTGGAACCCAGGTGCCGCGCACCGCAACCCGCCCCATCACGTCACCGCTCCCCCGCCCAGTCGGGCAGCGGCCGGTAAATCGGCGTCCCACTCGCTTCAAGCTCGGCGCGAAGCCGGAAGTAGCCGTCCCCGAACGGATCCACACCGTCGAGCGGCATCAGCCCCCGGCGGATGGCGACGTCGTGCGGCGCCAGCTCGGCCGCCCGGCGGGCGTGCCCGCGCGCCGCGTCCGCGCGTCCGCGGCGGAACAGCCAGGCGGCGAGGCGCGCGTGCAGCCGGGCCAGCCGCTCCTCCTCGGTCGGGAGGCGCAGGTGCTCCCGTACGGCCTGCTCGGACAGACCGGACTCGCCCTCGACGACCCACCGGCGCAGGGCCGCCGTGGCGGCCTCGGAGGAGAGCCCGTTCATCTCGCGGAAGGTGTCGGTGGCGGTCATGGTGTCCTGCGGCCGGGCCACCCGCCCCTCCTCGTCGATCCACACGACGGTCGGGACGTTGATGACGCCGTACATCTCGGCGACGGCGCCTTCCGTGTCGACCAGCGCCGGGTGGGTCACGTCCTCGATCCACGGGGCGGCGTCATCGCGGTTCCGGTCGAGTGAGACGCTGACCACGCTGAAGCCGTCCGGGGACAGCTCGCGGTGCAGCAGCTCCCAGGCGGGCAGGTCGTAGCGGCAGCCGCACCACGACGCCCAGAAGACGAGCGCCACCTTGGTGCCGCGGAGGCCGTCGAGACGGAAGCCGTCCAGCTCGAACTCCGGAGCCTCCTCGGGACTGATCATCCGCGCGTCACCGACCGCGATCAGCCTCTCATCGTGGTCGACCACGACGCCGCGCCCGAGCAGCCCGGCGAACGCGACCAGGTCGGTGCCGGCGGCGGTCTCGGCGGCCGCGGCCCGGAAGGCCGGTATGCAGGCGTCCCCCAGGCACCAGCCGTGCGGCTTGCGCTCCCAGCCGAGGACCTTCTCTCCGGCCGGGACGGTCAGACCCGGGACGACCTCATCGCGGCCGTCCGACAGCAGTGTGAACATCCCCACACACCTCCAATTAGATAGTCCAGCTCTCCAATTATTGGATAGCGGCACTGTCCAGTCAACCGCGCTGGGATCCGGAGATGGAACCACGACAAACGAAAAACCCCCGGAACGAATGTTCCGGGGGTGGAGAAAAGGTAGTCCCGAGCGGATTCGAACCGCCGCTACCGCCTTGAGAGGGCGGCGTCCTGGGCCACTAGACGACGGGACCTCGCAGTGTGTGGTAGTCCCGAGCGGATTCGAACCGCCGCTACCGCCTTGAGAGGGCGGCGTCCTGGGCCACTAGACGACGGGACCGTACACACTGTGATCGGACCGGGGGGAACCCGAATCCGTAGCATCTCCCGAAGGAGGGATGCAGCTGGGGTACCAGGACTCGAACCTAGACTAACTGAACCAGAATCAGTCGTGCTGCCAATTGCACTATACCCCATCGTTTCGCTTGCCCCTTGGGGCTCGCTGGCGACTCCGAAAGAATAGCCCAGCTTGCGGCTCACCACCAAAACGATTGCCCGCGTGGCTCCTCATCGCTGCTCACGACCCTGCTGTGCCAGGCTGAGAAGAGCCACCAGCGTCGAGAACAGCGATGAGGAGCAGCCCCCGATGTCCCAGACGGCGAACCCGTTTCTGAGCCCCAGCTCCCTGCCGTACCAACTGCCTCCCTTCCAGGAGATCCGGGAGGAGCACTACGTCCCGGCGTTCGAGCAGGGGATGGCCGAGCATCTCGCCGAGATCGCGGCGATCGCGGACAACTCCGAGCCGCCGACCTTCGAGAACACGATCGAGGCTCTGGAGCGGTCCGGCCGGCTCCTCGACCGGGTCTCGACGGTCTTCTTCAACCAGGCGTCCTCCGACGCCACGCCGGGCGTCCAGGAGATCGAGAAGGACATCACGCCCAAGCTGTCCACGCACGGCGACGCCATCCACCTGAACCCGCGGCTGTTCGCCCGCATCCGGGCCGTACAGGCGGCGGACGGGGAGCAGCAGTGGCTCCTCGACCGCTACCTCACCGACTTCATCCGGGCGGGAGCCGAACTGGGCGAGGAGGAGCAGGCGCGGCTCAGGGAGCTCAACGAGGAGCTGTCCACCCTCGCGACCACCTTCCACCAGAACCTGCTCGCCGACACCAACGCGCGGGCGGTCGCCGTCGAGGACGTCGCCGAGCTCGACGGGCTCTCCCCCGACGCCGTACAGGGCCTCCAGGAGACCGCCAAGGAGCGGGGGCTGGACGCCGGCTACCTGGTCACCCTCACCCTGCCCACCCGCCAGCCCGCGCTCGCCGAGCTCACCCACCGGGAGCTGCGTGAGCGGATCCACAAGGCGTCCGTCGGCCGCGGGGCGGACAACGCCGAGCTGATCACTCGGATCGCCACGTTGCGCGAGGAGCGGGCCAAGCTGCTCGGCTACGCCAACCACGCCGAGTATGTCCTCGCGGACCAGACGGCCGGATCCACGCAGGCGGTCACCGAGATGCTCGGCCGGCTCGTCCCGCCGGCCGTGGCCAACGCCCGCAAGGAGCAGTCCGACCTGGAGGAGATCGCCGGGCACCCGATCCAGCCGTGGGACTGGGAGTTCTACGCCGGCAAGGTGCGCAAGGCCCGGTACGACATCGACAGTTCCCGGATGCGCCCCTACTTCGAGCTGAACAGCGTCCTGGAACGCGGCGTCTTCTACGCGGCGCAGCGGCTGTACGGCCTCACCTTCCGGGAGCGGGCGGACCTGCAGGGCTACCACTCGGACGTCCGGGTCTTCGAGGTGTTCAACGAGGACGGCTCGCCGCTCGGCCTGTTCCTCGGGGACTTCTTCGCCCGCGCCGCCAAGCGCGGCGGGGCCTGGATGAACAGCCTGGTCAAGCAGTCGGACCTGGACGGCACCCGCCCGGTCGTGGTCAACAACCTCAACATCGTCAAGGGCGAGCCGACCCTGCTGACCTTCGACGAGGTCAACACGATGTTCCACGAGTTCGGCCACGCCCTGCACGGCCTGTTCTCCGACGTCCGCTACCCCCGGGTCTCCGGTACGGCGGTGCCGAGGGACTTCGTGGAGTACCCCTCGCAGGTCAACGAGATGTGGGCGACCGACCCGGAGATCCTGGCGAACTACGCCAAGCACTACGAGACCGGCGAGCCCATGCCGCAGGAGCTCGTGGACCGGATGCTGGAGTCGCAGAAGTTCAACCAGGGCTTCGCCTCGGTCGAGTACCTCGCCGCGACCCTGCTGGACTGGGCCTGGCACACCTCCTACACGGGCGGCGACGCCGAGACCTTCGAGGCCGAGGCGCTGCGGAACGCGGGCGTGGACCTGCCCGCCGTGCCGCCGCGCTACCGGAGCACCTACTTCGCGCACATCTGGTCGAGCGGCTACAGCGCGGGCTACTACTCCTACATCTGGAGCGAGGTCCTCGACGCCGACACGGTCGAGTGGTTCAAGGAGAACGGCGGGCTGCGCCGGGAGAACGGCGACCGGTTCCGGCAGCGGCTGCTGTCCAAGGGCGGCAGCGTGGAGGCCCTGACGGCGTTCCGCGACTTCCGGGGCCGTGACCCGCAGATCGAGCCCCTGCTCGCCCGCCGCGGCCTTCTCTGACGCCGTACCTGATCACGCGTGGGCTCGCGGTCCCGTCACGCCGCGAGCCCTTGTGATCGCCTGGATCTCCGATCGCCGGGCTCGCACGGCTCAGCGAGCGCGCTCACGGATGGCGTACGGACAGGTCGGGAGATGGGTCGGGGATTTCGGCCGGACCGGGGCCTGGTTCAGCGAGATCGGCGATGGCGCTCTTGAGCCAGGCCTTCTCCACGGCTCCGATCTCGCGGGCCATGACCAGCATGCCGTGGCGGAAGCGGTCGGCGACCTCCCTGGCCCTGACCGGCTTTCCCGAACGGTAGAAGAAGCTCGCGGGCGCCTCCAGGAAGTCCAGCCGCCGCCGGAGCACCGTTACCTGGTCCTCCCGGGGAAGCGCCGACAGGAACGTCAGCAGCGCGAAGAACCGCGACTGGTCACTGATCTCCAGGTCGGACGGCTCGCGTAGCCGGCGGAACAGCTCCTCCCGGCCCTTGCCGGTGAGTGAGAGCACATGCCGCCGCGCCGCGGCGGCCCCTTCCTCCTCGCGCCGGTCGACCAGGCCCGACCTCTCCAGCCGGGTGATCGCCGGGTAGAGCGCGCCGTCGCTGACCGGACGGACATGCCCGCTCAGCCCCGCGATCCGCTGCTTGAGCTCATATCCGTGCATCGGCTCCTCGTTGAGGAAGCCGAGGATCGCCAGCGCCAGCTCCCCGCTTGCCATGGGCGCATCGTATCGCTATACCTCTAATCGATATAGCTCGAATCGAGGTATGGAATGAAGCTCATCCGATTGGCCTTGCCCGTCTACGTCGAGTTGCTGACCGCTGTCGTGGCCGTCGGCCTGATCGACACGTTGTGGGTCTCGGGGCTGGGCAGTACGGCGGTCGCCGCCGTCACGATCGCCACCACCACCGAGCACCTGGCCCTGGGCGTGATCCTGGCCCTCACGACGGGCACGACCGTGTTGGTCGGCAGGCGGGAGGGCGAATCACCTCTCACGCCGGTGATTCGTACCGCGTGGGTCCTGTGGGCGCTGTTCGGCTTCGTGGTGGCCGTGCCGGGCGTTCTCTTCCGCGAACCGCTGGCGCGGCTCTTCACCGGAGACGCCGCTACCGTTGCCCTCGTCTCGGACTTCTTCCTGGTGTCGCTCCCCGCGGTCCCGGTCTTCTTCGCTCAGACGCTGGTGGACGGGATATTCAAGGGGCTCGGCGACATGGCGACGCCGATGCGGACCGCGCTGCTCTGCAACGCGCTGGTCATCGGGCTCGATCCCCTGCTCATCTACGGCTTCGACCTGGGGGTGCGTGGCGCCGCGCTGGCCACGGTCCTGGCCCGGCTGGTAACGCTGGCGGTGGCGGCCACCCTGCTCGTGCGACGGCTGCCACGCGAACGGCCGCCGCGCGCGCACCGCATGGTGAACCGAGCCGACGGCGTGGACCTCCTGCGCACGGGCCTGCCGATGTCCGGCGACTTCCTGGCGCGCAGCCTGACCGGCATGGCGATGACCGGCCTGGTGGGCGCGCACGGCGTTCCCGCGCTGGCCGGCTACGGCATCGGCCTGAAGATCATGCTGGCCGGGACGATGGCCTTCTACGCGCTGCGCCAGGCGGCGATGATCCGGACGGCGCGAGGTGGTGGCGCCGCCACCGGCACATCACTGCGGCTCGGCCTGGCCGCCGGCGTCGTCACCGCGCTCATCCTCAACATGTGTGCGGTGCCGGCGGCCGCCCTCTTCACCGACGATGCCACGGTGGCCGGGGCGACCGTGTGGTTCCTGCGGTGCATGAGCCTTTATCTGGTGCCGTTCGGCGGGCTCATCGCCATGGGCGGGGCGCTCCAGGCAAGCGGAAGGGGCGGCAGGCTGCTCACCGCCACGCTGGCGGGTTTCGCGGTCCAGCTGCCCCTCGCCGCGCTGCTGAGCTCCTCGTCGCTGGGCGTCACCGGCCTCTGGCTCGCGATGGCCGCCGGGGCGGCCCTCTCGCTGGCGCTCACGATGACGCTGACGCGGCGGCCGACCGGATAGCCGGCCGGCCGCCGCGTTCAGGAGAGCTTCGACAGAGCCGTACGCAGCCGCTCCAGGGAGCGCTCGCGGCCGAGGACCTCGATCGACTCGAACAGCGGGAGGCCGACCGTACGGCCGGTGACGGCCACGCGGACCGGCGCCTGCGCTTTACCCAGCTTGAGGCCGTGCGCGGCGCCGACCTCCTCCAGAGCGGTCTTGAGCGACTCGGGGTCCCAGTTCACGTCCTGCAGCCGCTCGGCGTAGTCGTTGAGGATCTCGGTCGCGCCCGGCTTCATCGCCTTGTCCCACGACGCCTGGTCATGAACGGGGACCTCCAGGAAGAGGAAGTCCACGTTCGCGGTGACCTCGGACAGCACCGCGATGCGGGTCTGGACCAGCTCCGCCACCCGGGCGAAGGTCGTCCGGTCCCAGCTCGGGTCGAGCCAGGGGTCGCAGCGCTGGATGAAGACGTCGAGGGGCAGCGCCCGGATGTACTCGCCGTTGAAGGCGCGCAGCTTCTTCTCGTCGAAGAACGCCGGGGACGGGTTCACGTCCTCCAGACGGAACATCGGCATCATCTCCGACCACGGCATGATCTCGCGGTCGTCGCCGGGGCCCCAGCCGAGCAGCATGAGGTAGTTGACCATCGCCTCGGCAAGGTATCCCTCGTCGCGGTAGGACTCCAGGGCCACCTTGTCGCGCCGCTTGGACAGCTTCTGCCGCTTCTCGTTGACGATGACCGGGACGTGCGCCCAGACCGGCGGCGTGGCGCCCATCGCCTCCCACAGGAGCTGCTGCTTGGGCGTGTTCGACAGGTGCTCCTCCGCGCGCATGACGTGGGAGATCCGCATCTCGATGTCGTCGATCACGTTGGCGAGGTTGAACAGCGGCGACCCGTCGGCGCGCACGATGACGAAGTCTTCCATGGCCGCGTTCGGGAACTCGACCCGCCCGCGGACCAGGTCGTTCACCACGGTCACGCCCTCGTCCGGCGTGTGGAACCGCACCGCGCCCTCGGTGAGGCCGCGGTCCCGGCAGAAGCCGTCGTAGCCCTGGTGCTCCGAGCCCGTCCTGGCCTTCACGTCGTCACGCGTGCAGGTGCAGTGGTAGGCCTTGCCGTCCTTGAGGAGCTTGGCCGCCGCCTCGCGGTGCTGCGCCTCGTACGCGGACTGGAAGTAGGGGCCCTCGAAGTGCGGGGAGTCGCCGCTGATGCCGATCCAGGCGAGCGCGGAGATGATGCCCTCGGTCCACTCGGGCCGGTTGCGCGCCGCGTCGGTGTCCTCGATGCGGAGCACGAACGTGCCCCCGGACTGTTCGGCGAGCGCCCAGTTGTAGAGCGCGGAACGGGCGCCGCCGACATGGAACATGCCGGTCGGCGAGGGCGCGAAGCGGACACGCAGGTCAGTCACGAGAGATCACCCGGTTGGTGAGAGTTCCGATTCCTTCGATGCCGACGCTGACCTCGTCACCGACGGACAGGGGCCCGACGCCGGCGGGGGTGCCGGTCAGGATGACGTCGCCGGGCAGCAGCGTCATGACGGCGCTCACGTACGCGACGAGCGCCGGGATGTCGTGCAGCAGGAGCGAAGTGCGCGCGCTCTGCCGGAGCTCGCCGTTCACGCTGGTCGTGAGGGCGAGGTCGCCCGGGTCGAGGTCGGTCTCGATCCACGGGCCGATCGGGCAGAAGGTGTCGAAGCCCTTGGCCCTGCTCCACTGGCCGTCCCGCTGCTGCAGGTCGCGCGCGGTCACGTCGTTGGCGCAGGTGTACCCGAAGATCACCTCATGCGCCCGCTCCACCGGCACGTCCCGGCAGAGCCGCCCGATGACCACGGCCAGCTCGCCCTCGTAGTCGACCCGCTGCGACAGCTTCGACGGGTACGCGATGGCCTCGCCGGGGCCGACCACCGAGGTGCTCGGCTTGAGGAAGATGAGCGGCTCCTCCGGCGCCTCACCTCCCATCTCGCGCGCGTGGTCGGCGTAGTTCTTGCCGACTGCGACGATCTTGCTGGGCAGCATCGGCGCGACGAGCCTGACCTCGGCGAGCGGATATCTGTCCCCGGCGAACTCGACACCGCCGAAGGGGTGCCCGTCGACCCTGGCGACGACCTCGCCGCCTTCTTCAACCACGCCGAAGGCGACACCGTCGCCTTTGGAGAACCTCGCGATACGCACGGTCACAAGGCTAGTGCCGCTTGCCGATTGCTCACGTACCTCTCCCCCGGCTTGTGGCACCCCGAGGGATGGAAGGCCGTGGCGCGTCCCGGGGGCGAACCGCACGGCTCGTAGTGTGGCCGTGTCGGAATTCATCCACGGGAGGAGCCCGCGATGTCGGTCGTGAAGATCAACGTGTTGACGGTGAGCGCGGAGATGCGCGAGGAGTTGGAGCAGCGCTTCGCCAACCGCGCTGGCATGGTGGAGGCGGCCGACGGGTTCGAGTGGTTCGAGCTGCTCCGGCCGGTCGAGGGCACGGACCGGTACATGGTCTACACGCGCTGGCGCAGCGAGGAGGACTTCCAGCGCTGGCAGAGCAGCCGGGCCTTCCAGTCCGGCCACGCGCAGGCCGCCGCCGAGGCCGGCGCGCAGGGCCACGGTCACGGTCACGGGCACGGGCCGGGGCAGGGTCACGGGCACGGCCAGGGTCCGGCCGCGTCCGCGTCCGAGATCTGGTCCTTCGAGGTCGTGCAGAGCGCCTCGCCCAAGCGCGACTAGTGGCCCGTCACGCAACCTTGGCCGGGTAACTCGTCCAGCTTCTGATCGGTGAGCTGGCAGCGAAGTTGGTCTTGGGCTCGGCTCGGGCGTTGCGCCAGCGCACGTAAGCGCCGATCGCCGCGTTCTGCTCGTCATGGGTGCGGTGGTCGGTGCCGTTCAGCGCGTAGTAGCGCAGCGCGGCGAACTCTGATTCGATCCAGTTCAACCAGGAGCCGTAGGTCGGCAGGAACACCAGCTCAACATCGTTGTCAGCAGCCCAGGTGCGGACCTGGGGATGCTTGTGCGGCGAGTAGTTGTCGGCGATCACATACAGCTTCTCGCCAGGCCAGCGGGCCCGCAACGTCTTGAGGAACGACAGGTATTCGCGCCAGCGCTTGCGCTTGCGGATCCGGTAGTACAGCTTGCCGGTGGCCAGGTCGAGCGCGGCGATCATGTGCATGACGCCGTTGTAGCGGTTGTAGGTGGCACGCAGCCGGGCCGGTGAACCCGCCGGCCGCCACCGCTTGCCCTTTCGAGGCATCAGGTTCAACGGCCCGAACTCATCGACGCAGATCACCCGCCCATCGGCGGGCGGGTGATCGTAGAGGTCCAGGACGCGCTGCATCTTGGCGATGAAGTGCGGGTCGGTGGAGGACTTCCACGTCGTGGTGGTCTGCCAGCTCACCCCGCCTTTACGGAGGATTCGCCGCAGGTGCTCGCGGCTGATCGCCGCCACCACCCCGCGAGTGATGAGGTGCTCGGCCAGGGTGCGCAGGCTCCAGGTGGAGTGTCCGGTGATGCCCCATTCGGCGGGGACCGTCTTGGCGATCAGGCAGATGTGTTCACGCACCTGGCTACTGATCGCTCGCGGACGGCCCCCGCTCCATTTTGGGTCCAGTGCGTCGAACCCCTTCTCGTTGAAGGCGTGGATGACATCCCGCACGTAGTCGTCGCTGACCTGCATCAACGAGGTGATGTCCGGGACGCTTTGGCCTTGGCCGGACATCATCACCACGATCGCCCGCCGCAGCTTGACCGGATCCTTCGCGCTCCGCGTGATCCGCTGCAGCTTGCGGCCTTCCTCCATGGTTAACGGCCGGACGAACACTTCCGGTCGGCGAGCCACGACCACCTCCCAACGTTGAAGAGGTAGCCAGCCTGACGGGTTCACCACCGGAGATCAATTACCCGTCCAAGATTCGGTGACGGGCCACTAGACGCGCCTATACGGCGGTGGGGTGGCGGGGCTCGTACAGGCCGATCTCGGCGCCGCCGGGCAGGCGGAACCCGGTGACCAGGCCGTACCCCTCGTCACCGACCTCCCGGGTGAACGTCACGCCCTTGGCCGTCAGTTCGCGGACCGTGTCGGCGATCCGGTCGCACATCAGGTAGAGGTCGAACATCGGCCGGTCCCGGGTGGGATGCACCCCCAGTTCGGCGGGCGGCAGGCGGAAGATCAGCCAGCCGCCCCCGGCGTCGACGTTCCGCAGTCCGAGCACGTCTCGGAGGAAGGCCCGGTCGGCGTCCGGGTCGTGGCTGTACAGCAGCCAGTGCGCACCTTTGATCATGGCTTCCTCCTTTCTGGGACTCCTTCCCGGACCGTCCCTGTATGAGGTCAAGCGTCCAGCGGGTTCACGGCAAGTCGCGCACAGATCCCCCGCACCGGACGGAACACATCGGGTCGCGCGGGCCGGGCGGCATGCCCCTTACATCCTGCTAACAATGACCATCTACGACTTGACCGATAACGGGCATTCGGCCAGCATGATCACCCTCTCCCGTCCGTGCCCCGGAAGGATCTTGCGTGCGTACCCGCGCTCGAGCCCTCGGTCTGATCTCCGCGCTGGCCCTCACCGGCGGCGCGTTCGCCGCCGTGCCCGCCGAGGCCTCCCAGTCCGCCGAGACCCCCACCCGTACGCCCGAGTGCCAGGGGGACTGGCTGCCGGGGACGCCGACCTCCGAGGACGTGATGAGCGGGCAGCTCTCCTTCCTGGACCGCCCGGCCGTCAAGATCGGCGCAAAGATCGACTGGAAGCTGGACCCGTACAAGAGCCGGTCGTGGCAGATGGTGTTCCAGTCACTGCGGTGGATGGGGCGGCTGGTGGCCGACTACGAGACCACCGGCAAGCAGGCATACCTCACCCGCGCGACCGAGATCGCCAAGGACTGGGTCGAGAAGAACCCCTACGGCGGCC
Source organism: Microtetraspora malaysiensis (assembly GCF_050947145.1). Classification (NCBI taxonomy): domain Bacteria; kingdom Bacillati; phylum Actinomycetota; class Actinomycetes; order Streptosporangiales; family Streptosporangiaceae; genus Microtetraspora; species Microtetraspora malaysiensis. The sequence continues at coordinate 8,189,251 of NZ_CP191998.1, forward strand.
GGAGCACCAACAAGTACGCCTGGAGCGACCACCCGACCGCGCTGCGCGCCCCCGCGCTGGTCTGCCTGAGCAGGTACGTCCCCGACGCCTGGCTCAAGAACAGCCTCGCCGTACACGCGAAGCTGCTGGCCGACCCGCGCCTCTACAAGGCCGGGCACAACCACGGGCTCGACCAGGACATCGGCCTCCTGCGCATCGGCTGCCGCTACAACCAGAAGGGTTGGAAGGACCTCGCCCTCTCCCGCATGGTCAAGTCGATGAAGCTCGACATCGACTCCGAGGGATCGCTGAGGGAACAGGCCCCGCGGTACGCGATCTACGTGCACGACCGGCTGCGCGTCGCGACGGACACCATCAAGGACTGCGGCCTCAAGGTGCCCGACGACCTCGCCAAACGCTGGGACGGCCTGCCCAAGCACATCAGCGCCGCCACGCAGCCCAACGGGTACATGGTGCCGCTCGGGGACGGCGCGCCGGACGTCCAGCCCGCCGGGTTCGCCCACTCCTCCGAGACCGTGCAGGTGTTCAAGGCCGGCTACGTCTTCGGCCGTACGGCCTGGGGCGATCCGCAGTCGGCCTACTACTCGATCAGGTTCGGGCCGGGCCTGAAGTTCCACGGCCATGAGGACCACCTGGGTGTGACCTACTACGCCCAGGGCCGTGACGTGCTGACCGAGGCGGGGTTCCACTCCTACGAGAACACCCCGTACCGGCGCTGGACGATGACACCCGAGGCGCACAACATCCCCGTCGTCGTGGGGAAGCCGTTCCACGGCCGCACGCCGACGTCGCTGGTCCGCCGCTCGATCGGCAAGGACCGTCAGTCGTTCACGCTGACCGACAAGGCGTACGGCGTCAGCCGTACCAGGGCGGTGCTCGTGAACCACGACCAGGACGTCATGGCGGTGCTGGACACGACGGGCGGCGGCAAGGTGCGCAATCTGTGGCACTTCGACCCGTCGCTGAAGGTGTACTCCAACGGCGGCGGCCGCGTCGTGGTCGGCGAGGGGTCGTGGCGGGCGACGCTGGTGCAGCTCGCCCTGCCCTCATGCAAGCCGATCGGCGGCCAGAAGGTGGTCCGCGGCCAGACCAACCCCTACCAGGGGTGGATCTCCCCCGCCTACATGAAGAAGGTCGCCGCCCCGGCTGTGATCTCGCCCGCGGCCTCGTCACTGCTCACGATCGTCGTGCCCGGCACGGCGAAGCCCGAGGTGAGCTGCTCGGGCCGTTCGGTGATCGTCCACACCTCCGACGGCCCGACCAGCTTCAAGATCTCCGGCTCCGACCTCGTCTGATCCCCCGCCACCTTCACGACGGGAGATTCAGACGAGGTCCCCACCACCGCCTTAAAGAGGCCCCCGAGCCCGCCGAGCGCTAACAATCACTACGGCGCCGGACCATCACGCTCGGGGCGCGGCGGTGTCTGGACTGAGGAACGAGCGGGGAGCGAGGGACGAGCGACCCCGAGTGACGAGGGAAGACATCGCCTCAAGGCGCACCGAGCCCGCGCGAGCGAAGCGAGCGCCAATAGACACAGCGAGCGCGATCAGGCGCTGTAACCGGCGCGGAGGAGTCCGTAGGTGACAGCCTGCTCCAGGGCCTGCCAGGACGCCTCGACGATGTTCTCGGCGACGCCCACGGTGGACCAGTCGCCGGTGGCGTCGCTGGAGGTGATGAGCACCCGGGTGATGGCGTCGGTGCCGTGGGTGCCCTCCAGGATGCGGACCTTGAAGTCGATGAGCTCCACCCCGGCGAGCTCCGGGTAGAGCTTCTCCAGCGCGAGCCGTACGGCCTTGTCGAGGGCGTTGACGGGGCCGTTGCCCTCGCCGGTGGCGACGATCCGCTCGCCCTTGGCGTGCAGCTTGACCGTGGCCTCGCTCGCTACCTCGCCGGTCGGGCGGCGCTCGACGATGACCCGCCAGGACTCGACGGAGAAGTGGCGCCGGCGCTCGCCGGTGACGGTGTCGCGCAGCAGCAGCTCGAAGGACGCGTCGGCGGCCTCGAAGGTGTGCCCGCGTGACTCCAGCTCCTTGACGCGCTCGACAAGCTGGCGGGACTGGTCGGAGGTCAGGTCGTAGCCCAGCTCCTTGCCCTTGAGCTCCACCGAGGCCCGGCCCGCCATGTCCGAGACGAGCATGCGCATGTCGTTGCCGACCCTGGACGGGTCGATGTGCTGGTAGAGGTTGGGGTCGACCTTGATGGCCGAGGCGTGCAGGCCCGCCTTGTGCGCGAAGGCCGACGTCCCGACGTACGGCTGGTGTGAGTTGGGCGTGACATTGGTGACCTCGGTGATCGCGTGCGCGATGCGGGTCATGTCCCGCAGCGACTCCGGGGGTACGAGGTCGAACCCCTTCTTGAGCTGGAGGTTCGCCACAACCGTGAACAGGTTGGCGTTGCCCGAGCGCTCGCCGTACCCGTTGGCGCAGCCCTGCACGTGGGTGGCGCCGGCCTTGACGGCGGCCAGCGTGTTGGCGACGGCGCAGCCGGTGTCGTCGTGGCAGTGGATGCCGACGCGCGCGCCGGTGGAGACGGCGGCGTGGACGACGTCGGCCAGCTCGTCGGGGAGCATCCCTCCGTTGGTGTCGCAGAGAGCGATGACGGACGCCCCGGCCTCGGCCGCCGTACGGAGGACCTCCAGTGCGTAGGCCGGGTTGGAGGCGTAGCCGTCGAAGAAGTGCTCGGCGTCGAGGAAGACGCGCTGGCCCTCCGCACGCAGGTGGGAGACGGTGTCGCGGATCATCGCGAGGTTCTCCTTGAGCGTGGTGCGGAGGGCCAGCTCAACGTGCCTGTCGTGACTCTTCGCGACGAGTGTCACAACGGGTGCGCCGGATTCGCGCAACGCGGCCACCAGAGGGTCGTCGGCGGCCTTCACTCCGGCCCGGCGGGTCGCGCCGAACGCGGCGAGTTGCGCATGCTTCAGGTCGAGCTCTGTCTGAGCCCGCCGGAAGAACTCGGTGTCCTTCGGGTTCGCGCCTGGCCAGCCACCCTCGATGAAGCCGACACCGAGGCCGTCCAGATGACGAGCGAGGGCCAGCTTGTCGGCGACCGTGAGGTTCAAGCCTTCCTGCTGGGCCCCGTCACGCAGTGTCGTGTCGTACACGTGGAAGCGGTCATCGGCCATTTCTTGGTTTCTCCTTCGCGGGGTGGTCCTCGCCGCGCGCGCTCATCGCTCGTTCTGTGCCGGAAAACACAAAAGACCCCTCACGGACGTGAGAGGTCTGCGCGCTGGCGTTGTCCTGATGTCAGCCAGCGCGCCTGCCGATAATGAGCAGACCGTAGAACATGGTGCCTTGAAGTCTGCCACATGCCGTGACCCGGCCGGTACATTCGTCTCACGATCCGAGACATCAATCTTGTGTTACGACTTACACCCTATGTGAGCTGGAAAGATGCCAAGCCCGACGGGATCTCGGATCTCCGGCTGGGCGTGGAACTAAGGTGATGCCATGAAGGCCGAGAACTTTGTCGACGCTGCCGTCGCCGCGTACACCGTCGAGCACACCACCCCGCCCGACGACGTACTGCTCAACCTGGCCGAGGAGACGGCGAGGCTGACCGGCGGCGACGCCGTCATGCAGATCGCCCCGGAGCAGGGGACGCTGCTCACCATGCTCGTGCAGGTCAGCGGCGCCCGCCGGGCCGTGGAGGTCGGCACGTTCACCGGCTACTCGTCGATCTGCATCGCCCGTGGCCTGCCCGAGGACGGCCGGTTGATCGCCTGCGACGTGAGCGAGGACTGGACGTCGGTCGCGCGACGCCACTGGGAGAAGGCGGGCGTGGCCCACAAGATCGAGCTGCGTCTCGGGCCGGCGGCGGACACGCTGCGCGCGATGCCCGAGGAGGCGAGCTTCGACTTCGCGTTCATCGACGCGGACAAGCGGGGATACCGCGCGTACTACGAGGAGATCCTGGCCCGGCTCGCCCCCGGCGGGATGATCTGCGTGGACAACACCCTGCAGAGGGGCGCGATCGTGGACCCCGGCGCGGGCGGCAACGTGCCGGCGATGCGGGAGTTCAACGACTTCGTCGCGAGCGACGATCGAGTGACGACCGCCCTGCTCCCGGTCGCCGACGGCCTCACCCTCATCCGCAAGATCTGACATCCCGGAACTCCAGGTACACGGCCAGCTTTGCGATTACATTACGTGTCGCGCCAATCGCGCTGTGCCGTCCACCTGGAGGGGATGCAGCCGTACGTTCCACTCCGCCTGATGGAGGTACGCCAGGGAGCCCGGCGAGGGTGAGGTCGCCGGGCTCCTGTCATGTCGTACTCAGAGCCGTCGGGCGCGCGTTTATGGCGCGCCTGCGACCGCGTCAGCAGACCTTGTGGATCCAGCTGTGCGTGTCGGGGCGGGTGCCGTACTGGATGCCGATGAGCTCCTCGCGGATCTTCTGGGTGACCTGGCCGGGGGTGCCGTCACCGATCGTCCAGGAGCGGTCGGCGCCCTTGACGCTGCCGATCGGGGTGACCACGGCGGCGGTGCCGCAGGCGAAGGCCTCGGTCAGCTCGCCCGACTCACACCCGGCCTGCCACTCCTCGATGGAGAGCCGGCCCTCCTCGGCCTTCAGGCCCAGGTCGGCGGCGAAGGTGAGGATCGAGTCACGGGTCACGCCGGGCAGGAGCGTCCCGGTGAGCGAGGGGGTGAGCAGCCGGTCGCCGAAGACGAAGAAGATGTTCATCCCGCCCATCTCCTCGACGTAGCGGTGCTCGTGCGCGTCGAGCCACACGACCTGGTCGCAGCCTTGCTCGACGGCCTGGCGCTGGGCGACGAAGGCCGCCGCGTAGTTGCCTCCGCACTTGGCGAAGCCGGTGCCTCCGGGAGCGGCGCGGGTGTACTCCGTGGACAGCCAGACCGAGACCGGCTTGATCCCGCCGGAGAAGTACGGCCCGGCGGGAGAGGCGATCACCATGTAGCGGAACGTCTTCGACGGGTAGTTCACGCCGAGCCCGACCTGGGTGGCGATGATGAACGGCCGCAGGTACAGGCCGTGCCCCTCGGTCGTCGGCACCCACTCCTTGTCCGTCTGGACGAGCAGATCCAACGACTCGACGAACACTTCCTCGGGCAGTTCGGGCATCGCCATCCGCTGGGCGGACTTGTTGAACCTGGCCGCGTTGGCGTTCGGCCGGAACGACACGACGGACCCGCTCGCCTGGCGGTACGCCTTGAGCCCCTCGAACAGCTCCTGGGCGTAGTGGAACACCGCCGTCGCCGGGTCCAGAACCAACGGCCCGTACGGTTCCAGCCGCGCATCATGCCAGCCGCGGCCTTCGGTGTAGTCGATGGAGATCATGTGATCGGTGAAGGTCTGCCCGAAGCCGGGGTTCGCCAGTACCTGCTCACGCTCGGCCGCGGTCCGGGCCTGCTGGTTGAGCTGCACGTCGAAGCTGAGCTGGCTGGTCATGTGCCGCGATCCTTCTCTCTATGTCGCACATTCATTGTGCGACCTACGGGAAACCTTAGGCATAAAAGAGGGTACGAAAAAGCGCATGGCGGCCCTAACCAGGCCGCCATGCGCAAAGACGGGGTGAGCGGCCCGGCTCAGCCGGCTACTCGGGAGGCGATGTCGTCGCCGATTTCACGGGTCTGCCTCGTGGCCCGGGCACCCTGGCGCTCGACGAGGTCCTCGGCGACCGCCCGCTCGACCTTCTCCGCGGCGGCGGTGAGGCCGAGGTGGTCGAGGAGCATGGCGATGGACAGGATGGTGGCCGTCGGGTCGGCCTTGCCCTGGCCCGCGATGTCGGGGGCGCTGCCGTGGACCGGCTCGAACATCGACGGCGCGGTCCGGTCCGGGTTGATGTTGCCGCTGGCGGCCAGGCCGATGCCACCGGCCACCGCCGCGCCGATGTCGGTGATGATGTCGCCGAAGAGGTTGTCGGTGACGATCACATCGAACCGCTCGGGCTGGGTGATGAAGAACATCGAGGCGGCGTCGATGTGGCAGTAGTCGGTCTCGACCTGGGGGTACTCCTGGCTGACCCGGGCGACCGTACGGGCCCACAGGTCACCCGCGTAGGTGAGGACGTTGGTCTTGTGGACCAGGGTGAGCTTCTTGCGCGGCCGCTGGGCCGCCTTCTCGAAGGCGTAGCGGACGACCCGCTCGACCCCGTAGGCCGTGTTGAGCGACTCCTGGGTCGCGATCTCGTGCGGAGTGCCGCGACGCAGCGTGCCGCCGGCTCCCGCGTACAGACCCTCGGTGCCCTCGCGGACGACGACCATGTCGATGTCCTCGGGGCGGGCCTTGCCCAGCGGGGTCTCCACGCCGGGGAAGAGCTTGACCGGGCGCAGGTTCACGTAGTGGTCGAGCTCGAACCGAAGCCTGAGCAGAAGGTCGCGCTCCAGGATGCCCGGAGGAACGCTCGGGTCGCCGACGGCGCCGAGCACGATGGCGTCATAGCCGCGCAACTCGTCCAGCACGGCATCGGGAAGGACCTCGCCGGTCGCGTGGTAACGCTTCGCTCCCAGGTCGTACTCGGTGGTCTCAACCTTGACACCGGCCGCGTTGAGGACCTTGAGTCCCTCGGCGACGACCTCGGTGCCGATCCCGTCCCCCGGGATCACTGCCAGACGGATGTTGCTCGAATCCATACGTGTACCTTACCGGCCCGTCTCGAAGATCGAACACAGCGTCTCACTATCCGGGCGGCGTCGCCGCCACCGCGCGCTCGAAGACGAGGTCACGGGCCGTGGCGAGACCGAACGCCAGGGCGCCGAGCAGAACCGCGTCGACACCCAGCGTGGACGCCTCGATCCGGGGCGGGCGCAACGCCGCCAGAACGGGAAGGCGCTCGGTCACGGGGCCGATGAGCAGATCGGCCGCCTGGGCTCCGATGCCACCGCCGAGCACGACCAGTTCCGGGTCGAGCACGGCGATGATCCCGGCGAGGGCGTGCGCCACGTGATCCGCCTCGATGGCGACGACCTTGAGCGCGGTCTCGTCGCCCGCCCTGGCCGCGTCGAAGACGTCTTTGGCGGTGGCCGCGATCATACCCAATCGGGCGGCCGCGGCGATCACGCCGTCGGCCGACGCGACCGACTCGAACATGCCACGTCCGGGGTCGGCTCGGGGATCGCCCTCGCCGACAGGCAGATACGAGATCTCCCCGGCCGCCCCTCGCGAGCCTCGGTAGAGCTTGCCGTCGATGACGACGCCCATGCCGATGCCGGTGCCGACGGAGACGTAGACGAAATGGGGAACGCCCTCGCCCAGGCCGTACGTGCCCTCCCCCACGGCGGCGAGGTCCACGTCGTTCTCCAGGATGTATGGGGACCCGGTGACCTCCGCGAGCCGTTCCACCGCGCCGGGCAGCTCCCAACCGGGCAGGTTGGGGGCGACGCGCAGCGCGCCCGTCTCCTTGTCGTGGATGCCCGGCATCCCGAAGACCGCCAGCGTGATGTCCCCGGGGGTGAGACCGGCTTCCGTGGTGAGCTCGGCCGCCATCCCGGAGAGCTGGGCGAGCAGGGCGTCGTAGCTCTCGGCCCGGGACGGCTCGTCCCTGCGCGCGACGATCTCGCCCACCAGGTCGGCCAGCGCGAGTCGTACGTAGGCGCGGCCGATGTCGACGGCCAGCACCCAGCCGGCCTGCGGGCGGATCTCGTAAAGCAGAGCGGCACGACCGGCGTTGCCCGTACGCAGCCCGACCGTGCGGACCAGCCTGGCACGCTCCAGATCCGCCAGGGCGACCGAGATCGTCGGTTTGGACAGGCCGGTGGCCTGGGCCAGCTCCGGCCGGGAGACCTTACCGAGCTGGAAGATCTCCGCGAACACGGCGCGCTCGTTCATCACGCGGAGCAGGCTGGTCGTGTTGGCGGTCCCGCCGCCCATGCTCAGCACATTCCCCAGAGTGGCATGCCCACTGCGGAAGGCGGGCCAGTTGATCACCAGTGGATCGCCCCGCACCATTCCGCTCCTCCGTGACGTGATCTCTCCGCAACCCCTGGCTATAGAGCTGATAGTAAATTACCTTACTTATCAACCCCCGGGGTCATAGAAAGGAATCCCGTTCCGATGCGACGAGGAATGCTGGCCATCTCCGTCGCGGCGCTTCTGTTCGGCGCTGCCTGCGGTAACAGCTCCACCACGGAGACGAACCCGTCCGAGGCCAAGGCGGGCGGCGCCGGCAAGACCATCGCCTTGTTCACGCCCGAGTCGAAGACGACGCGCTACGAGGCGTTCGACCGTCCGCTGTTCGAGGCCAAGGTCGGAGAGCTGTGCCCCGACTGCAAGATCCTCTACTCCAACGCCGACCAGGACGCCGTCAAACAGCAGCAGCAGGTCGAGGCCGCCCTCACGCAGGGGGCCGACGTACTCGTGCTCGACGCCGTGGACGCCGCGGCCGTCGCTCCGCTGGTCAACCAGGCCAAGCAGAAGAAGGTCCCCGTGATCGCCTACGACCGGCTGATCTCCGGCATCGACTACGAGTACTTCGTCTCGTTCAACAACGTCCGCGTCGGCGAGATGCAGGGCCAGGCACTGCTCGACGCGCTCAACGCCAACGGCACGGCGGACAAGGGGGAGATCGTGATGCTCCACGGCTCGCCCACCGACCCCAGCTCGGCCGACTACAAGAAGGGCGCGCACAACGTCCTCGACGGCAAGGTCAAGATCGGACGGGAGTTCGACACACCCGACTGGAGCCCCGACAAGGCACAGCAGGAGATGGAGCAGGCCATCACGGCGATCGGCCGCGACAACATCGTGGGCGTGCTGTCCGCCAACGACGGCATGGCCAGCGGCGCCATCGCCGCCATGAAGCGGGCCGGGTACAAGACCATGCCGCCGATCACCGGGCAGGACGCCGAACTGGCGGCCGTGCAGCGGATCCTCGGCGGCGAGCAGTACATGACGATCTACCTCAACATCCGGGCGGAGGCGGAGAAGTCGGCGGAGCTCGCGGTCGCGCTGGCCAAGGGCGAGAAGCCGGCGGCGCCCGACAAGGTGAACAACGGCACGGCGGACATCCCGTCGTTCCTGCTCGACCCCGTCGCGGTCACCGCGGACAAGATCGCCGACACCATCATCAAGGACGACTTCTACAAGGCGTCCGACGTCTGCACGCCCGAGCTCAAGGACGCGTGCGCCAAGGCGGGTATCCAGTAGATGATCTCGGCGAGAGCCATATCCAAGCGATATGGCGCGGTCCAGGCTCTCGAAGGGGTGAGCCTGGACCTCGCTCCCGGCGAGGTGGTGGCCCTGGTCGGGGACAACGGCGCGGGGAAGTCGACCCTGGTAAAGATCATCTCGGGCGCCGTCAGCCCGGACTCGGGCGGACTCTGCATCGACGGCGAGCCGGTGCACGTCGGCAACCCTCACGACGCTCAACGGCTGGGCATCTCGACCGTCTACCAGGACCTCGCGCTGTGCGAGAACCTCGATGTGGTGGCCAACCTCTTCCTCGGATCCGAGCGACGGAGGCTGTCGTTCCTCAACCACATCCAGATGGAACGATCCGCGCGTGACCTGCTCACCTCGCTCGACGTGCGCATCCGCGACATCCGGGTGCCGGTGGCCATGCTCTCCGGCGGCCAGCGCCAGTCCGTGGCCATCGCCCGCGCGCTGATCGGCGAGCCACGGCTCGTCATCCTCGACGAACCGACCGCCGCCCTGGGGGTCGAGCAGACCGCCCAGGTCCTCGACCTCATCAGGCGGCTCCGCGAGCGCGGCCTGGCGGTGCTACTCATCTCCCACAACCTCGCCGACTTGCGCGCGGTCAGCGACCGCGTCGTGGTCCTCCGCCTGGGCAGAAACGCCGGCGAGTTCCGTACGGCCGACGCCTCTCAGGAGGCGATCGTGGCCGCGATCACCGGAGCCGCAGCATGACGAACCCCACGGCGCCGGTGCGCAAGCCGTACACACCGAAGGAAGCCGTCGAACGACTGCGGCACGGGGACCTCGGCGCGTGGCCGGTGGCCGGCGCGCTGATCGTGATCGCGATCGTCTTCGGATCGCTCAACGAGCACTTCCTGTCCTCGGAGAACCTCACCAACCTGGCCCTCCAGATGGCGGCGACCGGGACTATCTCGCTCGGCATCATCATGGTGCTGTTGCTCGGCGAGATCGACCTGTCCGCCGGCTCCGTCAGCGGCCTGTGCGCGGTTGTCATGGCCATCCTGTCCGAACGGCTGCACTGGAATCCGCTCCTCGCGATCCTCGCCGCCCTGGTGGCGGGAGCTCTCGTCGGACTTCTGCACGGGCTGATGTTCACCCGGATCCGGATGCCGTCGTTCGTGGTGACGCTGGCGGGCCTGATCGGCTGGCAGGGCCTGCTGCTCTACCTGCTGGGATCGGGCGGCATCATCAACCTGCCCTTCGACGGATTCGTCGCGAAGCTGAGCGACACGTGGTTGCCCGCCTGGGCGGCCTGGACGCTGACCGCGGGGCTGGTGGCCGTCTACGCGGCGTCAGGGGTGATCAGCAGGCGACGGAGGGTCGCGGCGGAACTCCCGGTGACCGCCATGTGGTGGCTGTCCGCCAGGGTGGGCGGCCTCGCGGTCGTACTGGCGGGAGCCGTGCTCGTGATGTCCGCGGACCGCGGCGTTCCGCTCCTGCTGGTCATCTTCGGCACGCTGGTGGTGGTCCTCGACCTGATCCTTCGTCACACGACGTTCGGCCGGTGGATGTACGCGGTGGGAGGAAACGTCGAGGCGGCCCGCCGGGCGGGCATCAACGTGACACGGATCCGCGTGCTGGCGTTCGTGCTGTCGTCCGTGCTGGCGGCTTTCGGCGGCATCCTGTCGGCCAGCCGCCTGTCGGCCGTCAACCAGGGATCGGGCGGAAGCGACATCCTGCTCATGGCGATCGCCGCCGCGGTCATCGGCGGCACGTCGCTGTTCGGCGGCCGGGGGCGGACGTACGCGGCGCTGCTCGGCATCCTGGTCATCCAGTCGATCACCAACGGCATGTTCCTGCTGAGCGTCGACTCCTCCGTGCGGTACATGGTGACCGCCGCGGTCCTCGCCCTCGCGGTCGCCATCGACTCTCTGGCCCGGCGCGGCAACGCCACGTGAGCACCGGGGGGTCGGCTGCGGGGACCCCCCGATCTCACGGCGGTCCGGTGCGGTCAGCGCTGCGGAGACCCTCCGTTGTCACGGCGGTCGAGCGCGGTCTGCAGCGCGTCGGCGGCCTCGTCGCGGACGTCTTCTGGGCTGTTCCAGGGATACATGTCGTACATGACAGTCTCATTCGTACGTTGCGGAAACGGGACTGAACGGAATCCGGTCGCGGATCCGGAATCAGGGCGCCGCCGAGGACGCGGATCGCGCGCCTCAAGGCGGAAAGGGAAGTCACGACCGGCGCAGCGCCACACACCGCGGCGGGTCGGCCGACCTAGGTCAGGCCCCGCCGCGGCAGGTGATAAGTACGGACACCTGGCGCGTCATGTGCGAAAGCCTACCCCAGAATCTCGTAGGACGACCTAGTATCTCAATATTCGAGACAACCACCCCGAACCCGCGCGAGCGAAGCGAGCGCCATAAACACAACGAACCCGCTCCACCATGGGGTGGAGCGGGTTCGTGTGATGCTGTTCCGGGACGGCGGGTCAGTCCTCCAGGTCGACCGTACGGCCGCTGTCGGCGCCGACCGCGGCCACGATCTGGTCGATGACGTCGCCCGGGATGGCCGAGTCGACGGTCAGCGCGGTGAGGGCCTTGCCGCCCTTCTCACCGCGGGCGACCTGCATGGAGGCGATGTTGACGCCGTGCTCGCCGAGCACGCGGCCGACGATGCCGACGATGCCGGGACGGTCGGTGTAGGTGAAGAACGCCAGGTGGTCGGTCGGCTCGATCTCCATGGCGAAGCCGTTGACCTCGACGATCTTGGTGATCTGCCGGGGGCCGGAGAGCGTTCCGGAGACGGAGACGGTGCGGCCGTCGGCGAGTACACCGCGGACGGTGATGACGTTGCGCCAGTCGGGGCTCTCGCCGCTGGTGACCAGCTCGACCACGGTGCCGCGGTCCTTGGCGAGCAGCGGGGCGTTGACGTAGGTCACCGTGTCCTCGACGACGTCGGTGAAGACGCCCTTGAGGGCGGCCAGTTCGAGCACGCGCACGTCCTGCGCCGCGATCTCGCCGCGTACCTCGACGTCGAGCTTGGCGGCGACCTCGCCCGCGAGGGCGGTGAAGATGCGGCCGAGCTTCTCGGTCAGCGGCAGGCCCGGCTTGACCTCTTCGGCGACCGCGCCGCCCTGGACGTTGACGGCGTCCGGGACGAACTCGCCGGCCAGGGCGAGCTTGACGCTGCGGGCGACCTGGGTGCCGGCCTTCTCCTGCGCCTCGTGGGTGGACGCGCCGAGGTGCGGGGTGACCACGACCTGGTCGAACTCGAACAGCGGGCTGTCCGTGCAGGGCTCCTTGGAGAACACGTCGATGCCGGCGCCGGCGACGCGGCCCTCCTTGAGAGCGGAGTAGAGCGCGTTCTCGTCGATGATGCCGCCGCGCGCGACGTTGATCAGGCGCACCGACGGCTTGACCATGTGCAGCTCGCGGTCGCCGATGAGACCGACGGTCTCCTTGGACTTGGGCAGGTGCACCGTGATGAAGTCGGCCTGCTGGAGGACCTCTTCCAGGGACGCCAGCTTGACGCCCATCTGCGCGGCGCGGGCCGGCTGCAGGTAGGGGTCGTAGGCGATCAGCTCGACGCCGAACGGCTGCAGACGCTGCGCGACGAGCTGGCCGATCTTGCCGAGGCCGAGGATGCCGACGACCTTCTCGTCGAGCTCGACGCCGGTGTACTTGGACCGCTTCCACTCGCCGCCCTTGAGGGCGGCGTGGCCCTGGGCGACGTTGCGGGCGCTGGCCAGGATCAGCGCGACCGTGTGCTCGGCGGCGCTGGTGATGTTGGAGGTCGGAGCGTTGACGACCATGACACCGGCCTTGGTCGCCGCCTCGACGTCGACGTTGTCCAGGCCGACCCCGGCGCGGGCCACGACGCGCAGCTTGGGCGCGTGCGCGATCGCCTCGGCGTCCACCTGCGTGGCACTGCGGATGATCAGCGCGTCGACGTCGGCGAGCGCGGGCAGCAGCTTGGATCGGTCGGAACCGTCGGTGTGACGGACCTCGAAGTCCGCGCCAAGCACGGCCAGACCGGCTTCGGACAGCTCCTCTGCGACAAGGACGACGGGCTTGTTCACTGGCGATCCTTAGGAAAGTGCGGCTGCACGGACACGCGTGAGTCTATCCGGGCTTGTGAAAGCTCTCACGAACGCCCGGCATACGAGACGGTCCAGCTAGCGGCACTCGCGGGCATCGTAAGATTCACTCATGTGTTCGCCAACTGGCGGCTTTACCCAAGATGGACCGATCCCATCCAGACAGGCTCTATCTTGGTATTGATTGCACGCATTCTTCACGATTAGCCTGATAAGCCATGGTTCGCTACCTATCGTTCAGCCTATGAGCATCGGGAACCCGTCTCTCGGCGACGTGCTCGCGCAGCACGGAAGCCCGCAGCGCCTGCTCGCGACCCTTGCCGAATGGGGAATCCTGGTAGCCGTCCGGCCCGACCGTTCCGTCGTGCTCGGCACGACGCAGAGCGGTGAGCGCGTGCTGCTCGGTTACACCGCACCGGCGACCTACGCCCGGCATCGAGGCGGCCACGCCCTTTCGGCGTGTGACGTCGAGACCATCCTCGACATCCAGCGCGTCACCGGCGTGCGCGAGATCGTGATCGACGCCGCCGGCCCTCACGCGGCCGCCGTGCCCATCGAGGACCTTCAGCGCTATCTGGTCTCGGCGCGCAGCGGAGCCGCCCACGCCCTGTCCGGATCGAGATCCGCCTCGACACCCAACGCGTACGCCACGGGGGCGATGGCCACCGTCGCGCGGGCGCAGGTGACGCAGGCGCCTCCCGCTCCCGACCCCGATCCCGCGCCCACTCCCGTCTCCGCGCCGGCGCCCGGCCCGATCTCGCCGGCCTGGATCCCCGCGCCCCGGCAGCACCTGTCCGGTGCGATGCAGGTGGTCGACCCCGGCTATCGCCGGACCAGCCACCCGATCCTGCCCGCGATGCGGGTGGCGCTCGCGGAGATCCTGCGCGACCTGCCGCTCGTCCACCACGTGTGGATCTCCGAGGCGCGGACGGTCTCCGGCTCGACCGGGCTGATGCTGCACGTCAAGGTGCACGCGTCGGCGGCCGAGGACATCGTGCGCGACATCCATCGCGGGGTGCGGGCCCGGCTGCCCCAGCTCGCGGCCAGCGGAGCGCCGGTGCTCATGGCCCGGGTCGCCGACGCCCACACGGAACGCCGGATGATCGAGGTCGCCGCGCACGTCGTCTGCGCGGACACCCGCGGTTAGGTCCCGTTTCCCGAGCCTGATCTTCGAACCCCCCAGGCTCGGGTGATGGGATCTGGCCGCCGGACGGCTCGCACGGTCGGTCGCCGTCGCGCCTCGGCACGCGGCGGCGTCGACGGTGCGGCGGCGTGCGCGGGCGTACGCCCGGCCTGGGCTCGGGGCCGGTCCGGGCGCTCGCCCGGACCGGCCCCGACTGACGCCTTTTCGTTCCCGCGCGCATCTTCCGACCGGGCGTTTGCTCGGCTTGAATGACGCCATGATCTCCCCGGCGGCGACGCCCACCCCCCTGACCGTCTCCCGTGGCGTTCGGCTCGGCTATGCCGTCGGGTCGTTCTGCACCGCCAACTTCTCCGCGATCCCCGGCCTGCTCCTGCTCATCTACATGACCGACGTGCTGGCGGTGCCCGCGCTGCTCGCCGGGATCATCGTCTTCCTGCCCAAGGCCTGGGACCTGGTCATCAACACTCTGGTCGGCCAGTGGTCGGACCGTACGGTCTCGCGGTGGGGGCCGCGCCGCCCGTGGATGCTCGCCGGGTCGATCATCCTGCCGCTGTCCTTCGGGCTGATGTTCATCGGGCCGCCGCTGACCGGCGTCCCCGCCGCGCTCTTCGTCGGGGTGGTGTTCGTGGTGGCGGCCACCGGATACGCGCTGTACGAGGTGCCGTACAAGGCCATGCCGGCCGAGATGACCTCGGACTACCACGAGCGGACGTCGCTGCTGCAGTGGCGGATGGTCTTCGTCGCGATCGCGATCGCCATGAGCGGGATCCTCGCGCCCGCCATCGCCGGGAAGTCCGTGGAGGGCTACCGCCAGATGGGACTGATCTTCGCGGCGGTCCTGCTGGTGTCCATGTTCGGCTCGTTCTTCGGCACCGCCCGCGCTCCGTTCACCGGTCAGCAGGAGGCCGAGGGCACGCTGCGGGGCCAGCTCGCCGCCGCCCGCACGTCCAAGCCGTTCCTGTGGTTGCTCGCCCTGTGCAGCGCGCAGACCCTGGCCGCGGGCGTGATGCTCGCGGGCGCGCCCTACTTCGCCGCGTACACGCTGAAGAACGCTGGGGCGACGAGCACGCTATTCGCCGCGCTGGTCGGTCCGATGCTGGTCACGATGCCGCTGTGGGTGTGGCTCGCCCGCAGGCTGGACAAGCGGGGCGCGATGCTCCTCTCCGGCGGGTTGTTCGCCGTCGGCGCGCTGCTGGCCGTCGCCACGCCGCTGTTCGGCGCGCTGTACGCGCACCTGTGCGTGGTGCTGGTCGGGGTCGGCTACGCGGGGTTGCAGCTTCTGGGGTTCTCCATGCTCGCCGACGTCATCGCGTACGACGGCGCGGTGAGCGGGAAGCGCCGCGGCGGCGTCTTCACCGGCCTGTGGACGGCGGTCGAGAGCGCGGTACAGGCGTTCGGCGTGACGGTCTACGGCGCGGTGCTCACGATCGGGGGATTCATCTCCTCGGATCCGGCGAACCCGGTCACCCAGCCGTCCAGTGCGCACACCGCGGTGATCGTCGGCCTGACCGTCGTCCCGGCGCTGATCGCCCTGGCCGGCGTGATCATGACGTTGAAGTACGACCTGAGCGCCGAGCGCATGGCGCGGGCGACCGCCCCTTCGCCCTCCTGAGGAACGGCCCCGCCTCCAGCGCGCCCGGCAGGCGGGTGGCCGCCGCGACGGCGTGGACGCCGCAGATGGCCCCGGTCAGCAGGATGACCAGGGCCACCACTCCGGCGAAACCGGGTCTTATGCCACCCGCCGCGAAACCTTTACCCGCGTACGGGCGAACAGTCCGGCCACCAGGGCGGCCAGCAGGGGCAGGCCCACCGCCACGGCGACGAACTGCGCCCACGGCACGGCCAGCACGAGTCCCGGATCCGGGAACCGATACCCATTGGGCGCCATCTCAGAAGGCATTCCCTGGAACATGACCGCCACCTTCGCGGACTCGACGGCGGCGAGCCCCAGCCCCGCCAGCAGGCCGACAGGTACACCGAGACCGGCGATGAAGGCCGCCTGTCCCGCGACCACCGCCCGGCGGGTGCGCGGCCGTGCTCCCAGGGCGGAGAGCGTCTCCATGTCTCCGCGGGAGTCGGCCGCCGCGAGAGCCGTCGCGCTGAACGTCGCGCCGAGCGCGATCAGCGCGGCCGCGATGATGAACGGATGAAGTGCGCGCAGTCCCCGGTTATCCGGGCCGCGCTCGGACGCGACCGCGACCTTCGCCGTCACCGCCCGCACCGGCCCGTCCAGCCGCCGTACCTCGGCCGGCGTCAGCCGCCTGACCTGGGGATCGACGAGGAGATGGGTGAGCCGCACCGCGTACCCGCGTGAGGTGAACGCGGACACCGGAGCCACTCCGGCGACCGTCGTCGGACCGTCGACCCGCACGAACGTCGCGGGCAGGGACACCCGGGCCGGCTCCGCGTCCGTGATCCCGCGCTGCGGAGATAGCGGAGGCAGGGTGAGCGCGACCTCGCCGTTCCGCACGCCCGCGGGGTTGAAGACGACGGCCCGGCCCGCGGCCAGCGCCGCCTCCGCCTCCGGGTCCGTACGGCCCAGCAGGTAGCGCAGCAGATCCGGCCCGCCCAGGGGCAGGTCGCCCCACGCGTTGTACCACCCGCATCCGTCGCACCCCCGCTCCTGCAGCTCAGTGCGGAGCGGCTCCCCCTTCGCGTCGACGGGGGTGAAGGCCTCGACCAGCGGCACGCCGGGCAACGTCTTCGCCGCGATGCCCCGGATCGTCCGCCACGACTCCTCGGTGACCTCGGCCCCGTAGATCGCGGTCGTCCCCTGCGCGTACGGGCCCCGATAGCGCTGCTCGTTCCGGGCAGCGCTGCTGTCCCACGAGACCACGATCATGCCGAACGTGGCCGCCGCCGCCATGACCGCCACGACAGCCGGGGCGGTGCGTCCGCGGTTGCGGACACCGTCGCGTACGGCCAGCCGGAGCGGCAGCGGCAGCCACCCGGCGAGCGGACCGATCCGCCTGATCAGCCACGGCATGATCATCACCAGGCCGAGCTGACCGAGCAGCGCCCCGGCGATGAAGGCGTCCAGCCGCCCGCTCCACGCGGCGCACACGAGGGCCGCGACGCCCAGCACGGCGACGAGTGTCCCCGGCAGCGGTCGCCCGGCACGGTCGCGCCTGGTGTCACGCCGCCCGGCGAGGGCCGCTGCCACGTCCCAGCGCGCCGCCTGTACGGCGGGCATGATCGCGGCTACCAGCCCGCTCAGCGTGCCGAGCGCGACGATGATGGCGACCAGCCCGACCGGAACGTCGAACGGCCCCAACTCCCCATCGGGCCACTGGCCGGCCGCGGCGACGATGACACGGGCGACGCCCACACCCAGGACCGCCCCGAGCACGGAGGCGCCCGCGCCCAGGACCAGGCCGTCGGAGAGCACGATGAGCTTCAGGTGACGGGCCGAGCCGCCCTGGGCGGCGATCAGCGCCAGCTCCCTGCGCCGCCGACGCAGCCCGACCGCGAAGGCCGGTCCGGCGAGCAGGACGACCTGGGTCACGAGGACCGCGGCGACCAGCGTCTCATTCCAGGTCGGGGAGCCCCCAAGATCGCCCTGCCCGTCCGCGCTTGCCGGAGGATTGTCGAGCACGGCCCGCGACAGCACAGTGAGCCCCTTGTCGTTCGCCTGCCGCACCCGATCCCACGTCACCGGCTGCCGCGTTTCGATCAACCAGCGGCTCTGGTGGGAAACGCCGTCCAGCAGCGCGCCGGGCAGGGTGATGATCTGCCGGACGTTGTGACTGACCTTGGGCGGGGACGCCCGCACGACACCGACCACCCGTTTGGCGATGCCGTCCCTGGTCACACGCAGGACGTTCCCCACGGGCACGCCGACGACGTCGCTCACCGCGACCTCGTCCTCCGTCTGCGGGAACCGGCCGTCGAGAAGGTGGAACCTGCTCGTGGTGACGGGGTCACGGGCGTCCGCCTCGCTGATCCAGGCGTCCCGGTAGCCGTCGCGCTCCTGATACTCCCCGAAGCCCTCGAAGGACCGGATCACGCGGGCGCCGGGACCGGCCACCGTCTCGATCTCGGCTTTCGCCAGGGGAGGCCGGGTCGTGCCAGAAAACTCCGTGAGCAGTTCTGGTCGCTCGGCGTTCTGCCTGACGGGGCCGGCCATCTCGGTGTCGGTCACCAGCGCGGCGGCGGATCCCAACTCCCAGCGGAGCCGCTCGCGCGGATCGAGATCACTGGTGGACGTGTATACGGCGGCTGCGGTGATGGCGAGAACGGGCAGCCCGATCATGACCAAGATGAGGAGGCTGCGACCCTTGGCCCGCCACATGTCGCGGCGGGAGATCCGCAGGGCGGCGCGGACGGCGCTCATGCCGCCTCCCCACCCGTGACCGGGACGGGGCGACGCTCTCGGGGTGCGCCGAGCGGGCGGCTCATCGGGCGCTCACCAGCCCCGCCTCGGCCGCGTCCGCGATCTCCCCGTCCTTCAGGAACACCACCCGGTCGGCCCAGGCGGCGTACCTGGGCTCGTGGGTGACGACGAGGACGGCGGCTCCGGCGTCCGCCCGGCCCCGGAGAATTCCCAGGATCTCGTCGCCCACGAGGGTGTCCACCGCGCCGGTCGGCTCGTCGGCGAGGAGCAGCCGCCGCTCGCCCACCAGCGCCCGGGCGATCGCCACCCGCTGCCGCTGGCCGCCCGACATCTCCTCGGGGAAACGGTCGGCCAGGTCGGCCGCGCCGAGCTCTTCCAGCGCGGCGAGCGCCTCCTGACGCGCCCTCCCCGTACGGACGCCGTCCAGCTCGCGCGGGAGCATGACGTTCTCGGCGGCGGTCAGCGACGGGATGAGGTTGAGGTCCTGGAACACGTATCCGACCCGCCGCCTGCGCAGCGCGGCGAGGTCGGCGGCGGACAGCCCGGACAGCGCGACGCCCTCAACCTCGACCTTCCCGGACGTGGTCCGGTCGAGGCCGCCGGCGAGGTTGAGCAGGGTGGACTTGCCCGACCCGGAGGGGCCCATCACCGCGACCAGCTCTCCCGCCGCCACGTCGAGGCTCACCCCCTTGAGCGCGCGTACGGCCCCCGCTCCGTCGCCGTGCTGCCGGGTGACTTCGACGAGCCGCGCGACGACGTCGGCGGAAGCGTCGGGATCTGGATCACGTGAAGTCATGCGCCCTCCTTGGGGGATGCGGCGAGGACGGCCTCGCAGTGCGCGAGCCAGCGCTGCTCGGCCTCCGCCTGGAAGATCATCGAGTCGAGGACGAGCCGCTGGGCGCCGCCCGCCCCGCGCTTGGCCCGGGTGAGCTCCTGCAGGGTTCGCATGGTCGCGGAGCGCTGGGCCTGCACGACCCGTGCGACGTCGACCCCGGGAGCGGTCATCGCCATGGCCAGCTTGATGACCAGCTCGTCGCGCGGCCGGTCGGCCTGGCGGACGGGCGTGGCGAACCACCGCTCCAGGTCCGCCCGGCCCTTGTCGGTGATGCTGTAGACCACGCGGCCCTGCTCGTCCTGTTCGCCCGGGGCGACCAGCCCGTCCCGTTCCATCCGCGACAGCGTCGTATAGACCTGGCCGATGTTGAGCGGCCAGGTCGCCCCTGTGGACGCCTCGAACTCCGCGCGGAGCTGGTACCCGTACCGAGGCCCCTGGGTGAGCAGCGCCAGGAGGCCGTGCCGGATCGTCATGCATACTGAGTATGCATACTCAGTATGCGTTTGACAACCCGACTTTCACCGGGAAGCGGGATCGGTCCACACGCCAGCGACCAGCGAAAATCCGGACCAAAGCGACTAGTTACGCGCTACGCCTGAAATTACGAAGACCATCGTTTATCGGTCATCACACCCTCAAGGGCGTCCATAATGCTGCTTCCATCCAGGTCGTAACCCCCAACACTGGAGGAACCGTGCGAAAGACCGCCCTGGCCATCGTGGGCCTCGGAAGCATGGCGGCGGTCGGGCTGACCGCCGCCCCCGCCGGCGCGACGGCCACCCGCGCCGACTGCCGCGTCGCCGCCGACACGCCGCGGCTCACCCCGAACGGGCAGATCCGGGCGGCGGCGACGCGCACCGGCTGCGCCGAGCGGACCCGGGTCCGCGTCCGGATCGTCAAGGTGCTGCCGGGCCCGGACCGGACGGTGAAGAGCGGCTCCACATCCGTCCGCAACGGCCGGCTCACGATCGGCCTCGCCTGCGCCCCCGGCACGTACGTCACGGTCGTCACGGACGGCCGGGGCCACCTCGCCAAGTCCCGGCAGGCCCGCCTGGCCTGCGGCGCGCCCGATCCCGACGGCGCCAAGGGCTCCGGCGGCCCCACCGTGGGGACCGCGCTCGAGAACGAGGTCGTACGGCTGACCAACGCGGAGCGGGCCAAGGCCGGCTGCGGCCCGCTCACGCACGACGCCCGGCTGCGCGGCGCGGCCTACGCGCACTCGGCGGACATGTCGGCGAAGGGCTACTTCAGCCACACCTCGCAGGACGGCCGCGACTTCGGCCGGCGCATCAAGGCGTCCGGCTTCGCCTTCACCGCGGCGGCGGAGAACATCGCCAAGGGCTACTCGACCGCCGCCGCGGTGGTGAAGGGCTGGATGGACAGCCCGGGACATCGGACGAACGTGCTGAACTGCGCCTACACCCACATCGGCGTGGGCCAGGCGGCGGCGGGCGGGCCGTACTGGACGCAGGACTTCGCCCGGAGCTGACCGACCCCACCCGCCACCTTCCCATGATCGAACGGCAAGCTAATCGAAAAGGCCAGGAATGTGAGGGTCTGCTGGACACCTCGTGTCCCCCAGCGGATACTCCTGACATGAGCTCGTCCCACCCTCCGGTTCGCGCGTCCGATGGGGACCGCGAGCGTGCACTCAGCGAGCTCCGCGACCGCGCCGCCGAGGGGCGGCTCTCCATGGAGACCTTCGTCGGGCGCGTCGACATGGCGCTGCGGGCGCGCAACAGGGGCGAGCTGGACGATCTCGTCTCCGACCTGCCCCAGCGGGGCCGCTGGCGCCGGCGCATCACCGAGGCGGTCTCCTCGGTGTCGGACCTCACCACCAGGATCGAGTCCGCCTGGCGCCGCCCCCGGCTGCCCCGGCTCGCCCTCCCCGCCGACAGCCGGATCCGTTACCTCGTCGGCCGGGGCTCGGCCTGCGATCTGGTGCTGTCCGACGTGACGGTCTCGCGCATGCACGCGGAGCTGCGCCGCGCCGAGGACGACGCCTGGCTCCTGGTCGACCTGGGCTCGCTCAACGGCACCCGGCTGAACGGCTGGCGGCTCGTGGGCCCCGCGCAGGTGCGTCCGGGGGACGAGATCGCGTTCGGCGACTGCACGTTCCTGGTCTCCAGCTCCGCCTGACGCGCCCCGCTTCCAGCGCGCCCGCATACCGGGACGCTCGGCTCCAGCCCCCCCGATATACGCATATTTCCGTATTGATGACGCTCGCTGGGTTCCTCATGATCGCGGAAAGCCCCACTCAGTCTGGAGTGATCTTGCGCTTATCACGACGAACCTCGATCACGCTGACCTCACTGGTCCTGATCAGCGGCGTCGCGGGCTCGGGGATCCCCGCCCACGCGCTCGACCCCGCCCCCGGCGTCGCCGACCTGGTCCACGACATCGACGAGATCCTCAGCGACTCGCGGCTCACGATGGCCCGCTCGGGCGTGGTCGTGCGCAGCGCCACCACCGGCGAGGACCTGTACACGCTCGACGGGGGCAAGCTGTTCGCCCCCGCCTCCAACACCAAGCTGCTCACCTCCTCTGCCGCGATGGAGACGCTCGGCCCGGACTACCGGTTCGGCACCCAGGTCCTGACCAAGGGCAAGGACATCTACCTCCGCGGCACCGGCGACCCGACCATACTCGCCGCCGACTACGACGCGCTCGCCGCCAAGATCGCCGCGTCCGGGGTCAAGGTCGTCACCGGTCAACTGGTCGCCGACGACACCTGGTTCGACGAGGTACGCCTCGGCACGGACTGGGCGTGGGACGACGAGCCGTACTACTACTCGGCCCAGATATCGGCGCTGACGGCGTCCCCCGACACCGACTACGACGCGGGAACGGTCATCGTGTCGGTCAGCCCCGGCGCCGGTCCCGGCAAGCCGGCCAAGGTGACGACGAAGCCGGACACCGACTACATGAAGATCGTGAACAAGGCGATGACCGGCGCCGACACCGACGTTCTCGTGGAGCGCGAGCACGGCGGGAACACCGTCGTGGTCACCGGAACCGTGTCCGAGCAGTACAACGAGTGGGTGACGGTGTGGGACCCGACGCTCTACGCCGCCTCCCTCTTCCGTAAGGGGCTGGCCGCCCACGGCGTGCGCGTGATCGGCCCGACCGTCCACGGCGCGACCCCGGCCGGGGCCAAGACCGTGGCCGAGCACGAGTCCATGCCGCTCAGCCAGTTGCTGACCCCCTTCATGAAGCTCAGCAACAACATGCACGCCGAGATCCTGACCAAGGCGATGGGCCGCAAGGTCTCCGACGCGGGCACCTGGGCGGCCGGCCTCGACGTGACGGAGTCGTTCGCCAAGGCCAACGGCGTGCAGACGCTGCTCCTGCGGGACGGCTCCGGCCTGTCCAGGATGGACGGGCTCACCCCGTCGAGCCTCGCGTCGCTGCTCGTCTCGCTCAGGGACAAGCCATGGTTCACGACCTGGTACGACGCGCTGCCGGTGGCCGGAGAGGCGGACCGGTTCGTCGGCGGGACCCTGCGCAGCCGCATGCGCGGCACGCCCGCCGCCGGGAACGTCCACGCGAAGACGGGGTCGCTGACCGGCGTCACCTCGCTCTCCGGATACGTCACGAGCGCCGAGGGCGAACCGCTGGTCTTCTCGATCCTGACGAACGGCTATCTCTCCGGCGCGCCCCGCGACCTGGAGGACCGGATCGCGATCCGGCTGGCCCAGTTCACCCGTACCGCTCCCGTGGACGGGGCGGCGCCGACGCTGCGCGCGGAGACGGCGGCCCAGGACGACGGCCTCGAATGCTCCTGGCGCAAGCCGGTCCAGTGTTGAGCCGGCCCCGACGCTGAAACGAGTCGGCGCCGCCCCCGGTGACGGGGACGGCGCCGATTCATGTAATCCGGACTACTGGGACTTGAGCCAGCTCATCATCGGACGGAGCTTGGCACCGGTCTGCTCGATCGGGTGGCCGGAGAGCTCCTCGCGGTACTTGTTGAAGTTGGCCTGGCCGGAGTCGAACTCCTCGACCAGCTCGCGGGCGTACTGGCCGTTCTGGATCTCGTCCAGGATGCGGCGCATCTCCTGCTTGGTCTCCTGGTTGACCACGCGCGGGCCGCGGGTGTAGCCGCCGAACTCCGCGTTGTCGGAGACCGACCAGTACATCTTCGAGATGCCGCCCTCGTACATCAGGTCGACGATCAGCTTCATCTCGTGGAGGCACTCGAAGTACGCGACCTCGGGCTGGTAGCCCGCCTCGATCAGCGTCTCGAAGCCCGCCTTGATCAGCTCGGAGACGCCACCGCAGAGGACGGCCTGCTCACCGAACAGGTCGGTCTCGGTCTCCTCGGTGAAGGTCGTCTTCAGCGCGCCGGCCCGGGTGCCGCCGATGCCCTTGGCGTACGACAGGACGAGCGGCCAGGCGTTGCCGGTCGCGTCCTTCTCGACGGCGACCAGACACGGCACGCCGCGGCCGGCCGAGAACTGGCGGCGGACCAGGTGGCCCGGGCCCTTCGGGGCGACCATGGCGACGTCGACGCCCTCGGGCGCCTCGATCAGGCCGTAGCGGATGTTGAAGCCGTGGCCGAAGAACAGGGCGTCGCCCTCGACCAGGTTCGGCTGCACGTGCTGGGCGTACAGGTCACGCTGGACGTGGTCCGGCGCGAGGATCATGGTGAGGTCAGCCTCTTCCACGGCCTCCGCCGGCGTGAGCACACGCAGCCCGTCGGCCTCGGCCTTCTCGCGGCTCTTCGAGCCCTCGAGCAGACCGACGCGCACGTCCACCCCGGAGTCGCGCAGGCTCAGCGCGTGCGCGTGACCCTGGCTGCCGTACCCGAGGACGGCCACGTGCCGACCCTGGATGATCGACAGGTCGGCGTCGTCGTCGTAGAAGATCTCAGTCACTTGCTTGCCTTTCAGTGATTTTCTCGGCTATGCAGTGCGGTCCAGCGCACGGAGCGAGCGATCGGTGATGGAACGGGCACCGCGGCCGATGGCCACCATGCCGGACTGCACGAGCTCCTTGATGCCGTACGGCTCAAGAACCCGCACGAAGGCCTCCAGCTTGTCCAACGTGCCGGTGACCTCGATGGTCACCGCGTCCGGCGCGACGTCGACACATCGCGCGCGGAACAGGTTGACCAGTTCCAGGACGTGGGTCCGACTGTCCGCGTCGGTCCGCACCTTGATCAGCATCAGCTCACGCTGCACCGACTGCGCGGTGTCCAGCTCCACGATCTTTAGGACGTTCACCAGCTTGTTGAGCTGCTTGGTGACCTGCTCCAGCGGGAGTTCTTCCACGCTGACCACGATGGTCATCCGGGAGATGTCGTCGTGCTCTGTCGGCCCGACGGCAAGCGAGTCGATGTTGAAGCCTCGCCGGGAGAACAGGCTGGCGACCCGCGCCAGCACGCCGGGCTTGTTCTCGACCAGCACCGACAGCGTGTGCGTGCTCATCAGTCCTCGATCTCCCACTTCGGCGCCATGTCTCGGGCGTACTTGATGTCGTCGTTGCTGGTGCCCGCGGCGACCATCGGCCAGACCATCGCGTCCTGGTGGACGACGAAGTCGATCACGACGGGAACGTCGTTGATCTCCATGGCCTTGCGGATGGTGGCGTCGACGTCCTCCGGGCGCTCGCAACGCAGCCCCACACAACCGTACGCCTCGGCCAGCTTGACGAAGTCCGGGATCCGCCGGACGGTCTGCAGGTCGGTGTTGGAGTACCTCTGGTTGTAGAAGAGGGTCTGCCATTGACGAACCATGCCGAGGTTACCGTTGTTGATGACGGCGACCTTGATCGGCACTCCCTCGATGGCGCAGGTGGCCAGTTCCTGGTTCGTCATCTGGAAGCAGCCGTCGCCGTCGATCGCCCACACGACGGACTCGGGGCTGCCCATCTTGGCTCCCATCGCGGCCGGCACCGCGAAGCCCATCGTGCCCGCGCCGCCGGAGTTGATGAACGTTCCCGGCTTCTCGTAGCCGATGAACTGCGCCGCCCACATCTGGTGCTGCCCGACGCCCGACGCGTAGTACGCGTCCGGCCCGACGATGGCGCTGAGCCGCTCCATGACGTACTGCGGGGCCAGGGAGCCGTCGGCGAACTCCTCGTACCCGCGGGGGTAGGTCGTGCGGTAGCCGTCCAGCAGCGTCCACCACTCGTCGTAGTCGCCCTTGTGCCCCTCGGCGTGCTCGTGCTCGATGGCCGCGATCAGGTCGGTGATGACCTCGCGGCAGTCGCCCACGATCGGGACGTCCGCGTGCCGGTTCTTGGAGATCTCGGCCGGGTCGATGTCCGCGTGGATGACCTTGGCGTTCGGCGCGAAGCTGGACAGCTCGCCGGTCACCCGGTCGTCGAAGCGGGTGCCCAGCGCGATGAGCAGATCGCTGCGCTGGAGCGCTCCGACGGCCGAGACGCTGCCGTGCATGCCCGGCATGCCCATGTGCTGGCGATGGCTGTCGGGGAAGGTGCCGCGCGCCATCAGCGTCGTGACCACCGGGATGCCGGTCAGCTCGGCCAGCCGCAGCAGCTCGGGCGCCGCCTTGGCCTTGTGGACACCGCCGCCGACGTAGAGGACGGGCCGCCTGGACTCCGCGATCAGCCGCGCCGCCTCACGGATCTGCTTCGAGTGCGGACGGGTGACCGGGCGGTAGCCGGGGAGCTGCATGACCGGCGGCCACGAGAAGGTGGTCGTCTTCTGCAGCGCGTCCTTGGCGATGTCGACCAGGACCGGGCCCGGACGGCCGGTCGAGGCGATGTGGAACGCCTCGGCGATCGTCCTGGGGATGTCCGCAACGTCGGTGACCAGGAAGTTGTGCTTGGTGATCGGCATCGTGATGCCGGAGATGTCCGCCTCCTGGAAGGCGTCCGTGCCGATCATCGGCGTCGCCACCTGGCCGGTGATGGCGACGATCGGCACCGAGTCCATGTACGCGTCCGCGATGGCGGTGACCAGGTTCGTCGCCCCCGGCCCGCTGGTCGCCATGCAGACCCCCACCTTGCCGGTGGCCTGCGCGTACCCTTCGGCCGCGTGGCCGGCGCCCTGCTCATGGCGTACAAGCACGTGCCGGACCTTGGTCGAGTCGTAGAGGGGATCATAGGCCGGGAGGATGGCGCCGCCCGGGATCCCGAACACCGTGTCGACCCCGACGTGCTCCAGCGCCCTCACGAGGGCCTGGGCACCTGTCATCTCTTCGGTCATCGGCTCGTTCCTTGTGGCTGAGCTGTCTGTGTGTTGGCATAAAAAATGCCCCGACCGCGAATGCGGATCTGGGGCGCGCGCAGGACCGAGTGCTTCGTCAGGCCGCGCGCCTGCGAAGTACTACAAGAATCCCACTGCGATGCATGGCTACACGATGTCCGATGCGCGCGCCCCTCGTCAAATTATCTCGGACACCGATCTCACTATATGAGATCAATTTCGTCCCGCCGCACACCCAACCGTGTCTATCGGCGCTCGCTTCGCTCGCGCGGGCTCGGGGCGCCCTCAGTCGATGTCTTCCCTCGTCACTCGGAGTCGCTCGTCCCTCGCTCCCCACTCGTTCCTCAGTCCAGACACCGCCGCGCCCCTCGCAGAGCGGTTCGGCGCCGTAATGAATGTTGGCGCTCGCGCGGGCCTGGGGCGCCCGAAGTCGGCTCGTGCCCTCCTCGCTCGGGGCTCGTACCTCGCCCACTCGCTCGTCGGGTACTTCACCGCCGCGCCCCTCGCGTGATGGTTGAGGCCGCCGTGATCAATGGTGCTCGCTTGTTCGGGGGCGGCGGTCAAACACAGCTACGCGGTGTTCTGGAGGGTGGTGCGCATGAGGTGGTCGACCCCGCGGGCGGACATGGGGCGGGCGACGAGGTAGCCCTGGCCCCGCGTGCAGCCCATCTCTCTGAGAAGTTCGAGCTGCTCGGGGCGTTCGATGCCTTCGGCGACGACGATCAGGCCGAGGTCGTGGCCGAGGCGCACGATCGTGCGCGTGAGCAGAGTGAGAGTCTCGTCACATCCGAGTCCTGAGACGAAGGACGGGTCGATCTTGATCATGTCCACCGGCAACTGGCGGAGGAAGGCCAGGGAGGCGTAGCCGGTGCCGAAGTCGTCGATCGCGAGCCGGACACCGAGGGCGCGCAGCTCGGACAGCTTGGCCACGGTGTCCTCGGCGTCCTCGACGAGCATCTCCTCGATCACTTCGAGGGTGAGGGCGCTGGCGGGCAACCCGCTCTCGGCCAGCGCCTCGGACACCGTCTCCACGAACCGGGGAGCGGTGATCTGCCGGGCCGACAGGTTGAGGGAGAGTCCGATGTCCCAGGAGGACTCCCGCCAGCCGGCCACCTCACGGCAGGCCTCTTTGAGTATCCATTCGCTGAGCGGCACGATCAGCCCGGTGTCCTCGGCGGGGCCGAGGAACTGCTCGGGCGGCACGAACACGCTGCCGCGCCACCACCGGACCAGCGCCTCGACGGCGGTGACCCGCGAGGTGGCGAGATCGACGACGGGCTGGTACTCGACGGCGAACTGGTTCTCCTGGAGCGCGCGCCGCAGGTCGGCCGCGAGTTCGAGGCGGCGTACGACGTCGGCGTGCATGTGCGCGGCGAACACCTCGACCCGGCGCCCGCCCATCTCCTTGGCCCGTGACATGGCGACGTCGGCGTTCCGCAGCAGGTCTCCGGCGGGCACGCCGTCCTCGGCGAAGGCCACGCCGACGCTCGCGGTCAGCGGCATGTCGCGGTCGGCGACGCGGAACGGCTCGGACGAGACGGCGCGGACGATCCGCTCGGCCAGGTCGATCGCGGTCTGCGCGTCGGTGCTGCTTGAGGAGCCGCCTTCGAGCAGCACGGCGAACTCGTCGCCGCCCCATCGGGCGAGGGTGTCGTCGGCGCGTACGGCGGCCCGCAGCCGGCGGGCGGCCTGGCCGAGCAGGTAGTCGCCGCTGGCGTGGCCGACCGAGTCGTTCACGCCGGTGAACCCGTCGAGGTCCAGGAAGATCACGGCGGTGCGGCCGCCGCCGGGGCGGGCGAGGACCTCGCGGGCCCGCTCCTCGAAGTACGCCCGGTTGGGCAGCCCGGTGACCCCGTCGTGGAAGGTGAGGTGGGTCACCTGGTTGCGCAGGGCGACCTGGTCGCTGACGTCGCGCACGGCGACCAGGATCAGGTCCTCTTTGCGCACGTGGCGGGTGGCGACCGACTCGGCGGGCCGCCAGGTGCCGTCCGAGGCGCGGACCCGGCAGGCGATCCGGCAGCTCTCGTGGCGTTCCAGCACCGCCTCGCCGTCGTTGTCGAGCCGCCGGAGCAGGACCTGGATGGTGGGCACGTCCTCGGGGTGGATGTAGTCGACCAGCGGCCGCCCGACGAGGTCGGCGGAGCGATAGCCGTACGTCTTCCGCACGCTGGAGCCGATCTCGCGGATCACGCCGTCGTGGTCGCACAGCAGCACCACGTCACCGGTGTTCTCGGCGAGGCGGCGCAGTTGCCGCTCCCCGACGTCCACCAGGCGGCGCATCCCGGCCGTCTCGACCACCAGCAGGATCAGCCTGCCGATGAGCACGAGGACGATCACCGCGCCGAGGCCGGGCAGGACCCGGTCCCGGTCCCCGGTGAACGCGTGGAAGGCGACCGCCACCGTGGCGACACCGACGAGGAACAGCGGGATGACGGCCGACAGCGCGCTGGGCAGCGGACGGCGGCGGCGCACCTCGACCCACGGCACGGCGGCGAGGATCAGGAACGCGACGGGGGCGACCAGGCTCACGGCCAGCGACGGCGCGTCGCCGTCCAGCCTGGCGACCGCCGTCGCGAACTCCGCGACGGTGATCGCGCCGAGCACGCCGACGCCGGCCAGGCCGATCGACCGGTCGGCGGCCCGCGAGCCGATGATCGCGGGCGCCACGCCGGAGGTCGCCAGCAGGCAGACGACGGGCAGCGCCAATGTGGAGAAGATCGTGGTGGCGTCGTCCATGCCGTGGAAGATCGGGGCGAGGAACCACACCCAGGCCACGGCGAAGATCGAGGCCGCGGTCAGGAAGGCGTCCGTGACCTGCCTGACCACGCCCCTGCTGTACGGAGGGGGCTTCGCCGTGAGGGCACAGCCGATCATCAGGAGTAACGAGCTGAACAGAAGCAGCAGGTCGGCGAAGGTCAGCACGAACGGCGTGCCGTCGGCGACCGGTCTCAGCCCGATGCCGGCGAGCCAGGTCACGGAGCCGGCCTCCAGCCAGCGCCAGGCGGCGGCGCGCCGCCGCTGCCCGGGCGCGACCCGCGAGGAGGCCAGCACCAAGGAGACCAAGGCGAGCAGGCCGGTGACGACACCCACCACGGCGACCACCGCGGACGACGCGCCCCCGGCGATGAGGACGGCCGCGACCGCCGCCGCGCCAAGACCGGACACGGCGGTGAGCGGGACCCTGGGGTCACGCCTGCGAGTCACGCAGTCCCTCCCGCCATCGACTCGGCTTTACTCTCCCTGTCACGTCGCCAGTCTGCGCACCGCCGCCGTTCGGGGCGACGACAACGGCCGAGTCGTCACCGATCCGATAACCAGCTGCACGATGATCTCACCGTACGGACCGCAGGTCACGGGGCAGCCACTTTCCGGAATCCTTCGCGGGTCAGTAGAGCCCCGTGATGAGGTTTTTAAGAGGTTCGCCGGAGATGTACCGCGCGATCTGGTCGTGGACGAGCGTCCGCGTCCGGCGGAGGGAGGCGGGGGTGCTGCCCGCCACGTGCGGCGTGATGAAGACCCCGGGAGCGGTCCACAGCGGGTGGTCGGACGGCAACGGCTCCGGGGCGGTCACGTCGAGCGCGGCGCGCAGCCGCTCCTTCTGCAGCTCGGCGAGCAACGCGTCGGTGTCGACCACCGAGCCCCGAGCCGCGTTCACCAGCAGCGCGCCGTCCTTCATCCGGGCGAGGAACCTCGCGTCGACCATGCCCGCCGTGTCGGCCGTGGCCGGGACCAGCAGCACGACGACGTCCGCGCTGGGCAGTAGCTCGGGGAGCTCGTCCAGCCCGTGTACGCCCGGACGCGCGTTCCTGGCCACCCGGACGATCTCCACCTCGAAGCCGGAAAGGCGCCGTTCCAGCGCCTCGCCGATCGAGCCGTACCCGACGATGAGGACGGTCGAGTCGGCGAGGACCCCCGTGTAGTGCCAGGTCCAGGATCCGCGCATCTGGGCGGCGGCGAAGGCGGGGAAGTCCCGCAGTGAGGCGATCATCGCACCCACGGCCCACTCGGCGGTCCCCGCGTCGTGGACGCCGCGGGCGTTGCACAGGGTGACGCCGGCGGGCAGGTGCGGCAGGTACGGGTCGACGCCGGCCGTCACGGTCTGGATCAGCCGAAGGCTCGTCATGCGGGCCAGTAGGCCGGGGACGTCCTTCACCGGCACGAGCGGCGGCACCCACACCTCCACCTCGCCGACCCCGGCGGGGACCGGTCCCCTGCCGTCGTAAACCGCGATGTCCAGCCCCTGCAGGTCGGACAGCCCGTCGGCGACGTCCTCCGATGCGACCCAGATCTTCACGGGACCAACTTAAGGGAACCCGCCAATTCGGGCACCAGTATGGGGACTGAGGAGGTCGCGACGATGGGTAGTACGAGATTGTCGAGATCGGTGGTCGGCGCGCTGCTGGTGGCCGCGATCGCGGCAGGTTGCGCCCCTGCTGCGGGCATGGGCGACGGGGCCGGGCCCTCCGGCGGTCAGGCGACCGGGGCGGCGAGGGGCGGGGCGGCCACGGAGCCTCCGGCGGGCACGGCGCAGGCCCGGCCTCCGGGCACGCCGAGGACGCTCGTGAAGGACCTGGCGGTGCCGTGGGGGGTCGCGTTCCTGCCCGGCGGCGACGCCCTGGTCACCGAGCGGGTCACGGCCCGGCTGCTCCGCGTCACACCCCAGGGACGCAGCAGCGCGGTGGGGGTGATCGACGGGGTGTCCGCCGAGGGTGAGGGCGGGTTGCTCGGCGTCGCCGTTTCTCCCCGATACTCCGACGATCACCTCATCTTCGTCTATTTCACGGCAAATGATGACAATCGGATCGTTCGTTATCGCTACGACGGCGGGCTCTCCGACGCCACCCCCATCGTGACCGGCATCCCGAAGGGCCGGATCCACAACGGCGGCCGGCTGGAGTTCGGCCCCGACGGCTACCTGTACGCCTCCACCGGCGAGACCGGGCAGGGCGAGATGGCGCAGGACCGGAACTCACTCGGCGGCAAGATCCTCCGGATGACCGCCGACGGCAAGCCCGCGCCCGGCAACCCGTTCGGGACGCTCGTGTGGACGTACGGCCACCGCAACGTCCAGGGCATGGCCTGGAGCCCCCAGGGGCGCATGTACGCCACGGAGTTCGGCCAGGACACCTGGGACGAGCTCAACCTGATCGAGAAGGGCCACAACTACGGCTGGCCCGTGGTCGAGGGCTTCGGCGGCAAGGGCCGGTTCACCGACCCGCTGCTCACCTGGCGCCCCGCCGAGGCGTCGCCGTCCGGTCTCGCGTACGCCGACGGATCCCTGTGGGCGGCGGCGCTGCGCGGCCGCCGGCTCTGGCAGATCCCCCTCACCGGGAACGGCGCCGTCGGGCGGCCTATCGCCCGCTTCACTGTGGAGTACGGCAGGCTGCGGGCCGTCACCAGGGCTCCCGACGGAAGCCTGTGGGTGACCACCAGCAACAAGGACGGCAGGGGCACCCCTCGCCCCGGCGACGACCGCATCCTCGTCATCCCGACTCACTGACCCGCCCGAGACCTTCACGGGCCGGCGGGAGGCGCCGCGGACGCCGCTCCAGTGGCCGGAGACCTCAGCCGCGTAGACGGGCGAGCGCCTGTGGGCTCAGGTGCCGCGCGAGTTCGTCGAGGAGCGCCACGACCCGGGCCACGCGTTCCGGGTCGTCGGCGCCCAGGGCGGTCACCAGCGCGGCGTCGATCGGAGCCGATCTGACCTCTGCCACGCGTGGGGAGGCATCGGGGGCGGGGCGGATCAGGAGCCGACGGCGGTCGCGGGAGTCGGGCTCGGTGACCACGGCACCCGCCTGGCGGAGCCGGGCGACCGCCGCCGACACGGCGCTTTGCGGCAGACCGGTCCTGACGGCGATCTCGCCCACCGCGCTGCCGGGGTGGGCGCGCACATCGGTGGCCACGATCAGGACCGTCCGGACGCTGGTGGAGTGCTGCCCTATGCCCTCGGTGGGCAGGGCTTCCTCACCGATCTTCATCAGGGTCCGCCCCAGCAGGAACAGCTCGACTCCGTTCATGCCCCCAAGATATATCAAGACAGATACATCAGTCTTGATGTATCTAAAATGATGGATTATGGTCGATCACGACCCGGCCGTACCGGCCCGACCCGAAGGGATGTCCATGACCGCCACCACGACGACCGGCCTGCTGCGCGTGCCCGGCGCCACGCTCTACCACGAGGTCCACGGCACCGGCCCGATGCTGCTCATCTCCCAGAGCGGCGAGGGCGACGCCGGACGCAGCACGGACCTGGTCGACCAGCTCGCCGACGACTACACCGTGGTGACCTACGACCGCCGCGGCCTGTCCCGCAGCACCCTGGACGACCCCGCGCAGGGCGTGACACTGGCCCAGCACGCCGACGACGTCCACCGCCTGCTGGCCGAGCTCACCGACCGGCCCGTGCTCATGCTCGGCTGCAGCCTCGGCGCCTCCATCGGCTTCCACCTGGCCGTCCGGTACCCGGAACAGATCAGCACGCTCGTCGCCCACGAAACGGTCAGCCCGCGCCTGCTCCCCGCCGAGCAGCGCGCCCACCACGAACGCGAACTGGAAGAGATCCAGCACATCCACCGGCGAGACGGCCTGCCGGCGGCTCTGGCGATGATCGCCGACGTCCTCGGCATCGACCGCTCCAGCCCCGACGCCGAACCCGGCCTCACCCCGCAGCCGATGACCCCGCAGCGGGTCCGCAACTTCGCCTTCTTCATCGAGCACGATTTCACCGCGGTCATCCGCGACACCCTCGATGTCGCCGCCCTGAAGGAGACGCCCACCCGCATCGTCCCGGCGGTCGGCCGCACCACACCGCACACCGTCTTCGACCGCACATGCGCCACCGCGCTGGCCGACCTGCACGGCACGCGGCTGCGCGAGTTCCCCGGCGGACACAACGGCAACACCACCCACCCCCGCGCCTACGCCACCGCCCTGCGGGCCGCCCTCAACGTCTGACCACCCCGCGGATGGGCGCCCCGGGGCCGCCTTGATCATTGCCCGCCACTGGGGAACCCGCCGGCTCACCGACGGAAACGGCCCTCCACTCAGGTCCGTGCGATGAGCCCAAAGTAGCTATGAGCAAGCCCCGAGATCGGGTCAGCCAGGCGTCTACCAGCCCGCCGCGGCCAGGGCGGCGGACAACCTCGGGGCGATCACATCAGCCGTGGCCAGACCAGCGATGTGGTCCAAGCCCTCGAACTCGATCACCTCGAACCCGGCCTGACGCAGAATCAGGTGGCCCGTGGGAGCCGACGAGCTGCGGCTACACAGAACATGGTGACCGCCACGCCGCGGCGCAACGCAACCTGTTCGACCGCATGCTCGGCATCGTCCACCACTGCCTGACCACTGGCCAGACCTACGACGAGGCGACCGCATTCCCCCAGGCGGAGAAACTCCAGCACGGGCGCTCAAGCGCACCCCGATTTCGCCAGCATCCGCCAGTTATGGTCACCTTGTGACTTTTCCGGCCTGGCAAGAGATCGATCTGGACCACTACGAGGACTTTTGGGCGCCATTCGACGCCCGGTTCAGATTTCGCCCCAACCAGTCCCGCGAACCCGCAATCAACGAGCCGACTCCATCGGTAACCATCGACCTGGCCCCCATCTTCACCAGCAAGCCGGCCCAGTTCGCGGCAGCCCATGACGCAGTCAACGCCCTCGGCTTGCTGGCCATGACCCGGACCTTCGCCCCGTCACAGCGACTGCTCGTGCTCGACTGGCAACACCCCGCCTGGTGGTTCTGGCCCCACCGCCAAGCCACAGACGATCATCCACGCTGGCCAGTCGAGATCTTTCCCGATGGGGACTACTACATCTTCCTGTCCGAGGACATGACCACCGGCACCTTCGGCCACCCCTGGGAACGGACCCTGTGCATCTTCGGCGCCCCACTGATCAGCACCTTGGCGCCACTCCTGACTGCATGGCTGCCAACCAAGCGCGTCCGCTCATAGCTAAGCCAACGAGATCGTAGGGGGCTCCGCCCACTGCACCCCCGGCCCCCTAAGAGATGAGCCGAGAGAGTGCGGGTGGGAGGGCGGTCATCTTCTCGTCGGCCATCCTGGCGGCCCTCAGGCGCAGTGGGAGCGGGCCAGGGGCCGTCAGCGGGCCGCGGCGCAGACGACCGTCGTCTCCGGCGCGTAGGTGGTCGTGAACGTCTGGCGGCCGGCCACCTTGCCGTTCTGCCGGAGCGTACGGGTGACCTCGACGGTGAACCCGGCCTGACCGGCCACCGGCACACAGCCGGGCCCCTCGACCGTACGGACCTCGGGGTTGACCTGCTGGGACCGGACCGGATCGGAGAACTCGACCTCGTACCGCTTGGTGCTCCAGAGTTCGACGGTCACCGAGGTGTCCGTGGCGCTCGCGCGTACCAGCACGCCGTAGGGCGAGTCGTTCTTCCACTCCAGGTCGGGTCCCGGATAGGAGACCGCCGCGTCCAGGCCCGGGGGGTAGTTCCTGATGTGGTGGTCGTGCGGGGTGTGCTCCACGTCCTCCAGCCCGGCACGCATGGCCGCGTTGAACAGCGTGGTCGCGACCTGCGAGATGCCGGCCACGTCGGCCCCGGCCGTCCCGCGGGTCCGCGTCGGCGCCGCGCCGCCGACATACCCTCCGGTGGGCTCCCGCCTGCCCAGGAACCCGTTGAGCGAGAACGACTCCCCCGGCCGGACCAGCTGGCCGTCGAGCGCGCGCGCCGCGGTCTTGATGTTGGTGACCCGCGGCAGACAGCACGCGAAGGACGTGGTGAAGTTGCCGACCCGCTCTCTGATCCCCATCTGGCGCGCCTCGTCATCGGTCACGCCCGGCCGGCCCGTGGTCACGAAGGCCCGCACCGTACGGCTCCCCGCCGTGATCGCCTTGACGACGTCCGAGGACAGGCGGGCCGTGTTCAGCGTGTGGCCGGCCTTCGCCCGTACCAGCGTGGGCTTGCCACCGATGATCGTGAACGTGGCGTCGCGAGGCAGCCGCCGGGGGTCGATGAGCCGGTCCTGCACGCCGTCCAGCGCCCGGCCCACGTCGAAGACGGGCCGCAACTCGCGCCCCCGGTCCACGGTGAACGTGAGATTCGCGGCGATGGCCTCAGGGGAGATCTGCACCGCCCCCCGGTCGGCCGTGACCGTGACCGGGGCAGCGACCGCACGCTTCGCCCAGGCGAGCGCGCGGCGCACCTCCGCCCGCGTCACCTTGGGCTCGTCCGCCCCGACCTCCACCTCGACCATCGCGTCCGGGTTGAGGTACGCCCGCCGGATGTCGGCCGCGACCTTGGCCTGGTCGATCTGCCGACCCGCCTTCGGGTAGATCGGGACCGGGGTCAGCCCCTTGAACTCGACGCCGCCCTCCCGCGCGGGCGCGGCGAAGACGGACGCGACATCCCTGGCGACCGCGATCTCCAGCCGGGACGAATTGACCACGATCTTCGGAGGGATCTCGTGACCGGTCGTCAGAGCGTTCCAGACCGCTCCTGGGCTGGGGAAACCCCCCGACGCCTGCCGGACCGTCGCCTCCGCGTCGAGGGAGAGCCCCGCCTGCTCCGGGTTGACCGAGGCACGCTCCAGGCCCCGCTTCACGATCACCGGCGTACGGGCCAGGCCGGACAGCCTCTTCGTCAGGATCCGTACGGCCTCCGCCTCCGTCTGGCCTCCGATGTCGACGCCCAGGACGGTGGTGCCGGGCAGTACTCGACCGGCCATGAGCGCGGCGGGCACCAGATAGGCGAGCAACAGCAGGGCGAGCACGGCAGGCACGCCGAACTTGAGAAGTCTCCGGCGCGAGCCCGGCCCCGGCTCCGGTTCGGGTGGGTCGGTGCGGGGCGGCGGCTCCTCGCGCGCCGGGCGATCCGCCACCGGCCACGGCTGGACCGCCGGAGCCACAGCGGGCGCCGGGACACCGGGCCCGTTCGAGGAGTTCGGGCTCTTCAGGTCGTTCGGGTTGTCGGGGCTTCGCAGCCCAGGAGGCGCGGCGGACGATCCGCCGAAGATGTCGGCCGACACCCCGGGGGGCAGCGTTCCGGACGCGGGCCGTACCGGGTGCTTTCTGGGGGACTCAGGCGGAGGCGCCGCCGCGAACGGATCCGTCGGCGGTCCGATGGACGCTTCCGCGTTCCGCACGCCTAAGTCTCCTCCGGCCCAGGGGCATCTCCGCTCAGTTAACCCTAAAGCACCCTCTCCTGAACATGCCGGAAATCAGATGACAAGACTCGGAGATCGGCGACGAGCACTCAGCCCGCCTCAGCCTGAGGGATCAGTGGCGTAGGGCCGTCACGGAGGCGGCCGTCGGTCATCGCGGCCGCCCTCCAAGCGTCGGCGTCCCAAGCGTCGGGGTCCCCACCGCGCGTGCCCTGACCGGTCTGGAGCCAGACCCGGCCGGCTCCAGACCAGTGGCCTGGCGTCAGGAGACGCCGAGCTTCTCCAGGATGAGCTCGCGGGCCCGGGCGGCGTCGGCCTTGCCCCGGCTGGCCTTCATCACGCCGCCGACCAGGGCGCCCGCAGCCGCCACCTTGCCGGAACGGACCTTGTCCGCCGCGTCGGCGTTCTCCGCGAGAACCTTGTCGATGATCGCCAGCAGCTCGCCCTCGTCGTTGACGACCTGAAGGCCGCGCTTGGCGACGACGTCGTCCGGGGAACCCTCGCCGGCGAGCACGCCCTCAAGGACCTGGCGGGCCAGCTTGTCGTTCAGCGCGCCCGAGGCGACCAGCTCGGTCACCCGCGCGACCTCCGCCGGCGTGATCGGCAGTTCGGCGAGCGGCTTGCCGGCCTCGTTGGCCCGACGGGCCAGCTCACCCATCCACCACTTGCGCGCGTCGGCGGCGGGAGCCCCGGCGGCCACGGTCACCTCGACCAGGTCGATGGCGTCCGCGTTGTGCATCGCCGCCATGTCCAGGTCGGACACTCCCCACTCCGCCTGAAGGCGGCCGCGCCGTACCGAGGGCAGCTCGGGCAGCTCGGCCTTGAGCGAGGCGACCCACTCCGGGTCGGGGGCCATGGGCAGCAGGTCGGGCTCGGGGAAGTAACGGTAGTCCTGCGCCTCCTCCTTGGAACGGCCGGACGTGGTCCGTCCGGTGTCCTCGTGGAAGTGCCGGGTCTCCTGGATGATGCGGCCGCCGTCGGCGAGGATCGCCGCCTGGCGCTCGATCTCGCCGCGGACCGCGCGCTCGACGCTGCGCAGCGAGTTGACGTTCTTGGTCTCGGTGCGGGTGCCCCACTCCGACGCGCCGCGCGGCATGAGCGAGACGTTGACGTCGCAGCGCAGGGAGCCCTCCTCCATGCGCACGTCCGACACGCCGAGCGCGCGCATGAGCTCCCGCAGCTCCGTCACGTACGCGCGGGCGACCTCGGGGGCGAGCCGGTCGGTGCCGGGGATCGGCTTGGTGACGATCTCGACCAGCGGGATGCCGGCCCGGTTGTAGTCCACGATGGAGTAGTCGGCGCCGTGGATGCGGCCCGTGGCCCCGCCGACATGCGTCGACTTGCCGGTGTCCTCCTCCAGGTGGACCCGCTCGATCTCGATCCGCACGGTCTGGCCGTCGACGACGACGTCGAGGTAGCCGTCGGTGCACAGCGGCTCGTCGTACTGGCTGATCTGGTAGTTCTTCGGCATGTCCGGATAGAAGTAGTTCTTCCGGGCGAACCTGCACCACTCAGCGATCGTGCAGTTCAGCGCGAGGCCGATGCGGATGGTCGACTCGATCGCCTCGGCGTTCGCGACCGGGAGCGAGCCCGGCAGCGCCAGGCAGACGGGACAGACGTGCGTGTTCGGCGGCGCCCCGAACTCGGTCGGGCAGCCGCAGAACATCTTCGACTCGGTGCCGAGCTCGACGTGCGTCTCCAACCCCAGCACCGGTTCGAAGCGCTCCAGCGCCTCGTCGTACGGCATGAGCGTCTCAGTATCAGCCATGCTGGTAACCCAGTCCTTCCAGCGCGGGCGCCTTGGTCAGGAGCGAGCCGCCCCAGCGGTCCTCCAGCGCCTTCTCCACCGCGGCTCCGACCCGGTAGCAGCGGTCGTCGCCGAGCACCGGGGCCATGATCTGCAGGCCGACCGGCAGGCCGTCCTCGTCGGCCAGGCCGCACGGCACCGAGATCGCCGCGTTGCCGGCCAGGTTGGTCGGGATCGTGCACAGGTCGGCGAGGTACATCGCCATCGGGTCGTCGGCCCGCTCGCCGATCGGGAACGCCGTGGTCGGCGTCGTCGGCGAGACCAGCACGTCCACCTGGTGGAAGGCAGCGTCGAAGTCGCGCGAGATCAGCGTGCGGACCTTCTGCGCCTGCCCGTAGTAGGCGTCGTAGTAGCCCGACGACAGCGCGTAGGTGCCCAGCATGATGCGCCGCTTGACCTCGGGCCCGAACCCGGCCGCCCGGGTCATCGACATAACCTCCTCGGCGCTGCGGGTGCCGTCGTCGCCGACACGCAGGCCGTACCGCATGGCGTCGAAGCGGGCCAGGTTGGACGAGCACTCGGAGGGGGCGATCAGGTAGTACGCCGGGAGCGCGTACCCGAACGACGGGCAGGAGACCTCGACGACCTTGGCGCCGAGGGACTCGAGCAGCTCGACGGCCTCGTGGAACCGGGCGAGCACGCCCGGCTGGTAGCCCTCGCCGCCGAACTCCTTGACCACGCCGACGCGCAGCCCCGCGATGTCGGCCTGGCGGGCGGCCTCCACGACCGGCGGCACGTGCGCGTGGATCGAGGTCGAGTCCATCACGTCGTGCCCGGAGAACGCCTCGTGCAGCAGCGCCGCGTCCAGGACGTTGCGCGCGAAGGGGCCGGGCGTGTCCAGCGACGACGCGAACGCGATCAGGCCGTACCGGGACGAGCCGCCGTAGGTCGGCTTCATGCCGACGATGCCGGTGACCGCGGCCGGCTGGCGGATCGAGCCGCCGGTGTCCGTGCCGGTGGACAGGGGCGCCTCGTACGCGGCGACCGCGGCCGACGAGCCGCCCGACGAGCCGCCGGGGATCCGGGAGAGGTCCCACGGGTTGCGGGTCGGTCCGTACGCCGAGTTCTCCGTGGAGGAGCCCATGGCGAACTCGTCCAGGTTGGTCTTGCCCAGGATGACCAGCCCCGCCTCGCGCAGCCGGCTCGTCACCGTCGCGTCGTACGGCGGGCGCCAGCCTTCGAGGATCTTGGAGCCGGCGGTGGTGGGCATGTCGGTGGTGGTGAAGACGTCCTTGTGCGCGACCGGCACGCCCGCGAGGGGGCCGAGCCGCTCGCCGCCGGCGATCCGCTCGTCCACCGCGCGCGCCTGGGCGAGCGTGGTCTCGGGATCCACGTGCAGGAACGCGTTGACCTTGGGCTCGACCTCGGCGATGCGGTCCAGATGGGCCTGGGTGACCTCGACGGCGGAAACCTCACGCGCGGCGATCAGCCGGCCCAGCTCGGCGGCCGTCTTGTGGAGCAGCTCGGTCATGCCTCCTCCCCAAGGATCCGGGGAACGCGGAAGCGGTCGTCCTCCACGGCGGGCGCGCCGGAAAGAGCCTGCTCAGGCGTCAGACTCGGCCGGACCTCGTCCGGACGGAAGACGTTGGTCAGCGGAAGCGCGTGCGAGGACGGCGGGATGTCGTCGGCGGCGACCTCGGCGACGCGGGCCACCGCGGCGACGATCTGGTCGAGCTGGGCGGCGAAGTGGTCGAGCTCCTCGTCGGCCAGCGCCAGCCTGGACAGCCGTGCGAGGTGAGCGACCTCGTCGCGGGTTATGGCGGACATGAGTCGTCGAACCCGTTTCTGGATGGAGAGTGGACACTGCCATCCTAGAGCTCGTCACCAAGCGTGCCCGACGTTGTCCACAGACCGACGCGCGCCGTCGGCCCGACGACGCCGGCCCTCCGCACGCCCGGAAGGGCGTCCGCCGGGGACCCGTGGGCGCCCTCGCCGCCGGCCCTCCCGCTCCCCTCCCGCCAGGACGGACGCGCCGGTCATCGGACCCGGCTCAGCCGCCGGGCGTGAGCCGTGCGACGCCTCTGGGACGGCTGGTGAAGGCGGGGCTGAGCCGGGCGCGCAGCCAGACCGTGGTCTCGTCGGCGGGCATGGGCTCGGCGAGCCACCAGCCCTGGCCCGCGTGACATCCCATGTCGCGCAGCCGGGCGGCGATGTCGCCGGACTCGACGCCCTCGGCGACCGACCGCAGCCCGAGCGAGCGCACCAGGTCGATGATCGAGCGCACGATCCGCTCGTCATCGGGTGACTCCGCCAGCCGCCGTACGAACGAACCGTCGATCTTGACCTCCGACACGGGCAGGCGCTGCAACCGCACCAGGGACGAATAGCCGGTGCCGAAGTCGTCGAGGGCGAGCTGCACGCCCATCCCGGCCAGCGTGCGGATCGTGTCGGCGGTGTACGCCTGGTCGGTCATCAGGATGCGTTCGGTGACCTCCAGGCGGATCGCCTCGGCGGGCAGCTCCAGCCGTTCCAGCCCCG
Organism: Microtetraspora malaysiensis; assembly: GCF_050947145.1. Lineage (NCBI taxonomy): Bacteria > Bacillati > Actinomycetota > Actinomycetes > Streptosporangiales > Streptosporangiaceae > Microtetraspora > Microtetraspora malaysiensis. The sequence continues at coordinate 8,230,301 of NZ_CP191998.1, forward strand.
CTTCGAGCTGGTCGGGCAGGCCCGAGTCGAGCAGGTCGCGCGCGGAGACGTTCACCGAGATCGGCACATCCAGCCCGGCGTGCCACCACTCGGCCGCCTGGTCGAGCGCCTGATCGATGACGTGCTTGGTGAGCTCGCGCATGAGATACGACTGCTCGGCCAGCGGGACGAACTCCCCGGGCGAGATCGGGCCGCGTACCGGGTGCCACCAGCGCAGCAGCGCCTCCACACCCTCCACGTGGCCGTCGTCGAGGCTCACCTTCGGCTGGTAGTGCAGCTCCAGCTCGTCCGTGTCGATCGCCCGCCGCAGGTCGCCGAGCAGGCTCAGCCGTTCGGGCGAGTTGCGGTCCTTGTCGGCGAGATAGAACTCGACGCCGGTGCGGCCCTCCTTCGCGAGGTACATGGCGACGTCGGAGCGCTGGAGCAGCAGCTCGAAGTCCGGCGCGTCGTCGGGGAAGAGCGCTATGCCGATCGAGGCGTCCAGGTCGAAGGTCATGCCTTCGAGCCGTACCGGCTCGGTGAGCGCGACGCGGAGTCGCGAGGCGACCTCCTTGGCCGCGTGCGCGTCCCGGATGGACGGCAGCAGCACGGCGAACTCGTCGCCGCCGAGCCGGGCCACGACGTCGCCCGGGCGGACGCTGTGGGTGAGCCGGTGGGCCACGATCTGCAGCAGGCGGTCTCCGACGGGGTGCCCGAGGGTGTCGTTGACCTCCTTGAACCGGTCGAGGTCGAGCAGCAGCAGGCCGACCCGCTCCCGCTCGCGGGCCTCGGCCAGCGCCTCCTCGGTGCGCAGGATCAACATCTTGCGGTTCGGCAGCCCGGTCAGGCCGTCGTGCATGGCCTGGTGGTCGCGTCGCATGGACATGGTGGCGGTGAAGTAGACCGCGGCCAGCGGAGCCACGAACAGCGGGACCAGCGCGGGCGAGTGGGACATGACCACGACCACCAACGGTGCCAGCCCGAGCAGCGCGCCGTAAACGAGGGCCTGCGGCCCGATCGAGGCCCTGATCACGCGGAGCGCCGGCCGCCGCTCGTGCAGGGCGACCGCCGCGGAGACGAGAAGCGCGCGGACCGCGAAGTAGGCGAGGCCCGCGGCGACGATGGCCGGGATGTCCCCGCCGCGCGGCGTCCACGGCAGAAGAGGAGTGGAACGCACGCCGAACAGGCCGAGCATCACGGCCGCGGCGGTGCAGGCGAGCGTCACCTGCGCGATGTTGAACGCCACGCGATGCCAGGCCCGGCGGTTGACCAGGCCGCTCACGATCACCGCGACGGCCTGCAGCAGCGCCGCCATCGGCAGGCCGTAGTGCATCAGCACGGCGAAGGTGAACATCGTGGACGTGGGGGTGCCCCCGACCAGAGTCGACGAGCTGACCATGACCGGGCGCAGCTCTCCCAGCACGACCAGGGCGGCCAGCATCCAGAACAGCGGTGTGCCCCCGATCTGGACGAGCTCGTCCAGCCCCAGGCGGATCTGGGCCACGACCAGGGCGGTGCAACCGATCGCGGTGACCCCGGCGAGGTAGCTCCACAGCGGCGAGCCGGGGCGGGGGCCGGTGTCGCGGGTGTCCGCCGGATAACCCGTCGCGGACGAGGAACCGCGCCCCCCGGAGGGCGAGTTCGCGGGCAGCGAGATCCCGGCCGGAACGGGGATGCGTGAAGACGGCATCGCGGAAGCCGGCGCGCGATTACGGGAAGCTGCAGTCATCGGTAACAAACCCCCCAAGAGGCCACTATGGGAGGGTACGGCCTCTGGGCCACTTCGCGAAACCGGTTGGGCACGTTCCGTTACTACGGATTTCTTGCGCTTCATTGCGTGTCGCGGCATGCAGTATGAGATGCACGACTTGCGGGTGAATGTTTCACATCGCCGCCAAGGAGGGCCGTCCGACTGCCTGGGCTTTTCAGGCTAGGTGTCCCGAGCGGGCGCGGAAGGTCTTCCCTCGCCGCCCCATCCCGCCCGTACCATCCAGGGGATTCGTGGGAGCGCTCCCAAACAATCGGGATGGAGTAGCCATGTCTCGTAAAAGGCCCGTGATGGCGGCAGTTCTCGCCGCGGCCGCGGCCGTCGCGACGGGGACCGCCGTCTTCGCCTCGTCCGCCGCCCAGGCCGATAGCTCCGCGTTCTACGTCGACCCGCAGACCGGCGCGGCCAAGTGGGTGGCGGCCAACCCCGGCGACAGCCGCACCGCCGTGATCAGGGACCGGATCGCCGCCGCCCCGCAGGGGCGATGGTTCGCGTCGTACAACCCCTCGACCGTACGCACCGAGGTCGACGCCTACGTCGGTGCCGCCGCCGCGACCGGGAAGATCCCGATCATGGTCGTGTACGACATGCCGAACCGCGACTGCGGTGGCGCCAGCGCGGGCGGCGCTCCGGACCACACGGCGTACCGCGCGTGGATCGACCAGATCGCGGCGGGGCTCGGCGGACGCCCGGCCACCGTCATCCTTGAGCCGGACGCGCTCTCGATCATGTCCAACTGCATGAGCATCGCCCAGCAGGCCGAGGTCAAGGCATCCATGGCGTACGCCGGCAAGAAGTTCAAGGCCACGTCGTCCCAGGTCAAGGTGTACTTCGACGGCGGCCACGACGCATGGCTCTCCGCCTCCGAGCTGGCGTCCCGGCTGAACGGCGCCGAGGTCGGAAGCAGCGCGGACGGCATCGCCCTCAACGTCTCCAACTACCGCTCGACGCCGGGCCTGGTGAGCTACGCCAAGAGCGTCATCGCGGCCACCGGCGCCTCCGGACTGAAGGCGGTCATCGACACCGGCCGCAACGGCAACGGCCCGAGCGGCAGCGAATGGTGCGACCCGGCCGGACGGGCCACCGGCACCTGGAGCACCATCGACACCGGCGACTCCGCGATCGCCGCCTACCTCTGGGTCAAGCCCCCGGGCGAGGCGGACGGGTGCATCGCCGGCGCCGGGCAGTTCGTGCCCCAGCGGGCGTACGACCTGGCCATGGCCGCTCCCCCGCCCACGGGCGGCCCGAGCCCCTCGCCCAGCGCGTCCCCGAGCCCGTCGTCCAGCCCCAGCCCGCCCACGAGCCCCTCACCGAGCACTTCCCCGTCCCCGCCGCCGGCCGGAAAGGCCTGTACGGCGTCGTACACGCTGGTCAACCAGTGGCAGGGCGGCTTCCAGGGCGAGGTGTCGGTGAAGAACACCGGCACAGCGCAGATCAGCGGGTGGAAGGTCACCTGGACGTACGCCAACGGCCAGTCGATCACACAGCTCTGGAACGGTTCGCTGTCCGGCAGCGGATCGGCCGTCACCGTGACGGACCTGGGCTGGAACGGCGCCCTGGCCCCGAACACGGCGACCACCTTCGGCTTCACTGGCACCTCGTCGGGCACGGCCGGCGTTCCCTCGGTCACCTGCACCGCGAACTGATTCGGCCCGCCACGACGGCGCCTCGGCCGCCGGTGCCCCCCAGATGGCGCGTCGGCGGCCGAGAGCGCGAGCACCGCGAACCACCAGGCGGCACGACGGCCAGGTACTCCTGCGCAGTGGGGGCTCACACGCGTGGTCGGCCAGGCTGGAGATCATGCCAAGCGGCCCCAACGGCGCACCAGGCCAATGCCATCCCGGCCGAGAAGGCCAGGGCCGCGCAGCCGATCTGCGCGAGGGCCGTGGAGGTGGGTACGAACGGCAGGTCCCCAAGGTCACCGAGGGCTGCGGCGGGCAGGAACAGCAGCAGCGCTGCCCGCCGGCCCACGGCGGATCGGGACGCATATCCGGCTGCCAGCGCAACTGCGATCAGCCATGGCACAGGTTTCCAGGTCACGATGTCCTGGTGGGCGATGACATCCACCCAGCGCACGATGGCCTTGCTGGCAGTCAGCCCTACCAGAGCGAGCGGCCCCCAGAGCAGGAAGGCGCGCCGGGGGATGCGCCTGACCGCGCGGTGCACTGCGGGAACGAAGGCGATGACGACCACGACCAGCTTGGCCAGCAGAACAGGACCGTAGTTCGGGAGGAACAGCGTGTCCAGACCCAGCAGGCTCGGGTGGGCGGCCTGATGCAACACGAACGCGACCGCGCCGAGTACGGCGATCCACCGGCGGCCGAGCAGCACGGCCAGCACGGGCACGGCTGCGATCACGACCTGCTCGGCCACTAACGAGATCGAGATCGACCGCAGCGCGACAATGCCCACGTTGTGCAGGGACTCGGCCGCCACTAACAGTGCAGTCGCCAGCGCATCGACCAGCATCAGAAATGGCCACAGTGCCACGGCGAGGACCGCCCCGTTCCGCCACGTGGGTGCCGAGACACTGCCAAAGGCCCGCCGAGCGTGAACGCGTAGTGCCCCCCACAGCAGGTCGACCGTGTCGGCGGGGGCCGGCCGAGTCTGGCCAAGCCGCGCCCCTGCCAGCAGGACGCCGATCATCTCCTCTTCGTGCCGCGCTCGGTGATCGCGGGGGTAGCAGGCCAGCAGGCGACGGTAGCGGGCTTCGAGCAGGTTCATGCCGTCCCTCCCGACCCGAGGGCGCGCAGGCGTACGGTTGCCGCGCGCGCATGTCTGCGCATCCGCTCGGCTTCGGCCGCCAGCCTGCTCGTGCCGTCACCCGTGAGCTTGTAGTAGCGCCGCACTCGGCCGTCCACGATTTCTTCGCGATCTTCGGCGATGAGACCCTCCGCCTGGAGACGGTCGAAAGCCGCGTAGAGGGTGCCGGCGCGCAGGCGTACCTGGCCGCCGGAGATGCGCTCCACATCCGCGATGATGCCGTACCCATGCTGCGGACCGGCCGCGAGCGCGGTCAGGATCAGGAAAGTGGGCTCTTGCATCGATTTCATGTGATCAATATATATCGATCATCTTTCTATTGAGAAGCGCGGACGCCGGCCATCGTCGAGCGTGGCGAGCTCGGCCTCGATGTCCACGTCATTGAAGCCGAAGAATTTGATGTTCTCCCGGTGGCAGGGAGCGATGAACGACAGCAGCCCGTCGGAAACCTCGCGGTCTTGGCCGCGCAGGCGGCGAGCGCGGTGGAGGCGGCGGAGCGGTCAGCCCTCGCCGCGTCTGGCGACCGCCTCGGCCGCCTCGGGGCCCTGCTCCAGCAAAACCTGGAACCCCTGATCGTCGAGGATGGGCACGCCGAGCTTCACGGCCTTGTCGTACTTGGAACCGGGATTCTCGCCCACCACCACGAAGCCGGTCTTCTTCGACACCGAGCCGGCCACCTTGCCGCCCCGGCTGGTGATGGCCTCGCCGGCCTCGTCCCGGGTGAACCGGGCGAGCGTGCCGGTGACCACGAAGGTGAGGCCCTCAAGCGTGCGCGGGCCCTGATCGGCCGGAGGCTCGTCGGCCATGCGGACGCCCGCGGCCCGCCACCTGTCCACGATCTCGCGGTGCCAGTCAACCTCGAACCACTCCCTGATGGCGGCCGCGACGCGGGGACCGATGCCCTCGACCGCCGCCAGCTCCTCCTCCGAGGCTTTCGCGATGGCGTCGAGCGACCGGAACTCCGCCGCGAGGGCGCGCGCGGTCGGCGGGCCGATGTGCCGGATGGACAGCGCGACCAACACCCGCCAGAGCGGCTGGTCCTTGGCCCGCTCCAGCTCCTCCAGCATCTTCTCCGCGTTCTTGCTCGGCGCGCCGGACACGGTGGCGAAGAAGGACACCACCTTGGGCTCGCCGGTCTCGGCATCGGCCTTGGGCAGCCCGCTGTCCGGGTCGAGGACCACCGACTTGATCGGCAGCAGCCGCTCGACGGTGAGGTCGAACAGGTCGGCCTCGGTGCGCAGTGGCGGCTCCTGCGGCGGAAGCGGCTGGGTGAGCGCGGTGGCCGCGACGTATCCCAGCCCCTCGATGTCGAACGCGTTGCGCCCCGCCGCGAAGAAGACCCGCTCGCGGAGCTGGGCCGGGCAGGCGCGGGTGTTGGGGCAGCGCAGGTCGGCGTCACCCTCCCGCTCGTAGGCGAGCTCGGTGCCGCACTCGGGGCAGTGCGTCGGCATGACGAACGCGCGCTCGTCCCCCGTACGCAGATCCACCACCGGCCCCACGATCTCGGGGATCACGTCACCCGCCTTGCGCAGCACGACGGTGTCGCCGATGAGCACTCCCTTGCGGACCACCTCGGACGCGTTGTGCAAAGTGGCCCGCTCGACCGTGGACCCGGCCACCACCACCGGCTCCATCACGCCGTACGGCGTCACGCGACCGGTGCGCCCGACGCCCACCTGGATGTCGCGGAGCTTGGTGGTCACCTCCTCCGGCGGGTACTTGAACGCGATCGCCCACCGAGGCGACTTGCTGGTGGAGCCGAGCTCCCGCTGCACCGCGACCCGATCGACCTTGACCACCACGCCGTCGATCTCGTACTCGGGGTCGTGCCGGTGCTCCTCGTAGTACTTGACGAACTCGCGGATCTCGTCGAGACCGCGGACCACCCGGTATCGGTCGCTGACCGGGAGCCCGAGGCTCTTCAGCCGGTCGTACATATGGGACTGGGTGACCGGCGGCTCGGCGCCCTCCCACTTGCCGACGCCGTGGACGATCATCCGCAACGGGCGCTGGGCGGTGACCCGGGGGTCCTTCTGCCGCAGCGAGCCCGCGGCGGAGTTGCGCGGGTTGGCGAACGGCGCCTTCCCCGCGTCCATGAGCTGCTCGTTGAGCCGGCGGAACCCCTCGACCGGCAGGAACACCTCGCCGCGCACCTCGACCAGATCGGGCACGTCGTCGCCGGTCAGCCGGTGCGGCACGCCCCGCACGGTGCGCACGTTGGGCGTCACGTCCTCGCCGGTGCGGCCGTCTCCCCGGGTGGCGCCCCTGACCAGGCGTCCCTTCTCGTACAGCAGCGCGACCGCGAGGCCATCGATCTTGAGCTCGCACAGGTACGGCGCGGGGTCGGCCTCGGCCAGCCGCTCGGCCCGCGCCTGCCAGGCGGTGAGCTCGTCGTCGTCGAACGCGTTGTCCAGGCTCTCCATGCGCTGAAGGTGCTCGACGGCGGCGAACTCGGTCGATATCGGCGCCCCGACCTTCTGCGTGGGCGAGTCGGGCGTACGCAGATCGGGATGCTCCTGCTCCAGCTCCCTGAGCTCCCGCATCCACGCGTCGTACTGAGCGTCGCTGACGGTCGGCGAGTCGAGCACGTAGTAACGCCAGTTGGCGTCCTCGGCCAGCTCGGCGAGCTCCGCGTGCCGCTCTCGCGCCGCCGCCGGCGCGCCCTCGACCTCGGCGTCCATGCCAATTCCCCTCGTCACGACCCCTGGAAGAACGCTACGGGAGCACAGGGCGTGCTCATACCTTCCCGGCGGGGCTCCACCCCGGCGCGTCATCACCCTGGAGAACGACTACTCGCCCGGGTCCTCACGCAGCACCCGGGCCGCCTTCGCGCAGGTGGCGAGCGCCGCGCGCGCGTACGCCGGGGACGCTCCCGCCAGCCCGCACGCGGGGGTGAGCACCACCTGCCGGGCCAGCCGCGCCGGGGGGAAGCCGAGCCGCCGCCACAGCTCCGTCGCGGGCCTGGCGACCACGCCGATGTCCGGGAGCCGGGTGTCCGTCCCGGGAACGACCCCGAGCAGGAACGCGATGCCCGCCTCCACGGCCTCACCGATGTGGTCCTCGTCCCGGCGGCGCAGCAGCGCCGCGTCGAGCGAGACGCCACGCACACCCGCCATACGCAGGACCTTGAAGGGGACGTTCGGGGCGCAACAGTGGACGATCGGGAAAGGGGCGGAGCCGTTCGACTCGGCCGCGCGGAGCACCGTCTTGAGCCGCTCGGCCACGGACGCCGGCTCCACCGCGGGCAGCCGCCCGAATCCGGACGCGGTCCGCACCGTTCCGGCGAGCACGCCGGGCAGGCCGGGCTCGTCGACCTGCAGAACGATCTCCGCGCCGGGCACGCGTCTGCGCACCTCCGCCACGTGCGCGGCCACGCCTTCGGCGAGTGAGTCCACCAGATCGCGTACGGCTCCCGGGTCGGCGAGCGTCTTGTCGCCGTACCGCAGCTCGACCGCGCCCGCCAGCGTCCACGGCCCGCAGACCTGGACCTTCAACGGGCCCGTGTAGCCCTGGGCGACCTCTTCGAGGGCGTCGAGGTCGCGCGAGAGGTGGTCGCGAGCGCGTTTGAGGTCGCGCCCCGGCCGGTCGGCGAACCGCCACCCGGACGGCTGCACCTCCACGGGCAGCTCCACCAGCAGCGACGCCGTCCTGCCGATCATGTCCGCGCCGACGCCCCGGCCCGGCAGCTCGGGCAGGTACGGCATCGACAGCTCGCCGAAGACCACGCGGAGCGCCTCGACGTGGTCGTCTCCTGGATGCGAGCCGACGCCGGTGGCGGCTGCCTCAGCCCAAGGGAAGTCGTTCACGCCATTAGCTTAGGGAGGTTGACATCCTCCCCCTCACAAACGAGGGGGATTCCGACCGTCACCGGTCAGGCTTCCTGCTTCACCGCCGGGCGCCCCGTCCGAGAGGTCTCTCGTTGAGGTCCTACCCCAGCTCCACAGGCGGTTTACTTGTCCGCCAGCCCGGCGGCCAAGATGTTCTTTGCTGCGTTCACGTCCCGGTCGTGGACCACGCCGCAGGCGCACTCCCACTGCCGGACATACAGTCTTGCCCGGACATTCGGGTGTGTGCGCCTGGTCTACAACAAGGCGCTGCAGGAGTCTCGGCGACCTGCCCGGGGGTCGGGGAGAAGCGGTACTTGTAGGCCCGCTTCACGATCTGCGCCATGCCGCACACCCTGTCACGCGATCAGCCATGAATCGTACACCTGTTCGATTTATGGCGGATCGTCTACCTTTGTCCCGCCCTGCAGGGAGTCCAATTCCTCCTCCGCCCGAAGGCGGAGGTTTCCTCGGAGGTTTGCGATGAGACTCACCAAACTCGGCCACGCCTGCTGGCGGCTGGAGAAGGACGACGCGACCCTGGTGATCGACCCGGGCGCCTTCAGCGGGGAAGGGCTCCTCGACGGGGCGAACGCCGTCCTCATCACGCACGAACACTTCGATCACGTCGACACGGACCTGCTGCGTGCCGCGAGCCCGGATCTGGAGATCTGGACCTGCCAGGCGGTGGCGGACCAGTTCGGCGAGATCCCGGCGAAGGTCCAGGTGGTGCGGGACGGCGACACGTTCACCACGGCCGGGTTCGGCGTGAAGGTGATCGGCGAATGGCACGCCCTCAACCACCCGGACATTCCGGTAGTCCAGAATGTCGGCTTCCTGGTCGACGAGGAGGTGTTCTACCCCGGTGACGCGCTGACCTCGCCGGGCGTGGAGGTGCCGACCCTGCTCGTCCCCACCAACGCGCCCTGGCTCAAGCTGAGGGAGACGGTGGAGTACCTGCGCGAGGTGCGTCCGGCTCGGGCGTACTCGACGCACGACGGGCTGGTGAACGAGTTCGGCCAGAAGTTGATCGACGGCTGGCTCGGCGCCGAGGCAGACAAGCAGAAGGCCGACATCCGGCGCGTTCCCGTCGGCGAGTCCGTCGACCTGGCGTGAAGCGGCCGTAGCCCGCCCCGCCCGTGTGCCCGGCCGACTCTCTCCTCGGGCACACGGGACAAGACGGCTCGCACCGGACCGCCATGCGGCCCGCGGCCGCGCCATACGTCCTCTGGAGTCCGGTGAAGGGACTCAGGACGCCGAGGCGATGGTGGCCGAGCCGATCACGGTGTCGCCGTCGTACAGCACGGCGCCCTGGCCCGCGGCGACCCCCGTGGCCGGGGCGTCCAGGTGAATGTGCAGGTCGGCGCCGGAGAGCTGAGCGCGGCAGCCGTACACCTCGCCGTGCGCGCGCAACTGCACCGAGCCGGCGATCGGCTCTCGCGGCTCGCCCGAAGGGCCGTTCCAGACGGGCCGGGTCGCGACGATCGAGGTGACCTCGAGCGCGGTGCGCGGGCCGACGGTCACGGTGTTCGAGACCGGCTCGACCGACAGCACGTACCGGGGCCGTCCGTCGGACGCCGGACGATCGATGTGCAGGCCCTTGCGCTGCCCGACGGTGTAGCCGTACGCGCCCGCGTGGGTGCCGACGACCTCACCGGAGAGCGCGTCGACGATGGGCCCTTCGGCGGACCCGAGGCGGTCGGCGAGGAAGGCCCGCGTGTTGCCGTCGGCGATGAAGCAGATGTCGTGGCTGTCCGGCTTGTCGGCCACCGTCAGCCCCCTGCGGGCGGCCTCCTCGCGCACCTGCGCCTTGGTGGAGTCGCCCAACGGGAAGATCGCGTGGGAAAGCTGCTCCCTGGTGAGCACGCCGAGGACGTACGACTGGTCCTTGGCCGGATCGACCGACCGGCTGAGCACACCGTCGACCAGGCGCGCGTAATGACCGGTGGCGACCGCGTCGAATCCGAGCGCGAGCGCCCGATCGAGCACCGCCTCGAACTTGATCTTCTCGTTGCAGCGCAGGCAGGGGTTCGGCGTACGGCCGGCGGCGTATTCGTTGACGAAGTCCTCGACGACGTCGCGGTGGAACCGCTCGGCCATGTCCCAGATGTAGAAGGGGATGCCGATCACGTCGGCCGCGCGCCGCGCGTCCCTGGAGTCCTCGATCGTGCAACAGCCCCGCGCGCCGGTCCGGTAGGACTGCGGGTTGGACGACAGGGCGAGGTGGACGCCGGTGACGTCGTGGCCTGCCTCGGCGATGCGAGCGGCGGCCACCGCGGAGTCGACGCCGCCGGACATGGCGGCCAGCACACGAAGAGCCATAGGCCTTCAGGCTACCCGCCTCCGACGCCCCCTCGATCGGCCGCACACACGACAGCTAGGGGGCGCCCCGAGCCCGCGCGAGCGCCGTCAATCATCACGACGCCCAACCATCACGCTCGGGGCGCGGCGGTGTCTGGACTGAGGAACGAGCGGGCTGAGGGACGAAGCCCCGAGTGACGAGGGAAGACATCGACTCAAGGCGCCCCGAGCCCGCCGAGCGAAGCGAGGCCAATAAGCGCAGAGGGGCGCGGCGGTGTCTGGACTGAGGAACGAGCGGGCTGAGGGACGAAGCCCCGAGTGACGAGGGAAGACATCGACTCAAGGCGCCCCGAGCCCGCGCGAGCGGAGCGAGCGCAAATAGACACAGCTCCCGCGTTGGCACCCGGCGTGGGGACCTGAAAAGATCGGCGGTCATGCGACTGTTCGGCCGCAAGAGCGAGCCGGTGGACCCGGCCGAGGCCATAACGGAGTTCTGGACCTGGTGGCGGGACGCCCGTCCCGAGATCGACGCACTGGTCGAGGCGGGAGACACCGCGCGCCTCGACGAGACGATCGGCGGGGCCGTCGCCGCGCTGCACCCGTCGTTGGTCTGGGAGATCGTCGCGGGGCTCACGGCACCGCGCGCCCTGGTGGTCAGTGCCGCAGGCGACCCCGAGCTGCGCTCCTTCGCCCATCGGTGGGCGCTGGCTGCGCCTGCCGATCCCGAGTGGGAGTTCCATCCGTCGCGCCAGGCTGATCCGCTCGCGGCGGAGTTCACAACGCAGGTCGCGGGCCGGCCGTTCGGCATCGACCGGCTGGTGCTCGGCCTGCGGGTGCCACCGGGGACACCTCGCGTGGACGTTTCGGCATTTCATCCGATATTTCCGGATGTGGATGACGAGACACGGATGGACGTCACCCTTCTCGCCCTCGACCGGCTGCTCGGCGAGGACGAGGTGGCCCGCTGGGTCGGCGACATCGTGGCGGCCGAGTTCGAGCCGATCGACGCGATCCCCGCGATCCACCTCCCCGCCGTGGTCGCCGACGTCGCCGACGGTTTCCGCAACGAGCAGTGGGCTCTGCTGGAGGGCCAGACCGCCGGCGGCCGCCCTCTGACCGCCGCCGCGCTCTACCCGCTCCGTCCGGTCGATCACCCGCTCTTCGACCAGCACATCGGCGTCACGCTGCCGTACGTGAACGCCGACGAGAACGGGCAGCCCACAGGCGCCTCGCTCGACGCGCTGCGCGACTTCGAGGAGCGGCTGAGTGCCCGGCTCAAGGCGGACGGCTGTGCCGCTCTCGTCGCGCACCTGAGCGCGGAGGGCACCCGAGTACTCCACGTCTACGCCGACCCGGCGAGCGACGCCGCCAGCCGGATCCAGGAGCTGGTGTCCGGCTGGGACGAGGGCCAAACCTGGATCGACGCCGACAGCGACCCCTCATGGAGCGCGGTCGCGCACTTCCTGACCTGACAGCGCTTATGGCGCTCGCTTCGCTCGCGCGGCTCGGGGCGCCCTCAGTCGATGTCTTCCCTCGTCACTGCGTCTATTGCGCTCGCTCCGCTCGCGCGGGCTCGGGGCGCCCTCAGTCGATGTCTTCCCTCGTCACTCGGAGTCGCTCGTCCCTCGCTCCCCACTCGTTCCTCAGTCCAGACACCGCCGCGCCCCGAGCGTGATGGTCCGGCGCCGTAATGATCACAGGCACTCGCGCGGGCCCACTCGCTCCTCAGTCCAGACACCGCCGCGCCCCGAGCGCGATGGTTGGGCGCCGTGACGCTGGATGGTGCTCGCGCGGGCTCGGGGCGTGGTGGTTGGGTGCCGTGATGAGTGAGGTGCTCAGGTGAGTCCGGCGCGGCGGGCGCGCTCGACGACGTTGCCGATCACCTCGGCGAGGCGGTCCACGTCCGCCTTCGTGGAGGTGTGCCCGAGCGAGAAGCGCAGCGAGCCGCGGGCGCGCGCGCTGTCCTGCCCCATGGCGATCAGGACGTGGGACGGCTGAGCCACCCCCGCCGAGCAGGCGGAGCCGGTCGAGCACTCCACCCCCTTGGCGTCCAGGAGCATGAGCAGGGCGTCGCCCTCGCACCCCGGGAACGAGAAGTGCGCGTTTCCGGGCAGCCGGTTCACCGGATCGCCGTTGAGGATGACGTCCGGCACGGCTTGCCGTACCCGCTCGATCAGGTCGTCGCGGAGGGCGGTGAGCCGCTCGGCGGTGACCTCGCGGTGCTTGACCGCGGTCTCGACGGCCGCCGCGAAACCCGCGATGGCGGGCGCGTCGAGCGTCCCTGAGCGTACGTCGCGCTCCTGGCCGCCGCCGTGCAGCACGGGCTCGGGGTCGATGCCCCGGGCCAGCAGCAGCGCCCCGACGCCCATGGGACCGCCCACCTTGTGCCCGGAGATCGTCATGGCGTCCACCCCCGACTCGGCGAACGAGACGGGCAACTGGCCGAGCGCCTGCACCGCGTCGGTGTGGAACGGGATGCCGTGGTCGTGCGCGATGGCGGCGAGGACCTGGATCGGCTGGATCGTCCCGACCTCGTTGTTGGCCCACATCACGCTGACGAGGGCCACGTCGCCGGGGTCGCGGGCGATGGCCGCGCGCAGTGTCTCGGGGTGGACCAGGCCGCGCTCGTCGACCTCCAGCAGTTCGACGACGGCGCCGTGCCGGTCACCCAGCCAGTGGGCGGGGTCGAGGGCGGCGTGGTGCTCGATCGCGCTGATCAGGACGCGCCGGCGTTTCCGCGCCCAGAACAGCCCCTTGATCGCCAGATTGTCCGCCTCGGTGCCTCCCGAAGTGAAGACGACCTCGCTGGGCCGGGCGCCCACCGCGCTCGCGATGGTCTCCCGCGACTCCTCCACCACCCGGCGGGTGCGGCGACCGGACGCGTGCAGCGACGAGGCGTTGCCGACCTGACCGAGCTGCGCGGTCATGGCCTCCACTGCCTCGGGCAGCATCGGCGTGGTGGCGGCATGGTCAAGATAGGCGGTTCCCACGACCCCTCCCGATCTGTCCTCAGCCAACTAAGCCTAACCGCGCCCCTGGCAAGGCCACCCCCCGGATTGCCAGCTGAACCGTCCAGACGGTACAGTAACCAGAGTGAGAAGAGACGACTTGTTGGATGCGGCGGAGAGCCTGCTCTGCGACCAGGGGGCCCAGGGCCTCACCCTGGCCGCGGTGGCTGAGCGCGCCGGCGTCAGCAAAGGCGGCCTTCTCTATCACTTCGGCACCAAAGAAGCCCTGATCAAGGGCCTGATCGAGCGGCTGATCGCCGAGTTCGACGCGCTCATCGAGGCGCAGAGCGAGAGCGACTACACCACGGCTTATCTCAAAGCGACCTTCCAGGCCGTCGAGAGTGGCCGGCTCCGACGATGGGCCGTGGTGACCGGCGCGGCGGGCGACCCCACGCTCCTCGTGCCGCTACGCGAGGCGATGGCCCGCTGGCATAGCCAGGACCTGGACCGTGAGCCCGACCCGGGGATGTCCCGGATCGTACGGCTCGCCTGTGAGGGCATCTGGGACGTCGCCACTCACGTGCCGGATCTGCTCGAGTACACCGAGCTGCGCCGCCGCCTGCTCGACCTTCTCTAACCCCCTCCAGCCGTCCACCGGCGAACCGCGCCCGCCTCGATCCCCGATCGAGGCCGGACGACGTTCGCCCGCATTCCACCGCGCGCTCGAACGCACGTAAACGCGTTCGAACCTGAACGTGATTGAACGTTCTTGGACGCGCGTCAAGGCGGACCCCGAACGATCTCGGGCCGCCTGACCCATCCGGCCCATGGCCGCACTCCCCACCCCTTCCATCCCCTGGAACCCGGAACTCGCGACGCTCTCCTCCCCTGGAGACCTCCGCGCAACTGAGATAGGAGCCTGTAATGACCCGCGCTTTGAGGACGGCCCGCTGGGGGGCGATCCTCACCTTCGTGCTCGGCGGCTTGCTTTGCGGGACGTTTACTGTGCGTATCCCCGCTTTGACCGACAAACTCGGCATCCCCGAGTCGTCGGTCGGCCTCGCGCTACTCGCGTGGGGTCTCGGCGCGCTGCTGGCCATGCAGTCAATGCGCGGGATCATGGCCAGAGCGGGCAGCGGAGGCGTGCTGCGCGTCGCCGCTCCCCTGTGCGCGGCGACGCTGCTGCTGGTCGGGCTCGCCCCGTCCTTCCCTCTGCTCGTCGGGGCCGCCTTCATGTTCGGCATGGCCTTCGGCGCGGTCGACATCGCCATGAACGCCCAGGGGTCGACCGTCGAACGCGCGTACGGCAGGCCGCTGATGAGCGGCATGCACGCGGGCTGGTGCGTGGGGGCGATCTCGGCCGGTCTGGTCGGCACCGCCGCCATCGCGGCGGGCCTGTCCCTGACCGCGCACCTGGCGATCGTCGCCGCGCTGGCGCTGCCCGTGTCCGTGGCGCTGAGCCGTACGTACCTGGCCGACCGGGTCACCGCCGAGGAGGCGCAGGGGCCGCGCCGCCGGATGCCGAGGATCGTCTACCTGCTCGGCGCGATCACCTTCGGCGCGTTCATGGTCGAGGGCGTGGTCGCGGACTGGAACGGCCTGTTCCTGCGGGACACCCTCATGGCGCCCGAGTCCCTGGCCGCGCTCGGCTACCCGATCTTCGAGGCGGGCATGCTGCTCGGGCGCCTGTCCGGTGACCGGCTCAGGATGCGGTTCGGCGCGGCGGGCTTGATGGGCTTCTCCGGGCTGGCCACGGCGGCGACCTTCACCGTGGTCGTCGTCGCTCCGTCGGCGGTCGTCGCCCTGTCCGCGATGCTCTTCGTCGGCATCGCCGTGGCGACGATCTCCCCGATGGCCATGTCGCTGGCGGGGACCGTCACCGACACCCCCGGCCCGGCGATCGCGCAGGCTGGGGCCATGGGATACGCAGGACTGCTGCTCGGCCCCGTGGTGATCGGCTTCCTGTCCGGCGCGACGTCCCTGCGCGTGGCGATGGTGACCGCGGTCGTCCTCGGCGTCCTGATCGCCGTCGCGACCCGCTTCCTCTCCAGGGCCCGCACGGCTCCCGCCGAGCTCCGCATGGAGACCGAGGAGAGGCTGCCGGTCGCGGCCTGAGTGACATTTGTCCCGGGGAGATGACTGCATCTCCCCCTGCCGGATCCGCGGGGACTTTGACACGCTTTCGAGCGTGAAGAAGTTCCCCGCTGCCACGGCGGCCGCGTTCGCCGTCACCGCGGTCCCGAGCCTGCTGCAGTTCGCTCTCCCTTCGCTGGAGACCGCGCTGCGGCGCGATCCCGCCCGCATCGCGGACGGCGAGTGGTGGCGGCTCGGGACCTCGCTCCTGGTCCAGGGCGGCGGCCCGGTCGGCGCCGCCTTCAACCTCGTCTCGCTCCTGGTGCTCGGCGTCATCGCCGAACGCGCCCTCGGGCCCGTCCGCTGGATCGCCTGCTATCTGGCGGGCGCGGCCGCGGGGCAGGCCGCGGGCACGTGGCTCGGCCTGGTGGACGCGGGCAACTCCATCGGGGTGTGCGGCCTGGCCGGTGGGCTGGCCGTGGCCGTCGCGCTCGGGCGGGCGGACCGGTTCGCCGGATCCGTGGCGGCCTTCTACGCCCTGCTCCTGGTCGGCGGGATCTTCACCGGCTCCGTCACCGTGATCGTCGCCACGGCGGTCATCGGCGCGGCGGGAGCGCAACTGATCGCCCATCGGAACCGGCTGCCGCTCCCGGTGTTTCCCGCGATCGTCGTGGCGACGGGGCTCGTGCTCGCCGTACTGGCGGACCTGCACGGCCCGGCCCTCCTCGGCGGCGCGGCCATGGCGGGCGTCGTCGCGGGCGCCCTGGGAGCCGCCCCGCGCTCCGCCCGCTGAGGTCCCGCGCGCTCGACACCCTGCGGGGATCCCGGCGTGCGGCAGTGGAACACGGAACGAACGGGGCCATTACGGCGACGGCGCCGCACGCGATGCGTGCGGCGCCGTTCCGTCGAGCTCGTAGATCTCGTGGAGCTTACTTGCGCTTCTCGATCTCTTCGGTGAGCTGCGGCACGACCTGGAAGAGGTCGCCCACCACGCCGAAGTCGGCGATCTCGAAGATCGGGGCCTCGGGGTCCTTGTTGACCACGATGATCGTCTTCGAGGTCTGCATGCCGGCCCGGTGCTGGATGGCGCCGGAGATGCCGGCCGCGATGTAGAGCTGCGGCGACACCGTCTTGCCGGTCTGACCGACCTGGAACTGGTGCGGGTACCACTTGGCGTCCGTGGCGGCACGCGAGGCGCCGACCGCCGCGCCGAGGGAGTCGGCCAGCTTCTCGATGATGGCGAAGTTCTCGGCGGAGCCGACGCCACGGCCACCGGAGACCACGATCGCGGCCTCGGTGAGCTCCGGACGCGCGCCCTTCTCCTCCTTCACCCGCTCCACGATCTTCGCGGCACGGGCGGCCTCGGACGGGGCGACCTCGACCTTCTCCTCGGCGCCCGCGCCGGCGGCGGCGACGGGAGCGGTGGAGTTGGGACGCACCGCCACGATCGGGGTGCCCTTGGTCACGCGGCTGCGGACGTTGACGCCGCCACCGAAGATCGACTGGTCGGCGACGAAGCCCTCGCCGAGGCCGACGGCATCGGTGATCACACCGGAGTCCGTCTTGACGGCGAGCCGGCCGGCGACCTCCTTGCCCTCGATGGTGGAGGCCACGAGGACGGCGGCGGGCGACTTGTCCGCCACCAGCCGGGCCAGCAGCTCGGCCTTGGGGGCGACCACGTAGTTCACGACCTCGTCGCTGTCGGCGACGTAGATCTTGTCCGCGCCGTACTCGGCCAGCTTGGCCTTGGCGGCGTCACCGCAGCCGGGGCCGGCCCACACCGCCGACGGCTCGCCCAGCGTGCGGGCCAGGGTCAGCAGCTCGAGGGTGACCTTCTTGATCTCTCCGTCGACGTGCTCGACGAGAACCAGGATCTCACTCATCTCGGGGCCCCTCAGATGAACTTCTTCGACGCGAGGAAGTCGGCGGCCTTGACCCCGCCGTCGCCCTCATCCTTGACAATCGTGCCCGCGGCGCGCGGCGGGGCGGCGGCGAACTCGGCCACCTCGCTGTAGGCGGCGGCCAGGCCGACGGCGGAGGCGTCGACGGAGGCATCAGCGATGCCGAGCGCCTCGACCGGCTTCTTCTTGGCGGCCATGATGCCCTTGAAGGACGGGTATCGCGGCTCGTTGATCTTCTCCACGACCGAGACGACGGCGGGGAGCGTGGCCTCGACCTTGTCGTAGCCGTAGTCGGTGATCCGCTCGATGGCGATGGCGGAGCCGTTGACCTCGACCTTGCGCGCCAGCGTGAGCTGCGGGGCGCCCAGCCGCTCGGCGAGCATCGCCGCCAGCACGCCGGTGCGGGCGTCGGTGGACTCAGAGCCGAGGATGACCAGGTCGAACCCGATCTTCTTCAGGGCCTGGGCCATGGCGTACGAGGTGGACAGGGCGTCCGAGCCGTGCAGCGCGTCATCGCTCAGGTGGACGGCCTTGTCGGCCCCCATCGCGAGGGCCTTGCGGATGGTCTCGGTGGCCTTGGCGGGACCCATGGTGAGAACGGTCACCTCACCACCGTGAGCCTCCTTGAGCCGCAGCGCCTCCTCGACCGCGTACTCGTCGAGCTCGTTCACGACGCCGTCGACGGCGTCCCGGTCGAGCGTCTTGTCATCGGGCCTCAACTTACGCTCGGTCGCAGTGTCGGGGACCTGCTTCACGCAGACGACGATGTTCATGGCCGGTGGCCGACCTCCCGTTTCCGTACGGCTCTACGCTGGCCGCGCATGGGGTATGCGCGTCCCCGCTCAGACTGCCAGGTACCCGTGAGCTGGATTACATCGGGTGCTTCGGGCGCGAGCGGGGCGCCCGATGCTTCCACATGTTACCCGCGGGTAGTTTCGCTGCAAACCTCCAGGATGTACGGCCCCGCCCGGTGTGCTCTTCATCACCGGACGACCCGCTCTCTCACCTTACCGAACTTTGTTCCACGACCCTTGGCGGGGTACTGGCACCCCAAGCCCCATCAACTCGCGAGCGCGATGATCGTGAGGAGGAAGAGGACGCCGCCCACCGCGAGCAGCAGGGTGAGCGGGCTGAAGACGCTGCTCAGCACCGCCCACAGCGCGACCACGCCCGCCCCGCCGGCCAGATCGACGAGCACTCTCGTCCGCGACTTCGCCAGCAGCCCGAACCCGGCGTCGATCAGCACGCCCAGGCCGTACAGCACGAGGATCAGGAGGGAGACCTCGGGGAAGTACTGGCTCGCCGCGGCGGCGATCAGCCCGGCGAAGACGCCGGTGCCGATCACCCAGCGTCTGCGGATCCGCTCCCGGTGGCGGGCGCGTGCCTCCTCCACCGATCTGAGCCGGTTGTTCACCCGCCGGGGCTTCCACTCCCGGGTCGTCTCGCCGGAGATCGCGGTCGGCACGGCGTCCCTGTCCCTGACGTGGTCGGCGTGATGCCTGCGCGACGGCCCCCCGTCGTACCTGTCCGGCCCCCTGTCGTGGGGTATGGGGGCGGCCAGCAGCGGCGCCGGGGTGGGCGGCGCGGCGGCCGCGACCGAGGGGGCGATCGAGTCGAGCCGCGCCACCAGTTCGGCGGCGACCGGCCGGGATCCCGGGTCTTCCTGAAGACCCTCCCGCAGCAGGGGGGCGAGCCAGTCCGGCACGCCCGACAGGTCCGGCTCATGGTGCACCACGCGGTACGCGACGGCCGCCGGCGGTCCGCTCCCGTACGGCTGCCGCCCCGAGGCGGCGAAGGCGAGCGTCGCGGCCCAGGCGAACACGTCGGCCTCCGGCCCCGCCTCAGCGCCTTCCAGCACCTCGGGGGACAGGTAGCCGGGGGTGCCGACCACGGCACCGGACGCGGTCACCGAGGCCGCGTCCTGGGCGCAGGCGATGCCGAAGTCGATCACGAAGGGTTCGTGGTCGGCGAGGATCACGTTGGCCGGCTTGAGGTCGCGGTGGACCACGCCGGCGCGGTGGATCGACTCCAGCGCCTCGGCGAGGCCGCGCGCGAGCCGCAGCAGGTCCTCACCCTGGATCGGGCCGTGTGAGGCGAGCACCGAGCTCAGCGGGCGGCCCTGGACGTACCGCGTCACAATGTACGGATATTGCCCGCTCAGGGAGGCGTCGAGGACCTCGGCGATGTGCGGCCCGCGCACCCGGCGCATGGTCTCGACCTCGCGGGCCAGCCGGGTGAGGGCGAGCGAGTCGGCCGCGACGTGCGGGTGGAGGACCTTGACGGCGACGGTCCTTCCCTCGGTGTCGAGCGCCAGGTGAACCTCGCCGAATCCGCCCGCCCCGAGTTGGGATAGCAGGCGATACGGCCCGAGCTGTCCACCGTTCGGCGACCCCATCCCGCTCCCTTCGCCCCCCCATTCCATGGTGCCCGGCCGGTCCCAAAGGACTCTCTAAGGACTGGTTAGGTCTAGAAAGGGAGAACTGCCCCACCGATCCTTTTCGTGATGTCCCCGATCAGTCCGCCGATCAAGTTGACGACGGTGTCCTGGCCCCTTGCCTTCAGGCTGCCGACGACGTCGTCGATGGCCACGGACGGCGGGCGCCACGGAACCCAGGACGGGCCGGCGGAGAGCGCCGTCATGACCGCGAAGAACGCCACCGTGCCGACGACGAGGGCGACCACCATGCCCGCGCCGGGGCTGCGGATCGCGCCGGTCAGCGCGCGGGCGACCGCCTTGCGCGGCGCGCCTCCGCCGGGGAGCACGAACAGTCCGGCCACGAAGGCGCCGGCCGCGTAGGCCGCGGCCGGATCCGTGCCCATCTTGCCCATGTAGACCAGAACGCCCCACACACACATGCCGAACATCGCGGCGAGCGGCACCTGCACGAGTGTCGCGAAGGCCGACTTGATCAGCGCCCACGGCGTGCCCAGCACGGCGAGGATCGGGTCGGCCCCGCTGCTGCCGCGTACCGACCGGCGCGCGGCGAGGTCGCCGAGCAGATAGTGCGCCACCCGGAGGCAGAGCGCGGCCACTATCGCGAACAGGCTCACGGTCACCGGCAGGACGCACGCCAGCGCCACCAGGACGGTGAGCAGCAGCCCGGCCAGGATCGGGTGCCCGGTGCGGTAGCGCGGCCGCTCCTGCTCCGGCGCGTACGGCCGGGCCTGCGCGGACGGGCCGGTCGGGACGGGAGGCGCGGTCTGGGTGGCGGGCGGCGCGACGTGCGGAGGCGGGGCGACCTGCGGCCCGGCGCCCGTGGCGGGAGGCGGCGGATAGCCGGCGACCCTCTGGTCCGGGAACGGCGGCGGGTAGGACGGCCCCGGCTGGTACGGCGGCGGCTGCCCCGGCGGGTACCCGTTGAGGGGCGGCGGGACGATGGCGGGGGCCTGCCTCGGCTGACGCGGCTCCCTGCGCGTCCGCTCCGGCTCGACGTAGTTCACCGGGGGCAGCAGGTCGGAGTAGCTGTCGTCGTCCCGTCCCGCGGACGGCCTGCCCTGCGCGGCCGAGACGGCGGCGTCGTCCAGCATCCGGGTGCCGTCCACCGGCGTTTTCCCGTTGAGCGCGGACGCGTCGAGGATCTTGGTGCCGCCGTCGCGGGCGACCTCGCGCAGAACCGTGACGGACGGGTCGAGGGCCCGGGACAGCCGCAGGAGCGACGAGGCCGTGGGACGGGTGGTGGCGTCGGTGGCCAGCGCCTTCTGCATCCAGTCGTGCAGCCACGCCGGCGCGAGATCGATCTGCGCCTTGCCTTCGAGGATGTTGTAGCAGACCGACTCGAACGTGCCCGACCCGAACGGCGGCTTGCCGGAGACCGCGAAGAAAACGGTGGCGGCCAGCGCGTGGACGTCGGCCGCCTGGGTGATCTCGGTGTCTCTGATGATCTCGGGCGCGAGGTAGCCGGGGGTGCCGACGAACATGCCCGTCTGGGTCAGCCGGGTGGCGTTCACCAGGTGGGCGATGCCGAAGTCGATCACCAGCGGCTCGCCGCCCACGAGCATCACGTTCGCCGGCTTGAGGTCCCGGTGGATGACGTCGGCGGCGTGGATGGCGACCAGCGCCTCGCACAGGCCGCGGGCCAGCCGGATGACGTCGTCATCCGGCAGTGGGCCGTCTTCGAGGACGGCCTGCTCCAGCGTGCGCCCGGGGGCGTACCGCGTCACGATGTAGGGCGTGTCGCTGATCAGGTCCGCGTCGAGAACCTCGGCCACGCGCGGGCTGCGCACCCGCCGCATGGTCTCGACCTCGCGGGTGAGCCGGTCGCGCGCCTTGAGGTCGGACGCGACGTGCTGGTGCAGCACCTTGACCGCGACCTGGCGCCCCTCCTCGTCCAAGCCAAGGTGGACCACCCCCATGCCGCCCTCGCCGAGCTGGCGAAGCAGCCGGTAAGGGCCGATCCGCTCCGGAGCCTCAGTCGCCGACATGTCCGTCCCCCGTCACTGATTCCCTGCTTTGTTACGCAACTGGTTCAGGTCCTGCACCACCGAGGGCACGTTGACGGGACCCATGAAGTGTCCCCCTGTCTGTTTACCCATCAGCCCGGTGAGCGCAATCGCCGTCACCGCCGCGGCGACCGCTCCGGCCCCCCAAGCCAGCGCCGTCGCCGCACTTCTCGTCGGCAGCAGCGACGCGATCGTGCGCCGCACCTGCCTGCTCGGACCCTCCACTCCCGGCCCCGCGCATACCGTCCAGAGTGCCACCGCGATCCCCCAGCTGAGCGCGTCGAGCGTGGACATCTTGGTGACGAGCACAGTGAGCAGCAGCGTCACCGGAAGACCGAGGATCAGCGCGTACGGCACCAGCGCGATCGTGATGCCGACCGACTTGAGCAACGCGTCGGGCCGACCGAGCACGCGCACCACGTCCGTCGCCGCGGCCGCGGGCGGCCTGCGCGCGTTCAGCTGGGGCTGCGCGATGTCGGCGGCGCGGAGCAGGATCGTGATCGGCAGCACGAGCACCGTGACGAGCAGCGGCGCGATCACTGTGAGGGCGACCGCCAGGAGGAGCAGCATCGCGGCGGCCACGCCGTACGCCTTGGAGCGCTGGAGCGGCGTGGCGGGCGCGGAGCCGGCGGCGGCCACCGGCGGCGGCGGCACGCGCATGGTCGGCTGGAAGGGCGGGGGATGCGGCTGTCCGACCTGCGGCGTCTGCTCGTAGATCTCGGGCGCCTGCTCGAAGAGCGCCTGCGGGCCGTTCGCGCCGCGCAACTCCTCGGGCCGCACGCGGCGGGTGGGCACGTCGGTCTCGCCGGTCGCGGGCGTGGGCGCCCAGGGCGTCCCGGACGGCGGGGCCGCCGGGCTCGCCGCCGCGGGAGGCGGAGTCGTGGCCGGGCCCGTCGGCGGCGCGTACCGCGTGGGCGCGTCGTCCGCGGCAGGCGCGCCGGTGGCGGACAGACCGGCCCGGCGCAGGTCGTCGCCGGTCACCCGCACGGTCGGGAACGGGTCGCCGGCCCCGCCGGGCGACGCGCTCTGGTCGAGCAGCGAGACGAACTCCTCCGCGGGCGGCTGGGCGGGCGGCGTCGCCACCGGATTCGCGGGCGGCGCGGGCTGGGTCTCCACCGGGTCGGCGGGTGGCGCGGGCCGGGCCTCCGCGGGACGCGCCGGCCGCATGGCGGCACCTGTGACGGGCATCGAACGGCCGGTCGTCTCGTCGACGTTCGGCACCGTGGAGATCTCGTCGGGCACGCGCACCCTGCCGGCGCGCGGCATGAGCTGGGTGACCTGCCGGCTCAGGTCGGCCGCGGTCGGCCGCCTGGCCGGGTTGCGCTGGAGCGCCGCGCGCAGCACCGGCTGGATCAGCGCGGGGGCCGCGCTCACGTTGGCCTTGCCGGAGGTGATGTTGTAGAAGATCATCTCCAGTGTGCCCTTGCCGAAGGGCGGCAGGCCGGTGGCGGCGTAGAGGAGCGTGCCGCCCCAGGCGTGCACGTCCACCTCGGGCCCGGCCTCGTGCCCTTCGATGATCTCGGGCGCGAGGTAGCCGGGCGTGCCGATGAACATCCCGGTCTGGGTGAGCCGCGTCGCGTCGACGCCCTGGGCGATGCCGAAGTCGATCAGGACCGGACGCCCGTCGAGCATGAGGACGTTGCCCGGCTTGAGGTCGCGGTGGATCACCCCGGCCCCGTGGACGGCGGCGAGCGCCTCGGCCACGCCGGCTCCCACCCGCAGCAGGGCGTCCACGGGGAGCGGGCCGTCCTGCTTGACGAGCTCGTCGAGCGGGCGGCCCGGCACGTAGCGGGTCACGATGTACGGCCGACGGCCGGTCACGTCGGCGTCGAGGACCTCCGCGATGTGCGGGCTGCGCACCCGCCGCATGGTCTCGACCTCGCGCGAGAGCCTCCTGCGCGCGAGGTCGTCCTGGGTGACCTCCGGGCGCAGGACCTTGATGGCCACCTGCCTCCCGTGCGGATCCAGGGCGAGATGGACCACGCCCATGCCGCCTTCACCGAGCCGCCGTAGCAGCCGGTAGGGGCCCAGTCGGTCGTCCTGATTCATGGCGTAAGCACCATACCGACTAAAGCACCGTCCATGACTGAACCAACGCGCCACATTCCTGGTCATGACAACGTATGGCGGCGGCATCAGGTTTCCCGCGCCGGCACAAAATCCGCGCGGGAACGGTCAGAGGGCGATGGGGAGCACCTCCGCGCCGGTCGCCTCGACCAGCGCCTTGCCGGACAACGCCAGCTTGGAGCGCCGCACGCCGCTGCCGATCACGATGAAGTCCCGCTGAGTCACCTTCTCGTCCACCAGCACCGGCCAGTCCGCGGGGAGGCCGATCGGGGTGATGCCGCCGTACTCCATGCCGGTCAGCGCGACCGCCTCCGCCTGCGGGGCGAAGGAGACCTTGCGGACGTCGAGGTGGCGGCGCACCACGCCGTTCACGTCCGCCCGGTCGTCGGCGAGGATCATGACGGCGGCGTACCGGACCTCGCCGCCGCGCTTGCCCGCGACGATGACGCAGTTGGCCGAGTCCTCAAGGGCCACGCCGTACCGCTCGCAGAACGCGGCGGTGTCGGACAGTTCGGGATCGATCTCGGCGACCTTCAGCTCCACGCCGGTCTGCGGCGCCGTCTCCGCCACGGGGGCGGCGAGCAGGTCGACGCGGTCGGCGGCGGGCACCCAGTCGAGCATCTACGACTCCTTCAACACACGGTCGTGCAGTTGGGTGACCACATTACGGGCCGACTCGAACGATCCGGCCTGCCATGCGACGAGATGGGTGAGCCAGTCCCCGGCGAAGTAGACCCTGCCGTCGGGTTTCTGCAGGTGCGCGAACCCGCCCTCGTACGACGGCCAGCCGACCCAGCCGCCCTCGATGTGCGGCTGCCGATGCCAGGCGATGGAGACGCTGGAGCGGAGCCCATGGCCGTACTTGCCGCCGTGGATCTTCGTGCCCTGGGCGAGCGCGCGCCGCTCCCGCTCGGGGTGGGCGAGCCCTCCGTAGAGCTCGGCGGCGGCTCCGGTGTTGTAGTAGCCGACGATCAGGCCGCTCCGGCCGTGGAAGCCGTACGACGGGTACCAGATGTGCTGGACGTCGAGGTCGGTCTCGGTGACGCCGCCGTAGATGTGATCCTGTTCCTCCCACCAGCGGGTCCGGTACTCCAGGCCGATCTTGCCCGAGGGCAGCGGCTTCGGCGTGGACAGGGCGTCCACAGTGCGGCGGTCGAGGTTGCCGGGGATCCGCGCGAGGATGTGCGGCGGCAGCGCGGCGACGCAGTAGTCCGCCCGGATCGACCCGCCCTTGTACGCGACCTCGACGCCGTCGGGGCGGTTGGTGATCCGGGTGGCCGGGGCCGAGGTGCGGATCCGGTCCGCCCCGACCGCCTTGACGAGCCCGGTAACGATCGCGTCCATGCCGCCCACGGGCTGGAGCATCGGCATGGCCTGGTCGTAGGCGAGCCCGAAACTCACCGACCGCCCGATCCGGTAGCCGAGCACCTCGCTCAGGGACGGCGGCGAGCCCGCGGGCTCGCCCCTGCGCCCGGTCCCCGTGTACGCGTACCGGTCGCCGATGTCGCCGAAGGCGGAGAGGAAATCGAGCAGCAGCTCCTTGTCCTGCGCGGTCAGCCGCCGGTCGAGCGCGCCGGTGTGGGTCGCCTTGGCCAGCAGCTCGCTGATGTAGCCGTAGGTGTCCGCGCGGGCGGTGCGCGCCCGGAGCGGGGCCCGCATCCCGCTCGTGTAGACGTAGGCGCTGGGGTTCTCGTTGACGAACACCTCGATCGGGACGCCCAGCTCCCGGCAGTAGTCGAGGGTGATCATCCATTGGGCGATGCGGCCGGGGCCCGCGTTGAAGTAGACACCCTCGCCGAACGTCGCCTCCTGGGTCTTCCCGGAGATCTCGGGAAGCCGGTCGCCGCGCCGGAGCGTGAGGTTGCGCCCGCCGACCTGGTCGCGCGCTTCCAGGATCGTGCAGTCGTAGCCCGCCTTGCCCAGCTCGTACGCGCAGGCGAGCCCGGCGACGCCCGCGCCGAGGATCACGACCGTGGCCCCGGCCCGGCCGTTCAAGGTGAAGTCGGACTTTCGGGGCGGGGTGTAGTCCCTGGTCTGCCGGTCGGGGGCGAGGCCGAGCGCGCCCATCGCGGCGTACATCGCGCCCGCGCCGCCGGCCGCGCCGAGACCGACGAGGAGCCCGCGCCGGGTGAGGGTGCGGCCCCTCCCCCCGCGGCCCGGTAAGCCGCCCGGCGATCCTTTACCCGGCCCGCCGGGTAAGCCTCCGCCCGAACCGCCGTCCGAGCCGCCCGAGCCGTCCCGGCCGTTCGGCGCGCCGCTGTCCGTCGTCGTCACGCCGCCTGCCTCAGCCGTAGATGCCGCTGCCGCACGCGACCGATCCGGCGATCATGGCGAAGATGCCGAAGAGCGCCATGATCTCGTGGTAGTCGTCCGTGCTGAACTCGGTGTGCCGGGGACCGACCTGCCGAGTGCCGGGCACCAGCCCGCAGCCCGCGGCGATCGCGGTCGAGTTCCACTCGACCCCCAGCGTGTACGGCGGAGCCACGATGTACGGCCGGAAGTCGGCCAGCCTGCCGATCGCCCGCGTCGCCGCCTCCCTGATGCGGGCCTGGGCGACCGTGGGCGGCAGCAGCTCGGCGGAGAAGCGGTCCACACCCTTCTTGACGGCCACGGTCTCGACGTCGCCGAGCAGCTCGCGTGCCTCCTCGCACACCGCCTCGTCACCGGTGATCAGCGCGACGGGGACGCCCAGCGACCCGGCGAACCCCGCGACCAGCCGGGTCTCCCCGCAGATCTCGCCGTTCAGGTAGACGTTCTGGATCTCCTTGCCCATCCAGGTGTGGTTGAGCACACCGTGCTGGACGCCCGCCCGCGCGTGGTACCCGGCGAAGCAGGCGGCGGCGAAGTCGGGCGTGAGGCCCTGCCCCATCCGGTGCGGCTTGCCCGGCCCCCGGATGAGCGTCGCCCTCGGGTCGATCAGGTCGATCCGCAGGTTCTTGGTCGAGCCGTGGGCGTCGTTGATCAGCACGGACTCGGCTCCGGCGTCGAAGGCGCCCGCGACGACGGCGTTGGCGTCGCCGGTCATCAGCTCGCAGCCGCGCTCGTATCCGCGGCCGCCCGCGTGCATCTCCTCCGGGTCCGTCAGCCCGGTCACGCCCTCCATGTCGACGGACAGATAGATCTTCACCCGATCCCCCAGTTCTCCACCCGGGCGCACTCGTCCGGGGTCATCAATCCCACACCCTCCATGTACGCGGCGACCCGCTCACGCCAGGGCTCCGGGATCTCCTCGATCGCCGGCGGGTAGCAGTGGTCCAGCCAGCGGGTGGACTCCTCCGTCGCGCCAAGGAGCTCGGCGGCGCGGGCGAACGGCGTGCTCTCGATCCCGGGCACCCGCGCGCAGCCGTACTCGATCATCTCCTGCCCACCGTACGGCGGCGACTCCTGCCACTTCCGGGCGACGGCGCCCTTCGCGGTGACCGAGGTCGCAAGCGGGCGGCGCTCGACGGCGGCCTGGATCAGCTCCTTGTACAGGCACTTGCCGCAGGTGCCGCAGGGCCCGTCGCCGGAGCCGCGCAGGCACCAGCGCACCAGGTCGCGGAGCTCGGATTCGAGCGCGACGCGCATGGTCACGGCCTCGCTGACGCCGCCGACCGGCAGCACGACCGGCAGCCCGGCGGCGTCGAACACCCGGCCCCATCTCCCTTCCGGCGCCCACATCGGATTGTCGGGGGTGTACCTGCACAGGTATCTGTCGCCGCCCAGCCAGCGGGACCCCAGCTCGTAGCCCATGGCGATGCCGCCCAGATCCAGTTCGTCGGCGAGAAGGAGCGCGCCCGCCGCGACCGCGTGATGCTCCGGATAGCCCGGCCGGGGACTGGCGAGCAGGAACTCCAGGTCGGATCGTACGACAGTCAGCTCGCGCCCGGTCCGCGCGGCGAGCCGGGCGAGCACGTCGGAGCGGTAGTGCGTCCACCGGTTCGGGACGCGGGGGTGGCTGATGCGCTGGAAGTGAACCAGCGGGGCGTCGGGCAGGATCGCGGCCACCGCGACGGAGTCCGCGCCGCCGCTGTAGGAGATCGCCAGCCGGCTCCCCGTCCGCGGCCGCTCGCCGACCGGCCCGGCCTCGACGCCCCAGCCATCCGAAATGGCCTCGGCGAGCTCCGGGGAGATCGCCCGGTCGAAGGTCACCCGCCGCCGCGTCCACGGCGCCGCCATCGTCCAGGCCGCCGCCGCGAGCAGGTCCGGGTGCACGTACGGCTCACCACGGCCCGCGTACGGCGCGGCGGGGCCGGCGGGCGGGAGCCGTACGTGGCAGGAGTTGGTGCGCAGTTCCATCCGCTGGCCGTCGGTGCAGACGCCGGTGGTGGCGTCCTCGGGGTCGAGCAGGAAGGTGAGCCGCCAGACGCGCTCGCCCCCGCCGTCGTCCGATCCGCCCGCGCCGTCCCGCGCCGACTCCCCGGCCGTCCAGGTGACACGCACCGGCTACTCCACGTCCGCGGCCACGGTCTCCCGGGCCCGCGACTCGGTCCGCAGCTCAGCCCGGAGCGCGTCGATCGCCTGCCACACGAGCATCTCGTTCTGCAGCAGGCGGTCGAGGGCGTCGGCGGTCTCGGTCGCCAGCCGGTGCGCGTCGGCGCCCTTGGGATCGGGCGTGGGGGCCTTGGGCGGGGTGATGATCGCCTTCCTCATCTGGTCGACCTCTCCGCGCAGCGCCGCGACCTCCTTGCGCAGCAGCTGGACCTCCCACAGAGCGTCCTTCACGTCTTTGCGATGCTCTGTCTTGGTGACGTACCGCGCGTCTATCCGGGAGCGCGCCGCCCGTCGGAGCCGGGCAGGGATCAGTGCGCGTATGAACCGCATAAACCGACACCATAGCGGCAAAGTCTGGCAATTTTCGGAGTCTATTTATTTGCCGGCCCGCGCCGACTATCGCGCCATTTTTCGCGCGGTTCCGTGCCCGCTCCCCTATCAGGCGAACGGGCGCGGTCCCGGCTTTCCGGTCAGCGGCCGGTGAACTTCGGGCGGCGCTTCTCCGCGAACGCCCCCATGCCCTCCTTGGCGTCCTCGGTGGCGAACAGACCGGAGAACTGCAGCCGCTCGATCTCCAGGCCGGTGTCGAGGTCGGTCTCCAGGCCCTGGTCGATGGCCTGCTTCGCGGCGCGGATCGCCACGGCGGGGCCGCCCACGAAGGTCGCGGCCAGCTCAAGCGCGGCGGTGTAGACCTCGTCGTCCGGGACCACCCGATCCACCAGGCCGATCGCCAGCGCCTCGGCCGCGTCCACGTGCCTGCCGGTGTAGATCAGGTCCTTGGCCTTGGCCGGGCCGACGAGCCGGGGCAGCCGCTGGGTGCCGCCCGCTCCGGGGATGATGCCCAGCGTGATCTCCGGCTGGCCCAGCTTGGCGCTCTCCCCCGCCACCCGGAAGTCGGCGCACAGGGCCAGCTCACAACCGCCTCCCAGGGCGTACCCGGTGATCGCCGCGACGACGGGCTTGCCGATCGCGGCGACGGCGGTGAAGCAGGACTGCAACGCCCTGGAGTGCAGCGCCATGTCGGCGTAGGACATGCCGGCCATCTCCTTGATGTCGGCGCCGGCCGCGAACACCCGCTCGCCACCGTAGATGATCACCGCGGCGACCATCGGATCCGCGTCCACGACCCGGGCGCACTCGGCGATCTCCTCCTGGACCTGCCGGTTCAGGGCGTTCATCTTGGGCCGGTCGAGCCGGATGGTCGCGATCTGGTCGCTGATCTCAACGCTGACGAACTCGCCCATGACACCGTCGTCCCTTCGGTTAGCCGACACGCATCGCCACACGTTCCCGTGGCGTGACCACCCTACGACCGGGCCAACGGAAGATCGCGGGGTGATCCGGCCTGGCAGCCCTGGACGACCCGCCGGTAGACGTGCTCGTACCCCCTGACCATGACGGGGACGTCGAAGTGGCGGGCGGCGTGGGCGCGGCAGGCCCCCGGGTCCAGGCTCTCCGCCGCCTCGACCGCCGCGGGCAGCTCGGCCAGCCGGCCCCGGACGAACCCGGTCACCCCGTCCACCACGATCTCCGGGACCGCCCCCCGGCCGAGCGCCACGACCGGCGTGCCGCAGGCCATCGCCTCGATCATCGTCATGCCGAACGGCTCCTCCCACTGGAGGGGGAAGAGCAGGCAGCGGGCCTTGGACAGCAGCTCGCGCTTCAGCTCGGCGTCCGCCTCACCGACGTACTGCACCCCCTGGCCGAGCCGCGGCTTGACGTACGCCTCGAAATAGGAGTGCTCGATCTCCTCCGAGCGCTTGCCCGCCAGGATGATGCGGCGGCCCACGGCGCGGGCGACCTCGATCGCGAGATGCGGCCCCTTGTCCGGGTTGAACCGGCCGAGCCAGAGGACCCAGTCCTCCTTGAGATCGCGGAACGGGAAGGACTCGACGTCGACCGCGTTGTGCACCCGGCCCACCCAGTCGAGGTGCGCGCCGCGGGCGCGCTGCGCGGCGGAGATCGCGACCAGCGCGACGCTCGCGTCGAGCGCCCGGTAGTAGTCGCCCATCTCGCCGGTGACCGTGCCGTGGCAGGTGACCACCGTCGGCGCGGCCCGGCTCCCCGCACCGAGCGGGCCGGCCAGCGAATGGTCGTGGACCACGTCGACCACGAGGTCCTCCAGCATCCGCTCCACCTTGGCCGCGTGCAGCAGCTCCGGCACCGGGTCCCCGATCCGCTGCGACGGCGGCTGCTCGTACGTGCGCAGGTCCACTCCCCGCCCCGCGCCGATCAGGGTCACCTGGTGGCCGTGCCGTACGAGCCCGGCGACCAGGTCGGCGACCATCGACTCGATGCCCCCGTAACCGCGCGGCGGGACCTCGTACCAGGGCGGCGCGATCATGGCGATCCGAAGAGGGGCGGATCTGTGTCCCTTCCGCTGCGGATTGCACGCTTCCATCTCCCGCCTCCGTTGCTGTCAGGCGTTCACGACCATCGCGCTGATCGGGGAGCGCGCCTCGCGCATGATCTCGATGCCCTCCGGGAGGCCGGTGATCCGGGCGACGCCCTCCTCGCCGACCTCGATGTCGACCCGCGTCCCCGCGATGCGCAGGCCGATGACGCTGAGCGCCCCGAACCCCTCCGGCAGCGCCGGGTCGATCCACAGCTTCCGGTACGGCACCCACGGGTCGAACCGCAGCAGGGTCCGCAACATGTGGATGGGCGTCGCCGCGGCCCACGCCTGCGGCGAGCACGACGTCGGGTACGGCACCGGCACGGGGAAGTCCCGGCGGTCGAACCCGCAGTAGAGCTCGGGTAACCGCCCCCCGAACGCCTTGGCCGCGTCGAGGACGGCCGTGATGACCCGCTGGGACTCCGCGACGAAGCCGTAGCGCATCAGCCCGCCCGCCACGATGGCGTTGTCGTGCGGCCAGACCGACCCGTTGTGATAGCTCATCGGGTTGTACGCGGCCATGTCCGTGGAGAGCGTCCTGACGCCGAACCCGCTGAACATCGCGTCCGACATCAGGTGGCCGGCCACGATCCGGGCCCGCTCCGGCGCGACGATGCCGGTCCACAGGCAGTGGCCCATGTTGGAGGCGAGGCTGTCGATGGGCACGCCGCTGCGGTCGAGCCCGATCGCGTAGTAGCCGCGGTCCGGCAGCCAGAACCGCTCGTTGAACGCCGCACGGATGCGCTGCGCGCGCTCCTTGCACCGCCGCTCCGTCTCGGTGTCGCCCGCCTCGTGGGCGAAGTGGCCGCGCGCGATGTAGGCGGAATACACGTACCCCTGCACCTCGGCGAGCGCGATGGGCGGCCGGGCCAGCGTGCCGTCGGCGAAGTTGACCCCGTCGAAGGAGTCCTTCCACCCCTGGTGGATCAGGCCCTGGTCGGTCTTGCGGCAGTACCAGAGGAACTCGTCCGCGCCACCGTAGTTCTCGATCCAGGCGAGGGCGGCGTCGGCGGGCGGCAGCAGTTCCTCGACCTCCTGCCGGTGCAGCCCCCAGCGGCGCAGCTCGCCGAGAAGCATCACGAACAGCGGCGTCGCGTCGACCGAGCCGTAGTAGACGTTCCCGCCGAGCGGCGAGGTGGGCGTCGCCACGCCGAACCGCAGCTCGTGCAGGATCTTGCCCGGCTCCTCCTCCGTCAGCGGGTTCACCCGCGTGCCCTGCAGCCGGGCCAGCCGGCGCAGCGTGCCGAGCGCGAGCGACCGGTCCAGCGTCAGCGCGAACCACGAGGCCAGCAGCGAGTCACGACCGAACAGGGTCATGAACCAGGGGGCGCCCGCCGCGATCGACGGCGGATCCTCCGGATATTCGGCCTCGAACAGCCGGAGCGACCCGAGGTCCTCCCGCGCGGCGCGCACCGCCTGGGTGAGGAAGGCGTCCGACGTCACGACCTCCGGGACCTGCCGCTCCCAGTCGGCCCGCCGTACGGCCGGTTCCGCCCGTTCGAGGGCGGCGAACCAGGCCTGCGACTCCTCCTCCTCGATGATCGGGTTCACGTGGACCGCGGCGAGCCACTCGCCCCGCGCGGGCACGACGACCCGGAAGGTCAGCAGGCCGGGTACGGCCAGCACGCCCGCGGAGAGGACCGCCACCCCCCTGCCCCGGCTCATGGAGTAGATCCGCACGCCGTCCGGGCTGGTCGTGACGTCGATGTCGGGGACATGGTGAACCCGGTCGGTCTTGACCTCGAACAGATCGGCCACGTCCGAGGCGACGTGCAGCTCGACCACGCACCCGGCCGCCTCGTCGGAGAGATTGCGCAGCGTGATGTCCTCGCGCAGCCCGCCGCCGACGTACCGGTCGCGCAGCACCAGCAGGCTGCTCTCCGCGCGGCCGGGACGCGGCCGGGTCCGGCCGAGGAACACCGCGTGGTACGGCTCGGCCGGCAACACCTGCAACGGCTCGATCGGAGCCTCGTCCACCCGGAGCTCCCACCGGCAGAGCAGCCGGGTGTCGGCGTGGTAGACGCCCTGGGCGCCACCCGGAACGATGTCGCCGTTCCGGTCGGACACGCAGAACGAGCTGCCCTCGACCAGCGTCACCGCCGCGCCCCCCAGCGCGGACGGCTGCCCCTCGAACGTCCAACCGTTCATGATCCCCCCAGGACCGGTTCGTTCGATTCATCCAGTTTGCCTCCTGCGGGCGTGGAGCCCGCGGGGAGCGCCCGGATGCCGGCCGTACCGGTCAGGGAAGGTCAGCGGAGGGTGCCGTTGGTCATTCCCACAGGCTCCTCCGGCACGGCGATCAGGCCGAGCTCGGCCGGCGAGACCATGAGCGGGTGGTGCGGCACGACCCGCACCGTGTAGCCGAAGGCGCCCGTCCGGTCCAGCGGCAGCGTGCCGACGCAGTGCGCCCGGCCGTCGTCGCCCACCGACTCCAGCGCCAGCGTGATGCACGCGGGGTCGATCAGCTCGTCGTGCGCCCCGACCCGGCCGTACGCCGCCTGGACCGCCACGTCGTCCGGCGACAGCTCGCCCAGCGCGACCGTGGCGCGCAGTTCGAGCGTCGCGCCGAGCTCGGGGGTGTCGCCGATGCCGGACGCCTCGACGTGCTCCACCCGGACACCCGGCCAGGCGCGGGTGACCCGCAGCTTCCAGGCCGCGAACGCCTTGGCGTCCCGGAAGCCGTCCTCGGACAGGGTCCGCGCCGAACCGGCGGCCGGGGTGTAGAGATCGACAACGTAGTCGCGCAGCATCCGCCCGGCCAGAACCTTCGGCCCGAGCGAGGTCAGCGTGTGCTTGACCATCTCCATCCAGCGCCGCGGCAGCCCGTCCGCGGCCCGGTCGTAGAACCGGTCCGCGACCTCGCGCTCGATCAGGTCGTACAGCGCGGTCGCCTCCAGCTCGTCCCTGCGCTCGGGGTCGGTGACGCCGTCGGCGGTCGGGATGGCCCAGCCGTTGTTGCCGTCGTACCACTCCTCCCACCAGCCGTCCCGGATGGACAGGTTGAGACCCCCGTTGAGCGCCGCCTTCATGCCCGAGGTGCCGCACGCCTCCAGGGGACGCAGCGGGTTGTTCATCCAGACGTCGCAGCCGGTGACCATGAACTGGGCCAGCGCCATGTCGTAGTCGGGCAGGAAGACGATGCGGTGCCGCACGTCCTCCTCGTCGGCGAACTTCACGATCTGCTGGATGAGCTTCTTGCCCCCCTCGTCGGCGGGGTGAGCCTTGCCGGCGATCACGATCTGCACCGGCTTCTCAGGGTCCAGCAGCAGCGCGCGCAGCCGGTCGGGGTCGCGCAGCATGAGCGTCAGGCGCTTGTAGGACGGCACGCGCCGGGCGAAGCCCATCGTCAGCACGCCCGGGTCGAGCGCCTCGTCGGTCCAGCCCAGCTCGGCGTCCGACGCGCCGCGCTCGCGCCAGGAGCGCCTGATGCGCGTGCGCGCCTCCCCGACGAGCCGGGCCCGCAGCCGCCCGCGGATGTCCCAGATCTCGTGGTCGGAGAGCTTCTGCACCGCGTCCCAGCCCTGGCCCGTCTCGACCACCCCCGGCAGCTCCCGGTCGGCCAGCTCCATCACCTCGCGGCCGACCCACGTCGGGGCGTGCACACCGTTGGTGATCGAGCCGATCGGGATCTCGTCGATGTCGAACCCGGGCCACAGGCCGTGGAACATCTCCCGGCTCACCCCGCCGTGCAGCAACGACACGCCGTTGACCCGCTGGGCCAGCCGCATGCCCATGACCGCCATGTTGAAGACGGCCTTCTCGCCGTCCACCGCGTCCGGCTCGGCGCCGAGCTCCAGGATGCGCTCGACGTTCACCGTCGGCCAGGCGTTGGCCCCGCCGAACTGCCGGGCGATCATCTCCATCGGGAACCGGTCGATCCCCGCCGGAACCGGCGTGTGCGTGGTGAACACGGTGCCCGCGCGCACCGCCTCGAGCGCCTCCTCGAAGGAGAGCCGGGCCTCGGTGAGCTCGCGGATGCGTTCGAGGCCGAGGAAGCCCGCGTGCCCCTCGTTGGTGTGGAAGACCTCGGGCTCCGGATGCCCGGTGATGCGGCAGTACGCCCGCAGGGCGCGGACGCCTCCGATGCCGAGGAGCAGCTCCTGCACCAGGCGGTGGTCGCCGCCGCCGCCGTAGAGGCGGTCGGTCACGTCCCTGGCCGCGGCGTCGTTGTCGGCGACGTCGGAGTCGAGCAGGAGCAGCGGCACCCGCCCGACCTGGGCCACCCAGATCTGGGCGTGCAGGGTGCGCGGGCCGGGCAGGCCGAGCCTGATCCTGGCCGGGGAGCCGTCCCGGTTCTTGAGGAGGGTGAGCGGCAGGCCGCCGGGATCGAGCGACGGGTAGTGCTCCAGCTGCCAGCCTTCGGGTGAGAGCGACTGCGAGAAGTAGCCGTGCCGGTAGAGCAGCCCCACGGCCAGGATCGGCACGCCGAGGTCGCTCGCGGCCTTCAGGTGGTCGCCCGCCAGGATGCCGAGGCCGCCGGAGTACTGCGGGAGCGCGGCGGCGATGCCGTACTCGGGCGAGAAATAGCCGATGGCGGCGGGCGCGCCGTCCTGCGACTGGTACCAACGCGGAGCGGTCATGTACTCGCGAAGGTCGTCCGAGGCGTCGGCCAGCCGGCGGAGGAACCGCCGGTCCTGGGCGAGGGCGCGCAGCCGGTCGGCCTCGACCGCGCCGAGCAGCGCGACGGGGTCGTGACCGACCCGCTCCCAGACCTCGGGATCCACCTCGGCGAACAGATCCATCGTCTCCGGGTGCCATGACCAGCGCAGATTGTGGACCAGCTCGCCCAGCGGCGCGAGCTCGGGAGGGAGGACGGTGCGGACGGTGAACCTGCGGATTGCTCTCACGGGGCCAGACCCTAGTTACTCAGCGCCACGGCGCGCGACCAAAACACTCGTGTCCACGAAAGCGCCTCCCAGGCGCGGGAGCGCCATAACACTTGGTCATGCCCGGCGGATCGGCGGCGCCACGCGCCACGCCCGCCCGGCACTCCCGGGTCACGTCCGGCAAACCCACGCCCCGCCACGCGCGGCCGGTACGGCGCTCGCCACAGGGCGGCGTTTGTCAGACGCTCCTTACCGCTCTCACCATTAAGAAACCGCCTCAAACATCACCAAGTCGCCAGTCTGCCGGTGATCTCCGTTGCGAGCGTGCGGCAGGCCTGTCCGGAATCGAGGCACCACGGGTAAAGGAACGAACACCGGGTGCGATCTCTCCTCCCCGCGGGTAAAAGGGGGCCATTGGGGCACCCCCCTGTAGGAGCGGCCCCTCCGGCTACTCCCACCGCGATGCACCGAATGACACAGAACACCTTGAAGAACCACAGATCGACGCTTGCCTTGGAACTCCGGCGGCACCGGGTGTGCCGTCGCTAACGTGAATGACGATGATCGGACGAATCCCAATCCTGGACATCCACCCCGTCGTCGACTGCGGGCGCTGGCCCGCCAAGGCGGCCGCGGGCGAAACCTTCGAGATCAGCGCCACCGTGTTCCGCGAGGGGCACGACGCCGTGGCCGCCGGGGTCGTCCTGATCGACCCCGACGGGAACCCCGGCCGGCTGCTGCCCATGCGCGAGCCGGCGCCGGGCACCGACCGCTGGGTCGTGGAGGTACAGCTCCCCGACGAGGGCATGTGGCAGTTCCGCGTCGAGGCGTGGGGCGATCCGATCGCCACCTGGCTGCACGACGCCGGCATCAAGATCCCGCGCAACATGGACGCCGAGCTGATGTGCGAGGAGGGCGCCCGGCTGTTCGACCGGGCCGCCCGCGGCGTACGGCCGGCCGAGTGCCCGGGCGTGGACGACGGCGGGACGTGCGGCCACCGCGCGGCGTTCCTCGCGATCGCGGCGCGGCTCCGCGACGACAACCTGGACCCGCGGGCCAGGTTTTCGGTCGTCCAGCTTCCGGAGACGGCGGCGCTGATCGCGTCGCACCCGTTGCGGGCCCTGGTCACCAGATCCGGCAGGAACCGGGTGATCGTGGACCGGCGCCGGGCGCTTTTCGGATCGTGGTACGAGCTCTTCCCCCGGTCGGAGGGAGCGGTCGTCACGGAGGGCGCCACCCCCAAATCCGGAAATTTCAAGACCGCGGGGAATCGGCTGCCGGCCATCGCCCGGATGGGGTTCGACGTCGTCTACCTGCCGCCCGTCCACCCGATCGGCCACCAATACCGCAAGGGCCGCAACAACACCCTCACGCCCGAGCCGTACGAGCCGGGGTCACCATGGGCGATCGGCTCGGAGGAGGGCGGGCACGACGCGATCCACCCCGACCTCGGCACCCTGGAGGACTTCGACGACTTCGTCGCCAGGGCGCGCGAGCTGGGCATGGAGATCGCGCTCGACCTGGCCCTGCAGTGCTCCCCCGACCACCCCTGGGTGAAGGAGCACCCGGAGTGGTTCAACATCAGGGCCGACGGATCCATCGCGTACGCGGAGAACCCGCCGAAGAAGTACCAGGACATCTATCCGCTGAACTTCGACCAGGACCCCGAGGGGCTCTACGCCGAGGTCAAGCGGGTGGTCCGGCACTGGATGGATCACGGGGTGCGGATCTTCCGGGTGGACAACCCGCACACCAAGCCGGTGAACTTCTGGGAGCGGCTGCTCGCCGACATCGCGAGCACCGACCCCGACGTGCTGTTCCTCGCCGAGGCGTTCACCCGCCCGCCGATGATGCAGACGCTGGCCAAGGTCGGGTTCCACCAGTCGTACACCTACTTCACCTGGCGGAACACCAAGCCCGAGATCGAGGAGTACCTCACCGAGCTGTCCCAGGAGACGGCGCACTTCCTGCGCCCCAACCTGTTCGTCAACACGCCGGATATCCTGCATGAATACCTGCAACACGGCGGCGTTCCGGCGTTCAAGATCAGGGCGGTCCTGGCGGCGCTGATGTCGCCGACCTGGGGTGTCTACGCGGGCTACGAGCTCGCCGAGAACACCCCGGTCCGCCCCGGCAGCGAGGAATACCTCGATAGCGAGAAATATCAGTACAAGCCCCGCGACTGGGTGGGCGCCGAGCGAGAGGGGCGCAGCCTCGCGCCGTTCATCACACGGCTCAATTTGTTGAGAAGAGCCCACCCGGCACTCCAGGAGTTGCGTAACCTACGGTTTCACAACGTCGACCAGCCGGCGCTGATCTGCTTCTCAAAGCGACTGCCCGGCGCCTATGACACGGCCACACGACGGCACGGAATAGGCGATGTCGTCCTGGTCGTCGTCAATTTGGATCCGCAAAACACGCACGAGGCCACGGTCCACCTGGACATGCCGGCCCTCGGTCTCGACTGGCAAGCCGAGTTCGTCGTGGACGACGAGCTGTCGGGCGAGTCGTATCGCTGGCGGCAGTCCAACTACGTGCGGCTCGACCCGCACGTCCATCCTGCCCACATCTTCACGCTGCGCAGCGGGCCCCCTCACCGTCCATGAGCGCGGCGACGCACATCCGGGGAGTCAACAGTTGACTGAGCGAAGCGACCCCACGACAAGCGAGGAGCCGGTGGAACAGCCCGCCGCCGGCTCGGTGCACGCCCTGGGCGAGCCGATCCCGAACACCTTCTCCCCGGAGAAGCCGCGTGACCAGTACTGGTACATGCGCGCGGTCTTCTACGAGGTGCTGATCCGCGGCTTCGCCGACTCCAACGGGGACGGCACCGGCGACATCCGCGGCCTGATCGAGAAGCTCGACTACCTGCAGTGGCTCGGGGTCGACTGTCTCTGGCTGCTGCCGCTGTACGAGTCGCCGCTGCGGGACGGCGGGTACGACATCGCCGACTTCATGAAGATCCTGCCCGACTTCGGCGACCTCGGGGACTTCATCCGACTGGTGGACGAGGCACACAAGCGCGGCATCCGCGTCATCGCCGACCTCGTCATGAACCACACCAGCGACCAGCACCCGTGGTTCCAGGCGTCGCGGCACGACCCGGAGGGCCCGTTCGGCGACTTCTACGTCTGGCACGACACCGACGAGGAGTACCCGGACGCCCGGATCATCTTCGTGGACACCGAGTCGTCCAACTGGACGTACGACCCGGTGCGCGGCCAGTACTACTGGCACCGCTTCTTCCACCACCAGCCGGACCTCAACTACGACAACCCGGCCGTGCAGGAGGCCATGCTGGAGGTCCTGCGCTTCTGGCTCGACCTCGGCATCGACGGCTTCCGCATGGACGCCATCCCGTACCTCTTCGAGCAGAACGAGACGAACTGCGAGAACCTGCCGCAGACCCACGCGTACCTCAAGCGGGTGCGAGCCGAGGTGGACCGGCTCTACCCGGACCGGGTGCTGCTCGCCGAGGCCAACCAGTGGCCCGCCGACGTGGTCGAGTACTTCGGCGACCCGGTGACCGGCGGCGACGAGTGCCACATGGCCTTCCACTTCCCGCTGATGCCGCGCATCTTCATGGCGGTCAGGCGGGAGTCGCGCTATCCCATCTCCGAGATCCTCGCCCAGACGCCGAAGATCCCGGAGAACTGCCAGTGGGGCATCTTCCTGCGCAACCACGACGAGCTGACGCTCGAGATGGTCACCGACGAAGAGCGCGACTACATGTACTCCGAGTACGCCAAGGACCCCCGGATGCGCGCCAACGTGGGCATCCGGCGCCGCCTCGCGCCGCTGCTCGACAACGACAGGAACCAGATCGAGCTGTTCACCGCACTGCTGCTCAGCCTGCCGGGCTCCCCCGTCCTCTACTACGGCGACGAGATCGGCATGGGCGACAACATCTGGCTGGGCGACCGGGACGGCGTACGCACGCCCATGCAGTGGACGCCCGACCGCAACGCCGGCTTCTCGACCTGCGACCCCGGCCGCCTCTACCTGCCGCTGATCATGGACCCGATCTACGGATACCAGGCGATCAACGTCGAAGCGCAGCAGAAGAGCCCCAGCTCGCTGCTGCACTTCACCAAGCGCATGATCGAGATCCGCAAGCGCCATGCGGTGTTCGGCCTCGGCGAGTTCACCGAGCTGAACTCCTCCAACCCCAGCGTCCTCGCGTTCATCAGGGAGCTGGGCAACGACCGGGTGCTGTGCGTCAACAACCTGTCCCGCTTCCCGCAGCCGGTCGAGCTGGACCTGCGCAGGTTCGAGGGATCCACGCCGGTGGAGTGCATGGGCGGCGTCCCGTTCCCGGCAGTCGGCGAACTCCCGTATCTTCTGACGCTTCCTGGGCATGGTTTCTACTGGTTCACCCTTCCAGTACCCCCCGACGCGGCCGAGAAGGACGCGGTCGGCACCAAGGAGGCATGACGACTTCGCTCCAGGAGCTCCTCGCCGGCTGGATCACCGGGCAGCGGTGGTTCGCCGGCAAGGGGCGCGCGATCGACGACCTGTCCATCGAACACCGCACCGACATCGTGACGGGCGATCCGAGCCTGCTGCACCTCATCCTGTCCGTACGGCAGGGCGAGCGGTGCACCCGGTACCAGGTCCTCGTCGGCCTGCGGTCGAACCTGCCCGACCGGCTCAAACACGCACTGATCGGGCCATGGGAACGGGACGGCGACGAGTGCGCCGCCTACGACGCGGCGCACGACGCGGAGCTGACCCGGATCCTGCTGGAGGCGATGGAGTCCTTCCGCCGGGAGGAGGAGCTCGCCTTCCACCGCGTCCCCGACGTCGAGATCGACACCTCCCTGCGCAGCCTGGTGCTGACCGCGGAACAGTCGAACACCTCGCTCGTCTACGGCGACCGGTACATCCTCAAGCTGTTCCGGCAGATCACCCCGGGGGTCAACCCCGAGCTGGAGGTGGTCGGCGCGCTCGCCGCGGCCGGCTCCACGCACGTCGCCCGGCCGTACGGCTGGATCGACACGGAGCTGGACGGCGAGACCACCACGCTGGCGATCATGCAGGAGTTCCTCGCCAACGCCAACGAGGGCTGGGCGATGGCCCTGACCAGCGTCCGCGACCTGTACGCGTCCGCGCCCGAGGTGAGCGCCGAGGAGGCGGGCGGCGACTTCGCCGCCGAGGCGTCCCGGCTGGGGATCGCCACCGCGGAGGTCCACCGGGAGCTGGGGACGGCGTTCCCGACCGGCGTGATCGAGACGCCCGAGGTCAAGCGGATGGCCGAGCGGCTGCGCCGCCGTCTGGACGAGGCGGTGGCCGAGGTGCCCCAGCTCGCCGCGCACGCGTCGGTGGCGCACGCGGCGTACGACAGGCTGGCCGATCTGGGGCGGACGGTGGCCGTGCAGCGGGTCCACGGCGACTACCACCTGGGCCAGGTGATGCGGACGCCGAGCGACTGGGTCGTCCTGGACTTTGAGGGCGAGCCGGGCCAGCCCCTCTCGGAGCGGCGCGGGCTGGACTCGCCCCTGCGGGACGTGGCGGGGATGCTCCGCTCGTTCGACTACGCGGCGCGCCACCTGCTCGCCGGGCACCCGGAGGGCGCCGCGCTGCAGGAGCGGGCCGATGTGTGGTCGGCGCGCAACCGGGCCGCCTTCCTCGCCGGCTATTCCGAGGGCGGGGGCCGGATCACCGCCGACGACGCCGTGCTGCTGCGCGCGCTGGAGCTGTCCAAGGCCGTCTACGAGGTGGTCTACGAGGCGCGCAACCGCCCGTCCTGGCTCCCGATCCCCCTCGCCGCCTTCAGATCTCAACGATGAGCAGAGAGACCTCGCGTCCGGCGAACCCCCACGACGCGTCGTCCGCGGTGAGCACGGGCCAGTTCCGTTCCGTCGCGCATACGGCGGCATGCCCGAACGAGAGCCGGTGCTCCGGCTTGACCACGTCCTCGCCGTACATCCGGACATGGATGTTGTAGGCGCGGCGGGTGGAGAGCTCGTCGTACAGGACCGTGATCCGATCCAGCATGGTGAGGATGTTGTTCAGCTCGTGGATCTCCTGGACGTCGAGCAAGGCGGTGGCCAGCGACGTCGTGGGCACCAGGAGGGACGTGGCGGTGCGGTACGCCTGATCCACGACGTGGACCAAGTCCGGGTTGTCATGGGCCAGCGCGAGCACCGCGGTGTGGTCGAGCACCAGCCCGGACAGCCCACTAGGCACCGTCGGCCTGCCCGAACCACTCGGCGATCTTGCGCCGGGAGCGTTCGAACCGTTCCGGGTCCTTCTCCCTGGCCCGCTCAAGCGCGGCGTCGATGACCACGCGCGACATGGACGCCCGGTCGATCTCCTTGATCGCCGCCGAGGTGAGGAACGCGGACACGGAATCGGCCTTCTTGGCGTCGACCAGCTCCTGGATCGCCTCGGCGACCTCGTCCGGCACCGAGATGGACAGCTTCCTTGTCACGCCAGCGACCCTACCCTTGGTAGTACCGGAAATACTACCGGCAGCCGAGGCGGCACCACCGGCCTCACTCTTCACAATCGTCCGACTACGCGCGGCGAAACCGTAGCGAACGGTCAGGCTGCCTTGCAGGAGTCCCAGGAAGCCGCGTGGGCCGGCCCACCGGGACGCACAGAACACGGATCTTTCACGCGTGGGGATGGGTGTCCGGCGCGGTGCGGGGCAGGGTTAGAGAATGGATCTCGAGCGGTTGGCCGGCGGCGCACATCACGACCCACATTCCATCCTCGGCGCGCACCCGGAGCGTGACGGCGTCACGATCCGGACGCTGCGCCCCCTCGCCGAGAAGGTCGAGGCCCTCGTGGACGGCAGAGCGTACGAGATGCGCCACGTCGCCTCGGGTGTGTTCGAGGTGACCGTCCCGGGTCTGGACAAGATCCCGGACTATCTGCTGCGGATCACCTATCCGGGGGCTCCGCCGCACGAGACGGCGGACCCCTACCGGCACTGGCCGACGCTGGGCGAGGTGGACCTGCACCTGATCGCCGAGGGACGGCACGAGCGGCTGTGGGAGGTGCTCGGGGCGCGCGTGCTGCGCCACGAGGACACCGACGGCACCGCGTTCGCCGTCTGGGCGCCGAACGCGCTCGGCGTCCGGGTGATCGGCGATTTCAACCACTGGGACGGCGCCGGGCATCCCATGCGCTCGCTCGGCCGCTCCGGCGTGTGGGAGCTGTTCGTCCCGGAGATCGGCGCAGGCACCCACTACAAGTTCGCGGTCCTCGGCGTGGACGGGGTGTGGCGTGAGAAGGCCGACCCCATGGCCCGCCACACCGAGATCCCTCCGGCGACCGCCTCGATCGTCGAGACGTCCGCGTACGAGTGGCGTGACGACGCGTGGCTGGCGGAGCGGGCCGGGCGCACCGCGGTGGCCGAGCCGATGAGCGTCTACGAGGTGCATCTCGGCTCGTGGCGGCCCGGCCTCTCCTATCGCGACCTCGCCTCCGAGCTGGTCGCGTACGTCAAGGAGATGGGCTTCACGCACGTGGAGTTCATGCCGGTGGCGGAGCATCCGTTCGGCGGCTCGTGGGGGTACCAGGTCACCTCCTACTACGCGCCGACATCGCGTTTCGGCACACCCGACGATTTCCGCCACCTCGTGGACGAGCTGCACCGCGCGGACATCGGAGTGATCGTCGACTGGGTGCCCGCGCACTTCCCGATGGACGAGTGGGCGCTGGCCCGCTTCGACGGCACCCCGCTGTACGAGCACGCGGACCCGCACCGCGGCGAGCACCCGGATTGGGGCACCTATGTGTTCGACTTCGGGCGGAACGAGGTGCGCAACTTCCTGGTGGCCAACGCGCTCTACTGGCTCAGGGAGTTCCACGTGGACGGGCTGCGGGTCGACGCCGTGGCCTCGATGCTGTACCTCGACTACTCGCGGCGCGAGGGCGAGTGGACGCCGAACATCTACGGCGGCCGGGAGAACCTGGACGCGATCGAGTTCCTCAAGGAGATGAACGAGGTCAGCTACCGCGAGGTCCCCGGCATCGTGACGATCGCCGAGGAGTCCACCGCCTGGCCGGGCGTCTCGCGCCCCGTCCACCTGGGCGGTCTCGGCTTCGGCTTCAAGTGGAACATGGGCTGGATGCACGACACGCTGGCCTACCTCGCGCATGAGCCGATCTTCCGGCAGTACCACCACCATCAGATGACGTTCTCGCTGATGTACGCGTACTCGGAGAACTTCGTGCTGCCGCTGTCGCACGACGAGGTGGTCCACATGAAGGGGTCGCTGCTCGGCAAGATGCCGGGCGACGAGTGGCAGCGTTTCGCCAACCTCCGCGCGCTGTACGGCTTCATGTGGGCGCATCCAGGCAAGCAACTGCTGTTCATGGG
This sequence comes from Microtetraspora malaysiensis, assembly GCF_050947145.1. Lineage (NCBI taxonomy): Bacteria > Bacillati > Actinomycetota > Actinomycetes > Streptosporangiales > Streptosporangiaceae > Microtetraspora > Microtetraspora malaysiensis. The sequence goes on from NZ_CP191998.1 coordinate 8,274,391, forward strand.
CGGCGAGTTCGGCCAGGGGTCGGAGTGGTCGGAGTCGAAGGGGCTCGACTGGTGGGTGCTCGACTTCGACTTCCACCAGGGGGTGCAGCGGCTGGTCCGCGACCTCAACCGGGCCTATCGCGACACGCCCGCCCTGTACGCGCTGGACAGCGACCCCGCCGGCTTCCGGTGGATCGACGCCGACGACGCCCAGGGGAACGTGTTCTCCTTCCTGCGGTACGACGGGTCGGGCTCGGTGCTGGCCTGCGTGTCCAACTTCTCGGGGGCGCCGCACGAGGACTACCGCCTCGGCCTGCCCACGCCCGGGAGGTGGGAGGAGGTCGTCAACACCGACGCGTACGACTACGCGGGGAGCGGCGTCGGCAACATGGGCGCGGTGGAGGCGGTCGAGGAGCCGCACCACGGCCTCCCCTGCTCGGCGCGGCTCCGCATGCCCCCGCTGGCGACCGTCTGGCTGCGCCGTACCGGGGAGGACGAGGAGAGCTGAGCAAACCCGAAGGAACGGGACAAGACCCCGCCGGACCTCCAGAACCGTCACTTATGGTGGCACTATGGACGCGACGAAAGCGATCTTCGATACGGTCGACCGGCTGCGGCAGCGCCGCACCGCACCGCTGATCCTCGAACTCGACCTGACCGAGGGCCTCACCGAAGGGCCGCCGGTCGATCCGCTGGGCGCGATCCTGTCCATGCGCAAGGCGCGGCTGGCCGACGTGCTCTCCGGGCTGAAGCGGGCCCGCCAGGACTCCCGGGTACGCGCGGTCATCGTCAAGATCGGCGGGCACCCGCTTGGGCTGGCCATGGTCCAGGAGCTGCGGACCGCCCTCCTCCACCTGCGCGCCGCCGGGAAGCTGACCGTCGCGTTCGCCGAGACCTTCGGGGAGTTCGCCGCCGGCACCGTGCCGTACTACCTGGCCAGCGCGTGCGAGCGGGTCTACCTGCAGCCGTCCGGCGACCTCGGGCTGACGGGCATCTCGCTGGAGCAGCGGTTCGTACGGGACGCGCTGGCCAAGGCCGGCGTGGAGTACCAGCTCGGCCAGCGGTACGAGTACAAGACCGCGGCCAACATGTTCACCAAGAACCACATGACCGACGCGCACCGCGAGTCCGTGACCCGGATCGCCGAGTCGGTGACCGAGCAGATCGTGAAGGGCATCGCCGACGCGCGTTCCCTCACCCCTGAGCGGGTCCGCGAGCTGATCGACCAGGGACCGTTCGTCGGGGCGGAGGCGCTGGAGGCGGGTCTCGTCGATGCCCTGAAATATCGGGACGAGGTGTACACCGAGACGGTCGGGGACGCCCACCTGCTCTACGTCGCCCGGTACGCGAGGGGCCCGCTGCCCAAGAAGCTCCCGCACCCGGGCGAGCCCGTCGTCGCCCTGGTCCACGGCCTCGGCGCGATCCGCCTGGGGCGCAGCGGCCGTTCCCCGCTCGGCGGCGGGACCTCGATGGGCTCCGACACGATCTGCGCCGCGCTGCGCTCGGCCCGCCGGGACGACAGGGTGAAGGCGATCGTGTTCCGGGTGGACAGCCCCGGCGGGTCGTACGTCGCCTCGGACGCGATCTGGCGCGAGGTGGTGCTGGCGCGCAAGGCGGGCAAGCCGGTCGTCGTCTCGATGGGCGACCTCGCCGCCTCCGGCGGATACTTCGTGTCGATGGCCGCCGACGTGATCGTGGCCCAGCCCGGCACGCTCACCGGATCCATCGGCGTGTTCGGCGGCAAGCCGGTCGTCGAGGACCTGCTGAACAAGATCGGCGTGGTCACGGAGACGGTGGTCGAGGGGGCCAACGCCGGCATGTTCTCCCCCACGCGCGAGTTCTCCGGGCAGCAGTGGGACCGGGTCAACGCCTGGCTCGACCGCATCTACGAGGACTTCGTGGGCAAGGTGGCGCAGGGACGCGGGCTGGACCGGGACCGGGCGCACGAGCTGGCCAGGGGACGTGTCTGGACCGGGGCCGACGCGCTTGAGGGCCGCCTGGTGGACGAGCTCGGCGGCCTGGAGGACGCCCTCGCCCTGGCCAGGAAGAAGGCCGGGCTCGCCGTGGACGCGCCGGTCAGGACATATCCGCGGATGCACCCTCTTGAGCGGCTGCGTCCGCCGGAGTCGAGCGAGGACCGGTCGGCCGCCGCCAGGATCCGCCTGGAGGCGTGGGGGCCGATGGCCCGCATGGCCGCCGAGCTCGGCCTCCCGGCGTACGGCCCGCTCATGCTCCCCGGCGGGTGGACCATCCGCTGACGTTGCGGGCGGGCCGGGGTCCGCACCCCCGGCCCGCCGGCAAAGCGCCCTACCGGGGGATGAGCACCTCGACGGGGTCCAAGCCGTCCGGCGCGCTGCCGGGGTACAGCTCGGACAGCATCGCGCCGACCGTGTAGAGATTCCAGGCGAGGGCGGGCTGCTTGACCGCCGGCGCGGCGAACATCTCCTCGACGGCGTCCTTCCTGACGATGTCCCAGAGGACGTCGCCGTCCAGCACGCCCTCGCGCAGGACCGCGGTGAGCCGCTCGCCGGGGCTGGTCCGCCAGTTCCAGCCGGCCGCCCCCTTCTTCTTCGTCGCGCCCTTCTGCACCGCCGCGCCCTTCTGCGTCGCCGGGGCGGGTGTCCGCCGCCGGGCGAGCAGGGACTCCCACCGGGAGGGAGCGCGCTCGGCCCTGAACCTCCATTCGGTGCCCTCGATCGGAATCCGCCGCAGTTCCGGGGCGAACATGCCGATCAGCTCGTGCACGACCTCCTCCGAGCGGCGCCACATCGGATCGAGCGCGAGCGCGGCGGCCACCACCCGGTTGTCGAGGAAAGGCTGCACGGCGTCTCCCCTCCTCAGGGATCCCGCGCGTGCCGCCGCGTGCCACCTGCCCACCCGATAGGTGACGTACAAGTGGTCGAGAACCCGCGCGGGGTCGGCCGCGGCCCGCTCCTGCCAGGGCGCGGCGAGGTCCCGGGCGTGCGCGTTGGCCTCCTCCGTGAAAAGGTGCTCGTCCTTCAGGAAGAAGGCGTCCACTCTGCGGCGCATCGCCTGGGGCGCGGGATTGCCCTGGCTGTAGAGGAACCCGCCGCGCAGGATCTCGCCGCTCTGCCCGGACATGGTCAGCCGGGAGCTGTACGGCAGGTACTCGACGATGGTCTCGTAGGCGGAGGTCATGCCTTCACACGTGCGCAGCACCTCGAACGTACGGCGGAGCGGGTGCTCCACCAGCACCGCGTCCCGCTGCTCCGTGCGCTTCGGCGGGATCACCGTGTGCTCGACCCCGAGTTTCGCGGCGATCTGCCGCGCGATCACCACATCGGGGTGGTCGTCCAGACCGTTGGTCGTCACCCGGAACGGGACCTTGGCCGCGTGGAGCAGGGCCGCCATGAGCCGGCTGTCCCGTCCCCCGGTGAGCGCGAGATTCACCTGGTCGGTGAGCGGCCGGACCGTCTCCAGCAGCGCTTCGGCGAGCCCCTCGATCGCACCCCGCATGGCCCGGCGGGACGACGGTACGGGTCCCGACTCGGGCAACGGGACCGAGGTGACCGTCCGGACCCCGTCGCGGATCTCCAGCGTCGTCGCCGGCGGCAGCGCGCGTACCCCCTCGAAGGGCGTCTCGTCGGACAGGAAGTAGCCCTGCCGCACCATCGACTGGAGGGCCGGCGCATCCCACCTGACCGGCCGGCCGCCGCGTGCGATCAGGTGCACGAGCAGCGCGCGGGTCCCCACGACATGCAGTTCCGGGGTCTCGGCGTAGAAGATTCCGCACGCCCGCGTGATGTCGGTGACCGCCGTCATCTCCCCGGGCCCGACGCGAAGCGCCGCGAAGCATCCCCGCGTCCGGTGGGCGGTGTCCCCCATCGATGACGCGTCGAGGAGATCACGCGTCGCGCTCCACTCAAGCAGGGTTCCGGTGACGCCGATGGCCCGGGAATCCGTCGCCGTGATCAGGGGCGGCCGGGTGCCGCTCTCCCCCTCGTTCCCCCAGCCGAGCAACACGGCCCCCGGAAATCGCCGCTCCACGGCGGCGACGGTGTCCGGCGGCACCGGGAAGAACTGGTCGACCAGGCTCTCCGCGTGTCGGATCACCTGGTCGAGGAACCCCGTCGGAGCCCTGACCTTGCTCACCACGGCGAGGAAAACGCGCACTTCCACCTCACAGAATCAGATCGGGACGGCCGTCCGCGATGCGCGGCCGGCGGAGCGGTGCCCCGGCACAAGCCGGTACGGCGGCACGCGATCGGGACCTCACACCCGTACTTGTCCTTCAGCCGCCGATGCGTTCTCGCCGTCGGCTGACGGCGACCATCGGCTCATGCGCGGAGCGGTTCACCTCCCGCTGACGACGTCGAGTGGGGACGCGCTTGCTCAGTCGGGGGGGTTGAACGACTTGAACACGGACTGCATCGTCGGCTTGAAGGCGTCCCAGTTCTTCACGCGTACCTGCCAGCGGAGGTAGCAGCGCGACGGCCCGGCGGTGATCACCCGTTGGACCTCGCGATAGCCGCCCTTGAGCTCGATGGTCTCAGGGTCGGGATTGGCGGTGAAGGCGGTGAACTCCAGTTCGGCCGCCTGACCGGGCTCCAGGGACAGCTCGCGCATATCGATCCGCCGGTATTTGTTGCCGCCCTTGGCCTTGAGAGTCTGCTCCAGCTTGCTGAGGTACGCCATGGGCTCGCTGCCGCCGCCGAGCACCTGCACAGTGAGGACCGCGCGGCCCTTCGGGTCCGACCATCCCTGCACGCCGTACTCGCCGTGGCCGTTCGTCCAGGACTTGGGCACGCGGATGCTCCACCCCTCCTCGGAGGAGAACGGCTGGAGGGGCAACGGCCGCGTGGACGTCGCGGCTGACGCATTGTCGTTGCCCACCCCGCCATCCGCCGTCGCGGCATCGAGGAGGTTCCAGGCGACCGTCGTCACCACGGCCAGCACCACGGCGACAGCCGCGGCCAGCAGCGCCCAGTGGCCCAGGCCCCACCCGGACGTCCGCGCGCGCCACGCCGGGTGCGTCGGCGACCCCATGGGGTGCGGCCTCGGTCCGGGTCCGGAAGGCGCGTGCTGCGGGTGCGCGCCCCCTGGCCAGGCTCCGTCGCGCCCGGCGCCGGGCATCGGCCCTCCCGGCGGGGTACGGCCCGGCCCGGGGCCTCCGGGCATCGGAAGCCCGGTCATCGAGGGCCCGGCGACGCGATCGCCCGGCACACCGCCGTTGGGCGCGAATCCTCCGGCCGGAGGACCGCCCGGCACGGCGAGCCCGGGCATGGACTGTCCCGAGATGCGGTCGCCGGGCATGGCACCGCGTGGGGCGTGACCTCCCGGCATCGCGCCGCCGGGGACGGGAATCCCGGGCGCCGAGGGACCGGAAACACGGTTACCCGGCGCACCGCCGTACGGCCCGAAGCCGCCGGGCACCGCGCCACCGGGCGCGGGGCCGGGCATCGGACCGCCCGGCATCGGGCCGGCGACCGCGGCCAGCAGCCGGTCCGCCTCCTCCGCGCCGACGCGATACGCCGGGTCCTTGACCAGCAGCCCGGCGAGGGCGGGGCGGACCTCGGGCGGCACCTGGCCGAGGTCGGCCTGCTCGTTGCTGATGAGGGCCCCGAGCACCGCCATCGCGCTGTCCCGGTGGAAGGGCGACCTGCCGGTCAGCAGCGCGTACAGCGTCGCGCCGAGTGACCAGAGGTCGGAGGCGGGCCCGGCCTGCGTCCCGGTGACCCTCTCGGGGGCGATGAAGCTGGGCGACCCGGTGACCATCCCGGTCCTGGTGAGCGACGTGTCTTCCTCGAACGTGGCGATGCCGAAGTCGGTGAGGACGATCCGGCCGTCCCGCCCGACCAGGATGTTGGCGGGCTTGACGTCGCGGTGGATGACGCCGGCCGCGTGGGCGCAGGTGAGCGCGGAGAGCACCTCGCGCCCGATCTCGGCGACCCGGGCGGCGGGCAGGGGACCGTCCTCGGTGACGATGTCGTCCAGCGACCGCGACGGGACGAGCTCCATGACGATCCACGGGCGGTCGTCCTGCTGGACGGCGTCGTAGATGGCGATGATGCCCCGGTGGTTGAGCCGCGCGGCGGTCCGCGCCTCTCGCGTGGCGCGTTCGATCAGCTCGGCGCGCTGCTCGTCGCCGACTCCGGGCGGGAGGATGACCTCCTTGACCGCGATCGGCCGGTCCAGGACGGTGTCGTGCCCCTCCCAGACGGCTCCCATCCCGCCCTGGCCAAGGGGACGGATCAACCGATAACGGCCAACGATGACCGGAGGATTGGCTGTCGTCACCGTGGCACCATCCATTGAAAAGCGTGTCGTCGATTGAAAAGTGGGTCGTCGATCGACGTTCGATCATGCCACAGCGATCCGGACCAAAGTGGCATTCATCGCCAAACGGGCAGGTCACACCCGGGGTGGGTGAGCGAGATCAGGACACCGGCCGATAGCGCGCGCGGAGCCGTACGAACGGGGCCTTCCCGGGATGGATGTAGTCGACCGCCACCACAGAGGCGATGAAGAGCATGTGATCTCCGGCCGGAACCACCTGGGACGTCTCCACCTCCAACGCGGCTACACCGCCGTCCACGATCAGCGCCTCACTGTGCGGCCCGCGGTGGTGGGGCGCGCCGGCCAGCAGCAACCGGGCGCTCGGACGGCCCGGCGTGGCGAAGCGGGAGGCGATCGCCTGCTGCCCGTCGGCGAGGACGGTGACCGCCCAGCGGTCCCGGCGCAGCAGCATCTCGGTGAGGTAGCTCTCGGAGGCGATGCTCACCAGGACGAGGGGCGGATCGAGCGACACCGACATCAGCGTGGAGACCGTGGCCCCCACGTCGTCCCTGTCCTCCCGTACGGTGACCACCGAGACGCCGGCGGCCAGTTGCCCCATCGCCTCGACGAACTCGCCCACCACGCGCTCCCGCGACCTCGTCCGATCGTTGCGGTCAGAGCCTATGCCTCCGGCCGATCTCCCCGCCGGGCGCGCCCGCGTCGCCGGTGGACCGGGAACGCGGGCGGCCGCCACGGGAGAGCGCCCTGGGTCAGACCAGGCCGTTCTGGGAGAGCCAGTCCTTGGCGACCACCGGCGGGTCGTCCTTGTCGACGGAGATCCGCTTCATCAGCGTCACGAGGGTGGCGGTGTCGAGCTTGGCGGAGATGGCGTCGAGCGTGGAAGTGACGGTGTCGTTCACGCCCGGCTTGTAGACGAGGGGCGCGATGTTGTCCGCGCCGAAGGCGTTCTTGGTGTCCTGCAGCGAGACGAGGTCGTTCAGCAGGATCTTGGGGTCGGTGGTGAAGACGTTGCCCACCTGGACGGCGCCGCTCTTGATCGCGTCGGCGGTCGCGTCACCCGTGGGCTTCCACTCCTTGAACTCCAGACCGTAGGCGTCCGCGAAGTTCTTCTCCTGGCGCTCCTTGAACTCCGGCGGGCCGCCGACGACGAAGTCCTTGGACACCTTGGCCAGGTCCTCGATCGTGGTCAGGTTGTGCTTCGTCGCGGTCTCCTTGGTGACCGTCAGCGAGTTGTTGTCCTCGGCGTCGGCGGGCTGCAGGACCTCCAACTCCGCGGGAAGCGCCGTCTTCAGCCCGGCAAGAATGTCGTCCTTGGTCTTGGCCGTGCTGTTCTTGTCCACGAACGCGAGCAGCGATCCGACGTACTCAGGCAACACGGTCAGGCCGCCGGTCTTGATCTGGCCGTACACGATCTCGCGGCTGCCGATGTTGGGCTTCTCCTCGACGGTGACGCCCTTGGCCTGGAGCCCCTGGGCGTAGATCGACGCGAGGAGCACGCTCTCGGGGAAGTTGAAGGAGCCCACGACCACCTTCTTCGCCTCTCCCGGAGTCGCGGACGCGGTGGCGGAGGACAGGGGGTCGGACCCGCCGCCGCCGCAGGCGGTCAAGGCGAGCGCCGCGGTCACCACGACCGCGACGGTACTGAGAAGGCGTTTCATCACTATTCCCTTCATAATTGGGGGGTAAAGTATAGATTACCGGACCCGCCGGACGCCGGGTGAGACCGCTACTCGCGAGAGCAGCGTGAACCCGGCCTGGGCCGCCAGGGCCAGCGCGACGACGAGGAAGGCGCCGCCGATCGTGATCGTGTAGTTCTTGGTCGCGAGGCCGTCCATGATGAAGCGGCCGAGCCCGCCCAGTCCCACGTAGGCCGCCACCGTGGCCGTCGCCACGACCTGGATCGCCGCGAGGCGCAGGCCCAGCAGGATCAGCGGCAGCGCGACCGGCACGAGCACCTTGAAGAGGACCTGCGGCCCGCGCAGGCCCATGCCGTACGCGGCGTCCCGCAGATCGGGGTCCACACCCCGCACGCCCTCGTACGTGTTGACCAGGATGGGCGGGACGGCGAGCAGGACCAGCGGGATGAGCACCGGCCACGTGCTGCCCACCCCCACGAGCAGCACGACCAGCACAAGGATGCCGAGGGTGGGCAGCGCCCGGGCGGCGTTCGCGCTGACCACGACGATGAACGAGCCGCGGCCGGTGTGCCCGACCCAGAGCCCGAGCGGGATCGCCACAGCCGCCGCCAGCAGCAGCGCGACCACGGAGAACTCCAGGTGCTCAAGCAGGCGCGCGGGGATGCCTCCCGGCCCCGACCAGTTCGCCGGGTTCGAGAAGAAGTCGATCAGCCAGTTCACGCCCGCCTCCACGGGGTCAGCAGCCGCTGCGCCAGCACGAGCAGGCCGTCCGCGATGACCGCGAGCAGGACCGTCGCCACGATGCCGACCACGATCGGCGTGGTGAACTGGCGCTGCCACCCGTCGATGAACAGGTAGCCGAGCCCGCCCTGGCCGATGAGCGCGCCCACACTGACCAGGCTGATGCTGGAGACGGTGGCGACCCGCAGGCCCGCGAGCACGACCGGTACGGCCAGGGGCAGCTCGACCCGCACCAGCCGGCGCAGCGGGGTGAACCCCATGGCGACCGCGGATTTCCGCACGTGGTCCGGGATCGAGGTGAGCCCGTCCACCACGGCCGGGATGAGGATCGCCAGCGAATAGAACGTCAGCGGCACGATGACCGTCGCCTGCCCGAGGCCGGTGATCGCGAGCATCACAATGAAGATCGCGATCGACGGCAGCGAGTAGACCACGTTCATCACGCTCACCGTGGGCTGATAGAGCCACCGCCAGCGGGCGCACGCCAGGCCGAGGGGCACCGCCAGCAACAGCCCGAAGAGCACGGGCAGGAACGCCATGACAATGTGCGACTCCAGCAGCGCGAGGATGCTGTCCGGCCGGCCGGTGTCCCAGTTGCGCCAGATCCAGTCCCAGCGCACCAAGGGTTCGTCACCCACGCGGACCCTCCCCGTCGGTGTGATCGCCCGGCCCGGGATCCGGTGGCGCGTGCCCGTCGGGCCCCGACGCCTCCGCCGGCACCTCCGGGGCCGATCCCGGCGCGGCAGCCGCCGACGTCCGGTGCGCTTCCTCGGGCCGCGAGTCTCCCGGGGCCGGCGTCGTGTGGCGCGCGGCGTACTGGCCGAGCACCTCGTCCAGCGCCTCCCGCGTGGCGACGCCGATCGCCCGGCCGTCCTCGTCGACCGCGACCGCCGTGCCGTTGACCGCGAGCAGGGCCGCGTCCAGCGCAGCGCGCAGCGAGTCCCGCTCCGGATTGAACGTCCCGTACGGCAGGAGCCCGCCCGTGGTCCGCCAGCCGAGCGGGTGGCCGGAGGCGTCCAGCGCGAGGTCGGCGGGGACCGCGGCCAGCCGGATGTCCTTGGCGGGGATGAACGACAGCCGGCGGATGCCCCGATCACGGCCGAGGAACTCGCGGACGAAGTCGTCCGCGGGCTCGGTGAGCAGCGTCGCGGGCCCGGCCATCTGGGCCAGACGGCCGCCGACGCGCATGACGGCGACCGTGTCGCCCAGCTTGATCGCCTCGTCGATGTCGTGGGTGACGAACACGATCGTCTTCTGCAGGTCGGACTGCAGCCGGAGCAACTCGTCCTGCAGGCTCGTCCGGACGACCGGATCGACGGCGCTGAACGGCTCGTCCATCAGCAGCACCGGCGGATCCGCGGCGAGGGCCCGGGCCACGCCCACCCGCTGCTGCTGGCCTCCCGAGAGCTGGAAGGGATACCGCCGGGCGAGTCCGGCGTCCAGGCCGACCCGTTCGAGCAGCTCCATCGCGCGGGCGCGGGCCCGCTTCTTGTCCCACCCGAGCAGGTACGGCACGGTCGCGACGTTGTCCACGATCTTGCGGTGCGGGAACAGGCCCGCCTGCTGGATGACGTATCCGATGCCCCGGCGCAGCGTGGGCGGGTCGATCTGCCGCACGTCCTGGCCGTCGAGGAGGATCCGGCCGCCCGTGGCGTCGATCATCCGGTTGATCATCCGCAACGAGGTCGTCTTGCCACATCCCGACGGCCCGACGAACACCGTGATCGCTCCTGTGGGCGCCTCAAGACTGAGGTCGTCCACGGCGACCGTCCCGTCGTCGTAGCGTTTGGTGACGCCTTCAAATGTGATCACAGGAACCTCGTCCTCCGGAAGTTTGCGATCACGTCAACAACCCCGAGGCCCCTACCGTTCCCCTGAGCTCTGCTCAGCCACATGATCCCCCTCAGCCAGCTTATGCGGGACATCTCGCCCGCCATGTCCCATCTCTGGAGGAAATGGAACGGATGATTGATCTCTTAAATTACTTACTAAATATCTATCAAAGGGCCTTGGGAATGCCGCGGTGGCCCCGTGACGTCTTGGCATGATTGACTACACTCTCCGCACTCGCACCAACCTCAGAGGAACCGGCAGTGACAACACCGCTCACTGATCAGCGCTCCCGCAGTGAGCTGATCGCCGAGCTCTACGAGCGTCACGCCGCCGGGCTGTTCGCCTACTGCCACGACCAGCTCGGCGAGACCAGCTCCGCCGCCGACGCCGTTGTGTCCATCTTCACGGGCGTGCCGACCGACCCCTCCCCCGCCCGCGCCGCGCTGTACGCGCTGGCCCGGCGCGAGATCTACCGCCGGGACGTCAGCTACGCGCTCCCGGCCGTCGACTCGGTCGCCGACCCGGCCACCGCGCTGATCGAGCGGGTCTTCCGGGACATCCGTCCCCACCAGCGGGAAGTCCTCCTGCTGTCCGCCGTCTGCGGCCTGACCACCAGTGAGCTCTCCTGGGTGTTCGAGGTCGCCACCGACACCGCGGCCGAGCTCACACTCAGCGCGCGCCGCCGCTTTTCCCAGACTCTCATCACCGCGACGACCGCGGCTCGGTCGGCCCCGTACGTGCCGGTGGGCGTCGCCGAAGTCTACGACGCGATCGTCGTCTCGCCGATCGAGGACGTCCTGGCCCGGCTGCCCTGGCGTCGCCCGGCCGCCGCGATGCGCGCCCGGGTTCTCTCCTCCCTGCCGGTGGAGGAGGTCGACGAGACCGCCGCCACCCCGACGACGACGCTGCCGACGCGGAAGCTGTGGCCCACCACGCCCGCGTGGCCGCTGCCGCTCACCGACCCCAACCAGGTGACCAACACCTGCGTGCTCCCCGCCGAGGCCCTTGTACCGCCGAAGCCGGGGCGCCGGTCGAAGCACGAGGCGACGACCGAGCCGATGCCCCGGCTGCGTCCCTCGCTGCTGGCGGCGTTCACCGAGCGCAAGCGCCGCGCCGTCTCGTCCCAGCCCGCCGACGCCCCTACGGACGCGGACGTTCCTATGGATCAGGGGACGGAGACGGTTTCGGCCCCGGATCCGGCAGCCGTTTCCGGCTCGATCTGGGACTCACCCCGAACCTCGGCGGCACCGAACCGGGCAGCCGCTTCCGGCTCGACTCCGGCGTCCGGGGCGGTGCTCCCGGCACCGATCGAGACCGCGCCCCCTGTTACCCCCGAGCCGGCGTTTCCGGCACGGACCGAGTCGGGACGCGTCGACCCGGCCGATCCTCTCTTCCAGGTCCGTACGAAGTCCGAGCTCCCGGCTCGACGTGAGGCGCGGTTCCCGGTTCGGACCGAGTCCCGGCTCCCGGCCCAGTCCGAGCCACTGTTCCCGGCACGGACCGAGTCCCGGCTCCCGGCCCAGCTTGAGCCGATGGTCCCGTCTCCGGCGGAGGCGCCGCTTCCGGTACGGCCCGAGGCGACTTCTCCGGCGTCCAACACGGCGGGATCCGTCATGTCGGCCGAAACGCTGCAGTTCGCCGCGTTCCGCTCCGCCGAGGAGACGTCCACCACGTCGGCCCTCCCGGCCCTGTCCGGCTCCCCGATGCCCGAGGCCGAGGTGGTGGTCACCGCCGCGAGCGGTGTCGCGGAGCGGAAGCCCGCCCCGGCCCAGCTCACCGAGCCGGCCGAGATCGCCACGACGACCGACGGCGGAACGGCGGCTCCGCGCGGCAGGCGAGCCAAGCGGCGCGCCGCCGAGCAGGCGGCCAAGGTCGCGGAGAGCGCGGCTGAGACGACGACCCCGGCGGCCCCGTCCATAGCGAAGGCCGACTCGGAGACCGAGGACGCCACCGCGGCGACACCCAAGGCGGCCAAGGCCGCAGCCAAAGCAGCGGCCAAAGCAGCGGCCGAGGCGAACCAGACCAGGAGGAAGGCGCACCGGCGCCGCGAGCGTCACTATGACTGGGCCTGGGAAGTCATCGGGTTCCTGATCTGCGTGGCGATCGCCATGCTCGTCTTTTTCTCCATGCAGACCTTCGTCACTCCCTGACCCGCGAAAGACCGCCGCGAGAGCCGGCGGCACAGCACGGCCACCGACGCCTACGACGCCACGGCACGGAAGGCGCCATTGGTGACTCCAACTCGGTGGCGCGGCCGCGGATCACTCAGCTAATCTTCACCTCGTTCGAGTGCAGCCGTAGATCTCCACTGCCTGATTTGCTGCCCGACCATCGGCGTCCATGGAGGAAGGTCTACGTGCTGACACGTCGTCGTGCCCTGTTCACGCTCACCGGATCGGTGTTCCTGCTGGGCGGGTGCCGCTTACCCGGCGTACTGACCGGGGTGGAGAAGACGCGCGACGCCACGGACATGCAGGCCGACGTCAAGCGCTTCATCGAACGCCGCAACGCCGCGCTGCGCTCCGGTGACGAGCAGGCCTGGCTCGCGGACGTCGACACGTCCAACGCCGCGCTGATGGCGAGCCAGAAGCTGCACTTCGCGAACCTGCGCAAGTTCAAGTGGGAGACCCTGCAGCTGTCCAGCGGACCTGGCAGCGGCCCGCTGGTCGCCGAGCCCCAGCGCCACACCAAGACGCTGCCGCAGGGCGCCGACGGCTTCAAGGTCCGCATGCTCTCCAAGATCGCCAGCGTCGACAGGGACAGCAGCGCCAGCGATTTCATCTACCTGTTCGCGATGATGAACGGGAAGTACACGCTGGTCGACATCGGGCCCGACACCGACGGCCGCGGGACGACCTACGACTCGCCGTGGGAGCTGACCCCGCTGACCGTCGCCAAGCGCGGGGACGTGGTGCTGGTCACGGACGGATCGGTGCCCGACTTCGCCACCTACGCCAAGGTCGCCACCAGGGCCAGCGCCGAGGTGCGCCGCGACTGGCTGGGCAACCCGGCGCCCGCCGGCTTCGCCCTGTTCCTGACCGCCAGGCCCGCCAGCTACAAGAAGTGGTTCGGCGCGGGCACGCCCACCTGGTCGGAGGGCGTGGAGATCCCCCTGCACGGCGCCACCGCCGACAAGATCGAGGCCACGGGCAACTACGTGGGCTCCCGCATCGTGGTCAACATGCAGATGGCCATCAAGGCGGACAACCCGCTGGGGGTGATGAAGCACGAGATCACCCATGCGATCTCCACGGTGGTGCAGCCGGTCGACATCGAACTCGGCCCGGTGGGCGGCGCCGCCGGCACGGGGCTGAGCCTGTCCACGCCTCGGTGGGCCGTCGAGGGCTTCGCCCGCTACATCGAGAGCCGCGGGACCCCGGCGGCCGCCGACCGGTGGGTGATCCGTGACGGCCTGGCCAAGGGCCTGCTGCGCGCGGACCTGCCCAACAACGAGCACTTCTACGATGACAAGTACCGCTCGTTCAACTACTCGCTGGGCTGGTCGCTGTTCCAGTTCATCGCCGAGGCCAAGGGCCACGCGACCGCGCTCAAGGTCTACCTGGGCCTGATATCGAGGCGGAACTTCGGCAACATGCAGGGCAGCGACGCGCTCTTCGACACGCTGTACCGCCTCAAACTGCAGAGGGACGCGTTCGTCACCACGAGAAACTCCCTGTTCTGGCAGCAGTGGACCGCCTTCCTGCACAAGATGTGACGTCAGGCGAGCACGGCGTTGACCCCGGCCCTGGCCTCCTCCTGGACCGGGGCCAGGGGGCCGGCCCCCTGAAGGACTCGGCGTAGATCTTGTAGACGGCCTCCGTGCCCAAGGGGCGGGCGGAGCGGCCGGACGACGGGGCGCTCAGCGGGGCGGCTTGGGGAGCTGGAGGCCGAGCATCGCGATGAGCTCCCGCTGCACCTCGTTGACCCCGCCGCCGAAGGTGAGGACGAGGCCGCCCTTCACACCGCGATCGACACGTTCGATCAGGTCGCGTGTCTCCTCGTCGCCCGGGTCGCCGTACCGGGCGAGGGTGTCGCCGACGATGCGGCCGGCTTCCTGTATCCGCTCAGAGGAGTAGATCTTGGTGGCGGAGGCGTCGGGAGCGCCCAGCCACCCGAGGTCCATGTTGGCCGCCACCTGCCAGTTCAGCAGCTCATTGGTCCGGAAGTACGCGTACACCTGGGCGACCGCCCGCCGTACCGCCGGGTTCTCGATCAGGGGCCTGCCGTCGCGGCCGGACTTCTCCTTGGCCCACCGGAGGAACCGGACGTACGTGTGACCGATGTGCCCCGCCGGGCCGAGCGTGACCCGCTCGTGGTTCAGCTGGTTGACGATCAGGTCCCAGCCCTTGTTGACCTCCCCGACCACCATGTCCACCGGAACGCGGACGTCGCTGTAGTACGTCGCGTTCGTATGGTGCCGGCCGTCCATCGTGATGATCGGTGTCCAGGAGAAGCCGGGGTCGGCACAGTCGGCGATCATCATGGTGATCCCCCGATGCTTCTTCGCGGCGGGGTCGGTACGGGCGGCGAGCCAGACGTACTGCGCGTGGTGCGCCCCCGAGGTGAAGATCTTCTGCCCGTTCACCACGTAGTGGTCGCCATCCCTGACCGCCGTGGTCCGCAGCGAGGCGAGGTCGGTGCCCGCCTCCGGCTCGCTGTATCCGACCGCGAAGTGGCACTCGCCCGCCAGGATGCGGGGGAGGAAGAACTCCTTCTGCTCGGCCGTGCCGTACTGCATGAGGGTCGGGCCCACGGTGCCGACCGTGATGATCGGATATGGCACCTCGGCGAGGGCGATCTCGTTCGCGAAGATCTGCTGTTCCAGCGGGCCGTAGCCGCCTCCGCCGTACTCCTTGGGCCACCCGAGGCCCAGCTTGCCGTCCCGGCCGAGCTTCCTGCAGTGCTCCATGTACGCGGGCCCGAACGGATCTTTCGAGATCTTCTCGCGGTCATCCGGGGTGATGCAGCCCGCGAAGTATTCGCGCAGCTCGTCGCGGATCCGGCGTTGTTCCCGTGTGAGTTCGATGAACATCAGACCAGGGCTCCGATCAGGTCGAGCTGGGCCTCCGCGCCGCCGAGCAGGTTGGCGGCGTGTTTGCTCCAGGCGAAGTAACGGTGCAGCGGGTAGGTCACGTCCAGCCCCATGCCTCCGTGCAGGTGCTGGCAGGTGTACAGGGCCCGCACCACGCTGTCCGACGCGGTGTACGCGGCGATCGCCAGGTCCTCCTCGGCGGGCAGCCCCTCGGCCAGCCGCCACACTCCCGACCAGACGGCCACGTCGACGGTCCGTGCCGCGATGTAGACGTCGGCGATCTGCATGCTCACGGCCTGGAACTCGGCCAGAGCCCGGTCGAACTGCCTGCGGGTCTTGATGTAGTCGGTGGTGAGTCTGAGCGCGCCCGCGAGGACCCCGGAGGCGGTCGCCGTGATCCCGGCGAGGGCGTGCAGCCGGAGCGCCTCGTAGGCGCGGCCGTCCGCCTCTCCCACGGGCTCGCCGGGCACATCGTCCATGGCGATCATCGCACCCGGCTCTCCCGTGGACAGCGGCATGTCCTGTACGGCGACCGCGGCCGGATCGACCAGGAACAACCCGACGCCCGCCCCCTCCACGTGGGCGGGCACCAGGATCCGTGACGCGGCGGCGGCGTGGGACACCATGCTCATCCGCCCGGTGATGCGACCGTCCCTGGCGGACGTCGCGGGCGGCTCCGCGAAGCCCGCGCCAGGTTCGCGCAGCCCGACCGTCAGCATCGCCGTCCCCTCGGCCAAGGGGGCGAGGGCCTCCTTCTGCGCGGCGGTGCCGTACCGGCCGATGGTGAGCGCGGCGACCAGGCTGGACAGCGCCGGCACCGGAGCGACGTGCGCGCCGACCTCCCGGAGGATCACCGCCATCTCGATCGGGCCGAGCCCCGCGCCGCCCGCCTCCTCCGGCAGGCACACGCCCAGCAGTCCGGCCTGCGCCATCGCCGCCCAGATCTTCGAGTCGTACGGCAGGCCGGACGCCTCGTGCGCCTCGATTTCGGCGTGGGTCGCGGCGCGGTCGAGGACGTCCGCCGCGAGGGTGCGCAACTCCGTCTGCGTCTCGTCCAGATTGAAGTCCATCGGATCTCCAGGGGTCGTCGGATGGCGAACGTGTCAGCGAACCGGATCATGGTGGGTGGTGCTGTCCGAGCGCGGTTGTCTGGACCTCTCCGGCCGTCGCCTCCTCCACAGCCACTCCCCCGCAAAGTAGAACACGCTCTAATCCGTGTCCAGAGCGCGCTCTTTCTGATCTGTCAGGGCATCCGACGGCACCAAGAAAGTCATGCAAGACCGAGCTTCGTTGTGACTGGTGAGTAACCGTCCAGGAGGGGGAAGAAGTCAGATAACGTGTTCTTATGCGTAGTCCGCATGCCGTCATCGAGGCCGCGACGCCGGTCCCGGAAGGGGCAGCCAGCGTGGAGAACCACCCGTCCGCCGCGACCACCCCCGGCGCCCGCACCCGTAGTCAGCTCCAGCGGCGCAAGCGCATCGTGCAGGCCGCGGCCGCCCTCGCATCACGCGGCGGCGTCGAGGCCATGCAGATGCGGACCGTCGCCGAGCGGGCGGGCGTCGCGCTTGGCACGCTCTATCGCTACTTCCCGTCCAAGATGGATCTCGTCGTGGCCGTCGTGGGCGAGGAGATCGATCTGCTGGAGTCGAGCATCCAGCGCCGGCCGCCAAGCGCGCCGACCGCCTCGGGGCGCGCCGTCGACGTCCTGATGCGCGCCACCCGGGGACTGATGCGCGAGCCGGAGCTCGCCGACGCGCTGCTCCGGTCGCTGATCATGACCGAGGTGGAGACGCCGTTCGGCGACCGGATGGCCAGGCTCCTGCTCCGCGTCGCCGGAGAGGGACTGACCGTCGAGCTGGCCACGGAGGACCAGCTCACCCTCGCGAACTCGCTCGCCAGCGTGTGGGTCCACGAGCTGCTCGAAATGCTTCGGGGGCTGCGGACCTACGAGCAGATCCAGCATCGGCTCGAAATCGTCTCCGCTCGTCTGCTGATGGACTTCTAGCCCACTCCCCCTCCTGCCCGAAACGGCCGGTGACCCGCGGAGATCGTTCGGCGGCCGGCGCCGTACGTCCGCCGCTCGGCACGGGCCGCTCACCGGACCGGCCCCGACCTTCCACCGAAATGTGGAACCAGTTACAGTCCCGAACTGGAACAAGGTTCTGAAACGGAGGAGGTCCCCGTGGGCACGCCGGTGATTGTCGAGGCGGTACGCACTCCGATCGGGAAGCGGAACGGTTGGCTCGCCGGCCTGAAATCGCAGGCCGTGCTGGCGACCACTCTCAAGGGGTTGGTCGAGAAGTCCGGCATCGACCCCGCGATCGTCGGCCAGGTCTTCGCGGGCTGTGTGACCCAGGCGGGCGAGCAGGGCGGGCACATCGGCCGACACGCCTGGCTCTACGCCGGCCTGCCGTACCAGACCGGCGTGACGACGATCGACGCCCAGTGCGGATCGTCCCAGCAGGCGGTTCACCTCGTGGCCGCGATGATCCAGGCCGGCGTCATCGAGGTGGGCATCGCCTGCGGCGTCGAGGTGATGAGCCGGCAGCCGTTGATGAGCAACGTGCAGCCCGCCCGGCCCCGGCCCGACGACTGGTCGGTCGACCTTCCCAACCAGTTCCAGGCCGCGGAGCGGATCGCGCAGCGGCGCGGCATCACCCGTGAACGTCTGGACGCCTTCGGTGCCCGATCGCAGCGGCTGGCCGCCAAGGCATGGGCCGACAACCGGTTCGAGCGCGAAATCCTCCCGGTGGTCGCGCCCGTGCTCGACGGGGACGGACAGCCGACCGACGAGAACCAGACCGTCATCAGGGACCAGGGGCTGCGCGAGACCACGGTCGAGGGGCTCGCCCGGCTCCGCCCGGTGTTGGGCGAGGAGGGGCTGCACACGGCCGGCACGTCGTCGCAGATCTCCGACGGCGCGGCGGCCGTGCTGCTCATGAGCGAGGAGGCCGCCGCACGGCAGGGCCTGCGTCCGCGGGCGCGGATCCTGGCCCAGGCACTCGTCGGCAGCGAGCCCTACTACCACCTGGACGGGCCGGTGGACGCGACAGCCAAGGTGTTCGCGCAGACGGGGATGACGGCGAGCGACATCGACCTGTTCGAGGTGAACGAGGCGTTCGCCTCCGTCGTCCTGTCGTGGGCGTCCGTACACGGACCCGACATGGACCGCGTCAACGTCAACGGCGGTGCGATCGCGCTGGGGCATCCGGTCGGCGCCACCGGCTCCCGACTGATCACCACCGCGCTGCACGAGCTGGAGCGGTCCGACTCGTCCACCGCGCTGATCTCCATGTGCGCCGGAGGCGCGCTCGCCACCGCCACGATCATCGAACGTCTGTGACATCCCCAACGTCTCCACTTCCGGCCCTCGCCGCTCCACTTCCGACCTCGATCTCCACGCTTCCGGCCCCCTTCCTCCCCACCCCCGGTTCCTGACTCCTGGTCCGGGTTTCCGGTGCCCTGACTCTCGCTCCGCCCAGGGCACCGGCTTCCCGGGCAGGGCGTCAGGCGGGGCGGACCGCGCCGCGAAAAGTCGTCATGTAGTGACGGGAGCCGAGAACGTCCACCTTCTTGACGACGTCACCCGTCTTCGGGGCGTGGATCATCGCGCCACCCCCGGCGTACAAGCCCACGTGAGTCGGGTCGCCCCGGCTCCCTCCGAAGAACATGAGATCGCCCGGGCGCACCTCATCGAGAGCGACCCTGTTGCCCTGCCGGAACTGCGTGCCCGTGTAGTGGCCGAGCTCGACCCCTGCTTTGGCCCATGCCGCCATCACAAGGCCGGAGCAGTCGAATCCGACCCGCGCCGCACCTCTGCCGACTCCCTTGCTCGGGCCACCGGCCGCTCCGCCACCCCACGTGTATGGCGTGCCGAGCCAGCTCTCCGCCGCCTTGACCGCGACATCACCGCGCGTCGCCACCGCCGGCTCGCCCTGGGTGCCGGTCGCCTTCGGACCGAGTTCTCCGGCCTTCACGGGCGGAGCTCCCGATGTCGCCGTGCCGTCCGCCGCTGCCTCACCGGGGGTCTCCGCACAGTCCTCGAACTGGTCCGGACGGGTGGAGCCGGCGACACCGAGGAGCGACTCCTCCCCCTCGGCCCGCTGTTCCCCGACGGCCGTCGTCGCGCCTGCGGGCAGAGCCGCGGAGTGCTGCGCCTGCCGTGTCCACAGCTCCGTGTGGGCCAGGGCCACCCAGCGCTCGATCCAACGAACGAGGGCTTCACCGCTCGCTCCGATCGGGGGCCAACCGCCGACGAGAGGCCCGTCGCCGGTTGAGCGCCAGATCGGCACCGCGGTTCGGATGCCGACCGCGCCCGCGACCCCGGCGCCTGCCGCCCAAGCGGTCTCCGTCCGGATGTCGCCTCCACGCCGGCCGTCGGTTTCTTCCGGCCGCCGACTACGAGCGCCGTACCGCGATCGGCCGGTCGCGCCCTCCAGCGACCAGGTGCCGCTCTCGAGCCCACGTGGCGGCCCAGGTGGACCGCAGAGGCTCGGGACCGGCGTGTCACGCGCAGAAACCTTCGCGGTCTCCGTCGCGGGGCCGGTGACGGTCACTCCGGCGATGGCCGCGGTGCCGAGCTTGACGGCGAGCATGACGGGGATCATGTGCTCCTCCTGGGTCCGATCGACATCGAGGCCCAGCATCGGAGCCGGCGGCCCGGCCGCAGGAGACCGAAAGTGGTTCTGGGGATAACCAGAGGGATGTGGAAAACCCGCCCGGTCGGGCTTCTCACCCACGAGGCGCGGGGAGAGACGGCGCGGGCGGACGTCGCCGGATACCGGCCGCGTCCGCCCTATGACCTCGGTGTCTACCTCAGCCGCGTGACCGGCTCCTGGAGGAGTTCCGGTTGTGCTGGTTCTGTCGCCCGGATGCCCGGTGCGACTGGTGCTGGGACTGCTTGGCCCGGGTCTGAACCGGCCTGTGCCTCGGACGATTTGCCGCAGCAGCGGCGGCCTCGGCCGCTGCCGCTGCCTTCTCCTCCGGCGTCAGCGGCGGCCTCGGCGGCCGCGTTGGCTCGGGCTCGGGCTCCGGCTCGGGCTCCGGCGGCACCACGGTGGCGATCCGGAGGTTCCTGATCAGATGTACGTCATTGAACAGCCCGGTGGAGGCGGTGAAGCCGAAGGAGTAGTTCGCGGGAACCGGCTCCGGAGCGTCGAAGGCGAGGACCGGCTGGAAGCCGTTGCCGTCGTTGAAGTCGATGGCCACCGTCACGACCGGGTCGGGCGACGGGGTGATGCGGATGTGCACCGTACGCCGGCTCGGCTCCAGATCCTCCACCGCCTGCTGCGGGTTGTTCGAGACCGCGGTCGTCGGCCCCTGCAGGCTGCCGGGGAGGGTGGACGGCCACGGTCCGACGTCGGAGAAGTTCGAGGTCGTGGCGGTCAGGAAGCAGTACCCTTCGACTCCCTCGCCGGGGCCGCGTACCGTGACCATGTTCAGGCCGGGCGCGGGGACACGGAAGATCGTGCCGGCCGGTGAGCGTTCCCCCGGGGGGCATCCGTTCCCGCGATGCTCCCAGTCGCCGAAGTAGTTGCCCAGCACATCGAGCCCGACTCCGATGTACCCCCCGGGCACCCCCGGGAGGAACGGGTTGGCGGGATCGTCGTCCGGGAGAAGCTGCGCGTATCCGAGGCTGCCGCCGAAGCCGCCGGGCGCGATCTGACGACCGGCCTCGGCCAGGAAGAAGTTGATGCCGTCGGCCGGCACGAGAGTGTCGCTCCCGTACTGCCACTGCTCGAAGGTCAGGTCCAGCCCGTCCCTGGACGGGATGGGCGCGTCGAAGATGACGCCGCCGCGCTGGTCGAGGTGCGCGTCGGTGAGTTGCAGGAACCCGAACGGCGCCGCGTTGCCCGGTGGCACCGGTCCATGCGGGTCGGAACGGCAACCGCCCAGCTCGTGCGCGCCGATGGGAGGAACCCCGTTACGCGGTGCCCCGGTCAGACATGCCGACCCGAAAGCGACGAAACGCGGATCGGCAGTCGCGCCGGTGAAAGGCTCCTCGAATAGAACGGGTTGGCGGGCGGCTTCGGCTTGCCCTTCGAGCAGGGACGGGGTCACCGCGGTGGCGACGAAGACCCCTGCCGCGGCCATGATGGCGCGAACAGGACCTTTGATCACAGAATGTCTCCCAGAAGGTGGGACCGCCTCTCCGGCGCGCCGGCGCGCGACCACGGGAAGCGGTGATCGGCATGAGACCGGTCGGCGTCCCAATGCCGCCGCCGACCGCGAGCATCGGACCACGGGGAACGCGTGCAATTTCGTCCCGACACACCTCGACCGGCGGCGATTTTGGGATACCCGACCCGAAGTTCCCCGCCGTTTGCACCCGGCTTAACCGAAGCCGTATATACGGTGGAGATCACATAGCGCCGCCAGGCGATCGCGCCCGATCACCACGCGGAAGCGTTCAGCTCGCCCTTCCCGCTCCGGCCATGCCATGCCATGGCATCGTCCAGCTCGACGCCGCCCCCATCGCCGTCCCTCCATGTGCTCGACTCCGCTCCGGCCCGCCGCTGCCGGCCTTGCCGAACCATCAGATCTCCGTAGCCGTACGGCCTGCCGGTACGGGCGTCGCGGTTGGCGCCCTTCCTTGACGGGCAGAGCACCGCGTAATAGAACACGTTCCAGAAAGAATATCCGCCAAGCGTTTGATTGGGATCGAACTCCCATGATGCGCGCGGCCGATCGCACCCCCGCCGACACGATCCCCGACCTCCAGGCCACATCTCCCCAGTAGGTGACTCCTGTGCAAATCAACGTCGTCGACCAGGACTACTACGCGCGGCACGGCGTGCCACACGAGCAGCTCAAATGGCTGCGGGACAACGCCCCGGTGTTCTGGCACGAGGGTGACGCCGAACTCGGCTGGCCGGGCTTCTGGGCGGTGACCAAGCACGAGGATGTCGTGCACGTCTCCCGGCACTCCGACCTCTTCTCCTCGGCACGCCGCCTGGCGCTCTTCAACGAGCTGCCGGAGGAGGAGCGGGAACTCCAGCGGATGATGATGCTCAACCAGGACCCGCCGGAGCACACTCGCAGGCGCTCCCTCGTCAACCGCGGCTTCACGCCCCGCGTGATCTCCCTGCTCGAAGAGCACATCCGCGACATCTGCCACCGTCTGGTCGACGAGGCCGAGGGCAAGTCCGACCTGGACTTCGTCACGGACATCTCCGCGCCGCTGCCGCTGTACGTGATCTGCGAGCTCCTCGGCGCGCCGGTCGAGGACCGGGACAAGATCTTCGAGTGGTCCAACCGGCTCATCGGGGCCGAGGACCCCGACTACGCGACCACGCCCGAGGAGGGGCAGGCCGCCGCGGCCGAGGTCTACGCGTACGCCGGGAGCCTGGCGGCGGCCCGCAGGGAGGATCCGCGCGACGACATCGTCACCCGGCTCATCCAGCCGAACGAGGGCGGCGAGGTGCTGACCGAGGACGAGTTCAACCTGTTCGTCCTGCTGCTCATCGTCGCGGGCAACGAGACGACCCGCAACGCGGCGACCGGCGGGATGCTCACGTTCTTCCAGCATCCGGAGCAGTGGGCCCGGCTGGTGGCCGACCGGGCGATGGCCCGGACCGCGGCCGACGAGATCGTCCGCTGGGTGTCCCCCGTGAACCTGTTCCGCCGTACGGCCACCGCGGACACCGAGATCCGCGGGCAGAAGATCGCCGAGGGCGACAAGGTAGTGATCTTCTACGCCTCGGCCAACCGCGACGCCGGCGTCTTCGCCGATCCGGACGTCTTCGACATCGGGCGTGACCCCAACCCGCAGATCGGGTTCGGCGGCGGCGGAGCGCACTTCTGTCTCGGCAACCACCTGGCCAAGCTGGAACTCCGGGTGCTGTTCGAGGTCCTGTCCGAGCGGTTCCCGAAGATCGGCCAGGCGGGCGAGGCGGCCCGGCTCAGGTCCAACTTCATCAACGGCATCAAGTCGCTGCCGGTCCACCTGCGCTGACAGCGGGCCCGGCGCTCCTCAGGGGCGGGAGCGCCGGGTCATCCCCTGAGATCAGGGCCAGGAGGAGTCCTGGTGGGGGTCGCCGCCTCCGGCGAGGAGGGCGACGTCGGCCTCCACCATCATGGCCACAAGCTCCTCGAACGAGACCGTCGGCTCCCAGCCGAGCTGCGTCCTGGCCTTCTTCGGGTCGGCGCAGAGCAGGTCCACCTCGGCCGGGCGGTGCAGGGCCTGGTCGCACACGACGTACTGCTCCCAGTCCAGGCCCGCCGCGCCGAAGGCCGCCTCGACCAGCTCCCGCACCGAGTGCGTACGGCCGGTGCCGATCACGTAGTCCTCGGGCTCGGCCGCCTGGAGCATCATGTGCATGGCGCGGGCGTAGTCGCCGGCGAAGCCCCAGTCGCGGCGCGCCTCCATGTTGCCGAGCCGCAGTTCGCCGGCCAGGCCGAGCTTGATCCGCGCGACGCCGAGGCTGACCTTGCGGGTCACGAACTCGGCTCCACGCCTCGGCGACTCGTGATTGAACAGGATGCCCGACACGGCGTACATGCCGTACGACTCGCGGTAGTTCTGGGTGAGGAAGTGCCCGTACGCCTTGGCCACGCCGTACGGCGAGCGGGGATGGAACGGGGTGCGCTCGTTCTGTGGAGTCTCGCGCACCTGGCCGAACATCTCTGAGGACGAAGCCTGATAAAAGCGGATCTGGCCGGATCCGGCGCCACGGGCCGCGGTGATCCCCGAGCAGACCCGGATGGCCTCCAGCATGCGGAGCACGCCCATCCCGGTGACCTCGGCGGTCAGCTCCGCCTGCTCCCATGACATCGGGACGAACGAGATCGCGCCCAGGTTGTACACCTCGTCGGGCTGGACCTTCTCCACGGCCGAGATCAATGACCCCTGGTCCAGCAGGTCACCGCGTACGAGCTGGACGTCCTGCAGCAGCTGGCGCACCCGCGAGACCCTCGGGTTCGCCTGGCCGCGCACCAGCCCCCAGACCTCGTATCCCTCATGCAGCAGGTGTTCAGCGAGATAAGAGCCGTCCTGGCCGGTGATGCCAGTGATCAGCGCACGCCTGGCCAAGGATCCTCCTCGCATCGGGGGGCACCCGAATTCTCCGAAGTCCGCAGAGATAGCGGAGAAAGCAGCTATGAGAGGCGAATGTACCGCTCTGACCCCATCTGAGCGCAGTCGCGACACGGACAGCAGACTAGAACCTGTTCCACCGAACCGCATTCGGGTAAGCTAACTGCGCACTTCGCGCCCGGTGAAGTCGCGAAGAGAGACCAATTTCACCTCCACTCCCCCTTGGTAGGGTCCGGAGGTTAAGGTCATCTTTATGGCAGCCCCAAGGGGGGCACAGCTGGAGAGGGGTGCCCCTTGGCGGAGAGCCTGCGAGTCGCGCTGCTGTCCTACCGCAGCAAGCCCACCTGCGGCGGTCAGGGGGTGTACCTGCGCCACATCAGCCGCGAGCTGGTCGCCCTCGGGCACCACGTCGAGGTCTTCTCCGGTCAGCCGTATCCCGAGCTCGACGAGGGCGTCATCCTCAACAAGGTCCCCAGCCTCGACCTCTACGACGACGCCGACCCGTTCCGCACGCCGAAGCTCCACGAGTACCGCGACTGGATCGACGCGCTCGAAGTGGCCACGATGTGGACGGCCGGCTTCCCCGAGCCGCTCACCTTCACCCTGCGGGCCTACCGCGAGCTCAAGAAGCGCCAGGGCGACTTCGACGTCGTCCAGGACAACCAGACCCTCGGCTACGGCCTGCTCGGGATCCAGAAGCTCTTCCCCGTCGTCGGCACCATCCACCACCCGATCAGCGTGGACCGGCGCATCGAGCTGCAGGCCGCCAAAGGCTGGAAGAAGCTCTCCATGCGCCGCTGGTACGGATTCGTCCGTATGCAGAGCATCGTCGCCCCCCGGCTCAGCCCGATCCTCACCGTCAGCGAGTCATCCCTCGCGGACATCCACCGCGACTTCAACGTGCCGCAGTCCAACATGCGGCTGATCCCGCTCGGCGTGGACACCCGCTTCTTCCACCCCCGCCCCCACCTGCCGAAGCGGCCCGGCTCGATCGTGGCCGTCGCCAGCGCCGACTCCCCCATGAAGGGCGTCTCGACGCTGCTGCGCGCGGTCGCCAAGCTCGCCACCGAGCGCGAGGTGAACCTGACCGTGGTCAGCAAGCCCACCCCCGGCGGGCCGACCGAGAAGCTGGTCGCCGAGCTCTCCCTGCACGACCGGGTCCGGTTCCTGCACGGCATCTCGGACGAGGAGCTGGCCGAGCTGATCGCCACCTCCGAGGTCGCGGTCGTGCCCTCGCTGTACGAGGGCTTCTCCCTCCCGGCGGTGGAGCACATGGCCTGCGGCACGCCCCTGGTCGCCTCCAGGACCGGTGCGCTGCCCGAGGTCGTCGGGGACGCCGCCGTCCAGGTGACGCCGGGCGACCCCGAGGAGCTGGCCGCCGTGCTGCGCCGCCTGCTCGACTCGCCGGAGGAACGCGCCGAGGTCGGCCGCAAGGGCTACGACCGCGTGATGGAGCGCTACGCGTGGCCGGTCGTCGCCCAGCGCACCGTCGACGCCTACCGCGAGGCCATCGCCGCCCGTACGGCCGTCGCGTCCTAGGACCACGCCGCGCGCAACCGTCCCCGTCCCCCGTCCCGTGCCCGCGCCTGTTCCCGAAGCCGGACCGGATGCCCCCATGATCAGGAAAGGTAGGCAGGAGTGCTGACCGTCGACTTCGACCGGCTGCCCGTCGGGCCTGGCGACCGCGTTCTCGACCTCGGCGCCGGCGGCGGCCGGCACGCCTTCGAGGTGCTCCGCCGGGGCGCCGACGTGGTGGCGTTCGACATGGACGCGGCCGAGCTCGAAAGCGTCGCCGCGATGTTCTCCGCGATGGACAAGGAGGGGCAGATCCCCCCGGGTGCCTCCGGCGAGACCGTGGTCGGCGACGCGCTCGCCATGCCGTTCCCCGACGCGTCCTTCGACCGGGTCATCGCGGCCGAGGTGCTGGAGCACATCCCGGACGACACGGCCGCCATGCGGGAGATCGTCCGCGTGCTCAAGCCCGGCGGACAGGCCGCCATCACCGTGCCGAGCTTCCTGCCCGAGCGCATCTGCTGGGCGCTGTCTGAGGACTACCACACCGCGCCCGGCGGGCACATCAGGATCTACACGCTGGCGGAGCTGCAGGCCAAGCTCAAGGCGTCCGGGCTGGAGATCGGCTCCCACCACCACGCGCACGGCCTGCACTCGCCGTACTGGTGGATCAAATGCGCGGTGGGGGTGAACAACGACGACCACCCGCTGGCGAAGGCGTACCACGAGCTTCTCGTGTGGGACATCATGAAGCGTCCCGCCGCCACCCGGATCGCGGAGTCCCTGCTCAATCCGCTGATCGGCAAGAGCGTGGTCGTCTACGTCCGGAAGCCCGTATGAGCGTCCCCGCCGTCCCGGGAGTGATAACGGCGGATCAGGTGGTGGCCACAGCACGCAGCATCGCGGCGGTCCAGGACGACGAGGGCGGCGTGCCGTGGCCCGAGGGCCACATCGACGCGTGGAACCACGTCGAGTGCCTGATGGCCATGACGGCGGCCGGGCTGCGGGACGAGGCCCGCCGGGGGTACGGCTGGCTCGCCCGCCACCAGCGGCGGGACGGCTCCTGGCCGATGAAGGTCGTGAACGGAGAGGCGGTCGAGAGGGGCGGCGAGTCCAACCACGCGGCCTACGTCGCCGTCGGGGTCTGGCACGACCTGCTCGTGACCGGCGACGAGGCGTTCGCGGCCTCCGCGTGGCCGATGGTCAGCCGGGCGCTCAACTTCGTCGTCGAGCTGCAGACGGCCCGCGGCGAGATCGTGTGGGAACGCGACGCGCACGGCGTTCCCGCGGCGTACGCACTGCTCACCGGCTCGTCGTCGATCTACCAGGGGCTGCGCTGCGGCGTCCTGCTGGGCGAGCGGCTCGGCGACCCGCAGCCCGACTGGGAGCTGGCCGCCGACCAGCTGGGGCACGCGCTCGCCGCGCATCCTGAGGCGTTCGCCGACAAGAGCCGCTTCTCGATGGACTGGTACTACCCGGTCCTCGGCGGCGCCGTACGGGGGCCGGCGGGCGACAAGCGTCTCGCCGAGGAGTGGGACACCTTCGTCGTGCCGGGGCTGGGCGTGCGCTGCGTCTCCGACCAGCCCTGGGTGACCGGCGCCGAGTCCTGCGAGCTGGTGCTGACCCTGGACGCGATGGGCGACCGTGAGCGGGCCCTGCGCGTCTTCGCGGACATGCAGCACCTGCGCCACGAGGACGGCTCGTACTGGACGGGCTGGCAGTTCGTGAACGAGAAGCACTTCCCGCACGAGCGCTCCGCCTACACGGCGGCCGCGGTGATCCTCGCGGCCGACGCGCTGTCCGGAGCCACGGCGGGGGCCTCGATCTTCCGCGCCGCAGGCGCGTACGACATCCACATCACCGACGACTGCGGCTGCGAACACGCCCGTGCCTAGGGTCGTGCCCGGGCGTCAGATGCCCGGGGCGACGCGTTCGAGGACGCGCAGCGAGCCTTCGGCGCGGACCTCGGTGAAGGCGCCCGAGGCGAGGGCGCGCAGATAGACCCGGTACGGCGCCTGCCCTCCGGTCGCGGGGTCGGGATAGATGTCGTGGAAGACCAGCGCGCCGCCTTCGATCACGTGCGGCGCCCATCCCTCGTAGTCCCGGGTCACGGGCTCCTCGGAGTGGCCGCCGTCGATGAAGAGCATGGCCAGCGGGGTGTTCCAGTGCCGGGCCACGGTCTCGGAGGCGCCCACGACGGCGACGACCTCGTCCTCCAGGCCGGCCGTGGCGATGGTGCGGCGGAAGAACGGCAGCGAGTCCATCTTCCCGAAGCACGGGTCCATCAGCGTGGGGTCGTGGTGGGCCCAGCCCGGCTGGATCTCCTCGGAGCCGCGGTGGTGGTCCACCGTGAAGACGACCGACCCGGCCGCGCGAGCGCCGGCGCCGAGATAGACCGCCGACTTGCCGCAGTACGTCCCGATCTCGCAGATGGGGCCGCGCGAGCCGTACGCGTGGGCGAGCTCGAAGAGGACGAGACCCTCTTCCGGCGGCATGAACCCCTTGGCGCGCTCTGCCGCGTATCGCATATCCGCGGGCATCGTGACGGTGTTCACCGGTCGGCCACCTTCCGCATGGTTCGTCCTTCTTGTACGGCTGTCGCCTGCAAGCCAGGGAGCCTAGCCCAGATAGACCGGAACAAGGTTCGGGAGTCCCCTTGTCCGGCATGATGGAACGTGTTCTACTTTGCAGCGTGAACCAGCGCTCCCGGATCGCGATGTCCGACGAGGAGGTCGCGGGACTCCTCGGCGAAGCCCGCAAGCTCCAGCTCGGCACCATCAACCCCGACGGCACCCCCCACATGGTGACCATGTTCTACGGCCTGGTCGACGGGAAGATCGCGTTCTGGACGTACGGCAAGGCCCAGAAGACCCGCAACATCGAACGCGATCCGCGGGTGACCTGCCTGATCGAGGACGGCGACGACTACGCCGAGCTGCGCGGCGTCATGCTGTACGGCGTGGCCCGGCGGGTCGACGACCCGGCGGGCGTCCTCGGCATCGGGATGGAGGTCACCCGGCGGATGACCCGGATGGACGACGTCGAGCCGCTCCGGGCGTACGTCGAGCAGACCGGGCGCAAGCGCGTCGGCTACGTCGTCGAGCCGACCCGGGTGGTCTCCTGGGATCACCGGAAACTCGCCGCGGTGCCGGGCCAAGGCTCCGGGTGATCCCTCCCCGCCCCCCGGAACAGCGGCCCCCGTCCAAGGAGATCCATTGAAGGTCAAAGTCGACGAGCTGGTGTGCGAGGCCAACGCGGTGTGCACCGGGCTGGCCCCCGAGGTCTTCGAACTCGACGACGACGACCGGCTGCTCGTCGTGCTACCCGAGCCGCCCGCGGAGATGCTCGCCCGCGTACGGCACGCGGTCCGTTCCTGTCCCAAAGCCGCCCTATCGCTCGAAGACGAGTAACCCCCCAGGAGGTCAAATGCGCGGAGCTCTGCTGCACGCGGTCGGCGACGACAAGCTGGACATCCGTGACGACTTCACGCTCGCCCCGGTCGGCCCCACGGACGTCCGCGTGAAGATCAAGGCGACCGGCGTGTGCCACTCCGACCTGTCGGTGCTCTCCGGCGTGCTGCCCATGCCGCTGCCTGTGATCCCCGGGCACGAGGGCGCGGGCGAGGTCGTCGAGGTGGGCGACCACGTGACCTCGGTCCAGCCGGGCGACCACGTGATCATCAACTGGACGCCCGCCTGCGGCGACTGCGCCCACTGCATCGGCGGCCAGCCGCATCTCTGCATGACGTTCGTGATGAAGAGCTTCACGGACGCGCGCTTCCGGTACGGCGGCGACACCCCGGCGTTCGGCATGGCCGGCTGCGGCACCTGGGCCGAGGAGATCGTCGTCCCCTGGCAGGGTGCGATCAAGGTCGACCCCGAGGTGCCGTACGAGGCGGCCGCGCTGATCGGCTGCGGCATCACCACCGGCGTCGGCGCGGCGATCAACACGGCCAAGGTGCGTCCGGGCTCCACCGTCGCAGTCGTCGGCTGTGGCGGCGTGGGTCTCTCGGTGATCCAGGGTGCCCGGCTGTCGGGGGCGAGCACGATCCTCGCGATCGACCCGCTCGAGTCCAAGCACGAGCTGGCGAAGAAGGTCGGCGCCACGCACGCGATCACGCCGGACCAGCTCATGGACGCGCTCGGCACGCTGACCGGCGGCCAGGGCTTCGACTACGGCTTCGAGGTGGTCGGCAAGTCGGCGGCGATCATGACCGCCTGGCAGGCCACCCGGCGCGGCGGCGACGTGGTGATCGTCGGCGCGGGCGCCATGGACGACACGGTGCCGCTGACCGCCTTCAACCTGCTCTTCGAGGGCAAGAACGTCCTCAGCTCGCTCTACGGCGGCTCGGACGTGCGCCACGACTTCCCGTTCTTCGCCGGTCTCTACAAGGCGGGCAAGCTCGACCTGGAGAGCATGATCAGCTCCAGGATCAAGCTGTCCGACCTCAACGACGCCGTCGCGGCGCTCAAGAACGGCGAGGTCCTGCGCCAGATCGTGATCATGGACTGAACGCCGGCGACCGAGGCCCGTCCGGCACCCGGTGGTGCCGGACGGGCCTTACGGCGCCGCGGGCGCACTCGGTGGCGGACCAGGCCGGCGGGCAGGTCCCGGGCCGCCGGAACGAACCCGGCGGCCACTCACCGAGCAGGGGTCACTCGGAGGAGAACGCGGCGTCGAAGGACGCCTCCGGCGGGGTGATGGCGTTCAGCCGCCGGATGTACTCCAGGGACTCGGGAGCCCCGGCGAGGCGGTCCATGCCGGCGTCCTCCCACTCGATCGAGACCGGGCCGTCGTAGCCGATGGCGTTCAGCGCGCGGAAGCACTCCTCCCACGGCACGTCGCCCCGCCCGGTCGAGACGAAGTCCCAGCCGCGCCGGAGGTCGGCCCAGGGCAGATGGGACGACAGCCGGCCACGGCGGCCGTCGCCCACCCGGACCTTGGTGTCCTTGCAGTCGACGTGGTAGATCCGGTCGGCGAAGTCGAGGATGAACCCCGCCGGGTCGACCTGCTGCCACACCATGTGGGACGGGTCCCAGTTCAGCCCGAACGCCGGGCGGCGGCCGACGGCCTCCAGCGTCCGCACGGTCGTGTGGTAGTCGTACGCGATCTCGCTGGGGTGCACCTCAAGCGCGAAACGCACGCCCACCTCGTCGAAGACGTCCAGGACGGGGTTCCACCGGTCGGCGAAGTCCCGGTAGCCCGCCTCGATCATCGACGGCGGGACGGGCGGGAACATCGCCACGGTGTGCCAGATGGACGAACCGGTGAAGCCGACCACCGTGGAGACGCCGAGCTTGGCCGCGGCCCGCGCCGTGTCCTTCATCTCCTCGGCCGCGCGCCGCCGCACCTCCTCCGGCTCTCCGTCGCCCCACACGCGCGCGGGCAGGATGCCCCTGTGCCGCTCGTCGATCGGGTGGTCGCAGACGGCCTGCCCGACGAGGTGGTTGGAGACGGCCCACACGCCGAGGTTGTGCTTGGCGAGGACCTCCCGTTTCCGGTCCACGTACGTGTCGTCGGAGAGGGCCTTGTCCACCTCGAAGTGGTCGCCCCAGCAGGCGATCTCCAGGCCGTCGTATCCCCATTCGGCGGCGAGCCGGCACACCTCCTCGAAGGGGAGGTCGGCCCATTGCCCGGTGAACAACGTGATCGGTCGCGTCATCTTCGTTCCTCCCAATACGGGATTTCATGTGATGTCACGTGATGTCGGGAAATTTCAAGGGATGTCGAGGGCGGTTACAGCGGGGTCCAGCGCGACTCGTTGGCCGCGCTCTCCTCGACGGCGGCCAGCACCCGCTGCACCCGCAGGCCGTCCTGGAATGAGGGCGACGGGTCGGTCCCGGCGGCCACCGCCGCGAGGAAGTCGCGCACCTCGTGCGTGAAGGTGTGCTCGTAGCCCAGGCCGTGCCCCGGCGGCCACCACGCCTCCAGGTACGGGTGACCGGGCTCGGTGACGAGGATCCGCCGGAACCCGGCGTCGGGCTCGGTCTCGTCGTGGAACCACAGCTCGTTCATGGCCTCGAAGTCGAACGCCAGACTGCCCAGGGAGCCGTTGACCTCCAGCCGGAGGGCGTTCTTGCGCCCGGTGGCGAAGCGGGTGGCCTCGAACGAACCCAGAGCCCCGCCGTCGAACCTGCCGATGAACAGGGCCGCGTCGTCGACGGTCACCTTCCCGCGCCCGCCCGTACGGCTCCCGCCCGAGAGCCCGTCGGCGTCCTCGGCCAGCGGGCGTTCCTTGACGAACGTCTCGGTGATGGCCGAGACGCCGGTCAGCATCTGGCCGGTCACGAACTGGGCGGTGTCCACGATGTGCGCGCCGATGTCCCCGAGGGCCCCCGAGCCGGCCTGCTCCTTGCGCAGCCGCCATACCAGCGGGAACTCCGGATCGACGATCCAGTCCTGGAGGTACTGGGCGCGGACGTGCCGGATCTCGCCCAGCCGCCCCTCGGCGACGAACCTCCTGGCCAGCGCGAGGGCGGGCACCCGGCGGTAGTTGAAGGCGACCATGCTGCGCACGCCGCGCGCCGCCGCCTCCGACGCCGCCGCGGCCATCGCCTCGGCCTCGGCCACGGTGTTGGCGAGCGGCTTCTCGCAGATCACGTGCTTGCCCGCCTCCAGCGCGGCGATCGCGATCTCCGCGTGCGAGTCGCCGGGCGTGCAGATGTCCACGAGCTGCACGTCGTCGCGCCGGACCAGCTCGCGCCAGTCCGTCTCGACCGCGGCCCAGCCCAGCTCGGCCGCGGCCGCCGTGGCGCGTTTCCGAGACCGGCCGGCGAGCACCGCCATCGACGGCGTCACCGGCAGGTCGAAGAAGGCAGTTACGTTCCGCCAGGCCTGGGAGTGCGCGCGTCCCATGAACGCGTAACCCACCAGGCCCACCCCGATCAGCGGCTTCACGATTCGAACCCCAGCGGGAGGTAGGTCGCGACGTTGTCCTTGGTGACGGTCTCGGAGGCGAGGGTGATCGACTGCGGGACCTGGTTCTCCGTCAGGTCGGACATGCCCTTGCCCTGGGCGATGAGCCGGGCCAGCTTGATCGCGGACGAGGCCATCGTCGGGCTGTAGGTCACCGTGGCGGCCAGCACGCCGGAGCCGGACTGGATCTCCCGCATGGCGTTCGCCGAGCCCGCGCCGCCCACCATGATGAACTCGCTGCGACCCGCCTCCTTGATCGCCGCCAGGACGCCGATGCCCTGGTCGTCGTCGTGGTTCCAGATCGCGTCGATCTTCTTGTGCGCCTGCAGCAGGTTCGCCGCGACCTCGGTGCCGGACTCGACGGTGAACTGGGCGTCCTGCTTGGCCGTGACGCTGAAGCCGTAGCTCTTGAGCGCGTCGGCGAAGCCCTTGCTGCGGTCCTGCGTGAGCGGCAGCGTGGCGATGCCCTGGATCTCGACGATCACCGGATTGGACACCCCCTTCTCCTTGAGCGTCTTGCCGATGTAATGCCCGGCCGCGACGCCCATGCCGTAGTTGTCGCCGCCGATCCAGGTCCGGTACGACAGCTTGTCGGGGAAGACCCGGTCGAGGTTGACGACCGGGATGCCGGCGTCCATGGCCTGCCGGGCGACCTGGTTGAGCTGCTGGCCGTCGTTCGGCAGCAGCACCAGGACGTCGACCTTCGCCTGGATCAGGGACTCCACGGCGGAGATCTGCTGGTTGATGTCGTTGGTCGGCTCGACCGGCTTGAACACCACGTCGGAGTACTGCTTGGCGGCGGCCTCGGCGTTCTTGGCGATGGCCGCGATCCAGCCGTGGTCGGCGGCGGGCGCGGAGAAGCCGATCGTCACCTGGGTGCCGGGCTGGTCATTGCCGCCCGCGGCGGCTTCGGTCGTCGCCGCGGCCGCCGCCGCGCTGGGCTGCGCGGCCGGCTCGTTGCTGGTGCAGGCGGAGACGAGCGCTCCCGCGCCGAGTACGGCACCGCCGAGGAGGAATCCCCGGCGACCAGGGGTCTGGGTCATCGAATCTCCTTGTTCGTGGAGCCCCAGGGCGGCTCGCCCTTGGGGGGTGGGCGAATGGCTGGCTGAAGAAGAGGTCATCGAGGGCGTGCCGGGCCGGGGCCGCGAGTCGTCGCTCCCGGCCCTGGACGCTGTCGGAAGGGAGGGGGTCAGGTGCCGGTGAGCGCGCCGCGCCGCTGCATCAGCACGGCGACGACGATGATCAGGCCTTTCGCGATGAGCTGGTCGCTGGTGTTGAGCCCGTTCAGGATGAACAGGTTGGTGATCACGGTGAAGATCAGGAGGCCCAGGATCGAGCCGATGATGGTCCCCCGGCCTCCGCTGAGCAGGGTGCCGCCGATGATCACGGCGGCGATGGCGTCCAGCTCGTAGAGGTCGCCGTGCGTGGAGGATCCGGTGGTCGTCCTGGCCATGATGAGGACGGCCGCGATCCCGCAGCACAGGCCGGACAGCCCGTACAGCAGCATCGTGTGCCGCCGGACGTCGATGCCGGCCAGCCGGGCCGCCTCGGGGTTGCCGCCCACGGCGTACGTCCGGCGGCCGAAGGTGGTCCGGTTGAGCAGGATCCAGCCGAGCGCCACCACCAGGGCGAAGACGTAGACCAGCAGCGGCAGCCCGAGCACCCGGGTGGTGGACAGTTCGACGATCGCGGTGTTGGCCTGCTGCACCAGCTGGGTCCGCTGGCCGGACATGCGCTGGGCCAGTCCCCGGGCCGCCACCAGCATCGCGAGGGTGGCGATGAACGGCACCATCCGGCCGTAGGCGATGAGGAAGCCGTTCACCAGCCCGGCCCCCGTCCCCACCAGGACCGCGCAAAGGATCATGACCGCCGGGCCGTACGACTGGGTGGCCAGGGTGGTGGCCCAGACGGAGGAGAGCGCCATGACCGCTCCGACGGACAGGTCGATGCCGCCCCCGATGATCACGAACGTCATGCCGACCGTGATCACGCCGATGGTCGAGGCGAGCGCGAGGATGCTCACCAGGTTGGAGGAGGTGGCGAAGTTCTCCGGCCGGGTCGCCAGCCCGACGATCGCCAGGAGGACGAGCGCGGCGACGAGGCCGACGTGCGGCACCTCCCCGATCCTCCCCAGGAAGGGCCTTCTCGCCACGTTTGTCGGGGTCGCCTCAGTCAACGCGGGACTCCTCGTTCGTCGAAACCATGACCAGGTCGAGGACGCGGTGCTCGTCGAGCTCCACCGCGGGGGCCTCGTGGACGATCCGGCCCTCGCGGACGACCAGCACCCGGTCCGCGAGCCCGAGCACCTCGGGCACCTCGCTGGACACCAGCAGGACCGCCACGCCCTCGTCGGCCAGCCGCCGGATGACGGCGTACAGCTCGGCGCGGGCGCCCACGTCCACGCCGCGGGTCGGCTCGTCGAGCAGCAGCAGCCTGCGCGGCTCGACGAGCCAGCGGGCCAGCACGGCCTTCTGCTGGTTGCCGCCGGAGAGCGTCTTCACCGGCCGGCGCGGATCGGGCGGCCGGATGTCGAGGGCCTCGGCCAGCCGGGCCGCCTCGGCCGCCTCACGGCGCCGGTCCATCCAGCCGGCCCGCGCGTACCGGCCGAGCCCGGCGAGCGTGATGTTGCGGGTGACGCTCTGGTCGAGCAGCAGGGCCTGCGCCTTGCGCTCCTCCGGCGCGAGGCCCATGCCGAGCCGTACGGACGCGGCCGTCCGGCCGGGTGGCACGGCGCGGCCGTCGAGCAGGACCCGGCCGGACGCGCGGCGGGCGCCGTACACGGCCTCCAGGATCTCGGAGCGGCCGGACCCGACCAGCCCGGCCAGCCCGACGATCTCTCCGGCACGGACCGAGAAGGAGACGTCGGAGAAGACCCCGGGCACGGTCAGCCCTTCCACCCGCAGCACCTCGGGCCGCTCTCCGGAGGGCGCCGGGCGCGGTGGGAAGACGTACTCGACGTCACGGCCGGTCATCAGCGAGACGATCCGGCCGGTGGGGGTCGTGGCGGGCAGCCCCACCGCGACCGTGCGGCCGTCCTTGAGCACGGTGACCCGGTCGCCGATCTCGCGGATCTCCTCCAACCGGTGCGAGATGTAGACCACGGCCACGCCCTGGGCGGTGATCTCGCGGATGATCCGGAAGAGGTTGGCCACCTCGTCGTGCGCGAGCGCGGCGGACGGCTCGTCCATGACGATCAGGCGGGCGTCGTGCGAGAGCGCGCGGGCCATGCTGACGATCTGCTTGGCGGCCGGGGGCAGCCGTCCCACCTCGGTTCCGGGCGGGATCTCGCCGTGCCCGAGCCGCCGCAGCAGGTCCGCGGCGATCCGGTTGCTCTCGCCGCGCCGGGTGAACCCGAACGAGGCCCGCTCGTGGCCGAGCAGGATGTTCTCGGCGACCGAGAGCCCGTCCACCAGGTCGAGCTCCTGGTAGATGGTCGCGATGCCCTGCCGCATCGCCGCCGTCGGGGTGGCCAGCCGTACGGACTCGCCGCCCAGCAGGACCTCGCCCTCGTCGGGCTGGTGCGCGCCGGAGAGGATCTTGATGAGCGTGGACTTGCCCGCCCCGTTCTGGCCGAGCAGGCAGTGCACCTCGCCCGCCCTGACCTCGAGGTCGACGCCGTCCAGGGCTCGTACGCCGGGGAACCGTTTGACGATTCCCCGCATGGTGAGCAGGGGTGCCGTGTCGGGGGGTGACGCCGGCATGGTGCCTCCAGTTGCTGCGGTGGGGCGTTACGCGTACGCGGTGCGCGTTCGTCGGGAGTCGGCGATGGGAAGGGACGGCCGGCTAGCCGGCCGAGTAGACGTGATCGCTGATGAGCCGGGTCGCGCCGACGATCCCGGCGGCGTCGCCGAGCTCGGAGAGCACGATGGGCAGGTTGCCGGTCGCCAGCGGCAGCGACCTGCGGTAGACGACGCTCCTGATCTCCGCGAGCAGCACGTGCCCGAGCCGGGCCACGCCTCCGGCGATGATGACGAGCCCCGGGTTGAAGAAGCTGACCAGGCTGGCGAGCACCTGGCCGACCCGCCGCCCGCCGTCGCGGATGATCTGGATCGCCGCGGCGTCCCCCTGCGCCGCCGCGACCGCCACGTCCTGCGCGGTCAGCTCCCCGGCCGCCGCGAGCCGCTCCGCCAGGTACGGCGAGCCGCCCGACCGTGCGACGGCCGTCGCCTCCCGGGCGAGCGCCGCGCCGCCGAAGTACGCCTCCAGGCAGCCGGAGTTGCCGCAGGCGCAGATCGGGCCGTCGTCGTCCACCCTGATGTGGCCGATGTCGCCGGCGCTGCCGGAGACGCCGCGGTAGATCTTGCCGTCGACCACGATGCCGCAGCCGACGCCGGTGCCGATCTTGACGAGCAGGAAGTCGCCGACCTGCCGGGCCAGCCCGGCGTGCAGCTCGCCGAGCGCCATGATGTTGACGTCGTTGTCCACCAGGGCCGGGCAGCCGAGCTCCTCGCTGACCGCCTCCCTGACCGGGTAGCGGTCCCAGCCCGGCATGATCGGCGGGACGACGGGGACGCCCTCGGGGAAGCTGACCGGGCCCGGCAGGCCGATGCCCGCGCCGTGGAGCTGGCTGTACAGGCCCTGCTCGCGGAGCTTGCCCAGCAGGGTGACCGCCCGATCGAGCACGACGGCCGGGCCCTCCCGGATGTCGCACGGCTCGCTCAGATGCCCGAGGACGTTCAGCTCGCCGTCGGTGACCGCGACGTCGACCGACGTCGCGCCGATGTCGATCCCGGCGAATCGCGTCTGCCGCGACAGCCGTACCTTGCCGGACCGCCGACCGCCGCGTGACTCGGCGAGCCCGTCCGGCTCGACGAGGCCCAGCTCGATCAGCCGGTCGAGCTCCACGTTCAGCTTGGACCTGGACAGGTCCACCACGTCACCCAGCTCTGCCCGGGACCGTCCGCCCTCCCGCAGGAGCCGCAACAACATCGCCTGGTGCGCGTTCTCTGGCCGCATGCGCTTCACGAAGCCTCCGCATCGGAGTGAGATGGCGCGAACTTACCCCTCTTCTGCGGAACTGTGAAGACCTTTTCTACGTAGGCCGCATAACTTTCGTTGAAATCTGCAAAAGTCTCAGCCGCGCAGGCGCACCGGAAGGGTGGTCAGCCTGCTCCCCTGAATGCCGCCGAAGTCGGCCTGAAGGAGCTCGGCGTACGGCACGGCAAGCCTCGCGTGGGGGAAGTCGGCCCGGATCACGTCCACGACGACGCGCAGCTGAACCTGGGCCACGTGCGCGCCGGTGCAATAGTGGGGACCCGCGCCGAAGGTGAGGTCCGGGCCGATCGAGCGCCGGGGGTCGGTGTTGATGCCCTGGATGTCGATGAGAATCGGAGAGCGGGCGGGGAGCCTCAGCCCGGCGAGGTCGATCTCGGCTGACGTGAAGCGCCAGAGGGTGAAGGGCGCCGGCGCGTGTTCGCGCAGCGTGTCGCGAACGAGGTCCTCGACCGCGGTCCCGTCCGCCGCAGCGTGGTCTTCCCCGAAGAAACGTGCGAGCAGGAAGCCCAGCGACGGGTCGGTGGTCAGCTGCCCGGCGTAGATCAGGGTGAAGAGCAGGTAGTGAAGTTGCGATCGAGTGATCTCGCCGGGGACCCGGTCGCGGAGCTCGACGGCGAGGCCGTGGCGGCCCTCCTCCAGCGCGGCGGCGGCCAGGTCGGTGAAGGCGGCCATCGCCTTGCCGACCTCCTCGGGGTCACCGCTGTACATGCGGCGGCAGGCGGCGATGGCCTGATCGACGCGGTCGAGCGGGACGCCGAGCAGGTCGCAGATCACGGTAAGCGGGAACCGGGTGGTGAAGTCCGCCGTCAGGTCCACCGCCTCGCCGGTCTCGCCGGCCGCGCCGGCCAGCAGGGAGCGGGCGATCGCGGCGACCCTCTCGGCGTAGTCACTCATGCGCCGGGCGGTGAACAGCGGGGCGTGCGCCTGGCGCAGGCGGGTGTGTGCCGGGCCGTCGAACGTCGTGAGTGACGGCTGGACGGCGGCGGCCGGTTCGAGCCCCGCGAGGCGCGGCTCCCAGTCGGCAGGGGCGAAAGCGGGGTCCTTGACGATGCGGGGATGGACGAGGGCCTCCCGGGCGAGCACGTCATCGGTGATGATCCACACCGGGCCGCCGGCCGGGGCCTGGGCCCGGACGATGGGACCCGCCGTGCGCATGGCGGCGCGGCCGGGATGGGGCTCGGTGAGCCCGCGGGTGGTGATCGCGAACGGGTCGATGGCGGCATCGGGCGCGGCGGTCATCGGCTCTCCCTCAGTGGTGGATCTCGCTGTCATGCGTGCGGCGCGTGCGCGCGAGCGGGGAGGAGGAACATCAGGGCGGCCGCGACGACGTAGCAGGCGATCTGCCACGGCAGGATCGCGGTCAGGCCATCCCCGTAGGCGGCGAGGGGGGTGGCTGCGCCGGTGAAGGAGCCTTCGACCCGGGCGAAGAACACGGCACCGAGGGCGGCGACGCCGAGCGCGTTGCCGAGCTGGGTGACGGTGGTGAGAACGCCGCCCGCGGCGCCGGCGTCCTTACCCGGCACGCCGGCGAGGACGACGTTGATCAGGGACGGGGCGGTGAGTCCCAGTCCCAGACCGCCGAGGAACAGCGGTGCGGCGAGGGCCCAGAAGGAGGGAGCGGCGCCGCCGCGGACGAGCAGCAGCAGGACGACCTGGGACGCGGCCAGGACCAGGGCGCCGGAGACGATCAGGGCGCGGCCGGCGCGGTGCGCGAGCTGGGCGCCGACGCCCGAGGTGACGATCGAGCCGACGGCGTACGGCAGGATCACCAGGCCGGTCTCGAGCGCGGTGCGGCCGGTGCCGAGTTGCAGGTAGAGGGACAGCAGGAGGAAGAAGGAGCCGATCGCCCCGAAGAACAGCAGGCTCACCGACAGGCCGCCGGCGAAGGCGCGCACGCGCAGCAGGGCGGGGTCGAGGATGGGCTGACCGCCACGTGCGGCGAGCCGCCGTTCACGCAGGAGGAACAGGGCGGCGACGAAGATCGCGGAGGCGAGGATGGCGAACCCCCACCAGGGCCAGCCCCATTCGCGGCCCTGCACCAAGGGCAGGAGCAAAAGCACCGAGGCAGCGGCGGCGAGCATCGCGCCGGGCAGATCCAGGCGGGCGCCGCCCGCCGCTGTGGACTCGGGCAGGAAGCGGATCCCGATGATCAGCCCGATGATCGCGATCGGCACGTTGACCCAGAAGACCGCCCGCCAGCCCAGGCCCAGCAGGTCGGCTTCGGTCAGGACCCCGCCGAGCAGCGGACCGGCCACGGAGGCCAGGCCCAGCACGGCGCCGTAGACGCCGAGCGCCTTGCCCCGCGCCTCCGGCGCGAACGAGGCGCGGATCACGCCGAACACCTGCGGGATCATCAGTCCGCCGGCCAGACCCTGCGCGACGCGCATGCCGCCAGCCCGCAGCCGGCCGAAGCCAGCATGAACCCGCCCAGTCCCAGGAGGAACACCCGTCGGCGTCCGAACTGGTCGCCGACGCGGCCGCCGGTGATCAGACCTGCTCCGACGGCGAGGGTGTACCCGGCGAGCGTCCACTGCAGGGCAGCCTCGCCGGCGCCCAGGTCCGCGGCGATCTGGGGGGCCGCCACGCTGACGATCGTGGCGTCGAGCAGCTCCATGAAGGAGGCGATGAGGACCGCGGCCAGGACGACGGCCGCGGCTCTTCCGGACAGAGGGGTGGGAGTGGCGCCGCTGTGGCGGCGGGACGAAGTGGTGATCACGCTGAGCCTGCACTCCAGGATCGGACGAATGCGATATCATTGCTGCATAGAACAGCAGTAACGATGCCAACTACTGCTCTATGCAGCAAACGCTAGCACGGAATTACTGCATAAAGCAGCGACTTAAGTGGGGTACAGCCACGATGACGGGGTCCGACCAGGACAGACGCGCACTACTCGACGAGCTCATCACGGCCGCGGTGCCCAGCTGGGCGATCCTGGTGGTCCAGCTCAACAACGTCGTGGCGGCCAGCCTGGGTGTCTCCGACACCGATGTGCAATGCCTGTACGTGCTGGACCAGCAGGGCCCCACGACACCGGGAGCACTGGCCAAGCGGGTCAACATCACCACGGGCTCGGCCACGCGCATGATCGATCGGCTGGTCGCCGCCGGCTGCGTGCGCCGCGTGCCGGCTCCTGGCGACCGCAGGCGGATCCTCATCGAGCCCACCAAGGAAGGCCTCGACAGAGTGCGGGCCGCCTACGCGGGGCTGATCGAACGAACGCGGGATGACGTGAGCGGCTACACCGACGAAGAACTCGCCGCAGTGCTGCGCTTCGTCAGAGCGGCCGAGCACAGCACCGCCGCCGAGATCCACCGCCTCAAGTCGGCCGGCGGCTGAGCGCGCCCCGGCTCCCGCCGGTCGACCGGCGGGAGCCGGGGCGGGACCGCGAAACCGGCCGCCTCGGACGCGCGAGGAGACCGGCGGCGGGCCGGGGTCACGGCGTGGAGCCGCGAACCCGGCCGTTCTCCGATACGGGAGAAGATCCGGCCAGGGCCGGGGTTACAGCTTTCCGATACGGGAGGAGATCCGGCGAAGGCCGGGGTTACAACATCGCCTGCATCGAGGCGCCACCCTGCTGTCCGAGGGTGGTGGGCCGGAGGTACGGCTCCTCGGCCATGACGGCCTCCCAGTTGTCGCGCACCGCCTCGGGGGTGATCGCGTCGTCCCGCCATCCGGGGCCCTCGGCGACGAAGACGCGGGCGACCCGGCCGCCGCCGACGGAGAACACCTCTCCGCTGGTCTCGCAGCTCTCGTGCGCGAGGTAGGCGACCAGCGGGCTGATCCGCTCCGGGGTGAACTTGGCCTCGAACTCGGCCGGGAGCAGCGTCTCGGTCATCCGCGTCCAGGCGATCGGCGCGATCGCGTTGGCCTTGATGTTGGCGCGGGCACCCTCGATGCCGAGCGTCTTGGTCAGGCCGACCAGCCCCATCTTCGCGGTGGAGTAGTTGGCCTGACCGAAGTTGCCGAACAGCCCCGCCGGCGACGAGGTGTTGACGATACGGCCGTACCCCTGCTCCTTCATGTGCGGGAACGCGGCCCGGCTCACCAGGAACGCCCCGCGCACATGGACGGCGATAACCGCGTCGAAGTCCTCGACGCTCATCTTCCCGAAGGACTTGTCGCGCAGGATGCCGGCGTTGTTGACGACGACGTCGATCCGGCCGAAGGCGTCGCGTGCCGCCTGCACGATGGCCTGGGCGCCCTCCGGGGTGGCGACGCTGTCCGCGTTCACGACCGCCTCGCCGCC
The DNA here is from genome assembly GCF_050947145.1 of Microtetraspora malaysiensis. Taxonomy (NCBI): domain Bacteria; kingdom Bacillati; phylum Actinomycetota; class Actinomycetes; order Streptosporangiales; family Streptosporangiaceae; genus Microtetraspora; species Microtetraspora malaysiensis. Next base: position 8,316,576 of record NZ_CP191998.1, read on the forward strand.
GTTCTTGATGATCAGCTCGACGACCTCCGCGGCCGGGCCGGTCGAGGCGCCGCTGCCGTCGAGCGCGCCGCCCACGTCGTTCACGACGACCTTCGCGCCCCGCTCGGCGAGCAGGAGCGCGTGCGAGCGACCGAGCCCGTGGCCCGCGCCGGTGACAACGGCGACCTTCCCGTCGAACCTGAGATCGGACATCCCGTCCCACCCTTCCGAAGAGAACAACATTCTGGTTCCCGTGCAAACAATAACTCCCCCTCCCGTAAGGGACATCAGACGACAATCTGCCGTTGCAGATAGTGATCGACTCAGTAAATTTCTGCTATAGTCCTTGATCCCGCACGGGCATGGGTGAAAGCGACGGCACACCTGACGGGAGGCCCCCGATGCCCTCATCTCCACCGCTGCGCGTGGTCCAGTGGGCCACCGGCGCAGTCGGGGGGTACGCGCTCCGCGATGTGATCAACAGGCCGGACTTCGAGCTGGCCGGGGTCCTCGTCTACGACCCGGACAAGGTCGGGGTCGACGCGGGGGAACTGGTGGGCCTCGGCGCCACCGGGGTCCGGTGCACCGACGACGTCGACGAGATCCTCGCGCTCGACGCCGACTGCGTGCTGCACATGCCGCTCCCCGCCGCCTACTTCGGCGGCGATCCGGCGAGCGACGTGGAGGCCGTCTGCGCCCTGCTGTCCTCCGGCAAGAACGTGATCACCACCGCCGGATTCGTCTACCCCCGCGCGCACGGCCCGCGCCTGGTCGAGCGGCTGGAGGCGGCGTGCGCGCGCGGCGGGACGTCGCTGCACGGCACCGGCATCAACCCCGGGTTCATGAGCGACCTGCTGCCGCTCGCGCTGAGCGGGCTGTCCGGCCGCATCGACCACATCTACGTGCGCGAGTCGTCCGACTACCGGGGCCATCCGTCCCGCCAGATCGTCACGGACCTGATCGGGTTCGCCCGCGAGCCGAAGGACTACGCCGCGACCGTCCGGCCGTTCCGGGCGTTCCAGCGGGCGCTGTTCTCCGAGAGCGTGCAGCTCGTCGCGCACGCGCTCGGCGTCGATCTCGACGACGTCGAGGAGAGCGACGAATACGACCTGGCCGCCGACGAGTTCGAGATCGCCGCGGGAGTGGTGCGGCCGGGCACGGTCTGCGCGTCCCGGTGGGTCTTCAGCGGCCTGGTCAGGGGACGGCCCCTCATGACCGTCGAGTGCGTCTACAAGGCGGACGCCACTCGGGTGTCGCGCTGGGCCCCGCCGGGCTTCGCCGTCCACATCCAGGGCCGTCCCTCGATCGCGGTGGCGATCGACGAGGTGGAGCACGGCCTGGCCGGGGCGGCGGCGCACGCCGTCAACTCGATCGCCTCAGTGTGCGCCGCGCCGCCGGGCATCCGTACGGTCCTCGACCTGCCGCTCGCCGTCGGACGCGGCGCCGTACGGCTCGCCTGACGGGGCGTCGTTCCGGCGAAGTGACCGACCGGCCGAGGTCCGTGGACCCCTACTGGTCTTCCGCGAAAAGCCATACGTCGGGCTCGCCCGCGACCCGGGTCGCCAGGCCCCTGACCTCCAGCCACACCAGGTGGGCGAGGGTCTCGTTGGTCGCGGAGCGCCGCATGAACAGCGGGATCGTCTCCCACGGCCGCGACCAGGTGAGGCGGGTGGCCAGCTCCCAGCAGGTCACGCCGTCCGCCGCCTTGAGCACGGCCGCGACCTCGGCGAGCCGCTCCTCGTGGTGGCCGATCACGTAGTCCACCCGCTCCGACAGCTCCAGGAAGCGGTACTCGTGGGCGGGCAGCACCTCGTCCACGTCCAGCTTGCCGACGCTCCGCAGCGAGTCGAGGTAGTCCGCCAGCGGGTTGGCCGCCGACTGCGGGTGGACGGCCACGTGCGGCGTGATGCGGGGAAGCACATGGTCGCCGGAGAAGAGCAGCTTGCGGTCGGCCTCGACGAAGCACAGGTGGCCCGGCGAGTGACCGGGCGTCCAGAGGGCCTTCAGGTTCCAGCCGGGCAGGTCGAGGCGCTCGCCGTCCTCGATCAGCCGGTCCGGCACGGCCGTCGAGACGTAGTTGCGCATCATCATCGACGCCCCGGCGAGCTCCTGGGCCGTCAGGTCCGGCACGCCGCAGCGGAGCAGCAACTCGCGCCCCCGGTCCGCGAGCTCCTTGATGCCCGGCTCGTCGTAGCGGTCGTGCACCAGCCGGGCGTCCTCGGGGTGCAGCCCGATCCACGCGCCGGACGCCTCCCGGAGCCGTCCCGCGAGGCCGTAGTGGTCCGGGTGGATGTGCGTCACCAGCACGGCCTTGATGTCGGTGATCGCGTATCCCGCCACGCCGAGGCCGGCGGAGAGCGCCTCGTACGCCTCGTCGGTGTTCCACCCCGCGTCGATGACCGCGACGCCGTCCGGCAACTCCATCGCGTACACCAGGACGTACCGCAGCGGGTTGATCGGGATCGGCACCGGGATCGACCAGAGTCCGGGCCGCACCCGCTCCACTTCGGGCAGCGCCCCTCCGTTCCAGGCCGCACGCTGCTGCTCGTTCGCCGCGGTCACCATCGGCTTGCTCATCGGCACTGCCCCTTTCGCCGGAACGATTCTGCCCCGGCTACCGAATCAAGTTCTAGTCGGGGCGGGTACGGGGACCACCCGACGGGCCGGGAGCCGTACGAACAGGAGGGACGAGACGAGGATCAGGACGGCCACGGCCGCCCAGGTGCCGCCGATGCCGAGGCCGGTGGTCAGCGGACCCAGCCCGAGCGTGATCAGCAGGCCGCCGAACTGGAGCTGGAGGGAGTCCACGGACATCACCGTGGCGCGCCGGGCCGACTCCACCCGCAGATGGATCAGCTCGCCGCGGACCAGCTCCTCGACGGAGAGCGCCGCGAAGACGAGGAAGTACGCCACGCCCGCCGCGACGATGCCCGCCGTGCCGGACAGCGCGACCGACGCCGCCAGCCCGCCGAGCGACGCGGCGGCCACCGCGATCGCGGCGACCGCGGCGCGGGTGGACGTGCGGAGGAGCCGGGCCACGAGCGGAGCGACCGAGCTTCCGACGGCGTTCGCGGCGAAGCCGACGGCGGCCACGAACGCGTAGACCGTGCTCCCCGACTCCAGCCGGCCGGTGAGCTCGGCCAGCCGCACCGGCGTCAGCGTCTCAATGGCGGCCAGCATCATCCCGCCCGCCGCCGAGACCAGCAGCAGCCGGGCCAGGCCCCGGTCGCGCACCGCCATGTGGAAGCCGTCGCGGATCGTCAGCGGGACGTCCGTGAGGATCTCCCCCAACCGCGCCGCCGCGCGCGATCGCGCGGGGCCGCCGCGCGATGTCGAGCGACGCGGCTCCGGCATCGCGACGACGACCGCGACGAGCGCGGCGGCCGCGGCGACCGCGCCGCACCACACCGGGACCGAGAGCCGCAGCACCTCGTCACCGGGCAGCACCAGCGGCACGAGACCGCCCGCGAGCACCCCGCCGAGCAGGGCCGTCGAACTCGCGGCGGAGCCCACGGCGAGGCCGGGCTTGAGATCGGCGTCCGGCCCCTCGGCCGCGTGCAGCGCGTCGACGTACCAGGCCTGGGCGGGGCCGCTGGACAGCGCCCGCGCGACGCCCTTGAACAGCGAGGCCACGAAGAACAGCCACACGGAGTCGGCCAGGGCCATCACGACGAGGCCGACCGCGCTGAAGCCGGTGCCGACCGCGAGCACCGTGCGGCGCCCCACGACGTCGGCGAGCCCGCCGGTCGGCAGCTCCAGCACCACGATGGTGACGGAGTACACCGCCCCCACCAGGCCGATCTCGCCCAGGTCGAGCCCCCTGGCGGACATCAGCAGCACCATCGGCGCCATCATGAGCCCCGGCGGCAGCCACATCAGGAACTGGACCAGGGCGTACCGCCTCCGCGCGCTCGCCGCGCTCACCACGTCACCCCACATAGCCGCGCACCGGGTGGGCGCTGACGAACACGGACACGCGCTCGGTGTCGGGCGCGTCCTTGTCGTGCTCCTCAAGCTCCTTGACCATGGCGGAGACCCGCGCGTAGAGCGTCGCGACCGAGGCGGGCGTGAGCCGCGCGATGTCGTCGGACATGCCGGCCGCCTCGATCCACTCCGGGCCGAAGGACGCGCTGTCCCGGTCGAACGCCTCGACACCGGACCTGAGCAGCTCGAGCTGCCTGCGGCGCATGAAGGCGACCGCCTCGCGCCCCTCGGGCGTTCCGGCCAGTTCAAGGTTGCTCCACGACGTGTACGCGTGAACCGCCCGCCAGCGGCGCTCTCGCCGGTCGCGCTGCTCGCTGTCCTCCTCGACGAAGCCGTACTTGGCGAGCTGTCGCAGGTGGTAGCTGGTCGAGCCGGAGCTCTCCCCGAACATGGCGGCCAGCTCGGTGGCCGTGGCGGGCCCTTGGCTCCGCAACGCGCCGAGGAGGCGGACGCGGAGCGGGTGGGCCACGGCCTTGAGCGCGCGTGGATCGGTGACATGGAAGGAGTCGTTCATGCTTCAGATCTAACATTACAAAGAGAACTTTGCAAATATCTCTTTGCGATTTGTACCAGCACAGCCGGTGGTACGCCCACTCGCTCAACGCCGACCTGCCGAACCCGCCGCCCGGGACGCTCGCCGGAGGCCTCGACTCCGGCGTCCAGGACCCGGTCGCGCAGGCGAAGCTGAAGGGCTGCGAGCCGCAGTTCTGCCACATCGACGACATCGAGTCGTGGTCCACCAACGAGCTGACGATCAACTGGAACGCGCCCCTCGCGTGGATCTCGGCGTTCGTCGCCGCCCCCGGCGCCAACCCCGTCCCCGACCTGTTCACCCTGAACGGCGCCGCCTGCGCCTGATCCCCCGGCCCGGCCGTCGCCCCGTCCGCGGGGCGGCGGCCGTACCAGCGCCGGAAACAGGCCAGATCAGTCCCAGCCGTCGCGCTCGGCCTCGACGTCCATGGCCTCGGTGAAGCCGGGCAGCGTGCCGACGACGTCGTCGAAGCGGCTGCGGTGCCGCCGGATGACGATGCGACCGTCCCCCTCTTCGATGCCCACCGGATCTCCCGCGTGCCTGGCCCGCGGCCGCTTCCCGTGCTCCATAGCCTTTACCGTACGCATCGCCGACCAAGAGATGTCACGCTTCGCGAGCAATTGATTGCGCTATGCCACGGCGGGCGGGATGCCCCGTGGCACGTAGGCTGTACAGCATGATCGAGGCAATCCGGGTGGACGAGGCGGTCCGCGAGCTGCGGCCGGACTTCGCCGTCCTGACCGTCTGCGCGTACGGCCTGGGCAACGGCCCCAGTGACGAGCGGTCGCGCGGCTGGCTGGACGCGGCGGCGGAGGCGGCGCCCGAGCTCGACGACCCGAAGATCGAGGCGTGGCGTACGGCCTACCGGGCGTTCGGCGCCAAGCCGCAGCGCACCCGCCCCTCGGTGGACGCGCTGATCCGGCGGATGCCGCTCCCCGAGATCAACCTGGTGGTCGACGCCTACAACGCCGTGTCCGTACGGCACGGCCTGCCGATCGGCGGCGAGGACCTCGCCCACTACCGGGGCGCGGCGCGCCTGGTCCGGGCCGCGGGCGACGAGCCGTCCGACGAGGCCCTCGGCGACCCGGGCATCGGCGAGGTCGTCTGGCGGGACGACGAGGGCGTCACCTGCCGCAGGTGGAACTGGCGGCAGTGCGTCCGGACCCGCATCACGGAGGACACCGTGGACGCCCTGTTCCTCCTCGAACGCCTGGAGCCGCTCTCGCTGGACGAGCTGACGGCCGCCGGAGACGAGCTGACGGCCCGGTTGGAGGAGATCACTCCCTGTGTTCGGATCGCGTCCCGCCTGGTCCGGTAACACCGATATGACCATGCGGTAAGCATCGGCTCATCACCCAGATGGGCTACCCGGGCGTGACCTGTTTGGTCAGTCCTGGGAGGATAGGCCGGGACCTGCGACCGGACGGGCGCACCCCCTGTCCCGGGCGAGTAGCCTTGGACGAGTTCTCTATCATCAACGCCGATCTGCGGAAGAGGGCGATTTCCGCCGTGTCGTCTGAGTCGTCGCGGACTAACCCGCTGGCAAGCTTTGGGCAAAACGAGTGGCTTGTCGACGAGTTGTACCAGAAGTACTTGCAGGATCCCGAGTCAGTGGACAAGGCGTGGTGGCACTTCTTCGCTGATTACAACGGAACCGGGAAGGCCCCCGCGGCCGCCGGCGCCACCGCCGTTGCCGCTCCTCCCACCCCTGCCCCCTCCCCCGCGAAGGCGCCCACCGCGCCGCCGGCCAGGGCTGAGAAGCCGGAGAAGAAGGCGGCCGCTCCGGCGCCCGTCCCGGCCGGAGCCGCCGAGGAGAAGCTGCGCGGTGCCGCGGCTCGCACGGCGCTCAACATGGAGGCGTCGCTCGCGCTCCCGACGGCGACGAGCGTGCGCGCTGTCCCGGCGAAGCTGCTGATCGACAACCGCATCGTCATCAACAACCACCTCCAGCGCGGGCGTGGCGGCAAGATCTCCTTCACCCACGTGATCGGCTACGCCATCGTGCGGGCGCTGCAGTCGATGCCGGAGATGAACTACTCCTACGCCGAGGTCGACGGCAAGCCGGTCCTCGTCAAGCCCGAGCATGTGGGTCTCGGCCTCGCCATCGACGTGCAGAAGGCCGACGGCACCCGCCAGCTCCTCGTCCCGTCGATCAAGACGGCCGAGACGCTCGACTTCCGCCAGTTCTGGGTCGCGTACGAGGAGGTCGTACGCAAGGCGCGCGCCGGCAAGCTCGGCGTGGACGACTTCCAGGGCACCACGATCTCCCTGACGAACCCCGGCACGATCGGCACGGTCCACTCCGTGCCGCGCCTGATGCCCGGCCAGGGCGCGATCATCGGCGTCGGCGCGATGGAGTACCCGGCGGAGTACCAGGGCGCCTCGGTCGACACGCTGAACCGCCTGGCGATCAGCAAGGTCATGACGCTGACCTCGACGTACGATCACCGGATCATCCAGGGCGCCCAGTCGGGTGACTTCCTGCGCCGGATCCACCAGCTGCTGCTCGGCGAGAACGGCTTCTACGACGACATCTTCGAGTCGCTGCAGATCCCGTACGAGCCGGTCCGCTGGGTGAAGGACATCTCCGCCACCCACGACGACGACGTGGCGAAGTCCGCCCGCGTCCTGGAGCTCATCCACGCGTACCGGGTGCGCGGCCACCTCATGGCGGCCACGGACCCGCTGGAGTACCGCCAGCGCAAGCACCCCGACCTCGACATCAAGTCGCACGGCCTGACGCTGTGGGACCTGGAGCGCGAGTTCGCCACCGGCGGCTTCGGCGGCAAGCCGCTGATGCAGCTGCGCGACATCCTCGGTGTGCTGCGCGACACCTACTGTCGCACCGTCGGCATCGAGTACATGCACATCCAGGACCCCGAGGAGCGGGCCTGGATCCAGGCGCGGATCGAGAAGCCGCACGCCAAGGCGAACCGCGACGAGCAGCTGCACATCCTGCGTCGGCTCAACACGGCCGAGGCGTTCGAGACCTTCCTGCAGACCAAGTACGTCGGCCAGAAGCGGTTCTCCCTTGAGGGCGGCGAGTCCCTGATCCCGCTGCTCGACTCGGTGATCAGCGCCGCGTCGGCCGAGGGCCTGGACGAGGTCGTCATCGGCATGGCCCACCGCGGCCGCCTCAACGTGCTGGCCAACATCGTGGGCAAGTCCTACGCCCAGGTGTTCGGCGAGTTCGAGGGCAACATCGACCCGCGCAGCGCGCACGGCTCGGGCGACGTGAAGTACCACCTCGGCGCGACCGGCGACTTCGTCGCCCCCGACGGCAGCACGATCACCGCCTCGGTGGTGGCCAACCCGTCGCACCTGGAGGCGGTCGACCCGGTCCTCGAAGGCGTCGTCCGCGCCAAGCAGGACCTGCTGGAGCGCGGCGAGGAGGGCTTCACCGTCCTGCCGGTGCTCGTGCACGGCGACGCGGCGTTCGCCGGCCAGGGTGTGGTCGCCGAGACGCTGCACCTGTCGCAGCTCCGCGGCTACCGCACCGGCGGCACCGTCCACATCGTGGTCAACAACCAGGTCGGCTTCACCACCAGCCCGGCCAGCTCGCGGTCCTCGGTCTACGCCACCGACGTCGCCCGGATGATCCAGGCGCCGATCTTCCACGTCAACGGCGACGACCCCGAGGCCGTGGTCCGGGTCGGCGAGCTCGCGTACGAGTACCGCCAGACGTTCCGCAAGGACGTCGTCATCGACATGGTCTGCTACCGGCGTCGCGGTCACAACGAGACGGACAACCCCTCGTTCACCCAGCCGCTGATGTACGACCTGATCGACGCCAAGCGGTCCACCCGCAAGCTCTACACCGAGGCCCTGATCGGCCGCGGCGACATCACGGTCGAAGAGGCCGAGCAGGCGCTGCGCGACTACCAGGACCAGCTCGAGCGGGCGTTCACCGAGACCCGCGAGGCGGCCAAGAAGCCGCTGGAGCCGGGCGCGGTCGTCAAGCCGCCGGCGGACGAGGTGATCCCGTGGTCGCACGAGGACACCGAGACGGCGATCTCCGAGGAGACGGTCAAGCGGGTCATCGAGACCCAGCTGAACCTGCCCGAGGGCTTCACGGTCCACCCGCGTCTGACGCCGATCCTGCAGCGCCGCGGCACGATGATCACCGACGACGCCATCGACTGGGCGACCGGCGAGGCGCTCGCCATCGGCGGCCTGCTGATCGACGGCCACCCCGTCCGTCTCGTCGGGCAGGACTCCCGCCGCGGCACGTTCGGCCAGCGGCACGCCGTCCTGGTCGACCGGGTCACCGGCGAGGACCACACCCCGCTGAAGACGTTCAACCACGGCACCACGAAGTTCTACGTGTACGACTCGCTGCTGAGCGAGTTCGCCGCGATGGGCTTCGAGTACGGCTACAGCGTGGTGCGCCCCGACGCCCTGGTCTGCTGGGAGGCCCAGTTCGGCGACTTCGCCAACGGCGCCCAGTCGATCATCGACGAGTTCATCTCGTCCGGTGAGCAGAAGTGGGGCCAGCGGTCGTCGGTCGTGCTGCTGCTGCCGCACGGTTACGAGGGCCAGGGTCCGGACCACTCCTCGGCCCGGATCGAGCGCTACCTCCAGATGTGCGCGATGGACAACATGACCGTCGCCCAGCCGACCACCTCGGCGAACTACTTCCACCTGCTGCGCTGGCAGGTCCTGTCCAACCGGCGCAGGCCGCTGATCGTGTTCACGCCCAAGTCGCTGCTGCGGCACAAGGGCGCGGCCTCGGCGACGTCGGAGTTCACCACCGGCTCGTTCCGGCCGGTCATCGGCGACACGACGGTGGATCCGGCGGCGGTCACCCGGGTGGTCCTGTGCTCCGGCAAGGTCTACTACGACCTGGTCAACGCGCGGGAGAAGTCCGGCCGGACCGACGTCGCGATCGTCCGCATCGAGCGGCTCTTCCCGTTCCCGGAGAACCCGCTGAAGGCGGAGCTGGCGCGCTACTCCGGCAGCGCCGAGCTGATCTGGGCGCAGGACGAGCCGGTCAACATGGGCCCGTGGCCGTACCTCACGCTGAAGTTGACCGAGCGGCCCGAGCTGCTCGACGGCCGGAAGCTGCGCCGGGTCTCCCGTCCGGCGAACTCGTCGCCGGCGACCGGCTCCCACTCGGCGCACGACGCCGAGCTGGCGGCGATCGCCAAGGAGATCTTCGGCTAGTCGTCCGGGCCCACGGCATCCCGAGAGAAGTCCCCCACGGCCGGTCCGCGGGGGACTTCCCCTTTATGGAGACGATCAGGAGCGAGGTACATGTACTTCACCGACAGGGGCATCGAAGAGCTCGCCGACCGGCGCGGCGACGAGGAGGTCAGCGTCCGCTGGCTCGCGGAGCGGCTGCGCGAGTTCGTCGATCTCAATCCGGAGTTCGAGACCCCGATCGAGCGGCTGGCCACCTGGCTCGCCCGCCTCGACGACGAGGACGAATAGGCCCTCCCCGCGGCCCGGTCGGCCGGGCCGCGGGACGGGACGCATCTCACGTAAGGATCCAGCTCCGGCGAAGGCGACAAAACGCGATACATCTTGACTTTCGGCAGACACGACATATCGTGTCTTGTGAGGGTTGGTCGCCGATCCCACAGAGGCGGCGAAACATCACGTCGAAAGGGCGGGCCATGTCCCACTGGCTGATCGAGAAACCCGGGCAGCTCACATTCGGGCCCGTGTCACAGTTGAGCGTGCGCATCGTGGCCGGGCAACTGACTGTGCTCGCCAGTGACGGCCCGCCGACGCTGGAGGTCAGCGACACCGGCACCCCGCCCCTCGTGGTCACGCACGACGAGGACGGCCGGCTCACGGTGGCGTACAAGGACCTCACCTGGGACGGCGTCCTCGGCTGGCTGCGCCCCGGGAAGCGCGTCACCGTCGCCACGCTGACCGTGCCGAAGGACTGCCCGGTGCAGGTCGGCGTGATCTCAGCGTCCGCGGTCGTGGCCGGCTTCGAGGGACGTACCAACGTCAAGAGCGTCTCCGGCGAGATCGTCCTGGACGGCGTGACCGGCGATGTGAGCGCCGAGACGATGTCGGGCTCGGTGGAGAGCCGCGGCCTCGCCGGTGATCTCTCGTTCACCAGCGTCTCGGGCGAGCTGACCGTCGCCAACGGAAAGCCGCACCGGCTGCGCGCCAACACGGTCTCCGGCCGGATCACCGCCGACCTCGAACTCACCCCGACCGGCCACATCACGCTCAACAGCGTGTCCGGCGACATCGTCGTACGGCTCCCGCAGTCGGTGGACACCGACGTGGCGCTGCGTTCCGCCTCCGGCGACCTCCACGCGGCGTTCCCGCACCTGGAGAGCAACGACCGGCCGGGAGCGAAGACGCTCACCGGACGGATCGGCGGCGGCATGGCCTCGGTCACGGCGACCACGATCTCCGGCGACGTCACGCTGCTCAGCAAGGAATCCGCGAACCATCGGAACGGAGAGTGGGCATGAGTCCCGTCTTCGGGCATGGCCGACTTCGGCTGTACCTGCTCAAGCTGCTCGAAGAGAGCCCCAAGCACGGCTACGAGGTGATCCGGCTGCTCCAGGACCGGTTCCTCGGGGTGTACTCGCCGTCTCCGGGCACGATCTACCCCCGGCTCGCCCGGCTGGAGGAGGAGGGCCTGGTCACCCACGAGGTGGTGGACGGCAAGAAGGTCTTCACACTCACCGACAAGGGCCGGGCGGAGCTGAACAACCGCCTCGACGAGCTGGCCGAGCTGGAGCAGGAGATCACCGCCTCGGTGCAGGACATCGCCCGCGAGGTGAAGGAGGACGTCCGCCAGACGGTCCGCTCGCTGCGGCACGAACTGACCCAGATGGCCAAGGACATCAACCAGACCGGCAGGCGGGAGACCCGCGACACCTGGCGTGAGCAGAAGGACGAATGGAAGCGTCAGCGCCAGCAGCAGAAGGAGGAGTGGAAGCGCCACACGCAGCAGTGGCGCGCCGAGGCCGAACGCTGGCAGCGTGAATGGGACCGCATCTGGGCGGAAACCTGGTCCCTGGCGGGTCCGCCCCCGTCCCACGGCCGGGCGGACGCCGAGTTCGGGCAGATGCTGGCCGAGTTCGTCGCACAGGTCCAGCGTGAGGCTCATCAGGAAGGGATCAGCGAGCACGCCCTCGACGAGTGCCGGACGATCCTGGACGAGGCCGCTGCCCGCATCCGCGACACGCTCCGCTCCTGAGCACCGCCATGTACGGCTGGCGCAACCCGTTCCTGCCCGCACACCCCCCACCGGGCCTGCTCAGTGTTCAGGTGAGCGGCTACGCCGCTCCCCCTTCCGGCTCTCCGCACACCGGGGAACGGGAACGGGGCGTCCCCGAGAGCGGCCACACGCGACCTGATCGCGCCGTGCCGCCCCCTCGGGAACGCCCCTCCCCGCCCGGCGGATCACGTTTGGGCAGATCTCACCTGGGCCGAGCGCGGACCGAGAGATCACACGGTAAAGACGATCTTCCCGAAGACGTCGCCCTCGTGCATGGCGGTGAACCCCTCCTCCGCCTGCGTGAGCGGGAGCACGCGGTCGATGATCGGGCGGACGCCGGTCTGCTCAAGGAAGACGGCCAGCCTGGCGAGCTGCTCCCTCGTCCCCATGGTGGAGCCGATGATGGAGCGCTGCAGGAAGAAGACCTGGGCGAGCTGCGTGGGCGCGACCAGGCCGCTGGTCGCTCCGCATATCACGATCCGGCCGCCGGGCCGCAGCGAGCTGAGCGAGTGGTCCCACGTCGCCGCGCCGACACTCTCCATGACCGCGTCGACCCGCTCGGGCAACCTGGCCCCGCTCTCGAAGACCTGGTCCGCGCCGAGTTCGAGGGCCCGCGCCCGCTTCTCCTCCGAGCGGCTCGTGGCCCAGATCCGGAAGCCGCCGGCGCGTCCCAACGCGATGAGCGCGGTCGCCACCCCTCCGCCCGCCCCCTGGACCAGCACCGTCGACCCCGGCTCCAGCGCGGCCTTGTCGAACAGCATCCGGTAGGCCGTCAGCCAAGCGGTGGGCAGACAGGCGGCCTCCTCGAAGGAGATCGCGGCCGGCTTGGGCACGAGGTTCCGCTTCGGGACGGCCACCTTCTCGGCGAAGGTGCCGTCGTGAACCTCTGAGAGCAGCGTACGCCGGGGGTCGAGCGTCTCGTCCCCGTTCACCGGAGTCCCGATCACCGAGTGGACGATGACCTCGTTGCCGTTCTCGTCCAGTCCCGAGGCGTCGCAGCCGAGGATGATGGGCAGACGGTCCTGGCGGACGCCGACGCCCTTGAGCGTCCACAGGTCGTGGTGGTTGAGGGCCGCGGCCTTGACGGTGACCGTGGTCCAGCCGTCGGGGACCGTGGGATCAGGGCGCTCACCGAGCGTCAGCCCCTTGAGAGGGTTGTCAGGATCGGTCTGCGTGGCGGTTACGGCGAACATGCCCGAACATTACTCCGTTCACCTATCAAGATCGCGCACGCCCCGGACGCGGTCGGCCCCGGACACGGCAAAGGGGCCCGGCGGGCGGTGCCGGACCCCTTTCACGCACGGCGGCTCGCTCAGAAGGCGAAGATGGCACCTGTCGTCGCGCGGAGCTGGCAGGAGTTGCCGTACGTGCGCTCGAACCTGATGTAGGCGTCGTTCCAGATCCCGTAAGCCGTCACCGTGACCGGGTCGAAGATCATCGGACACGCGACGGCCGGATCGGGCTGGAGCTTGGCGGGATCCCCGCCGACCCTCTCCAGCGTCGGGCACACCCTGCTGGGCGCCGGGTGCGTGCCGCGCGTGAAGGAGCAGTTCAGCAACGCGTAGCGCTGGGGCGGCGTCCCGGCCTGCCCCTTGGCCACGGTCACCACCAACGCTTTGGTCCGCGGCTTCATAGGGTGGACCCTGGTGACCGGTACGTCGGCGTTGGCGTCCGGCCCCCACGGAGGTGGGACGGTGGCGGCGACGGCGGCGCCCGCAGGGCTGATCGCGACAGTCGTGAAGGCGAGAAGTGCGAGAAGTGGCCTCATGTCAATCCCCCGGATTCGGCTGACGACAGCCTGTCCGGCCGACCCCCTCGGATCAAGCGCCCACTCCGCGCCGCTGGCGAAATCTGACGTCTCGCGAATACCATCGGTTCCATCAGTTTCATAACAACCAGGTCACGAAGCTTCGCGTGCTCTATGCTGATCTGGAAAAATCACCCCTTACCACCCAAGAAGAAGGGCAGACAGTGTTTCGGCGACTCACATCCGGCCTCGTCGGCGGCCTCGCCGCGGCGAGCGCGGTCGCCGTGCTCTCCGTCCCGGTGCCCGCCACACCCGCCGCCGCTGTGGCCGCGTCGGTGCCACCGAAGTCCCTGAAGGGTGATGTCAGCTCCTACGCCCTGGCCGCCACGCAGGCGGACATGCTCAAGGTCGCGTCGTACTGGAGCCCGGATCGGTTGAAGCGGGCGAGCAGCTACGAGCCGAAGACCAAGCCGTCCCCCACGGCCTCGGCCACCACGTCGGCGGCGGAGCTGGGCAAGGCGTCGGCCCCTCTCCGCGCCCCGGCCATCGCCCCCACGCCCGACGCCCCGCCCATGGTGGGGAAGGTCTTCTTCAAGGTCGACGACAAGGAGTACTGGTGCTCCGCGTCGGCGGTGCATTCGGCGTACAAGAACCTGGTCGCGACGGCGGGGCATTGCACCTACTCCCTCGCGCGGGACAAGCCGGTCGAGAACTGGATCTTCATCCCGTCGTACGCCAACGGAGCGACGAGCGCGGGCATCTTCGTCGGGCACACGCTCTACATGCACCAGGACTTCCAGGGGCAGGGCGACTTCGACCGGGATTACGCGTTCGTCACCGTCTATCCGGGCTTCACCTGGCAGCCGTACACCGAGGCGGGCAAGGTGAAGTATCGCTCGGTTTCCGTGGGCCCCCTTGAGGACCGGGTGGGAGCGTTCCGCTTCGCCTGGAACAAGAGCTCCGGCCTGAATGTCCGGGTGTTCGGCTACCCCGCGGGCGCCCACCCGGACGGCAGCCGGCCGTACAACGGGCAGGAGCTCAAGACCTGCTCGAACGCGACCGAGAAGAAGACGGTCAGCGCGCCCACCTGGCAGCTCGAACACGGCGTACGGCTGGCCGGCTGCGGCTTCACCTCCGGGGCCAGCGGCGGCCCCTGGGTGATCGGCTACGACAGCGTCAAGCACACCGGCTGGATCAACGGTGTGACCAGCCTGACCTGGAACCTGAACGGGGACGGGAAGGTCGACGCCGTCTCCACGCCGTACTTCAACACGATCGCCCAGCGCGTCTACCTCCAGGCCGCACGCCAGGCCACCTCCTGACATCTCCCGCCGCGCCGCCCTGATCGGGCGGCCGGCGGCCCCACGGGAGCTTTCCTCCGCCGCCACTCCATTTCGCCCCCGCAGCGCCGGCGTCAGCCAGTACGCGGGGGCGTTCCAGTGCGCACACCTCTGCCGCTGCGCGTCCATCGCAATCAGCGGCCGCACGGCGCTGCGTGAACACGCCCGACCATGAGCCCGCGCCAGACAACCCGTGGCGCGGGGCGTGCGTGCGACGCGGGGACCGTTCCCGGCAGTTGCGAAGAGCCACCCCTCGGGCTAGGAATTCCTTCCCTTCTGGGGCAAGTTAGACGTGATCTTCAGACGATCGGTGCCGGGGGATTTGTGTGATTTACGTCACACAGCCGAGCGAAATGATCTCGAGATCGGGACCGAAACCTCGGATCGTCACCAGCCGATCACCAGCGCATACATCACGAAATGATCTCGCAAGTGACACCGGTTGTGGAAAATCACGGAAACGTCACGGCTCCTCCGCCGGAGAAACCGTCCACAACATGGCCGGGAACCGCAAGATCTCGCATGTAGTGTTTTGACCATCCCTTTACTGACGGATGTGACGTTCTCGCGTCTATCGACAGCGCAAGGAGCTCCATGAACACCCGAGTCAAGCGCCTGGTTCTCCCTCTCGGGGGGCTCGCCGCCGCCGGCCTCATCGGCAGCACCCTCGTGGCACCCGCCCAGGCCGCTGGCGACACGGCTACCGACCCGCTGGCCGCCAGCGGGATGGCCGCCAAGAACGTTGTCGCCTTCTGGCTGAACCAGAAGGCCGCCAATCTGGTCAACGCCTCGCCGTACGAGACCCAGGTGGTGGCGAAGCACATCTCCAAGGGCGGCCCCTCCGCGGACAGCAAGCCCGGCCTCATCTCGCCGATCGGCAAGGGCGGATCCGGCACGTCCAAGAACGTGAACCTGCCCAAGACCACCGGCAAGGTGTTCTTCACCGGCTCCGACGGCCGGCCGCACTGGTGCTCGGCCACGTCCCTCCAGGCGAAGTACCGCAACCTGGTGGCCACGGCCGGCCACTGCGTGTACGACACGGAGTCGAACAAGGCCACCCTGGACCGCTGGGTCTTCATCCCCGGCTACTACCAGGCCAAGGCGCCGTGGGGCATCTACGTCGGCAAGCAGGCGTTCACGCACTACGACTTCGACGTCTACGAGGACGGCGACCGCGACTACGCGTTCGTGACGGTCTACAACGGCCTCAAGGCCGGCTCGGGCACGAGCTGGTTCGACACCGCGGAGTGGAACTGGCAGGAGGTCAACAAGGCCACCTACGACAAGTACAGTCCGTACATCCGCAAGTCGACGGGCGGCAAGTACTACGTCGTCAGGTTCACCGACGTCGGCCGCCTCGGCGACAACGTCGGCGGCCAGGGCCTGGCCTACAACCAGAAGCTCGGCAAGAGCGTCTACGTCTTCGGCTACCCGAGCGGGTCCCACCCGGACGGCAACTACGCGTACTCCGGCAAGACGCTCAAGTGGAGCTACGGCAAGACGTTCGCCGCCAAGGCGCCCGAGGTGAAGGCCGAGGAGCTGGTGGGCGTGAAGTCCTCCTTCACCGGTGAAGGTTCCTCGGGCTCGGCCTGGCTGTTCAACTACAGCAGCGCGCGCCGCATCGGCTACCTGAACGGCGTCACGAGCGGTGTCGCGGACACCGACGGCAACGACCGGATCGACACCAGCGTCTCGCCGTACTTCGACGGTGAGCTCTACGGCATCTACAAGGCCGCCGCGAACGTCTGGTCCGGCAGCATCGCCTGACGCGAGAGAAGGGCCCGGCTCCCAAGCCGGGCCCTTTTTCATGAAATTTATAGATAGACCGGTAAACCGCTACCAGCCGCAAGACGTCACTGTCCGTTTAGCGGCATTCTGCGCCATTTGGAATGAAGTGGGCCGTCGGTGGGCGGGTCGCGCCTGAATGACAGCTGAATGTCAATGTCAGTTCACAAAACCGCAGCTCAACGCATTGACAGTCCTGTCTGGCGGAGTCAGGGGCGGCGAGGCGAAAGGTCCAACCTGAGTCCATCCTGTGTGATTTGCGTCACATGGAGACTTGTGGGGTCGCAGTAGCGAAATGGCGGACGTGTCGCAGCAACTAGCACCAAAGGATCATCTAGCTGCGGCGATATCTACAGCCTCGCCTCACTCGCCGGACGGCCGACCAGGTCATGATCGACGAGGTGACCTAACCCGCCGAGAAATGCTGGCTTATGCCGGTTTTAAGGGGACTCCGCCGGTTGTATGGTTCCCCCATCCCTTTACTGACGCATGGGACGCAAGAAGCGTTCCACGACAGCCCAAGGAGTTCCCCAAATGAAGCGCACTCTCGCCTTCGGTGGTCTCGTCGCCACCGCCGGCCTCCTGGCCGCTGGCCTTGCCGCTCCGGCCCAGGCCACCGGTGACGTCGCCACCGCCCCTCTGTCCTCCACCGGCGTCGCGGCGGAGAGCGTCGCGGCCTTCTGGCTTTCTGAGCACGCGGCCAACCTGATCGCGGCCACGCCGTACAACGCCGAGACCAAGGTCGTCGCCAAGCACGTCTCCAAGGGCGGCCCGGCTCCCGACAGCAAGCCGGGCGTCGTGCCGGCCATCGGTGACGAGAAGAAGGCCGTCGCCAAGTCGAAGAACGTCAACCTGCCCAAGACCACGGGCAAGGTGTTCTTCGCTGACGGCTTCAAGAACGTCGGCACCAAGGAGAAGCCCCGCTACGAGGCCGTCAACCCGCACTGGTGCACCGCGACCTCGGTTCAGTCGCAGTACAAGAACCTGGTCGCGACCGCGGGTAGCTGCGTCTACGACACGGAGTCCAACAAGTCCACGCTGAACTACTGGGTGTTCGTGCCGGGTTACTACCAGGGCAAGACCCCGTTCGGCGTCTACGTCGGCAAGCAGGCCTTCACCCACTACGACTTCGACGTCTACGAGGACGCGGACCGCAACTACGCCTTCGTCACCGTCTACAACGGTGTCAAGCTCGCCGGGGACGGCCGTTCCTACGAGCTCAGCGCGACCGAGGTCCCCGAGGCCGAGTACATGGCCAACCTGAAGAACTACCCGACCCGTCTCGCGGGCGTGGAGATCAAGGACGGCAAGACGCACTACTACGTGTGGAAGTTCGCCGACACCGGCGCCCTGGGCGCCAACGTCGGCGGGCAGGGCCTGGCCTACAACCAGAAGGTCGGCAAGCCGGTCTTCGTGTTCGGCTACCCGAGCGGCTCGCACCCGGACGGCAACCACGCCTACTCCGGCCAGACCCTCAAGTGGACCTACGGCAAGACCTTCGCGGTCCAGGCCCCGGAGATCAAGGGCGAGGAGCTCGTCGGCACCAAGTCCTCCTTCACCGGTGAGGGCGCCCTCGGCTCCGCGTGGCTGGTGAACTACAACAATGGCCGCCGCGTGGGTTACCTGAACGGTGTGACCATCGGCGTCTCCGACACCGACAGCAACAACCGTTACGACACCAGCTTCTCCCCGTACTTCGACGGTGAGCTGGCCGGCGTCTACAACGCCGCCAAGAACCTCTGGTCCGGCTCGATCGCCTAGTCTCCGCTCTGCGGAAACACAGCGGTCTAACGAGAGCAGGGGTCCAAACCCTTCTCTCACAGGGGTCCAAACCCTGATCCATACCTGTTTCATCGAAGGGCCCGGCTCTCCAGCCGGGCCCTTTCGTTTTTTGTTGCATTCCAATTTGTGACGGACCCTAAAAACACCGCCCGCTTTCGAACTCGGCGACCGAGACCCAGTCAACACCTATCGACAGGTCCGAGACATCGGCCACGGCCTCCGATCATTTCTGCAAAAGTTTCCGGGCCGCGAGGTAAACCAGCCCTGGCAACAAAACGACACTGTCCGAATTTCACTACCGACCAACGGGCCGATAATCCCGTGATTTAGCTCACAGACACAGTCTGACAAATACCTTTGCATGGAGACGACAACGATGGGAAGAAGTGCCTCTATACGCCTCCATCTGCGGGAACGCACCCCTGGCCCAATGGTGATCGGACGACACGGACTCTTTCGCCGTGTCATCTTCAAAGAAAGGCCGCCAGGCCTCCCGGAAAGCCATTTTTAGGTCTTTCTTATGGCGATCGGCTGGGCTATCTTTTCGGCATCCCTTTCCTGACGCATGGGGCAAAAGAAGCGCCCCACGACAGACCAAGGAGTTCCCCATGAAGCGCACTATGGCTTTCGGTGGCCTCGTCGCCACCGCCGGCCTGCTGGCCGCGGGCCTCGCCGCCCCGGCTCAGGCCGCCGGCGACGTCGCCAGCGACGCCCTCGCCACCAACGGCATGGCCGCCTGGAACACCGTCGGCTACTGGTTCGCCGAGCACCGCGCCAACCTGATCAACGCCACGCCGTACAACGTCGAGACCAAGGTCGTCGCCAAGCACGTCTCCAAGGGCGGCCCGGCTCCGGACAGCAAGCCGGGCGTCGTGCCGGCGATCGGCGACGAGAAGAAGACCGTCGCCAAGTCGAAGAACGTCAACCTGCCCAAGACCACCGGCAAGGTGTTCTTCCGGGCCGCCGACGGCAAGCCGCACTGGTGCACGGCGACCTCGGTGCAGTCCGCGTACAAGAACCTGGTCGCGACCGCGGGTCACTGCGTCTACGACACCGAGTCCAACTCCAGCACCATGCGGAACTGGGTCTTCGTGCCCGCTTACTACCAGAGCAAGACCCCGTACGGCATCTACGTGGGTAAGCAGGCCTTCACCCACTACGACTACGACGTGTACGAGGACGCTGACCGCGACTACGCGTTCGTCACGGTCTACAACGGCCTCAACATGCCGCACGACGGGATCAAGAAGTTCTCCGACGTGCCCGGCGCCTGGCAGGAGGTCTCCAAGGAGACCTACGACAACTTCCCGAAGTGGTTCAAGGACTGGGACTTTGAGGAGTTCCGCTGCCACGTCGGCCTGAAGTACTACGTCTGGAAGTTCGAGGACACGGGCGCCCTGGGTGCCAACGTCGGTGGTCAGGGTCTGGCCTACAACCAGAAGGTCGGCAAGCCGGTCTTCGTGTTCGGCTACCCGAGCGGGCAGCACCCGGACGGCAACCAGGCGTTCTCCGGCCAGACCCTCAAGTGGACCTACGGCAAGACCTTCGCGGTCCAGGCCCCGGCCATCAAGGGCGAGGAGCTCGTCGGCACCAAGTCCTCCTTCACCGGTGAGGGCGCCCTCGGCTCCGCGTGGCTGGTGAACTACAACAACGGCCGCCGTCTCGGCTACCTGAACGGTGTGACCATCGGCGTCTCCGACACCGACAACAACAACCGTTACGACACCAGCTTCTCCCCGTACTTCGACGGTGAGCTGGCGGGCGTCTACAACGCGGCCAAGAACCTCTGGTCCGGCTCGATCGCCACGCCGTTCGAGTCGCCGGCGATCCCGCGCGCCAGCGAGTCGCCTGCGCCGCCCAAGTAAGCAGCCTGTCGGTTAGTTCGTTCAGAAAGGCCCGGCCACCGGCCGGGCCTTTTTGGCGTTTCAGGAAACGAACGATGACGTGCCTCGGCCCCGGCCGCATGAGCCCGCCGGAATGGCAGCCCGGCAGTGCAGTCGCCCGGGCCGACGATGCGGACTACTTCGGGGCGCAAATCATCGCACTGAGTGATCATCCAAATTCGGACCGGCAACAGAGATCGGCCGAAGTTCGCGCTTAGACGCGACTCACGTCGATACGGTGCCCCGGATTCGCTGTGATCTACACCACAGGCTTTCCGAGACGCCCCGGCGCCGCTTCACAGAGACCTCGACCGCGGAATCTCGCGACAGGGCGACGAGCAGCGAAAACAAGAGCGTCCGAAACCTGACTAATCGCCTTTCGTCGAGTCAGCCAAGTAACGGGATGATCTCGCCGTTCCGCGTCGTCTCAAGGCGATGGTTTGGGGGGTTTCCACGGCAAGATCGCGCTGTATGTTTTGGCCATCCCTTTACTGACGTCTGGGACGCAAGAAGCGCCCCACGACAGCCCAAGGAGTTCCCCAATGAAGCGCACCCTCGCCTTCGGTGGCCTCGTCGCCACCGCCGGCCTCCTGGCCGCCGGCCTCGCCGCCCCGGCTCAGGCCGCCGGTGACGTCGCCAGCACCCCGCTGGCCACCACCAAGGTCGCCGGCAAGAACATCGCCGCCTTCTGGCTGGCGGAGAACGCCGCCAACCTGATCGCGGCCACGCCGTTCAACGCTGAGACCAAGGTCGTCGCCAAGCACGTCTCCAAGGGCGGCCCGGCTCCGGACAGCAAGCCGGGCATCGTGCCGGCGATCGGCGACGAGAAGAAGGCCGCCGGCAAGTCCAAGAACGTCAACCTGCCCAAGACCACCGGCAAGGTGTTCTTCTCCGACGGCTTCAAGTGGGAGAAGGGCGCTGACGGCAAGTTCCACGTCAAGGCCGTGAACCCGCACTGGTGCTCCGCCACCTCCGTGCAGTCGGCCTACAAGAACCTGGTCGCCACCGCGGGTAGCTGCGTCTACGACACCGAGGCGAACAAGGCCACCCTCGAGAACTGGGTCTTCATCCCGGGTTACTACCAGGGCCGGACCCCGTGGGGCATCTACGTCGGCAAGCAGGCGTTCACCCACTACGACTACGACGTCTACGAGGACGCCGACCGCAACTACGCCTTCGTGACCGTCTACAACGGCATCAAGGCGCTGAACGGCAACCCGGAGATCGGGAAGAAGGAAGTCTCCAAGGCGGAGTACGACCAGTACAAGCCGTGGGTCCAGCTTCCGGTCGAGGACGGTAAGTACTACGTCCGCTCGTTCGTCGACGCCGGTGCCCTGGGCGCCAACGTCGGTGGGCAGGGCCTGGCCTACAACCAGAAGGTCGGCAAGCCGGTCTTCGTGTTCGGCTACCCGAGCGGCTCGCACCCGGACGGCAACAACGCGTACTCCGGCCAGACCCTCAAGTGGACCTACGGCAAGACCTTCGCGGTCCAGGCCCCGGCCATCAAGGGCGAGGAGCTCGTCGGCACCAAGTCCTCCTTCACCGGTGAGGGCGCCCTCGGCTCCTCCTGGCTGCTGAACTACAACAACGGCCGCCGCATCGGCTACCTGAACGGTGTGACCATCGGCGTCTCCGACACCGACAACAACAACCGTTACGACACCAGCTTCTCCCCGTACTTCGACGGCGAGCTGGCCGGCGTCTACAACGCTGCCAAGAACCTCTGGTCTGGCTCGATCGTCTAGTCTCCGTTCGCGGAACACGGCGATCCCGTGAGAGCAGGGGTCCAAACCCTGCTCTCACCCTCGCTTCATCGAAAGGGCCCGGCTCTCCAGCCGGGCCCTTTCGTTTTGCCCGGAAGCCATCGATGCTGACCAGGTCCAGTTCGCCGCGATCACGCCTTGGAGGGTCGCGCGCGCTGTCGCCACGACTACGTCGCGGCAGTTGCCGCCGCACCCATGAGCGGCCGCGATGTCAGCGGCGCACCGCGCCACCGAGCGGCGGCCAAGCACTGCGACTCACCAGCCTCGCCAGGTTCCCTGAACCCCACGGCCATGGCACCGCTTCGCGATCACCGTGGCGGTCGCGGTCTCTGTCCGCCGAGGAACGTCCCGTCGGTCCCTCTACGCCCTGGCGGTTCTTCCCGACAGGAGCGGCGGCTCCGCCGGGGACGGTGACGCAGGACCTAAAGTCGCGGCATTCCGGACAGCCCGGACGAGGGCACCATCCTCCGAGAGTCGGCTCGATCGTCGCCGGGGCAGCCCGCCCGCTGGGGATTCGCCACCGGAGACGCCTCCTTCCCCGCAGTTTTGGACAGCATCAAATAGGCCACCTTCCGCGACCGCTGATCACAATCAGAGCCCCGACAGCGCCCCGACAGAGTGCGACGAGCCCCGTTCGAATGAGGATCCGGCGAACCACCCCCGGAGGCGTCGCACCCTCAGGGGCGCGTTAGACGCGAGAGGGGCTACTTCGGTGCCATGTCGGAAATGTGTTTTACATCACACAGCGGTTTTTCAGGGTCTATCGATGTAACGACTTCGCCGCGACGATCTCGCCCCGGATTGCGGCGTTGATCTGCGGAGATGAAGATCACCCGATCTTCTGGATCAGATTCGAACGTAAGGTAACGAAAAGATCTCCGCACTTTGCGAGGCGATCCACTGCAACCCGACAGCTTTCGCCACGCAAGATCGCGCCGGTATCTTTCCGGTCATCCCTTTACTGACGCATGGGACGCAAGAGGCGTCCCACGACAGCGCAAGGAGTTCCCTCATGAAGCGCACCCTCGCATTCGGTGGCCTCGTCGCCACCGCCGGCCTCCTGGCCGCCGGCCTCGCCGCCCCGGCCCAGGCCGCCGGCGACGTCGCCAGCACCCCGCTGGCCGCCAACAAGATCGCCGCGCAGAACATCGTGGCGTTCTGGGCGGCGGAGAACGCCGCCAACCTGGTTCAGGCCACGCCGTACAACGTCGAGACCCAGGTCTCGGCCAAGCACGTCTCGACCGGCGGTCCGGCTGCGGACAGCAAGCCCGGCGTCGTCCCGGCCATTGGCGACGAGAAGAAGGCTGCCGCCAAGTCGAAGAACGTGAACCTCCCGAAGACCACCGGCAAGGTGTTCTTCATCGGCGCGGACAAGAAGCCGCACTGGTGCTCCGCCACCTCGGTCCAGTCCGGGTACAAGAACCTGGTCGCGACCGCGGGTCACTGCGTCTACGACACCGAGTCGAACAAGGCCACGATGGACCACTGGGTCTTCGTCCCGGGTTACTACCAGGGCAAGACCCCGTTCGGCATCTACGTGGGCAAGCAGGCCTACACCCACTACGACTTCGACGTCTACGAGGACGGCGACCGCGACTACGCGTTCGTGACCGTCTACAACGGTCTGAAGTTCCCGGCCGGCGGCTTCAAGGACTTCAAGGGCATGTCCCGCGACGAGCGGAAGCAGTACGCGGGCTTCCAGCAGGTCGACAAGGCCACGTACGACGCCTACGTCGCGGCGGACACCTCGAAGGGCCGCCACGGCAAGGGCTACTACGAGGACAAGGACGAGAACGGCAACACGGTCTACTTCGTGTGGAAGTACACCGACGCCGGTCGCCTCGGCGACAACGTCGGTGGCCAGGGCCTGGCCTACAACCAGAAGATCGGCAAGCCGGTCTTCGTGTTCGGCTACCCGAGCGGCGCCCACCCGGACGGCAACCAGGCCTTCTCCGGCAAGACCCTCAAGTGGAGCTACGGCAAGACCTTCGCAGCCACCGCGCCGGCCATCAAGGGCGAGGAGCTGCAGGGTGTCAAGTCCTCCTTCACCGGCGAGGGCTCGCTCGGCTCCGCGTGGCTGCTCAACTACAACAACGGCCGCCGCGTCGGCTACCTGAACGGTGTCACCATCGCGGTGGCCGACCGTGACAACAACAAGCGGATCGACACCAGCCTCTCCCCGTACTTCGACGGCGAGACCTACGGCGTCTACAGCGCGGCCAAGAACAACTGGTCCGGCTCGATCGCCTAGTTCCCGGCCTGCGGGAACCAGGTGGTCACGGGTCAGGGGTCCAAACCCTGCCCCAACCGCTTGACTCACACAGGGTCCGGCTTTCAGCCGGGCCCTGTGCCTTTCTCTGGAGACGCCTGAGTGGAACGGCGGGCGCGCCGCCTCCCCACTCTGTATGCTCCAGACAACTGAAGGCCCCGGGGCGTCCGCCCCGGGGCCTTCGCCGTTCCGGAGGCCCTTAGACGTGACCACACGTCGGTTCGGTGCCATCCAAAGGATGTGATTTAGGTCACACGGTCCATGATCCCTGGCCGTGGCGTCACATCATCACCAAAGCGAGCGCTTCACTCTTGATCTGCCCATATGCCATCCGGCGGGCAAAAGACCGCCTTCCGCAAGAAGGTAACGGAACAATTACACCGAGTGGGCGGCGGAATGGCCCGGTTGAAGTCGCTTCCACGCCGGAAGAGCGCGGCTGTATCTTTCCCGCAGTCCTTTACTGACGCATGGGGCGCATGAGGCGCCCCACGACAGACCAAGGAGTTCCCCCCATGAAGCGCGCTCTCGCGTTCGGCGGTATCGTCGCCGCCACCGGCATGCTGGCTGCCGGCCTGACCTCCCCCGCCCAGGCCGCCGGCGACGTCGCCAGCAAGCCGCTCGCCTCCACCGGCATCGCGGCGAAGAACATCGTGGCCTACTGGTACGCCGAGGACTCGGCGAACCTGAAGGGCGCCACGCCGTACAACACCGAGACCAAGGCCGTCGCCAAGCACGTCTCCAAGGGCGGCCCGGCTGCCGACAGCAAGCCCGGCATCGTGCCGGCCATCGGCGACGAGAAGAAGACCGTCTCGAAGTCGAAGAACGTCAACCTGCCCAAGACCACCGGCAAGGTGTTCTTCAAGGGTGGCGACGGCGAGAACCACTGGTGCACCGCCACCTCCGTGCAGTCGGCCTACAAGAACCTGGTCGCGACCGCGGGTAGCTGCGTGTACGACACCGTGTCCAACAAGGCCACGATGGACTACTGGGTCTTCGTCCCGGGCTACTACCAGGGCAAGACCCCGTACGGCATCTACGTGGGCAAGCAGGCCTTCACCCACTACGACTTCGACGTCTACGAGGACGCTGACCGCGACTACGCGTTCGTCACGGTCTACAACGGCCTCAAGACGCCCCACGACGGCGTGCCGCACGGCAACGACGTGCCGAAGAAGTCGGACAACGGCGGCACGGGCTGGGCGAACATCGGTGGCTGGCAGGAGGTCACCAAGGACGTCTACGACCAGTACCGCGGTTGGGACACCTTCATCGGTGACACCGCCTCCGTGTACGGCCCGGACTACGACGACTTCAACAAGAACGGCAACCGCACCGAGGAGTTCCAGCACTACTTCGTCTTCAAGTTCGTGGACGCGGGTGCTCTGGGTGCGAACGTCGGCGGGCAGGGTCTGGCCTACAACCAGAAGGTCGGCAAGCCGGTCTTCGTGTTCGGCTACCCGAGCGGGCAGCACCCGGACGGCAACCACGCCTACTCCGGCCACACCCTCAAGTGGACCTACGGCAAGACCTTCGCGGTCCAGGTTCCGGCCATCAAGGGCGAGGAGCTCGTCGGCACCAAGTCGTCGTTCACCGGTGAGGGCGCCCTCGGCTCCGCGTGGCTGGTGAACTACAACAACGGCCGCCGCGTCGGCTACCTGAACGGTGTCACCATCGGCGTCTCCGACACCGACGGAAACAACCGTTACGACACCAGCTTCTCCCCGTACTTCGACGGCGAGCTGGCCGGCGTCTACAACGCGGCCAAGAACAACTGGTCCGGCTCGATCGCCTAATTTCCGCTCGCGGAAACACGGCGATCCGAGACAGGGGTCCAAACCCTGCTCTCACAATCGCATCACCCGCAGGGCCCGGCTCTCCAGCCGGGCCCTGTGCCTTTTCTGCGGCGCCTCCACCGGAAAGCACGAGAAGCGCCACAGGAAACGCGGCAAGGACGTCCCCGGCCTTTTATCCCGGCCATCCCACGCGGGCGGGGCTGGTATCCGTGAGCGAGCCGCAGGGGTGTCGAGGAGCTGTTCAAGCTCCTCCGGACCTGGCCCGGACGGAGGGCCAAGTGCCCGTGCCAGCAGGGACAACTCGGCGAAAGGCCGGCCGTGGGATCGGAGGGCGGCCCCGTTCCACACCTCTTCCACGAGCTCACGTCATTTCGTCGAAGCATCGGCGAGCCGGCGCCGACAACCGCTACGTCGCCGACGATTCTTCGCGGCGAAACCTCCACCGCCTCAGCGAGGAAATTGCGAAATAACGGCCCTCGTTCAACGGCGCCACGCCACGCGCTGCACCTGCCGGCGGAAACCCTTCCACCATCATCGACGGGCCTGACCACCCGCCCCCGGTCCTTACTGAAGTGGAAACTCTTCCAGCCTCGCGCGACCGCAACCGCCATCCGTTCTTATGTCAGCGGAAAGTCGTCGGTGGAAGGCCCCGCCGCCGACCACTACGCGGGTCCGGAAGGCCACCCTCGACACGTGGGTCTTCATCCCGGGCCACTACCGGGGCGACCCGTGTCGCGCGCCCGGCACGATCTCGTCCGGCACGCTCCGACCGCCTGAGCACAGGGCCTGGCGCGCAGCCAGGTTTTGTGCCATGCCACGGCAAATGAACGGTAATCTTCCTTTTTACCGAGGCAAAGGGCGCTGCGGGCGTCCACGCAGAGAGCGCGAGGAGCGTCCGTGAAGCGCGTCGTCCTGGCCGCCACGCGTACGGCGGCCGCCGCCGGGGCGCTCTGCGCCGCCACGCTCGTCACCTCCGGCGCGCCCGCGCACGCGTACGACATCGCCGCCACCCGCCCCCTCGCCACCGAGGCCCAGGTCCCGTCCGTGCTGGCGTACTGGCTCGGCGGCGACGGCCGCGCCCTCGCCGCCGCGACGCCGTACGCGTTGCGCCTCAAGGTGAGCGCGCGGCAGACGGAGCGCGGCGCGGCGCCGGACGGCAAGCCGGGCGGCGTACGACCCGCCGACAGCGGGTCGGCGCAGGAGAAGGCCGGGCAGGGAAAGACCGCGGCCGGGAAAACCCCCGGCGCGAAACCGGACGGCGCGAAACCGGACGGCGGCAAGCCGGCCCAGGACACGACCGATCCGGACCGGACGGCACAGGACGGGAACCGCACCGCCGCCTCCAAGAACGTCAACCTGCCCCGGACCACGGGCCGGGTCTTCTTCGTCGGATCCGACGACAAGCCCCACTGGTGCTCGGGCACCTCGGTCCAGGGCCCGCACCGCAATCTCGTCGCCACCGCCGGGCACTGCGTCTTCGACATAGAGACCGACGGCGCGCCGATGCGGAAATGGATCTTCATCCCCGGCTACCAGCCGGGCGCGGCCCCCTTCGGCGTGTACGCCGGGAAGCAGGCGTTCACCCACCACGACTTCGCGACGTACCGGGACCTCGACCGCGACTACGCCTTCGTCGCCGTCCACAACGGCCTCGCGCCGCAGCCCTCGCGCGCCCCGGGACGCGTCATCAAGCTGGCCGACGGCGGCCGGCTCGGGGACGGCGTCGGTGGCCAGGGACTCGCCTACAACCAGGAGATCGGCCGCAGGACCGTCATACTCGGACACTCCGCGCCGCCGGTGCGCGGCGCGACGTTCCGGCTCCAGGATCCGTCCATCCGCGCGAACGCTCTGCTCGGCCTGAAGTCGTCCCGGACGACCGATGGCTCGTCCTGGCTGATCGGCTACCGCAAGACCGGACGGCTGGGTTATCTGAACGGTGTCGCCATCGCCACGTCCGGCGGCGCCGCCGTGTCGCCCTACTTCGACAGCGAGCTCTTCAGCGTCTACGTCGCGGCCCGGAAGGTCCGCTCCGACGCGGTGCCCGGCGGCGTCTTCCGTGACGGCGCGAACGAGATCAACATTCTGTAACAAACCGCTCCGCATATATCGGGACATGAGGGCCCCTAATTGGGTGCTGTAGGTTTTTTACCATCCCTTTACTGACGATAGGGGCGCAGTAGCGGCCCTCATCAGCGCAAGGAGCGAACCCTCATGCAGAAGCAGCTGCTTCTCCCCCTGGGCGGCCTCGCCGCCACCGGCCTTCTGGCCGCTGCCCTGGTCACCCCCGCCACGGCCGCGTCCACCGTGTCGAAGGCCAAGCTCGCCTCCCCCGCGAACGCCGCGGACATCATCGACTTCTGGACCACCGACGGCGGCGCCAACCTCAAGGCCGCCAAGGCATACGGCGCCGAGCACAAGCGCGTGCCGAAGCACGTCTCCACCGGCGGACCGGCCGCCGACGGCAAGCCGGGCGTCGTGCCGGCGATCGGCGACGAGAAGAAGGCCGCCGGCAAGTCCAAGAACGTCAACCTGCCCAAGACCGTGGGCCGCGCGTTCTTCGTCATCGACGACGAGCTCTACGCCTGCTCCGCGTCGGCGATCCAGTCGCAGTACCGCAACATGGTCGCCACCGCCGGCCACTGCGTCTACGACATCGACACCAACCGGCAGACCGTGAGCAAGTGGGTCTTCGTCCCCGGCTACTACGACGGCAGGGCCCCGTGGGGCGTCTACGTCGGCAAGCAGGCGTTCACGCACTACGACTTCGACGTCTACGAGGACCTCGACCGCGACTACGCGTTCGTCACGGTCTACAACGGCATCGGGTACGACGCCAAGAAGGACGCGTTCGTCGACCTCGGCCCGCTCGGCGCCAACGCCGGCGGCCAGGGCTTCGCGTACAACCAGAAGGTCGGCCAGCCGGTCTTCGCCTTCGGCTACCCGGCCGCGCCGCACGACGACGGCAACTACGTCTTCACCGGCCAGAAGATGAAGTGGTGCTACGGCAAGCCCGTCTACCCCATCGTCGAGAGCAGCGTGAAGGTCGAGGAGCAGATCGGCCTCAAGTGCTCGATGACCGGCGGCTCCTCCGGCGGCCCCTGGATCCTCAAGTACAACAGCAACCGTCGCCTCGGCTACATCAACGGCGTGACCAGCCTCGGTGGCGACACCGACGGCAACCACCGCAGCGACATGATCACCTCGGCCTACTTCGACGGTGAGACCTACAGCGTGTACCGCGCCGGCTTCTCCCTCTGGTCCGGCTCGCTGGTCAAGAAGGACGGCTCGATCGGGATCACCGAGACGAAGTAACGCGGCCATCCTCCGCGCTCCCTTCTGGGAACGACGGACATGAGACGGGGGCCCGGCCACATGGCCGGGCCCCCGTTTCGATGTCAGCGGCGGGCGACGCCGTCCAGCCGGGCCTGCTCGGCCACGGCCGCGATCACGGCGGGCGCGACGCGGGGGTCGAACGGTGACGGGATCACGTAGTCCTCGGACAGCTCGTCCCCGACCACGGCCGCCAGCGCGGTGGCGGCGGCCACCTTCATGTTCTCGGTGATGGTCCTGGCCCGGACGTCGAGGGCGCCGCGGAACACGCCCGGGAAGGCGAGCACGTTGTTGATCTGGTTCGGGAAGTCGGACCGGCCGGTCGCGACCACGCGCGCGTGCCGCCGGGCCACCTCGGGGTGAACCTCCGGCGTCGGGTTCGACAGCGCGAAGACGATCGCGTCCGGAGCCATCGACACGATGGCCTCCTCGGTCACCGTGGAGCCCGACAGGCCGATGAAAACGTCGGCGCCGCTGAGGGCCTCCTCGGTGGAGCCGGTGAATCCGGCCTTGTTCGTGTCCCTGGCCAGGGCCTCCTTGACGGGGTTGAGGCCGTCCCGCCCGGTGTAGATCACTCCCTTGGAGTCCGCCACCGCGACGTCACCGATGCCCGCGCCCAGCAGGATGCGCGTCACCGCCACGCCGGAGGCGCCGGCGCCCGCGATGACCGCGCGCAGGTCCCCCAGAGAGCGGCCGGTCAGCCGGGCGGCGTTCTGCAGCGCCGCGAGGGCGACGATGGCCGTGCCGTGCTGGTCATCGTGGAAGACCGGAATGTCGAGCAGCGAGCGGAGCCGATCCTCGACCTCGAAGCAGCGCGGGGCGCTGATGTCCTCCAGGTTGATGCCGCCGAACGAGGGCGCGAGCCGGACCACGGTCTCGACCAGCGCGTCCACGTCGGTGCAGTCGAGGCAGATCGGCACGGCGTCGACGCCCGCGAACTCCTTGAACAGCAGCGCCTTGCCTTCCATCACCGGCATCGCGGCGGCCGGGCCGATGTCGCCGAGGCCGAGGACCGCGGTGCCGTCGGAGACCACCGCGACGACGTTCGACACCCAGGTGTAGTCGTTCACCAGCTCGGGATTGTCGGCGATGGCGGTGCAGACCCGGGCGACGCCCGGCGTGTACGCCAGGGACAGATCGTCAGCGTCACGGACCGGGATGGTGGAGCGGACTTCGAGCTTGCCGCCGCGGTGCAGGGCGAACGCAGGATCGACGTCGAGAGCTTCCAGAGAAGCGGGAGTAATAGTCACAGCGACCCCAGTGTCACGAGGAGTTCCTTCGGTAGACGCCGCAAGAGCGGTCCAGCCCGGGCTTCGGTAGCCGCCCGGCGGCCGTCGCCGTTGACGGTCGTCTCTTTGGGGGGTACGGGGGTCACCCGTTGTTTGATTGTGCCACATGATGAGATGGCGGCCCTCGAGGCGCGAGGGTTAACAAAGTGTCAGTTTTATTGCGTATGCAACAGTAGCCGCGGCATGTAATACTCGATGTCCGGTCTGATCACTTACAACCGTGGGTCGCACGTGGACTTCACCTCATATGCCAAGCTCGCCGTACTCCTTGTCAACGAGCACGACCGGCTGAGATCCCTCGATTCCCTGCGTGAACTGCTCGCCGAAACCGGCCGAAAAGAGGCCGCCGCGCGCGCCAACCGCCGAGATCTCGACGCCATCTGCGAGCTGCGTGAGGAGCTGACGGGCGTCTTCGAGTCCGCGGCGAGGGGCGACGGGGCCGACGCGGTCGAGCGGCTGAACGGCCTCCTCGTCCGTCATCCCGTGCACCCGCAGATCTCCGGCCACGACGACCAGCCGTGGCACATGCACCTGACGGAGGGCGGACGGGTGGCCGACACCCTCGCCGTGGGGTCGGTCATGGGCCTGGCGACGGTCGTCACCAGCCTCGGCATGGACCGGCTCGGCATCTGCCAGGCGCCGCTCTGCCGCAACGCCTACCTGGACACCTCGTCGAACCGGTCGCGCCGCTACTGCTCGGAGCGCTGCGCCAACCGCGTCAACGTCGCGAACTACCGGGCGCGCAAGCGCGGCACGGCGAGGCGGAAGGCGACGCGCGGCCAGTAGCGCAGCACCACCCGTCCGACGATGTCGGACTCCGGCACCGCGCCGAAGTCCCAGCTGTCCCGCCGTCCCGGCGCGTTCTGGTTGTCGCTCTCGAGCCACCAGCCCTCGCTGGTACGGCGGAACGCGCGCTTGACGATCAGGCCGTGCGGCCGCCGCGCCACCACCAGGTCGCCCTCCCGCACGGCGGCGCCGCGCCGTATGAGCAGGCAGTCCCCGGGACGCAGAACGGGCAGCATCGAGTCACCGACGACGCGGACCGTGGTGAGCACATCCCCCTCCACACGTAGATTTCCAAGACGAGTAAGGTCGGTACCTGGACAGTGCTGTCACAGCATTAAGGAAGGATTCCGATGCTCGCACGACTGCTGCGGCCCAAGCACGAGGCGTCCGCCCACTGCGACCTGCCGTGCGGTGTTTACGACCCCGC
This sequence comes from Microtetraspora malaysiensis, assembly GCF_050947145.1. Lineage (NCBI taxonomy): Bacteria > Bacillati > Actinomycetota > Actinomycetes > Streptosporangiales > Streptosporangiaceae > Microtetraspora > Microtetraspora malaysiensis. Next base: position 8,348,457 of record NZ_CP191998.1, read on the forward strand.
CCAGGCCCGCATTGAGGCCGAGTCGGTCAAGGCCATCATGGCCAAGTACGCCGACAACGAGGACCCGGTGTTCCGCGCCCGCGCGCTCACGATCAAGGAAGAGCGCGCCGAGTTGGTCAAGCACCACCTCTGGGTTCTGTGGACCGACTACTTCAAGCCGCCGCACCTTGAGCAGTACCCCCAGCTTCACCAGCTGTTCTGGGACGCCACCAAGCTCGCGGGCGCCGCCGGTGCGAAGGGCACCGTCGACGTGGCGAAGGCCGACGAGCTCCTGGGCAAGATCGACGAGATCGCGAAGATCTTCTGGGAGACCAAGGCCGCCTGAGCCTGAGACTGTCCAGACCCCGCCCGGTCCACGACCGCGCGGGGTCCGGTATTTCCGGGCCGTCCGAACCGTGAGATTCCCCCGTGACGACCTCCAAGATCGCGACAATCGGCGCGTCCAAGCCGAGCAAACGTGGTCGAGTGGCGGTAGGTTGCAGTGAGCGGCAGTGCGCCGGCTCGATATGGGGCGAGGAGGAACGTGACCGAGGAAACCGAGACGCCTGCGGTGGATCTGGCCGGGATCCGCGACGCTGTGAGTGTCCGGCTGCCCGCCGTGAGCGCCTATCTGTCAGTGCTGCGTACAGCTACCGCCGGGCTGGCCGCCCGGCTGGACTTCACCCTCGACCAGATCGAGGATCTTCGCATCGCGGTGGACGAAGCCTGCGCGATGCTCCTGCGGCAGGCTGTGCCCGGCACCGATCTGGTCGCCGAGTTCGAGCTCACCGGAGAGGAGATGACGGTCCGGGTCGAGGTCAACACGGTCGGAGTGACCACTCCCAAGCGCGACGACTTCGCCTGGATGGTGCTCACCGCGCTCGCCGACGACGTGGACGCCATCTCCGACTCCCCCGATCACATGGCGATCGTGCTGCGTAAGCGCCGAGGCGCAGCGAGGCCGGCGTGACGGAGAGGACGCGTGCCATGGCCTCGGGCGACTCGGCGGTGCCCGACCGCGTGCGTGCCCGCGCGCTCTTCGGGGAACTCGTCGAGCTGCCGGCCGACGATCCGAGGCGTCAGCGCATCCGCGACGAACTCGTCGAACTCCACCTCCCGCTGGTGGAGTACCTCGCCCGCCGGTTCCGCAACAGGGGCGAGTGGCTCGACGACCTCACCCAGGTCGCCACAATCGGCCTGATCAAGTCGATCGACCGCTTCGACCTGGGCCGCGGCGTCGAGTTCTCCACCTACGCGACCCCCACGATCGTCGGAGAGATCAAGCGGCATTTCCGCGACAAGGGCTGGGCGGTCCGGGTGCCGCGCCGGCTTCAGGAGCTGAAGCTGTCGCTCACCAAGGCGATCAGCGAGCTGTCGCAGCGGGAGAGCCGCGCGCCCACGGTCGCCGAGTTGGCGGCCCACCTGCAGATGACCGAGGAAGAGGTCCTCGAGGGCCTGGAGTCGGCCAACGCCTACTCCACCGTGTCCCTCGACGCGCCCGACTCCGGCGACGACGACGCGCCCGCAGTGTCCGACTCGCTCGGCATCGTGGACGAGTCGCTGGAAGGCGTGGAGTACCGCGAGTCCCTCAAGCCGCTGCTGGAGCGGCTGCCTCCTCGGGAGAAGCGCATCCTGCTGCTGCGCTTCTTCGGGAACATGACGCAGTCGCAGATCGCGACGGAGCTCGGCATCTCGCAGATGCACGTGTCCCGTCTCCTCGCCCGGACCCTCGCCCAGCTTCGCGAGGGCCTGACCGCCGAGGACTAGGGAGGGGCTTCCTCCCTGGCCCGTCCGGCTCAGGACGCGTGCGGTCCGTCCTCGCCCATCAGCGCCTTCGTGGACGGCGGGGCGAGGAGCGTCACCAGGGCGATCACAGCGGCCAGCACCAGCGGCACCCCGTAGGTGTACTGCTGGGACTGGATCAACGTGATCGCCACGGGCAACGCGAAGATCTGGGTGAGCACACCCGGCCCCCTGCTCCAGCGCAGCACCTGGAGAACCCCCCAGGCGACCCAGAGCAGGCCGAGGCCGGCCAGGACCCCGAAGGCCGCGACGGCGATGGAAGTCGTCATGTCGCTCGGCTGCCCGATCAGCGTCTCGACGGCGACGTAGCCGCCGAGGATCAGGGAGACGAGGCCCTCGACGGCCACGACGGCGGAGGCGACGGTCAGGGTCATGGGTCGGCTGCTCACAGCGGCCAACACTAACAACTTGGGCGGTAGGGCATGGTTCGTGCTCTACCCTTCAGGGCATGCGGGCTCTCCTTGTCGTCAACCCCAAGGCGACCTCGACCAACCATCGCACGCGTGACGTTCTGATGAGGGCGCTCGGCGCGGCCATGGACCTGACCGTCGAGGAGACCGGCTACCGAGGGCACGCGGCGATGATCGCGGGGACGGCGCACGCCAAGGGGTTCGACGCCGTCGCCGTGCTCGGCGGCGACGGCACCATCAATGAGGCGGCCAACGGCCTGCTGCGCGGGCAGCCCTCCGCGCCGGCGTCGGAGCGGCCCACGCTGATCGTGATCCCCGGAGGGAGCGCGAACGTGTTCGCGCGGGCGCTCGGGCTGCCCAACAACCCGGTCGAGGCGACCGGAGCGGCCCTCGAGGCGCTGCGGGACGGCCGCCGGCGCACGATCGGGCTCGGCGAAGCCGTCTGGGACCACGATGTTTCACACGGCGACGCGGGGGCAGTGCCGCCGACAGGCCCGCACGGGTCGCGTTATTTCACATTCTGCGCTGGGCTCGGGTACGACGCCGAGGTCGTCCGGGCCGTCGAGGGGTTGCGGAGTGCCGGCTGCAAGGCGACGCCCGCCCTGTACGTCAAGACGGCGATCAACCACTACTTCCTGACCGATCGCCGCCGTCCGGCCATGGTGCTGGAGCGTCCGCGGCAGGCGCCGCAGAGCCGGATCTTCATCGCGATCGTGTCCAACACCGCGCCGTGGACCTTCGCCGGGTCCCACCCGATCAACCCGACGCCGTGGGCCGGGTTCGAGACCGGGCTGGACCTGCTGGCGCTGCGGAAGATGCGGTTGAGCACGGTCGTCAGCCTGGTACGGCAGATCATCGGGGAGCGGTCGGGCCTGCCGACGGGTCGGCACCTGGTCCAGGCTCACGACGAGGAGGAGTTCACCCTTTCCGCCTCCCGTCCGATCGCCTTCCAGTTGGACGGGGACTACCTGGGAGAACGTGAACGGGTGCTTTTCCGGTCTATCCCGGACGCATTACAAGTCCTCGTCTAGCCCGTTACATGCCGTCATAGTGTGACGAATCCGACAGCCATAACCGGCAAAACCTTCTCCCAAACCTCTTGTGCGGTCTTGGCGTCCCTGAAAAGCTGATTTCGACGTCGGAACGTAGGACCTTTCCGGAAGCCACCGCTCCCTGGAGGTCCCGGCGATCAACGAACCCATCCCGGACTACCCGTGTTCCGGGAGCACGTTCGCAGCAGTTAGTGAAAGACTTCACAAAGTTGACGGTCAGGAGCCGCGGAGGCTCCACTTACGAAGGAGTGGAACGCATGGACTGGCGCCACCGCGCTGCCTGCCGTGACGTGGATCCCGAGCTTTTCTTCCCGATCGGCAACACCGGCCCCGCGCTCATGCAGATCGAAGAGGCGAAGCAGGTATGCCGGCAGTGCTCCGTCATGGAGTCGTGCCTCAAGTGGGCGCTGGAGTCCGGTCAGGACGCCGGCGTCTGGGGTGGGATGAGTGAGGACGAGCGGCGCGCGCTCAAGCGCCGGACGGCCCGCGCCCGCGCCCGCGCGAACGTCTGAATTTCTCCCCCAGAGGTCCCGCACTGAAGATCTCGCATAGCGCCAAATACAACAGCGCTCTCTTTTCACTGTTGTTTCGGTCACATGAAAGGCGAGGGTCGCGTCCGAAGGACGCGGCCCTTACCCCGTTTGTACGGGAATGCTGATCATTACTTCGGTCCCGCCGCCCTCGCGCGGCGCAATGGACAACCGTCCGGACAGCTCGCCGACCACAAGCGTGCGGACGATCTGCAATCCAAGGCTCGTCGTCGCCTCCAGGTCGAAATCGGTGGGCAGGCCCTTTCCGTCATCGGCCACCACCACCTCCAGGTGATCCGCGTCCCGCGACACGAGCACCTGGATGCTCCCGCTCGCGTGTGAGAAGCCGTGTTCCACCGCGTTCTGCAGCAGCTCGGTGAGCACCATCGCGATCGGCGTCGCCACCGCCGCCGGCAGCACGCCGAAGCTGCCGATCCGCTTGGGCGTCACATGCGCCACCGAAACCTCGGCGGTCATGGCGACGACCCGGTCGGCGATGTCGTCGAACTCGACCATCTCCTCGGGCATCTGGGCCAGAATCTCGTGCACGATCGCGATCGACCCGACCCGCCTGACCGCCTCCTCCAGCGCCTCGCGCCCCTCGGGGTTGCCGAGCCTGCGGGCCTGCAGCCGCAGCAGCGCCGCCACCGTCTGCAGGTTGTTCTTCACCCGGTGGTGGATCTCGCGGATCGTGGCGTCCTTGGTCAGCAGCTCGCGCTCGCGGCGGCGCAGCTCGGTCACGTCGCGGATCAGCACCAGCGCCCCGATTCGGCCGCCGCCGACCACGAGCGGGATCGCCCGCAGCAGCACGACGATGCCGCCGCGCTCGACCTCGGTCTCCCTCGGGGCCCGGCCGCTCGCGACGTGCATCAGGTCTTCGTTGATCGGCTCGTCCGAATAGCAGAGATCCGCCGTGGTGCGGCCCAGCTCCGCGCCGACCAGGTCCGCCTGCAGCCCGAGCCGCCGGTACGCCGAGAGCGCGTTGGGCGAGGCGTACGTCACCCGGCCCGCCCGGTCGAGCCGGAGCAGGCCGTCGCCGACCCGGGGCGAGCGGACGAGGGTCGGCTCCTCCTCCGGGAACGGGAACCTGCCCTCGGCCACCATCTGGGCCATGTCCGAGGCGCTCTGCAGATAGGTCAGTTCCAGCCGGGACGGCGTACGGGCCGAGGACAGGTTGGTCGAGCGCTGGATGACGCCGATGAACTCGCCGTCGAGGCCGCGCCGTACGGGGATGGTCTCCTCCCGGACCGGCACCCCGCTGGACCAGTCCGGGTCGCCCTCGCGGCAGATCCGGTGCTCGTTCCAGGCGACGTCGATCAGGGGGCGCTCCCCCTCGGTCACGACCATGCCGACGATGTCGTCGTGATAGACGGTGGGCCCGGTGGTCGGCCGCATCTGCGCGACGGCCACCCAGCCGGCTCCCTCTTTACGCGGGATCCACAGGATGAGGTCCGCGAACGACAGGTCGGCCAGCAACTGCCAGTCGGAGACGAGAGAGCGCATCCACTCGATGCCCGCGGCGTCGAGCGTGGTTCGGCGGTACACCATGTCGCTGAGAGTCGGCACCTCTGCATCATGCGTCCCGAACCGGCCCGAAAGCGAATCCACCCGCCCGACCTGCAAAGATGCACCCATGAGTAGGCCACTCGACAGACTGCGCGCGGCCTCCGCCGACCGGGAGGCGGCGGGCCTGCGGCGCGCCCTGCGCCCGCGCACCCCCGACCACGACGGTCTGATCGACCTGGCTTCCAATGACTATCTCGGCCTGTCCCGGGACGACCGTCTGGTCAAGGCGGCCGTACGCGCGACGGAGGAGTGGGGCACCGGCTCGACCGGCTCACGGCTCGTGACGGGATCGACGTGGCTGCACGCGGAGCTGGAGGACCGGCTCGCCGCCTTCGCCGGCGCTCCACGCGCCCTTGTCTTCTCCTCGGGCTATCTGGCGAACCTGGCGGCCGTGACGGCGCTCGCCCGCGGCGGCCTGGTGGTGTCCGACGCGGGCAACCACGCCTCCATCGTGGACGCCTGCCGCCTGTCCCGGGCCCGGGTGGTGGTCACCCCCCACAGGGACGTGGCGGCCGTGGAGGCGGCCCTGCGCGAGCGCGCCGAGGAGCACGCCGTCGTCGTCACCGACGCCGTCTTCTCCGTGGACGGCGACCTCGCGCCGCTTTCCGCCCTGCATGCGGCGGCCGTCCGGCACGGCGCTCTTCTCCTGGTGGACGAGGCGCACTCGCTCGGCGTGGTGGGCGAATCCGGCCGGGGCGCGGTATACGCGGCGGGGCTCGCGAGGGATGCTCGTATTGTGAGAACCGTCACGCTCTCCAAGTCGCTCGCATCTCAGGGCGGGGCGGTGCTCGGCGCCCCCGAGGTAGTCGAGACGCTGATCGACACGGGGCGGTCGTTCATCTTCGACACCGGGCTCGCCCCCGCCTGCGTGGGCGCCGCGCTCCAGGCCGTCGAGATCCTGGAGGAGCAGCCTGAGCTGCCGGAACGCGCGTCGTCGATGGCGCGGACGCTCGCCGCGGTGGCGCGTGAGCTCGGCCTGGAGACCGCCGACCCGGCCGCCGCCGTGGTCCCGATCGTGCTCGGCCGGCCCGGCGACGCGGTCTCCGCGGCGACCCTGTGTGCGGAACTCGGCGTGCGCGTGGGATGCTTCCGCCCACCATCGGTGCCCCACGGGAGGTCGTCTTTGAGGTTGACCGCTCGGGCCAATCTGGGGTCCGATGACCTCGCGGTGATCAGGCGGGCGCTCACCGCCGTGGTCGAACGGAAGGTGGGCATGTGAGCCGGCGAACCATCGATGACGTCGTGAGGGAGGCATCGTGACCGAGCTGTCCGAGGACGCGCCGAGAGTCCCGAAGTACTACGACGTCAAGCGGAGCCTCCTGGAACTCACCAAGAGCCTGCCTCCGGGCAGCGCGCTGCCGCCCGAGCGCACGCTCGCCGTGCGGTTCGTGACCTCGCGGACGACCGTGCGCCAGGCGCTGTCGGAGCTGGTGGTGGAGGGCCGCCTGCTGCGCATCCAGGGCAAGGGCACGTTCGTCGCCCAGCCCAAGGTCGCCCAGGTGCTCCAGCTCACGTCCTACACCGGGGACCTGCGCACCGTGGGCCTCGAACCGGACACCAAGATCCTGGACATCAGCTACATCACCGCCGACGAGCAGCTCAGCCGGCGGCTGGCGATCAACCCGGGCGGCCGGGTGCTGCGCATCCACCGGCTGCGCCTCGCCAACGGCGAGCCGATGTCGATCGACACCACGCACCTGTCCGCCCGCAGGTTCCCGCGGCTGCGGCGGGAGCTGGAGGCCCACTCGTCGCTGTACGAGACGCTGCACAACGCCTACAACGTGCGGCTGACCGACGCCGAGGAGGTCATCGAGACCGTCCTGGCCACGCCGTACGACGCCCAGGTGCTCGGCGTGGACGTGGGGCTGCCCATGCTCCTGCTCACCCGGCACGCCTTCGACGCGGACGGCCACCCGGTGGAGTACGCCCAGTCGCTCTACCGCGGCGACCGCTACAAGTTCGTCACGCGTCTGCGCAGGCCCAGCCCCTAGGGTTGGCTGATGAGCATCCTCATCGTCACCGGCACCGACACCGGGGTGGGCAAGACGGTGGTCACCGCGGCTGTGGCCGTACTGGCGCGGGAGCGCGGAGTCGCGGTGGCGGTGGTGAAGCCGGCGCAGACCGGCGTGGCGCCGGACGAGCCGGGCGACCTCGACGAGGTCATCCGGCTCTCGGGGGTCACGACGACGTTCGAGTTCGCCCGCTTCCCCGCGGCGCTCTCCCCTGCCGCCGCGGCGCGCGAGGCGGGCCTGCCGCCGGTCTCCCTGGCGGAGTCGGCCCAGCGGATCCGGGAGATCGCCGAGTCGCACCGGCTGGTGATCGTGGAGGGGGCGGGCGGCCTGCTCGTCCGCTTCGACGACGAAGGCTGGACGCTGCCGGACCTGGCGCACCTGCTGCACGCCCCGGTGCTCGTGGTCGCGCGGGCGGGACTCGGCACGCTGAACCACACCGCCCTGACGCTGGAGGTGATGGCGGCCCGCGGCGTCGAGCCGGCCGGTGTGGTCGTGGGAAGCTGGCCCGCCGAGCCGGGGCTCGCGGAGCGCCACAACATCGGCGACCTGGAGATGCTCGCCGCGCGACCGCTGGCCGGCGCGCTGCCCGAGGGCGCGGGCGCGCTCGACCGCACCGCGTTCGCCCGCGTGGCGAGGGCGGGGCTCGGCCCCACTCTCGGCGGCACGTTCAACCCGGCCCGCTTCCGATCGACGCTCCGGCTCACCCCGTGACGTAGGCCGTCCCTCTCATTCTGGAGGCGGCGGCCGAAGGGGGTTCCAGGCCCGCGGAGAGCGCGGTTTCAGGTGTAGATTCGCGGCCCAGCGGGCAGGGGCGACTCATCTATCCCCCTATGTGACTGGCTGGTAGGTTTCCCGGCATGGAGTCAGCAGCGAAGCACGCGGGCGACGTCGCGGTCGCCGTTTCCAAGGCCTACGGCGTCGAGACGATGTTCACGCTGTCCGGGGGGCACGTCTTCCCCCTGTACGACGGCGCGGTGCATGAGGGCATGCGCATCCTGGACGTACGGCACGAGCAGAGTGCTGTCTTCGCGGCCGAGGCGACCGCCCGGCTCACCCGGGGCCCCGGCCTCGCCGTGCTGACCGCGGGCCCCGGCATCACCAACGGCGTCTCCGGCGTGGCGACGGCCCACTTCAACGGCTCCCCCGTCGTCGTCATGGGCGGCCGGGCGCCGCAGTCCCGCTGGGGCTCCGGAGCGCTCCAGGAGATGGACCACCCGCCGCTGTTCGAATCCATCTCCAAGCTCGCGTTCACCGGCTCCGGCGCCGAGACGATCGGCCAGGACGTCGAGATGGCCTTCCGGACGGCGCTCGCCCCGCACCGCGGCCCGGTCTTCGTCGACTTCTACATGGACCACCTGTTCGCGCCGTCGCCCGCGCGGGACACCGAGACGCTCTCCCCGTCGCCGCTGGAGCCGGACACCGACGCGCTCGCCGACATCGCCAAGCTGATCGCCGCCGCCGAGCGGCCGGTTCTGGTCCTCGGCTCCGACGTGTGGATGGACCGCGCCGAGGAGGCCGCGCGCGACTTCGTCGAGGAGTACCGCCTGCCGGTCATCCCGAACGGGCAGGGCCGGGGCATCCTCCCCGCCGGGCACGAGCTGCTCGTCACCCGGGCCCGGGGTCGCGCCTTCGGGCAGGCCGACCTGGTCATCGTTGTCGGCACGCCGCTTGACTTCCGCCTCGGATACGGCTGGTTCGGCGGCAAGGACGGCGCTCCCCTGGCCAAGGTCGTCCACATCGCCGACGCGGCCTCCCAGCTCGCCACGCACGTCGGCCTGGCCGGATCCGCCGCCGGAGACCTCTCCCTCACCTTCTGGGGCCTCGCCGCGGCCTGCTCGACCGCCGGTGTCGATCCGAAGGCGTACGCGCCGTGGGTGGCCACGCTGGCCGAGGCGTCCGCCGCGGCGATCGCCGGGGACGCCGAGCTGCTCGCCTCCGACGCCGACCCGATCCACCCCATGCGCATCTACGGCGAGCTCGGCAAGATCCTCGCGGACGACGCGGTGGTCATCGGCGACGGCGGCGACTTCGTGTCCTACGCCGGCAAGTACGTCGAACCGCGCAACCCGGGCAACTGGCTCGACCCCGGCCCGTACGGATGTCTGGGCACGGGCCTCGGCTACTCGATCGCCGCCCGGCTCGCCCGCCCCTCCTCCCAGGTCGCGCTGCTTCTCGGCGACGGCGCGGCCGGCTTCTCCCTGATGGACGTGGACACGCTCGTCCGGCACCGGCTGCCGGTCGTCATGATCTGCGGCAACAACGGCATGTGGGGTCTGGAGAAGCACCCCATGCAGCTCCTGTACGGCTACGACGTGGCCGCCGACCTCCAGCCGCAGTGCCGGTACGACCAGGTCGTGACCGCGCTCGGCGGCGGCGGCGAGCTGGTGACGTCGCCCTCGGAGATCGGGCCGGCGCTGCGGCGCGCCTTCGACTCCGGCGTGCCGTACCTGGTGAACATCGCCACCGACCCCGCGGTCGCCTACCCGCGCAACACGACCGGGATTTAGTGATCTAGCGCGGCGACGGGCTGGGGTCCGGGGTGGCCGAGGGCGACAGGCTGGGTGACGGGCTCGGGCTCGGCGCCGCGCAAGGGATCTTGGTGATCACGATCTTGAGCGTGGCGCCCTCGGGGGCCTCCTCCCCGCCCTTCGGGTCCTGGCCGGTGACCTTCGTGCACATCCCGTCGCCGCCGGCTGAGCTCACCCTGACCTTGAACCCGAGGCTCCTCAGCCTGGCGGTCGCCTTCTCCTCGGTCAGCCCGATGACCGAGGGCACCTTCTCCATCGGCTCGTCGCTCGGGCTGGGGCTAGGGCTGGGCGACGGGGTCGGCGTCGCCGACGGTGACGGCGAGGGGCGCGGCGGCCGGGTCGCGGTGGTCGGCGGCGGTTGCACGGTCGGCGTGGGCGTCTTGGTGCGCTGCCGTCCCCTGGGCGGCGACGGGGCGGTCGTCGGCGTCTCCGTCTCATAGGTCACCGACTCGGACGAGGACGGGTTGACCTGCTCGTCGCCGGACGCGGCCAGGGCGTTGATGCCGAGCGCCGCCAGCCCGGCGAAGACGGCGAGCCCGGCCGCGCCCGCCGCGATCGGGGCCTTCCGGCTCTTCCTGCGGCGCGACCCCCTCGGCCCCGGCGTGGTGGCCGTCCCCGGGGCGGCCGGACGGTCCTCCCACGCCTCGGCGCCGTACGCGCGGTCCGCCTCGGTCGGGTAGTCGGCCGACGCGTACCCGCCGGTCGCCTGACCGTACCCGCCCGTGGCCGGGGAATATCCGCCGGTCGCCGGTCCGTAGCCGCCCGTGGCCGGGGAATATCCCCCGGTGGCCGGGGAGTAGCCGTCCGAAGCCGGGCCACCGAGGTCGAGCCCACCAGGCGCCGCGCCGGTGTCATGCGGGAACTGCGGGTGGGCGGGCTGCCGCGCATCGGGCAGCACCGACCTGCGCGCCGCCTCGCTCATCGAGGCCGCGTCCGGCCAGCGCCGGGCCGGGTCCTTGAGCAGCGCCCGCTCCACCACCATGCGCACGGCCGGGGGCACGTCCCGCGGCAGCGGCGGCGGCTCGTCCCGGATGTGCTGCAGCGCGATCGCCACCGGCGACTCGCCGTCGAAGGGCCGCCGTCCCGCGAGGCACTCGTACGCCACGACTCCGAGGGCGTAGATGTCCACGGCGGGCGTGACAGGCTGGCCTTCGGCCTGCTCCGGCGCGCAGTACGCGGCGGTGCCGAGGACCATGCCCGCGTCAGTGAGGCGGCTCGCCGCGTCGGCCCGCGCGATACCGAAGTCGGTGAGCATCAGCGTGCCGTCCGAGCGGACAAGCAGGTTGCCGGGCTTGACGTCCCGGTGGACGATGCCGCGCTCGTGTACGGCATGCAGGGCGGCCGCCGCCTGGGCGATGAGCTCCATGGCCGGCTCGGGGCCGATCCGGCCGAGGCGGGTGAGCAGCCGGTCGATCGGCTCGCCGTCCACGAACTTCATCACGAGGTAGGCCGTGGGCCCGTCCCCGGGGACGTCGGTCACGCCGTAGTCGTAGACGTCGACCACGCCGGGGTGGTTGACGGTCGCCATCGCCCGGGCCTCACCCTGGAAGCGGACGGCGAAGCCGGGGTCGTCGAGCCTTCCGGGGAGCAGCACCTTGACGGCGACGGTGCGCGCGAGAACGGTGTCCTCACCACGCCACACCTCGCCCATGCCACCGGCGCCGATCCGGGCGTCCAAGCGGTAGCGCCCCGCCAGCGTCATCCCCTGGGCCACCATGTGCCCAATACCCCCTCAAGTTCCCCGGAGTTGTCCAACCAAGCAGACCCGTGTCTCGGGAATGTCACACCCGGGTCACGGAAGCCCGCCTGTCGGGAGCCTACGCGCGAGTGATCCCGTGCTCAGTACAACGGACGGACCATCCGCGCCGGTTCACCTGGGCGACCAGGCACCTGCGACGCCACGAGGGTGGCGCGGCGTCTCAGGGCACGGCGGCGACGCAGACCGAGTAGTCTCCCTCGCCGGGCTGTCCACCACAATGGTGGCAGAACTCGCTCACGGCCTTCGAGCGTACGACTACTAGGCTGGAAAATATGACGCTAGCTCCTGGTCTGCGCGCCAACATCCTCATCATGGTGGAGCGAGAGGACACCGCAATCAGGGTGGGCAGCGGGGACGTGCCCGTCCTGGGCACGCCGCGGCTGCTCTCCTTCGCCGAAGGGGTCACCGTCAAGGCCGTCCAGCGCTACCTGGAGCCGGGCCAGACCTCGGTGGGCACGCGGGTCGAGCTGGAGCATCGCGTCCCCAGCCCCGTCGGCATGCACGTCGAGATCTCCGCCGAGCTGACCGATGTGGACGGCAGGCGGCTCGGCTTCGCCATCACCGCCGTCGACAAGACCGGACGGCTGGTCGCCACCGGGAGGATCGAGCGGGTGGTGGTCGACCGGGAGCGGTTCCTCGCGGCGCTCTGACCCTCGCGCCTACTCGATGACGGCGATCAGGTCGCCCTCCTGGATGACGTCGCCCTCGGCGACCTTGAGCTGGGCGACGACGCCCGCGTCCTCGGCGATGACCGGGATCTCCATCTTCATCGACTCCAGGATGACGAGCGTCTCACCCTCGGCCACGGTGTCGCCCTCGGAGACGACGATCTTCCAGACGTTCGCCACCATCTCGGCGCGTACTTCCGCCACCACAACTCCTCTTCAGTCATTCCACTCGCCGGACCGGCGCTCTCGCCGGACCGGCGTCCATCACGACCAGGCCCGCGGCGTCACGACCGCATGCGGGACACCAGCCCGGTGTCGTAGTCCCCGCTCGCGAACTCGGGGTGGTCCAGGAGTTCGGCGCAGAAGGGCAGGTTGTTCTTCGGCCCCTCGACGCGGAACGCCGCGACGGCCGCGCGGCCGCGCTCCAGCGCCTCCGCGCGGGTGGCGGCGTGAACGCAGAGCTTGGCTATCAGCGGATCGTAGAACGGCGTGACGGTGTTTGCCGCGACATATCCAGAATCGACCCGAATTCCCTCGCCCGACGGCTCCTCCCAGACTGAGATCTTCCCAGGTCCGGGGAAAAACCGCTTCGGGTCCTCGGCGTAGATCCGGAACTCGATGGCGTGCCCGCGCGGAGCGACCTCGACGGGATAGACCTCGCCGGCCGCGATGCGGAGCTGGTGCTCGACCAGATCGCTCCCGGTCACCAGCTCGGTGACGGGATGCTCCACCTGGAGCCGGGTGTTCATCTCCAGGAACACGAAGTCCTGCTTGTCCGCGTCGACCAGGCACTCGACCGTGCCGGCGCCGCGATAGCCGACCGCCTCGCCGACGCGCACCGCCGCCGCGAGCATCCGCTCGCGCAGCTCGGGCGTGATGCCCGGGGACGGGCTCTCCTCCACGACCTTCTGGTGCCGCCGCTGCACCGAGCAGTCGCGCTCGCCGAGCGCGACCACCGTGCCGTCGGCCAGGCCGAGGATCTGCACCTCGACGTGGCGGGCGCGTTCGATGTAGCGCTCCAGCAGGATCGCGGCACCGCCCCCGAATCGCGCGGCCGCCCTGGACGCCTGCTCGAACGCCTTGGTCAGGGACTCGTCGTCGTAGGCGACGCCCATGCCGATGCCACCGCCGCCCCCCGCGGTCTTCACCATGAGGGGGTAGCCGACCTCCTCGGCCGCGCGCAGGGCGTCCTCCAGCGTGGTCACCGGCTCGCGGGTGCCCGCGGCCACCGGGATCCCGGCGTTCTCCATCAGGTTCCTGGCGTTGATCTTGTCGCCCATCTGGACGATCGCCTCGGGAGCCGGGCCGATCCAGACCATGCCCGCGTCGATGACCGCGCGGGCGAAGTCGGCGTTCTCTGAAAGGAAGCCGTAGCCGGGGTGGACGGCCGCCGCGCCGGACTTGCGGGCGGCGTCGAGCACCTTCTCCACGTCCAGGTAGCTCTGCGCGGGGCTCGCCGGGCCGAGCAGCACGGCCTCGTCCGCCTCCTGCACGAAGGGGAGGTCCGCGTCGGCCTCGGAATAGACCGCGATCGCGCGCAGCCCCATGCGCCTGACCGTGCGGATGACCCGCCTGGCGATTTCGCCGCGGTTGGCGACAAGAACTGACTCGAACACGCAGCCAACCCTACGGCGGTGCCCCTCTGATCCCCTGCGCTTGATTCCGACTGAACGCGCACGGGGAATCTGTAGGGTCGGCACAAAAACAACGGCCATCGCCCCGGCTCCAGGCCGATCCGGTGCGAGGTGCGCTACAAGCGGGTCGTCCCGGTGAGCCGATCCACCACCCGGGCCATCGCCTCGACCACGGCGGGGTCGTACTCGGTGCCGACGCCGAACCTGAGCCGCTCCAGCGCCGCGGCCGCCCGGTCCCGGTCGGGTGATCCCCCCACCAGGTCGTCGTACGCGTTGGCGGCCTTGATGACCCGGCTGGGCATGGGCGGGGAGTGGTCCACCGTGTCGCACTGGCGGCGGACGATCTCGGCCACGCCGTGCAGCACGCCGGTCTTCCTGATCACCTCCGCGCCCAGCTCGGCGATCCGTTTCGCCTGCGCAGGATCGGTGAGGACGGTGGCCCCGCCCGGGATCGGGTCGCTGAGGGAGAGCTGCCCGATGTCGTGCATGAGCGCGGCGTACTCGAGTTCGAGCAGTTGCGGCTCCGGCATGCCGAGCTCCCTGCCGACGGCGACCGACAGCATGCTGACCCGCCGGGAGTGCCCCGGCTCGACGTACCCTCCGACCTCGGTCACCCGGCTCAGCGCCCGGACCGTCTGCAGGTACGTCGCCCGGATGCCCGCGTACTTGCGGAACGCCACCTGGGTCACCAGCAGCGGCGCGGCGAACACCAGGAGCGCCGTCATGTTCATGCTGTGCGCGGCGAGCGCGAGCAGCGTCCCCGAGGCGGCCACCGCCGCGCCCAGCGGCGCGGCCATCCGCAGCTCGTCGCGTACGGCGACACCGAAGGCGGTCCTGACCTGCTCGGCCCGGAGCATGGCGGCGATCACGACGTCGGCCGTGAGCATGAGCCCGACGAGGGCCGCCATCACGCCGAGCGCCGGCCACCAGTTGCCGTCTATCGCGATCGAGCGGAGCGAACCGGCCAGCGGACGGTAGGCGAAGGCCAGCAGCGATCCGGCGAGCAGCCTCCGGGCGATCGCGTCCAGGCGCGGCGGGCGGCCCACGGCGAGGTGCGGCAACGCCCCGGCGATCATCCCGACCGACATGACGGCGACGACCTGGAGCGCGGACTGACGGGCCGGCTGGCCGCCCACGTCGAGCAGGAGCGCGTAGCCGATCGCCGCGGCGGTGGAGATGGGCGCCACCTCGCGGTTGCCCGGCATGGTGAGCCTGGCCAGCTCGCCCACCGCGATCAGCGCGCCGAAGCCGATCGCGACCTGCGGATCGACCGGGCCGCCCGCCGCCGTGTGGGAGATCCCGGCCACCGTGAGCATCCCGGCGGCGCAGATCAACAGCAACTGGCCCGAATCGAGCCCGCGCATCGCCCTGGCGGCGGTCATGATTCCTCGCCCTCAGCGTTCCGAGATGACCTGGATGGGCATGGTGGGATCATCGTGGTCCTTGGCCGCGGCCACCGCGGGCCCCGGTGGCGCGGACACCGCGCGCGGCGGCTCCCAGCCGTGCCGGTCGAGCGCCTTGATGAAGGTGTTCACCATGACGGGGTCGAACTGGGTGCCCGCGCCCTTGCGCAGCTCGGCCACCGCCTCCTCGATCGACTTCGCCTTCCGATACGCCCGGTCGGACGTCATCGAGTCGAAGGCGTCGGCCACCGCGATGATGCGGGCGAACTCGGGGATCTCGTCCCCGGCGAGCCCCATGGGGTAGCCCTTGCCGTCCTGCCGTTCGTGGTGGTGCATGATCCCGGCGAACGCCTCGTCGAGGAAGTCGATGCCGTGCACGATCTCCAGCCCGCGCATGGGGTGGAGCTGGATAGCGGCGAACTCCTCCTCGGTCAGCTTGCCGTCCTTCTGCAGGACCTTGGTCGGCACGCCCAGCTTGCCGACGTCGTGCAGCATCCCGGCGTACCGGATGGCGCGCAGGCGCTCGGTGCCCATGCCGATCTCCTCGGCGATCATGGACGAGGCCCGCGAGACGCGGGTGCAGTGGCCCCGGGTGTAGTAGTCCTTCGTCTCGACCGCCTGGCACAGCGCGGCGATCGTCGCGTCGTAGGAGCGCTGCTGGGCGTGATAGTGCCCGAACGCCCAGCGGGCCACGAACAGTGGGATCAGGACCAGCACCGCCGAGATCGACTGCACGGTCGCCCACAGACCGGCGATCAGCAGACCGAAGGTCGCGTAGCCGAGATAGGACCCCAGGATCTGCACCGTGCCGCGGAGCGGCACCTGGTCCTTCCCCACGCCCTCGGCCAGCAGCAGGATGACCGCGGTCAGCGCGAAGTTGATCAGCACGAACGCCGCCGTTGCCGCGCCGTACGGGACGACCACCCCGGGGAAGTCGTTTTCGCGCGGCAGGCCGGGGGTGCCGCCGGCCAGCTCGAACGCCACACCCGCGGCGTATCCGCAGATCACGAACTGGGCGCCGTTGAAGAGGCGCTTCACCACCGGCAGGCCGGGCCGCACGCTGACGACCGCCATGAGCCCGACCAGCGCCGCTCCCTCGGGGCCGACGAGCACGACGGCCGCCAGCGCGGCGGAGAAGCTCACCGAGATCGCGGCCTGCGGCACGTTGAGCACCGTGGGCACGGACTCACACACCAGGAAGAGCAGCGCCAGCACGACGAGCGTCGGCAGCTCGGCCTGGTCGAACCACCCAGGGGTGACGGCGCTCTCGACCACCAGCGCGACGGCGGCGGCGTTCAGTACGACGAAGTAGACCTTCGCCGGCCACGGCAGTTCCCGCATGCGGCCACCTCGCGGCTCAGGTCCAGGAGATCCCGGAGATCACGCCGGTCTCGGCCACGAACACCACCATGGGCGTGAGCAGCATCAACGCCGCCAGCAACTTGGTGGCCACTCTGTTGAACATCGCTGCCTCCACATCGAAATCCGCCCACAGGCTACAGAAGCCCGCGCGCCCGGTCAGATAGCTCGGCGAACCGCAGCCAAACCGTGACCAACCAATCACGCTGTGCGCATTCGCCCTGGTTCGCCCGGTGGTTCGAGACACACCCGCGCGCCCGCGCCTCCCGCTGTCACGCGTGGTGGGGCGGCAACGCCGGCTCTGGCTGTTCGGCCGTCGACCGTCCGGAACTCGGTGACGTGCCCGTCACGCCGGCCCGGCAAACCCCGTCGGTCTCAGCAGCAACGGTTTCAGGAGCGGGACAGCGCCCAGGAGACGGTGGCCTTGAGGCCGGTGGCGAGATCGGTGCGGGGACGCCAGCCCAGGCCCTCGCGGGCCGGCTCGGGATCGACGGCCATGGCGGGCAGGTCCCCGAGGCGGGCCGGGGCCAGGCCGGGCTCGTCGGGTGCGCCGGCCGCGGCGGCGACGAACGCGTGCAGCTCGCGGTCGGTCGTCTGCACGCCGGTGCCGAGGTTGAACCTGCGCCCGTTCCCGGCGGAGCCGCACGCGCGGGCGAAGCCGTCCACGACGTCCTCGACGAAGACATAGTCCCGTGTCTGCGAGCCATCGCCGTACAGGATGGTGGGG
The DNA here is from genome assembly GCF_050947145.1 of Microtetraspora malaysiensis. NCBI lineage: Bacteria > Bacillati > Actinomycetota > Actinomycetes > Streptosporangiales > Streptosporangiaceae > Microtetraspora > Microtetraspora malaysiensis. The sequence continues at coordinate 8,365,887 of NZ_CP191998.1, forward strand.
CGTCCGGCGAGGAGCGCGTCCGTGAAGATCGCGACCACCCCGGCCTCGCCCTCGGGTGACTGGCGCGGGCCGTACACGTTGGACAACACGAGTGTGGTGTATTCGAGCCCGTGCAGCGCGCTGTAGGCCGACAGGTAGACCTCGCCGCTCAGCTTGGAAGCGGCGTACGGCGAGCGCGGGTCGGTGGGCGCGTCCCCGGGCACCGGGATGGCGGCGGGCCTGCCGTACACGGCCACCGAGGAGGCGTAGACGACCTTGCGGGCGCCGCTGCGGCGGGCGGCCTCCAGGACGTTGAGGGTGCCCTCGACGTTCACCCGGGCGTCGTGCAGCGGGTCGGCGACGCTCTTGCGGACGCTGATCTGGGCCGCCAGGTGGCAGACCACCTCCGGACGCCACGCCCCGGCCGTCTCGGCGAGGGCGGGGTCCCGCACGTCCATCGTGTGCAGGGCGGCGTCGGGGTTGCGGGTGTTCCCGGAGGACAGGTCGTCCACCACCGCGACCTCGTGCCCGTCGGCCAACAGGCGGTCGACGAGGTTCGAGCCGATGAATCCCGCCCCGCCGGTGACCAGTACGCGCATTCCCGCCCCTTCGTCAGGTGTACGGGGTGATCCTAATCGGCCAGCTCGGCTCGTACCTGCGCGATGCGGGCGAGGACTTTGTCGCGCAGGTCCCCGGGCACGGGATCACAGCCGCAGTGCTTGGCGACGAGCTGCTTGACGACCTTCTCCAGGCCGTACTCCTCCAGACAGGGCCCGCACTCTTCCAAGTGCTGACGGATCTCGGCCCGCCTGCTGTCGTCCAGCTCGCCGTCGAGGTAGCTGTAGACCCGGTCAAGAACCTCACCACAGTCGGTGTCGTGGTGGTCGCCGCAGCTCATCGCCCCTCCTCGTCCCGCACCAGGCCGCGAGCGCGCGCGTAGTCCTCAAGCTGTGTTCGCAGTTGTCTCCGACCACGATGCAGCCGCGACATCACGGTCCCGATGGGGGTCCCCATGATGTCGGCGATCTCCTTGTACGGGAAGCCCTCGACATCGGCAAGGTACACCGCGATGCGGAAATCCTCGGGGAGCGCGGCGAGGGCGTCCTTCACGTCGCTGTCGGGCAGGTGCTCCAGCGCCTCGACCTCGGCCGACTTCAGCCCGGTCGAGGTGTGCGACTCGGCCCTGGCGAGCTGCCAGTCCTCGATCTCCTCGGTCCCGGCCTGCTTGGGCTCCCGCTGCTTCTTCCGATAGCTGTTGATGAACGTGTTCGTCAGAATGCGGTAGAGCCAGGCCTTGAGGTTGGTGCCCTCCTGGAACTGGTGGAACGAGGCGAATGCCTTGGCGAAGGTCTCCTGGAGAAGATCCTCGGCGTCTGCGGGGTTCCGGGTCATCCGGAGCGCGGCGGAGTACAACTGGTCGAGATACGGCATGACGTCGCGCTCGAACCGCTCGCTGCGCTGCTCCAGAGTCTCCTCAGCTGTCTTGGAGACCGGACCCACCCCCTCTAGGACGCCGTACGTAGCCGAGAATACCGGCAGGGTAGTGGCGCCTTCCCCCTGGGCCAGGGGCGCGAGCAACGCGTTCATGCACAACTGCAACAGGGCGGGCGTAGAGTCTGTTCCCGGTACGTTTTCGCGGTACGAACACCCCTCTTTGGGGAAGGACCTACGTACCGGCTGGTAGCCCGGAAACCGATTTCCGCTATCTCATGTCGCTTTCTGAGGTAGCCATAGTCCAGGAGCCGCTCGTGCTGCCCATTCCGGCCAACGAACTCAACGGCTCGGGAGCGCTCGGGCCGTACTGGACCTTCTATCACGCGGTCGTCGCCGAACAGCTCCGCCGATGGCTGCCCGAACGCCCCTCCCTGCTGCTCGACCTGTCCGGCGGCCGCGGCCGCTGGACGGCTCAGGCCGCACGGGCGGGACATCGGGTCATCCAGGTGATGGACTTCCGACGGCTGTCCGAGCCGTGGCTGCGCGACGCGTCCGGCCACGTGCAGAAGGTCCGGGCCGACGATCTCGGCTTCCTCCCCGACGCCTGCGTGGACGCGGTGATCGCGGAGGAGCGCGCCCTCTCGGTCGAGATCATGGCCGAGTCCGTGATCGAGGACGTCGCCCGCGTGCTGAAGCCGGGCGGGCGGACGCTGGTGTGCGTCGACTCACTGGTCCTCGGCATGGCGATCCTCGCCGAGCAGAACTACTGGGCGCACCTGTGCCAGACCGGCGAGGTCATGCTTGTGCCCTGGCCCGACGGGAGCATCACCCGCTGCTTCACCAGCGTCCAGCTCCGCGAGCTGCTGACGGCCGCCGGGCTGGAGGTGGAGTGGGTGCGGCCGCGCACGGTGCTGTCGCCGTCCACGGTCGATCACGTGCTCGCCTCCGGCGGTAACTCCCTGACCCGGCTCGTACGCACCGAGCTGGCGACCCGGCCGGAGGAAGAGGACACGGTGGGCATCCACCTCGTGGCCAGCGCCCGCAAGAAGGGGTGACCCGTACGGCCTGACCCGTCGGCCGAGGTCCGTCCGCCCGCCTTTCCGTAAGAAGTGGGCGACTCCGTCCGGCGGGGTCATGGGTTTTGCGGAAGGGAGCCCGCGGCCTCCCTTTCTTCAGTGGATGCCCGCTTGGTGCGGCCTTTTCACTCCTCGTTCAGAAGAGCACGGCCCGGTCGCCGTCGTCCTTGAGCGGCTCAACGAGGTCGGGACCGTTGTTGCGGACGTTGTTGACCGCGGTCGAGACGGGATAGGCCGCCAGCCGCCCGGCGAGCGCGGGGACCAGCAACCGGCTCGCGTCGCTCACGCGGGGGTCGAGCCATTCGGCCCACCTCTCCCGCTCGATCATCATCGGCATGCGCTCGTGGATGTGGCCGACCCCGTCCTCGGCGTCGGTCGTGATCACCGTGCAGGTGCACAGCCACTTGAGCGGGTCGTCGTCGGCGCGCGAGGGGTCCTTCCAGAACTCGTACAGCCCCGCCATGGCCATGACGCCGCCGTCCTCCGGATGGATGAAGTACGGCTGCTTCGCGGGCTTGGCCCCCTCGGGCGCCTTCATCCACTCGTAGAAGCCGTCCGCGGGGAGCAGGCAGCGGCGCGAGGCGAACGCCCTGCGGAAGGCCGGCTTCTCCGCGACGGTCTCCACCCTGGCGTTGATCATGCGCGATCCGATCGACGGGTCCTTGGCCCAACTCGGCACGAGTCCCCAACGGACCACCCTGAGCTGGCGTACCGGCCGCTCCGTGCTCTCTTCCTTGGGCACCCGGCTCATCACCGCGTAGACCTGCTTGGTCGGTGCGACGTTGTAATCCGGGCCGATCTCCTCGCCCGTGTCGAGCTCGACCTCGAACTCCTGCAGGAGCTCATCCCGCTTGCGGGTGGACGCGTACCTTCCGCACATACCCCCCACCTTGCACCATCCAGGCCGCCGAACGGCACCCCGACGCGGCCCGGGCCTGCCGGTAGGCTTTCAGCCATGCCGACCCAGCCTCTGTGGCCTGCTCCCGTAGCGACCGGGCCGATCCACGCGACGGTCCGCCTGCCCGGCTCGAAGTCTGTGACCAACCGGGTGCTGCTCCTGGCCGCGCTGGCCGAGGCCCCCGGGTCCGTACGGCTCGCGCTGCGCAGCAGGGACGCCGACCTCATGGTCGCGGCGCTGCGCTCGCTCGGCGCGGAGATGACCGCGTCGAACGAGAGCGTGTCGAGCGTGGACTGGGCGGTCACCCCCGGCCCGATCAGGGGCGGCGCCTCGATCGACGTCGGCCTGGCGGGCACCGTCATGCGGTTCGTGCCGCCGGTCGCGGCGCTCGCGGACGGCGAGGTCTTCTTCGACGGCGATCCGCACGCCCGCAAGCGGCCGATGGGCCCGATCCTGGGCGCGCTGCGCGCCCTAGGCGCGAGCGTGAGCGCGGACGCGCTGCCGTTCACCGTACGCGGGCCGATCACGGGCGGCGAGGTCGTGCTGGACGCCTCGGTCTCCTCGCAGATGGTGTCCGGCCTGTTGCTGGCCGCGCCGCGCTTCGAGAAGGGCGTCACCGTACGGCACAGCGGGCCTCCGGTCCCCTCGATGCCGCACATCGCGATGACGGTGCACCTGCTCCGTGAGGCGGGGGTCGAGGTCGACGACTCCGCGCCCGACGTGTGGCGGGTCGAGCCGGGTCCGATCGCGGCACGGGACGTCGTCGTCGAGCCCGACCTGTCGAACGCCGCGCCTTTCCTGGCGGCCGCGCTCGTCACCGGCGGAGCGGTCACCGTGCCGGACTGGCCCGAGGAGACCACGCAGGGCGGGGACCTGCTCCGCGAGCTGCTCGCCGAGATGGGCGCGGACGTGGCGCGCACGCCGGAAGGGCTGCGTGTTACCGGCACCGGCCGGGTGCGCGGCATCGAGGCGGACCTGCACGAGGTGAGCGAGCTGACGCCCACGATCGCCGCGCTCGCCGCGCTGGCCGACGGCCCGTCGCGGATCACCGGCGTGGCGCACATCCGGGGGCACGAGACCGACCGGATCGCCGCGCTCGCCACCGAGATCAACCGGCTCGGCGGCGACGCCCGCGAGACCGACGACGGCCTGGAGATCCGGCCGCGCCCGCTGTCGGGCGGGGTCTTCCACAGCTACGAGGACCACCGGATGGCCACGGCCGGCGCGGTGATCGGCCTGGCGGTGCCGGGGGTCGAGGTGGAGAACATCGCGACCACGGGCAAAACCCTGCCGGACTTCGCCCGCATGTGGACCGACATGCTGGCCGGCTCGGGAGACGTTACGGACACGACGGACGCCACCGGCACGCGGTGACCGGGGCACGCCGTACCCGCGCCGGGAGCGCGGGCGCACGAGAGGGACGGACAGACTGAGTAAGCGGCACTACGACGAGGACGACGTCAGGATCCGGCCGGGCAAGGGGTCCCGGCCGCGGACCCGGCTGCGCCCTGCGCACGAGAAGGCCGTCGAGGGGTTCGTCGTGGCCGTCGACCGCGGGCGCTACACCTGCCTGGTGGGTGACGTCACCGTCGTCGCGATGAAGGCGCGCGAGCTGGGCAGGAAGGGCATCGTGGTCGGCGACCGTGTCGCCCTCGTCGGCGACGTGAGCGGCCGTCCGGACACACTCGCCCGGGTGGTCCGGGTGGAGGAGCGCCGCTCGATGCTCCGGCGCAGCGCCGACGACACCGACGACATCGAGCGTCCCGTCGTGGCCAACGCCGACCAGCTCGTCATCGTCACCGCGCTGGCCGATCCCCCGCCGCGCCCCCGTATGATCGACCGGCTGCTGGTCGCGGCGTACGACGCCGACATCGATCCGCTGCTCTGCCTGACCAAGGCGGACCTCGCGCCCGCCGACGAGCTGGTCGCGCTCTACGACCCGCTCGGCGTGCCGTACGTCGTGGTGAGCAAGGGCGGACAGCTGGACGAGCTGCGCGGCCACATGGAAGACCGGATCAGCGTGCTCGTCGGCCATTCGGGGGTCGGCAAGTCGACGCTGGTCAACGCGCTCGTCCCGACCGCCGGGCGGGCGGTCTCGCACGTCAACGTGGTGACCGGTCGCGGCCGGCACACCTCGACCTCGGCCGTGGCGCTGGAGCTGCCCGAGGGCGGCTGGATCATCGACACGCCCGGGGTGCGCAGCTTCGGCCTGGCGCACGTGCATGTGGAGACCGTGCTCGCGTCCTTCCCCGACCTGAACGAGGCGACCGTCGAGTGCCCCAAGGGGTGCACGCACCTCGGCGACGGGTGCGCCCTCGACCGTTTCGTGGCCGAGGGGCACGCCGATCCCACCCGGCTGGAGTCCCTGCGCCGGCTGCTCACCAGCCGTGAGGGCGGCGACGACGCGCTCTGACCTCTACTACGCCAACACCATGAGCGCCTGCGCGGTCACGATCAAGACGGCCAACCTGGGCGAGCGCACCAAGATCTGGGTGGCTCTGGACGTGCAGAACGCGGGCGTGGCCAAGAACGAGGAGCTCACCACCGATCACACCGTTCCGATCTATCACTACGCGCCCGGGCGGACTCTGGTGCCCGGTGTGGTGGACGTTTCCACCACACCGGAGGCCTTCCGCCGATCAGGCTACGGCTGACGGTTGGGGCGCAGGGTCCAGGAGACGACCACCTCGGAGACGACCACGTCGTCGGCGTTCCTGATCGCCACCGCGACGGTGAACTCGGGCCGCTTCCCCTCGTCCAGCAGGGCCACGACCTCCGCACGGTCGGCCCGCAGCGTCGCGGTGCCGGTCACCTCTCCCTTGGCCAGCTTGAGGTAGCGGATCTCGGCCGAGGTCGCGAGGGGAACGGCCCGGGAGAGCTCGTCGCCGAAGACTGACAGCATGGCCGCGCCCGAGGCCGACTCCGCCAGCGAGAAGAGCGCGCCCGCGTGCGGTCCGCCGACGTGATTGTGCAGGTCAGCGCGGTCGGGCAGGCGGGCGGTCGCCGTCCCCACGCCGACCGAGTCGAAGGAGATGCCGAGCAACCGGGCGAAGGGCACGCTGTCGAGCATGAAAGCGCCGATATCCATGGCGGAATGTTACTCTGCAGTACATTTTGGGGCGATCCCTGATCTGATGTGACCGGCGCGGGACGCGATAGCGTGGGTCCCCGTGACCGGCTACAGCGACGATCTGCGTCTCGCGCACGTGATGGCGGACGCCGCCGACGACATCACCATGCGCCGCTTCAAGGCGGTCGACCTCAAGGTCGACACCAAACCCGACCTCTCGCCGGTCAGCGACGCCGACCGCGCGGTCGAGGAGGCCATCCGCGGCACCCTGCGCCGGGCCCGGCCGCGCGACGCCATCGTGGGCGAGGAGTTCGGCAAGACCGGGTACGGCATGCGCTCGTGGGTGATCGACCCCATCGACGGCACGAAGAACTACGTGCGCGGCGTCCCCGTCTGGGCCACCCTCATCGCACTGATGGAGGAGGGCAAGGTCGTCGTCGGCGTCGTCTCCGCCCCGGCGCTCAACCGCCGCTGGTGGGCCGTCAGGGACGGCGGCGCGTGGACCGGCCGCAACCTGACCAAGGCCACCCGTTGCGCGGTCTCGGGCGTGGGCCGGCTCGCCGACGCGTCGTTCTCCTACTCCAGCCTCACCGGCTGGGAGGAGCAGGGGCGGCTCGACAACATGCTCGATCTCATGCGCGGGGTCTGGCGCACGCGGGCGTACGGCGACTTCTGGTCGCACATGATGGTCGCCGAGGGCGCGGTCGACATCTCCGCCGAGCCCGAGCTGTCGCCCTGGGACATGGCCGCGCTCACCGTGATCGTGGAGGAGGCGGGCGGCACCTGCACCGCCGTCGGCGGCGACGACCCGTTGGAGGCCGGCAGCATGGTCTGCACCAACGGCCGGCTGCACGACGAGGTGCTCAAGCTGCTGAACCGGGACTGATCCCGGTTCAGCTGTCAGGGCGTCGTTTCACGCCGGTCACAGGGCGAGAATCTGCGACACCGCCGACAGCAGGCTGCCGCGGTAGGCCTCGCCGTACAGACAGACATGGACGAGCAGCGGGTGAAACTGGTGCATGGGCACGCGCTCGCGCCACCCGTCGGCGAGCGGCGCGGCCTCGCGGTACGCCGCGAGGATCGTGTTCAGATGCGGCGCGCCGAAGAGGGCGAGCATGGCAAGGTCCGTCTCCCGGTGCCCGCCGTGCGCGGCCGGATCGATGAGGACGGCCCGCTCCGCGCCGGACCCGCCGGAGAACGCCGTCCAGAGCACATTGCCGCTCCAGAGATCGCCGTGGATGCGGCTCGGCGGCTCGGCGGGGCCGCAAACCTCCGGGATGAGGTCGCACGCCTCCTCGATCAGTTTCACGTCCGCGGCCGTCAGCGCCCCGCCGTCCCGTGCCAGCCGTACGAACGGGAGAACGCGGCGCCGCACATAGAAGGACGGCCAGTCCGGGTCGGGCGTGTTGTCCATGGGCAGCTCGGCGATGTGGCCGGGCCATGGCGCGCCGAAATCGGGCGCGCCCGCGCGGTGCAGCTCCGCCAGCTCGCGGCCGAATCGCTCGGCCGCGGCGGCGCTCGCGTGCGCCGGCTCGATCCACTCCAGGACCAGCGTGCCGTCACCGGCCTCGATGACCTCGGGTACAGCGACCGCCCCCGCCTCGGCCAGCCAGCGCAGCCCGGCCGCCTCGGAGGCCAAGTCCGCGCCGCGCTTGACGAAGACCCGGCGGCCGTCGATCTCGCCCTCGTGCAGCGTCCAGGCGTGGCTGGAGCCCAGGTCCCTAATGATCTGCAAGATACGTCGCCAGCCCTTCCGAGGCGGCCTCGACCATCCTGAGCACGTCGCGGAAGCCCGAGCCGCCTCCGTAGTACGGATCGGGCACCTCCGCCCCCGGGGGCGAGGCGGGGTCGAAGGAGCGGAACAGCCGCACATCCGCGTCGGGCGGGGTGATCCCGCGCACGGCGCGCAGGTTCTCCGCGTCCATGACCAGGACGAGGTCGCGCTCGGCGCACCAGACGGGGTCGAACCGTCTGGCCCGGTGTGTGGAGCCGTCATACCCGCCCTCGGCCAGCGTCGCCAGCGCCCGCTCGTCCATGGGCTCGCCGACATGCCAGCCACCGGTGCCCGCGCTGTCGACCTCGACCTCGAGGCCGTGCTTCTCCAGCGTGCGGCGGAGCACGAACTCCGCCATCGGCGAGCGGCAGATGTTGCCCAGGCAGACCAGGCAGATGCGCTTCATGTGCTCATCGTCCCAGCTCGCCGTGTCCCCACGGGAATCGGCACAAGAGCGACTGTGGCCGTTCACCACCCGTTCACCTTTAACGGGGGATTAAGTCACCTTGGCTCTTTACCGTCCTACCTGTTGAAAGAGCAAAGTGGGAGGACATAACCGTGAAGTATGCAGGCCGGCTCGCCGCGGCCGCCATCGCCGGCGTGCTTTCGCTCGCTGCGTGCGGCACTGATAACAACACCGACGCCGACAGTGGTGCGCCCGCTGCCGGCTCCTCCGCCGCAGCCGGCGGTCTGTCGGGAACCATCAACGCGGCCGGCTCCTCCGCACAGGGCCCCGCCATCGAGGAGTGGAAGAAGTCCTTCCAGTCCGCGAACCCGGGGGTGAGCCTCAACTACCAGCCCAGCGGTTCCGGCGCGGGCGTCCAGGCGTTCGTCCAGGGCACCGTGGCCTTCGCGGGCTCCGACTCCGCTCTGAAGGACGACAAGGGCGAGCCGGCGCAGGCCGACGCCCGTTGCAAGACCGGCAAGGCGATCAACCTTCCGATGGTCACCGGCCCGGTCGCGGTCGTCTACAACCTCCCGGGTGTCGACGGGCTGCAGCTCTCCCCGAAGACGATCGCCGGCATCTTCAACAGCCAGATCACCAAGTGGGACGACCCGGCGATCAAGGCCGACAACCCGGACGCCAAGCTTCCCTCGACCGCGATCCAGGCGTTCCACCGCTCGGACGAGTCGGGCACCAGCGACAACTTCACCAAGTTCCTCAAGACCACGGCGGACTGGCCGTACGAGCCGGCGAAGGCCTGGCCGGCCGAGGCCAAGGGCCAGGGCTCCAAGGGCAGCGACGGGGTCGCCTCCTCGGTGAAGAGCACCGAGGCCTCGATCAGCTACGTCGACCTCGCGTACGCGGAGAACTCGCAGCTCCAGAAGGCCAAGGTCGCCAACGGCTCCGGTGAGTTCGTCGAGCTCACCCCGGAGAGCGCGGCCAAGACCGTTGAGTCGGCCGAGATCGTCGGCACCGGCAACGACCTGAAGCTGTCGATCGACTACGCCACCAAGGCCGCGGGCGCGTACCCGATCGTCCTGGTGACCTACGAGATCACCTGCGAGAAGGGCCTGTCCGCCGAGGACACCAAGCTGGTCAAGTCCTTCCTGACCTACACGGCCAGCGACGAGGGCCAGCAGGCGCTCACCGGCCTCGGCTACGCCCCGCTCCCGGCGACCCTGCTCACGAAGGTTCGCACCGCCGTCGAGGCGATCTCCTAACCAGATGGTCACGACATCACCTACACGTGAAGGCGGACCGGCCGTGCGCCGGTCCGCCTTCCGGCGCAGCCGTGGCGATGTGCCGTTCCGTTTCGCCTCGACCGGAGCGGGCGTCGTCCTCCTGGCGATCATGGCGGCCGTCGGCGTCTTCCTGGTCGTCAAAGCCATCCCCGCGCTCCAGGCGAACACCGCGAACTTCCTGACCGAGAAGATCTGGACCCCCAACGCGGTGGAGCCGCAGTTCGGCATCGCCTCGCTCGCGTTCGGAACCGTGCTCAGCTCATTCCTGGCGCTGATCATCGCGACGCCGGTCGCCATCGGCGTGGCGCTGTTCATCTCCCACTACGCGCCGCGTCGCCTGGCCGCCGTCCTCGGCTACGTCGTCGACCTGCTGGCCGCGGTGCCCAGCGTCGTCTACGGCCTGTGGGGCGTCACCTTCCTGGTGCCGTTCATGCGCGGCCCGTCGGAGTTCCTGAACACGTACTTCGCCTGGATCCCGCTGTTCGGCGGAGACCAGGTCGTCGGCAAGTCCATGCTGACCGCATCCATCGTGCTGGCGATCATGATCCTGCCGATCATCGCGGCGATCTCGCGCGAGGTGTTCCTCCAGGCGCCCAAGATGCAGGAGGAGGCCGCGCTCGCCCTCGGGGCCACCCGGTGGGAGATGATCCGGATGTCGGTGCTGCCCTTCGGCCGCCCCGGCATCATCAGCGCGGCGATGCTCGGCCTCGGACGGGCCATGGGCGAAACGATCGCGGTCGCGCTCATCCTCCCCGCGACCTTCGGGATCTCGTTCCAGATCCTCGGTCCGAACGGCAACAGCATCGCCGCCAACATCGCCAACGGATTCGGCGAGGCGACCGCCATCGGCCGTGGCGCGCTGATCGCGTCCGGTCTCGTCCTCTTCCTGATCACGCTGGTGGTGAACATGGGCGCCCGCATGATCATTGCCCGCCGTAAGGAGTTCGCGAGGGCCGCATGACCACTGTCCAAACGGGCATCCAGCCCATCTCGACCAGCCGCCGGGTGAAGGACCGCGTCGTCCAGGCGCTGGTCTATCTCGCGTTCGCCATCGCGGTCGTCCCTTTGCTGTCGGTGCTGTGGCTCGTCGTCAAGAACGGCCTGGCGCGCTTCGACCTGGAGTTCCTCACCCACTCGATGCGCAACATCGGAGCCAGGGACGCCGGCGGCGGCGCATACCACGCGATCATCGGAACCCTGGAACAGGTCCTCTTCGCCTCGCTCATCGCGGTGCCGATCGGTCTGCTCACCGCCGTCTACCTGGTGGAGTACGGCAGCGGCGGCCGGCTCTCCCGGTGGATCAGCTTCTTCGTGGACGTCATGACCGGCGTCCCATCAGTCGTTTCCGGCCTCTTCGTGCTGGCGTTCTGGGTCCTCGCCCTCGGCATGCCCTTCTCGGGCTTCGCCGGCGCGATGGCGCTGTCCATCCTGATGATGCCCGTGGTGGTCAGGTCGGCCGAGGAAATGCTGCGCCTCGTGCCGAACGACCTGCGCGAGGCGTCGTACGCGCTGGGCGTCCCGAAATGGCGCACCATCGTCAAGGTCGTGCTGCCCACCGCGTTCACCGGCATCGTGACCGGCGTGATGCTCGCCGTCGCCCGCGTCGCCGGCGAGACCGCCCCGCTGCTGCTCACCGTCTTCTTCACCGACTCCATCAACAACAACCCGTTCAACGGGCCGCAGATGGGCCTCCCCCTGTACGTCTTCGACCAGGCGGGACGGCCGACCGACACGGCGATCGACCGCGCGTGGACCGGGGCACTGACCCTGATCCTGATCGTCATGCTGCTCAACCTGGTGGCGCGCCTCATCGCGTGGTGGCGCTCGCCCGCGAAGAGAGGGTCTTAGGACATGGCCAAGCAGATCGAGGTCTCCGGACTCGACGCCTACTACGGGGCGCACAAGGCCATCGAGGACATCACGATGACCATCGAGCCGCGTACCGTGACGGCGTTCATCGGCCCGTCCGGGTGCGGCAAGTCCACCTTCCTGCGGACGCTCAACCGGATGCACGAGGTCGTCCCCGGCGCCCGCGTCGAGGGCAAGGTCCGCCTGGAGGACCAGGACCTCTACGGTCCCAACGTGGATCCGGTCTCCGTCCGCCGGACCATCGGCATGGTGTTCCAGCGGCCCAACCCGTTCCCGACGATGTCCATCTACGACAACGTCGCCGCCGGCCTCCGGCTCAACGGGCGGTTCTCCAGGTCGGAGCTGGACGGCATCGTCGAGTCCTCCCTCAAGGGCGCCAACCTCTGGAACGAGGTCAAGGACCGCCTCAACAAGCCCGGCTCCGGCCTCTCCGGCGGCCAGCAGCAGCGTCTGTGCATCGCCCGGGCCATCGCCGTACGCCCGCAGGTCCTGCTCATGGACGAGCCCTGCTCGGCCCTCGACCCGATCTCCACGCTCGCGATCGAGGACCTCATCTCGTCGCTCAAGCAGGACTACACGATCGTGATCGTGACGCACAACATGCAGCAGGCCGCCCGCGTCAGCGACAAGACCGCGTTCTTCAACCTGGCCGGCCAGGGCCAGCCGGGCAAGCTCATCGAGATGGACGACACGTCCAAGATCTTCACCAACCCCGGCGAGAAGGCGACCGAGGACTACATCACCGGCCGTTTCGGCTGACCCCGGCCCGAATCTGGGCGCGGTCCGGCTTCTTCGTGAAACGGAACGGAACGAAGTGGAGGAACCCGGGTGACGGTACCCGCAGTGGTGGGGGACACTCGGTCGGCACCCATACTCCTGGTGGCCGATCCGGACAACGACCTGATCCGGCAACTCACGGCAGCTCTTGAACCCGAAGGCGTCGAGGTCGCCGGCGTGGCCGACGGCGCCCAGGCGCTGCTCCAGGCGGGCGCCCTCCAGCCCGACGCCGTCCTGATCAGCGCCTCGCTCCCCATCATCGGCCCGCTCGACTTCGTCCGCGCCGTACGGCTGGCGCGGGCCGTACCGGTCCTGCTCGGCATCGACTTCAGCAGCGATGCCGAGCAGGCCGTACTCGCCCTCGCCGCGGGGGCGACAGCCTGCGTGGCCCGGCCGTACCGCGCCCCCGAACTACTCCCCCTCGTCCAGGCCGCCTTCCGGCGCCAGGAGATCGAGCGGACCGTACTGACGATCGGCAACGTCGCGCTGGACGTCACCGCCTACCAGGTCAAGGTCAGCGGGAAGATCGTGCATCTCCCCCTCAGAGAGTTCGAGCTCCTGCACTACCTGATGCGCAACGCCGACCGTACGGTGACCCGCGGACAGATCATGCGACACGTCTGGCATGCCTCCGACGCCATGTCCACGAACACCATCGCGGTCCACGTGAAGCGCCTCCGCGCCCGCCTCGGCGACGTGGACGACCAAATGATCCAAACCGTCCGCGGCGTCGGCTACCGCCTGATCTCCAGCTGAGCTTCCTTTCGGACTCCAAGCATGCGGGGGACGCGGGGCCCGCCGGCCCCGCGATGCGGCGTAACGACGGCCGGCCGTCCCCGCCCGGGGCTGAGCGCCGCTACCTGGTGGACCGGCCGATCATGCGGCGCAGCCGGCCGGGGCGACGAGGCGGGCGAATGTCCACACTGCCACCCGCGATCTCGCCGGCCACGATGATCTGGTGGCCGATCGGCACGTCCGGCGGCGCGTTCTTGGCGGACCGGTCGCGCACGGAGCCGCCGAGCATACTCACCTCGTTGGCGTCCACGGCATAGCCCGGCGGGACGATGATGCGCAGCGACCCTCCGCGCATGCGCACGTTCACCTCGGTGGTCGTACCCGCGACCGTCGCTCGGGTGAAGTCGAGGAGCACCGAACCTCCACGCATGTCCAGATCCAGCCTCTTCGGGACGATCCAGACCCCCTCATATCTGACGCTGCCGCCGACCCGCTTGACGTGCACGACATCTTTGGGCTGCACTGGCGGAACGGCGAGCGCCTGGTTCAGGGTGGCGAGCGCACCCGAGCCATACCCGGGCAGATCACCCAGTAGCGGCGCCAGGTCCGCGTAGGTTCGGGCGGCGAAAGCCGCCTCCAGCCGCTCTTCGAGCTCTTCCATGGTCAGCCGGCCATCCCCAGCGGCCACCCGCAGCGCATCGGCGACCCGGTCGCGATCCTCATGCGAGGCCCGCATCTCCTTTGGGTCCCTCGGTTCCATCGGCGTCGGAAGGCTCATGATCGGCACGATATTGCATCCACGGGGTATCGGTCACTGGCAAGTCACCAGACAACCATTCGCTCCAATAACCCACCACGACCGGATCTGAGCAGCCATCCTCGCGTCCCGCCCCACAGCAACACGACCCACGGCAGAGACACCCCCATCCACGCCATTGCCGCCTACGCCAACGCCTTACACCAGCCGCGGCACCCCACACCCGCCACCAGGTTCTCGGGACCGGTGCCGGCAATCGCCGCCCTCAATATCCCCCCCCACCACAGCAGCACCCTCACCCCGCCGACATCACCACCCCACCGAAGAAACAGCCCCAAAACAAAAAAGGGGCCCCACCGGACCCCCCAAAACACCCACCACACAAACCATCGCCGACACAACACCACCACCAGCCCCGGCCGGCGACCCACAACCCCGCCCCCGGCCACAACCACCAGCCGCGAGCGGCGGCCACAACCCCAATCAACCGCGGAAACAACCCCCAAAAACGAAGAAAGGGCCACCCCTGTTAAGGGGTAGCCCTTCCTCACAAAAAATTGTCCGGCGGCGTCCTACTCTCCCACACCCTCCCGAGTGCAGTACCATCGGCGCTGGAAGGCTTAACTACCGGGTTCGGAATGTAACCGGGTGTTTCCCAACCGCTATAACCGCCGTAACCCTATGAAACACACAACCAGCCACCCACCATCACAGCGGGCAGGACTGTTTGCAGTCTCTGAATCGCATAGTCGACGCGAACATCTATGGACAAGTCCTCGGCCTATTAGTACCGGTCAGCTCCACACGTTACCGCGCTTCCACTTCCAGCCTATCAACCCGGTCATCTACCGGGAGCCTTACCCCACAAAGGGTGGGAGACCTCATCTCGAGACGAGCTTCCCGCTTAGATGCTTTCAGCGGTTATCCCTTCCGAACGTAGCCAACCAGCCGTGCTCCTGGCGGAACAACTGGCACACCAGAGGTTCGTCCGTCCCGGTCCTCTCGTACTAGGGACAGCCTCTCTCAAGTCTCCTGCGCGCGCAGCGGATAGGGACCGAACTGTCTCGCGACGTTCTAAACCCAGCTCGCGTACCGCTTTAATGGGCGAACAGCCCAACCCTTGGGACCTACTCCAGCCCCAGGATGCGACGAGCCGACATCGAGGTGCCAAACCATCCCGTCGATATGGACTCTTGGGGAAGATCAGCCTGTTATCCCCGGGGTACCTTTTAGCCGTTGAGCGACACCGCTTCCACAAGCCGATGCCGGATCACTAGTCCCAGCTTTCGCTCCTGCTCGACCCGTCAGTCTCACAGTCAAGCTCCCTTGTGCACTTACACTCGACACCTGATTACCAACCAGGCTGAGGGAACCTTTGGGCGCCTCCGTTACTCTTTAGGAGGCAACCGCCCCAGTTAAACTACCCACCAGACACTGTCCCCCACCCGGATACACGGGCGCGGGTTAGACGTTCAAAACGACCAGAGTGGTATTTCACCAATGACTCCACCCCAACTAGCGTCGAGGCTTCCCAGTCTCCCACCTATCCTA
The DNA here is from genome assembly GCF_050947145.1 of Microtetraspora malaysiensis. Classification (NCBI taxonomy): domain Bacteria; kingdom Bacillati; phylum Actinomycetota; class Actinomycetes; order Streptosporangiales; family Streptosporangiaceae; genus Microtetraspora; species Microtetraspora malaysiensis. The sequence goes on from NZ_CP191998.1 coordinate 8,381,493, forward strand.
CACAAGACGCTCCAAACGCCAATGTCAAGCTGTAGTGAAGGTCCCGGGGTCTTTCCGTCCTGCTGCGCGTAACGAGCATCTTTACTCGTAGTGCAATTTCACCGGGTCTGTGGTTGAGACAGCGGGGAAGTCGTTACGCCATTCGTGCAGGTCGGAACTTACCCGACAAGGAATTTCGCTACCTTAGGATGGTTATAGTTACCACCGCCGTTTACCGGCGCTTAAGTTCTCAGCTTCGCATACCCGAAGGCACACTAACCGGTCCCCTTAACGTTCCGGCACCGGGCAGGCGTCAGTCCGTATACATCGTCTTACGACTTCGCACGGACCTGTGTTTTTAGTAAACAGTCGCTTCCCCCTGGCCACTGCGGCCTCCACCAGCTTCGGAGGAAAACTCCTACACCAACAGAGGCCCCCCTTCTCCCGAAGTTACGGGGGCAATTTGCCGAGTTCCTTAACCACAGTTCACCCGAACGCCTTAGTATTCTCTACCTGACCACCTGAGTCGGTTTCGGGTACGGGCCGCTACGACACTCACTAGAGGCTTTTCTTGGCAGCATAGGATCACCCACTTCACCACAATCGGCTCGGCATCACATCTCAGGCTACATGGCAGACGGATTTGCCTATCTGCCGCCCTACATGCTTACCCCGGGAACAACCATCGCCCGGGATGGGCTACCTTCCTGCGTCACCCCATCGCTTACCTACTACCAGATCAGGCCAGGCGTTCACCCTCACCACCATCCCGAAGGACAGCAGGGGTTAAGGACCCTTAGTATCACTGGATTCGATATGGGCGCATCACAGCGGGTACGGGAATATCAACCCGTTATCCATCGACTACGCCTGTCGGCCTCGCCTTAGGCCCCGACTTACCCTGGGCGGATTAGCCTAGCCCAGGAACCCTTGGTCATCCGGCGCAGAAGTTTCTCACTTCTGATTCGCTACTCATGCCTGCATTCTCACTCGCACAACCTCCACGGCTGGATCACTCCGCCGCTTCAC
>NZ_CP191998.1:8385000-9140532 GCF_050947145.1 Microtetraspora malaysiensis
GCCCAGCAAGCCGCCTTCGCCACCGGTGTTCCTCCTGATATCTGCGCATTTCACCGCTACACCAGGAATTCCGCTTGCCCCTACCAGCCTCTAGCCTGCCCGTATCCACCGCAGACCTAGGGTTAAGCCCTAAGCTTTCACGGCAGACGCGACAAGCCACCTACGAGCTCTTTACGCCCAATAATTCCGGACAACGCTTGCGCCCTACGTATTACCGCGGCTGCTGGCACGTAGTTAGCCGGCGCTTCTTCTACAGGTACACGTCAACTTCGTCCCTGCTGAAAGAGGTTTACAACCCGAAGGCCGTCATCCCCCACGCGGCGTCGCTGCGTCAGGCTTTCGCCCATTGCGCAATATTCCCCACTGCTGCCTCCCGTAGGAGTCTGGGCCGTGTCTCAGTCCCAGTGTGGCCGGTCGCCCTCTCAGGCCGGCTACCCGTCGTCGCCTTGGTAGGCCACTACCCCACCAACAAGCTGATAGGCCGCGAGTCCATCCCCAACCGAAAAAACTTTCCACCACCATCGGATGCCCGAAGTAGTCATATCCGGTATTAGACCCAGTTTCCCAGGCTTATCCCAGAGTCAGGGGCAGGTTACTCACGTGTTACTCACCCGTTCGCCGCTCGAGTACCCCGAAGGGCCTTTCCGCTCGACTTGCATGTGTTAAGCACGCCGCCAGCGTTCGTCCTGAGCCAGGATCAAACTCTCCAAACAATGTTTTCGAGTTTTTCCTGGCCAACATTCGACATGAATGTCAACCAAAGGAATCCATCCCCCCACACCCGAAGATGCAGGTAAGGACGGGGTTGTGCGTCATGCACTGGCTTTTAGCACACTGTTGAGTTCTCAAGAAACGGACGCGACCACCATCACCTCAGACTCGAAACCGAGCCATCCGCTCCGGGGCGTTATTCGCTTCGTTCTTTCTGTTTACTATTCTTCCGTGTCGCCCGGTCCGTGTCAAACCGCCCCATTTCGGAGCACTTGACCCAAACCGCGCAACTCCAGAGGAATCGCAGCCGCCCCGTTTCCGGGGCAACCCCTCTAACTTACCAGATCCTTGTCCGCTTCGCGAACGAATGACCCGAAACTGATCGTTTGAGGAGACTTGTCGAGTTTAGCCCACGCCGTCCCATGCCTGAACCGCTCAGCGGAAGGAGAGGGAAGACGCCGGACTGCGCCGACCTGAGAAGACTAGCAGGCCCATCGGAGTGATCGAGACGCATTCCGTCACTCTCGGATTCCGGGAGTGGCGCGAGCCCTCACAGCGCCCCGCCCCCCGCCACGCAGGGCGATGAATCGCGGTTCCCAGAGAACGTCCAGTTCAGCGTGGACAACCAGAACCGGGTCTCAAGCATCTAAGTAGCACTACGGCGACGAGGCCGGCACGGGGTGGGGACGGGGATCGCGGCATCAGCATGAGGTCCGCAGCGCAACCTGTTGTCAAGCCGTCCGCAATCGCCGCGCCTTAGGAAAGCAGAGTGGGAGCCCTTGTTTTGGCGCCATCCCGGTCGCCCGGGCTCTCACCGGTGGAGGTAGCCATAATGACGCGGTCCGAGTTCGACGACATCCGGGCACACATCACCGCCGAGGCCCGGCACACGGCTGACCTGCTGGAGATCGCGAACGAGCTGCTCGACGACCTGGAGCAGGCCCGAGTACGCGAGGCGACCATGCGCTCCTACTACCTCAGCCTGCTGACGGCCGCGCGCGCGACCGTGGCCGCGTCGAACGCCGGTGATCCCGCGCCGATGACCTTCCTCGTGCATGAGCTCGCCCGGCACGGTCAGTTGCCGGCCAACGACAGCGAAGCGCTGCGGATCCTCTCCGATGCCAAGGCCGCGCAGGCGTTGATCCCCCGCGTCGAGGACGAGCCGTCGGCGCGGCGCCCCAGGCCGGGCAGCCGGGCCAGGAGTTGCGTCGGGGTGAGCCGTACGCTCCCGCGGTGAGCCCGGGGCCGAAGCCAAGACGACGTCAAGCAAAAGCGAAGGCCCTGGTCGCCGGTTTCCCGGTGACCAGGGCCTTCGATCAGTAGCGGGGACAGGATTTGAACCTGCGACCTCTGGGTTATGAGCCCAGCGAGCTACCGAACTGCTCCACCCCGCGTCGGTGTGTGTCTACACAGTACCGGGACGCGAAGGCGAGGGCAAACCAATTGCCTCGTTCGCCTCTCGTAACCGGCGATCGCCACTCCGGCTACGCCTGCTCACCCCAGCGAATACGCATATTTCCGGATGGAGCCCCGCGCGGTCCCCTCCTACGAGGAGAGCGATCCTCGCCCTTGAGGAGAGTGACCCCTCCTTGGAAAGAGAGGGCAGGAACGGCAGAAGGCCCTGGTCTCCGGTTTCCCGGTGACCAGGGCCTTCCATCAGTAGCGGGGACAGGATTTGAACCTGCGACCTCTGGGTTATGAGCCCAGCGAGCTACCGAACTGCTCCACCCCGCGTCGGTGTGTGTCTACACAGTACCGGGACGCGAAGGCGAGGGCAAATCGGCACGCTGTTAGGAGCTCCCCGATTCGGCCATCGCGGAGGCCGACGGAGACGGTGCGGCCCCGGACGGCGAGGGCGACGGCGTGGCGGCGGGTTGGTTCCGCTGCACCTCGGCCAGCTCGTTCAACGCGTCGCTCAGCCGCTTCTGCGCATCGCCGTACTTGCCCCAGTCGGGCGGGTTCGCGGACAGCGCCTTCTGCGCCTCGTCGTAGGCGGCTTGGGCCCTCTCGATCACTCCGGTCAGGCCGGGGTCGACCGCGGGCTTGTCCTCCGGCTTGGTCCCGGGTTTGTCCTCGGGCTTGGCCGGCTGCGACGTGGTGGTGCCGAACACCTGGTCGAGGGCTTGCTGGAGGGTGTCGGCGGAGCCCACCCGGTTGCCGAACATCACCAGCACCCGCCTCAGGATCGGATACGGCTCCTGTCCCGCCCCCGCCGCGGTCTGGACGTACACGGGCTCGACATAGACGAGACCGCCGCCGAACGGCAGGGTGAGCAGGTTGCCGTAGATGATCTGGGCCTTGCCCAGCCCCAGGATGTTGAGCTCTCCCGAGAACTTGTTGGTGAAGGCGTTCTGCACCTGCCCCGGGCCCATGATCGTGGTGTTCGCCGGCATCCGCAGGATGCGCAACGCGCCTGGGTCGTCCCCGGCGGTGGCGTCCACGGCCATGAACGCGGCGAGGTTCGGGTTCGCGCGCGGTACGAACGTCGTGGTCAGCGAGAACGCGGACTTCTCGGCGCCGGGCATCTTGACCGACAGGTAGTACGGCGGCTGCTTGACGTTCTTCTCACCGGAGGACGGGTCGTCAGGGATGTTCCAGAAGTCCTGCCCGCCGTAGAACGACTGCGCGTTGGTGATGTGGTAGCGGGACAGCACATCACGCTGGACCTTGAACAGGTCCTCGGGGTAGCGCAGGTGCTGCTGCAGATCGGGGTCGATCGCGTTCTTGGGCTTGATGATCCCGGGGAAGGCCTTCTCCCACGACTTGAGGATGGGGTCCTTCTCGTCCCACTCGTAAAGCGTCACCGAGCCGTCGTACGCGTCGACGACCGCCTTGACCGAGTTCCGGATGTAGTTGATCTGGTCACGCGGCTGCGGCGCCCCGAGCCCCGGGTTGGTCGTGGTGTCCCGGATCATGTCCTGGAAGCTCTTGCTCTGGGAGAACGGGTACTCGTTCGCGGTCGTGTACGCGTCGACGATCCAGACCACCCGGCCGTTGACGATCGCGGGGTACGGGTCGGAGTCGAGGTTGAGGAAGGGCGCCACCTTGGCGACGCGCTCGGTCGGCGTCCGGTCGTAGATGATGCGGGACCGGTCGTCGATGTCACCCGACAGCAGCATGTTGATCTCGCCGTACTTCGCGGCGTAGAGCAGCCGGTTGAAGAACGAGCCGACCGGGACGCCGCCCTTGCCCTCGTACGAGGTGTCCTTCTGGCCGGTCCCGCCGTCTGTCGGGTAGTCGAGCTCCATCCCCTTCTTGCCGCCGACGACGGCGTAGTCGTGGGTCTTCTCGCCGAAGTAGATGCGCGGCTCCTTGAGCCCGGCGGTCGCAACGAGCGAGCCGGAGACCGGCATGTCCTTGGCGTCGAAGTTCGGCAGGCCTTCGCTGTCCACCTCGCTGCCCGGGGCCCCGACGAAGCCGTACCCGTGGGTGTAGACGAGGTGACGGTTGATCCAGTTGTTGCGGTCGCCCGGCGGGCCGACCATCTCGCGGACCGCGACCAGGTGGTCGCGCACGACACCGTCGGCGTCCTTGTACCGGTCGACGTCCAACTGCTCGGGGAAGTCGTAGAAGCCGCGGATGCGCTGCTTCTGCTGGAACGTCTTCGAGACCAGTGTGGGGTCGAGGAGTCGCACACCGGAGACGGTCTCGTCGGCCGACATCCCCTGCTTCGGGGTTGCCTGCGCGTCGTACGTCTCGACCTTGGCGCCGGCCACGCCGTACGCCTCGCGGGTGGCGGCGATGTTCCGCGAGATCGCCAGCTGCTCCTTGCCCTGCTGGTTGGGCCGCACCTGGAACTGCTCGACCAGGACGGGGTAGACGCTGCCGATGAGGATGGCCGACAGGACCATGAGCCCGAAGGCGGCCCCGGGCCACATGCCGCCCGGACGGACCACCCCGGCGAAGAAGATCAGCGCGCAGATCAGCGCGATGACCGCCAGGATGCCCTTCGCCGGGAGCACCGCGTTGACGTCGGTATAGGACGCGCCGTCCACGATGCCGCGGGTGGAGTACACCAGGTCATAGCGATCGAGGAAGTACGCGACGGCCTTGAGCAGGACGAAGACGCCGAGCAGCACCGAAAGGTGAACCCGCGCGGCGCGGGAGGCGTGCACCCCGCCCGGAGAGGCGATCCGGAACCCGCCGTAGAGGTAGTGCACGATCGCCGCGGTGATGATCGACAGGATGACCGCGGTGAAGAGGAAGCTCAGCGTCATCCGGAGGAAGGGGACGATGAACATGAAGAACGACACGTCCCGGCCGAACAACGGGTCCTTCGCGCCGAAGCTGCTGGAGTTGAGGAACAGCAGCCACGTCTTCCACTGACCGGCCGTGGAGGAACCGGTGAACAACCCCAGGACGCCCAGGCCGATGAGGAAGAAGACCTTGCGGTGTGGGTCGACCGCGAGCCGGTAGCGGTCGGCCCCCTGCGGCGAGCCGAACATGCCGGGGCCGAACATCGGGCGCACCCGGTGCGCGAGGGCGACGTTGCCGCCCACGATCACGACCATGAGCGCCGCGCCCACCACGAACAGCAGGATCTGCGTCACCAGCATGGTCGAGAAAACCGACGAGAAGTCCACCGACTCGTACCACAGGAAGTCGGTATAGATCGCGGTAAAAATGAAGAAAGAAACAACGATCGCCGCGAGGGCGACCACAACGGGAATGAGCAGTCGCGGACGGCGGGGCAAGCGCATCGCCCGACCGGCTCCGGGGCTCCGGAAGCTCAACGCCAACCCCTTGTCTCAGAACAACGGTCCGTGCTTGGCAACCTACACCGCGAAACGCCCGGCCGTGATTTCAGTTTCCTGTGCATGCTGGGACATCACCCGTGCCGGTACGCAGCGCGTCGAGCGCCTTGACGGCGCCGTCGAGAGTCTCGACCTTGACGAGGCGCAGCCCCTCGGGCACGGCCCGTACGGCCTGGGCGCAGTTGCGCGCGGGGGTGAGGAAGACCGTGGCGCCCGCCTTCCTGGCGCCCACCATCTTCTGCTCGATGCCGCCGATGGGGCCGACCGTGCCGTCCAGCGAGATGGTGCCCGTGCCCGCGATGGACTTGCCGCCGGTCAGGGAGCCGGGGGTGAGCTTGTCGTAGATGCCCAGCGAGAACATCAGCCCCGCGCTCGGGCCGCCGATGTCGCCGACGCTGATGTCGACCTTGAACGGGGGCTGGTAGCGCATCCCCATGGTGACGCCGACCCTGGCCTTGCCGTCCCCGCCCTTCACGGTGCCGAGCGTGACCTCGGTGGAGGTGCCCTTGCGCTTCACCGTGAGCCGCACCTGGTCACCCGGCGTGGCCTTGCGAACCGCCGTGGCCACGGCGTTCTGGTCGGAGGCGGCGACGCCGTCCACGGCGGTGATCTCATCGCCCACCTGCAGCTTGCCGTCCGCGGGCAGCCCCTTCTCCACGGCCACCACCGTCACGATCTCGGCGACCGGGATCTTCAGCTCGCGCAGCGCCGCGATCGTGGCGTCCTCCTGCGAGGTCGTCATCTCCTGCGTGTTCTGCTGCTCGACCTGCTTCGGCGACGACGTCTTCGGGAAGATCGTCTCCTCGGGGACGACCGCGATGGTGGGGTCGAACCAGCCGCGCAGCGCGGTCAGCAGGTCGATGTTGTTGTTCGGCCCGCCCTGGTAGGCGACGGTCACCATGCTCAGCTTGCCGTCGGTGGGATAAGTGGAGTGTCCCGAGATCGAGATCACCGGCTTGCCCTTGACCTCGCCGATCGTGTTCTCCGTCGGCCCCGGGCTCAGCACGACGTACGGCACGGGCAACCACGCCGCGACGACGGCGAGTATCACTGTCAGGAAACCCGCCACCAGCAAGGTGAGAGCGCGTCGGGACATGGTCGCACTCTATGCGCTGCGGGCAGTGACCCTGGACACTCGCCCGGCGGTCAGCAGGCGCCGACCCACTCGGAGGTCCCGTCGGCGAAGACCTGATGCTTCCAGATCGGCACCTCGTGCTTGAGGTCGTCGATCAGGCGACGGCAGGCGGCGAACGCCTCGCCGCGATGGGGGCAGGCCACGGCCACCACGACCGCGATGTCGCCCAATTCGAGGTCGCCGACGCGGTGGACGGCAGCGAGGGCGGTCACCGCGTGGTCGGCGGCGACCTTCTCGGCCACCCTCCGCAGCTCCTGCTCGGCCGTCGGGTGCGCCGAGTAGGACAGCAGCGTCACCGCCTTGCCCTGGTCCTCTTCGCGTACGGTCCCCACGAAGATCGCGGTGCCGCCGGCCGTGTGGTCCCCGACCGCGCGCAGCACCTCGTCCACCGACAACGGGGTGTCGCGAATACCCAGCAAACGGATGACATCCACGGACCCGAGGTTAGTACGGCGACGATCCTCGGGGCACGTGCCGCCGCTCCCAATAAGCCGTACAAGCCCGCCGGGCGGGGCGCCCGGCGGGCTTGTACGCACAGGTCAGACGCGCCGCTTGCGGCGGGCGACCCGGACGATGGCGGCGGTGCCGATGACGGCGACCGTGGCACCGGCGGCGGTGAGCGTCGCATCCTTGCCGGAGAGGCGGCGGCCGACCACCGCGTGCTTGCCCTGGCGCAGCTCGAGCAGCTCCTGCAGGGCGGCCTCGTTGGTCCACGTGGGCTTCCACCCCGCGGCGCGGAGTGTGGTGCAGTCCACCACCCACGGATAGACGACGTAGTGCAAGTCGGTCGCCGGGGCGGGGGTGATCCCGAGCCGGTGCAGCCGCTGGGCCGTGCCGAAGGTCAGTCCCGCGGGCAGCTCGAAGCGGCGCAGGCCGGAGACCTCCTCGACCTGCTCCATCTCCAGCCATCCGTCGGAGCCGACCGCGACCACTCCGCCGACGTGGCCGAGCGCGGCCATCTCCAGCGCCGACAGCAGATCGTCGATGTGGCAGAACTGCCAGCGCGGCAGCGAACCCTTGACCACGAGCAGGCGCGGAGCCTCGAAGTGCCGGGTGACGACCGTGTCGATGCCGGGGCCGACCAGCGCGGCGGGCCGCAGCACGGTGACGCCGAGGCCGGGGTGCGAGCGGAGGGAGCGCCGCACCAGCGCCTCGATCTCCAGGTGGTCACCGACGACGCCGGTGTCGGGTTCGGCCGCGACCGGAGAGTCCTCCGCCAGCGGCACAGGGTTGTCGTCGGCGGCGCCGTAGACCATCGCGCTGGTGACCAGGACCACGCGGCGGACCCGGGCCGCCGCGGACGCGGTGAGCACGGTCTGGGCGGCCCGCAGGTTGTACGCCCGGCGCTCCTCGGGGTCGGAGTCGAGGGAGTAGTCGCCGCCCAGGTGGACCAGGACGTCCACATCCGAGATCCGGTTCGCCAAGAGCGGATCCCTGATGTCGAGCACCCGCCATGTGACGTCCGGCACGTCGCCGCGCTGGTCGTCGATGGCCACGACCCTGCGGAAATCCGCAGACGAGGCGACTTTCGCGAGGAACGCCCTGCCGAGACCGGAGGCGGCGCCCGTGACGGCGACGACGGGCGGACGAAGGCGTTTCGAGGTTTGCACGAGGTCCTCACTTTGCACTGATCCGCCCCACGGCGGATAACGTGGCGGATGTGGACTCCTCCATCCTGCACGAGGTGGCGCGGTGACTGACCTGCCAGGTCGTGAAAATGACCCCAACGAAAACCCGTTCGCCATGTTCGGCAGCCCGGAGCAGATCGCGGCGGCGATGCGGCAGTTCGCGGACATGCTGTCCGCCCCGCAGAGCGCCGGGCCTGTCAACTGGGACATGGCCAAGAACATCGCACGACACGCCGTGGTCGCCGAAGGTGACCCGAGCGTCATGGAGGGTGAACGGCGGCAGATCGTCGACGCCCTCAATCTCGCCGACCTCTGGCTGAACGAGGCGACCGCGCTGCCCAGCGGCGTGGCGAGCCCGCAGGCGTGGAGCCGGTCCGAGTGGATCGAGAAGACCGTCCCGGTCTGGAAGCAGCTCTGCGAGCCCATCGCCGCCCGCATGGTCGAGACGATGGGCGGCACTCTGGGCGCCGCTGGCCTGCCCGCCGAGGCCCAGGCGATGGCCGGGCCGCTGTTCGGCATGCTCAAGCAGATGGGCGGCATGATGGTCGGCCAGCAGCTCGGCCAGGCGCTGGGCACGCTCGCCCGCGAGGTCGTCGGCTCCTCTGACATCGGCCTGCCGCTCTCGGACACCGCCGCGCTGCTGCCCGGCGGCATCGCGGCCTTCAGCGAGGGCCTGGAGACGCCCGCCGAGGAGATCAGGATCTACCTCGCACTGCGCGAGGCGGCCCACCACCGGCTGTTCCAGCACGTGCCGTGGCTGCGGGCGCACCTGCTCGGCGCGGTGGAGGAGTACGCCAGGGGCATCACCGTGGACGCCTCCGCCTTGGAAGGCAAGCTTCAGGGCCTCGACCTGAACAACCCCGAGCAGCTCCAGGAGATCCTCGGCGGCGGCGAGTTGCTCAAGCCTGAGGAGACCGAACGGCAGAAGGCCGCCCTGGCCCGTCTGGAGACCGCGCTCGCGCTGGTCGAGGGCTGGGTGGCCACGGTCGTGGACGAGGCCGCCGAGGGCAAGCTGCCCTCCGCGACGGCGCTCGCCGAGACGGTGCGGCGCCGCCGGGCGACGGGCGGACCGGCCGAGCGGACCTTCGCCACGCTGGTCGGCCTGGAGCTGCGGCCCCGGCGGCTGCGCGAGGCGGCGGCTCTGTGGAAGGCGCTGACCGCCGAACGCGGCGTCGACGGCCGGGACGCCGTGTGGAGCCACCCCGACCTCATGCCCACCGCCGACGACCTGGACGATCCCGAGTCCTTCGTCAGGGGCGAGGCGCGGTTCGACCTGTCCGCTCTGGAGGAGCCCAAGGACGACGACGAGTGAGCCTCCACCGGGACGCGTATGACGTGCTCAGCGGGTGGACGGCGCCGACGCCGGGCGAGGAGCTCCTGAGGAAGGAGTTTCTCGCCCACCTCGACGCGTACGAGAACGCGATGTGGCGCGAGTGCGTGCCGGGGCACCTGACCGCCACCACGGCGGTGATCTCCCACGACGGCTCCCGGGTGCTGCTCACGCTGCATCCGAAGGCCGGGATGTGGCTCCCGATGGGTGGCCACTGCGAGGTCTCCGACGGCTCACTGGCCGAGGTCGCGCTCAGAGAGGCGACCGAGGAGTCCGGCATCGCCGGCCTGCGACTGCTGCCCGGGCCGCTGGCGCTCGACCGGCACCAGGTCTGGTGCCACCCACCGCACAGCTGGCACCTCGACGTCGAGTACGGCGCGGTCGCGCCGCCCGGGGCCGAGGCGGTGATCAGCGACGAGTCGCTCGACCTGCGCTGGTTCCCCGTCGAGGAGATCCCCGAGCCGAGCGACGAGGCCACCCGGCGGCTCGCCGCCCGGGCCAAAGCTGCACGGAATCCGCACATCTGACTTACACAGGCTTGCGGTTCCGATCGTTAGGGTCGGCCCCATGACTCAGGTGGACGTGGGCGGCGTCGTCACGGTCCCGCGGCGCCGGTGGCGGGTTCCCCGGCCGCTGGCCTGGATCGCGGTGGCGCCGTGCGCGGTCTGGGCGCTGGTCCGGCTGGCCGGCGTGGACGGCCCCGTCATCACCGAGCTGATCACGGGCACGCCGTACGTGGCGCTGTTCTCGCTGGTCGCGCTGCTGCTGGCGCTCGGCACTCGGCGCCGGCTTGTGATCGCCGTGGGGGCGGCGACGTGCGTGCTCATGGCGTTCATGGTGCTGCCCCGGGCGTTCGGCGACACGCCGACCGCGACCGGCCCGTCCCTGCGGATCCTCACGGTCAACCTGTTCTTTGGGCGGGGTGACGCCCACACGGTGGTCGAGCTGGTGCGCCGGCTGCGTCCGGACATCCTCAACACACAGGAGCTGGACCCGCGGGCGGTCGAGGCCCTCGACGCGGCCGGGCTGGGGCGGCTGATGCCGTACGGCCACCTGGAGCCGGAGTACAGCGCGTCGGGAAGCGGCGTCTACTCGCGCTATCCGCTGACGAAGCTGCCGGATCTCGGCCCGTCCGACGGGCACCACATGCCGCATGTCCGGTTCTCGCTGCCGAGCGGGCAGACGGTCGAGCTGGTCGACGTCCACACCATGGCGCCGCTCGGCCCGGACGTCGCCACCTGGCGGGAGGCGCTGCGCTCGCTGCCGCCCACCGTGCCGGGGACGATCCGCGTCCTCGCCGGCGACTTCAACGCCAGCCTGGACCACGCGAGCCTGCGCGACGTCCTCGACCGCGGATACCTCGACGCGGCGGACGCGACCGGCGCCGGGCTGCGCACGACCTGGCCGGCGAACCGGCGGCTGCCCCCACTCATCACGATCGACCACGTGCTGGTGGACCGGCGGGCCTCGGCGGTGGACGTCAGCGTCCACGACGTGCCGGACACCGACCATCGCGCCCTCTTCGCCGAGCTGCGGCTGCCCGCCCGCTGAGCGGCCTCTCGTGCCGACCGGCACCCGCGGGCGGCCGCTCACCTGGCCCGACGCGCCGCCTGATCCGCCGGCGCGCTAACTGAGCAAGAGCCGGGTGTTCTCCCAGCCCTCCAGGCCGGGATCGAGCCGCGCCACGTCGACCGGCTTCCTGAGCCGGTGCCAGCCGGGGCCGGTGGCGACCATGCGCCGCCCAGGAGCCTGACGGCGGAGCCGTGCGACGAGGTCGGGGTCGTCGAGGTCGGGGTCGGCCCAGTCGGGGAAAGGCAGCCGCGCGGCGACGGCGACCGCTCCCCCGCCCTCCGCGGGGCAGATGGCGACCTCGGCCCGGCCCAGCGCCCGGAACAGCTTGCCGATCAGCAGGGGCGGCAGGTCAGGGGCGTCGGCGCTGACCACCACACCTTCGGCGCCCCCGTCTCCCCCCACGGCGTACGGCAGGGCGGCGAACGCCTCGGCGGGCGAGTCGACGGAGATGACCGGCGTGCCCGGCCAGGCGATCTCGTCCAGCCCGGCGACCCCGGCGGACAGGATGACCGGCTCGACGAACTCGAGTCCGGCGACGATCTCGTAGGTGTCCTCGGCGACGGCCATGAGGAACTCGTGCGGGTCGATCCCGGGAGGGGCCGCGTCCGCCATGCCGGCGGTGACGAGGACGGCCGCGACGCGGGTCAACACTCCTCCGGGGAGCCGTTGGCCGCCATGGAGAAGCCTTCGAGGAAGCCCCGGGCCCGCTCCGCCTTGGGAAAGCGCTCGACCAAGGCCCAGAATCGGGGACCGTGGCTGGGGACCAACAGGTGGACCAGCTCGTGCATGATCACGTAGTCTACGACCCAGGCGGGCATCCCGCGGAGCCGAGCCGATAGCCTGATCGTCGCGTGATCCGGGGTGCAGGAGCCCCATCTGTGCTGCTGGTTGTCGACCCAACGCACGCTGCGGGGGACGGCTCTACCGTCCAGATAGCGGGTGGACAGCTCCCTCGCCCGATCGAGCAGATCATCGTCGCTGAAACGTCTTCGCTGTTCCTTCGCGGCGAGCCGGTCGAGCATGCGGTGAACCCACTGCTCCTCGTCGGTCGTGCTCAGACCGGCCGGGAGCAGCACGATGGTTTTGTCGCCATCGCGGTACGCGGAAACGGTTCGCCGCCGTCGCGCGCTCCGACGAACCTCGACTGTCTCGGGGGGCACATATGCAAGGTAGCCGACAACCGCCTGTTTCCACAGGGGGTCAATGACGTTCTCGCTGGTCAATCAGGCGAACGCCGGCCGACTTTACGGGAAACCTGAACCGCTTCCCCCTCATCTGTCACGAAGTTATCCACAGCCCACGCACACGCTCTCACCTGGTGTGACTAATCTCACGCTGCTATGAGACCTCGTCTGAAGCCCGCCCTGCGGCGGGTCGAAAGAGACGCCCGCACGCTCCAGTTCGGCGTCCACCCGTCGCGTTCGATCGTCCTCACCGACCTGGAGCCCGCCGTCCGGCGGCTCGTCGAGAGCCTCGACGGCACCCGCACGCTGGAGCAGGCCGTCGCGGCGAGCGGCCTCGGCGCGGAGGCCGCGCACGAGGTGATCGCCCTGCTCGTACGGCACGGCCTGGTCGAGGACGCGTCCGCGCCGCCGGGCGAGCTCGCCGCGCTGTCCCGCGAGGAGCGCGAGCGGCTCCGTCCCGAGCTGGACCGGCTCTCCCTCGCCGCCCCCGACGGCGGGCTCGCCGCGCTGCGGCGCAGGCGGTCGGCGCACATCCGGGTGTACGGCGCGGGCCGGGTGGGCGCCCGGATCGTGTCGCTGCTGGCCGCCTCCGGCATCGGCCATCTCTGCGTCGTGGACCCGGGCACGGCCCGCCTCCGGGACGTGGCACCAGGCGGGCTGGGCGCCGCCGAGGTGGGGGCGAGCCGGGAGGAGGGCGCGGTCGCGATCGCCCGGCGGCTCGCTCCGGGGATCAACGCCTGGCCCGGCCGTACGGCCTCGCGGCCCGCCGACGGCGCGCGCCGCCCCGACCTCGCGATCCTCGCCCCCGTCGAGCCGCTTGACGCCCTGCTGGCGCACGAACTGCGCGCGGCGGGCGTCCCGCACCTGCTCGTCGCCGCAGCCGAGGGATGGGGGTGCGTGGGGCCGCTGGTGCTGGCCGGGAGCACTCCGTGCCTGCGCTGCCTCGATCTCTTCCGGCGGGACCGTGACCCGGCCTGGCCGTCGGTCCAGGCCCGGCTCGGTGGCTTCCCCGCGGGGGAGATCGCCTGCGACGCCGCTCTGTCCGCGCTGGTCGCCGCGCAGGCGGTGGGACAGGCGCTGGCATGGCTCGAAGGCGCCGCTGTGAGCAACGGCACATTGGAGATAACCCCTGACTGGCGCTGGGATCGGCGCTCCTGTCGCCCGCATCCGTTGTGTGACTGTGGTCGAAACCACCGACCTTCGCTAACAATGGTCGCGTGAGTGACCTCCCGCGACGCGCTGTGACGCGCTCGGCGAAGCTGGCCGCGCTCCCCTTGGGGTTCGCCGGCCGCACCGCACTCGGCATCGGCAAACGCATCGGTGGCAAGTCCGCCGAGATCGTTGCCCAGGAGATCCAGCAGCGCACCGCGGAGCAGATCTTCAAGGTGCTCGGCGAGCTCAAGGGCGGCGCGATGAAGTTCGGCCAGGCGCTGTCCATCTTCGAGGCGGCGCTGCCTCCGGAGATCTCCGGGCCGTACCGCGCGACCCTGACCAAGCTGCAGGACGCCGCCCCGCCGCTGCCCGCCCCGGTCGTGCACAAGGTCCTGACCGAGCAGCTCGGCGATGATTGGAGGGACAACTTCCTCGAGTTCGCGGACGTGCCGAGCGCGGCGGCCTCGATCGGACAGGTCCACAAGGCGGTCTGGCACGACGGCCGGGCGGTCGCCGTGAAGATCCAGTACCCGGGCGCGGGCAAGGCCCTGCTCTCCGACTTCAACCAGCTCGCCCGGGTCGGCAAGCTCTTCGGCGCGCTGCTGCCCGGCCTCGACGTCACCGCCGTGCTGAGCGAGCTCAGGCAGCGGGTGACCGAGGAGCTCGACTATTTCAGCGAGGCGGAGGCGCAGCACGCGTTCGCGCAGGAGTTCCGGGACGACCCCGACTTCTTCGTGCCGGACGTGATCGCCGCCAACGAGCAGGTCCTGGTCACCGAGTGGATGTCCGGAACGGCGCTGTCCCGGATCATCACCGACGGCACACGCCAGGAACGCGACCGCGCGGGGCTGCTGCTGTGCCGCTTCCTCTTCTGCTCTCCAGCCCGGGTCGGCATGCTGCACGCGGATCCTCACCCCGGCAACTTCCGGATGCTGGAGGACGGCCGCCTCGGGGTGCTCGACTTCGGCGCGGTCAACCGGTTGCCGGACGGCTACCCCCTGATGTTCGGCAAGCTGACCCGCATCTTCAACCAGGGCGACATGGAGGCGGTCGTCGAGGGGCTGCGCGCCGAGGGGTTCATCCGGCCGCACATCGAGGTCGACGTGGACGCGCTGCGGGCGTTCCTCGCCCCCTACGTTGAGCCCACCCGGGTGGAGGAGTTCAGCTTCAGCAGGGAGTGGCTCCAGCGTCAGGCGGCGGCCGTGGCCGACCTGCGGCCCACCAACGTGGTGCGCCAGCTCAACCTTCCCCCGTCGTACGTGCTGATCCACCGCGTGCACGCGGCCGGTGTGGGGGTCCTGTGCCAGCTCGGCACGACCGCGCGGTTCCGCGACGAGGTGACCCGCTGGGTTCCCGGCTTCGCCGACGACGACGATGACGACGCGGTAGGCGGCGCCCTCGTCGGCTGAGCGCCCCGGGCTGCGCCTCGCGTGAGGGGCCCGTACGGACGGCGAAGGCCCGGGCCGTACGAACGGCCCGGGCCCTCCTGCCGATGTTCCGCCACGCGCCGGGCGGCCGAGGCCGCCCGGGTGACGCACGCTCCCCGAGGAAGCGTCAGGTGCGCGCGAGCGCCGCGAGCAGCCGCCGTGAGGCACGCTCGGCCTTGCGGCGCGCCCTCTGTACGTCCTGGATCCGACTGACCAGTCGCTGCTCGGCGGCCTCCTCGTGGAGGCCGCGTATTCGATCAGCGACCAGTTCTTGATGCATATACATGGCGGCGGTAAGGGTCATGTTCATTGGGATCTTCTCCTCTTTCACACGTTCGTCGGGTGCGGTGGTGGTCAGGCAGCGACCGGAGTCTTGCGGGGGCGCCCGCGCGGCCGCTTACGGGGGACGACGGCCCCCCTCAGGATGAGTTCGCCGCCCCAGACGCCCCACGGCTCCTCGCGCTCCAGCGCGCGGGCCAGGCAGGCCTTCTGGATCGGGCAGCCTCCGCAGAGCGCCTTGGCGAACTCCACGTCCTCCGGAGACTCGGCGAACCACAGGTCGGGTTCGGTACGGCAGGGGATCTCGGCTTCGATCAGGTCCATGACCGGGGCCGCCATCTGCGTCACCTCTTTGATTGGTTTCTGGGCTGGTTGTCCTCTTGGGTGGGCGGAACGTGGCGGTAAAACAAGAAGGCCGCGGATCCTGTGTGCGGATCCGCGGCCTGAAGAGGAGACCAGTCAGGTTATGACTGGTTCTCTCCAGGCGTAACGCGAACCGCGCACTCCACCGTTGGTGATGTGGCTGTTCAGCTGCTCGTCGCCCATCGGTCGGGCCACCGGGGCCGGACGGTAGGCGGGGATGCCCTGGCGCGCGTCAGCGAGGACGCCGAAGACGACCGGGCCGGCGAGAGCCTCGACACGGACGGCCTTGCCGCGCATCGGAATGACCGACGCCACTCCGGCGGCCGGGCGTGCGGAAGCAAGCCGCGCAGCGTTAAACATGATCGTGTTCGTCACGTGACTCACCTCCGCTTGAATGCGAGGCCGGACAGGACCGTCCGACCGACTTCCATGACCCTAAATGCGTGACCGGGAACCCGGCAACCTATTTTCTACCTGCGATTTTCACGGTTTCGCGACACTAACCGTGGGGTCAGAACCGCCACGCTAGCACTCGCGCGGCCCGCGCGCGCACGCCCACTCCGGGACACGGCTGACGAGCCCCACTGCTCAGGGCGACGCGGTCAGCCCACCCGGATCAGGCACTCCTGGACGACCGACACCGCGAGCTGCCCGGACGCGGTGTACATCTCACCGCGCGCGAGCCCGCGCGCCCCGCCCGACCAGGGCGACTCCTGGGCGTACAGCATCCAGTCGTCGGCGCGGAACGGGCGGTGGAACCACATGGCGTGGTCGAGGGAGGCTCCGCTGATGTTCGCCGACCCCCAGGCCAGCCCGTGGGCGAGCAGCACGGTGTCGACGAGGGTGAAGTCGGAGGCGTACGCGGCGAGCACCACGTGCAGCAGCGGGTCGTCGGGCAGCTCGGCGTCGTACCGGAACCAGGCGTTGTTCTCGGTGCTGATCAGGCTCGGGTCGCGCTGCGCCTCCCACGGGAGCGCGCTGACGTAGCGGAAGTCGACCGGACGCGGCTTGGACGTCCACTCGCGCCACGCCTCGTCGTCGCCGAAGGTCTCGAACATCCGCTGCTGGAACGTGGGCAGGCTCTCCGGCGCGGGCACGTCGGGCATCGGCCGCGCCTGGTGCGCGACGCCGGGCTCGTCGATGTGGAACGAGGCCGACATGGTGAAGATCGCCTTGCCGTGCTGGATCGCGACGACCCGGCGCGTGGTGAAGGAGCGGCCGTCACGCACCCGCTCGACGTTGTAGACGATCGGGACCGCCGGGTCACCGGGGCGGATGAAGTACGCGTGCAGCGAGTGGACCATGCGGTCGGCCGGCACCGTACGGCCCGCCGCCACCAGGGCCTGGGCGGCGACCTGGCCGCCGAAGACACGCTGGATGCGCTCCTCGGGGCTACGTCCCCGGAAGATGTCCAGCTCGATCTGCTCCAGATCGAGAAGGTCGAGGAGCTCCTTGAGCGCGGAGTTCATCGAGAACCTCCATTACTCACCGGAGACTCCGGCGGCGGAACGGCACAGGTCGAGCACAGCGTCACCATACCGGTCCAATTTGACCCGTCCTATCCCCGCGATCTGCATAAGGTCCTCTTCCGAGGCGGGCACCCGCTCGGCGATCGCCTGGAGCGTCACGTCGGTGAAGACGACGTACGCCGGGACCTTGTTCTCCTTGGCGACGGAGGAGCGCCAGGCCTTGAGCTTCTCCAGCAACTCCTCGTCGTAGTCCGCCGGGCAGCCGGCGCAGCGGCCCAGCTTCTGCTCGGCGGCCGTCGCCAGGGACCTGCCGCAGATGCGGCACTGGACGGGTTGCGCCGCCTTCCTGGACGGCGCCCGGCGCTCCGCCTTCGGCGGCGGGCTCGCGGTCAGCGAGGAGAGGCCGTCGAGGAACCGGGACGGCCGGCGCGACCGGCGGCCGCCCGGGGAGCGGGCCAGCGCCCAGGACAGGTGAAGGTGCTCGCGGGCGCGGGTCACGCCCACATAGAGGAGCCGCCGCTCCTCCTCGATCTGCTCGGGGGTCTCGGCGTACACGATCGGGACCATGCCGTCGGTGAGCCCGACGAGGAAGACGGCATCCCACTCCAGGCCCTTGGCGGAGTGCAGCGAGGCGAGCGTCACGCCCTCGACGGGCGGGGCGTGCTGCTCCATCGCCCGGCGCTCCAGCTCGGCGACGAAGGCGGGCAGGTCCGCGCCCTCGGCCGCCATGTCCTCGGCGAGGTCGGCCAGCGCCTTGAGCGACTCCCACTTCTCCCGGGCGCTGCCGCCGCCGGGCGGCTCCGGGGTGAGGCCGATCCCCGAGAGGATCGCGTGGACGGCCGGCGCGAGCGACTCCTCGTCGTTCGCCGAGCGGGCGGCGCCGCGCAGCAGGACCACGGCCTGCCGCACCTCCGGGCGCTCGAAGAACCGCTCCGCGCCCCGCAGCACGTACGGCACGCGGGCCTCGGCGAACGCCTGCTCGTACGCCTCGGACTGGGCGTTGACGCGGAAGAGCACGGCGATCTCCCGGGCGGGCACGCCGTCGGCCATGAGCTTCTTCACCGTCAGCGCCACGCCCAGCGCCTCGGCCGGCTCGTCGTCGTACTCGGTGAAGACGGGCTCGGGGCCCTCCGGGCGCTGCGCGACCAGCTCCAGCCGGTGCGGCGAGCGCGCCATGACGCGGTTGGCGAGCGTGACCACCTGCGGGGTGGAGCGGTAGTCGCGGACCAGCCTGATCACCGTGGCCGAGGGGTGCTCGACGGCGAAGTTCGTCAGGTAGAGCGGGGTCGCGCCGGTGAAGGAGTAGATGGTCTGGTTGGGGTCGCCGACCACGCACAGGTCGTCGCGCCCGCCGAGCCAGGTGTCGAGCAGCAGCTTCTGCAGCGGGTTGACGTCCTGGAACTCGTCCACCACGAAGTAGCGGTACTGCTGGCGGACCTGCGCGGCGACCTCCCGGTGCTCGGTGATCACCGCGGCGGTCAGTTCCAGGATGGTCTCGAAGTCGATCAGGTTGCGGCGGCGGCGCAGCTCCTCGTACGCCTCGTAGAGGCGGGCCACCTCCTCGGGGGCGATCGGCGGGGTGCGCCGGGCCTTGAGCGCGGCGGCCGGGTAGTCCTCGGGGCCGGTCTGGGTGACCTTGGCCCACTCGATCTCGCTCGCGACGTCGCGCAGCTCGCCGCGGTCGGGGTTCCTCCTGAGCGTGCGGCACGCCTCGACGAGCAGCGGCAGCTTGGACTCCACGATCTGGGGTGTGTCGCCGCCGATCACGCGCGGCCAGAAGTAGCTGAGCTGGCGCAGCGCCGCCGCGTGGAAGGTGCGGGCCTGCACGCCCGGCGCGCCGAGCCGGCGCAGCCGCTGCCTGAGCTCGCCGGCCGCTCGCGTGGTGAACGTCACAGCGAGTACGCACTGCGGCTCGACCACCCCGGACTGCACCGCGTGCGCGATGCGATGGGTGATGGCCCGGGTTTTGCCCGTGCCTGCTCCTGCCAGCACGCACACCGGACCGCGTACGGACTCGGCGACGTCACGCTGCTCCGGATCCAGCCCCGCGAGGACGTCCACGTAACGCTCCCAACATGCGATGCGGACGGATGAACTGGCATCATCCTTCCAGCAACTAACAGAGACGGCGTGGTTTACCCACAGGGGCCCCGGCTCCGAAGGAGGAGAGCAGTGCGAAGGACAGCGGTAGGTGTCGGATCCCTAGCCCTCGCTGCCGTTCTGCTCCCGTCGACGGGCGCCGCCGCCGCGTCGGGCGACCCGACGCCGTCGCCCAGTCCCACGCCCTCCGCCACGGTATCCGTCGTGCCGCTCCACTCGGACACCAACGTCCGCACCTTCTCGTACGGCGCGCACTCTCGGCAGCGCATGGACGTGTGGTGGCACAACACCGGAGAGCGGCATCCGGCGGTGTTCATCGTCCACGGCGGATGGTGGTCGGGCGGCGACAAGAAGGCCACGGCCTCGATCAGCCAGAGCTACGCCCAGCTCGGCTACACCGTCATCTCGATCAACTACCGGCTCTCGGGCGACGCCGCGTGGCCCGCGCAGCGGAGCGACGCGCTCAACGCCATCGCCACCATGCGCAAGCACGCCGAGACGTTCAACATGGACCCGGACCGCTACGTCGTGCTCGGCTTCTCCGCGGGCGGGCACATCGCCGCCGCCGTCGGCACGTACGGCGACGGCTCCCCCGGCCTGCGCGGCGTCGCCGCCGTCTCCCCGGTCATCTCGCCGCTGACGGCGTACAGCGACGGCGACGCCGGCGGGGACGCCTACCAGCGCAAGCTCCGCAAGGCGACGGTGGCGCTGGCGGGCGGCTGCGCGCCGACCCAGTGCCCCAAGATCTGGTCGAGCATGGAGGTGGCGTTCCACGCGAGCGCGGGCGACGCCCCGATGCTCACGCTCCACTCGGACGACGAGTTCGTGCCGCCGTACCAGAGCGAGCTGCTGAAGCAGACGCTCGACGGGGTGGGCGTGAAGATGACCATCCGGACGATGCCCGGCGTGCAGCACAGCTCGGCGCTCTACCGCGAGCCGGGCGTGGCCGAGGGCGTGCAGTCCTGGATCGCCTCCCGCCTGGCGAAGTGACCGCCGCTCCGCGGATCCCGGGAACACGGGCGGTGGTCCGTTGTGTTGTCAATGACTGCTCATGACACACGAAGGGACGAAGATGGCGCTCACCGTCTACACGACCAGTTGGTGCGGCCCCTGCAAGCGACTGAAGGGCCAGCTCACCCGCGAAGGCATCACCTTCGAGGAGATCGACATCGAGCGTCATCCGGACGCCGCGGAGTTCGTGATGAGCGTGAACAACGGCAACCAGGTGGTGCCGACCGTGGTCGCCGACTGCCACACGATGACGAACCCGTCGGTGGCCGAGGTCAAGCGGCACCTCACCGGCGCCTGCTGACCCCCTCCTCGCGTTCCGTCCGGTTTGATCTGTGGGGCGCCGCCGTACCGGTCGGCGCCCCCGCACTCAGTCGCCGTCGATGCGCGCGCCGTACCAGGTCTCGATGAGCCTGCGGGCGATCGAGAGCTGGGACGGCAGGCCCAGCTCTCCGGAGCGCACGGCCGCGCCCAGCTCGTCCCTGGTCCACCAGCGGGCCTCGGCGATCTCCTCCGCGTCCGGCCGGAGCTCCGTGGACAGCGCGCGGGCGAAGAACCCGACCATCAGGCTGCGCGGGAACGGCCACGGCTGGCTGCCCATGTATCGGGCGTCGGTCGCGGCGACGCCGACCTCTTCGAAGACCTCGCGCACGACGGCCTGCTCCAGCGCCTCGCCCGGCTCGACGAACCCGGCGAGCACCGACATCCGACCCTCCGGCCACTCCGGGCCCCTGGCCAGCAACGCACGGTCGTCCTCGTCGCGCACCAGCATGATCACGGCGGGGTCGACCCGGGGGAAGTGCTGGCTGCCGTCGGCGGGACAGACGCGCACGTGGCCCGACGCCGCGACGTCGGTGCGGCTCCCGCAGCGCGGGCAGTGCTCGTGCCCGGCGTGCCACGCCTCCAGCGCCACCGCGTAGACGAAGAGACCAGCGTCCCGGTCGTCGAGCAGGGATCCGGCCTGGCGCAGCCCCATCGGAGCGTCGTACGGGCCGTCCTCCGGCGCGGGACGCTCGGTGATCTCGTCCGGCAGCGGCGTCTTGACCGCGAAGTACGGCACACCCTCGGCGTCGACACCGAGCAGGTAGCGCGGCCCCTGCGGGGCCTCGGCGGGCGACATCAGGGTCAGGCTCGCCTCCATGCCGCGACTCCGGACCAGGGTCCTGCCCTCGTGGACGAGCAGGACGCGGGTCGTCTCCTCGGCCCAGACCCGCCGCAACCAGTCCTCGTCGTTGCGAAGCGCGGCCGAACGGTCGACGATGCCGCGCGACAGCAACAACGGCCCCATGAGCCCGTCAGTCGTTTCCACTCGCCTATCTTTCCATTCGTCACCAAAACGATCTATCGAAGGCTAGGATGACCGAGTTAGGTTAGCCTTACCTTCGGGGGTCCTTGCGTGCGGCTGTACCTCACCTCGCTGAATCCCACCGACTCGGTCACCGCCGGCTTCCTGCCCGCCGCCGAGGCTCTGGGGTGGGACGTGACGATCCTGACCGACCGTCCCGCCGGATATCCCGGGTTCGAGACCATCGAGACCGACGTGCGCAACGTCCGCGCCGTCATCGACACCGTCGCCCGGCACCACCCGCCGGGCGTCGTCTTCACCAACTCCGACCACATCCAGGCGGAGACCGCCCTGGCCGCCGCGTATTTCGGCCTGCCGGGCAAGGGCTGGCGCGCCTGCGTCACCGCGAAGAACAAGGCCCTCACGCGCGAACGGCTCGCCTCCGTCGAGTCCGTCCGGTCCGTACGGCTCACGCCGGGGGCGGCCCTGCCGGAGGCCCTGCCGTACCCGGTGGTGGTGAAGCCGGCCATGGGGGTGGCGAGCGAGGACGTGACGCTGGCCCGGGACGCCGGCGAGCTGGCCGCGGCGGTCGCCGAGATCAGGACGCGGCGGCCCGGCGAGACGCTGGTGGCCGAGGAGTACCTCGACGGCCCCCTCCACACCCTGGAGACCCTCGGGGACGGCCGCACGATGGCCGTTCTGGGGGGATTCCGCACCACGCTCGGCCCGCTGCCGCACTTCGTCGAGGAACGGCTCGACTGGGATCCGGAGCCGCCCCCGGGCGCGCGCGACCACGTGCTGGCCGCGCTGGCCGCGCTCGGCGTGGGCTTCGGCGCGTGCCACACCGAGTACGTCGTCACACCGGACGGGCCCCGGATCGTCGAGGTGAACTACCGCGTCATCGGCGACAACTGCGACCTCCTGCTCGCCGACATGATCGGGGCGCCCCTCTTCGAGTGGATCCTGCGCGTCCACGCGGGCGAGCCGCTGCCGTGCCCGCCGGAGGCGGCCGCGGCCGGGCACGGCGCCGTGGTCAGCCTCGTCGCGGACCGCTCCGGCGTGGTGACCGTGGCCCCGCCGCCGGACGCGAAGCCGCGAGAGCGCGACGGGGCCCGCCTGTGGCACCGGCCGCTGCGCCGGGTCGGCGACCGGGTCGAGCTGACCCACACCAACCGCGACTATCTGGGCCTCCTCCGCGCCGTCGGGCCGGACCGCGCCCGCGTCGACGCCGCCGTGGCGGCGTTCCGCGCCGAGCGGCCGTGGGTGATCGGATGAGCGCGATGGCCGGGGTGCGGCCGGTGGGGCGGGAGCCGTACCTGGCCGGACGGGTGCTGAACGCGCTGCTCCGCGAGGACTTCGCGGGCATCGCGTCGCGGTTGAAACGCGACCGGGAGGGGGTCGCCCTCGTGCTCGCGTCCGGCCGGAGGGTACGGCTCGCGCCCGGCGGCCTGTTCCAGGACTTCTCGATCGCCCCGGAGGAGACGCTCACCCTCGCGGAGGTCCTGCAGACGCTGGAGGCGGTGGCGACGCCGGCCGACGCTCCCGGGGTCGCCGCCTTCGCCACCGAGTGCCACGAGACCCTCGCCGCGCTCGAACTCCACGACCGGCACGGGCCGCGGGCGCTGGAGCGGGCACCCGGCCCGATCCGGTACGAGGCGCTCGCGGCGGCCGTGGACCACCCCGTGTACCCGACGGCGCGCTGCCGCCTCGGCGTCCCCGCCGAGGGCCTGCTCGCGTACGCCCCGGAGTTCGCGCCCGCGTTCGAGCTGCGCTGGGCCGCGGTGCCCAGGGAGCGCGTCACGCTCTCGGCCGAGGCGGAGACCTTCCCGGGCGTCCGCCAGGAGCCGGTCTCGAGGCCGCTTTCCCGCGTGTTCCCGTCGGCGGTCCCGGGTCACGCTTCCGCGCTCTTCCCACGCCCCGCCGACGTGGGGCTGCCCGACCGGCTGGCGGACACGCACGTGCTCTTCCCGGTGCATCCGCTCGCGCTGCCGGTGGTCACCGGGATCCCCGGCGTCATCGTGGCGGGCGTGCCGTACCTGCGGGTGCGGCCGACGCTGTCGATGCGCACCGTGGTGGCCGGCGAACGGCTGCACCTCAAGCTGCCGATCCCGACGAGCACGCTCGGACTGCGCAACCGGCGGTCGATCAAGCCCGCCACGCTGCGGGACGGCGCGCTCGCCGAACGGCTGCTGCGCGAGGTGCTCCGCGCCGAGCCGGACCTGCCGGTGCTCCTCGCCGACGAGCAGGTCCACGGCCACGCCGGGCACGAGTACCTCGGCTGGCTGGTCCGGCGGCTGCCTCCCGGCGAGATCGTGCCCGTGGCGGCGCTGGCCGCGCCCGGCGTGCTGCCCGAGATCGCCGCCCGGTTCCACGGAGGCGACGTCAGGGCGCTGCTCCGCGAGTACCTGGCCCTCCTCTTCGCGTGGAACGTCCGGCTCTTCGTCCGGTACGGCATCGCCCTGGAGGCGCACCAGCAGAACCTGTCGCTGGTCTTCACGGACGGCGCGATGCGGTTGATGGTGAAGGACAACGACGGCCTTCTCGCCGCGCCGGACCGGCTGGCCTCGGCCGGGCCGGCCGTACCGGACTTCGCCGACGAGCGCATGCTGACCGACGATCCGCACTCTCTGGCCGACGTGTTCGTGACGATCACCCTGCATCTGGCCGCCGCGGCCATCGTGTTCGGGGCGGTCGAGGACGCGGCCGGGCTGATACGCGAGACGCTCGACGACGCGCTCACGGAGTACGGCGAGCACCCGATGGCCCGCCTGCTGCGCGCCAGGACCCTGGACGCGGCCCGGCTGGTCGGCAAGTCCATGGTCACCGCCGCCACCCTGGTCGGCAAGGAACGGACCGGCGCCAAGGACGTCAACAAGTTCTACGGCACCAGCGGGCCGAACTACCTCCGCTTCCCGCGTTGACTGCCTCCCCCGGATCTCCCCCGGATCGCGGACGGGAGTCCTCCACGCCGAAGGAGATCGGATGAGCGCCGTATCCACGGCAGCGGGCCGTACACACGGGATTTCCCCGGAACACGGCCCCGAGCCGGGTTCCGGGGACGCCCGCCGCGCGGTCGCGGAGGCGGTGACGCTGGGCGCGCTGCTGCGCTGCTGCGTCCGCGAGGTGGCCTGGCCGCGCGGCCAGGTCTGGCCGGCCGAGCCGTACCTGCTGCTGCGGGTGGCCGGGACGCTGCTGCGGGCCCGGGTCCACGGCGGGATCGCGCTGCGTTTCGACGGCCCGGCCGAGTGGCTCTCGGGCGGCGCGTGGCGGCCGCTCACCTCGGAGATGCTGGTCACGCTGGTCGAGCGGGAGCTGGCCGGAGGGAACGACGAGTTCGCCGGGCAGGTGGCGCGCAGCCGGGAGGCGATCGCCGCGCTGCTGCGGGCCCGCGAGAGGGCGGCCGCCCCCGGCGATCCGTGGCTCGCGTCGGAGCAGGCGCTGGTCGCGGGGCACCCGTTCCACCCCTCGCCGAAGGCGCGGGAGGGGTCCGACTGGCTGCGCTACGCGCCCGAGGCGCACGCGGAGTTCCCGCTCCGGCTGCTCGGCGTGCGCGCCGACCTGGTCGCGGAGCGGGGCGACGCCGCCGCGCTCGGCCTATTCGGCGGCGCGCCCTCGGGGTACGTGCCGCTGCCGGCGCATCCGTGGCAGCTCGACCTACTCGCCGCCGAACTACGCGACCCCCTGGCCGACGGGCGGCTGGTCGATCTGGGGGAGACGTCCCGGCCGGTGGCCCCCACCTCGTCGGTCCGCACGGTGTACGACGCGGAGACCGGGATGTGCCTGAAGTTCAGTCTCGACGTGCGGATCACGAACTGCGTGCGGAAGAACGCCTGGTACGAGCTGATCGGCGCGGTGGAGCTCACCGGGCGGCTCGGCCCGGTGTTCGCGCGGCTGGCCGCCGGCTTCCCCGGCACGCGGTGGCTGCCCGAGCCCGGCTACCGGTCCGCGGACCTCGGCGTCCGGCTGCTCGAAGGGCTGGGCGTGATCCTCCGGCCCGGCCCATGGACGGTGTGCGGTCCCGGCGTCACCCCGGTCCTCGCCGGGGCGCTCGCCTCCCCGGGGGGCCCGGGGCCGTACGGCACGGCCGATCCGCTCGCGTGGTGGCGGTGCTATGTGGAGCGGGTCGCGCCACCGGTGCTCGACGCGTATTTCACGCACGGCGTGGTCCTGGAGCCCCACCTGCAGAACGTCCTGGTAGGGATCGACGACCGCGATCTCCCCGTTGAAGCCATATTTCGGGATATGGAGGGGACGAAGCTCGTCCGGGACCGGCATGATCTGTCCGGCCTGCCTCCGGCGGTGGCCACGGCGCTCACGTACGACGCGGAGCGCGGCTGGAACCGCGTCGTCTACTGCCTCATGGTCAACCATCTCGCCGAGGTCGCCGCCTCGGTGGCCGAGCACGCCGGGCAGGTCATCCTGCCCGAACTGTGGTCGGCCGCCCGTGACGTCCTCGCGGCGTACGCGGAGGAACGCGGCGCGCCACCCCCGCTGGCCGAGCTGCTCGCGGGGGCGCCACTGCCCGCGAAGGCCAACCTCGGGGTCCGCTGGGCGCGCGACGCGGACCGTACCGCCGGATACGTCCCGATCGCCAACCCGCTCGCCTGACGTCCCCGGCGCGGTCACCCCTCCAGGTCGCGGCCCTGGCGCAGCCAGTCCGCGAACAGCTCGGCGTCGATCTCGTCCACCGAATGGAGCTTGACCGCGGCCATCACCCGGGCGGCGGGTTCGAGGCGGCCCGACCGGTCCTCGATCTCCTGGCCACGCCAGAGGCCGAAGGTCACGTAGCTCGCGTACGCCTTGACGTAGGCGACCGGCTGCTTGCCCGGGGCCGGGCCCAGGCTCCACACCGGGTGCCCGTGCCAGACCGCGCCGACACCGGGCAGCGTCTCCTCGATGAGGGGCAGGAGCTTCGCACCGATCTCGCGATGCGACTCGGGGAGGGAGGCCATGTACTCGTCCACGGTGGCGGGCTTGGTCATGTCGGCGACCTTTCTTGTTCGGGGTTCGGGGTGGGGTGGTTCAGTGGGGTGGTTCAGAAGCCGCGGCGGTAGCGGGCGGCGACCCAGGAGACCCAGAGCATCGCGGTGATGGCGCCGACGGCCAGGGTGAGGGAGCCGGCCGCGCCGCCGGTCATCGACCAGCCGTCGCCGACCAGCAGCGCGGTGCCGGCGACGCGGGAGGCGACGGCGAGGCCCCGGTTCCCGGAGCGGCTGAAGTGCCGGCCCAGGACGTAGCAGGCGGCGATCAGCGCGATGAAGGCGACCGATCCGGCGGCCATGTGGCCGTAGCTGTGCCAGGTGAGCGCCTCGGGCATCCCGTCCGGGGTGCCGACGGGGAAGCCGTCGGCCGCGTCCATGACGAAGACCCCCGCGGCCATCATCCCGATGCCGTTGACCAGGACCAGCCGTGGCGTCCACGTGCCTCCGGGAGTGCCGCGCATCGCGCGGCGCAAACCGGTCGCCCCGGCGACGGTCAGGAGACCGGCGACCAGGAAGTTGGCGATCTGCAACCAGCCGAGGGAGCCGTTGCTCAGCGCGCTCAGCGGGTGGCGGATCAGGTCGAAGCCCTCCCGGGTGGCGGCCTGGGCCAGGGAGACGGTCGCCCACAGGGGCGCCGCGACCGCCGCGCAGGTGAGCAGGGCGCGGGTGGTCGCCGAGGTCGCGGGGGCCGCGGGAGTGGTGGTGGCGGCGGGGATCTGGATGGCGGTCATGGCCGATGCCTTTCTGGTGTTCGTCGGTTCTCGCTGACACGTCGATCCGGCGATGTGACAGGGAATGCCGCCGTTCCCTGTCACATAAGGTGTTCGACGCTTGGGCGAAACACCGAAGCGACTAACGAATACGGAGCAACCTCATGCGCTACCTGATGACGACCAAGGCCACCGACACCGCCGCCCCCGACGAGACGCTGTACGCCGAGATGGCCAAGTTCGTCGAGGAGCTGACCGCGGCCGGGGTCCTGCTGGCCACCGGCGGCCTGGAGGCCGGCGGTGTCCGCGTCGCTTCCTCGGGCGACACGATCACGGTGACCGACGGGCCGTTCACCGAGGCCAAGGAGGCGGTCGCCGGTTTCGCGCTCGTCGAGGTCCGCAGCAAGGAGGAGGCGATCGAGGTGACCCGGCGCTTCCGCAAGATCGTCGGGGACGGCGAGAGCGTGATCCAGCAGGTCTTCGGCCCCTGACACCTGTGCGGCCGGGCTTCGTGAGCGCACTCCCGGCCGCCGAACCGCGACGGCTCCGGCCCCGCCCGGCGCCCCTCTCCTGACCGGGGGGCGCCGGGCGGGGCCTCTCCCGTGAGCAGGCACGGGCAGGAGACCGGACCACCACACCGAACCGGCGAAAGGCATCGGCAGACCATGATCGACGCTTCCCTCCCTCCGGAAGGCGTCCGGCGGACGATCGACGCGGTCTGGAAGATGGAGTCGGCCAAGATCGTCGCCGGACTCACCCGCATGGTCCGCGACGTCGGCCTCGCCGAAGAGCTGGCCCAGGACGCGCTGGTCTCCGCGCTCGAACAGTGGCCCGAGTCCGGCGTCCCGGACAACCCGGGAGCCTGGCTGATGACGATCGCCAAGCGGCGGGCCGTCGACCACATCCGCCGGTCCGCCCGCCTGGAACGCAAACACGAGCAGATCGCGTACGAGCTGCAGCGGCAGCCGGACGGCGAGCCGGACGACGTGCTGCGGCTGATGTTCCTGTCCTGCCACCCCGTGCTGCCCACGGAGGAGCGGGTCGCACTGACGCTCCGGCTGCTCGGCGGTCTGACGGCCGCCGAGATCGCGCGGGCGTTCCTGGCCGTCGAGCCCGCGATCGTCCAGCGGATCGCCTCCGCCAAGCGGACGCTGGCCGAGGAGGGGGTGCCGTTCGAGCTGCCGGACGGCGCCGAGTTGACCGAGCGCCTGTCGTCCGTGCTCGACGTCATTTATCTGATCTTCAACGAGGGATATTCGGCGACCTCCGGCGACGACCTGATGCGGCCGGAGCTCTGCCTGGAGGCGCTGCGGCTCGGCCGCCTGCTGGCCGAGCTGGCGCCGCACGAGGCCGAGGTCCACGGCCTGGTCGCGCTCATGGAGCTCCAGGAGTCGCGTTCCGCCGCCCGCACCAGCCCGTCAGGGGAGCCGGTCCAGCTTCACGAGCAGAACCGGGGCCGGTGGGACCGGCTGCTCATCCGCCGCGGTTTCACCGCCATGCTGCGCGCGCGGGAGGCGGGCGGCCCGCCGGGGCCGTACATGCTGCAGGCGGCGATCGCCGTCTGCCACGCCCAGGCGGCGACGGCGGCCGACACCGACTGGCCCCGGATCGCGAGCCTGTACGAGACACTGTCCCGGCTGCTCCCGACCCCGGTCGTACAACTCAACCACGCGGTCGCGCTCGGCATGGCGTACGGGCCGGAGGTGGGGCTGGCCGTGGTGGACTCGCTGACCGGCGACCCCGCGCTGCGGGACTACCACCTGCTCCCGAGCGTCCGGGGCGATCTCCTGCTCCGGCTCGGACGGCGCGAGGAGGCGCGGCGCGAGTTCCTGCGGGCCGGGTCCCTCACCGGAAACGACGCCGAACGCGCCTTCCTGCGCCGCCGCGCGGACGAGATCCCCGCTCCCCAGGCGCCGACGTTAACTCTCTGGCAGGCCGCCCGCGACTTCCTGGCCCGCGACGACCTCGACGGCGGAACCGCCCGCTCGTACGGGCAGACGCTGCGGCGGCTACGCCTGTCCCTGGGCGACGAGCTGCCGCTGGACTCACTGACCGCCGACCAGGTGGCGCACGTTTTCCGTACGGCCTGGAGCGAGGCGGCGGCCGCGACCTGGAACCGGCACCGGTCCGCGGTGCGGTCGTTCTGCGCGTGGGCGTCCCTGGACGACCTCGCGGCGGGCCTCGACCGCCGGACCGTGACCCCGGCCCGTACGGAGACGATCGACGCGGCCCGGCTCGACGCGCTGTGGAACCTCCCCGATGTGCCCCTGCGGGAGCTGACCCTGTGGCGGCTCCTGCACGAGTCGGCGGCCGGGGTGACGACCGTGCTGTCCCTGAACGTCGAGGATCTGGACCTGGACGACCGCCGGGCCCGGGCGGGAGGCGGCTGGGTGAGCTGGCGTTCCGGGACCGCCCGCCTGCTCTCCCGGTTGCTGGCCGGGCGCGCCCGCGGCCCCCTCTTCCTCGCCGACCGGCGCCCCGGCCCGGCCCGCACACCGGCGCCGGCGGACCTGTGCCCGGAGACCGGCCGCGGCCGCCTGTCGTACGAGCGGGCCGAGTACCTCTTCAAGCGGGCCACCATCCCCCTGGACCCGGCCGGCCACGGCTACACCCTCCGCCAGCTCAAGCCCCGGGACTGATCCACCCCCATCCCGAGGGGCAT
Organism: Microtetraspora malaysiensis; assembly: GCF_050947145.1. Lineage (NCBI taxonomy): Bacteria > Bacillati > Actinomycetota > Actinomycetes > Streptosporangiales > Streptosporangiaceae > Microtetraspora > Microtetraspora malaysiensis. The sequence goes on from NZ_CP191998.1 coordinate 8,414,752, forward strand.
CTCTCGCCCCGAGGTGGAGAGGCTTCTCCCGCAATCTCTCCGGGCCGTCACCGCGCCCCCGTCCCGCTGTTACGTTCCGTCGCGAAGTAGCAACTCCACGTACCATGAGACAGCGCAAGGAGCCGAAAGGATGGGACCCACATGCCTCTCGTCGAGCACCGACGACGCGTCACGCATCCCGCCCCCTCCCCCGTACCACCGCCCGAGCCTCCAGAGGAGCCGTTGGACGCCGAGGCCGAGATCCAGCAGCTCTGCCGGGAACTCAATGACGCCGGCTACACCGCCGAGATCTCTTGGGGGCACGTCGTCGTGAGCCCCTGGATGAACCGGCGAAGCTCCTACATAGTCGACAAGATCGCCAATCAACTCATTCCCCTCAAGCTCGCCAACGACTGGCTGTTCCACCACAACTGGGCCGTCCATATTCCGCCCCTCCTCGACCACCGGCTTCCAGATCTGATGATCGCTCCAGACAACGCCGAACAGTTCGATGAGATGCGCGTTCATGGGCATAGCACCCTGCTGGTCGTGGAGGTGTGTTCGCCCGGCACCCGCATGGTGGACTGGCACGAGAAGCCGCTGGACTACGCACGGGCCGGCGTGCCGCTCTATCTCATCGTCGATCCGGTGACCGATCCGCCGACGATGACGCTGATGAGCGGCCCGGTCGCCGATCTCGCCGTGGACGACGAGCGGCAGCCGTACCGGGAGGTCGTGATGGTGGAGGCGGGTCAGCCGCTTGAGCTGCCCGAGCCGTTCGGCGTCAAGCTGGACACCTCAGCGGTCTTCGGCTGATCCTCGCGGCCCCACTTCGGGGACGCGGCGGATGACGTCGGCCAGACCTTCCGCGTCGAGCAGGTCCACCGGGCGCACCGTCTCGTTCGACCGCACGTAGTGGAAGGCCGCGCCGACCTTCTCCAGCGGCACCCCGGCGAGCGACGCCCAGGCGATGCGGTAGGCCGCGAGCTGGACGGCCGCGGTGCGGGCGGCCTTGCCGCGCGGGCGCTCGCCGGTCTTCCAGTCCACCACCACATAGCCGTCGCCGTCGGTGAACACCGCGTCCATCCGGCCGCGGACCAGCCGGTCGGCGATCATCGTCTCGAACGGCACTTCCAGGTCGAGCGGCTCCCGCGCCGCCCACACGCTCTCCTCGAAGCGTTGCTGCAGCTCGGTGAGCTGGACGTCGGTGTCGGACACGTCGTCGGAGGCGCCCGGCAGCTCGAAGTCGTCGATCAGCCGCTGCTGGCCCCAGCGCGACTCCAGCCAGGCGTGGAACGCGGTGCCCCGCCGGGCCAGCGGCGCGGGCTTCCTCGGCAGCGGGCGGCGCACCTGCCGGGCCAGCGCGGACGGGTCGCCGGCCAGGGTGACGAGCGACGACACGGACAGCCGCGCGGGCAGGTCCACGACCGCCGCCTCGCCGCGCCGTTCGCGCTCCGCGAGGAGCAGCTCGGTGTCCCGGGCCCAGGCGCGCATCCGCTCCCCTCGGGCGGGGACGGGGTCCTTCTGACCGTCGAGCGCGCGTTCCATGGCCTCCTCGACCTGGCGGGCGCCCTCCAGCACCGCGTCACGTACGGACACGGACGGCCAGACCGCCTCGGAGGGCTCGGCGAGCAGCGGGTTCTCCGCCGCCTCGCTCTCGTCCCAGCACGCCACGGTCGCGCCCGCGTCGCGGATCTCCGTGAGGAAGTCGGACGGGTCGAGCGGCTTGGACGAGCCGCCCCAGCGATATCCCGACGCGATCAGCAGGTAGTGCGCCCGGGTCACCGCGACGTACGCGAGGCGCCGCTCCTCCAGCAGGTCCCGGTCGCGGCAGCGCTCGTCGAAGTCGGCGAGCGCCTCCTTGTCGAGACCGGTCAGCGCCGGCAGGTCCGACGCGTCGCCCCGCAGCGGGTACGGCAGCTTGCGGAAGTTCTCGGTCCAGCGCGAATTGGTGACCGGCGTGGCGGGGAAGACGCTGCCCCGGCCGAGCCCGCCCTTCTGGGTGGTGAGCTGGGACAGGCCGGGGACGACGACCACCGGCCACTCCAGCCCCTTGGACGCGTGGACGGTCATGAGCTTGACGCTGTCGGTCTCGCCGACCCGCCCGGCCTCCAGGCCGAACTCCTCGCTCTCCGCGGCCTTGAGGTAGGCGAGGAACGCGCCCAGCGTGGGGTCCTCGGCGTCGCCGGCGAACCTGGCCGCCGCGTCGAGGAACGCGTCGAGGTCGGCCCGTGCCGCCAGTGCGCTCCCGCCGCGCGCGGCCACCTCGATGTCGAGGCCGAGCCGCCGCTCGATCTCGGTGATCAGGTCGGGCAGCGGCTGGCCCGCGCGGGCGCGCAGCGACCTGAGCTCGCCCGCCAGCGCGGGCAGGCGGACCCGGGCCAGCGGCGAGAACGGCTCCAGCCACTCGGGCCGGTCGGGCAGCTCGTCGAGCGCGTCGATCAGGCTGCCGCGCTCGTTCTCCAGGTCGGCCATCACCTGTTCCAGCGGGTCCTCGGTCCGCCGGCCCTCCTGGCTCAGCGCGCGGGCGAGGTCGCCGAGGACCTTCAGGTCGGCCGGGCCGATCCGCCAGCGCGGCCCGGCCAGCAGCCGTACGAGCGCGTCTCCGGCGGTCGGGTCATAGAGGACGCGCAGCGTGGCCACGATGTCGGCCACCTCGGGGACGGTCAGCAGGCCGCCCAGTCCGACCACCTCGACCGGGATACCGCGGTCCTCGAGCGCGCGGCGCAGGGTGGGGAACTGCGACCGCTTGCGGGCGAGGACGGCGACGTCCCTGGCCTGCAGGGGGCGGGCCTGCTCGCCCTTGCCCCAGGGCAGGCCGTCGGGCGCGGTCTCGGAGCCGAGCGTCCTGGCGATGCCGTCCGCGATCCAGGCGGCCTCGTCCTCGGCGGTGGCGTGGAAGGCGCACACGACCCGGCCGCGGTCCACCCGGTTGGCGCCGGGCACGAGCACCGGCACGCTGCCGCGCCGCCCGTCCCGCAGCGGGATCTGGATCTTCGCCGCCACGTCGAGCACCCGCTCGCCGTTGCGGAAGCTGACGGAGAGCTGCCGCACCGGCGCGGGGTCGCCCGACGCCGTCGGGAAGTCCTCCGGGAAGCGGGACAGGTTGCCGGCCGACGCGCCACGCCAGCCGTAGATCGACTGGCAGGGGTCGCCCACCGCGGTGACCGGGTGGCCTCCGCCGTACAGGGCGCGGAGCAGCACGAGCTGGGCGTGGCTGGTGTCCTGGTACTCGTCGAGCAGGACGACGGAGAACCGCGACCGCTCGGTCGCGCCCACCTCGGGGTGTTTCGCCGCGATGCGCGCCGCCAGCGCCATCTGGTCGCCGTAGTCGATGACCTCCCTGGCGCGCTTCACCCGCGTGTACGCCTCGGCCAGGGGCAGGAGCTGCTCGCGGATCGCCTGGATGCGCACCGGCCGTTGCTGGGCCACCGTGGCCTTGCCCGGCAGCTCGGCGAGGCGTTCCCGGAGCCACCCGCCGACCTCGCGCACGTCGTCGGCGCCGCGCAGATGCTCGGCCATGTCGCCCGCGAGTTCGAGGACGGCGGCGGTGACGCTCGGCGGGCCGAGGTCGACCAGGTCCATCGGGCCGTCGTACTGTCCGACGATCCGGGCGGCCATCTGCCAGGCCACCGCCGGGCTCATCAGCCGCATCGTCGGCTCCAGGCCCTCACGCAGCGCGTGGTCGGTCACCAGCCGGGCGGCGTACGCGTGGTAGGTCGAGACGGTGGGCTCGGCGTCGAGCAGCTCGGCCGGGACCAGGCCGGCCGAGGCGAGCCCGGCGAGCCGCCTGCGTACCCGTTCGGCCAGCTCGGCGGCGGCCTTGCGGGTGAAGGTGAGCCCGAGGATCTGCTCCGGGCGGACCAGGCCCGACGCGACCAGCCAGACGACGCGGCCGGCCATGGTCTCGCTCTTGCCCGACCCGGCGCCGGCCACGACGACCATCGGATCCAGGCTCGACTCGATGACGACCGCCTGCTCCGGGGTCGGGGGGAGGATGCCGAGCTTCTCGGCGAGCTCGCCCGGGCTCAGCGTGGCCGGCCGCCACTCGGGTTCGGCGCGGCCGCCGTCCGGCTCTTCGGATCCGTCGGCCTCGCTCAGCACACCTGACCTCCGCTGTCGTTGACGGGGCAGCTGATCTTCGCAGCGCAGGTGCGGCAGCCGTCGTTGATCTTTGCGACGAACACCCGCTCGGACATGCCGGTCGCGACGGTCTCGACCAGCCGCTCCGCCCAGTCGGGGTCCGCGTCCTGGCCAAGCGCCTGCTGCGCCTGCTCCTTGGCCTTGCCCGTGGTGCCCGCGGCCTTGCCCACCTGCACGAGCGCGGCGCCTCCCGGCTCGACCAGGCCGTGCCGCTTGAACGCGCCCAGCAGCGTGGCGAGCTGGTAGACCCCGAGCTGCGGGTGGCGGTCGATCTCGCCGTCCTTGGGCTTGACGCCGCCGGTCTTGATGTCGATGATGACGGCCCGGCCGTCATCGTCCCGCTCGACGCGGTCCACCCGGCCCTTGATGTGCACGCCCTCGGACAGCACCGCGGTGAACGGCTCTTCGAGCGCGACGAGGCGGCGCGGGTTCTCCCGGTGCCAGGTCAGGAACCGCTCGACCATCTGCTCGGCCACCTTGCGCTGCTTGCGGTTGAACCACACGCCGCCGAAGTCGAAGCGGTCCCAGACCTCGTCCAGGCGCTTCGCCAGATCCGGGTCCTCGCCCGTCGCGAGTACGGCTATCGCGTGGATGACCGTGCCGAGGCTCTGCGTGACTCCGACGCTCCCCGCGCCCACGGCCGTCTCCAGGACCCACCGCAGCCCGCACTTGGTGAAGTTCTCCACGGCGGACGGCGAGACGCGGACGATGTCGTCCGGCCAGCCGAGCGGGCGGTCGTCGGAGAGCGGGGTCAGCGCGTACCAGTCGCGGGGGCTCGCGCCGGGCACGCCCGCCCGGGCCAGCCGGGCCAGGTGCGTGGCGGCGGCGTGGCGCATCGCCTCGGGCTTTTCGGGGTCGCAGACCGCCGCGCGCAGGTCCGCGACGAGCGCGGGCATGTTGAGCCAGCGGGCCCGGTCGTCCATGGTCACCGGCTCGACGCCGCCGGGCAGCAGCTCGCTCAGGAAGCGGGAGGGACGTTCGTCGGTGTCCTCGCCGCCGACCGCGGTGACGACCAGCTGGTGGCGGGCTCGGGTGGCGGCGACGTAGAACAGCCGCCGTTCCTCGGCGAGCAGTTTGGAGGCGAGCGCGGCCACCGCCGCGCCGGTGTCGAGCGCCGTCGTGTCGGGCGTGCCCCCTCCGGCCAGCTCGATCAGCGACTCGATGCCGAGGACCGACCCGCGCAGCCGCAGGTCCGGCCAGACGCCCTCCTGGACGCCGGGCACCACCACGACGTCCCATTCGAGGCCCTTCGACCGGTGGGCGGTCAGGATGCGTACGGCCTCGCCGTCCGGCGCCTGCTCGGCGAGCGAGTCGCCGGGGATCTCCTGCGCGATCAGGTCGTCGAGGAAGACCTCCGCGCCCGCCTTGGGGAGCCGGTCGATGAACCGGGCGGCGTAGTCGAACAGCGCCACGACGCCGTCGAGGTCGCGGTCGGCCTGCGCGCCCCTGGAGCCGCCGGAGAGGCTGATCTCGGTCCACCGCTCGGGCAGCCCGCTGGCCTGCCAGACCTCCCACAGCACGGCCTCCGGCCCGTCCCGTTCGGCGGAGCGTGCGATCTTGAGGAGCCCGGCGACCCGCTCGGCGGGCGCGGCCACGTGTGGCTCGATCGGGATCAGCTCGCGGGCGTCGCGGATGGCGGCCACGAGCAGCTCGTCGGAGGACCGGGGTGTGAACGGCAGCGTCCCGTCCTCGTCGGCGGCCTGCTCCTGCTCCGCCACGCGCAGCGCGCGCCGCAGCCTGCGGACGCCGATCATGTCGGTGCCGCCGAGCGGCCCGGTGAGCAGCTCCTCCGCGGTCGCCGCGTCGAGTGTGGACGGCCGGACCGCGATCTTGAACAACGTGATGAGGGGCCGGACGCCGGGCTCCTGGATCAGCGGAACCTCGTCACCGCCGACGACGACCGGCACCCCGGCCGTGACCAGCGCGCGGCGCAGCGCCGGGATCTGGCGGGCCGCACTGCGCACGAGCACGGCCATCCGCGACCAGGGGACGCCGTCGAGCAGGTGCGCCCGGCGCAGGGTGTCGGCGACGACGGCCGCCTCCTGGCCGGCGCTGTCGGCGACCAGCACGCGTACGCCGCCGGGCTCGGCGCCGGGCACCGAGAGCAGGTCGCGGTGCGTCGTGAAGGTGGCGGGCAGCCGGGTGGCGATCCGCCGGGACGCCTCCAGCAGCGCGGGGCCGCTGCGGCGGCAGACCCGTAGCGCCATGACCGGCGCGTCCTGGCCGTCCAGGGTGCGGAAGCGCTCCGGGAACCGGAGGATCGCCCGCACGTCGGCGCCGCGGAAGCCGTAGATGGCCTGGTCGGGGTCACCCACCACGATCAGGTCGCGGCCGTCCCCGGCGAGCTGCCGCAGGACGAGCTCCTGGGCGGGGTCGGTGTCCTGGTATTCGTCCACGAAGACGACGTCGTAGGCCGCCCGCTCGCGCCGCCGCACGTCGCCGTCTGAGAGCAGGCCGGCGGCCGCGCGGATCAACTCGGCGTAGTCGAGCGCGGGCACCGGGTCGAGGTCGAACCGGTCCTGGTAGCGGTAGGAGAACAGCCCCGCGGCCTGCCAGTCCTCCCGGCCGTGCGCGCGGCCGAGCCGGACCAGGGCGTCGCCGTCCAGGCCGCGCTCGGCGGCGCGGGACAGGAAATCGCGCAGCTCCTCGGCGAACCCGCGGGTGCCGAGCATCTCGCGCATCCGCGCCGGCCAGTGCCGCGCGCCGTCCTCCAGCTCGCCGTGCAGCAGCCGGCGGACCTCCAGGAGCTGCTCCGGACCGGTCAGCAGCCGGGGCGGCGGCTCGCCCGCCAGCACCGCCTCCCGGCGCAGCAGCGCGTACGCGTAGCTGTGGAAGGTCAGCGCGAGCGGCGTCCTGGTCGTCCGGCGCAGCCGGCCGGTGATGCGTTCACGCAGCTCACCGGCGGCCTTGCGGCTGAATGTGAGGACGAGGACGCGCTCGGGGTCGACGCCGCGCCGTTCGATCCGGTCGACCACGCTCTCCACGATGGTGGTGGTCTTGCCGGCGCCCGGGCCTGCGAGCACAAGGAGCGGCCCCGATCCGTGCTCGACGACGGCCCGCTGGTGCTCGTCGAGAACGGGAGCCGTGTGAGGCCCCACCGCTCCGCGCCGCACCAGCCGATAACTCATAACACGCCATTCCACCAGACCACGGGAGCTGATCGTGCCCGCTTGGGCCCGCGGTCAGGATGAGAACACGTGATCGACCAGGCGAGCGGCGGCCTTGCCGTTCTCATTCGGCGCGTACGTCCGGACGAACGAGGCATACCGGTCGGCGAGCCTGGCATGCACCGAGTCGATCGTGTGCAGGACCTCGACGACCTCGGGCGAGGTGGCCAGGCGCGGCCCAGGACGCTGGGACTCCAGATCGAGGTAGATCTCGCGGGCCCCGCGGTAGCGGTCCAGGTCCGGAGTGAACAGCACGACCGGCCGGCCGCTCGCGACGAAGTCGAACATCGACGAGGAGTAGTCGGTGACCAGCACGTCCGCGATCAGCAGCAGGTCCGCCATGTCGGGATAAGTGGTGACATCGATGGCGAATCCATCCAGGGACGGCACGTGCGGGAACGCCTGCATCGCATGGCCGCGCACGAGCACGACGTGGTCCGTGCCGAGGGCCCGCCGGGCGTCCACGAGGTCGAGCTTCACCGAGGCGTTCCTGCGGTCGTAGTCGCGGAACGTCGGCGCGTAAAGGATCACCCGCTTGCCCTCGGGGACGCCGACGCGCCGCCTGATCGCGCTCGCGGCGGGCTCGCGGTCCCCAACGAGGACGTCATTGCGCGGATATCCGCACTCAAGGATCTCGCCCTCGTAGCCGAACGCCTTGCGCAGCACCGAGGACGCCCACGGGCTCTGCGAGACCAGCACGTCCCAGCCGCGGACCTCGACCGCCTGCCGGTGCCAGACCGGCGGCCTCGGCTCACGCCGCATGTGCGGCAGGTCGCGGCCGATGTGCTTGACCGGCGTGCCGTGCCAGGTCTGGACGCAGATCTGGTCGTCGCGGGTGCGGAACCACGGCGGCAGGAAGCCGTTGGAGACGACGTAGCGGGAGCGGGCCAGCGCCTCGTAGTGCTCCCGGCTGCCCTCCCTGACCACCTTGGGGACGATGTCGCCGGGAAGACCCAGCTCGGCCGAGCCCGGCGGGATGAACGCGCCGTCCCTGACCACCCAGATGTGCTCACTGTCGTCGCCCCGGCGGACCCGCTCCTCGTAGATCGCCCGGGGGCTATCGGAGTAGGACCTGCCGTCGGAGGAGACGTAGACCGCGGCCTCGCGCAGCGGCTGGGACCGCTCCGAGGGGTAGAAGTTGCGGCTCAGCGCCCAGACTCCGGCGGCGCTGCGCTCGTCGCCCGGCCGGTCCTCCGCCGTCACGAGCACGGGGACGTCGTACCGCGTCGCGACGAAGCGGTAGACGCGGCCGTCGATGGTGCGCCGCTCCTCGTCGAGGGCGTCGAGCCCGGCATGGTCGAAGCGGGCCGGGGCGACGGCGGGGCCGTGCTTGCCGGGCGGCGCGACCGAGATGCTCCAGATGCCCTCGGCGAGCGGGACGGTCCCCCCGAACCGCGGCATCGCGCCGGGCGCGAGCCGCACCGAGAACTCCTCGCCGTCCCGCTGGAGCGGAACGCGGATGATCAGGCCTCCGCGGTGGCGCAGCAGCATGTCGCGCGGCCCGGGGTCGGGGTCGGGGTACCGGCCGGTGAGCGTGAGCGTGTCGTCCCGCCAGTCGGCGGAGGTGATCACCGGAAGGATCTTGTGCCCGGAGACGATCACCCGGTCGCGCCGATCACCCTGCACGGTGATCTCGCGGTCGCCGACGATGATCCGGGTCTCCTCGCCGCCCTCCAGCATCACGGCCGCCGCGGGCTCGCCCTTGGGCTCGACCCAGAGCCGGCGCGCGTCGCGGTCCTTGAGCAGCGTCGGGACGCCCAGCACCAGCGAGAACTCGCTGCCGCCCTCGACCGGGGCGAACTCCGCCGCCATCCGGTGGCCCCCGACCCTGGCCTTGCCGCGGGTGACGGGGTGGCCGGGGACGAAGCCGGTGAGCACGACGTTGTCGCCCTCACGCCGGACGCCGGTCAGCTCGGCCCGCGTCGGCTGCAGCACGACCTGGAGCGCCTTGTCGGAGGTCCACACGGGGCGCACCCACCAGCGCGGCTTGACCCGGAGCCCGGCCGGGCGCTCGGTGCGGCCGATCGCAGGGCCGCGCAGCGGGCCGGTCGCCCGCGCCATGCGGCTCCAGATCGCGATCTCGGCGCGCCAAGTGGTGGTGTCCTGCACGGTGCGGCGACGCTTGAGCAGTCGCTTTCCGCCGCGAACCACGGCGCGCAGTCCCGCGCGCCAGCGGAGCGAGAACGGGTGCAGCTCGGCGGTGAACCCCGCCCAGTCATAGTTGCAGCCCGGCTCCTTGGCCGCGTGGGTGGCCTCGGGATGGTAGATCCGCCGGGTCTTGAGCCGCACCCGCGGCAGCCAGCGCGGCCCCTTCAGCACGACGGTGGCGCGGTTGAACCGGCGGCTGCGCACGGACAGCCCGGCGAGGTAGGCGTGGCCGGTGATCCGCAGCCGCCCGCCCGTCCAGGAGATGTCGTCGATCTGCGTCACCGGCACGAGGTCGGCCTTGCGCAGCCGCAGCAGTTTGTCGTCCACCTCGACCGGAAGGTCGGCGTACCACCGGAGGCCCTTGCGCACCCGCCGGGACGGCTCGACCGCGGCGGCGGCCAGCTTGGCCAGCGCGTCGCTTTCGGCCAGCTCCCCGGGGTCGCGGGTCTCGATCAGGTGGTAAACGGCGCGGCGGCCGACCGGGAGGTCCCTCTTGACGCGGGGGTCCACCTCGGCGAGGTAGGGTCGCAGGACCGTGATCGCCTCGCGGCGGCGGGTGGGGCCCCGCTTGGCGGCCGCGTCCAGCCGCAGCCCGAGCGGCCCGGCCAGCGCCTCGCGGTCGACCTCGCGCCGCTCGGCCGGCCCGAGGCCCGGCTCACGGGCCAGCGCGACCAGCGACGATATGGACTCACCCCGGTCGTAAAGCTCCTGAACAGCCCGCAGACGGTCGGCGACGGTGTCGCTCGTGGGCGCGGGTGTCATAGGGGAGGCACCACCCTTCGGAGACCGGTGTTCTAGAAATGGTAAGCGGTCAGCGGGCGGGTCCGTCCCATCGAGCGAACCGCATGTCCGCCCGGTTTCCCCGGAGCGGCGTGCCCTCCTCACGCCATCGGGCGAGGCATTCGACCTCGTGCCCCACGGGCGGAGAGCCGTCCGCTCTCGGCACGCGCCACCACGGGACGCCACCACCCCAGAGGGACAGGACGTGTCCCACCTGCCGCGGTCCACCCTCCCCCAGGTATTCCGCGATGTCCCCGTACGGCATGACTTTGCCGGGCGGTATCAGCTCGACGATGTCGAGGACCCGCTCGGCGTAGTCGCTCAGGCGCTCCATTCGGCCGGTCCGGCCGCGATGATCTCTTCCACTTTGCCGAACTCGTAGCTCGACGTGCCGTTCATCTGCTCGACGATACCGTTCCTGATGCCGTACGCCTCGCCGTCCTCGCCGACGAGACGGGCGCCGACGATGTCGGAGAGCAGGGCCAGTTGGGCCACATGCCAGTCCGACCCCGGCTGGCCGGCCAGCCGTCCCGACCAGATCGCCACCCGATGCACGGCGTCGCCGTGCCGCGCGAGAACCTCGCCGACCTCCTGCGACCCGCGCAGCTCGAATCCGGCCTGCGCCGAAAGCACACTCGCGAGTTCGGCGTAGGCGAGCGGTGATTCACGCTCGACGCGCAGCTCGTACCCCATGAGCCGGGACCCTAGCGAACCTTTGCCCCCGCCTGTGCCCGAAAGTGCCGAGATCGACCACACCGCAGCCGAACCGCAGCCGAACGGCCATCAACATGTGATCACCGGCGGGTGATCACCGCGGCCGCCGCGGTGAAGGCGCAGACGCCGAGAAAGACGCCGATGCCGTAGATCCAGAGCCTAATGGGATCGGGTCCCGGACGCTCTGGCGCCGGGGCGAGCCGACCGCCGCCGAAGTGCAGATCCTCCTCCACCGGCACCGCGCGCCCGTACCCGGCGAGCCGGCCGGCCTGGGCGAGCGCCGCCGCCGCGTCCACCACGCCGAAGCCGGTCTTCTTGTCGTATCCGGCGCCCGCGCGCCGGGACGTGGAGGTGAGGGCGCGGGCCACCAGCTCGGGCTTGAGATCGGGGTAGCGCGCCTTGATCAGGGCGGCGACGCCGGCGACCACCGCGCTCGCCGGGCCGCTGCCGGTCCGGTGCCCGTGCCGGCCTCCGGGGAGGGCCACGGGCAGGTCCACGCCCGGCGCGGCGACGAGGACGGACAGGTTCGTGCTGGAGGGAGCGTCCTTGCCGGCCGCGGCCACGCCCACGACGCCGGGATATCCGGCCGGGAACCGCCAGTAGTCCCCGCCGTCGCCCACACCCGACACGATCACCACGCCCCGCGAGAGCGCGTACGAGATCGCGTCGCGGTCCATCCGGCCCACCGTGTACGTCCCCGACGGGATGGCGATGACGCTCGCGCGGTTGTTCGCGGCGTGCCTGATGGCCCGGGCGAGCGGGCTGTCGATCGCGGCCCCCGGCTCGGCCTGCGGGTCGACGAAGTCGGCGGACGGCCGCTCGGCGATCACGGGAATGGACAGGATGCGCGCCCGCGGCGCGACGCCCCAGGCCCCGCCCCCGCTGCCGTCGCCGGCGATCAGGGAGGCCGCGGGCGTGGCCTCCCCCGGCGGCGACGTCGCCTGGCCGTAGACGGTGCCGGTCATGTCGGGGCCCTGCTCGACCCGGCCCTTGAGCTCGGAGGCGTCGCCGTCCACCCGGCCGTCCAGGACGGCAACGAGGACGCCGTCGCCCCTGGTCACCTTCCACGCCTTCTCGGCGTTGACGGCGTCGAGCACCGCGCGGTCGCCGGTGGAGGCCGCGAGGGCCGGCGCGGCGGGCGGCGTCGCCAGGGCAATGGCGGCGGCGCACAGCGCCACGCGCCTCAGCACACGTTCCCCCGGGTGCAGCGCGGGACGTCGGGCGGCTGGGCCAGCGAACGCGCGATGCGCGCGGCGATCGACTGCCCCACGGGCCACATCTCGCTGTTCAACTGCTCCTCCGCGGGCACCGAGTCACGGATCCGACCGTCGGTGTACCCCACGGACGAGAAGACGATGTACGGCCCGGCTCCGACGAATCCCGTCCGCTGCCGCTGCGCGGCGCCGAAGAGGTCAGTCACCGTGTTGGGGAAGGCGACCGGCCGCACGCCGACGCGGTCGTCCTGCGGCAGCTTGGCGGCGGTGTCCACCCGGGTCTGCTCGTCGGGGAGCACCGCGACCCCGACGGTGACGGCGAACGTCGCCGTCTGGTCCACGTACGTCGCCCGGAGCATGGTGACGCACCGGTATCTGCGCAGCACGGACGCCGCGGGCGGGTCGACCGCGGCGGAGCAGGAGGTCTCGGGGGCCACGCCCACCCGCCGGGCGTACTGCAGCGCGCGGCCGAGCCCGACGTATTCGAGCTCCTCGGGGAAGACCATGCCGACCGGCCAGGCCCGCCAGCGGCGCGCCACGTCCTCCTGGACATATTTGGCCCGCTCGGCCTCGGTGAGCGGGCGGGAACGCGTCTCGCGGAGCACGCCGACCGCGCCGAGCAGGACGTTCCCGGCGGCGGCCGCGAGGACGAGGCCCATGAGGGCGAGAAAGATCGAATGGAACCGCACGCCGCGCCCCAGGGCGGCCCGCTCGGCCGCCACCCGGGCCGTCTCCGCCCGCCGCGCGGACGCGCTCCCCGGATGCGCGCGGCGCCGGCTCCCCGGCTGGTCGGGCGACATACCCCCGATGCTACGTCTGCGTCTCCGTACGCCAAGGAGCAGGCGGGATCGGGGTGTCGTCCTCCTCGCGCCTGGCCCGCCGTACGAGAAGGACCAGGACGGCCAGGCCGGTGCCCGTGCCGACGAGGCCGCCGACGGCGACGGCGCCGTAGACCAGGATGGCCCGCTGGTCGCGGCGCACCACCGCCACGGGCTCGGGGGCGCGCTCCCGCGCCCCGGCCGTACGTGCCGGGTCCTGCACGCCGGGCCCGGACGCGGTGGCGCGGTGGCGGGCGAGCGCCGCCGCCGTGGTCAGCGCCCGGTACGCGTTGACCACGCCGAAGCCGGTGCCGGTGTTGTACCGCTCCTTGGCGGAGGCGGACGAGGTGAGGGCCTGCGCGATCAGGGCCGGGGACATCCGGGGGTACCGCGCCTTGATCAGCGCGGCGACCCCGGACACGAGGGCGGTCGCCTGGGAGGTGCCGCGACCGACCCAGTACTCGTCTCCGGGGCCCGCGCCGAGGATGTCGACGCCGGGCGCGGCCACCATGACCGAGGAGTTGCGATTGGAGAACGACGCGCGGTGCAGGGCGGGCGTGACCGCGGCGACCGAGATGACGCCGGGGATGGCCGCCGGATAGGAGTAGGGGGCGTCGCGCTTGCCGGCGCCGTCGTTGCCCGCCGCGGCGATCAGGACCACGCCTTTGGAGATGGCGTACCGGATGGCGTCCCGTTCCTCCTCCGTCGGCAGGTCCTTCGAGATCGACAGGTTGATCACGTCGGCGCCGCGGTCCACGGCGTACCTGATGCCCCTGGCGACGACACCCTCGTAGCGGGCGTCGGAGTTGAACGAGCGGAAGCCGGGCTCCTCGTCTTCGAGGATCACCCGCACCGAGAGCACCTTGGCCCCCGGGGCGACGCCGATGACGCCGTCCTCGCGCGCGGGACCGTGCCCGTGCCCGGCGATCAGCGAGGCCATATACGTGCCGTGCAGGCGGGTCGGGGCGACGCCCTTCGGGTTCGCCCCCGCCGTGAAGTCCTTCCCGGTGGTCACCGAGCCGGCGAGGTCGCGGTGGCGGGGGTCCACGCCGGAGTCGAGGACCGCCACCGTGACGCCCTCGCCCTTGGTGAGCCGCCACGCCTCGGCCAGGTCGAGGGTGCGCAGCACCACGTCCTGGCTGGCCCGCACGTCGTCGGCGCGGGCCGCGTCGGTGAGAAAGCCGGGGAGAACGCCGGGGATGAAGGCCACCGTGGCCGCCGCGAGCGCGGCGAGGGCGCGCGGCCTCAGCACCGCCACTCCTTGGCCTCGCAGTCGGGCGCGGTGGGCGCGGTGAGCGCGGCCGCGATCTGCCCGGCCAGGTCGCCGGTGAAGGTGAAGATGGTGGGACGCTGCCTGCCGACCCAGCGGGCGGGCCGCCCGTCCACCTGCCCGGCCGTGGTCAGCACCACGTACGGCCCGGCTTGCCTGGCGGTGCTCTCCTGACGGCTGGCGGCGCTGAACCGGTCGGTCACGGTGCCGGGGAAGGACAGGGCGCGCAGCCCGGGCGAGGGTTTCCCCGCTTTCGGGAAGGCGGCCTCGGCGGCCGACGCGGAGACGGAGTCGGGGAAGGCGGCGACGCCGACGGTGATGACGATGCCCTGGAGCGCGTCGATGTAGGTGGCCCGCAGGATGGCGCGGCACCCGGCGGCGCGTACGGGGGCGCGCAGCGGGGCGTCGACGGAGGCGGCGCAGTCGGTGCGCGAGGAGATGCCGACCCTCCTGGCCTTCTCCCGGCCGCCCTGCTCGCCGGTGTAGCCGAGGGTGGCGGGGAAGATCCGGCCCACGGGCCACAGCTCCCAGCGGCGGGCGATCTCGGCGGCGGACGCCTGCCGCAGCTCGCCGGCGCTCGGGCCCCGGGTGAGCTCGCCGGCCGCTGCGCTCGCCGCCACTGCGGCGATGACGGCGCAGATGACGGTGAGTGCGGACGCCACCATCAGCGCCGGCCACGTCCGTGTCCCACCCACGTCAGCGACCTTAACCCCACCTGGTCGCAAATCCATCGAAATGCCGAAAGACCCCACCGCGGCCGCTGTCCGATGAGGGACGGCGGCCGCGTCCGCGGGTGTCAGTAGGTGGGCAGCGAGGGGTCGACGGCCTTGACCCAGCTCAGCACGCCGCCGCCGACGTGGACGGCGTCGGCGAAGCCGGCGTTCTTGAGGATCGCGAGGACCTCGGCCGACCGGGCGCCGGACTTGCAGTGCAGGACGATCTTCTTGTCCTGCGGCAGGCCCTCCAGGGCGGAGCCGTTGATGAACTCGCCCTTGGGGATCAGCACGGCGCCGGGGATGTTGACGATCTCGTACTCGTTCGGCTCGCGGACGTCGATCACGTAGATGTCGTCGCCGCGCTCCTGCATGTCCTTGAGCTCGATCGCCGTGATCGTCGAGCCGGCCGCGGCCTGCTGCGCCTCGTCCGACACGGTGCCGCAGAACGCCTCGTAGTCGATCAGCTCGGTGATCGTGGGGTTCTTGCCGCAGAGCGGGCACTCAGGGTCCTTGCGGACCTTGACGTCGCGGTACTTCATCTCCAGCGCGTCGTAGATCATCAGGCGGCCGACCAGCGGCTCGCCGACGCCGGTGATGACCTTGATGGCCTCGTTGACCTGGATGGAGCCGATCGACGCGCACAGCACGCCGAGGACGCCGCCCTCGGCGCAGGACGGCACCATGCCCGGCGGCGGCGGCTCGGGGTAGAGGCAGCGGTAGCACGGCCCGTGCTCGGCCCAGAAGACGCTCGCCTGGCCGTCGAAACGGTAGATGGACCCCCAGACGTACGGCTTGCCGAGCAGCACCGCGGCGTCGTTGACCATGTAACGCGTGGCGAAGTTGTCGGTGCCGTCCACGATCAGGTCGTAGCCGGAGAAGATGTCCATGACGTTGTCGGTGGTGAGGGCCACGTTGTGGATCACCACGTTGACCAACGGGTTGATCTCGCGCACGCTGGCCGCCGCGGAGTCGGCCTTGAGACGGCCGACGTCGGACTGGCCGTGGATGACCTGGCGCTGCAGGTTCGACTCGTCCACGACGTCGAAGTCGATGATGCCGAGCGTGCCGACGCCCGCCGCGGCGAGGTACAGCAGCGCGGGCGAGCCCAGGCCGCCGGCGCCCACACAGAGCACCTTGGCGTTCTTGAGCCGCTTCTGCCCCGCCATCCCCACATCGGGGATGATCAGGTGACGCGAGTAGCGGCGCACCTCGTCGACGGTCAGCTCTGCTGCCGGCTCTACCAGCGGTGGCAACGACACAGTCCCACTCCCGTTCAGGGGGTCATCACAAGCATCTAGTGACAACCTAGCCGGGGGGCCGTGGCATTCCCCAAATCGGGAGGTCACCGCGTGTGAACGCGTGTCTCGGCGAGCAGCCGGGCCGCCTCACGCGCCACGATCTCGGGAAACTCCATCTGCGCGACGTGCCCCGCGTTCGGGATGGTGACGAGGCGCACATCGGGGAAGGTACGGCCGGCGCGCAACGCCATCCGGGCGTCGACGATCCGGTCCCGCCGCCCGTGGATCACGAGCGTGGGCGCGGTCACCCGGGCGGCCTGCCGCCACAGGTTGTCCGGCCCGGTGCGGAAGTACTCGCCCACGATGGCCCTGGCGGAGCCGACCAGCGCCGGTCCGGCGTGTTGCAGCGCGTCCCGCCGCCGCACCTCCTCCACGGCGAGCCGTACGCGCTCGGGGTGAACGCGGCCGAGGTCGGCGTAGCACATGCCGAGCGTCGCCCGGACCCTCCGCTCGGCGGGGACCGCGCTCATCCGCCGCATCGCCCACTCCCCGATGCGCGGGGCGGCGGACACGGCCACGCGGGCCGGGCCGTACCTGGGGAGCAGGTCGGGCAGCGCCGGCGACACGAGCACGAGCGATCTGATCAGCTCGGGACGGGTGGCCGCGACGCGTACGGAGACCGCTCCGCCGAGCGAGTTGCCGAACAGGTGGACCGGGGCGCCGAGATGCTCGATCAGCGCGATGACGGCGCGGGCGTGGCCGTCCACGGAGTAGTCACCATCGGGGGACGCCGGGGAGAAGCCCGCACCGGGCAGGTCGAGGGCCCATCCGGCGACCTCGTCCGCCAGCGCGCCCATCAGGTCGGTCCAGTTGGTGGCGGAGCCGGCGAGCCCGTGGACGTACACCGCCTTCTCCTCCGGTCCGCGTGGTGTGGACCGTACGTGGATCCGCGTCTCCCCCAGCTCGATCAGCTCTCCCGGCCAGTACGGAATCGGCTCGACACCCACGCGTCCTCCCCTGCTCGCCCGCCGTTTCGACGGTATCCCTCCTGGCGCCACCGCGCTGCAAATCGGACATTGCGGGACATTTCACTACATAACTAGCGATAAGAGTTCAACATCGTCAATAAAGCGACAAGCAGGGAGTAAAAGCGCAAGATAGCCGTTTGTCGGACACTCGGCGCGGAAATCAAGACAACCAGGATGCAGCGTTCATCAGCATCCACGACGTTTTCCCAATCATTTTGGGAAATGTCGGAAAACGGGGCAACCATCCTTTCAAGGGGGAAACTCAATGCCCAAGCTCAAGAGTGTCATCGCGGGGCTCGCCATCAGCACGGCGATGACCGGCGGCGCTGTCGCGCTCGGCGCGGCGACCACCACCACCCCGGCGAGCGCCGGCGTCGTCCAGGTCGGCTGCGGCTGCGGTGGCGGCGGCTGGGGCGGCGGCGGCTGGGGCGGCCGGGGCCGCAACCGCAACCACAACCGCAACTTCAACCGGAACAACAACCGTCAGCACCAGACCAACCGCCAGAACCAGAATCAGCGCCAGTTCGTGATCAACAACATCCGTGTCGGCCGTGAGCGTGAGCGCGACCGGGGCTGGGGCGACGACTTCTAAAGACGGAGGCGGCGAAAGATTCGTGACGTGCCCACGCTCCACCGGAGCCGCGGTTCCGGCCGGACGCGAGTTCACGGAGAGCGCGGGCACAGCGCAAACAGCTGGTCACCGATGCTGACTCGAAGATCGGTCGGTGGCGGCCCTTCGCGTCGACGGTAGTGACTGAGAAGCGCCCGGGTCCGGTGGCGTCGTCGGAAGCTCGATACCCCGGCCAAGGAAAGGAGTGGCTTCCTCAGGCGCCTCCGGATTGAGCCCCGCGAGGGCGTGGGGCAGGAAGAACTCGATCTCGGCCGCCTGGCGGCCCGGCGCCGCATCAGCAGCGTGTGAGCGTGGCCCGGTGCAGGACTCTGGTCCTGCACCGGGCCACTGTGATGTCGGCCCAGTCCGCACAAGCGGGTGCCCCTCGTGTCGGTTCCCCACAGTCCACACCTCGCCCAGCGCGAGCAGCCGATCCGACACATGGCCGACCGGTGCGCCGCGTGCGCACAGGCAGATCGGCCAGGACGGCCATCACGTAGGCGATCGGCCGATCGGCGCGGTGGCAGAACGCGCGCAGATCGGGATCGCGGCCGTAGCCGGCATATGCGGTGCAGGTACGCGACGGCGTCCCAGCCGCCAACTCCTGTTCCAGCATCTCGATCACCAGATGCGGCTACGCGGCGAACGCCAGCCGTTCGCGAACTCCGGCCACAGCCCGATCGAGGTCGCCGGCCCACGACTCGATACAGCGTCGGCCGATGAACGCGTGCCCCACACGAGAGGCCCAGGCGAGCATCGGCATGACCTGGCAGTTCCCCACTCGCCCGATGGCGCCGCAGTACTGGCGGGCGACTCCTACCTCACGGCCGTTCTGACGACCTCGGGCCGGACTTCTACGGCCAGCGCATCGATCCCCAAGGCCGAACCCGCAACCTCGTTCACGAACTCGAACGCCTCAGCCACAAGGTATCGCCGGAGCTCATGAGCCAGCGCCAAAGCGCCTGGTCTCCCCATCGTCTCCCCATGCAGACCCTGCCCTGATCACGGGGTCACGGTTCGCCGCCGCCCGTCCAGGAACCGACCGATCTTCGAGTCGGTACCTCTCCGCCTGCCGTTCCGGCGATATCCCCCTTGCCCAGCACCACCGCACTGCACAAATCGGGCATTATGCAACATTTCACTGCATACCTAGCAATAAGACTTGAACATCGTCAATAAAGCGACAAGCATGATGTAAAAGCGCATGATTGTCGTTTGTCGGACACTCGGCACGGAAATCAAGACGGCCAGGACGCAGCATTCATCGGCATCCACGTCGTTTCCCAATCATTTTGGGAAACATCGAAAAACGGGGCAACCATCCTTTCAAGGGGGAAACGCAATGCCCAAGCTCAAGAACGTTGTCGGGCTTCTCGCCCTCAGCACGGCGCTGACCGGCAGCGCCGTCGCGCTCGGCGCGGCGACCACCACCACGGCGAACGCCGGCGTCGTCCAGGTCGGCGGCGGTGGCGGCTGGGGCGGCGGCGGCTGGGGCGGCGGCGGCCGGAACTGGAACCGCAACCACAACCGGAACCACAACCGTCAGCACCAGCGCAACCACCAGACCCAGCGTGAGCAGCAGCGGCAGTTCGTGATCAACAACATCCGCGTCGACCGCGAGCGCGATCGGGGCGACGAGGGCGACCTCTGATAACAGAGGCGACAAGAGATTCATGGTGTATCCACGCTCCACCGGAACCGCGGCTCCGGCCGGACGCGAGTTCACGGAGAGCGCGGACGACAGCGCAAACAGGTGACTACCGAGAGCACCTCACCAAACCGGTGAAGGGTGATTCTCCACCGCGATGACCTGGGGGCCCGCGAGCGAAGGCTCGCGGGAGCCCTCACTACAGCTAGACCGGGACCACCCGGTCGGCGGATACCGCCGACCGGGTGGTCCTCTGCGTTTTCCGTCCCATTCCCGCAGCACGGTCGCCGGGCGGCACAATTGCGACATATACCGCACACCGCCATATAAGTAGCAGTAATCACACAACGTCTCCAATAAAGCGACAAGCGGACGGCAAAAGCCTACGATCATCGTTTATCGCCCGACGCCGAAGGAAATCTAGACGACGCGACGATGTCCACATAATGGCCATCCGCAATTTCTCCGAATTCGGAGAACGTCACAGTGTCGGGCAAACCAATTCCTTTCAAGGGAGAATCGCTATGCCCAAGTTCAAGAACGTTGTCGGGCTTCTCGCCCTCAGCACGGCGCTGACCGGCGGCGCCCTCGCGGCCGGCGCCGCCGCCACCACCACCGCGGCGAACGCCGGCGTCGTCCAGGTCGGCTGCGGCGGCGGCGGCTGCGGCGGCGGCGGCTGGGGCTGGGGCGGCCGTGGCAACCGGAACCGCAACCACAACCGCAACCACAACCGCAACCACAACCGCCAGCAGGAGCACCAGACCGAGCACCAGCGCCAGCGTCAGCACGTGATCAACAACATTCGCGTTGGCCGGAACAATGAGGACGACGGCGACGACCTGCCGGAGATCCTGTCCAACGCTGCCGCGCTCGACGGCGGCGACGACGACGGCGACGGCTTCTAAAAGGCCGCCTGTCGGCGGCGACGAGAAGTGATCCCACGTGCCCGCGTTCCACCGGGGCCGTACGCCTCGGAGCACAAGGCGAAAGGCCACGGGGGGCGCGGGCACGCCTGACGAGTTGACATCCCGAGCCCCGGAGGAGAGGCGGAGCCCAGCCCGGTAGGCACGGGGCTCCGAGAAGGGCGGCCGTCCGCGGCCCCCGCCGGGAACAGTGTTCCATCCGGCCGGCGTCTCGCCGGCCGGATTTTTGCACTCCCCAACTCGGACATATATCGCAACTTCCCGCAAATCTGCGTTTATTATCGCAACATTAGTAATAGAGCGACAAGTGGCGCCTAAGAGCAGCTAACCGCCGTTTGCCGCTCGATACGGAAGGAAATCACAGACCCGCGGGAGTGATCATCGAGGTCGCTCCGCCGCCCACCGCGACGACCCCGGAAAATCTCCGAGAACGTCGGACCGCGAGGGCGAACGCATTTCTTTCGAAGGAGAAACGCAATGTCCAAGTTCACAAGGCTCGCCGGGCTTCTCGCGCTCGGCGCCGCGGTGGCCGCCGGCGCCGTCGCGGTCGGCGCGGCGACCACGACCACGGCCGCGAGCGCCAGCATGCTCCGGGCCGACGGTTGCGGCGACGGTGGGTGCGATGATGGCGACGGCGGCTGGGGCGGCTGTGGCAACGGTGGCTGCGGGAACGGCTGGAACCGCAACCGCAACGTCAAGCACCAGAGCCAGAACAACCAGCAGAACCAACACCAGGAGCAGACCCATTTCCTGATCAACGATGTCGTGGTCCCGGGCGACCGCAACCTGCCGCCGACCGCGACCACCACGTCGAGTACGAATGGCAGGGACATCGTCCGCGAATCCCGAGTCCTCGACTGATCCGCCGTACTCACCGCGGCGGGAGCGCGGACACACCGACGGTCCCGCACCGCACACCCGGGACCAGGGCGCGTAACGCGGGACAGGCGGTGTTTTCCGTTTCTCTCCTGGAAAGCACGTCGTTTTCGACGATTCTCGCGGGGACGACGGCGGGCATCCCGCCCGCGAGCCGTCATCCTGTCCACGTGGAAATCACATTCATCCGGCCGGCGTCTCGCCGGCCGGATTTCTTTTTCACCGGGCCGATTCCCTGTTCCCACCGCGCGGGAGGATCGGGTGCGGTGCCTCGACGCGACGGGCGATCCGCTCCGAATACACCCCCACAAATTCCGACATACGGGGCATCGATAGCAAATCACCTTAAACCGATCCACTTCATTAATAGAGCGACAAGCAAAGACTAAGAGCCGCCAATCGTCGTTTGCCGCCCGACACGGAAGGAAATCAGAGACACCGTAGAGATGATCTGGCAAGGGTCATCCGGGCACGCTTTCGAGAAACTTCTCGGAATACCTGAGTGTCGGGGCAAATAAATTCCTTCCAAGGGAGCATCGCAATGCCCAAGTTCAAGAACCTCGTGGGGCTGCTGGCCGTCGGCGCCGCGCTGACCGGCGGAGCCGTCGCACTCGGCGCCACCACGGCGAGCGCCGCCGTCGTCCAGACGGGCGGCTGCGTCGGCTGCGGCGGAGGCGGCGGCTGGGGCGGCGGCGGCGGCTGGGGTGGCCGCAGCCACAACCGCAACTGGAACCGCAATCACAACCGCGACCACCAGCGCCAGCACGAGCAGCAGCGGCAGCACCAGCGGCAGCGCCAGCACGTGATCAACAACGTCCGCCTGCAGATCCCGCGGGAGCGCGAACGCGAGCGCGAGCGCGAGCCCGAGCAGGGCCGCGACCTCCGTGACGTGCTGGCCGAGAACCTCCTCGCCCAGCTCATCGCCGCACGCGGCGGCAACGGCGGCAACGGGGGCGTCATCGCCGGCGGCGAGCGCAACGACGCCAACGGCGGCGACGGCGGCGACGCCAACGCCGCCGGCGCCGCCAACCAGCGGCCGTAAGTAATCACAAGTAAGCGCATTCTCCGGCCGTGGGACCGCCGAGCGAACAGCGGCGGACGGTCTCACCTTCCAGAAAACCGGCGGCATGTGCCGCCATCGCGCCTGAAAGCCGTTTCCACGGTATCCGCGTACTTATTCAGGTACACGGTTCTTCCTGATCGACGTTCATGAAGGACGCGAGCAGGCCGGAAAAGGGACGAAAGGTCCCTGCTGCTGGAACCAGACGCGGCGCGAACAGCGAGAGCGCTCTCGACCAGCTCGTCCCTCGCCGGAAGCAGCACCCTGCCCGGCCCGCGCCCATGCGATGCCGGGCAGGTCTTTTTGGTTTGACGTTCTCCTCAGAAATGCGCGAACTGTGGAGACGCCCACACCGCCGCGTGCGACGAAATCCCGTTGCGAGGAGAGTCGCGCCGTTCAGGGAGGCATGCCATGCGCGACGCTTCCAATGAAATGAAAAGAGCTGACTAAGAACGGAACGGCGGCGTTTGCCACCTTACCGCGACGGAAATCAAGATAATACGGAAATGCCGTATCAAGGGCGTCCGGGGCATTCTTCGGGGGACTCCCCGAAAGTGTCGAAGCGTCAAGAGGAATTGATTCCTTCAGGGGGAAACGCAATGCCCAAGTTCAAGAACCTCGTCGGGTTTCTCGCCCTCAGCACCGCGCTGACCGGCGGAGCCGTCGCACTCGGCGCCACCACGGCCACCACGGCAAACGCCGGCGTCGTCCAGACCTGGGGCGGCGGCGGCGGCTGGGGCGGCGGCGGCTGGGGCCGTGGCAACCGGAACCGCAACCACAACCGCAACCACAACCGTCTCCACCAGCAGCAGCGCGGTCACCAGCGCGAGGAGCAGCGTCAGCGCCAGCAAGTAATCAACAACATCCGCGTGCAGACCCCGCGGGAGCGCGAGCGCGAGCGCGAGCAGCCCCGTGAGGAGCGCGGCCTCCGCGCCGAGGACATCCTCGCCCAGCTCGTCCTGGCCCGCGGCGGCCGCGGCGGCAACGGCGGCGTCATCGCCGGCGGCGAGAACAACGACGCCAACGGCGGCGACGGCGGCGACGCCAACGCCGCCGGCGCCGCCAACCAGCGGCCGTAAGCGAATGCACCGTGGTGAGGCCGCCGAGCGACACGCGTGATCTCACCTGATGGGGACACCGGCGGCAACCCGCCGCCGGTGTCCGAAAGCCGCTCCCACGACTCTCCGCGTTCCACCCGGGACGCGGTTCCTCCTGCCGGCGTTCACAAGAATCGCGAGCAGGCCGGAAAGGGGCCCGACAGGCCCCCGCCGTAGGACGGCTACGACACCGACGACGAGGGCGCTCTCACATAACGCGAACCTCGCCGAAAACACCACCCTGCCCGGCCTCGCTTCGTGCGGGCCGGGCAGGGTTTTTCGTACGCACTGAGGGACGCACAGTCACAACTTCGCGGGCGCGTGCACCGCCGTACGTGGCGGAATCCCCTCGTGAACGGCTCCGCGCCATCCACATAACCATTGCCTGCGTGACGCTCCCAATGAAATGAAAAGAGCTGACTAAGAACGGAACGGCGGCGTTTGTCGTCTTACCGCGACGGAAACCAAGATAATACGGAAATGCCGCATCGAGGGCGTCCGGGGCATTCTTCGGGGGATTCCCCGAAAGTGTCGAAGCGTCAAGAGGAATTGATTCCTTCAGGGGGAAACGCAATGCCCAAGTTCACAAGGCTCGCCGGGCTTCTCGCCCTCAGCACCGCGCTGACCGGCGGAGCCGTCGCACTCGGCGCCACCACGGCCACCACGGCAAACGCCGGCGTCGTCCAGACGGGCGGCTTCGCCAGCTGGGGCGGAGGCGGCTGGGGCGGCGGCGGCTGGGGCCGCAACGGTCGGAACCACAACCGCAACCACAACCGGAACCACAACCGCCAGCACCAGCGCGAGCAGCAGCGCGAGCAGCAGCGTCAGCGCCAGAACCTGATCAACAACATCCGGGTGCACATCCCGCGGGAGCGCGAGCGCGAGCGCGAGCAGCCCCGCGAGGAGGGCCGCGACATGCGTGACGTGCTGGCCGAGAACCTCCTCGCCCAGCTCATCCGGGCCCGCGGCGGCAACGGCGGCAACGGCGGCGTCATCGCCGGCGGCGAGCGCAACGACGCCAACGGTGGCGACGGCGGCGACGCCAACGCCGCCGGCGCCGCCGACCAGCGGCCGTAAGTAATCACAAGTAAGCGCATTCTCCGGCCGTGAGACCGCCGAGCGACACGCGCGATCTCACCTGATGGGGACACCGGCGGCAACCCGCCGCCGGTGTCCGAAAGCCGCTCCCACGACTCTCCGCGTTCCACCCGGGACGCGGTTCCTCCTGCCGGCGTTCACAAGAATCGCGAGCAGGCCGGAAAGGGGCCCGACAGGCCCCCGCCGTAGGACGGCTACGACACCGAGACGAGGGCGCTCTCACATAACGCGAACCTCGCCGAAAACACCACCCTGCCCGGCCTCGCTTCGTGCGGGCCGGGCAGGGTTTTTCGTACGCGACCCTTTTCTGGCGAAGGACACGCACCCGCAGGCCACCGGCCGACTCACGCGAGCGAATCGCCTCATGAAGGACTACGCCGTCAACACCGACATGGCCGCGCGCGACGCGCCCAACGAAATGAAAAGAGCTGACTAAGGAGGGAATTGTAGCGTTTGCCATCCCCCTAGGCCGGAAATCAAGACAATACGGAAATGCCACATCAAGGGCGTCCGGGGCATTCTTCGGGGGATTCCCCGAAAGTGTCGAAGCGTCAAGAGGAATTGATTCCTTCAGGGGGAAACGCAATGCCCAAGTTCAAGAACCTCGTGGGGCTGCTGGCCGTCAGCGCCGCGCTGACCGGCGGAGCTGTCGCGCTCGGCGCCGCCACCACGGCCACCACGGCGAACGCCGGCGTCGTCCAAGTCGGCTGCGGCGGCGGCGGCTGCGGCGGCGGCGGCTGGGGCCGCGGCGGTCGGAACCACAACCGCAACCACAACCGGAACCACAACCGGAACCACCAGCGCGAGCACCAGCGCCAGCAGGAGCATCAGCGCCAGAACGTGATCAACAACATCCGCGTGCAGATCCCGCGGGAGCGCGAGCGCGAGCGCGAGCGCCCCCGTGAGGAGCGCGGCATCCGCGCCGAGGACATCCTCGCCCAGCTCGTCCTGGCCCGCGGCGGCCGCGGCGGCAACGGCGGCGTCATCGCCGGCGGCGAGAACAACGACGCCAATGGCGGCGACGGCGGCGACGCCAACGCCGCCGGCGCCGCCAACCAGCAGCGGCCGTGATCCGGTAAGCAAGCGCATTCTCCGGCCGTGAGGCCGCGAACGACCAACGGGCGGTCGGGCCGTCCTGTCCACACCGGTAAGAAACCTCGGTGACACCGGTACGGCCAGCGGCCGGGCGACGCGATGACGTCCGTCGCGACGCCCAAGCGGTCTCACGTTCTGGAAACACCGGGCCCATCCGGTCGGCACCGCCGACCGGATGGGCTTTTCGTGCGTACGACCCTGGGCGCCGTTTCCGCATTTCACACAGGACGCATCGTCGGGCACACGACTTTCGCCGACAATGCCATCGACCGCCGCACCGTGCGCCGTTCCCCGTCAGCTGTATGACTCACCGGCGGGCCATCCATTTTCCCGGAAAAAACCCCACGACACGGAGCATCGTCAATAAATCACATGCGGCACCCAAGATCCGTACGTCACCGTTTGTCGCTCCGCAAACTCGGCAATCAAGATGATATCGAGATGATCCACCCCGGATGATCTCAATCGTTCTCCACAATTCGATCCGGAGAGCGTCGAAAGGTAAGAGAGAATCAATTCCTTTCAAAGGAGAAGAGCAATGCCCAAGTTCAGGAGTGTCATCGCGGGGCTGGCGATCAGCACCGCCATGACCGGTGGGGCCGTGGCGCTCGGCGCCACGACCACCGCGACCACGGCGAACGCGGCCGTCGTCCAGGCCGGTTGGGGTGGTGGCGGCGGCTGGGGTCGCGGCCACCGCAACCGCAACTGGAACCGCAATCACAACCGCAGCCACCAGCGCCAGCACGGACTCCAGAACCAGCGGGAGCACCAGCGGCAGCACGTGATCAACAACATCACGATCCGTATCACCAGGCAGCTTCTGGACTCCCTGAGGCGGCGAGAGGAAGAGCGGGACCCGATGCTGGTGCCGGAGGTGGGGTTCAGCGGCGCCCCGATCGTGCCCGTCGGCTGAGCGGATCCGCACCGGACGACCTCGCCGTGATCGGCCCTCAACCTGAGCGGGGGACCCACGGAGAGGCGCTCACACAGGCGGGAGACATATACGTCTCCCGGCCCACACGATGAGACTCATCGTTTCAGCGCATAGAGGCGGACACCGCGGACGAGAGCCGTCGGCTCGTCGCCTTTTCCTACTACAGGGCCATCCGGCCAGGGAATCCCGGCCGGATGGCCGTTCCATTTCCCCACCCGTTCCCCACCCGTTCCCCACCCGCCCCGCCGTGCCAGGCCTCGCCAGCCGTTCCCACACGGCCGGGGATCGGACCGGCCCGGCCGCGCGCCGACCTTGCCCTGCGGATCTCCCGGCCGTATCCACGCCATGCCCGGCCTCCCCAGGCGTACCCGGGACACGTACGCGAGCCGTGGCGTCAGGCGGAGCGGCGCGCTCCGCGCTTGCGGGGCGCCTTCTCCTCGTCCTCGGCGTCCTCGGCGCCGGAGGCCGCCTTCTTCGCCGCGGCCTTCCCCCCGGCCTTCGTCCCGGATTTCGCGGGGCTCTTCGCGCCCGACGCGGCGGCCTCCTTCCTCGCCGGCTCGCGCCCCTCGCGCTCCCGCTTGGCGGCCTCCACGCTGGCGCGCAACGCGGCCATGAGATCGACGGCGGGCTTCTCCTCGGCGGGCGCCTCGGGGGCGACCACCTCCTTGCCCGCGACCTTGGCCTCGATGACGGCCTGCACCGCCTCGCGGTAGGCGTCCGTGTATCCCTCCGGATCGAAGTCCGCGACCATCGTCTCGATCAGGGACTCGGCCATTTTGAGCTCCTGGGGACGCACGTCGATGTCCTCGTCCAGGAAGGGGAAGTCCGCCTCGCGCACCTCGTCCGGCCACAGCATCGTCTCCAGCACGAAGATGCCGTCCCGTACACGCAGGGTCGCCAGCGACTCGCGCTGGCGCAGCGCCACCTTCACGATCGCCACCTGCCCCGAGCGCTCCAACGCGTCCCTCAGCAGCACGTACGGCTTCGCCCCCTGGGCCTCCGGCTCCAGGTAGTACGACTTGGCGAAGTAGATCGGGTCGATCTGATCGGACGGGGAGAACTGCAGCACGTCGATCCGGCGGGAGGTGGTCAGCGGCAGGTCGGCGAAGTCCTCGTCGGTCAGCACGACCATGTCGCCGCTCGGCAGTTCGTAGCCCTTGGCGATGTCGGAGTACGACACCTCCTGGCCGTCGAGCGTGCACACCCGCTTGTACTTGATCCGCCCGCCGTCCTCCCGGTGCACCTGGTGGAAGGAAACGTCCTTCTGCTCCGTGGCGGAATAGAGCTTCACAGGGATGGTGACCAGCCCGAACGATATGGCGCCCTTCCAGATGCTGCGCATAGCCACATACTCGTCTCTTTGTTCGAACTACACCATCAAGGGATTCAAAGGACTTGCCAGTTGGGCAGGTACCCACTCTGGCGGTGCCGTATCGGCTCCCGCCCCGGAGGTGCGGTGTGACCAGGAAGGTACGGGTCGAGGTCGAGGGCAGGCACCTGACGCTCACCAATCTGGACAAGCTGATGTATCCCGCGTCCTCGTTCACCAAGGCCGAGGTCATCGACTACTACACCCGCATCGCCCCGGTCCTCCTTCCCCACCTGCGCGGACGCCCGCTGACCGTCAAGCGCTACCCCGACGGCGTGGACGCCCAGTTCTTCTTCGAGAAGAACGTGCCCGGCCACACCCCCGGCTGGGTCCGCACGGTCACCCTGCCCGCGCCCGGCAGCACCAAGGGCCGCGAGACGATCGACTTCGCCGTGATGGACGACCTCGCGACGCTCGTCTACTACGCCAATCTCGCCGCGTTGGAGATCCACGTGCCCATGTGGCGGGTCTCGGAACGCGGGGAGCCGCTGCCGCCGGACACCCTGGTCTTCGACCTCGACCCCGGCGCCCCCGCCACGATCGTGGAGTGCTGCGAGGTGGCCCTCCTGCTCCGCGAAGCCCTCGCGGGTGACGGGCACGAGGGGGTGCCCAAGACCAGCGGAAAGAAGGGGATGCAGGTCTACGTGCCGTGGGACGGCGACGAGGACACCTCCGCGTACGCGCGGGCCCTCGCCCGGCGGCTGGAGCGCGAACACGCGTTCATCACCAGCGTGATGGCCAAGCGCGAACGGCCCGGCAAGGTGTTCATCGACTGGAGCCAGAACAACCCGGCCAAGACCACGGTCGCGCCGTACTCGCTGCGAGCCGCCGAGCTGCCCACCGTGTCGACCCCGCTCTCGTGGGAAGAGGTGGATGCCTGGAGGGATCCGGAGCAGTTCGTCTTCACGGCACAGGACGTGCTGGAACGGGTCGGGAAGCATGGAGACCTGTTCCGGGCCTCCACCGCGTAATCGGTACGGCCCGTGGCCGTAGTGTTGGTTCTGTCCCGCATAACTCAGGGCCGGGAACGGAGGGACGGCAGATGTCCGAGATGGACTCCCTCGGCGAGACGGCCGAGGAGCTCTCGATCGAGACACCGGAGGCGGACGCGGTCGAGCAGCATCAGCGGGTGAGGCCGTCTGACCAGAACCGCTGGCCCGACCAGGTTCCGATGGAGGCCGACCCCGCCGACGCCACCGAGCAGGAGCGCGTGGTCGAGGACGACGAAGAGGACTACCGCTGACCTGGTTACCCACGCGTAGGATGGGCGAGATCCCGCAACAAGGAGACGAGAGTGCCGTGACCGCTACCCCGGACGCCAAGCCGCGTGGCACCCGCCTGCCCCGTGTGGCCCGCCGCCGCCAGCTCCTGAGCGCGGCGCAGGAAGTGTTCGTGGAGAACGGCTACCACGCTGCGGCCATGGACGAGATCGCGGAGCGGGCCGGCGTCAGCAAGCCGGTGCTCTACCAGCACTTCCCCGGCAAGCTCGAGCTCTACCTCGCCCTCCTCGACCTGCACGTGGACGACATGGTCACGAGGTGCCACGAGGCCCTCGCCTCCACCACCGACAACAAGCAGCGGGTGCAGGCGGCGATCGGGGCGTTCTTCGACTTCGTGTCCAGCCAGGGCGAGGCTTTCCGGCTGGTCTTCGAATCCGACCTGCGCAACGTGGCCCCCGTACGCCAGCGGATGGAGCGATCCCTCCGCGAGAGCGCCGAGGCGATCAGCCAGGTCATCCAGGAGGACACCGGCTGTTCGAGCGACGAGGCGCACCTGCTCGGCGTCGGCCTGGTCGGCATGGCCGAGGTGAGCGCGCGGTACTGGCTCACCAGCCACGGTTCCATCCCCAAGGAGGCCGCCACCCAGCTCATGGCGCGCCTCGCCTGGCGGGGCATCAGCGGCTTCCCGCGCACCGGCTGACCGCGCGCCGCATTTCCTGTTCGCTTGACGCGATCAAAGGGCGCACCGGGGCGGCCGGCGGCGACGATGAGGGTTAGGCGCTGTCTGACGCAGCCCTCCGGAAAGGGGAGCCCGATGGAAGTCAAGATCGCTGTTCGGTCGGTGCACCGCGAGCTCATCGTGGAGACCGACATGTCGGCCGAGCAGATCGAGGAGGAGCTCCGCCAGGCCCTCGCCGCGGACAAGGGCGTCTTCTCGATCACGGACAAGAGCGGCCGGCGGGTGGTCGTCCCCGTGTCCGCGCTCGGTTTCGTCGAGGTCGGCGAGGACGAGCAGCGCACGGTCGGGTTCGGCGGCACGCTGTAGGGCCGCGCAGGACCGCGCACGACCGCCTCCGGTCACGGCGCGGAGGGCGGAGCCGGCGCGGCTGACAGGACAGGGTCGGGTGTGCCCGCTCTGGTCGGCGTGGCGGATCCGGGATGGCGGCGGACGCGTGTCTCGCTCGCGGCCGCCGTCCCGCCCTTCACGCGCGTCCGCGCACGGCCTCCGGTGGGTTCAGGGTCCCGGGGTGAGGCCCAGGGCCGACATGCGCTTCCCGTGTGCCTCGGTCAGCCGGGCGAAGAGGCGCCCGATCTCGGCGAGGTCCTCGCTGCCCGGCTCCACCAGCAGGGCGGCCAGATCCGGGCGGATCGCCGCCAGCCGCTGCCCCTGGCTCAGCGCCTCGCCCACCATCCGGCGCGCCCACAGCGCCAGCCGGCTGCTCAGCCGCGGATCCTCCTCGATCGCCGCACGCACCCGTTCCACCGTGAACTCCGAGCGCGCCTCGTCCGTCAGCACCTCGTCCACCAGCTCGGTGATGGAGGGGTCGGCGTGCCGCGCGGCCTCCCGGTAGAAGTCCCCCGCGATCCCCGTGCCCACGTACGCCTTGACAAGAGCCTCGCACCAATCGCGCGGCTTGGTCTGCTCATGCCACGCGTCGATGGCGGTCACGAAGG
The DNA here is from genome assembly GCF_050947145.1 of Microtetraspora malaysiensis. Classification (NCBI taxonomy): domain Bacteria; kingdom Bacillati; phylum Actinomycetota; class Actinomycetes; order Streptosporangiales; family Streptosporangiaceae; genus Microtetraspora; species Microtetraspora malaysiensis. The sequence continues at coordinate 8,445,571 of NZ_CP191998.1, forward strand.
GCTCCATCGCGCTCTCCGGATCCACGCCGAGCGAGGCGAGCCGGTCGCGCAGCAGCCGGAAGTGCCCGTACTCGGCCGCGGCGATGTCGCCGAGGGCGGCCCGATCGGTCAGCGAGGGCGCGAGCAGCGCCGCGTCCTCAGCCAGGCGCAGGAACGCCGTCAGCTCCGCGTACGCCAGCACACCGAGCAGATCCACGACACCAGGAGGAGTTTCGTTCATGGGTGCAGCGTACGCGGGTAGATTCGTCCTGCCTGCCGCTGACTCTTCCGTCCCGTTCCCGCCTCGCGTGACCGGTTTCATCGCACAGAAAGCTTGACCAAACTTCGGGAACACGGAGAAAACGGTTCCGTGTTGTGGTATCGAGTAGACTGGTTCGCGAAGGTGCGACCGCACTGTTTGTTTTGGGCCGTCCGGCCCCAGACCCCCAGTAATTGGATGCCGCGGTCGCTGATGACGCCGAAGGCGCCATATCCGTGAGGACACGGCCTGGGAAGACCTTACGGCCGCGCAGGTTCCGGAGGGTCGCCTTCGCCGACGACTGAGGCAGGTCACACTGACGACGTTCCGAGACCTGGGAGTCATCCCAGAGATCGCTGATGCCCTGGAGACAGAGGGCATCACTTCACCGTTCCCGATTCAAGAAATGGCGCTCCCGCTGGCTATCGCCGGCCAGGACGTCATCGGCCAGGCACGCACCGGCACCGGCAAGACCTACGCGTTCGGCGTCGCGATGCTGCAGCTCGTGGGCAAGCCGCGGAAGAACCGCAAGAAGCCGCGCGGCCTGGTCCTCGTCCCCACCCGAGAGCTCGCTCTGCAGGTCAGCGAGGACCTCGTCCTCGCCGCCGGCAAGCTCGGCTCACGCATCCTCACCGTGTACGGCGGCCGCGCCTACGAGCCGCAGATCGAGGCCCTCAAGAGTGGCGTCGATGTCATCGTGGGCACCCCCGGCCGACTCCTCGACCTGGTCAAGCAGAAGCACCTCGACCTCAGCCAGATCACCATGCTGGTGATGGACGAGGCCGACCGGATGCTCGACCTGGGCTTCCTCCCCGACATCGAGCGGATCATCAAGCTGGTCCCCGAGAAGCGGCAGACCATGCTGTTCTCCGCGACGATGCCGGGCGAGATCGTGGCGCTGTCACGGCGATATCTCAACCGCCCGATCCACGTCCGCGCCGAGCACAACGACGCCGAGGCCGAGGCGACCCCGCAGACCACGCAGTTCGTGTACCGCACGCACCGCATGGACAAGATCGAGATCGTGGCGCGGCTGCTGCAGAGCACCACGAGCGGTCTCACCATGGTCTTCTGTGAGACCAAGCGCGCCTGCGACATGGTGGCCGAGCAGCTCCACGACAAGGGCTTCGCCGTCGCCGCCGTCCATGGCGACCTCGGCCAGGGCCAGCGTGAGCAGGCGCTGCGGGCGTTCCGCAACGGCAAGATCAACGTCCTGGTCGCCACCGACGTGGCGGCCCGCGGCATCGACATCGACGACGTCACCCACGTGGTCAACTACGACTGTCCGCAGGACGAGAAGACCTACGTCCACCGCATCGGCCGGACCGGCCGCGCCGGGCGCACCGGCGTCGCCGTGACGTTCGTGGAGTGGACCGAGCTCACCCGCTGGAAGGTGATCAACAACGCGCTCAGCCTCGACTTCGCCGAGCCGGTTGAGACCTACTCCAGCTCGCCGCACGTCTACACCGACCTCGACATCCCCGAGGGCACCAAGGGCGTGCTGCCGCGCGCGAACCGCTCCCGGGCGGGCCTGAACGCCGAGGAGATCGAGGACCTCGGCGAGACCGGGCGGGTGCGCTCGCGCACCAAGGGCGACCGTTCCGATCGTTCCGACCGTTCCGACCGGTCCGGCCGGGACGAGCGCCGCGAACGCCCGGCACGTACGCCGAGGGAGCGCCGCCGCACCCGCGGCGGACGCACGGTCGAGGCCACGGCATCCGCCGAGGCCCTCGAGCCGCAGGAGACTCCCGAGGTCGTGAAGGTCCGGGACAGCGAGAAGGTCCGGGACAGCGAGAAGGTCCGCGAGCGTGACGAGACGGTCGCCGTGAACACGGTTGCCGTCGAGGAGCCCCGCGCCGTTCCCGCGGACGTTCCCGCGGACGTTCCCGTGGACGTTCTGGCGCCAGAACCGGCGCCGGCGCCCCGGCCCAAGTCCGAGCCGGAGCGGATCATCCCACCGAACCCCTTCGTCGTGGTGTTCCGTTCTCCGGATCTCGCGACCGAGGACGACATTCTCGCGCCTTCCGCGGCGACGGAGCGCGCGGCCCAGCGCCGCCGCCCATCGCGATCGCGGCGAGGCGGATAGCACGGGAGAAACTCCGGTCCCCGGCCCGCCGGCCGGGGACGGGAGACCGCCATCCGGCAGTGGGTAGACCCTCTGTAGGAGGCATGAAGTTATGGGTCACAACCGGCAAAGTGTTGTTGGCGGTGTCGCCAACAGCCTCGCTGGGTATCGTGGTGCCACGTGAGTACGCCGCGATTCCTGACGCTTCCCCCAGGTGTCACCACCGAGCAGATCGAGACGCCGGCGGGCACGTTCGCGGTCCTCTCGGCGGAGCCCGTCAGCGGCGTCCCCGAGCGCTGGCCCGCCCTCCTCGTACCGGGATTCACCGGCAGCAAGGAGGACTTCATCTCCGTCCTGCAGACCCTCGCCCAGGCGGGGCGCAGGGTCGTCGCCGTGGACGTCCGGGGCCAGTACGAGACGCCGGGCCCCGAGGATCCGGCCGCGTACACGTGCGCGGCCCTGGGCGCCGACATCGACCTGGTCGCCCACGCCGTCGGGCGGGGTGAGCCGGTCCACCTGCTCGGTCACTCCTTCGGCGGCCTGATCACCCGCGAGACCACCCTGGACGGCACGGCCAAGCTCGCGTCGTACACGCTGATGAGTTCGGGACCCGCGGGCATCATCGGGCCGCGGGAGAGGGTCGGCCGGATCATGCTGGCCGAGCTGCCCGAATACGGCGTCGAATATCTCTGGACCAACCGCATGGAGCCCGACGCGATGAAGTCGGGCGTCCCCGACGAGATCGTGGCCTTCCTGCGCAAGCGCCTGCTCTCGCACTCGCCCGCCGGGCTGATGGCCATGGCCCGGGAGGTCCTGGACGCCCCCGACCGTGTGGACGAGCTCGCCCAGACCGGCCTCGCCATCCTCGTCCTGTACGGCGAGCACGATGACGGGTGGCCGCCGTCGCTGCAGGCGGAGATGGCCGATCGGCTCGACGCGGAGTGCGTGGTCGTGCCCGGCGCCGCCCACTCCCCCGCCGTCGAGGCCCCGGAGACCACGGCGGCGGCGCTCACCCGCTTCTGGAACGCGGCGGAGAGCCAGATCCTGCACCACTCCTGAGCCGGCCGACGCGCCGAACCCCTGTCCTGGAGAAAGTCATCCAGGACAGGGCGCCGGGCCTTCGCTCCCTTCCGCTCCGCTCCCCCGACCGCGGTGAGCATGTGCGGTCAGACACGACCTAGGCCAGGCCGTCCCAGGAGTTCCGATCCGGTGCGATCTGCTGCCCCTGTGGACAGTGCCGGCGGAAGTCACACCACGAGCAGATCGGCCCCGGGTTGGGCGGGAACAGCGCGTCGATCTCCGGAGGCATGGAGGGCGCGCCGTCCACGTCCGGCCCGGACGTCCCCGGTCCCGGTGCGGCGGACCGCCCACCCGGCCGTGAAGCGGCCGGCCGCGATCCACCCGGCCGGGACGCGGCCCAGGCGCGGTAGGCCTCATCGGCCTCGGACGCCTCCAGCGCGATCTCCTCGGCCCGGCGCAGATGCCGCTGGAGGGACTCGTCGTCGTGCTCCCACTCGGCCACCGATCCGGTGGGCAGGTGGTGCAGCTCCACCTTGCGGCAGGTGCGGTGCATCACCCGCGACGCGGCGGCGGCGTACACGGCCAGGGCCAGCGAGGAACGCGCGTCGTCGGTTCCCGGCGCCCGGCGGCCCGTCTTGTAGTCGACGACCACGAGCTCGTCGCCGCGCCGGTCGAGCCGGTCGATGCGCCCGGAGACCGCGATCACGGAGGTCCGGGTGGCCACGGTGCGCTCGACGCCGACCGGCTCGTCCGCCGGATCCAGCGCCGCGACATATCCGGACACCATCTCGCGGGCCCGGTCACGCCAGGCCAGGGACTGCTCCTGGTCGCGGAACCCCTCGCCGATCCAGCCGCTGGTGAGCAGGGTGGCCGCCGTCATCGGCGTCCGCCGCTCGTACGGCTGCCGCCACCACCCGGCCAGCGCGTTGTGGACCGAGGCCCCGACGCTGTTGTGCGCCCAGGGCGGCCCCTTCTGCGGCGCCGGCCGGTCAAGGTAGGTGAAGCGATAGCGGCGGCGGCAGTCGAGCCACGAGTTCAGCCGTGAGGGCGTGCACGCGTACAGCCGGCGCGGCATGCCCTCGAATCCGAGCTGCTCCATGCGGAGTCGCCTACTCGTCGTCGAGCGTCAGCCTGATGCCCGCGGCGCCGGTGCCGTCCACGAGGGGCGACTCATGCTTCTCGTCGCCTCCGGTGAGGGAGCCGGACAGCCAGCTGTCGAACTGCGGCTCCAGGTCGCCGATCCGCGACTCCTCGCCGTGGGCGGGCAGCACGCGGGTCGCGTGCGGGAGCGTGAACAGCCGCTCGCCGATGGCGGTGAGCTGGTCGGCCAGCGCGGGGTACTCCCCGCCGAGCCGGCCCGGGCCGTCGGCCTGGAGCGACTTGCCGGTGAACACCGCGCCGAGCGACTCGCAGTACAGCGAGACGCCGCCCTGGGTGATGCCGGGCGTGGAAAGGACCTCCAGCTCGACGCCGCCGACGGAGAACAGCCCCTCGTCCTCCATGTCGATGTCGGGCCAGGTCTCCTCCCAGGTCTGGCGCCACAGGCGCTTGTCCTTGGGGTGCAGGGCGACGACGGCCTCGTCCCTGGCGGCCACCTCGATGGCGCCGCCCACGTGGTCGGGCAGCCCGTGGGTGCAGATGACGGCGAGCACCTCGCGGTCGCCCACCTTCTCCAGGATCTTGTCGGCGTCGCGCGCCGGGTCGACGACGATGACCTCCTCGTCGTCACCCACGATCCACGTGTTGTTCTCAACCTTGTGCTCGACGTCGTCGATCTCGACCACGCCGGAGGTCACCACTCGTTCGATACGCGCTGTCACATCTCTGACCCTACTAGTTCAGGCCTCGCGTGGCTCGTCCTCGAGGCGTGGGGAGAACGCGCCGAAGGGGAGGTCGAGATCCTGGTCGGTGTCCCGGAGGTCGCGCAGGGAGAGCTGGGTGAGTGGGATCAGGCAGCCGGCCTCGGCCGGCCAGGCGATCAGCCACAGCCAGTTGCCGAGCGCCTCTCCGACGTAGACGGCGCGATCCGGGGGGACGCCCTTGAGACACCAGAGCGCGCCCGGATGCCCATGTATCTCGATCTTGGCGTTCACGGGGCCGGCGTCGAACTCCGATCCCGGGTCGGGGCCGTCCAGACCGGCGTACGCGGCGCCGAGGCCGACGCCGAGCTCCTCGGTGATGATCAGCAGGTCCGCCGGACCGTGCGTGAGCGACGGTCCGGAGACGGCGACGACGGTGGCTCGGGCTCCGGTGCGCTCGTCGCCCACCTCGGCGAAGCCGGTCACCAGCCAGCCGGCGGGCAGCGGCCACGGCAGCCAGACGGGGACCACGGCCGCCTGCCTCAGGGCGTCGAGGACCGCCTGGGAGGGGCGGTGCGGCGGCTGGTAGGGGAGGACATCCCCGTGCGCGTCGCAGCGCCAGGAGCTGTTCCAGACGCTCGGCGGGTGCAGCGGCCCGAAACACCGCGGACAGGAAGGCGCGGTTCTCACAGTTACCCACGCTGCTTCCGGCGAACCACGGGCGTCAAGAACCTCCTGGTTATCCGGTCGTAATGTTCTGTATGTGGTGAGGTGCGTGGGTGCCATCGTCCGTGATCCGGTCGGACGCCTGTTGCTGGTCCGGCGTGGGCATCCGCCCGGCGAGGGACTGTGGTCGCTTCCCGGCGGCCGGGTCGAGCCCGGCGAGAGCGACGCCGAGGCCGTACGACGTGAGCTGCGCGAGGAGACCGGCCTCGACGGCGCGGTGGGCGTGCTGGCCGGGACCGTGCTGCGCGCGGGGCCGGCGGGCGTGACCTACGAGATCCACGACTACCTGGTGACCGCCGCCGACGGCCGCCTCACCCCGGGTGACGACGCCGCCGACGCCCGGTGGTGCACCCCGGCGGAGCTGGTACGGCTGCCGCTGACCGACGGCCTGGTGGACGCCCTCGTCGCGTGGAAGGTCATCGATCCGCCGGCGTGAGCCTGCTCCGCCAGACCGTGAGGTGATCCTGGGAGTAGGTGACCGAGCGGCCGGCGGCCACGACGGCGTCCCCGGAGACCGCGACCGAACCGAGCCACTGCGCGCCGTCGCCGCCGAGTCCGCCCTCGGAGAGCGTGTGACGGGTCCAGTCGAGGCCGTCGCCGGAGGTCCAGACCGTGCTGTCCTCCTCGCCCGCCCGGCCGTGCGCGCCGACCGCGACCACGCCCTGCTTCGCCGCGGCGAGGTCGAGCACCGCGGCCGGCTCCTCCGCGGGCAACCACGCGTACTCCCAGTGGGCGCCGTCGTCGGACGACACCGCGGCGAAGGGGCGGCCGCCGTCCGCGAGGCCGACCGCGATCACCTCGTCGCCGCGCGCCACCACGTGGCGCAGGCCCGCTGAGTGGCTCTCGTCGGGGAGCACCCGGCCCTTGGCGGTCCAATTGATGCCGTCCGAGGACACCCACACGACGCCGGTCTCCCTGTCGGCGGTCCCCGAGCCACCCACGGCCATGAACCCGGACCGTGTGGCGGTGACGTCGGCGATGCGCGCCCCCGCGCCCCCGGTCGGCATGGCGCCCTGCGGCGCGCGGGTGAACCGCTTGAGATCGGGACTGAACCACAGCGCGGGCAACACGCCCGTCGCGCCCCGGTCCTCGCCCGTGACCACGTAGCCCTTCGGCCCGGCGGCGACCGCGTTCGGCGCCAGGAGGAAGTGCCCGGAGGGCACCTCGACGTCCGGGCCGGGCTTCCACGTCCTGCCGTCGGCCGAGGTGACCAGGAGGGGCCGGGTGACCGCCGGGTCGGAGGTCGTGGTGCCGACCGCCAGCCACCCCTTCCGCCCGTGGGCGACCGCGCTCAGCGCCTGGCGCCCCGGGCCGCCGAGCACGCCGGGATCGCCGACGCTCTTCCAGTCCGCGCCGCCGTCGCCGCTGGTCCAGATGCCGGCGTCGCCGCCTCCCGAGCCCACCGCGACGAACAGGCCGCCCGCCCCGGCCAGGCCGGTCGTCTCTCTGGCCTGCCTGGTCAGCCCGGCGATCCGCTCGGGGGGAACAGCCTTCGCCTTCTTGCCCTCGCGCGCCGTCATCAGCACGGGCAGGTTCTCCACGTCGCCGGGGCCGCGCTTGTCGCCGCCCGCGACGAGCACGCCCGCGTCGGTGATGGCGAGCCCGCGCAGCGTTCCGGGGATCTCGCCGAGGTCGGCGCTCTTGGTCCACGCGCGCCCGTCCGCGCTCGTGTAGAGGGCGTACCGCTCCCAGGCCTGCTCGGTCACCGCCGCGATCCCCGCCGCGGAGGAGGCGAGGCCGCGTACGCCCGCTCCCTCGGGGCCGAGTTTCCCGATGGTGCCGCAGCGATCCCATTTGGCGCCGTCCGGGGAGCAGAAGACCGGCACCTCGCCGGCCGCGGAACGCTGCCGCGTCGGGACCAGCACGAACCCCTTGTCCGTCGCGGCCAGCGCGCCCGGCTCCGGCCGTACGTCCGCCAGGGCGACGGCCGTACGGAGCCAGGACCTGCCGCCGTCGGACGAGCGTAGGACGACCGACGAGAAGCCCTGCCCCGGATCGGCCAGGGCGACGACGTGGTCGCCCCGCGCGGCCACGGCGCGCATGCCCCGCACCTTGTCGGGGGCGCCGATCTGGCCGCTGTCCACCCGGGTCCACCCCTGCCCGTCGGGCGACACCCAGACGACCGGCCCGGCGGTGCCGTCCCGGAGGGTGGCGGTGCCCACGGCCACGAACCCGCTCGCGGTCCTGGCCAGGTCGGTGATCCTGTCCTGGCTCCAGAAGGCGGTCAGCCAGGTGGGGTCCACCGCCGTCCAGGTCACGCCGTCGGAGGAGACCCACATGCCGCGTGCCCCCGGTCCGGCGGCCCCGGGCGCGTCGGTGCCCGCGGCCAGCCAGCGTCCGCCGCCGCCCACGACCCGCCCTACGGCTCCGCCGACGGTGCCGTAGCCGGACAGCCCGGCGACCCGGCCCAGCTCCCACTTCTCCCCGCCGTCCGTGGAGACGAGGAACAGCGGTTTCGGCACCGAACCGCTGATGTCGCTGCCCACGGCCACCACCGTCGAACCCGCCGACGTGACCGCGTTGAGCACCTGGCTGGAGCCGTTGCCCGGCACCCCGGGCGCGGGGAACGCGTCGTCACCCGACCGGCCGTCCCCCGACGCGAGGAGCAGCCCGGACGTGGGAGGGCCCGACACCCAGCGGGCGACCCCGAACGCGGCCGCGAGCAGCACGGCGAGCGCCAGCGCCGGGGCGAGGTATCTGCGGAGGCGGAAGGGGCGTTTGGGCTCGCTGCGCCTCCGGTGATGGTGGTGACGGCCGCCGCCCGGCCGGGGCGGGCCGCCCGACGCCGCGGGCGCGTCGGGGCGGGCCGGACGCCCTCCCGGCGGGGTGCCGATCCGGCGCAGCGGCTCCGGCGCCTCGATCCCGGGCTGCTCAGGCTGGTGAAGGCGCTCCGGCTGATCGGGCTGCTCCGGTTGATCGGGCGGCTCCGGCTGCATGGGCCGTGCAGGCTGCTCCGTCTGCTCCGGTTGCGGCTGCGCGGGCCGGTCGCGTACCGGCTCGGTCGCCTGGGGGCGGGCAGGGCGCCCGGAGGCGACGAGCTTGTCCGGGCGATCGACCAGCCGCCGACGGCCCGGAGGCGCGGGCTCAGAGTGCCCCGGTTGGTCCGGCCGGTCAGGTTGCATGGGCCGGTCACGCTGCTCCGCCCGCTCCTGCTGGTCATGGTGCACCGGCTGCGCGGGCCGGTCAGGTTGCGCGGGCTGGGCGGGCCGGTCGCGTACCGGCTCGGCCGGCTGGGGGCGGGCGGAGCGCCCGGAGGCGACGAGCTTGTCCGGGCGATCGACCAGCCGCCGGGGGCCCGGAGGCGCGGGCTCGTCGGAGTACGGGCGACGGCCGGCGCGGCGCTGGGGAGGCGGCTCATCGGGCACGGGGGCGGCGAAAGGAGGAAGCTGCCACGGCGACGGGCCCCGGGAGGGATCCCCTGCCGGGCCTTCCTGGGCAGGCGGGATCGCCGGGGGCGGCGCCGGGTGTTCCTCATCGCGTGAAGGGGGGTCCGAGTCCACGCTCCGTGCCTCCACTAGAACGGCGAAGCGGACGCGAGCATGTTGATACCCGGTCTCCGGCTGGCGATCACCTCTAAAGACCAACACGCCAAGGCCGCGCTGAGAATACCTCTCTAGTGAGATTTATCGAGAGAGAGTCTGAATTGCCCGCCTTTGGGCAATTATCAGCACCGCAACGGTGAAAACAGCGAACTGGACGATCGTCCCGATGATGGTCTGCCAGGGCACGGCCCCCTGTTCCAGCGCGTTCCGCAGCCCGCCGGCGGCCGCGGTCATCCCGAACGCGAACACGTTGTTGACCGCGTGCAGCGCGATCGGCGCCTCCAGACCGCCGGTGCGGACGGCGACCCATCCCATGAGCAGGCCGAACCCGAAGACGTACGCGATGCCCCAGTCGGTGTAGCCGTGCAGCGACGCGAAAGCGGCCGCGCCGACGACGATGCCCGGCAGCGGATTGCGCAGGTACGCCCCGAACGCCTGGAGGATCCACCCGCGGAACACGTACTCCTCGGCCGCCGCCTGGAACGGCACGAGCACCACGATGACGATCAGCGGGGCGAGGAAGCGGTCCCAGCCCACCCAGGTGAACCCGGTGGACACGCCCGTCGCCAGGAACGTGAGCTGCTGCGCGACCTCGCCGAGGATCACCGCGACCAGCGCGATCGGTACGCACAGGAGCAGCCACCGCCAGCGCAGCCGCCCGGCGACCGAGGAGACCGTGCCCGGACGCCGCCGCTGCACCAGCCAGGCCGCCCCGAACACCAGCGGGATCGCCAGGGCGAGCAGCGCGAGGTTGAACCCGAGCGTCATCAGCGGATCGGCGAAGATCTGGGTGCCGCTCATCACCATCGGCACGCCGGAGAGGAGCGAGACCAGCACCGCGACCAGCCCGAACGCGAGCGACACCACGAGATATCCGGCGACGATGGCGAGCGTGCCGACGACCGGCCGCCACCAGCGGTGCAGCGCCGTACGGGCCAGCCGGTCATACCGGGTGCCCGAAGGCGGGGGCGCGGTCCACGGTTGCGGGGCGGGCGGAGGCTGCCACTGGTACGGCCCGCCCGGAGGCGGCCACCCCGGCCCCCCGGGAGGGGGCCACTGCCGGCCTTCAGGAGGGGGCCCGGGCTGGTTCCACGGCTGCGGCGGGGTGCCGTGCGGCGGACGCCCCTCCCCACCCGGCGAGGTGCCGTGCGGCGGGTACCCCTCGCCGGACGGGCCTCCAGGCAGGTTTCCTCCCCCGGCCGGGTTCCAGGGCGGGGGCGGGGTCCCGTGCGGGCCTCCGGGCGGGTCGTCCCCTGCGGCCGGGTTCCACTGCGGCTCGGTCATCACCCCATTGTCGGCCGCTCGAAGCTCCGTTCCCTCGCCAGCCCCGCCGCGCGGCCCTTGGCGGCCACCACGAGCGCCATCTTGCGCGACGCCTCGTCGATCATCTCGTTGCCGAGCATGGCCGCGCCGCGGCGCTCCACCGTCGTGTAGTACTCGTACGCGTCGAGGATCAGCTCGGCGTGCTCGTAGTCCTCCTGGGACGGCGAGAACACCTCGTTTCCCGCCTCCACCTGCGAGGGGTGCAGCACCCACTTGCCGTCGAAGCCGAGCGCCGCCGCCCTGCGGGCCACACGGCGGAAGCCGTCCACGTCCTTGATCTGCAGGTACGGCCCGTCGATGGCCTGCAGGTCGTTGGCCCTGGCCGCCATCAGGATCCGCATCAGGATGTAGTGGTAGGCGTCGCCCTCGCCGTACCCGGGCGGCTGCTCGCCGACGACCAGCGTCTTCATCCCGATGGACGCCATGAAATCAGCGGGCCCGAACACCAGGGTCTCCAGGCGGTCGGACGAGGCGGCGATGGCGTCCACGTTGACGAGGCCGCGCGCGCTCTCGATCTGCGCCTCGATGCCGATCCTCCGGGTCAGCCCGAGCGCCTTCTCGATCTGGGTGAGCAGCATGTCGAGCCACACGACGTGCGAGGCGTCCTCGACCTTGGGCAGCAGGAGGCAGTCGAGGCGGTCGCCCGCGCCTTCGACGACGTCGACCACGTCGCGGTAGGCCCACTGCGTGGTCACGTCGTTGATCCGGACGACGATCGTCTTCCCGGACCAGTCGCCGTCGCGGAGCGCGGCGACGACGTTTTCGCGCGCCTGCTCCTTGGCCGCCGGAGCCACCGCGTCCTCCAGGTCGAGGAAGACCTCGTCGGCGGCCAGCCCCTGGGCCTTCTCGATGAAACGGGGATTGCTGCCGGGCACGGCCAGGCACGATCGTCGAGCACGCATGGCCCAAACGCTAGCGGGACCCTGTCCGATCGCTACAAAGGAGGTGCCGCGTTCTTGGCGCGGGCAATGTACGTCCATGGGCATGTCTTTCGCGAAGAATGGCGCCATCCACGAGCGTTGAGGGAGTACGAAGTGTCCGAAATTGCCCCCGGGGTGCGCCCCGCCGTCCTGTCCGATCTCATCCCCGGCGCCCGGGTCCGCGACGCCGCCCTCGTCGCCGGCGGCGCCGCGTTGACCGGGCTCGCCGCCCAGCTCGCGTTCCCCGTCCCGGGCTCGCCCGTCCCGGTCACCGGCCAGACCTTCGCCGTCGTGCTCGTCGGCGCCGCGCTCGGCTTCAACCGGGCGGCGCTCAGCATGCTCCTGTACGTCCTGGCCGGCATCGCGGGCGTGCCGTGGTTCACCGGCGGCGCCAGCGGCCCGGGTGGGGCGACCTTCGGCTACCTGATCGGGTTCATCGTCGCCGCGGCCCTCGTCGGCAGGCTGGCCGAGCGCGGCGGCGACCGCACCCCGGCGCGTACGGCCGGCACGATGCTTTTCGGCAACCTCGTGATCTACGCCTTCGGAGTGCCGGTGCTGATGACGGTCACCGGCATGGGCCTGGGCGCGGCGCTCGCCGCCGGCGTGGTGCCGTTCCTGGTCGGCGACGCCCTGAAGATCGCCGTCGCGGCCGGTCTGCTGCCCGCCACCTGGCGCCTCACCCGGCGCTCCGGCCGATGAGCGCCCCTCTGATCGAGGAGGGCGCGAAGAAGTCCGGCGTGCTGTGGGTGACCCTGCCCGCCGGACCGCGCCTGGCCTGGCACGTGTGGCAGTCCGGGGCGATCTACGTCGTGACCGGCGGCGGCGAGCAGGAGCTGCCCGGCCTGGCGGAGGCGTCCGAGGTGGAGGTGACCCTCCGCAGCAAGGACAACGGCGCCGAGCTGGTCCGGTTCACGGCCTCGGTCGAGACGGTGGACCAGGCGGCCTCCCCCGACGTGGTGGCCGTCCTCGCCAAGGAGCGGCTGAACGCCGCCGACGCGGCGACGCTCCCGGCCCGGTGGGCCGCCGGGTCGGTCATCCTGCGACTGACGCCTCGGGCGTGAGCTGTACGGCGGGGCCGGGCTCGGGGCGGGCGGCGGCCGACTGGGCGAGCAGAGCGCCCGCGAGGACGACGCCGCCGCCGATGATCTGGGCTCCGCCGAGCCGCTCGCCGAGCAGGAACCAGGCGATGACGGCGCCCGCGATGACCTCCAGGGTGGCCACGGTGGCGCCGATCGCGGCCGAGAGCCGGCGCACCGCGATCACGCCCGTCACGTACGCGACGATCGTGGCCACCAGCACCAGCCAGAGGGCGGCGCCCAGCACGGGCAGGGTGTGGCCGTCCACGGTCGCGGTGCGGCCGAACGCGGTCCAGTCGATGTTCCAGGGGCGGGCGAGCGGCAGGAGCACCACGGCCGCGCCGGCCATGCCCCAGGCGATCAGCCCGAGCGGGTCCAGGTCATCATCCGAAAAGGCATCGTTCATCAGGAAGTATCCGGCGGAGCAGGCGGCGGCCACGAGCCCCACCGCCAGCCCGAGCGTGTCCAGCCGGATGCCGTCCCACACCTCCACCACCACGGCCAGCCCGGCCACCGCGATCACGGCACCCACGTAGGCCGACCGGCCGAGCCGCAGCCGGCGGACGAACCGCGCCCAGACCACGACCAGCACCGGCGAGAGATACTCGAGGAGCAGGGCGATCCCGACCGGCAGCCGGGTGATCACGAAGAAGAACAGGCCCTGGACGGCGGCCACCGCGACCAGCGCGTACGCGCCGACGAACAGCAGCCGGTCACGCGGGATGCGCAGGGCCCGCGGCCGTACGATCGCGAGAGCGGCGATCAACAGCAGCCCGGCCCCGCCCATGCGCACCCAGACCGCTTCGAGCGGGGACATCCCGGCGGCGCCCAGGAACCGCGCCATGGGCCCGGAGAATCCGAAACAGCACGCGGACGCCACCGCGATCGCCAGGCTCGCCGCCCTCATGGCCACCACCTCATGTAACTACCATTAGCCCCTTTTGATCCTGTCATACCAGGCTGTCCCGCGCATCCCGGCGTAATCTGACCAGGTGGACCGCATCTTCGTGGCCCGGTTGGCCGGGCTCGCGGTGTTCGACCCGGCCGGCGACCAGATCGGCCGAATCCGGGATGTCGTGGTCGCGATGCGCGGCCCGCTCCCGCCGCGCGTCCACGGCTTCGTCGTCGAGATCCAGCCGCGCCGCCGCGTCTTCCTGCCGACCACCCGCGTCACCAGCGTCGAGCCGCGCGCCGTCGTCTTCACCGGCAAGATCAACATGCGCCGGTTCGAGCAGCGCGACTCCGAGACGCTGGTCATCGGCGAGATGCTCGACCTGAAGGTGCGTCACCAGGGCGAGGAGGTCACCGTACTCGACCTCGCGATCGAGCGGGCCCGTCCGGCCGAGTGGGTGCTCAGCAAGGTCGCCGTACGGCGCGGCACCAAACGCAGGGGCGAGACCCTGATCGTGGGCTGGAACGAGGTCACCGGCTTCGACGTGGTCCAGAAGGACCAGGGCGCGGCCAATCTGCTCGCCGCCTTCGACGCGATGCGCTCGGCCGACCTCGCCAACGTGCTCCACGAGCTGCCGCGCAAGCGGATGGCCGAGGTGGCCGCCGCCCTCGACGACGACCGGCTCGCCGACGTGCTCGAAGAGCTGCCCGAACGCGACCAGGTCGCCGTACTGAGCCAGCTCAACGCCGAGCGCGCCGCCGACGTGCTGGAGGCGATGAGCCCGGACGACGCGGCCGACCTGCTCCAGGAGCTGCCCGCGGACGAGGCCGAGGCCCTGCTGGGCCTGATGATCCCCGAGGAGGCCGCGCCCGTACGGCGGCTGCTGACCTACGACGAGGACACCGCCGGCGGCATGATGACGACCGAGGCGGTGATCCTCCCGCCCAACGCCACGGTGGCCGAGGCACTCGCGCACATCCGCCAGCAAGAGCAGACCCCGGCGGTCGCCGCCCAGGTCTACGTCGCCCGCCCGCCGACCGAGACACCGACCGGCCGGTTCCTCGGCGTGGCCCATTTCCAACGGCTCCTGCGAGAGCCTCCGTCCACCATGCTCGCCGGCGTGATAGACAACACCGTCGACCCGATCAGGCCCGACCTCCCCCTTCCGGGCGTGGCGTCCTACCTGGCGACGTACAACCTCGTCGCGACCCCCGTGGTGGACGAGCACGGGCGGCTGCTCGGAGCGGTGACGGTGGACGACGTCCTGGACCACATGCTGCCGGACGACTGGCGGGAGAGACATGACTGAGCGGCTCGACCAGCCGCGGGACGTGACCATGCGGTTGCGTCCGCACTACGACCCGGAGGCGTTCGGGCGGCTCTCCGAACAGATCGCCCGCTTTCTCGGAACCGCCCGCTTCCTCGTCTACATGACGGTGTTCGTCGGCGTCTGGGTGGTGTGGAACGTCCTGGCGCCGTTCAAGTTCGACCCCTACCCGTACATCTTCCTGACGCTCATGCTCTCCCTCCAGGCGTCGTACGCGGCCCCGCTGATCCTGCTCGCGCAGAACCGGCAGAGCGACCGCGACCGCGTGCAGTACGAGCAGGACCGGCTGGCGGCCGACCGCACCCAGGCCGAGATCGAGTACCTCACACGGGAGATCGCCGCGCTGCGGATCGCCATCGGCGAGATGGCGACCAGGGACTACATCCGCTCGGAGCTCCAGCGCGTCCAGGAGGAGCTGAGCGGTGGGGGTCAGTGACACCAGCCACACCACCGCCCCCTCCCGGCACGTACGGCACGGCCGCAGGTCCCATGAGCGCTCCCTGCGTTCGGAGGACCGGGCCCGACTCCATAGCATGGATCCATGGCACCGACCCCAGAATTGGTGACGGCCGCACTGGCGACGGTCAACGACCCGGAGATCCGCCGGCCGATCACCGAGCTCGACATGGTCAAGAGCATCGATATCTCCCCCGACGGGGTGGTGCGCGTCGGCGTGTTCCTCACCGTCGCCGGCTGCCCCCTGAAGGACACCATCACGCGGGACATCACCAACGCCGTCTCCACGATCGACGGCGTGACGCGCGTCCACGTGGACATGGACGTCATGAGCGCCGAGCAGCGCAAGGCCCTGCAGACCAAGCTGCGAGGCGACCGGGCCCCGGAGAAGGAGATCCCGTTCGCCAAGCCGGGGTCGCTGACGCGCGTGTTCGCCGTCGCGAGCGGCAAGGGCGGCGTGGGCAAGTCGTCCGTGACCGTGAACCTCGCCGCCGCCATGGCCAACTCCGGGCTCAAGGTCGGCGTCGTGGACGCCGACATCTACGGCCACTCCGTGCCGCGCATGCTCGGCGTGGACCAGCGGCCCACCAAGGTCGAAGACATGATCATGCCGCCGGTGGCGCATGACATCAAGGTCATCTCGGTCGGCATGTTCAAGCCCGAGGGCAACACGCCGGTCGTGTGGCGCGGCCCCATGCTCGACCGCGCGCTGCACCAGTTCCTCGCCGACGTCTTCTGGGGCGACCTCGACGTCCTGCTCATGGACCTGCCCCCGGGCACCGGCGACATCGCCATCTCCGTGGCGCAGCGGATGCCGTCCGCCGAGATCCTCGTCGTGACGACCCCGCAGCAGGCCGCGGCCGAGGTGGCCGAGCGCGCCGGTTCCATCGCCGCGCAGACCCACCAGCAGATCGCCGGTGTCATCGAGAACATGGCATGGCTGCCCTGCCCGCACTGCGACGAGCGCATCCCGGTGTTCGGCGAGGGCGGCGGCCAGACCGTGGCCGACGGGCTGACCCGGATCCTGGGCTCGCGGGTGCCGCTGCTCGGCCAGGTCCCGCTCGACATGCGGCTGCGTGAGGGCGGCGACGAGGGCAAGCCGCTGGTGCTGACCGACCCGGACGCTCCGGCCGCCGCCGAGCTGCGCCGGATCGCGGCAGGGCTGAGCAAGAAGTCCACCAGCCTCAAGGGCCTCAAGCTGGACATCTCGCCCAGCGGTCGCTGACCTCTCCGTCCCTGAGCCCGCTCACGCCGTGAGCGGGCTCACGCGTATCCGGCCCGCGAAACCAGTCGGAGGCTCAGGTCGCTTCCGTGTCGTACGGCGGGATCTCGCCGAAGCCGAGCTCGCCGCCGGGCGGCGCGGCCGCGGCCACCGCCGGAACCGACTCCGCGGCGGACGACGCGTTCCAGTCGTTCTCGACGTCGTCCAGCAGGTGCTTGCGGACGAACGCCTTGGGATTGAGGTCCGCGGGATCGAAGTTCTTGAACTCCGGGCCGAGGTTGGCCTCCAAATCCGCCTTGGCGTTGTTGGCCATATGGCGGAGCTGCCGGAGCGTACGGCCGGCCTGCTGGGCCGCCTGCGGCAGCTTCTCCGGGCCGAACACCAGCAGTCCGATCACCACGAGTGCCAGGAGCTCTGGCCAACCCAGTCCGAACACAGGTGATCTCCTCTTCCAGGAACAGCTGGTTTCAGACTAATAGCACCTGACTGCTATTACGACGGGTGCGCCGTGGGGGCCGGAGCGGCGGTGACGGTGACCTTCGCCGTCTTCTCGTCGCCGTCGTGCCGGAACTTGAGCTTCACCTGGTCGCCGGGGGCCTTGTTGCGGATCATCACGATGAGCTCGCGGCTGTCGTCGACCGGCTGCCCGTCGATCTCCAGGATGATGTCGCCCGGCTTGAGGCCCGCCTTGTCCGCCGGCCCGCCGGGCGTGACCGCGGGCTCGCCGCCGCTCGTCCCGGCGGCGATCCGTACGCCCGGGCCCTGGTATTGCGTGTCGACGGTGATGCCGATCCGCGAGGTGCGCGCGCTGCCCGTGGTGATGAGCTCCTGCGCGACCCGCCGGACGTGGTTGATCGGGATCGCGAAGCCCAGGCCGATGCTGCCGGTCTGCTGGCCGAGGGCCGCGCCGCTGCCCAGCGTGGCGATGGCCGAGTTCACCCCGATCACCTGCCCGGACGCGTTGACGAGCGGCCCGCCGGAGTTGCCGGGATTGATCGCGGCGTCGGTCTGGATCGCGTTGATCAGCGCGAAGTCGGAACCGGTCTCCCCTCCCGCCTCCACAGGGCGGTTGAGCGAGCTGACGATGCCGGTGGTGACGGTTCCGCTGAGGCCGAGCGGCGAGCCGATGGCGATCACCGGGTCGCCCACGACCACGCTGTCGGAGTTGCCCAGGGTGATCTCCGGCGCCCCGAAGGTGTGCTCCGGCTTGACCACGGCGATGTCGGAGTTCGGGTCGCGGCCGACGATCTTCGCGGTGGTCGACTTGCGGTTGTTGAACCGGATCCGGATCTCTCCGGTCTGCGCGGCCACCGCGACGACGTGGTTGTTCGTCACGATGTAGCCGCCCTTGATGACGAAGCCGGAGCCCGTCCCGGCCTCCTGGTTGCCCTTGACCTCCAGCGAGACCACGCTCGGCAGCACCCGGGCCGCGACCCCGGCGACGGAGTCGGGCGGTCGTGTGGTGGCGCCGGAGGGCACCGCGCTCAGCCGGTACGACGGGTCGGTGCCGGACGGCGGCCGCGTCAGCAGGTAGGTGCCGGCGCTCCCCGCGGCGCCCGCGACGAGGGCGACGACCAGGGCGAGGGCGAGGGAGAACCGCGCCGGCGGAGCCGTACGGACGGGAGGGGGCGGGAACGGCGGAGGGAACGGCGGCGGGAACGGCGGCGGAGGACCCCATCCGGGCCCCAGCCCGGCCGCCCGCTCTGGGGCGGGAAGGAAGTCAGGCCGCCCCTGCCGGCCGAACGCCCCGGAATCGAACCCGCCCGTGTCGTCGGTCATGCGCGCGGTCCCTCCTGCGTTCGAACGTCATCGAGCGAGGTGGTTGCGCAAGCTCGACGACGGGCTGGGCGTCGGGCTCGTCTGCGGTGGAGCGATTCTCTGCTGCGGATTGACGAACTGCACCGGAGGGTTGGGCGTCTGCTGACCCCCGGTGCCGCCGACGATGAACATCGTACCGAGCGCCACGGCCGCGGACGCGAATCCCACCGCCACATAGCCCGCCCGGCGGGTGCGGCTTGACCGTCCCGGCCCGGAGTGGCCGCCCGCCAGCCGGGGCCGGTTGTCCGTCGGGGAGATGCCCATCGACGGCAGCCGGGTGGCGGCGAAGGCCGGATGGTCGGGGAACGGCCGCATGCGCGGCGGAATCGGTCCGCCCGGCTCCGACATGCGCAGCAGCGACATGGTGAGGTCGGCCGGCATGGTGGGCGGCTCGATGGAGCGCAGCCGGCTCTTCAGCGCGCGCATGGCGTCGACCTCGGCACGGCAGTCCGCGCAGAAGGTCAGGTGCGCGAGCGCCCGCTCACGATCCCTGTGACCGAGCTCGCCGTCGATGAGCGCGGAAACGCGCTCGCCAAGATGACTCATGCACCCTCCTTGCTGAACGAAGGGGGGAATTGGTCACCGTTCCTGTTCGCCCCCGGGGCGCGGTGGTCCAACGCCTCACGCAACTGGGCACGTCCCCGGTGGATCCTGCTGCGCACGGTACCCAGCTTCACGCCGAGCGTCGCCGCGATCTCCTCGTAGGACAGCCCCTCGATGTCGCACAGCACCACGGCCGCCCGGAACTCGGGCGCCAGCGCGTCGAGCGCCGCCTGGATGTCGTGCTCCAGGTGAGTGTCGTCGTACGCCTGCGCCGGGGACGGCTCCCGGCCGTGCAGCCGCTCGGCGGCGTCGTCGGCCAGCCCCTCGAACCTGATGCGCTGCCTGCGGCGCGCCATGTCGAGGAAGAGGTTCGTGGTGATGCGGTGCAGCCAGCCCTCGAAGGTGCCGGGCGTATAGCTGGAGAGCGAGCGGAAGACCCGGACGAAGACCTCCTGCGTCAGGTCCTCGGCGTCGTGCACGTTGCCGGTGAGGCGGTACGCGAGCCGGTAGACCCGGGCGGAATGCGTTCTGACGACCTCCTCCCAGGTGGGAGGCGTCCAGTCGGACACGGGGGCGTCCGCCTGGTGGTCGTGGTGGTCCACCGGGAGTCCTCTCTGCAGGATCGTCGCTACAGCCATAGTGCCTGGTTTCGCCCCTTCCTGCGCACCGCGTTCGATCGGTCTCTACAAAGACCGTTCAAAGCGTGCAACGTCCCCGTTGTGGCGTGAGTTCCCGTTCGACCCTGACTCCCCTAGGCTGCGACAGAATGCAGGAGGGAAGGAGAGGCCGATGGCGACGACCCCGGCCAACCTGGCCTACGCGGAGGAGTTCGTCCCCGAGGACGAGATCCTGCGATCCGCGCGCCGGCGGGGCATCGAGGTGGGAGCGCCCCCGATCCTGCCCGGGTGCGGGGCGGCGCTCTGCTTCCTCGCCACGGCGATCAACGCCCGGTCGGTGGTCGAGGTCGGCACGGGCTGCGGCGTTTCGGGGCTCTGGCTCCTGCGCGGCATGCGTCCGGACGGCACGCTGACCAGCGTCGACGCCGAGCCGGAGCACCAGCGGCTGGCCCGCAAGACGTTCGCGGAGGCCGGCTTCTCCGGCAGCAAGATCCGGCTGATCGGCGGCCGCGCCCTCGACGTGCTCCCCCGCCTGGCCGACGGGGGGTACGACCTCGTCTTCTGCGACGCCGCCAAACAGGAGTACGGCGACTATCTGGCCGAGTCGGTACGGCTGCTGCGCGTCGGCGGGATCGTCGTGTTCGGCGACGCCTTCTGCGACGACCGGGTGGCCGATCCCACACAGCGCGACCCGGACACCGTCGCCGTCCGGGAGCTGGGCAAGCTGGTCCGCGCCGACGACCGGCTCCGCCCGCTGATGCTGCCCCTCGGCGACGGCCTCCTCGCCGCGGTCAAACTAGCCCAGTGACGCGAGATAGCTGAGGAGCAGCCGGACGCCGAACCCGGTGCCGCCCTTGGTGATCTCGCCGTCGTCCGCGGTCGCCCGCGCCGGGCCCGCGACGTCGAGATGCGCCCACGGCCGTCCGCCGGCGAACTCTCTGAGGAAGAGTGCCGCGGCCACCGAGCCGGCCGAGCCGGACATCCTCCGGTCCACGTTGGCCAGGTCGGCGATGTCGGAGTCGAGGTCGGCGCGGTAGTCGTCGATCAGCGGCATCCGCCACAGCCGCTCGCCGGTCGCCTCCCCCGCTGCCACCAGCTCCGCCGCCAGCGGATCGTCGGTCGCGTAGAGCGCGCCGAGCCGCAGCCCGAGCGCGATCTTGGCCGCGCCGGTGAGCGTGGCGATGTCGATCAGGATGTCGGGAGCGAGCTCGGCGTCGGCGTAGGCGAGCGCGTCCGCCAGCACCAGCCGCCCCTCGGCGTCGGTGTTCAGCACCTCGACGGTGCGCCCGCCGTACTGGGTGATGACGTCGCCGGGCCGCTGCGCGGACCCGGAGAACGCGTTCTCCGCGCAGGCCACGAGCCCGGTCACCCGCACCGGGACGCCGGCGGTCGCCAGCGCGCCCATCACGGCGATGACGGCCGCGCCGCCCGCCATGTCGGTCTTCATCGTCTTCATGCCCTCTTCGGGCTTGAGCGACAGGCCGCCGGTGTCGAACGTGATGCCCTTGCCGACGAGGACCACGTGCCGGGTGGCCCCCTCGGGCGCGTAGGTGAGCTCGACGAGCCTGGGCGGCTGGGCCGATCCCTGCCCGACCGCCCGGATGCCGCCGAACCCGTCGAGCGCGCTGTCCTCGCGGAAGCCCAGGCCGGCGCTCGCGGCGACCTCCCGCGCCTGATCCGCCAGCCAGGCCGGGGACTTGATCGACGCCGGGGTGTTGACGAGGTCGCGGGCCAGCGCCGTCGCGCGGGCGACCGTCTCGCCCCGCCGCAGCGCCTCCTCGTCCCCACCGACGAAGACGATGCCGGGAGGCGTGCGTACGGCGCCGATCCTGAAGGTGTACGACGCGAGCAGCGCGCCCTCGGCCAGCGCGGCGGCGTCGCCGGTCTCCGGCACCCGGATCCAGACCCGCGCGCCGCCCTTGACCTTCCTTGCCACGGAGGCGCCCGCCTTCCGCAGGTCGGCCGCCGAGCCCCCGCCGATGCCGTACAGGAGGACGCGGCGGATGCCCGAGCCGAGCGCGACCGGGACCTCGACGACCTCTCCCGGCTCCCCCTTGGCCTCGTAGTGGGCCAGCAGCGCGTCGACTGGCAATGGCAGATTTGTGGGTGGAGCGAGATCCCGTCCGAACGGCACGGCGACGAACTGCGCATCGGCCGCAGGCTCGGCAACGAAGGTCGGCGTGGTCTCTATCGGCACAAGCACCTCCAACAAGGCGGCCCCGGCACCGGGATCATCCCCGCCGCCAGGGCCGAAAATCGAACAGGTCGGCTGGGGGTCAGCCGACCACCTTCTTCAGTGCGTCTCCAAGGGCGCCGGCCTCATCAGCCGAGAGCTCGACGACGAGCCGGCCGCCACCCTCGAGGGGGACCCGCATGACAATGCCCCGGCCTTCCTTGGTGACTTCCAGCGGACCGTCGCCGGTCCGCGGCTTCATCGCCGCCATGCGTGCATCCCTTCCCACGGCGCCGGCTTCCCCGGGGGGCGGCCGACATATTCACGTCTTGATGTGATGGCCTATTATCCCGCCTCTGAGCTTAAAAAGGTAACGACCATGCCCCGTACAGTCGATCAAAGGACGTCGGATATGCATTGTCGGCGGCGCATCTGCACAGCACACTGGGTGGGGTGAACGCCCGCGCCGCGCTTTTCGATCTTTACGGAGACCATCTCCGTAGCCGGGGCGGGCGCGCGTCCGTGGCCGCTCTCGTCCGGCTGCTCGCGCCGCTCGGCATCGCCGCTCCGGCGGTGCGCACCGCGATCTCGCGGATGGTCCGCCAGGGCTGGCTCGACCACGTACGACTGCCGCAGGGCCCCGGCTACATGCTGACGCCGAAAGGCGTGAGCCGCCTGGACAAGGCGGCGGCGCGCATCTACCGGGCGGGCCCGGTGAACTGGTCGGGCCGGTGGCACATGCTCGTCCTCGAACCGGTCCGCGACCGGCAGCGCCGGGAGCGGCTCCGGGCAGGCCTCGCATACCTCGGCTACGCGCCGCTCTCCGAGACCACCTGGATCGGTCCGCACCCTTCCCCTGAGCTCGACGCGCTGCGGATCAGCGCGTACGTGTTCGACGCGACCCTTGCCGGGGACCCGCGCGAGCTGGTGGCCCAGGCCTGGGATCTGTGCGCGATCGCCCA
The DNA here is from genome assembly GCF_050947145.1 of Microtetraspora malaysiensis. NCBI lineage: Bacteria > Bacillati > Actinomycetota > Actinomycetes > Streptosporangiales > Streptosporangiaceae > Microtetraspora > Microtetraspora malaysiensis. The sequence continues at coordinate 8,468,290 of NZ_CP191998.1, forward strand.
GGCGTACGAGCAGTGGCTGGCCGACGCCGAGGTCCTCGTCGGCTCGCTGCCCGACGACGCCCACGTCGACCAGGTCTTCGCGGTGCGCAGCAGGCTGCTGAACGGGTGGCGCAACTTCCTGTTCCGCGACCCGGGGCTGCCGGCCGAGCTGCTGCCCCCCGGATGGCCGGGAGAGAAGGCCCGCCTCTACTTCGAGCAGGAGGCCGCCCGGCTGCTGCCGGCCGCCACCGCGTTCGTCGAACGGAACATGGATGGGGCGTTCGACGTCGCTCCGCACGCCCCCCTCGTTTCCCCCGGAGCAGCCGCCCGCGGGGCCACCGCTGAGGAGATCCGATGACCGCCAACGACGTCGCCGACGACGAGGTCCGCTACGAGATCGGCGAGGGTGTCGCCACGATCACCCTGAACCGTCCGGACGCGATGAACTCGCTGACCACCTCCATGAAGTCCGCGCTGCTGGCGGCGGTGGAACGGGCCAGGGACGACGCGTCCGTACGCGCCGTGCTGCTGACCGGCCAGGGCCGGGGCTTCTGTGCCGGTCAGGACCTGCGTGAGCACGCCGAGCACCTGGAGAGCGGCCGCGGCCTCGACGACACGGTCCGGCGGCATTACAACCCGATCGTGCGGACGCTCACGACGATGGACAAGCCGGTCGTCGCCGCGGTGAACGGCGTGGCGGCGGGCGCGGGCGCGGCGCTCGCCTTCGCCTGTGACTTCCGGGTGGCGTCCGTCAAGGCGAAGTTCGCCATGGCGTTCACCGGCATCGGCCTCGCCCCCGACTCGGGAGCGTCGTGGACGCTGCAGCGCCTGGTGGGGCCGGCCCGGGCCCGCGAGCTGCTCCTGCTCGGCGACGCCGTGGACGCCGGGCGGGCCCTGGAGCTGGGCCTGGTGACCCGGGTCGTCCCCGCCGGCGAGGTGCTCACCGTCGCCCGCGAGCTTGCGGTACGGCTGGCGCAGGGCCCGACGCGCGCGTACGCGGCGACCAGGCGGGCGCTGGACTACGCCGCCACGCACTCGCTGTCGGAAGCGCTCGACCTGGAGGCGGAGCTGCAGGACGAGTGCGCGGCCACAGCCGATCACGCGGCCGCGACCAAGGCGTTCCTCAACAAGGAGCGGCCGCGGTTCGACGGCCGTTGATCTCCTCGCGCACCCAGCAGTCGGCCACGTGGTCGTTGACCAGGCCGATGGCCTGCATCAGGGCGTAGGCCGTGGTCGGGCCGACGAACCGGAAGCCGTTCCGCTTGAGCTCCTTGGCCAGCGCCTTGGAAGCCGGAGTCTGCGCCGGGATTTCGGCGGGGGTGGGCGGCGCCGGCGTCGTGAGGTCGGCGTATTTCCACACCAGGTCCGACAGGCCGCCGGGAAGCTCCAGCGCGGCCCTCGCGTTGGCGAGGGCCGCCTCGACCTTGGCGCGGTTGCGGACGATGCCGGCGTCGCCCATCAGCCGCTCCACGTCCGACTCGTCGAACGCGGCGACCTTCTCGATGGAGAACCCGGCGAAGGCGGCCCGGAAGTTCTCCCGCTTGCGCAGGATGGTCAGCCAGGACAGGCCGGACTGGAACGCCTCCAGCGTGACGCGTTCGAAGACGTGGTCGTCGCCGCGGACCGGCCGTCCCCACTCCTCGTCGTGGTAGGCGATGTAGTCGGGGGCGGAGGTGGCCCACGCACACCTGATCATCACGCGCCCTCCTCCCGCGTACCCGTGCTCATGATGGTGGCTGTGGCCGTGGCTGTGGCGGCCCGGCGGGGCTCGGCGCCCTCCCCCGGCTGCTCCGCCGCCCGGTCCCGGCTCTCCGCCTGTTCGGACTCGGCCGGCTTCGGCTTCCCCAGGCGCTCGGCCTGCGCCGGCTCGCCCACCCGCTCGTGCTCCGGCTGTTCCGGCTGCTCGGTCTGGGGGGCGTCGTCAGCGCTCTCGGTGCCCGGCGTCGAGGTGGCGTCGGGGGCGTCCCGGTCCTCGTCGGCGCTCGCGCCGTCACCGGAGGCGTCGCCCGCGGCGGGCTCGTCCTCGGCGGGCTCGTCCTCGGCGGACTCATCCTCGGCCGCTGTCGCGCCGTCCATCGGGTCGTCGTCCGCCGCGTCCGCCCACAGGGCCGCCGCGTCGGTCCGCAGGGGTGCGTCGTCGGCGTCCACGCCGCTCCGGGGCTCCTCCGCGTCGCTGGGGCGGCCGTACAGACGGGCCGTCACCAGCTCGGCCAGGCGCTGCTCCAGGGCGGCGATGTGGAGGTCCCGCTCGCCGAGCGAGGCCGCGACCCGCTGCAGCGTCGCGTCCACGGCGTCCGTCTGGTAGCCCACGAGGCCGATCGGGAGTTGCAGCCGGGCCAGGTCCGCCGCGTAGAGGCGTCCCCGGGGGATGACGAGCGGCGGTGTGTCCGGTGGGAACACGGCCATCTCTCCGCCATGCCCTTGGGAGACCTTCACCGTGACGGCCACGACGGCGATCGCGGCGAGGGCGAGTACGACCAGCACATACGAATCGTGCCACAAGTCCCATCCGTGGGAGCATCAATGCATGACGGTGGTACTCGGCCCCGATGACGCTATCGACCCGGGATGGGCCATGGCCGGCTCCATGACGGAGGTGTCCGACCTCGTCCGGGCCGGCCGTACGGTCGTCGTGACGCTCCCGGAGGAACCCACGGAGGCGGTCGCCGCGGCCGCCGTTTTCGCCTGGGCCGGGGCTCGGGTGTTCCGCACGGCCCCGGGGACGGCCCGGGACGTACGGCTCGCGGTGGAGATGACCGAGTCCCTGGCCGGCCGGCGGCCCCCCGCCCTAACTCGGCGTGGCCTCGCCTAGCTCCTCCGGGCTGGGACGCAGCTCGCGCCCCGGCCGCTCCAGGAGGTCGAACGCCTCCTGGACGTCGGCCGTCCAGGAGATGGCGTCGAAGACCCCCGGCCGGGTGAACCCCTGGTCGTACATGCCCGCCACCAGGTCGCGCAGCGGGTCGTAGAGGCCCCAGGGGTCGAGGATGACCAGCGGCTTCTCGTGCATGCCGAGTACGCGGGAGGTCCAGATCTCGAAGAGTTCCTCAAGCGTGCCGATGCCGCCAGGAAGGACCAGGAAGGCGTCCGACCTGGCGTCCATCAGGCCCTTGCGCTGGCGCATGTCGTCGGTGACGATCAGCTCGTCCGAGTCGGTGTCGGCGATCTCGATGTCCACGAGCACCTGCGGGATCACGCCGATGGTGTGTCCGCCGGCGCGGCGCGTCGCCCGCGCCACGGCGCCCATGCAGGAGACGACCGCTCCCCCGCTGACCAGGCCGTGGCCGCGCTTGCCGATCTCGGTGCCGACCTCGGTCGCGAGGTCGATGTATTTGGGATCGATCTTCAGGCTGGAGGAACAGAACACGCAGATGAACATCGCTCAACCTTAGAAGCTCGGTTACTGGGCGTCCGCGACCGAGTGGCGGCGGGTGGTCTCGTCTCTGCGTGCCGTACCCGCCTGCTGCCGGTCGGCCGCCGCGATGATCTCCACGGCCTCGTCCGGGTCGTCGGTGAGCTGGATCAGGTCCACATCCTGGGGGGAGACCTTGCCCGACGTGAGGAGCGAGGTGCGGATCCAGTCGATCAGCGGCGTCCAGAACTCGACGCCCATGAGGATCACGGGGAACGAGGTGACCTTGCGGGTCTGGACCAGGGTCAACGCCTCGAAGAGCTCGTCGAGGGTGCCGAACCCGCCGGGCAGCGTGACGAAGCCCGAGGAGTACTTGACGAACATCGTCTTGCGAACGAAGAAGTACCGGAATTCCACGCCGAGATCGACGTACTCGTTCATGTGCTGCTCGTGGGGAAGCTCGATGCCGAGGCCGACCGAAACCCCGCCGCTTTCCAGCGCGCCCTTGTTGGCCGCCTCCATCACGCCGGGACCGCCCCCGGTGATGACGGCGAAACCGGCCTCGGCGAGCGATCGCCCGAGCCGCATGCCCAGCTCGTACTCCTTGGAATCACGGCCGGTGCGGGAAGAGCCGAAGACGGTCACGGCGGGCGGCAGCTCGGCGAGCGCGCCGAATCCTTCGACGAACTCCGACTGGATGCGGAGCACTCTCCAGGGGTCCATGTGGAGCCAGTCGGTCGGCCCTCTGCGATCGAGAAGCCGCTGGTCATGAGTGGACTCGGGAACCATGCTGCCGCGGAGGACGGAGGGGCCTTGGCGGCGTTCCCTGCGGATAGTAGTCATGCCGGTCACGCTAGTGCAGGAGTCAAAACAATCTTGAAAAATCGCGGAACCGGGATTCAACCGCCCCACGTCTAACAGGCGAGGGTGCTGCTCGGGATGAAAGTGGCTTTCCCCGCCAAATGGCCGGCGAGGAAAGCCACTTTCTTCATTTCCACCCAGATCGGGAACCACCTCCCGGGCCTGCGGAAATCGTTCCTCGGCCCCGGATCAGGTCAGCCAGGCGGTCATCCGTCGTTCGCATTCGAAGATCTTGGACAGCTCGGCGTGCTCATCCCGCCGGTGCGCCAGGTTCGGGTCGCCCGGGCCGTAGTTGACGGCCGGGATGCCCAGCTCGGAGAAGCGGGCGACGTCGGTCCAGCCGTACTTGGCCCTGGGGACGCCCCCGACGGCCTCGGCGAAGCGGGCGGCCACCGGATGGGTCAGCCCCGGGCGGGCCGCGGGCGCCGCGTCGGTGAACCGCACCTCGAAGCCGTCGAACACCTCGCGGACGTGGTCCTGCGCCTGCTCGACGGAAAGGTCGGGCGCGAACCGGTAGTTGACCGTGACCACGCACTCGTCGGGGATCACGTTGCCCGCCACGCCGCCGTGGATCCCGACCGCGTTGAGGCCCTCGCGGTACTCCAGCCCCTCCACGACCGGCCGCCGCGGCTCGTACGCGTTGAGCCGGTCGAGGATCGGCGCGGCGGCGTGAATGGCGTTGACCCCCTTCCAGGACCGGGCACTGTGCGAGCGCACGCCGCGGGTCACGATCTCGGCCCGGAGGGTGCCCTGGCAGCCGCCCTCGATCAACCCGTGCGTGGGCTCCATGAGGACGGCGAAGTCGCCGACCAGCCAGTCGGGGTGGTTGCGGGTCAGCCGGAGCAGGCCGCTGCGCTCGGCCTCGATCTCCTCGCAGTCGTAGAACACGAACGTCAGGTCGCGGTTGGGCGCCTCGATGAGGCACAGCTTGAGCATGACCGCGATCGCGCTCTTCATGTCCGAGGTGCCGCAGCCGTGGATCAGGTCGCCCTCCACCCGGGCGGGCACGTTGTCCGCCACCGGCACCGTGTCCACGTGCCCGGCGATCACCACCCGTTCGGTGCGCCCGAGCGCCGTACGCACGACGAGGGCCTCGCCGTCCCGGTCCACGGACAGGTGCCGCAGGGGGCGCAGCACCTCCTCGATCGCGTCGACGATCGCCTTCTCGTCACCGCTGACCGACTCGATGTCCACCAGTCTCGCCGTCAGCGCGCCCACGTCTGTGCTCAGATCCAGGTCCAACCGCATGGTCGCGAGCCTATCCCTCAGAGCACGCGCACCTTTCCGGTGACGGGCGCCTCCTCCGAGGCCACCCAGCCGTCGTGACCGGCCTCCGCCGTCCACACCACGTCGCCGTAGCGGACCTCGCGCAGGCCGTACCGCTGGGCGTGGGCGACGTACCACGCGGCGATCTGCCAGGACCGCCCGGCCGCCGAGTCGTCGCCCAGCTCGCGGAGCAACTGCTTGCGGGCCACCTGCGGGCGGAACGTGACCGGCTTCTCCGGCGGCGGGTACCAGCAGTGGACCGCCTTCGGGACGCGGCCGGAGAACGCGCCGGCCAGGATCCGCGCCTGCGGCTCGTGCTGCGCGTACGCCGAGCCGTCCGCGGACCGCTGCACCTCCTGCGCGGCCTCGTGCAACGGCATCTTGCGGTAGCCGTTGACCTTCTCCAACGCGACGAAGAACTTCCTGGTCGCGTACACGGGGTCCTGAAGCTGCTTGGAGGTGCCCCAGCCCTGCGAGGGCCGCTGCTGGAAGACGCCCACCGAGTCGCGGTCGCCGTAGGGCAGGTTCGTGAGCTTGGACTCCTGGATCGCGGTCACGTACGCGATCTGCAAAGCGCGCTCGGGCAGCCCGCGGCGCGTGGCGACGGCGGCGATCGTGGCCGCGATCTCCGACTGCTCGATGTCCAGCTCGAGGCTGCCCTCGGACGTCTTGATCTTGCAGTGCTCGCCGAGCGCGAACGGCTTGGCGCGCTCCAACAGGTAGTACGCCCCGAAGAAGATCCCCGCCCCGATGACGACGACGACGGCCACGATGGCCAGCGCCGTGCGTGAGACACGCCCGGTCACGTGGCGAACCTCACGAACGCGGCTCCACGCGGATCGAGCCCGGCGGCAGAGGATGCGCGTAGGAGGCCGCCCAGCCGCCGCCCTGCGGACGCCGGAAGGCGAGCAGCCGCCCGTCGTTCCCGTGGTAGAGGACGTAGTCCAGCAGCCCGCGGTCGGGCATCCCGGTGGTGCCCTCGGCGCGGAACGCGACCGTGCCGCGCCTGACGGGCGAGAACTCGGCGCCGTCCATCGTGAGGGTGCTCTTGGCCGGGACCATGCCCTCGGTCGGCACGGTGGTCCACAGCAGCACCTCCAGATGGCCGGCTTCGCCGGCGCCCTGTTCCCTGAGTTCCTCGACCGACAGCCACTGATAGTGCCGGTTGCCGTCGTCGAGGAGGTACTCGGTGCGCCGCTCGCCCTGGCGGGCCAGCTGGAGCGCTCCGACGGTGTGGAAGCGGACACCCGCGCAGTGGACCGTGTCGCCCACCTTGATCGTGCGGGGGTCGAAGTACTCGGGCCCGGCATCCGGCTTCGCGGCGCCCTGTTTCGCGGCCCCCTGCTTCGCGGCTTCCGCGGACGGCGCCCGGGAGCGGCCGGAGCGCACCGCGGCGAGGACGGCGCCCAAGACGACGACGAGCGTCGCGACGCTCAAGGAGAGCACCACCGCTGCCGTCATGCCGGGCGATCCTACTGGAGGCGGAGCACAGCCGCATTTACCCGCTCATCGGTGGCGGTCACGGCGATACGGACATGGCGCGCGCCTGCCTCGCCGTAGAAGTCGCCGGGCGCGACCAGGATGCCGCGCGCGGCCAGGGCCTCGACCTGCTCCCAGCAGCCGGCGCCGTTGGTGGCCCAGAGATAGAGCCCGGCCGTGGAGTGCTCGACCCGCCATCCGGCGCGTTCGAGCGCGGGGCGGAGCACGGCGCGGCGGCGGGCGTACCTCTCCCGCTGCTCGTCGGCGTGCGCGTCGTCGTCGAGCACGGCCGCCATGGCGGCCTGCACGGGAGCGGGCATGATCATGCCGGCGTGCTTGCGCACCTCCAGCAGTCGCCGCACCAGCGCCGGGTCACCGGCCACGAAACCGGCGCGGTAACCGGCCAGGTTGGAACGCTTCGACATCGAGTGGACCGCGAGCAGGCCCTCGTGCGAGCCGCCGCAGACGTCGGGATGGAGGATCGAGACCGGCCGCTCCTCCCAGCCGAGCTCCAGGTAGCACTCGTCGGAGGCGACCACGGCCCCGCGCTCGCGCGCCCAGGAGACGACCTTGCGCAGGTGCTCCGCCGGGAGCACCCGGCCGGTGGGGTTCGACGGGGAGTTCACCCAGACGAGCGGGACGCGCTCCGGCCCCACCGCCAGCAGCCCGTCCGTGGCGTACGGCGTGGCTCCGGCCAGCCGCGCCCCGACGTCGTACGTGGGGTAGGCCAGCTCGGGGAAGAGCACGCGCTCGCCGGGCCGTACGCCGAGGAGGGTGGGCAGCCAGGCCACCAGTTCCTTGGTCCCGATCGTGGGCAGGATGTCCGCCGCGTCGACACGGACGCCGTGCCTGCGTGCCAACCATCCCGCGGCCGCCTCGCGCAGCCGGGGGGTGCCGTACGTCAGCGGGTAGCCGGGACTGTCGGCGGCCTCGGCGAGCGCCTTCTGCGCGACCAGGGGGACCGGATCGACCGGAGTGCCGACTGAGAGGTCGACGATCCCGTCAGGGTGCGTCCCCGCCCTCTCCTTGTAGGCCGTGAGCCGATCCCACGGGAAGTCCGGCAACGAGATCAAAATGGCCCCCTAGTCATCATGAACCCGCCCATCGAGCCTGGCTGCTCAATGGGCGGAGTTCCCGCTGGTCAGTGGTCTTCGCCCTGCGGCGGGAGCGCGGCGACGACGGAGTGGTCCCTCTCGATCTTGCCGACCTTGGACGCACCGCCCGGGGAGCCGAGCTCTTCGAAGAACTCCACGTTGGCCTTGTAGAAGTCCTTCCACTGCTCGGGAAGATCATCTTCGTAGAAGATCGCCTCGACGGGGCAGACCGGCTCACAGGCTCCGCAGTCCACGCACTCGTCGGGGTGGATGTAGAGCATCCGGTTGCCCTCGTAGATGCAATCGACGGGGCACTCCTCGATGCACGCCTTGTCCAGGACGTCCACGCAAGGCTGCGCGATGACGTACGTCACCTTCGGGCTCCTTCTGAGTTGGCACGATTCGACCGCGGGTTGTTCAGACCTAGTATTGCGGTGCCTGCCCACAGGCCGAAACGGGAGGGGGACAATCGCCGTGACCCTTCGTCAAGGAGCCCGTCTCATCATCGCGATTACCCCCGCCGACGCGGGGAAACGGGTGACCACGCGACGCACGGTGCCCGGCGGCTTCCGCGACGCCGTCGGCGTGTTGGAGTCGTGGAGCGAGGGCGTGCTGGCCGTGCGCAAGCGGGACGGGACGCTCGTGGAGATCGCGGAGGAGAGCCTGGTCGCGGCGCGCGTGGTGCCGGTCAGGTAAATGCCCGTGATCGCTCGGTAAATCCCGCGCGTGCCTCCTCGACCACCGGGAGCGCCACGTAGAGTATTCGGCGGGTGACCAAACGTACCAGTGTCGCCGTGATCCTCCTCCTTTCGGCCGCGGCCGCCTGCTCGGCCCCCGCAGAGGAGAAGCCCAAGCAGCTTCCGCCCGCGAACGTGCGTGCCGACGGCCTGAGCGGCTTCGGCGGCATGGACGGCCTGGTCGCCGCGGCCCGCAAAGAGGGCGAGCTCACCGTCATCGGCCTGCCGCACACCTGGGTCAACTACGGCCACCTCATCGAGCGGTTCTCCGAGGAGTACGGCATCAAGGTGACCGAGCTGCGCCCCGACGCGAGCAGCCAGCAGCAGATCGACGCGGCGACGGGCAAGAACCCGCCCGACGTGTTCGACCTCAACCTCGACGTGGCGGTGGCCAACGCCGAGAAGTTCGCGCCGTACAAGGTGAGCGGCTGGCCGGACGTCCCCGACGAGCTCAAGGACGGCAAGGGCCTCTGGTACGCCACCTACGGCGGCTACATGTCCATCGGCTACGACCCGCGCAAGATGCCCGCGCCGCCGTCGTACGCGGCGCTGAACAGGAAGGGTGTCACGGTGGCGCTGCCGGGCGATCCGCTGCGCACCGCCTCCGCGTTCAACGGCGTCATGGCGACCTCACTCAAGAGGGGGAAGACGGACGTGGCCCGCGGACTCGCCTTCTTCTCCGGGCTCAAGAAGGCGGGCGCGCTCACGGCACCCGAGCAGGCCACGGCGGTGGTCGACTGGGACTACCTCAACATGGCGCGCTCCGCCGCCACGACGCAGGGCGGCAAGCCGACCTGGCTGGTGACGATCCCCCGCGACCAGGTGCTCGCCTCCTACTATGTGCAGGCGATCAACAAGAAGGCGCGACATCCGGCCGCCGCCCGCCTGTGGGAGGAATTCCTACTCTCCGACGACGGCCAGAATCTATTCCTCAACGGGTACGCCCGTCCGGTCCGGATGGAGGCCATGGAGATGCGCGGCACGATCGACCGGGCCACGGCGGCCAAGCTGCCCAGGGCCGTCGGGACGCCGGTGTACCTCACGATTCCGCAGCAGGACGAGGCGAAGTCCTACCTGCAGAAGTACTGGTCCCGGCAAATCGGCTAATAGCGGTCGCGAGTTCGGCGAAGCCGTAAAGTGTTGCCCACACGAGAATGCGAGCCGATCTTGCGATACGAAACCCCCAGTCTCACACGGTGGAACGCTCGCGCCTACGACAGTTCCTTCGGCTACGTATCGGCCCAGGGAGTGCCGCTGGTGGAGCTCCTCGACCCGCAGCCGGATGAGCGTGTCCTCGATCTCGGCTGCGGCACCGGCGTGCTCACCGCGGAGATCGCCAAGCGAGGCGCGCGGGTCCTGGGCATCGACGGCTCCACTGCCATGATCGAGACCGCGATCGCCCAGTACCCGGGCCTCGACTTCACCGTCGGATACGGTGACGACTTCACCGTGGCCCAGCCGTACGACGCGGTGTTCTCGAACGCGGCGCTGCACTGGATGAGCCGCGACCCCGACGCCGTGATCTCGTGCGTGCGGATGGCCCTGCGGCCCGGCGGCAGGTTCGTCGCCGAGCTGGGCGGCGCGGGCAACTGCGCCACGCTGACGTCCGCGATGCGCACCGCCTGGCGCGAGCACGGGCTGCGCGAGCCGGGGCTGCCGTGGTATTTCCCCACCCCGGCCGAATACGCCGTCCGGCTGGAGAAGGGCGGCTTCACGGTGCGGATCCTGGAGTACGTCGACCGCCCCACCCCGCTGGACGAGTGTCCCGGCGGCGCGGCCGACTGGGTGCGGATGTTCGCCGGGTCGCTGCTCGACGGAGTGCCGCCCGCGCTCGTGGAGCCCCTCCTACGCAGGGTGAACGAGCTCGCGGCCCCGGCACTGAGGCGGGAGTCCGGGTGGGTGGCCGACTACGTGCGACTCCGTTTCGCCGCCGTTCTTCGCTGACGAAACTCCCGATGTCGTAGGGGATTTGTCAGACTATGGTCTGGCTGTACAGACTGATGGGAAAGCGATGAACTTCTGCCTGAGTGACCTTGTGCCACCGCTGCGCTGGAGTGACGCTGCCCGCATCGGAACGCTGACCGCGCCCTCCCGTTCGGTGGACGACCTGCCGCCGGGCGCCCAGCCGAGCGCCGCCGAGGGTGCGTTGCCGGAGGCGTGGTGGCGCAGCCTGCCCGTCTCCCGCGTGCTCGCCGTGCTCGGCCCCGAGGCCCTGGGCGAACTGGTCACGGAACTCGCCCTGGAGCAGTGGCCCGCGGCGGCCGTCGGCGACGTGCTGCCCGCCCTGCACGTGCTCGACCCGGACGACGCGGACGACCCGCAGGTCGCCATCGCCCTGGATCGTGCCGGGTCCTGGCCGGGCCTGCTCTCGCTGTCCGCCCGCGAACTGTGCGACCAGGCGTTCATCAAGGCCCGACCCGTCCTGACCGCGCTTTTCACCGCCGTGTTCGCCCGCCTCGCCGGGACGCGGAGGCCGCCTGTCGTACGCGCCGCCGGGCAGGGCCTCCCGGCCGAGGCCGCGGCCCAGAGCCCGGTCCAGGCCGCACCGGCCCTCGCGGAAGCTTCGGAGGACGTCCCGGAGGCCGCACCGGCCCTCGCGGAGAGCCTCGCGGAGGCGGCTCCCGACGGCCTGTCCGAAGCTTCGGAGGACCTGTCCGAGGTCGCTCCGGCCCTCGCGGAGAGCGTCCCCGACGCCGCTCCGGCTCTGCCGGAGCTCCCGGAGGCCCTCCCCGGCGATCCCACCGAAACGGCGTCCGAAGAGGCGTCCGAGGGGGCCGCTCACCCGGAGGGCGCCGCCCCGGCGGAAGAGCCCGCGTCCGCCGCCGTGCCCGCTCCCGGCGAGTCCGACGCCACCGAGAACGCCGAGAACGCTGCCGCTTCGGCCGAGGACGGCGAGGACGCCGCTTCGCCGGAGAACATCACCGCTCCGGCCGAGGACATCGCCGCTTCGCCGGAGGGCCCGGCCGACCCGCCGGAGGAGAGCCCGGCCACGGTCGATGCCACCCCCGACACCGTCGACAGCGGGGCGTCGGACGACTCCGCGGACGCTCGCGAGGCTGGCCCCGGGGACGCCCCCGCCCAGCCCGAGGCCGGGTCCGATGCCGCGGAGGGCGCCGAGGTGTCCGCCGCCGCCGAAGCCACCGAAGACGACGTTGACGCCGACGCCGACGCCGACGCCGACGCGAACGCGACGGCGGCCCCGGACGGCCCGGAGGAACTCGACGGCGCAGAGTCCGACAGCGCCGGATCCGACAGCGCAGAGTCCGCCCCGGAGGACGTGGAAGTCCCGGACGGCGGGGAAGGCCCCGCCGCGGTGTCCGAAAGCTCCGCCGAAAGCGCCCCCGACGGCGGCGCGGAGACGGACGGCGGCGCGGAGACGGACAACGGCGCGGAGACGGACGGGGGCGCGGTCGCCGCCGCCGAGAGCGGCCCCGCCGAGGAGCCCGACTTCCCCGCCCTGCTCGACTCCGTGTTCGCCGGCCTGGACGACCAGTCGTGGATGGTCGCGCAGAACCGGGTCTTCGCCGAGATCCCCACGGCGGCCGAGGAGCTGGCCAAGCTGTTCGCCATCCCCGTCGCGGCCATCGGCGAGATCGAGGAGTCGCTGCGCGCGCGGCTGGCGGAGTGGCTCGCCGGGCCCGAGGCGACGCCGTACGGCGAGCACGTGAAGCGGGTCGTGGAGACGCTGGGCGTGGCCGCGCCGAAGTCCCGGCTGATCGACGCCGCCCCCTGGCATCGCGCCGACCTGCCCTCGCTCGACGTACCCGCGTGGCAGTTCGTGCTGACCACGCTGCCCGAGCACCGCGTCTCCGGGAACTGGCTCGTGGTCGGCGAGCTGAGTGAGCTGCACGAGAAGACGCGCGCCCTCATCCTGGGCGCCGAGCGGCCGCCGACCGTCGCCCGCGCGCTGGAGCTGGTCGCCTCGCTGGGTATCCACCCCGAGGTCGCCAAGGAGTGGCTGGAGCACGTGCCGCAGCTCCGTATGCAGAGCGGCAACACGTCCCGTCCGGCCCCCGCGCCCGCGCAGCCGCCGACGCCCGCTCCCGCCCCGGCGCCGGGAGCCCCGGTATCCGGCCCGCCGCCGGGAGCGCCGGCCCCGCACACGCCTCCGGGGGCGCCGCAGGGCGCGTCCGCACCGGGCCCGGGGCACGCTCCGGGCTTCGCGCCGGGCGGCGCGCCCGGTTTCCCGCCGGCCGCGCCGGCGATGCAGCAAGGCCAGTTGAAGGACGTCGCGCTCACCCGGCGCTGCTTCCGCCAGCCCGACGGGCGCTGGTGGCTGCGGGTCGACGTGACCGCGCAGCATCTGGAAGGAGCGGAGATCTCCTTGCCCAGTGGGTTCGCCGCCTATCTCGGGATCTCGCCGGGCGGCAGCCGTACCGTGCGAAGCGCCGCCGGGGACGTCACGCTCTCGTGGCAGGCCCATCCGGCCCTCGGATCGCTCCAGCCGATCCTCACGGAGATGGCGGCCAAGGAGGGAAGCCACATCTTCCTGACGCTCTCGGACGAGGGGATGCTGCGGGTACGGCACCTGCCGGCGGCGAGCGGCGGGGACGCGACCGCGCGGGCGCTCCGGTTGGTGGGCTACACCGCGCCGGGGGGCACTCGCGAGCAGGCGTTCCGGGTCATCGCCACCAGGATCGGCCTGGCCGGTCCCGTGGACGAGACCGAACTCCTCACCCGCCTTCGAGAGCGAGGGGACCGCGACATCCTCTCCCTGTTGGGTTAGCCGGAGATGCCGAACCTCGTCATTTCACCGGACTTCGTCCGGAAGCTCGCCGCGCTGGACAGCCAGACCCGGCGGGACGCCGCCGTCGCGCTGCGCCGGTTCCTGAACAACTCCCTCGCCGCGCCGCATCCGGAGCGGGTGCGCAACGGCCGGGACCCCCGCGTGGCCACCCTGCGCCTGTCCGCCGGCCACCGCGGCGTCGTCGTACGGCATGAGGACACCTACTGGCTGCTGACCGTGCTGCCGGACGACGAGGCGTGGTCGTACGCGCAGCGGCACCGCGTCGGCGTCAACTCGGCCATCGGCGTCGTCGAGGTGTGGGACGCCGTGGCGATCGACGAGTCGGAGGCCGCGCTGCATCGGGCGTCGCAGCGCAGCCAGGACCGCCTGTTCGAGACGTTCTGCGACAACGACCTGCTCGACATCGGCATCGACCCGACCCTGCTCCCGCTGCTGCGGTTGATGACGTCGGAGGCGCACCTCACCGGGATCGAGCCGTTCCTGCCGGAGAGCCAGCTCGCGCCGCTGATGGCGCTGGTCAAGGGCGGCTCGCTGGCCGCCGCCTGGTCGGAGCTGGACGGCTGCCGCTGCATGGAGCCCGGCGAGATCGACCCCGACGACCTGGTGGCGGCGCTGCGGCGCAGCCCGGGGCGGGCGGCCTTCGCCACCAGTCAGCAGGAGCTGGACCGGATACTAAACGCCCCTCACTGGGCCACGTTCCTCTATCCGCCGCAGCACACCTACTCCAACTGGGAGCGTTACGACCAGTCCACGCTGGTGACCGGAGGCGCGGGCACCGGAAAGACCGTCATCGTCCTGCACCGGGCCGCCTATCTCGCCAGGGCCGGGGCCGGCTCCGTCCTGCTGGTCACCTTCTCCCAGGCGCTGGCGTCGGAGCTGGCCGCGCGGCTCGACCTGATCATCGATGACGAGACGGTGCGCGAGCGCATCGAGGTACGCAACGTGGACCGCCTCGCGCACCGGATCGTGTCCGAGGCGGAGGGCCGCCCGCCGACCCTCGTCGGCACCGGCGACCTGGCCGCGCTGTGGAAGGAGGCGGCGGGCAGCCGGTTCGGCGCCGCGTTCCTGCTGCGCGAGTGGGAGCAGGTGATCCTCTCGCAGAACCTGCGCACCCTCGACGAGTACCTCGCCGCCCCGCGCTCCGGCCGCACCGTCGAGCTGTCCCCGGAGATCCGCACCACCGTCTGGCGGGCCGTGCAGCACGTCGAGGAGCGGCTGCGGGCGTCCGGCCGCCGCACGCTGCTCCAGCTCGCCTCCGAGGCGGCGGAACTGCTGGGCCGGTCCACCGGCGACATGCTGGGCGACGAGGCTCCGGGGCGGGAGCCGTACCGGCACATCGTGGTGGACGAGGCGCAGGACCTGCACCCGGCGCAGTGGCGGCTGCTGCGCGCGGCGGTGCCGCTCGCCCCGAACGACATGTTCATCGTCGGGGACCCGCACCAGCGGATGTTCGACACCCGCGTGGCGCTGGCCGGGCTCGGCATCCCGGTCCGGAGGTTCCACCTCAAGATCTCCTACCGGCTGCCGCACGAGATCCTGTCGTTCGGCATCCGGCTGCGCGGCGGCGGCCCCGCGGACGGCCTCGTCGAGGGCATCGCGGAGCTGCACGGCTATCGCGCGCTGCAGCACGGGCCGCGTCCGACGGTTCTCGGATACGTCTCCCAGGAGGCGGAGCTCGCCGGGCTGGTGTCCCACCTTTCGTCGTGGCTGGCCGACGGCGTGCCCGAGAGCGAGATCGCCGTGGCGGCCCGCAGCACCGACCTGGTGCGGGCCGCGCGCGCGGCGCTACAGCAGGCCGGGATCAGCGTCAAGGTGACGATGCTGCACGGCATGAAGGGGCTGGAATTCCGTCGGGTGGCCGTGATAGGCGTGGCTGACGGAATCGTTCCGGCACCCGAGGCACTGACCCCTGCCGCCGAGGATCCGACGGCTCGGGCTCACGATCTGCAACGCGAACGGGGGCTCCTTTACGTGGCATGCACACGGGCCAGCGAGATGCTCTACGTGTCCCACACCGGACGGGCAAGTCCCTTCCTTCCCGCCTGATCCCATAGTCTGAACTGCGGATATATTCCCCTTGCCGGTTGGACCTGCATGAACCTTAGCTTGAGCGACATCGTGCCTCCCCTGCGCTGGACCGCCCCCAGTCAGGTCGAGCCGATCGCGAGCGACCCCGGTCTTCCAGACGCGTGGTGGCAGGCGATTCCGCTCGATCGGGCGTGTGCGGCGGTGGGGATCGAGCGGGTCGTCTCCCGGCTGGCCGATCTCGCCACGGCGTGCTGGGGGCACCTGGCGCTCGGGGACATCCTGCCGTTGCTGAGGTTCACCAACCCGCAGGAGAGCCTGCAGACACCCGGCTCGCGCGACGCCGTACAGAACCTGTTCGCCGGCGTCATCGGCAAGCTCCTGGAGACCGAGCCGATGGAGGACGAGCCCGGCGCCCCGGTCGCGCCCGCGCTTCCTGAGCGCCCCATCCCCGAGATCATCGACGAGGTCTTCGCCAAGCTCGACGACCGGCAGCGCGCGATCGCCAGGGACCGGCTCTACGCCGAGCAGCGGGTGACGCTGGACGAGCTGGCCCAGCGGTTCTCGGTGACCCGCGAGCGCATCCGGCAGATCGAGCGCGACCTGCGCGAGCACGTCGAGTCGTGGCTCGCCTCGCCCGACGCCGCCCCGCTGACCGCGCACCTGAACTGGCTCCGCGGCCGTCTCGGCTCCGCCGTACCGGCCGACGACCTGGCGGCGGCGGTGCCGTGGCACCGCGCCGACCTGGCCACGCTGGAGATCCCCGCCTGGCGGTTCCTGCGCACGCTGCTCAGCGGCTACGACCAGGTGGACGGCTGGCTGATCGCCGGAGGCGCCGACGAGCTGCGGGAGAAGACGCGGCAGCTCTTCGCCGACGGCCCGCGCCCGCTCGCCGAGGCGGTGTCCCTCACCGCCCAGCTCGGCATACGTGAGGACGTCGCCGAGCGCTGGCTCGCCGCCGTGCCGCACCTGCGCGTGCTGGAGGAGCACGTGGTCCCGTGGCCGCGCAGCGTCAACGACAAGGCCGAGGCCGTGCTGGCCGTCGCCGGCACCGCGCTGTCGCCGGAGGAGATCCAGGCGCGGATCGGCGAGGACTACAGCCTGGTCGGCATCCGCAACCAGCTCACCGCGGACGACCGGTTCCTGCGCCTCGACCGCAACAAGTACGGCCTGCGCCGCTGGGGCGGCGAGGAGTACCTCGGCATCCGCGAGATGATCACGCGCGAGATCGAGCGGGCGGGCGGCGAGGCGTCGGTCAGCACGATCGTCAACAACCTCACCTCCCGGTACGAGGTGAGCGAGAGCTCCGTCCGCGCGTACGCCGGGGGGCCGGGGTTCGAGCGCACGCAGCGCGGCTGGATCCGGGTGGCGGGCCAGGAGCAGGCCGAGCCGTACCAGCCGCGCCGGGACGTGTCGATGACCCGCCGCTGCTTCCGCAGCAGGGACGGCCGCTGGTGGCACCGGGTGGACATCAATCCGGAGCACCTGCGCGGCTCGGGATCGCCGTTGCCGACCGGGTTCGCCGCGCACCTCGGGATGGCTCCCGGCGGCCAGCTCACCGCCTCCACCCCGTCCGGGGACGTGGTGATCAGCTGGCACAACCAGCCGACGATGGGGTCCATCCGGCCGGTGCTCGCGGGATACAACGCGTCGGAGGGCGACCACGTCTTCATGACCGTCTCCGACGGCGGTGAGCTGCTGACCCGCTTCCTTCCTACCGCCGCGCCCGGCCTGGCCCCGCTCAACCGGGCGCTGCACCTGATCGGCTACACCGCTCCGGTGGCCTCCGAGGCCGAGGGCCTGCGGCTCATCGGGGCGCGCATCGGCCTACCGGAAGGCGCGGCCCGCGACGAGATCGTGGCCCGGCTGCGGGAGCGAGGCGACCGGGACATCCTCGGCTTCCTCGACTCCTGAGGCCCATTACGGTCCGGCTCCGGTCTCCCCGGCTCCCGAATCACTCCGGCGGGCCACAGTCAGAGCCGAATGGCCCGGTTCCCGGGTCATCCCAGTGGGGAGGTGACCGTCACCTTCGAGCCCCAGGCGTCGTAGTTCGTGGTGACGTTGGAGCTGGTGCCCATCGGGAGATCGTCGGCGCCACGCTTCCACGACGTGGTCAGGCGGCGCGGCAGCCCCTTCCCGTCCACCCACAGCCGCCAGGTGATCCTGGTCTTCTTCGCTTTCGCGCTGAGCTTGCCGAACTCGTCCCGGAAAGCCGGCGAGACGGCGTGCATGGTGCCGAAGTCGACGGTGCCGGAGTGCGCGGTGGTCCGCACGCCGCCCACGGTCCCTCCAGGAGCGCGCCTGGCGGTGGTGGTGAGGAGCTTCCTGAGGGTCTGCCGCTCGAAAATGTCGATGTTCTGCTCGGAGAACTCGCGCGGCTCGAACTTCTTTTTCACCTGGGTCCACTCGTCGCCCCAGGCTCCGCCGTACGCGTAGGTCACACCGTCGACGACTCGGAAGTGGAATGTGTCCCCGGTCTTGCCGCCCACGATCGGGACGCGGATGAGGTCGGCCGCGGCGATTCCGGACTCTCCGAACGCGAAAGTGCCCTTGATCCGGTACCCGATGATCTCACCGCCAAGCGTGATCTTGGCGGTCTCGGCGATCTTCACACCACGGCCTGCTCGGAGCTGCTTCGCCACGGCGGCGACGGGATCCGGCGGGCTTGACGCGGACGCCGTGGCAGGGGTCACCGTGGTCGCCGCCACTATCGTGACAGTGATCACGACATTTAGCGCATTGTGCAATTTCACCGGAAACATCTAGCACAATCGCGGCGAATCGGCTGATCATATCGCCCGCTGATTCGCATGTGGGCGAAAACGTGACGAAGCGCCATCCGGACCGCGCGGCAGGGCATGACGTGCCGGACACGGCCTAGGCTCGGAGCATGTTGCGGCTCCACGACACCCTGCGGAACAGCGTCGAACAGGTCGTCCCGGCCGGGGCGCGGGCGCTGCGGATGCACATCCCCGCGTCGCCGGACCCCTTGGCGTACCTGCTGCCCGACCTGGTGCGGCGGGTGGCCGAGCGGCAGGGCCTGCGGGTGCTCGCCCGCGGCGACGCCCGCGAACTCGCCGCGCCGCTCGCGCTGAACGTGCACCCGTTCTCACCGCTGCCGTACGCCGGGGAGCCGGTGGATCTGGTGTTCGGCGACGGCGGACCGGGCGGCCGGCACCGGGTGGTGGGCGGGCCGCTGCGGTTCGAGGGAGGTGAGGCGGCGGAGTCGCTGCTCGCCGAGGTGGCGGCGGCCGGGATCGACCCGCTGGCCGCACGGCTCGCGTTCCTGGAGCACCACTACCGCGAGCCGGTGAACCTGACCTGGGACCTGCTGCGCTCGGCGGACCGGACGGTACGGCGCTGGCGGGGCCGGGTCGCCCGCTGGGCGGAGTCGCCGAGCGCGCCGATCGCCGCCGGCCGGGCCGCCGCGGTCCGTGAGGCACTCGACGACGACCTCGACACGCCGCGGGCGCTGCGGCTGGTGCGCGAGCTGGAGACCGACGACTCGGTGGCGCCGGGGACGTGCTTCGAGACGTTCCTGCATCTCGACCACGTCCTGGGGCTCGACCTGTCCTCGGACATCGGGAAGGTCTGACCCCGCCGCACGGCTCCGGGCGGGCCTACGCGGTGGCCGGTGAGCCTGGGGCGCCGAGCCAGGTCGACAGGGCCTTGTCCAGCCCGTCCAGCTCGGTGCCGTCGTCGCTCGCCCAGGCGACGATCCCGTCGGGCCGGACGAGCAGGCCGAGCGGCCCGTCGGCCACCTTCAGCCGGTCGTCGTATCCCTGGGCGGCGCCGCTCAGCTCGCCGGACGGGTCGAGCAGCAGGGCCCGGCCGTCGTGCATGTGGTCGGCGAGCCGGGAGCCGTCGGCCAGTTCGAGGTCGGGCGCGTTCGTGCCCACCAGCGGATGGTCGCCCGGGAGGTCGTGGCGCTGCCAGACTCCGGAGAGCCGGCCGGCGAGGTAGGTCGTGCCGTCGGTCGTATTGGCCAGGTCGGTCATGACCTGCCGGAGCGCCCTGGCGTGCGGGTCGGGCCGCATGATGGCGATCTGGGCGCGGGTCCAGTCGAGCACCCAGGCGCCGACGGGGTGCCGCTCGGCGGTGTAGGTGTCCAGCAGCCCGTCCGGGGCCTGGCCCCGGATCACCGCGGCGAGCTTCCACCCCAGGTTGACCGCGTCCCCCACGCCCAGGTTGAGCCCCTGCCCGCCGAAGGGCGGGTGGACGTGGGCGGCGTCCCCGGCCAGCAGCACCCGCCCGAGCCGGTACGTGCTCGCCTGCCGCGTGTTGTCGGTGAACCGGGTCACGCTGTTGATCGCGGTGACCGCGACGTCCACTCCGGTGACGCGCCTGATCGACGCTTCCATTTCCGCGGCGGTCACGGGTGCGTCACGGTCGGCGGGCGTGCCACCGAACTCCACGACGAGGATGCGGCGCGGGTGCGGTCCGTACACGTAGACGCCGGTCGGGGTGGCGTGCCAGCCCGTCGGCAATGCCTCGGTGCCCTCCATCTCGGCCATGGCCTGGTAGGCCGTGATCTCCGGATCCGTGCCCGGGAAGTCGAACCCGGAAAGCTTCCTGACGATGCTCCTGCCTCCGTCGCAGCCGACCAGCCACCGGCCGCGGACCGGCCCCTGGTCGGTGGTCACCGTGACGCCGTCGTCGTCGGGGGCGATGCCGGTCACCTCGACACCGCGGCGTACGTCCACCCCGAGTTCCGCGGCCCGTTCGGCGAGGATGGCCTCCACCTGCTGCTGGGCGATGAGGGTGATGCCGGCCGCCGGTCCATGCTCACCGGCGTGACTCGACGGGTCGAGATGCTCGGAGGTGAGCATGATCCCGCCGAAGTGCCCGATGAACTTCGGCCCGGCCGCCGCCTTCGCCTTCGGCGCGAACCCCCGCAGGTTCTGCCGCTGTGCTTCCTCCAGCTGCGGCAGCAGCCCGCGCCGGTGGAACGCCGCCACCGTGGGGACCGTGAGCGATCCGGCCTTGACGGTGGGGTCGATCGCGGTCAGCCGGTCGAGCACGGTGACCGACACCCCGGCGAGCCGCAGCTCGCAGGCCAGCATCAGCCCCACCGGACCGCCCCCGGCCACCACGACGTCCGCGTTGTACGACATGCCGTTCCTCCTCGCTGGGTTCTTGCCTCGACACGAAACATACATTTACTAAAAGTTTTTATCAACTATACTCCTCGCATGAGTGGCTTGCGGGAGCGAAAGAAGCAGGAGACCCGGCAGCAGATCTCGGACATGGCGTCCTGGCTCTTCATGCAGCGCGGGTTCGACACGGTCACCGTCGCCGAGATCGCCGAGGCCGCCAGCGTGTCCACGAAGACGGTCTTCAACTACTTCCCGCGGAAGGAGGACCTCTTCCTCGACCGGATCCCGGAGGCCACCGACCTGATCACCCGGACGGTCCGGGAGCGCCCGGCGGACATGGAGCCGCTGACCGCGCTGCGCCAAGCCGCCGTGCGTCTCGTACGCGAAGGCCACCCCTTGGGCGGGATCGGCGAGGGGTACGAGCATTTCGTGCGGGTCGTGGTGAACTCTCCCGCGCTGCGGGCACGGGTCAGAGAGTTCGTTGACGAGGTCGAGGACCTGCTCGCGAAGCTGTTCGAGGAGATCGAGGCCAAGGGCCCCTGGTCACGGGTGTCCGCGGCGCTCGTCGTCGCCGCCGTCCGCTCGACGTACGCGACCAGCTTCCGGCGGCTGCTCGACGGTGATCGCCCGGAGGACATCCGCGACGACCACATCGTCCTGCTCAATCGCTCCTTCGACGTGTTGGAGCGTGCCCTGGCCTGACGGTGTCACGGGCTCGCCGCCACCGGGGGCGCCGCCGGGCGTAGCCGCCGTCCTCCAGGCCGGCCAGCCGTTCGAACACGTTGTACGAGGCCGGGTCGCCACAGATCAGCAGCGACATCGCGGCCGCGAGCAGATAGAGCGGCAGCATCGGCAGCCCGGCGCAGAGCACGTACTGCGTGGCGTGCCGGGACTCGTGGTCGAGCAGCTCGCCGACGAGGTAGCCGTCCGCGTTCTTGGTGAGAATCACGTTGCCGACCGTGAACGCGCCGGCGACGGGGAACGGGATGCGGTAGCCGTGCGCGAAGATCAGGCCGTGCTCCCCCTTGCGCGGGGTGGCGCCGCCGATCCGCGCGATCAGCAGGCCGGCCGGGGTGGAGAGGTTGACGACGTTGACGACCTGCCGGACCCGATGCCATCTCATGCCGTCCCGCTCACCGCCGTCCCAGCCGCCGCCCGTAGGAGCCGGTCAGTGCCTGAGGAGCCACGACCCCCGGGACGGCGCGATCACGATCGCGGCCACGAAGGCCGCCATGCCGCCGTAGAGGTACCAGTATCCGGCGGAGTTCCCGGCGATGACCAGGTCTCCCGCGGCCTGCTTGTCCGCCAGGAAGAAGGAGACGAGCATCCAGCCGGCGGCGGGCAGCACCGCCCCCAGCTTGCCGCCGAGGAGCCGCCCCATCGCGAACGGCACGGCGAACAGGACGGCCAGCCACGCGATCGCGGCGACCGGCACGTCTCCGACGTACCAGGCGTGCGCGAAGCCGCCGACCACGCCGAGGACGGCCCCGAGCACGAAGAGCATGCCGTAGGCCGCGCCCGTGATGACCGGGGACTCGACCGGCTCCCTGCCGGTCTCCGGGTGACTAGTCGATGCCTGCAAAGAGATCGTCCTCGCGGTTGTACGGCTCGCCGATGCCCCCGGACTCGTACGGCGCGCCGACGCCGGGCCGGCCGGGAGTGCCGGAGTGGAGGATGAAGTGCTCGACGCCGAGCGCCGCCTGGCCGACGTTGTTGGACAGCGCGAACCACGGGGCGTCGACCGCGATCTGCGTCGCGTGCGCGCGCATCGCGTCGAGCTTGGCGGTGACGTGGGCGCGGGCGTCGATCTCCGTGGTCACTTCCTCGTCCGTGCAGCCGAAGGGCAGGGCGTCCACATCCTCCCCGAAGAACTCCACGTCGGCCTCGCGCATCGCGTCGGCGACGCGCTTCATGACCGACTTGGGCATGGCGGTGTAGTAGAACTTGGCGACCCGCCACGGCTCGCCGCCGGGATGCCCCGGATCCGCGGCGAGCTCGACCGCACGCATGGCCACACGGTGCGCCTGGATGTGGTCGGGATGGCCGTAGAAGCCATTCTCATCGTAGGTGACGAGCACCTGCGGCCTGACCTCGCGGATCACGGCGACCAGCGCGCCCGCGGCCTCGTCGAGATCGGCCTGCCAGAAGCAGTCGGGGCGCTCGTTGGTGGGGGCGCCCATCATGCCCGAGTCGCGCCAGCGGCCGGGGCCGCCGAGGAAGCGGTGATCGGTGACGCCGAGCGCCCGGCAGGCCGACTCCAGCTCGCCGATGCGGTGCTGTCCGAGGGTGTCGGACCGATCGGCGGCCAGGTGCGCGAGATCCGACGGGATGACCTCGCCCTCCTCGCCCAGCGTGCAGGTCACCAGCGTGACGTGGGCGCCCTCGGCCGCGTACTTGGCCATGGTGGCCCCCGTGCCGATCGACTCGTCGTCGGGATGGGCGTGTACGAGCAGCAATCGCCGATCAGTCATGCTTCGAGCCTAGCTGGCAGGATGGGGAGCTATGACTGAGAGCTTTCCCCGGCTGTTTGCCCGGACCAGGCGCTTCACCTTGGGCGTCCCGCGCGGCTTCACGATCTCTCCCGACGGCGGTCGGGTGATCTTCCTCCGGTCGAGGTCCGGCACCGATCCGGTGACGTGCCTGTGGGAGTTCGACGTCGCGTCCGGCGCGGAGCGGCTCGTCGTGGACCCGCTCGGCCTCGGCGCCGCCGACGAGGACCTGCCGCCGGAGGAGCGCGCCCGCCGCGAGCGGGCCCGGGAGGCGGCGGGCGGCGTGGTGGCCTACGCCACCGACTCCGCGGCCGAGAAGGCCGTCTTCGCCCTCTCCGGCGCGCTTCACCTGGTCGATCTCGCCTCCGGCGACGTACGCCGCCTGGAGACGCCGGGGCCGGTGATCGACCCGCGGCTGAACCCGCAGGGCACCCGCGTCGCGTACGTGACCGGGGGCGCGCTGCGGGTGCGCGACCTGGAGACGGACGAGGACGTCGCGGTCGCCGCCGAGGAGGGCGTCACGTACGGCCTGGCCGAGTTCATCGCGTCCGAGGAGATGGACCGGATGCGCGGCTACTGGTGGTCGCCCTCCGGCGACGCGCTGCTGGTCGAGCGGGTGGACGAGTCCCCGGTGACGCGCTGGCACATCGCCGACCCGGCCAACCCGGCGTCCGACCCGGTGACCGTGGCCTATCCGGCGGCGGGCACGCCCAACGCCCGCACCGAGCTGTACGTGTTCGGCCTGGACGGCTCGCGCACCCCGGTGCCGTACGAGGACGAGTACCTGGTCACGGCGGTGTGGGACGACCACGGCCTGGCGATCGTCACGATGCCGCGCGACCAGAAGGCCATGCGGCTCTTCACGACGGCGGACCCGGCGTCCGCGCCCACGCTGGTGCGCGAGGACCTGGACCCGGCCTGGGTGGAGGTCATCGCCGGCGTCCCTGACCGGCTCTCCGACGGCACCCTGGTGTGGGTGGCCGACTCCGAGGGCGGGCGGCGCCTGATCGTCGGCGACCGGCCGGTCACGCCCCCGACCCTGCAGGTGCGCTCGGTGCTGACCGTGGACGGCGACACCGTCCTGTTCCAGGCGAGCGCCGACCCCACCGAGGTGCAGGTCTGGACCTGCGCCGACGGCGTCCTCGCGCGGGTGAGCCCCGAGGAGCCGGGCGTCTACAGCGGCACTTCGGCCGGCGGGACGACGCTGATCATCGGCTCCACGATGGAGAGCCAGACCTCCGTCACCCGGGTCTTCCGCGACGGGCAGCTGCGCGGCCACATCGACTCCCACGCCGCGCGGCCCGGGCTCGACCTGCGGGTCACGTTCGTCCCGACCGGCAAGCGCAACCTGGCCACGGCCGTGCTGCTCCCCTCCTGGTACGAGCCGGGCCGCGGCAAGCTGCCCGTCCTCATGGACCCGTACGGCGGGCCCGGCGCGCAGCGGGTGCTCGCCTCCGGCCGGATGTTCCTGGAGTCCCAGTGGTGGGCCGAGCAGGGCTTCGCGGTGATCGTCGCCGACGGCAGGGGCACCCCCGGCCGCGGCCCGGCCTTCGAGCGCGAGCTGCTGCACGACTTCACCCTCACGCTCGACGACCAGGTCGAGGCGCTGCAGGGCGCGGCGCAGCAGTACGACCTCGACCTGTCGCGGGTGGCCATCCGCGGCTGGTCGTTCGGCGGCTATCTCGCCGCGCTGGCCGTGCTCCGGCGTCCCGACGTGTTCCACGCGGCGGTCGCGGGCGCTCCGGTGACGGAGTGGCGGCTGTACGACACGTGCTACACCGAGCGGTACCTCGGCCACCCGGACGAGGGGCACTACGACGGGTCGTCGCTGCTCGCCGACGCGGAGAAGCTGGATCGGCCGCTGCTGCTCGTCCACGGCCTCGCGGATGACAACGTCGTGGCCGCGCACACGCTGCGGCTGTCCTCGGCGCTGCTCGCCGCCGGGCGCCCGCACACCGTGCTGCCGCTGTCCGGGGTGACGCACATGACGCCGCAGGAGGTCGTCGCGGAGAACCTGCTGCTCCTCCAGCTCGACTTCCTCAAGCGGGCTCTCGGCTAGACGTATCCGGGGGTGCCTCCCCGATTTCCCAGGGAGGCACCCCCGGATATATCACTCGATGTCCGACCAGAGCGGGCGCAGCGCGCCGTCGCGCCCGGCGACAACCTGACGGTTACGCCCCAAGCGGGACGCCTTGTGCGTCGGGACTCTCCGGATCCGGATCCTCTGGGTCGAGAAGCTCCATGGTCGGCGCCTCCTCAGTCAGACCGCCTTCGCCCGGCCGTCGCCCGTCCGCGTGCCCGGGACCGCCGTTCCAGCTCTGCCACAGCGCGGCGTAGGCGCCGCCCGCCGTGACCAGCTCGTCATGCGAGCCCAGCTCACTGATCCGGCCGTCCTCGACGACGGCGACCCGATCGGCGTCGTGCGCCGTGTAGAGCCGGTGCGCGATCGCGATCACGGTCCGCCCCTCCAGGACGGCCGCGAGCGAACGCTCCAGGTCACGGGCGGCGCGCGGGTCGATCAGCGAGGTGGCCTCGTCGAGCACCAGCGTGTGCGGATCGGCCAGCACGAGACGGGCGAGCGCGAGCTGCTGCGCCTGCGCCGGGGAGATCGTGGTGCGACCGGAGCCGACGTCGGTGTCCAGCCCCTGGTCGAGCTGCTCGACCCACTCCCAGGCGTCCACCGCCGCGAGGGCGCGCCGGACGTCGTCGTCCGAGGCGTCGGGACGCGCGATCAGCACGTTGTCCCGCAGCGTCCCCCGGAAGACGTGGTGCTCCTGGGTGACCAGGGCCACGTGACCGCGCAGGTCGTCCAACGGCAGCTCCACCAGCGGCACGCCGCCCACGGCGACGGAGCCGGTACGCGGGCCGTGAATGCCCGCGAGCAGCCGGCCCAGGGTGGACTTGCCCGCGCCGGAGGGGCCGACCATGGCGAGCCGTTCGCCCGGCCGGACTTCCAGGTCGATGCCGTGCAGCACGTCGCGGCCGTCGCGGTAGGAGTAGCGCACGTCGGACGCCCGGAGCTCCTCTCCCCCGGGACGCGCCGAGCCGACCACGCGATCCTCCTTGACGGCCGCCACGCCGAGCAGCCGCGCCAGCGACGCGCCGCCGACCTGGAGCTCGTCCACCCAGGACAGCAGCCGGTCCAGCGGGTCGATGAGCTGCTGGACGTAGAGGGTCGCCGCGGTCACATGAGCCAGCGAGACCCATCCCTTGGTGGCGAACAGCCCGCCGATGAGCAGGGTGGCCACGACCGGGATGACGTAGCCGAACTCGACCGCCGGGAACCACACTGTGCGGAGGCCGAGGGTGTAGCGCTCGGCCTTCCAGGAGCGGGCGATGTCGTCGTCGGTCCTGCGGTGGCGGCGCTCGCGCAGGCCCAGCGCCTCCACGGTCCGCGCGCCGTCCACGGTCTCGGCGAGCCCTTCGGTCATCTCCGCGTACGCGGCGTTCTCCCGGAGGTAGCCGTCTCTGGCCCGCTTGAGGTACCACCGGGTGGCGACCCACAGCACCGGAACGGCGAGCAGCGAGGGCACCGCCAGGATGGGGTCGAGCACGAGGACCGCGCCCACCACGAAGAAGCCGGTGACGATCGCGATCAGCGTCTCGGGCACCGCGTGCCGCACGCTGCGGGACAGCGCGTCCACGTCCCGGGAGGTACGGGTGAGAAGGTCGCCGGATCCGGCTCGCTCGACGGTGGACAGCGGCAGGGCGAGGATCTTGTCGACGAAGTCCTCACGCAGCTCGGCGAGCACCTTCTCGCCCAGCCGGGACGAGGCGTAGACGGCGAATCTGACCAGGACGGCCTGCACGACCACGAACCCGGCGATGGCCAGGGCCAGCGTGTCCACGTTGATGCCGGAGTCGCGGTCGGCGACGGCCTGGACCAGCTCACCGAGCAGCCGTGGAGCGGCCAGACCCGACAGGGCGGCCAGCGCGTGCAGCCCCAGGGCGAGCGCGAGCTCGCGAGGGTACTTCAGCGTGAGCCGCCGCGCGTAGGCACGTACCTGCGCCTCGTCGGCGACCGGCAGGATCTCGCGGGCCATCGGCTATTCCTCCCCTCGCGTGACGGTGGACCGGTATCCGGGTTCCGTCGCGAGCAGTTCCCGGTGGGAGCCCTCGGCTCGGACCTTGCCGTCCTCCAGGAAGAGGACGGTGTCGGCGTGGTCGAGGACGAGCGGGCTGGTGGTGCAGACCAGGGTCGTGCGACCGGCTCGGGCCGGGCTCAGCCGCTCGGCCACCCGCGCCTCGGTGTGCGCGTCGACCGCGCTGGTCGGCTCGATCAGGATCAGGATCTCGGGGTCGGCGACCAGCGCCCGGGCCAGCCGGAGCCGCTGCTGCTGCCCGCCGGAGAACTCCCGGCCGGACTCGGCCACGTGCTCGTCGAGGCCGTCGGGGAGCGCCTCCACGATGTCCTCCGCGCACGCGGCCGCCAGGGCGCGCCGTACCGACTCGTCGGAGGCGGTTCCGACGATGTCCAGTTCGTCGCGCAACCGGCCGGTGAAGAGCTTGGCCGCGTTGTCCGCGACGAGGATGCGCCGCCGGACCTGGTCCACCGGCAGCTCGTCGAGCGGGCCGCCGTCCAGCGTCACGGTTCCCGGCGCGTATCCGCCGAGCCGCTCCGCCACGGCGATCGCGTCCTCGGGCGTCGTGGCCGCCAGTGCGGTGAGCCGGCCCCGCGGCAGGGTGAGCCCGGACTCCTCGTCGTGCAGGTCGCCGCCGGCCGGCATGGGCGCGTCGCCTCCGGTCCGTTCCGGGGTCAGCGACAGGATCCGGCAGACCCGGCCCGCCGCGACATGGCCCTTCGTGATCTTGTCGGCTGCCTCGGTGAGCGTCCGGAGCGGCGAGATCAGGAAGACCGCGTAGCCGTAGAAGGCGAGCAGCCGGCCCGGGCTGATCTCGCCGGCCAGGGCGAACCGCGCGCCGATCCAGGTCACGCAGGCGATGAGCAGGCCGGGCAGCAGGATCTGGGCGCCTTCGAGCATCGAGTCGATCGACGCGACCCGGACACCGGCCTGCCGGACCCGCTGCGACTCCTCGCGGTATCGGGCCGCGAACACCTGCTCGCCGCCGATGCCGCGGAGCACCCGCAGGCCCGCCACGATGTCGGAGGCTCGCGTGGCCAGCTCACCCTGAAGGTCGCGCTGCAGGTGCTGGCGGCGATGCAGCGGCCGCAGCAGCGGGCCGACGGCGGCGGCCATCAGCGGCACGCCGATCAGCACCAGGAGCCCGAGCGGCAGCGACGACGTGAGCAGGATGACGGTCACCGTGACGATGGCGACGATCGCTCCCGTACCGCGAAGCAGGATGTCCATCGCGTTGCCGATATGGGCGATGTCGGAGTTGCCGACGCTCACCACCTCGCCGGTCGAGAGCCGCTTCGGGAGCGTCGCCCCGAGCCGGGTGGCCTGGCGGGCGGTGACCTGGACCGTGCGGTACGCGGCGGCCAGCCAGGTGAACACCGCGAACCGGTGCCGCAGCACGCCGGCGACGGCCTGCACCACGCCGAGCCCGAGCAGCACCGACGACCAGCGCACCAGGCCGTCCGTGTCTTTTGCCGACAGCGCGTCGACGGCGGCGCCGATGGCGGCGGGCACGAGGGCCTGGCCCAGCCACCACAGGATGGCGAATCCGATGCCGATCAGCAGCGGAACGGACTGGGCACGGGCGACCCACCACAGATAGCGGATGGGACTTCGGGAATCGGGAACGCCGGGATCGGCGACGGGCAAGGAGAACATGGCGTCCTCCAGGCTCACAGGCCGGTCACCGGCCCGGCAAACGATTTTCCGGACGGCGTGTCGCCGACCTCGCCCGACGACGTGCCGGTGGCCACTCCCGCCGGAACTCCGCCGGGGCCGCGGCTGGAGTCCGCAGGCGCCGATCAAGAAATGAGCACGCGGCCGCCGTCATCGGTGCCGCGCGGGCCGCTGCGGTCCGCGCGGTGATGAAACACCACGGATGTCCGCGATGAGCGGCGCGGCCCTGCCTGCCGGCTGACCAGCCGCACTCCGCGGGCCGCAATTTTGGCAAGCCTGCCCTAATTCGGCGTTTACCGGAAAGCCTGCCTTACACCACCAGCCCTTGAGGCGAATGGAGAATGCGCCTTATTAGGGAAGGCAAAGCAACGTTAGGCGAGCCTGAGAAATTGTGGAAATTCGCAACCGGGTAACCTCCCTCGACATGACGAAAACTACGGAATCATTTGAATTCGAGATTCATCACGCGCACAGGGATGTTGCCGGGGGATGGTTGCGCCCGACCGTCTTCGGCATGATGGATGGGCTGTGCTCCAACCTGGCGCTGGTCGCCGGCGTCGCCGGTGCGCAGGGATCAACGAAGGCGGTCGCCCTCGCCGGGCTTGCCGGCCTGGTGGGCGGCGCCTTTTCGATGGGCACGGGCGAATATACGTCTGTGCGCAGTCAGAACGAGTCGATGCTCGCCGAAATCGAGGCCGAGCGACATGAGCTGCGCCATAACCCGCTGGCCGAGCAGCGGGAGCTCGCTGAGATGTATGTGAAGCGAGGCGTGGATCCGGAACTGGCGCAGGCAGTCTCGTACCAGCTCCTACGCGATCCCGATCAAGCCCTGGAAGTCCATGTCCGCGAGGAACTCGGCGTCGATCTCCACGACCTGCCCAATCCGTGGACGGCGGCGATTTCATCGTTCCTCTCCTTCGTCGCGGGAGCTGCGATTCCGCTGCTGCCCTATCTCCTGGGCATCGACGCGCTCGGCGTCGCCGCCGCGCTGACATTGGTCGCACTGTTCGTCGCAGGAGCGGTCGTCGCTCGATACACCACCCGAACCTGGTGGTACTCGGGTGCGCGACAGCTGCTTTTCGGACTCGCGTCGGCCGCTGTGACCTACGGCATCGGCCATCTCGTCGGGGCGGCGGTCGGATAGCGGCCGGTACGCCCCGGCATCCACGAAGTCCACGGCCATGGACCCGCGGAGTGTGGATCGGACCCAGCGCAGCGCCGGCTGTTATCGCGATCCTTCCGGCCCCGCCCGCGCTCGCCTCCGCGACGGAACGACCCAGGCCGGCTGAGCGCGAGGCGGAAGCTCGAACGGCGAGGTCGCCAGGCCGTTGTGTAAACCTTGGTTGACACCGGGCGGATGTAAACCTAAGTTGACAGCATGAACGATACGGCGCAGCTGGCGAGCGATGCCGGCAGCCGCGATCCCGGCATCGGACTGAGGGCGGTACGCGCCCTGCGGGTGCTGGTCGAGCGGCTTGAAGCACTACAGGTGGAGAACGCGCGGGCCCAGGGCTGGTCCTGGCAGGAGATCGCCGTCCTGCTGGGCGTCACCCGGCAGGCGGTTCACAAGAAGTACGCGGGCGGGCGCGGGCTACTGAGACGGGAGAAGTAGGGATGTTCGAGCGGTTCACCAGGGAAGCCCGGCAGACGGTCACCCAGGCGCAGGCACACGCCCGGCGCCTGAATCACCCCAAAATCGGCACCGAGCACCTGCTGCTCGGCCTCCTGGAGCAGCCGGACACCATGTCGGCGCGCATCCTGCACGAACACGGACTCACCTCCGAACGGGCGGAGGCGGAGGTGCTCCGGGCGTCGCGTCCGGATCCTCGGGGTGGCGACCTGGACGCCGACGCGCTGGAGGCGATCGGCATCGATCTCGCGGCCGTACGGGAACGCGTGGAGGCGGCGTTCGGGCCGGGCGCCCTCGACCGGGCTCCGAGCCGCGACCATCGCGGTCTGCTCGTCAGCGGTCGCCGCATCCCCTTCGACAGCGGAGCGAAGAAGGCCCTCGAACTGTCCCTGCGCGAGGCGATCGCCCTGAAGTGCAAGGAGATCCGCGACGGCCACATCCTCCTCGGCCTGCTGCGGGAGGCCGAGGGGCTCGGCGCGCGGGTGATCAGCTCATCGGGCATCGACATCGCCGCCCTCCGTACCGAACTGGAACGACTGCTCGCGCCGAGCGCTCGCCGGCCCCGCGCCTCCTGACCGGTCACCGGCGGTCGCGAGTGCCCGCGTTCTTCCCGCATCCGCTTTGGACGCGGGAGTCTGCGGGCACTCGCGACAGCCGACCACTCCCGCTCGTCAGCGGCGCCGTACGGGCCGGCGATCGGCGGCGCCGTCGGCGACGAGGTGCCACAACGAGGCCCACTGCTCGGCGGTCAGCTCCTTCGGCAGCGCGTTCGGTGCGACGCGCTCGGCGCGCATCCACTCGCGCACCGCCGTGCGGTCGAGCCGTCCGGTCCGGTCGAGGATCTCGCGCAGCCCGTGCCCCCTGCCGGTGAAGACCTGCTTGACGAAGTCCTGGTACCGCCCGCTGTCGGCGACGAGCGAGGTCTCTCGGCGAACCATGGTGAGCAGGCCGCCGTCGACCGAGGGCACGGGACGGAAGGACCGGGCCGGCACGCGCGAATGCACCTCGAACTCGTACCAGGGCCACCAGCTCGCGGTCAGCAGGGTGGCGCCTCCCACGCCCGCTCTGCGCCGGGCGACCTCCCACTGCACGAGCAGCACCGCCGCGCGCCACCGATCCTCGACGAGGAGACGCCGCATGATCGCGGTGGTCAGGTGGAAGGGAAGGTTGCCCACGATCACGTGAGGATGCCGGGGGAACCGGAAGCGCATGACGTCCGTGTTCACGACGACGACGTTCTGCGGGGTGCGCCGTTCCAGGCGCCGGGCGCGCCTGGGATCGATCTCCACCGCTGTGATGGACCGACCGTGCCTGCTCAGCGGCAGGGTCATGGCCCCGTCTCCCGGACCGATCTCCACGATCGGTCCGCGCGTACGCGCGATGAGCCGTTCGATGGTGGCGATGACCGAGGGGTCGACGAGGAAGTTCTGGCCGAGCTCGTGTCGGCCGCCCTGTGAAGGGTGATGCATGGGTTCGCTCCGCGCTGGACGGTCGGAGCCGGGCAGCACGCGATGCCGCACCGGCGATGACTCCGAGGTGCGGCGGAACTGGGAAAGGTGAGATCAGCCCGCCGCTAGGCGCGGCGGGTCCTGCAGTAACATGCGCACGCGCAGGCACAAAAAGCGCTACCCATGCCCGCACCCTACATGAGAAGTCCGAACCGTCCGATCAGCCCGAAGCCATCCGGCTGAGGTGCTCCCAGGCGTGGTAGAGCTCGGTTCGGGCACGGTCCGCGTCCTGGACGATGTCGTAGGACCGGCTGCCGAGGATCAGCCGCCGGGGCGGTTCCGGCAGTTTGGCCAGCTCCATGATGACGGGGGCGGCCGTGCGCGGGTCCGGGCCGGCGTCGTCGCCCCACATCTCCGCCATCTTCGTCCTCAGGGACTCATAGGCCGGATGGGGCGCGGTCGCCGTGGTGCCGGTGGTGAACAGCCCTGTGTCGTAGCCGCCCATCTGCACGATGGTGACCTTGATGCCGAACTGCTCGACCTCCATCGCCAGCGCCTCGCTGATCGAGTCGAGCGCCGTCTTGCCGGCGGCGTAGAACCCGACGGTGGCCATCCCGCCGCCGGAGGCCATCGAGGTGACCTGCAGGATGCGCCCGCCGCCCTGCGCCCGCAGGTGCGGGACCACGGCCTGCGCCACCCAGACCGCACCGAAGAAGTTGACGTCGAGATGCGCGCGGATCTGCTCCTCCGTGGCCTCCTCGACCATGCCGTACAACAGGCCGCCGGCGTTGTTCACGACCACGTCGAGCCGGCCGAACGCCGCCGCGGCCCGGTCCACACCCGCGCGTACGGCCTGGCGGTCGGAGACGTCCAGCGGAAGCCGTACGAGAGCGCCCGGATGCTCCGCAGCCAGGTCGGCGAGCGGCTCGACATCGCGGGCGGCGGCCACGACACGATCTCCGGAACCGAGGGCGGCCTCGGTGAACGCCCTGCCCAGACCGCGTGAAGCGCCGGTGATGAACCATACTTTCCCGGTCGTCACAGGGCATCATCTCCTTCTCAACAGTGAGACCTCACAAGCGAGACGGTTCGTCTCGTCTCGCAGACAGCCCCAGTGTGCACCGGAACTCCACCACTGTCAAGACGGACCGTTCCGTCTCGTTTCGACGTGAGCGCCCTGCCCAAGACTTTCCGCCCCTGACGGCCGTCCCGGTTGTCGTACGGCGCGCCCCGCCGGGCGTCGCCGATCACTTTCGGACGTAGGTGAGGACGACCATCCCGCTGTCGAGGGCGCGGGTCCCGGTGAGCTCGAAGTACGCCGGGGAGAAGTCGGCGGTGAACAGCGGGATGCCGGACCCGGCCACGACGGGATAGATCTTGATCACCAACTCGTCGATCTCGGGGAGCAGGGCACCGGCGAGGCGGGCGCCGCCGGCCAGGTAGATGCCCTTGCCGTCCTCGGCCTTGAGTTCACGGATCTTGGCGAGCACATCGCCGGTGACGATCTCGACGGCCGGGTCGGGGCTGCCGGCGATGCTCCCGGACACCACGTACTGGCGCATGTGCGCGTACGGGCTGGTCACGCCGATTTCCAACGCCGGCTCGTAGGTGACGCGCCCCTGCACCACGGTGTCGAAATCGCGGTTGCCGTCGTCGAGGCCGAGCTGGGGGCGGATATGAGACGGCGGCGTGTCCGGATAGTCGTCGCGGATGCAGTCGATGACATCCTGCGTCACCGGGAAGAAGTCGGCGGCGCCGTCCGGAGCGGCGATGAAGCCGTCGATGGTCATGCCGATGTAGTACGTGAGCTTTCGCATGCGCTTCTTTCGTCGAGTGGGGGTCCGGGGAACCGGCAGCGGCTATTTCTTGGTGTAGGTGAGGACGACCGCGCCGTTGCTGAACGTGCGGGTGTCGACCAGGTCGAACAGCTGGGGCCGGAACGGCGCACTGAAGATCGGGATGCCCGCGCCGATGACCACCGGGTATCGCTTGATGACCAGCTCGTCGATCTCGGACAGCAGGGAGCCGGCCAGCTTCCCTCCACCGCACAGCCAGATCCCGAGGCCGTCCTCCCGCTTGAGCCGGCGCACCAGCTCGACCGGGTCGCCGGACACCAGTTCCACCTCGGGTTCGGCGATCTCGCCCATGGTGGTGGAGACGACGTACTGGCGGAGGTGCCGGTACGGACTGGTCACCCCGCCCTCCATCACGGGCCGGTAGGTGCCGCGGCCCATCAGGACGGTGTCGAACCGCTTGTTGGCGACGCCGTCGAGCCCGGCCGGGCCGCGGAACGCGGTCGGGACGGTCTCGGGCCGCTCCGAGTTGAGGACCCGCACCATGTCCTCAGCCTCGGGGAAGAAGCCGAATCCCCCGTCGGGGTCGGCGATGAAGCCGTCGATCGTGGTGGCGACGTAGTACGTGAGCTTTCGCATCTGAACCCTCTTCGTGGTGCTGAACGACGGTGCTGAACGACCGGTGCCGGATGACGGTGCGCCGGTCAGCGGGCCGCGCCGGGCTTGGGCAGCGGCCGCGGGCGGGGCACGGAACGCGGCCGCGGAGTCTGGCGGCGGTCCGGACGGACGCCCGGCACGGGTGCGCCGCCCCCGCCCGGTACGGCCTTCGCGCCCGCGACGGTGGAGAGGGCGGTGAATTCAATTCGCATACGGAATCCCTTCAAAGCGTCTCGTCTGTAGTACTCTGCCTGGAGTGGTTAGACCGTAGTACTACATTTAGAGTGGTGTCAATCCGAGATCCATGGAGATTGCGATGCGGCAGAATCCGGCCCGGCGAGCGACGCTCGTCGACGCCGCCATTGAGGTGCTGGCCCGCGAAGGAGCACGCGGCCTGACCTTCCGCGCGGTGGACGTCGAGGCGAAGGTGCCGAACGGCACCGCGTCCAACTACTTCGCCAACCGCGACGACCTGCTCACCCAGGTGAGCGCCCGCGTCTACGAGCACTGGCAGCCCGACCCCTCCCTCTTCACGGACATCCTGGAGGGGCCGCACGACCGCGCCCAGGTGACCGCGGTGATGCGCGAGATCGTGGGCCGTCTGACGTCCTTCCCGGCGAGCTATCTGGCGTTGGTGGAGCTGCGCCTGGAGGCCACCCGCCGCCCCGAGCTGCGCTCCGTGCTCACCCGCAGGATCCAAGCCGACCTGGACGCCAACGTCGGCTTCCATCTGGAGGCGAAGATGCCAGGAGACGCCACCACGGTGAAGGTGCTCTACATGGCGCTGAACTGGCTGATCCTCGAACGGCTCACCCTGCCCGACCTCTTCCCCGAGGCGCAGGTGGACGACCTGATCGCGGACGTCGTCGAACGCATCCTGCCCTCGGACGCTCCTGTACGCGATGCATAGGCGACAGCGGCATTTCACGATCGACCGCCACCTGGGCGATCGCGGGAAGTGCGGCGGATTCGACGCGCGTGGGCGGTCACGATCCTGTAGACCAATTGCCGCAGGCGACGCGACACTCCCTACCACTGGATCGACATCCGAGCTACTGTGGATGTCATGACCGCGCCTTATGAGGATGTGCCCTTCAGCGAGCTACTCCATCATCCTGGCGCGACCACGCGCCGCCTGGACGCCGTCCGCGCGCTGCGGCTGCGGCGACGCGACGCGGGGGACCTCGCACTGATGCGCGTCGACCAGCTGGAGCGCGACACCACGGTCGTGGACTTCACCTCCCGCTTGTTGGCCGGGCTGGTACGGACCGAGAACATCGCCGCGCTGCGCCAGGCACTGCCCGAGGCCCTCCCGTGGAGCACCTTCCTGCCCGCCGAGGACATCGACACCCTCCTCTCCGAGCTGGTGGACACGGCACGCGGCGCGGTGGCCTTGGACAACCTCACTCCGATCGCCCTTCTGCTCACCCAGTGGCGGCACAGCGCCGAGATCTACGCGGACCCCGCCCTGTATTCCGTCCTCACCCGCGAGCCGGACGGCGATCTCGGACCGGCCGCCATGCCCGAGGCGGTGGAGTGAGCCCGAAGCGCGGAGACCGAGCCGCGCCGCCACCGATTGGCGATGAGTACGACCTCCGGTTTGCCAACACGGAGGCCGCTGATGGCTGGGAACACCTGAGCCGCCACGCAGCGGGCAACCTGCGCCGCGCCTTCGAGAAGATCCGCGTCACTCCCCGCGCCGCAGACGACCCCGACCGTCAGCACCGCCTCAAGGGCAAACTAGGCACCGGCACCTTCAAAGGCCAAGAGCTGGAACGCTGGCAGTACGAGGTCACCGGCGGCGGGCGCATCTGGTACCTGCTCGACGACGCCAGGCGCACCGCCTGGATCACCTATGCGGGCACAGGCCACCCCAAGGCCACGGACTGATCTTCCCCCGGCGCAGGAGGGAAATCGTGATGGGCTGCTTCTCATCACTCATGCTCATGCATGAATCATGAGCGCGGCAGAAGGTTCTCCCAGGAGATGGACAAGGCGTGAGACGTACATCATGTACGTCTCACGCCTTCGGGAAAGCGATCGGTGCGGCGGCGGGCCGCCGCACCGGCAGGTTCTTACTTGGACGCCTTCAGGTAGTCGGCGTTCATGCGGGCGATCGCGTCGAGGGGGATGCCCTTCGGGCAGACCGCGGTGCACTCACCCGTGTTGGTGCAGCCGCCGAAGCCCTCCAGGTCCATCTGCTCGACCATGGCCTTGGCCCGCGAGTCGCGCTCCGGCTGGCCCTGCGGCAGCAGGCCCAGGTGGGTGATCTTCGCGGCGGTGAACAGCGAGGCCGAGCCGTTCGGGCAGGCCGCCACGCAGGCGCCGCAGCCGATGCAGGTGGCCGCGTCGAAGGCCGCGTCCGCGTCCTCCTTCTTCACCGGGACGCTGTGCGCGTCCGGCGCCGAGCCCGCGGGCACGCTGATGAAGCCGCCGGCCTGGATGATCCGGTCGAACGCCGCCCGGTCCACGACCAGGTCCTTCACCACCGGGAAGGGCGCGGCGCGCCACGGCTCGATGGTGATCTCGTCGCCGTCCTTGAAGTGCCGCATGTGGAGCTGGCAGGTGGTGGTGGCGCGCTGCTCGCCGTGCGCCACGCCGTTGATCACCATGCCGCACATGCCGCAGATGCCCTCGCGGCAGTCGTGGTCGAAGGCGACCGGGTCGTCGCCCGCGAGGATCAGCCGCTCGTTGAGTACGTCCAGCATCTCCAGGAAGGACATGTCCGGCGAGACGTCCTCGACCTTGTAGGTCACCATCCGTCCTTCGTCGGACGGACCGTTCTGACGCCAGACCTTCAGGGTCAGATTCATGCTCATCGTTCGCTCACCGCTCCTCATTCGCTACGCGAAAAGCTTGCTGCGCGGCGCTTTTCACTCCGCTCATTGCGTCGGGCTCGCTCACTTGTAGCTCCGCTGGGTCATCTTGACGTACTCGTACTCGAGCGCTTCCTTGTGCAGGGTCGGGCCGTCGGGGCCCCACTCCCAGGCCGCGACGTAGGCGAAGTTCTCGTCGTCGCGCAGTGCCTCGCCGTCCGCGTCCTGGGACTCGGCGCGGAAGTGGCCGCCGCAGGACTCCGTGCGGTGCAGCGCGTCGATGCACATGAGCTCGGCGAGGTCGAAGAAGTCGGCGACCCGCCCGGCCCGCTCCAGCGCCTGGTTGAGCCCCTCGGGGTCACCCGGCACCTTCACGTTGTTCCAGAACTCCTCACGGAGCTCGGGGATCCGCTCCAGGGCCTTGCGCAGCGACTCCTCGGTGCGCTCCATGCCGCAGTAGTCCCACATGATCTTGCCGAGCTCCCGGTGGTAGGAGTCGGCGGTGCGGGTGCCGTTCACGCTCAGCAGCTTGTCGATCTTCTGCTGGACGGCCTCGCGCGCCTGCTCCACCTCCGCCGGGTCCACGTCGCCGAACGACTTCACGTTCGCGAGGTAGTCGCCGACCGTGGTCGGGAGCACGAAGTACCCGTCGGCCAGGCCCTGCATCAGCGCGGACGCGCCGAGGCGGTTGGCGCCGTGGTCGGAGAAGTTCGCCTCGCCGACCACGAACAGACCGGGGATCGTGGACTGCAGGTCGTAGTCCACCCAGAGGCCGCCCATCGTGTAGTGGACGGCGGGGTAGATGCGCATCGGCGTCTCGTACGGGTTCTCCCCGGTGATGCGCTCGTACATCTCGAAGAGGTTGCCGTACTTCTTCTCGACGGCGTCCCGGCCGAGCCGGGCGATCGCGTCGGCGAAGTCGAGGTAGACGCCGAGACCGCCGGGGCCGACACCGCGACCCTCGTCGCAGACGTTCTTGGCCGCCCGGGAGGCGATGTCACGCGGCACCAGGTTTCCAAAAGCGGGATAAATCCGCTCAAGGTAGTAGTCGCGCTCGTCCTCGGGGATGTCGGCCGGCTTGCGCGCGTCGCTCTTGGCGAGCGGCACCCACACGCGGCCGTCGTTGCGCAGCGACTCCGACATGAGCGTCAGCTTCGACTGGTAGTCGCCGCTGACCGGGATGCAGGTCGGGTGGATCTGCGTGTAGCACGGGTTGGCGAACATCGCGCCGCGCTGGTGCGCGCGCCAGATCGCCGTCGTGTTGCAGCCCTTGGCGTTCGTGGACAGGAAGAACACGTTGCCGTAGCCGCCGGTCGCGAGCACGACCGCGTCGGCCAGGTGGGTCTCGATCTCGCCGGTCACCATGTCGCGCACGATGACGCCGCGGGCCCGGCCGTCGCTGATCACCAGGTCGAGCATCTCGTGCCGGGTGTGCATCTCGACGGTCCCGGCCGCGATCTGCCGCTCCAGGGCCGAGTACGCGCCCAGCAGGAGCTGCTGGCCCGTCTGGCCGCGGGCGTAGAAGGTGCGGGACACCTGCGCGCCACCGAAGGAGCGGGTGTCGAGCAGGCCGCCGTACTCGCGGGCGAACGGAACGCCCTGGGCCACGGCCTGGTCGATGATGTTCACGCTGACCTGGGCCAGCCGGTACACGTTGGACTCGCGGGCGCGGAAGTCGCCGCCCTTGACCGTGTCGTAGAAGAGCCGGTAGACGCTGTCGCCGTCACCGCGGTAGTTCTTCGCGGCGTTGATCCCGCCCTGTGCGGCGATGGAGTGCGCGCGCCGGGGCGTGTCCTGGTAGCAGAACGACTTGACCTGGTACCCGAGCTCGCCGAGGGTGGCCGCGGCCGACCCGCCCGCGAGGCCGGTGCCGACCACGATGACGTTGATCTTGCGCTTGTTGGCCGGGTTGACCAGCTTCGCCGAGAAACGGCGCTTGTCCCAGCGGTCCTCGATCGGGCCCTCGGGCGCCTTCGTGTCCCGGATCGGCTCGCCGACCTTGTAGTGATGCGTCTGGTCGCTCACTTGATCACTCCGATCATCACCCCGACGGGCACGGCCAGGAAGCCGACCACGAGAACCAGCGACACCAGCGCCGCGCCCGCCTTCAACTTCCCGTAGCTGCGTCCGCCGGCCAGGCCCAGCGTCTGGAAGGCGCTCCACAGGCCGTGCCGCAGGTGCAGACCGACCATGATCATCGCCACGACGTAGAAGAGGGTGACCCACCAGCGCGAGGGGTCGAAGCCCGCAACCAGCCGGTCGTACGGATCCGCGTCGAAGCCCTTGGGGTTCACCGCGCCGAAGGTCATGTCCAGCAGGTGCCAGATGACGAACAGCAGGATGATGACCCCGCCGTACCGCATGGTGTGGGTGGCGTAGCCGTTGGCCTGGGACTTGCGCTTCGCGGCGTACTTCACCGGCCGGGCCTGGGCCGCGCGGCGGGCGAGGGACACGGCGGACCACATGTGCAGGACCACCGCGACCACGAGAGCGATCTCGACGACGGTCAGCAGGACGCGGTAGGGCACGGCGGGCGAGCCCATGGTCCGCAGCCATTCGGCATAGTGGTTGAAGGCGTCCGCTCCGAAGAACGCCTTGAGGTTGCCGACCATGTGGCCGAGGAGGAAGAGCACCAGGACCGCACCCGTGACGGCCATGACGGCCTTCTTGCCGTTCGACGAGGCGAAGAAGCCCGGGCGCCGGCGTGTGGGGGGATTTTTCTGCGCTGCGTGGGGTGCGACCGACGTGGTGGCCGCTCCCCGGTCTATCGTGGCTGTCACAGCTGTTCACGCTAGGTTCGGGTTCCGAAACGAGTCCAAGTCATCGCAGGCGTCGTTCCGATAGCCGCAGGCTATGACCTCTGGCCGTCGGGGCTTATCCGTTCCGGAGGCCTCGCCCTGATGCGACAAATCTCACAGCCGTACGCTTGGGAGGCGTGCAGCTCCAGCAACTCGCGTACTTCGTGGCGGTGGCCGAAACCCGGCACTTCACTCATGCCGCCGAGCGGATGCGGGTTGCCCAGCCCTCGCTGAGCAAGCAGATCAGGACTCTGGAGACCGAGCTCGGCGCGCCCCTGTTCAGCCGGGCGCGCGGCAACGTGACACTCACCCCGGCCGGTGAGGCGCTACTGCCGCTCGCCCGCCGGATGCTGGCCGACGCCGAGACCGCGCGCCGCGAGGTCGCCGAGCTGGCCGGGCTGCGCCGCGGCCGGGTCCGGCTCGGCGCGACGCCGTCCCTGTGCGCGGGTCTGCTGGCCGACGCCCTCGCCCGCTTCCACCGGGACTACCCGGGCGTCGAACTGCTCGTGGAGGAGAGCGGCTCCCGCGACCTGGTACGCGACCTGGCCAGGGGGCAGCTCGATCTCGCGCTCATCATCCTGCCGCTGCAGAGCAGCGACCCCTCCCTCGTGACCGAGGAGATCCTCCGCGAGAACCTCGTCGTCGCCTCTCCCCCGGGACGCAACAAGCCGTACATGCGGATCGAGGACCTGCGCGGGCGGCCGCTGGTGATGTTCCGGCGCGGCTACGACCTGCGCGAGGCGACGCTCGCCGCGTGCCGGCAGGCGGGGTTCGAGCCGCGCTTCGCGGTCGAGGGCGGCGAGATGGACGCGGTGCTGCGCTTCGTCGAGGCGGGGCTCGGCGTCGCGGTGGTGCCGTCCATGGTGCTGGACGGCCGGCCGGGCCTCGCGGGCACCCCGCTCGCCCCTCCGGGGCTGCGCCGCACCGTCGCGCTGGCGCACCGCAAGGACGTCGAGCCGACCCGCGCGGCCCAGGCGTTCCGCGCGACCCTGCTCTTCTATCTCGTCGAGGCGGCGCACCACGGCAGCCTGCCGCAGGGGATCGAGCTCATCTGCGCGGACTGACGGGTCCCCGCCGGTGATGAGGCCGCGCTCCATCTCGGACCGCTTCCGAGCGGCGTTCACTCCCTCGCCCCGATGACGTCGGCCGGCCTGTCACGCAGGACCAACCGGGCGGGGACGACGGTGGCGACCAGGGCCAGCGCCGCCGCCGCCGCGACCACCGCCAGATAGGTCACCGGCGGCATGTACGGCGTGGCCGATCCGGTCATCCCCGTGCTGAACGCGGTGAGCGTCACCAGGGCGACGCCCGTGCCGAGTGCCGCCGAGACCAGCACCGCGACGAAGGTCTCCCAGCGCAGCATGCGCATGATCTGCCGCCGGGTGGTGCCGACGAGGCGGAGCAGCGCGAACTCGCGGGCCCGGTCGGAGGTCGCCATCGCGAGCGTGTTGACGACCGCGATCGCGGTGAAGGCGATGATCAGGCCCATCGCCACGTAGTTGACCTCGGCGTTGGCGGGTGCGGCGGTCGCCTCGACCCGGTCGAGCACGCCCATGCCCGGACGGTCGCGCAGGGTGGCGGCCAGCGCGGCCCGGTCCACCGATGGGGCGGCCACGAGCACGGTCCGAGCCAGCGGGTCGTCCACGTGCGCCGCAACCAGATCGTGCGGCAGCGTGAGGTCGGCGAAGCCCAGACCTCGGGAGTAGACGGCGGCGACCGTGAGCGTGGCGGGGGTGCCGTCGCCGAGCGTCAGCGCCACCGGGTCGCCGACGGACACGCCCAGGCCCTCCGCCGCGGTCTCGCTGACCGCGAGCGTGCCCGCGCCCATGCGGTCCACGGAGCCCTTCCGCACGTCGAGGTCCATGGTGGACGCGAGACCTTCGGGTGTCACGGCCTGCGCGCCGTACCTCGTCAGGCCGACCCGGACCGAGGTGCGCAGGACCTCGGTCACCGCCACCACGCCCGGCACCTTACGTACGGAGTCGGCCGCCGCCTCGGAGACGCGCGGTCCGAGGACGTAATCGGCGCGGGTCCCGGCGCGGGCCTGCTCCTGGGCCGCATGCCCCATGGTCGTCTGGACGAACAGGATCGTGCAGGTCATCGCCACCATCAGGCTGAGTGGGGTGACGACGGCGGCGAGGCGGCCGGTGGACGTCCGCAGATTGGCCGCGGCGAGGTGCCCGCCCACCCGGAAGGCGCGCATCGGCGCCCCGAGCACGGTGGCGGCGACCTTGGCGATGACGGGGCCGAGCAGGGCGATCGCGGTCGTCCACACCAGCGCGGTCAGCATGGTCACCGGGCTGGACGCGGCCTCGATCGACAGCGTGGACAGCACCAGCGTGAGCGTGACGGCGGCAGCGAGGCAGAGCAGCCCGGCGGCCAACCGGCCCTTGGGCAGCCCGGCCCGGCGCAGCGCGGCCTCGCCCAGCGCCTCGACCGGCCGGATTCTGACGGTGCGGCGGGCGGAGATCCTGGCCGCGGCCCACGCCGCCAGCAGGGTCGCCCCGAGCGCGGCGAAAACGGGGAACGGGCTCAGCACCAGGTCGAGGTTCGACGGCATCGCGCCGAGGTCCACGAACCGCGACCGCAGCCAGAACGCCAGCCCGACCCCCAGCGCGGAGCCCGGGACGCCCGCGACCAGGCCGATGAGCAGGGCCTCGCCGCCGAGCATCTTCCTGATCTGCCGGGGCGTGGCGGCGACCGCGCGGAGCAGCGCGATCTCTCGCTGGCGCTGCTGGATCGACAGCGCGAACGTGCCCACGACCACGAGGATCGCGACCAGCAGCGAGGTACCGCCCAGCGCGCCACCGAGGCTGATCAGCTTGATCCTGGCGTTCTCGGCGGCGAGGAACTCGACCGTGCCACGGTCGTCCCCGGTGTAGGCGAGTGTGTTCGTGCCTTTCAGCACCGCGTTCACGCCCGCCGAAACGGCCGTGACATCCCCCTCGGGGAAGACACCGATCGCGCTGACGGAGTCGGCCGCGCGCCCGCCCAGCAGCCCGGCCAGCCTGCGGGCCTCCGCCGTGCCGAAGAACAGGGTGGCCTGGCTGTCCAGCGCCTCCGCCGTCACGCCGACCACGCGGTACTCGCCCGCGGCCTCGACGGTGAGCCGCGCTCCGACGGCCAGCCCCGACGCGGCGTCGGCGACCACCTCTCGGGCCGCTCCCGGCGCGCGTCCCGCACGCAGGGTGAAGGGGGTCAACGCGGCGGATTCCCAGCCGTGGCCGGTGAACGTGGCACCGCCGGAATGGACGGGGAAGGTCACCTCGGCGACCACCGAGCGCACGCCGGGGACGCCCGCCAGCCGGTCGGCGAGAGAGGCGGGCACCCAGGCCCGCTCGGACAGCGGCTTGGCCTTGACCTTCGTCTTGACCTCGCCGTCCCCCTTCTCCTTCTTGATCGTCTCGCGGACGT
The DNA here is from genome assembly GCF_050947145.1 of Microtetraspora malaysiensis. Lineage (NCBI taxonomy): Bacteria > Bacillati > Actinomycetota > Actinomycetes > Streptosporangiales > Streptosporangiaceae > Microtetraspora > Microtetraspora malaysiensis. The sequence goes on from NZ_CP191998.1 coordinate 8,511,724, forward strand.
TCTGGTCCCCGGCGACCAGCAGGGGAGCGCCCATGTACCGCTCGGGCCGAATCTGGCCGCGCAGCCCGGTCTCCAGCAGGGCGCCGCAGGCGCAGACGAGCGCGGCGGCACACAGGAGCGCGAAGAACGCTCCGGCGAAGCCGGCCTTGCGGCTCCGCATTGTCTGCAGGGCGAACCCGAACATCACACCCACGCTCCCAACCGGGTCATGCGGTCGGCGACCCTGTCGGCCGTCGGGGCGCTCATCGTGTCGACGATGCGGCCGTCGGCGAGGAACAGCACCGTGTCGGCGTACGACGCGGCCACCGGGTCGTGGGTCACCATCACCACCGTCTGGCCGAGGCCGTCGACCACCTCCCTGAGCAGGGTGAGCACATCGCGTGCCGTCACCGTGTCGAGCGCGCCGGTCGGCTCGTCGCCGAACACGACCTCGGGCCGGGTGACCAGCGCCCTGGCGATCGCCACCCGCTGCTGCTGCCCGCCGGAGAGCTGCGCGGGGCGGTGGCCGGTACGGCCGTCGAGCTTGACCCGCCGGACGACCTCGTCCAGCCAGGGCCGGTCCACAGCGGACCCGGCCAGCCGCAGCGGGAGCGTGATGTTCTCCGACACCGTCAGGGACGAGACCAGGTTGAACGCCTGGAACACGAAGCCGACCCGCTCCCGGCGCAGTTCGGTCAGCCGAGTCTCGTCCATCCCCGCCAGCTCGGTGCCGCCGAGCCGTACCGAACCTGAGGTCGGCCGGTCCAGCCCCGCCGCGCAGTGGAGGAACGTGCTCTTGCCCGAACCGGACGGCCCCATCACGGCGGTGAAGCCCCCGCGCGGGATGCCGATCGTCACCTCGCGCAAGGCGGCCACCGCGCCCTGCCCCTTGCCATACACCTTGCTCACGGCGTCCAGCCGTACCGCGTCGTTCATGGAATCAAGCCTGCTGAACCGGGGAAACGCGGACCAGAGAGCCGATCACGAGTCGGACATGACGACGTCATGAGTCGGACACTGATAGACATATTGCCGTGATCAAGGTTCTGCTGGCAGAAGATCAGCACGTGGTACGCGGAGCACTCGTCGCGTTGCTGGAGTTGGAGGACGACCTGACGGTGGTGGACGCCGTCGGCTCGGGTGACGCCGTGTTGCCCGCCGCGCTCCGGCACCGGCCGGACATCGCCGTGCTCGACATCGACATGCCCGGCCTGGACGGCCTCGGCGCCGCGGCCGAACTGCGTGTGAAGCTGCCCGCCTGCCGCACGCTGATGCTCACCGGGAACGGCAGGCCGGGCCACCTGCGCCGGGCGCTGAGCGCGCAGGTCAACGGGTTCATGCTGAAAACCGCGCCGCCGGACGACCTGGTCGCGGCGATCCGCACGATCGCCGCCGGAGGCCGCGTCCTCGACCCCTCGCTGGCGGTCGCCGCCTGGGACCTCGCCGACAACCCCCTCACGCCGCGCGAGGCCGACGTGCTACGGCTGGCCGCCGGCGGCGCCGAGGCGACCGAGATCGCCGCCGACCTGTTCCTCAGCGCCGGGACCGTGCGCAACTACCTCACCACGATCGTGACCAAACTCGGCGCCCGCAACCGGACGGACGCCGCCCGCATCGCCCGGGAGGCCGGCTGGATCTAATGCCCGTCCGGGCAAACCTTGCCGGTCACGGCGCTAGAACGGCCCGCACCCGGAACCAGCCGTCGTCCTCCACCCGCGCGGTCAGCTCGCCGCCGAGCGCGGCCAGCCGAGCGGTGAGGTTGCCGATGCCCGAGCCCGGCCGGCCGCGTCCCGCGTCCGGGCGCACCCCGTCGTTCCGCACGCTGAGCCGTACGACGCCCTGGGAGACCTCGGACGCGATGTGGCAGCTCCGCGCCGAGCTGTGCCTGAGCACGTTGGTCACGGCCTCCCGCAGAACGGTCGCGAGCACGGTCTCGGCCGGAGCGGGCAGCGGCCCGTGGCCGAGCGAGAGCCGGACCTCCATCCCGGCCGCGGCCAGCACGGAACGGGCCGACTCCGCTTCCTCCTCCAGCGACATCTCACGGTGGTCGCCCGACGCGGCCCGCAGATCGGCCCTGGCCCGCCCGGCCATCACGATGACGTCGGCGATCTCCGCGCGGGCCCGCTCCGGGGCGGCGTCCGCCAGGCGCCGGGCCAGCTCGCACTTGAGCAGGATCGCCGCCAGGTTGTGCCCGAGGAGGTCGTGCAGGTCGCGCGCGGCGCGCAGCCGCTCCTGGACGATCGCGGCGCGGGCCGGCTCCTCCCGCGAGTCCTGGAGCTCCTTGACCACCCGGGCCAACCCGACCAGGCCGTGGATCACCAACCCGGTGACCAGCGTGCTGGCGGTGTAGTTGACGACGGCTCCCGCCGGGAGCCCGAACGCCGCCGCGGCCGTCGCCACGCTCGCCATGACGACCGCCACGAGCGGCAACGACACCGCCCAGCGGAACATGAGCAGCAGCGGGCCCGCCAGGAAGCCGCCCACGCCCAGCCAGTCCTGGCCGAACACGAACAGCGGCGCGTAGGCGAGCAGGGCCATGGCCGCCAACGCGTACGGATGACGCCCGCGCACGGACCGGAGCTGCAGGTACGCGATCACGACCAGGCACGCCGCCGCCGGCAGAACCAGATCTCCCGGGACGAGGAGCAACGCCTTGACGCAGAATCCGGCGACCACCGTGCCGAGCAGGGCGATCGACAGGCCGTAGGCGGTGTCCGGTGGCGGCGGAGCGGGCGGCGTGGCCGGAATGGCGGCCTCGACGCCGAACCTGCCGTCGGGATCGAGCCCGATGCGCAGGGCCCCCGACACCGCCGCCATCCGGTCGATGACGTCGTCCAACCCCTCGACGCCCGCGCCCGCAGTTCGCACACCGTCGTTGGTGACGCGCAGCCGAACCATGCCGTCACGGTGCACGGTCTCGATCAGGCAGTGCCGGGCGGTTCCCTGCCGTACGACGTCGGTGACGGCGTCGCGGAGCACCGTCGCGAGCAGCGCCCCGGCCGAGCCGAGCGGCTCGGTGTGACCGATCCGCACCTCCGTCTCGACCCCCGCCGCCGACAGCAGCGCCCGCGCCGCGGCGACCTCCGGGGCGAGCGACAGCGCCCGGTAGTCCGCCGCCGCCGAGCGGGCGTCCGCCAGGCAGCGCCGCGCCGTGGCGGCGACGTCCCCGATCGTCGGCCCGGTCGCCCCCGCGTCCACCGGCGACTCCATGGCGCGGCGCGCGCCGCGTTCGATCGCGTCGAGCCCCCGCCCGATGCCCTCGTTCAGCTCGGTGGCGATCCGGAGCCGCTCCTCCGCCACGGCCGCGAGCGCCAGCCTCACCCGGGCCGCGGCCACCTCGTCCACCCGCTCCGCCATCCGGGTCAGACCGTAGATCACGAGAGCGGCGAGCGCCGGGGCGATCGTGGAATCGATCACCGCGAGCGCGTCCGCCGAACGCGTGGCCTGGACGAGCGCCGCCCCGGCCACCACGAGGACCGCCGCGGGCCACGCGGAGACGAGCAGCAGCGAACCGGCGAGAAAGCCGAAGAGACCGACGGACACGCCGCAGACGAGCACCGCCACCGTCGCGAGAACGGCCTGCGCGGCGAGCGCGGCCGGGCCGCGCAGGCGGCGCCACCGGGGGAAGACCTGCCCCAGCTGGAGCACGAGGACGCCCAGCGGCAGCAGCGCCTCCGCCACGCCGTCGGCTGCCAGCACGTACACGGAGGCGAAACCCGCGAAGACCACGGCGACGGTCAGCCGCGCGAGCCGGGGGCCGGGCTCGGTGCCGGCCACGAAGGATCTCACCCTGTTCACTCTGGCCTCGACCTCCCCATTCGCCAGGGCAAGTCTTCCAGAACACCAGAAAAAACCGGACATGAGGGGGAATAGTGCCTGCGCTTCAGTGGGACGTGACGACAATCACACTCTCTTGCCGAAATAGGGGGTGACCCTTCTCACATTTTGCCCTGTCGGCGTCGTAACGTATGCCCCACCAACAGGCGTCGGCGTTGTTACACGGCGTTGTTACACCTCGTGGCGCATCGGCCGGCGCGACACGAATGGACGCGGAGCCCTCGGCGTACAGGAAAGGGACCGCGGAAGGTGGAGAGGTCTCTGATGACCCAGACAACGGCCGAAAACTCGGCCAGAAAGCAACGCGCCCAGATCAAGGTACGCACTCTGCGCACCGACCGATGGTGGCTGGCGCCGGCGCTGACATTCACCGGACTGATGACATTCCTTGTTTACGGGTTCTGGGCGATCTTCGACCAGAGCTACCTGGCGGAGCCGTACATCGCGCCCTTCGCCTCTCCCTGCCTGCCGACGTCCTGCCCCGAAGGGGCGCGGCTGTTCGGCTTGGCGCCCATCGGCGACTGGTACACCTGGCCGCCGGGATTGCTGATCCTCGGACTGCCCGCGGGCTTCCGTCTCACCTGCTACTACTACCGCAAGTCCTACTACCGCTCGTTCTGGCTGTCGCCGCCCGCCTGCTCCGTGGCCGAGCCGCACGGCAAGTACACCGGCGAGACCCGCCTGCCGCTGATCATCCAGAACATCCACCGCTACTTCTTCTACTTCGCCGTCATCATCGGTCTAATCCTGACTTATGACGCGGTTCTCTCGTTCCGGGATAAAGACGGCAACTGGGGACACGTGGGGCTGGGAACGATCATTCTTCTCATCAACGCGATCCTGATTCTCGCCTACACCTTCGGCTGCCATTCCTGCCGGCACATCACGGCAGGCCGGCTGAACCACTTCTCCAAGCACCCGATCAGGTACAAGGCGTGGACCTTCGTGTCGAAACTCAACGCCAAGCACCAGCAATTGGCCTGGGCGTCGATGTTCTCGGTCATGATCGCCGACCTCTACGTCCGGCTGGTCGCCAAGGGCATCATCAACTTCCCGTTCGCATAACGAGGGATCACAGTGGAAATCGAGCGTCACGAATACGACGTCGTCGTCATCGGCGCGGGAGGCGCCGGGCTCCGCGCGGCGATCGAGGCGCGGCAGCAGGGCAAGCGCACCGCCATCGTCTGCAAGTCGCTCTTCGGCAAGGCGCACACCGTCATGGCCGAGGGCGGCGCGGCGGCCGCGATGGGTAACGTCAACCCCGACGACAACTGGATGGTTCACTTCCGCGACACCATGCGCGGCGGCAAGTTCCTGAACAACTGGCGGATGGCCGAGCTGCACGCCAAGGAGGCCCCGGACCGCGTCTGGGAGTTGGAGGCGTGGGGCGCGCTGTTCGACCGCACCAAGGACGGCAAGATCAGCCAGCGGAACTTCGGCGGCCACGAGTACCCGCGTCTCGCCCACGTCGGCGACCGCACCGGCCTCGAACTCATCCGCACCCTGCAGCAGCGCGTCGTCGCGCTCCAGCAGGAGGACGAGAAGCTGCACGGCGACCCCGAGGCGTACATCAAGGTCTTCGCCGAGTGCACGGTCACCCGCCTGCTCAAGGACGGCGAGGCCGTCTCCGGAGCCTTCGGCTACTGGCGCGAGACGGGCAAGTTCATCGTCTTCGACGCCCCGGCCGTGGTGCTGGCCACCGGCGGCATCGGCAAGTCCTACGTCGTCACGTCCAACTCCTGGGAGTACACCGGCGACGGCCACGCGCTCGCCCTGCTCGCGGGCGCGAAGCTGATCAACATGGAGTTCATCCAGTTCCACCCGACCGGGATGGTCTGGCCTCCGTCGGTGCGCGGCATCCTCGTCACCGAGTCCGTACGCGGAGACGGCGGCGTGCTGCGCAACTCCGAGGGCCGGCGCTTCATGTTCGACTACGTGCCGGACGTGTTCAAGGACAAGTACGCCACGACGGAGGAAGAGGGCGACCGCTGGTACACCGACCAGGCGAACAACCGCCGCCCTCCGGAGCTGCTGCCGCGTGACGAGGTCGCCAGGGCCATCAACGCCGAGGTGAAGGCGGGCCGCGGCTCGCCGCAGGGCGGCGTCTTCCTCGACGTCTCCACCCGGCTGCCGGCCGACGAGATCACCAAGCGGCTGCCGTCGATGCACCACCAGTTCAAGGAGCTGGCGGACGTCGACATCACCAAGGAGCCCATGCAGGTCGGCCCGACGTGCCACTACATCATGGGCGGGGTCGAGGTGGACGCCGACACCGGCGCCGCCTCCGTGCCGGGGCTGTTCGCGGCGGGCGAGGTCTCCGGCGGCATGCACGGTTCCAACCGCCTCGGCGGCAACTCGCTGTCCGACCTGCTGGTGTTCGGCCGCCGGGCCGGCGCCGGAGCGGCCGAGTACGTGAACGGCCTGGCGCGGCGGCCCGCCGTGTCCGAGACAGCGGTCCAGGACGCGCGGGCCGAGGCGCTCGCGCCGCTGGAGCGGTCGGGTGGCGAGAACCCCTACGAGGTCCACCACGAGCTGCAGCGGACGATGAACGAACTCGTCGGCATCATCCGCAAGGCCGAGGAGGTCTCCGAGGCGCTGGACGCCGTCGAGAAGCTCAAGGAGCGGTCGAACCACACCGCGTCCCCGGGCGGCCGGATCTACAACCCCGGCTGGCACCTCGCCCTCGACCTGCGCAACATGCTGCTCGTCAGCGAGTGCGTGGCGCGGGCCGCGCTCCTGCGCGAGGAGAGCCGGGGCGGGCACACCAGGGACGACTACCCGAAGATGTCGCCCGAGTGGCGGCGCAAGCTCCTGGTCTGCTCGGCGACGCCGGACGGCGCCACCGTGGACGTCGAGGAGCGGATCCAGCCGTCGATGCGCGCTGACCTGCTGGTCCTGTTCGACCGGGAGGAGCTCAGCAAGTACCTCACCGGGGACGAGCTGGCGAAGTACGACGCGGTCAAGGAGTCGTGATGGGTTACAAGGCCAAGTTCCGCGTCTGGCGCGGCGAGGGCGGCGAGGGCCGCCTGGAGGACTTCACCGTCGAGGTGAACGAGGGCGAGGTCGTCCTCGACGTCATCCACCGGCTGCAGGCGACGCAGGCTCCCGATCTCGCGGTCCGCTGGAACTGCAAGGCGGGCAAGTGCGGCTCCTGCTCGATGGAGATCAACGGCAGGCCACGGCTCGGCTGTATGACCCGGATGTCCACCTTCGAGGAGACCGAGACCATCACGGTCACCCCGATGCGGACGTTCCCCGTCATCAAGGATCTGGTGACCGACGTCTCGTTCAACTACCAGAAGGCGCGCGAGATCCCGTCGTTCACCCCGCCGAAGGACGTCGAGCCCGGCGAGTACCGGATGCAGCAGATCGATGTCGAGCGGTCCCAGGAGTTCCGCAAGTGCATCGAGTGCTTCATGTGCAACAACGTCTGCCACGTCATCCGCGACCACGAGGAGAACAAGCCGGCCTTCGCCGGCCCGCGCTTCCTCATGCGGATCGCCGAGCTGGACATGCACCCGTACGACACGGCCGACCGCAAGGAGTCCGCGCAGCAGGACCACGGCCTCGGTTACTGCAACATCACCAAGTGCTGCACCGAGGTCTGCCCCGAGCACATCAAGATCACCGACAACGCGCTGATCCCGATGAAGGAGCGCGTGGTCGACCGGAAGTACGACCCGCTGGTCTGGCTGGGTAACAAGATCTTCCGGCGGTCCAGCTGAGAAGGGGCTGACGGGCTCTCCGGAGCCATGTGCGGCCGTCCGCGCCTCGGGCGCGGGCGGCCGTTCCCTTTTCACAGGTCTCCCGCAGGGCCGTTTGCAACGTATCCGGTCGGCACCTTATGGCGCGAGCTCACGGGGCGGTGGCGCGGATGAACGCCTCGGCGAATGTCCGCGCGACGTCTTCGACCGGGGGCAGGACGTTGCCCAGCGCGTCCTGTAGCACGGGGCGCAACAGCATGTGCCCCGCCATGGGGCCGATCATCAGCTGTATGAGCAGCGGCAGGGGAAGTGGCCGCAGCCGACCGGCTTGGATCTGCATGCTCAGCAGGATGCTGAGACTGGCGAACATCCTCGGCAGGTTGGCTTTCAGCATCCGGGCGGCGGTGCCGTCGGGGCGGGTGAGCAGGTCGCCGAAGATGGCCGGCAGCACCCGTGGCTCCCGGGCGAAGGCCTCGGCCAGCGCAGCGTAGACGGCATGGACCATCTCCTCGATCCGCTTGGGGGGATCGGCGGCCAGCGCTTCCAGGTCGGGCACGGGGACGTACCGGTCGAACATGGTGGCGAGCACGCCGTCGCGGCTGCCGAAGACGGCGTGCAGGCTGGTCGGCGAGCAGTGTGCGGCGGCGGCGACGGCCTCCATCGTGACCGCGCCGAGCCCGTCGCGGGCGATCAGCGTGGCCGCGGCCTCGATGGCCCGTTCCCGGACCGGTGGGCGCCCACCCGGGTCGATTCCGACCTGCCGGACCGCCTCCTCCAGCGTGGCCCGCGATCCGCCGAGCCTTCTGATCAGGGTGCTGCGGGAAATTCCCGCGGCGGTCGCGATCGCGCTCAGCGGCACATCGGCCACGTCTTTGCCGTGCTTCTCGGCGGCCGCCAGTGCGGCATCCACCAGGTCCCGGTCCACAACGCCCCATGGTACCGCTTCCTATGTGAACCTCATGTGTGTATCGTCTCCACTGCGAGTTCATCCAGCGATGAATTAAGGAGGCGCAGATGATCAACGTGATCGGCGCGGGACTGCCGCGTACCGGCACCACGTCGCTGAAAGCGGCACTGGAGCGGCTCGGCTTCGGCCCGTGCCACCACATGCAGGAGATAGCCGCCCATCCCGAGCAGGCGCAACGCTGGCGGCAGACCCTGGACGGGCCGGTCGACTGGAACGGCGTGCTGGACGGCTACCGGGCGGCGGTGGACTGGCCGAGCGCCCACTTCTGGCGCTCCCTCGCGCAGAGCTACCCCGATGCCAAGGTCATCCTCACCGCGCGTGACCCGCACGCCTGGTACGCCAGCCTCCGCGACACCGTCTTCGCCCTGCTGCACGCCCCCAGCGCGGTGCCAGCCGAATTCCATCCCGTGGCCATCGGCATGCGGCCGCTGCTGGAGCACCTGTGGCGCGAGACGTTCGGCACGACGCTGGACGAGCCGATGCCCGAGGAGCGCCACGCCGTGGAGGTGTTCCGGCGCCGCACGGCCGAGGTCACCGGCGCCCTGCCCGCCGACCGAATCCTGATTTACGAGACCGGGCAGGGCTGGGAGCCGTTGTGCGACTTCCTCGGCGTGCCCGTACCGGACGAGCCCTACCCGCGCCTCAACGACCGGCAGTCCGCCCAGAGCCGCCTACGAGGGGCGGCGGAGCGGTGAACCTCCGCATCCTGCTCACCCTCCACGGCTTGGTCACCTTGGCAGCGGGGGTGGTGCTCGTCGTCGCGCCCGGCCTGGTTCCCAGCGCCGTCGGCATCCGCATCCCCGCGGACGCCTACCTGGTGTGCTATCTGCTGGGCGCCGCCGAGCTGGCCGTGGCGTTCCTGTCGTTCGCCGGCAGGACTCTCCGACACCCCGAGGGGACACGCCTGGCCGCCCAGACCCTGATCGTGTTCCACGGCTGCACCGCCGCCGTCGAAGCCTACGCCTTCACCCGCGGCCTCCACGCCGCGATCTGGGCGAACGTGGCGCTGCGGATGGCGGTCATCGCTCTGTTCACCCACTACGGACTACGTCGGAAGAGGCTGACATGACCATCGAGAGCACCGGCGTCCTGGTCTGTGGCGGCGGCCCGGCCGGCATGATGCTGGGCCTGCTGCTGGCCCGGGCGGGAATCGAGGTCACCGTGCTGGAGAAGCACGCCGACTTCCTGCGCGACTTCCGGGGAGACACCGTGCACCCCGCCACCGTCCGCCTGATGGACGAACTCGGCCTGGGCGAAGGCTTCCGCGCCCTGCCGCAGAGCCGCCTGGGCAACCTGTCGCTCCCCGCTCCCGACGGCACCATGGTGACACTGGGTGATTTCGAAGCGCTGCCCGCGCCGTACAACTACATCGCGATGGTGCCCCAATGGGACCTGCTCTCCTTCCTGGCCGAGGCGGCCAGCCAGGACCCCGGCTTCTCCCTGCGCATGAACACCGAAGCGACCGCGCTGATCAGAGACGGCGACAAGATCGTCGGAGCCAGGTATCGCACCTCGGACGGCCGTGAAGGGGAGATCCACGCCGAACTGACGGTGGGCTGCGACGGCAGGCACTCCACCCTGCGCCGTGAGGCGGGGCTGGTGCCCAAGGAGTTCCGGGTACCGTTCGACGTCTGGTGGTTCCGCCTGCCCCGATCGACCCATGACACGAACGTGCCCGCGAGCGTGACACCGGTCGCGCGGGGCCCCGAGGCCATGATCTCCCTCGCTCGCGACGACTACTACCAGGTGGCGTACTTCACCGCCAAAGGCTCCGACACGCGGCTGCGGGCCGAGGGCATCCAGCGCTTCCGCGAGCGCATCGCCCGCCTGCGCCCGGACTTCGCCGACGCGGTGAAGCACCTGACCGGCATGGACGAGGTCTTCGTCCTCGACGTGAAGCTCAACCGGCTTAAGCGGTGGCACCTCGACGGGCTGCTGCTCATCGGCGATGCCGCGCACGCCATGTCACCCGCGGGCGGGGTGGGCATCAACCTCGCCATCCAGGACGCCGTGGCCGCCGCCACCATCCTGGCCGATCCGCTGCGGCGGCACTCCGTCACCGTCACTGACCTGGCGGCCGTGCAACGACGCAGGTGCCGCCCCACCGTGATCGTCCAGACAGGCCAGCGGATGCTCCAGCGCGTCATGTTCGAGAAGCAGTTCGCCGGCAAGCGCTCCGGGCCACCCCCGGCCCTGCTCTTCCTCACCCGCGCCTTCCCCCGGCTCCGGATGATCCCCGCCCGCTTCGTGGGCTTCGGCCCCCGGCCGGAACACGCTCCCGGCTTCGCCCGCAGGACCACCTGAGGCGCTCGTCCCGGCGGCCCGCCATATCCGGCGAAGGCGCACCGCAACGCAAGCACCACCTGGAAAGCAGCCATCGGGAATCGCGAGGCCTAGACCCCTGGCCGTCGCGGTCACCCTCGTCCCGCCTCCATCGGGCTGCCATCAGCAGACACTCCTCGCTGACCGGCGACGCCACCTGCTGATGACTCCAGTTAAGTCACCTCTCTATCGAATATCACCGAGCGAATGGAGCCCTCATGACGACAGATGTGGTGGTGGCAGGCGGCGGGCCCGCCGGCATGATGCTCGGCCTGCTGCTGGCCCGCGCCGGGCAGATGGAGGCCCACCGTCATCGTCCAAACCGTCCAGCGCATGCTGCACCGCACCATGTTCGTCCCCGCCTTCGCCGGCAAAGGTGCCCGCCCTCCCAGACCGCTGGTCTTCCTGGCACGGCACCTCCCCGCCTTCAAGAAGTTCCCATCCAAACTGATCGCCTACGGCCCGCGTCCCGAGCACGCCCCCGACTTCGCCCGCAGGACCGCATAGGAGGAGGGCCATGCGCTGGCTCGTATCCAGCATCGACTTCGACCACAGCCCGCAGGAGGCTCAGTGGCCCAGCTGCTGACGGACCTGCCGCCGGAGTGGCACGGAGAGACTGATCGGCGGGAACAGCGTCTTCAAGATCTCCGACACACACCAAGATCACCCCGCCAGCTCTCACATTCCGCCAGCACCGCATTCGTGCCAGAGCCCTATACCCCCGAGGGCCCTCATGGGCGGAACGGAACGGTCAGCCGGCCTACGGGTTGGCGCCCGGGGTTCCGCCGGCTTCGGGCGCGCCGGGAGCGGGGCTCCCCGAAGCGTCCGGGCGGGGCGCCGCCGCCGGGTCCGCCTCGTTCACGGCGAGGCTCCAGGCGTCCGCCTGCTGCCCGGGTACGCCGTACCCCGGGGCCACGCCGTACCCGTGGGGCATCCCGTACGCCGGGTGGGCGCCGTACGCCTGCTGGGGCGCGTATCCCTGCGGGTAGCCCTGCTGCGGATATCCGTACGGGTGCTCGGCGGCGTAGGGGTAGCCGTAGGCCGGCGGGTACGCCACCGGGACGGGCACGAGGCCGACCATCGGCGCGTACGCCGCTCCCGGCACGGGCGCCGCCCCGGCCGCCGGGCCGCCCTTGCGCGCCGCCGCCGCGTGCGCCATCCGCCGCAGCCTGCCCTCGAAGATGAGCCAGCCGAACAGGGCGATCAGCACGAGCAGCGCCGCCGGGATGGCCAGCTTGTGGCTCAGCGTGACCTGGTCGAACTCCGGCGTCGCGTTGCGCAGCTCGTACGCCGCGTCCTGTGGGGCCGGGTCGCCGAAGTCGGTCGGCGACGCCACCACTCCGGTGGGGCTGTCCGACGCCTCCGGCAGGGAGATCTGCGGATTCTCCTCCGGCTTCTGCTCCTCCTGCTGCGGCTCCTGCGTCGTTTCCACGACGTCGGGGATCGGCTCGGCCGTCGTGCTCTCGACCGTGTTCGGTGTCGGCGACGGAGTGGGCGTGTGGGTGGGCGTCGTGCTCGGGGTCGGCGTCACGGTGACCGTCTGCGTCACCACCGGGCTGCCCGTCTCGCTCGGGGAGGCGCCGCCGGGCGTCTCGGTGATCGTCACCGTGACCTCGGGCGGGCACACCTGGCCGGCATCGCACGGCTCGACCCGGTCGTCGTCCGCCGCGGCGGCGATGACCGGGACCGCGACCAGCACCGAAATCGTGATGATCAGGGCAGAGAAGGCGGCCCTCAGTCGTGCGCTTCCGCTCACTGCCGCCTCCGTCGCCATCCCGCGCTTTCTTAAAGCGGAATTCTACGCAGACAAAAGGAACAGTAAAGACAACTCACGAAGAACCATTGAGCAATCTCTGAACCGCCCGGACAATCGGCAGGTCGCCCGGAAGCCATGGAACGTCGTAAAGCTCCTCCCGGCCCAGCCACCGCAGCGCGAGATGCTCCAGGGGCTCGGGCACGCCGGACACGATGGTGGCGACCCAGACCCGCAGCACCGAGCCGCTGGACAGGGGCCATTCGCCGCCGACCCGGCGCCCGACCGCGATTTTGACGCCGAGCTCCTCGGCGCATTCGCGGACCAGCGCGTCGTGGTCGCTCTCGCCGGGATCGACCTTCCCTCCGGGGAACTCCCAGCCGCCCTTCAGCTCGGGCGGGTCGGCCCGCTGGGCGGCCAGGAGTCGGCCGTTCTCGATGATCGCTGCCCCGACGACGATGGTCTCCATGCCCCTTACGTTAGAGCTGCGCTTTTCAATTGCTCCAGCACATCCGCGTTCTGGAGGGGACGGGTGAACCCGACCACATTCCCGCGATCCGCATATGTCGTGACTTTGATGGGGCCGCATCTGGTGCAACGGGCCTCGATCATCTTCCCGGGCGAGACGATCATGCCGACGTGTCCCGGCCGGTCCGGCCCGGTGCCCGGTCCCGCGTCGAAGAACACCAGGTCGCCCGGCTGCTCACTGCCCGGCTCGATCCGTAGGCCGAAGGGCCACTGGCCGAAGGTCGTGCGCGGGATCGTCAGGCCCGCGTTGCGGTAGGCCATGTAGATGATCCCGGAGCAGTCGAACGCGTCCGGACCGGTCCCACCCCACCGGTACGGCTTGCCGCGCTGCGCCAGGGCGTACTCGAGGATCTTCTGCACCACGCCGTCGGGGGCGTCCTCGGCGAGGTCGCAGGCGGGGTTCGGCGTGTCGATCCCGCCCGTGGCGGCGTACCGCTTGGCGATGGCCAGGACCTGGTCGACGTACCAGTCGGCGCGGTTGTAGACGAAGATGGCCCGCCTGAGATCGTCGGGGGCGCCGTTGCGCTTGAGCATCTTGGCCGCGGCCAGGATCGCGTCGGCGGGGTCGTAGACGTCGCCGTACCCGTCGCCGTCGCCGTCCGAGGCGTACCCGTTGTAGTCGGTGCCCATCTTGATCCTGGGCTTGCCGCCCCACGTGCTGATCAGGAACTGCATGGGGCCGGCGGCTCCGGCGTAGTTGGTGCCGTCCTTCACGCCGGGAAGCGAGGACCTGCCGTGGTCGGTCTCCCGCTTGCCCACCGCCGCGAGCACGTTCCACTGCACGCCGATCTGCGCGCCGAACTTCTTGTACAGCTCCAGGTAATCGGCGGGGATGTCCTCGCGCGCCGACTCGGACAGGTCGGTGGCGGTCGCGGCCTCGGCGCAGTCCGCCCCGCCCAGTCCCCCACCGATGAGCAGGGACGGCGAGGGCGTCATCAGCATGATCGACCCGAAGAGCGTGAACGGGACGAGGACCGCGAGGGCGACGGCCAGCCCGCGCCAGGAGAACCTCCCCGCAAGGGCCTTGGACGGTATCACTGCGACGTGTCCCCGTCCTGACCGGCGTCCGCGGGCTGCAGGTCGTACACCCTCCAGTCGGCGCCGACCTTGACGACCGTCACCGCGAACTCGTCCCGCTGCTCCTTCTCGCCGCTCTTCGCGGTGACGTGCTGGACCGAGCCGACCACGAGCGTGACCATGTTGGCCGTCATGTCGCGGATGGAGCGCACGGTCGCCGTGCCGCGCGACACCACCTCGTCGGACCGGTTGTGGTTCACCAGCGCGGGCGCGGTCATCGTGCGGGTCAGGTCCGCACCGAACTCGACCGTCGCGAACCCCGCGAGCCGCTTCGCGAACGCCGCCGGGTCCTCGTCGTGCCGGAACGTCCCGTACGACTCGGTGAACCGGCGGGCGAGATCGGCCGCCGCGCCCAGCTCGGCCTTCGACAGCGGCAGGTAGGAGTAGATGTCGAAGGTCGCGGGCGTGGTGGCGACCTGGCTCGGCACCGTGGTCGGGGCGGCCCCGGGCAACGGCGTTCTGGTCGGCTCGGACGTGCCCGGCGGCCGCTCGGACGCCTCGTCGCCCGACGACCCGGACGACGTGAGATAGACGCCGACGACGGCGAGGATGACCACGACCCCGGCGAAGGCCAGCCCCCGCCGGCCGTCCCTTCCCTTCATGGTCACTCCTTGTCGGAGCCGGAGGGCCTCGCCCAGAAGGGACCGGGCGCGTCACCGGGGTTGCGTCCACTCTCGCCGCGGCTCGACAGCCACAGCGGGGGCGCGTCGGAGGAACGCGAGCCGCCGGAGCCCGAACCGCCGCCGAAGATGCTCCCTCCCGACGACCGTCCGCCGGAGCCGGACCGGGGCGCCGAGCCGCTCGACCGGCTCGATCCACCCGATCCACCCGATCGGCTCGACCCGCCGGAGCCGCCGCGCGAGGACGAGCCGCCCGACGAGCCGGACCACAGCGACCTGCGGCCCCCCGAACCGCTACGGGACGGGCGCGACGCCCAGCCGCCCGAGCGGCCGCTGAACCAGCCGCCGCCGGAACCGCCGCCCGAGCCCGGCCCGGAACCCGACCCGGCCGACGAGCCCGAACCGGACGGCGCGCGCGTGGGCGTGGCGGGCCGTACGCCGGAGAGGTTGAGCGGTGGGGCCGACCCCTGGCGCGGGATCGTGGTGGTCTTGCGCCGCCCGGGGCCGGACGCGTCGGTCTCCAGCGGCGCCGGCTGCGCCCCGGCCCGGACGCCGGCCGGGATCGTCCCGGGCGCACCCTCCTCGCCGCGTACCTTGCCCTGCGCGACCGAGGAGGTGGCCACCGCCGCCGCCGTGCCCGCGCCGGTCGCCATCGCGGCGGCGCCGATGATCGGCTCGGCCTTGCGCAGGCCCCACCGTCCGACGCGGCTCGCCGCCACCGGCGGCAACGCGTTCGCGGCGCGGGAGAGGGTCGGCGCGCTGGCCGCCTCGCCGAGCATCCGCGTGGTGAACGTGTGCCCGTCCATCGAGGAGAACAGGTGCTGGAACGGCCGCCGGTAGAAGAACACCGCGATCGTCATCAAGGCCATGAACAGGATCTGCATGCCCCACGGCAGGCTGGTCGAGATGATCAGCGCGTAGCCGTAAACGAGCACGCCGAGCACCAGCGCCAGCACGGCCTGGCGGAGCAGCGTGCCGACGACCATCTCCACCCAGCGCATGGCGATGATCCGCCCCGTGCCGGGATGGACGCCGATCAACAGGAACACCGGCCCGAGGATCAGCAGCAGCAGGAAGCCGATCTTGAGGGCCAGCAGGGATACGGCCACCAGGAAGATCAGCAGGCCCGCGACCATCGCCGCGACGAACGCGCCGATCGCGATGCCGAGCCGGCTGGTCCAGTCCTTCCCCTGGAAGAGGAAGTACATCGAGGTGGTCTGCAGCGGCTTGGCGACCTCCTCCTCGAAGCGCTTCTGGTGGGCGTCGGTGCCGGGCATCTGCCGGGCCACCTGCTCCGCGCGGTCGATCGCCTGGATATTGAGCAGCTTGGCGCCGAACGTCTTCACCACCGGGGCGTCCGGGTCCGCGGTGCCGAACTCGCCCATCAGCCAGGGCTTGCAAACAAGTGTGGACCAGAGCGCGTCGGCATTCTGGTCCACTCCCGGCGTGCCCGGCTGGGCGTACCCGCCGGCCGCGGTCTCGGCGTCGCCGCCCTCCTTGGCGGGCAGGCAGGACGCGCCCCCCGCCCCCGGCAACCCGGAGAAGGCCGAGTTGACGATCTCACCGGTCTTGTCGGTCACCACCTTGCCGAGCCCGGTGAAGTCGCCGGGGCGGCTGAAGAACCACACCGCCGCGACCACCGCGATGACCATCCAGATGACGCCCTCGGTGGTGGTCGTCGCCCGCTTGCGGATGAGTCCGTACCACGCGAGCCAGATCGCGCCGAGGATGACGATCGGCCGCAGGTACGGCCAGTACATGGCGTTGGCGAGGTTGGTGACGATGTCGTCGACCACGTTCTTGATGGGCTGGATCGGGCCCTCGGAGGCCGCCGCCTGGTAGGTGCTGATCGTCAGCCGGTCGATCGCCTTGGCCCAGGAGAAAATCGCGTTCGCCCAGGAGTTGCCCAGCACGGCCGTCACGTCGGAGCAGCCCAGGTCGTACGTGTGCCAGAACTGGCCGGCCATGCCGTACCGGCCGTAGTTGGTGAGGGCGGCCTGCTCGGCGGGGGCGGCGCCCGCGCCGGTGCCGGTCGCCGCGCCGCCGGCCGCGGTGGCGGCGCTGTCCGGCGGCGGCGGCTTGACCAGGCCGTCCACGCCGCCGTCGACGATCTCGGGGGCGAGGGCGGGCGAGAGGTCGCACACGCCCGCCGCGCTGGCGGTGCCGGACAGCACCAGGGGCAGCGTCAGGAACGCCGCGACGACCACAAGGAGCAGGGCGACCCTGCGTCTACGACCAGAGCGAGCGCGACCGTTCACCCGCGTTCTCAAGACCGCACCTCCTGCGCGACCCCCTGTTTGTCGGCGCCCCCGCCAAGAAGATCATGCCTTTTCTCGTGCGGTTTGTCGTGGGTCGGATTCGTATCCAGCCAGCGGAGCAGCTCATCGGAGATAAGGTCCACCCCTATCCGCCCCGCCCGCCCGTCCAGATCCCGGAAGACGCACTCTCCGTTGCCCAGGGACCGCAGCACCGCCTTGTGCTCCTCCGACGGCTCGACCCCGAGAAGTTCCATCACGTGCCCGACCTCCACCCGCTCCGTGGAGCGGAACGCGAACACCGACGAGAGACAGTTGGTGACCTGCTCGTTCAGCAGGTCACCGGCGTTCTGCGAGACCAGGACGAGCGCCGTGTTGCGGGATCGGCCCATTCGCGACACCTCGGGCACCAGCTTGGCTCCCTCGGGCGTGGAGGTGATCGCCCACGCCTCGTCCAGGAAGATGGCCTTCGGCGTGCGCCGGTCCAGGCCGTTCATCAGCCGCCGGGCGAACTGCGAGACCAGGTACAGCAGGGCCACCGAGAGCCGCTGCTCGTACGAGTAGTCGTCGCGGGGCGTCGCCACGTCGGGGAGGGTCAGCCCGTCCAGGGTGAAGACCGTCGTCCAGCCCTCGGTGTCGATCTGGTCGCCGCCCGAGGGGTCGAAGCAGAGCTGCGCCAGGTGCATCTCGGACATCGACCGCAGCACGGCCCCGAGGTTCTTCGAGGCCGGGTCCTCCGAGCGCTCCAGATGGTCGACGACCTTGCCCAGCGACGGATCCGGCTGGTTCGAGATCGCCGCGACCGCCTGGATCATCGCCGACTCGCGCTCCTCGGACATGCGCGGCAGCAGCAGCCGGAGCGTCTCCGTCGCCATCGTCTTCTTCGCCGCGATGTCGTCGCCGAAGGAGAACGGGTCGAGCAGGCCGGGCGCCGCCGCCCCGAGGGGGATGATCCGCGCCTGGCGGCCGCGGTCCTCCAACAGGCGCACCAGCGACTCGGCGTCGCCCTTCGGGTCGATGACCGCGACCGTGACGCCGCGCAGCGCCATCTGGTACATCAGCAGCAGCGCCAGCGTCGTCTTGCCGCCGCCCGGCTCGCCGGTGATCGCGATGGCCGTCGGGCGGTTCCGGGTCGCCGCGACCAGCGGGTCGAACTGGACGATGCTG
The DNA here is from genome assembly GCF_050947145.1 of Microtetraspora malaysiensis. Lineage (NCBI taxonomy): Bacteria > Bacillati > Actinomycetota > Actinomycetes > Streptosporangiales > Streptosporangiaceae > Microtetraspora > Microtetraspora malaysiensis. The sequence continues at coordinate 8,529,933 of NZ_CP191998.1, forward strand.
CGCGCCCGCCCCAGCGTCTCCCCGATGTACGGCCCGTGCCAGCCCGCTCCCGACTCGTCCACCCGGTCGCCGAGATCGACCGTCGCGGTCGCCATGCCGCCCGCGATCGTCCGCAGCGGCTGGCGCTGCGCGTACGCGTTGACCCGCACCTTCTCGCCGGGCAGCGCCTCGCAGAAGAGCGAGAACTGGTCGCCGGTGGAGTTCACCACGTCGATGCCGAGGTCGCGGTAGTGCTCGACGATCGCCTCGACCCGCTGGACGCAGATCTCCTCCGTGGGGGCGCTCACGCTCAGCCGGTGCCAGCCGTACACGAAGGGCAGCCGCTCCTTGGTGATGCCGTGTTCGAGCATCCGGGCGGCGTCGATCTGCTCGGCCAGCGCGAGCGGGGCCTCTGCGCCCGCCTCACGGATGTGGATGTCCATGTCGCGGGCGTGGGCCAGCTTCCTGGCCACGTCCTTGCTCGCCATCACCGGAGAGATCAGCCGCATCCTGCTGGAGATCTCCACCGGGAACGGCAACTGGTCGGCGAAGTGTATCCACGGCTCGCCGTCCGGGAACGGCATCAGGTCGGGGAACCGCGCGAACGACAGGTGTGCGGTGAACGAGTCGCCCGTCGGCTGCTCGATCCGCAGCAGCGAGCGGCCGTTGTGGATCTGGCCCTCGACCAGGGACTCGATCTCGCCCTTGCCCCACCTGCGGCGCGGCGCCGCGGACGGCGGCGGGTCGCCGAGCGCGCCCGACACCGCGTGCTGGAACAACCAGGCGACCTCCGTCGAGTTGGCGTGCCTGGCGTAAAGGGAACTGGAGGCGAGCGCGCGCCCGAGCCGCTCGGCCTGCTCGGTCCACCGCTCGATCTCGCGCTCGGGCACGTGGTCGTCCTCGATGCCGAGCGCCTTCTCGCTGCGCTGGTAGAAGCCGAACAACTGGGCCAGCACCCCGGTGCCGAGCTGGGCCCCTCGCCGGCCAAGCCGCACACCGAGATAGATCTCCTTGCTCCAGAAATCCTTCGCCCAGACGTGCCGGTACATCTCCTCCAGGTAGTCGCGCCAGCCCGGCCCCTCGTCCGAGGTGGCGTTCAGGGCCATCGCCCACTCCGCCGCCGGATAGGTCCGGTGCGCGATCCGCAGGTGCACCTCCGCGTCAGGCATTCTGATCGCCGCGAGCGCGATGGTGATGTTCGTGGCCAGCGCCTCGCGCTCCTCCGGGGTGACGAACTCGTAGCTCACCGTCGGAAGCCGGAAATACGCCCATGCCGCGGTGTCGGTGAGCAGGACTCGATCGTCGAAGTACCGCACCGCGAGCCGGCTGCGCGTCCTGGTCACCGGTCGCTCCCCCCTTCCCGCTCACTCCGCGGACCGCTCACCTGGCCACCTCCTGCTTGTGCTGGTTCGCCGCCAGGCCGCTCGCGATCACTCCCGCGAGGGCCACGTACGCCCTGCGGCCCCCCGGCCGGAGCCGGGCCGGATCGACCGGCCCCTGCCGGGAGAGCTCGTCCTCCCAGGGGATGCGGACGATCGCCCGGCAGCGTCCCCTGGCCACCGCCTCGGCCTGCTCCACGTCGGAGGCGCTGCGCCTGCTCACGCCGTTGACCACCATGACGGCCCGGCGCCGCAGGTCCGAGCAGCCGTGCCCGTCCAGCCACTCGTACGTCATGGCCACCGCGTCGGGCGCGTCCTCGCTGGCCGGCGCCACCAGCACCAGCTGGTCCGCGTACGGCAGGAGCCGCGCGGCCAGCGCCGCGGCCGGGTCCACGACGATCAGCCGGTAGTGGCGGTCCAGCGCGGCGAGCATCCGCGGCCACCCGCTCTCCAGCCGCTGGACGGCACCGGCGTCGGCGTCCGCGCCGACGACCTCCAGCCCCGAGTCGCACCGGGTCGTGTACGCGCGCATCCCGAGGTAGCCGCTCACCCCTCCCGATCCGGCGAGCAGGGAGCTGAGCGTCTCGGGTGACTCCGCCGCGATGCGGGTGGTGAGGGTGTGCTCGCCGGTGCTCGCGTCGAGCGCGACGATCCGGTCGTCGCGGTGTTTGGCGAAGGTGTGACCGAGCATGACGGTCGTCGTCGTCTGTCCCGCGCCGCCGGTGCAGCCGAGGACCAGGATCCGCCTGCTCCCGGTGAGCACGGTGCGGGCCCGCGCCACGTCGATCTCCATGCCGTCGGTACGGCCTCCGCCGCCACCCACGACGACCTGCGCGATCCTGCGCCACCCTCCGGAGGCGTCCCGGCCGACGACCGACTCGACCCGGCGCACCTTCGGCTCGTCGCCCTGCGCGGCGGCGCGGATCGAGACGGGCACCGCGGGCGGGTCGGCGGGCTGGACCGGCCGCCCGGTGGATTCGTGGGCTGGCTGCCCAGTGGGTTCGTGGACCGGCTCGCGTACCGGCGGGACGGCTTCCCCGGCGTGCTCTGCGGCTCCGCCCCCTCTCGGGGTCTCCGCCACCGGCTCGTGTGCTGGCCGTCCCGGCCGCGTCTCCTCCGGGGGGACCCGCGGCAGCGGCCGTACGACCTCGCGGGCCGGCTCCTCCGTCGAGGTCGCAGCGGCGCTCGCGACCTCGCGAAGCGGGCGGACCGGCGGAGTCCCGCCGGTCTCCCCGTCGGCCGGGTGGGCGCCTCGGACGAGCTGCTCCGCAAGCGATGGCTGGACGTGCGACGGCTCAGCGTGCGACGACTCGGCGACGGCGACGTCCGGGTGGCCAGGGGCGATCCGTCCCGGCTCCTCGGCCGCTTCCGCCTTGGCGGGCCGCAGCGGCTCGGCCGCGGACTCACCTGCCTCCTCCGGGGCCGAATCCGGCCGCGCGTGTCTCGGCGGCTCGGGCACGACCTCCCGCGCCTCCTCCTGCGGGGAATCGGGCCGGGCGTGCCGGGGCCGGTCTTGTGCGAGCTGTTCGGCGGGCGGGACCTCCGCCGGAGCGGCCCCATCCGCTCCAGCGGCCACGGCCGCCTCGGCGGCCTTTTCCGGTTCGGCGGCCTTTTCCGGTTCGGCGGCCTTTTCCGGTTCGGCGGCCTTTTCCACCTCGGCGGCCTTGTCGGCCGCGAGGGCCGCCGCCTCGGCGGCTCGCTCCGCCTCGGCGACTTCCACCTCCGGACGGGCGACGCCGACCGGATCGGCGCGGTGGGCCGCTGTCGCGGGATCCGGCTCCGGGGCCTCGGCCGAGGACCAGACCTTCCGCGGCAGGCGGAGCGCCTCCTCGCCTCCCGGCGCGGCGCCGCGCTCGTCGCGCGCGGGCGTTCCGGGCTCCGCCAGGCCGGGCAGGCCCACGGCCCGTGCCGCGACCCGGCGCTCCCCCGAGCCGTCCTGCGCGGAGGCGGCCAGCCTGCGGAGCTTGCGCAGCGCATCGGGGCCGATGCGCGGCACCGCGGGCGCGCCGTACCCGGCGTCGGTTCGGGAGGGCGCCCGCTCGCTCCTGGCCGGTGTGCCGTCGTTCCTGATAAGGGTGCTCCCGGCGCCGGCGCCGGCGTCCGCCGTCCCCTTCCCGACGGGGGCGGGGGCGGAGGTCGCCCTCGCCGACGCAGTCGCGGAGGCGGCACCCGGCAGGGGCAGCGGCTCGGCGACGGCGGGCACCGCGACCGCCCCCTTGGCCGCGGCGGCGACGGCGGGCCGCACGGTGGGGGCGGCGGCTCGGCGCTGTCGTCCGGCGCCCCGGCCCTTGTTCGCGGGGGCGGAGCGCCAGACCCGCACCGTGAGGGTGATCTCGTCCGGCTCGCTGGCCGGTGCCATCCGGCACCAGGTACGCGGTTCGGCGAGGTAGCGCACCTGCGACTGGAGCAGCTCGGTGAGCCGCTTCCCCTCGATGACGGGCCGGGTCGAGAGCCAGGTGACTATCCCGGGAGGAACCAGGTAGACCACGTGCCACGGCGCGTCGAAGGGAAGCCCGACGAGGAGAAGGAACGTCCACCAGGGGACGAGGACGCCCACGAACACACCGATCCAGACGATGGGAAGCGGTGTCGGCAGCTTCAGGTCGTACAGCTTGTAGAGCCGCTTCTCAATTCGCCAAATATTGGTATACGTGGGCAGATCCACCCGATCCTCCTCTCTGCCTGATCACTTGATGCCGAGCGCCCCCGCGATCGCCTTCGCTGTCACCTCGATGATGTTGGGCACGTAGAAGATCACGCCGATCGCGATCGCCAGAATGATGAACTGCATGAATCTGGTGATCTCTCGAGTGAAGAGGAAGAAGATCGCCACGACGGAGACGACGACCAGGAAGAGCGGCGCGAAGAACTTGCGCAGGAAGTCCGCCAGGCCTTCGGTGTCGATCCCGGTGGCGGGTGGAGCCGATGGATCGAACGCGATCTCCACGATGGTCTTCAGAAACATTCACGCCCTCCCGGGGTATGGATCAGCGGCCTCGTGTTCCGTCATGCGCTACCCCACGGGGCGGCTCGCGCCCTGGACTGCTTCGACGAACCATTTGCCGCCCTGCTTCTCCACGGTCAGCCGGTAGGCCTGCTCCAGCCCGGCCGGCTGCGTCGCCGGATCGTCCGTACGCGGGGTGGCGGTGCCCGAACCCGACGACACGGCCCACACGACGACGGCGGTGACCTCCCGGGTGCTCCCCTCGCCCACGGGGACCACGACATCCTTGAGCTGGGCGAGCGTGAGCGCCCCGTCGAAGCCCTCGACGGTCACACCGTTGGCGACGTAACGCTGCAGGTCCACCTGGTCGCCCGCGGCGTACGCCTTGAAGAACCCCTCAAGCTGGGGACGCAGCTCGGTCTCGGTCGCGGAGTCGCGGTCGGGGTCGGCCACCGCCGGGAGCCCCGCCGGGCCGGAGTCCGGCAGCAGCCCCGGCCGCTCGGACACGACGAACTTCGACCCGTCGTAGTAGATCGGCACCGAGAGAAGCCCGCGCCTGCTGCCTGCCTGATATGTCACGGTGACGACGGCATTGTTGGCGTCGCGCACATTTATCCCGGTAAATTGGAAGGCTCCGGCGGACATCCGGCCGTACCCATTCCAGCCGAATTGCTCCTGCGCTCCCTGGGGCAGAAATGGCTTCAGCCGATCCACTCTTTGTTGCGGATTAGACGCGTCGAAATTCAGATAGACCGCCGCGAACTGATTGGCAAAAGCCGCGGCTTGTGTCATGGGGAATCCCGAATCGCTGGGCTCGGGAGTCGCCCCGGCCACCGTGTCCCCCTGGGTGAACCGCTCGAACGGCGCGCGCACACCGTTGACGACGATGACGATGATCAGTGCCCACAGGACGGCGCGGCCGGTCCAGACGAGCCAGCGGCCCCCACCGCCACTCCAACCCCCGCGCCCACGGGCCTTCCCGTGCGTGTCCACCACCCGTTCAGGGCCCTGCGGAGGGTACGACTCGGGGTCGCCAGCGATCCGAGGATCCGGCTGGACGGTTGACCTGCGAGTCATCACGCCTCCGCTCGCGCCGATCCCCCCGGCTGGCGCGGTATCGTCTTACTCTCGATCCGGTTATCCGCATTGAAGTTTTCACCCTAGCGGTCGGGCCAATTCTTCCAGGAAAGCCACGCCCATGGTGCAAGCATCGCCGCGACCGAGCAAACCGGGTCTCTGCGCGGGCCCGCGCCCCATGCCCATCCGTTGCGCCGGAAAAGCACGTTACGCCTGGCCAGCGGCTTCATCGATTACCTAACCGCCACGTATTGCTGTCCTCGCAGCTCAGAGACGTGGCGGGTCGGCGATCGGGCGGCGATCAGACGTTGAAGCGGAACTCGACCACGTCGCCGTCGCGCATGACGTAGTCCTTGCCCTCGATCCTGGCCTTGCCGGCGGCACGCGCCGCGGCCATCGACCCGGCCTCGACCAGGTCGGCGAACGAGATGACCTCGGCCTTGATGAAGCCGCGCTGGAAGTCGGTGTGGATGACACCGGCGGCCTCGGGCGCGGTGGCGCCCTTACGGATCGTCCAGGCGCGGGTCTCCTTCGGCCCGGCGGTCAGGTAGGTCTGCAGCCCGAGCGTCTCGAAGCCGACGCGGGCGAGCTGGGCCAGCCCGGACTCCTCCTGGCCGACGGACTGCAGCAGCTCCAGCGCCTCCTCGTCCGGCAGCTCGACCAGCTCGGACTCGATCTTGGCGTCCAGGAAGACGGCCTCGGCCGGGGCGACGATCGCCGACAGCCGGGCCCGCAGCCCCTCGTCCACCAGCTCGTCGGCGTCGAGGTTGAAGACGTACAGGAACGGCTTGGCGGTGAGGAGGTGCAGTTCGCGCAGGTCGGCGATGTCGATGCCCGCCGCCTTGGCCCCCGCGTACAGGGTCGTGCCGGAGTCGAGCAGCCTGGCGGCGGCCTCGACGGCGTCGAGCTGGGCCTTGCGGTCCTTGTTGGTCCTGGCCTCCTTCTGGAGGCGGGGCAGCGCCTTCTCGAGGGTCTGCAGGTCGGCGAGGATCAGCTCGGTGTTGATCGTCTCGATGTCACGCTCGGGCGCGACGTCGCCGTCGACGTGAGTGACGTCGGGGTCGGAGAACACCCGGATCACCTGGCAGATCGCGTCGGTCTCGCGGATGTTGGCGAGGAACTGGTTGCCCCGCCCCTGCCCCTCGGACGCCCCCTTGACCAGACCGGCGATGTCGACGAACTCGACCTTCGCCGGCAGGATGCGCGCCGAGCCGTAGATCTCGGCCAGCTTGGCCAGCCGCGGGTCGGGCACGCCGACGATGCCCACGTTGGGCTCGATGGTGGCGAACGGGTAGTTCGCCGCCAGGGCGTTGCCGCTCTTGGTCAGCGCGTTGAAGAGGGTGGACTTGCCGACGTTGGGCAGGCCGACGATCCCGATGCTCAGGCTCACGTAGGCCGAGTTTACGGGCCGTCGCGGGTTGCTCCGACACCAGACAGGCAGATCACCTCGGTCCCGCGCAGGGACCGGAGATAGTGGTCGGATCCCTCGGCGCACCGGCCCGGCGCTTCCACCCTGCCGGTGATCTTCGCCCAGACCCGATCGGACGCGCACGGGACCTTCACCAGCAGGCGGGATGAGGTGGGCAGCTCGGGCCGCTCGACGCAGTCCCCCGCCGCGACCACCCGGCCGCCCTTGCCCAGACAGGCGACGTCGCCCCCTTTGAGGGGAAGCGCCTCGACCGTCCCCAACGGGCACCTGCGGGCCGACTCGACGACGCCGATCACCTGGCCGTACCAGTCGCCGCCGGCGCACGGCCGCTCCCCGCCGCGCACGGCCACGCAGTCGCCGGTCCGCAGCACGCCGCCGCCGTTCCCCGGGTCTCCGGGATGGCGTCCGCCCACGTTCCGTACGCAGGCCGTACGGCCGGAGCCCAGGGAGACGAACTCGTCGGTGTCGGCAGGACAGCGGGGCGGGCTGTCGTTGATCGCGACGACGCGACCGGTGGCCCGCTCGCAGAGCACCAGCCCGACCCGCGTGCCGGTCCGCAGCACGCACGCGCCCTCGGTCCACGTCAGCGGCGCGCCGGCGGTCCCGAGGGACGCCTCCCGGCCCGTCACGACGACCACGCCCAGCCCGATGGCAAGCACGATCACCACCCCGGCCGTTATCCCGGCCATCTGGGAGCGCAAGCCGTACGTAGTCACATGACGACTTTGGGTGATGTTCGCCGTTCGCACAAGCCGAACGGGACGCCCGGGCGGGGGGGTGCGCCGCCTGACCCCCGCTCCCCCGCGTGTCGTCGTGGGAAGGGCGCCCGCGCGCCTCCCCCTCCGGAACCGGATTGCCTGGGATCATCCCGAACCGTGGATGTCGTGGCGCTCGTCCTCCAGCTCGCCGTTGGTGTAGCCGTGGGGCTCCTGATCGGGTTCCTGCTGGCCCGGGCCAGAATCTCCGAGGCCGAGGCGCGAAGGCGGGCCGCGGAGGACAAGGTCGCCTACGTCGAAGGCCAGCTCGCGGAGCGGTTCCAGGCCCTCAGCGCCCGCGCGCTCGACGTCAACAACCTGCGTTTCCTCGAACTCGCCGAGCACCGGCTGAACACGACGAGGGCCGAGGCGACCGGGGACCTCGACCAGCGCAGGCAGGCCGTGGAGAACCTGATCGGCCCGCTCAACGAGACACTCGCGAAGGTCCAGAACCAGCTCAGGGAGAGCGAGCTCGGCGCCCGCGCCGCCCGCGCCGAGCTCGGCAAGCAGATGGAGTTCGTACGGCAGAGCTCCGAGCAGCTCAGGAGCCAGACGTCGGCGCTGGTCCGCGCGCTGCAGCGGCCGGAGGCCCGTGGCCGCTGGGGCGAGCTGCAGCTCCGCCGGGTCGCGGAGATCGCCGGGATGGCCCGTTTCTGCGACTTCGACGAGCAGGTCAGCGCGGACACCCCGGACGGGCCGGTCCGCCCCGACATGGTCGTACGGCTCAGCGGCGGCAAGAACATCATCGTGGACTCCAAGGTCTCGCTCGCGGCGTACCTGGAGGCGGCGGAGGCGGGCGAACCGGACCTGACCTCGGCGCGGCTGGACGCCCACGCCCGCCACCTGCGTGAGCACGTGGACCGGCTGGCCGCCAAGGCGTACTGGCAGGCGTTCAGCCCCGCGCCGGAGTTCATGGTCCTGTTCATCCCCGGGGAGGCGTTCCTCGCCCCGGCGCTCGAACGCGACCCCGGGCTGCTGGAGTACGCGATGCACAGGCGGGTCCACATCGCCACCCCGACCACCCTGATCACGATGCTGCGCACCGCCCACTATGCCTGGCAGCAGGCCGCGCTCAGCGAGAACGCGCGGGCGGTCTTCGACCTGGGCAAGGAGCTGTACGACCGGCTCGGCGGCCTCAGCCGGCACGTCGACGGCCTCGGGCGCGCCCTGTCCAAGACGGTCACCGCGTACAACAGGACGGTCGGCTCGCTGGAGAGCCGGGTGCTGGTGAGTGCGAGGAAGATGAACGATCTCGGCATCACGGACAAGTCACTGGACGGCCCGGCCCTCGTCGAGGAGCCGCCCCGCCTGCCCGCCGTTCCGGAACTGGGGGACGAAGAGCGCGTAAGCGCCTCTCCTGGCCCGGTCCAGAACGGTAAGTTGGCGCGAGACTCGTCGTAAAGGGGGACACGATGAGAGGCACCGATCAGACCGGTCGGGTGAGGCTGCGGCTGACGGCCAGGGGCGCCGTCGCCATGCTCCTCGTGCTCACGCTGCTCGGCCAGATCTTCAGCCCCGGACCGGTTTTCGTCGTGGGTTGCGTCGCGGCCGCGCTGCTGGTCCAGCCGCGCGACCTGCTCCCCCTCGTGGTCACGCCACCGCTGGTCTTCTTCGCGACGGCCGCGTTCGTCGAGTTCTTCCGGTCGCTGCGCGCTGCCTCGATGCTCCAGGCGCTCGGGCTCGGGCTGTTCACCTCGCTGTCGTCCGCGGCGCCGTGGATGTTCGCCGGGTCGGCGATCGTGCTCGCGATCGCCTGGTGGCGCGGCCTCCCCCAGAACGTGCGCGAACTCCGGCAGGATCTGGCCACCCGAGCCGAGGTGCCGCGTCCCCGCCAGGGCGAGGAGCCCGCCTTCGACCCCGAGCCCGAGGGCTACTTCGAGCCCCGCGTGTACGGCGAGGCCCGCGACTGAGCGACCCGGTCCGTACGCGGCGACCGGGACGGGCCGTCGTGAAAGGTCGGATGTGCGGCTACGGTGAGCGAACGACGTGCGCCCTTTCCCGGCATCGCCGGCAGGAGGGCCGTTGAAGGTTTCAGGCGGTGAGCGGGAGGGCGACAGTGGCGACGATCGGCGACGTGGCGGAACCGTCGGCCGAGGTGCTGGCCGAGGCCGCCGCGACCTTCGGCCTGCTGGCCTCGCCCGCGCGTCTGCAGATCGTCTGGGTCCTGGCGCAGGGCGAGCGCGACGTGACCGCGCTGGCCGAGAGCGTGGGCGGCGCGCTGCCCGCGGTCAGCCAGCACCTGACCAAGCTGAAGCTGGCCGGGCTGGTGCGCTCGCGGCGCGAGGGGCGCCGGGTCGTCTACCTGATCAGCGACGAGAATGTGGTGACCTTGGTCCGTTGGCTGGTCGGACGGCTGACGGGCCAGGAGGGGGCGACGGAGCGCGTCCATGGTCTGGGCGCCTGAGGCCGTATCGGGCGCCGGCCCGCGCGACGTCCGGGAGACGGACGCCGGGCCCGCCGAACACGTCTCCATCGCCGATGTAGCCGGGCTCACCCCGCTGGAGGCGCTGCGGCTGATGCGGAGCGGACCGCGCGGCCTGCTGGAGTCCCAGGCTGAGGAGCGGCTGCTGCGGTGCGGCGAGAACGTGCTGCCCGAGCCGGCCCCCACCACCTGGCCGCGGCGTATCGCCCGGAGCCTGCGCGACCCGTTCACCATGGTGCTGCTGGGTCTCGGGCTGGTGTCCGCCGCGATCGCCTCCTGGGGGACCGCGTGCGTGACCGTGCTGCTGGTGGTGGTGAGCAGCCTGCTGCGCTCGAGCGGGGAGTACCGCGCCGACCGGTCCATCGCCGCGCTGCGCGACCTGATCGCCACCACCGCGACGGTGCGGCGCCGGACAGGCGCGACCTCGGCGCCGCTGTACCGGGAGATCCCGGTCGGCGAACTGGTGCCGGGCGACGTGATCCGGCTCGGCCCGGGCGACCTCGTGCCCGCCGACGTGCTGCTGCTGCGCTCGAACGGGCTCACCGTGCACCAGGCGGCCCTCACCGGCGAGTCCGGCCCCGTCGCCAAGCATCCCGTGGACGCGCCGGGCGGCCCGTTCACTGGCCCGGCGTCGGGCTCAGAGCTGTTCGAACGGCCGCAGCTGTGCTTCCAGGGCACCGGCGTGGTGGCCGGCACCGGCACGGGCGTCGTCGTGGCGACCGGCGCCGGGACCATGTTCGCCGGGGCGCATCAGGTGAGCGCGAGCAGGCGCCGGCCGTCCTCGTTCGACCGCTCGGTGAACGGCATCTCCTGGTTGCTCATCCGGTTCATGCTGCTGATCCCGCCCGCCGCGCTGCTGGCGGACGCGGCGCTGCGCGGACGCGGGCTGGAGGCGCTGCCGTTCGCCGTGGCGGTGGCGGTCGGGCTGACGCCCGAGATGCTGCCCGTGATCGTCACCACGGCGCTGGCCCGCGGCTCCGCCGTGCTCGCGCGCGACCACGGGGTGATGGTGCGGCGGTTCCCCGCGCTGCACGACCTCGGCGCGGTGGACGTCCTGTGCATCGACAAGACCGGCACCCTCACCCGGGATCTGCCGGTGCTCGACCGCTCGCTCGATCCGGGCGGACGGCCCGATCCGGAAGTGCTGCGCTGGGCGGCCGTCAACAGCCTGTGGACGATCCAGCTCGCCGACCTCCCCTGCCCGGACGCCCTGGACGAGGCGATCATGGACGCGGCGGAGCGGCTCGACCCGGGGCCGCCCGCGTCCGACGGCATCGCGGCGCTCCCCTTCGACCCCGCCCGGCGCAGCTCCTGCGCCGTCGTCCAGCGTCCGGGCCGTCTCGGGGTGCACACCCTGGTGGTCAAGGGCGCCGTCGAGGACGTGCTCGACCGCTGCACGCTCGTACGCGCCGCCGGTCCCGACGGGGAGATGGACGGCGAACTCGACGCCGACGCCCGGGAGCGGCTGCTGCGCTCCGCCGGGACGATGGCGGCCGACGGGCTGCGCGTGCTCGCCGTCGCCCTCGCCGACCGGCCCGCCCGCCCCGGTCCGTACGGCCCGCGCGACGAGCACGACCTGACCTTCGTCGGCTTCGTCGGGCTGCGCGACGCGCTCGCGCCGCAGGCCGGGGACGCGCTCGCCGAACTCGCCGGGCGCGGCGTCGAGGTCAAGATCCTGACCGGCGACCACCCGGGTACGGCCGCCCGTGTCTGCCGGGACCTCGGCCTCGATCTCGGCCCGGATCTCGGCCTCGGCGCGGGCGCCGTCGTGACCGCCGACCAGCTCGACGGCCTCGACGACGCCGCCGTGGCCGAGCTCGCCGCGCGCGCCACCGTCTTCGCGCGCTGCGCTCCCGAGCACAAGGCGCGCGTCGTCGCGGCGCTGCGCGCGGCGGGGCACACGACCGGATTCCTCGGCGACGGCGTCAACGACCTGCCCGCGCTGCGCGCCGCCGACGTCGGGATGTGCCCGAGCGACGCCGCCGACGTGACCCGGCAGACCGCCGACGTGGTGCTGACGGCCAAGGACCTCACCGCCATCGACCACGCGATCGCCGCCGGGCGCCGCAGCACGGGCAACATCGTCACCTACCTGCGCGTCGTGCTGTCCTCCAACGTCGGCAACGTCATCGCGATGCTCGCGGCCGGGCTGCTCCTGCCGTTCCTGCCGATGCTGCCGATCCAGGTCCTGACCCAGAACCTGTGCTTCGACGCCGCCCAGCTCGCGTACGCGTTCGACCGGCCGGGCCGAGGTGCGATGCGGCGTCCGTCCCGGCTCCGGCCGCGCGGCCTGCTGCGCTTCATCGCCGTCTTCGGCCCGCTCAACGCGCTCGCCGACCTGACGACCTTCGCCGTGCTGGTGTCGGCGGTCCCGTTGTCCGGCCAGGCGAGCGGCCAGGCCGCCTTCCACGCCGGGTGGTTCGTCGAGAACCTCCTCACGCAGGCCGTGGCGATGCTGGTGCTGCGCGGGCGCAGGCGGGTCCCCGTCCCGCTCATGGTGGCCGCGTGCTTCCTCGTCGCCGTGGGCGTGCTGCTGCCGCTCTCGCCGCTCGCGGCCCCACTGGGCATGACGGCGCTCCCGGCCTCCTGCTACCTGATGCTCGTCGGCGTCGTGGTCGTCTACGGCGCCGCCCTGCTGGCGGCCAAGGCGTGGTTCGACCGCCGCCACGGCGACCGTACGTGACCTGCCCCGTTTCGGTGGGGCGCGGCTCAGCCGTACGAGAGGTCGGAGCAGATGTCGTCGGCGGCGGACCTGGCCGTTGCCACGCTCGTCGGCAGGGGCGCGGGCAGGGAGGCGCTCGGATCGGGCGCGTTCGCGTACTCGGTGCCCAGGATGACCGTGATCCCGGGCTCGGAGCTCCGCTGGAACCGCGCGCCGTGGAACATGCGGCCGACCGTCCGGGCCTGGATCGCCAAGCCGGGACCGTACCTGATCAGGGTGGTCGTGCGCGTCTGTGCGTCCGCGGTCGCGACGCGGGTGACGGTGAACCCGGCCGCCGTCAACCGGTCGGCCGCGCGGGCGGCGAGGCCGGAGACCGTGGTGCCGTTGTAGACGGAGACGCTGATCCCCTCGCCCGAGACCGTCGCCGCCGGACGCGGGGACGGTGAGCCGGACCGCCGGGCCCGGCCGCCGGCGTCCACGCCGTCGATCGTCCGGTCCGCCTTGAGCGCCGCCCACAGGGCGTCCGCCTCGTCCTGGACGATCGCGACCCGCGCCCCCTGGTAGCGCCAGGGCAGGGTGACGAACCTGGTGTTCCGCAGGTCGATGTCCCGCAGCGACAGCCCGAACGACAGCAGCTTGTCGGCCGACCCGAGGCCGGGGTCGAAGGTCATCGACCGCGCGGCCGCCTCCACGAGCGGGAGCAGGGTGGTCGGGTTGAGGCCCTGGGCCCGCACTTTCTTCAGCAGACTGGACATGAAGGCCTGCTGCCGCCGGATGCGGCCGATGTCGGAGCTGTCGCCGATGCCGTGGCGGACGCGCACGTAGTCGAGGGCCCGCTGGCCGGACACCACCTGCCGTCCCTTGGTGAACAGCAGCTTGCCGCGCATGCCCAGGTTGGGGTTCAGGTCGCCCTCGTAGACGTCCTTGGGCAGGCAGACGGGGACGCCGCCGACCGCCTTCGTCATCGCGGCGAAGCCCTGGAAGTCGACGACGACGGTGTGGTCCACGTGCAGGCCGCTGAGCTTCTCCATGGTGTTCTGGGTGCAGGCGGGGTTGCCCGCGGCGGTGAGCCCCACGGTGAACGCCGAGTTGAACATGACATTGTGCTGCGGCCGGCTCCACGTCCCGTCGGGCAACCGGCACCGGGGGACGTCCAGGAGGGTGTCGCGCGGGATCGACACGGCGATCGCGTGCTTCCTGTCGGCGTAGACGTGCAGCAGGAACGCCGTGTCGGAGCGTCCGACGTCTCCCTTGCCCCCGCCGTACCTGCTGTTCTTTCCCGAACGCGAGTCCGAACCGATGACGAGAATGTTCTGCCCGGCGAAGGTCCGCGCCGGCCGGCGGCGGTCGATCCCCTTCGCGTCGAAGGTGGTGATGCTCCCCTCGAGTCGCGAGTACACCCAGCCGGCCCCCAGGGCGAGGGCGCCGACCAGCGACACCGCCGTGATGACGGCGACCAGCAGGATGCGACGCCCGCGCAGCATCCCTCCGGCGCCGCGCGGGCGCTCAGTGGGCCGTCGCGGGTCGGTCGTGGTGGATGCCCTCATGAATGTGCTCCTGCTGGGGAGGACGACCACAGAGCGATCGCCCACTTGTATAGTTGCGCAATCTAGCAAACTTGGCGCGCGAGATCAGATCGCCAGATCGCGTGTCGCTGCGCGGAGAAGGGAGATGAGGGTGCGATGTTCCTGCGCAACGGTCTGGAGCCCGGACACCTGCTGGCCCTGGGACTCGTGTTGATTCTGCTGTTCGGCTCCAAGAAGCTGCCGGAGACCGCCCGCGCGCTGGGCAGGTCGCTGCGCATCTTCAAGAACGAGACCGTCACCCTCGGGGCCGAGGTCACGATCACGGACGCGGCGAGCGCCCTGACCCCGGCGGCATCTCCCGTGACTCCGCACGCGGCCCCGGCGCCCGCCGTCGCGGCACGCGAAGCGGCTCCGGCGACGGCGACGGCGACGGCCGCCGCCGGGCCGGGCCGTACAAGCGCTGAGGGCGGGCCGTCGCGGGCCGATGACGACCAGTAGATCGCGGGTCGCCCCGCCCGTCACCGAACGGCCTCCCGCGAGGAGATCGCGATGCTGACCCGGCCGGGAGCCAGGGGGACCGGCCGGGGGGCACGCCGGTCGGCCGCCATGCTGCTGTGGGCGCTGGTGTCGGTGCTTGAGGTCTACAGCCTCCTGGGCCCGGCCACGCCGAACATCTTCGCGTGCTCGGACGGGCGGCCCGCCGCCCGGCCCACGATCAGCAGCCAGGAGCAGCGCACGCCTGTGGAACGCCGCTGCGGCGCGCCCGTGCGGGAAACTCCTCCGCAGGTGCCCGCGTCCGCTCCGAGCCATACGCCGTGACGCCTGGCCTCCCGAAATGGCTCCCACGCCAGAAGGCCACATGATGTGATGACCTGCATGAACGGCTCGAAACACCACGTTCCCAGCAATCCCGATCTGCTGGTCAAGATAGAGCAGAATCTGGCCGAGCATGCCTGTCACCTGCACCGTCACATGAAGGGCTCGACCGTCACGGAGACGGACGACCTCCTCATCGCCGACAGCGGGCTTGACGACGACACTTTCAACATCGTCGCGGCGGCGCGTTTCACCCCGGACGCCGCTCCCGCACGCGTGGAGGCGACCGTACGCGCGCTGACCGCGACGGGTCGCCGCTTCTCCTGGTGGGTCGGCCCCGCGTCCACACCATCGGACCTCGGCTCGCTCCTGAGGAGCGCCGGTCTGGAGGCGTCCGAGACCGAGACGGGCATGTGGAGGGACCTACACGCCGACCTGCCGACGCCGCACGCCGACGGCCTGGACATCCGCCCGGTGACGACTCCGAAGCAACTCGCCGACTACGCGACGGTCCTGGCCGCGAACTGGGACCCTCCGGCCGCCACGGTGCGCCGGTTCTTCGCCGACGCCGCCGAGTGGGCCCTCGCGCCCGGCTGCCCCGCCCGGTACCTGGTCGGCTACGTGAGCGGCCGCCCGGTCTGCTCGGCCGAGGTCTTCCTGCACGCGGGGGTCGCCGGGATCTACAACATCGCGACGCTCGCGACCGACCGCCGGCGCGGCTACGGCGGCGCCGTCACCCTGGCCACCCTGCACACCGCGTACGACGAGGGCTGCCGCACCGCGGTCCTGCAGGCGTCCTCGGACGGTGAGCCCGTCTACCGCCGCCTCGGATTCGCGACGTGCGGCCGGTTCACCGAGTTCGCGGTCGCCCCGTCAGCTTCTCGGCCCTGAAGTGAAGGGCCGAGCGCGGGCGGCCGACCCGACCGCCGCAAAAGGAAAGCCCCGCCCATGTGGGCGGGGCAGAGGAGACCCGGCCGGGAGTTACGACGCCGAGGAAGCGCGCAGATCCCGCCGGAGCTCGTGCGGAAGGGCGAACCGCATGCTCTCCTTCACCGTCTCAACCTCTTCGACATCGGTGAAACCGTGCTCGGCGAGCCTGCGCAGCACGCCATCGACCAGCTCCTCGGGAACCGAGGCGCCGCTGGTGACGCCGACCGTGCCGACGCCGTCGAGCCACTCGTCCTGGATGAAGGAGGCGTCGTCCACCAGGTAGGACGCGGCGGCGCCGTAGTCCTTGGCCACCTCGACCAGCCGCTTGGAGTTGGACGAGTTGCCCGAGCCCACGACGATGACGAGCTGCGACTCCGCCGCGATCTGCTTGACCGCCGCCTGCCGGTTCGAGGTGGCGTAGCAGATGTCGTCGCTCGGCGGGTCGATCAGGTTCGGGAAGCGCTCGCGCAGCCGGGAGACCGTCTCGGTGGTCTCGTCGACGGACAAGGTGGTCTGCGACAGCCAGACGACGCGGTTCGGGTCGCGTACGGAGACCTGGTCCACCCCGTCGAGGCCGTCGACGAGCTGGATGTGCTCGGGAGCCTCACCCGCCGTGCCCTCGACCTCCTCGTGGCCCTCGTGGCCGATGAGCAGGATGTCGTAGTCCTTGGCGGCGAAACGCTTGGCCTCGTTGTGCACCTTCGTGACGAGCGGGCAGGTCGCGTCGACGGTGCGGAGCTGCCGCGCGGCGGCCTCGTCGTGGACGCTGGGGGCCACGCCGTGGGCTGAGAACACCACGATCGCGCCCTCCGGCACCTCCTCCGTCTCTTCGACGAAGATCGCGCCGCGCGCCTCCAGAGTCCGGACCACGTGAGTGTTGTGGACGATCTGCTTGCGTACGTAGATGGGCGCTCCGTACTGGTCAAGCGCCTTCTCCACCGCCTCGACAGCGCGGTCCACTCCCGCACAATAGCCGCGCGGCTTGGCAACCAGGACACGACGGGCGGGGGTATATGGCTCCATGTTCCTATGCTATGTGGAGCGTCAGCCGCCTCTTGACCTCTCCCGCATCATCCGAAAACGACTCCGCTGGAGCTGCGATGTCCCTCTTCAGAGCACTCACCAAGCCTCTCCGTAGCCTCTTCAGAAGGGGTGATGAGCTCAAGGACGAGCTGAAGGACAAGGCCAAGGACCTGCCCGCGACCGCGTTGCAGACCACCATCAGCGGGGTGGGACAGGCCCTTCTGATCGGGGACCAGGTCCGTTCCACGATAAAGCGGATCACCACGTCCGAGGGTGAGGAGGCCCCGGCGACCACGGCGGAGGAGCCCGCCGCGGAGGAGGAGCGCCCCGCCCGCCGTGAGCCGGTCATCTTCGCTCCGCGCCCGTCCGCGAAGGGGGCGCCCGAGCCCGACGGCTCCGCGCCCGCGGAGGAGCGCGTTTCCCCGGCCCCCGCCGAGAAGGCGGAGTGGGAGGCCCCGGCGGTCGAGAAGCCCGCTGAGAAGCCCGCTGAGAAGCCTGTCGAGAAGGTGGCCGAGAAGCCCGCGCCGGAGAAGGCCCGTACCCCGGAGGCCCCCGCCGCCGAGAAGCCGGCCGCTGCTCCCGCGGCCGAGCCCGCCCCTGAGAAGCCCGCCGCGGCTCCCAAGGCCGCCGCGCCCGCCAAGCCCGTGGAGAAGCCGAAGCCCGAGGCCGCCAAGCCCGCCGCGAAGCGCGCGCCCGCGAAGCCGCGCCCGAAGAAGGCCGCCGAGGCCGCGGCGGAGGCCGAGCCCGCGGCGCCCAAGCCGCGCGCGAAGAAGAAGGCGGCCGCCACTGCAGCCGCGGAGGGCGTGGCGCACGAGGGCGGCGCCGAGCCGTACCCCGGGTACGCCGGGCTGTCCCTCGCGTCGCTGCGCGCCCGGATGCGCGGCAAGTCCGCCGACCAGATGCGCGAGCTGATCGCGTACGAGAAGGGGACGACCAACCGCGACGACGTGGTCCGCATGTACGAGACGCGCCTGGCCAAGATCGAAGCCGAGTCCTGAGTGAGCGCGAAGACCTCTCCCGAGGAGCCGCTTCCGATCCGCTCGGTGCTCCAGATGGTGGCGCAGTGGATCAACCGGCTGGGCACCGTCTGGGTCGAAGGGCAGATCACCGAGCTGACCGCCCGAGGAGGAACCGTCTTCCTCACCCTCCGTGACCCGGTGGCCAACGTCTCGGCCCGGGTGACCTGCACGCGAGCCGTGTACGAGGCGAGCCTCCCCCGGCCCGTGGACGGGGCGCGGGTCGTCGTGCACGTCAAGCCGGACTTCTGGGTGAACAAGGGGTCTTTCGCCTTCACCGCGATGGAGATCCGGCCGGTCGGCGTCGGCGAGCTGCTGGCCCGGCTGGAACGGCTGCGCCGGCTCATCGTCGCCGAGGGGCTCACGAACGCCGACCGCAAGCGGCGGCTGCCCTTTCTCCCCTCGACGATCGGGCTCGTCTGCGGCCGGGACTCGGCCGCCGAGCGCGACGTCATCGAGAACGCCCGCCGCCGCTGGCCCGCCGTGCGGTTCAAGGTGGAGCCGGTGGCGGTGCAGGGGCAGTACGCCGTGGGCGAGGTCACCGAAGCGCTGCGCAAGCTGGACGCGGACCGCGAGGTCGACGTGATCATCGTCACGCGCGGCGGCGGCTCCCTGGAGGACCTGCTGCCGTTCTCGGACGAGTCCCTGGTGCGTGCCGTCGCGGCCTGCCGTACGCCCGTCGTGAGCGCGATCGGGCACGAGCAGGACAGCCCGCTGATCGACCTCGTGGCGGACGTACGCGCCTCCACCCCCACGGACGCCGCCAAGAAGGTGGTGCCGGACGTCGGCGAGCAGCTCGCGCTGGTACGCCAGCTCAGAGATCGCGGCCGGCGCGTGCTGGGCGGCTGGCTCGACCGGGAGATCTCCTGGTTGCGCTCGGTCCAGTCCCGGCCCTCCCTGGCGGACCCCGTACGCGAGCTCGACCGCCGGGCGGAGCAGGTGGACGCGCTGCGCGAGCGGGCCCGGCGCTGCCTGGGTTCCTCCCTGGACCGCTCGGCCGACTCGCTCGAACACCTGCGTGCCCGCCTCGTCGCGCTGTCCCCGGCGGCGACGATGGAGCGGGGCTACGCGATCGTGCAGCGCCCCTCCGGAGAGGTCGTACGGCTCGCGGGCGAGGTCAAGCCCGGCGACGAGCTGACGATCCGTTTCCCCGACGACCGGGTCGGGGTGACGGCGACGTCCACGTGAGACCCAGTTAGGGAGTGTCTGACAAATGCTGCCCGTAGCGAGCGCGGATCCAGACGGATGCATCGCAAGGCGGAGGAGGAGGCCGTAGCGGAGCCTACGGCCGACAATCCCGGGCCCCGCGGAAAGTCCGAGCCTGCGAGGACTTTCCGCGGGTGGGGCGTCAACGCAGCGAGGCGCCGTCTGGGCCGCGCGCAGCAGGGCTTGATTTGTCAGACACGACCTAGCGCTCAACGAAGCCGTGGCCCGCGTGGAGGCCCATGCCGTCCGATGTGACGTGCGGGTGTCCACGCGGGCCACGCCGTTCTCCGGCGCCACGCCATGAGCGCGTCCAGGATCGCCCTGCCGTGTCCCCGGCGCCGGAACGCCGGGTCGTGGCCGCCGATTACCCCGACCTGTCGTACGCGGACTCTAGGGTGGGGGACGTGGCAGACGAGAAGGCATCCCCCGAGCAGACGACCTCCGACCAGGCGCCCGACGCGGAGCAGACTCTCTCCTACGAGAAAGCCCGCGAGGAGCTGACCGACGTGGTTCGGCGGCTGGAGACCGGCGGGCTCACGCTGGAGCAGTCCATCGAGCTGTGGGAGCGGGGCGAACGGCTGGCCGCGATCTGCGAGGAGTGGCTCCAGGGCGCCCGGGTCAAGCTGGCGGCGGCCATGGCGCAGCGCCAGGAGCCCCAGGAGGAGACACCCTTCTGACGCACCCCTGACGCCCTTCTGGACGCGCTTCAGGCCCCTTTCCGACGCCTTTGGGGCGCTTTTCCAAGGCGACGCACGGCCGGTTGCGGGGCGGGGCCGCGGTGGCCGGTTACGGCGTGCGGCCGTCCCGGGTCAGTTCGCGGGCTTGGGCTGCACCACCAGGGACGCGGCGAGCGCGGTCAGCTCGTCCCAGTCGGCCGATCCGGTAACCACGACCGTGTGATCCGGGAGCACCCGGATCAGCGACCGCTGGTTCTTGTCCTGGCGGAACCGCTCCTCCCAGGCCGTGCCGTTGATCTGCCGGGTGCCGGTGGCCTTGTCGGAGTTGGCCATCCGGTTGGCGAACTCGGCGAACGGCTGCTCGTTGCTCTGCGCCACCATGGCGTGCATCCGCTTCTTGGTGGCGAAACCCAGCCGCCACGTGACGACGTCGGACTTCTGGGTGATCTGGGAGCTGGTCGGCACCCAGTCGGGAAGTACGTCCTTGGGCGTCTCGACGGTGTACGACGCGGCGCGCGCGGCGTTGACCTTGTCGATCGAGAAATCGATGCGTGGGATGTGCTCGTTCTTGCCGTTCGGCATGAAAAAGAGGATCAACGAGCCGGCGGCCAGGCAAACGATCAGGGCGAACGCGTAGCCGTAGAAGCCCTCAGTGAATCGGCGCACGTCAGGGGAGCCTACCGGCAGCGGGCCACCATGCGGACAAGCGCGATACTTCCGCAACATCCCGTTATGAGAAGAACGTGACCTGACGGGGAATCACTTTCCGAGGCGAACGCTCAACCGGGAGGTACGCGTTGACGGCTACGGTACGAACGCCGGACGGAAGGAAACTCGCGGTCGACGAGAAGGGCCGGCCGGGCGGCAGCCCGGTCTTCCTGATGCACGGGACGCCCGGCAGCAGGGTCGGGCCGTTGCCCCGCCCCTCCGTCCTCTACCGCCTCGGGATCCGGCTGATCAGCTACGACCGGCCCGGATACGGCGGATCCGACCGGAAGTTCGGCCGGACCGTGGCCGACGCGACCGAGGACGTGTCCGCGATCGCCGACGCCCTCGGCATCGACCAGTTCGCCGTCGCCGGGCGCTCAGGCGGCGCTCCGCACGCGCTGGCCTGTGCCGCGCTCCTGCCCGAGCGCACGACCAGGGTGGCCGCCCTGGTCCCGCTGGCGCCGCGCGCGGCCGAAGGGCTCGACTGGTTCAAGGGCATGTCACAGTCCAACATCACCGAGTTCGCCGCGGCGGCCCGCGGACACCAGGCGGTCGCCGAGCTCCTGTCGTCGGCCGTCGCCCAGGTACGGGAGGACCCCACCCGCCTGGTCCCCGAGGTCACCACCGACCTACCCGAGCCAGACCGCCACGTCGTCGCCGACTACGGGATCCGGCGAATGCTGGCCGGCAACTTCGCCGAGGCGCTGAGACACTCCGAGGCCGGCTGGGTGGACGACGACCTGGCCTTCAACGCCCCGTGGGGCTTCGACCCGGCGACCATCGCCGTGCCCACCATGCTGTGGCATGGCGATGAGGACATCTTCTCCCCTGCGGGGCACGCGCGCTGGCTAGGCGAGCGCATCCCGGGCGCGACCGTGGTCATCGAGTCGGGTGCCGCCCATTTCGCCGCGTTGCCCGCCCTGCCGGACATCCTGACCTGGCTGGCCACATCCCGGCTGCCGGAGGGAGGCGTCAGAACGGCTGCGGTTCCAGATCCCGGTTGAGCCGTCGCCCCTGCCTGACATCCGCCACTGAGGGATGGTTCTCTCCGAGGACCCGGGCCATGGTCGCCAGTATCCGCCTCTGGGCGAGGTTCGCCTCCTCAAGGCGCCCCTCCGACCTCAGGGTGATCGACAGGTTCGCCTCGCAGGCCAGCGTGTCCGGGTGCTCCTCCCCCAGCTTCGCGCGCAGGCTCTGCAGGGTGGTCCGCTCCAGCGCCTCGGCCTCCTCGGTGAGACCGGCCTCCCCGAGGCAGTTGGCCAGGTTGATGGCCGCGGAGAGCGCGAACGGGTGGCTGTCGCCGAGCCGCCGCAGCCCCTCGTACGCTCGCCGGGCCGCCTCGGTCGCCCCAGCCACGTCGCCCGTGCCGCGCCGGTAGATCGCCACGTTGTTGAGCGCGATCAGCGTGCCAGGATGCGACTCGCCGAGGTCCTCCCGGTAGATGTTCATGATGCCGCCCGCCATCTCCAGCGCCCCGGCCTTGTCGCCGAGCGCCGACAGGCAGCAGGCGAGTTCGAGGGTCGCCGCCAGCGCGTCAGGGGTTCCCGGATAACGCTCCCGGTACCGTTCCTCCGTCTCCTGGGCCATCTGCCACGCTTCCTGTTGCGCGCCGGACCGGCGTAGCGACACCGCGAGGCTCTTGGCCGCGCGCAGCGTGTCCATGAAGCCCTCCCCCAGCGACTCGCGGTACTGCTGCAGCGTGGTGCGCAGCAGCTCGGCCGACTCTCGGTAGCGGCCGATCTCCCGCAGGTCACGGGCGAGGTGGGTGGCAGAGAACAGTGTGTACGGATGTGTCGGGCCGAGCACCTCCCTGCGCAGGTGCAGGGTCTTCTCGTCGCGGGCACGCGCGTTGACCCCGTCGCCGACGAGCCTGTAGGACAGCGCGAGATTGTGGGCCGCGGAAAGGGTCTTGTAGTACTCCTCGCCGTACAGCTGCTTCCACATCTCGTAGGTCGCCAGGTCCATCTCCAGCGAGCGTTCGTACTCGCCGAGCGCGCGCAGGTCGGCTGCGAGCCCGCCCGCGGTCATCAGGGTGTGCGGGTGTTCCTCGCCCACCACCTCCCGCTGGCGTTCGAGCGTCCACTCGTCCAGATCCCTGGCCTCCTGGTAGAGCCCCTGGGAACGCTGGACGTTGGCGATGTTGAACAGCAGGTGCAGGCGCTGCCGCTCGTCCCTGCCGAACGTCTCCTCCCAGTAGTTGGCCAGGTAGTCGCCGAGGCTCAGCGCGGCCTCCAGGTCGCCGCGCTTCCACAGGTAGCGCACCCGGTCGGTGAGTAGCCGCCGGACCGGTTCCTCCTGGCACTCGGTGGCCCGCGACGGCTGCAGGTGCTGCCAGATGCGGTCGAATCGGATCCAGTTCTCCGGGTCGTCCACGTCGCCCTGGTTCGGCCGCGCCCTCTCCAGGACGCGGTGGACCACATGGCACGCTTCGTCCTGCTCATCCTGGGTCATCTGGCCGCGGATCACGGCCTGGACGAGCCGGTGCACCTGGATGGTGTTGTTGGCTTGGTCCACCTTTGCCAGCGCGAACCGGCCGATCTCCCGGATGACCCGCCCGAGCACGAGTTTCTCCTGAAGCGCCTCGTCGTACGGCAGGAGCGAGCGCATCATCTCGTCGCTGTAGAGCAGCTGCATCGAGATCGGCTCGGGGGCGAAGAACGCGCAGAGCTGGAGCAGCCGGACCGACGCGGGCGAGGTCTCGCGCAGCTTGTTCAGCGACAGGTTCCAGGTCGCCGCCACCGGGTGCGGATAGTCGGCGGGCTGGCCGAGCGACAGCACCCGCGCGGTCTCCGTCTTGAGCTGTTCGAGGAACGTCACGGCCGGCATGCCCGTCTCGGCCAGCCAGGCTGCCGCCTGTTCGACCGCGAGCGGCAGGTAACCCAGCTCCTCGGCGATCTCGAGCGCGTCGGACTCGGCCAGCCCCGGCACCCGCCGGCTCAGGTGCTCCAGGCTCTCGTCCTGGCTGAAGACATCCACTTCGAGGGGCGCGGCGACCCTCGACCAGGACTGGTTGCGTGATGTGACCAGGACATGGCCGGTCCCGCCCGGGAAGTAGCCGGTCATCTCCTCCGGATCACCTGCGTTGTCGAAGATCAGCAGCCAGCGAGCGTACGGCGTGCCGCGCCGCAGCGCCTCACGGACGGCGGTCACGACCTCGGCGACGTTGTCCCCCACGGGGATGCCGAGCTGCCGGGCCAGCTCTTCGAACGCGGAGTTGATCGAGTCGGTCTGCTCGGTCGACACCCACCAGACGAGGTCGTAGTCCGCCTTGAACCGGTGCGCGTACTCCAGGGCGACCTGGGTCTTGCCCACACCGCCGAGGCCGTACAGGGCCTGGGGAAGCACCACGGCGGCGTTGCCGCCGACGAGTTGGTCGCGCAGGGTCTCCAGTACGGCGCTGCGCCCGGTGAACGCGGCGTTCCGCGCGGAGACGTTCCACACCTGCGGCTCGCTTCCCGGGAAGCGCGCGCCAATGGCCGACACGTCGACAGCCATGGGCTCCTCGGACCCGTTGAGCACCTTCAGCAGCGTGCTCGCCGCGGACTTCTCCCCGATGCGGGTGAGGTCGGTCAGCGCGCGGTCGCCAAACGGCGAAGGGAAGCGTGCCTCCGAGACGCGGATCGGGACCAGCTCACCCCGGCCCGCTGAATCGGCGGCGGTCAGCCTGGACCAGATCGAGGCGGCGCCGGGCACCCGCAGGAAGGCGTTGGAGAGCACGGTGATCACCCGTGCCGCGTCCGCGTGCGGCTCGGGCGCTCCTTCCATGTCGATTCCGGTGAGCACGGCACGGTAGCCGTGGCGTTCCAGGACCGCAGCGATCCAGTCGGCCCACATCCGGTCCTCGGACGCGTAATAGAGGTGCACGTCGGTGTGCAGCCCGGCGTGCCTGCGAACGAACAGATCGAGATGCCGTATTCGGAGTGCTTCGTCCATCGGCGGAAACGACGGGACCGCCCCGCTGGTGATCGCGGAGGTGAGCCGTTCGAACGCGGCGAGCATCGACCCGGGGCGATTCGGCTCGTCACCGAACGTGGCCAGCGTCTCCTCGAAGGCGTAGAAGGGCATGTACGGCACCTCGACCGCGCCCCAGTAGTGGTTGCGGTCCTCGGCGGACATCCCATTGGGGAACCGGTCGAACTTCCGGCGGGCGAGGCTGCGGCCCGCGTCGCACTTCTCCTTCTCGCCGATGTCCACCCGCATCGGGACGGGCAGGATCCGGATGTCCCTGGCGCGGTAACGCTCGTCGATGTGCCTGGCGACCGCCGACGCGCCGTCGATGCCCTGGTCGGACAAGGTGAAGCAGGTGACGAGGACGTCCGGCATCTGGACGGTGCAGATCTCCGCGATGTCGCTCAGGCCGGTACGGCTGTCGATGAGGGTGTAGTCGTAGCACTCCTTCATGTCGGCGCGCAGTGCGTCGAAGAACTGGCCGCCACCCTGCCGGTCATAGAAGTTGTCCCAGTCGAAATTGGACACCAGGGAGGAGTAGTCCCGGTTCTGCCGCCCCGCGAAGATGAGGTCGAGCGTGCCTCCCTCGGGGAAATGCGCCCAGTCGAGGGAGACGGCGTGCGGCTCGACCCGCGCGTACCCCCTGTGCCAGTCGCCCGGGCGTTCCTCGTTCCTGATGGCGGCCCACTGATAGTTGGTGATGAGGTCGATCACACCGGTGGTTGCGCCCGCGATCCCAGGTTCGAGAAAGGGCCGGAAGAATTTGTGCAGTCCCGGCGACTCGAGGTCCCAGTCGACGACCAGCACCCGCAGACCGCTGCTCGCCAGGATCCACGCCGCGTTGGCCAACGCCATCGTCCGCCCGGTGCCGCCCTTGTAGGAGTAGAAGGTGACGATCTGGCCCTCACTCATATGATCACTCCTCCGGCCCGATCAGCCTCGGCCTGTCGGTCGACGGCCCCGCCGGCGGATAGGCGGGAGCCCGCTTCAAGTAGTGCTGTGACGCCCTGTTCAGGACCTCTGGCAGCGTGTATCTGAACGAGTCGAGCGTGGGGACGTCGGGCACCGCCTCCGGCTCGGCGAGCTTGTTGCCGAGCGTCTCTCGCAGGCATGCCTTCAGCCGCGCCTCGTTGGCCATGGTCTGCGTGTCGTCCCTGTTCCAGGGCACCATCACGGTGATCCACCGGCGCCCGGGGAGGTCGATGCCCCGGAGGGATTCACGGCAGTCGTCCATGGTGGTGGCCCACGGATCGACGAGCATCACCGCGGGCGAGCGGGGCTCCTCCGCCGAGAGCGCCTCGGCGTGTTGGGCGAGCGCTCCCACTTCCGGCAGGTATCCACGCGCGCGGGCCAAATCCACCGCGTGGTCGGCCAGCGGGCGGGCCCCGTTGGACGTACGGAAGGGATCCCACTCCTGGGGCTTCCGCCCGTAGTGGTACGGCCTGCGGTCCGGAGGCAGGTGATCCTCGTCGGGGGCCAAGACCGTGACGGTGATCGGCCGTTCCGGGGTGTGGTCATCGAACGCGCTCGGCACGGCGGTGTAGTCAGGGATGTGCCCCCGGGGCATGGGCGAGCTCCGTGCGACGGCGACGATCCGTTTCGCCAGTTCCATGGTGGCGGCCTGGTAATGGGTCCGATACCTGGCCAGCTTCATGATCCCGTAGAAGCCCTCCTCGACGTAGCGCGTGCCAAGGTCGACGTGGTTGAACTGGATCGCCTGCGCAGCCGCGGGCATCGCGGTCAGCCGTACGGGGGTCCATATCGCGGGGACGATGGCGGCCGGAGTCGGCAGCCCCGGGTCGGAGCGGCCGCGACCGCGGTCCAGAAAGGCCGCCCACTCCTTGCCGCACTGCTCGCTCTCGAAGTAACGCGGGGAATAGAGCGGCACGAAGACACGGCAGGTGGAAAGGTGCTCCGAAATCTTCTCTTTCCAGTTGTCGCCTGTCCGTAATTCGCGATCCATGTATCCGGCCGCCCCCGAGGGGACCTCCGTCAGGTGCATGATGTGCTGGCAAAGCTCTCTGAAGAGCTTCTCCACCCACCGGTTGGAATCGGTGCCATCGGTGGCGTCATACGGCGGGACGTGCGCGTAACTCAGGAAGAAATACGGTTCATGGGCATCCCCGTCGGGTCGTGGCGCGGTCATTCGCCTCCTTCCCTCCGGGACACTCAACTATAGGAACCCGACCTACGTGAGAAAAGTCCCGAAAGGAAAGCTGCAAGGACGTTACCTTGCGTGGCGGACAGGCGTCAGCGATTCCCCGTGCGGATAATCCATTTGGCGTGATGGTCCCGCGCTGACCGTGCCGCCGCCACTTCGGCCGCCGGTGGGACGGGCTCGCTCAGCCAGGGCGTGACCGACCGCCGCATTCCCGCCACGAACAGGTCTCCCAACGGGGTCATCGCCCCGGAGGCCGCGAGCGTTTCAATGGCCTCCGCGGTGTGCGCGCGCCAGCGCGCGAAGTGCGTGTCTCCCTGGCCCGGGGCGCTCTGGCGGCGTACCCGCCAGAAGTCCGTGACCGCGACATGCGCGTAGGTGCCCTGGAGCAGCCCCTCAAGGGGGCGGGGATCGTCCCGCCAGGGCGCGTAGTAGAGCCGGTTGTCGCTCTCGTCGTAGAGGTCGAGAATGTCCAGCACAGCGCCCATCTTGACGTGCTG
This sequence comes from Microtetraspora malaysiensis, assembly GCF_050947145.1. NCBI lineage: Bacteria > Bacillati > Actinomycetota > Actinomycetes > Streptosporangiales > Streptosporangiaceae > Microtetraspora > Microtetraspora malaysiensis. The sequence continues at coordinate 8,557,088 of NZ_CP191998.1, forward strand.
AAACTCATGGATCACAAGGAGCGCGAGCGTCGCGGGGTCCGCCGGCAGCGCGGCGGCGACCGCGCCGAAGGCGTGCCGCGCGGTGGAGCTCACGTCGCGTCCCGACGGTCCGGGCGCGAGTGGGGTCAGCGTGGTGAGCCCGGCCCGTAGCCCCGGCGCGTACGGCGCGTGCTCGGCATCGATCATCCGCCAGGCCTGCTCGAACATCTCCTGCCAGGCCGCCACATCCCGCTCACCGAGACGCGGCGCGGCGGCCCACTGGTGACGGTCGCGATAGGGGTCGGCGTCCTCCAGCGCGACGGAGAAGTCGCCCGCCTTGAGCCGCCACGTGGGCCGCCAGTCGCCCTGCTCGTTCCCCTCGACGGCGAACGAACCGCCCTCTACCACGAGCCGTGCCGTACGGCCGGAGAGCCCGTCGATCGTGCCGATCGAGGGCAGGTGCGCCGAGCCGTCACGGACCGCGATGTCGAGCGTGAGGTCGGTGCCCGCCCGGACGGCGGCCGCTGCGGCGATGTTGCGCAGGTGGTCCACATCGCCGCCATCGCGCAGGCACTCCGCCGCCCAGACCCGGACGTATGGGTGGGCCAGCACGGCCTCGACCGCCTCAGGATGATCGGCGTCGAGCCCGACCAGGGCGTCCCACGCCTCCGGGACGCTCCTGCCCGCCGCGCTCACCGCGGCGAGCAGCGCGCGGCGCACGCTGCGCTGCGTCTCCGCCAGCCGGGTCACATCGTCCTCCCCTCCATATCCCGCGGCGAGCGCGTCGACGGTGGAGTACGGAAGCGCGTGCGTCGGCATCGTGGTCCTGCCTCGGACATGGGTGATCAATTTAAGGAGGTCGGCGGTGAAAACGCTGGGGTTGGCGTATCCCGACCCGGTGCGATAGCGGTGGGCGTACAAGCCGCCGCCGCAGCTTTCCACCACGGGACAGGCACGGCAGGCGTCGCACAATCCGTCCAGCCCCAGTTGGCGGGCGGCGATCCCGGTGTGGCGGGCCACGTCGTCAAGCGTGTCGGTCAGGACGTGCAGCCCGGTCTCGGGCGCTCCCGCGAAGGCCGTCTTGAGCGAGTCCGCCTGCTCGTACGCGCCGTCGGTCTCGATGACGACCAGATCGGACGGCTGGAGGCCGAGCGACTCGGTCAGGCTCGGATCACCACGCGAGGTCCTGATGATCGACTCGAAGATCCTGACGTCGACCGTCCGGCCTGCGTCGAACCAGAGGTCAAAGATCGCGATCAGCCAGTCGGCGTACGCCGTAGGTGACGGTCGCGGCGGAGGGTTGTCCCAGGTCGCGTGTGGGAGCAGGAAGTCGACGCGCGGCGGCTGCAACTCGGCCAGGCCCCGGTAGACGGCGACGGGGTCGTTGGCGACGTCGATCGTGCAGAGCAGCCCCGCGTACAGCTCGGGACGCTCGCGGAGCAGGCCGACGGCCCTGACGACCTGGTCGTAACTGCTCCGGCCGTCGGCGTAGCGGCGGTGGCGGTCGTTGGCCGCCCGATCACCGTCAAGAGAGATCCCGACCTTGACATGGTGCTCCGCGAAGACGTCACAGAAGCGCTCGTCGAGCCGGACTCCATTGGTGTGGATCCGCAGATCGAGCTCGCAGAGGCCGTCGAGCCGCCCCCGCAGTTCTCTGGCGATCTCCCCGAGCCGCGCGGCGCCCACGAGGAGAGGCTCGCCACCGTGCAGCACGACGTGCACCCGCTCGATGCCGTGCTGTTTGACGTGCTCGGCGATGCGCAGCACCGACCCCGAGACGGTCTCGGGTGACATCGCGCGCGGACGGCCACGCCAGCTCTGATCCGCGTGCTCGTAGACGTAGCAGTGATCGCACGCCAGGTCACAACGGCTGTGGACCTTGAGCACGAACTGCCGGAACGGCACCAAGGGCCCGCTCACGGCGGCCCTCCTCAGGACAGATCCTCAGGTCAGATGGAGGAGTTGAAGGCGGCGACGGAAACGCGCTCGATATCCGGGGAGTCGGGGACCAGCCTGCGCACGACACGGTCGATTTCGGTCTCACGGACGAGGGACAGCGGAACTTCCCTGAGGTCCCTGATGTCTGAAGCAACGCCCGTCTGCTTCTCAGCGGCAGTTTTCATGGTCTTAACCGTTCAATGTGCAGGTAGCCCGGTGCGGACAGGTGTCGCGCCGGGCGCTAACGCGGTCACGCTATCGCCGAGGGCGACATCAGGTCCAGACAAGCTGCCAACTCTATTCGGTCGCCATCCGGTCGCTTGACTGAATCGCCAAACTTCGGACCGAAATTATCGAGTATTTCCCGACATAAGCCACCAAAAGGTGTTTAGGTTCCTTCTTCCTGGCATTTATCGTCAGCTATGAGAGGCACCCCACAGCATGTGCTCTCGAGAGATCGCCTCCTCGGCCTCATCCACGAAGTGCGCCCATTCGCTCTCCGTGGTGGGCCAGTCGGCCCGCGACACGATGGCGCCGACCTCGAGCGCGGCGATGGAGTACGCGTTCGCGAGCTGCTGGTGCTGGCGGGTCTGCAGCCACGCCACTCCGGCGGCGGCGACCGCGCCGAGAATGCCGGGCAGATCGAGGTCCAGCGCCTGCGCCGACTTCAACACCGCCGCGACCAGGCCGAATGCCTCAAGCAGGGCGAGCGCGATAAGCCACCGGCCCGCCTGCCGTTCGTGCCTGGTCGCCTTCGCGGCGTACCAGGCCCGCTGATCGTCGAGCCGCCCGATCATGTAGTGCCGCTTCCGCTCGTCGAGGGAGAGCGCCCGGACCTGGCGCATCCCCTCGGTCACCTGCGCGTCCGTGTCGGACACCGGGACCGGCGCGAACCCGTGCAGGGTCGCCGTGATCCCGCTGTACCTGCGCAGCAGGAGCTGGTCGGCGCCGTGATCGTTCTCGTCGACGTCGAAGGGCTGGCCCCCGACCAGGTATCTCCAGGCCAGGGTTTTGGCGGATTCGGCGGCCGCTCGGGCCTCGTACCACTGGCGCTCCGGTCGGGTCGTGAGCAGGTAGACCTCGGTCACGAGGGCCGCCCCCATCGCGCTCGCGGCGACCGTTCCCGCGGCGTCCAAACTTCCGATGACGACACTCAGCGAGCCGAAGATCGCGGCGATGACCAGGGACAGCAGCCGGACGGCTGTCGCGACGACCAGGCGGCGCTGGCCGGCCATCGCCGCCCGGTCGGCCGCCTTGTACAGCGCGGGGAATTCCGATTCGGGAAGCACATCCACGCTTTGAGGGGAACCGGAGGGGCAAATCGTGTCAAGACTGACAGCAAAGCGATGTGGAAGGACATCTCTCGGCTCATCGCGCCGGAGATCCGGGGCGAGGTCAGTGGATGCGGCCGATGAGGGTGAGCGCCTGCTCCGCGATCACGCGGGCGCGCTCCTCGTCCTCGGAGAGGGTCACCTCCTGGACGACGGCCGCGAGGGCGCCGGTGACGACGAGGACGAGGGCGTCCTCGTGCTCGAAGAGCGCCGCGCTGCGCCGGGTCCACTGGCGCAGCCGGTCCCGCATCACGACCTCGAACCCGGTCGGGCCGTCTCCGCGGAGGAACAGCGCGGTGAGGTCGCGCTCGGCGAGGCAGCCGTCGAGGTAGGCCCGGGCGCCGGCGAGAAACAGGGACATCGGCTCGGACGCGCCCCGGGACCTGGCCTCCTGGATGGCGTGCCGGGTCCGCTGCGTCTGCCGGCTCTGGAAATCTTCGAACAACGTCAGGTAAAGGTCGGCCTTCCCCGAAAAATGGTGATAAAGGCTGCCGACACTGGCCCCGGCCCGTGCCACCACATCTGTCACGCCGGTCTCGGCGAAACCGCAGGTGATGAAGGCCTCCCTGGCCGCTTCGAGGAGCGCGGTCCTTGTGGCGGCGCCCCGCTCCGACGTGCGGGCGGTGACCGACGGCTCCGTGTCGCTGCTCATTCGGCGACCATATCCCGCGCCGCCCGCCCGGCGTCGGCAGCGACGGAAATGCCCTCCTGCCTGCGGCAACCGGTCCAGACCAATCGGACAAGAACGGCATACGCCACTAACATCAACTCTTACGACGCCACATTTAAGGGGAACGATGGCTGATCACGTACCGGCAGCGCTGGCGACCGGGGAGCGCGCGCCCGACCGCAACCTCGCCCTGGAGTTGGTCCGCGTCACCGAGGCGGCCGCGATGGCGGCGGCACGGTGGGTGGGCCGCGGCGACAAGAACGGTGCGGACGGAGCCGCCGTCAACGGCATGCGACAGCTGATCAACACGGTGTCCATGAAGGGCGTCGTCGTGATCGGCGAGGGCGAGAAGGACAACGCCCCCATGCTCTACAACGGCGAGGACGTGGGCGACGGCACCGGCCCCGAGTGCGACGTCGCGGTGGACCCGATCGACGGCACCCGCCTGTGCTCCCTCGGCATGAACAACGCGATCTCCGTCATCGCGGTCAGCGAGCGCGGCTCGATGTACGACCCGTCCGCCGTGTTCTACATGGAGAAGCTGGTGACCGGCCGCGACGCGGCGGACGCCGTGGACATCGACGCCCCGGTCGCGGACAACATCCGCGCCGTGGCGCGGGCCAAGGGCGCCAAGCCGTCCGACGTGACGGTCGTGATCCTGGACCGGCCCCGGCACGAGAGCATCGTCAAGGAGATCCGCGAGACCGGCGCGCGGATCAGGTTCATCACGGACGGCGACGTGGCGGGAGCCATCATGGCCGCCCGCGCCGGCACCGGCGTCGACCTGATGCTGGGCATCGGAGGCACGCCCGAGGGCATCGTCGCGGCCTGCGCGCTGAAGTGCATGGGCGGCGTCATCCAGGGCAAGCTCTGGCCGCGCGACGACGAGGAGCGCAGGAAGGCCCTCGACGCCGGTCTCGACCTCGACCAGGTGCTGACCATGGACGACCTGGTCCGCTCCGACGACGTGTTCTTCGCCGCGACCGGCATCACGGACGGCGAACTGATGCCGGGCGTCCGCTACCAGGGCGGGGCCGCCGTGACGAACTCGCTGGTGATGCGGGGCCGTTCCGGCACGATCCGCAAGATCGAGAGCGAGCATCAGCTCTGGAAGCTGAGCGCCTACAGCGCGATCAACTTCGACACCGCCGTCTGACCTGAGACCCGGATTCCCGACAGGATCGGGACCTGTTCCGCCGGGTCAGGACCGGCGGAACAACCCCTTCTTGGGGCGTTTCGGCGACCGGGCGATGACCTTCCCGCCGTAAACGAAGCCCACGAGCTCGATGACGGGCGCGTCCGGCGCGTGGTCGGTCGCGCCCGGCGGCAGCCGTACCTCGTCGTGGAACGTCTTGATCCGGGCGTCCGGCGCGCTGACAACGCGGACCCCCTCCGGGACGACGAGGGTCACGGTCCCGGCCATCACCGCGAGCCGCACGACCACATGGCGGGACTGCAGTAGCGCCTCGCACAGGTCCATCGTGACCCGTCCGCCGAGCGAGGTGACCGGCACTTCCGAGGGCACGACCCAGCGGCCGCCGCGGTTTTCCGTACGGAAGAGGGCGACGACGGGACGGCCGTCCATGAGGAACGGCTGGCGCTCCGGCGGGACGAGGTCCGCCGTGAGCCCGACGAGCTCGCCCAGCGTGCGGGCGGTGTAGGCGCGTTCCACCCGCTCCTCGTGCTCGGTGAGGGTGAGCCGCCCGTCGGTGAGGGCGTCTCGCAGGATGCCGATCACCTGTTCCCTGTCGGCGTCGGACGCCCGCAGCTCGGACGGAGAGGTACCGGCCGGTCCGGTGGCTCCGGACGGGCCGGAGCCCAGGAATGCGGAGATGAAGTTACTCGCGCGGGACTCGAAGCTCACATGTCGAGACTAAGCGCTGCCGCGCCCGAAGGGACCAGGCCGGGCGGGCATCGTTTCCGCGCGTTCCTGTCCGGCACGCCGCCGCCAGGGATTCCTCCGTCCGGGCCGTCCCTTCTACGCACAACCCCGTCTCCTCCCCGGACGCCGCACGCCCGCCGTGCGACGCCCTCTCCCCCCTGTCGAGGCAGGGCGAAGGGCCGTGATGTGCGGGACCGACGGCACTTGTAGCGACCATTGACCGCGTGATCGGCGAGCCATAACCTGAACCCCCCTCACGTTTCCCCCCTCGGAGGCCGCGTTGCCGACGTCCACGCCGCCATCGCCCCCATCGCGCCCCACCGAACGCGACCGCCAGGCGCGGCTGGCCACGTTCGCCATCTTCTTCGTCCAGGGGCTCACGTTCGCGACCCTGCTCACACAGGTCGCCGGGCTTCAGCGCAAGCACGGGCTGAGCGACGGCGAGCTGACGATCCTGCTGCTCATCGTCCCGGTGATCGCGGGCGCGGGCAGCGTGCTGGCCGGCACGCTCACCGCGCGTTTCGGCAGCCGGCGAATCCTGCGCACCTTCCAGCCGCTGACGTGCGCCGCCGTGGTGCTGGCCGGCCTCGCCCCCACGGTCCCCCTCTTCATGGTGACCCTCGCGCTGTTCGGCATCAGCCTCGGCGGCGTGGACGCGGCCATGAACATGCAGGGCGTCGCGGTCGAGCGCCGGTACGGCCGGGCCATACTGACCGGGTTCCACGCGCTGTGGAGCGCGGCCGCCGTCCTCGGCGCGCTGTGGGCGTCGGCCGCCGCCGAGCTGGGCCTGGACCTCTGGGCCACCTTCGCGATCGTCATGGCGCCCGGCGCCGCCGTCGCGGTCGTCGCCGCACGCTGGCTCTGCCGTCCGGAGGAGGAGCGCACGGCCCCCGAGGCCATGCGCGCCGAGACGCGATTCCCCTGGAAGCCGATCATCCCGCTGTGCCTGGCGATGGCCTTCCTCTTCGTGGGCGACGCGTCGATCTCCAACTTCGGCTCGGTCTTCATGGACAAGGTCATGCACGCGTCGGCGTCCGTGGTGCCGCTGGCGCTGGGCGCGTACCAGGCGACGACGTTCCTGGTCAGGGTGGGCGGCGACCTCGCCGTCCGGAGGTACGGCCCGGCGGCGATCGTCCGGATCGGCGGCGCGGTCGCCACCGCCGGCTTCGTCGCGATCGTGGCCGCGCCCACCCAGCCGCTCGCCATCGCGGGCTTCGCCCTCACCGGGATCGGCCTGTCGGTGGTCGCCCCGCAGTCGTTCTCGGCGGCCGGGCGGCTCGACCCGGCCGGATCCGGCGTGGCCATCGCGCGGGTCAACATGTTCAACTATGTCGGCTTCATCGTGGGAGCAGCCCTGGTCGGAGGCATCGCCGAGGCCGCCGACTACCGGGTCGCGTTCGCCGCGCCGCTCGCACTGGCGGCGGTGATCATCCTGTTGGCGCGCGGTTTCCAGCCCCGCACGCCGGCGCCCGCGTCCTCGGCCACGTGACCCGGCGTCCTCGTGGTCGCGCGAGCGGTCAGCGGTTCCAGGACTCGCGGATCCACGCGTGCCGGGGATCGTCCGAGAACGCCATGGACCGCTGCTCGCCCGGCCCGGCGAGGACGTTGAGGTAGTAGAGGTCGTACCCGGGGGACGCCATCGAGGGCCCGTGATACCCGTACGGCACGAGCACGACGTCGCCGGAGCCGACCTCGGCGAGCACGTCGATGGGGTTTCCCGGCGAGCTGTAGACGCGCTGGTAACCGGGCCCGCCCTCGAAGTAGTAGATCTCCTCCAGCACGGCCTCGTGGCCGCCGGGCGTGTCGTGCTTGTGCGGCGGGTACGACGACCAGTTGCCGCCGGGCGTGATCACCTCGACCGCCATCAGCCGGTCGCACTCGAACGCCTCCGGGGCGCAGAAGTTGTTGACCTGCCGGGTGGCCGCTCCCCCGCCCCTCGTCTCGACCGGCACCGCGTCGGCCGGGCCGTACCGGACGGGGAGCCGCCGGGTGGCACGCGCGGCCGGCAGGGCGATCCGACCCTCGCCGACGAGGCGCACCGACGCCTCGATCGGCAGGTACGCGAAGTCGGTGACCCCCTGGAAGACCGAACGCCGCCCGGCGAGCTCCAGCCGGACGCCGTCCGCCACGACCTCGCAGGCCCCGGCGAGAGGAACGACCAGCATCTCCTCGGGGCCGGTCGCGAACTCGACCGGCTCGTCCCCGAGCTCGACGACGCGCAGGCCGGTGTGCACCCAGCCCGCCAGCTCGGGCGTGATCTCCAGACTCCATGGCCCGGAGGGCGCGGAACCCGCGGGAATGTACGTCATCTCGTCTCCTCGTCGAGCGGCCCGCGCGGCACGGGAGATCCGCATCGTGCCGCCCGTCCAACATCCCGGTCGGCGTACGTTCAGGTCAAGGATATGTCCAGACATTCTGACCATCTGTCCGCGCCCTCAGCTCGCGTACGGCGTCGGCGATCCGGTGCTCGGAGAGCCGGGCGAAGCCGATCACCAGGGCGGACGGGAGCGGATCGACGGCGAGGCCGCAGGCGCGGGCCGCCTCCCCCACGCGCCGCGCGTCCCACCCGCCGGGCAGCTCCGCGTACAGGTGCAACCCGGCGGAGATGCCGTGCACCCTCAGCTCGGGCAGGTGCTCCGCCAGGGCCCGGACGAGCGCGTCCCGCCGCCGCCGGTACTCCCTGCGCATCCGCCGCAGGTGCCGGTCGTACCCGCCGGTCCGCATGAACCGGGCCAGCACGTACTGGTCGATCACCGGAGAGCCGAGATCGAGCTCTCCCCGCGCCCGCCGTACGGCGGCGGCGATGGCCGGGGGCGCCACGAGCCAGCCCAGCCGCAGACCCGGGGCCAGAGACTTGCTCACGCTCCCGGCGAGGACGACGCGGTCGGGAGCGAGTCCCTGGAGGCAGCCGATCGGCTCCCGGTCGAACCTGAACTCGGCGTCGTAGTCGTCCTCCAGGATGATCGCGCCGGTGTCGGCGGCCCAGGCGATCAGCTCGGCCCGGCGGCGCGGCGACAGCACGACCCCCGTCGGGTAGTGGTGGGCCGGGGTGAGCAGCACCGCCCGCGCCCCCGTCCCGGCGAGCGCCGCCACGTCGATGCCCTCGGCGTCGACCGGCACCCCGACCAGGCGCGCGCCGGCCCGCCGGAGCAGCGGGAGCTGCCGGGGGCTCGTCGGCTCCTCGACCGCGAGCAGGATCGGACCGCCGCCGCCGGCCTCGGCCACGACGGGCGCGGCCGACCCTCCTGCCTCGCCTTCCGAGGCCAGGCTTCCGGTTTCGCCTCTCGCGACCAGGCTTCCCACTTCGGCTTCCGACTCGGCGAGCGCCCGCACGACCAGGCTCAACCCCTGGGCGACGCCGGTGACGACGACCACCCGCCCGGTGTCCGCGTCCGCCGCGCGCACCCGGCGCAGGTAGCCGGCCAGCTCCTCGCGCAGCTCGGCCACTCCGCCCGGGTCGCCGTAGTCGAGGCAGTCGCCGGGCAGGGTCGCCAGCACGTGGCGCATCGCGGCCAGCCACGCCTGCCTCGGGAAGGCGGTCAGGTCCGGAGTCGTCGGGCGGCGGCCGTCGTGGCTCGCCCCGGGCTCCGCGGCGCCTTCCTCGGGCCGCGACACCGGCCCGGCGGCGACCCGGGTGCCCGCGCCGACCCGCGCCTCCAGGAAGCCCTCCGCGACGAGCTGCTCGTACGCCTCGACGACGACGCCCCGGGACAGCCCGAGGTCCCTGGCGAGATCGCGGCTGGGAGGCAGCCGCGCGCCCCGGTCGAGCCGGCCCGAGCGGATCGACTCCCGGAGCTCCCTGGCGATCTGCCCGGCCAGGCCACCCCGGCTCCGATCGACGACGAGATGAAGATCGGCCAATTGGTCCTCGATTTTTCCATCTGATTGGACTCTCTGAGAGAGCCATTGCCTTCCTAGCATCGCCAATCGTGACGACGGAAACCAGCACCCGCACCGCGCTCGGGCCGGCGGCGACCCGGGCGACGGCCGGAATGTTCCTGGTGGGCACCCTGACCGCGGTGTCCGACCTCATCTCGACCTACCCGGTGTACGGCGGGCAGGCCCTGCGCTACGCCGTCGCCGCGGCCATCCTGCTCGCCGCCGCCCGCGCCCGCGGCCTCTCCCTCCCGCGGCTCACGGCACGGGAGTTCGCGCTGCTCTCGGCGCTCTCCCTGACGGGGCTGGCGCTCTTCAACCTCTGCCTCATCGAGGCGGCGATCGCGGCGGGCCCGACGCTGGCCGGGACCGTCCTCGGCGCGACGCCCGTGACGCTGGCCCTGCTCGGCCCGCTGTTCGCGGGCGGCGCACGATCGGCGCCCTCCCCGCGGATCGTCGCCTCGGCGCTCGTCGTCATGGCGGGGGCCACCCTGGCCACCGGCCTCGGCAGCGGCAACCTGCGCGGCCTGCTCTGGTCGCTGGGCGCGCTCGCCTGCGAGGCGCTGTTCTCCCTGCTCGCCCTCCCGCTGCTGCCGAAGCTGGGCGCCGTCCGGGTCTCGGCCTACTCCGCGGCGCTCGCCGTGCCGTACCTGCTGGTCATCGGGCTCGCGCTGGACGGGACAGCGATGCTGCGGATGCCGACCGCGGCCGAGGCGCTCGGCATCGGCTACCAGGCGGTGATCGTGACCGCCGTGGCGTTCTTCCTCTGGTACAGCGCGCTCCCCCGCCTCGGTCCGGACCGCGCGGGGCTGTTCGCCGGGATGATCCCGATCGGCGCCCTCGTGACCTCGGTGGTGCTCGGTCTCGGTGTGCCCTCGCTCGCGGATGTCGGCGGGGCCGCCGTGGTCGTCGCGGGCATCCTGCTCGGACTCGCTCCGCGTACTGGCGGGCGGCCCCCTCGGCCACGCCCGCGCGCCCGCGGGCATATCCTCCGCTCGGAGGAACCGGCGAGACACCAGAGGATCGAAGACGATGCCCGAGTTCGACTACACCGACCTGCTGCCGCTTGGCACGGACGAGACGGAATACCGTCTGATCACCACGGAGGGGGTACGGATCACCGAGGCGGCCGGCCGCAGGTTCCTTGAGGTCGATCCGGAGGCGCTGCGCCTGCTCACCGAGGCCGCCGTCCACGACATCTCGCACTATCTGCGGTCTTCTCACCTCGCCCAGCTCCGCAAGATCATCGATGACCCCGAGGCCAGCGGCAACGACCGGTTCGTCGCCCTCGACCTGCTGAAGAACGCGAGCATCTCCGCCGGCGGCGTGCTGCCGATGTGCCAGGACACCGGCACCGCGATCGTCATGGGCAAGCGGGGCCGGCACGTCCTCACCGACGGCCGGGACGCCGAGCACATCAGCCGGGGCGTGTACGACGCCTACACCAAGCTGAACCTGCGCTACTCCCAGATGGCGCCGCTGACCATGTGGGAGGAGAAGAACACCGGCGACAACCTCCCCGCCCAGATCGAGCTGTACGCCGAGGACCCCAACGGGCACGCCGACGAGTACAAGCTGCTGTTCATGGCCAAGGGCGGCGGCTCGGCGAACAAGTCGTTCCTCTACCAGGAGACCAAGGCCGTCCTGAACGAGAAGCGGATGCTCCAGTTCCTGGAGGAGAAGATCCGCTCGCTCGGCACCGCCGCCTGCCCGCCGTACCACCTGGCGATCGTGGTGGGCGGCACCAGCGCCGAGTTCGCGCTCAAGACCGCGAAGTACGCCTCGGCCCGCTACCTCGACACCATCCCCACCGAGGGCTCGACCAGCGGGCACGGCTTCCGCGATCTCGAGATGGAGAAGAAGGTCTTCGAACTCACCCAGAAGCTCGGCATCGGCGCCCAGTTTGGCGGCAAGTACTTCTGCCACGACGTGCGCGTGATCCGGCTGCCGCGCCACGGCGCGTCCTGCCCGGTCGCCATCGCGGTGAGCTGCAGCGCCGACCGGCAGGCCCTGGCCAAGATCACCCCGGAGGGCGTCTTCCTGGAGAAGCTGGAGACCGACCCCGCCCGGTTCCTGCCCGACACGACGGACGAGCAGCTCTCGGACGACGTGGTCAGCGTCGACCTCAACCGCCCGATGCCGGAGGTCCTCGCCGAGCTCACGAAGTATCCGGTCAAGACGCGGCTCTCCCTCACCGGACCCCTCGTCGTCGCCCGCGACATCGCCCACGCGAAGATCGCCGAGCGGCTGGACGCGGGCGAGGAGATGCCCGAGTACCTGAAGAACCACGCCGTCTACTACGCCGGCCCGGCCAAGACCCCCGAGGGGTACGCCTCCGGCTCGTTCGGCCCGACGACGGCCGGGCGCATGGACTCGTACGTGGAGCGCTTCCAGGCGGCGGGCGGCTCGTTCGTCATGCTGGCGAAGGGCAACCGCTCCCGCCAGGTCACCGAGGCGTGCCAGCAGTACGGCGGGTTCTACCTGGGCTCCATCGGCGGCCCGGCCGCGCGGCTCGCCCAGGACTGCATCAAGAAGGTCGAGGTCCTGGAGTACCCCGAGCTCGGCATGGAGGCCGTCTGGAAGATCGAGGTCGTCGACTTCCCCGCCTTCATCGTCGTCGACGACAAGGGCAACGACTTCTTCGACCAGCGACAGCAGGACGGCGGCGCCACTTTCGTCGGCGTCCCCACCCGCAACGGCGTCAAGTAACGGCGTCCTCGCCCCGCTGCCGGCGCCGATCACATCGGCGCCGGCAGCGGGCTCGGCCGACGTCCGGACCGCTCGCCCGTCGGCTTGTTTTCGCTGGTGAGAGCACCCACGGGGTCCTCGCCGGCGGGGAAGGTCGGGTGTCCTCCCGCCCGGTGGCCGGAGAGGCCGTTCCGGACGCCGCGTCCTGTCATAATCTCAGTCAGGAGATCTGACAAAAGATCTCAACAATTTCGCGGCATGGTCTCTACTGGTCGCATTACACAAATCGGTAAGCTGCCACCCATGCGTGCGCCGTCCGGATACCAGCTCGCCGCGAGGTATCGGCTTGTCGAGCCGGTCGGGCGCGGGGGCATGGGCACGGTCTGGCGGGCGCGCGACGAGCTGCTCGACCGCGAGGTCGCGGTCAAGGAGGTACGGCTCCCGCTCGTCCTGGACGAAGATCTGCGCGCCGAGCTGTGCGCGCGGACCGAGCGCGAGGGCCGGGCCACCGCGATGGTCGCCCACCCGTCGGTCATCACGGTGTTCGACGTCATCACCGAGGACGACCGCCCCTGGATCGTGATGGAGCTCCTCCGGGCGCAGTCGCTGGAGGAGCTGGTCCGGCGGGTCGGCCCGCTGCCGCCCCAGCGGGTGGCCGAGATCGGGCGGCAGGTGCTCGGCGCGCTCCGCGCCGTCCACGCGAAGGGCATCCTGCATCGCGACGTGAAGCCGAGCAACGTGCTCGTGACCGACGACCGGGCCGTACTCACCGACTTCGGACTGGCCGCGCTCGAAGGCGACGTCTCGATCACGCAGGCGGGCATCGTGCTGGGCTCCGCCGGATACATCGCCCCCGAGCGGGTGCTCGGGGCCAAGGCGAGCCCGGCCGCCGACCTGTGGTCGCTCGGGGCCACGCTGTACACCGCCGTCGAAGGACGCGGCCTGCACGGCCGGCGCACCGCCGCCGCCGCGCTGGCCGCGCTCACCAGCGGCGCACCGATCCCGATGGAGCGGGCCGGCCCCCTCGCCCCGGTCCTGCGCGGCCTGCTGCAGATCAACCCGGACGCGCGGCTCGACGGGGTGCGGGCCGCGGTGGCGCTGGCCCGGATCGCGGCGGGCGGCACCAGCGAGGAGCCGATCACCCACCGGCCGGCGCGGCCCTCACCCGCGGCTCTGCCGCCTGCGGTCCGCCGCCCCACCCACCGGGGACAGCACCGCGCCGAGTCGCGTCCGACGCCGCGCACGCCGCCGCACGCGTTCCAGCGCGAGCCCCGTGAGGACTCGGCCGAGGTGCCCGTACAGCGGCGCCGCCCCGCCGAAGGCGTCCACCGCAAGCCGGCCGAGCGGCCGATGTCGGGAAGCTCGGCGCCGCGCGTGCTGCGGCTGGTGGTCCAGATACTTCTGCCCCGGCGATTCTGGCCGAAGAGTTTTCTCAACTGACCCGAAAGCGCTCCCCGGGGTGGAATAGATATCTTTCATGCCATGGGGAGCAGGCTGCTCAGCGACCGGTACGAACTGATCACAATGCTGGGGCGCGGCACGATGGGCACCGTCTGGCGGGCCTTCGACCGAACGCTCGGGCGCGACGTCGCCGTCAAGGAGATCCGCCAGGATCCGTCCCTCGGCGCCGAACAGCGACGGGAGCTCCGGGAACGCATGATCCGTGAAGGCCGTGCGGCCGCCCGGATCAGCCATCCCTCGGTCGCCACCGTCTACGACGCCATCGAGATCGACGGCAGCCCGTGGATCATCATGGAGCTCGTCGAGGGCAGGTCGCTGGAACAGGTCATCGAGGACGAGGGGCCGCTGCCGCCCCGCCTGGTGGCCGAGGTCGGCTACGAACTGCTCGACGCGCTGCGCGCCGCGCACGCCCAGGGCATCCTGCACCGCGACGTGAAGCCGAGCAACGTGCTGATCACCGACACCGGACGGGTCGTGCTCACCGACTTCGGCATCGCCAAGTCGGAGGGCGACAGCGCGCTGACCAGAACCGGCATGGTGATCGGCTCCCCCGGCTACACATCGCCCGAACGCGCCCGCGGCGACCACGCCGGGCCCGAGTCCGACCTCTGGTCGCTCGGCGCGACCCTGTACTTCGCCGTCGAGGGCCGTGCCGCGTACGAGCGGGCGTCGGTCGCGGAGACGTTGAGCGCGCTGATGACCGAGTCGGCCGACCCGCCGACCCAGGCCGGTCCGCTCCGTCCCGTCCTCGACGGCCTGCTGGAGAAGGACCACACGCTGCGGCTCACGTCCGAGCGGGCGGCGGCGATGCTGCGCACGGTCGCCGACACGCCCATCAACGCGTCGCCTGCCGCCACGCCTCCGGTACGTCGGCTGGAGCGGGAGCGGCCCACGAGGGCCGCCGAATCACCGGCCCCGAGCCCTCGCCCGGAACCACCGGCCCCGGCCCCTCGCCCGGAACCACCGGCCCCGAGCTCTCCCCCTGAGCCGGCCGAGGATGTCGACGCCGACAAGACCATGCTGGTCATCCGGCCGAAGGCCGGGCTCCGGCTTCCCCCGCCGCCCGCCTCGGCCCGCCCGGCCTCCCCTCAGAGCCCGCCGGGCCGGCCCGCGTTCCCCGCCGCGGCGGGGAACGCGCCGGGGAACGCGCCGGGAGGCACCGGAATCCCGGCGCCCGCCCGCCCCCCGGTTCCGGGAAGCCCGGCGGCGAAGGCCGTGGACCGGAGCGGACGCAACGACACGACCGTCGGCGGTCTGCTGCCCGGCCAGGCGCCGCGCGTCCAGGGCCCGACGCCGCCCGGCTCCCCGACGCCGGTTACGCACCTGCCGGGCCCCGTCCCCCCGGGGCGCGGCGGCCTCGGCACCGACCTGTTCGCCATGCACGCCACTCCGGCGCCCAACCGGACCGGGCGGATCCGCGTGCTCCTGCTGATGGGTCTCGCGGTCGTCGCGTTCCTCGTCCTGGTCGTCATCGTGATGACGGCCCTGCGCGGCTGACCAGGGAGCGTCTGAGCTCCACGATGCCCGGTCATCCTGACCATAGGGACCCTTGAAGGAGCAGGTGGCCGTGGACCGCGCGGGCGGCCGGATGCGCCGCGCCCGCGCGGGAGGCCAGGAAGAGGGTGTTGATCGGGGGCAGTTCGGGTTCGAGCAGCGTACGCAGCACCGCTACACCGCCGGCGTACGGCCGGGCGGGGGCAGTGGGGTCGCTCCGGCACGGCTGATCAACAGGGCGCCGGAGCGACCTCGCGGGCGAAGAACGCCGTCAGCTCCTCGCCGCGGCCGAAGAGGGAGGACACCACGCCGCGCGCGTACGCCACCACCTCGGGATCGGTGATGCGCCGCGCGCCCGTGTGCACGCCTCCCGCGTCGTAGAGCACCTCGTACATCCGGTCCGGGCGGAGGATCACCAGTTCGGGGAGCGGTCCGGAATACTCCAGATCGGCCACTTCGGCGGCGGACAGGACCCTGATCCGCTCCCCCGCCGCCACCCGCTCGACGAAGGCGTGCATCTCCCATCGCATGTACGGCGTCAGCGGGCTCTCGGCGATCCGGACCCGCCGGAACTCGGCGTGGCCGCGGTAGTAGCCGACGAGGGCGTCCCGGGTTTCCCGGAGGAGCGCGAGGGAGCGGTTCCAGTCGCCCTCAAGGAACGCGACCCAGCTGGGGAAGTCCTCCTCGTCGAAATGCTGGGCGCGCTCCAGCTTGAGCGCCGGCTCGGTCACCGACGCGTACACCTCGGCGAACTCGGCCTGGTATTCCTCGACGGGGAGCGCCCGCGCCGGCGCGTTCCGCACAGTGTCGACGAAATCCATGTCTCCCTTTCAGATCGGCGGCTCGGTGCCCCAGCCGGCCGTCCGCCCGGCCGCCGCGATCCGTCCCTCGCTTCACGGCGTCGTGTCCGGCCGCGCCGGACGGCCCGTCCCTGGGGCCTCGTCAAGTTTCACGATCAACAAATTCCACAGGCCAGTCAAGGAGGAGTTCGGCCGCCGAGACGGACCTGCCGCCGGGCGGGCGGAACGGCGCCGACGGGCTCTTGATAGGACAGGAACATGAACGACTTCCGGATCGAGCACGACTCCATGGGTGAGGTTCGGGTGCCCGCCTCAGCCAAGTGGGGGGCGCAGACGCAGCGGGCGGTGGAGAACTTCCCCGTCTCCGGCCGGGGCCTGGACCCCGCGCACATCTCGGCGCTCGGGCGCATCAAGGCCGCCTGCGCCACGGTCAACGCCGCGTACGGCGTCCTCGACGAGGACATGGCCCGGGCCGTACGCGAGGCGGCGGAGGAGGTCGCGGCCGGGCGGTGGAACGACCAGTTCCCGGTGGACGTGTTCCAGACCGGCTCCGGCACGTCGTCGAACATGAACACCAATGAGGTGATCGCGACGCTGGCCGCGGAGCGGCTGGGACGGCCGGTCCACCCCAACGACCACGTCAACGCCGCGCAGTCGTCCAACGACGTGTTCCCGTCCTCGATCCACGTCGCCGCCACGCAGGCGGTCACCCACGACCTGACACCCGCGCTGGAACACCTGGCGACCGCGCTGGAGGAGAAGTCGGTCGAGTTCGCCGACGTCGTGAAGTCCGGGCGGACCCACCTGATGGACGCCACGCCGGTCACCCTCGGTCAGGAGTTCCGTGGGTACGCCACGCAGATGGAGCTCGGCATCGAGCGCATCCAGGCGGTGCTCCCCCGGCTCGCCGAGCTGCCGCTGGGCGGCACCGCCGTCGGCACCGGCATCAACACCCCGGACCCCGGCTGGGCCGCGGCCGTGATCGAGGAGCTGGGCCGCGCGACCGGCCTGCCGTTCACCGAGGCCAGGGACCACTTCGAGGCGCAGGGCGCGCGGGACGCGCTGGTCGAGCTCTCGGGCGCGCTCAAGGTCGTCGCCGTCTCCCTCAACAAGATCGCGAACGATCTGCGCTGGATGGGCTCGGGCCCGCGCGCCGGGCTCGGCGAGATCAACCTGCCCGATCTCCAGCCCGGGTCGTCGATCATGCCGGGCAAGGTGAACCCGGTGATCCCGGAGGCGGTCACCATGGTCGCCGCGCAGGTCGTCGGCAACGACGCGACGGTCACGATGGCGGGCGCGTCCGGCTCCTTCGAGCTCAATGTGATGCTCCCGGTGATGGCCCGGAACATCCTGGAGTCGATCCGGCTGCTCGCGAACGTCTCCCGGCTACTGGCCGAGCGGTGCGTACGCGGGATCACCGCCAACGTGGAGCGGCTCAGGGAGTACGCCGAGTCGTCGCCGTCGATCGTCACGCCGCTGAACCGCTACGTGGGCTACGAGGAGGCGGCCAGGATCGCCAAGCAGGCCCTCGCCGAACGCAAGACGATCCGGCAGGTGGTCGTCGAACGCGGTCACGTGGCCGACGGCGCCCTCACCGAGAAGCAGCTCGACGAGGTCCTCGACGTCCTGTCCATGACCCGGCCCGAGCAGCCGGCGGATCGCTCAACCCGCGATCGAGATTAGGGAGCATCCGAAGAATCACCGCGCCCACGGACGCGGACGCCCCCGGACGTGGCCTGCGCTCCGCCGGGGGGCAGGCGGGGGGCAGGCGGGTGGCCGGGCGATCGGGGTCAGCGTCCGACCAGTGGGCCGTACTCGGCCCATACCCGGGCGTCGATCGATCTGTTCCATCTTGGGCCGCGGGTCCGGCCCCTTCGTGAGGATGGGAGCGGCGGCCTGTTCGGCGGCACACCCTGATATGAAGGCAAGCGACAGCACCCACGTGACACGACGCATGGAATCTCCAGGTCAGTCGGACGCGCGCCGTGCGCGACCCGTGCGGCGGAACGGCCGCGACAAGGACGAGGCACACCGACGGCAGGCCGAACCCCGACGCGATTCGATCAGCCGCTCACCGCAGGCGACAGAGATCGCCACCGCCCCGGAGCGGCGGCGATCTCCGGTCGCGGCGCGGATGCACCACGGTTCCCCACAAAGGTGACGCCTGCCGAGCAGCCCAGCGAGCGTGGAGCAGCGCACCTGGCCCCCGGCCGCTGTCGATCTTCTCGACAACGATCAAGATACTACGTTGAACGTAGATAGAGCAACGCCGCGGTGACACCCGGAGCGGTGCGGCCCCGACCGGCACGGGAAGTCGGTCGAGTTTCGCCGACGTGGTCAAGTCCGGGCTCGGGCCCACGCGCCTGGCTCGGCGAGATCAACCTGCCCGACAGAGGGGCGGCCGGGCAATCGGGGTCAGCGTCAGAACAGCGGACCGTACTCCGCCTCCACCCGGGCGTCGATCGAGGCCTCCTTCGGGGCGTAGCGGGTGTAGAACTCCTTGCCGCACTCCAGGTCCTCCAGCGCGGCCTTGATCTCCCGATCCAGGTACGGCCTGGCCTGCGCCGGAGTGAGGTCCCGCGGCGCACCCTTGGACTCCTTGTCGCCCAGCGCGTCAAGCCGGTCCCAGAAGGCGTCAAACCCTCTCTTGGCCATCGCGGTCGGCAGCATGGCCGACGGCACCCGTTGCCCCTTGGCCACGAGGCAGTCGGCGAAGGCCGGAATGAGCGCGACCAGCTCGGAGTCGCCGTTGATCTCGGCCTCCTCCAGGTCGTCCCTGGCCCCTCCTTGGAGCATGAGCCCTTCCAGCCTTGAGTCCGCCTTCTTGTGCAGCACCTCCTTGACGGCCTTCCCGTAGCAGCCGTCCTTCGCCTTGTTGTAGGCATCGAGCTGGGAGGCGTTCAGCTTCTGCGCGATCAGCCGGTTCGGGTCGTCGAGGCCTGAGGCGGTTTCCACGCTCCCGGTCAAGGGATCCTTCGGGTCGACGAACTGGGCGAACACCCCGAAACCGTACTTCTGGCGATAGGTCTTCATCGCCTCGTACGTACTCAGGTCGGGCTCCGGCCGCTTCGGTTCGACGTAGGCGACGTACTTGAAGCCGCGCTGCTTCATGCAGTCGGCCCTGATCTGCTCCATCCTGGGCCGCGGATCCGGCCCCTTCGTGGAAGCCGGAGCGGCGGCCTGTTCGGCGGCACACCCCGATATGAGGGCAAGTGAAAGCAACCACGTGACACGACGCATGAAATCTCCAGATCAGTCGGATGCGCGCCATACGCGACCCGTGCGGTGGAACCGCCGCAAGATACTACGTTGAACGTAGATGGAGCAACGCCGCGGTGACACCCGGCGCGGTGCGACCCTGACCGCCGCGGCGGATACGGCGCCGTCCACCCCCTCAGGCGACGGGCGCGACGAAGCCACATAGAAGAGGGGCCATATATGTCCACGGCCACCATGGGCCGGTCGCCCCGGGATTCCTAGGGTTGATCGGCATGACGAGCCTTGAGGGCCGCACGGCCCTGGTCACGGGTGGGGGCAGTGGCATCGGCAGGGCGTGCGCGCTCCGGCTCGCCGCGGCGGGGGCCCACGTGGTGGTCGCCGACATGAACGCCGAGAGCGCCGCCGAAGTCGCCGCCGAGACGGACGGCACCGCGGTCGCGGTGGACCTCTCCGACCCCGGTTTCCTGGACACCTGGGCGGACGCCTCAACCGGCATCCGGGCGGACATCTCGGCGGACATCGTGGTCAACAACGCGGGCTTCCAGCACGTCGCCCCGATCGAGGAGTTTCCGCCCGAGATCTTCGCCAAGATCCTGAAGGTGATGGTCGAGGCGCCCTTCCTGATCGCCCGCGCCGTCCTGCCCGGCATGTACGAACGCGGCTGGGGGCGGTTCGTCAACATCTCCTCCGTCCACGGCCTGCGCGCCTCGCCGTACAAGTCCGCGTACGTGACGGCCAAGCACGCCCTGGAGGGGTTTTCCAAGGTCATCGCGCTCGAAGGCGCGTCCCACGGCGTCACCTCCAACTGCGTGAATCCCGCGTACGTGCGCACCCCACTGGTGGAGAACCAGATCGCGGCGCAGGCGCGGACGCACGGCATCGGCCCGGACGAGGTGGTCGAGCAGATCATGCTGGCCCCGGCCGCGATCAAGCGACTGGTGGAGCCGGACGAAGTCGCCGAGCTGGTGGCCTATCTTTGCGGTCCACAGGGCTCGTTCATCACGGGAGCCTCGGTCCCGCTCGACGGAGGATGGAGCGCGCACTAATTGAACCCCTATCTCGAACTCCTCGCGCGGGAGGCCTCGGCCGTGGAGTTCGAGGGGCCGGTGCTCCAGGCCCGCGCGGCCGGCCTCGACACCGCCGAGCTCGAAGAGGACAAGTTCGCGGCCCTGAAGGTGCGGGCCATGCTGCGCAGGCGGGCCAGGCGGGAGGCGGAGCTGTCGGCCCTCTTCGACACCGCCGGTGACCTGGCCGGGCTGACCGACCTCGACGCCGTGCTGGCGGCGATCGTGCAGCGGGCCAGGCGGCTGCTGTCCACCGACATCGCGTACATGACGCTCCACGACCCGGAGCGCGGCGACACCTACATGCGGGTCACCGACGGCTCGATCTCGGCGCGCTTCCGGCGGCTGCGGCTCGCCATGGGCGCGGGCCTCGGCGGGCTGGTCGCCGAGTCGGGCACGCCGTACAACACGGCGGACTACTTCGCGGACGAGCGGCTGCGACACACGAACACCATCGACGAGGCGGTGCACGAGGAGGGCCTGGTGGCCATCCTCGGCGTGCCGCTGCGGCTCGGCACCCAGGTCATCGGGGTGCTGTTCGCCGCCAACCGCAGCGCGCGCCCCTTCGTGCAGGAGGAGGTGGCGCTGCTCTGCTCGCTGGCCGCGCACGCGGCCGTCGCGATCGACACCGCGCGACTGCTCCAGGAGACCCGGTCCGCGCTCGCCGAGCTGAGCGAGGCCAACAGCCTGATCAGCGCGCACAGTGAGGCCATCGAGCGCGCCGCCGACGCGCACGACCGGATGACCGGGCTGGTGCTGCGCGGCGGCGGGGTCGAGGACGTCGCCGCCGTGGTCACCGAGGTGCTCGGCGGCACCGTCACGGTCCTCGACGACGAGGGCCGCCCGCTGGTCGGCGAGGCCGCCGACCTCGACAGCGGCGTGTTCGACGCCGCCCGCTCCTCGCGCGCGCTCGGCCGTACGGTGAAACGCGGCGGCGCGTACGTCGCATCGGTGGACGTGGGGGCGGCGCCGGTGTGCACGCTGGTGCTGCGGACCGAGCAGCCGGTGGCCGCGGCCGACCAGCGCATCCTGGAGCGTGGCGCGATCGTCACCGCGCTGCTGCTGCTCTTCCGGCGGAGCGTGGCCGAGGCCGAGGGGCGGGTGCGCGGCGAGCTGCTCGACGACCTGATCTCCCGGCCCGACCTCACCGGGCTCGGCGAACGGGCACGCCGGCTGGGCGTGGACCTCGACCTGCCGCACGTGCTCGTCGTCGCCCGCCACGAGGGGCAGCGGGAACGCGCCGCCTTCTGGGCGTCGTCGCACGCGACGCTCGCCCACGGCCTGGCGGCGGCGCGCGGCGACGAGGTCGTGCTGCTGGTGCCGGGAGACGCGCCGGGCGCCGTCGCGCGCCGCGTCGCCCGTGAGCTCAGTTCGTCGCTCGGCCGGCCCGCCACCGCCGGAGCCGCCCGCGCCGCCGCCTCCGGATCCGCCGCCGAGAAGGACCCCGAGACCGTCGCCTCGGGGGTGCCCGACGCGTACCGGGAGGCGCAGCGCTGCGCCGACGCGCTGATCGCGCTCGGGCGGGACGGCGACGGCGCGAGCGCGGACGAGCTCGGCTTCGTCGGCCTGTTGATGGGCGAGGGGCGGGACGTCCCGGGCTTCCTCGGCTCCGCACTCGGCCCGGTCCTGGACTACGACGGGCGGCGCGGCACGGCGCTGATCAGGACGCTGACCGCGTACTTCGGCGCGGGCGGCTCCCTGTCCCGTACGGCCGACGCGCTGCACATCCACGTGAACACGGTCACCCAGCGGCTCGACCGGGTGGCCCAGCTCCTCGGGGCCGACTGGCAGGAGCCGGAGCGCGCCCTGGAGATCCAGCTCGCCCTGCGGCTGCACCGCCTGCGGAGCCACATAACCGACGCCTGAGGTATGTGCGAGTCGGCCATAGGAGTGATATTCGTCACAACATATGTTGGCCGGACCCCCCGACCTTGAGGAGCTCCCCGTGGCCAACGAAACACGGACCCCGATCACCAAGGTGGTCGGCGCCAGCCTGATCGGCACCACGATCGAGTGGTACGACTTCTTCCTCTACGGCTCGGCCGCCGCGCTCGTGTTCAACAAGCTCTTCTTCCCGGCCGAGGACGCACTGACCGGCACGCTGCTCGCGTTCCTCACGTACGCCGTCGGCTTCGTCGCCCGGCCGCTCGGCGGCCTGGTCTTCGGCCATTACGGCGACCGGCTGGGCCGCAAGCAGCTGCTCGTGGTCAGCCTCCTGCTGATGGGCGGCGCGACCGTCCTGATCGGCTGCCTGCCGACGTACGCCACGCTCGGCGCCGCGGCGCCACTGCTGCTCACCGCGCTGCGGCTGGTCCAGGGCTTCGCCCTCGGCGGCGAGTGGGGCGGCGCGGTCCTGCTGGTCTCCGAGCACGGCGACCCCGCGCGGCGCGGCCTGTGGGCCTCCTGGCCGCAGGCGGGCGCGCCGGGCGGGAACCTGCTGGCGACCGCGGTGCTCGCGCTGCTCGCGGCGGTCCAGTCCGACGAGACGTTCCTCGCCTGGGGCTGGCGGATCCCGTTCCTGCTCTCCGGCCTGCTCGTGCTGGTCGGACTGTGGATCCGGCTCACCGTCACCGAGTCGCCCGTGTTCAAGGAGGCGCTGGCCAACCAGCCTCCCTCGCAGAAGGCCCCGATCCGCGAGGTGCTGCGCCATCACCGTCGCGACGTCCTGGTGGCGATCGGCGCGCGGCTCGCCGAGAACGTCTCGTACTACGTGATCACCGCGTTCATCCTCGTGTACGCCACCACCGCCGCGGACATGCCCAAGCAGACCGCGCTCAACGCGGTGCTGATCGGCTCCGCGATCCACTTCGTCACCATCCCGATGTGGGGCGCGCTCTCCGACCGGCTGGGCCGCCGCCCCGTGTACCTGATCGGCGCGGTGGGCGTCGGCCTCTGGGCGTTCGCGTTCTTCCCGCTGATCGACAGCGGCTCCTTCGCCCTGACGACGATCGCGGTCACCGTCGGCCTGCTCTTCCACGGAGCGATGTACGGCCCGCAGGCCGCGTTCTTCTCCGAGCTGTTCGCCACGAGGATGCGCTACTCCGGAGTGTCCGTGGGCTACCAGCTCGCCTCCATCGTGGCCGGCGCCCTCGCGCCGATCATCGCGGTCGCGCTGCTCCAGAAGTACGACTCCGGTCTGCCGATCGCCCTCTACGTCGCCGGCTCGGCGGTGCTCACGGTGATCGCGGTCGTCGTCGCCAAGGAGACCCGCGATCGCGACCTGACCGCCATCGAGCCGACCTCCGGCCCCCGCGGCGCGTCCCTGGCCGACGCCGGTCAGGAGTCCTGAGGGACGCGACGATCCGACACCCCGACCCCCAACCACCTGGAGCCGCACCATGATCTCCGCCGAGCGGATCAGCACCCCGCGTACGACACTCAACGTCCTCTCCGTCCCGGGAACGACCGGCGAGCCCGTGCTCTTCATCCACGGGAACGTCTCGTCGAGCACCTTCTGGCGTCCCACCATGGCGGCGCTCGCCGAATCGCCGGACGCCGGCGGCCTGCGCCCGCTCGCGGTCGACCTGCGCGGGTTCGGCGACTCCGACCCGGCGCCGGTGGACGCCACGCGGGGGCCGCGGGACTACTCCGACGACGTCCTGGCGCTCCTCGACGTGATCGGCCCCGCCCATCTGATCGGCTGGAGCATGGGCGGCGGCGTCGTCCTCCAGGCGCTCCGTGACCGGCCCGAGGCGGTCAGGAGCGCCACTCTCGTCAACCCGGTCTCGCCGTACGGGTTCGGCGGGACGACCGGTCCGGACGGCGTCCTCACCCACCCGGACGGCGCCGGCTCAGGCGGCGGCACGGCGAGCCCGGACTTCGTGGCGGCGCTCCGGGCCGGGGACCGGTCGGCGGACTCGCCGCTGTCGCCGCGCTCCGTGCTTCGCACCGCGTACGTGGTGCCCGGCGCCGATCTGGGCGAGGACGAGGACGCCTACGTCGAGTCGATGCTGTCCACCCGGCTGGGCGAGGACCACTACCCGGGCGACAGCGTCGCCGCGACCGCCTGGCCGGGCGTCGCGCCGGGCAAGCGGGGCGTGCTCAACACGATGGCGCCGACGTACTTCCGGATCGACGACCTGCACACGATCGACCCCAAGCCGCCCATCCTGTGGATCAGGGGCGCCGAGGACGTCATCGTCTCCGACACGTCCCTGTTCGACCTGGCCCACCTGGGGGCGATCGGCGCGGTGCCCGACTGGGACGGCACGCCCGCCCAGCCGATGGTCACCCAGACGCGCGCCGTGCTCGACCGCTATGGGAACTACCGCGAGGTCGCGATCCCCGGCTCCGGCCACAGCCCGCACGTCGAGAAGCCGGCCGAGTTCCGCGCGGCCCTGGTCGCCCACCTGTGCGAGGCGTAGCCGCGCTCAACTGGCGGCGTGGCCCGGGATCCGCGCGGCGATCCGGCGCAGCAGCGACGGCGTCGGCCGGGCGTCGGCCGGCCGCACCCGGACGTGCCCCCGCAGCCCGACCTCCAGGGTGAAGCGGAGATCGACGTCCTTGCCCTCCATCCGCAGCCCCGGCCGCCACGCGCCGGGGCCGAGGCAGCCCTCGCCGCCCAGCCGGCGTACGGGCACCTTGGCGACGAGCTGGCCGGGCAGCCGGCCGGGGACGCCGGGCTCGACCAGCGCGGGGACGGTCATATCCCTGCCCCGGCCGCCGAGCTGGCGCAGCACCAGCTCGACCGCGGGCCCGCCGCTCGGCGGCACGTACGGCACCGGCACGACGACGTAGACGTCGTCGTCGCTGTGGGTCACCGACGCCCGGGGCGACACCAGCGCGATGGACTCGGAGAACGACCTCGGCTCTACGCAGACGCTGAGGTCGCCCCGCCCGGACCAGCACGGCACGACCAGTCGCCGGGGATAGTCGGCGAGGATGCCCGCGCAGTTCATCGGCGCCTCGGCCCGCGCCACCCGGGTGCGGGCCGGGTGGACGCCGCGCATCCGCACGTGCACCTCCCACAGGCCGGGACGCAGCGGCCGTCCGAGCGCGGCGGAGCCGATGTCGAGCCGGGCCTGGCCCGCCGCCCAGACCCGGACGCCGTCACCGTCGCGGGCGTGCTGGACCGTGCTCGTCACCGGGAGGAAGTAGGTGACGCCGGACTCCGTGTCCCGGACGTAGACCTCCATGCGCGCCCGGCGGGCCGCCTCGGTCACGTCGGCCATCTCGGGGGACAGCAGGCCCTTGAGCGGGATGGACGGCCGCCAGTAGAGGCGGCCGTTCTCGGCGTGGAACCGCAGCGGCGCGCCGCCCGCGTCGACGATCTCGACGGCCAGGTCCATGGTGAACACGCTCTGGTCCCAGCGCACCTCCTGCAGCTCGGCGCTCAGCCGGGTCCCGCGCGAGGCGGCGACGAGCCGGGCCAGCTCCTCCTGCCGCCCGGCGCGCAGCAGCGCGGCCCGCGCCCGCAGGTGGACCGGCAGGTACACGTCGAGCCGGTCGGGCAGGCGCTCGGCGGCGAGTTCTCGCAGCCGGGTGAACAGGACGGTCCGGCGGTGCTCGCCCATCGCCTCGAACCGCGCGCCGCCGAGGCGGCGAAGACCGAGCACGCGGAACCAGTGCGCCTGCATCCGGTCGCGCCGCTGCCCCGGCGGCGTGTACGCCTCGACGATGTCGAGGATGGTCCGCAGCCCGGCGACCAGCGCGGCCGGATCCTCCCGCGGGTCCTCGCGCCGGGCGGCGACGCGGCAGCAGATCTGCCCGGCGTGGATGGAGATGGCCGTGGCGGCGAGATACGCGTGGGCGACGAACGCCTCCTCGGCCAGCGGGCGGTCCGGGAACCCGATCTGGTTCCCGGCGAGGAAGCCCATGCGGAACAGCTTGTGCGCCGTCGGCAGCGCCAGCAGGCGGTCCCGGATGATGTCGGCGCGCTCCCGGCTGCCGGTGAACGCCGAGAGCGGCGTCCCCTCGCCCACGAGCCTGCCGACGAGCACATCCGCCCCGGCGCGTACGGCCATGCCGTACATGTTCTGCAGGGCGCTGTGCTCCAGCCGGTCGTGCTGGTTCATGAAGTAGACGTAGTCGCCCTGTACGAGGGACAGGGCGGCGTTGCGGCCCCGAGCGGACCCGCCGCTGTGGTCCAGGTGCAGCACGCGTACGTTCTTGCGCGTCGCCGCGAGTGCGTCGAGCCGCTCGCGGGTGCCGTCGGTGGACCCGTCGTCCGCGAAGATCACTTCGTACCGGTCCGCGGGCAGCGACTGCTCCAGGACGGAGCGCACGCATGCGTCGAAGGCGTCGCTCGCCGGTGCGGCGTCGCACGTGGAGACCACAACACTGACCTTCACACCCATGAGGCCAAGGGTGCCCGGCCGGTACCACGGGTCTCTGCCGACTTGCCGAAAGGTCGACCAAACCTGACCAGGACTAGGGCGCGTCGAAGGGATCTTTGCCCAGGCCGGGGCCGGTGGACGGGTGGGGCCGCGCGCCGGTCAGTACCAGCCGACGGACTGGGAGTGGCCCCACGCGCCGCAGGGCGTCTTGTAGCGGCCGGCGATGTAGCCGAGACCCCACTTGATCTGCGTGGCGGCGTTGCTCTGCCAGTCGGCGCCGGCGCTGGCCATCTTGCTGCCCGGCAGCGACTGCGGGATGCCGTAGGCGCCGCTGTAGCGGTTCATGGCCCGCTCGTTCCAGTGGCTCTCCCTGTCCCAGAGGCGTTCCAGGCAGCCCCACTCGGCGTCGCCCCAGCCGCGCGCGGCGGCCATCTGCCGGCCGAGGGCCTTGTTGCTGCCGGGGTCGGGGGTGGAGCCGGGCGGGAAGTCGGCCGGGTTGAACCCGCCGCCGCCCGGTGCCTTCTTCGCGATCTTCACGGGGTCCAGGTCGGGCTTCTGGCCGTCGCGGGCTTCCTTCAGCTTGTCGCCCTTGAGCTTCTGCGCGGCCTGCGCCTTCATCGCGTCGATCTCGGGATTGGCGTAGGCGGGGTCGCCGGCGAGGATGTCGGGAAGGGCGAGCGGATTGGACGGCGTGTTGGCGTTCTCGATGGCCGTGCGCACGACGTAGGTGGTGCCCGCGCCGACCAGAACCAGGGACACGACGAGGATGACCACGCGTTTAGGAGTCAGCAGGCCTGTGCCCGACCGACGCTGGGAACGGGAGCGCGACGGGCGCTCCTTAAGCCGCTGACCTGAACTCACGACCTATGAGCTTGCCGTGTCCCCCGGGGTGTCGTGCAACCGGAACAAGGAACTCCGATGGCGAATTCTTTGCCCTAACCCCCCGGAAATGGACTTTCCTCGGTTGTGTGATTTTCGTCACAGGGTCCGCCCCTCGGACCCCCGCACCGAAGGGAGGACCCTTTCCGCGAGCATGCAGGCTGTTCGTCCTGGCCATGTCCGTGCCGCGTTACGGTTTCATGACACCTCCGGGAATTCCCGACATACAGGCCATAATGTCCGCGTGGCTGGCATCCTCCTGGTCGAAGACGACCCCTCCGTACGCACGGGGCTCGAGCTCGCGCTCACCCGCCAGGGCCACTCCGTCACCGCGTACGCGACAGGCGAGGAGGCCCTGGCGCACGTGCGGGCGCGGCGCCCCGAGATCGTGATCCTCGACGTGATGCTGCCCGGCATCGACGGGGTCGAGGTGTGCCGCCGCATCCGCCGGATGGACTCCCTGCCGATCATCCTCCTCACCGCGCGGGGCGACGATCTCGACGTGGTCGTCGGACTTGAGGCCGGCGCGGACGACTACGTGGTCAAGCCGGTCGAGCCGCGAGTGCTCGACGCGCGCATCCGGGCCGTCCTGCGGCGGCTGGAGTCCGCCTCGTCCGACCGCATCAGCTTCGGCGACCTGCTCGTGGACCGGGGCGCGCTGAAGGTGACGCTCAAGGGACGCGAGATCCATCTCACCCCGACGGAGCTGCGCCTCCTGCTCGAACTGGTCCGCCACCCGGGCCAGGTGCTCAACCGCCGCTATCTGCTGCGCACGGTGTGGGACCACTCCCACGTCGCGGACTCGCGCCTCGTCGACGCGTGCGTGCAGCGGATCAGGGCCAAGATAGAGCCGGTTCCGGCCGATCCGGTCTTCATCCACACCGTCCGCGGCTTCGGGTACCGCTTCAGCCCCCCGTGAGCTGGTTTCCCACCGGCCTGCGCGGCCGCTTGGTGGTGACCTTCCTGCTGGTGGCGATCACCGCGTCCGCGGCGGTGGCCGGGCTCGGCTACCAGCTCGTGGGCAGAGAGCTGCTGGACAGGGTGGAGCGCACCTCGATCTCCGACGTGCGCGAGACGCTGTCGCGGGTCTCGCTCCCGGTCGGCGCCAGCGACGTGGTGTGGCCGAGCGACTCCACGGTCACCGACGACGACCTCGGCGACCTGGTCAACGCGCTCAACGGCCCCGACCGCGTCGTCCTCGTCTCCTACGGGGGCCACAGCCGCGCCAGCCGGGGGTCGCCCTTCACCATGGACGACGTGCCCGACCAGCTCCGATGGCAGGCCACCAGACGCCTGGTCTCCCAGCGACTCCGGCTGAAGGGGCATCCGTGGCTGCTGGTCGCCACCCAGATCCACCGCGCCAACCAGATCGGCGTCGTACGCGCCACCGGGCTCAGCACGTACGTCTTCGTCTCGCTGAGCGACGAGGAGGGCGTGCTTAACCGGCTGCGCGCCTCGCTCCTCCAGGCCGCCGGGATCACGCTGGCCATCGCGCTCACCGTGGCCCTGCTGTCGGCCCGGCAGGTCCTGCTCCCGGTGCGCCGGCTCGGGGACGCCGCCCGGATGCTCGGGGCGGGCGAGCTGCACATCCGGCTGCCCGTCCGCGGCAAGGACGAACTGGCCGAGCTGACCGGCATCTTCAACGAGACCGCGGAGGCGCTGGAGGGGAAGGTGTCGGAGCTGCGCACGCTGGAGACGATGTCCCGGCGCTTCGTCGCCGACGTCTCGCACGAGCTGCGCACCCCGCTCACCGCGATGACCGCCGTGACGGACATGCTCTCCGAGGAGGCGGAGGGCCTTCCGGACGACGCGGGCGAGGCGGTGCGCATCGTGCTCCGGGAGATCGACCGGCTCAAGCTGCTCGTGGAGCACCTGATCGAGGTCAGCCGGTTCGACTCCGGGGCCGCCGTGCTGCGCCGCGATCACGTGGACGTGGGCGACACCCTGGCCGACTGCCTGGAGGTGCGCGGCTGGAGCGACCGGGTGCAGCTCACGGTCCCGATCGGGCTGACGTTCTCCCTCGACCCCCGGCGCTTCGACGTGATCGTCGCGAACCTCGTCGGCAACGCCCTGCACCACGGGGCGCCGCCGGTGCTGGTGAGCGCCCGGGTGCGGCCCAGCGGCCTCCAGGTGACCGTACGGGACCACGGAGGGGGCATTCCCGAGCGCTCACTCCCCCACGTCTTCGAACGCTTCTACAAGGCGGGCGCGGGCCGGACCCGCAGCGTCGGCAGCGGCCTGGGGCTCGCCATCGCCAAGGCGAACGCCGAACTGCACCGCGGCACCATCGACGTCAAGCGGTGTGAGCCCGGCACCCTCTTCACGTTGTGGATCCCCGTGCCATGAACCACCCCGTCGTGAACCGCCCCGCCCCGGACCACACCGCCTCGAACCGCGCCGCCCCGTCGCGGCCGCTCATTGGGGCGGCGCACCGCGTCCTCTCACCGCGTCCGCTCATGGGGGCCGCGCACCGTGCCGCCGCCCGCGCCGCACTGGCCGCCCTGCTCCTCGTCGCGGTCGCGGGGTGCGGGGTGAGCCCGACCGGGGTCAACGACAAGGGGCCGCCCCCGGTCATCAGCGGGGACTCGACGATCGTGCGCGTCTATCTCGTCCGGTCCGGACGGCTGGAGCCGATCAGCGTGGCCGCGGCCTCCGGCCACGTCAATGACGTGCTCTCCGCCCTCTTCGGCGCCGGCCGGCGCCCGCCGAGCGGCGTCGGCACCACCCTGTCGCGGATGCGGCTGGCCCAGGTCCAGCTCGTGCGGTACACGTCCGACCCGAACCTGCGCAACGACCCGGACAGCGCCGGGCTGCGGCTGCGGGTGTTCGTCAGCGGGCCGAAGATGTCCCGGATCGCGATGGCCCAGATCACCTGTACGGCACGGCTGCGCCCGGAGATCTGGGCGGTGGAGATCGCCCAGCGCGGCAGCGGGAACCTGAAGATCCACACCTGCCGGGAGTACTGGGACCTGGCCCCGCTCAACGGCCACCTCCCGCCCTGACCCCGGAACGCGCGCCGGCGGGGAGGCGAGACGGTTGCCCGCCCCGCCTCCCCGGCCAAGGATCACGTCAGCAGGTGATGTCCTCCAGCATCTCGGTCACCAGGGCGGCGATCTGCGACCGCTCGGACCTGGTGAGCGTGATGTGCGCGAACAGCGGATGCCCCTTGAGCTTCTCGACCACCGCGACCACGCCGTCGTGCCGTCCGACGCGGAGGTTGTCGCGCTGGGCGATGTCGTGGGTGAGCACGACCCGCGAGTTGGCGCCGATGCGCGAGAGCACGGTGAGGAGCACGCCCCGCTCCAGCGACTGGGCCTCGTCCACGATCACGAACGCGTCGTGCAACGACCGGCCGCGGATGTGGGTGAGCGGGAGGACCTCCAGCATCCCTCGGTCCAGGACCTCCTCGATCACCTCGGGCGTGGTCACCGCGCCGAGGGTGTCGTAGACGGCCTGCGCCCAGGGGCCCATCTTCTCGTTCTCCGAACCCGGGAGGTAGCCGAGCTCCTGGCCGCCCACCGCGTACAGCGGGCGGAAGACGATGACCTTGCGGTGCTGGCGGCGCTCCAGGACGGCCTCCAGGCCCGCGCAGAGGGCCAGGGCCGACTTGCCGGTACCCGCGCGTCCCCCCATGGAGACGATGCCCACCTCGGGGTCCATGAGGATGTCGAGGGCGATCCGCTGCTCGGCGGACCGCCCGTGCAACCCGAAGACCTCGCGGTCGCCGCGGACCAGCCGTACGGACTTGTCCGGCATCACGCGGCCGAGCGCGGAGCCGCGGCTGGAGAGCAGCCGCAGGCCGGTGTGGCAGGGGAGCTCGCGCGCCTCCTCCAGGTCGGCGGTGCCGTTCTCGAAGAGGGCCTCGACGTCCTCGGTGGTCACCTGGAGCTCGGCCATGCCGGTCCAGCCGGACTCGACCACCATGCCGGCGCGGTACTCCTCCGCGACCAGGCCGATCGAGGCGGCCTTGACGCGCATGGGCAGGTCCTTCGAGACGAGCACCACCTCGCAGCCCTCCGCCGCCAGGTTTTGGGCGACGGTGAGGATCCGGGTGTCGTTGTCACCGAGCCGGAACCCCGCGGGAAGCAGCGACGGGTCGCTGTGGTTGAGCTCCACCCGGATCGTGCCCTCGCCGATCGGCATGGGCTCGTCCAGGCGCCCGTACCGCACCCTGAGGTCGTCGAGGAAACGCAACGCCTCACGGGCGAAGTAGCCGAGTTCCGGATGGTGCCGCTTGGCCTCCAGCTCCGTGACGACGACGACCGGGATGACGACCTCGTGCTCCGCGAAGCGGCTCATCGCCGCCGGGTCGGCGAGCAGGACGGAGGTGTCAAGGATGTAGGTGCGGGTCGGGTTACTCGAGGACTGTGCCACGCGTTCTCCCCCGGGCGCCGAGGTGGGGCGCCCTGCCGTGATGGTGGTCAACGGACCGGGCCCGTGCCCTGCGGAAGCGGGCCGGGATTCCGGCCCCCCTCACGATCAAGGACAGGCCCTCTCCCACTACGGTACGTAACGTTCCCTTTGATCCCAATACTTGGACTGTGACCGAAAGGGAGCGTTCACGTGCCGTTTCAGGAACCGTACCGACGGTGCCGCGCGGCGTATGAGCGGAGCGCCCGCAGGAAGTCGACCCTGCGGAAGTCAGGCCAGTAGGCCTCACAGAAGTAGAACTCGGAGTGGGCGCTCTGCCAGAGCAGGAATCCGGAGAGTCGCAGCTCTCCCGACGTCCGGATGACGAGGTCCGGGTCGGGCAGCCCGCGCGTGTAGAGATGCTCCGCGATGTGCTCGACGTCGAGGACCTCGACGAGGTCCTCGATGCTCGCGCCCTTGCTCGCGTGCTCCTGGAGGAGAGAGCGCACCGCATCAGCGATCTCACGTCTTCCTCCATACCCAACGGCCACGTTCACAATCAGGCCAGGGCGGTGCGATGTAGCTTCTTTTGCATCTTTCAGGACACGAGCCGTGTGATCGGGCAGCAGATCAAGGGAACCCATCGGATTGACGTGCCACCCCTGCTCGACGAGGTCGCGCACCAGACCCTCGATCACCTGGAGCAACGGCTGCAACTCAGCCTGGTCCCGGGAGAGGTTGTCGGTCGAGAGCAGCCACAGCGTCACGTACTCGACGCCCGCCTCCCGGCACCACCCCAGGAGTTCACTGATCTTGTCGGCGCCCTTCTGGTGCCCGCGGTTCACGTCGCGCAGGCCCATCGCCCTGGCCCAGCGCCGATTGCCGTCGACGATGACGCCCACATGCCGGGGGATCTGTGCCGTGCTGCCGGGTCCGGAGAGCTTCCGCTCGAGCCTGCGCTCGTACAGCTTGTACACGAGATCGCGCACGCCCATGCAAAGCCCTCTTCCTTCGCGACCCGATGGCTCCGTCAATTATCAGGGCCGCGAGAACCGGACTGCTCCGTTCACGAGATTGCTGTTGGGTTCCATCTCGAACCCCGAGCCGAGCCGCTCCTCGGCGTCGCCCACGAGACCGTCCACGAACGCGGCCAGCCGGCCCGAGGTCAGCTCGGCGCGCAGGCCGACGCCGCCGGCGCCCCACGCCTCCAGGAAGGCCCGGCGGACGACCTGCCACTCGCCCAGCGGCGCGCCGCGGCGGCGCGGGCGCGCGGGCACCCACGACGGCAGCGTCCGCACCTGGCAGCGCATCTCGCCGCCGCCGACCACGTCCACCTTGCTGCGGTAGCGGAAGGCGAAGAGCTCGCCCTCCCCGTCGGGGAAGCGGTCCTCCGGATCCGGCCACTCGCCGGCCTGGGGTCCGCCGTCCGCTCTCGCGTCCGCGATCACCCTGGCCAGCCTCGCCAGAAACCAGCCGCACCGCTCCCCGACCGTCCCGTACGGCAGGCCATCCCGGTACAGGTCCAACGTCACCTCGTAGGGGACGCCGAGCCTGTCCCGGCATGGCACTGGATTAACGGTAAGGTATGATCCGTCCACGCACCGTAGCCCCTGCACGTTTCACACGCTATCCGCGATAATCCGCCGCTAACATCCCAAAACGGGCAATTCCCAGTTAGCCGAGCCGCGCGACGAGGGCCCGGTACTCCTCCCAGAGCTCCTTGGGCAGGTTGTCCCCGAAGGTTTCGAAGAAGCTCGGCACCAGCGCGGCCTCCTCGCGCCAGACCTCGGGGTCGACGCGGAGCAGCTCGGCCAGGTCACTCTCGGAGACGTCCAGGCCCTCGGCGTCCAGCGCGGCGGGCAGGTTGCCGATCGGGCTCGGCACCGCCTCCTCCTCGCCGTTCAGCCGGCCGACGATCCACTTCAGCACCCGGCTGTTCTCGCCGAACCCGGGCCACAGGAAGCGGCCGTCGGCGCCCTTCCGGAACCAGTTGACGTAGTAGATGCGCGGCAGCTTCTCCGGGTCGGCCTTCTTGCCGACCTCGATCCAGTGGGCGAAGTAGTCGCCCATGTTGTAGCCGCAGAACGGCAGCATCGCGAACGGGTCGCGGCGCAGCTCCCCGACCTTGCCCTCGGCCGCGGCCGTCTTCTCCGAGGCCACGTTGGCGCCGAGGAAGACGCCGTGCTGCCAGCTCAGCGACTCGGTGACCAGCGGGACGGCGGTCGCCCGGCGCCCGCCGAACAGGATCGCCGAGATCGGCACACCGGCCGGGTCCTGCCACTCCGGCGCGATCGTCGGGCACTGCCCGGCCGGGGTGGTGAAGCGCGCGTTCGGGTGCGCGGCCGGCTCGTCGGAGTCCGGCGTCCAGGAACGGCCCTTCCAGTCGGTGAGGTGGGCCGGGGGCTCATCGGTCAGGCCCTCCCACCACACGTCGCCGTCGTCGGTCAGCGCGACGTTCGTGAAGATGCTGTTGCCCCAGAGGGTCTCGACCGCGTTGGCGTTGGTGGTCTCGCCGGTCCCGGGGGCGACGCCGAAGAACCCGGCCTCCGGGTTGATCGCGTACAGCCGGCCGTCGGGGCCGAACCGCATCCATGCGATGTCGTCGCCGATCGTCTCGACCTTCCAGCCCGGGATCGTGGGCTGGAGCATCGCGAGGTTGGTCTTGCCGCACGCCGACGGGAAGGCCGCCGCGACGTACCGCGCCTCGCCCTTCGGCGGGGTGAGCTTGAGGATGAGCATGTGCTCGGCCAGCCAGCCCTCGTCCCTGGCCATCACGCTGGCGATCCGCAGCGCGTAGCACTTCTTGCCCAGCAGGGCGTTGCCGCCGTAACCGGAGCCGTACGACCAGATCTCCCGGGTCTCCGGGAAGTGGCTGATGTACTTGGTGTCGCTGCACGGCCACGGCACGTCCTGCTGCCCCTCGGCCAGCGGGGCGCCGACGGAGTGGACGGCCTTGACGAAGTCGCCGCGCTCCTCGATCAGGCGCAGCGCCTCATCGCCCATGCGCGTCATGATCCGCATCGAGACCGCGACGTACGGCGAGTCGGTGATCTCCACGCCGAGCTGGGAGATCGTGCCGCCCAGCGGGCCCATGCAGAACGGCACGACATACATCGTGCGGCCACGCATGCATCCCTTGAAGAGCTCGCCGAACGTACGGCGCATCTCGCCGGGGGCGATCCAGTTGTTCGTCGGTCCCGCGTCCTCGGCGCGCTCCGAGCAGATGAACGTGCGGTCCTCGACCCGGGCGACGTCGCTGGGGTCGGAGGTCGCGAGGAAGCTGTTGGGCCGCTGGGCAAGCCGCGTGAGAGTGCCCTGTTTGACGAGCAGGTTCGTCAGGCGAGTCCACTCGGCCTCGGAACCGTCGCACCATTCGACCCGGTCAGGCTGGGTCAGCTCGGCGATCTCTCTCACCCAGGCGGCCAGCTCGGCATGAGTCGTCGGGACGCGTACCTCTGCTGATACGGACACGGAACCGGCTCCTTTTTCTCGAAGGACCAAATCATCATTGACGACGAACGGCCACCGAATCCAATTGGCGTAGACCACGGCCTATATTCGGCGGCATTCAGGTCCCACACGGCCCCGGAATGGATGTTTGTCCAGGCAGGAGCCATGACGGTTCGAGGAGCCTACCCACATGACGACACATTAAAGAAACGAGTTCCGAGCGCCGGATCATCTCCCTCGCGCGATATTGGTATAGGCCACGGAAACTGGTCTAGGCCATTTTCTGCATTGGTTTAGTCCACGTGATCGGGCCCCTCGGAGCGGATCCGATCCACATGCTGGAGGGCATCCCGCAGGTCAGCGAGCCACGTGTCGGTGTGCCGCCCCACGAGACGTACGCACCAGGCGAGGGCGTCGCTGCGGCTGCGCGCGACCCCCGCGGCGACAAGAGTGTCGAGGACCTGTCGCTCCGGCTGCCGTAGCCGGGTCATGACGGGCACCGACAACGTGGTGAACATCACTCTGCGCCCCTCGACGACGACACCCCAGGCGACCTTCCTCCGGAACTGGCGCTCGGCCTCGCGGGCGATCTCGATGCGGCGTTCCCTGGTCTCCTCACGGAACCGCTCCACATAGCCCTCCAGGGCGGCGGAACGCTCCAATTCGGGCAGCCCACCCGCCACCGTCAGCGGAGGGACGGCGCCGACGACGGCGATCTCCTCGCGGTCGAGCACGATCTCGGGCGCCTCGGTGAACCATCCCTCTGGCAGCCGACCGGCGAACCAGCTCCGTACCTGCTCTTCCTTATCCATGTAATCAAGATTACACCCACATTCGCCGCCAGGCCAGGAATTGACAGCCCCTCTCTTATGAGAGTTACTCTCATTTCATGGCGACTCTCATTTCTGCGCGCTGGTGGGCCCTCGGCGCGCTCGTCCTCAGCGTCCTGGTCCTCGGGCTGGACGCGACGATCCTCAACGTGGCCTTGCCGACGCTGGCCACCGACCTCAAGGCCACCACCGGCGAGCTGCAGTGGATCATCGACGCGTACATGGTGCCGTTCGCGGCGCTGATGCTCCCGGCGGGCGCCCTCGGCGACCGGTTCGGACGAAAGCGCGTCCTTCTGACCGGTCTCGCGGCGTTCGGCGTCGCGTCCGTGGTCGCGAGCTTCGCGGACGGCACCGGCGCGCTCATCGCGGCGCGGGCGCTCATGGGCGCGGGAGCGGCCCTGATCATGCCGCTGTCGATGTCGATCCTGCCCAGCATCTTCGGCCCCGAGGAACGCGGCAAGGCGATCGCCGCGTGGAGCGCCGCCATGGCGCTCGGGCTGCCGCTCGGCCCCGTCGTCGGGGGCTACCTGCTCGACCACTACTGGTGGGGCTCCATCTTCCTGGTCAACATCCCCGTCGTGCTGGTCAGTCTGGTGGCGACGGCCGTGCTCCTGCCCGAGTCCCGCGACCCGTCCGGCTCCCGGCTCGACCTCCCGGGCGCGCTGCTGTCCGTGACCGGCCTCGCCGCCCTCGTGTACGGCGTCATCCAGGCCCCGATCGACGGCTGGCGCGACCCGACGGTGCTGGCGAGCATCGCCGCGGGCGTCGCCCTGCTCGCGGCCTTCGTCGCCGTCGAGCGGCGGGCCGCCGCGCCCATGATGGACCTCGCGTTCTTCCGCAGCCGGGTCTTCCTGTGGGGTGCGGTCGGCGCCACCATCGTCAGCCTCGGCATGTCCGGCCTGCTCTTCGTGGTGCCGCAGCACTTCCAGGTCGTCCTGGGCCACGACGCGTTCGGCACCGGCGTCCGGCTGATCCCCATGGTGGCCGGGCTGATGGCCGGTGGCCTGGCCGGGGAACGGCTGGTCCAGCGCCTCGGGCTGCGCTCCGTCATGACCGCGGGCCTGCTGGTCCTCACGGCCGGCTTCGCCGTCGGCGCCGCCACCTCGGTCACCTCGTCGTACGGATTCGTCGCCGCCTGGCTGACCGTGGTCGGCGCCGGGATCGGCCTCACGATGGTCCCCGCGATGGACGGCGTGCTCGCCACGCTGCCCGAGGAGCGCTCCGGCTCCGGCTCCGCCACGCTCCAGACCCTGCGCCAGGTCGGCAGCGCCCTGGGCGTCGCGGCCCTCGGCAGCCTCCTCTCCGCCGTCTACGCCGCGGGCCTGCCGTCCGGGGCACCGCCGGCGGCCCGGGACTCGGTCACGGCGGCGGTGGCGCTCGGCGACCCGGCACTCCTGCGCGTCGCCCGCGAGGCGTTCGTCTCCGGGATGGACGTCGTGATCCTGCTGTGCGCCGCCGCGTCCCTGCTCGTCGCCGTACTGGTGTGGATCTTCATTCCCCGCCCCGCGCGGAAGACGGCAAAATCGGAGCATGAGCTCACCTCAGCGCGCTGACCGGATCGCGGACTCCCCGGAGCGGACCGTCCTGAGCCTGCGCGAGCGCAAGAAGGCCAAGACCCGCCGGGCGATCCAGGAGCACGCCCTCCGGCTGTTCACCGAGCAGGGGTACGAGGCCACCACCGTCGAGCAGATCGCGGAGGCGGCCGAGGTGTCTCCGAGCACGTTCTTCCGGTACTTCCCGACCAAGGAAGACCTGATCATCCAGGACGACTACGACCCCCTGATCGCGGCGGTGATCCGGGCGCAGCCCGCGGAGCTGCCCCCGATCGCCGCCATCCGCCAGGGGATCCGCACGGCCTTCGCACAGGTGCCGGAGCCGGAGCTGGAGGACGTCCGCCTCCGCATCCGCCTGATGATGAACATCCCGGCCGTACGCGCCCGCAGCCTCGACAACCTGCTCTCCACGGTGGACGTGATGGCCGAGGTGATCGCCGAGCGCACCGGCCGGGAGCGGACCTCCCCGGCCGTGCGGACCTTCGCCGGGGCCGTGCTCGGCGCGATGCTCCCGGCGCTGTACAGCTGGGGCACCGCGGGCACCGCCCGCTCCCTGCCCGACGCGGTCGACGAGGCCCTGGCGCTCCTCGAAGGCGGCCTCCCCCTCTGACCCGTGACCGCCGGCCCATGACACTGAAATCGTGACCAAGTCGCGGCCCTGATGTCAGGACGGAATTCTGACCTGCCTCATAAGGTGATCAACCGGATTTTCACCGGAAATCGCCACTGGAGGCCAGAAATGTCTCGTCGGAGACTCGCCGCCGTCGCGGCCCTTACCTTGCTGTCCGGCACGGCACTGGCCGGAACCGCGCACGCCGGCACCTCAGAGATCACCGTAGGGACCTGTGCGGGGTACGACCTCCCGAACCTCGGAACCGTGGACCCCTGCGTCTCCGAGCCGCTGGACGCGCTCTTCACCGGACTGACGGAGTATGTGCCCGGCACGTCCCGATCCCGCTACGCGGTCGCCAAGTCGATCACGACGCAGGACAACCGGGTCTTCCAGGTCACCCTGCGCAACGGCTGGAAGTTCCACGACGGAACCGAGGTCAAGGCGCGCAACTTCGTCGAGGCGTGGAACCAGGTCGCCTCGGCAAAGACGAACAGCTCCTTCCTCTTCGAGGAGATCGAGGGGTACGGCAAGCGGAAGATGTCCGGACTCAAGGTGACCGGCGACCACACGTTCACCATCACGCTGTCCAGGCCGCTCGGCGTCTTCGTGAAGAAGCTCAGCATGCTCGCTTTCTCCCCGCTCCCCGATTCGATTCTGAAGAGCCCGGCGAGCTTCCGGAGGAAGCCGATCGGCAACGGCCCGTTCCGGGTCGTCTCGTGGTCGCTCTCGTCGGAGAGCGTGGTGGAGCGGTTCGACGGCTACCCCGGGGCCAAGCCGGCCGTCGCCAGGATCGTCTACCGGACGTACCGGGACGAGAACGCGCTCTACGCCGCCCTGCGCTCCGGTGACATCGACTTCACCAGCCTGATCCCCTCGACGAAGCTCGCGACGTTCAAGAAGGATCTGGACGGGCGGGTGATCAGCCGGCCGGGCCACATCAACCAGGTGATCACCTTCCCCGCGAAGGTCGCGGCGAACACCGACTTCCGCAAGGCCATCTCGATGGCGATCGACCGGGAGACGATCACCCGGGAGGTCTTCGAAGGCGGTCGCGTCCCCGCCCACTCCTTCGTCCCGCCCACCGCCGAAGGCAGCAGGAGCGACTCCTGCGGGCAGGTATGTGCGTACAACCCGACCAAGGCGCGCGAATATCTGGCGAAGGCCCTCACGTCGGGATTCCGGCCGCCGGCCGTTCTCCCGCTGTACTACAACGCCGACAGCGCGCACGGCGACTGGGTCAAGCGCGTCGCCGAGAGCGTGACCAAGACGCTCGGCGGCAAGGTGAAGGTGGTCCCCAAGTCGCTGCGGACCTTCAGCGCCTTCCGGGACGCCGTGACCGGCGGACGGCTGGACGGTATGTTCCGGGCGGGCTGGCAGCTCGACTACCCGCACATCCAGAACGTACTCGCCCCCATGTACGCCTCGAACGGGGTGGCCAACGACGGCGACTACCGCAACCCCCGGTTCGACGCGCTGCTGCGCTCAGCCGACCGGCAGCGGTCCTCGGCCAAGGCGATCAAGCTCTACCAGCAGGCCGAGGCGCTGCTGGTCAGGGATCTGCCCGCCATCCCGCTCTGGGTCTACGGCCAGCAGGCCGGATTCTCCGAGCGCATCGCCAAGGCCGGGCTGACCCCGACCGGGGGGCTGGACCCGATGACCGTGAAGCTCGCCTGACCGGGGCGCGGCGGACGCGAGGGGCCGCGTGCCGTAGGCCGCGTGCCGTAGGCCCGCAGCGCACGCGGCCGCTCGGCGCGGACGTAAGGGTCAGCGGACGCGGGCGGCGACCCAGGGGCTGACCCGGACCACCCCGGCCAGGTTCCGGGTGTAGACCGGGGCGATCTTGACGACGTCGCCCGTACGCGGCGCGTTCAGCATCTTGCCGTTGCCCCAGTAGATCGCGACGTGCGAGATGTAGTTGGGGTTGGTCGGGTCGTTCCGCCAGAACAGGAGGTCGCCCGGCTGCGCCTGGGAGAGCGGCACCTGCGGGCCGGTCGCCCACTGCTGGTGGGTGACCCGCGGCATCCGGACCCCGGCCTGGCGGTACGCCCACTGGACCAGGCCCGAGCAGTCGAAGCTGTTCGGGCCCTCGGCGCCCCACACGTACGGGCGGCCCAGCTTGCTGACCGCGGCCTGGAGCGCGACCTTGAGCTGGTCGACCGACATGAAGGCGCTCACCGGCCAGGTCTTCTGCGAGGTGGTCCGGCCGGGTGGCAGGACGACCACCGGGTTGATCGCCGCGACCTGGCTGCCCTTGGGCAGGATCTTCCGCAGCACCTTGCGCAGCTTGCCCGAGTCGACCTTGGGCGCGCTGAGGACGAGGGCGTTGCCCTCGGGGATGCCGAGCGACCGCGCGGTCGGCCGGGACACCACGGCCGCGATCGAACCCATGCCCATCGTGGCGTACGCGCCGACCCGCAGTTGGTGCCGCCCGCCCGCGGGCACCGTC
Source organism: Microtetraspora malaysiensis (assembly GCF_050947145.1). Lineage (NCBI taxonomy): Bacteria > Bacillati > Actinomycetota > Actinomycetes > Streptosporangiales > Streptosporangiaceae > Microtetraspora > Microtetraspora malaysiensis. Next base: position 8,597,886 of record NZ_CP191998.1, read on the forward strand.
GAGCCCAGCTTGATGCCGCCGTCCTGGCCGAGGTCGAAGGAGACCGCGACCTCGCCGGCGGCGATGTTGTTCCACAGGGCGTCCGCCTTCGCCGTCGTCTTCGGCGTGAAGGGGCGGAATGTCGAGGGGTCCACCCCCAGGGTCTGCACCCGCTTGCCGTCCATCATGACGTCGGCGGCGTCGGTCACCTCGGCCGCGACCACGCCTTTCACCGCGCGGACCTTCGCCACGACTGCCGGGGAGAGCGACGTGCGGGCCACCACGAACAGGTGCGGGTCACGCAGCTTCTTCAGCGGCGTCACCGCCGGCGTCGTCTCCTTGACCTGCTCGGCCGACGCCACGTGCCGGCCGCGCTCCTCGGCGCCGGCCCGCGTCGCCTCCCGCCGTACGGGCGGGGGTGTGCCGGGGTCGCGGCTGAGCACCACCAGGTCGGCGGTGAACACGGAGACCAGGAGCGCCCCGATGATGGGGACGGCCGCGCGGGGCATCCGTCGGCGGCGGGCCATCCTCGGCCGATAGGCCAGGTCCTGCCTGGTCTCGGACACGACCCGGGCGACACTCGTCCGGAACGAGGACCGCGCGCGCCGGTCGAGAACCATGCCACCCCTTCTCCGCCCCGTGAGCCCGCTCCAGGAAGGGATCGTCGAGCTCGATCAACGAGACTGCCGTACGGGGGCGAATACCGCAATCGCCGTACATGCCGGAACCCGCCGGCACGAAGACGTGCCGACGGGTTCCGAAGCAGGTGTGGGCGAGGCCGCGCCCTAGTTGCCGACGTACGGAACGGCGTCGAGGATCTCCACCTCGTTCTGACGGCCGTTCGGCAGGGTGTACATCGCCTTTTCCCCGACCTTCTTGCCGTTGATGGCGGAGCCGAGCGGCGACTTCGGCGAGTAAACGTCGATGGGCGCTCCGCTCTCCTCGCGGGAGGCGAGCAGGAACGTCACCTCGTCGTCGTCACCCACGAATCGGATCGTCACGGTCATCCCGGGGCCGACGACACCCTCGGCGCGGGGCGCCTCGCCGACCTTGGCGCTGTCCAGGATCTGGCGAAGATGGAAGATCCGGGCCTCCATCTTGCCCTGCTCGTCCTTGGCGGCGTGATAGCCGCCGTTCTCCTTGAGGTCGCCCTCTTCACGAGCGGCTTCGATCTTCTTCGCGATATCCGTGCGACCCGGGCCGGAAAGGTACTCGTACTCCTCCTTGAGGCGGTCGTACGCCTCTTGCGTCAGCCAGGTGACGTTGTCGTTCTGGGAGACGGCCACGGGCTCTCCTTGATTCCTCTAAGTGACTCGAAAGGCTTACAAGTTAACGCCTTCGAACGCTTCCCCAAAGATTCCACTATACGAGATCGCAGTACTGAACGAGCACGCTCGTGGCCTGCGAACTTGTCCTCAGCCGCTCGGTGAGCGTGAGGTCCGACCTCCCCTTCGGGATGGTCACCTCCTTGCTGCCGACCTCGGTGTGGTTCACGTCGACGGCCCGCAACCGGCAGCTCGCCTCGCTGTCGGTGGGCTTGTGCACGGAGAAGGTGACCACGGCGGAGTCGGACGCGCTCGCGTCGTACGTGATCACGTCGCCGCGCACGTCCGGGTTGCCGCGCGCGGCCATCATGACGTACCCCCAGCCACCCGCCATGACGACGACGAACGCGCCGATCACCATGTACGTCAGGATCCGCGCGCGCCCTTGCAGGCGCGGCCGCTCGGGGAAGTCGTCGGGCGTGCCGAGGATGGGCGCGACGACGGGCGCACCGGTACTGTCACCGGCGTCGCGGGCTCCGTCGCCGTGCCTGCTGCTGGATTCGGCGGCCATCGCGGAATCTCCCTGGGGTCATACGGTGTTGTCCGAAACAATTGTCCAACCCGGGGGTCTCGCCCCCTCCAGAAGCTAACCTCTTCGGGGAGCTGACTGGACACATTGAGGAGAGCCGTGAGTGCACCGCTGAGGTTGATGGCCGTTCACGCGCACCCCGACGACGAGTCGAGCAAGGGCGCCGCCACGATGGCCCGCTACGTGCGAGAAGGTGTGGACGTCCTCGTCGCCACGTGTACCGGTGGCGAGCGCGGCTCGGTCCTCAACCCGAAGATGGACCGTCCGGAGATCGTGGAGAACATCGGCGAGGTACGCCGCCTGGAGATGGAACGCGCGCGCGAGATCCTCGGCGTGGAGCAGCGTTTCCTGGGCTTCGTCGACTCGGGCCTGCCCGAGGACGAGAGCGAGCCCCTTCCCGACGGGTGCTTCGCCGTGCAGCCGCTCGAGGTGGCCGCCGCGCCGCTGGTCGCGATGGTCCGCGAGTTCCGCCCGCACGTGATCCTCACGTACGACGACAACGGCGGCTACCCGCACCCCGACCACATCATGACCAACCGGGTCTCGGTGGAGGCGTTCGAGGCCGCGGGCGACCCCGACAAGTACCCCGGCACCGGCGAGCCCTGGCAGCCGCTGAAGCTCTACTACCACATGGGGTTCAGCAAGGACCGGTTCGAGGCGTTGCACGAGGCGATGAACGCGCGCGGCATGGGCTCGCCGTACGCCGACTGGATCGCCCGGTGGGAGGACCGCCCGCAGAAGTGGGAGGTCACCACCAAGGTGCCCTGCGCCGATTACTTCGAGATCCGCGACGAGGCCCTGATCGCGCACGCCACCCAGGTCGACCCCGACGGGTTCTGGTTCGTCTGCCCGCGCGAGATCCAGCAGGAGGTCTGGCCGACCGAGGACTACCACCTCGCCCGGTCGCTGGTGGACACGACGCTGCCGGAGGACGACCTCTTCACGGGGATCCACGCGGAGGTCACCCCTGCCTGCTCGTAAGCTGGAAGCGTGACTCCAACCACCGCAACCGACCTGGCCATCGGCCCGGGTCTCATCGGTTTCATCATCGTGGCGGCCATCGGTTTCGCCCTCTTCTTCCTGATCAAGTCCATGAACAGGCAGATGCGCAAGATCGAGGTGCCGTACGAGCGCGAGCAGCCCGCCGCCTTCCCCGTGCGCGAGGTTTGAAGAGCGTCGGAAGTGATCCACGACCCGGCGGCCTGCCGGTACGAGCTCCGGCTCGACGGCGAGGTCGTCGGTTTCGCGGAGTACGTCCTGCGCGGCGACACGGTCGTCTTCACCCACACCGAGATCCGCAAGGAGTACGAGGGCAGGGGGCTCGGCGGCCGTCTCGTCGGCGGCGCCCTCGACCAGGTGCGGGAGGACGGGCGGACGGTCGAGCCGCGCTGCTCGTTCGTCGCCCGTTACATCGAGCTCCATCCGGAGTACCGCGACCTGCTGGCGGAGTGACCGCCCGGCGTCCCGGCCGGGTGATCAGTCCGCCGACCAGGCGCGCTCCAGCGCCTTCGGCAGGCCCCACCAGCCGAGCGGGGTGAACACCTCGGCCTTGTCCACGATGCCGAGATGCGCCCACAGCGGAGTGACGGCGGTGAACAGCATCTCCGTCGCCTCCAGATCCTCCGGCTCGGTCAGGACGTCCTCGATGTCCTGGGCGACGTCCTCCGAGTCGGCGATGAAGCGTGCGATCCGCTCCGGCGAGGCCAGTGCGCCGGGGCCGTACCTCGCCAGCGTGGTGACCGTCGCGAGCCAGTCGGCATGGTTGATGGCACAGAGCGAGGCGAGGATCGAGTCCTCGTGGCTCAGCTCTCCGTCCAGGTCGAAGAACCGGGCGGCGTCCTCCTCGTCGGGCAGATCCGACACCGGCGAGGCGATGCCCGCCGCCACCGCCAGCCAGAGGTCCTCGTCACGGTCGGGGAGCACGCCGTCGTCGAACCCGGCGCAGGCCCGCAGCACGTTGCCCGGATAGCTGTCCTCGGTGAGCGTCACGCGCAGCCGCACAGCGGCGGAGCGCAGCTCCTTCGCGGGCAGCGGCGGCTCGGGCAGTTCGGCCAGGACCCGGCGGAGCTCGCCCAGCGCGTACGCCTCCTCCTCGTCCCAGGCGGCGAACAGCTCCTCCTCCTGCTCCTCGCTGACCGCCGTGCCCGGCACCCGGCCGTCCGGCAGCGGCGTGCCCAGCCAACGCTCCTGCAGCTCCTCGTACGCGTGCCGGGCGTCCACGTCGCCCGCGGCCAGCGCGTCCACGTCGATCTTGCCGGACGCGACGCACTCTTCGAGGTAGGCGACCATGCGCGCGTGCATCTCGGTCGCGACCGGCCCGCGCTCGCTCTCCTCCGGCCAGACGAAGTAGCTGCGGGTGAGCAGAATCGGCTCACTGCCCGTCGATTCGAGCCAGCGCTGGACGTCGCCGACCGTCGCCACGCCGGACTCGATGCTGGACAGCGTCGCCTTGGCGGACTCCCAGAACGGGACCGACAGCGGGTTTCCCGCGGCCAGCAGCTCGCGCCTCAGATCCGGAAGGGCGACGAGGGCATGCCCCGAAGGCACCGCCAGCAACACCCGCGCCACGTCGCGACGCGTCAACTCGTCCGCCTTCCGGCCCGCGTGCCGGACGGCGAAATCCAAATCCAAGCTCACGCCCCGTGAGCCTACGCCGTGCCGCCCCGAGAACACATCCCCCCACCTCAGGGGATCCACATTCAAAAGTAACGCCACCTCTGACAACATGGTGTTACTTTGAATCGTGATCGATCCCAAGCACTCCGTGTCGGCGCGACGTCTCGACCGTCTCGGCCCCACGTTCACCGCCGCCCAGGCCAGGGAGGGCGGCATCGGATCCAACGCCCTCGCACGCCTTCGCGAGGCGGGGCTGATCTGGGAGTTGAGCCGGGGTGTGTACCGCAAGAGTGACGCGCCGCTCACCATGCATGTCGATCTGCTCGCGGCCTGCACCCGGGTCCCCCACGGGGTTCTTTGCCTGGAGACGGCGCTGACCGTCCACGACCTCACCGACGAGATCCCCGGTGAGGTCAACCTCGCGGTCCCGCGCGGCGGGCCACTTCCCCGGATCACGTACCCCCTGGTGCGCGTCCACCGGTTCGCCGAGGGGACTTTCGAGGAAGGGATCGAAAATTGGGCGGCGGCTCCGGGCGAGCTCGTGAGAATCTATTCTGCGTCACGGACCGTGGTCGACTGCATGCGATTGCGTCACATCGTCGGCGATCAGGTCGCCCTGCGGGCTCTTCGGTCCTACCTGCGACGCCGCGGGACCTCACCCAGCGACCTGCTGGGGTATGCGGAACTTCTCGGCGGCGCGGGCCCCCTACGGAACGCGATTCAGGTGGTGCTCGACTGATGTCCCCCAACCCCCCACGTGACACGCCGGAAGGTCTCGCCTACAACGCCCTGCGCAATCTCGCGGCGCGAGGGCCGCAACACCGACGATTTGATCACGTTGTACGCCCTCGAAGGCTTCCTCCGCCGGCTCAGTTCGTCCCAGATGGCTGGGCAGTTCATTCTGAAAGACATCCCAGGAGCTTGAATGTCAAGCCGTAGCACTCTGGACGTGATGCGACCAAGCGGTTGCTTCGTCGTAGAGCGTGCCGGTTTTCAGGCAGCCGTGCAAGATGCCGACGAGCCGGTTGGCGAGCTGGCGCAGGGCGGTGTTGTAACCGACTCCACGGGCGCGTTGCTTGTCGTAGTAAGCGCGGGCACCGGGCGAGGCACGCAGCGCCACCGAGGCCTGGGTCATCAGGGCATCGATGAGCCGGTCGTTGTGTACGAACCGGGCCAGGACACTCTTCTTCTTGCCCGAGGCCCGGGTGATAGGACTGGTGCCCGCGTAGTTCTTTCGGGCTTTGGCGCTGGCATAGCGGTCACGGTCGTCGCCGAACTCTGCGAGCACCCGGGCGCCGAGGATCGGTCCCAGCCCGGGCTGGGAGACGATGATCTCAGCGGCCGGGTGCCGGCCAAACCACTCCTCCACCTGCCCCTGCAGGGTCTTGACCTGCTGGCCGATGACGACCAGGACCGCGACCAATGCTCGTACCGACATCGCATAGGCCGTGGCGACCACCTCGGGCTGGCCCAGATGCTCGGTACGCAGCGCCGCCTGGATCTCGCCGGCTCGTGCGGCAAGGTCGCCGCGGCGGCGGGCGCGCTTGAGGGCCGCACTGATCTGGCCGACTGTCAGTTTCGCGGCCGAGGCAGGGTCAGGGGCCTTGGCCAGCAGATCGAGGGCCTCTGCGGCGTCCAGATCCTCAAATGCGGTCAGGGCAGCGGGGAAGTACTCGCGCAGCGCATGCCGCAGCCGCTGCCCGGCTCGGGTCCGTTCCCAGATCAGCGTCTTGTGGGTGCGGGCGACGACCTTGATCGCCTCCGCTTGCGCGCTGTCGCCGGCGATCGGGCGCAGCTGGTGGGAGTCGGTGCGGACCATGTCGGCCAGCATGTGCGCGTCGGCCGCGTCGCTCTTGGCGCCCGAGGTGCCCAGCCGCTCGCGGTAGCGGGCGGCCTGCAACGGGTTGACCGCGAACACCGTGTAACCGGCCGCGACCAGCGCCAGCACCCACGGACCCCGATCGGTCTCGATCCCGACCAGTACCTCCACATCCTCATCCGCGGCCTCACCGATCTGCTCGGCGATCATCGCGTGCAGCCGGGCCATCCCCGCCACGCCCTCGGGCAGGCGGGCCTTGGCCAACCGGCGGCCCGAGGCATCCATCACCTCCACATCGTGATGCGCCTCGGCCCAGTCATCCCCAACGAACAGTCGCAACAGCTCTCCCCACCCAGAACACGATCACAAGCAGCAGCCGGCGGGAGAACCATCAGCGACCTAATCAAGCAGTGCTCACACCGACACCGTCAGTGGGCAACGACATCCCAGCAGCGATCAACTCTCCCGGCCAACCAGCGGGGGCACTGTCTTTCAGCAGGACTCCAAGTCCAGGGACCAGAAGTGCTCACCCGCCGGATGGCTACCAACCACCGAGTCTGCCGCAAGGCGACTCGCTAACACTGATTAGGCGGGCTGCTCCTCGCGGCCTTCGGCGCACGCCGGGTCACTCGCGACATCGACCTGCTGGGGCGCGGATTCGCGAACGACGAACAGAGCGTCCTCTCCCGAGTCGTCTCCATCGCGTCGACAGAGGCAGGAGACGGGCTGCGCTTCGACGTTACGGCGATCCGCACCTCCGCCATCCGCGAGGACGATCTCTACGGAGGCGTGCGGGTGATCGTCCCCGCACTGCTGGGCAGGTCACGCGCTCGCCTCCAACTGGACGTGAGCTTCGGCGATCCCATCACGCCTGGACCCGAGACGATCGCCTACCCCACACTGATCGGCGACGGCGGCTTCCCGCTCCTCGGCTACCCCATCGAGAACGTACTGGCAGAGAAGATATCGACTGCTTTGGAACGCTCCAGCATGAACACCCGCGACCGGGACTACGCGGACATCTGGCAACTCACCGGCCGTCACAACCTCGACGGCCCGTCCGTGCGCGCGGCCTTGGAAAGAACGGCGTCCCATCGCGGCGTGGCCATGAAAAGGCTCTCTGACGTGATCCTGGACCTGCCGGACAGCCGGCAGACCCCTTACTCCGTGTGGCGGAGGAAGCAGGGCGTGGCTGGGGACTCCTATCCGCAGCTCTTCCGGAACCTCGTCGCCGATGTCATCACCTTCGCCGACCCGCTCCTCGCGGGGGAGGCCGGTGCCGTCAGCTGGAACGCGCTCGGGCGGAGGTGGTTGCCGTAGAGGTCGCGAACGAGCGACCGAGAGTCCCCAGGACCATCGGCGGGATCTCTGACAGCGATCCGGACCGTGAGCACATCCGCGCGGCCACGGAAGCCGGGACGCTGCGCACCACGACCATGGACGAGATCCTCCGCCGTCGGCAGGAGAACACCGTCTCGTGCGTGAGGACGACGGCCGAGACAAGCACCATGTGATCCTCACCCGCGTCGTCCTATTCTGACGCTGTGAGAGGCTGGCGGTATGAACCGGCTTGGTAGCGAGACTTCTCCCTACCTCCTCCAGCACGCCGACAATCCTGTGGATTGGTGGCCATGGGGAGAGGAGGCGATGCAAGAAGCGAGTAGGCGAGACGTGCCCCTGATGATCTCAGTCGGGTATTCGTCTTGCCATTGGTTACCCGCTTCTTGACATCCACTGGTGCCATGTGATGGCGCATGAGTCGTTCGAGGACCGGGCGACCGCGGAGTTGATGAACGAGCGGTTCGTCAACATCAAGGTGGACCGGGAGGAACGACCCGACGTCGACGCGGTCTACATGACCGCGACCCAGGCGATGACGGGACAGGGCGGCTGGCCGATGACCGTCTTCGCCACCCCGGACGGTCATCCGTTCTACGCGGGGACGTACTTCCCGCGCGCGCAGTTCCAGCGGCTGCTGCACAGCGTCTCCCAGGCCTGGCAGAACGAGCGCGACGCCGTCGTACAGCAGGGAGCGAAGATCGTCGAGGCGCTCAACGAGCAGGCCCGGCTGCCGTCCGGCCCGTTGCCCACCGCCGCCACACTGGAGCAGGCTGTACGCGACCTGGCGGGCGGCTTCGACCCCCGCAACGGCGGCTTCGGCGGCGCGCCCAAGTTCCCGCCCTCCATGGTGCTGGAGTTCCTGCTCCGGCACGGAACCCCGGACGCCCTCGCCATGGCCGAGAAGACCATGGACGCGATGGCCAGGGGCGGCATGTACGACCAGCTCGGCGGGGGCTTCGCGCGCTACTCGGTGGACGCCGAATGGGTCGTGCCCCACTTCGAGAAGATGCTGTACGACAACGCCCTCCTGCTGCGCGTGTACACCCACTGGTGGCGGGCGACCGGCTCGCCGCTCGCCCGGCGGGTGGCCCTGGAGACGGCGGACTGGCTACTGCGCGAGATGCGGACGCCCGAGGGCGGATTCGCCTCGGCGCTGGACGCGGACAGCGCCGACCTGGACGGCAGGCACGGCGAGGGCCTCTTCTACGTCTGGACCCCCGCCCAGCTCCGCGAGGTCCTCGGGGACGACGACGGTTCCTGGGCGGCCTCCGTCTTCGAGGTGACCGGCACGTTCGAGCACGGCACCTCGGTCCTCCAGCTCCGCGCCGACCCCGGCGACCGGGCCCGCCTCGACCGGGTCCGTACGGCACTGCTGGCGGCGCGCGCGAGGCGGCCGCGCCCCGGTCGGGACGACAAGGTGGTGGCGGCGTGGAACGGCCTGACGATCGCGGCGCTGGCCGAGACCGGGGCGCTGTTCGAGCGGCCCGATCTCGTCGAGGCGGCCACGGCGGCGGCCGAGCTCCTCGCCCGGGTGCACGTGGACGACGGACGGCTGCTGCGTACGTCCCGGGACGGCCGGGCGGGGCGGAACGCGGGCGTGCTGGAGGACTACGGCGACGTGGCCGAGGGCCTGCTCGCCCTCTACGGGGTGACCGGCGAGACGCGCTGGTTCACGCTGGCCGGTGAGCTGCTCGACACGCTGCTGACCCGGTTCTCCGACGGGTCGGGCGGGTTCTTCGACACGGCGGACGACGGCGAGCGGCTCTTCCAGCGTCCGCAGGACCCGACGGACAACGCCACGCCGTCCGGCCGGTTCGCGGCGGCGGGGGCACTGCTCTCCTACGCCGCTCTCACCGGCTCGTCCCGGCATCGGGAGGCCGCCGAGGAGGCGCTGGGCACGGTCACCGTCCTGGCCGGGAAGTACGCGAGGTTCGCCGGGTGGGGGCTGGCGGTGGCCGAGGCGGCGCTGCACGGCCTGGCCGAGGTGGCGATCGTCGGCCCGGCGGACGACCCGCGGACGAAGGCGCTGCACCGCGCCGCCCTCATGTCCACCGTCCCCGGATTGGTGGTCGCGCTCGGGGAGCCCGCCGACGGCGGCGCGGCCGGGCGGGACGTCGAGGTCCCGCTGCTCGAAGGCCGGCCGACGGTGGACGGAGCGCCCGCGGCGTACGTGTGCCGCCGGTTCGCCTGCCGCGCGCCCGTCACGACCCCGGAGGAGCTGAAGGCCGAGCTGGCCCGGTGACGCGCGCGACGTAGCTCCCCGGCCGGCCCACGGTCGCGCGACGCCGCCCGATGAGGAAACACCGGCGGCCGGCCGCACGGTCACCGGCCGCTCTCAGCGGCTCCCTCGCCGGCCGGGCCGGTGGTCACTGGATCGGCTGGTCGGGCGGCGCCTCGATGTCGCCGCCGTTCCCCGGCGGCTCCGTCGTGCCGCCTCCGGTGCCACCGCCTCCCGGGCCGCCGCCGCCTGTGCCGCCTGTCCCTTGGCCGCCGTCGCCTGTGCCACCCGGCCCTTGGCCGCCGGTGCCCGGGCCGCCGCCTCCGTTCCCGGGGCCTCCGGGGCCGGTGGTCTCGCCGCCACCGGGGGTCCCGCCCGGGGAGCCCGGATCGGTGGCCCCCGGGTCGGGGTTCGGCGTCGCGGTGTCGCCACCCTGGCCGAAGCGGTCGCCGCCCTGGCCGAAGCGGTCGTACCCGTCGCCGAAACGGTCGTAGCCGCCGTACGACCCGTACGGGTCGTAGGAGTTGTAGCCGCCGTAGTAGTACGACGCCGGCGCCGGGAAGTCCTTGACGGGTTTGCCGTCCATCGCCTCGCTCATGAAGCGCTTCCAGATCTGGGTCGGCAACGTGCCGCCGTACAGCGCGCCGTATCCGGGGACCTCGACGGGCTTGTTGTCGTCGCGGAACATGTTGACCGCGACCGAAAGCTGCGGGACGTACCCGGTGAACCAGGCCGCGGCCGACTTGTCGGTGGTGCCGGTCTTCCCGGCGACCGGGCGGTCCGGCAGCTGCGCCCCGGTGCCGGTGCCGCCGCGCACCACCTGCTGCAGCGCGTACGTCGTGTCGGCGGCGGTGTCCGCGCTGAACGCCTGCGCGCCGGGAGTGGTGACCTTCCGCTTCTTGCCGTTGGCGTCGGTGATCGAGCGGATCACGTGGGCGTCGTGGTGGACGCCCTCCGCCGCGAACGTGGCGAATCCGGACGCCTGCTGTACGGCGCTCACCGAGGCGACGCCGAGCGGGAACGTGGCGGCGGCCTCGTGCTGGGCGAGCTGGCTCTCGGGGATGCCCGCCGCCTCGGCCGCCTTGGCGACCTTGCCGAGGCCGACCTGCTGGCCGAGGTCCACGAACGCGGTGTTCACCGAGTTGCGGGTGGCCTGCACCAGGTCGATGGCCGAGCCGTACGACTGACCGCCCGAGTTGGGGATGGAGGCCGAGGCGATCCGCATCGGCGAGTTGCCGTTGACCCGGTTGGTCAGGCTGAAGCCGTTCTCCAGCGCGGCGGCCAGCGTGTACGGCTTGAAGGTCGAGCCGGCCTGGACCTTGGCGGAGAAGGCGTTGTCGTACTGGTTGGCCGTGTAGCTGTCGCCGCCGTAGAACGCGAGGACCTCGCCGGTGCGGGGATCGACGGCGGCGAGGCCGGTCCGCACCTTCTTGGGCGTGTTGTCGGGCAGGACCGCCTTCACCGACTCCTCGGCGAGCTTCATCAGCTTCTTGTCGAAGGTCGTGGTGATCTTGAGGCCGCCCTGCTGGATGTCCTCGTCGGTGTAGCCGAGCCGGTGCAGCTCGGCGATCACCTGCTCGACCATGTAGCCGTTCTTGGCGTTGCGGGTGAGCAGGGGCTTCTGCTTGGCCAGCGTGGGGAAGGTGAGGGCCGTGGCCTGCTCGGCCGTCATCGCCCGGGTCTGGACCATGCCGTCGACGACCCCCTGCCAGCGCGCCTTGGCCGCGTCGAGATCGTCGCCCTTGGGAGTCGCGAAGCGGGACGGCTGCTGGATCACCGCGGCGAGGTAGGCGCCCTCGGCCGGGGTCAGGTCGCGCGCGTTCTTGTTGAAGTACGCCTGGGACGCGGCCTGGATGCCGTACGCACCGCGGCCGAAGTAGATCGTGTTGAGGTACTGCTCCAGCACCCAGTCCTTGGACTTGGACCGATCCACCTTCAGGGCGATCAAGATCTCCTTGAGCTTGCGCTCGATGGAACGTTCCTGACTGAGGCCGCTGTAGTAGTTGCGGACGAGCTGCTGGGTGATCGTCGAGCCGCCCTGGAGCTGCTTGCCGGTGACGGTCGACCACAGCGCCCGCACGGTGCCACTGAGGGAGACGCCGTTGTCGCTGTAGAACGTCCGGTTCTCGGCGGCGATGACGGCCTGCCTGACCGGCTCGGGCACCTCGCTGAGCGGGACGTTCTTGCGGTTGGTGCCCTCGGTGGCGAGGACGGTCTTGCCGTTCCGGTAGTAGATCACCGACCCCTGCGCGGTGGCGTCGTCCTGGGTCGTGTCGGGGATCGGCGTCATCACCCACGCGATGGCGAACAGGCCGACCACCGCGGCCACGCAGGCGCCGAAGGCGATCAGGGCGATCCGGAGGAACCGCCGCCTCGGCCGCTTCCCCGTCGGCCGGGACGGCGGCTCAGGCTCGGACGGCTGCTCCGGAATCTCCTCGGTCTCCACGTATTACCCCCGGTTGCTCACGCTCTCGCTGCCCAGGCGAGAGCTGGGCGAACCATTCAACGGTAAATGATCCATAACGATGTCGCGCGTTCTGGTCCACAGCCCTCATCCCCGGGCCGATCCCCGGTCATGGGCCCCGTGCTCAGATCCGGTTCTCACCCCGGTTGGCGGCGGCGACGAGCGGCAGGACCCGGTACGGCACGGGCGAGTCCAGCGCGATCACCGACGATGTGCGCACGACGCCGTCCACGTCGACGATGAGGTCGATGACGCGCTGGAGGTCGGCGTTGCTGCGGGCGACCACGCGGCACAGCATGTCGCCGCCGCCGGTGATGGTGTGGACCTCCAGCACCTCGGGCACGAGGGCGAGCCGGTCGGCGACCGGGCTGTGCCCGCTGACCTGCCTGATCTGCAGCGTCACGAAGGCCGTCACGCCGTACCCGAGGGCGGCGGGATCGATGTCGGGGCCGTATCCGGTGATCACGCCGCGCGCCACCATGCGGTCGAGCCGGGCCTGGACGGTGCCGCGGGCCACGTTGAGCCGCCGGGAGCACTCGAGGACCCCGATGCGCGGCTCGGCGGCGAGCATGGAGATGAGCCGTACATCGAGCTGATCGATCGTCACAACGTGCTCCCAGATCCGCGAGTGATGACTGGGCAGATTGTCTACCGATTTTGTCATGTATTGCACACTTTGGCCATCGTGACGCTGATGTCGAAGGTGGTGGCCGACGGCACCCGCAAGGTCAAGTTCCCGCTCAACGAGCCCGCCCCGTCGCTCGGTTTCGGCAAGGGCAACTTCAAGGCGCTCTTCGAGGCGATCGAGCGCGAGCAGGCGCTGCGCGGAATCCTTTAGCGATTTTGCCCCGCTGGGGCTTTCGGGCGGGCGGAGCCAGGTGACCAAAGGGGCATGGAACCACCGTTTCCGCCTGAAGGCGAACCGCGACCCGAGCCGCGGACTCCGTGGGAGCCGCCACCCCTGGGGCCCGCGGCTCCCTCGCTCGCCGGACGCTGGCGTCGTCTGTTCGCCGGCATCTTCGACATCGTCATCGTGGCGATCATCTCCTCGCCGCTCGTGTGGACGTCGTGGCACATCGTCAAACACCCGCAGAACGGCACGGTGACCCTCGTCGACGTCACCCACACCTATCTGGCGAGCATCGTCGGCTTCCTCTATTACTGGCTCTTCCACGCGTACTGGAAGGGCCAGACACCGGGCAAGAAGATCTTCGGGATGCGCGTCGTGCGCGAGAACGGCGAGCGCATCGGCGTGGGACAGGCCGCCGTCCGGCAGCTCACCGAGGTCGTGCTGGCGTGGCTGTGCTGCCTCTGGATCATCGACCTCGGCTGGATCGTGGTCGACGCCAGGAAGCAGGCACTGCACGACAAGACCGCGGGAACCCTCGTCGTGGACGCCTGACGACCGGCCGCGCCGTTGCCGGGCACCAGGTCTCCCAGGGTGCCCGCTCCCTCGCATACGCTGGCTCGATGATGGCCGCACGCCGACTGACCACCACGTTCGCCACGCTCGCCCTGATCTCGGTGATCGGGTGCGCGCCCTCCGAGGGAGCCGTGACGGCTCCCGCCCACGGCGGCAGTGCCTCCGGTGGCGGGGCCGCGGCCTCGCCCGGCGCCCCTCTGGAGCGTTCCGACACGGTGGGCGCTCCCGGCATCGGCGACCCGGCGTTCCCGCTCGACGGCAACGGGGGGTACGACGTCGGGCACTACACGCTGAAGCTGTCCTACGATCCGGCGTCCAAGCTGCTCGCGGGGAGCGCCCAGATCCAGGCCACGGCCGTGCAGAACCTGTCACGGTTCGACCTGGACCTGCACGGATTCACGGTGAGCCAGGTGACCGTGGGCGGCTCGGAGGCCAGGTTCGCCCGCGAGGGCGACGAGCTGGTCGTCACCGCGCCGACGATGATCGTCAAGAACGCGCCCTTCACGGTCACGGTCCACTACTCCGGGGTGCCCGACCCGGTGCGCAACTCCTCCAACCTGGGCACGTACGGGTTCATCCCGACGCCGGACGGGTCGTTCGTGACCTCCGAACCCGACGGGGCCAAGACGTGGTTCCCGTCGAACGATCACCCGTCCGACAAGGCCACATACGACTTCGAGATCACCGTTCCGCAGGGCGTGACCGCGATCGCCAACGGCGAGCAGACGGCCCCGCCCAAGACGAGCGGCGGGAAGACGACGTTCGTCTGGCGTGAGAAGCACCCCATGGCGAGCTACCTCGCGACCATGACCACCGGGAAGTTCGACGTGCGCACCGGCACCTCTCCCGGCGGCATCCCGGTCTACGCGGCGACCGACCCGAAGTACCGCGACGCGCTCGACACCCTGTATACGAAGACCGCCGAGATCACCGACTACTGGGCGACCGTCTTCGGGCCGTACCCGTTCTCCTCGACCGGCGGAGTGATCGACGACTTCAACGCCGGGTACGCCCTGGAGAACCAGACCAAGCCCATCTACGGCGGCTTCACGCCCGACACCGGCATCATCGCGCACGAGCTGGCGCACCAGTGGTTCGGCGACAGCGTGAGCGTCAAGCGCTGGCAGGACCTGTGGTTGAACGAGGGCTTCGCCACGTACGCCGAGTGGCTGTGGTCCGAGCACACGGGCGGGGCGACCGCCGAGCAGATGTTCCGCAACGCGTACGCCAACAAGACCAACGCGATGTGGACCTACCCGCCGGGCAAGCCCCGGCCCGAGGACCTGTTCAACGACGCGGTCTACACCCGGGGCGCGCTGGCGCTGCACGCCCTGCGCCAGAAGATCGGCGACACCACGTTCTTCACGCTGATCAAGAAGTGGACGGGGACGTACAAGTACGGAAACGCCACGACGGCCCAGTTCATCGCCATGGCCGAGCAGACCTCCGGCAAGAAGCTGGGGCCGCTGTTCGACGCGTGGCTCTACCAGCCGACCCGCCCCACGCTGGGCTGACCGCCGGACCACTCATAAGCACATAGCGGGACCCCGCCCGGATCACTCGACAGGAAATTAGGTTAGCCTTACCTTTGTTCCTGTCCTTGTTGCCGGGCTATGGGGTGATTTTGGGATGCCCTCCCGAGGGTCTGCGACGACGGCGGTGTCGGGGCTCGTGGCCCTCGCGATCGCCGTCGGCGTCGTGGCGATGCTGTCGATCGGCGTGGGCAGCCGGTTCATCCCGCCGGACAGCGTGCTGAGCGCGGTGTTCTCGCCGGGAGGCGGGTTCTACAACAACGTGATCTGGGAGCTGCGGATCCCCCGGACCGTCGCCGGCCTCGTCATCGGCGCCGCGCTCGGGCTGTCCGGGGCGGTCATGCAGGGCCTGACGCGCAACCCGATCGCCGACCCGGGCATCCTCGGCGTCCACGCGGGCGCCGCCTTCGGCGTCGTCGTGGCGATCTACGTCTTCGGGCTGCTGGACTTCCGGGCCCACGTCGGGTTCGCGTTCGCCGGGGCCGCCCTCGTCAGCGCCGCCGTCTGGCTGGTCGGCTCACGCGGCCGGGACGGCGCCACGCCGGTCAAGCTGGCCCTCGCCGGCGCCGCGATCAGCGCTTTCATCGGCTCGGCCACCTCGCTGGTGCTCTACGCCGACTCGACGGCCTTCGACGAGTTCCGCTTCTGGAGCGTCGGCTCGCTCGCCGGGGCGAAGGCGGACCTGCTGCTCGCCGCGGCGCCGTTCCTCGCGGCCGGCGCTCTGCTCGCGTTCGGCGTCATCCGCGGCCTCAACGCCCTGTCCATGGGCGCCGATGTCGCCCGCTCCCTCGGGCAGCGGGTGCGCCTGGTCCGGGCCGCCGCCGCGCTCGCCGTCGTCCTGCTCTCCGGCACGGCCGTCGCCGCCGTCGGGCCGATCGGGTTCGTCGGGCTGACCGTGCCGCACGTCGCCCGGGCGCTGGCCGGCCCCGACCACCGCCGGGTCCTGCCGTACTCCGCGCTGCTCGGGCCGCTCGTGCTACTCGGGGCGGACATCGTGGGCCGGGTGGTCGCGATCCCCTCGGAGGTTCAGGTGGGCGCCATCACCGCCGCGGTGGGTGCTCCGGTGTTCATCTGGTTCGTCCGCAGAAGGACGGTGCGCGAGCTGTGACGGCGTCCCTCGACCGCGGCGCGGTGGACCCCGCCGCGGACCCGGCCCTCGGCCGCGCTCTTGACCGCGCTCTCGATCGGGCCCTGGGCCGCGCCGTACGCGGGCCCGGGTTCTCCGCCCGGCTGGCCCCGCGCGCCCTGCTCGTCGCCTCCGCCGCGCTGGCCGTCCTGCTGGCGCTGGCCGTCGCGTCGATCTGCTTCGGCGACTATCCGCTGCGGTTCGACCAGGTCGTGGACGCGATCTTCGGCGGCTCGGGCGGCCAGTCGTACATCGTGCAGCGGTTCCGCCTGCCCCGCGCGGTCGGCGGGGCGCTGGCGGGCGCGCTGCTCGGACTCTCCGGCGCCGTCTTCCAGACGCTCGCCAGGAACGTGCTCGCCAGCCCCGACGTCCTCGGCGTCGAGACCGGCGCCGCGCTCGTCACCGTCGTCCTGATGACCCTCGGCCTCACCGGTACGGCGGCACTGACCGGGGGCGCCTTCGCCGGGGCCGCCGTGGCCACCGCCGCCGTCTACCTCCTGGCGTACCGGCGCGGGATCAACGGGATGCGGCTGATCCTGGTCGGCATCGGGGTCAACGCGTGCGTCACCGGCGGCACGTCGTACGTCCTCATGCTCGCCGAGGTGCACACCGCCGAGCGGGCGCACAACTGGACCCTGGGCGGCTTCAACGGCCTCGGCTGGGAGCAGGTCGCGGTGCTCGCGGCCGGACTCGCCGTGACGCTGCCGCTCGCGACCGGGCTCGCCGCCCGGCTGCGCACCCTCTCGCTCGGCGACGGCGTCGCCCGCGCGCTCGGACTGCCCCTGGAACGTTCCCGGCTCCTGCTCGTCGGGACCGGCGTGCTGGCCGCGGCCGCGTCCGTCGCGGTCGCCGGGCCGGTCGCGTTCATCGCGCTCGTCGCGCCCCAGATCGCCCGGCGGCTGATCGGCAGGCCCGACGGCGGCCTGGTCACGTCCGCGATCTTCGGCGCGCTGCTCGCGGTGGCCGCCGACTTCGCCGGACGGCAGCTCGCCGGCGACGCGGAGATCCCCGTAGGGATCGTCACCGCCCTGGCCGGCGGCCCCTGGCTCGTCTACCTGCTGATGAAGCGCGGCTCAAGGAGTACCGATGGATGACGAAGCGCTCGGCGCGCGCGGCCTGGTGGTGGGCTACCGGGGCCACGAGGTGATCGACGGGCTGGACCTCGCCCTGATGAGGGGCCGGATCACCGCGATCATCGGCGCCAACGGCTGCGGCAAGTCGACCCTGCTCCGGGCGCTGTCCCGGCTGCTGCCCAGCGAGGGCACCGTCGTCCTGGACGGCCGGGACACCGCGACGCTCTCGACCCGGGAGATCGCCCGGCGGCTCAGCGTGCTGCCGCAGGGGCCGTCGGCGCCCGAGGGGCTCACCGTCGCCGACCTGGTCGCGCGGGGCCGCTACCCGCACCAGAAGTGGCTCAGGCAGTGGTCGGAGGCCGACGAGGCCGCCGTCCGCGAGGCGCTGGAGCGTACCAACATGACGGCGTTCGCCGGGCGGCCGGTCGACGAGCTGTCCGGCGGCCAGCGGCAGAAGGCGTGGATCGCGATGGCCCTCGCGCAGCGGACCGACACGGTGCTGCTCGACGAGCCGACGACGTACCTCGACATCGGCCACCAGGCCGAGGTGCTCGACCTCCTCGTCGAGCTCAACGTCTCGGCCGGGCGGACGATCGTGCTCGTCCTGCACGACCTCAACCAGGCCGCGCGGTACGCCGACCGGGTGATCGCCATGGAACGGGGCCGGATCGCCGCCGACGGGACGCCCGACGAGGTGATCACCCCCGAGACGCTGCGCGCCGTCTTCGGCGTCGAGGCGCACGTGGTGGCCGACCCGCACTCGGGCGCACCGCTGGTCATCCCCGCCTCCGTGCCACTGGCCGTACGCCGCACCGGCACCTCTTGATCCCCCTTACCGAAAACCGACGAGCTGAGGAGACGACCTGATGAAAATGTGGAAGGCCGCCAGGATGCGGACGGCGCTCGCGGCGGGCGCGCTGGCGACGCTGTCGCTCACCGCGTGCGGTGGCGGCGAGACGTCCGGCGCCGCCGGCGCGGGCGACACCCGCCAGGCCGCCCACGCGTACGGCACCAGCCAGGTCCCGGCCGCGCCCAAGCGCGTGGCCGTGCTCGGCGACGAGGCGCTCGACTTCGCGATCGCGGCGGGCATCACGCCCGTCGGCGTCACGACGACGCGCGGCCTGGAGACGCCCAACCCCTACCTCGCCGACAAGGTGAAGGACGTGCCCGTCGTCGGCAACGTACGGGAGGTCAACTACGAGGCCCTGGCGAAGACGGGCCCCGACATGATTGTGGGCAGCGCGACCGGCGTGGACGAGGCGGCGTACAAGGAGCTGAGCCGCATCGCCCCGACCGTCGTGATCGGCGATCCCGCGGCGCAGTTCCGGCCCTGGCGCGACATCGTCACTGAGGCCGGAACGGCGTTCGGCCGGGCCGAGGTGGCGACCAAGCTCGTCTCCGACGTGGAGGCCGAGCTGGCCACGGTCAAGTCGTCGCTCGGCGACGTCGCCGGGCGCAAGGCGGTGCTCATCCGCTGGGGCACCGACGGCCCGACCCCGATGTACCGCGGCCTGCAGTCCGCGCAGCTCCTCGGCGAGCTGGGCTACGGATTCCCGAAGATCGTGGATGTGGAGAAGGGCGGCCACGGCGCGACCCTGAGCATGGAGCGCCTGGACGAGATCGACGTGGACCACGTCTTCATCAGCGCCCTGAACCCCGAGGCGGACACCGCGCTCGCGCAGGCCAAGTCCTCGCCCACCTGGCGGTCACTGGACGCCGTCAAGAACGACCGCGTCGTGACCGTGCGCAACGACCTGTGGAACAACAGTTCCGGCGGCCTCGCCGCCCTGGAGTTCCTGAAGGACTTCACCGCCAAGATGGTCACGAACAAGGGCTGATCGACGGGGACCTCCCGGGCGCCACCACGTGCGGCACCCCCTAGCCGAAGGTGAGTTTGTAGCCGTCGCGGCGCAGCGCGGCGAGGACCTCGTCGCAGTGCGCGGGCCCCCGGGTCTCCAACTGGAGCAGGACCTCGGCCTCGTCCAGGTGCAGGCGCGGCGCGACCCGCTCGTGCACCACGTCGAGCACGTTCGCGCCGAGGTCGGCGAGCCGGGTCAGCAGCGCCGCCAGAGCGCCGGGCCGGTCGGTCAGCCGGATCCGGAACGCGAGATAGCGGCCCGCCGCCGCGAGGCCGTGCCGTAAGACCTTGGCCAGCAGCAGCGGGTCGATGTTGCCGCCGGACAGCACCGCCACCACCGGCGGCTCGAACGCGTGCGGGTGGTCGAGCAGGGCGGCCACCCCGGCGACCCCCGCGGGCTCCACGACCAGCTTCGAGCGTTCGAGGCAGAGCAGCAGCGCCCGGGACAGGGACTCCTCCGTGACCGTCACGACGCTGTCCACCAGGTAGTGGATCAGTTCGAACGGCAGCTCCCCCGGACGGCCGACCGCGATGCCGTCGGCCATCGTGGACATGGGCTCCACCATCACCGGATGGCCGGCGGCGAGCGACTCGGGGTAGGCCGCCGCCCGCTCCGCCTGGACGCCGACGATCCTGATGCCCGGGCGCAGCGACTTCACCGCGAGCGCCACGCCCGCGGCGAGGCCGCCGCCGCCGATCGGCAGCACGATCGTGCCGACCTCGGGGTACTGCTCCAGGATCTCCAGGCCGATCGTGCCCTGCCCGGCCACCACGTCGGGGTGGTCGAAGGGGTGGATGAACACCGCCCCCGACCGTTCCGCGTCTTCCTTGGCGGCCTGGAGCGCCACGTCCACCGTCTGCCCCGCGAAGACGACGTCCGCGCCGTACGCCCGGGTGGCCTCGATCTTGGGCAGCGGAGCGCCCTCGGGCATGTAGACGACCGACTTCGCCCCCAGCAGCCCGGAGGCGAACGCGACCCCCTGGGCGTGGTTTCCCGCGCTGGCGGCGACCACGCCCCTGGCCCGCTCCTCGTCGGTGAGCCGCGCGATCCTGACGTACGCGCCGCGCACCTTGAAGGATCCGGCGCGCTGGAGGTTCTCGCACTTGAGACGGACCGGGCCGCCGAGCATCTCGGACAGCACCCGGGACTGTACGACCGGGGTCTGCACGATCACCCCGTCGAGAACCTTGCGTGCGGCGACGACGTCGTCGTACGACACCTGTGGGACACCCATGGCGGAAGTCTGCCATTCGGACACCGGTCGCCATGCGGCCCACCCACCCCGTGTCGCACAGGGCTCACGCGGGAGGGACGGCGCCGCGGGGAACGGTCAGCTACCGGGCGGAGGGGTGGCGTCGCCGACCTCGAACGCGTCGGGCTGGTCGGCCACCTGGCACGGCTTGGCGGGACCGTCCGACAGCTGGCCTCTCATCTGCCATTCGACCCCGGGCTTGCCGGTCGGCTTCACCTGGTTCTCCGCCACCTCGATCACCACGACCTGTCCGGGCTTGATGTACTCCGGATGGATCGTGATGCCGTCCTTTGGCTGGATGGCCTTGTAGGAGGGCGTGCCCTCCATCTTCTTCCGGACGCTCGCCTCAACCACCGGGTCCTTGCTCGAGAGTTCCTCCGGTGTGAACGAGGGATCGTCGCCCTTCACCGGCGTGACCCGGGTGTTGCCGCAATGCTTGCCCAGGGGCAGGTAGGTGACGTCGGCCGTGATGCCCATGCCGGCCAGGTCCTTCTCGACCTGGTCCGGGTCCCGGAGTTCGTTGATCTTGAGGTTGATCGTGCCGTCGGGGTGCTTCGTCAGCGCGTACGCGGGGGTGCCGGAGCCCATCACCATCGGCACGGCGACCGCCGCGGCCGCGGCGACCCCGAGGACTCCGGCGGCGGCGAAGAACCGGCGGCCGGTCGCCCGGCGCGCGCTGGCAGGAGCGGGCCGCGCCTCCCGCCGGGCGGCCATCTCGGTCTTGAGCTCGGCGAGCAGGCGGTCTTCGAAATTGTCGTTCATCGCTGTCCTTCCATGACGAGTGGCGGCACGACGCCGGGGATCTTCTGGAGCGCGCGGCGCGCGCGGTGGAGCCGGACGCGGGCCGTTCCCTGGCGGATGCCGAGGGCGGCCGCCGCCTCCGCCGGGCTGAGGCCGTCCACGGCCACCAGTTCCATGAGGGCCCGCTCGTTCTCCGGCAGCCCGGCCATGGCGTCCATGGCGCGCCGGGCCGGTGACTCCGCGTCGATCCGCTCCTCCAGGCGCGCGATGTCGTCGCCTTGGAGCAGCCGGCGCCCCGCGATGCGGCTGTTCGCGCGCAGCTCCCTGGCCGAGCGGCGCCGCTCGGCCAGGAGGGTGTTGCGCGTGACGCCGTACAACCAGGCGATCTCGCTGCCCTTTCCCGGGCGGTAGGTGTGCGCGGAGTCGAACACCGCGAGGAACACTTCGGCCGTGAGGTCGGCAACCGCGTGGGGGTCCCCGACCCGCCTCCCGAGGAACCGGGTCACGGCTTCGAAATGGCGCCGGTAGAAGGCTTCGAATGCCTCGGGATCATCGGCGATGTCCGCCAATCCCTTCTGTTTCAGGCGCACCGGTGTCTCTCCTTGGTCGTCCGTCCGAATACGACCATGCTTGGACGAAGCCGTACCGACCGTTACAGGAAACCTGGACGGCCCGCCGCGGCGGCATGGCCGGACCCGACCCGTCAGGAGCGCTCCATGGACCTGCGACACTGGCTCGACCAGGCCGTGACCGCCAGCGAAACCTGGTCCCGCGCCTTCGGGCAGGTCACGCCGCATCCCTCGCTGCTGGTCGACGACGAGCGCTTCGGCGCTGCGTTCGCGCTGTTCAGCGAGCGGCTGCGGGACAACTACCCGTTCTTCCACCCCCGGTACGCCGGGCAGATGCTCAAGCCGCCGCACCCGGCCGCGGTCGTGGGCTACCTGGCCGCCATGCTGATCAACCCCAACAACCACGCGCTGGACGGCGGCCCGGCCACCGCCGCCATGGAGCGCGAGGTGGTCGCCCAGTTGGCGACGATGTTCGGGTTCGACACCCATCTGGGGCACCTCACCACCAGCGGCACCATCGCCAACCTGGAGGCGCTCTTCGTGGCCAGGGAGCTGCACCCCGGCCGGGGCGTCGCCTACAGCACCGAGGCCCACTACACGCACAGCCGCATGTGCGGCGTCCTCGGCGTCGAGGGGCACCCGGTCCCGGTGGACGCGCGGGGCGCGATGGACCTCGACGCCCTGGAGGAACTGCTGCGCGAGGGGCGGGTCGGCACCGTGGTTCTCACCACGGGCACGACGGGGCTCGGAGCGGTCGATCCCGTCCACGAGGCGCTCGCCCTGCGCGAGCGGCACGGCGTACGGATCCACGTGGACGCCGCCTACGGCGGCTTCTTCACCCTGCTGGCCGGCGCGGACGGGCCGGAGGGCCTGCCCGCGGCCCCATGGCGGGCGATCGCCCAGTGCGACTCGGTGGTGGTGGACCCGCACAAGCACGGGCTCCAGCCGTACGGCTGCGGCGCGGTGCTGTTCCGCGACCCGTCGGTGGGCCGCTTCTACCTCCACGACTCGCCGTACACCTACTTCACCTCGGAGGAGCTGCACCTCGGGGAGATCAGCCTGGAGTGCTCCCGGGCGGGCGCCGCCGCGGCCGCCCTGTGGCTCACCTTCCAGCTCCTCCCACCCACCCGGGACGGGCTGGGCGCGGCCCTGGCCGCCGGACGGCGCGCGGCGCTGCGCTGGGCCGACCTGATCGAGAAGTCCGCGCACCTGGAGCTGTACCAGCGGCCGGAGCTGGACATCGTCGGCTACTTCCCGGTGACCGAGCCCGCCGCGCTGAGCCGGATCGACGCGGAAAGCGCCCGGATCCTCCAGGAGGGCATGGCGGACGCCGAGGATCCGATCTTCGTGAGCACGCTCCGGGTCAGCGCGGAGGCCATGGCGGCCCGGCATCCGGAGATCGTCCGGGACGCCGACGGGGCCCGGATCCTGCGCAGCGTCCTGATGAAGCCCGAGTCCGAGGACTACGTGGACCACCTGCACGAACGGCTGGAACGGCTCGCCCGCGCGTGACCTCGGGTCTCCCACAGCTGTAACTCTCGTGAACCCTTTCGCCAAGTAGCGGCAAGAGCGAGTAGAGGGTGCCGGCCGGCGCGAGACATGAGGTCCCGCGTAAAGATTCCGGCCGCCTCGCGCCTGGGGGGATCCATGTCGTCAGCTGTCTTTGCGCTGCCCGAAAACAGCGGCATCGGCCAGGAAAACCCGACACGGGACCGGCATTTCGCGCTGATCGTGGTGCTGGTGCCCGCCGTCGCGTTACGCGTGCTGGCGATGGTCGGATATCAGCCGGTGCTCTGGTTCTGGGCCGACTCGTTCTCCTATCTGGCCGCGGCGGCCGACCCTGTCCCCAGCCCCTACCGGCCGCTCGGGTACCCGCTGGCCCTCGCCGCCCTCGGACCGGCGCGCAGCCTCGCCCTGGTGGCGGCCGTGCAGCACGTCCTCGGCCTGGCGGCAGGGGTCGGTGTCTACGCGCTGCTGCGACGGCGCGGGCTGTCCGGATGGACCGCGACGGTCGTCATCACGCCGTTGCTCTACGACGAGTTCGTGATCCTGCTCGAACACATGGTCATGGCGGACGCGCTGTTCACCGTCCTCGTGGTGAGCGGGATCCTGGTACTGCTGACAAAGGTCACCCCGGCGACGGCGGCGATCGGCGGGACGCTGCTGGGAGTCGCCGGGCTCACCAGGACGATCGGCGTGCTCCTGCTCGTGCCGGCGGCGGGATATCTGCTGCTGCGCCGTACCGGGTGGCGGTGCCTGCTCAGTTTTGTCGTGGCGGGGTCCAGCCTGCTGACCGCGTACGCGGGCTGGACGTACGCGAAGACGGGCACGTTCGGCCTGACCAGGGCGGACGGGCTCTTCCTCTGGGCCCGCACGATGACCTTCGCCGACTGTGACGCGGTGCGGCCGGAACCCAGGCTGGCCGTGCTCTGCCCACGCACTCCGGTGTCCGGCCGTCCGGCGCCCGCGTTCTGGCTGTGGAGTTCATGGTCTCCGCTTCATGCCCTGCCTCGCGGGGTCGACAAGAACCTTCTGGCCGGGAGGTTCGCCCACGCGGCCATCGCGGCGCAACCGGGCGACTACCTCGCCGCCGTGGGCACCGACCTTCGGCGACTGCTGCGCTGGGAACGCACGACGGCCAGGAGCCTGTCCGTCAAGAAGACCAACCCCTACTGGTTCCCCTTCGAAGAGCGTCCGCTTCACGACTCGGTCCGGAAGACCGCGGAGTCCTACCAGGGCGGCCCCGCGGCGACGCGGATCATCGAGCCGTTCGCGGGGTGGCTGCGCGCCTACCAGCGATTCGGATATCTACCGTTTCCGCTGCTCATGCTGCTGCTCGGAGGCGCGCTCGGCACGGCTGTGGTGAGACGGCGCCATGACGCTTTGCTGCCCGCGCTGGCCGCGGCCGTACTCACCCTGGCGCCACCGTTCCTGAGCCAGTTCGATGTCCGCTATGTCATCCCCGCCATCCCGCTGACCTGCCTGGCCGGCGGTCTCGCCATCGCGAAACGCCCGCCGCGCCGCGAAAGCCGCCCCAGAGCCCCCGGCAACGCCCGGCCGCGCCTTCGGCGGATCGGCGCGGTCTGTCAGGCCCGGCCTACGACGAGAAGACCAGGATGGATGCGGTGAATCCGTGCACGTGGTTCTGCCCGGACACCGGACCCAGCTCTCCGGCGGCGAAGAACCCGGCCACGCCGATGGGCCCCAGCGTGTCCCGTACGGCGAGGGCGTCGTGGTCGGCCGAGCCGAACATGGCCGACCCGCGCCCGTTGCAGGAGAACAGCAGCGCGCCGTCCACCCGGCCGCCGGTGTTCACGTGCTCGTCGAGCGTGTGGTAGAGGTCCTCGTCCGCGGTTTCGGCGTCCCTGACCTGGAAGCGGACGGTCCGGCCGATCTCCACGACGTCCCCGATGGCGACCGCCTCCCGCTCGGGGTCGATGCCGAGCACACCCCTGATGAGGAAGTCTCCGCGTTCGTGGCGTTCGGCGTACTCGTCCATGGCGAGGCCGATCTGGAGCCCGGAGGCGACCAGCTCGCGGTCCGCCTCGCCGAGCCCGCTCACGATGTCCTCGAGCCGGGCGAGCGCCGGCTGGCCGGCCAGTTCGAGCAGCAGGTTCTCCTCGGCCCGGGTGACCACCATCGTCGGCCCGATCGGGCGGCAGCCCTGGCTCACCACGGTGCTCACCTTCACCGGCCCGCCCAGGATGACCCCGATGGCGCCCTCCGTGTACGTCTCGCCGTCCGCGAAGAGGCGTACCGAGTCGCGGCCGGCCAGGGCGTTGGCGAGGCCGCCGGTGATCGGCAGGTTGCCGAGCACCTCGGCCGAGTGCTCGACGAACGCGTCCGTCGGGAAGCTGTAGGGGTCGGCCAGCAGGATGGCGACCTTGTCCTCCGGCCCGCGTTCTGGCAGGCCGATGACCACGAAACGGTCCTCGGTGCGGAGCGTCTCCAGGGCGAAGGTCGTCACCTCGGCGTCGCCGAGGGAGGCGGCCCACGCGCTCACCGCCGGCCGGAGCTCCACCCCCTGCGCGTCTCCGATCACGCCGGTGGCGCTGCACCCGATCACGTGCGCGTCCGAAACCAGGGACATGGCGCGCTGTCCGGCCCGCGTGACGTCGTCGGCATCGTCCCCGCAGATGAAGAAGCACACCAAATCGGGCCGTCCGGACAGCCCGGCGAGGGCCTGCCGGATGGCGGCCTCGGCCGTCTCCACGAGATCCGTGCCAACGGCGAGACCATCGGCGAATCGGCTTGTCAAAACCGCCATCGTCTCGCCCCCTCCTGTCGACACTCCCAGGTCACCATAGTGTCCCGAATTGCCCTCTTGCCCGATTCTCCCCACTGCGGGGGGTTCAACGCACAACGGGCGTCACGCAATAGTCGAGATCCCGACGCCTACCCGGGTGCCGGATCTCCCGGCCGCGACGTAGTCTCGACTCCGTGCACGAATCGCCCGCACCTGCTCCCAGCACTCTGCGCGAGCTGCGCGAGAGTGGACACGCCCATCGGACCGTGAAAGCCGAGATCCGCGAGAACCTCCTCGCCCGGCTGCGCTCGGGCGAGCCGCGGTTCCCCGGCATCGTCGGCTTCGACGACTCCGTGCTCCCGCACCTGGAACGCGCGCTGATCGCGGGCCACGACCTGGTCCTCCTCGGCGAGCGCGGCCAGGGCAAGACCCGGCTGATCCGCACCGTCGCCGGGCTGCTCGACGAGTGGACGCCGGTGGTCAAGGGCTGCGAGATCAACGACCATCCCTACGCCCCGGTCTGCGTACGGTGCCGGCGGCTGGCCGCCGCGCACGGCGACGACCTGCCCGTGTCCTGGCGGCACCGCGACGACCGCTACGGCGAGAAGCTCGCCACCCCGGACACCTCGGTGGGCGACCTCATCGGCGACGTGGACCCCATCAAGATCGCCGAAGGCCGCACCCTCGGCGACCCCGAAACCGTCCACTACGGCCTCGTGCCGCGCACCAACCGGGGCGTCTTCTCGGTCAACGAGCTGCCCGACCTCGCCGAGCGGATCCAGGTCTCGCTGCTCAACGTGCTGGAGGAGCGCGACATCCAGGTCCGGGGGTACAACCTGCGCCTGCCGCTCGACATCCTGCTCATCGCCAGCGCCAACCCCGAGGACTACACCAACCGCGGCCGCATCATCACGCCGCTCAAGGACCGGTTCGGCGCGGAGATCCGTACGCACTATCCCCGCACGATCGCCGACGAGCTGGTCCTGATCCGGCAGGAGGCCGGGCTGCGCGAGCTCGGCGCCGACCTGCCCGACCATCTTGTCGAGGTCATCGCCCGCTTCACCCGGCTGGTACGCGAGTCCACCGCGGTGGACGCCCGCTCCGGCGTCTCCGCGCGGTTCTCGATCGCCGCCGCCGAGACCGCCGCCGCCTCGGCCGTACGACGGGCCGCGCTGGTGGGCGAGGAGCGCGCCGTGGCCCGGGTGTGCGACCTGCCCGGCGTCGTCCACACGCTGCGCGGGAAGGTCGAGTTCGAGGTGAGCGAGGAGGGACGCGAGGTCGAGATTCTCGCCCACCTGCTGCGCCGGGCGACCGCCGAAACGTTCCGTGGCTCGTTGGGCGGGATCGACCTGTCCGCGCTGCTCACCCGGTTCTCCGACGGCGCACAGGTGGAGTCCGGCGAGCTGGTGCCCGCCACCGAGCTGCTGCGCCGCATCGGCCGGGTGGAGGGCCTGTCGCGGATCATGTCGGCGCTGGGCATGGGCGAGGGCGACGAGTCCCCCGGCCACGCCGCGGCGACCCTGGAGTTCGCCCTCGAAGGCCTGTATCTCATGCGCCGCCTCTCCAAGGACGAGTCGGCCGGGGGCAGCGTCTACCGGACATGACCTGATCGTGACCTTCGCCGCACAACCTTTCCGGCGACGGGGCCATCTCAATCAGCGCAACGATCGC
The DNA here is from genome assembly GCF_050947145.1 of Microtetraspora malaysiensis. Classification (NCBI taxonomy): domain Bacteria; kingdom Bacillati; phylum Actinomycetota; class Actinomycetes; order Streptosporangiales; family Streptosporangiaceae; genus Microtetraspora; species Microtetraspora malaysiensis. The sequence continues at coordinate 8,625,669 of NZ_CP191998.1, forward strand.
TGAAGAGCAGAGGAGCCCCCATCATGATCAGCCAAGGCCGCGTCCCGCTCTCGGTCGCCGCCCTGGTCGCGGTCGCCCTGACCTCCGGCGCCCAGGCCGCCGAGGGCGCCACGGCCCAGCGGGCCACGAGCGCGGCCGGCGCCGTCCAGGCAGCCTCCACCCGCACCGTCTACGGCTTCGCCCGCCCCGACGGCGCGGGCGCGATGATCGTCAGCCCGAGGAAGGCGACGCGTACGGGCACGCGGTACCGCCTCCTGCCGATCGCCTCCGCCAAGGAACTACGGATGGCGTACGGATCGTCGCTGGACTATCGCCGGGTCACCACCGCCTGCGACCTCAAGGAGACCGAGGGCTCCGTCGCGATCGACGCCAAGGGAATCGGCACCACCCGCTGCACCGGCAAGGACCTGTCGTTCACGCTCAGCCTCGGCCCCGTCCCGGTCGTGGTCACGTACGACCCGGCCACCGGCGCCGCGACCCGGGTGCGCGAGATCCTGAACCCGCTGGACGCCCCCACGAGCGCGTTCGGCATGGCCTCCGGAGGGCGGGGCGCCGTGACGTTCACGCCCTACAAGGTGAAGCGGGTGCCGAACATGGGCTACTCCTTCATGAAGAAGGCGGGTGCCCCGATCGCGCTGCCGTACAACGGGATGGTGGTCTTCTACCGCACCGGGCGGTCCTGCGCCGACAACTCGCAGCAGCCCACCACGACCGACCGGAACGGCGTCGGCACGCGGCGCTGCACGGCCGCCGACCTCACCCGCGCGCTGCGCGCGCTCAAGACGATCCAGGTGAAGGTGGACTATATGAAGGCGAGCCGCGAGCTGATGGAGATCCGCGAGATCTACCCCTGCCAGGGCGACACCTGCGGGTGACCCGCTCCCGGACAGACGCGGTTCCCGTGGTGGACGTTCGCTGCGCCGTCCGGAAGCTCCGGTCCTCACGAAGCCCGCTTCGCTGGGCCTTCGCTGCGGTCCTCACTCCCGCCCGCGCCGCTCTCTCATGTGCCGCAAGGGGCGGCCAGGCCGTCGGTTTCTGAGGCTTCTCTGCCGATCCGGGGACCGGAGAACCGGCCGCGTAGCGGGTAGCGTGGTGGCGTGGCTTACCGGTACGGGGAGTATCACGACGGGCCTGATCCACTGGCTCCGCCATACGACGTACGTGAGGCCCTGGACGAGATGGGCGACGCCGTCCTCTCCGGGGCCACGCCTCTCGACGCGCTGCGCGACCTGCTGCGGCGCGGCCTGCCCGGCGCCCCGGAGCGGCGCGGGCTCGACGACCTGCTCCGCCAGGTGCGGCACCGCCGTCGCGAGCTGCGCTCGGGGTCCCGGCTCGACGGGACGCTGGAACAGGCCCGTGCCCTGCTCGACAAGGCGATCGGGCAGGAGCGGGCCGAGCTGCGGCGAGAGCCCGGCGCCGCCCCCTCGGAGGACACGGGCTTCCGTGAGGCGCTCCTCGACGCGCTGCCCTCGGACACCTCGCGGGCGATCCGCGAGCTGGCCTCCTACGACTGGCGCTCTCCGGAAGCGCGGCGCACCTTCGAGGAGCTGCGCGACCTGCTGCGCAGGGAGATCCTCGACAGCCGGTTCCGCGGCATGCGCGACGCCCTGGCGAACCCCGACCCCGCCGCCATGGAGCGGGTCCGCCACATGCTGGCCGACCTCACCGACATGCTCGAACGGGACGCCCGCGGACAACACACCCCCCACGACTTCGCGGAATTTATGCGGAAATACGGGGACATGTTCCCGGAAAATCCGCGCAACCTTGAGGAGCTCGTCGACCAACTCGCCCGCCGGGCCGCGGCGGCGCAACGGCTGCTGGCGTCGCTCACCCCCGAGCAGCGGGCCGAGCTGGCCGGGTTGATCGAGCAGACCCTGGAGCAGGCCGGACTGTCGGAGCAGATGCGCCGGCTCGGCGAGAGCCTCTACGCCCGCCGCCCCGACCTCGCCTGGGACACCCCCGAGCGGTTCTCCGGCGAGACCCCGATGGGCATGGGCGACGCCGTGACGGCCCTGCAGGAGCTGGCCGACCTCGGCGAGCTGGAGTCGGCCCTCCGGCAGGACTACCCGGGGGCCCGGCTGGACGACGTCGACGAGGAGGCGGTCCGCCGCGCGCTCGGCCGGTCCGCGGTCGACGACCTGGAGGCCCTCCGCCGGATCGAGCGCGAGCTGGAGTCCCAGGGATACCTCCGCCGCCACCGCGGCAAACTCGAACTCACGCCCAAGGCCGTACGCCGGCTCGGCGAGACCGCGCTCCGCCGCGCCTTCTCCTCGCTGGAGTCCAGCCGCCGCGGCGACCACGACCAGCGGGACGCCGGTGCCGCCGGCGAGCTGACCGGCTCCACCCGCCCCTGGCGGTTCGGCGACGAGCAGCCCGTCGACGTGGTCCGCACGATCGTCAACGCCGTACGGCGCGGCGGCGGCGCCCCGATCTCCCTCTCCGTGGACGACTTCGAGGTCGTGGAGACCGAACGCCGGTCGGCGGCGGCGGTCTGCCTGCTGGTGGACCTGTCGTACTCGATGGCCCTGCGGGGCACCTGGGCGGCGGCCAAGCAGACGGCGCTGGCCCTGCAGGCGCTGGTGGCCTCGAAGTTCCCGCAGGACGCCGTGCAGATCATCGGCTTCTCGAACTACGCGCGGGTGCTGCGGGCCGACGAACTGGCCGGGCTGGAATGGGACATGGTCCAGGGCACGAACCTGCACCACGCGCTGCTGATCGCCGGCCGCCACCTGGACCGGCACCCGGACTTCGAGCCGGTCGTGCTGGTCGTCACCGACGGCGAGCCCACGGCCCACCTGATGCGCAACGGCGTCCCCCGCTTCGACTGGCCGCCGTCCCCGGAGACCCTCGAACTCACCCTCGCCGAGGTCGACAAGATGACCCGGCGGCGGGCGACAATCAACGTGTTCATGCTGGCCGCCGACGAGCGGTTGCGCGACTTCGTCGACGAGGTCGCCCGGCGCAACGGGGGCCGGGTCTTCTCCCCCAGCGCCGACCGGCTCGGCGAGTACGTGGTCAGCGACTTCCTGCGCAGCCGCCGGGCCCGATAGCGACGGCGCGACGGTCCCGGCGGCGGCCCTGCTCCCGATCCGATCACCTGACGAGATAGCCTCGGCCACATGTCGGTTTTGGACAAGGTGCTGCTATGGCTGCACGTCGGATTCGCGATCTTCGCCATCGGCCCGCTGACCGCAGTGACGAGTTCCGTTCCTCGTTACATCCGCACGCGTGACCTCGGTGTCCTGCGCTACCTGCGGCGGAGCACCCGGCTCTTCGGGGTGCTGACGTTGGGCGTGTTCATCACCGGGTTGATCCTCGGCGGCAGCGACCTGGGCGCGCCGTGGCTCTCGGCGTCGATGACGCTCTTCGTTGTCGCTGGCGTGCTCATGGTCTTCATCGAGCGAGACCAGGGCGCCGCCATCCGGGCTCTGTCAAGCGAGAGCCCGGAGGACGACGCCAGGGTGCAGATCGGCAGGATCGCCGCCATGGGCGGCATCGCCGCCGTGATCTGGCTGGTGATCCTCTTCCTGATGGTCTTCTTCGCCTCGACGCGCTAGTGCCTCGGTCACGACACTAGGAAGTGCTTCGTGGATCTTTTCGGCCTACTGCGAGGCATCCATCCGGCCGATCCTCGCTACAGCAGAGATCCACGAAGCAGGTTCTGATCGTCAGCCGAGCGCCCGGGACAGGTCGGCGAGCAGGTCGTCGGCCGTCTCGATGCCGACAGACAGGCGGACCAGGTCGGCGGGCACCTCCAGCGGCGACCCGGCGGCCGACGCGTGCGTCATCCGTCCCGGGTGCTCGATCAGCGACTCGACGCCGCCGAGGGACTCACCGAGCGTGAACAGCTTCGCCTGGTTACACACCTCGACCGCGGCCTGCTCGCCTCCGGCGACCCGGAACGACACCATCCCGCCGAAACGCCGCATCTGCTTGGCCGCGACCTCGTGGCCCGGGTGCTCGGGCAGCCCCGGGTAGAGCACCTGCGTCACCTTCGGGTGGGACGTCAGCAGCTCGACCACCCGCTCGGCGTTGTCGCAGTGCCGCTCCATCCGCACGGCGAGCGTCTTGAGCCCGCGCAGCGTCAGCCAGGCGTCGAACGGCCCGGCCACCGCGCCCATGGCGTTCTGGTGGTAGGCGAGCCGCTCACCCAGCTCGGCCGACGCCGCCACCAGCGCGCCGCCGACCACGTCCGAGTGGCCCCCGACGTACTTGGTGGTCGAGTGGATCACCACGTCCGCGCCGAGCCCGATCGGCTGCTGCAGGTACGGCGAGGCGAAGGTGTTGTCCACGGCGAGCAGCGCCCCCGCGTCGTGGGCGACCGACGCCAGCCCGGCGATGTCGGCGATGCCGAGCAGCGGGTTGGTGGGCGTCTCCACCCAGATCACCTTGGTCTCGGGGCGCACCGCGGCGCGGACGGCGTCCACGTCGCCGATCGACACCGGCTCGTACGCCACGCCCCACCGCTCCAGGACCTTGGCGAACAGCCGGAACGTGCCGCCGTAGGCGTCGTCCGGGATCAGGACGTGGTCGCCGGGGGCGCACACGGTCCGCAGCAGGGTGTCCTCGGCGGCGAGCCCGGAGGCGAACGCCAGCCCGCGGGCGCCTCCCTCGACAGCGGCCAGGCACTCCTCCAGCGCGGTCCTGGTCGGGTTGGCCGACCGGCTGTACTCGTAGCCCGCGCGCAGCCCGCCCACGCCGTCCTGCTTGTACGTGGAGACCGCGTAGATCGGCGGCACGACGGCCCCGGTGTGCGGATCGGCCTCCTGGCCGGCGTGAATGGCCAGCGTCTCGAAACCCTCGTTCATCGCGAACGCAACCTTCCCAAGTAGTTCAGCCCGACGTCCCACTCGTTCGTCCGGCTCGATCTCGTCGCCCCGCCGGACGCGTCAGTTCGACGCGAGGAACGCGAGCAGGTCCTGACGGGTGAGCAGGCCGACCGGCTTGCCGTCGTCGAGGACCACGGCCGCGTCCGCCTTCTCCAGCGCCTCGACCGCCCGCGAGACCGGCTCGCCGAAGCCGATCATCGGGAGCGGCGCGGACATGTGGTCGCCCAGCGGGTCGTCGGAGGAGACCTTCCCGCGGTAGAGGCCCTCCAACAGGTCGCGCTCGATGATCGAGCCGACCACCTCGGCCGCCATGACCGGGGGCTCCTCCTTCATGACGGGAAGCTGGGAGACGCCGTACTCGCGCATGATCGAGATGGCCGTGCCGACCGGCTCGTGCGGGTGGACGTGGACGAACTCGGGCAGCCCCGCGCTCTTGCGGCTCAGCACGTCGCCGACCAGGCCCTCGTCCGTGGACGTCGTGAGGAAGCCGTAGTCGGCCATCCACTCATCGTTGAAGATCTTGGAGAGGTAGCCGCGGCCGCTGTCGGGCAGCAGCACGACCACGACGTCGTCCGGCCCGGCGTTGCGGGCGACCCGAAGCGCGGCCACCACGGCCATGCCGCAGGAGCCGCCGACCAGCAGCGCCTCCTCGCGGGCGAGGCGGCGGGTCATCGCGAACGAGTCGCGGTCCGAGACCGCGATCACCTGGTCGCAGATCGTCGTGTCGTAGGTGGCGGGCCAGATGTCCTCGCCCACGCCCTCCACCAGGTACGGCCGGCCGGTGCCTCCGGAGTAGACCGAGCCCTCGGGGTCGGCCCCGATGACCTTGACCCGGCCGCCCGAGACCTCCTTGAGGTAGCGACCGGTGCCGCTGATCGTGCCGCCCGTGCCGACGCCGGCGACGAAGTGGGTGATCCGCCCCTCGGTCTGCTCCCAGATCTCCGGACCGGTCGACAGGTAGTGGCTGGCCGGGTTCTCCGGGTTGGAGTACTGGTCGGGCTTCCACGCGTTCGGCGTCTCACGCGCCAGCCGGTCCGACACCGAGTAGTAGGAGTCGGGGTGATCGGGCGAGACGGCCGTCGGGCAGACCACGACCTCGGCGCCGTACGCCCGGAGCACCGCGATCTTGTCCTGGGCGACCTTGTCCGGGCAGACGAACAGGCACTTGTAGCCCCTCTCCTGCGCCACGATGGCCAGGCCGACGCCCGTGTTGCCGGAGGTCGGCTCGACGATCGTGCCGCCGGGCTTCAGCGCGCCGCTCCGCTCCGCGGCCTCGACCATCCGCAGCGCGATCCGGTCCTTCACCGACCCACCGGGGTTGAAATATTCGACTTTGGCGAGCACCTGCGCGGGCAGCCCCGCCGTGACCTTGCGCAGCCGGACGAGCGGGGTGTCACCTATGAGCTCGATCAGTGAATCGTGTACGCGCACCGCGAAGACCGCCTTGGTTTACCGAAGCTTTGTCAGCCTGCCTGAAGCCGTCATCCCGAGGGGGTGGCCGGAACTGGGCTAGTTTCTCTACCAAAAGGTACCGTCACAAACAGGAGAGCAGGTGCTCTGGACGCCGGGAGCGGCGCGTGCCGCGCGCCGGATCGCCACCGCGGCCGCGATGGGCGGCGGGGGCCTGACGGCACTGGGAGTCGCGACATACGGCCTGCTCATGGCGGAGGCGCTGATCGCCCGCCGGATCGTTGGCAACCCCCACGGCATGGACGGCCCCGCCTCCGACGGCCTGTACGGCGACTTCGAGGGCGACCCGATCACCATGGTCATGCTGGGCGACTCGACCTCCGTCGGGCTCGGTATGACCCACCCTGACAAAACCCCGGCGGTCAACCTCGCCAACGGCCTGGCCGCCGTCGCCGAACGCCCGGTGCGTCTCACCGTCGTCGGCCAGTCGGGCGCGGCCTCCGCCGAACTCGGCCCCCAGGTGGACCGCGCGCTCGCCGCCCACCCCGACATCGCGGTCATCTTCGTCGGCGCCAACGATGTCACCACCGCCACGCTCCCCGCCCATGCCGTACGGCACCTGCAGAAGGCGGTGCGCCGGCTGCGCGAGGCCGGGGTGGAGGTGGTCGTGGGGACGTGTCCGGACCTGGGCTCGATCCGGCCCATCCCGCAGCCCCTGCGCTGGGTCACGCGCCGGTGGTCCCGGCAGCTCGCCGCGGCGCAGACCGTGGCGGTGGTGGAGGCGGGCGGCCGGACGGTCGCGTTCGCCGACCTGCTCGGACCCGAGTTCGACACGAACCCTGCCGAGATGTTCGGCCCCGATCGCTATCACCCATCTGCCAGAGGTTACCTACAGGCCGCGTACACAGTGCTACCGTCTGTATGCGCCGCGTTGGATTTGTGGCCCGAGCCCGAGCCCCAGCGCGTCGAAGGTTCGCAATACCTTTTGGCGGCAATGGCCGTGGAAGAACCCGGCACCGAGGTCAGCGCGACCCGGGTCGCCGGCCGGGCGGTCGGCCCCCAGGGACGGTGGGCGACGCTGCTCCGCCGACGTCCCGGGCCGATGTCCGAGAGCGCCTGAAGCCGGTCACCTTTCGCGACCTGGCCGTCACCCCCAGTAGGAGTGATATGAACCGGCCCCACGCGAAAGTCACCCTCACAATCGCCTCCGCCGCCCTGCTGACCAGCGGGGCCCTGGCCGGCTGCTCCCAGAGCGACGCCGCCGCCGCGAAGAAGTACCCCACCTGGCAGAACTCCGAGGTCAACGCCGTCAGCCGCATCACCACCGGGGCGGGCGTGGCGGCGACCACCTCGATGAAGCCGGACGGCACCCTGGAGACCGTCGCGCTCGACGAGGAGACCGGCAGGAAGCTCTGGTCGACCCCGGCGACGATGACCGGCCGGCTGCCCGGCATGGGCGTCCAGCCCCCCGCGATCGTCGACGCCGGGAGCAGCCAGACCGTCGTCGCCGCGATCGACCCCGTCAAGCAGGGCCAGTGGAACGCCACCCTCGTCACGAGGGACGCCCACACCGGCCGGCAGAAGTGGACCAGGCCCGTCCACTCGACGTTCGGGCCCCAGCAGTGCGGGCCGTACATCTGCCTGTCGGAGCACACGGCACTCAGCACGGCCCGGCTCGTCGTGCTGGACCCCCTGACCGGCAAGACGATCTGGCGGCTCCCCGGCATCGCCGAGGTGGAGTGGTCGGATCCGAACCGCGTCGTGCTGCTGCGTCTCGCGTCCCACCCCGTGCTGGAGGCGCACGACATGAAGACCGGCAAGTCGCTGTGGCAGTTGCCGGTCGAGCAGGCGCTCGGCGAGGGCGTCAACATGTCCGGCGGCTGGTCCTTCGGCTCCACCGGGACCACCCTGGTCGGCTACGTCGCCCCGTACACCGACACGCGCACCAAGAAGACCTCGCCGTTCGGGCTGTTCTCGGTCCGGCTCACGGACGGCGTCCTGGAGTGGATGCGGCCGTCGGTGGTGCGGGTCTACCCCAGCGGCAACCCGGCGCTCTCGCCCGTCGTCCGCCCCGTCGACCAGCAGGGCCAGTACGGCGGCTTCGCCCGGCTGAACGGCGAGTCCGGGCGGGTGGTCGGCCAGATCACCGCGGCGCAGGTGCCCGGAACGGGCTGGTGGCTCGCCTTCCCGCCGAAGATGGAGACGCTGGGCTTCCTCAAGCACAGCGCTCCCGGCACCGCCTTCAACATGATCAACGGTGAGCCGGCGGACGTGAAGGGCGCCAAGGGGTGGTCGTTCTGTGTGACCGACCCGCAGCCGCTGAAGCTCACCGGCGTCTCCCCCGGCTTCTACTCGATCGCGGCGCTGTGCGAGTTCGACCTGGCCACCGGCAAGCGGATGGACTCCGCCGACACCCCGCCCACGTGGTTCACCGGCAGCCAGAGCGGCTGGCGGATCTGGCGCGACGAGAAGGGCGGGCTCCACGCGATCAAGGACGGGACGACCACATCTCCCGGCATGTACGGCTGACCGTAGAAAGTTCTGTTTTGCGGCCCCCCGGGGGATGGCAGCCGCGCTACCCCGGGGTAACCTCCGCAGAATAGGACTAGGAGCGTCTGACGAATGCCGCCCAGGGCTTGGTTGGTCAGACGCGACGCAGGCAGGAGAGCCCCATGCCCGAGGCAGTCATCGTCGCGACGGCCCGCTCGCCGATCGGACGCGCTTTCAAGGGATCGCTGAAGGACATCCGCCCGGACGACCTCACCGTTCAGATGGTCCGCGCCGCGCTGGCCAAGGTCCCCCAGCTCGACCCGAACAACATCGACGACCTGATGCTCGGCTGCGGCCTGCCGGGCGGTGAGCAGGGCTTCAACATGGGCCGCGTCGTCGCGACGCTGCTCGGGCTGGACGGCGTGCCCGGCACCACGATCACCCGCTACTGCTCCTCGTCCCTGCAGACCACCCGGATGGCGATGCACGCGATCCGGGCCGGCGAGGGCGACGTCTTCGTCTCCGCCGGGGTGGAGTGCGTCTCCCGGTTCGCCAAGGGCAGCTCCGACAGCCTGCCCGACACGCAGAACCCCCTCTTCGCGGGAGCGGCCGCCCGTACGGCACGGCTGGCCGAGGGCGGCCAGGACTGGCACGACCCCCGCGAGGACGGCGCGCTGCCGGACGTCTACCTCGCGATGGGGCAGACCGCCGAGAACGTGGCCCGCCTCAAGGGCGTCTCGCGGCAGGAGCAGGACGAGTTCGGCGTCCGCTCGCAGAACCTGGCCGAGAAGGCGATCGCGAACGGCTTCTGGGAGACGGACATCACCCCGGTCACGCTGCCCGACGGCACCGTGGTGAGCAAGGACGACGGGCCGCGCCCGGGCACCACGTACGAGGCGGTGTCCCAGCTCAAGCCGGTCTTCCGCCCCGACGGCACCGTCACCGCGGGCAACTGCTGCCCGCTGAACGACGGCGCCGCCGCGGTCGTCATCATGAGCGACACCAAGGCGGCGTCCCTCGGGATCACGCCGCTCGCGCGGATCGTCTCCACCGGCGTGACCGGCCTCTCGCCCGAGATCATGGGCCTCGGCCCGATCGAGGCGTCCCGGCAGGCGCTCGCCCGGGCCGGCATGTCCATCGGCGACGTCGACCTCGTCGAGATCAACGAGGCCTTCGCCGCCCAGGTCATCCCGTCCTATCGCGAGCTCGGCATCGACATCGACCGGCTCAACGTCAACGGCGGCGCGATCGCGGTCGGCCACCCGTTCGGCATGACCGGCGCCCGCCTCACCTCCACGCTGCTCAACAGCCTGCGCTTCCACGACAAGACCATCGGGCTGGAAACCATGTGCGTCGGCGGCGGCCAGGGCATGGCCATGATCGTCGAGCGGCTGAGCTGAGCGTCAGCCCCGGAAGTCGGGACCGGCGCGGTCGATCGCGATACGGATGATCACCCGCCGATCCCGCTCCATCGCGGCGCGGTAGTCGTCCCAGTCGGGGTGCTCGCCGCTGATGCCGCGGTAGTAGTCCACCAGCGGCTCCATCGCGTCCGGGAGCGAGATGATCTCCGCGGTGCCTGCGATCTGCACCCATTCGCCGTAGAAGGCGTCGGTGGTGACGGTGAGGAACACCTGGGGGTTTCGGCGCAGGTTGCGGGTCTTGACCGCCGTCTCGCGGCTGCTGACGACGGCGTATCCGTCGCCGTCGAGGCCGACGCTGACGGGCGACATCTGCGGCCGCCCGTCAGCGTGCCAGGTGAGCATTACTGCGCGGTGATTGTTCTTGAGGAACTCGCGTGCCTTGTCCACGTCCATGGACACAATGATGCGCCCGCGCCGGGACGGCGCGGGCGCAGGCGAGAGATCAGAACTGCCGACCCCTGCGACGCCGCTCGTGCTCCAGCACGATGGCGACCGCGTAGCCGTGCGTGAGCCCGTGCTCGTCGGCGAGCCAGTTGGCCCGCTCGTCGCATCGCAGGAATGACGGGCCGTTGTCGATCGTCTGGAACCACTCGGGGAGGTCGCGTCCGGTTATCGTCGGAACACGGGCGATGAGCTTGGTCTGGGTCTCCGGTGAGTGGTTCAACGTCATGAGCACCTCCACGGATAAGGCTCCTTTGGGCTCGACACTGCCTCACCCGTCCCGGCTTGACAAGACCTCGACGGACATCGTTTCGTTATGAAATCTTGATCATATGGACTAGTCGTTGTCCGTGAAGTAGCTGATGAATCGAAGGATCTCCAGGTAAAGCCACACCAGGCTCAGCGTCAGGCCGAAGGCCATCAACCAGGAGTACCTCGCCGGGACGCCCGCGCGCACCCCGCTCTCGATCTCGTCGAAGTCCAGGAGCAGGAAGAAGCAGCCGAGCAGGATCATCGCGATGCTGAAGATCCAGCCGATCGGGTTGTCGGCCCGCAGACCGAGGCCGCCGGTCACGAAGAAGCCGGCGATCCAGTTCACCAGCATGAGCCCGACGGCGGCCATGGCGGCGCCGATGACGAACTTGGTGAACTTCGGCGTGGGACGGAAGATCTTCAGCGTGTAGACGGCGAGCGTGCCGCCGAAGGCCAGCATCGTGCCGAGCACGGCCTGCAGGACGATGCCGTGGAAGACGTAGTCGTACGTGCGGCTGAGCACGCCGATGGCGACGCCGTAGCAGAGGGCGTACCCGAGGATGAGCGCCGGGTTGGTGCTCTGCCGGAACGAGACGATCAGCCCGAGGATCAGACCGACGATCATCGCGGGGGCCGCGACGGACCAGCCGAGGCCCAGGTACCACGCGACGGCCGCCGAGAGGACGAGCGTGCCGAGGGTCATGAAACCGCGCACGACGACGTCGTCGATCGTCATCGCGCGCTCAGCCGGCGGCGCGTACGAGGGCGCGGTGTACATCTCGTTGAGCTGCTGGACGCTGGGCGTCGGACCGCCCCAGGCCGGTTGACCTCCGGCGGCGCCCCGCTGGCTGAATATGGGGTTTCTGCTCTCCACCCTGTCCTCCGACTCTCCGATCAGCGTGCGTCGCCAGCATCCCAAGCCGGCGCCACGCCAGTCCACTGGCGTTTACAACGATCGTCAGACGTGCGGAGTTCCCCACCGGAGTTCCCGGAAAAGGAGCTCCGGTGGGGTGGGCCCTCCCGCGTCAGCGGGTCGGGCTGAAGGCGCGCAGCTCGGCGGGCTGCTTGCCGAGGACGATCTGCTCGGCGAGCAGCTGACCGGTCACCGGGCCGAGGGTGACGCCCCACATGCCGTGGCCCCCGGCGATGTAGACGCTGGGCACCCGAGTGCCGCCGATGAGCGGAAGCCCGTCGGGGGTGACGGGACGGGGGCCGACCCAGGTGTCGGTCCGCTTCGACCAGTCGACTCCCGTGAGCAGCGGCCGGCTGGCCTTGATGATCGAGGCGACCCGGCCGGTGTCCAGCGGGTGGTCGGGCGAGCGGAACTCCATGGTCCCGGCCACCCGGAGCTGGCCCTGGTACGGCGTGCAGGCGACGCGGGTGGCGGGGAAGTAGATCGGGCACGGAACGGTCTGCTCGGTCGGCACGGTGAACGAGTACCCACGGCCGGCTTGGACGGGGGTGCGCACACCCAGCGGCCGGGCGAGGTCGTTCAGCCACGCTCCGGTCGCGATCACGACCGCGTCCGCGTGCTCCGGATCTCCCGCGTACGCCTCGACGGTGACACCGCGCGCGCCGTGGCGCAGGTTCCGCGCCGTGAAGCCGGTACGGATCCGGCCGCCGCGGGCGACCACGGCGTCCGCGAGCGACTGGGTGAAGGCGCCGGGGTCGATGTAGCGCTGGCCGTCCAGCCGGATCGCCAACTCGACATTGGACGAGATCTGCGGGACCTCCGCGGCGACCTTGTCTCCGGGGATCTCCGTGAAGCTGATCTCCTGGCCGGAACGCAGGATCAGTTCCAGCTCACGGCGCAGGTCGTCCGCCTGGCCGGCCTTCTCGAAGGCGGCCATGATCGGCGCCTCGATCGTGGGGGCCTCGACGCCGTTCGAGGTCAGGACGTCGAAGGCGTCCAGGCACAGGGCGTTGATCGGGCGGTAGGACTGCATGCCGCGCTCCCACTGCCGCATGGTGCAGTGGGTGGCGAACTTGGTGAGGAAGGCCCACAGCCGCGGGTCCGGCTTGGTCGGAATGTACAACGGCGCATCACGGTCGAGCAGCGAGCGCATGCCGTACCGCAGGACGCTGGGCTCGGGCAGCGGGATGGCGAGGCCGGGCGACAGCCAGCCGGCGTTGCCCCAGGACGCACCGGCGGCCACTCCGGCCCGGTCGACCACCGTGACCTCGACTCCTCGCTCCTGGAGGAACCACGCCACCGACAGGCCGACCATGCCGGCCCCGACCACCACGACGCTGCGCGGTGACTTTTCCTCCGCCACGACAACTCTCCCTTTCACGAGGCGACACATTCAGGATGGATGCCGTTAAGGAGATATGAGCTGCCAAATTCGGACAATGGATCAGGCTGCGGTTGTCCTATCCGAACATGACCGCACCGACTTCAAGTGCGATCATCATCGCCAGGCGCTTGCGCGGGTCGTCGAGGTCCAGCCGGGTGATCTCGGACATCTTCCGCAGCCGGTACCGGACCGTGTTGGGATGGACCGCCAGCCGCGCCGACGCCTCCCGCAGGTCGCCCTGGGCACGGAGTAGGGCGCGCAGGGTCGGAACGTACTCGCTGCCGTGCTCGGCGTCGTGGCGGGCCAGGTCCACGACCGGGCCCGTGGTGGGCATCCGCCCCGCCGCGGCCGCGCCGGCCAGACGGCGCAGCAGGATCCGGTCCCAGACGGCGTCGTACGTGACGGGCAGTTCGGCGTCCGGATCCGACATGTGGACGGCGAGGCTCTCGTCGGCCTCGCTGCGGCTGGCCGGGAGCTGTGAGACGTCGGCGGGACCGCCGACCCCCGCCCACACCCGCGCGTCCGAGGGAAGCTCGCGCGCGAGCGCGCGCACCCAGGCACACGCCGCCTCCGCCTCCTTGCCGCCGGACAGCACGGTGTACAGCACGTCGCCGACCAGGGCGCTGCGGCCGGGCCGCGACCAGGTGAAACCGATGGTCGCGTGGCGCGCGGCGAGCAGCATCGCGTCCGCTCCTCCGTCGGCGCGCAGCGCGACGACCCGCAGGTCGGTCGCGGGCAGCCCGAGCCGCAGCAGCGCGGCCGGCGCGTCGGTGCCGCCCTCGATCAGGCTCTGCACCAGGTCGCCCTCCACCCGGCGCTCCAGGTCGGCGCTCGCGCGGGTGGTCAGCAGGTGGGTCGCGGCCACCCGCGCCCCGGCGACCAGCGCCGCGTTCTGCCCCAGGGTGAGGGGGCCGTCGACCTCGACCCAGACCGAGCCGAGCAGCTCGCGGCCGGCGCGCACGGCCACGACGACGCGCGCGGTCAGCTCGGAGCTGAGCTCGGGCACGAACAGCGGCTCGTCCGACTCGTCCAGGTGGGCGAACACGCCCTGGCTGCGCAACGCCTCCAGGGTCTCGTCCGGCACGCGACGGCCGAGGATGGTGCGCAGCCGCGCCTGGTCCACGTCCTGCTGCCGGTGGGAGTAGGCGAGCACGCGGGCCTGGACGTCCTCGATGGTCACCGGGCCGCCGACGGCTCCGGCGATGGTGTCGGCCAGGTCGAACAGGCCTCCCGGCGCGGCCGCCTTCGCCGCGGCGCGCTCGCCGAACACCAGCGTGTGGATCACCGCGACGAGCTGTCCCCAGGAGACGCCGGGATCGACGCGGACCACCGGGACCCCGGCGTCGCGAGCCGCATGGGCGACCCCCTCGTCCAGGGAGAAGGCGGCGCGCAGCACCAGGACGGCGGCGTCGGTGTCGGCCAGCACGCGGACGGCCCGCTCCGGGCTGTCGATGCCGACGCCGAGCATGACCTGATCACCCGCCGCCGTCCCCGGGTCGGACGGGTCGTACAGGGCCAGACCGCGCAGCATGGCACCCCGGTCGACCGGGCCCCGGCACTCGCGGACGCCGAGGGTGCCGAGGATGTCCAGGAGCTGCCCCAGGACCACCATCGCTCACGCTCGCAGAGTCACCGGATGCCGACATTCCCTCCAACGGTAGCCCAGATCAGACCTTTAAATTGTTTGACAGCTAGATATAATTGCACTGGGCACAGTCCGTACCGGGGCTGTGTCTTTGTGTTATGTGGATAAGGAGGCGCGACATGACCAGCACACAGCGGACATGGCTCACCCAGAATGCGTACGACCGGCTGCGAGAGGAGCTGGCCGAGCTGCTCGGGCACCGCACGGGCGACGGCGACGACGCCACGCCGCACGACCCGGACAGCAATGAAGAGATCATGGATCGGGAGCGGCGGCAGGCGCGCATCCACCAGATCGAGGACCTCCTGAAGAACGCGGTGGTCGGCGAGGACCCGCCGGACGACGGGGTCGCCGAGCCGGGCATGGTGCTGACCGTCCGCTACGAGGGCGAGGAGGAGACTGAGACCTTCCTCATGGGGCTCAGGGACGAGTCCGTGGGTGGCGACATCCCGGTGTACTCGCCCAACTCCCCGCTGGGCGTCGCGCTGACGGGCGCCAGGGAGGGCGAGCAGCGGACGTACGCGCTGCCCAACGGCCGGACGATGAAGGTGACGCTGGTCAAGGCCGTCCCCTTCGGGCATCACACAACCAGCTGAAACGACTGTCTCGACGCCCCCGGGCCGCCCGCGATTTTTGTCGTACCCCGGGGGCAGAATCATGCCCGCCACCGAACCCGACGTCAGGAGCCCACCCGTGACCGTGCGCAAGTACGGTCGGCCGGCGGCGCCGACCTTCACCACCGTCCACGGCGCGGACTGGGACAGCGAGGACCTGTCGGGTCACGAGCACAGCCAGGTCCTCTTCGTCGACGTCGACATGACCGAGGCGTTCGGTCACGGCGCCGTCTTCTCCGAGTGCACCTTCCGCGGCGTCAAGTTCAACGCGTCCACGCACACCGACGCCGCCTTCACCAACTGCACGTTCGTCCGGTGCGCGTTCTTCGACTCCACCTTCACCGGCTGCAAGATGGTGGGCAGCGTGTTCGACGGCTGCACCTTCGACCTGCTCAAGGTCGAGGGCGGGGACTGGTCCTTCGCCGGGCTCCCCGGCGCCGACCTGCGCGGCGCCACCTTCACCGACCTGCGGATGCGCGAGGCCGATCTCAGCGGCGCCCGGTTGGAAGGGGCGACCCTCCGCAAGGTGGACCTGTCCGGCGCCTGGCTCCGCGCGGCCACGCTCTCCCGGTGCGACCTGCGCGGCAGCGATCTGTCCTCCGTGGACCCGCTCTCCGCCGACCTCAAGGGCGCCGTGATCGACTTCCAGCAGGCCGTCATCCTCGCCACCGCCCTCGGTCTCGACGTCCGCGCCGAGTGACCCGCGTCCCCGCGCGCGGGGGGATTCCGCGCGGCCGATCCATAGTGATCATGTTCCCGCAGGTCGTGGGGACACCGTCGTGAGGGCCGTCACCCGGGGGAGGCAGAAGTGCCCCCGGTGGGACTCGAACCCACACCGGAGCCCTTTTAAGGGGCTTGCCTCTGCCATTGGGCTACGGGGGCGCCGCGATCATACGTCACGGATCGCTCATCTGTAACTGGTTGGACCTTACGCCGCTTCCCCTTCTTCCGGACATGGAAAGCCGTACGGCGCGCGTCCCCAGGTGGGGGCGCACGCCGTACGGGTGAGCGGGTTTTACTTCTTCTTCGGCATCGTGGCGGCGGCTGCCCTGAAGTCGTCGCGCGGGTGCTCGATCTCGCCGAGCGACACCGTCTCCCTGCGGAAGAAGAGGGACAGGGTCCAGTCGGCCACCACGCGGACCTTCCGGTTCACCGTGGGCACCCGGGACAGGTGGTAGGTCCGGTGCATGAACCACGCGGGGAATCCGCGCAGCTTGACGCCGTAGACGTTGGCCACGCCGCGGTAGAGGCCGAGGCCGGCGACCGACCCGGCGTACCTGTGCCGGTAGTCCGCGAGCTGCCCGCCCCGCAGGTACGCGGTGATGTTGTCACCGAGGACCTTCGACTGCCGTACGGCGTGCTGGGCGTTCGGGGCGCAGTACTGGCCGGCGTTGGTCATGTCGGGCACGCCCGCCACGTCGCCGGCGGCGAACGCGTCCTTGGTGGCGGCGACCGTCAGCCGGGTGGTGGTCTTGATCCGGCCGCGCTCGTCGAGGGGCAGGTCGCAGGAGTTGACGACCGGGCTCGGCTTGACGCCGGCGGTCCACACGATCGTGGCCGACTCGAACTCGTCACCGTCCGAGGTCTTGACCAGGCCGCGCTCGCACGACTGGAGGAACGTCTCCATCTTGAGCTCGATGCCGCGCTCGCGGAGCTGCTCGGCGGTCCACTTGCCCATCTCCGGGCCGACCTCGGGCAGGATCCGGTCCGACGCCTCGATGAGGACCCACCTCAGGTCCTTCTTCTCGATGCTCGGGTAGTACTTGATCGCGTCCTCGGTCATGTCCTCGAGCTCGGCGAGAGCCTCGATGCCCGCGAAGCCGCCGCCGACCACGACGAAGGTGAGCGCGCGGCGGCGCACGTCCTCGTCGTCGCTGGTCTCGGCCCGGTCGAGCAGCGCGATCACGCGGTTGCGCAGCGCGATCGCCTCACCGACGGTCTTGAAGCCGATCGCGGCGTCCTCGAGACCGGGAATGGGCAGCGTCCGCGAGATGGAGCCGACCGCCATGACGATGACGTCGTACTCGATCTCCTGGTGCTGGCCCGCGGGAGGCTCGAACGTCACGGTCTTGGCCTCGTGGTGGATCTTGGAGACCATTCCGTTGAGAATGCGGATCTTGGGCAGGACCCGGCGCAGCGGCGCGACGACGTGGCGCGGGGAGATGTTCCCGGCCGCCGCCTCCGGAAGGAACGGCTGGTAGGTCATGTACGACCGGGGGTCGATGAGCGTGATCCGCACGGTCCCCTCGCGCAGCTCACGACGGAGCGTTCGCTGGAGTCGCAGGCCGGTGTAAAGACCCACGTATCCACCGCCGACGATGAGGATGTGCTTTGACTTGCGGTTCACCACGGGTGCCCTTCGTGTGTAGATCGCTTGTGAAAGCATTCACAAGGCTACGTCACGCCGCTTGATCGATACCAATCCACCCCGGAAGAATTTGTCCATTTTTTCCGATTTTGAGTGGATCGGGACCATCTTCTCTGGGCAAAAACGGCAGAACTTTCAGGGGTGACCGAGTTCACATTCGTGAAACCGTTCACAAGCTCAGGGACGCCGCCCGTGAGAACACCGCGTCGAGCATCTCGGCCGTGACTCGGCCGGTAAAGGTGTTCTGCTGGCTCGGGTGATAGCAGCACAGCAGGTGCACCGTGCGCTCGCCGTACGACACCGCGGTCTCCCGCCCGTGGCCGAACGGAGGGCGGCTGCGGGGCAGGGTGTACCCCGCGGCGCGCAGCGCCGGCCACATCGCCTGCCAGGCGAACCCGCCGAGCGCGACGATCACCCGGGTGGACTCCGCGACCAGCGCCAGCTCCCTGACCAGCCACGGCGAGCAGGTGTCGCGTTCCTGCGGGGTCGGCTTGTTCGCCGGAGGCGCGCAGCGGACCGCCGCCATCACCCGCGCCCCGATCAGCCGCTGCCCGTCCTCCGCGTGCGTGCTGGTCTCCTGCGCGGCCAGCCCCGTCCGGTGCAGCGAGGCGAACAGCCAGTCGCCGCTACGGTCCCCCGTGAAGATCCGGCCCGTACGGTTGCCCCCGTGGGCGGCCGGGGCCAGCCCGACGATGAGGATGCGAGGGTGGTCGTCGCCCCACCCGGGGACCGGCCGCCCCCAGTAGGTCTGGTCGGCGAAGGACTTCCGCTTGACGTCCGCAACCTCCTCCCGCCACTTCACCAGGGACGGGCAGGCCCGGCACACCGACTCCCGCGCCGTCAGCTCCGTGACCGTACGGCTCTCGCCCGCGAGCCGTACGACGTCGGCGGCGTCCTGGGCGACCGGCGTGTCGGGCCGCGCCGGGTCGCCCGGCCAACCCGATCCAGGCGGTACGAAGCTCATGCCATCGATCGTGCCAGCTCCGCGCCCCTGCTCTGGCCGTTCTCCCCGGTCAGCGGCGCTCCGACGGACGCGCCGACGGCTCCGCGGCCTTCTTCGCGGGTTTGCCGGACGGCTCAGGAGACGGATCCGCCGCCGAGCACGGCCCACGCCGCCCCCGCGTTGGCCAGGACCAGCGGCGTGCGCCAGGGCCAGCGCGTAACCGCGGATCGCCCACCACGCCGGACGGAGCTCCGGCAGGAAGGCCACGACCTGCCGGTAGGCGGGTCAGACGAGCGACCAGGCGATGCCGTCGAGGATGTCGTGCTCGCTCACCACGACCTCGGAGAAGCCGTACCTGCGCACGATGCGGTCCAGGATGAGCGCGCCCGCGCCGATGACGTCGACCCGGCCCGGATGCATCACCGGGATCGCGGCGCGCTCCTCGTGCGTGGAGGCGAGCAGCCGGGCGCTCACCTCGTGAACCCGCTCCGCCGGGATCCGCGACTGGTGGATCGCCGCCGGATCGTACTCCGGCAGGTCGAGGGCGATGCCCGCGACCGTGGTGACCGATCCGGCCAGGCCGACCAGGCTGCGCGCCTCGCGGACCGGCACGGCCTCCTCGACCCGGTCCATTGCCGCCTCGATGTCGCCGATCATGGCCTGTACGGCCGGCGCCTCCGGCGGGTCCTGCCGGATGTGGCGCTCGGTCAGCCGGACGCAGCCGATGTCGACCGAGAGGGCGCCGTCCACCGCGTCCGCCCCGACGACGAACTCGGTCGAGCCGCCGCCGATGTCCACGACGAGGAAGGGCGCCTCGGGCCCCAGCGCGGCCAGGCCGCGCGTGGCGCCGGTGAACGACAGGCGGGCCTCCTCGGCACCGGTCACCACCTCGGGATCGACCCCGAAGATCTCACGCACCCCCGCCGCGAAGTCCTCGCGGTTGGACGCGTCCCGCGTGGCGCTGGTGGCCACGACCCGGACCGGCATCACGTCGGCGGGACGGACGCCGGCCGCGCCCCCGCCGTGCTCCACGATCAGCTTCGCGTAGCCGCGCATCGCGGCGAAGGTCCGCTCCAGGGCTTCGGGCGCGAGCTTCCCCGTGCGGTCCACCCCCTGGCCCAGCCGTACGATCTCCATCCGGCGCTCGACGTCGACCGGCTCGCCGAGCGCGGCGCCGCCCGAGGGGCCGGTGGGCAGGTCGGCGATGAGCAGGCGCACCGAGTTCGTGCCGCAGTCGATCGCGGCGACCCGGGTCATGACGGCTCCTCGACGCACGGACTCACGCAGGGCCCGTCCGCCCACCAGTCGGGGAGCGCGTCGAGCGCCTCCCGCCCGAACGGGTTGATCCCCGGGACGGCCAGCTCGTGGCCGACGAGGGCGTGCAGGCACTTGACCCGCTCCGGCATGCCCCCGGAGCTCTGCATGTCGCGCGGGAGCGGCTCCATGCCCTCCTCCTCGGCCGCCTTGTCCCGGCGCGCGACGTAGTCCTCGTGCGCGGCCCGGTAGGCGGCGGCCAGATCCGGGTCTTCGGCCAGCCTGGCCTGCATGCGGCGCATCAGCCCCGACGACTCCAGCGTGCCGATCGCGGACGCCGC
This sequence comes from Microtetraspora malaysiensis, assembly GCF_050947145.1. Lineage (NCBI taxonomy): Bacteria > Bacillati > Actinomycetota > Actinomycetes > Streptosporangiales > Streptosporangiaceae > Microtetraspora > Microtetraspora malaysiensis. The sequence goes on from NZ_CP191998.1 coordinate 8,645,977, forward strand.
CTTGGGGCAGGTCAGGTAGAACAGCGTCGGGAACGGCGAGCCGTCGGGCAGCCGGGGCGCGGACTCCACCACGTCGGGCAGGCCGCAGGGACACCGGTGCGCCACCGCACGTACACCGCGCGGCGGGCGCCCGAGCTGCGCCTCGACGGCCGCCAGATCGGCCGGATCAACCACCCTCGACACTCCTTCAGGAAGCGGCCCGCTGGCCGTCGGCGGTGTCCGCCGCCTGGACGGACTTCCAGATCGTCTCGTACCACGGGGCGACGCTGGCCTGCTTGCGCTCGGCCTTCGCCGGTACCGTGCCCTTCTTGCCGTCGAGCAGGACGTAGCACTTGGCGTCGGGCTCGCAGTAGTGCAGCCGCCTCTTGGCGAGCTGCTTGATGTACTCCGGATCCTCCAGCTTGCGGCGCTGGTCCTCCAGATTGCGCAGGTGCTGCAGCGCCCGCGCCTGCTCCTGTTCCAGCTCGGCGATCTGCCGGCGCTGCGCGATGTACTCCCGGAAGGGGTAGGCGAGGCTCATCGCGATCGCGCACACGACGACCGCGAGGATCGCCGCGCGTCCCGTCAACTGCGGTCGCTTCGCCAACTCCGGCCACCTCCCGAACGCCCCGGCAGCGGGGCACCGTCCCGATCCGGGCTCATCGCGCCGAACGCCGCCCGCCCCGCGCCAAAACGCGTACGGCCGGCGGCGTTCGTCCAGAAACGACCTTAGCCCTGGAACCGGGGGAACGCGGCCCGGCCCGCGTAACGGGCGGCGTCGTCGAGCAGCTCCTCGATGCGCAGGAGCTGGTTGTACTTGGCGACGCGGTCGGAACGGGCCGGGGCGCCGGTCTTGATCTGGCCGCAGTTGGTCGCCACCGCCAGGTCGGCGATCGTGGTGTCCTCGGTCTCGCCGGAACGGTGGCTCATCATGCAGCGGTAGCCGCTGCGGTGGGCCAGGTCGACCGCGTCCAGCGTCTCCGACAGCGTGCCGATCTGGTTGACCTTGACCAGCAGGGCGTTCGCCGCGCCCTCGCGGATGCCGCGCCCGAGCCGCTCGGGGTTGGTGACGAACAGGTCGTCGCCGACGAGCTGGACCTTGGCGCCGAGGGCGGCGGTGATGGCCCGCCAGCCGTCCCAGTCCTCCTCGTCCAGCGGGTCTTCGATCGAGACCAGCGGGTACGAGCGGACCAGGTCCTCGTAGAAGGAGATCAGCTCGGCGGCCGACAGGCCCTTGCCGTCGATGGTGTAGACGCCCTCGGAGTAGAACTCCGAGGCGGCCACGTCGAGCGCGAGGGCGATGTCCTGGCCCGGGGTGTACCCGGCCTTCTCGATCGCCACGAGGATCAGGTCGAGCGCGTCACGGTTCGACGGGAGGTTCGGCGCGAAGCCGCCCTCGTCGCCCAGGCCGGTGGCGTACCCCTTCTCCTTCAGCACGCTCTTGAGCGCGTGGTACGTCTCGGTGCCCATGCGCACGGCGTCGGAGAACGTCTCGGCGCCGATCGGCGCGATCATGAACTCCTGGATGTCCACGTTCGTGTCGGCGTGCGCGCCGCCGTTCAGGATGTTCATCATCGGCACGGGCAGGACGTGCGCGTTGGGGCCGCCGACGTAGCGGAAGAGCGGCAGGCCGGCGCTGTCGGCCGCGGCCTTCGCGACGGCCAGCGAGACGCCGAGGAGGGCGTTGGCGCCGAGGCGGGCCTTGTTGGGCGTGCCGTCCAGGTCGATCATCGTCTGGTCGATCAGCCGCTGCTCCTCGGCGTCGAAGCCGATGATCTCGTCGGCGATCTCGTCGGTAACGCCGAGGACGGCCTTCTCGACGCCCTTGCCGAGGTAGCGCCCCTTGTCGCCGTCACGCAGCTCGACGGCCTCGAACTGGCCCGTCGAGGCGCCGCTCGGGACCGCGGCGCGGCCGGTGCTGTGATCGTCGAGCAGGACCTCGACCTCGACCGTGGGGTTGCCACGGGAGTCCAGGATCTCGCGGGCGGTAACGGCCTCGATGGCAGCCACGGATCGCTCCTAGCAATGTCGCGGGCAGTTTGCCTCACGAGCCTATCGGCCCTTACTGCTCGGTACGGCGACCGCCCCGATCGTCCCGCCGGTCGGCTTCCCACTGCTCCACCCTGGACCGGTACGCCCTTGCCGCCGCGCGCAACTCCGCCTCCGGGTCCAGGCCGCCCTCCGCGGCGAGCCGGACAAGATCGAACAGCCGTGCGCCCAGCTCGGACGGCAGCCCCTCGGCCAGATCGGCCGGGGCTCCGGCCCGCTCGGCGCGGCGCAGAAGCTGCGCGGCGAGCGAGAGCGCGGGCTGCCCCATCGGCACACCGGCCACCACCGACTCCCGCGTCCCCTTCGCCGCGCGTTCGGCGGCCTTGATGACCTCCCAGTTGTCGCTCACGTCCTCCGCGCCGGACACGCGCGTGTCCGCGAAGACGTGCGGGTGCCGGCGAACCAGCTTCTCGACGATGCCGGCCGCGACGTCGTCGATGTCGAAGCCGTCGTCGTCCGGAAGCCGCTCCTGGGCGACGCGGGAGTGGAACATCACCTGGAGCAGCAGGTCGCCCAGCTCCTCGCGCAGCGCCGCCCGGTCGCCCTCCTCGATCGTCTCCAGGACCTCGTACGACTCCTCGACGAGGTACGGCACCAACGACTCGTGCGTCTGCTCGCGATCCCACGGGCACTCGCGGCGCAGCCGGTCCATCACCCGGACGAGGTCGAGCAGCCGCGCCCCCGGCAGGTCGTACGAGCCGGGGAGCACCTCGATCACCGGCGGGTCGTCGAGGGCGAGCGCCGCGTGCCCGAGGGCCCGCATGAAGTCCTCCTCGCCGTCCTGCGCGGCCAGCCAGACGATCGTGTCCGTACGGGCGTCACGGGCGAGGGCGGCGGGGTCGGGGGTCACCGTCTCCACCGGGATGCCCGCCTCGGCGAGGAAGGGCAGGTAGGGGTGGTCGGCCGTGCCGGTGCGCACCGGATGCCGGCCGAGCGCGGCCCACGCCTGCCCGGTCAGCAGCCCCGGGGCGACCCGGGGCGACGTCGTCAGGATGATCAGTGCCATGCCGTGGAGAGCACCGGCCTACTGGGCGGGGGCGGCCTCGACGGCGCCGAGGCGGTCGTCGGGGACGAATCCCTGCTGGAGGTCGAACTTGCCGTACCGCGGGCTGAAGGTGACCGGGACGGCCGCGGCGGCCTCCTGGGTGACCTTGACCAGCGCGGCCTGCATGCTCTGCTCGTCGTTGCCGGCGGCCACCTGGGTCATCAGCTTCTGCTGGGTGAGCACCGTCCGGATGGTGTCGCGGCCCATGGAGCGCGGGATGCCGCCGGACAGCAGCATCTCGTCCACCTTGGCCTGGCCGCCGCGCGCGGCGATGTAGCCGTCGATCTCGCTCTCGGGGACAGAGATGTTCTTGCGCTGGGCCAGCTCGGCGTACTGCCGCGCGTTGGCCGTGTAGTAAAGGATCACCTGCGGGGCCGACATCCCGAGCTGGAGCTGATCCTCCGACAGCTTGTGGGCGGCGAGGTCCTCCCGGAACTCGCGGACCTTCGCGTCCAGGTCGCTGGACGAGATGCGCTCCTTGCCGACGATGGCCGCGGCGCCGGCCTGAACGGGCCCGCAGGCGCTCAGGGCGAGACCCGCGACCGCCAGGCCCGCGGCGACGGTGATCCGCACACGATACGACTTCACGTTCCGATCCTCCTGAGGTTGGGATCCTCCCGGCGAGCGGGCCAGGGAATTGTGCCGATTTTCACAGATCCGCGGGTCACTGTACCCGCAGGGGCTCGAGGAACATGGCCTCGACCAGGTCCCCGCACCATTTGAGCAGGTCCAGGTCACGGAGCGGCTGCCCTCCGATGGGCTTGGTCTTGGGCACCGGCACCAGCAGGGTCTCCGTCGCCTGCTTGATGATCGACTTCGGATAGAGGCGCTGGAGCCGCACCTGCTGGGAGTCCCTCAGCACCACCGGGGCGAACCTGATCTGCTGGCCCTGCAGGGTCACGTCGGTGAGCCCGGCCTTGCGCGCCCGGATGCGGAAGCGCGCCACCTCCAGCAGGTTGTCGACCTCCTGCGGCGGCCGGCCGTACCGGTCGGTGAGCTCGTCGCGCACGGCGGCGATGTCGTCCTCCGAGCCGATCGCGGCGATCCGCTTGTACGCCTCCAGGCGCAGCCGCTCGGACGTCACGTACGCGTGCGGCACGTGCGCGTTGATCGGCAGCTCGACCTTGACGTCGGGACGCTCCTCCACCTGGGCCTCGCCGGAGAGCTTGGCCCGCTGCTCCTGCACGGCCTCGGACATCATCCGCACATACAGGTCGAAGCCGACGCCCGCGATGAAGCCCGACTGCTCGGCGCCGAGGATGTTGCCCGCGCCGCGGATCTCCAGGTCCTTCATCGCGACGTACATGCCGGCGCCCATCTCGGTGTGCTGGGCGATCGTGGCCAGCCGCTCGTGGGCGGTCTCGGTCAGCGGCGCCTCCGGCGGGTAGAGGAAGTACGCGTACCCGCGCTCGCGACCCCGGCCGACGCGCCCGCGGAGCTGGTGGAGCTGCGACAGGCCGTAGTTGTCGGCCCGGTCCACGATCAGCGTGTTGGCGTTGGGCACGTCCAGCCCAGACTCGACGATCGTGGTGGAGACGAGGACGTCGAAGCTCCGCTCCCAGAAGTCCACCATGATCTTTTCGAGCTGCTGCTCGTTCATCTGGCCGTGCGCGACCGCGATGCGCGCCTCCGGGACCAGCTCGCGCAGCCGCGCGGCGACCTTGTCGATGCTGCGCACCCGGTTGTGGACGAAGAACGTCTGCCCGTCGCGCATCAGCTCGCGCCGGATCGCCGCCGCGATCTGCTTCTCGTCGTACGGCCCGACGAAGGTCAGGATCGGGTGCCGCTCCTCGGGCGGGGTGAGGATCGTGGACATCTCGCGGATGCCGGTGAGGCCCATCTCCAGGGTGCGCGGGATCGGCGTCGCCGACATGGCGAGCACGTCGACCTGGGTGCGCATGTGCTTCATGGCCTCCTTGTGCTCGACGCCGAACCGCTGCTCCTCGTCCACGATGATCAGGCCGAGGTCCTTGAACCTGACCTCGGGCGAGAGCAGCCGGTGGGTGCCGATCACGACGTCGACCCCGCCGGCCCTGAGCCCTTCGAGGGCCTCCTTGACCTCCGCGTCGGTCTGGAACCGGGAGACCGGCCGCACGGTGACGGGGAAGCTGGCGAAACGCTCGCCGAAGGTGGACAGGTGCTGCTGGACGAGCAGCGTCGTCGGGACCAGCACCGCCACCTGCTTGCCGTCCTGCACCGCCTTGAACGCCGCGCGCACCGCGATCTCGGTCTTGCCGTAGCCGACGTCGCCGCAGATCAGCCGGTCCATCGGGACCGCGCGCTCCATGTCGCGCTTGACCTCGTCGATCGCCTCAAGCTGGTCGCCGGTCTCCGCGTACGGGAAGGCGTCCTCCATCTCACGCTGCCAGGGACTGTCGGGGGCGAAGGCGTGGCCGGGCGAGGCCATGCGGGCCGAGTAGAGGCGGATCAGCTCGCCCGCGATCTCCTTGACGGCCTTCCTTGCCTTGGTCTTGGCCTTGGCCCAGTCGGCGCCGCCCATGCGGTTGAGCGTGGGCGCCTCGCCGCCGACGTACCGCGTGACCTCGTCGAGCTGGTCGGTCGGAACGTAGAGGCGGTCGCCCTTGGCGTACTCGATCACGAGGTATTCGCGGGTGGCGCCCTGGATGGTCCGCTGGACCATCTCGATGTAGCGGCCCACGCCGTGCTGCTCGTGCACGACGTGGTCGCCGACCTTGAGCTGGAGCGGGTCCACCATGTTGCGGCGGCGCGACGGCAGCCGCCGCATGTCCTTGGTCGACGCCTTCTGGCCGACCAGGTCGAGGTGGGTCAGCACGGCCACCTCGTCGGTCACGAAACCGTGCTCGACACGGCCGGTCGTGACCTGGACGAGGTCGCGGACGGGCGGGGCGTCCAGGGAGGGCACCAGGCGGGCCGGGACGTCCACGCCCTTGAGCAGCTCGACCATGCGCTCGGCCGGGCCGTGTCCCTCGCTGAGGAGCACCACGGCCTTGCCGCCGCCCAGCCAGCCCTTGATGTCGCCCAGCGCGCGCTGGGTGTCGCCGCGGTACGCCTCGACGTCCTGTGCGCCGACCACCGCGCCCTCGCCGAAGGGGGCGATGCTCCACCACGGCTGCCCCAGCTCCCGGGCGTGCTCGTGGATCTCCTCCAGCGTCCGGAACGCCGCGGCCGCGAGGTCGATCGGCGCCTCGCCGCCCGCCGCGGCGGTGACCCAGGACGCCTCCAGGAACTCCTGGCTGGTGTGGACCAGCTCGACGGCCCGGCCCCGGATGCGCTCGGGGTCGCAGACGAACACCGCCGACCTGACCGGCATGTGGTCGATCAGGAGGTTCATGCCGCCGGCGAGCACCGGGGCGAGCGCCTCCATGCCCTCGACCGGCGTCCCCTCGGCGAGCTGGTCGAGGACGTCCTTCAGCGCCGGGTGCTCGTCGGCCAGCGCGCGGGCGCGGGCGCGTACGTCGGGGGTGAGGAGCAGCTCGCGGCACGGCGGGGCGAACAGGCCGTCCTGCGCCGCCTCCAGGGAACGCTGGTCGGCCACCCGGAACCAGCGGATCTCCTCGATCGTGTCGCCCCAGAACTCGAGCCGGAGCGGGTGCTCCTCGGTGGGCGGGAAGACGTCGAGGAGGCCGCCGCGCACGGCCACCTCGCCGCGCTTCTCGACCATGTCCACGCGGTGGTAGCCGTTCTCCACCAGCTGGGTCACGACGTCGTCCAGCTCGGCCTCGTCGCCGGAGCGCAGCCGTACGGGCGCGAGGTCGCCGAGGCCGGACACGATCGGCTGCAGCAGCGACCGCACCGGCGCCACGACGACGCGCAACGGCCCCGCCGTCGGGTCGCCCGGCACCGGGTGGGCCAGACGGCGCAGTACGGCGAGGCGCTGGCCGACGGTGTCGCTGCGCGGCGAGAGCCGCTCATGCGGCAGTGTCTCCCAGGCGGGGAACACGGCCACCGAGGTCTCATCGAGCAGGCTCGTCAGCCCGGCGGCCAGGTCCTCGGCCTCACGCGCGGTGGCCGTCACGGCGAGCACCGGCCGGGCGCGCGCGAGCGCCGCGACGGCGAACGGCCGCAGCGCGGCGGGCGCGATCAGATCGGCGCCGTGGTCGGACTGGTCGAGCGCCGCCACGAGGGTCGGTTCTGCGGTGACCAGGTCGAGCAAGCCGGAAAGTGACATGAAGAGCCCCACGATGACACGGGTCGAACCCCCGGTCGATGCGAACCGGGGGGCACGTGCTCAAGGCTACGCCCGCCCACCGACGCGCCCGGACAAACCGCTGGCCGCGCCCCGGATGCACGACGCTCTGAACAGGATTGATTACTATCGGTGACATGACCGATGTTCGTCCGCCTTCGGCCGACCACGACGACGTTTTCAGCAAGAAGATCCGCGAGCAGTGGACCGAGCAGCTCGGTCGCCGGCTCGACATCCTCGTCGGCGGCTGCGGCCGCGCCAGCACGTCGATCTTCGGTGACGGCGACATGGAGCGGTTCGGCTCGCGCGTCACCGGCATCGACGAGGAGCTCCCGATGCTGCGGGCCCACGCCAGCGCACGCAAGGACCTGGACGTCTGGACGCTGGGCGACCTGCGGCACGTGCCGATCGCCGCGCGCTCCTACGACGTGATCTTCGTGGACTTCCTGCTCGAACGCGTCCGCAACGCCGAACTCGTGCTGGACCGCATGGCCGCGGGGCTGCGCCCCGGCGGCCTGATGCTGATCCGGCTGCGGGACCGCAGCTCCGCGTACGGCTTCTGCGACCGAATGGCGCCGGGATGGCTGCGCCGGATGCTGTGGAAGGGCTTCGTCCCCGCCGAGACCGTCGGCCCGCTGCCCGCCGTTTACGAGCCGGTCAGCTCGCGCGAGGGGATCCAGGCGTACTGCCTGATGCGGGGCCTGATGATCACAGAGGACTACGCGAGGACGAGCGGGGCGGCGCGCCGCGGCCCGCACGCGAGCCTGGTCGAGACGGTCTGCCGGATGGTGGATCGATTCTCCGGCGGTCGCCTGCCGGCGGGCCACGACGAGGTCACCCTGGTCGTGCGCAAGCCGCAGAACCACTTCGCCCGCCTGATCTGACCGATCCCGTCGCGGCCCGCTCCGCCCGGAACGCGCTCACCGGCGCGGCTCACCGGGGCGGGCTCACCTGAGGGTGAACAGGGGCTCCCACGATCTGGTCCGCGCCGGGTTGGCGCTGAGCGACACGGTCTCCTTGCCGTCGACGGTCACCAGCACCAGCCCGTTGGCGAACTCGTTCCCGCACCTGCCCGCGCAGCCGAGAGCGATGAGATGGTCGTCGTCGGCCCACGCCAGCAGTTGCAGCACCCGCTGGCGTCCGACGACTTTGCCCGTCGCGCGTTCGGTCACCTTGGTCGGCAGCCCGTCCCTTCCGGCCAGCAGCGTGCCGTCGGGCGAGACCCCGGCCTTGGACTCCGTCACCACGTAGTCGGACGGGGCGGCGTGCGGGGTCCCGTTGAGGTCGTAGAAGACCTTGTGCCGCGGGGAGAGGTCCCATTCGTAGATCAGCATGCCGTCGTCGCTCCACCCGAAGTCGCGGCGCGGGTTCGAGTTGTCGACGAAGTCGAGGGCCATCGGGTGGAACTCCCCGGCGGTGGCGGTGGCCACGTCGATCACATAGAAGCCGGTCCTGGAGCTCTCGATCACACGCTGACCGGCGCCATCCGGGACGGCCTCCTCGTCCGGGTGCCGCGTGTAGGCGGTGGCCACAAGGCTCTTACCGTCGGGCGACCAGGCGACTCCGCCGACGGGCCTGTCCATCGGGATCCAGGCCCGGACCTCGCGCGTCTCCATGTCGAAGACGCCGATCCTCCTTACGGGGAGGCCCTTCTCCAGCACCGCCGCGTAGCGCAGTCCGGGTGAGACGTCGAGGAATCCCCACTCCGTCTCGTCATAGGTGGCGGTCACCGGATCGAGCAGGTACCACGTCCGCTCGCGCACCCGCAGGTCCGGACCCGACTTCCGCCACTCGCTGGTCCAGTACGCCGAGACCGCCCACCGCCCGGCGGCGATCATCTTCCGTGGCGGGGAGTCACGGGTGTCCGTGAGCACACTGCCGACGCTCGATCTTCCGGCGGTGACCTTGTCCGGCGGCTCGTGCGCCGGCGCCAGCCGGATCACCTCGTCCCGTGGCTGTACGGCCACCGGCGACGGCGCCGAACCCGCGCGCGTGACCGCCAGCGCGACCGCCAGGACGACGGCGCACGTGGCGGCGGCGGGCAGTGCCAAGAACGCGGACCGTCGGCGGCGCCCGCCCGCGCGCAGCGCCCGGTCGGCCAGGTCCGCGGGGACGCGCGCCTCGCGGGCCCACTCCTCCAGGGTCTTCCTGAGCTCTCTGGTCGTCATGACCTCACCTCGTTGCTGGAAACGCCGGAAAAATCGGCGCCGGGCAGCGGTCGGCCCGAGGGCGCACGGCCGGAGCCGCCGGACGGCTCCGCGAGGACACCCAGATCGGCGAGCTCCGGCGCGACACGGCGCAGGCGGGCGAGCGAGCGGTGCGCGGTGCTGCGCACGGTGCCGACCGAGCACCCCAGGATCCGCGCCACCTCGGCCTCGGGCAGGTCCTCCAGATAGCGCAGGACCAGGACCGCCCGCTGCCGGCGTGTGAGCCGGGCGAGCGCGTGGCGCAGGGCGATCCGCAGCTCCGCCGGATGGATGTCGTCGGCTCCCGGCCTGTCCGGCGGCTCGGCGACGATCGTCTCCCGCCGTCTCCGGTCTGCCCGCCACCAACTGATCCGCTGCCGGTACATGATCTGCCGGACGTACGCCTCGGGATCGTCGATGCGGCTCCACTTGGCGAGCGCCTTGACCAGGGCGGTCTGCACCAGATCCTCCGCGGAGTGCTGATCGCCTCCGGTCAGGAGAAAGCCCAGTCTCATGAGCGCCGGGGACGACTCCGACACGAACTCGCGGAAACGTCGCTCATCTGCGGCGTCCACGACCACCTCCAACGGTTAATGTCACCTTCTTGGACGCCGCGCCAGGGGCTGCGCTATGCCCCGATCGCGGGTTAAGGTAGGTATCCGACTAATTCGATCGGAAATGGAAGCTATGACGGAGTGGACCCCCGACGCGCGTGAGCTCGCCGACCTGGAACTGCTGCTCTCGGGGGCGTACGCGCCGCTGGACGGCTTCCTCCCGGCCGCCGATGTGGCCGAGGTCATCACGCGCGGGCGGCTCGCCGACGGCACCCCGTGGCCCGACCCGATCACCATCGCCCTCCCCGACGACATCCCGGCGGGCGAGCGGGTCACGCTCCGGGACCCCGAGGGCGCGGCCGTCGCCGTCATGACGGTGCGCGAGCGGGACGGCCACCACGCCGCCGGGCCGGTCGAGGCGCTCGACGCCCCCGCGTACGGGCCGTTCGCCCGGCTCCGCCGTACGCCCGAGGACGTCCGCAAGGAGCTGCCGGACGGCGAGGTCCTCGCGGTCACCATGCGGGGCCCGCTCGACGCCGCCACGATCGACGACATCACCGCCACCGCCCAGGAGCTGGACGCCGCCGTGCTGCTGCTCCCGCTCGTGTTCGGCGAGGGCGGCCCGGCCGTGGTCCGCGCGGCGCTCAAGGCGTCCGCGGCGCTGCCCGGCTCGACCGTGGTCGCGGTGCCGCTCGCGCCGCGCGAGGACGCCGAGATCGACCTGGAGCTGCGCGAGCACGTGGCGCGGAACTACGGCGCGACCGAGCACTACGCGGGTCCCGCGCCGGTCGTCATCCCGGGCCCGCCGCACCGCCGCGGCCTCGTGGTGTTCTTCACCGGCCTGTCCGGTTCCGGCAAGTCGACCATCGCCCGGGGGCTGCGCGACGCCCTGCTGGAGCGGGGCGGCCGCACCGTCACCTACCTGGACGGCGACGTCGTCCGCCGGCTCCTGTCCGCCGGGCTGACGTTCTCGCGCGAGGACCGCGACCACAACATCCGGCGGATCGGCTTCGTCGCCGCCGAGGTGGCCCGGCACGGCGGCATCGCCGTCTGCGCCCCCATCGCGCCGTACGCGGCCACCCGGGACGAGGTGCGCGCGATGGCCGAGGAGGTGGGCGCCGACTTCCTGCTCGTCCACGTCTCCACGCCGCTGGAGGAGTGCGAGCGCCGCGACCGCAAGGGCCTGTACGCCAAGGCCCGGGCCGGGCTGATCCCCGAGTTCACCGGCGTCTCCGACCCGTACGAGGAGCCGGACGACGCCGATCTGACCCTGAACACCACCGGCATGCCGGTGGAGCGCGCGATATCGGCCGTGCTGAACCTGCTGACGTCCGGAGGCTGGGTGCGGTGATCGTTCACGACGGGAACGAGGAGCGGTGAGGGACGCATGGAGATCGATCCAGCGCTGGTGGCGGGCTCGTTCCTGGTAGCGATCATCGTCGGCCTGACCGGCATGGGCGGCGGCGCCCTGATGACGCCGATGATGATGCTCTTCTTCAACGTGCCGCCGCTCGCGGCGGTCTCCAGCGACCTCGTCGCCTCGGCGGTCATGAAGCCCGTGGGCGGCCTGGTCCACCTGCGCAACGGCACGGTGAACCTGCGCATGGTGGGCTGGCTCTGCCTGGGATCGGTGCCCATGGCGTTCGCGGGCGTGTTCGCCGCCCGGTTGTTCGGCGAGGGCGAGCAGATGCAGCAGTCCGTCAAGTACGCGCTGGGTGTGGCCCTGCTGCTCGCGCTCACCGGCCTGCTGGCGAAGTCGTTCCTGGGCCTGCGCCAGGGGGTGGGCGCGCGCTCCGCGCACGATGTCGTCGTGCGCCCAATACCGACTGTACTGATCGGTATGATCGGCGGCCTGATCGTGGGGGTGACCTCGGTCGGATCCGGCTCGCTCATCGTCGTCGCGCTGGTGATGGTCTATCCGGCCCTGCGCGCCAACCAGCTCGTCGGGACGGACCTCGTCCAGGCGGTCCCCCTCGTCGCCTCCGCGGCCACGGGCCACATCCTCTTCGGCGACTTCAAGCTCGATCTCACCGCGTCGCTGCTGCTCGGGTCGATCCCCGGTGTCTACCTCGGGTCCCGGATCTCGGCGTGGGCGCCGGACCAGGTGATCCGGCTGGCGCTGGCCGTCGTGCTGCTCGCCTCGTCGCTCAAGCTCCTCGGTGTGGGCAACGTCCCCCTGCTGGTCGTCGTCGCCTGTTTCGGCGTCGCCGCCGCCCTCGTCTGGCGGGCAGCCAAGGCGCGGGCCGTACGGGACCGGCCGGTCAGCGCGTGGGAACCTGCGTCCCGCTGAAGTACGGGCCACCGGCCAGGCTGGAGAAGGCCCGGTCGGCCGCGGAGGTGGCGTCGAAGCGCGTGTCGCCGCGCGGCGCTGCCGGCGAGTCGAAGTAGACCAGCGCCTTGATCTGCGGGAAGTCGTTGATCTGCCGCGCGACCGAGGAGAAGAACTGCGGCTTGAACTCCGGCATGGCCGGCCGCTCGAAGGCCCCCCACTCGGAGAGCATGATCGGCTTGCCGGGGAAACGTGACTGGATCCAGCGGTAGAACCCCGGCCACTGGGGGTGGTCGGGCCGGGTCTTGTTGACCAGGCTGGCGAAATCGTGGACCCGCCCGTCGGCGTACGGGTCGAGCCCGATCCAGTCCACCACGTCGTCGCCCGGGTAGAGCTTGTCGAACCACGGTTTGGTGGCCCAGTTGGGCGCGCCCATGTACGTCATCACGGTGACCGCGTTGGTCACCCCCCTGCCGCGCAGCCGGGTGACGACGTGGCGGTACATCGCCACGTAGTCCTCGGCGGAGTAGCCGCCGTCCAGCCGCACGTCGTTCTCCGGTTCATGGTGAATGGTGAGGAAGAACCGGCCGGGGAAGGTCCGCTTGATGTACGCCGCGAGGACGTCGATGCGGTGGTCGACCGCGCCGCTCGCGACCTCGGCCCAGCTCGCGGTCATGGACGGCTTCCAGTTGATCAGGAGCAGCCGCCGCCCTTTGGCGAGCTCCCGCTCGGCCGGCGTGGGGAACAGCTCGCCGTCCCGGTGGTAGACGTGCACGATGTCGGCGCGGCGCCCCATCCGCCGCTCGGCGCGCAGGGTGGCCTCGTCCACCCGCCGCCCGGTGAAGATCTCGGGCGCGATGCCCCACCACGCGCCACAGGTCGGGATGAGCTTCGCGGTGACCGTGCAGGACATCGCCTCGCGGGTGCCGATCCTGTTGTCGGGGCCGGTCCGCGCGCCCGCCACAGGGGCGCCCGGCGCGGGCGAGCATCCCGCCAGCAGTACCGCAAGTCCGATCAGCGCTGTTCGCCGCACCTTTCCCCCTTCACTGGAACGGCCTTGGGGGCCACCTTGCCATTACTCGAGGGAAGACCGAGGGGAACTTTGTGATATCGCACCATCGGACATTTCGCATTAATGATCACCATTGCGCTGCAATTCGGCGGAAGAAAATCTTTCAATATCCGATGGGGAAAAGCACAACCCCGCCTATAGTTCGGGGACATGGTGAGATCTTCTTTTCCACCGCCGCACACCAGGGATCTCGCCGACTACGGTTCGGTTCTCCGCCGCCGTCGGCTACTCGTCGCGTCATGCCTGTTCACGGGCGTCGCGGGCGCCGTCGGGCTGCTGGTCGTGACACCCAAGCAATACGCGGCGATCGCCCAGGTACAGGTCTTCCCGACCGGCGTTCAGGATCAGGTCAACCAGGTGAGCTCGCGGCAGCGCGAACCACTCAACCTTGATACCGAGGCGCAAATCGCCCATTCTGCGACAGTTGCCGCCAAAGCCGCTGAAATTTTGAAAAAGACGGATTCGGAGGAATTGCGGAAGCAGGTCGTCGTGGACGTGCCGCCCAATTCCGCGATCCTCTCCATCTGGTTCACCGCCGGCGACCCCGTCTCGGCCGCCGCCGGCGCCCAGGCATTCGCCGAGGCCTACCTCCAGAACCGCACGCTGTCGGCCACGCGCACCCTGGCCGTCCAGATGAAGGCGCTGACCACCCAGCTGCACCAGGTGGACGACGAACTCGGCAAGGCCGCGGAGAGCGTCGCCACGCTCCCCCACGGCACCGCGGCGCGCGTGGTCGCCGAGCACCAGCAATCCGTGCTCGGCAAGCAGGTCTACAGCCTCAGCCTCAAGTACGACGCGCTCAAGACCATCGCGATCACCCCGGGATCGGTGATCAGCGAGGCCCTTCCCCCGTCGTCCCCCAGCGCCCCGAGCGCCCCGTTGTACCTCGGCAGCGGCCTCTTCCTCGGCCTGCTCGCCGGGACGGGCGCCGCGTTCGCCCGCGACCGCCTCGACACCCGGCTGCGCGCCCCCGCCGACGTCGAGCGCCTCACCACACTCCCGCTGCTCGCCGACATCCCGCTGCGCGCCGACCCCGGGGCCTTCCGCTCGCTCGCGGCCGGCGTGGTCTCCTCTCTCGGCGAGGGCTACCACCGCCTGCTGGTCGCCGAACTCGGCACGGTCGCCGGGGCGCCGGTCGCCGAACGCCTCGGCGCCGCGCTCTCCCACCTGGCGCCGGTCGCCGTGGTCACCGACCCCGCCGACCGGCCCGACGCGGCCGTCCTGCTCCTCGGTCTGCGCCGGACGACCTCGACCGAGGTCGCCCAGACCGTACGGCGGCTGGCCAGGCAGGGCACGACCGTGCTCGGGGCGGTCACCGTGCCGCCCACCCTGCCCATGACGTCGCGCTCCATGAGGCAGAACGCATGAAACCGGCGGTGTGGCCGATCGCCGCCCTGCTCGTCGGCTATCCGATCTGGTGGGCGCTCGGCCTGGGCGGGCTGTCGATCGTCGTGGTCGCGGTGCCGATGGCCGTGGTGCTGTGGCGCAGACGCCCGATCAAGGTGCCGATGGGCATGGGCCTGTGGTTCCTCCTGCTGGCCGGATACGCGATCAGCGCGGTCACCCTGGCCGCGAACCCGCCCGGCACCTACGGCGACCTGTCCACCGGCCGGATCCTCGGCTACCTGATGCGCCTGGCCATCTACGTCGCGCTCGCCATCACAGTGCTCTATCTGGGCAACCTCACCCTCGACGAGCTGCCCCAGCTCACCCTGGTCCGGCTGCTCGGCGTGCTCTTCATCACCACCGTGGCCGGCGGGCTGCTCGGGGTGTTCGCCCCCGGCTTCCAGTTCACCGCCCCCGTCGAGCTGCTGCTGCCCGACTGGATCGGCGGGAACTCCTTCGTCAAGAACCTGATCCATCCGACCGCCGGCCAGGTGCAGCACGTGCTGGGGCACGCCTCCCCCCGGCCCGAGGCGCCGTTCGAGTGGGCCAACGCCTGGGGCAGCAACATCTCGGTGCTGCTCGTCTGGTTCGTGGTCGGCTGGTGGACGTACGGCGGGCGATGGCGGCGGGTGGCCGTCGCCGTGCTGCTGCCGCTGGCCGCGATCCCCATCGTCTACTCGCTGAACCGCGGCCTGTGGATCGGGCTCGCGCTGTCGGCCGCCTACCTCGCCTTCCGCTGGCGGCCCCTCGTCGTCGGCGTGGCCGCCGCCCTGGCCGGCGGGGCGCTGCTGCTGTCCCCGCTCGGCGCGATCGTGGGGCAGCGGCTGGACAACCCGCACAGCAACGACATCCGCGCCTTCACCATGGCGTCCACCGTCCGCGCCGCCGCCACCTCCCCCGTGATCGGCTACGGCAACACCCGCAACGCGTACGGCAACTACTCCACGATCACCACGGGCAAGACCGCGTGGTGCCCGACCTGCGGCCACCCGCCGCTCGGCAGCGACGGCCAGCTCTGGCTCACGCTCATCACGCAAGGCCTGACCGGCGCGGCGCTGTACGTCGCGTTCTTCCTCGGCGCCATCCGGCGCTACTGGAGCGACAAGTCTCCGATCGGGCAGGCGGGCACGCTCGTCATGTTCCTCGTGCTCTTCTACATGTTCGTCTACGACGGCCTGGTCAGCGCGCTGAGTCTCTACCTGATCTCGTTCGCGCTGCTGTGGCGCAACGCGGCCCAGTGGCAGGCGCCGCGGCACGCGAGGTGGGCGCATGAGTGACGCCGAGACCCGGCTGCGCTACCTCCACGAGGTCATCGGCCTGCTCTACCCACCGTCCGCGACCACGACCGAGCGGACGGTCCTGCCGCACCGGCTGGTCCCCCGGCGGCTCGTCCCGCGTACGCGCTGGCACGCCGTCCTCGGGCGCGGCGGGCGGGTGCCGGTGCCCGACGGCCCCGACACGATCGAGACGTACCTGGGCGAGGTGTTCGGCCACCCGATCCGCGCCGAGCTGCGGGTACGGCCCGCCCGCCGGGCCAACCGGAAGCCGATCCTCTCCGCCCACGCCGCGACGGACAGGACGACACGCGAGCCGCTCGGCTTCGTCAAGATCGGCGACTCCGAGCGGGCCCGCGCGCTGATCCGGCACGAGAGCGCCACCCTGCGCATGCTCGCCGACCGCCCGTTGAAGACCATCGCGGTGCCGGTCGTGCTGCACCACGGCGTCTGGCACGGCATGGACGTGCTGGTCCTCTCGCCACTGCCGGTCACGTCGGCGGCGGCACCGCCCGCCCTGCTCGACGCGGCCGTCGCCGAGATCGCCTCACTCGGCGGCGACGCCCCGCCCGGGGGCGCGCCGCCCCCTCCGGGCGGCCACCCGGACGGCCACGCCTGGCACGGCGACTTCGCCCCCTGGAACGTCTCCCCGGCCACCGACGGACGGCTCCTCGTCTGGGACTGGGAACGGTTCGGCACCGGCGTGCCCCTCGGCTTCGACGCGCTCCACCACTTCCTGCACCGGGCCCTGCGGCGGATGGGGCCGGTGAGCGCCACCCGCGCCTGCCTGGCCCGGGCCGTCCCCCTCCTCGCGCCGTTCGGGCTCTCGGCGGCGGAGGCCCGGCGCACCGCGGCGCACTACCTGATCACCCTCGCCGACCGGCACGACCGAGACGGCCACGAACCGCTCGGCCCGGCATCGACCTGGCTCAACCCACTCGTCGACTACCTGGAGCCCCTGCTGTGAAGTCCACCCTCAAGCGCTCGGCGCACGCCGTCTCCTTGACCACGGGCAGACTCACCGTGGGAGGCAGGATGCTGCCCTCGTTCCTGATCATCGGCGCGCAGCGGTGCGGCACCACCTCGCTGTACCGCGCGCTCTCCCGGCATCCGCTGATCCTCAAGCCCGTGCTGCACAAGGGCGTCCACTACTTCGACATGGCGTACGAGAAGGGCCTGAGCTGGTACCAGGCGCACTTTCCCCGCAAGGCGGCCGCCCGGCGGCTGGAGCGCCGGCACGGCCACCAGGCCCAGGCGTTCGAGTCCTCGCCGTACTACCTGTTCCACCCGCTCGCCCCCGCGCGGATCGCCTGGGACCTGCCGGGGGCCAAGCTGATCGTGCTGGTCAGAGACCCGGTGGAGCGCGCCTACTCCGCCTACGCCCATGAGCTGGCCAGGGGCTTCGAGACCGAGCCGTCCTTCGAGCGCGCCCTGGAGCTGGAGGAGGAGCGCCTCGCCGGTGAGGCCCACCGCCTGCGCGCCTCGCCCAACTCGGCCAGCCACAGCCACCGGCACCACGCCTACGTCACACGCGGCCGGTACGCCGAGCAGCTCGCCCGCCTCGAACTGCTCGTCGGACGCGACCAGGTGCTCGTCCTGGACAGCGGGA
The DNA here is from genome assembly GCF_050947145.1 of Microtetraspora malaysiensis. Taxonomy (NCBI): domain Bacteria; kingdom Bacillati; phylum Actinomycetota; class Actinomycetes; order Streptosporangiales; family Streptosporangiaceae; genus Microtetraspora; species Microtetraspora malaysiensis. The sequence continues at coordinate 8,663,568 of NZ_CP191998.1, forward strand.
GGTTCTTCCGCGACCCCCGCCCCGTCTACGACCGGGCCGTCGACTTCCTCGGCCTCCCCCGGATCGGCGACCCCGTCTTCGAACGGCACAACGCCCGGCCGCGCGCCGCCGACATGCCCGAGTCCGTACGGCGCCGCCTGTCCGAGCACTTCGCCCCCTGGGACGCCCTGCTCACCCCCTGGCTGGGCGCCGAGCCGTCCTGGCACTCGGGCGTCCGGGAGGCGGATCTCCGGTGACCCGGCGGCGGGATCTGCCGCTCGCCCGCAAGAGCGCGGCCGGGCTGCTGTGCGCCGCCACGGGCGCGGCGGCGCAGTTCCTGGTCGTCCTGGTGGTGACCCGGTCCCTCTCGCCCGCGCACGCCGGGGCGTTCTTCGCCGCCACGGCGCTGTGCCTGATGCTGGCCGGGATCATCCGCCTGGACACCGGCAACGGGCTCGTCTACGTCCTGGCCGGGGCGTCCCGCGATCCGGCGCCGGGCGGCCGGCCGGTGCTGCTGGTCGCGCTCGCCCCCGTCGCGGTGCTCTCGCTCCTCGCCGCCGCGGCCGTCGCCGTCTTCGGCGGCGCGCTCGCCCCGCTCACCGGCGTCCCGGCGGGCGTGTGGCCGGTGCTCGCGGCGACGCTGCCCGCGGTCGCCGTCGCCGACGTCCTGATCGCGGCCACGCGCGGGCTCGGCTCCATGCGGCCCACCCTGTTCCTGACCGGGGTCGCCCAGCCGCTCGGCCAGGTCGCGCTGCTCTCCGGCGGGCTGCTCGCCGGGGCGCCCGTCCCCGTGCTGACCGCCGCGTGGGCGCTGCCCGCCCTTCCGGTCGGCGCGGTCGCCGCCCGCTGGCTCAGGGGCCGCACCTCCACCGTCCGGTGGGACCACTTCTGGCGGTACACCGCGCCCCGTTCCGCGGCGGCCGCGCTCCAGGCGGTGTTCCAGCGGCTCGACATCGTGATCGTCGCCGCGCTCGCCGGCCCCGCGCCCGCCGCCGTCTACACCGCGGCCACCCGGTTCAAGGTGGTCGGCCAGCTCGCCGGACAGGGGCTCGCCCAGGCCGTACAGCCGGGGCTGGTCCGGGCCCTCGCCCACGGGGACCTGGCCCGGGCCAGACAGCTCTACCAGACGGCGACAATGTGGCTCGTCATGGTCACCTGGCCGGTCTGGCTGGGCTACGCGGCCCTCGCACCGTGGCTGCTGCGGATCTTCGGCGCGTCATACGCCCGGGGAACCTCCGTGGCGCTCGTCCTCTCCGCCACCATGATGATCGCCAGCGCGTGCGGCATGGTCGACGTGATGCTGATCGCCTCGGGGCACACCACGGCGAGCCTGGTCAACACCGCCTGCGCGGTCGCCGCGACCGTCGTCCTCGACGTGCTCCTCGTTCCCGGGCACGGCGCCCTGGGAGCCGTCCTGGGCTGGTCCGGCGGCGTTCTGGTGAAGAACCTGCTGCCGCTCGCCCAGATCTCGCTCCGCTACGGGCTGCGTCCTTTCGGGCGGCACAGTCTCGCCGCCTTCAGTCTGAGGATGGCCGCGTGAGCGGGGACGGCCCTCCGCTGCTGGTGACCGGGCTGCCGCGCAGCGGCACGAGCTGGGCCGGGAAGATGCTCGCGGCGAGCGACCGCCTCGTCTACGTCAACGAGCCGCTCAACCCGGAGCACCCGCCCGGACGCTGCCCCGGCGTGCTGAACGCCTCCGTGACGCATCGCTTCCAGTACATCTGCCCCGACGACGAGGAGCCCTGGCTGACGGCGTTCTCGCGCACCGTCGCGCTGCGCTACGGCCACCTCGCCGAGCTCCGGCGCAACCGCCGCCCACGCGACCTCGCCCGCATGGCCAAGTACGGCACGGCCTTCCGGCTCGGCCGGCTGCTGCGGCGGCGCGCCCTCCTGGACGACCCGTTCGCGCTCTTCTCCGCCGCCTGGTTCTCCCGGCGGCTCGGCTGCCGGGTGGTCATCATGGTCCGGGATCCGGTGGCGTTCGTCGGGAGCTGGCAGCGGCTCGGCTGGACGGTCTACTTCCACGAGCTGCTCGAACAGCCGCTGCTCGTCCGCGACCACCCCTGCGTCGAGGAGCTGCGCCCGCTCGTCGGCTCGCAGGACCGCATCGCCAAGGCGGCGGCCCTGTGGCGGGTGGCCCGCCGGGTCACGGCCGACCTCGCCGCCGCCGACCCCGGCATCCGGATCGTCGGTTACGAGGCGCTCGCCTCCGCGCCGCTGGAGGGCTTCCGCGACCTCTACGCCTGGTGCGGTCTCCCCTGGACGCCGCGCGCGGCCCACCGAATCGGCGCCGCCTGTACGGCTCCCGCCGCGACCCCCGCGTCCGGGTTCGCCTGGAACGGCCTGTCCAGGACGGCGTTCCGCCCCATGGACTCGCGGGCGGTCCTGTCGAGCTACCGCGAGCGGCTCACCCCCGACGAGGTGTCCCGGATCCGGGAGCTGACGTCGGCGCCCGTCTGACCGCGCGCCGGAGCGCGCACCCGGCGAGCAGCCGCAGCGCGAACGGCACGTCGTGCACGAGGTAGCGGCGCGCCAACCGGCCCGGCTCGGACAGCAGCCGGAACAGCCACTCCAGACCCGCGCCGCGCATCCACTCCGGCGCACGTCGTACGGCACCGGCCGCGAAGGCGACGGCGGACCCGCAGCCGACGAACCACGCGCCGGGCAGATCGGCGCGCAGCACCTCGATCAGCCGGTCCTGCTTGGGGAAGCCCAGCCCGACGAAGACCAGCCCGGGCGCCGCGGCGCGCAGGGCGTCCCGGATCGCGGCCACACCTCCCGGGGCCGACTCGAACCCGTACGGCGGGGCCTGGGTCCCGGCGACGACGAGGCGCGGGCAGCGCGCCCGCAGCGCCACCGCCGCCCCCTCGGCCGCGCCGGGCGGGCCGCCCAGCAGGTAGACGGGGACGCCGTGCCGGGCCGCCGCCTCGGACAGCGCCCAAATCAGGTCGGCGCCGGTCACCCGCTCCGGAAGCGGCGTGCCGAGCAACCGGGACGCCCACACCAGCGGCATGCCGTCCGCGACGGCGAGGTCCGCCCGCCCGACCAGGGCGCGCAGCTCCGGGTCGCGCGCGGCCAGCCGGCAGATGTCCACGTTGGGAGTGAGCACGTGGCCGCCCCTGCCGTGGCGCAGCTCCGCGAACACCCGCGCCACGACCTCGTGCTCGGCGAGCGGATCCAGCTCCACCGCGGCGACGCGTACGCGCTGCCGGGACGGCGGCGTGACCCGGCCCGGCCGTTCCAGCCTCGTCCGCATCAGATGCCCCGGCCGCGCGTGTGCAGCAGGCCGAGCACGGCCCGCGCGGGCACGAGACCGGTGGCCACCGCGAGCGCCACGGCGGCGCGCGGCTCGCGGCGATGGGCCGAGAACGCCTTCCAGGCCCACCGGCCGGCGGCCCTGCGGCGGCCGAGCGCGGCGTGGTGGAACGCCATCTGGCCGTAGATGCGGGCCGCACCGCGCGGGTCCGTCTCCAGGTCGGCGTGCCGGGCGAGCATCCACTCCAGCCCGGCGATCCGATCCGCCCATCTGGCGACATATCCGGACCCGCCCCAGCGCACCCGGACCAGCGGCCGGTCGACGTGCACGATCGGATGCCGGGCCGCCGCCCGCAACGCCAGATCCCAGTCCTCGTTCTGCCCGCCGGGAGCGCCCTCGTCGGCCCGATAACCCGCCGACGCGCGGAAGAGGAACGTCGAGGAGTGCACCATCACCATCCGCGACCTGGCCAGATCGGCCCGGGTGACCCGTTCGGCGCCCGCCTGCCGGGGAACCAGGCGGGAGCCGTACGCGACCTCGATCGCGCAGCTCGCGAAGTCGGCCTCCGGCTCGCCCTCCAGCGCCGTCACCTGGGCCGCGAGCTTGCCGGGCAGCCACCGGTCGTCGTCGTCGCAGAACGCCACCAGATCGGTGTCCAACTCGTCGATCCCGGTGTTGCGGGCGCCGGGCAAACCGGGAGCGCGCCGGTTAGCGACCACCCGGACGCTCCCCCGGGTCGCCGCCACCACGTCGGCGATCTGCTCCGCCGGGCCCAGCACGCCGCCGCCGTCGACCACCACGACCACCCGGACCCGCCGGTCGTACTCCTGGTCGAGCACGCCCGCCACCGCGGCCGCGAGCAGTTCGGGCCGCTCGCCGCGCGTCGGGATCACGACGCCGACGGACGGCTTCACGCCCCGGCCTCCGCCCGCGACGCCACGCGATAGCCGTAGCGCAGCAGGAGTGGCCAGGTGAGCGCGGTGACCAGCAGCCGGCGACCGAGCGGCAGCGTGACCCTGCGCTCGCTGAACGGCACCCGCCCCACCGCGAACCGCATCGGGTTGCCGGACACGGTGTGCGCGACGCCGAGCAGCGCCTCGCCGTCCCCGAGGAACGGTAGCGCGCCGGACGGCACCCGGAGCTCCGCGGTCAGGTCGCGCAGCGTCTCGGCCGGGCGCCGCAGCAGGTCCTCGTACCGGACCCGGACGACCGGCACGCCCCGGCGGCGCAGCAGCTCGAAGGCGAGATTCTGCGCGAGCCAGTGGACGGCCGTGCGCCCCGGCGCCCACCGGGTCATCGGGCGGCCGTCCTCCGGCCTCGTCACGTCACTGCGCCACGACGCCGCCACCGCGCGCGGATCGCGTACGACGTGGACGACCCGCAGCCGCGGCCGTGTCTCCCGCGCCGCGGCCAGGCAGTACGCCAAGGAGGCATGCTTGCTGGAGTCGATCATCCAACGGCCGTCGGCCACCTCGGCGGCCGCGGCGTAGACCGCCGTGTAGGCCGACACGTACGCGCGCAGCTCGGCCGCCCGGCGACCGCTCCCGGAGGCCGGGAAGCCACGGAGAGCCAGCGACGGGACCCGGCGGGTGCGGTCCACCCGGGCCCGCAGCCGGAGCACGCGGTCGGCCTCACCCGCACTCCAGTGCCCGAACGCCAGATCACCCACCTTGCCCCAGAAGGGACAGCGGGAGAAGGGCTCGCCGCACCCGCACGGCTCGTCGGCGTGGACGCCACGCGCCCAGAGATGGACGAGCTCCCCGAGCGGCACGGCCCCGGGGAGCTCGCCCAACAGCCGCTCCAGCAACGTGGTGCCGCTGCGGCCGAGCCCTCCCACGAAGATCAACGGCTGCGCGTCTGTCACGATCCCCCCTCCACTACGTGGACACGGAACGTGACGACCCTAGCGCTTTGGGTAATTATCCGTTCACGGAACGGCGAAGGATCTATCGGGCGTCGACGATCATGCCCGCGCCGACCGTGCCGTTCGTGGCCTCGTCGATGAGGATGAAGCCGCCGGTGAGCCGGTTGCGCGCGTAGTCGTCCACGAACAGCGGCTGGGTGACGCGCAGGGACACCCGGCCGATCTCGTTGAGGCCGAGCGCCGTCGCCGACTCGTCCCGGTGCAGCGTGTTGACGTCAAGCCGGTACTGCAGGTCGCGCACCAGGGCCCGCGCCGTGCGCGTCGTGTGCTTGATGATCAGCTTGGACCGGGGCTGCAGCTTCGTGGTGTCGGCCATCCAGCACACCATCGCCTCGATCTCCTGGGCGGCGTTCGGCTGGTTGTTCGGCCGGCAGATCAGGTCGCCGCGCGAGATGTCGATGTCGTCCTCCAGCCGGAGGGTGACCGACATGGGCGGGAACGCCTCCTCCACCGGCCCGTCGAACGTGTCGATCGCCGAGATCCGGGTGGACAGCCCCGACGGCAGGTGGGTGACCTCGTCGCCCGGCTTCAGCACGCCGCCGGCCACCTGGCCGGCGTATCCGCGGTAGTCGTGCAGCTCCTGGCTGGTCGCGTTGTGCGGCCGGATGACGTACTGCACGGGGAAACGCACGTCCACCAGGTTCCGGTCGGAGGCGATGTGCACGTTCTCCAGGTGGTGCAGCAGCGAGGACCCCTGGTACCACGGCATGTTCTCCGAGCGGGAGACCACGTTGTCGCCGTGCAGCGCCGAGATCGGGATGAATGTGAGGTCCGCCGCGTTCAGCTTGGACGCGAAGGAGGTGAACTCCTCACGGATCTCCTCGAACCGCTCCTCGGCGTAGTCGACCAGGTCCATCTTGTTCACCGCGAGGACCAGGTGCGGCACCCGCAGCAGCGTCGTCAGGAACGCGTGCCGCCGCGACTGCTCCAGCACGCCCTTGCGCGCGTCGATCAGGATGATCGCCAGGTCGGCGGTGGAGGCTCCGGTCACCATGTTCCGGGTGTACTGGATGTGCCCGGGGGTGTCGGCGATGATGAACTTCCGCTTCGGCGTCGCGAAATAGCGGTACGCGACGTCGATCGTGATGCCCTGCTCCCGCTCGGCGCGCAGGCCGTCGGTGAGCAGCGACAGGTCCGTGTACTCGGTGCCGCGATCGCGCGAGGTCCGCTCGACCGCCTCCAACTGGTCCTCGAAGATCGCCTTGGAGTCGAACAGCAGCCGCCCGATCAGCGTGGACTTGCCGTCATCGACCGAACCCGCGGTGGCGAAACGAAGGATGTCCATTAGAAGTAGCCTTCCTTCTTGCGGTCCTCCATCGCGGCCTCCGATGCCCGGTCGTCGGCGCGCGTCGCGCCGCGCTCGGTGAGCCGCGTCACCGCGATCTCCTCGATGATCTGCTCGACCGTCACGGCGTTCGACGCCACGGCGCCGGTGCACGTCATGTCACCGACCGTGCGGTACCGGACGGTGGCCTCGAACAGCGGCTCGTCCTCGTCGCGCCGCACCACCTCGTGGTCCGGGAGCAGCATGCCGTCCCGCTCGAACACGCTGCGGGTGTGCGCGAAGTAGATGGACGGGATCTCGATCCCCTCACGCCGGATGTAGTCCCAGATGTCCAGCTCGGTCCAGTTCGACAGCGGGAACACCCGAATGTGCTCCCCCTTGCGGATCTTCGAGTTGTACAGGTTCCACAGCTCGGGGCGCTGGTTCTTCGGGTCCCACTGGCCGAAGTCGTCACGGAAGGAGAAGACCCGCTCCTTCGCGCGGGCCTTCTCCTCGTCACGCCGGGCGCCGCCGAACACGGCGTCGAACTCGTGTTCCTCGATGGCGTCCAGCAGGGTGGTGGTCTGCAACCGGTTGCGCGAGGCGCGCCGCCCGGTCTCCTCGGCCACCCGCCCGGCGTCGATCGACGCCTGCACGCTGGCCACCACGAGCCGGGCGTTCAGCTCGACGGCGCGCCGGTCGCGGAACTCGATGACCTCCGAGAAGTTGTGCCCGGTGTCCACGTGCATGAGAGGGAACGGGATCGGCGCCGGCCAGAACGCCTTCTCGGCGACGCGGAGCATCACGATGGAGTCCTTGCCACCGGAGAAGAGCAGACAGGGGCGCTCGAATTCTGCCGCGACCTCACGCATGATGTGGATCGCCTCGGCCTCCAGGACGTCGAGCTGCGACGTCGTGTAGTCGCGCTGAAGCATAGGGATTCCTTCGACGGCTAGCGGTGCAGGTCACGGATGCCGGCGAGCAACGTTGGCGCCACATCCGATAGGGAGACCAGGATATCTGGCAAGAAGGGGTCCGCTTGGTTGTACACGAGCGGCGAGCCGTCAATCCGGCTCGCGTGCGCCCCGGCCGCCAGCGCGACCGCGACCGGCGCGGCCGAGTCCCATTCGTACTGACCGCCCGCGTGGACGTACGCCTCGACCTCGCCCGTCAGCACCGCCGCGATCTTGGCTCCGGCCGAGCCGATCGGCACCAGTTCGGCGCCCAGCTCGTGCGCCAGCTTCGCCACGAACTCCGGCGGCCGGGTCCGGCTGACCGCGATGCGGAAGCGCCCCCGCCGGTCCGGCAGTGTGGGCGGCTCGGCGGTGGTGAGCGTCCGGCCCTGCGCCGGCAGCGCCACCGCGCCCGCCGTCAGCGTGCCACGCTCCCACAGCGCCACGTGGACGGCCCAGTCGGAGCGGCCCTCCTCGGCGAACTCGCGGGTGCCGTCCAGGGGATCGACGATCCACACCCGCTCGGCCGAGAGCCTCCGGGGGTCCAGCCGCTCCTCGCGCGTGGCCTCCTCCGACAGGACGGCGTCGTCCGGTCGGAGCCGCCGCAGCGCCTCCATCAGATAGTCGTGCGCCCCGCGGTCTCCCGCGTCCTTCAACGCCTTCGGATCGGCGAAACCCCGCTCGGCGCGCAGCCGCAGCAGCAGTTCACCCGCCTCCGACGCCAGCTCGCCCGCCAGGTTGTGGTCGTCCCGCATCGCCATTCAGTAAGCTCCCGCCCCGCGTATCACGGCCGACCACGTCTTCCACAGGATCTGCAGATCCAGCATGAGAGACCAGCTCTCGACGTAACGCAGGTCAAGCCGCACCGATTCCTCCCACGACAGGTCCGATCGCCCGTTCACCTGCCACAGGCCCGTCATGCCCGGGCGCACCACGAGCCGCCTCCGGACGTCGTCACGGTACCGCGCGACCTCCTCCGGCAACGGCGGTCGCGGCCCCACGAGCGACATGTGTCCCTTCACAACGTTGATCAACTGGGGCAGCTCGTCAAGAGAGCGGCGGCGCAGCCAACTCCCCATCGGCGTGACCCGCGGGTCCCGACGAATCTTGAACAGCACCCCGCCCGCGTCGCTGACCAGATCGACCTTGCGCGCCTCCGCGTCCTGCCACATCGTGCGGAACTTCAGGATGGTGAACTCGACGCCGTCCTTGCCGACCCGCGTCTGGCGGAACAGCGCCGGCCCCGGGCTCATCACGCGTACGGCGACCGCGACGGCGATCAGCAGTGGGGACAGCACGACGAGCGCCGTCCCCGCCACCACCCGGTCGAAGACGTTCTTGATGAGTTGCCGGATTCCGGCCAGTTCCGGATGTTCCACGTGAAGCAATGGCAGCCCGGCCACCGGACGGATCGTGGTGCGCGGGCCCGCCACCTCCATCAGCGCGGGCGCGACCACAAGATCGGTCCGGCTGCGCTCCAGCCGCCACGCCAGCCGCCGCAGCGCCGTGCCGTCCAGCTCGGGGCAGGCCAGCACCGCCACCGTGTCCGCCTCCGCCTGCTCCACCACCAGCGGGACGTCGGTGAAGTCGCCGAGCACCGGCACGCCCTCCACCTCGCCGAACGCGTCATACGGCACGCAGGCCGCGACGATCTCCATCCCGTGGTAGCGCTCGCGCCGGAACCGCCGGGTCAGGTCGGTGATCGCGGCCCGGTGGCCGACGGCCACGACCCTGCGCATACAGCCGCCCCTCGCCCAACGGCGATGCAGCCTGCGCCGCAGCACGTACCGGGCGCAGAGGGTGAGCCCCGTCATCGTGGGCAGGGCGAGCACCACATAGCCGCGGGCCACGTCGGTCTTCGTCACGTACGCGGCGATCGCGACGGCGGCGATCAGCGTGAAGCCCGACTGGGCGATGCGGCGGAACTCCTCCGACCCCACCCCGATCAGGCGCGGCTCGTACGCCCGGTTTATGCCGACCGAGCACATCCACAACAGCGGCAGTAGCCCGCTCATCACGACATAGGGGGTGACGTACGGAGTAACCTCGCCGAACCGGGCCGCCATCGCGGCGGCCCCGGCGAGGAGGGCGCAGCCGACGTCGAGGAGGGCCGCGTGGAACCGGTACCGCAGGGCCCATCTCGGCGGCCGCGGGACGGGAGAGGCCGACGACCTCCCCGGCGCGTTACCCGGCGCGCCCACGGCCGCCGCCAGCTCGCCCTCCTGCACGCCTCGCCCCCACCGTGATCAGTCCGTCACCGAACGCATACCTAGAGTGACGGAATGCTATCTGCCGTATGGCCACGCTTGAGGAGAATCCGTGAAAGCCGAAACGTATATATCCGTCGATATCGAAGCTGACGGCCCCATTCCCGGCCCGTATTCAATGGTGAGTTTCGGCATGACAGTCGCCGGGCGGATGAAGGGGAGGACGTTCGAGAGGTGCGCGCCGGACGCGGCGACGTTCTACGCCGAACTGCGCCCGATCAGCGACGACTACGACCCCGCCGCCCTCGCCGTGAGCGGCCTCGACCGCGACGTGCTGCTCCGGGAGGGCCGGCTCCCGGCCGAGGCGATGAACGCCGCCGCCGCCTGGATCGCCGAGGTCTGCGGGAACACGCTGCCCGTCCTGGCCGCGTTCCCGCTCTCCTACGACTGGATGTGGATTTACTGGTATTTCATGAAATTCACCGGGCAATCGCCGTTCGGGCATTCCCGGTGCATCGACATCAAGACGCTCTACGCCGCCAAAGCCGGCGTCCCCGTCGCCTGGTCCACAAAACGGCAGATGCCTCGCGAGGTGCGATCCACCCGCCGGCACACCCACCACGCCCTCGACGACGCCATGGAGCAGGCCGAGCTCTTCCAGAACCTCATGCTCTGGCGCGGCGGCGAGCGCTCCGCCGCCGCGCACCCCGTCACCGAGGAGGCTTGACCGGGTTCAGATCGGCCGCGTGGAACGCGTTCTGCGTGGCCTCCAGCCCCGCCCTGACCAGCGACTCCACCATGTCCGCCGCCCGGTCCACCAGGAACGGCAGATCCTTGCGCTCCACCGTCGCGAAGTCCTTCAGCACGAACGCCGCAGCATCCATCCGCCCCGGAGGCCGGCCGATGCCGAACCTGATCCGCAGGTAGTCACGCGTCGCCAGCGACTTCGTGATCGACTTCAGGCCGTTGTGCCCGTTGTCACCGCCGCCCAGCTTCGCCCGCAGGGCGCCGTACGGGATGTCCAGCTCGTCATGGACCACGACCACGTGCGCCGGGGTCACCTTGTAGAAGTCGGCCAGCGCCTTCACCGGGCCGCCGGACAGGTTCATGAACGACAGCGGCTTCGCCAGCACCGCGGGCACCCCCGCCAGCCGCCCCTCGACGATCTCCGCGCGCGACCTGTGCACCTTGAACCGGCCACCGGCCCGCGCGGCCAGCTCGTCCAGCACCATGAAACCCGCGTTGTGCCGGTTCCCGGCGTAATCCGGCCCCGGGTTGCCCAGGCCGACGACCAGCCAGCGCTGATCCTCCATCACCGTCTCCTTATATGGAGAAGTCCCCCACAGGACATCCTGTGGAGGACCCTCTCCCGCGAAACGTTCCTTACTCGGCGGCAGCCTCGGCCGGGGCCTCGCCCTCGGCGGCCTCCTCACCCTCGGCCGGCAGCGCGGCCGCCTGCGGCGCGACGACGTGCAGCACCAGCGCCTCCGGGTCGCCCGCGAGGGTGACGCCGTTCGGCAGCTGCAGGTCGCCCGCGGTCACCACGAAGCCGACGTCCTTGCCGTCGACGTCGACCTCGACGCCGGACGGGATGTGGGTCGCCTCGGCCTCGACCGAGACCGTCACGAGCTGCTGGTCGACGAGGGCGCCGCCGATGACCTCACCGGCCACGGTGACCGGGATCTCGACGATGACCTTCTCGCCGCGCTTGACCAGCAGCAGGTCGACGTGCTCGACGAAGCCCTTGATCGGGTCACGCTGGACGCCCTTGGGCAGCACCAGCTCGTCGACGCCGTCGCCCTGGACGTGGATCAGCACGTTGGCGGTGCGCAGGGCCAGCAGCAGCTCGTGACCCGGCAGGGTCAGGTGCCGCGGCTCCGTGCCGTGGCCGTACAGGACAGCGGGAACCTTGTTGGCGCGGCGGATCTTGCGAGCGGCGCCCTTGCCGAACTCGGTGCGGAGCTCGGCGGCGATGAGAACCTCGGACACGGCACATCTCCTAGGGATGATCGTCTACGGATGGCGCGCTCCCCCTCACCCGCCCTAGCGGAAGGCGTTACGAGCGCAACTTGTGCAGCCTACCCGAATCGCGGCCCCCACCACTCCTTCGGCGGGGGCCGGCCCGTCAGGAGGCGATCAGCTCTCGCCCTCGAAGAGGCTGGTCACCGAGCCGTCCGTGAAGACCTGCTCGATGGCCCGGGCGAGCAGCGGCGCGATCGACAGCACCGTCAGGCTGTCGAACCGCTTGTCCTCCGCCAGCGGCAGCGTGTTGGTGACGACCACCTCGGAGATCCGAGAGTTCTTCAGCCGGTCCACCGCCGGGTCGGAGAACACCGCGTGCGTCGCCGCGACGACCACGTCCGTCGCGCCGTGCTCGTACAGCGCGTCCGCGGCCTTGCAGATCGAGCCACCGGTGTCGATCATGTCGTCGATCAGGACGCAGGTGCGCCCCTTGACCCGGCCGACCACCTCGTGCACCTTGACCTGGTTCGCCACGTCCAGGTCCCGGCGCTTGTGGATGAACGCCACCTGGGTGCCCAGGGCGTCCGACCAGCGCTCGGCCAGCCGCACCCGGCCGGTGTCCGGCGAGACGATCGTCGTGGTCGCCGGGTCGAGCTTGTCCCGCAGATAGTCGATCAGCACCGGCGACGCGAACAGGTGGTCCACCGGGCCGTCGAAGAAGCCCTGGATCTGCGAAGTGTGCAGATCGATCGACATCAACCGGTCGGCGCCCGCCTGCTTGAACAGGTCGGCCATCAGCCGCGCCGTGATCGGCTCGCGGCCCCGGCCCTTCTTGTCCTGCCGGGCGTACCCGAAGAACGGCAGGATCACGGTGATGCGCTTGGCCGAGGCCCGCTTCAGGGCGTCGACCATGATGAGCTGCTCCATGATCCACTTATTGATCGGAGCGGTGTGGCACTGCATCACGAACGCGTCGCAACCCCGGACCGACTCCAGATAGCGAACGTAGATCTCACCGTTGGCGAAGTCGCGCAGCGCCGTCGGGGTGATCTCCACCCCCAGGTTCGACGCCACCTCCTCGGCCAGCTCAGGGAACGCCCGGCCCGAGAAGAACATCAGGTTCCGCTCGCCCGCCGTCTTCTTTCCACTCACGACGCTCTCCTCGCCGAACACGCGGCCGTCATCCGGCAACCGGTCATCCGTACCCGCGGCACCTCGCTGTGCCCCCTTGCTCGCTCGCTGTGCACGCCCACGGCGGCTGATTCCCCTCGGGAAGTTACGCGGTCTCCCGCGCCTCGAACTCTTGCTGCTGACTGCTGCGGACGGCCCTCGCGCCGCCCCGTGTGTGGCTATTCCTGGCCGGCCTCTTCCTGAGCCGCCAGCGCGAGCCGGGCGGCCTCGGCCGAAGAGGTCCCCGCGCGGCGGCGCGTGACCCACCCTTCGATATTGCGCTGCCTGCCCCGGGCCACCGCCATGGCCCCGGGCGGGACGTCATTGGTGATCACAGAACCGGCCGCCGTGTAGGCGCCGTCGCCCACCCGCACCGGAGCGACCAGCATGTTGTCGCTGCCCACGCGCGCGTGGTCGCCCACCACCGTGTGGTGCTTCTCGACGCCGTCGTAGTTCACGAACACGCACGCGGCGCCGATGTTGGACCCGCTGCCGATGGTGGCGTCCCCGACATAGGTCAGGTGCGGCACCTTGCTGCCCTCGCCGATCGACGCGTTCTTGGTCTCGACGTACGTCCCGATCTTCCCCTTGCGGCCGAGACGCGTGCCGGGACGCAGGTACGCGTACGGGCCGACCGACGCCTGCGCGCCGATCTCCGCGCCCTCGCAGACCGCGTTGCGCACCACGGCGTCCTCGCCGACGACGGTGTCCGTCAGGGTGCTCGCCGGACCGACGGCCGCGCCGGCACCCACCGACGTCGCGCCGTGGAGCTGGGTGTCCGGATGGATCACCGCGTCGGGCTCGATCACCACCCCGGCGTCGATCCACGTGCTGGACGGGTCGACGATCGTGACGCCCGCGCGCATGTGGTCCCTGAGGATGCGGTCGTTGAGCACCCGGCGGGCGAAGGAGAGCTGGACCCGGTCGTTGACGCCCTCGACCTCGACGTAGTCGGCCGCGATGTGCGCGCCCACCCGGTGGCCGTCCTCACGGAGGATCGACAACACGTCGGTGAGGTACTCCTCGCCCTGGGCGTTGGCCACCCCCACCCGCTTGACCGCGTCCGCGAGCAGCAGCCCGTCGAACGCGTAGACGCCCGAGTTCATCTCGGCGACCGCCCGCTGTTCGGGCGTGGCGTCCTTCTCCTCGACGATCTCCAGGACCGCTCCGGTGGAGTCGCGGATGATCCGGCCGTACCCCGTCGGGTCGGGCACCACGGCCGTCAGCACGGTGACCGCGTTGCCGTCCCCGGCGTGCCGCTCCACCAGCTCGCGCAGGGTCTCCTCACGCAGCAGCGGCGTGTCGCCGTACGTGACGAGGACCGTGCCGTTGATCGTGCCCACCGCCTCCAGGACGGTGCGCACCGCGTGGCCCGTGCCGTTCTGCCGGGACTGGACGACCGTCAGCACGTCCGGCGCGCTCTCGGCCAGATGGGCCTCGACCCGCTCGCGGGCGTGGCCGACCACGACGATCAGGCGCTCGGGCCGCAGCCCTCGCGCCGCGCCGAGCATGTGGTCGACCAGGGCGCGACCGCACAGCTCGTGGAGGACCTTGGGGGTTCTCGACTTCATCCGGGTTCCCTCGCCCGCGGCGAGGACGATGACAGCGGCAGGGCGCGGCACACTCACTTGCGGGGGCTCCCTCGGATCCGCGATTGAAACAGGTCGGCCTGAGGATCACGTACGGCTACCGCCGAGGCGTCGCACGGTCACCCACTCGACAAGGTGAGCTTACCTGGCGCCCCCAGGGCGGAATCCAGCCCCCACCTGGAACGCAACCCCTCACGACGGTCACTCAGCGTGACCGCGGAACACCCCTCGCGGGGTGGCGCGGAGCGCCCGGATGGCCGCATCGGGCCGGCGATCTCGATATTCACGTTGCCGGACACTCCGGACAGTGACCACAAGACCCGCCTGATCAGCCGAAATCACCACAACAGGGATGCCGGTCCTCCGCGGACCGACCGAGTGGACGAGCCCTCGGCTCCCCCGCCCACACACCCACCCATGGGGACCGTAGGGCGGCCGAAAAGCAGAAGCCTGGCCCGGATTCACCGGACCAGGCTTCGAACCTGTTATTACTGCTCCCGGGAGAGGATTCGAACCCCTACAAACGACACCAAAAGACGTTGTCCTGCCTGGTTAGACGACCCGGGATGGTCGCGAACCCTGGGTGAAGGTTCGGAGCCTCGCCCTAGCTTACCGATCGAGGGCAGGCTCTGCCGATTCGATTGATGCGGCACGAAAGATCCCTTCGATCCATGCCTCGATCTTTCGGTGGAGCCGGGCACCACGGCGGACCTCAACCCGGAGACAGCCGTGACAGTCCACTCCGACGTTGCCGTCCTTGGCGTTGGCCCGCAGCGGGGATTCGGGCGGGATCGCATCCCGGAGCAACTCGTTGAGAGTGCCGTCGCTGCCGATGCCGAGGAGGTCCTTGATCTGGCGCGGGACTTGCCGGACGCCCTGAGGGCGACGGCTTGACCGCGAAGCGCCTCAAACCGGGCGAGCTGCCGAGGGGTTCTCGTCATGGATAGAACGTTAGTTCTGATTACCTATTGCCACAATTCGAATACCCATCGCACACACGTACACTTCCGGGAACACGGCCAGAGGGCATCCAACCTGCGACAAAGGTTGTCCCGGCACCCTGGCCTCCCGACCGCCGCGGGCGCATGCTTTTAGCAGATCTAATGGCACTTTCACAAGGCGTGGATGCACCACGAGTTGGGGTCGGATTGAGTCACCTTCCCTACATTCGCCGCCTCGAAAGTCCTAACTTACGATGGCGTAGGTTACGGTGGCGTAGCCGGACATCTTCCCCACTTCTTCGCGAGGTAGCCCATGACTGTCCTCACCGAGCGTCCTGCACGGCAGCCCAAGCCGGAGTTCGAGCCGGAACCGAAAACCAGAGCCGAACTGATCACCTTCGGCATCGTCGTCGGGGCTCCCATCCTCGCCGTGATCGCCGCCGTGCCGTTCGCCTGGGGATGGGGTCTGGGCTGGAGCGATGTTGCGATCTTCGCGGTCTTCTACGTCGTGTCCGGCCTCGGAGTAACAGTGGGCTACCACCGCTACTTCACGCACGGCTCGTTCAAGGCCACGCGGACGATGAAACTCATCCTGGGGATCGCCGGCAGCCTCTCGCTCGAGATGTCCGTGCTCGACTGGGTCGCCACCCACCGCAAGCACCACAAGTTCTCCGACAAGGAGGGCGACCCGCACTCGCCGTGGCGGTTCGGCCCCGGCTTCAAGTCCATGTCCAAGGGGCTGCTCTACGCGCACATGGGCTGGCTGTTCGAATCCGAGCGCACCAACCGTGCGAAGTACGCTCCGGACCTGGTCAAGGACCCGGACATCATGAAGCTGCACCGGTGGTTCCCGGCGCTCGCCGCCACATCGATGCTGCTGCCGCCGGTGCTCGGCGGGCTGGTGACCTGGTCCTGGCAGGGAGCGCTCACCGCGTTCTTCTGGGGCACCCTGATCCGGATCGGCCTGCTCCACCACGTCACCTGGTCGATCAACTCGATCTGCCACGTCTTCGGCGAGGAGGCGTTCGAGGTCCGCGACAAGTCGCGCAACGTGTGGTGGCTGGCGATCCCGTCGTTCGGCGAGTCCTGGCACAACCTGCACCACTCCGACCCCACCTGCGCCAGGCACGGCGTGCTCAAGGGGCAGATCGACCTCAGCGCGGGCCTGATCCGCTGGTTCGAGAAGGCCGGATGGGCCCACGATGTGCGCTGGCCCAATGAGGAGCGGCTGGCGGCGAAACGACTTGGGTGATCCCGCCGATACCCCCTCTCCACACGCATCGGCTGTCGCCCGGCCCCTCGCCTCCGCGCAGGCGCCGGCGACAGCCGTACGGACGCGACCGGCCCCGCCGAACGGCAAGGCGACGGCGAAGCCGGAATCCGGCAACGCACCTAAACAGGCCATGATGGGACGTGTGAACGACTCCTCCCGATCTCGACGACGTATGACGGGCGCGGAGCGACGCGAGCAGTTGATCCAGATCGGCCGCGCGCTCTTCGCCGAGAAGGGCTTCGACGGAACCTCGGTCGAGGAGATCGCGGCGAGCGCCAAGGTTTCCAAGCCCGTCGTCTACGAACACTTCGGCGGCAAGGAGGGCATCTACGCCGTCGTCATCGACCGGGAGATGCAGCGGCTGCTGACCCTGGTCACGCAGGCGCTGTCGGCCTCGCACGCGCTGGTCAAGCTGGAGCGGGCGGCCCTCGCCCTCCTCCAGTACATCGAGGAGAGCAGCGAAGGTTTCCGCATCCTGGTCCGCGACTCGCACGCCGCGTCCGGGACGGGCACGTTCGCGAGCCTGATCAGCGACATCGCCAGCCAGGTCGAGGACGTGCTGGCCGACGAGTTCAAGGAGCGCGGCTACGACCCGAAGCTCGCGCCGATGTACGCGCAGATGCTGGTCGGCATGACGGCACTGACCGGGCAGTGGTGGCTGGATGTGCGCAAGCCCCGCCGCGAGGAGGTCGCGGCGCACCTGGTCAACCTCTCCTGGAACGGCCTGACCGGTCTCGATCCCAATCCGCAGCTCACGGCCGCCACCCGCGGCCTGGTGCTCTCCCCTCCCCCGGACACCCGTACGGCGCGGCCCGCCGAGCGGGACGCCAAGGAGCAGGACAAGGTGCGGGAGCGCGATCTGAAGGAGCAGGAGAAGCTCCAGCGCGAGCAGCAGAAGGCCCGCGAACGCGAACAGAAAGAACGCGAAAAGGCCCGCGAACGCGAGCTCAAGGAGCAGGAGAAGCTCCAGCGCGAGCAGGAGAAAGCTCGCGAACGCGAACAGAAAGAACGCGAAAAGGCCCGCGAACGCGAACTCAGGGAGCAGGAGAAGGCCCAGCGCGAGCAGCAGAAGGTGCTGGAGCGGCAGGCGCGCCGGGCGAGCAAGGCCGGCGCTCCCGAGCGGGCGGACGGAAGCTGAGCCCTCTGATTCGGCCGGGGACCGCCCACCGGCCCTTCTGACCGGCCATCTGAACGTCCCGCGAGCTTCTCCCGCGCGCTCGTTCGTGACATCACGCCCTCGGCCGATCGCGCCCCCGGTCCCTATTCCTTCTTCCGGGCCACGACGAAGATCCGGCGGAACGGGAAGGCCGTGCCGTACGGGCGGCGCGGGTACGCCTCGGCGAGCAGCCGTCCGCATTCGGCGAGGAAGGCCGCGTGGCGGTCCGGGGAGAGCCGGTTGAACATGGGACGCAGCGCGGTCCCCTTGACCCAGCCGAGTACGGCGTCCGCGCCGGGGAGCACGTGGATGTAGGTGGTCTCCCAGGCGTCCACGGCGCAGCCGAGCCCGGCGAGCAGTTCCAGGTATTCGACCGGTTCGCCGACCGGCGCGTCGCGTACGAGATCTCCCAGTTCGTCACGCCAGGCCGGCGTACGGCAGAGCCCGCGGATCACGGTGTGGCTGGGCGCGTCGAAGTTGCCGGGCACCTGGAAGGCGAGCCATCCGTCAGGGGTCAGGTGGGTCACCCAGCGGGCGAGCAGCTCGCGATGCTCGGGCACCCACTGGAGGACCGCGTTCGACACGATGACATCGACGGGGCGGGACGGACGCCAGTCGCGCACGTCGGCGACCTCGAACCCGAGGCGCTCGCCGCCGGGGGCCTTCTCGATCATCGAGGCGGAGGAGTCGACGCCGTGCACGGTCGCGGTCGGCCAGCGCCCGGCGAGTTCGGCGGTCAGCTCCCCGGTGCCGCAGCCGAGATCGACCACGTACGCGGGATTTCGCGCGGCCACCCGGGCGAGCAGGTCACGGAAGGGCCGGGACCGCTCGTCGGCGTACGCGCGGTAGACCGCGGGGTCCCAAATGTCCGATCCCATGAAGATCCTCCAATTTATCTTGATGTCGAGATATTCTCCGCCTCGGTTTCTCGATGTCAAGAGAGCTAAAATCAACGCCATGTCGCATTCCAGCGCCAGCGAAGACGAGGTGGACCGGCTCGTCGCCGCCTGGCGACAGGAGCGCCCGGACCTGGACGTCTCCCCCCTCGAAGTGCTCAGCCGGGTGTCACGGCTCAGCCGCCACCTCGATCGCGCGCGACGTGCGGCGTTCACCGAGCACGATCTCGAATCCTGGGAGTTCGACGTGCTCACCGCGCTACGGCGCTCCGGCAAGCCGTACGAGCTGAGCCCGGGCGCGCTGCTGCGGGCGACGCTGGTCACCTCGGGAACGATGACGAACCGCATCGACCGGCTGGCCGCCTCCGGGCTGGTCACGCGACACCCTGACCCGGAGGACCGGCGCGGCGTCCTCGTACGGCTGACCGCCCTGGGACTCGAGCGGGTGGACGCGGCCTTCGTCGGCCTGTTGCGACGCGAGCGCGAACTGCTCGCCGGCCTGGGCGAGCGCGAGCAGCGCGCCCTCGCCGCTCTGCTCCACACCCTGCTCGTCCCTTTCGACGCCTCGGATGGCGGAGCGCACTAGAACTACTGCGTCGACAAATCCTCACTTATTACGACAAAGCGGACGAACCGCTCTATTCGCCATGTGATGGATTATGCCGAAATGGCAGCCCAGAAGTGTGATTTACGTCACACGAAAAGGACATGGGCATGCCGCAGCGACGGGCGTCGAAATCTGGACACAGTAAGGTGATCAGCGGATATACCGCTGGCTACATCTCTGACGGCTCCGACCATCCATCCGGTTCCATCGATTCACAAGATTTTTTCAGCTTTGATCGCGGCCGCCCCTTGGTAACGTCCCTGTCATCCCTTTACTGACGGATGGGACGCAAATTGACGTCCCACGACAGACCAAGGAGCAACCCCTCCATGAAGCGCACTCTCGCTTTCGGTGGCCTCGTCGCCACCGCCGGCCTCCTGGCCGCCGGTCTGGCCGCTCCGGCCCAGGCCACCAACACCGTGTCCAGCGACAACCTGGCGAACACCAACATGGCCGCCAAGCAGGTGGCTGCGTTCTGGTTCGGCGAGGCCAAGGCCAACCTGCTCAACGCCACCCCCTACGGCGTTGAGACCAAGATCGTCGCCAAGCACGTCTCCAAGGGCGGGCCGTCGGCCGACAGCAAGCCGGGCGTCGTGCCGGCGATCGGCGACGAGAAGAAGGCCGCCGCCAAGTCGAAGAACGTCAACCTGCCGAAGACCTCCGGCAAGGTGTTCTTCATCGGCGCGGACAAGAAGCCGCACTGGTGCTCCGCCACCTCGGTTCAGTCCTCGTACAAGAACGTGGTCGCGACCGCCGGCCACTGCGTGTACGACACCGGTGCAAACGCCGCCACGATGGACAAGTGGGTGTTCATCCCGGGTTACTACCAGGGCAAGCTGCCGTGGGGCATCTACGTCGGCAAGCAGGCCTTCACGCACTACGACTACGACGTCTACGAGGACGGCGACCGCGACTACGCGTTCGTGACCGTCTACGACGGCGTCCTGCCGGAGAGCGCGACGGCGGACAAGGACTACAGGTCCGACGTCTTCGCCACCAAGGCGGAGGCTGAGGCCGCGAAGGCGAAGCTCCAGGCCGACAAGAGCACCGTTTGGTCCAAGCTCGACATCGTCGAGGTCAAGGGTGACCACCGGGCGAAGCTCGCCACCGTGGCCGAGTTCCAGGCCCTGAACGAGGGCAAGGACCTCACCGGCGACGGCCCGTTCGCCGACGGCACCATCGCCGGCAAGCCGCGGGAGGTCAGCGCCCGGGAGTACCACTCGGACAAGGACTCCTACGTCAGCCGGGACGGCAAGACGCTGTACTTCCGGACGAAGGTCGACAAGCAGACCTTCGCCCCCGAGAAGCCGGAGTTCAAGTACTTCAAGCGGAACTTCTGGACCAAGGCTGCCAACGGCTACCAGGTCGTCGGCAAGACCTTCCAGATCGGCCTGAAGAGCGTCGGTCGCCTCGGTGACAACGTCGGCGGTCAGGGCCTGGCCTACAACCAGAAGCTCGGCAAGCCCGTCTTCGTGTTCGGCTACCCGAGCGGCGTCCACCCGGACGGCAACAACGCCTTCACCGGCAAGACCCTCAAGTACAGCTACGGCAAGACCTTCGCGGTCCAGGCCCCGGCCATCAAGGGCGAGGAGCTGCAGGGCATCAAGTCGTCGTTCACCGGTGAGGGCGCCATCGGCTCGTCCTGGCTGCTGAACTACCAGAGCGCCCGCCGTATCGGCTACCTGAACGGTGTGACCATCGGTGTCTCCGACACCACCGGCAACAACCGTTACGACACCAGCTTCTCCCCGTACTTCGACGGTGAGACCTACGGTGTGTACAAGGCCGCGGCCGCCTCCTGGTCCGGCAAGATCGCCTGACCTTCTGGTCAACGTTCTGAGCTGAGGTAACCCCTCAGCCCAACCGCAGCGAAGAAGAGACCCGGCATCCAGCCGGGTCTCTTTTTTGTGTTCCCGTGTCCCAGCGCGTCAGCGGGACACTCGCGGGCGGCTTCTCCCCCGAAAAGTGCAACGGGGCGCACGCGTGCGACCCTTGCTCGCCCCCTTCAACACTTCGGACAGTGGGCCGCACTGAATTCCTCTTGGCCCTATATCTCACTTTTCCCACGCAAAGTCGGACAATCGCGACGTCACATGACGATATGCCAGGGGGAAATTTCGGGAGAGACTGTGATTTAGCTCACAGTGGGCGGTAAGCGGCGAGCCGGTCTGGGGCTCCAGCGGGTGTCGATCAGCCCAAGTTGATCAGGGAAAACAACGATTCCTATGGGTCTGACGCCCCCACCGCTCGATTCGGTTCCACCAATCCGTGACATTTTCCGGACTTCCCTCACAGGGAGCCCTCAGATAGCGTCCTGCCATCCCTTTCCTGACGCATGGGGCGCAAATTGACGTCCCACGACAGACCAAGGAGTTCCCCTCCATGAAGCGCACTTTCGCTTTCGGTGGCCTCGTTGCCACCGCCGGCCTCCTGGCCGCCGGCCTGGCCGCTCCCGCCCAGGCCGCCGGTGACGTCGCCACCGACACCCTTGCCGGCACCAACGAGGCCGCCCGTCAGGTCGCCGCGTTCTGGTACGGCGAGGCCAAGGCCAACCTGATCAACGCCACCCCCTACGGCGTTGAGACCAAGATCGTCGCCAAGCACGTCTCCAAGGGCGGCCCGGCTCCGGACAGCAAGCCCGGCATCGTGCCGGCGATCGGCGACGAGAAGAAGGCCGTCTCGAAGTCGAAGAACGTCAACCTGCCCAAGACCACCGGCAAGGTGTTCTTCATCGGCGCGGACAAGAAGCCGCACTGGTGCTCGGCCACCTCGGTGCAGTCGAACTACCGCAACCTGGTCGCCACCGCCGGCCACTGCGTGTACGACACCGAGTCCAACGCCGCGACGATGGACAAGTGGGTCTTCATCCCGGGTTACTACCAGCAGAAGACCCCGTGGGGCATCTACGTCGGCAAGCAGGCCTTCACGCACTACGACTACGACGTCTACGAGGACGGCGACCGCGACTACGCGTTCGTGACCGTCTACGACGGCGTCCTGCCGGAGAGCGTGAACAAGGACCGCGACTACGAGAAGGTCTGGGAGACCGAGGCCGAGGCCAAGGCCGACAAGGACCGCATCGAGAAGTCCCCCTCCACCGTCCGCGGCCGCGCCACGATCACCCCGGTCGTGACCGACGAGGTCGTCAAGGAGGGCACGCCGGGCTCCGAGAAGGTCTACGTCAAGCGGACCGACTGGAAGAAGCTCAACCCCACGGCCACCGCGAACGGTCCCTTCAAGGAGGGCACCGGCGTCACCGACGTCACGAGCGACACCAAGCCCGCTGACTGGAAGGCCGGCGACTCCGCCGACGGCAAGACGTTCTACTTCGAGGCGAACGGCAAGTACATCGCCCGCACCTACTGGATCAATTACGACGTTGACTACAAGGTGACCGGGAAGTACTTCCAGATCGGCCTGAAGAGCGTCGGTCGCCTCGGCGACAACGTGGGCGGTCAGGGTCTGGCCTACAACCAGAAGGTCGGCAAGCCCGTCTTCGTGTTCGGCTACCCGAGCGGCGTCCACCCGGACGGCAACAACGCCTTCACCGGCCACACCCTCAAGTGGACCTACGGCAAGACCTTCGCGGTCCAGGCCCCGGCCATCAAGGGCGAGGAGCTCATCGGCACCAAGTCGTCGTTCACCGGTGAGGGCGCCATCGGCTCCTCCTGGCTGGTGAACTACAACAACGGCCGTCGCGTCGGCTACCTGAACGGTGTGACCATCGGCGTCTCCGACACCGACAACAACAACCGTTACGACACCAGCTTCTCCCCGTACTTCGACGGTGAGCTGTACGGCGTCTACAACGCGGCCAAGAACCTCTGGTCGGGCAAGATCGTCTGACCTTCTGGTCAACGATCTGAGCTGAGGTAACCCCTCAGCCCAACCGCAGCGAAGAAGGGACCCGGCATCCAGCCGGGTCCCTTCTTTCGTTTCCGCGCCCCGGACGGGGGTGCCCCGCCAGAGAAGAGTCAGAACGGTGGCCGGCGGACGGCAAGGCCCGTGAGGGACGTCCTCCGCGGCTTTCCACATGGCTCCTGACCGCGCGGCACGTACGGCCGTAACCCGACGGGACGGCGGGGACGCCGAGCGGCCTCAGGTGATCTGTGGGCCCTCTTGACATCGCTCAAATCCCCTTTCGGGGCCGATTGCCGCCGGCCATGCGATGAAGCCCTCGGTGATCAGATCCTCCACCGGGTACGGATCCGTCCCACCTCACACCACGAAATGGCTGACGGCCGCATGCGTCCTCGCTAGAACGCCTCGAACGCCGCCGGATCTCGCATGTTCGTGGGAGATCACCGGCATACGGCGGATTGTCCGCTATCGGCCACGGCCTTCCCCGCTCCGGCTTTTCCCCTTCTTGGGAAGCAAGCAGGCGAGCGTTACGTTTACCCGCCCGCGCGGGCCGATTCGTATACGACCGCCTGCCGACCAGAAATACGGCACTTCGGGCAACGGGCACCTGACGCCCACGTAGCCGCGACACCGCGATGAAGGCGGCCCGCATATACCCCGCCTCCGTATTGACGCCGTTCCCATCTGGATTCGCGAGCCCAATGAGGGCGGGGACCAGGCCAAACGCGGCGCTTACCGGCGAAGAAGAGGCCCTGCCGAGCGGCCACCCTCCCGTAGGCCGGCCACAGCAGTCCCGAATCCGGAACCAGGCAAGACTCACCCAGCTTTCGCCGCATATCCCCGTAAATCAGACGAACCACTCAAGCGTGTCGCCGTCGTGACGCCCCGGACACGAAAAGGCCCGTTCCCAAACTGTGATTCATGTCACATTCGGCGGGTGGATCGATCCACCTGGCCTACTTGCCGCTTGGTCTCGGATCCGCATGTTGATCAGCAGAAACGGATCGGAAAGCCTCCGGGATATCTAGGACGTACCGACCACTCGTATCGGTTCCACCGATCTCACACTTTTCATTCGACTTCCCTCACAGCAATCACTTAGGTAGTTTCTTGGTCATCCCTTTACTGACGCATGGGACGCAGACGGCGTCCCACGACAGACCAAGGAGTAGAACCCTTGAAGCGCTCTCTCGCTTTCGGTGGCCTCGTTGCCACCGCCGGCCTTCTGGCCGCCGGCCTGGCCACTCCGGCTCAGGCGACCAACACCGTGTCCAGCGACACCCTGGCGAACACCAACCTGGCTGCCCAGGAAGTCGCCGCGTTCTGGTACGGCGAGGCCAAGGCCAACCTGATCAACGCCACCCCCTACGGCGTTGAGACCAAGGTGGTCAACGCCAAGCACGTCTCGACCGGCGGTCCGTCGGCCGACACGAAGCCGGGCGTCGTGCCGGCCATTGGCGACGAGAAGAAGACGGCGTCCAAGTCGAAGAACGTCAACCTGCCCAAGACCTCGGGCAAGGTGTTCTTCATCGGCGGCGACGGCCGTCCGCACTGGTGCACCGCGACCTCGGTGCAGTCCGGCTACCGCAACCTGGTCGCCACCGCCGGCCACTGCGTGTACGACACCGAGTCCAACAAGGCCACCCTCGACAAGTGGGTCTTCATCCCGGGTTACTACCAGGCGAAGACCCCGTGGGGCATCTACGTCGGCAAGCAGGCCTTCACGCACTACGACTACGACGTCTACGAGGACGGCGACCGCGACTACGCGTTCGTGACCGTCTACAACGGCGTCCTGCCGGAGAGCGTGAGCGCCGACCGCAACTACGAGTCGAAGGTCTTCCGCACCCGCGCCGAGGCGGAGAAGGAGCTGCGGAGGCTCCAGGAGGACAAGAGCACCGGCTGGTCCGACCTCAAGATCGTCGAGGTCCGTGGCGACCACCACGGCCGTGGCGACCACCACGGGCGTGACTACCGCCGTGGCCGCGACCACGACCGTGGCTACAAGGTCGCCGTCAGCGTGTCCGAGTTCGCCAAGCTGAACCCGGGCAAGGACCTCACCGGCAACGGCCCGTGGGCCGAGGGCACCGGCGCCGACGCCGCGGTCGAGATCGGCAAGAGCGACTACCGCTCCTACCGGGACTCGTACGTCAGCGACGACGGCAGCACGCTGTACTTCCGCAAGAAGGTTGAGCGTCCCACTCCGTCCGAGACCTCCGCCCCGGCTCCGACCGCTACGAGCGCCCCGGCCGAGACCTCCACCCCGGCTCCGACCGCTACGAGCACCCCGGCCGAGACCTCCACCCCGGCTCCGGCCGCTACGACCACCCCGGCAGCCACGGACCGCCACGGCCGTCACGAGTACACGTACTTCAAGCGGACCTTCTGGGCCACCAAGCAGCAGCAGGGCGTGCGCGGCTACAAGATCGTTGGCAAGAAGCTCGCGATCGGCCTCAAGGACGTCGGCCGCCTCGGCGACAACGTCGGCGGGCAGGGTCTGGCCTACAACCAGAAGCTCGGCAAGCCCGTCTTCGTGTTCGGCTACCCGAGCGGGCAGCACCCGGACGGCAACAACGCCTTCACCGGCAAGACCCTCAAGTACAGCTACGGCAAGACCTTCGCTGTCCAGGTTCCCGAGGTCAAGGGCGAGGAGCTGCAGGGCATCAAGTCGCCGTTCACCGGTGAGGGCGCCATCGGCTCCTCCTGGCTGCTCAACTACCAGAGCGCCCGCCGGGTCGGCTACCTGAACGGTGTGACCAGCGGCCTGGCCGACACCGACAAGAACGGCCGCATCGACACCAGCTTCTCCCCGTACTTCGACGGTGAGACCTACGGCGTCTACAAGGCCGCGGCCAACCTCTGGTCCGGCAAGATCGTCTGACCATTTGTCAACGATCTGAGCTGAGGTAACACCTCAGCACCCCTCCGCGACGGGAAAGGGGCCTGGCAGCCAGCCGGGCCCCTTTTTCGCGTCTCCCCGCTGCCACGTTCAAGGGATTCACCACCGCCCCTGCCTGATCGGCTTCGCCGCCTTGCCCAGTGAGCGGAGCAGGCGGGAACGAGGACCGGGGGTCGGTTTCGTCAGCTGTCGAGGCGGGCGGCGAGGTCGAGCCATTCGAGCTCGACCTCGTCCTTCTGCGTGGCGACCTCGCGCAGCTCGGCGTCCAGCGCGCCGAGACGCTCGAAGTCGCTCGCGGCCTCGGCCATCTGCGCGTGCAGCTTCGCCTCGCGCTCGCCGAGCCGGTCGAGCTGCCGCTCCAGCCGCCCCAGCTCCTTCTGCAGCTCGCGCTGCTCCTTGGCCGACAACCCTCCGGAAGCGGCAGCCCCGGTGGAGCCGTCGGCGGCCGTCTCCGACGCCGCGCCCGCCCCGGCCGGTACGGCCTGCCCAGCCGGCGCCGTACCCGAGGACGCGGCACGGGCGGACAGGGCGCCGCCGGTGGCACGCCGCGCGAGGTATTCGTCGACGCCGCCGGGCAGCATGGAGAGCTTGCCGTCACCGAGGAGGGCGACACAGCGGTCGGACACCCGCTCAAGGAAGTAGCGGTCGTGGCTGACCACGACCAGCGTGCCCGGCCATCCGTCGAGCAGGTCTTCCAGCTCGGTGAGCGTCTCGATGTCGAGGTCGTTGGTCGGCTCGTCGAGGAGCAGCACGTTCGGCTCGTCCATGATCAGCCGCAGGAGCTGCAGGCGGCGGCGTTCGCCGCCGGACAGGTCTCCGATGACCTTCCACTGCGCCTCGCCCTTGAAGCCGAGGCGCTCGAGGAGCTGCGAGGCCGACCATTCCTTCTTGCCGACCTGGATGTACTTACGGATCTCTTCGACGGTCTCCAGCACGCGGCGGGACGGGTCGAGCTCGGCCAGCTCCTGGGAGAGGTGCGCGAGCCGTACGGTCTTGCCGCGGACCATCCGGCCGGAGTCGGGCGTGACGGAGCCGGACAGCAGGCGCAGGACGGACGACTTGCCCGAGCCGTTGACGCCGATCAGGCCGATGCGGTCGCCGGGACCGAACTGGAAGGTGGAGTGGTCGAGCACGACCGGACCCGCGCCGGGCCCTCCGGCGTGCAGGGTCACGTCCTCCAGGTCGTAGACGGTCTTGCCGAGCCGCGCGGAGGCGAACTTCATCAGTTCGACGGTCTCGCGGGCCGGCGGCTCATTCGCGATCAGCGCCTCGGCGGCGTTGATGCGGAACTTGGGCTTGGACGTCCGGGCCGGCGGGCCGCGCCGCAGCCAGGCGATCTCCTTGCGCATGAGGTTCTGGCGGCGCTCCTCGGCGGCCTGCGCGATGCGGGCGCGCTCGGCCTTGGCCAGCACGTACGCGGCGTAGCCGCCTTCGTAGCGCTCGACAGAGGCGTCCACGACCTCCCAGGTCCGGGTGGCGACCGCGTCGAGGAACCACCGGTCGTGCGTGACGACGAGCAGCGCCGACTTGCGCTGGGCGAGGTGCCCGGCGAGCCAGGCGATGGCCTCGATGTCGAGGTGGTTCGTCGGCTCGTCGAGGATGATCAGCTCGTGCTCGTCGATGAGCAGTTTCGCGAGGGCGGTGCGCCGCCGCTCGCCGCCCGACAGCGCGCCGGCCTGCGTCGTCAGGTCGATGTCGCCGAGCAGGTTGGCGAGGATCTCCCTGATCGTGGCGTCGCCGGCCCACTCGTGCTCGGCCCGGCCGGACAGCACGAGGTCGCCGACCGGCACCGCGGGGTCGAAGTCGTCCCGCTGGGACAGCAGGCCGACGCGCAGGCCGCGGTTGTGCGTGACGCGTCCGCTGTCGGGTTTCAGCTCCCCTGCGATGATCGAAATCAGCGTGGACTTGCCGCCACCGTTGCGTCCGACGACGCCGACCCGGTCGCCCTGCCCGATGCCGAGCGTGACGTCGGTGAGCAGTGGCTTGGGCCCGAAGGCGTGGGAGACCGATTCAAGGTTGACCAGATTCATCGCCTGCCCAGCCTACCGATTCCCCAAAATCCCTCGTACGCCTGAGCCCGCCGTCCCGAGCGGAGGGGGTGGCGCGCTCAGGTGGAGGTGGCGGCCAGACGCACTCCCAGTCCGATCAGCACCGCTCCGCTGCCGGCGTCGAGGGCGCGGCGGACCCGTCGCCGGGTGAAGAACGCGCGGAGCGAGCCGACCACGTTGGCCAGGACGACGAACCAGATCGCGGTGACCAGCACGGCGATCGCCGAGAGCACAAGAGTGTCGGCGGTCGCCGGGTGGTTCCCGAGGAACTGCGGCATCAACGCGACGAAGAACGCCGCCGCCTTCGGATTGAGCAGGTTACACAGCAGTCCGCGACGGAATCCGTCGGGAATGCCGCCGGCGACCGCTTCTGTCGTCATCTCCAGCGGCGCTTCGGAACCCCGGTACGCCGCCTGCAGCGATCTTGCGCCCAGATAGAGCAGGTATGCGGCACCTGTGATCTTCGTGATCGTGAAAGCGGTCGCCGACGCGGCCAGCAGGGCCGCCACGCCGAGGGCGGCAGCGGCGGCCCACACGAACACACCGCCGGCCACGCCGAGCGCCGCCGCCATCCCGCCCCGCCGTCCGGAGACGGCCGCCTGCCGTACGACGACAGCGAAGTCGGGGCCGGGAGACATGGCGCCGAGCTGTATCACCGCCGCGAACGCGATCACCTGTCCCGCGGTCACCATCAGCGCTCTCCGTCCTGGCCGTCGCCGGCGGCCCGAGAGGAAGCACCGGCTCGGTGCCCGGCCGGTTCACGATCGGCGAAAGCGGCGATCATGGCAGCCTGGGCCAGAGAAGTGGGGTCGGACATCGGGGGATCCTCCTGTCGGGTTGGGGCCGCGGAAGCCGGTCCAGAACCGAGAGGTGGCGGGCCGATCTCCGAGACGGCCCTGATCACGCGTGCGCTATGGCCGTTCCCTTTCCGGCCACCAGAACACCACGCGCGAAAGCCGATGCATGAAGATCACGTTAACACTGGCGGCCCTCCGCGCGGAGCCGTGCGACGAACCCCGGACAGAGCGTCCAGGTCAGGGCCGTCTCGCGGAACGGCCTCGGCCCCATGCCCCGCTCCCGGCGCCGCCGGAGATCCGGGGTGGTACGGGCGGCCCCTACGCGACGATCTCGGCGCCGGGGACGGGCCCGTCCGCGGTGACGGCGGCACGGCACACACCGGCGGAGGTCAGCGCCTCCGAGAGCTCGCGGGCATGGCCGGCGGACGCGGCCAGGAAGGCGCAGGTGGGCCCGGAACCGGAGACGAGCGCCCCCAGGGCCCCGGCGTCCCGGCCGACGTCGAGCGTCCGGGCGAGCGACGGACGGAGCGCGAGCGCGGCGGGTTGCAGGTCGTTCGCGAGGGCGGCGCCGAGCGCGCGGGCGTCCCCGTCCCGCAGGGCGGCCATGAGGGCCTCGTCGGCGGACGGCCACGCGACCTCCTCGCCCGCTTCGGCCCTGATGCGGTCGCACTCGCCGTACACCCGGGGAGTGGACAGGCCGCCGTCGGCCAGAGCGAACACCCAGTGGAACGCCCCGGTCGCCGGGACGGGGGTGAGCCGCTCGCCGCGCCCGGTGCCGACGACCGTGCCGCCGAGGAGGGCGAACGGCACGTCGCTGCCGATGCCCGCGCCGATCTCCATGAGCTCCTCGCGGGACAGGCCGAGCCCCCAGAGGGCGTCGCAGGCGAGGAGGGCGGCCGCCGCGTCGGCGCTGCCTCCGGCCATGCCGCCCGCGACCGGGATCGCCTTGCGGATCAGCAGGTCCACGCCGTACGGACGTCCGTCGGCTCCGATCTGCCCGGCGTGCTTGGCGAGGGCCTCGGCGGCGCGGATCGCGAGGTTGGTGGCGTCCGCGGGCACCTGGGAGGCGGCCTCGCCCTCGACGCGTACGGTGAACGCGCCGGCGGCTCCGGGCTCGGTCGCCGTCACCTCGTCGAAGAGCGAGACGGCGTGGAAGACGTTCACCAGGTCGTGGTAGCCGTCGTCACGCAGCGGCCCGACGGCGAGCTGCAGGTTGACCTTGGCCGGGACGCGCACCGTCACCCTCTGCGTAGCAGTCACAGCAGCCGAGCCTAGTGCCCCTCCCGTCAGCCTTTGCCCCGTCGCGCCGCCTAGCGGCGCGGGCGGTTTTCGGCGATGCGGGCGAAATCGGCGATGCCGAGTTGCTCCCCGCGCGCGGACGGCTCGACGCCCGCCCTGACCAGCGCCTCCTCGGCGGCGGCGGCCGTACCGGCCCAGGAGGCCAGGGCGGCCCGGAGCGTCTTGCGGCGCTGCGCGAAGGCGGCGTCCACGGCCGCGAAGACCTCCCTGCGGGTGGCGGACGTCTCCGGCGGGTCGCGTCGTACCAGGGAGACCAGGCCGGAGTCGACGTTGGGCGCAGGCCAGAAGACGTTGCGGCCCACCGGCCCGGCGCGGCGCACGTCGGCGTACCAGGCGGCCTTGAGCGAGGGAACGCCGTAGATGCGCGACCCGGGGGTGGCGGCGAGGCGGTCGGCGACCTCGGCCTGCACCATGACGAGCCCGCGGCGCAGGGACGGCAGGATCTCCAGCAGGTGCAGCAGCACCGGCACCGACACGTTGTACGGCAGGTTGGCCACCAACGCGGTGGGCAGCACGGGCAGGTCGTCCGCGCCGACCTTCAACGCGTCGGCGTGGACGACGGTGAGCCGGTCGGCGTGCTCGGGGTCCATCTGGGCGACGGTCAGGGGGAGCTGGGTGGCGAGCGCCGGGTCGATCTCGACCGCCACGACCTGGGCCACCTCGGGGAGGAGGGCGAGGGTGAGCGAGCCGAGCCCCGGCCCGATCTCGATGGCCACGTCGTCCGGGGTCACCTCGGCGACGCGGACGATGCGGCGGACGGTGCCGCCGTCGATGACGAAGTTCTGCCCGAGCTTCTTGGTCGGCCGGATGCCCAGCTTCTCCGCGAGCGCGCGCACCTCAACAGGGCCGAGCAGGCTCATGATGTCCGTTTCCTCACCACGCGCCGAAGGCGGCTTCGCCGTTGGTCATGATGGTGCCGGCGAGGTCGGTGACGTCCACGCCCTTGACCTCGGCCAGGCACCGCAGGGTCAGCGGGATGAGGTAGGGCGCGTTCGGCTTGCCTCGGTGCGGGGTGGGCGGAAGGTAGGGCGCGTCGGTCTCCACGAGGATGAGCTCGGCGGGCGCCACCCGGGCCGCTTCACGGAGATATTCCGCGTTCTTGTACGTCACCGGCCCGGAGAACGACATGAAATAGCCGGCGTCGGCGCATTTCTTGGCCATCTCACCGTCACCGGAGAAGCTGTGGAAGACCACGACGTCCGGCGCGCCCTGGTCGGCCAGCACGCCGAGCACGTCGTCGTGGGCGTCGCGGTCGTGGATGACCAGCGCCTTGCCGGTGCGCTTGGCGATCTCGATGTGCGCGCGGAAGCTCGCGTGCTGGTCGTCCCGGGAGGCCCGGTCGCGGAAGTAGTCGAGCCCGGTCTCCCCCACGGCCCGCACGTGCGGCAGCCGCGCCAGCTCCTCGATCTCGGCGAGCGTCTCCGGCGTGGCCGCGTGGGCCTCGTTGGGGTGGATCGCCACTCCCGCGTAGACGTCGGCGTGCCGCGCGGCGACCTCGGCGCCCCAGTGGGACGAGCGCAGGTCGTACCCGATGGTCACCAGCCGGGTCACCCCGACCAGGCGGGCGTCGGCCAGGATGGCCTCGACCGACGCGCCCGCCGCCTGCGCGGCGAGCGCGACCTGGTCGCCCGAGGACGCCCTGCGGTCGCCCACCATGATGTCGAGGTGACAGTGGCTGTCGAACACCTCAGCGGGCAGCGGCTCAGGCAGCACGGGAAGCTCTCGGGACATATCCGTCAACCTACCGCCCGTCAGCTCTTGACCTCCTCAAGGCGCGGGAAGAGGATCTCGCCCTTGACGACATCGGCGCCGGCCGGCAGCCGGCCCCAGGTACCGGCGTCGGCGATCCGCTGCTCGGCGAGCGGGCCGAGGTGCGGCTCCGCGCCGAGGGACGCCCACAGCTTCTCGGCGGTGCCGGGCATGATCGGGTTGAGCAGGACGGCGACGGCCCGCAGGGACTCGGCGGCCGTGTAGAGGATGGTGCCCAGTCGGGCCCGGCCCTCCGGCGACTCGTCCTTGGCGACCTTCCACGGCGCCTGCTCCGAGAGGTAGCCGTTGACCTGCCTGGTGAAGTCGAAGATCGCGCCGATGCCGCCCGCGAAGTCGAGGTTGTCACCGATCATGGTGTCGGCCTGGGCGACCGCCCGGGCGAGGCCCTCGGCGACCGCCTGCTCCGCCGCGCCCGCGTCCGTGGCTTCCGGCAGGGTGCCGTCGTAGTACTTGCCGACCATGGCCGCGACCCGGGACGCCAGGTTTCCGAAGTCGTTGGCGAGCTCGGAGGTGTAGCGGGCGGAGAAGTCCTCCCAGGAGAACGAGCCGTCCTGGCCGAACGGGATCGCCCGCAGGAAGTAGTAGCGGTACGCGTCGACGCCGAAGTGCTCGGTCAGCTGGCGCGGCGAGATGCCCGTCAGGTTGGACTTGCTCATCTTCTCGCCGCCGACCATCAGCCAGCCGTTCGCGAAGACCCTGCCCGGCAGCGGCAGGCCGTTCGCCATCAGCATGGCCGGCCAGATCACCGCGTGGAACCGCAGGATGTCCTTACCGACGAGGTGCACGTCGGCCGGCCAGGTGGAGTCGAACTTCGCCTGGTCGGAGCCGTATCCCACGGCGGAGACGTAGTTGAGCAGCGCGTCGACCCAGACGTAGATGACGTGCTTGGAGTCCCAGGGGATCGGGATGCCCCAGTCGAAGGTGGAGCGGGAGATCGAGAGGTCCTGCAGGCCCTGACGTACGAACTGGAGGACCTCGTTGCGCGCGGACGCGGGCTGGATGAAGCCGGGGTTCTGCTCATAGAAATCCAGCAGCCGCGGGCCGTACGCGGAGAGGCGGAAGAAGTAGTTCTCCTCTTCGAGCCACTCGACGGGCCGCTTGTGGATGGGGCACAGGTCGCCGTCGAGCAGATCGCCGGGCGCCTTGTATTCCTCGCAGCCGACGCAGTAGGGCCCCTTGTAGCCGCCGCAGTAGATCTCGCCCTTGTCGTAGAGATCCTGCACGAACTCCTGCACGCGCTCGGTGTGGCGCGGCTCGGTGGTGCGGATGAAGTCGTCGTTGGCGATCTCGAGGTGCTCCCAGAGCGGCTTCCAGGCGTCCTGGACGAGCTTGTCGCACCACTCCTGAGGGGACACGCCGTTCGTCTCGGCGGTGCGCATGATCTTCTGACCGTGCTCGTCCGTGCCGGTGAGGTACCACACCTTCTCGCCGCGCTGGCGATGCCAGCGGGTGAGCACGTCGCCTGCGACGGTCGTATAGGCGTGGCCCAGGTGAGGAGCGTCGTTGACGTAGTAGATCGGCGTCGAGACGTAGAACGCCGACTCCTCAGATGTATTCGATCCTGTAGCCGCCATGCCGAAATCCTATCGGCCCCTCGACGATGCCTCCCTCAAATATTCGACGGGCCTGTTCGGTCGGCTACGGCCTCGGGACGTGCCCGGGAGTCGCGATCGACTCCGCGGGCCGGTCCCGTTCGGGGCACGTCGTTCAGGAGTGGGCGGTGGGCTTCGCGGCGGGCTCGGAGGACTCGCGGCTGACGGCCTCGGCGGCCTCCTCGGCGGCGGAGGCGGCGATGTCCACCGGGGTCTCCTTCGAGCGGCGGATGCCCAGGATGCTGATGAACAGCGACGCGAAGATGGTCTGGAAGCTCATCACGAGCGCGGTCGCGGACGGCACGACCAGGCGCAGCGACTCGGCCGGGATCAGCTCTCCGAAGCCCCTGCCACCCCAGTGGGCCAGCGACGCGACCAGGCCGACGAGACCGGCGAGGGCGAGCAGGCCGCCCGCGACGAGGCCCTTCTCCAGGCTGACGATGTCCACGAGCTTGCGGACCCGCCTGTCCTCCGGCAGGAAGCCCTCCTCGGCGGCGTACACCTTGGTGAACAGGGCGAACAGCACCGCCTGGAAGCCGATCACCACCATGGCGGAGGCCCCGACCAGGGTGTCGACGTCGAAGGCGAGCTTGCCGATGTAGACGGGGCCGAACGTCAGCGCGGCGCCCATGATCAGGCCGATGGCGGTGAGCACCAGGCCGGGGATGAAGAACAGCCAGCGCGGGCTGTAGAGCAGCAGGAAGCGCAGGTGGCGCCAGCCGTCCCGCCAGGAGCGCAGGTGCGGCGGGCGGGAGCGGCCGTCCGGCGACAGCGTCGTCGGCACCTCGCGGACGTCGAGCCCCTGCAGGGTGGCCTTCACCACCATCTCGGACGCGAACTCCATGCCGCCGGTCTGCAGGCCGAGCCGCAGGATCGAGTCGCGCCGGAAACCGCGCAGCCCGCAGTGGAAGTCGCCGATGGCGCTGGGGAAGAACAGCCGCCCGATGAACGACAGGACGGGGTTGCCGAGGTAGCGGTGCAGCGGCGGCATCGCGCCGGGGGCGATCCCGCCCTTGAAGCGGTTGCCCATGACCAGCTCGCCGCCGTTCCGCAACTGCTCGACGAACGGCATCAGGTTCGTGAAATCGTACGAGTCGTCGGCATCGCCCATGATCACGTACTTGCCGCGCGCGGCGCGGATGCCGCCCATGAGGGCGTTGCCGTACCCCTTGGCGTCGACGTGGACCACACGGGCTCCGGCGTCGCGGGCGAGCTGCTGCGACCCGTCGGTGCTGCCGTTGTCGGCGATCACCACCTCGCCGTCAATGCCGTTCTCACGCATGCAGGCGAGGGCTTTGCGTACGCAGGTCTCGACGGTCTCGGCCTCATTGAGGCAGGGCATGACTACGGTCAGTTCCACGTCGCAACCCTTCGTCTACATTTGTGATCGCCCTAACATGATGCCCTCTGTCCGGAGGTGCCCGGGGCAAGTCTCCGAAACGGCTGGCATTCTGTACCCATGGTCGCGGTTGCGGAGCCTTCGTCATTAGACGCCCCCCCTGTTAGCAGGTGGAAGCGCCTTCTGGCCGTGCTCGTCCGCCACCGGGTGTTCGCGGTGGCCCTCGGGCTCGGGGCGCTCCTGCGCGTCGTCACCATGGTCGGTTTCGGCCCGGCCATGTGGTTCAACGACTCCTTCGACTACGTCTCGGTGGCGTTGCACCCACGCCCGCACTCGATCCGCCCGGACGGTTACGGGTTCTGGCTCCTGCTGCTCCAACCGCTGCACAGCTTCGCGTTCGTGGTGTTCACCCAGCACCTGATGGGCCTGGCCTCCGGCCTGCTGATCTACCTGCTGCTGACCAGGAAGTTCGGCCTGCCGGGTTGGGGGGCGACGCTCGCGGCCGTGCCCGTGCTGTTCGACGCGTACCAGATCCAGCTCGAACAGCTCGTCATGTCGGACGCGATGTTCACGCTGCTGGTGACGGCGGCGGTCACGCTCGTCCTGTGGCACAGGAAGATGTCCTGGCCGGTGGGCGTCGCGGTCGGGGCGCTGCTCGCGCTGACCGCGCTGACCCGCAGCATCGGCCTGCCGATCCTCGCCCTGGTCGTGGCCTACCTGCTGATCAAGCGGGCCGGGTGGAAGCCGATCTCGGCGGTGATCGCGGTCTGCGCGCTGCCCGTCCTGGCGTACATGGGGTGGTTCAAGGCGGTCAACGGGCAGTTCGCGATGACCAACAGCGACGGGGTGATCCTCTACATGCGGACCGCCCTCTTCGCCGACTGCCACAAGATGAAGCTCGACAAGCGCGACGAGCTGGAGCTCGCCCTCCTGTGCATCAACACGCCGCCCGCCGAGCGGGGCCGTACGGCGCAGGCGTACCTGTGGTGGGACGACCAGAACCAGCTCCACGTCTTCGGCTCGGGCATGAAGTTCACCCCGGAGATCAACGCCAACGCGAGCGCGTTCGCCAAGAAGGCGATCCTCGCGCAGCCGGGGGACTACCTCGCCGCCGTGGGCAAGGACTTCTTCCGCGCCTTCGGCTGGGGGCGCCCGCTGTTCCCGGACGCCAAGACGTACCTGCAGTACCAGTTCGGCAACTACTACACGCAGAAGCTGCCCACCTGGACGTCGTACAAGGGCACGACGGACAAGGACGCCGAGCGGTACGAGAACGGCCCGGCGGCCACCCGCGAGGTCAAGCCGTGGTCCGACATCATGATCGGCTACCAGAAGGTCGTGCGGCTGCCCGGCACGGTGCTCGGCCTGCTGCTGCTCGCCGGCCTGTACGGCGTGGCGGTCCGATGGCGCAGGCTCGGCGGGCCGGTGCTGCTGCCCTGGCTCGCCGCGGTGGGGATGATCCTGGCCCCGGCCGCGACGGCGGAGTTCGACTACCGCTACCTGCTGCCGGCCGTACCGGTCGCGTGCCTCGCGGCGGCGATCTCGCTGCGCCACCTGCGGCTGCCGCGCAGGAGGCCCGAACCCGCCTCGTGACCCCGCGGCGGCGCGGCGATCACGTAATGCCGTGGACGCGATTGTAGAGGTCGCGCTTGGGGACGCCGGCGGCCTTCGCGACGTCCGCGATGGCCTGCTTGCGGGAGACGCCCGCGTCCTCGCGCCGGGCGACCTCCTCGGCGAGGTCGTCGATGTCCGGCTCGGTGGCCTCGGGGGCGTACCCGGCGACGACGAGGGTGATCTCTCCCCTGACCTCGCCCGCGGCCCAGTCGGCCAACTCGGCCAGCGGCCCCCGGCGTACCTCCTCGTAGGTCTTGGTGAGCTCGCGGCAGACGGCGGCGGGGCGGTCGGGGCCGAACGCCTCGGCCATGGCGGCCAGGCAGGCGTGCAGGCGGTGCGGCGCCTCGAAGAACACCATGGTGCGCTCCTCGCGGGCCAGGCTCTCCAGGCGGCGGGCGCGCTCCCCCTGCTTGCGCGGTGGGAAGCCCTCGAAGCAGAACCGGTCGCTGGGCAGTCCGGAGATCGCGAGGGCGGTGGTGACGGCGGACGGGCCGGGCAGCGCGGTGACGCGGACGCCCGCCTCCACGGCGAGCCGGGTGAGCCGGTATCCGGGGTCGGACACGCCGGGCATCCCCGCGTCGGTGATCACGAGGACGGTCACACCCTGGAGCAGTTCATCGAGCAGCTCCTTGGACCGCGCGGCCTCGTTGGCGTCGTAGTAGGAGACCACCCGCCCGGTCAGGGTCACGCCCAGGTCGGACGCGAGCCGCCGGAGCCGGCGCGTGTCCTCGGCGGCGATCACACCGGCCGTCTCCAGGGCCTCCCGCAGTCGGGGGGACGCGTCCCCCACTTGGCCGATCGGAGCTCCCGCCAGAATTAGCACGTTTCCCACCATATGAAAGGTTCATCATTGAAGAGTTGGATGCCGGTAATAGACCCGAACTTCATGGTCACCACGAGGACTCGACAGTAGTCTGTCCAGGTGGCCGTGACCGACTTCTCACATCAGGCGTTCGAGCAGCCCGAATCCGATCGGGATGCCGCGGCGCCGGTGTCCCTGCGGGAGCGGCTGGTGCCGCCGATGCCCGGCAGCCCTCTGTGGGGCTGGCTCGGGCCGTTGATCGTGGCGGCGTTCGGAGCGTTCCTGCGTTTTTATCGTCTCGGGACGCCCAACGCGGTCGTCTTCGACGAGACGTACTACGCCAAGGACGCGTACGCGACGATCAAGTTCGGCACCGAGCGGTCGTTCGTCGACAACGCCAACGACCTGATGGTCGCCGGCAAGACGGGCATCTTCAAGACTTGTGCGCAGGTCAGCGATTGCGCCGCGTACGTGGTGCACCCGCCGCTCGGCAAGTGGATGATCGGCGCCGGTGAGGCGATCTTCGGGTTGAACCCCTTCGGCTGGCGGTTCGCCGCCGCGCTGATCGGATCGCTGTCGATCTTCATCATCGCCCGGGTCGCCCGCCGGATGACCCGGTCCACCCTGCTCGGCTGCCTGGCCGGGCTCCTGCTCTCCCTCGACGCCCTGCACTTCGTGCTGTCCCGCTCGGCGCTGCTGGACATCTTCCTGATGTTCTGGATCCTGGCCGGCTTCGCCTGCCTGGTCGTCGACCGGGACCAGGCGCGGCAGGCACTGGTCGAGTGGCGCGAGTCCGCCGCCTCGCTCGACATCGGCCCCCGGCTCGGGTGGCGTCCATGGCGGCTCGCGGCCGGGCTGTGCCTCGGCGCGGGCCTGGCGACCAAGTGGACGACGGTCTTCTTCATCGTCGCCTTCGCCATCATGACGCTGATGTGGGACGCGGGCGCGCGCCGCGCGATCGGGCTGGACCGGCCGTACGTCGAGACGCTCAAGCGGGAGCTGCCGCTCGCCGCCGCGTGGACGGCCGTGGTGCCCGGGGTGGTGTACATCGTCTCGTTCGCGGGCTGGTTCTTCACCGACAAGGGCTGGAACCGGCACTGGGACCAGGCCACGTCGCAGGGGAACCCCTTCTTCTTCGCGTTCGACTCGCTGCGCTCCTGGATCTCCTACCAGGTGCAGACCCTGAGCTCGCACACGTCCCTGGACCAGACGCACAACTACAAGTCCGAGCCGTGGAGCTGGCCGCTGCTGCTGCGCCCGGTGGCGTTCTTCTACGAGTCGCCGAAGGGCTGCGGCGCCGACAGCTGCTCCCAGGCGATCCTCGGCACCGGCACCCCGATCATCTGGTACGGCGGGCTCGCCGCGCTGATCGGCATGATCGCCTGGTACGTGGCGACCCGCGACTGGCGAGCCGGCGCGGTCCTGCTGTCGTACGCCGTGGGCTGGCTGCCGTGGTTCTACTACGCGATCGCCGACCACCGGACGATGTTCCTGTACTACATGATCCCGGTGGTCCCGTTCATGATCCTCGCGATCGTGCTGGCCTGCGGACTGATCCTGGGACCGGCGGCCGCGCCACAGTGGCGGCGGCTGGCCGGGTCGGTGGGCGTCGGTGTCTTCGCGCTGCTCGCGCTGGCGAACTTCGCCTGGCTCTACCCCGTGATCGCCGCCGAGGTGATCCCGTACACCGACTGGCTCGCCCGCATGCTCATCCGCGGCTCGAAGGGCTGGATCTAGGCCCTCATATGGTTGGTCCGAGGGGATGGCGGCGAGTGACCATGGGTCGTCGCGGACGATGGGCGCAATACGGCAGACTGCGAGTCATGCCCGCACCTGACGTGGCGGCGCTCCTCGCCGAGCTGGAGCGCTCCGAGCCGGAGGCCGCAGAGCCGGCCCGTGTCGCCGTCGAGTGGCTGACGGGCGGTGAGGCGCTGGAGACGATCAGCCAGCTCGACGTGTGCGAGTTCCTCTGGTACACCCTGCCGGTCAAGATCACGGGCGACCGCCCGGTGATCGCG
Source organism: Microtetraspora malaysiensis (assembly GCF_050947145.1). NCBI lineage: Bacteria > Bacillati > Actinomycetota > Actinomycetes > Streptosporangiales > Streptosporangiaceae > Microtetraspora > Microtetraspora malaysiensis. The sequence goes on from NZ_CP191998.1 coordinate 8,702,784, forward strand.
CGGGCGCTCGGACGGCTGCTGCGGCTGGGCGGCATGAACCGCTACGCCGCGCTGTGTGACTCACCGGCGACCACCGAGATCCTGCAGGCGTACGCCCAGGACGGCGAGGAGGCCGGGACCGCGGCCTACCAGGAGGCGCTCGAGGCCACCGGTGTGCTGCCGCCGGACGTCCCCGAGCTGGCCTGGAGCTCGATCATGGGGCCCGAGGAGCTGGGCGCGCACGTCGCCTGCGCGGCCGCGCTCGAACTGGCGATCATGTCGGGCGAGCCGGTCGGCCGCGAGGCGCTGACCCGGCGCTGGCTGACCTCGCCCCGGCCCGAGCTCGGCGGCGACTGCTGGCTGCACCGGGTCCACGGCGAGCGGCTGAACCGCTGGGTCCTCGGCCGGGGGAACGCCCGCCGCGAGCTGGCCCAGCCCTTCGAGGTGCGGCTGCACGCGGCCATCCCGATGCCGGCCGAGCCGTACCTGGAACCGCTGTGGTGGCTGCTCGGCATGGCGGTCGAGGGCGTGAAGCTGACCGAGAAGTTCAACGTGTCCCGTGCCATGGTGACGGAGTCGCTGGACAGGTTCGGCTGGGACGCCATGACCACCGGCTCGGTCCGCGGTGAGGCCGACGTGCCGACGTTGACCACGCTCAGGGAGATCGCCGTCCACGACCTGCGGGCGCTGCGCCGTACGGGGAGGAAGCTGGTGCTCACCTCGCCGGGGCGCGGGCTGGTCCAGCGACCGGAGAACCTGTGGGCGGCGGCGACGTCCACGCTGCTGCTCCCGGCCAAGGGCGAGCACGACTTCGAGATCTCGGTCCGCGAGGCGGCTCTGATGCTGCTCGCCGACGGCGCGGCCCTGCCGTACGAGGAGCTGCGGGACCGGATCCTGGAGGTCGTCAACGGCGAGGGCTGGCGCTCGGCCACGGGATCCAAGGTGGCGCCGCTCGACCTGTCCGCCCCGCTGGGCGAGCTGCAGCGCCGGCTCGACGCGCTCGATCTGCGTACCAGCTGCTCGTGGCGGGAGCCGTGGCAGCTCACGACGGTGGGCCGGGCGGCCGCGCTCGCCGCGCTGCGCTCGCAGGCGCTGCGGCCGCGGCAGTACGCCGGCATGGGCTGATCGGCGTTTTCTCCAGGTTTTCTTCCAGGTTTTCTTCAGGTTCGGGTGGCGGTCACCCGATTCGCCGCCCGGCGCGTCCTGGATAGGTACGACGTTGTCGCTGCCATGGAAGGACATCGCCATCATGAACCGCCCCCACCATCCCTTGCTCGGCTTGAAGCAGCGGAGCCCGGAGATGGTCGCGGAGGAGACCCGCAGGGTGAAGGCCCAACTGATCAGGACGTACGGATGGGACGGCTACCAGCGGGTGATCAGGCGGATGGAGTCTGATCTGGCCCGGCTCGAACGGGAGACACGCGGCCGGGAGAACTAGCCGGTATAGCCGGCTGAGGCGTCCCTCACCTCCGCATCGCGGGACGCGCCGGACGATCCCGCGGGCCACCTGGGACATCTCCTCCGGTGGCGCGGATCGTGCGGCGCGCCGCGGTGCGAGGCGCCTGATCCGGCCGGTCATGTCACGCCGGCCCCGATGGCCGAGCCCGTGCGGATCCACGAACGCGGTCGGCGTTTGATCGCGGTCACGGGTCCTTGATGCCGCGGAGCCGGGGCGACCTGGCGATGGTGGATCTCCGGCACGAATTTCCGCGCCGTTGTCGATTTCCGGCCCCCCTGCGTGTCGTAGGTGATGAGAGTCCGGCCCGAGGTGGGCCGGGACAGCGACATCGGAGGGGAAGATGGGCCAGCCGTTCACGGTGGAGTGGGAGGGCGAGCTACCCGCGAGCCCGCAGGTGGTGTGGGAGGCGTTCACCCGGCACACCGCTGGTTGGTATTGGGAGATCGAGTACGAGCCCTGGGCCGGCGGGGCCGAGCGAGGGCTGACGAGGGGCGGCGGCACGGTGAGCGTCTGGGAGCCGCCCCGGCGTTTCACCACGCGGGCCGAGTTGGGCGACGGCGAGGTCAACGAGCTGGACTACCGGCTCCGGCCCGCGAGGACGGGCACCGTGCTGAGCTTCACCCACAGGGGCGTCATCACCGGCGACTACGACAAGGAACTCGACTCCTGCCGGCAGCACACGACGTTCTACTATCACTCGCTGGGCGAGTACCTGCGCCACTTCGGCGGGCGCGACGCGGTCTACTTCACGGCCGACGCGCCCGAGGCCTCCGCGTCCGGGGGCTTCGCGAAGGCGCGCCGGGCGTTGGGCGTCTCCGACCGGGTAGAAGTGGGCGACGAGGTGAGGTTGACGCCGGCCGGTCTCAAGCCGATCGAAGGTGTGGTCGATTACGCCACCCCGGTCTTCCTCGGCGTACGGTCCGCTGACGCGCTCTACCGTTTCTACGGCCGGGACGCGTGGGGGTGGCCGGTCGGCGTGGCGCACCACCTGTTCGCCGGGGACGCCGACGCGGCGGCGGCCCGGCAAGGGTGGGGCGCGTGGCTGGAAGAGGTGTTCACGAGCGAGGAGCAGGTGTGATGGCGCAGTACGCGGTGCTCATCTACGAGCGCGAGACGCCCGGTGGCGTGACCGACATCCCGCCGGAGGTCATGCGGGCCCATGAGGAACTGCCGGCGCGGGTCGCCGAGCGAGGCGGCCGGATCGTCGCCGGGTTGGCCCTGGAGCAGTCAGGTACGGCGACCTCGATCCGCGGCGACCTGGTGACGGACGGTCCCTTCATCGAGACCAAGGAGGCGCTGGCCGGGATCTTCGTCCTGGAGGCGCGCGACCTCGATCACGCGCTGACGCTGGCCCAGCTGACACCGATCATGAACGGTGGTGTCGAGATCAGGCCGCTGATCGGCTTCGACGTCGTGGAGGAGCGCTGACCCCTGTCGAGCGGGCGGTCGCCGACGCGCACCGTCGTGAGTGGGCCTACGTGCTCGCCGCGACGGTGCGGGTCACCCGCGACCTCGACGCCGCGGAGGAAGCCGTCCAGGACGCCTACGTCCAGGCCCTGCAAGCGTGGGGACCCGATGGCGTGCCCTTCCGGCCCAGCGCGTGGCTGACCACGGTCGCCCGGCGGAACGCGCTCAACGCCATGCGCCGCCGGCGGACGCTGCAGGCCAAGCTGCCGCTGCTGCTCGAACGCGAGGAGGTCGGGATGCCCGAGGCGGACGGCGAAGCGATCCCCGATGACCGGCTTCGGCTGATCTTCACCTGCTGCCACCCGGCACTGGCCGAGGAGGCGCGCATCGCGCTCACGCTGCGCCTGGTCTGCGGTCTGGCGACCGCCGACATCGCGCATGCCTTCCTGGTGCCGGAGGCGACGATGGCCGCCCGCCTCACCCGGGCCAAGAAGAAGATCTCCGCCGCGCGCATCCCGTACGTCGTGCCGTCCGAAGGCGACCTGTCCGAGCGCGTCGACGCGGTGCTCACCGTCATCCACCTGCTTTACGCGGCCGGGCACACCGCCCATTCAGGAGCGGACCTCGTCCGCGACGATCTGACCGAGCGCGCGCTCGACCTGGCGCGCATGCTGCGGCTCCTGTTGCCCGCCGACCGCGAGGTGACCGGACTGCTCGCGCTGCTGCTGGTCCAGCATGCGCGCCGCGCCACCCGGACCGACGCCCACGGCCGGCTGCTGCGCCTGCGGGAGCAGGACCGCTCGGCCTGGGACCGGGCGATGATCGCCGAGGCGGACCGGCTCGTGATCGCCGCGCTCACCGCCGGGCCGCCCGGACGGTTCACTCTGGAGGCCGCGATCGCGGCCCTGCACGCCCAGGCCCCTGACTACGAGCGGACCGACTGGCCGCAGATCCTGACTCTCTACGACGAGCTGCTGCGGATCTGGCCCTCACCCGTCGTCGCACTCAACCGCGCGGTGGCGGTGTCGATGGTGCACGGGCCGAAGGCCGCGCTGGCCGAGGTCGAATCGATCGAACAGGGCGGGCGGCTGGCCGGATACCGCTACCTCCACGCCGTGAAGGCGGATCTGTTGCACCGCCTCGGCCGCGACGCCGAGGCGGTCCAGGCCTACCGGGCCGCCCTGGCACTCACCGGCAACGCCGCCGAGCAGGACTTCCTCACCGAACGCATCAGATCGACCGGAACGGTCGCGCACATCAGCGGTCAGCCGAAGCCCGTCGCGACACCGCGTGCGGACTCACCTGCCGTCAGGAACGGGCCGCGAGGGTGCGCCGAATCCTGACGGCCCTGGCTATGCCGACGCCGATGAGCGGGGTCGCCAGCCACAGGAACGGGACCAGCTCGGCGGACCAGGCGGTCATGACGGCGGTCAAGACCCAGAAGATCCCGATCCCCAGGTAGACCCAGGCGTTGGTAGCCAGGCGGTCCACATCGGCGTCCGGTCGATGGAGACGCTGCCTGAGCGCAAGAACGATCATGACTCCCTGGCACAGAAGCAGAACGGCCTCGGTGCCGGCGAACATGGCCACCGCCAGCGCATGCCCTGCCGTGGCGTCTTCCGCCAGCGCGCTCGCCTCTCCGAAGATCGAGGTCGCGTACGGCAGGAGAACCACCAGGAGGAGCATCGGGAGATGCAATAAGAGCACTGCCGGTGACAGTCGGTCGAGCTGGTCGAACAGGGAGTGGTGCACCCGCCAGATGGACCACAGCATCAGGAAGGCGACGGCGAACGCCACGAACGCGCTTACGTGGCCCCCGAGGAACCCGCCCAGATCCCGGAAGTCCTCGGCCTCGGGCCGGGGCAGCTCCAGCGCGAGAAGTGTGATCGCGATCGCCAGGATGGCGTCGGCGAAGGCACTGACACGCTCACGTGTGAGCCCGGGACGCGACGCTGGCGAAGTCATCACGATCTCCACATCAAGGGGGGCAATCGCCGATCATTGTGGCAGATAGCCCCAAGCAATTGGAGAGGTGTGTAAACATCTCTAACCGCGAGCCGGCGGGGAAATCGGGAAGTGGCAGGCCACCTGGCGGCCCGCGGCGTCCGCCGTGCGCAGGGCGGGCCGTTCGGTGCGGCACCGCTCCCGCGCCAGCGGGCATCGCGGGTGGAAGGAGCAGCCGCTCGGCCGGTCGATGGGGCTCGGGACGTCCCCGGTCAGCACGACGCGCTCGCGACGCGGGGCGTCCGACCCGTCGTCGATCTCCGGTACGGCCGACAGCAGGGCGTTGGTGTACGGATGGGCGGGGCTCGCGTAGAGCTCCTCGGCCTCGGCCACCTCGACGACCTCGCCCAGGTACATCACCGCGATCCGGTCGGACACGTGCCGCACCACGCCCAGGTCGTGGGCGACGAAAACATAGGTGAGGCCCAGCTCCTCCTGCAGGTCGGCGAAGAGGTTGAGCACCTGCGCCTGCACCGAGACGTCCAGCGCCGAGACCGGTTCGTCGGCGACGACCAGCTTGGGGTTGAGCGCGATGGCCCGGGCGATGCCGACCCGCTGGCGCTGCCCGCCGGAGAACTCGTGCGGGTAGCGGTCCAGGTGCGCCCGGGCCAGGCCCACCAGGTCGAACAGCTCGGCGACCCGCTTCCTGATCGCGGCGGCGTCGCCGTACCTGTGGATGCGCAGCGGCTCGGCGACGGCGTCGCCCGCCGTGCGGCGCGGGTTGAGCGAGGCGTAGGGATCCTGGAAGACCAGTTGCATGGCCGGGCGCAGCGGGCGCAGCGCGCGGCGCGACAGCGTGGTGATGTCCTGCCCCTGGAACTCCACCGTGCCCGAGGTGAGGTCGGTGAGCCGGACCAGGCAGCGGCCGAGCGTGGACTTGCCGCACCCGGACTCGCCCACCACGCCGAGCGTCTCGCCGGCGCGGACCTCCAGCGAGACCCCGTTCACGGCGTGTACGCGGCCGCGGCCCGCGCGGAAGTGCTTGACCACGTCCGTGGCCTTCAGCAGGGTGCTCAACGCGTCCTCTTCTCTTCTGGCAGCCAGCAGGCGTCGAGGTGGCCGGACTCGCCGGTCAGCGGCGGGACCTCGGCGCACGCGGCGAAGCTGTGCGCGCATCGGTCGGCGAACGGGCACCCCTGTCCGGACGCGCCCGGGGTGCCGGGGATGGTGGGCAGGCGGCGCGCCCGGGCGCCGCGGACGCGCGGCACCGAGTCGAGCAGCCCCCAGGTGTACGGGTGGCGCGGGCCGTGGAAGACCTGGCGGCGGCTGCCCCGCTCGACGGCCCGCCCGCCGTACATGACGAGGACCTCGTCGGCGATCTCCGACACCACACCCATGTCGTGGGTGATCATCACGACGGCCGAGCCGTGATCGGCGCGCAGACGGCGCATGAGATCGAGGATCTGCGCCTGCGTGGTGACGTCGAGGGCGGTGGTCGGCTCGTCGGCGATGAGCAGGGCGGGGTTGCAGGACAGCGCCATCGCGATGACGGCCCGCTGCCGCATGCCGCCGGAGAACTCGTGCGGGTAGGCGTCCACGCGCTGCTCGGGGGCCGGGATGCCGACCTCGCCGAGCAGTTCGATCGCGCGCTCACGGGCGGCCCGCCGGGAGACCTTCTCGTGGGCGCGGATCTGCTCGGCGATCTGCCAGCCGATCGTGTACACGGGGGTGAGCGCGGTCATCGGGTCCTGGAAGATCATGGCGATCTCGCGTCCCCGTACGGCCCGCATCTCGGCGTTCTTCAGCGTGAGCAGGTCGCGCCCGCGGAAGACGACCTGCCCCGAGACCTCGGCGCCCGGGGTGCGGATCAGGCCGAGCACGCCGAGCATCGACACGCTCTTGCCCGAGCCCGACTCCCCCACCACGCCCAGCACCTCGCCGGGCCGTACGGAGAAGGACAGCCCGTCGACGGCCGTGAAGCCGCCGAAGCGGATCCGCAGGTCGCTGACCTCAAGCAACGGTTCAGGCACGGCGCACCCTCGGGTCGAGCCGGGCGTACAGGACGTCCACCACGGCGTTGGCCAGCACGACGAAGAAGGCGGCGTACAGGACCGTGCCCATGATCACGGGCAGATCGAGGTTCTGCAGCGCCTGGTAGGTGAGCTTGCCGACCCCCGGAAGGCCGAAGACCACCTCGGTCAGCAGCGCCGCGCCGCCGACCAGCGCCCCGAAGTCCAGGCCGAACAGCGACACGATCGGGATCAGCGAGCAGCGCAGCGCGTGTTTGACGAGGATGCGCCGCTCCGACAGGCCCTTGGCGCGGGCGGTGCGCACGTAGTCCTCGTTCAGCGCGTTGATCAGCTCGCCGCGCAGCAGCCGGGCGTAGATCCCGGCGTACAGGAGGGCCAGCGTGAGCCAGGGGAAGAGCAGGTGCAGCGCCCACTGGCCGATGCCCTCCGACATGGGCACGTAGCCGAGCGGCGGCACCCAGGAGAAGACCGAGTCGTGGAGCTGCTTCTGGGTGATCAGGTTGACGACCTCGCCCAGCCAGTAGACCGGGAGCGAGACGCCGAAGACGCCGAGCAGCATGACCAGCGGGTCGACCAGCGTGCCGCGCATGGCCCCGGCGAGGGTGCCCATGCCCACGCCCAGGACCATCCAGATCACCGCCGCGCCCACGACGAGCGAGAGCGTGACCGGGACCGCCTCGATGATCTGCGGGATCACCAGGGTGCCCCGGTTCACGAACGAGGTCAGGTCGTGCGAGATGAACAGGTGCTTCATCATCAGCGCGTACTGCACGGGCAGCGGCCGGTCGAACCCGAACGACGCCCGCACCTGGGCCAGCGTGGCCGGGTCGGCGTTCTTGCCCGCGATGCGGGCGGCCGGGTCCACGCCGGGTGTGGCGAAGAAGATGAGGAAGACCAGCACGCTGATCGCGAACAGCACGAGCAGGGCGGCGCCGAAGCGGCGCAGGATGTAACCGATCATCAGGCGCCTCCCCGCAGCCGGGCGTTCGGGTCGAGCGCGTCACGCACGCCGTCGCCGAGGACGTTGAGCGCGACGGCGGTCAGCCCGACGCAGAGGCCGGCCGCGATCGTGATCGCGGGCCGGGTGTAGAGGAGGGCGAGGCCGTCGTTGATGATCGTCCCCCAGCTCGCGTCCGGCGACTGCACGCCCACCGACAGGAACGACAGGGCCGACTCCGTCAGCATGTTGAGCGCGGTCATCAGCGGCAGGAACACCACGACCGTGGGCAGCACGTTCGGCAGCACCTCGCGCCGCATGATCCGCAGGTCGGACGCGCCGAGGCCGACGGCGGCGTGCAGGAACTCCTTGTTCCGCAGCGCCATCACCTGGCCGCGCAACGGCCGGGCCACGTACGGCACGTAGATCAGCGCGATGATGACGACGGGGAGCGCGAGGCTGCCCGCGTCGATGTGGATCGGCCCCAGATGCAGTCCGCTGGTGAGCAGCACCACCGACAGGCAGATCGCCAGCAGGTAGACCGGGAAGGCCCAGATCACGTCGAAGAAGCGGGAGAGCACCGCGTCGATCCAGCCGCCGAAGTATCCGGCCAGCACGCCGAGCACCGTGGCCAGCGCGCAGCACAGCACCGCGGAGGACAGGCCGATCAGCAGGCTGTTGCGCCCGCCGTACAGGAGCCGCGCCATCACGTCGCGGCCCTGGTTGTCCGCGCCGAGGAAGTAGTTGCCGGGGTCCCAGGTCGGCCCGACCGGGGTGACGCCCAGGCCGAGGCCCTCGGTGCTCTGGGCGAGGACGGGCACCCGCTCGCCGTTCACGACCACGGTGCCGGAGGCGTTGGACGTGAACGGGTTGGTGTGCGCGATCGCGTTCGCGTAGACGGGCGCGAGCACGCAGGCGAGCACGATGAGCAGCAGCCCGGCCCCGGCGATCATCGCGGAGCGGTTGTGCCGCAGCCGGCCGAGCGCCCGCCGCCAGGGCCCGGCGGACGGCCGTGCCGGCGGCCCGGCGGCCGGCGCGCCGGCCGCCGGTTGCTCGGCTGTGGCCCTGACCGGGGAGGTCACTTGACCCACATCTGGTCGAGCAGCGCGTGGAACTGCGCGTGGAACTGGTAGTTACCGACGTTCTTGGAGACGAAGTCGATCTGCTTGGGGTTGAACAGCGGGACGATCGGGCCCCGCTTCATGAGCTCGCGGTCGAGCTCGCCCCAGACCTTGCCCGCGGCGGCGGGGTCGCTCTGGTCCAGCTTCATCGCCTCGGCGATCTTGGCGTCCACGTCCTTGTCGCAGAAGCCGGAGATGTTGATGCTGGCGTCGCTCCCTTCGCGGAACGAGGCGCACGAGAGCAGGACGTTGATGAAGTTCGAGGCCGCGGGGTAGTCGGCGTACCACTGGGAGACGCTGAGCTGGACCTTGTTCTTCGTGTTCTGGATGTAGGTGAAGTGGATGTTGGTGGAGATCACCTTCAGCTTGGCCTGGTAGCCGATCTGCTCAAGGGTGCTCCGGACGTACTCGCCGATCTGCTTGCTCACGTCGTCGTCGGAGACCACGACGGAGACCTCCTGGCCGGACGTGCCGGACTTCTGCACCAGATCCTTTGCCTTGGCCAGGTCCTGCTGCGGGAAGTCGCAGACGTCGGCGTGACCGGGGAAGGCCGGGGGCAGGATCGTGCAGGCCGGCTGCGCCACGTTCGCGCCGCCGAACATCTTCACCAGGGCGTTCTTGTCGAACGCCCACTGGAGCGCCTCCCTGGCCTCGGGCTTGTCGAACGGCGCGAGGTTGACGTTGACCGGGATGTACCAGAAGGCGGCGAGCGGGTTCACGTGCGCCTGCTCGGCGTACGTGGTGCCGATCTCGGTGAGCCGGTCGGCGGGCAGCGGGTCGAAGATCCAGTCGGCCTGGCCGTTCTGCACCGCGGTGACCGCGCCCTCGGGGGTGAGGCCGTAGTTGTAGTCGATCTCGTCGGGGTAGCCCTGCGGCTGCGCGTCCCGCGACCACTCGGTGAAGTTCGGGTTGCGGACCAGCTTCATCTGCTTGTTGGGGTTGTACGACTCCACCTTGTACGGCCCGGTTCCCGGGATCGGGGTGGTGCCCTGGTCCTTGTCGGGGGTCCCCTTCGGCAGCACGGCGGCGTGCGGGAGCGCCAGCTTCTGGAGGAACTCCGAGTCGGCCGCGACGAGGTTGACCGTGACGGTGCTGGCCGCGGCGTCGGCGACGACGCCCTTGTCCAGGGTGCAGCCCGCGGGCTTCTTCACGCAGTCCGCGGCGCCCACGATGCCGGAGTAGAAGGTGCCGGACGTCGGGCCGGAGACCCGGAAGATCCGCTGGAACGACGCCACGACGTCGTCCACCGTGACCGGCTCGCCGGTGGCGAACTTCACGTCCTTGCGCAGCTTGAAGGTGTACGTCTTGCCGTCCGCGCTGACCTGCGGCATCTCCTCGGCGAGGTCGGGGACGATGTCGTACGACGTATTGCCGCCGACCTTACGGAAGGAGACCAGGCCGTCGTAGAGGGCCTGGAAGACCTGCCAGTTGCCGTTGCTGTAGTTGATGTGCGGGTCGAGCGTGCCGTCGCCCGACTTGGCCAGCAGGCGGAGCGTGCCTCCCTTGTGCTGCTCCTGGAACCCGGCGGCGGAGGCGGTCTGGGCGGACTGTCCGGCCGTGTCCGTGCCGGAGGTGGCGGCGCCGCCGCCCCCGGAGCAGGCGGCGACGCCGACGGCCAGCAGTGCGGCGCCGGCGATGGCGGTGATGCGCTTCATGCGGAGATCCCTCACGATCAGTCGGTGGAGTCGAGGAAGTCGCCGACGATCTGGAGGTAGCGCTCTTCCTCCTCGATGTGCGGCATGTGACTGGAGTGCTCGAACAGCTCCCAGCGGACGTCGGGGATGCGGTCCGCGAAGGGCTGGACGGTGCGAGGGGTCGCCTCGTCGTGCCGGCCGGAGACGAGCAGGGTGGGGACGGCGATCTTGTCGAGCCTGTCGACGACCGACCAGTCCTTCAGTGTGCCGACGACGTGGAACTCGGTCGGGCCGTTCATGGTGTGGTAAACCGTCGGGTCCTCGGCGGTCTTGGCGTCGCTGGCGAGCACCTCGGGCGGGTTCGGCACGATCGTGCAGACGTGACGCGCGTTGAACACCTTCTCCGCCGCCCGGTACTCGGCGCTTTCCGTGGTACCCGCCGCCTCATGCTCGCGGAGCGTGCGCTCCACGTCCGGGGGCAGCTCGGACCGCAGCCGGTCGCACTCCTCGCGCCACAGCTCCATCGATGCCGGCGAGTTGGCGATGACCAGGCCGCGCAGCCCGGACGGCACGCGTACGGCGTGCTCCGCGCCGAGCATGCCGCCCCAGGACTGGCCGAGCACGTGGTATCGGTCGGCGATGCCCAGGTGGGCGAGCAGGTTGTCCAACTCGTCGAGGAAGAGCCCCACCGTCCAGAAGCCGGCGCCCTTCTCCGGCAGGTGCGTGGAGAGCCCGACGCCGATCTGGTCGTAGTGGACGACGGGCCGGTCGCGCTCGGCGAGGCGGGCGATCCGCAGCGTGTAGTCGTGGGCCGCGCCCGGCCCTCCGTGCAGCACGACGAGGGGCGCCTTGGAGGAGTCCAGGTCGCCGGTGACCCGGTACCAGGTCTGCCACTCGCCGAAGGGCGCGAAGCCCTGCGCGGTCGGTTCGGGGATGGCCAAGGCGCAGCTCCAAGGGGGAACAGGGGAGACGAGATGTCGCCAGATGAGACAGATGTCCGTTGTCTGGACAGCATATGGATAAATGGCCTGGACACAAGACCTTTTTTGAAATCCGCCGGTCGAGTAAGGTGCGGTCCACGCCATGCCCGCAGAAAGGACCTTTCGCTGACTCCCCGGACCCCCGCCGAGGAACCGTCGCCCGCGCACCGCGAGCCGCCCCGCCGACTCCCTCCACAGGCGCCTGCCGCCGCTCCCCCCGCGGACGACCTGACCCGCGTCCTCGGCCAGGTGCTCGACGGCGGCCGCCCGTCGGGCGTGCTCGGCCCGGTACGGGTGCCGTCCGTGGCGACCGAGGTGGCCGACCGCCTCATGACCGCCATCGCGATCGGCGACTACCTACCCGGCCAGCGCCTGCCCGGCGAGCGCGAGCTGGCCGGGCTGCTCGACGTCAGCCGCGCCACGATCCGCGAAGCGATCGGACGGCTGCAGGCCGTCGGCATCGTCGAGATCAGGCGCGGCCGCACCGGCGGCGCCTACGTCCGCACGAGCTGGACCGAGGCGACCGCCGCGGCCGTCCGGCGCACCCTGGTGCCACGCTGGCCCGAGCTGGAGCAGCTCTTCGACCTGCGCGGCCTGGTCGAGGGCATGGCGGCCCGCGCCGCGGCACTGCGCCGTACGGACGCGGACCTGGAGGCGATGCGGGTCGCGCTCGACGCCTACGCCGGGGCGGCCAGCCTCCGCGAGGAGCAGGAGGCCGACGCGGCGTTCCACACGGCCGTGGTCACGGCCGCGGCCAACCCCCAGATCAACGCGCTCAGCCGCGACCTGCTCATGCGGGTCAGCCTCGGCTTCCCGACCGAGCCGTACGGCGACGACGACCCGGAGACGTACCAGCAGGCCCTGAACGAGCACCGCGCGCTGTACGAGGCGATCTCCGCGAAGGACGCCGAACGGGCCGGATCCATCGCGGAGCGCCACTTCACCCTGACCGCGGACGTGATCAGGGCGATGCTCGAACGCGGTCTCAGCGACTCGCGAGATAGCTGATCAGGGTCCGGACCATCGCCCCGGTGGCTCCCGCGGGTCCGAGGTCGGTCGCCTTGTCCAGGTAGGCCGTGGTCGCGAAGTCCAGGTGCGCCCAGGGGACGCCGCCGGTGAAGTTCTCCAGGAACAGCGCGGCCAGGATCACGTCGGCGTGCGCGCCGCCGTCGTTCTTGAAGTCGGCCACGTCCGACTTGATGCGCTCCAGGTAGGGGCGCCACATCGGCATCTCCCACACGGGCTCGCCGGTCGTCTCCGCGGCCTCCGCGAGCGCCCCGAGCAGGGCGCGGTCGTTGCCGAGGACGCCGGTGATGTCCTCGCCGAGGGCGTGCATGACCGAGTAGGTGAGCGTGGCCGCGTCGATGATCGCGTCCGGACGACGCTCCGCGAGGTAGGCCAGGGCGTCGGCCAGGACCAGCCGCCCCTCCGCGTCGGTGTCGACGACCTCGGTGGTGATGCCGTTGCGGTGCCGCAGGACGTCGCCGGGGCGGGTGGCCGAGCCGCTGACCATGTTCTCGGCCGCCGGGACCACCGCGACGACGCCGGTGCGCAGGCCGAGCCGGGCCGCGGCCCGGACCACGGCCAGCATCGTCGCGCCGCCCGCCATGTCGCTCTTCATGGTCGCCATGGCCTTCTGGCTCTTGATGCCGAGGCCGCCCGCGTCGAAGGTGATGCCCTTGCCCGCCAGGCCGACGACGCCGCTCTTCCCGTCGCCGGGGTAGCTCACCTCGATCAGGCACGGCGGGTTGGCGCTGGCCGCGCCGACGCCGAGGATGCCGCCGAAGCCGCCCTCGCGCAGTTCGTCGGCGGCGAGGACGCGCGCGTCGAGGCCCGCCTCCTCCGCCATCTCCACGGCCCGCCGGGCCAGCGTCATCGGGACCAGGTCCCCGGCCGGCGTGTTGACCAGATCGCGGGTGAACGTCACCGCCTCGGCCACCACCTCGGCTCGGGCCACCGCGTCCCGGTCCTCGGGGGCGAGCAGCAGCAGCCGCTCGACCGCCCGGTTCTCCGGCGCGCTCTTGTAGTGGTCGAACCGGTAGCCGCCCAGCCGGACGCCCTCGACGACCGCCTCCGGGTACGGCAGCGCGATCGCGACCGTGCCGAAGCCCGCCATCCTGGGCGCGGCGTGGCCGACGGCCCGCCGTACCGCCCGCTCGTCGGCGTCCGGCTCCAGGCCGACCAGCAGGACCGCGCCCGCCTGGAACGGGTCCCCGGCCCGGCGCGGCAGCAGGAGCTCCTCGCCCGGCCGTCCGGCGAAGCCGGCGAGCTGGATTTCGATGCCCAGGTCCGGGCCGGCGGACGCGGGCAGGACGAGGAGATCGGCACGGACCTCGGCGGGCGCGTGCGGGGAGAAGGACACCTCCACGAGGCACTCCTAACGGGGGAAGTTCCAGAAAGAGAAAATGGTCCGTTGAGTGAACCATAAAGACTCCCCCGTTGACCAGGGACCCCGCTCACCATGCGATACAGCCCCGGCACGCCGACGGCAGCGGCACTCCGACGGCCCCACTCCGACGGCAACGGCACTCCGACGGCAACGACACTCCGACGGCAACGACACTCCGACGGCAACGACACTCCGACGGCAACGACACTCCGACGGCAACGGCCGAGGTCGACGCAGCGGCCGGCCGGCGCGCGGTTCGCCGCTCGGCGGTCGCTCCGCCGGACCGGCTACGACCGCGACTCGGCGGGCCCGTTCGGCTCGGCGGGCCCCTTCGGAAGGGTGGCGTCGGCGGCGGACTCGGCCAGGCGTTTCGCGATGGAGAGTCCCGTCACCACCGCCAGGACGGCGACGGTGAAGCCGGCGACGACGGAGAAGGCCCACAGCAGCGTGCTGTCGAGCGTGGCCTGCAGCAGGGCCAGGACGCCCGACAGCGGCAGCAGGATGGAGACGGCCACGAGCCCGGCGACTTGGGCCGGCGAGATGCGACGAGTCATGCTGTCAAGGATTCGTTGACATCGCCTCGCTGTCAAGACTTTCTTGACACTCCGGGAAAGTCCCGCGCCACCGCCCCCCAGGGCGTCCGCGCACAAATCACCCCTCTCGAACAATTGCGCCAACTGACCGCGCAAGGCATTGCGCGGCGCTACCTCCAGGCAATGGAGTGGGCCATGGCGAAAACAGGCGGTCGGCGATCCTTGACGCAGCACCCACCAATAGCGATGACGCCGACGCCGGAGACGCCGACCTTTGCGCACCCCCTCCGGCCACAGACCCCGTTCGGGCGGCATGACGGCACCTCTCGCGAATACCCACCAAACGGAATGCCGTACCCGACGGTCACAAATAGTGCAAGTGTGACTACTTAGAGTTGTCTATCGAACGCGTGAACGATATCCTCGCAGAGGGTCGACCGTCAGACCGGGAGGGGAGGTGCGAAGAGATGATGCTTTCGGGTGGCGTGCTGCTGTCGCGCCGACCGGAGGACACACCTCCGTCCCGACCGTCCGACCCGCCTTCCACGTCCCCGCGGCAGCGGCGCGGGTCCAGGCGGCACACGCCGTTCATCGGATCCGATCGCTTCTCCGGTGCCTCCTACGGGGCGGTGCTCCTCGACCGCACCCGCAGTGCCGGGCTCCTCGATCACGCCCGCAGCTCCGGCAGCCGCGAAGGAGCCGCTCATCCCGCCCCACACAACCCGGCCCGCCCTGACGGGCGAGGTGCGCGACGCGAGTCGGAGACGACGCACTCCTGGGCTCGGCGGCTACTCGGCCTCCCGAACGCGGCAGTAGACCAGAAGCCTGACAGTGGGGAGGGGTCGCAGCGCCTCGGAAGCGATGGCGGTGCCTTTTCCGGTCGGGACGAGCTACTGCGGCCCGGGCACGACCGTGGTGACCTGTCGGCCTGGGACGGGATCTGGCAAGGCCGCCGCCCCACCCACGACAAGCCGTCCGCGAACCGTCCCCTGCGTGCTGACCGGGATGATCGGCAGCGGAACGGCTCCGGCCGACAGGACGCGGATGGGCAAGGCCGGCACCGCTTGGGCGAGGCTCAGCTGGGCGTGGGCCGCATCTGCCAGGACGAGCAGCGTCCGGGCCGCGCCCCGCAGGACACAGACGCACAGGGATCAGGTCGGCGTGGCGGTGACCGGCGGGCCGGTGGCGATGCTGCCGCCGATGGCCGGGGCGCTACCACCGACCACCCGGACACTGACGGCCAGGGCATCGGCGGTGATGGGCAGGGCGGTGCGGGCCGGGATGCTGCTGGTGGTGGTAGCCGGGTAGCGGACTGGCCCGACCTGAACCTGGCCGGACGCGACGTCATCGACCTGCTCGCCCGTGCCGAGCGGCTGGCCGCAGCTGCGGGAAAGGTTCCAGGCGAAACCAAGACCGGGGCTGGAGCCGAGACCGAGACTGGCACTGGGGCCGGTGCCGGTGTTGGCGCCGGTGTTGGAGCCGGTGCCGAGGTCGAGGTGGCGATGGCAGAGATCGTCGCGTTGGCGCGGGCGATCGATCTGGCCGAAGCCGCGATCGCCGCCCGCCTCCCGATAGCCGAGACCGGGAAAGGCCACCACCTGTTCGGGCGACGGTCGATCGGAGCATGGCTGGCAGCAGCCACCGGGTCACGCACCGCCCGCGCCGGAGAACGCGTCACACTCTCCCGGCAGCTCCCGCGCCTACCCCACACCGCCCGCTTGTTCGCCACCGGCCGTCTGTCCTACGGGTATGCGGCGACGATCGCGTCCGCCACCCGGCATCTGGACGACGCCGAAACCGAACTGGCGGAGCCGATCCTGGTGGAGTTGGCGCGGGCGTCGGCGTCCACGGTCGAGGACGTGGCCCGCGCCGGCCAGACCATCATCGAGACCATCGACCCGCAGGGGAAGCTGGCGCGGGCGGCGGCCAAGACCGAACGCCAGCACCTGACGATCTCCGACACCGCCGATGGGATGGGCCGTCTCAGCGGGCTGCTCGACCCGGAGTTGAAGATGCAGCTGAAAACCTGGCTGGAACCATTGGCAGTCAAAACCGACAGCACCGACCTGCGCAGCCACGGCCGCCGCATGGCCGACGCCCTCGCCATCCGCCTATCGCAGGGCGGCAGGCGCACCGTGATGCATGTGTCCGTCACCGAGCAGACCCTGACCGGCCAATCAGAAGACCCAGCGTATTTGGAAGACGGCACGGCTATCCCGGCCGAGGATGCGCGCCGGATGGCCTACACCGCCGAACTACGGCGGGTGCTCCGCGACGCCGACGGGATCGTGAAGGACTTCGGGCGGGCACGCCGGCTGGCCTCGGCCGACCAGCGGGAGGCGATCCTGGCCATGTACCGGACCTGCTGCCGTGAAGGGTGTGACGTCCCCGCCTACCTGGCCGAGATCGACCACATCGAACCCTGGTACCCGACCGGTCGCACCAACCTGGACAACCTCGCGCCGCTGTGCGCGGCGGACAACAAGTGGAAGTCCCGCCACCCCGACCGGGTAGAAGTGATCGATCAGGGGGACGGGACCGTGTCGATGCGGTTCCACCGGTATTCCAAGCTCCGCCCCCGACGCTGGACCGACAGACGGTAACCAACGATCCCGCGAACAACAATTCCCGTGATCCGTGGTCAGTGATCCGCGGTCGGTGATCCGCGACCCGCGAACGGCGAGCCGCAATTCCTGATCCATGATCGGCGATCGGCGAGCCGTGACTTGCCAGCCGTGATCGACGAGCTTGATCGCGGCGGCCACCCGGTGATCTTCCCCACCCACGAGCCGGCCCCGCAGCATGCCCGAACTCCACGCGCCAGGGCCCCACACGACAAGGCCCCACACGCCGGGGCGTCCGCATGCCGGAATTCCCATGTGCCAGAGCTCCACGCGCAGCCCAAGTGATGGGTGGACAGGTAGTGACCAGTGAACGTATCGAGGCTGATCCGGCCTCTCCCCGGGCGGGTCTGGCAGCATGTCCGAACTTGCTCATGCCAGGCTCCACGCGCCAGGGCTGCACGCGGCGGACGTCAGCGTGCCGGAGCTCCGCACGCCCCTGCCCCGGGCCGCCCCAGACGGTGCGCGAACAGGCAGTGACCCGGCGCGGCGATCGATCACCGGTGGTCCGGGCCCGCCCACCGACCGGCCCGGCAGCATGCCGAACTGTGCGGGGCCCGCGTTCCGGAACTCCCATCTACCGGGGCTCCACCCGCCAGGCTGCACGAGGCGGTCCGCGCGGGAACCGTACGGCTCGCCGCGGCGCAGAAGGCCGTCGCGAAGGACTGGCGGACCGCGCTGGCCGGGCTCGGCCTGGAACCGCCACGCCAGCGGTCGGCCCATTCGGACAGTGCGGCCGCTCAGCCGGCGGGCCGGTCGAGCGACAGGTCCAGGTCGTCGAGTCCGAACCACTGGCCGGACGGCGGTTGATCGATCATGGGGTCGGCCCAGCGGAGCCGGACGCGGTCGGGAGCGGCCTCGACCATCCTGGCCTCCCGCCAAGCGGGGTCGTCGCCGACGCGGGCCCACCAGGGCTCGGCCAGGCAGGCCAGCCCGCGGGCACGAACGACGGCGACGGCCTCGTCGCGGTCAGCGGGGTCGCCGAGCGGCGCCCCGAAGATCGTCATGGCCTGCCAGCCTCCGGACGTCGGCACCACCCGGCCCACCGGCTCGCCGTCGTCGCGCCGTACCTCCTGGGGCGCCGGGAAGCCCGGCCACATCTCCCCGATCGCCGTGATGATCTTCTGTGTCGAGTCCCGCTGCCAGCGCACGCCCGCGTGCTCGGCCTCGCTGCCGGCGTACGCGCCGGGGTCGACGCGCCGGCCGAGCACCCACACGTCGCGGATCCGCTGGGTCGCGGCGATGTCGGCCGTCGGGTCGCCTTCGACGAGCACGAGGTCGGCCCGGCGCCCTGCGGCGATCTCGCCGCGGTCGGCCAGGCCGAAGACCGCGGCCGGCGTCGAGGTCGCGGCGGCCAGGGCCTCACCCGGGGTGAACCCGGCGTCGACCAGGTGCTGCAGCTCCCGGTGCAGGCTGGCTCCGAACACGAGCCCGGGGTTGGGGGCGTCCGTACCGGCGAGCACCCGCAGGCCCGACTCCAGGAACGCCACGGTGTTGTGCCGCTGCGCGGCGCCGTCCGGCGGCTCGGGCGGCATCCACCGCAGGGCCTGGCGCTCGATCAGGCGCCGCCACCGAGCGCCCAGCCGCCCGGCCAGGTACGGCTGGGCCAGCAGCGGCATGACGCCGTCCTGGCCCGGGAACCCGTCGACGACGCTCAGCGTCGCGACGACCGCCACGCCGCACCGGGCCACGTCCCGGATCTGCGCGTCCGTCATCCGGTCGAACGGAGCGTGGGCCAGGACGTCGACCCCGCACCGGGCCACCGTCACCGCCCCGGCCGCGGAGGACGCGTGCGCCACGACCGGCAGGCCGCTGTCGTGCGCGGCGGTGACCAGCGCCTCGATCGTCGGGACGTCCAGCGCGGGGATGTCGAGCATCGCGCCCGAGCCGTCGTCGTAGATCACCTTGAGGTGTGTCGCTCCTTCGGCCACCCGGTCGGCGACGAAGGCCGCCGCGTCCCGTGGTCCGGTGACGTACGGGAAGGGCGCGTACGCGATGGTCGGGTGCCCGCCGGGAGCCGTCGCGCCGACGCTCGACGTCCGCATGTCGGCGTGGACGGGTCCCGCGCCGCGCACCGACGCGGCGACGGCGGACCGCTCGGGGACGATGGTCTCCGGCTTGCTGAACATGTCGAGGACCGTCGTCACCCCGAACACGGCCGCCAACCGTGTGCAGCCCGGAAGCAGGTGGACGTGCGCGTCGACGAGGCCGGGCAGGAGGGTCGCGCCGGAGCCGTCGACGACGGCGTCGCCCGCCTGGATCACGGACGCGTCGCCGACGGCGGCGATCCGGCCGGCGCTGACGCGGACGTGCGTGACACCGGGGATCAGGTCGCCGCCGCCGAAAACGCGGACGTCTGAGATGGTGAAGGGCGGGTGCGTGCTCATGCCCCCGACGCTAGAAGTTGACGTAACGAGAAGGTCCAGCCGTTTAGGGTGCGAGTGTGGAGCACTCGATCAGCGAGGTCGCCCGCATGTCCGGCCTCACCTCTCGCACGCTGCGGCACTACGACGACATCGGGCTGCTGCGCCCCGTACGGACGGCGAGCAACGGCTACCGCTGGTACGGGCGCCGGGAGCTGCTGCGCCTGCAGCGGATCCTGTTCCTCAGGGAGCTGGGCGTCCCGCTCACCCAGATCGGCCGGATCCTCGACGGCGACCGGGACGGGGTCGCCGCGCTGCGGCGGCACCGCGCGGACCTCGTCGCCCACCGCGACCGGCTTGAGGAGATCATCGCGACCGTCGACCGCACCATCGCCGATCTCACCGGCCAGGCGCACCTCAGCGAGGAGGAGTTCTTCACCGGCCTGTCGGCACGGCGGGACGACCTCCGGCGGGACGTCGAGGCCCGGTACGGGGCCGGCGCCGGGGAGCACTTCGCCAGCGCGGACGCGGTCACCGGCCGGTGGACCCGCGAGGAGCACGAGCAGGCCGCGGCGCAGGGCCGCCGGCTGCTGCGGCGGCTCTCGGACGCGCGTTCCAGCGGAACGGCCCCCGACAGCGCCGCCGTCCTCGACCTCATGACCGAGCACTACCAGGGGGTCCGGCTGCTGTGGCCGGCCGACGCGGCGGCCTACCACGCGCTGGCGGACCTCGTGACCGGCAATCCCGACCAGCGCGCCATGATCGAGGAGATCGACCCGCTTCTTCCTCCCTGGTTCGCCGGCGCGATCCGCGCCTACGCCGTCCGGCGGCTCGGTTACGTCCCGGCGCGAGAATGAGCCACCCCGGCGGCCGTCTCGCGGTGGCCCGGCCGCCGGTCTCACAGGTACGGGGACACCCGAGAAGGTCAGTCGGTCAGGGTCCCGGAGGCCTGCTCGTTCTTGCCGGCTTCGGAGAAGAGGAGGGTGGGTTCGGCGAGGATGTCGCGACCGATCTCGCTCTTGTAGATCTCGTCGACGCTGCCGAACCGGGCCTCGGAGTAGTCGAATCCCAGAAGGGATGCCCCGCGGCGGACCGCCGCCTCGTCCGGCCCTTCGATCTCGACGAAGGTCGGCAGATCGGGCCAGGTGTCGATATCGACAGTGATGCCGTCCAGGCGCCACTCCTCGCGGTAGTTCTCCTGGTAGCGGACCTCGCGCAGGCCGAGATGGCGGAGGATCTCGGCCATGGCCGCACGGTCGGTGACCTCGGTCTCGATCTCGGTGGTGCCGTTGATCGTGGTGGCGTCCGTGACCTGCTTGAGGGTGAGAGTCGAGCGGGTCCCCTCGTCGCGCAGGCGGAGCCACTGGCCGCTGCCGAGCGTGTCGCCCTCGAAGATCTTGCGGGTGAGGAGGGTGCGGGGGAAGGCCTGGACGGCGCCCAGGGAGGTCAGCTTGGCCCGGAGGCCTGCGACGTCGACAGACAGGAACGTCGCCTCGTACTCGTGCTGCATGATCTCCTTCTTCGCCGTGGAAGCGGGCGTCACCATGGTCGGGTTCTCCGTCATGAAAGCGCACATTCCACCAACGCGTACGGCTCCCGCCCAATGTGGGGCGGGAGCCGTACGTACGGAGTCCGGGCGGAGGATCAGACCTGGCCGGCCTTCTCCAGCGCGGTGCAGCAGCTGTCCACGATCAGGCGGGTCACCACGTAGGGGTCGACGTTGGCGTTGGGGCGGCGGTCCTCGATGTAGCCCTTGCGCTCGAGCTCGACCTGCCACGGGATGCGGACGGAGGCGGCGCGGTCGGACACGCCGTAGCTGAACTTGTCCCACGGAGCGGTCTCGTGGTGGCCGGTGAGCCGGTCCTCGATGCCGTGGCCGTAGTGCCGCACGTGCTCCATCGCGTTCTCGGCGAGGGCCTCGCAGGCGGTGATGATCGGCTCGTACGCCTCGCGCATCGCCTTGGTGGAGAAGTTGGTGTGCGCGCCGGCGCCGTTCCAGTCGCCCTTCACCGGCTTGGGGTCGAGCGTGGCGGCGGTGTCGAAGTCCTCGGCGACGCGGTAGAGCAGCCAGCGGGCGATCCACATGTGGTCGGAGACCTCGACGGGACCGAGCGGGCCGATCTGGAACTCCCACTGGCCGGGCATGACCTCGGCGTTGATGCCGGAGATCTCCAGGCCGGCCGCGAGGCAGAGGTCGAGGTGCTTCTCGACGACGTCGCGCCCGAAGACCTCGTCGGCGCCGACACCGCAGTAGTAGCCGCCCTGCGGCGCCGGGAAGCCGCCGATCGGGAAGCCGAGCGGGCGGCCGTCCTTGAAGAAGGTGTACTCCTGCTCGATGCCGAACCACGACTCCTGGTCGGCGAACCGCTCGGCCACCTCGGTGAGCAGCGCGCGGGTGTTGCTGGCGTGCGGCGACAGGTCCGGGTTGAGCACCTCGCACAGCACCAGCACGTTGTCGCCGCCGCGGATCGGGTCCGGGCAGGTGAACACGGGCTTGAGGACGCGGTCGGAGGCGTGGCCGCCGGCCTGGTTCGTGCTGGATCCGTCGAAGCCCCAGTTCGGGAGCGGCGCGCCGTCCTTGACGATCTTGGTCTTGGACCTGAGCTTCGCCGTGGGCTCCGTGCCGTCGATCCAGATGTACTCAGCCTTGTAGCTCACGTCGATCCCCTCACGAGCGTGCTTTTCATCGACACGCCTGAGAATGGCAACCGCCCGTTTCCGACCTTTTGCCCGAATGTGAACGGGATGTTAATCCTGGCCCGGATTACGGAATCCGACCACCAGTTCGCCTCCGCCGACCCCGACCGTGATCGTCGCGCCGTCTCCGACGTCCCCCGCGATCAGCGCCCGGCCGATCCGCGTCTCCACCTCGCGCGAGATGAACCGCCGCAGCGGGCGCGCGCCGTACACGGGGTCGTAGCCCTCCTTGGCGATCAGCCGGCGGGCCTCCTCGCTCACTTCCAACGTCATCCGCCGCTCGGCCAGCCTGGCCCTGATCTCGCCGAACATCAGGTCCACGATCCGCTCGATCTCCGCCTCGGTCAGCGGCTTGAACAGCACGATGTCGTCCACCCGGTTGAGGAACTCCGGCCGGAAGTGCCGCCGCAGCGCGGCCATGACCTGGTCCCGCCCCTCGGGCTTGATCTCACCGCTCGGCGTGACCCCTTCCAGCAGGTACTCCGACCCGATGTTCGAGGTCATGATGATGACGGTGTTCCTGAAGTCGACCGTACGGCCCTGGGCGTCGGTCAGCCGGCCGTCGTCGAGCACCTGGAGCAGCGTGTTGAACACATCCGCGTGCGCCTTCTCGATCTCGTCGAAGAGCACCACCGAGTACGGCTTGCGCCGCACGGCCTCGGTGAGCTGGCCGCCCTCCTCGTAGCCGATATAGCCGGGAGGGGCGCCGACGAGCCGGCTCACGGTGTGCCGCTCCTGGTATTCGCTCATGTCGACCCGGACCATGTTGTCCTCGGTGTCGAAGAGCGCCGCCGCCAGCGCCTTGGCCAGCTCGGTCTTGCCGACGCCGGTCGGGCCGAGGAAGATGAACGACCCGATCGGGCGGCGCGGGTCCTTGATGCCCGACCTGGCGCGGATCACGGCGTCGGCGACAAGCTGGACCGCCTCATCCTGGCCGACGACCCGCTCATGCAGGATGTCGTCCAGACGGAGCAGCTTCTCCCGCTCGCCCTCCTGTAGGCGGCTGACCGGGACGCCCGTCCAGCGCGACACGATCGCCGCGATCTCGTCCTCGGTCACGACCTCGCGCAGCAGCCGGCCGCGCCCCTGCTTCGCCTCCAGCTGCTCCTCCTCGGCGGCGAGCCGCCGGGCCAGCTCCGGCATCCGTCCGTGCCGCAGTTCGGCGGCCCGGTTGAGGTCGTAGCTGCGCTCGGCGATCTCGGCGTCGCGGCGTACCGTCTCCATCTCCTCGCGCAGCGCCTGCACCTTGCGCAGCGCGTGCCGCTCGGCCTCCCACTGCGCCCGCATCGCGTCGGCCTCGGCGCGCAGGTCGACCAGCTCCCCGCGCAGGTCCTCAAGGCGGGCGCCGCTCGCGGGGTCCGTCTCCTTGGCCAGCGCCGCCTCCTCGATCTCCAGGCGCATCACCCGGCGGGTCAGCTCGTCCAGTTCGGCCGGCATCGAGTCGATCTCGGTGCGCAGCATCGCGCACGCCTCGTCCACCAGGTCGATCGCCTTGTCCGGCAGGAACCGGTCGGAGATGTAGCGGTGGCTGAGGACGACCGCGGCGACCAGCGCGTTGTCCTGGATCTTCACGCCGTGGAACACCTCAAGACGCTCGCGCAGCCCGCGCAGGATCGAGATGGCGTCCTCGACCGACGGCTCGTCCACGATCACCGGCTGGAACCTGCGCTCCAGGGCGGCGTCCTTCTCGATGTGCTTGCGGTACTCCTGCACCGTCGTCGCGCCGATCATGTGCAGCTCGCCGCGGGCGAGCATCGGCTTGAGCATGTTGCCCGCGTCCATGGCGCCCTCTGTCGCGCCCGCGCCCACGACCGTGTGCAGCTCGTCGACGAACAGCAGGATGCGCCCCTCGGCCGCCTTCACCTCGCCGAGCACGGCCTTGAGCCGTTCCTCGAACTCGCCGCGGTACTTCGCCCCGGCGATCAGGGCGCCCATGTCCAGACTGAAGATCGTCTTGTCGCGCAGCCCCTCCGGCACGTCCCCGCGGACGATCCGCTGGGCCAGGCCCTCGACGATCGCCGTCTTGCCGACCCCCGGGTCACCGACGAGCACCGGGTTGTTCTTCGTCTTCCTGGACAGGATCTGGACCACTCTGCGGATCTCGGAGTCCCGGCCGATCACCGGGTCCAGCTTGTCCGCCGCCGCGTCCGCGACCAGGTCCCTGCCGTACTTCTCCAGGGCCTCATACGCGGCCTCCGGCGTCGCGGAGGTGACCCGCTGGTGGCCCCTGACCTCGGTGAGAACCTGGAGGAACCGGTCCCGGGTGAGGCCCTCCTCGCGCAGCAGGCGGCCGGCCGCCGTCTCCGTGCCCTCGTCGATCAGCGCGAGGAGCAGGTGCTCGACCGACACGTACTCGTCCTTGAGCCGCGTGGCCTCCCGGTCGGCGACGTCCAGGACCTGGGACAGCCGCCGGGTGACGAAGACCTGCCCGGGCGTCGCGCCCGGACCGCTCACCGAGGGGCGGCGGCGCAGGTTCTCCTCCAGCTCCCCGCGCAGCCGATCCGGGTCGGCGCCGGCCCGGGTGAGCAGGCGGGGCACCAGCCCGTCGGGCTGGGCGAGCAGCGCCACCAGGAGGTGCTCGCCGTCGACCTCGGTCTGCCCGAGGCGCACCGCCACGGCCTGAGCGTCGTTCAGGGCCTCCTGGGACTTCTGGGTCAGGCGGTTCGGGTCCATCTTCAACCTCCGGTCTGACGCGAGCGGGCGCGCAGGGCGGCCTCCAGCTCGGCGACGCGGTCGAGCAGGTCGATCACCAGGCCGACCGAGGCGTAGTTGACGGCGAACCCGGCGCGCAGCCGCTGGATCCGGGCGACCACGACGAGCTGGGACGGCGCGAGGTACGGCCGGCCCGCCGCGTCGGGGACGGCGTCGAGCAGCCCGAGCGCGACGAGCCGCAGCACGAGGTCGGGGTGCATGTCGGCGGCCCGCGCGAAGGTCTCCAGATCCATCCGCGGTAGGCCGGCCGGGACGAGGGGGTAGGTCATCGGCGGCTCCTCGGGTCGAAGCGGGAGACCGAGGACAGCTCCTCGTACAGCCGCCGCTCCTCGTCGGTGAGCTCCGGCGGCACCATGATCCTGGCCTCCGCGAGCAGGTCTCCCGGCGTGCCGCGCGGGTTGGGCAGCCCCCGCCCGCGCAACCTCAGGCGGCGGCCGCTCGGCGTACCGGCCGGGACGCGCACCTTGGCCTCCCCGCCCGGCGTGTCGATCGCGACCGTCGCTCCG
The DNA here is from genome assembly GCF_050947145.1 of Microtetraspora malaysiensis. Taxonomy (NCBI): domain Bacteria; kingdom Bacillati; phylum Actinomycetota; class Actinomycetes; order Streptosporangiales; family Streptosporangiaceae; genus Microtetraspora; species Microtetraspora malaysiensis. The sequence goes on from NZ_CP191998.1 coordinate 8,728,096, forward strand.
AGCGCCGCCTCCCACGGGGCCAGCGGAAGGACGGCGTGGATGTCCCGCCCCCGCACCTCGTAGCGGGGATGGGGCGCGATCCGCACGATGAGGAAGAGATCGCCCGAGGGCGCGCCGTCGCCGCCCCGGCCGCCCTGGCCGGCCAGCCTGATGCGCTGCCCATCGGTCACCCCGGCCGGGATGGTCACGTCCACCGTGCGGCCGGACGGCAGCGTGAGCGTCCGGCGGGCGCCCCAGTAGGCGTCCTCGACCGTGACCGCCAGCTCGGCCTCCTGGTCGGCGCCCCGGACCGGCCCCCAGCGGCGGCCGCCCCGGCGACCGGTGAAGATGCCGCCGAACAGGTCCTCGACGTCCGCTCCGGCGAAGTCGCCGCCGAAGTCCCACGCGGGCGCGCCGAACCCGGCCCCGGCCGCGCGGGCGCGGGCCCACGTCTCCGGGTCCACGTCCGGCGGCACCTGCCGGAAGTCCGGGCCGAACGCGTCGTACCGCCGGCGGGTCTCCGGGTCGGACAGCACCTGGTACGCCTCGGAGATCTCCTTGAACCGGTCCTCGGCCCCCGGGTCCTTGTTCACGTCCGGGTGGTAGGACCGGGCGAGCTTGCGGTAGGCGCGCTGGATCTCCTCCTGGCTCGCGCTCCGCGGAACGCCCAGCACCTCGTAGAAGTCGGCCGCCATCGGTCTCCCTCAGTCCGCCTTCGTGGAGACGACCACGGACGCCGGGCGCAGCAGGTGGTCCGCGTCGCCGTAGCCGGGCCGTACGACCTCGATGACCGTCCCCGGCTGCGCGTGCGGGTCGGGCACAGCGCCGACCGCCTCGTGCACGGCGGGGTCGAACTTCTGCCCGACCGCCTCCTGGCGCGGGAAGCCGAGCCGGGCCAGTACGGCGACCGCCTGGTCGCGGACCGCGCGCACGCCCTCGATGACCGCCTCGGCGTGGCCGGAACCGCCCGTGCCCGGCGGCGGGGCGAACCCGCCTCCGCCGGCGCCCTCCCGGGGAGCGTCCGCGGCCCCGGGAACCCCATGGGAGCCGCGGGCGCCGTCACCGGCGTGGCGCAGCGCGAGTTCGAGGTTGTCGAGCACGGGAAGCCACTCCGCGGCCACCCTGGCCCGCTCCTCCTGGCGCTGCCGCTCCATGTCCCTGGCCATCCGGCGGCGTACGGTGTCGAGCTCCGCGACGGCGCGCAGCCACCGGCCCTCCAGGTCGGCCACCATCTCGTCGGTCTCGCTCCGGCCCCGCTCCTCGGGGCGCGCCTCCGCCCTGGCCTCGGCGGCCGGGGGCTCCCCTCGCGTCTCGTCGGGGCCGCCGGCGCGGCCCTGCTCGCGCTCGCTCATGGTCAGTCCGACGTGGTGAACTCGGCGTCGATGACGTCGTCGCCGCCTCCGCCGCCCTCGCCAGGCGGAGGGCCCTCGCCCTGGGCGCCCGGCGCGGCGGCGGACGCACCGAGACCGTGGTAGACCTGCTGCAACTCGGCCGTGAGGGAACGCAGCCGGTCGAGCGGCACCTCCTCCTTGATCGCCTGCCGGGCGTCCACGACCAGCGTCTCGGCCCGCGCCTTCTCGTGGACGGGCACGGCCTGGCCCAGCTCGTTCAGCCGGCGTTCGACGGTGTAGGTGACGGTGTCCAGCTCGTTGCGGGCGTCGACCAGCTCGCGCAGCCGGGCGTCCTCGCCGCGGTGCCGCTCGGCGTCGGAGACCATCCGGTCCACCTCGGACTTGTCCAGGTTGGAGCTCTCGCTGATCGTGATGCGCTGCTCCTGGCTGGTGTCCTTGTCCTTGGCGGAGACATTGAGGATGCCGTTCGCGTCGATGTCGAACGTCACCTCGATCTGCGGCGTGCCGCGCGGCGCCGGGCGGATGTTCTCCAGCCGGAAGCGGCCGAGGGCGCGGTTGTCCGCCGCCCGCTCGCGCTCGCCCTGGAGCACGACCACGTCCACCGCGCCCTGGTTGTCGTCGGCCGTGCTGAACGTCTCCGTACGGCGGGCGGGGATCGTCGTATTCCGCTCGATGACCTTGGTCATCACGCCGCCGAGGGTCTCCACGCCCAGGGACAGCGGGGTGACGTCCAGGAGCAGGACGTCCTTGACCTCGCCCTTGATGATCGCCGCCTGGGCGGCCGCGCCGACGGCGACGACCTCGTCCGGGTTGACGGTCATGTTGGGGTCCTTGCCGCCGGTCATCCGGCGTACCAGGTTCTGCACGGCGGGGATGCGGGTCGAACCGCCGACCAGGATGACCTCGTCGATGTCGTCCGCGGTGAGCTTGGCATCGGTCATCGCCTGCTCGACCGGCTTGGTGCAGCGCTCCACCAGGTCGGCGGTGATCTGCTCGAACGTCGAGCGCATGAGCGTCGTGTTGAGGTGCTTGGGACCGTTCGCGTCCGCGGTGATGAACGGCAGGCTCACCGTGGTCTGGGTGACCGACGACAGCTCCACCTTGGCTTTCTCGGCCGCCTCGAACAGTCGCTGCAGGGCCTGCGGGTCCCGCCTGAGGTCGATGCCCTCCTGCCGCTGGAACTCGTCCGCGAGGTGGTCCACGATCCGGCGGTCGAAGTCGTCGCCGCCGAGGTGGGTGTCGCCGGAGGTGGCCCGGACCTCCAGCACGCCCTCGCCGATGTCCAGGATGCTCACGTCGAACGTGCCGCCGCCCAGGTCGAAGACGAGGACGGTCTCGTTCTCCTTCCGGTCCAGCCCGTACGCCAGCGCGGCCGCGGTCGGCTCGTTGATGATGCGCAGGACCTCGACGCCGGCGATCCGGCCCGCGTCCTTGGTGGCCTGCCGCTGGGCGTCGTTGAAGTACGCGGGCACGGTGATCACGGCTTCGGTGATCTTCTCGCCGAGGAACTTCCCCGCGTCCTGGATCAGCTTCCTGAGCACGAGGGCGGAGATCTCCTCGGGGGCGTACTGCTTGGTGCGCACCTGGAAGCGCACCGAGCCGCCCGGCCCCTCCACCACGTCGAAGGAGACCGCGTTCATCTCGCTGGTCACCTCGTCGTAGCGGCGGCCGATGAAGCGCTTGGCCGAGTAGATCGTGCCCTTGGGGTTCAGGATCGCCTGCCTGCGGGCGAGCTGGCCGACGAGCCGCTCCCCCTGCTCGGTGAACGCGACCACCGAGGGGGTCGTCCGTGATCCCTCCGCGTTGGGGATCACCGACGGCTGCCCGCCTTCCATCGCGGCGATCACGGAGTTCGTGGTGCCCAGATCGATGCCGACTGCCTTCGCCATGCGGTGTTCCCCCAACCTGACTGCGCGCGGGCCTTCTTTTGAGCGTCGCCCCGGCGACTGTCCGGCCACATCGTCAGATCGTGTAGTCGTGCCGGATACGGGTAGCCGTCACATCAACTGACCAGGCGAATCGCTAGACATTTCGGGGGACTTTCGATGCGGGCACGCGAACTGGCCGCCGTCGCCGAGTTGTTGGATCGGGCCGGAACCGGCGAGCGCGCCACCCTGCTGATCGACGGCGAGCCCGGCACCGGCAAGACGACGCTCCTCGCCCGGGCCGCGGAACGGGCCGCCACCCGGGGGTTCGGCCTGGCCGCGGGCGGCGCCGAGGAGCTGGACCGGCTCATCCCGCTGAACCCGCTCCTGTCCGCCTTCGACGACCTGCCGGGCGAGAGCGACCCCGCGCCGGAGCCGCTGGAAAGGCGGGTGGAACGCCTGCGGACCCACATGGAGAAGCGGATCGCCGCCGGACCGCTGCTGGTCACCCTCGACGATCTCCAGTGGGCGGACCCGGCCACGCTCATGGCGGTGCGCACACTGCACTGCCGGCTGTCGTCCCGGCCGCTCGCCTGGCTGCTCGCCCGTTCCACCGGCGGTCGCGACCACGACGCCGAGCGGCTGTTCGACCTGCTGGAACGGCAGGGAGCGCGCCGGGTGACGCTCGGCCCGCTGCCGGAGGACGCCGTCGCCCGGGTGATCGCCGACATGCTGTGCGCCCGCCCCGACCCCGGCCTGCTCGACTTCGCCTCCGGCGCGGGCGGCAACCCGTTCCTGCTCGCCGAGCTGGTGGACGGGCTGCGCGACGAGGGCGCGATCGAGATCGCGGGCGGCCGGGCCCGGCTGGTGTCCCCCGTGCTCCCCCAGCGCGTACGGGTCCTGGTGCGGCGCCGGCTGGACCGGCTGAGCCGCGAGGCCAGGCACCTGGTGGAGGCGGCGGCCGTGCTCGGCCGGTCGTTCTCCCCGGGAGACGTGGCCGAGCTGCTGGGGGTCGGCCCCGCGACGCTGCTCCCCGCGCTTGAGGAGGCGCTGGAGGCCGGGCTGCTGGCGGCGGCCGGAGACATGCTCACCTTCCGTCCCGAGCTGGTCTGGCGGGCCGTCCTCGCCGGCCTGCCCCGCCCGCTGCGGCTGGCCCTGCGCCACCAGGCCGAACGCCTCCCGGAGCCGTCCCGGCCCGCTGATCGTCTTCGCCCGGCCGCCCACGACGGCGCGGACGCCCGCGGCCGCTCCCCCCGCCTCGCCGTACGGGCCTGTCCCGCCGCCGACGAGATGATCCGCGCCGTGGCGGCGGCACGCGTGATCGAGGCGGGCGAGGGCGCGGAGCCCGCCATGGAGCATCTGGCCGACGCGGACGTCTACTCCGCGCTGGGACGCCACCCCTGGGTGCTCGCCGTCGAACCGGGCTGCGCCGCCTGGCTGGTCCGCCTCGCGCTCCGTACGGGCGACCGCGCGCGGGCCGAGCTGGTCGGCGCCGCTCTGAACCGCCTGCCCGCCGACGTGCTCGACGACGAGGTCGCGCACGCCCGCGGCCTGCTCGACGACGATCCGCGCGCGCTCGCCCTCGCCGCCGGACGGGCGGCCGACCCCTGGTCCCGCGCGTCGGCGGAGGAGGACCTCGGCGTGCTGCTGTGCCGTACCGGCGACCGGACCGCGGGGATCGAGAGCCTGAACCGCGCGCTCGCCGGGTACGAGGAGGCGGGCGCCACGCGGGACACCGCGCGGCTGCGCCACCGGCTGCGCCAGGAGGGCGTGCGTCACCGCCACTGGAGCTACGCCGACCGGCCGGCCACCGGGTGGGACAGCCTCACCGACACCGAGCACGCCGTATCCATGCTGGTCGCCCAGGGGTGGACGAACCGGCAGGTCGCGGAGCAGATGTTCATCAGCGTCCACACGGTGGCGTTCCACCTGCGGCAGATCTTCCGCAAGCTGGACATCCGCTCCCGCGTGGAGCTCACCCGCCTGGCCGTCGAGCACACCACCGGCCCGCACCCCGCCTCACGCTGAGCCGCCGGTCGTGTCGGCACCGCGGGAACGGGGCGTCAGTCCGGCAGGCCGGTACGACTCACACCGCGTCCGGCGTCGCGGGCGAGCTCGGCGAACCGCAGCGCGTTCCGCACCGCGGCGCCGCCCGGGTCGTTGTTGAAGTAGACGTACGCGTCGGGGACGTCGCCGAGCCGCTCCAGCCAGGTGCGCAACGCGCGGTCACCGTATGAGGGAAACGGCAGGGCCAGGCCCTCGTGCAGCCGGAGATAGGCCCATGGCGCGGTCCGCCAGAGCGGGCTCATCGATCGGCCGCGGCTGTCCGCCCAGCAGAGGGCGGCGCCGAACTCGCACAGCGTCTCGCGTACCCGCTCGGTCCACCAGGAGGTGTGCCGGAACTCGACCGTCACGCGGACGCTCGTGGGGAAGGCGGCCAGGCAGTGGCGGAGCCGCTCACAGTCCACCGACATCGTGGGCGGGAGCTGCACCAGGACGGGACCGAGCTTGGGCCCGAGCCCCTCCGCCACCCCGGTCAGCCGCCCCACCGGCTCCTCCGGGTCCTTCAGCCGCTTGATGTGGGTGAGGAAGCGGCTGGCCTTGACCGCCATGACGAAGTCGCCGGGGGTGCGCTCGCGCCAGGACTCGAACGTCTCGCGCGACGGCAGGCGGTAGAACGCGTTGTTGTTCTCGACCGTGGCGAACACCTCGCCGTACCGTTCGAGCCACAGCCGCTGCGGCACGCCGGTGTAGAGCAGGTCGCGCCAGTCGGCGTACTGCCAGCCCGAGGTGCCGACGAACAGGGGCATGCCGCTCCCCTACCCGCGTTCCCGCATAGATCCCCGATCGGCGGGCAGGTCGGTCGCGTATCGGCGAAATCACCGTTAAACCAGGGAGCCGACATGATCCAGGGAAAGACGATCGCCTTCCTCGTCGCCCCGGAGGGCGTCGAGCAGATCGAGTTGACCGAGCCGTGGAAGGCTGTGCAGCACGCGGGCGGCACCCCTCGGCTGATCTCCACGGACCCGGGCACGATCCAGGCCTTCCATCACCTGGACAAGGCCGAGTCGTTCCCGGTCGACGCGACGGTCGACCAGGTTTCCGCGTCCGACTTCGACGGCCTCATCCTGCCCGGCGGGGTCGCCAACCCTGACACGCTGCGGACCGAACCGAAGGCCGTCGAGTTCGTGCGGGCGTTCTTCGACCAGGGCAAGCCGGTCGCCGCCATCTGCCACGGCCCGTGGACGCTGATCGAGGCCGACGTGGTCCGCGGCCGTACGCTCACCTCCTGGCCGAGCCTGAAGACCGACCTGCGCAACGCGGGGGCCACCTGGGTGGACCAGGAGGTCCAGGTCGACTCCGACGAGAGGAACACGCTGGTCACCAGCCGTAGGCCCGACGACCTGAAGGCGTTCTGCCAGACCGTGCTCGACGCCTTCGGCGGCTGAAAGGGCTGAGAACGCGATCGGCGCGACGTGCCGGACACCGACAGCGGTCGAACCAGCGCGCGACGGGCTCGCGGCGTCCGATCAGGAGCCCCAGACCAAGGCGTTGATATCGGATTATATTGGTCACTTAAAGTAACCATTCAATTACGGACGCTCAAAATTCGGCATTCCAAGCAGGCTGCCACTTCTACCTTCTCGCCATGCCCTCCGTCCAACATGAAGCGATCGTGCGCCTGTTCCACGAGCGTCCCCAGCTGGCGGCCGAACTCCTGGCCGAAAGCCTGGACGTTCCGCTCCCCCGTTACGATCACGCGGCGGTCGAAACAGGAGACCTCACCGCGGTTACCCCCGCCGAGCTGCGAGCCGACGCGCGGCGCTACCCGACAAGATCTGGGAGCACCTGGAGGATCTCATGCAGACCGAAACCCGTGAATTCCTCAGCGACTGGGCCCGCGACAACGTGGCCAAAGGCGAGGCGAAAGGCAGGGCCGATTCGATCTTCACGGTGCTCTCCGCGCGTGGCCTCGACGTGCCCGACGACGTCCGTACGGCCATCAGCGAGTGCTCCGACCTCGAACGGCTCGACGCCTGGGTCCAGGCAGCCATCACCGCGCAATCGGCCCGCGACCTGCTGGACATCTAAAACCCGTCGAGCACGACACGACGAACCGAGGTGTGATTCGCGGCATATGACCGCGTTCTTGATCGGATATCGCTTCCCGCACACAGTCGCCTCTGCCATGCTTTCCGCATCGATCGCGATCGATCGCGGAGAAAGACACAGATGACTGCTTCTTCCGGCAACGCGCTGCCGAACCGCGGGGCCGAGGTGTTCACACTTGGTGAGGTTCTGGGCGTCATGTCGGCCGACCGGCTCCGGCACGACGGCACCGCCCGGCTCGACCTTGAGGGGCCCGAGCTGACCATGGCGGTCGGGCTGGCGAGGCTGGGCCATTCCGTCGGCTGGCTGGGCAGAGTCAGCTCCGACGAGCTGGGCGCCCGGGCGCTGACCGCGCTGCGCGGGGAGGGCGTGGACGTCTCCGCCGTCCGGGTCGACGAGACCGCCTCCACCGGCCTGGTCGTACGGCAACGCCGGATCGGGCGGTCCATGCACGCCGTCTACTACCGCGCGGGGTCGGCGGGGTCGCGGCTCTCCACCGGCGACGTGCCGGCCGAGCCCGTGCAGTCGGCGCGGATCCTGCACGTCACCGGCATCACCCTCGCGCTGAGCGGGTTCTCCTGGAGCGCGGTCCACCACGCGGTCAAGCTGGCCAGGGACGCGGGAGTCACGATCTCCGTGGATGTCGACCACCGGCCGTACCTCTGGGAGAGCCTGGACGAGGCACGGCAGGGCCTGACCGAACTGGCCGCGTCCGCCGACATTCTTTTCGCCAACCAGGACGAGCTGGGCCTCGTCGAATCGGTGATCGGCCAGATCCCTGAGCTCGTCGTCACCCGGGGCTCCAAGGGGGCGAGCGCGACGGTGGACGGGCTGCGTTACGACACCCAGGCCGCCCCGGTCACGACCGTGGACGCGACCGAGGTCGGCGGCGCCTTCGTGGCGGGCTATCTCAGCGCGCTGCTCGACGAGCTGCACCCGGCCGACCGGCTCAAACGGGGCATCTCCGTGGCCGCCTTCGCCGTGGCGAGCCCCAGTTCGTGGCAGGGTCTGCCCACCCGCGGCGAGCTGCCACCGTGACACCGGCCTGATCCGACGGCTCTTTTCCGACGGCCTCCACCGGAGGCCGCCTGACGCCGGGGCCCGTCCGAATTCCTTTCCCGGTTTACGTGGAGAGACCCCGTGCCAGCGGTCGATCCCGACGCCCGATGCCGCCCTCGACCGGTGGCCGCATGCCCCACCGGGCAACCACGCCTCAGATGTCACACAGGACTGCTTGATTTCCGTAACGTCCGGCCCGCACAATCGGATCAATGGTCTGAACGCAGACCAAAGGAGCGGGCCCATGCCAGACCTCGTCCGGGACGCGCTGGGGCTCGTCACCGGTCAGGTCGGCCGTCCGGTCACGCACCCGACGGTCGAGGGCGGTCTTCACCACCCCGTCGCACGGGACACCGTCCCGATCGCCCGGCCGCCGCGTCCACGACCCGCCGCCGCCCGACTTCGACCTCGCCGCCGAGACCACCCCCGCATCCCCACAAAGACATACATGCGGGACGTACGGGACCTCGGCGACGGCCGGACACCCCCCACCGGTTAACGGCCGGACACCCCCCACCGGTTAGAGGAGGCCACATGGCGCAAGCCCTCGACGACGACGCCCGACGACTCGCCGAACTCGGTTACAAGCAGGAACTCGCGCGCACCTGGAGCGGGTTCTCCAACTTCGCCATCTCTTTCTCCATCATCTCGATCCTGGCCGGCTGCTTCACGACGTTCAGTCAGGCGTGGAACAACGGCGGACCGCTCGCGATCTCGGTCGGCTGGCCGCTGATCTCGGCGTTCATCCTGATCATCGGGTTCTGCCTGGCCGAACTGGTCTCGGCCTATCCCACGGCGGGCGGCATCTACTGGTGGGCGACCAAGCTGGGGCGGCCGATCCACGGCTGGTTCACCGGCTGGCTCAACCTGATCGGCCTGATCGCGGTGACCGCCAGCGTCGACTACGGCTGTGCCACGTTCCTCAACATCACCATCGGCCGGTTCAGCGACAGTTGGGCACGCGGTGACGCGCTGCGCCAGACGTTCCTGCTGTTCGCGATCGTGCTGGTGCTGCACGCGCTGATCAACATCTTCAGCCACCGGCTGATCTCGATCCTGCAGAACGTCTCGGTGTGGTGGCACGTGTTCGGCGCGGCGGCGGTCGTGCTCATCCTGATCTTCGGGCCGTCGGAGCACCAGAGCGTCGGCTTCCTGTTCGAGCGCTTCAACAACTCCGGGTTCGGCTCTGGCGACTCCGGCCCCACGTTCTGGCTTTACGTCCTGCCACTCGGATTCCTGCTCACGCAGTACACGATCACCGGCTTCGACGCCTGCGCGCACGTCTCCGAGGAGACCCACGGCGCGGCCAGGACGGCGGCGCAGGGCCTGTGGAAATCCATCTTCTACTCGGCGATCGGCGGCTGGATCCTGCTGCTGTCGTTCCTGTTCGCGGCGACGGACGTGGCCGCCGTCAACAACGAAGGCGGGTTCGTCGGCGCCATCTTCACCTCGTCGCTCTCGTCCACACTGGCCACGGTGATCTTCGGGATCTCCACGATCGGGCAGTTCTTCTGCGGCATGAGCTGCGTGACCTCCATGTCCCGCATGGCGTACGCGTTCTCCCGTGACGGCGCGGTCCCCGGCTGGCGGCTCTGGGCGCGGGTGGATCGCAACCGGACGCCGGTCAACGCGATCATCGGCGGCTGCGCGGTCGCGCTGCTGATCACGCTGCCCGCGCTGTACGCCCCGGAGGGGACGGCCACGCCGGTCGCGTTCCTGGCCGTGGTCTCCATCGCGGTGATCGGCCTCTACCTGGCCTTCCTCATCCCCATCTGGCTCCGGCTGCGCGCCGGTGACGCCTTCCAGCCCGGCCCGTGGACGCTGGGACGCAAGTACAAGGTCCTCGGCTGGATCTCCGTCATCGAGATCGCGGTGATCTCGGTGTACTTCGTGCTGCCGATCGCGCCCGAGGGCGTGCCGGGCAACAAGGATTTCACCTGGACGTCCGTGAACTACGCCCCGATCGCGGTGGGCGCCGTGCTGCTGGGCATCGGCCTGTGGTGGACCCTCTCGGCGCGCAAGTGGTTCACCGGCCCCCGCCGCACCGTCGACGAGTTGGACGAGCCCAAGCCGGTCGCCTGACCGTCCACAGGCTCCCCCCGTACGGTCCACAGCCCTCCGGCGTGGGCCGTACGGGCTGTGGAAAATGCGCTGCCGCCCTGTGGATATGCCTGTGGACATGTGCCCGAACCCTGTGGACAACGTAGAGACGCCGGGCGTTCAGGCTCCCGGCCATCGGCCACCGGAACGCCCGCGCCTCCGCACGGTCACGCGACCCACGACGGGACGATCTGGGCCAGCCGGGCCGGGGCGGTCAGCACGCTGATCGCGGTGACGGCGCCGTCCTCGACCGTGAAGGCCAGGACCACGACCGGTCGTCCGCCAACGGTGATGAGAGCGCCCGGGACGCCGTCCACGAGCGCAGGATGCGCCACCCCGTCCCGACGTGCGAACGTCGTCGCCTGGGTCGCGACCTCGCCCGCGCCGCGGATGACGACGGTGCCCCACGGCCCCTGTGCCCGCAGCTCGACCTCGGGGGCGAGCGTGGCCAGCAGTCCGGCGATGTCGCCCCTGCCGACCGCCGCCAGGAACGCGTCGACGACGTCCCGGGCCGCAGCGTTGGCATCGGCCGTGGGCGCGCCCAGCCGCAGCCGCCCCCTGGCCCGGCTGGCGAGCATCTTGGTGGCCGCGGTGCTCCGGCCGAGGATGGCCGCGATCGCGTCGAACGGGACCTCGAAGACGTCGTGGAGCACGAACGACACCCGTTCCGCCGGGGTGAGAGCGTCCATGACGACGTACAACGCGAGGCCGACGGAGTCGGCGAGCACGGCCTCCGCCTCGGGATCGGTCCGGGAGTCCCCGGCCGCCTCCCGTGCGAGTGCGCCGATGTCGAGCTCGAGCGGCTGCTCGCCCCGCACTCCGCGTCTGCGGAGCGCGTCCAGGCAGATCCGGCTGGTCACCGTGGTGAGCCAGCCGCGCAGGTCCTCGATGTCACCGCGACCGGTCCGCGCAAGCCGCAGCCACGCCTCCTGGACGGCGTCGTCCGCGTCGGCGTGCGAGCCGAGTATGCGGAACGCGATCGCATGGAGATAGGAGCGCTGGGCCTCGAACTCCGCGGCGAGCTCTTCCTCTTCGGTCACGGTTCTCCTCGGTGTACGGCGGTGTCACTACCACGACGCGTCGCGCCCCGGTGAGGTAACTCCCGGGCCGGCGTTACCTCCCGCCGCGGCCGGACGTCGTAGTGCCGTCCGCCGATCCGACGACACGGCCCCTGGAGGAAAGATGACAGCACGCATCCAGAACGCGGCGACCCAGCCCGACATCACGGCAGGCGTCCAGCACATTTTCAAGGAGGTGTACGCCGGCGGCGTACCGCGTCACACGCTTGAGCTGGTGCATCTGCGCGCGAGCCAGATCAACGGCTGCAGCGCCTGCGTCCACGCCGGTGCCACGGGCGCGGCCAAGGCCGGTGTCAGCTCCGAGAAGCTGCACACCCTCGCCGCCTGGTACGAGAGCCCGTTCTTCGACGACGCCGAGCGGGCCGCGCTGGCACTGACCGAGGCCGCGACCCGGCTCTCCGACCGGCCCGGCGCGGTCACCGACGAGATCTGGGCCGAGGCCGCGAAGCACTACGACGAGCGGCAGCTCGGGGCCCTGGTGCTGATGGTGGCGATCACGAACTTCTTCAACCGCATCAACACCACCCTCCGGGTGCCCGCCGGGACCAGTTGGGACTGACGGCGGACCTGCGATCTGTTCACGTCGGCGGCACCGGCGATCACCCGCATGCCGAGGATCCCGGGCCGCCGGCAGGTCTATTCCTCGATGGTGATGCCCATCGCCCCGGCCAGGACGTAGAGCAGGCCCTGGGCGTCCTGGCTCCTGACGACCGCCCCCTTGAAGCTGGTCACGCCGCCGATCCCCACCAGGGTGCAGTCGGCGAAGCGGGCTCCGTCCATCTGGGCCTGGGAGAACTGCGCCCTCGTCAGGTCGCAGCGCTCGAAGCGAACGCCCCGCAGGTCGGCGTTCTGGAAGTCGGCCTCGGGCATCGAGCAGTCCCGGAAGACGGTGCCGGCGAACGTCGAGAATCTGAACCTGGCCAGATCGGCACGACACCCGTCGAACAGCACATCGCGGAACGCGCACTCCGTCCAGGCCGTTCCGGTCAAGCGGCTCGACGACACCCGGCCGCGCTGCACGGTCGACATCCTGGCCGCCATGGTCGACAGGTCACAGCGCTCGAACTCCACGTCGACGAATCCCGCCCGGTGCAGCCGGGTGCCCGCGAAGCCGGTGTCGACGAGCCGGCATCCCTCGAAGTCGGCGATCTCCACATCACGGTTCGACAGGTCGATGCCCGTGAACGCCATCGAGCGGTACGTGCGGTCGTCTTCGAGGTCGTGTTCGGGCCACCGCGCGACGGCGAGTGATCGGGGCATCTTGGGCGCGGCCGGTTCCTTCGGCCGCTTCCGCTGAGAACGAGAGTCGGAGGGAGGCATGGGCGGAGCCTACGGCCCCGCACGCTTCGGCGTACGGAAGTGGCGCGGCGGACGGCTACCGGCTCTCTGGTTGGGGTGCGACGGCACGGCCCCGGCGCCAGGCCACCGCGAGGGGAAGGGCCACGATCGTGCCGGCCAGGCCGTACACCGCGATCGTGGCCGGCGGGCCGGTGCGGTCGGCGAGGGGGCCGCTGAGCAGCACGCCGATGCCCTGCACCGCGGTGAGCGCCGAGGCGGCCACGCCGACCGTCTGGCCGCGCCGTTCCGGTGGGGCGACGCGGACGAACTCGGCATTGGCGATCACTTGGTAGGCCGACATGACACCGGTCAGGAACCAGGCGGCGGCGGAGACCGCTACGCCCGGTTCGAGTGCGGTGACCACGAGCGGCAGGCAGGAGGCCACCGCCAGCGGTGCCAGTGCGGGCAACCCGGCGGACAGCCGGTTGACCAGGTACATCCCGACCACGCTGCCGGCGGGGATGGCGCACAGCAGGATGCCGGCCTCGACGGTCCCGCCGCCCAGGGCGGCCGCATACGGTACGGCCAGCCCCTCGGGGGCGATGGAGAAGGTGGCCAGGAGCGCGAACGCGAGCAGACCGAGCAGCCTCCGATTCCTGATGATCAGACCGACGCCGGTCGCCATCTCACCCAGTGAGACGACCCGGCCGGTCCGTGAAGCGGGCCGTTCCTTGACGCCCGTCGCCACCACCAGCGCGGCCAGGGCGAAGGAGAGAGCGTTCAGGCCCAGCGCCGCGTGCGGGCCGATGGCCGTGACGATCAGGCCGCCCACCCCGAACCCGACCAGCATGGTGAGCTGCGAGGTCATCTGAGCGAGCGTGACCCCTGTGACGTACAGCCGTGCGTCGAGCACGTCGGGCGTGGTGGCGATCCGCGCGGTCTTCTCCGGCGCGTCGATCAGCTGGACGACGAAGAGGAGCACGCACAGGACCGGGAAGGGGACCTGCGGAATGGCCATGATCCCCACCAGCAGCGCTCTGGCCACATCACAGGCGATCATCAGCCGCCGGCGCGGGAACCGGTCGGCGAGGCCGCCGAGGAGTGGCCCGCCGATCAGCGAGGGGACGAACGTCAGCGCATAGGTGAGCGTGGTCACCGTCGCGGACCCGGTCAGGCTGTAGGCGAGTACGGCGAGCGCCACCCGGGCGAGCTGGTCTCCGGCACGGGAGATCAGGCCGGAGAGCCACAGACTCCGGTACTCCTGCACGGCGAGCACGTCACGGAACGTCGCGGGGCGCTCCCCCGTCGCGGTCATTCGCCCGTCCTTTCCTGCAGGCCGGGTGGCGCGGTGGGGTGCGCCACCCGGCCTGGCATGGGGGTCGTCGGTTCCAGCGCCATCTTCAGGCGATCACCTTCTACGAAGGTTCACGGTTCCGCCGGCGACACGGGAACCGAGCGACTCGTCACGCCCAGTCGGACCAAGGAGCGCCCTGTGGTCCGGCGCTTCTACCCCAACTGAAGTCCGGGGCGTGCCAGATAACGTCCTTACGCATACCGATCGCTCCTTCGCGATCTCGTTCGCTTCAGGTCACAGCATCGACCAAGGCGGTATACGCGCGGTATAGCCGATCTTGTGGATCCCACTTCGGCCGTATACGTTCTGCATCGACGGCTTCGAAGTACAGGGAGTCCGCCGTGGAATTCGGGGTTCTCGGCCCACTCGTCGTGCGAAGCGACGGCGAGGCGATGCGCCTGACCGCCGCCAAGCAGCAGACCCTGCTCGCGGCGTTGCTCTGCCACGCCAACGCCCTGGTCTCCCTGGAGCGCCTCATGGAGGCGCTGTGGGAGGAGCCGCCGGCGTCCGCCACGGCGAATCTGCGCCTGTACGTGCACCGGCTGCGCCGCACGCTCCAAGCGCCCCAGCGCATCACCAGCCACGGCTCCGGCTACCTGCTGGCCGTCCATCCCGGCGAGCTGGACGCGGACCGGTTCGGCGAGCTCGCCGCCGAGGCGGGACGGGCCCGGGAGTCCGGTGACCTGAACCGCGCGGGCGAGCTGCTCACCGAGGCACTGGCACTGTGGCGGGGGAAGGCGTACGGCGACATCGCCCAGACCCCGCTGATCCGCGAGACCGCGGCCCGCCTCGAAGAGGAACGCCTGCGCGCCGTCGAAGAGCGGGCCGACATCGACCTCGCGCTCGGCCGGCACGCCGAAGTGGTGCCGGAACTGACCCTGCTGGTGGATGAGCATCCCTATCGGGAGGTCCTGCGCCACCATCTGATGCTCGCGCTCTACCGGTCCGGCCGGCAGAGCGAGGCACTGGAGGTCTTCCGCCGGACCCGCGCCCTGCTCATGGAGGAGCTGGGCATCGAACCGGGCCCCGAGTTGCGGCTGCTGCACGAGGCGATGCT
The DNA here is from genome assembly GCF_050947145.1 of Microtetraspora malaysiensis. NCBI lineage: Bacteria > Bacillati > Actinomycetota > Actinomycetes > Streptosporangiales > Streptosporangiaceae > Microtetraspora > Microtetraspora malaysiensis. Next base: position 8,743,329 of record NZ_CP191998.1, read on the forward strand.
GCGCGGCGAAGTGGACCTCTGGCCATCGCCGCGCCCGTCGTCGCCGCCCGTCCCTCGGGAGCTCCCCGTCGGCACGTACGGTTTCACCGGCCGGGCGGACGCGATCGAGGCGCTCGACGAGGCGCTGGCCGGCGATCACGGGGGGACCGGAGCGCCGGTCGCCCTCACGGTCATCGCCGGGCCCGCCGGCGTCGGCAAGACCGCCCTCGGGGTGCACTGGGCGCAGCGGATCATGCATCGGTTCCCAAACGGGCAGCTCTACCTGAACCTGCGCGGGTACTCCGCGGAGCCGCGGTTGCGTCCGCTGGAGGCGCTCACGGCGCTGCTGCACGCGCTGGGCACGCCCCCTCAGCGGATACCGTCCGACACGGCGCAGGCCGCGGCCCTCTACCGTTCGCTCATGGCGGGCCGGCGCATGCTCGTGTTGCTGGACAACGCGGCGTCCGCCGAGCAGGTCCGCCCCCTGCTGCCGGGCACCCTCGGCTGCCTCGTGGTCGTCACCAGCCGCAACCGCCTCAGCGGGCTGATCGTCCGGGAGGGCGCGCGGCGGATCACGCTCGACGTCCTCACACCGGCGGAGGCCCGGGACCTGTTCGTCTCGTTCCTCGGCGAGCGGCGGGTCGCGGCGGAGCCGGAGGCCGTCGCGGAAGTCGCCGAACTGTGCGGGCGGCTGCCGTTGGCGTTGCGGATCGCGGCCACCCACCTGGCCGATCGCCCGCTGCGGCGGATCGCCGACTACGCCGCGGAGCTCGCCGAGGGCAACCGGCTCGCCGCACTGGAGATCTCCGGAGACAGCGGCACAGCCGTACGCGCCGCCCTGGACGAGTCGTACGAGACGCTGGCGCCGGAGGAGCGGCGGATGTTCCGCCTGCTCGGCATCGCGCCTGGCACGGACTTCACGATGGAGGCCGCCGCCGCCGCTTCGGACCGGAGCACGGAACAGACGGTGCGGCTGCTCGATCGACTCGCGGCCGCGCATCTCCTCGATGAGCGGGTGGCGGGTCGCTTCGCCTTCAAGGACCTCGTCCGGCTGTACGCGCAGGCCCAGGCCCGCGCGGAGGACAGCGACGATGATCGGGGCGAGGCCGTCCGGCGGGTTTACCGGTGGTACCTGTCCGGCGCGGAGAGCGCGGCCGACCTGCTCTACTCGCATGTCCTGCGCTGGGCGGCCACTTATGGATATCCGGCGGCGCGGACGCGGCCCTGACCACGGCGGACGCGGGTGTCGCCGCCGCGCGGGCCTCGCGTCGCGGATCAGGTGGACGGCCGGCGCGGCGGGAACTCAGGGGCTGATCGCGAGGAAGAGGAAAGCGGCGAACACCACCAGGTGGACCCCGGCATGAAGCAGGGTCGCCCGCCCGGAAGCGACCGTGAGGGCGGCCACGGCGACCGTCAGGGCCAGCAGCACGATCTGCATCGGGCCGAGGCCGAGCAGCAGGGGCCCGCTCAGCCAGATCGAGACGACGGCGATGGTGGGGATGGTCAGCCCGATGCTCGCCATGGCCGAGCCGAACCCGAGATTGAGGCTGATCTGCACGTGGCCCCGCCGGGCGACCCGTAGGGCGGTGAGCGTCTCCGGCAGCAGGACCAGCAGCGCGATCACGACGCCCACCACCGACTGCGGCAGCCCGGCCGCGCGCACCGCGGCCTCGACCGCGGGGGACTCGACCTTCGCCAGGCCGACGACGGCGACCAGCGCCACCAGCAACAGGACGAGGCTGCCCATCGTCAGCCGCGTCGAGGGCAGGCCGTCGTGCTCCACCACGTCGATGACCTTGCCCTCCTCGGTCACCGGCAGGAAATCCTGGCGATACTGGATCGTCTGGGTGACGACGAACAGGACATACAGCGCGAGCGAGGCGATGGCGGCGAACCAGAGCTGCGGCGGCGAGAAGGCCGGACCCGGCGCCGTGGTGGTGAAGGTGGGGAGCACCAGGCACATCGTGGCCACGGTCGCCACGGTCGCGAGCGCGCTCCCGGTGCCCACCGCGTTGAACACGGCGACACGACGATGCATCGTGGCGACGAGCAGCGAGAGCCCGACGATGCCGTTACATGTGATCATGACCGCCGCGAAGACCGTGTCGCGGGCGAGCGACGACACCGACCCACCCTCGGCGGACACCATCATGCTGACGATCAGCCCCACCTCGATGACGGTCACCGCCACCGCGAGGATGAGCGACCCGAACGGCTCGCCCACCCGGTGCGCGACCACCTCCGCGTGGTGAACGGCGGACAGCACGGCCCCGGCCAGCAGCAGCGCGACGACGACCACGAGGACGGGCGGCAGGACGCGTCCCCACGCGAGCCCGAGCGTCACGACCGCGAGCACGGGGACGGCGTATCTCAGGGCATCGATCCACTGGACGTCGCGCAGGCGGCTCATGCTCCCCCACCGGCTCGGTATCGGCTCGGCGACCGCTCGCGGCCGGCCACACGTGCCGGGTGCCGCTGCTTGGTCGGGAGGTTCACCTACCCACGGCACCGGTACGACACCGTTCACGACGCGTAACATCCTTACCCGGATGTCCGGATCTCGGGCCCCGGCTCACGGGAAGAGCCGCCGATCATCCCGCCGCCGCGCCGCGCGGCCCGGTGAACCAGGCGAGTACGACGACCAGCGTGAGCGCGGCCAGGGGGATGGCCGGAAGGAGCGCCGGGGCGAAGAAGACGAACGCCGCCCCGCCGGCGGCCCCGGCGGTGAGGGCGGCCAGGATGGCCATGCCGCGCAGGTCGAATCGCGCGCCTTCCCGGGGCGTGAGCAGGGCGGCCACCACCCCGGTCAGGGTGCCGGTGAGGTACGTCGTGGACAGGGCGGCCCGCCCGCCGAGGCCGCGCATCGCCGCGCTCTGCATGCCCATCGCCAGCGCCGCGAGCGCGAGCAGGACGTGCTCGGCCACGATCCCGGGCTTCTCACCCGCCAGCTCCCAGCCGACGGCGAAGCACGCGATCACCCCCAGCTCGATCGCCAGGGTGACGGTGACCCGGCCCGGCCAGACCGGCTCGTCCGGCCGGGGCCGGCCCGCGACGTGTGTGCCGAGCGCGGCTCCCATGACGTACCCGGCGAGCGCCACGACGGTGTGGAGCGCCGTGTCAAGGGACGCGCTGCTGATCGCGGACCCGGCCACGATCAGGTTTCCGGTCATCACGCTGCTGAAGACCCCGCCGAGCCGGACGAAGCTCGCCGCGTCCACCGCTCCCGTGCCGAAGGTGAGGATGACGGCGAACAGGGTGAGCCGCGGCGAGGTCATGCCGCGTTCCTACCTGCCCCGTCACTCCCTGTCACGGACGGTGGCCGTGTCGGCACGGCCACCGCGCGGTCAGCGGACCGAGACCTCCTTGGCCGCGGCCGGACGCCTGCTGTAGGCGTGCTGGATGAGGGTGATCAGCACTTCCTTGCCGGACTCGCGCCTGCGCGCGTCGCACAGCAGCACCGGGACCTCGGGGCCGAGGTTGAGCGCGAGCTTCACCTCGTCCAGGTCGTACTGCGGGGAGCCGTCGAAGCAGTTGACGGCCACGACGAACGGTGTGCCCCGGCGCTCGAAGTAGTCCACGGAGGGGAAGCAGTCGGCGAGCCTGCGGGTGTCCGCGAGCACCACCGCGCCGAGGGCGCCGCGGGCGAGCTCGTCCCAGACGAACCAGAACCGCTCCTGGCCCGGCGTGCCGAACAGGTACAGCATGAACTCGTCGCCGATGGTGATGCGTCCGAAGTCCATCGCCACGGTGGTGGTGCTCTTGGCCTCCACCCCGGACAGGTCGTCCACGCCCACGCTGCGGTCGGTGAGCGTCTCCTCGGTGCGCAGCGGGCGGATCTCCGACACCGCGCCCACCATGGTGGTCTTGCCGACCCCGAAGCCGCCCGCGATCAGCAACTTGATCGCCTTGGGCAGCTTGGGTGGGTCAGAGTGCCCGGAGGCCATCGAGCACCGCCCTGTAAGTTCTCTCGTCGAGCACGTCCATCTCCGGTTGGGGTTGCTGGACGGCGACGAAGCCCTTTTCGAGCAGGTCGCCGAGCAGCACGCGTACGGTCCCGGCGGGCAGGTCCATGTGGGCGGCGATCTCCGCCACGGACAGGGGCCTGCGGCACAGCCTGGCGATGGTGAGGTGTTCGGGGTCGAGGCCGACCTCCGCTCCCGTGGTGGCGCGGATCGTCACCGCGATGGTCACGAGGTCGAACTTGCCCCTCGCGTCGGTGCGCCCGCGCGTCATCACGTACGGGCGGACGGTCGGCTCGTCGAGCAGCCACTCCTCCGGGGACTCTCCGGGACTTCGCTCCATGTTCATCGCGGCACTTCGCTCCTGGCTGGGGGTTCGACGGTTCGCGCGGGAGAGGTCAGATACTGTCCGACCCGGACGACGAGCATGGCCATCTCGTACGCCACGAGGCCGACGTCGGCGTCCTGCGCGCACAGCACGGCCAGGCAGGCGCCGGGGCCGGCCACGCTGACGATGAGGTAGGCCGACTTCATCTCGATGATGGTCTGGCGAACGTTGCCGCCGCCGAACCGTTCGCTGGCGCCGTAGGCGAGGCTCTGGACGCCCGCCGCCACCGCGGACAGGTGCTCGGCGTCGTCGACGTCCAGCCCCTTGGACGACGCCATGAGCAGGCCGTCCTTGGACAGGACGATGCCGTGTTCGGCTTCGCGCACCCGCCCGACCAGGTCGTCGAGCAACCAGGCCAGGTCGGCGGACGCGCTGGTCTTCTGCGTCACCAGGAGATCTCCTTATTGCGGGGTGAACGGCTGGGGGGCGGGGCGGTCACGCCGACGGCCGGCCGTCGAAGGGGCCGGTGTCCTCATCGGCCAGCTTCGACGCGTCGGACCTGCCCCGCCGGGTGCCGCTCTGGAACGACCCCATGATCTTGCGGATCTCCTCGGGGGAACGGTCGTCGTCCTCGTCCTCGTCGGCGGCCCCGGTCGGCGTGTCGTCGCGCAGCGCGGGGGCGATGCTCGCCTGCGGTACCCGGAACGGCAGGCCGGACGGTGTGAAGGCCGACTCGGACGGCGTCCCCTGCTCGCCGTTCGGCTCCGGCTCCGGTCGCGCGCCGGACACGGGCCCGGTGTGCGGGCCGGTGACGTCGGGCGCGTCGGCGGCCGGGGCCGGGGACGCCGCGGCGTCGGGGATCGTCCGCACGGCCTGCACCGACGGCTCCCGGCCGCCCACCAGGGCGATCCGCGAGACGGGGAACGAGGGGTTCTCCTGCTCGTCGTGCGCCGCGCCGAAGGCGTTCTCACCGGCCGGCCGCCCGGCGGCCGCGGACTCGGACGAGCTCTGCTGGTTCATGCCGTCGCCTATCAGCTCGTGGGGAAGCAGGGCGATCGCCGTCGTCCCTCCGTACGGCGAGCTCTTGAGCACCACGCGGATGGCGTGCCGCTCGGCGAGCTTGCTGACCACATAGAGGCCGAGGCGGGCCGTGCTGGACAGGTTGAACTCGGGGGGATCGGCGATCCGCTCGTTGACCGTGGCCAGGTCCTCCTCGGTCATGCCGAGACCGCGGTCCTCGATCTCGATGGCGTAGCCGTTGGCGACGACCTGCCCACTGATCTGCACCATCGTGTACGGCGGGGAGAACGACACGGCGTTCTCGATCAGCTCGGCGAGCAGGTGGATGACGTCGCCGACCGCGCGTCCGCTCAGCTCGACGTCGCCCATCGGGAGCACGGTGACCCGGGTGTAGTCCTCGACCTCGGCGAGCGCGCCGCGCACCACGTCGACCATCGGGACGGCGCGGCGCCAGGCGCGGGCGGGGGAGGCGCCGGAGAGGACGATGAGGTTCTCCGCGTTACGGCGCATGCGGGTGGCGAGGTGGTCGACGCGGAACAGGTCGCGCAGCTCGTCCTCATCGTTCTCGCGCCGCTCCATGACGTCGAGCAGGGTGAGCTGCCGGTGGACGAGCGACTGCGTGCGGCGGGCCAGGCTGAGCAGAATGTCGCGGATGCTCTGCCGCAGCTCGGCCTCCTCGACCGCGGTGCGGATCGCGGTCTCCTGGACGGCGTTGAACGCCTGGCCGACCTGGCCGACGACGTCGCCGCCGAACTGGAGGGGCGGCGCCTCGGCGGCGACGTCCACCTTCTCGCCGTGGCCGAGCCGGTCGACGACGCCGGGCAGCCGCTCGTGGGCGAGTTCGAGCGCCGCGTCGCGGAGCTTCTCCAACTGCTGGACCAGGGCGCGGGCCGTGGTGATCGAAAGGATGATCGACGCGACGACGGCGAAGAGGCCGAGGACGCCGGCGAGGACGAGGCGGACGATGACGCCGACGGCGACGGGCGCGGCCCGGCCCACCAGGGCGTCACCGGCCGTGAAGACCACGTTCTGCACGTCCTTCAGCGCGGCCTGGGCCACCACGCGCCACTGCTCGGCGCTGACCGGCGGGGCCGCGCCCGGGCTGCCCTGGCGGATGACCAGGTTCTCCAGGTTGCGTGCGCGCGAAAGCGCCTTGCTGCCGGTGAGCTGCTTGTACGCGGTGGCGTCCGCAGCCTGCAATTCGACCAAGAACTGGTCCATGTAAAACCGCTGTGCGCCCACCGTCTCGGTGAACTGCGTGAGCTCGGCCTCGGTGAAACGTCCGGCCGCCATGGCGCCCGCGAGCAATGCGTCTTCCTGCGAGAGGATTTCCGCCGCACGGGTCAACGCGATGAGCGTCCGGGTATCCCTGGCGATTTCCTGGTCGTCGAGGGTCGCCAGCGAGTCGTAGGTCCGAAAGAAGACCGCGATGATCTCGGAGTATGTGGTGAGCGCCTTCGCCCGGTCGGCCCGGCCCGAGTCGATCGCCTGCCGGTCGGAGCGCAGCTCGTCCAGTTGCTTGAACGTTTCGGAGATGCGCGCCTGGAGCGCGGCGCCCGCCGCCAGGTGGACGTCAGTGCCGTCGGCGAGGCGCCGGTACTCGGCGGCCGCGGCGTCCGTACGCGCACGCTGAGCCGCCAGGACATCGGCCCCCACGAGCGCCGGGTTCCCCAGTCTGACCAGGGAGAGCCGTCGCTCCTCCTGGAGCCTGGCCACCAGTTCCTCGGTCGGCTCCGACACCTTGGTGTCGTAAACGGACACCCACAGAAGGTTCAGACCGTCCCGCACCGTGACCCACGCGGCGAAGCCCCAAAGCGCGATGAGCGACAACAGCAGCGCTGTAACCTTCGCCCGCACACGGGAGTTGCGGAAGCGCATAGCACCCACCCTGCATGAAGTCTCTAGAGTTTCCTGGCGATTGGCCCATATTTAACCGCGCAGGCGGAAATACCGCTCGTAACAGAGTCACGTCAACGCCCGGAAACCCTAGCAAAGGCGAGGAAACCGACTCAAGCCGCCGAAATCACAACGGACATAACACCCAAAATATGGGCAAATACGAAAATTAGCCCGACGATCGCATATCGCGTTCCGACCTGGCCTCGATCCCCGCGGCCCGCGCGAGGTGCCGCGCCGCGAGAACGGCCGCGCGAACTATCGCATCCGGCCGGTAAAGGTCCTTGTCAAGCCACAGAGCCGTGCCGTCCTCAGCACCGTCCGCCTCCAGCAGGTACCGGTAACCCCGTGCCGCCGCCTCGATGACGGGCTCGTCGTCCGGCTCCCCCGCCCCCTCGCGCGTACACAACAGGACCTGCATCGCGTACGCGGTCTCCTCGGCCGTCCCGGACCAGCGGCCCCACGAGCCGTCCGGCCGCTGCGTCTCCAGCACCCATCGGACGGCCCGACGTACGGCCGGCGCCGCCGCGTCGCCACCGAAGTCGTGCAACGCGAGCGCGCAGGAGGCCGTCGCGTAGTAGGGGGACGCGTGCCACCGGTCCTCCCACCCCCCGTCGGCCCGTTGCCCGTCGAGCAGCCAACCCGTCACCTTCTCCATGGCCGCCCGATAGCGCGGCGCGGCGAGCGGCCGGCTCAGCGCGTACTGCCCGAAGGCGTCGAGGACGTGCGCGTTGACGCTGAACGAGCGGCCCTGCTCACCCCGCCACGTGCAGAAGTGCGTCTCAGTCTCGTAGGCGAGGAGGCTCTCCGGCTCGTACGGCATGCCGAGCAGCGCCAACGCGTACAGGGAGACGGACGTGGTGTCGGCGTCGGCGGGCAGGCCCGATCCGGCGGGAGTGCCGGTGGGGCCGATCGCGGCTCGCAGGTCGGCGATCATCTCCGCCGGCACATCGCAGGGGATCCCCGCCCGGGCCAGCAAGCTCAGTACCCAGCTCCGCTCGAACACGGTGATCGGCAGGCCCACCGGGACCGGGCCGCCGTGCCGGCGCGCGACGGCCTCCAGGTGGCGGCGTGCGGGGTCGAGCGGATCGAGGAGCCCGCGGTCCCCCAGCCACGCGGCGGTCGCCGCGGGCGAAGCCCCGACGGTGCCGATCGGGGTGGGGGCGACGGCCGGCGCGCCGCTCGCCGCGTCGCCCGCCACCTCGAGCGCGTGCAGCAGCTTCTCCGGCAGCTCGGCGCCGGACCTGACCATGGCGCGGACCAGTTCGAGCCGGGTGCGGCTCATGTCCGGCGGAAGCGGCACCCCGTCCTCCCACTCCGCCCGCAGCATCTCCGGCATCCCGTCCAGATGCGCGTTGATCCGGCCGACCAGTGACGGCACGATGAGCTCGATCGCCGGCATGTCGGGGCGCGCCCGGACGTCGGCGGCCAGCTCTCGAGACAGGGTCTCCAGGCCTCGGCGCGCCACCGCCGTCAGGGCTGCCCGGTCCATATCGGAGTCACCGCGCCCGAGCACGCACAGGACCGCCTCCGTCGCGCTCAGCGTGGGGACGAGTCCGTACCCGTCCGGAGCGCCCCAGCCGCCGTCGGGCCGCTGGGCGGCGATCAGGAAGTCGACGCGCTCGCGGTGGCCGGTCAGCCACGGGGCCAGGCTGACCAGCCGCCCGGTCTCGTACACCGATGGGGAGACCGTGCCCCACGGCCGCGACATGAGGCCCGCGAGCAGTTCCTCGGACGCCGCCGGTATGTCGACTCCCTCTACCGCGCCCGGAAGGGTCATGTCGCCGATGCTCACAGCTGTCCCCAATAGTCGGTGATGCCATAGAAACCGGCGCTGTAGCCGATCTGCCGTTCCAGGTAGACGACCGCGCCGGGGCAGACGTCCGTAAGCGGATGGAGCCGCTTACGTGCGGCGGCGGCGTGGAACGCCACCCGTTCATGGACGTACTCACGTGTGACGCCGAGCATCTGGGCGTTCAGATCGCCCCAGGTGCGGTCACGCTCGTAGGTCGCGAGGTCGTTGAGCAGCCGGAGCACCCGCTGCACCTCGCCGCTCGCCTCCCTGAGCTCGTCCAAGCGGCCGAGCGCCGCCGGTTCACCGAGGAAGATCCAGTGCGAGACGTTCACGAACGTCGAACCGAAGTTGTCGGCGTTGTCCAGATACTGCTCGAACGTCGGCGCCTCGGACGGCGCCGCGTCGGTCCCGGCCACGAGTGCCGTCTTCCAGTCCCACTCGCGCGCCATGGCGACGAGCATCCGCTCCAGCTCGTCCCGCCAGAGCGTGCTCAGCGGCTCGAACGCGGGCGCCCCCACCAGTTCGGCCCGGATGTCCGCGAGGAATCGCGTGAGCGGGGTGCCGGGGGCGTCGCCGTCCGCCACCGCCAGGCAACCTTCCACGATGGCGTCGATCTCGTGTTTCGACTTCGCCACGTAGTCGATCAGCCAGTCGGCCGCGAAGATCCACAAGGCCGTACGGCACGCGATCCGCAGCCGGTCGGCCGACTCCCCTGGGGAACCGAACGCGTTCGCGAGCGCTACGGTGCCGAAGAGCGTGTCGTCGAAGGGACTGCCGGGAAACAGATCCGGGTACTCCGTGGCGCACGCGCGCAGGTCGCGCTGGCATTTCGCGGCCACGGCGGCGGTTTTCCCGTTCAGGGTCGCCGCCAGGAGCTCATCGGCGTCGCCGACGGATGGTGCCATGTCCTACTTCTCCAGCCGGGTAGTGGGCCGCAGCGTTATCTCGACCTCTTCGCGAGGCCGCAGAGAGGCTGCCGCCTGGGGGGTCGCGATCGTCGGGACACACGACGTCAGCCGGAACCGGCTCAGGATCGTCGCGACGATGAGCTGGGACTCGAGGTTGAAGAGGTGCATCCCCAGGCACTGGTGCGGGCCTCCCCCGAACGGAAAGTAGGCGTACCTGTGCCGGTGCGCGGTCCGCTCGGGCGCGAAGCGATCCGGGTCGAACTCCTCCGGCCGGTCCCACAGCCTCGTGAGCCGGTGCGTGACGTACGGGCTGATCAGCAAGGTGTCCCCGCTCCGGAACCGCACCCCGCCGATCACCTCCGGCTCGACCACCGCGCGGGGGAAGAGCCACCCGACGGGATGCAGGCGGAGCACCTCCTGGATGACCTGCTTGGTGTACACCAGGTCCGCGAGGTGGGACGGGCCGACCGGGCCGTCCCCCACCACTCGGTCGATCTCCTCGTACAGCCGGGAGGTCACCTCCGGATGGCGGGCGAGCAGCGGCCAGAGCCAGGTGAGCGCGCCGATCGTCGTCTCCGTCGCGGTGGCGAACATCGCCACCAGGTTGTCGCGCACCCACCGGTCGTCCAGCTCGCCACCGTCGTCGTCCCGCGCGCGGGCGAGTACGGAGAAGATGTCCTGGTCCTCGGTGGGCCGGCCTCCGTACTTGTGAACAAGAGGGAGGACGACATCGTCGACCGTCTGGAGCGCCCGGCGGAACGTGCGATCGCCCGGCATCGGCACGACGTTCGGCACGAACGGCAGCACGATCCGCAAGATGGTGGCCGTGGCGACCGAGTCGAAGGCGGGCGCGAGCCGCTCTGCCTCCGCGAGGGTGATCTTGTTCGCGAACAGGATCCTGATCACGGTCTTGTTCACGACATTCGCGATCCGGGTGGGCGCGTGGATCGGTTGCCCCTCGGCGACCGCCTCCTCCCACTCGGCGACCCCCTCGGCGATGGCCTCGGACATGCGACTGATGAGCGAGTTCACGTTGCGCGCGGTGAACACCGGCTGCAGGACGTTGCGGCTCAGTGCCCACGCCTCGCCGTCACTCATGACGCCGCCGCCGAAAAGGCGGTTCAGCTGCCTCCAGAACGACCCGCTGCGCACGTAGTTCGCCGAGTTGCCGCGAAGGACGTGCTGAACATGGTCGGGATCGCTGACCAGATAGGGCCGGAAGGGGCCCACGCTCAACCTGACGATCTCCCCATCGGCGTCGGCCCCGATCCCCGCCAGCACGTTGGCCGGATCCCGCAGCAGTTCGGGTAGCAGCCGGTGGATGGGAAGGGATCTGACGCCGTGATCGGATTCGGCGACCGCGGTTGACATTCGGACCTTCTCCTAGCTGGAATTCGCGCCCAACGCGCGCGACGTCGACGGCATGCGCTAAGTCCGTCGCGCGCGTCATCCAAAGCGTTTTGACGTGGGCCGGCACGTGGCCGGTACTCGGCTCAGGCTGCTATGACGTTCTTCAGCCCGGATACCTCCGGTTTCTCCCCCGCCTCAGCAGTGCTACGAATTCCCTCAGGCATCATCGATGCCCTGCGCGGAAGTATCACATGATCAAATCGCCAGAATCAAGGTCGCCGGGCTGACAGTTTTGTGAACTGTTGAGCGACATGCATAGATCGCGGGGTTTTGTCATAGTTGACCCACCAGGGCCGGGGTGTCCGCGAACCTTGGCGGGTCGGTCACTCCGCCGCAAGGAACCTGCGGTCCTCACCCCCTTACAGGCGGCCACCCCGCGAGCCGCGCTTCTCGCGGTTGGCCGCCCGGCCCGGCTTCTCAGGGATCGGCTCCACGAGGGCGAATCCGCACCACCATGAGCTCAACCCGTACCAAGCCTCGGGAGATCGTGACTCGTTTCCGTCCGGCCATCCCTCGGGACGACGTGGGGGCCGGCGCGCGCGACGCGTCAGGCTCAGGTGAACGTCAGGACCGGGTAGGCGAAGAGCATCACAGAGCCGAAGCCGAGCTTGAGCAGCCCGTCAGCGACACCGAACGCGGGAGCGGGCACGCGGGTCAGGCGCAGGCCGGCGTACGCGTTGATCGCGATCAGGACTCCCAGAATCGCGATCAGCGGGCCGTGGGCGAGTCCCATCGGCAGGAAGTGCAAGCCGACCACGAACAGGATGCTCAGGATCTGCGTCCGCTCATCCGCGCCCTTGGTCTTCGTGAGGACCAGATAGATCAGGCCCATCTCAATGACGATCGCGCCGACCAACCCGGCGATGTGCACGAACGACGGGCTGCCGAGGCTGGGCAACAGCGCGCTGAGACCGCTCGCCGTGAACCCCGTGATGAACCCGCCGATCAGGAACTGGAGCCAGTACTTGTTGAACGCCCAGCTTCCCAGGCAACCCAGGCCGATGAAAATGAGAAAGAGGCCCCCTCCCCGGATCAGCGGGTAAGGGTGGTCGGCTACGGCTACCGCAAACGTCGGCATATCGCTCCTAACTTCGCAGAAGACGATCTTCCCAGAGTTTCCTCCCTGAGGCGCTCGCGCCCCAGGTCGACAGCCGTGCCCGGCATCCCGGCACCGATCGGTCCGGTCCCGGGCCTCCGGGACATGCGAAGAGGCCGGGCCCTCACAGGGCTCGGCCTCTTCAGCGGGTGACCGCCCGCCGTGTATTGCTGGGGTACTGCCGGGTTCAGACGCTCGTGTCAGGCCGTCGTGGTGATCATGACGGCAAGCCCCAGAAGGACGACGACGGGGATCAGCCACATCACGACCTCGCCGGCGAATTCCTTGTACATCGCAAAGTTCTCCCTCTAGGGATATGAAACTGACGTAGCGCCAGCATATTGGGTCCTCCCCCATGCTGTGTTTACGGCCTCGCTACGCTCGGCGGCTCAGGGCGCCCGAAGTCGGCTTGTGCCCTCGTCACGTCCTCACTCCTTCGTCGCTCCGGGCGTTCCTCGGTTACTTGACCGCCGCGCCCCTCGCGAGCACCATCATCATTACGGCGCCCCGAGCCCGCGCGAGCGAAGCGAGCGCCATCAGACACGGGTCTTCCTGGTGGCGTCGACTCCTTCGAGGAGGACGGCCAGCCCGGTGGCGAACGCCTCGTCGGCCTGGTCCTCGACGTACGTGGCCCCGTCTCGGCGGGGGGCGTCCCGCTCACGCGCCGAGAGCCGGATCGACATGGGGAAGCGTTCGGCGAAGTCGGGAGCGAGGCGTCCCAGCAGGGCGGAGCGGCCGGCCCACCACTCCTCGTCGGACATCCCGGTCGCGGCCGCGGCGATCCGTGATTCGGCGGCGGCCTGGGCGTTGCCGCGCACGAAGTGGAACAGCGCGGCAACGATGCCGCGCAGCGTCGCGGCGGGCAGTCCCGTCCGGAAGACGATGCCGGCCAGTGTTTCCATGACGGCCTGCTCGTGCGGGCCCAGCACGGGGCGGGCGTGCGACACCTGCAGCACCCACGGGTGCCGCAGGTAGAACGACCTCAGCTCTCCCGCCCAGGAGGTCACCGCCGCGCGCCATCCCGCGCTCAGGTCGTGGTGGGCGGACAGCTCGGCGTGCGCGCGGTCGTACATCAGGTCCAGGAGCTCCGCCTTGCCCGGCACGTAGGTGTACAGCGCCATGGAGGTGCAGCCGAGCCGGTCGGCCACCGCGCGCAGCGAGACGGCCGTCATGGGGTCCGCGTCGGCCGCCGCGATCGCCGCCTCCACGATCACGTCGATGTTCAGCGCGCGTTTGGGCCCTGGCGCCCTGCGCCGGCCACCGGCCTGGGCTGCGGGAATGTCCTGCCCGCTCCACAACAAGGCCATCGAGCGGGCCGCATCTCCCTGGCCTGCGAAGACGGTCACGACAACGAACTCCTTATGGCATAAGGTATGGTCTTCCGCGCCATCAGTTTATGCCATATGGAGTTAGCTTCTCCTGGCGGCGTACGAGGGGAGAACCCCATGCCCGAAGTGAAACTGCACGACGGAAGCACGATCGAGATCGAGGTGCACGGCGCCGGCCCCACGGTGCTGCTCCCGGTCAACCCACGACCGGCCGAAGGCCCCAAAGCCGACGAGATGCGCAAGTGGGGCACGGACCCGGCGCTCGGCCGCTCCCTCGTCGAGGGGCTCGGCGACGCGTTCCAGGTCGCCGCCTTCGATTACGAGGGCCACCTCATGGCCACGCCCAAGGCGGACACCCTGACACCGGATGCCGTCGCGGCAGATCTGCTGGCGGTCGCCGACGCGGTCGGCGCCGATCGGTTCGGCTACTACGGATATTCGTGGCTGGCCCTCAGCGGGCTCCAGCTGGCCATCCGCACGGATCGCCTGTCCGCGCTGGTCATGGGCGGGTTCCCACCCCTGGGCGGGCCCTATGACGGGATGCTGAAGGTCACCACCGCCACGCACGAGCTCGCGGCCGCGGCCGCGCACGCCCCGCAGGACCAGCAGGACCGGCAGGACCGGCAGGCGCCGGCGGAACAGCCCGGAGACGGGCAGACGGCCGGCGAGTACGACTGGGACACCGCCGAGGTGACCATCTCAGAACCGCAGGCCCGTCAGTTCGTCACCCTGTACGAGGCACTGCGCGGCTTCGACGACCGAGCCGCCCAACCGCTGATCGGCTGCCCCCGCCTGTGCTTCGTGGGGTCGGCGGACGAGATCTCCTACGGCGAACGCTGGGGCGACGTCCACGTCAGCCTGGCCGGTCCGATCATCAACCGACGCGCCGAACTGGAAGCCCTCGGATGGGATGTACGCGTCCTGGACGGGCTCGACCACACGCAGGCCATGCAGCCCACCCATGTCCTGCCGGTCCTGCGGCCGTGGCTCCTCGCACGGATCGGCCGCTGACAGCGGCCCCAACGCGGCGGCGCGGACCGTGACAGTACGGCGAACGCCCGTGACAGCGATCTGGCAGCGGGCGCCACGACAGTGACCGCCATGGACCACGCGAACGCGTACGCGCCCGAGCGCGACACAACGAGCACGGCCGGCGGCGGCCACCGGGCGGGCAGCCGCCCGGAGCACGGCCGCGAGAGGAAGAAGCGGCAGGGCGACGACACGGACGTCCTCATCGTCGGCGCCGGGCCGACCGGCCTGACGCTCGCCGTCGACCTGGCCCGGCGCGGCGTCCGCTTCCGCGTCGTCGACAAGGCGTCCCGGCCGTTCGAGGGATCCAGGGGCAAGGGGCTCCAGCCGCGCACGCTGGAGGTGTTCGACGATCTCGGCGTGATCGACGAGATCGTCGCGACCGGCACGGTCTATCCGCCGCTCCGGGTGAAGATCGGCCGGGTGCCCGTCTACCAGGGACGGATGCACAAGATGAAGGCCCCCACGGCGGCCGTGCCGTACCCGATGGTGATCATGCAGCCGCAGTGGCGTACGGAGGAGGTGCTGCGCGCGCGGCTGGCCGCGCTGGGCGGCGCGGTGGAGTGGGGGGCCGGGCTGGTCGACCTCCACCAGGACGAAGCCGGGGTGACCGCCGTTCTGGGCACCGGCGAAACCGTGCGGGCGCGTTACCTGGTGGCCGCCGACGGAGGCCGGAGCTTCGTACGCAAGGCGCTGGACGTCGGCTTCGCCGGGGAGACCCGCGAGGAAGAGCGGATGCTCGTCGGCGACGTCCGGATCTCCGGTCTCGATCGGCGGCACATCCACGTATGGGTCAGGCCGGGCAAGGGGATCGGGAAGGGGATCGTCTCGCTGTTTCCCATGGCAGGAACCGACACCTTCCAGTTCATGGCCCCGCTCCGGCCCGGAGTCGAGCCCGACATGACACTGTCCGGCTACCGGCGGGTCCTCCGCGAACGCTCCCTGCTGCGCGGCCTTCGGGTGGACGACCTGCTGTGGGCCTCGCTGTACCGGGTGAACATCCGCATGGCGGAGCGGTATCGCGTCGGCCGGGTCTTCCTCGCGGGCGACGCCGCCCACGTCCATTCGCCGGCGGGCGGTCAGGGGCTCAACACCGGCGTGCAGGACGCGTACAACCTCGGCTGGAAGATCGCCCGTGTGCTGGCGGGCGGGCCGGAGGCGCTGCTGGACACCTACGAGGGGGAGCGGCTGCCGATCGCCGCCCACGTGCTCGGCCTCAGCACGGCGCTGCACGACGGGAAGACCTACCGGCGCGACGAGAAGACCGAGCAGCTCCAGCTCGGCTACCGAGGTGGCTCTTTGGCGCGGCGCGGCGGCGATCGGGCGCCGGACGGACGTCACCGGCTCGCGGACGGAACCCCCGTGCGGCTGTTCGACCTGTTCCGGGGACCGCACTTCACGCTGCTGTCGACGGGGACCCTGCCCGTACCGGACGAGGTGTCCCGGGATGTGCCCGGCCGGGAGATCCGCGCCTACCGGCTCGCCGAGCCGTACCCGAACGAGCGGTACGGGAACGAGCGGTTCGTCCTGGTCCGTCCGGACGGGTATGTCGGCGTCGCCACCTCGTCAGTCGAGGAACTCGCCGCCTATCTGGCCCTGGTGTGAACTCCAGGCGGCGGCGAAGCCGTCCGGGCCGAGCGCGTCCGCGCATCGGCGTTCCAGCGCTCGGATCTCTTCGTCGGCGGTCTCCTCGATGCCGCGCAGCCGCCGGGCCGCACCGAGCAACACTGCGGCCCGGCGCGGGTCGCCGGCGGCCAGGCACCACTCCGCGGCGCCCTCCCACACCGCCGCTCTCGCGATGTCGTCGTCGAACTCGCGGCCGAGGGCGGCATGCAGCAGCGCGCGGCCTTCCGCGGGCTCCGCGGACCGGGACAGCTCCACCTCCAGCAGGGCGCGGAACTGCTGCGGCGCGGCCTGCCCGTCGAGAAGCTCCCGTGCCGAGGCCAGCCGGCGCAGCGCCTCCCCCCGATCACCGCTCCGGCGGGCCAGCTCGCCCAGCACGTACTCGATCCGCGCCAGGGCGGACCCGTCCCCGGTCCGCTCCACGCCCTCCCGAGCCGCCGCCAGCCCCGCCCTGGCCCCGGCCAGGTCACCCGTACGCCCCCGGAGCTGCGCCAGCCGTACGGCGAGCATCCCCGGGGCGGGCAGCACCTGGGGCGCGCCGATCTCGGCGGCGCTCTCGGCGGCCTGTTCGAGCACCGCCAGCGCCCGCGCCGCGTCGCCCCTGTTCTCCAGGGCGAGCGAAAGCCAGTAGCGGGCCATCGACAGCCCCCACCGCTCGCCGACGCGCAGATATCCGGCCAGCGCCTCGTCCAGCAGCCTCTCGGCGGTCGCGGCGCCGCCGGGGACGAACTCCAGCGTGACGAGCCCCCGCACCAGGCGGCAGGTGGCCCGCGCCCAGGGATCCGGATGGTCGTGGAAACCCTCGGTCGCGGACCCGGCCCGTTCCGCGACGTCCCCGGCGTGCCCGTCCCCGAGTGACCACGCCACGAGGGCGATCGGCCGGCCCGAGCCGCGCAGCACCCGCAACGCGTCCTCCAACCGCTCGTCGGGTCGGATGACCAGGCACAGCGCGTGCTCCGGGGCCAGCCCCTCGGGAGGCTCCCCCGCGCCGAGCGGCGCCGCCCACTCGGCCGCCTCGCGCCGCTGTCCCCGCATGATCCAGGTCCAGGTACGGGCCGCGAACATGCGCAGGGCGGCCCGCCGATCCGTCGCGGCCGCGTGCCGCAGGGCGGCGTCGAGGTTGCCGCGCTCGGCGTCCACCTCCCCCAGCACGCGCACCTGGTCGCCGGTGCGCAACAAGGGATCGGCCGCCTCGGCGAACTCCAGGTAGTACGCCAGGTGGGCCCGCCGCACCGCCTCGACCGCCCCGACCGCCCCGACCGCCTCCGCGCCTTCCGCCGCCGCTCGGGCTTCCGGGGTGAGGCCGCCGCCATGCCCGTACGGGCTCCCGGCGAGCCGTTCGGCGGCGAACGCGCGGACGCTCTCCAGCAGCCGGTAGCGATCACCGCTCACCTGGACCAGGGACCTGTCGACCAGCGAGACCAGCACGTCGAGTCCGGCCCCGCAGACCCGCTCGACCGCCTCGGCCGTGGCGCCGCCCGCGAAGACGGACATCCGCGCCAGCAGAGTGCGCTCCTCCTCGTCGAGCAGGTCCCAGCTCCAGCCGATGACCGCGCGCAGGGTGCGATGCCGCCGCTGTGCCGTACGGCTGCCGCGGTCGAGCAGGCGGTCCCCGATCACGGCGGCCAGCCGTGGCAGGGGCAGCGAACGCAGCCGGGCCGCGGTGAGCTCGATCGCCAGCGGCACGCCGTCGAGGTGCGCGCAGATCGCGGCCACGTCGCCCTCGGCCGAGCCGTCGAGCACGAAGTCCGGGCTGACGGCGGCGGCCCGATCGGCGAACAACGCCATCGCGGGCGCGAGATCCAGCGGCCGTACGGGGTGGAGGGTCTCGCCGGGCAGGTCGATCGGTTCGCGGCTGGTGGCCAGGATCCGCACGCCGGGACTCACGGCCAGGACCTGCTCCACCAGCTCCGCCGCCGCCTCGACGACATGCTCACAGTTGTCGAGCACCAGGAGCATCCGCCGCTCGGCCAGCTCGGAGATCGGCCCCACGGTGTTGGACACGACCGCCGATACGGCGTCCGCGCCCACCGGGGCCAGCTCGACCAGCCACACGCCGTCGGGGAACAGGGAGGCCTCGCCCGGCCCGCTCTCCGCCTCGCTCTCCCGGTTCACCGCGTCCTCGGTCACCCCCGCGGCCACCTCGATCGCCAGACGGGTCTTACCCGCGCCCCCGGTGCCGGTGAGGGTGACCAGCCGATGGCGTTCCAGCAGCCCGCCCACCCGGCGTACGTCGTCGGCTCTGCCCACGAACGTGGTGAACCGGGCAGGCAGGTTGTCGCGCCGCGTCCGCATCGGCTCCCGACCGCCGCCGAGCGCCAGGCGATGGGCCGCGCGGAGATCGTCGCCGGGATCGACCCCGAGTTCCTCGGCCAGCAGCAGGCGCACCCTCTCGTACGCCGCCAGCGCCTCGGCCCGCCGCCCGGCCGCCAGCAGCGCCCTGATCAGGAGCACGTGGTACGGCTCGCGCAGCGGGTGCTCCGTCACGAGGTCGCGCAGTTCGGCGACGAGGGCGGCGCCGGGGACGCCGGCCGCCAGGTCGGCCTCGATCCGGTCACCGAGCGCGCGCAGCCGGATCTCCTCCAGCCGGGTGACGGCGGCGATGGCGAAGCGCGACCCGGCGGCGTCGGCCAGCGGCTCACCGCGCCACAAGGCCAGCGCCTCGCGGAGCAGGTCGGCCGCGGCCAACGGATCTCCGCCGCGCAGCGCCCGCCTGCCGCCCGCGGCCAGGTTCTCGAAAAGCGCGGCGTCCACCTCGGCGTCGAGACGGTAGCCGGAAGGGTGGGAGACGAGCCCTCCGACCTGGCGCCTGAGCCTGGAGACCAGCGACTGCAGCGCGGCGACCGGGTTCTCCGGCGGGTCGTCCTCCCAGAGGTCGTCGATCAGCCGCCCCGTCGTGACCACGCGTCCCGCGTCGAGTGCCAGCCGTACGAGCAGAGCGCGCAGCCGGGCTCCCTTGATCTCCCCCGCGGAAACACGTAGCGGTCCCAGAATCCCGACACGCACCCGGACATTCTCCCCTCGGCTGGACGACAAGGGCTCAACGGCCGGGGCCGGGGTGACGACGAGACACCGATCCGGGCTTGCCACAAAACAGCTCCGATCGCGACTTGTCCGACTATCGTGCTGCTCGCCAACCAGAACCGACAGCCGGAAACGCTCTCGGACGCCGACGAGCCGCCGGACGAGGAGAAAAGACATGAGCGAGTACGCGGCGACGTTCGACCTCGTCGACAGCGACGACGACGGCCTGATCTCGGCCGGAGAGCTGGTGCGCCTCATGGAGGTGCTCGGCGAGCGGATCACCGTCGAGGGCGCCCAGGCCGTGATCAACAAGGTCGACACCGACGGTGACGGCCTCATCAACATCGACGAGTTCGGCGTCTGGCTCCAGAGCGGCCGCCCGCTCGCCTGACCGCGTCATCGCCACTTCACCCCCCGGGCCGCCAGGGCGGACGGCGGTCCGGCGGGTGGAGTGGCGATAATCGCTCCATGATGGCGGCGGAATCGGCGCAGACGCTGGAGCGCGGGCTGCGGTTGCTGCGGCTGCTCGCCGACGGAAACCGGGGGCGCACCCCCACCGAGCTGGCCCAGGAGCTCGGGCTGAGCCGCCCTGTCGTCTACCGGTTGCTCACCACCTTGCAGAACGAGGGGTTCGCCCGGCGTGACGCGCAGGGGCGGGTCCACCTGGGCTTCGGCGTGCTCGTGATGGCGCAGGCCGTGCAACCCCTGCTGCGCGCGGCGGCGCTGCCCGCGCTGCGCGCGCTCGCCGAGCAGGTCGGCGCCACCGCGCATCTGACCGTGGCCGAGGGCGAGGACGGCGTCGCCGTCGCCGTGGTCGAGCCGTCCTGGACCGACATGCACCTCTCCTACCGGGAAGGCTCCCGCCACCCGCTCACGCGCGGAGCCGCCGGGCTCGCCATCCTGGCCCTCCGCGAGGAGGCGGCCCGGGAACAGGCGCACCCGGGCGCCCGGCCGGCGGGCGACGAGGCGGAACCGGAGACCGCGGCGGCCCGGCCGTTCCTGGTCACCGAAGGGCAGTTGCAGGAGGGCGCGCGCGGGATCGCCGTCCCCCTCCGCGGGCTTCCCTGGCTGGAGGCCTCGGTCGGGGTCGTCACCTTCGGCCTGCTCGACATCGATGCGGTCGGCCCCCGTGTCGCCGAGGCCGCCCGCGACCTCGCCCACACCCTCGCCCAGTAGTCCCGTCACCGCGGTTGTCCACAAGCGGTGGACACGGCTGCGCGCGAGCGCGTCGCCGGACGCCCGGCGGCCTGCCCGTCTCCTCGATATCGGCATCGACACCGACATCAGGGGGCATCGTCGATTGTCGCAACCGCAATGCCTGGATAAATCGTCTTTTTGTGCTCCAAAGGGTTTGACATCTCCACGGCTATGCCGGATCGTCGTACGTATAGAGGACACCGACGTCCGCATTCCGTACGCGGAGGACAAATGCCGTACTACCGTGTCGTGGGCGATGTGCCCCGCAAGCGCCATGTCCAGTTCCGCCGCCCGGACGGCGGGCTCTACGCCGAGGAGCTCATGGGCGAGGAGGGCTTCTCGTCCGACTCGTCGCTCCTCTACCACCGCCACCTGCCGACGGCGATCGTGAAGGCGGAGGCCGTCGATCTCGGCGCTTCCGGCCTCACACCGAACCTGCCGCTCTCGCCGCGGCACTTCCGCACCCAGGACCTCATCCCCGGGGGCGACCTCGTCACCGGGCGGCAGCCGCTCGCCGGCAACTCCGACGTCCGCATGTCGTACGTCGCGACCGACGCGCCCAGCGACCTCTACCGCAACTCGATGGGCGACGAGTGCGTCTACATCGCGAGCGGCCGGGCCCGGTTCGAGTCCACGTACGGCGTGATCGAGGCGGGCGAGGGCGACTACGTCGTCATCCCGACCGGCACCATCCACCGCTGGGTCCCGGAGGGCCCGGTCACCGCGCTGGTCGTCGAGGCGGCCGGGCACATCCGCCCGCCCCGGCGCTACCTGTCCGCGTACGGGCAGTTCCTCGAACACGCGCCGTACTGCGAGCGTGACCTGCGCGCGCCCACCGAGCCGCTGCTCGTGGACGGCGAGGAGGTGCAGGTGCTGGTCCGGACCCGCGGCGGGCTCACCCGGCTGACCTACGCCCACCACCCCTTCGACGTCGTCGGGTGGGACGGCTACCTCTACCCGTACGCGTTCAACATCCACGACTTCGAGCCGATCGTGAAGCGGACGCACGCGCCGCCGCCGGTGCACCAGACGTTCGAGGGCCCGGGCTTCGTGATCTGCTCGTTCTGCCCCCGGCCGCTGGACTTCGATCCGGACGCGGTGCCGATCCCGTACAACCACCACAACGTCGACTCCGACGAGCTCATGTTCTACGTCGGCGGCGACTACAGCGCGCGGCGGGGCTCGGGCATCGACGTCGGCTCGATCTCTCTGCACCCGGCCGGGTTCACGCACGGGCCGCAGCCGGGCGCGGTCGAGGCCGTCGTCGAGGCCGTACGGCAGGGCCACAAGGAGACGACCGAGATGGCCGTCATGATCGACACGTTCCGCCCGCTCGACCTGGGCTCGGCCGCCCTGGCGTGCGAGGATCCGGCATACGCCTGGACGTGGGCGCCCCGCCGCTGACCGGCGGGGAAAGAACGACCGGGACAGACCACACACAGCTCCGACGGAAGAGGACGACGGTGACGCGAAGCTGGGTGCCGGGAGCGGACGAGTCGCTCTTCGGCCTGGACAACCTGCCCTATGGCGTTTTCTCGCGCCAGGGAGAGGCGCCCCGGGTGGGCGTGCGCGTGGGCGACCACGTGCTCGACCTCGCGCCCGTGCTGGACGACGAGGTGTTCGCCGCGCCCAGCCTCAACCCCTTCCTCGCCCGGGGCCGTACGGCATGGCAGGAGACGCGCGCCCGGCTGCAGGCGCTCCTCGCCGCCGAGGCGGGCGGGAACCGGGCGGCCGTCGAGCCGCACCTGGTCCCGCTCGACCAGGTCACGATGCACCTGCCGGTCGAGGTGGCCGACTATGTGGACTTCTACGCCTCGCTTGAGCACGCGTCCAACCTGGGGCGGATCTTCCGCCCGGACGAGGAGCCGCTGAAGCCCAACTGGCGGCACCTCCCGGTCGGCTACCACGGGCGCGCGGGCACGGTCGTGGTCTCGGGCACCCCGATCAGGCGGCCGTGCGGGCAGCGGATGCCGGGGCCGTCGTTCGGCCCCTCGGTGCGCCTGGACATCGAGGCCGAGCTCGGCTACGTGGTGGGCGCGCCGACCCGGCTCGGCGAGCGGGCCGGGGCGTTCGACGACCACGTCTTCGGGGTCACCCTGGTCAACGACTGGAGCGCGCGGGACATCCAGGCGTGGGAGTACGTGCCGCTCGGCCCGTTCCTCGGCAAGTCGTTCGCCACCTCGGTCTCGCCGTGGATCACGCCGCTGGAGGCCCTGCGCCCGGCCCGGGTCGCCGGGCGCGAGCAGGACCCGGCCCCCATGGACTACCTGCGCAGGGACGCGCCGTGGGGCCTCGACCTCACACTGCGGGTCGAGCTGAACGGCGAGACGATCTCGACCCCGTCGTATCGCAACATGTACTGGACGCCCGACCAGATGCTCGCCCACATGACCGTCAACGGCGCGTCGCTGCGCACGGGCGACCTGTTCGCCAGCGGCACGATCTCCAGCGAGGGCGCGTTCGGCTCGCTCATCGAGGTGACCTGGAACGGCGCCGAGCCGATCAAGCTGGCCGACGGCACCACGCGCTCCTTCCTGGAGGACGGCGACACCGTGACGATCAGCGCGGTCGCGCCGGGCGGCATCGCGCTCGGCGCGGTCACCGGGAGGATCACGCCGGCGACCTAGAGTCACGATCAGTACCTATACTGCTACTCAGCGCGACGTCGGTGCCCGTGGATCCTCGTCACGGCGAGGGTTCACCGGGTCGCCCGGGCGACCCGGCGCTGCCGTGAGGAGCCGTCCCGGCGGGCGCGGCGAGCCGGGAAGGTCCACGGCGCGGCACCTGGATCGGGCACCGAGGAGGCAGGCGGCGGATGCGGTTCGCGGCATGGACGACGGCACTCCTCGCGACGGCGGCGCTGCTCCTCCTCGCCGCCTGCTCGGCCCTGACCGCCCCGGAGCGTCCGCGCGCGATGCCGCGCATCACGATGTCTCCCGCGCCGGACGCGTCGGCCGTCCGGCCGGACAAGGGGCTGGTCGTCACGGCGCACGACGGCACGCTGACCGCCCTCAGCGCGCACGCGGGGGACGTCACCGTGCCGGGCAGCTTCAACGCCTCCCACACGGTGTGGCGGTCCGACTGGGCGCTGGCACCCGGCACCGAGTACGTCGTGAGCGCCACGGCGGCCGCCTCCGGCGGCGCGACCGCCCGGATCAGCGGCCGGTTCCGCACCCTGAGCCCGCGGCGCTCGTTCGACGTCCTCTCCGTCACCCCGAACGACCACGAGACCGTCGGCGTGGGGATGCCGATCATCCTGACGTTCGACCGGCCGGTCGAGGACAGGCGGGCGGTGGAGCGGGCCCTGGAGGTCCGCGCCACCCCGCTCGCGACCCCGGCGGAGTACGGCCAGCACGACACCCGGGCGTACTCCGCGTCGTACAGCGGGCCGGTGGACGGCGCGTGGCACTGGTTCAGCGACAGCCAGGTCGTGTTCCGCACCAGCACGCTGTGGCCGGCCCGGCAGAGCGTCGTCTTCACCGCCCACCTCGCGGGCGTGCGCGCCGCCCCCGGCACGTACGGCACGGCGGACCGCACGATCGCGTTCTCCGTGGGGCGGCGCATGGTCAGCACGGTCGACACGCGCACCCACCAGATGGTGGTGCGCCAGGACGGCGAGGTCGCCCAGCGCATGGCCATCAGCGCCGGCATGGCCACCACCAGGGAGTACACCACCACCAGCGGCGTCCACCTGACGATGGAGAAGGGCGATCCGGTCCGCATGATCTCGCCGGGCCGCAAGAAAGGCGACCCCGAATATTACGACGTGATGATCGGCCACGCGGTGCGGATTTCCAACAGCGGCGAATACGTCCACGCCAAGAACAACGTGTGGGCGCAGGGGCGGGCCAACGTGAGCCACGGCTGCGTGAACGCCCGCCCCGACCAGGCCACCTGGTTCTACGACAACGCGCTGCGCGGCGATCCGGTCATCGTCACGGACACCGACCGCTTGCTGGAATGGAACAACGGCTGGGGCTTCTGGCAACTCTCCTGGTACGAGTGGCTGAAGGGCAGCGCACTCCGCGAGCCGGGACCGGTGCGCGCGTTCATCAGCCCGATGATTCCGCCGAACCTTGAAACATCAGGCGTCGCTCGGACAGAGTTAACGTAAAAGAAGGAACCCCTACGAAACGGGATCCGTTTATCGCTTTGGAGGCGAAAAAATGGACTCGTGGATCATATGGCTGATCCTGGCCGCCGGCCTGGGAGTGGCCGAGATATTCACGCTGACCGCCGCCCTCGGACTGATCGCCGTCGCGGCCCTGCTCACGGCGGGCGTCGCCGCCATCGGGGTTCCCGTCGGCCTCCAGCTCATCGTCTTCATCGCCGCCTCCATCGCCGGGGTCGCCGGGATCCGCCCGATCGCCCGCCGCCACCTCAGGCAGCCGCCCTCCCGCAAGTTCGGCGTCCCCGCCCTGGTCGGCCGGCCTGCGTACGTGACCCAGGAGGTGACCGGCAGGGACGGCCGGGTACGCATCGGCGGTGAGGAGTGGTCGGCCCGCTCCTACGACGAGACCCTCGTCATCCCGGCGGGCGCCACGGTGGACGTCATCGAAATCGAGGGAGCGACCGCCCTCGTCTACCCACGGGATTGAACGCAGGAGTGAGCATGGAGTTGTCCTTGATCGCGGGAATCGTCGTCGCCGTGCTGGTGGTCATCACCGTGCTGCGATCCGTCCGGATCGTCCCGCAGGCCCGCGCGGGCAACGTGGAGCGGCTCGGCCGGTACAACCGGACGCTCGGGCCCGGCCTGAACTTCATCATCCCCTTCGTGGACCGGGTGCGGCCGCTGATCGACCTGCGCGAGCAGGTGGTCTCGTTCCAGCCGCAGCCGGTGATCACCGAGGACAACCTGGTCGTCGACATCGACACCGTGCTCTATTTCCAGGTCACCGACCCGCGGGCGGCGGCGTACGAGATCGCGAACTTCATCCAGGGCGTGGAGCAGCTCACCGTCACCACGCTCCGCAACGTCGTCGGCGGCATGGACCTGGAGAAGACGCTGACCTCGCGCGACACCATCAACAGCCAGCTCCGCGGCGTGCTCGACGAGGCGACCGGGAAGTGGGGCATCCGGGTGAACCGCGTCGAGATCAAGGCGATCGACCCGCCGAAGACCATCAAGGAGGCGATGGAGAAGCAGATGCGCGCCGAACGGGACAAGCGTGCCGCGATCCTCACCGCCGAAGGTCTCCGGCAGTCGCAGATCCTCACCGCCGAGGGTGAGAAGCAGAGCTCGATCCTGCGGGCCGAGGGTGAGCGTACGTCCCAGATCCTCAAGGCCGAGGGCCAGGCGCAGGCGATCGACGAGGTGTTCCAGGCGGTGCACCGCAACGACCCCGACCCGAAGATGCTCGCCTACCAGTACCTCCAGGTCCTCCCGCAGCTCGCCAACGGCCAGGGCAACACGTTCTGGGTGATCCCGAGCGAGGTCACCTCGGCGCTGCAGGGGGTCTCCCGGGCGTTCACCGAGGCGCTGCCCCGCTCGGCGGCGACCCGCGAGCCCGACGAGCGGGAACGCTCCGCGGGGACCGAGGCCGTCAGGGAGGCCGAGCGCGCCGCCGCGGAGGCGAAGGCGGCGGCCGAGGACAGCGAGGTGACCGGCGGCCACCCGCGGCAGCTCGAGACCGCGAAGGACCCGCTGCCCGACCCGCTGGACGCCGCCCGCAGGCAGGCGGAGCGCGCCACGGACACCTGAGCGTGCCATCGGGCCGCCCGGGCCGCCCGGGCCGCTCAGCGTGATCGCACGATCGTGATGAGCGCGAGGAAGCGGCGGTAGCGGTCCAGCTCCTCGCTCACCGGGGCGAGCACCAGGCGGCGGGCGACCGCGTCGATGCTCGCGCGCAGGGCGCGGGCGACCCGGCGTGCCCTGCGCCGGCCGCCCAACCAGGCGGCCAGCCGGCTCACCAGGGCGACGGCCACCCCCACGACCGCGCTTCCGACCAGCAGCACCGTCGGCCAGGGCACCTCGCCCACCTTGGGCGTGGGCGGCGGGGGCAGCATGAGCGAGGCGACGGCGAACAGCGCGAGGAGCCAGGCGGCCCCGGTCACCAGCACGGCGAAGACCAGCCACTGCAGCGCTCCCACGGCCTGCCACCAGCGCGGCCGGCGCGACGCGCCGAGGGACGTCCGGGCCACGGCCATGTCGATCTCGTCCCCCAGCTCGCCGAGGTGTGAGCGGGCCGCGTGCCGGACGGCGGCCGCCCACGGCTCGGGCGTCTCCCGGGCGGCCCGCGCGCCCACCTCCCGGATCGCGGTGTCCACCTGCGACCGCTGGACGGCGGTCGCCGCGGGCACGGACGTCCGTCCCGGCGTACCTGGGGCGCCTCCGATGTGGAGCCGGCGGAGCGGGTCGGGGCGCAGCCTCCGCAGCCAGCGGGTCACCGGCCACCCCGTCGCCGCCACGGACCGGTGCCGGTGCGCCTTGGCCACGGACTGGACGACCAGCGGCACCGCCGCCGCCTCTTGCAGGGCCTCGACCAGCGTCTCTTCCAGGGCGCCGGGCGACAACCGGACCGGCCGCCGCCTCCCTTCCGGGGGCCCGGCGGGCGGCACCGTGGGCATCTCCCCCGCTTCCCGCCCCGGGAGCGCCTCGCCCGGCCGGCGCGGCGGCCGCTCCCACCGCCTCGGCCGCCCGCCGGCCTGCCAGCGCGCGGAACGCTCGACCGCCGGCCGCTGCGGCGGCACCATACCGAGCCTCCGGAGCAGCGTCGCCGCGCCGGGGGCCGTTTCGGGAGCGGCGTCGTCGAGCCCGGCCAGCACGGTGGCCGCCGCGGCGGCGTCGGCGGCGAGCCGCTCCGCCCACGCCGTACGGCGGGACACCAGGCCGGACAACGCCTCGCGCAGCTCCGGCAGGCCCTCGCCCGTGAGCGCCGACACGGCCACGACCCGCGCACCGGACAGGCCGTCGGCCGCCAGAAGCTCGCGAAGGTCGGCCAGACAGCGGCGGACGGCGGGACGCGGCAGCCGGTCGATCTGGTTGAGCACGACCAGCATGACGTCCCGGTGCTGGGCCAGCGGCCGGAGATAGCGCTCGTGCACGGCGGCGTCCGCGTACTTCTGCGGGTCGAGCACCCACACGAGCAGGTCCACGACGGCGACCAGGCGATCGACCTCAAGCCGGTGGGCCAGCTCGATCGAGTCGTGGTCCGGCAGGTCGAGCAGGATGAGCCCGGAGAGATCGCCGCCGTCCACCGAGTGCCGCCGGGGGACCTCGAACCAGTCCAGGAGGGGCCCCGCGCCGCCCCCTTCCCAGAGCGCGGCCTGGGCGTGCGCGGTCATCGGCCGGGTCACCCCCACGTCGGCGAGCGGCGTGCCCGCCAGCGCGTTGAACAGCGACGACTTGCCGCTGCCGGTCGCTCCGGCGAGGGCGACGGCGGTGTGGTCCACCGAGAGCCCGCTGCGCATGCCCGCCCGGGCCACCACGGCCCTGGCCCGCTCGACCAGCGGGTGCCCGAGCCGCCCCTCCGCCAGGTCGGTCGCCTCCGCGAGCGCCGCGAGGCGGTCGTCCAGGGTGAGCGCGGCCCTTCTCCGCTTCAGCTTCACCGCGTACCGCCGGAGGGCCCGCTCTCCCCGCCGCCCGGGACCGCCCCGACCGGGATCTCCCGTTTCCGCTCCTCCACGGCTCTGGCCGCGGCGCGCAGCCGCCCCGGGATCTCCTCGTCCGGGGCGATGCCGTCGAGCAGGTCGGTGAACCGGGCCAGCTCCCGGTCCAGGACGCCCCGGACCCGCCGGCGCAGGGCCTGGCGCGCCTCGTAGGTCAGGATGCGCACCGCCTGGTCGCCGAAGATCGCCTCAAGAAGCTTCTGGCTCAGCACGCTGGTGCCACCCGCGATGCCGATCTCCAGGCCGGTGATGCCGCCGGTGGACGCGAAGGCGCCGAACATGAGCAGCAGGCCGAGGCCGTTCACCCCGTAGGAGGCGGCCCGGGCCGCGATCCGCTTGTCCGCCCCCTCGCTGCGTACCAGGTCGAGGACCTCTCCCTGCCAGGCGCGCACCTCCGCGGCGGAGGTGGCGCGCAGCTCGGGTGACGCGCGGCCGAGCCGTCCGGCCGTGGCGACGCCCGCGCGTTCGAGCAGGTCACGACCCGCCGGCATGGTCAGCCACGACTCCACGACGCGTTCGGCGGCGCCTTCCGCCGAGGAGCGGATCAGCGACTCGATGCCGCTCTCCAGCGCCACCCGCAGCTCCCGGTCGGGGGCGGGCCGTCCTCTGACGAAGGCGACGACGCGGTCGCGGACCCAGCCGACGCGGGACTCCAGGGCGCGCATCAGGTCGCCGGTGCCGATGAAGTCCTGCCAGCGGGCGAGCACCTCGCCCCGGAGCAGCGAGCCGTCGCGCATCCCCTCGTCGAAGGCCGACATCGCCGAGTCGTACGCCTTCACGGAGACGTCGCGCAGGGTCGCGACGCCCTCCCGCTGCCGTTCCACGTGCGAGGCGAGCACGGGCACCCGGGCGACGAGGCTGTCCAGGGCGCCGGACAGCGTCTGGCGTACCACTCGGGCGCGGGAGCGCGCGTCGGCCGACAGGGCGGCCAGCCAGTCGGTGACCGGACGTACGGCCTCGGCCGGCAACCTGGCCCGCTCCGACGGGAGGGCCAGCTCGGGAACGCCGAAGAGGGGCGTGCCGGCCAGCCCGTTCTCCCGGAGCAGGCGCTCCAGGTCGGCGGTGATCGGGGCCATCGCCTCCTGCGGGGCCCGCTGCAGCACGATCGCGAGGGCGGTGCTGCGCTCCCTGGCGCTGCGCAGGAAGCTCCAGGGGACCTCGTCGGCGTAGCGGGCGGCGGTGGTGACGAACAGCCACAGGTCGGCGGCGGCGAGGAGCTGCGCGGCCAGCTCGCGGTTGGCGGTGACGACCGAGTCGATGTCGGGGGCGTCGAGCAGCGCCAGCCCCGGCGTGAGCGTCTCCACCACGGACACCTTCAGGGTGCCCGGCTGGCCCTGCCCCGGCCCGGTGACCCGGGGCAGGCCGGGCAGCACGCGGCCGGACATGAACCAGTCCGCGTCCTCGGGGCCGGCCACGAGGGTGGGCGCGAGAGTGGTCGGCCGGAGCACGCCGGGCTCGGTGACGTCTGCCTGGACGATGGAGTTGACCAGGGTGGACTTGCCCGCTCCGGTGGACCCGCCGACGACGGCCAGCAGGGGCGCGTCGATGGCGGCCAGCCGGGGCAGCAGGTAGTCGTCGAGCTGCCCGGTCAGCTCTTTGAGGGCACGCCGGTCTGCCGCGACGTCCCCGATCTCCAGGGGGAACAGGTCGTGGTCGAGTTGGCCTCGCAGCCCTCCAAGGGCTTCAAGCAGCCCCGTACTGCCCGGCATACCCACGGACCTTCCCGCACCAGCCCCTGCTAAATGCCGAAATACGGGAAGTTTCTGGCACAAAGCCGGATAAAAGACGATGTATTGCGGCTTTGCGGCGACCCGCGGGGCCGCCGCACGCGCGGGACGATCGCCGTTACGACGGCTGAGGGGAGGGTTCGGGCAGCAGGGTGCGGCACTTCTTGAGCGCGGCGGCGACCTTCGGGTCGTTCTGGTCGAGATCGCGCCAGTTCTTGCCCTCGGCGACCTCGGCGCCGTTGTCCTTCATGCAGGTGCGGAACGGTTGCATGGCCGCGACGTCGGCGGCGCCGGGACCGCGTCCCTCGTCTCCGCCGGGTCCGCGTCCGCCCCAGCCGCGCCCGCCCTCGGGCATGAGCGACCGGCACGCCTCCATCGCCTTTTGCATTTCCGGGGACATGGAGCGGAAGCCGCCCGGCCCCCGGCTCGGACGCGGGCGTGACGCGTCGCCTTGGCCGCCCGCGCCCGCCTGGTCCGGCTGACCGTCCGCGGCGGCGGCCCCGGGGCCCGCGTCGTCGCCGGGCGCGCGGCTCGGACGGCCGCCGGGGCGTCCGCTGGGCATGGTGACGCCGTTCTCGCGGAGGCAGTTCAGGTACGCCGCGCGCTGGTCGCCGTCGGCGGCGGCGCCCGCGTCCGTCTTGTCTCCCCCGCAGCCCGCGACGGCCAGCAGGGATGCCACCGCCACGGCGGCGTACAAGAAGCGCACGGTGATCCACCCGGCCTTTCACCTCAGAAGTGACGCGAGCGGTCTCCGGTTTCGCGCCGCTCGCGTACGGCGATCCACTTCAGCGCAGAAAACTTGGAGCCGCATCGGGCGCCGCTGAGGATCGTCTGTAAACCGGTCCGACCGGAGGCGTGGGAGGACCCGGGCGCGGGCGGGATCCGGCGCGGGGGTAGCCGGGTGCGGGTGGGAACCGGACGCGGGAGGGATCCGCGCGCGTCTCAGCAGGCCGGGAGACGGACCTGAAAGACGGCTCCCCCGCCCGGCGGGGACTCGGCGGTGATGGTGCCGCCGTGCGCCTGCACGATGGCGGCCGCGATGGACAGGCCGAGCCCCGTGCCGCCCGTGTCGGCGCGGCTGCGCGCCGGATCCGCGCGGTAGAACCGCTCGAAGACGCGCTCCACGTGCTCCTCGCGCAGGCCCGGTCCCTCGTCGGCCACCTCGATCAGGACCGTCTCGCCGCCGCCGGAGCCGTCTCCGGGCAGCGTTCCCACCCCGACCCGGAAGGCCGTGCCGGGCGGGGTGTGGCGCAGCGCGTTGCCCACCAGGTTGCCGATCACCTGGCGGAGTCGGGGCTCGTCGCCCAGCGCCTTCACCGGGCCGTCGGAGCCGTCCAGCCGGACGAAGTCGATCTCCCGATCCGGGGCCAGCGTCTGCGCGTCCAGCGCGGCCCCCGCCGCCAGGCTGAGCACGTCCACGGCCCGCCGTTCCAGCGGGCGCTGCTGGTCCAGCCGGGCGAGCAGCAGCAGGTCGTCCACCAGGAGACCCATCCGGGCCGCCTCGTCCTCGATCCGGCGCAGCACCACGGCCGGGTCCTGGGAGCGCTCCTGCCGGTACAGCTCGGCGAACCCCCGGATCGACGTGAGCGGGGTGCGCAGTTCGTGCGACGCATCGGCCACGAACCGGCGCATCCGCTCCTCGGACCGCCGCGCGTCGTACGCGGACTGGCGCGCCGTCGCCTCCGACGCCTCGCGGTCGCGGAACGCCGACTCGATCTGGGACAGCATGCCGTTGATCGCCCGGCCCAGCCGTCCGATCTCCGTACGGCGGTGCCGCAGCGGGAGCCGCCGGGACAGGTCGCCACCCGCGATCGCCTGCGCGGTGCGCTCGATCTCACCGAGGGGGCGCAGGCTGCGCCGTACGAGCCAGTAGCAGGCCAGGCCGAGCGCGACGATCACCCCGAGGCCGACCCCGGCCACGATGACGACGAGTTGGGAGACGGTCCCCTCGATCTCGGCGAGGCTGACCGCGACGACTCGGGTGACGCCGCCCGGCTCGCCGATGGCGACCACGCGCCACTGCCCTCCGGAGCGCGAGACGGCGGTGAACAGCGTGCGGCGCATCCGCTCGGCGGCACCGGTCGTGAGGCGGGGCAGGACGGGCGGATCGACGTTCGGGGGCTCCTGCACGGTCCGTACGGCGTGGCCCTGCGCGTCCAGCAGAACGATGTAGTAGAAGCCCGGCTGCCGCTGGGGCCGCGTCCCGCCGGGGGTCGGCACCGCCCGGTCCTGATCTCCCTGCGGGACGGCCTTGGGCCGGGTGAAGGCCGTGAGCTGCCGGTCCACCCGGTCGATCAGATAGCCGCGCAGCAACTGCACGGCGAAGCCGCCGGTGAGCGCGATCGCGAGCGTCACCAGCAGCAGCGTGGCTCCGACCAGGCGGAGCCAGAGAGGAGTGCGGGCGAGCCGCCGCTTGATCTCAGCGACGGGGCGCACGGAGGACATAGCCCACGCCGCGAAGCGTGTGGATGAGCTTGGGATCCACCGTGTCGATCTTCCGCCGCAGATAGGAGACGTAGGACTCCACCACGTTGCGGTCGCCGCCGAAGTCGTAGTGCCACACGTGGTCGAGGATCTGGGCCTTCGACAGCACCCGGCCCTGATTGATCATGAAATAGTGCAGCAGCTTGAACTCGGTGGGCGAGAGCCGTACCTGCCGGCCGCCGCGCCAGACCTGGTGCGCCTCCTCATCCATCTCCAGGTCGGCGACCTTCAACCGGCTGGAATGGGGGCCCTCCCCGCGCGTACGGCGCAGCACCGCCCGGATCCGGGCGAGGACCTCCTCCAGGCTGAAGGGCTTGGTCACGTAGTCGTCGCCCAGGGACAGCCCGGCGACCTTGTCGCCCGTGGCGTCCCGCGCGGTCAGGAACACCACCGGGATCCGCCGTCCGGCGTCCCTGAGCCGGGCGCTGACCGCGAAGCCGTCCATGTCGGGCAGCATGACGTCCAGCACCATCAGGTCGGGCCGTACCCGCTCGGCGATCTGGACGGCCTCCTGGCCGTCGGATGCGGTCACCACCTCGAAGCCGGCGTATCTCAAGCTCACAGAGAGCAGTTCCCTGATGTTGGGCTCGTCGTCCACGACGAGCAGACGTGCCTCCGGTTTCATCTGATGTTCTCCTTTCGGGGGTCGGTCCGCGTCCCTGCCGCTGGGGCCGGCGGGGTGCGTAAGGGCCGGCTCTCGCTAGCGGTTCCTGGCGCTCTGGACGACCGAGGTGGCGTCCACCGCGCCTTCCTCGTTGGTGGGGCCGGTGACGACGACCTGGCCGCCGACCTTGAGATCGGCGAGCTTTCCGGCCTTGGTGACCTGCACCTTCGTGTCGTCGTCGGTCTTGACCGTGACGATGGTGCCGCCCGCGGTCTGGACGTAGACCTTGGCGCCGTCCACGAGCTTGACCGTGCCGACGGTCATGCCGCCGGACGATCCGGCCCTGCCGGGCTGGTCCTGGCCACCCTGCCCCCGCGGGTCCTGGCCGCCTTGCCCCTGCGGGCCCTGACCCCGCTGGGAGCCCTGGCCGCCCCCGGGGAAGCCGCCGGGCATGCCGCCGCCGAAGCCACGGCCCGTGCCGCCGCCGAAGCCCCCGGCGAGTCCGCGCGCGGCGCCGTTCCCCGCCATGGACGCGGCGCCGGACGGGGACGCCGTCCCCCACGCCTTCTGGGCCTGGATGCCGATGAGCACGCCCGCCATGAGCACCACGCCGGCGCCGAGCGCGAGGGTGACCTTCGACATCCCCCGCCTGGCCGGCCGCGCCTGCGGCTCCGTCTCGGGCTCGTCGCCGAACGGCGAGGTGTCCAGCAGCTCCGCCGCCGGCATCTCGGCCTCGGGCTCGTGCGCCCCGGCCTTCGCTCTGCTCATTTCATCTCCTGGTCTGGTGCTCGTCTCGGTCACCGCACGGGGTCACTCGAAGCGCAGTGCCTCGATCGGGCGCAGCTTCGCGGCGCGGTTGGCGGGATAGCTGCCGAAGAACAGGCCGATGGCGACCGAGACGCCAAGAGCCAGCACGATCGACTGCGGCACGATGACCGGCTGCACCCCGGCGATCGTGAACTGACTGCCCGCGACGGCCACACCGACCCCGAGCAGGCCGCCGACCAGGCTGAGCAGGGTCGCCTCGATGAGGAACTGGCCGAGGATCGCGCCCCGGGGAGCGCCGATCGCCTTGCGGATGCCGATCTCGCGGGTCCGTTCCGTGACGGTCACGAGCATGATGTTCGTGATGCCGATGCCGCCGACGAGCAGGCTGATCGCCGCCACCGCCGCGAGCAGCACGGTGAACGTCCCGGTCGCCTCGGTCACCGTCTCCTGCAGGCTGGCCTGGTTGAGAATCCGGTAGTCCGCGGTCGCGTTCCCCGTGACGTCGTGCCGCTGGTCGAGGATCGCGGTGATCTCCGCCTCGGCCACGTCCGTCGCCTCGGCGCTCGTGGCCTGCACGACGATGCTGCCCAGCGAGCCGTACCCGGTCAGGCTCTGCTGTACGGCGGGCAGCGGGGCGACGGCGATGTCGTCGGCGTCCTGGCCGCCGGTCGAACCGGACTCCTTGAGCACCCCGACGACCGTGAACGCGGCGCCCTGGATGTTGACCTTCTTGCCCACCGGATCGACCTGGCCGAACAGTTCGTCGGCGACCGTCTTCCCGATGACCACGACCTTGCGGACCGCCGTGACGTCCTGGTTCGTGAAGTACGCCCCCGAGGTCACCGGCTTGTTGGTCGCCTCGAAATAGCTCGGATATGTACCGACGACCTGGGAAATGCTGTGACTCGCCCCTTCGTACGTCGTCGTGGCGGACGAGGAGGTCACGACCGGCGAGACGCTCTTGACGGAGGGCGCGTCACCCGAGGCGGCGATGGCGCGGGCGTCCTCAAGGGTGAGGCCGCGCGCCTGCGTGCGCGGGCCGGCCGCGCCGCCGCCACCGCCACCGCCGCGACCTCCCGCCGGGCCGCCGAACCCGCCCGAGAACGACGCGGAGACGGTGAGCGTGTTCGCGCCCAGGCTCTGGATGCGCTGCTTGATCGAGTCCGACGAGCCCTGGCCGACCGCGACGAGCAGGATCACCGCCGCGACCCCGATGAGGATGCCGAGCATCGTCAGGACGCTGCGCATCTTGTTCGCGGTCAGGCCGCGTACGGCGAACCGGCTGATCTCCAGGACGTTCATCGCTCGCTCATCGCTCCCGTCGAGGATCGGTCGTCGATCAGCGGCGGCGGCCCGTCCACCGGCGCCTGCCTGCGGTCGTCGACGATCCGGCCGTCCATCAGCCGGACGACCCGCTTGGCGTGCGCGGCCACGTCGTCCTCATGGGTGATCACGACGATCGTCCTGCCGCCCAGGTTCAGCCGATCGAAGATCGCCAGGATGTCTTTCGTGGACGTGCTGTCCAGGGCGCCGGTCGGCTCGTCGGCCAGCAGCAGCGTCGGTGAGGTGACGAGCGCGCGGGCGACCGCGACGCGCTGCTGCTGGCCGCCGGACAGCTCGTTCGGCTGGTGTCCCACCCGGTCGGAAAGCCCGACCAGGCCCAGCGCGGCGAGCGCCCGTCTGCGCCGCTCGGCCGCCCGCACGCCGCCGTAGGCGAGCGGGAGCTCGACGTTCGCCAGCGCGCTCATCCGGGGGATCAGGTTGAACGACTGGAAGATGAACCCGATCCGCCGGTTGCGTACGCGAGCCAGCCTGACCTCGTCGAGCGCGCCCACGTCGGCGCCGCCGAGCAGGTACGTCCCGGTGGTCGGCACGTCCAGACAACCGATGATGTTCATCAGCGTGGACTTGCCGGAGCCGGACGCACCCATGATCGCCACGTAGTCACCGCGCTCGACGGTCAGCGAGACGCCGCGCAGAGCGCGTACGGTCGCCTCCCCCTCGCCGTAGACCTTCGTGACGTCGCGGATGAGAAGGACCGGGTCGGCCGTGGTCGCCGTCCCCTCGGCGGGTTCGCTCATCGGCTCGCCCGCCCACCGGTTCGCGGATCCGGCGGATCCGTACCGGTCTCCGTCCATCGGGCCGTTCATCGGGCTGCTCATCTGCCGGCACCCGATCCGCCGCCGCGCCCGGTCATGCCGCCGGGCATCCCACCGCCGCCGGGCATTCCGCCGCCGCCGGGGAAGCCTCCCTGCAGGCGGACCCCGCCTCCGGTGGATCCGCCGGTCCCGCCCGGCGTGACGGCCGGACGGACCACCTGGTCGCCCTCCTCGACGCCGGACTTGATCTCCGTGACGCCGTCGCCCGCGACGCCCACCTCCACGGGCTGGGCGGCCTGCCGCCCGTCCCGCAGCACGGTGACGCTCGTACGGCCTCCGGCGGTGGTGATCACCGAGGTCGGCACGGTCAGGACGTTCTCCGCCTTGCCGACCACCACCTGGATCGTGGCCGTCTGGCCCAGCCGTACGCCGTCGGGGATCTCGGTGAGGGTGACGGTCACCGGATACTGCACGACGTTGTTGCTCGTGGCGGCGACCGGGTTGATGATGCCGACCTTGCCCTGGGTGGTCACCCCCGCCAGGGCGTCGAAGGAGATCGTGGCCGCCTGGCCGACCTTCAGCTTGGTGACGTCGGACTCGGTGAAGTTTCCGACGATCTGCATCTTCGCGGTGTCGATCAGCTCGATCAGTCCGGAGCCCGACGAGTTCCCACCCGACGCGCCGCTCCCGCCGCCGCCCGATGACGCCCCGCCGCCGGAGGAGGCCCCACCGCCGCCTCCGGACGAGGATCCGGCGCTGTCCCCGACCACACCGTTGATCGTGGTGACCGTGGCGCTGAAGGGCGCCGTGAGGACGGTCTCCGCCAGGGCCCGCTTGGCGCTCTTGTAGGAGTTGAGCGCCTTCACGTACTGCGAATAGCTGGAGGCTGTCGCCTGGCTCTCGTTCTGCTCCTTGGCCACGCTGAGGCTCGCGGACGCGGCGGCGAGATCGTCGCGCTGCGAGGAGCCGTCCAGCCGCGCCAGCACCTGCCCCTTTTTGACCTTCTGGCCCTCTTTGACGCCGATCGAGGAGATGGTCCCGCTGGTGCGGAAGTTGAGGGACGCGCTCCGGGCGCTCTCCAGGGAGCCGGAGGCCGAGACCGAGTCGAGGACCGTTCCCCGCCCCACGGTCACGGTCGAGGCGCCGGACGCGCTCGCCGGGCCGGCGGGGCCCGCGAGGGAGAGGTAGGCGGCGACCGCGCCACCCGCCACCAGCACCCCGAGGGTGCCATTCACGATGAGCGCCCTGCGCCTGGTCGACAGCTTCACGGGCCTTCACCCTGCCGGTCCGGGCTTGGGCCAACTTCGGACGTGCCTGAAGCTTTGCTGACAACTCCGCTCGTACGCGCCTGACGTCCGGCGACACGGGCTCTACAGGACAAAATGGGAGATTCCGCTGCGCCGCCCGGAAGCTCCGCTCCTTACGAAGCCGCTCCGCCGGGCCGTCGCCGCAGTCCTCACTCCCGCCCGCTCCGCTCTCCCGTGGCGATTTGGGCGGATTTCGAGCTCAGGAAACGTCCGGCGACGAGGCCGTGCACAGAAAACTCTCAGGCGTGGCTGAGCCTGGTATGACCTGGCTCCACCACCATTTTGCGCATGACTGTTCGGCCCAAGGTCCTTCGCACAGGAGGTCTGGCTCTCGCCTGCGCCGTACTCGCCTGCGGCGGCGTCTACCTCCTCGGCGGCGGCGACGATGCCGCCCCCACCGCGAGGATCGAGTTGGTGGCCGCCAGACGCGGCGACGTCACCTCCGTCGTCTCCGCGAGCGGCAACACCGTGGACGCGCACAGCCGTGACCTGTCCTTCGGCGCATCCGGCGTGGTGCGGAAGGTGTACGTGAAGCCCGGCCAGAAGGTACGGACGGGACAGGCCCTCGCCCGGGTGGACGCGACCGAGGCCAAGGAGAGCTACCTCGCGGCCCGCGCCGCGCTGTCGGCCGCGTACGAGGCGCTCGACAACGCGGAGAAGGCGGAGAGCTCCTCCACGGACTCCACCACCTCCACGCCGAACCGGACGTTGCCCCAGCGGTCCACCACTCCCTCCACCGGCCCCACGCCCTCGGCCGCGGCCTCATGCCCGCCCGGGAAGAGCGCGTCGGCCTCGCCCCGGCCCTCCGCGGCCGCCCCCTCGGCCTCGGCGGCCGACCCGATCGTGGTGACCCCCGTTCCAGTGGTGACGACGGCGCCGGTGCCGATCTCGACGACCACCTCGCGTCCGACGCCCATCTCCACGACAACGTCGAAGCCGTCGCCGATCGCCACGACCACGATCACCTCCACGTCCGAGCCCGTACGCGACGCCGTACGGCGCTCCGCCGGGGGAGGCGGGTCGTCCGCGTCCCGAAGCGGGGACGGATCGGCCGGGGCAGCGACGTCCGAGGCCGAATCCGCCAAGACCGGCACGCCCGGGCGATCCGAAGCACGGCGGCCCGCACGGGGGACGCACCCGGAGCCGACGGCCTCGGGAGCCGAACCCACCCCCGAACCGTCCCAGGCGCCTCAGCCTGAGCCGACCCAGGCGCCCGAGCCCGTCCCCACGGTCACCGTCACCCAGACGGTCGTCGTCACCGAGCGGGTGACCGTCAGGGAAACGGTGACGATCACCCAGGGCATCATCGAGACCATCGTCAAGATGCTCACCGGCGGTGGGAACCCGGCCGGCGACACGTCGGGCGGCATCCTGGGCGGCGGCTCCGCGGCGGCGAGCGGCGACGGGAACGCGTCCGCGAAGCCGTCCGCGACGGCGGGCTCGGCCGCGGGCTGCGGGACCGGCACCGGGACGTCGCCCACCGGCACCGGGAAGCCCACCGCCGGTCGCGCCACCGCCTCGAACGGCTCCGGCGGCGACACACCCAACGGCGGGGGCTCGGCCAAGGGCGGCTCCGGAGGCGCGTCCTCGGGTGGCGTGGGTGGCGCGGGTGGCAGCGTCGGCGAGGGCCGCAACGGAGACGGTCCCTCCGGCGGCGCGACTGTGTCAGTGGAGCAGGCCGAGGCCGACGTCGCCACCGCCAAGCGCGAGCTGTCGGGCGCCAAGGAGGCGCTGGCCGGAGTGACCATCAAGGCGCCGTCCAGGGGAACGGTCATGAGCGTCGGCGGCAAGGCCGGAGACACGGCGAACGCGGGCGCCGCGTTCATCACCCTCGGCAACCTCGACGAGCTCCAGGTGAACGCGCTGTTCACCGAGTCCGACGTCGGCAAGCTCAAGGTCGGCCAGCGAGCCACGGTGACCATGGACACCCACCCCGGGCAGGAGTTCGCCGGGACCATCACCCACATCGACATCACCGCGACGACGGCCAACCAGCTCGTCCGGTACGGCGTACGCGTCGCTCTGTCCAGCGGGCCGAAGAACCTGCTCGCCGGCCAGACGGCGTACGTTTCGGTGACGACCGGCGCGGCCGAGAACGCGGTCTACGTCCCCGCACGTGCGGTGGAGACGGGATCGGGCGGGACGGCGACGGTGACCGTACGGGTCGGCGGCGAGGACGTCCGCCGCCAGGTGCGTACCGGTGTCGAAGGAGACCAGTACGTCCAGATCGTCGAGGGTCTCGGCGAGGGCGACGAGGTGGTCGTACCGGACGGCACGGCGGGAGCGGGCACCTTCCCCGACGGAAGCTTCCCCGGCCTGTCCCCCACATCGCCCCCCTCCCCCTGACCGCCAGGCCTTGACCAAGCCTCCTGGTGATCTCCCCGCTTGGCCGTCGTCCACCCGGCACGACGGCCAAGCACCTCTGCCCGACCGAGTCGGCCGCACCTGCGAACCGCGACCACGATCGATCTCATGACCGCCGCCGAGGGGCCCTTCCCCCCAGGCGAGTCAACAGGTGATTCCATCGGCGGCCCACGGGGCCGGAAAAGTATGGTGCGAGCATGAGCGACAACCGCGTCGCGGATCGGCGAGCGCTCGCGCTGCTGAGGGAGCGCGCGACTCAGGCCGACGTCGAACGGGCGGCCCGCACGATGCGCCATTGCCAGCTCGCGGAGCACGGCTTCCCTGCGCCGTCGGGTGATTTCACACCGACACCGAGAATCACGCGACGCGCGAGGCGAACGTAAGAGCAGAGAAGGTCAGCGATGAGCGAGTTCGTGAGATGGTCCGACACCAAGGCCAAGATCCGCGAGATCGATCCTGACTGGGACTCTCCTGAGCGAGTCGCCGGACGCGAGCAACTCCGCGCGGAGGGGACTACTCGGTGCGGGTCGCCTGAGAAGCGGGCGAGGTCTCCTCGGCCGGGTCCGGTTCCTCCTCCCGGGCGTCCTCGGGGGTGAGGACCTCGGGGGTGAGCGGGAGCACGACGCGGAAGGCCGCACCCGCGCCGGGCGCCGTCTCCACGGTCACGCCGCCGCCGTGCGCGCGGACGATCGCCGAGACGATGGACAGCCCGAGGCCGCTCCCCCCGGCCGCCCGCATGGCCGCGTCGTCCTTGCGCGCCCGGGACAGGTCGGCCCGGTAGAAGCGCTCGAAGACACGTTCCGCCTGCTCTGCCGTCATGCCGGGGCCCTTGTCCGCGACCTCGACGACGGCCCGCTCGCCGGCCGCCCCGGCGCGTACGGTCACCGGCGTGCCCGGGGGCGTGTGGGTCATGGCGTTGGTCATCAGGTTGCCGACGACCTGGCGCAGCCGTACCTCGTCACCTTCGACGATCAGGGCGATGTCGGACTCGACCAGGAGGGAGATGTCCCGGTCCGGCGCCAGGATCCGCGCGTCGTAGACGGCGTCGGCGGCGATGGCGAGCAGGTCCACCGGGTGCTCCTGGAGCGGACGCTGCTGGTCCAGGCGGGCGAGCAGCAGCAGGTCGTCCACGAGCAGGCCCATCCGGGCGGCCTCGTCCTCGATCCGCCGCATCAGGCGGCCGGCGTCGTTGCCCGGCACCCTCCGGTGGAACTCGGCGAACCCGCGGATGGAGGTGAGCGGCGTGCGCAACTCGTGCGAGGCGTCCGCGACGAATCGGCGCATCCGCTCCTCCGACTCGCGCGCGGCGGCCTCCGACGACGCCTTGGCCTGGAAGGCCGCCTCGATCTGGGACAGCATCCCGTTCAGTGAACGGGACAGCCGTCCCACCTCGGTACGCGGATGACGGTCGGGGACGCGGCTGCTGAGGTCGCCGCCCGCGATGGCCTCGGCCGTCCGTTCGATCTCGGTCAGCGGACGCAGGCTGCGCCGTACGGTCACTATGCCGACCACGGCGAGCACGGCCATGACGAGAAGGCTGCCGAGCAGCACGATGAGCGCGAGCCGGGTGGTGATCTGCTGGACGGACGCCAGGTCGATCGCGACGAGCGCACTGCCGGATTCGGGCTCCTTCACGACGCGCACCCGCCATGTGCCGTTCCCCGACCGGGCGGGGACGGTCTGCGGCACGTCCATGTCCCGGACGGGCGAACGCGGCCCGGGCATGTCCTCGACGGACATCCCGGCCTGGGTGGCGATCAGGACGCCCTCGTGGTCGTAGACGGCGATCCAGCCGTCCGGGGGCGTGCGCAGCCGCACGAGCTCCACCGGCTTGCGCTTCATCTGCCTGGCGACGTCGTGCACGACCATGTCGAGCTGCGCGTCCACCCGGTCCACGAGGTAGCCGCTGAGGATCGAGACACTGCCGACACCGATGACGGCGAGGGCCGCGGCGACCAGCGCCAACATCGCGGCGATCAGCTTGATCCGCAGCGGCGTACGGTCCGACCACCCCCCCACGGTCACACGGTGCCGGACGGCGGGGTTCGCATCACGTATCCGACACCCCTGAGGGTGTGGATGAGCCTGGGGTGAGTGTTGTCCACCTTGCGGCGGAGCACCGACACGTACGACTCGACGATGCCGGCGTCACCGCGGAAGTCGTAGTCCCACACGTGGTCGAGGATCTGCGCCTTGGACAGCACCCGGCCCGCGTTCGCCATGAAGTAGCGCAGCAGCTTGAACTCCGTCGGGGACAGCGGGATCGCGCTGCCGCCGCGCCACACCTCGTGGGACTCCTCGTCCAGCTCGATGTCCGCGAAGCTGAGCCGGGGCGGAGGCGCCATCGGGTCGCCCGCCGTACGGCGCAGCACGGCCCGGATGCGGGCGATGACCTCTTCGAGGCTAAACGGCTTGGTCACGTAGTCGTCGCCGCCGAGCGTGAGCCCGCGGATCTTGTCCTCGGTCGCGTCCCGAGCGGTCAGGAAGACGACAGGCGTGTGCGTCCCGCCGCCTCGCAGGCGGCGGACGATGTCGAACCCGTCCATGTCGGGCAACATCACGTCGAGGACGATCAGGTCGGGCCGGTGGCGCTGGGCTGCCGTGACCGCCTCGCCTCCGTTGGAGGCGGTAGTGACCTCGAATCCCGCGAACCGCAGGCTGGCCGCCAGCAGTTCCAGGATGTTGGGCTCGTCTTCAACGATCAGCAACCGGGCTTCTGGGAATTCGCTCACCATGACATGTTGACCGAATTTCCTTAAGGCAACGTGAAGATGACGTTCAGGGCATCAAGCACTTTAGGTGCATCATCCTAAAGGCGCCGTTAAGACGACATGCCGGGCGATGGCGAGGCTCGCCGTGGCGGCGGGCGACGGCGCGTTCCTGACCAGCACGATCCTGCCGTGGACGTCGATCGCGAAGTCGTCGAGCAGCCGCCCGTCCCGGCCGGCCGCCTGGGCCCGTACGCCTCCCTCCGCGGGTTCCAAATCCGCGGGCCCCAACATGGGGACGTACCGCCGCGCGGCGGTCAGGAACGCGTCCGGGGCCACCGAGCCGTACACCTCGCGCAGACCGGTGCGCCAGTTCCGCCCGGCCAGCCGCCAGGTGCCCGGCCAGCCGAGGATCTCGCGCAGATCACCCGGCGACAGATCCCGCCACCGGTAGCCCTCGAACGCGAGGGCCATGACCGCGTTGGGGCCGACCAGGACCTCGCCGTCGATCCGCCTGGTCAGGTGGACGCCGAGGAACGGATAGCGGGGATCGGGCACCGGATAGATCAGCCCGCGCACCAGGCCGCGCGCCGCGCCCCGCAGCCGCCGGTACTCGCCCCGGAACGGCACGATCCGCACGTCTCCCGGAGCCCCGGCGAGCGCGGCGACCCGGTCCGTGCCCAGCCCCGCGCACGACACCACCGCGTCGAACCTCAACCGGGAGCGCCCCGCGACCACCACCACGCCGCTCGCGATCTCGGACAGCGCCCTGACCGGATGCGACAGCCGTACGGCGCCTCCCATGGCGACCACATCCTCGGCGAGACGGCGGGCGACGGCGGCGAAGTCGGTGATCGCGGTGGTGGGCGAGTGCACCGCCCCCGCGCCCACCGCGAACGGCTCCACCTCGCGCAGCCCGAGCGCGTCCAGCTCGACGATGCCCGGAACGCCGTTCTCCCGCGCCCGCTCGGCGATCCGGCGCAGCCCGGGCAGCTCGGTCCGGGTCGAGGCGACGACCAGCTTGCCCACCTCGTCGTACGGCAGGCGGTGCTCGGCGCAGTATTCGCGCAGCATGGCGACGCCGTCCCGGCACAGCCGTGCCTTGAGCGATCCCGGGGCGTAGTAGATGCCGGCGTGGACGACCCCGCTGTTGTGCCCGGTCTGGTGTGCCGCGACCCGGCTCTCCTTGTCGAGCACGGTCACCTCGGCGCCGGAGGAGGCGAGCTCACGCGCGACCGCCAGCCCGAGGATGCCTGCGCCGATCACCCCGACCTTCATGATCGTCCGGCTTTCGTCCCCAGAACGCGCATCATCGCAAGTTAGCGCAGGCGACACCCCGAGGGACAGCCCTCGTGATCGAACTCATGTTCGTTATGCTGGTCGGCGTGTATCTGCCCACCGGATGGCCGTCGGAGGTGCGCCCGCCGGACACGCC
Organism: Microtetraspora malaysiensis; assembly: GCF_050947145.1. Lineage (NCBI taxonomy): Bacteria > Bacillati > Actinomycetota > Actinomycetes > Streptosporangiales > Streptosporangiaceae > Microtetraspora > Microtetraspora malaysiensis. The sequence goes on from NZ_CP191998.1 coordinate 8,787,025, forward strand.
CGACTGGGAGGAGTCGGCGGCGGCGTGGCTGCTCGACGCCGTCCCGCCCGACTACCGCGCGTACGGCGTGCTCAGGCGGCACCCGCTGGCGCTCGCCCGGATGGCCCGCCACCACGTCCAGGCGGAGATCGAGGCGGCCAGGACCGGCTATCGCGGCGCCGCCGTCGAGCTGAAGGGCCACCTGCCGCCGCACGCCGTCGAGGCCGTGCTCGACGCCTACCGCCGCGAGGGCGCCCGCCTGGTACGGCTGGCCCGGTCGGTCGAGCTGGTCGAGCACGCGCTGCGCGGCGAGCCGTTCGTCGCCAAGATGTGAGCCCGATCAGCGGGCGGTGCGGTAGGCGATCACGGCGATGATGCCGATCGCCCCGACGGCCGTCCCCACCCAGAGCGCAACCATCGAGAACGGGATCCCGCCACCCTCGTCCTTATCCGGCCCGCCTCCCGACGCGGTGACCGATCCCTTGTCACCGGCCCCGGCCGTACCGGCGGGGGCGTCCACCGCCTCGGCGGGCGTCGCCGACGCGGACGACGCGACCGCGCCCGCCGGGAGCGGCACGCGGTAGACCGGACTCTTCACCCCCTCCGAGCCGGTCAGCAGCGCCGTGCCGTCCCGCGTGTACGCGATGGACTCGGCCTGCTTGAGCGGCGGCATTGTAAGCCGGGCGATGAGATCGCCCGGCGCGCGATAGAGCGAGGCGGAGAAATACGTACGGATGACGAAGCTCGACCCGTCCGGCGCGTACGCGGCGTCGGTCGCCATGATCGGCGCCGGTCCGACCCGCTTGAGCAGGTTCACCCGGTCGGTACGCAGCACCTTGGGCGCGATGAAGACGGAGCCGGAGAACTCCTTGCTCACGATGTACAGCCGGCCCGTCTTGGGATGGATCATCATCCCTTCGGCGTTCCTGGCGCCGCCCTCGTAGCGGAAGCGGTAACGGGTGGCCTGGAGCGTCGCCGACCGCATGGTCGTGGGCTCGGCCACCTTGTAGACGGAGACGTCCGGCCAGGCGCCGTCGAAGTTGTCACCGATGTCGGCGAACCAGAGGATTCCCTTGCCGGTCGCCGGGTCCACGGAGGCGGCCATGGCCTCCCAGTCCCGCGCCGTCACGCCGGCCAGCCGGAACGTGGCCCGGGTCTTCCCGTCCATCCCGACGGCGAAGAACCGCGCGCTGTCGCCGCTGTCGTTGTGGGTGTAGACGATGCCGTCATGGGTGGGCGAGACGGCGAGCCCGCTGGACTCTTCGATGCGCGGGTCCTTGAAGGTGAACAGCAGCCGCCCCTCGTCCCCCGCCGCCGGACGGCCGGCCGCCGCCCCCGCCGCAGCCGGAGGAGCCGCTGCCGTAGGGGAGGCGGAACGCGCGGCGGCGGGCAGCGCTCCGACGGACAGCGCGAGCACCGGGAGGAGGGCGAGCACCGGCGCCACCGGCCGGATCAGCCACCTGCCGGCCGTGCCGTCCGCGCGCTTTGTCCTCCGCATCGGCGATCTGCCCGTCCCGCTCCGCATGCGCCAATCATTCCCGACCGAACCCGCGCCGGCGCCGTCGGCGCGGACGCCGAGAGGCTATGTCGATCATTCGTTGGACATCCTCATGGTTCCGCCGCGAGCCGAGCGAGTCGAGCCGGACGTACTCGACTGGAGTCCACTCCAGGTTCTTAGGGTGGAGGGCATGGATTACGGACAGCTTGGCCGCACAGGTCTCCAAGTCAGCAGGCTCTGTCTCGGCACGATGAACTTCGGCCCCGTGACCTCGGAGGACGACTCCTTCGCCATCATGGACCGCGCCCACGAGTTGGGGATCAACTTCTTCGACACCGCCAACGTGTACGGGTGGAAGAAGGGCGAGGGCATCACCGAGAACATCATCGGACGCTGGTTCGCCAAGGGCGGCGGCCGCCGCGAGCGCACCGTCATCGCCACCAAGCTCTACGGCGACATGGGCGACTGGCCCAACGACGGCCGTCTGTCGGCGCTCAACATCCGCCGCGCCTGCGACGCGTCGCTGAAGCGCATGCAGACCGACTACATCGATCTCTACCAGGCCCACCACGTCGACCGGAACACCCCGTTCGAGGAGTTCTGGGAGGCCATGGACATCCTGAAGCAGCAGGGCAAGATCCTGTACGTCGGCTCGTCCAACTTCGCCGGGTGGCACATCGCCAAGGCACAGGAGTCGGCCCGCCGCCGGAACTCGCTGGGCCTGGTCTCCGAGCAGTCCCACTACAACCTGATCGTCCGGGCCGCCGAGCTGGAGGTCATCCCGGCGTGTGAGGACTACGGGCTCGGCCTGATCCCGTGGAGCCCGCTCGCGGGCGGCCTGCTCGGAGGCATCCTCCGCAAGATCGACAAGGGGCGCTCCGCCTCCGAGACGATCGTCCGGGAGCTGGAGAAGCACCGCGACAAGATCGAGCGTTACGAGGCGTTCTGCGACGAGCTCGGCGAGGACCCGGCGAACGTCGGCCTGGCCTGGCTGCTCCACCAGAAGGCCGTCACCGCCCCGATCATCGGGCCGCGCACCCTGGAGCAGCTCGACGGGACGGTCAAGGCCCTGGAGATCAAGCTCGACGAGAAGGCGCTCACCCGCATCGACGAGATCTTCCCCGGCTTCAAGACGTCTCCGGAGGAGTACGCCTGGTAGCTAGCGGAGCAACGCTCCGATCACCACGATGAGCACGAGTAGCGCAAGCACCGTGGGCAGCAGCCAGCGACGAGGACGATCCACGCATTGGAGCCTAATCGCGTCCGCCGAGTGGGTAGACCGCGACCTGCTCATAGCGAACATGGGATCCCAGATGGCTGCGCACCAGATGGACAACGTCCGCGTCCCATTCGCGCCCCCGGAACGCGCTCATCGCGGACACGAGCGGCCGCAGGTCGTCGCCGTGCCGTGATCGCGCCAGGGTCAGGTGGGGGTGGAACGGCTTCCGGTCCACCTCCGCCGCCCCGGCACGCCGGGCCCCGGCGGCGAGCGACGCCGCCAGCCGCACCATCGGCTCGGCGAACGCCCCCGAGCGCCCGCGCGGGCCTTCCCGTGCTTCCGCGCCCGGCGAGCTGTCATGCCTCTCGGCGCTCGGGGAAACCTCCGTCTCTTCGTGATCCGAAGGGACGGTGTTGAGCCCCACCCAGAAGGTCCGCGCCCTGCTGAGCGAGGGGAACGCGCCGGCCGAGCCGAACCACACCCTCATGGGCTGATGGCGCGCGGCCGCGCGGGCCAGCCGTACGTCCAGCTCGGGCAGTACGGCGTCGGGCACCTCACCGAGGAACGCGAGCGTGACGTGCCACAGGGTGTCGTCCACCCAGCGCAGGCCCGGCCATTCCCCCCGCCTCGGGCCCACCTCGGCGGCGATCTCGGCCAGCACTCCGGCAGGCGGTGACAGCGCCACGAACAACCTGCTCACCCATCGATTCTCGCGCACCCTCGCGCGTGAGGGCCCCGGAGGGCCCGGCGGGCGAAGCGCCCGCCGACGGCCCCCGGTGGCTCCCGGCTCAGGTCACGTGGCCCGGCGCAGCCGCCAGCGGGTGGGCGCGCCCGCGGGCGTCCGCTCCGCGGCGGCCGTCTCCTTCGCGGGCGTCTCGCCCGGCGCACCGTCCAGGGCCTTCTCCGGCCGCATCCGGGCGGCCACGATCCTGGTCACCAGTACGGCGAGGCCGACGCCGACCAGGCTGAGGACGCCCGCCGCGACCACCGACACCCGCGGACCGGCCGCCTCGGCCAGCCAGCCGACCAGCGGCGAGCCGATGGGGGCGCCGCCGGTGAAGACCAGGACGTAGATCCCCATGACGCGTCCGCGCATCTCGGGCGACGCGCCCATCTGGACGGTGGCGTTGGCGGTGGTGTTCACGGTCACCACGGCCATCCCGGCGGGGATCAGGAACGCCAGGAACGCCGGGTAGCCCGGCGCGAGGCCCGCGATGGCCTGGAACACGCCGAAGCAGATCGCACCGATGATCAAGAAGCGCCGGCTCGGCCTGACCCGCTTGGCGGCGAGCAGCGCCCCTCCGAGCGCGCCGATGGCGAACGCGCTGGACGCGACACCGAACGAGGACGCGCCCGCGCCGAACACCTCGGTGGCCATGAGGGCGATGCTGGTCGAGAAGCTCTGGGTGAATATCGCCATCGACCCCACGAGCAGGATCGGCAGCAGCAGATCGGGACTCCGCGCGACGTACCGCAGCCCCTCGCGGAGCTGGCCCTTGGCCCGGGGCACGGGCTCGGGGGTGCGCAGCTCCGACTTGCGCATCAGCGCGAGCCCGGCGATCACCGCCGCGAACGACACGGCGTTCAGCAGGAAGATCGGTCCGGTGCCCATCCAGGAGATGAGCACGCCGGCCAGCGCCGGGCCGAAAACCCGGGCGAGGTTGAACGTCGAGCTGTTCAGCGCGATCGCGTTCGACAGATCCTCGCGGCCGACCATCTCGACGACGAACGACTGCCGCGTGGGCACCTCGACGCACGCGATGACACCGAGGACGAACGCCATCACGTAGACGTGCCAGACCTGGGCGGATCCGGTGAGGGTGAGGATCCCCATGGTGAGGGCGAGCGCGCCCATGAGCGACTGGGCCACGATGAGCACCGGGCGCTTCGGGTAGCGGTCGGCGAGCATCCCGCCCCACAGCCCGAACAGGAGCACCGGCAGGAACTGCAGCGCCACCGTCACGCCGAGCGCCACGCCGCTGTTCCCGCTCAGCTGCAGCACCAGCAAGTCCTGGGCGGTCCGCTGCATCCAGGTGCCGACGTTGGAGACGATGCCCCCGGCCGCGAACAGCCGGTAGTTGTAGTTGCGCAGGGACCGGAACATCCCGCCGCTGTGCGGCGTCCGGCCCGCGTCCGCTTCGCCGACGGCGGTGCTCCGGCTCGACTCGCCGGCCGCCGTCAGGTCTTGGAGAGTTTCTCCAGGATCGGCGCTGCCGCTCTCAGCGTCGCCTTCTCCTCGGCCGTCAGCCCCTTCAGCTGCCGGGCCAGCCATGCCTCCTTGGTCCGCCGCTCCTCCTTGAGGAGCGTCGCTCCGGCCGCCGTCACGCTCACGGTGACCTGTCGCCGGTCCGTGGGATGCGGGCTGCGCGCAAGCAGGCCGCGCTCCTCCAGTTTTGCGATGACGCGAGTCATCGAGGGCGGTTGCACCTTCTCGTGCTCCGCCAGCTCGCCGGGCGTCATCGCGGCGTGCCGTTCGACGGCGGCCAGCGTCGCGAGCTGGGTGGGGGTCAAGGAATGCTGGGCGGCCTGCTTGCGCAGCCGCCGATTCAGCCGCGCCAGCGAGACGCGCAGGGCGGACGCCAGGCCGGCGTCGGTTCGTAGATTCGCGATCGACTCTGTCTTGGGTTGGTTCGTTAGCATGACTCATTACCTTTGCTAACTATACCGGCTTTGCCGGTATTCCACGGTTCGGATCTTCGTCAAAGAAACGCAAAACGCGACCCTCGCGGAAGGCCCGCGGGGGTCGCGCGTGCGTACGGCGCCAGCGTACGACGAGGTGAGGCAGGATCAGAGACCGAGGACGGACTTGATCGGCTCCACGGTGAAGTACACGAGGAACAGCGCGGCGACGACCCAGAGCAGCGGGTGGATCTGCCGCGCGTGGCCCTTCAGCGCCTTGATGAACACGTACGTGATGAACCCGGCGCCGATGCCCGCCGTGATCGAGTACGTGAACGGGATCAGCACGATCGTCAGGAACGCCGGGATCGCGATCTCGTAGTCGCTGAAGTCGATCTCCCGGATCTGCGTCATCATCAGGAAGCCGACGATGACCAGTGCCGGGGTCGCGGCCTCGGACGGCACAACCTGGGTCAGCGGGGCGAAGAACATCGCGAGAAGGAACAGGAAGCCGGTGACCACGCTGGCCAGACCGGTCCTGGCGCCCTCACCGACGCCCGCGGCGGACTCGACGTAGGTGGTGTTCGAGGAGACGCTGGCCGCGCCGCCGGCGGCCGCGGCGAGGGAGTCGACCAGCAGGATCGAGCGGCTCCGCTCCATGGTGCCGTCAGGGGCGACCAGTCCCGCCTGGCGGCCGACGCCGACGACGGTGCCCATGGTGTCGAAGAAGTCGGCCAGCAGAAGGGTGAAGACGAGCAGGATCGCCGCGACACCGCCGATCTTCGAGAAGCTCCCGAAGAGGTTGAACTGGCCGAGCAGCGACAGGTCCGGCAGCTCCAGAAGGGTCGACGGCAGCTTGGGCACGATCAGCGCCCAGCCGTCCGGGTTGACCGGCTGTCCCGGCGCCATCTGCGGACCGATGTTGCCGATCGCCTCGACGACGACCGCCAGGATCGTGGTGCCGACGATGCCCATGAGGATGGCGCCCTTGAACTTGCGGGCGATGAGGAACGCGGTCACGATCAGGCCGACGACGAAGACCAGCGTGGGCCAACCGGTGAGCGACCCGTTGCCGAGCGCGCCCAGCTTCACGGGGACGGTGGTGCCCGAGGCGTCGGGGATGCGCCGCACGAAGCCCGCGTCGACGAACCCGATCAGCGCGATGAACAAGCCGATTCCGACGCTGATCGCCGTTTTCAACTGCGCCGGGATGGCGTTGAAGACGGCGACCCGGAATCCGGTGAGCACCAGGATCGCGATCACGATTCCCTCGAGGACCACGAGACCCATCGCGTCCGCCCAGGTCATGTGGGTGGCGATGCCGAAGGCCACGAACGCGTTCAGGCCGAGCCCGGTCGCCATGGCCAGCGGCACCCGGCCGAAGATGCCCATCGCGATCGTCAGGATGCCGGCCGCGAAGGCGGTCGCCGCCGCGATCATCGGCAGATTCGTGTGCGGGAGGGTGCCACCCCCGAGCACCTGCTCGGTCTTGTCGGCGACCGTGCCGATGATGATGGGGTTGAGCACGACGATGTACGCCATCGTGAAGAAGGTGGCGAAACCGCCGCGCACCTCCTGGCCGATGGTCGAGCCACGCTCGGATATGAAGAAGAAACGATCAAGCAAGCCGGTGGCCCGAGGATTCATGCTGTTACTCACGCGCGAAGAGTGGCAGGTGGTGTCACCTGCGAAAAGAGTCTGGTGATCAGTGTGACGGTTCCGTGACCGATTTGTGCATATTTTACGGCCTAGGGCGAGATGCCCTGTTCTCGGAACTGTACAGCGACCAACGATCTCCCCTTCGCGGCAGCCCCCTTGGCGCAGGCGCTACCGCTACCGCAGCTCGTGCGCGAGGAGCCCCATCATGAGGTAGTCGTAGCGCTTGCCGCCGCGGCGGAACGCCTCCCGCCGCCTGCCCTCCACGACGAAGCCGACCCTCTCGTACAGGCGCACCGCCGCGGCATTCTCCGCGACCACCCAGAGCATCACCCGGTTCAGCCCGATCTCCTCGAAGGCGTACCGGCAGATCACCCGCAGGGCGTCGGTCGCGTACCCGGCTCCCCAGTGGTCGCGCTCCCCGAGGGCGAAGCTCTCCAGGGTGATCTCGCCGCTCACGAAGTGGGTGTCGCCGAGAGCGGCGTACCCGATGAGCTTCCGCTCGTCCAGGGTCTCGATGGCCAGGAGCATCTGCTCGAAGGTGTTACGCGGCCGCTCCTCGCCCCGCTTCATGTTCTGCGCGAGCGAGATCGGAGGCGCGGTCTCCATCCATCGCCCGACCTCGGGGTCGTGGTACCAGCGCCACATCGGCTCGCTGTCCGCCGGCTCCAGGGCCCTCAGGTGTACGCGCTCTCCGGTCAGCATGGGTGATCTCCTCATGGTCGGCTGGGACAGGCTTACCGAGAGCCGCGATTCTCGCGCAACGGATTTACCGCCCCTCACGGGTCACCGGGGCCGGCCGGCCGTCCGGCGTCGGCATCCGGACCGCTCCGCTGTTCCGGCGATTTGCGGGGGCTTTAAGCTTGGGTCCCGTGAGCCAGCAGCCCCGGCCGGACCTCCAGCCGATCAGGACGAACGACACCGCGACCATCCTCATCGGTACGGCGCTGTGGCTGGTCGCGCTGGTCGTGCTGCTCATCGTGCGGCCGGAGGAGACCCGGTGGCTGTGGACCTGCGCGGCGGGGTTCGGCCTCGGCCTCTTCGGCCTCGCCTACATCCGCCGCCGCGACCGCCGCGACCGCCCCTGAGCGGTCCGGGCCCTCCGGAGTCCCCGGGCTCGGAGATCAGCCCCCGGTTCTCAGGAGTCCAGGTCCGCCTCGGCGAGCAGCAGCGGGACCCGCCCCGGGTCGCGCAGGAGCGCGGCGACCGCGAGCCGATCGCCCCACTGCCCGGACGCCCACGCCAGCCCGCGGGCCAGCCCCTCGACGCCGGACGCGTGGACCTTCCCCTCGTAGAAGCGCCACGGCACCGGCCTGCCGTCCACCAGCAGCTCGCCGTGCTCGACGTACGTCGACGGGGCCGTCGGCAGCAGCGAGCGCACCTCCGGGGGCACCGGGCGCTCCTCGCCGGACGACGTGACCGCGCCGCTCACCAGCTCGCCCGCCAGCGGCAGGTCGAGCAGCTCCGACAGCGCCTCGGCCAGGTCGAACGGCGCGAGCACCAGCGGCCGGTCCGCCACCAGAGCGAGCAGGTCGGGCGCCTCGACCACCACCGGCTCCCCGGCGTTCTCGGTCCCGCTGTCGCCCGTGCCGTCGATGACGCGGCCGTCCTCGACGTCCGCGACCACGATCTCCCCCTCCAGCACGGCACGCACCGCCGACGGCGGGCGCACCCGGGACGGGTCGACGGCCGCGAGGGCGATCCACAGGGCGCGGAGCTGCGCGCGGTCCACCTCGATCGACGGGTCGGCCATCAGGTCGAGCAGCTCGTCCGGGCCTCCGTGCGACGCCAGCAGCTCGGCCAGGGACGAGCGAACGCCGATCATGGTCAGCGCGACCTCGTCCACCCCGGCGGGCGCGTCGCCGTACAGGCCGAACAGCAGCGGGTCACCGCCGGGCAGCCGCAGGGACGTCGGCCGCCTGCCGTCCAGCACGGGGTGGGTGCTCAGCCACCACGAGGTGTACGACGGCACCTCGACGACCTCACCCGACACCAGCACGCGCAGCGGCTGCAGGGCGGTGCGCAGCGGCGGCCGGGACAGGAGGGCGAGCGCCGACGGCCACTCCGCGACGTACTCGAGGTCGCGGACGGCGGTGAACTCGCGGGCCACGGGCGGCACGTCGAGCTCGGGCAGCAGGTCGAGGACCGTCTCCAGCCACTCGTCCTCGCGGTCGAGATCGTGGTCGCACTCCTCGGGGTCGAGCAGCACGTCGGCGTCGTTGACCACGGCGAACCCGTCCAGGACGCCGGTGGCCGCGAGGACGTGCGAGCCGTACCGCTCGACCAGGTCGGGCGCGGCGACGCCGAACGGCACGTCCTGGTCGATCAGCGTGGCCAGCGCGCCGTCGGCCAGCAGCAGGTCGCCCGCGGGGTACAGCTCGCCGTCCGCGCCGCGCAGCGCCAGGCCGGCCAGCCACGGGGCCTCCCCCGCCGCCAGCCCGGCCGCCTCGACCAGCGCCAGCACGGCCTGCGCCACCGGCTCGGGATCGGCGCTGTCCGCCGACTCGGTCACCGCCGCGTGCGTGAGCGGGTCCTCCAGGACGGTACGCGGCGTCGCCTCGGCCGCCCCCAGCCGCAGCAGCAGCGGGTGCGCCGCGTCCGGATGCACGACGCGCAGGCCGAGCGGCGCCAGGACGGCCGGGTCGAGCGGGCCCGCCCCGGCGGCCGAACCGTCGGTCAGGACCAGCGTGCCGCGCGGCCCGCGCACCAGCCGGCCGTCCGCGAGCGGCACGGGGACCGCGCCGATCGCCTCCGGGTCGTCCGCGGGCAGCACCTCGTACAGCGACCGCCACCACGCGGGTTCCCGGTCCTTCACGGCGTCGCCGGAGAGCATGTCGATCACGTCGGCCAGCTCCACCCGCCGTACGTCGAGGGCCGCCAGGGCGGGGTGGCGGGCCGGCCAGCCGGCGGGCAGCAGCCCGGGGACCATCTCGGCGATCGCGTCCAGGAACTCCGCCGGACCGGCCACGACCCTGGCCTCGCGTCCGGCCACCAGCCACCCGGAACGTCCGTCCGGCAGCTCCGTCCGGGGCACGGGGGCGGCTGCGCCCGTCCGGCCGTCCCGCGGCTCCTCGTCCGGCGCGGAGACGGCCGGCAGCAGGGGAACGTCCGGCAGGCGCCGCAGGATGGCGCGGCGGATCCGGGCGTCCAGCTCGCCCTTGCCGATGAGCCCCGGCACCAGGTCGAGCAGCCGCGGCGTGCGCGGCAGCGACGCCATCAGCTCGACGTACGCGTCGGCCGCCCGCTCGACCAGGAAGTCCGTGAGGGGGCCGGAGGCGACGTGCCGCCGGTCGGTGGCCATCGGCAGCGTGGCGATCAGCAGCGCGGGCAGGTCGAGCGGCTCGTCGCTCGGCGTCGGCGCGTGGACGACGGGCGGCACGTCCTCCGGCAGCGGGCGCGGCTCGCCGGACGCCGCCACCGGCACCGCCCAGCGGACCTGCCAGTACGGCCGGGACCGCTCCTCGGTCGGCCGGTCGGCGAACAGCTCGGCCACCTGCGCCGCGTCGAAGGAGCCGGAGGCGGTGACGGAGTGCCACCCGTCGGCGGAGATCACCCGGGTCTCGCCGTCCAGCTCGATCTCGATCACGGCGAGCGCCTGCATGGCCAGCGGCAGCGCCGGGCCCGCCTCACGCAGCATGCGCCGGACGGCCCGCTCTGCCGCCTTGTCCCGGAGCGGGAGCCGTACCAGCGTGTCGAAACCGTCCGGCACGTCGGCCGGCTCGGCGGGGAAGGGCAGCCGGAGCAGCGGGACGTGGCCCTCGCGCCCGGCCAGCTCGGCGGCCAGCTCGGACCGCGCGGCGACCAGGGCGGCCGTCTCGTCACGGGACCAGCGGACGCCGCCGGCCTCCCGCGAGACGATCGACGGCGCGTCGCAGACCGACACGACGGCGGCGAACCCGACGCCGAACCGGCCCACGGCGCCGGTCTCGTCCTTCTTGCCGGACACCCGCAGCGTGGACAGCCCCTCCACGCCCTCGGCGTCCAGCGGGGCTCCCGTGTTGGCGGCGAAGAGGACGCCGTCGCGCAGGGTCAGCCGCAGGTGGCCGGGCGCTCCGGCGCGCAGCGCGGCGTCCGCCGCGTTCTGCGCCAGCTCGACGACCAGCCGGTCGCGGTAGCCGCCGAGCGCGAAATCCTCCTCCGCGTTGGCGTCCTCGCGGAACCGGGCGGGAGAGGCCGTCCACGCCGCGAGAACGGTGTCGCGCATCCGCGCGGTGCCGAAGGAGTCGTTCATCTCGTGAGCCCCCAGGTCCAGATCTCGCCGCCACGTCCGGACGTACCTTAGCCAACCGGCGCCCACTTCCACGTACCGTCGCGATCAGGCGGAAAACGCGGGCGAGCAACAGCGAACCACGCCACGTCGTGGCCCGGCCCCGAACAGCGCGAGGCGAACGGAGAAGGCCCGAGCGGCCCGGGTCAGGAGTGGCCGAGAGGCTCGGACTCGGTCTCGTCCACGGAGCCCTCGGACTCGGCGGGGCCACCCGGCCGCGCGCCCTGGGCCCCGGCCCCGGCCTCCTCTTCCTCCGCCTCGGCGGGCAGCAGGTCGTATCCGAGGTCGTCGAGGATCGGCGGCGGCTGGTCGCCGATCATCGAGGGCACCTTGGTGGCCTCGGAGTGGGCCCCGCAGCCGTGATCCGCGGCGACCACGCGCCCGTCGTCCGGGGCGTACTCGTTCGCGCAGACGCCGAACCCGAGGCGCAACGCGCCCGCGAGCGGCCAGTAGAACCCGCAGGTGGAGCACTGGGCCGGCGCCACGTGCGCGATGGGGCTGTGCGGGCCCGAGTCACCGGTGTGCCAGCGGCGCACCGCGAGGTCGCGGCCGAAGGCCGAGAGCACCCTGGCCCGGCCCAGGCCGTACTCGAAGATCATCTGACGGTCGGAGTCGTCGTCGGTGGCGGTGAATCCCGGCGCCAGCCGGTCGTCGTCGGCCTCGGCCGGGAGCAGGTCGCCCACGCCGAGGTCGCCGGGACGTAGCCGCCGGCTCCACGGGATCCAGTTCGGGGCGAGCAGCGCGCCCTTTCCGGGCACCAGCACGGTCTCGCTCACCGTCACGACACGCGCCCGCGACGCGCGCACGACGGTCACGGCCCAGCGCCACCCCTTGTACGCTCGATCAAGACACTCGAAGTAGTGCGTGACGATGCGGTCGCCCTCATTGTCGAAGCCGAGATGCGCGCCCACCTCCTGAGGACGGGCGATTTCCTCGGCGGCCCCTCGGGCCAGTTCGACGGCCGCAACACATGCCTGGTCCGCTGCGGTGCTTCGGGTTCGGGTGCGACTCACACTCCATTTTCACCCACGCCGCGAGCAGACGACACCCTGATCAGTGGGTAAGACTGGAATTCCCCAGGCTGGGAAGGGAGTCGTTCTTCGTGGGGAATGCCGGGAACCGACTGCGTCGCGCGACGCGTGCCACCGCCGACGCCTCCCAGCGGGGGGCGCGGTCGGTCGCGCACGCGGGACGGAAAATCGGGCAGGGATCCCGGAGCCTGGGACGGGCGACGCGCAGGCTCACCCACGCCCAGGGGGCCGGCCGTACCGGGCTCGGCCGCCTGATCGAGCTGACCTCCACGCACTCGGCGGGCGACGCGCTCGTCACCGTGGCGCTGGCGGGGGCGCTGTTCTTCAAGCTGCCGGTCGGCCAGGCGCGCGGCCAGGTCGCGCTCTACCTGCTGGTCACGATGATCCCGTTCACGGTGGTCGCGCCCTTCGTGGGGCCGGTGCTCGACCGGTACCGCTCCGGCCGCCGCTACGTCATGGCGGGGACGCTCTTCGCGCGGGGACTTCTGTGCTGGGGCATGGCGGCGGCGATCCGGCCATCCGACGCGCTCACGCTCTTTCCGGCCGCCCTCGCCGTACTGGTCCTGTCGAAGGCGTACAACGTGTCGCGGGCGGCGATCATGCCGAGCGTGCTGCCCGCCGACATCACCCTGGTCGCGGCCAACGCCCGGGTGGCGCTGTTCGCGCTGGTCGCCGCCGGTGCGGCGGCCGGGATCTCCACCGGGCTGACCGCCTGGCTGGGAGCCGACTGGGTCCTGCGCGCCACCACGGCGCTCTTCCTCGCCGCCGGAGTCGCCGCGGTACGGCTGCCGCGGCACGTCGACTCCCCGGATCTCGAAGCCGACCTCGCCCCCGAGGCCCCCGACGCTCCCGATACCCCTGACTCCCCCGACGACCCGTACGCGCCGGACGGCCCGGACGGCCCGGACGGCCCGGACGGCGCGGACCGGGGGCCGGGCGAACACGGTCAGGGCGGCACTCAGGGGAGGGCCCGGCCACGGCTGCTCCGGCGCGAGCTGATCCGATTCGGGCCGGTGGTGGGCGAGTCCATGTGGGCGAACACCGCGATCCGCGTGCAGGGCGGGTTCCTCGTCTTCTTCCTGCTCTTCCTCGTGCAGGACGGCAAGATCCCCGGCCTGGCGCCGCACATCACTCTCGGCCTGCTCGCGGTCGCGGCCGGCGGAGGTGGCTTCCTCGGGGCGGTGGTCGCCTCGTGGACCCGGTCACGTTCCCCTCGGGTCATCGTGCTCGGCACGCTCGCCCTGGCCACCGTCGCCACAGTCGTCACCGCGGTCTTCTTCACCCTGTGGACGGCGGTGCTCGTGGCGCTGGTGGCGGCCTTCGCCCAGGGCCTCGGCAAGCTCGCGCTGGACGCGATCGTGCAGCGGGAGGTCGCCGAGGAGGTGCGATCCTCCACGTTCGGCATCACCGAGGCGCTGCTCCAGATCGCCTGGGTGTTCGGCGGCCTGGTCGGCCTGGTGATGTCGCTGTCCGCGCACGGCCCGGCCGGGCTCGCCGTGGTCTCCGCCGCGCTCGCCGCCACGTTCGTCTGGCTCCTCGTACGGCGGCGCAGCCGGCTCGCCGCCGTCGCGCGGCAGGCCCCCGAGCCCGGCGGGACGCCGCCGGCGGAGCCGGACGGCGAGGCCGCGACGGCCGGTCGTGAAGGCGACGGTCAGGGCGACGGTGCGACGATCCCGCAGGACGGCGAGACGCCGCAGGGGCCGGTGTGGACACCGCACCAGGACCCCGACGTCACCCCCGTCATCCCGCGCGAGCCGCTGCGGCCCCGGCGGGACGACACCAAGCCCCTGACGAATCCGTACTGAGCCCGTGCTTGGGGCCCATGCTTGGGCCCACACTCGAGTCCGTGCTGAGGGCGGCGTCCCGGCGGGGCGTGCGGAGGGTCAGCCTTCGATGTCGTCCGCGACGGCGCGCAGCACGCTCGCGACCTTCTTCGCGTGCGCGGTGTCGGGGTGCTTCCCCTTCTGATAGGACGTCGAGATGTCGTCGAGCAACTTGATCAGGTCCTCGACGATGACGACCATCTCGTCCGGCTTCTTGCGCTTGCCCTTGGCCCGCACAGCCCTGGCGAGGGTCGGCGGCTGCTCGAGAACCCGGACCGACAGGGCCTGCTGGCCGCGACGGCCCTCGGCCACTCCGAACTCGACCTTCTGCCCGGGTTTGAGGACGTCCACGTCCTTGGGCAGCGCCGATGAATGCACGAAAACCTCACCGCCGTCGTCGCGGGTGAGGAAGCCGAATCCCTTGTCGGCGTCGTACCACTTGACCTTGCCACTCGGCACAGGGGTGACCTCGTTCAGACTGTCGTGAAAGGAATGGATGTAGGTTATGCCCGCGAAGGGCGCTTGTGGATCGCCTTGACGGCCGTGTTTTACAACGGGGAGACGGCGGTCCAGGAGTCGAACCACCCGGCGAAGTGGGTGAGGTCCTCCAGCACCACGTCAGCTCCATGATCGACTAGTTGATCCGCCGTGAACGCCCCGGTTGCCACCGCGACACTCGTGGCGCCACCGGCACGCGCCGCTTCGATGTCGGCTACGTGATCTCCAACATATGCTCCGGCACCGAAACTCGCGAGAGCCCGTCCCTTGTCCGCGCCGAAAACGGATCCGACGACCTCGTCCACGTCGAAGCCCAGCAGGTCCACGGTGCGCCGGGCGTCGCGCACGTTCTTGCCGGTGACCACGATGATCCGGCCGCCCACCCGGCGGACCGCGGCGAGTGCCTCGCGCGCCCCGGGCATGTGCTCCGTGGCGGGCAGCGCGATCTCCGGATACAGCTCCCGGAACAGCGCCACCGCGGCGGGCACCTCCTCCTCCGGCATCCAGTGGGCCAGCTCCACCTCCAGCGGCGGCCCGAGCCGGGAGACCACCACGTCCACGTCGATGGGGTAGGCGAGGCTCGGCAGCATCGCCTCGTACACGGCCGCGATCGCCGCGCGCGTGTCCGCCAGAGTCAGGTCAAGGTCGAATCCCACCGAGTTCACCTGATAAAGGATGCCAAAGCCCGACACGGCACCGCATCGGCATATAGCGGCACCGAACGGGCGGACCCGCCGGGGACGCGGCGGCCCTGGATCCGGCCGCCCGGGGCCCGGGGCGGCGGCACGGGCCCGGCACCGGCGCGGCGTCCGACGGGGAGCCGCGATCCCCGCCGGGCCGGCCGCCCTCGGAGCGGCCGCCTGCACCGGAGAAACCCTCGTATCCGTACTCCTACGATGAGAAGGATGAGCGACGGGATGAGCGGTGATTTCACCGCGTGGCTGCGCGGCCGCGCGGACGAGCAGCTCCGCGCCCTGGTGGCGGCCCGTCCGGAGCTCATGATGCCGGTCCCGCCGCACATCGAGGGGCTGGCGGCACGCGCCGGCACCCCCTCCGCGATCGGCCGCGCGCTCGACCGGCTCGACCGGTTCTCGCTCTCCGTGGTCGAGACGCTGACCCTCCAGCCCGGCCCCGCGGCGTACCGGGACCTGCGCGCGCTCCTCACCCGCGCGCTCCCGCACAGGAGCCGCGCCGAGGAGCGCCGGCGGGCCCAGGCGCTGGACGCCGCGCTCCGGGACGCGGTGGACCGGCTGCGTACGGCCTGCCTGATCTTCGGCCCGGACGAGGCGCTGCTGCCCGCGCCGGGGGTCACCGAAGCCCTCGACCCGCCGGCGGGTCTCGGGCCGCCCGCCACCCAGGTGTTCCGGCACCACCCGCCCGAGGCCCTCACCGCCCTGCTCGCCGACATCGCCCCGGGAGAAGCGGCCGATCCTCCGGTACGACGGCTGGCGGCGCTGCTCGCCGAGCCCGGCACCGTCGAGCGGCTGGTCGCCGAGGTGTCCCCGC
This sequence comes from Microtetraspora malaysiensis, assembly GCF_050947145.1. NCBI lineage: Bacteria > Bacillati > Actinomycetota > Actinomycetes > Streptosporangiales > Streptosporangiaceae > Microtetraspora > Microtetraspora malaysiensis. The sequence goes on from NZ_CP191998.1 coordinate 8,803,121, forward strand.
AGGCGCGGGCGGCGCTGGACGAGCTGGCCTGGGGCCCGCCGAGCGGCCGGGTCGCGGGGGCCAGGCGCGAGATCCGCACGGCCACCGCGCGGTCGCCGATCGAGGAGCTGCTCGCCCGCGGCCTCCTGGGGGCGACCGGCGAAGAGACCGTCGCCCTGCCGCGCGAGGTGGCGCTGGTCCTGCGCGAGGGTCGCCTCCACCGGGACCTGTCCCCCGGGCCGCCCGAGATCGACGGCGTCGCCCGCGACCAGGCGCTGGCCGACCGGACCGCCGCCGGTCAGGCGTTCACCTTCGTCCGCACCGTCGAGGAGCTGTGCGAGCTCTGGAGTCACGATCCGCCGGGCGTCCTGCGCGCGGGCGGCCTCGCCGTACGGGATCTGAAACGGACGGCGCAGCTCCTTGACCTGCCCGAATGGACGGCCGGACTCGTGGTGGAGGTCGCGCACGCGGCCGGGCTCGTCTCCTCCGGCGGATCGGTCGACGGCGAGTGGCTGCCCACCTCCGCGTACGACGCGTGGCGGATCAAAGCGACCGAGGACAGATGGGCCGTGCTCGTGTCCGCCTGGGCGGGCATGGACCGCGCCCCCGGCCTCATCGGCGAGCGGGACGAGCGCGACCGGCCGATCAACGCGCTGCACCCGGACCTGCGCCGGTCGGCCGCCTCCGAGGTGCGCCTGCGCACGCTGTCGGTGCTCGCCGCGGCCGGCCCGGGCATCGCGCCCACGGCGGCGTCGGTGATCGGCCGCCTCGCCTGGGAGCAGCCGCGCCGCCGGGTCGCGCAGCGCGACCGGCTGGCCGAGTTCGCGCTGCGCGAGGCCGAGCACATCGGCGTCACCGGGCTCGGCGTCCTGTCCGGCCACGGCCGCGCGCTGCTGCGCGCCTTCCCTCCGTACGGGGCCGGGGAAGGCGGCGCCGGAGCCGGCCCGGCTGAGCTGCTCGCGCCGCTGCTGCCCACGCCGGTGGACCGGGTGCTGCTGCAGGCCGACCTGACCGCGGTGGCCCCCGGGCCGCTCGTCAGCGACCTCGGCCGCTGGCTCGCACTGGCGGCGGACGTCGAGTCCAAGGGCGGCGCGACCGTCTACCGATTCAGCGAGGGGTCGATCCGCCGGTCGCTCGACGCGGGCCAGTCGGCCGACGAACTCCTCGCGACGCTTGAGCGGCATTCGACCACGCCGGTGCCGCAGCCGCTGCGCTATCTGATCACCGACGTGGCGCGCAGGCACGGCCGGATCCGGGTCGGCACGGCCTCGGCGTACATCCGCTGCGACGACCCGGCGGTCCTGGACGAGGTGGTGGCCGACCGGCGCGCGACGGTGCTGCGCCTGCGCAGGCTCGCACCGACCGTGCTCGCGTCCAAGACGTCGCGAGCGACCCTGGTGGACGCGCTGCGGGCGATGGGTTACGCGCCCGTGGCCGAGTCCCTGGAGGGAGACATGCTGGTGGCGCGGGCGGACGCCCGGCGCACCGAGGGCCAGCCGCTCGCCCGGGGCGGGGCCGCGACCGCGCCCGACCCCGACATCGTGGCCGCCGCCGTACGCGCGATCAGGGCCGGAGACGACGCCCACCTCGCCCGCCGCGGGCCGGCGGACGCGCCTCGCGGGCAGGTCCCGCGCTCACCCTCGACCGCGACGATCACCGCCCTCCAGGAGGCGATCCGCCAGGGGACGCGGGTATGGATCGGCTATCTCGACTCGCAGGGGCACGCCACCAGCCGCATCCTGGAGCCGGCCCGGATGGAGGGCGGCTATCTGACCGCGTACGACGAGACCAGGGCGGCGGTCCACCGCTTCGCGCTGCACCGCATCACCGGCATCGCGGACGTGAACTGACGTTAAATCCGTTGCCGTCGGATGCCCGATTTGGCGATGATCCGGCTGACCGACGGGGTCCGGATTGGCGACCGGCCCCGTGCGGTCGCCGCGCTCCCCGTTTCGACGCCGTCCTCAGCATCGGAACGGGGAGCGCCATACCGTGATATTTCTGGAGTCCGACAATCTGCGGCGAGACGCGACAAAGGATCGACCGACGGTGACGACCCCAGACCAGCCGGGCCAGAACCCCAACGAGTGGCAGAGCCCGCAGAATCCGTACGGGGCCGATCCCCAGTTCGGCCAGCAGTACGGCTCCCAGTACGGCCAGGGGCCCTACGGGCAGCAGCCGTACGGGGATCCGGGGTACGGGCAGCAGCCGTATGGCCAGCAGGGGTACGGGTACCAGGGCCACCCCGGGCCGTACGGGCCCCCTTACGGCCAGCAGCCGTACGGGTACCCGCCCCGGCAGGAGGGCCCGCGCACTCACGCGATCGTGGCCCTCGTCATCAGCATCGTGCTGGCGCTGAGCTGCTACGTCTCACTCGGCGGCATCGCGGGCGCCATCCTGTCCGGCGTCGCGCTCAGCAAGATCGACACCGAGCCGGACACGTCCCGGCGCATGCTGAAGTGGACGTGGATCTCCATCGGCATCAACGTCGTCCTGCTCGTCATCGGGTTCGGCCTGCTCATCTGGGCCGGCGTGAACGGCTACCTCGACTAGTCCGGCTTCCGGGGACAACTCCTTTCACCGCGCAGCAGACGCGCTGCTCGCGGAGGGCGCACGACCCGAAGGCCAATGTGGGCGGCATTCCACGACTTGAGTTCCCGGATCCGCAGCAGGTGCTCCCGGCCCTACACACCCGGACGGCTGGCTTCCGAGGCCGCACTGCTGCGCCGATGACGCCCACCCGGGTGCGGGGACACACCGTGACCCACGGCCGATTGAGCCAACCTGGGAGTGATTCCGCTCGATCCCTTGTTTGATAGGCGGTAGCCGGACAAGGGAGCAGGCATTGAATGACGGACCGCTGATCGTTCAGTCGGACAAGACGCTGCTGCTCGAAGTCGACCACGAGCGGGCGGCCGAGTGCCGCAAGGCGATCGCGCCCTTCGCCGAGTTGGAGCGCGCCCCCGAGCACGTCCACACCTACCGGGTGACCCCGCTCGCGCTGTGGAACGCGCGCGCGGCCGGGCACGACGCCGAGCAGGTCGTGGACACGCTGATCGGGTTCAGCCGCTATCCGGTCCCGCACGCGCTCCTGGTGGACGTGGTCGAGACGATGGCCCGCTACGGGCGGTTGCGGCTGGAGAAGCACCCCACCCACGGGCTCGTGCTGACCAGCACCGACCGGGCGGTGCTCGAAGAGGTGCTGCGCGCCAAGAAGGTGCAGCCCTTGGTGGGCGAGCGGATCGACGCCGAGACCGTCATGGTGCACCCCTCCGAGCGCGGCAACATCAAGCAGATACTGCTCAAGCTGGGCTGGCCCGCCGACGACCTGGCCGGCTACGTCGACGGCGAGCACCACGCCATCGCGCTCGCCGAGGACGGCTGGACGCTCCGGCCGTACCAGCAGGAGGCGGCCGACGCCTTCTGGCACGGCGGCTCCGGCGTCGTCGTGCTGCCCTGCGGCGCGGGCAAGACGATCGTCGGCGCGGCGGCGATGGCGCACGCCCAGGCGACGACGCTCATCCTGGTCACCAACACGGTCTCCGCCCATCAGTGGAAGCAGGAGCTGATCAAGCGGACGTCGCTGACCGCCGACGAGATCGGCGAGTACACCGGCACCAAGAAGGAGATCCGGCCGGTCACCATCGCGACGTACCAGGTCATGACGACCAAGCGTCAGGGCGTCTACCGGCACCTGGAGCTGTTCGACGCCCGCGACTGGGGGCTCGTGGTCTACGACGAGGTCCACCTGCTGCCCGCGCCGATCTTCCGGATGACCGCCGACCTGCAGGCCCGCCGCAGAATCGGGCTCACCGCCACGCTGGTCCGCGAGGACGGCCGCGAGGGCGACGTGTTCTCGCTGATCGGCCCGAAGCGGTACGACGCGCCCTGGAAGGAGATGGAGAACCAGGGCTGGATCGCCCCGGCCGACTGCGTCGAGGTCCGGGTCACGCTCAGCGACGAGGAGCGGCTGGCCTACGCGATGTCGGAGGCCGAGGAGCGTTACCGCTTCTGCGCCACGACCCCGTCCAAGAACCGCGTCGCCGAGGCCCTCGTACGGCGGCACGCGGGCGAGCAGGTCCTCGTCATCGGGCAGTACATCGACCAGCTCGACGAGCTGGGCGAGCACCTGGACGCGCCGGTGATCAAGGGAGAGACGCGGGTACGCGAGCGGGAGCGCCTGTTCCAGGCGTTCCGCGACAAGGAGATCCAGGTGCTGGTCGTCTCGAAGGTCGCGAACTTCTCGATCGACCTGCCTGAGGCGTCCATCGCGATCCAGGTGTCCGGCACCTTCGGGTCGCGGCAGGAGGAGGCGCAGCGGCTCGGCCGCGTGCTCCGGCCGAAGGCCGACGGCGGCGGCGCCCGGTTCTACTCCGTGGTCAGCCGCGACACCGTCGACCAGGACTTCGCCGCCCACCGGCAGCGCTTCCTCGCCGAGCAGGGGTACTCGTACCAGATCATCGACGCTGACGAGGTGCTGGCCGAGGGGGAGGAGGACCCGGCGAGGTGACCCTTGCCGGGAGTTCCTCGGCGTGGGACGGCACGGCCGTCCCCTGCGTTCACGATCCGGTCCGGGTCGGCCCGGTCCGGTCGCGCTGTGTAACGGCCTAGGAAGCGTCTGACAGACACGACCTAGGTCCAGGAAAGACCGCGGGCTCGAGACAACCGCATCACCCCCTCGCAACGCCGACCAGTGCCCATCACAACCGGTCGCGGCATACCCCGTCATTGGCTCAAGACACGCGATTTGCGGGGATTTTTCGGCATTGATGCCGTGTCGGTTTATTCGATTTCGCACCGTATCGAGGTGATTACCAGGAGATCATCGCGAATGGCGTTCGAGAGCGCCGACACGGCCGGTCCGAGGCCGGGAAAACCGGTTGGGGGCCCATTCCGGCGCCGGTAGACTTCTGCGTTTCGCTACCCGCCGTCACCATCCGGCGAACCACCACCGACCCGCGAGGAGTTTCGCATGCCCGGACACCAGCTCGCCCCTGACATATCCACGCCGGATGACGTACTCGCCGCCGAACGCGCCCATCTGGCCCTCTCCCGTACCGCGCTGCGGAGGATGCGCGACCACGCGGCGTCGCTCTCCGCCGACGCGGCCGGCGACTGGGTCTCGCAGCAGGTCCTCCAGGCGCTGCTCGACCAGCGGGTCGCCGCCCTCGCCGACCACCCCGACACCCCGCTCTTCTTCGGACGGCTCAACCGCTCGGCGGCCGACGACCTCCCCGACACCATCTACGTCGGCCGCCGGCACGTCCACGACGACGACAGCCGGGCCCTCGTGATCGACTGGCGCGCTCCGGTCTCCCGCGCGTTCTACCAGGCCAGCCCGGCCGACTCGATGGGCGTCGCGCTGCGCCGCCGCTTCGGCTACCAGGGCGGCTCGCTCACCGCGTACGAGGACGAAACCCTCGACGGGCGCGAGCTGGGGCAGAGCAGACTGCTCACCGAGGAGATCGAGCGCCCCCGCACCGGCCCCATGCGCGACATCGTCGCCACCATCCAGCCGGACCAGGACGAGATCGTCCGCTCCGACCTGGGCGTGACCGTCTGCGTCCAGGGGGCGCCGGGCACCGGGAAGACCGCCGTCGGCCTGCACCGCGCGGCCTACCTGCTCTTCACCCACCGCGAGCGGCTGACCAGGTCCGGCGTGATGATCGTCGGGCCGAACCGCGCGTTCCTCTCCTACATCTCCTCCGTGCTGCCCGCCCTGGGCGAAGTGAAGGTCGACCAGTCCACCGTGACGGGCGTCCTCGGCGACCACGACCATCCCGAGGACCCGGTCGTGGCGGCGATCAAGGGCGACGCCCGGATGGCCGGCGTGCTGAAGCGCGCCCTCTGGCTGCACGTCGACAAGCCCGAGGAGGGCGTGCTCTTCACCAAGGGCGTCAACCGTTACCGCGTGGCCGACTACGAGGTGCGCGAGATCGTCGCCTCGCTGCGCGGCACCACCCGGTACGGCCCCGGCCGCGCCGCTCTCGCCCAGCGGCTGGCCAACGCCGTACTCGTGCAGATGGAGCGCCGGGGCGAGTCACCCGACGACCGGGTCCAGGACGCCGTGGCCCGCTCCCGCCCCGTGAAGCAGGTCCTGGACGCGGTGTGGCCGAAACTCGTGCCCGAGCAGGTCCTGTTCCGGCTGCTGTCCGACCCCGAGTTCCTCGCCCGCGCCGCCAAATCCGACCTGTCGCCGGAGGAGCAGGCGACGCTGGTCTGGCCCAAGCCGTACCGGTCGTACAAGTCGGCGCGCTGGTCGGCGGCGGACGCCGCCCTCCTCGACGAGCTGGCCGACCTCATCGAGCGCACCCCCTCGCACGGCCACGTCGTGGTCGACGAGGCCCAGGACCTGTCCGCGATGCAGCTGCGCGCCCTCGGGCGGCGCTGTCGCAACGGCGCGGCGACCATCCTGGGCGACATCGCCCAGGGCACCACCCCCTGGTCCGCCCGCTCATGGCAGGACGTGCTCGACCACCTGGGCCAGCCCTCGGGCGAGGTCACCGAGCTGACGCTGGGCTTCCGCGTGCCGCGCGAGGTGCTCGACTACGCCGCGCGCCTGCTCCCCTCCGTCGCGCCCGACCTCGCCGTCCCGCGCTCACTGCGCCCCGGCGCCGGCTCCCTTTCCGTACGGCGGGCCTCCGACCTGCGCGCCGAGATCGTGCAGGCGGCCGAACGGGCCCTCGCGCAGCCGGGCTCCATCGGCGTGATCGTGGCCGACTCCGCCGTTCCCGCGACGTCGACGGCCCTGTCCGAGGCGGGCGTCGAGCACGCCGTCCTCGGCCCCGACTCGACCGGCGACCACCGCCTGCTCGTCATCCCGGCGACCCTCGCGAAGGGTCTGGAGTACGACCACGTCGTCGTCGTCGAGCCCGCCGACATCGTCGCGGCCGAGGAGCGCGGCCTGGCCCGGCTGTACGTGGTCCTCACCCGCGCCGTCACGTCGCTGACCGTCGTCCACGAAAAGGACCTCCCCGCCGAACTGGCCGGATAGCCCCCATACGGATGCCCGAAAAGCCCCCCGAACGCACGTTCGGGGGGCTAACTTTATGTAGCGGCAAAATCACAGAACGGAACCCGGGCGGCGAGATCCCCCAAGAAAGGGCTTGCCCCGGCGAGCTTGAATCAGAGGCTCATCCGGGGCACCTGCAAGAAAAAAGCTTGCCCCGGGGCGCTTGCTCAGCAGAGGCACATCCCGGGGCTTCCGAGACAGATAGTAGCACGACGCATACGGAAGGGAGACGGAAAGTGACGATCGGAATTCAGAACGCGTTCTCGGCCGAACGCTTCAGGCCCTATCTCAGAGCATGCGATGACGATCTTCTAGCAGCAACCCGACTCTACGCATGGAACATCGAGATCTCCGCCGCGTTCCATGGCCCACTCCATTGCCTGGAGGTAGCGCTGCGCAATGCCTTGCACAGCCAGTTGGCGCAATTGTTCGAGAGGGTCGATTGGTGGGCGGCTTCGAACCTCTTTCTTGATCCCATCGCCCTACAGAAGATCGCTTCGGCGAAAGCCGATGTGGATCGAGCGCGCACGGCTCCAACGACAGGGCATGTCATCGCCTCCCTGATGTTCGGCTTCTGGGTCAACCTTCTGGCCAACAGCAACGACTACGAGACTCGCCTATGGCGCCCCGCGCTACACAAGGCGTTCCCCGGCTACAGCGGGAGACGAGGAGCACTTCATCGCGATCTCTACCATGTTCGACTACTTCGCACCAGGATCGCGCACTATGAACCCATCCACGGGCGACATCTCACCGCAGATCACGCGACCGTGCTGCGGGTGCTCGGCTACTTGTCGCCTGAAGTCGCCGATTGGGTGCGCCTGAACGACCGGGTGCCGGAGGTGCTGGCGCGACGGTGGGACGTCTGCGCGGCCGCCGTGCCGACCCGGTTGTCAGCTTCTCGGCCCTGAAGGGCGAGCTTGCAGCTCCTGGCCGTCGATGGCTTCGACGGTTCAGGCCGCGTCGTCGGCAGCGTGACTCACTGCCCAGCCCGCGACACCGCGCGAGGCGATGTTGCGGGCTGCGTTGACGTCGGCGTGCTCAGCGAAGCCGCACGACGTACAGGAGAAGGTTGCCTGGCTCGGCCGGTTGGCCTTGTCCACGTGCCCGCAGGCCGAGCAGGTCTGGGAGGTGTAGGCCGGATCCACATGGATCACCGCGACCCCGTGCAGGGCCGCCTTGTAAGCGATGAACGACCCGAGCTGGTGGAAACTCCACGAATGCAGCGTGACCCGCTGGGGCTTGCGGAGCCGTACCCGGTCACGGATCCCGCCCAGATCTTCCAGGGCGATGCCGCGTCCGGTGCGTTCTGCCTCGGTCACGATCTGCTTGGCGATGGTGTGGTTGGTGTCGGCGGCGAACCGTGCCTCCCTGCGGCGGCGCTTCTTCAGCAGCCGTTTGGCGGATTTGGTGGCCTTGGCCTGCAGTCGGCGGCGCAGCTCCCGGTTGCGGTGGCGGACCGCGTTCAGGCCCTTGCCGCAGTGGCGGGCGCCGTCGCTGGTGGTGGCGATGTTGGCGATCCCCACATCCACGCCGATGAACCCGTCCGGTTCGGTGACCGGAACATCAGGGATCTCACAAGTCGCGTACAGAAACCACATGCCGTCCCGGCAGACCAGGTCGGACTCACCTTTCCGGTACACCGCGAGCATCTTGAGCTGGCCGAGCGAGCCGACGAACGCGACATTCTTCACCCGGCCTGTCGTGGTCCAGATCGACACCGTGCGGGCCGTGTGGTCCCACGACAGGCAGCGGTCGTCGAACGGCTGCGCGGCATCGGCGCGGAAGGCGACCGGTTTACTCTCGGCCCGGATGCGGCGCGCACAGCCTTCCGATCCCAGGTTCCCCGCCCGGATGTTGGCTTTCAGGGTGGTGTAGGCGTCGGCGACCTTCTTGATCACATGCTGGGCGGCTTGCGCCCCCAGCCCGCGTGCTTTCACCTCGCGATAGGTGTGCTTGCGCAACGCGTACTCACGCCGGTCCCCGGTCGTGAACGCGGTCGCCGAGGCGAAGTTCGCCGCGTCGTTGCAAGCGCGCAGCGTCGCCTCCAGCGCCGCCACCTGCTCCGGCGTGGGCAGGAGCCTCACCTGCACCACCAGCTTCACGTCGAACACATTATCGGTTGGTTCATGTCGCCGTGATGGAAACCGAATCCGGATATCCGCAGAGTCGCAGTGCGGTCAACAGGTCTACGGCCTCCACGCGCATTCGGTCTTCCCTACCAAGTGCCGGAGGCGGCCATTTCTGGTCACCGTCGCACTTCGCGGCGTCCTGCGGCGACGGTTCACTGTCGATCATCAAGGAGTACATCGAGAACCAGAAACGCACGGACCAGCGTGCCGGGTGGCCCGGAGGGATCTCACCTCCAGGCCACCCGGCGGACTAGCGTGCGGGCGAGGCGAGGGAAGCGATTCCTCCCGAGCGTGAACGCCCGGGGTTCCTCGCTATATACCGCTGAACCCGGGAGGGGCGCCGTGGACCAGGCCTCCTGACCGCATGCCTGACATTTACCGCTTGCCGCGGATAAGGACGGCAGGCCACCATGGGGTCACGTGAACGAATCTCCCCCGGGTCCTCCCCCAGCCTCGGGTCCCCCTTATCCTCCGACGCCCGGCACCGGTCTCCCTCCGGGCGCACCGGGCCAGGGCTACGGATCCAGCCCGTACGGCCCGCCGCCCTACGCCGGCGCCCCTTACGGCCCCGGGGCGTACCCACCGGGCGGCTATCCGCCGGGCGGCGCTCCCTCGGCGAAAACCAACGGCCTGGCCGTGGCGTCGCTCGTCTTCGGGATCCTCGGCGGCGTGCCGATCGCCGTCATCCTCGGCGTCATCGCCCTGGTGCAGATCAAGAAGCGGCGCGAGCAGGGCCGCGGTTTCGCCGTCGCGGGACTCGCGGTCTCCGGCGTGTGGGTGCTGCTCCTCGCGCTCATCATGGCCCTCGGCCTGATGACGTCGGTGAAGCGGGACGACTCCGGCGAGATCACCGGCCGCGGCATCATGGACGTCACCGAACTGCGGGAGGGCGACTGCCTCAACGGCATCGCCGACGGCAAGGTCTCATACACCGTCACCGCCACGCCGTGTTCCGAACCGCACGACGCCGAGGTGATCACGCAGTTCGTCCTGTCCGTCGACGCGTGGCCGGGCACGGACGCGGCGGGCGACAAGGCGACGTCCGAATGCGAGAAACGGCTGGCACGCATCCTGGCGGACAGCCCGAAGCTCGACCGGCTCGCCAGCTTCTCCCTCTATCCGCCCGACGCCTCCTCCTGGAAGCGGGACCCCTCGGTCAAGTGCCTCGTGGTCGACGTGAAGGGCGGCAAGCTCACCGAGAAGGTCGCCCCCGGGAGCAGCGGCACCTAGCCCATGACACAGAGAAGGGCGGCTCCCCTGCGGGAACCGCCCTTCTCTGTGGACGAGCAGGCTCAGAAGTCCATGTCGCCGCCGCCGGGCATGGCGGGAGCGGCCGGGGTCTTCTCGGGCTTCTCGGCGATGACGGCCTCGGTGGTGAGGAACAGAGCCGCGATGGAGGCGGCGTTCTGCAGCGCGGAGCGCGTCACCTTGGCCGGGTCGAGGATGCCCGACTCGAACATGTTGACGTACTCGCCGGTGGCGGCGTTGAGGCCCTCACCCGGGGTGAGGTTGCGCACCTTCTCCACCACGACGCCGCCCTCGAGGCCGGCGTTCACGGCGATCTGCTTCAGCGGCTCCTCGAGCGCCTTGCGGACGATCGCGGCACCGGTGGCCTCGTCGCCGTTGAGCTCGAGCTTGTCGAACGCCTTGGCGCCGGCCTGCAGCAGGGCCACGCCACCGCCGGGGACAATGCCCTCCTCGACGGCCGCCTTCGCGTTGCGAACGGCGTCCTCGATGCGGTGCTTGCGCTCCTTGAGCTCGACCTCGGTCGCCGCGCCGGCCTTGATGACGGCCACGCCGCCGGCCAGCTTGGCGAGACGCTCCTGGAGCTTCTCGCGGTCGTAGTCGGAGTCGGTGTTGTCGATCTCGGCGCGGATCTGGTTCACGCGGCCGGCGATCTGCTCGGCGTCACCGGCGCCGTCCACGATCGTGGTCTCGTCCTTGGTGATGACGACCTTGCGGGCCTTGCCGAGCAGGTCGAGGGTGGCGTTCTCGAGCTTGAGACCGACCTCCTCGCTGATGACCTGGCCACCGGTGAGGATGGCGATGTCGCCCAGCATGGCCTTGCGGCGGTCACCGAAGCCGGGAGCCTTGACGGCCACGGACTTGAACAGGCCGCGGATCTTGTTGACGACCAGGGTGGCCAGGGCCTCGCCCTCGACGTCCTCGGCGATGATGACCAGCGGCTTGCCGGCCTGCACGACCTTGTCGAGCAGCGGCAGCATGTCCTTGTTGGCCGAGACCTTGGAGTTGACGATGAGGATGTAGGCGTCCTCGAAGACCGCCTCCATACGCTCCGGGTCGGTGACGAAGTAGCCCGAGATGTAGCCCTTGTCGAAGCGCATACCCTCGGTGAGCTCAAGCTCGAGGCCGAAGGCGTTGCTCTCCTCGACGGTGATGACGCCTTCCTTGCCGACCTTGTCCATCGCCTCGGCGATCATCTCGCCGATCTGGGCGTCGCCGGCGGAAATGGTGGCCGTGGAGGCGATCTGCTCCTTGGTCTCCACGTCCTTGGCCAGCTTGGAGAGCTCCTCGCTGACGCGCTCGACGGCGGCCTCGATGCCCTTCTTCAGGGACATCGGGTTGGCGCCGGCGGCGACGTTGCGCAGGCCCTCGCGTACCAGAGCCTGGGCGAGCACGGTGGCGGTGGTGGTGCCGTCACCCGCGACGTCGTCGGTCTTCTTGGCGACTTCCTTGACGAGCTCGGCCCCGATCTTCTCCCACGGGTCCTCGAGCTCGATCTCCTTGGCGATGGAGACACCATCGTTGGTGATCGTGGGGGCGCCCCACTTCTTCTCCAGCACGACGTTGCGGCCCTTGGGGCCGAGAGTCACCTTCACGGCGTCAGCGAGCTGGTTCATACCGCGCTCGAGACCGCGCCGGGCGTCCTCGTCAAACGCGATCATTTTGGCTGCCATAAGGCTAGACCTCCCAGTTGCAGGGTGGCTTGCGAGGACCGAGCCGACGCCCGCGACGGCATCGGGCCCGCATTCCCTTCGCAGACCCCATCGCCTCGATCCCGGTGTTTCTGTCACTCTCGACATCAGAGTGCCAACGAACTGTTTAGCACTCTACCCATGTGAGTGCAAGCTGCAACGGGCCTGAGCTGGCCGCATCGCTTTTTCGCACGTCGCGCATCATGGATCTACCCCGCCTGTACGGACGGTCCCACCACGCGGAGCCGCGAGACCGTCGTACGACGACCGCGAGGGCCGGCTTCAGGATCACACCGAGGGACCCGAAGGCCCCGCGCAGGGCGCGCCGCCGGGCACGCGAAGGCCCGGCTCGCCCCACGCGAACCGGGCCCCACGCCGGTGCTCCGCCGAAGCACCGCCAGATGCCGCCTCGAATCAAAGGACGGTGCGCACGGCCTCGGCCTGCGGACCCTTCTGACCCTGCGTGATGTCGAACTCCACCCGTTGCCCCTGCTCCAGGGCCTTGTACCCGTCCATCACGATTGCCGAGTAATGGACGAACACGTCCTTACCACCGTCTACCGCGATGAAGCCGTAGCCCTTGTCCGCGTTGAACCACTTGACGGTGCCCTGCGCCACTTTCCGACTCCTCTTGCTGGGCTGGAGATCACGCCCATTCCCGCGCGATCCATAACACCTGATCTCAATGAAGACACCGAGACCAGTGCTGACCGCCTTCACCGAAGAGGCCCCCGGTTACGTCGATCGTCCTCGACCATACCCGTGTCAAGCCGTAGGGCAACAGAGTCAATCCCCAAACTCGTTCTTGGCGTTCGCCCAAAGCGGGATCAGGACAATATTCGGTTAACCATTGGTTAGTTGAGAATTGCACTAATCGCCATAAGGTCCACATTAAGCACCATTAGCCAGAACCGCACGTCAACATGCAAACACCCACGTGCCGCGCCTGGCACGTGGGTGTCGCGAGGGCGCGGGCGGTCAGCCGCCGGCGACCGCGGGGATGACCGAGATCTGGATGCCGTCGGGGGTCGCCGTGTCCAGCCCCTCGACGAAACGGACATCCTCTTCACCGACATAAACGTTGACAAAACGCCGAATCTTACCCGATTCGTCGAGGATGCGGGCGCCGATGCCGGGATAGTCGGCGTCGAGCTTCTGCAGCACCTCGCGAAGGGTTCCACCTTCGCCGGACACCTCCGCGGCTCCACCCGTGTACGTGCGAAGAATCGTCGGAATCCGCACAGATACGCTCATTTTTCGCTCGCTTTCGTTGCTTCGTCGGTAAAACGCGGTCAGTTGGCGAAAGCCGTACGGAATGCCGCGAGGGAGGGGCGGATGACCGCGGCGGGCCGGGCCTCGGCCGCGACGGCGTCGAGCGTCTTCAGCCCGTCGCCGGTGTTGAGCACGACGGTCTCGGCCTCGGGGTCGAGCAGGCCGTTCTCGGTGAGCTTGCGCAGCACGCCGACGGTCACACCGCCGGCCGTCTCGGCGAAGATGCCCTCGGTGCGGGCCAGCAGCCGGATCGCCTCGACCACCTGGCCGTCGGTCACGTCCTCGACCGCGCCGCCGGTGCGCCGCGCGATGTCCAGCACGTACGGCCCGTCGGCCGGGTTGCCGATCGCCAGCGACTTGGCGATGGTGTCCGGCTTGACCGGCTGGACCACGTCGTGTCCGGCCTTGTAGGCGCCGGAGACCGGCGAGCAGCCCTCGGCCTGGGCGCCGAAGACGCGGTAGGGCTTGTCCTCGACCAGTCCCAGCTTGATCAGCTCACGGAAACCCTTGTCGATCTTGGTGAGCTGGGAGCCGGAGGCCACCGGGACCACGATCTGGTCGGGGATCCGCCAGCCGAGCTGCTCGGCGATCTCGTACGCCAGCGTCTTGGACCCCTCGGCGTAGTACGGCCGGAGGTTGACGTTGACGAAGCCCCACTTCTCGCCGAGCTCGTCGCCGATCAGCTCCGAGCAGAACCGGTTGACCTCGTCGTAGATGCCGTCGATGGCGACCAGACGGCCGCCGTAAACGGAGGCCATGGTGATCTTGGCCGCTTCGAGGTCGGAGGGGATGAACACGCACGAGTCGAGCCCGGCGCGGGCCGCCGCGGCGCCGACCGCTCCGGCGAGGTTGCCGGTGGAGGAGCAGGACAGGGTGTGGAAGCCGAAGTTGCGCGCGGCCTCCAGGGCGATCGCCACCACCCGGTCCTTGAAGGAGTGGGTGGGGTTGCCCGAGTCGTCCTTGACGTACAGCGAGCGGAGGCCCAGCTCGCCGGCGAGGGTGTCGGCCTTGACCAGCTTGGTCCAGCCGGGCTGGAGATTCGGCCGGGTCTCGACGTTCACGGGGACGGGGAGAAGCTTGCGGTATCGCCAGATGTTGGCCGGGCCGGCCGCGATCTCCTCGCGGGTCACCGGGCCGAAGTCGTAGGCCACCTCAAGCGGCCCGAAACACTCGACACAGGCGAAGATCGGGCCGAGTTCGTAGCGGGTGCCGCATTCACGACAGGAAAGGGCGGAGGCGGGACCGAAGTCGAGAGTGGTGTCTGCAGTGCTTGCGAGCGCCATGAAGCGAGGCCTTTCCCTCATCTTCGCTCGTGACCACCCTGGCCACGAGCCGGAATTGGCACCTGTCCCGGCCGGCCTCGTGGTCACGAGTACGGACACCGGGAAGGTTGCCGGGGCTTCGCAGGGCCGGTCCCTCCACCCCTCTGGATGAGCAATATTCAGTTGTGACCCGGCGGGGACCCGCGGGCGGCGCCCCGCTTGATCATCCGGGGACGTTTCCTAGCACTGTACCTTGTCGTCCCCGGCGTCCGATCCGGCGTCTCACCATTTGAGACCAACCGCACTATCAGGCAAGACGATCAGCCGTACGCCTCGCCCAGGGCCGTCTGCACGTACTTGCGCGCCTGATGGATGCGGGACTTCGCGGTGCCGAGCGGGATGCGGAGCTGCTCGGCCACCTCGGCGTAGTCGAGCTGGCAGATGTCGCGCAGGACCAGCGCCTGGGCGAGGTCGGGCTTCTCCGCCTCCAGCGCCTCCATCGCGTCCAGCAGGTCGAGCCGCGAGCCCGCGATCACGCTGACCCGGCGCGGGTCGGGACGCTGCTCCGGCAGCTCCTCCGCCTGCTCCGACGACCGCCGCTTCAGCGAGCGGTAGGTGGTGCGGGCGCAGTTGGCGGTCACGATGTGCAGCCAGGTGCTGAACTTCGCCCGGCCCTCGAACCTGCCGATGTTGCGCGCCACCGCGAGCAGGGTGTCCTGCGCGGCCTCCTCCGCGTCCTGCCGGTACGGCAGCAGCCGTTCGCAGTGCCGCAGTACGTCCGGCTCGATCCGGCGCAGCAGCTCGCCGAGAGCCCGGTGATCACCCTGGGCGGCCGATCGGGCCAGGTTCTCGGTCGTCTCGTCCAGTGCCATCTCTGTTCTCATCCCGCCTCGCGGGGGAGCCCGCGGTTCCTTTACATCCTATTGGCGACGATCAGGATTTTCTCTGGTCCCGCCCGGTAGGGTCGGGTGTAATGAGCAGCAACGTGCTGATCGCCTCCAATCGGGGGCCCGTCGCGTTCACCTTGTCGGACGACGGCGCGCTGACCATGCGCCGCGGCGGCGGCGGCCTCGTGTCCGGACTGTCCGAGGCGTTCAAGGGCTCGGACATGCTCTGGGTCTGCGCCGCGCTCTCCGACGGCGACCGCAGCGCCGCCCGGCTCGCGCCGGGCGGGCGGCTCGACCAGGCGGGATACGACACCGGGCGGCTGCGGATGCTCGACATCCCCCCGGCGACCTTCCAGCGCGCCTACAACGCGATCGCGAACTCGACCCTGTGGTTCGTCAACCACCTGCTCTACAACACCCCGACCAGCCCGGTCTTCGACCGGCGCTTCCGCCGGGAGTGGGCCTCCTACCAGGAGTACAACGGGGCGTTCGCCCGCGCCCTGGCCGAGGAGGCCGCGCACGGCGCCAAGGTGATGATCCAGGACTACCACCTCACGCTGGCTCCGGCCATGCTCCGGAACGAGCGGCCGGACCTGCGCATCTCCCACTTCTCACACACGCCCTGGGCCCCGCCCGAGTACTTCTCGCTGCTGCCCGACGACGTCGCCGCCGAGGTGCTGTGCGGCATCCTCGGGGCCGACCACGCCGGGTTCCTCACCGCGCGCTGGGCGGACGCGTTCATGGACTGCTGCGCCGCCATCCTGGGCGCGCGGGTGGACCGGGCCGCCCGTACGGTCACGTACGAGGGCTGGACGACGCGCATCGGGGTGCACGCCCTCGGCGTGGACGGCGCGGCCCTGCGGGCCAGGGCGGCCGAGCCGGACGTGGAGTCGCGCCTGACCGCGCTCAGGGAGCAGGTGGGCGACCGGCAGCTCATCGTCCGCATCGACCGCACCGAGCTGTCCAAGAACATCGTCCGCGGCCTGATGGCCTACCGCGAGTTCCTGGCGGAGCATCCCGAGTGGCACGGCAAGGTGGTCCACCTGGCCTTCGCCTACCCCTCGCGTCACGACCTGCCGGAATACCGCGAGTACACGGCGGCCGTGCAGCGGTGCGCCAAGGAGATCGAGGACGCCTACGCCACCGACGAATGGGACCCGCTCATCCTCAACGTGCACGACGACTACCCCCGCTCGCTCGCCGCGTACCGGCTGGCCGACGTGCTGCTGGTCAACCCGATCCGCGACGGCATGAACCTGGTCGCCAAGGAGGGCCCGATCCTGTCGCCGCACTGCGCGCTGGTGCTCTCCCGGGAGGCGGGGGCCGCCGCCGAGCTCGGCGCCGACGCGCTGCTGGTCAACCCCTTCGACATCTCGGGCACCGCGGCCGCGCTGCACGAGGCGCTCATCATGCCCGACGACGAGCGCAGGGAGCGGTGCGCCCGGCTCCGCGCGGCGGCCACCGCGCTCCCGCCCCGGCTGTGGCTGGAGGAGCAACTCAGCGTTTTGTCGTGACTGTCGGCCGCTGATCGCAGGTGATACGGTCTGCCGGCGTTTCCCAGGAAAGCAGGGATCAGGGCATGACAACCGTCGCGGCAGCCAGGCTCACCAGGGATCGGCCCACCTGGCTGATCTACCTCCAGCTCGCCACCTTCGCCACGTACCTCTACGGGCTCGCGGCCGCGCTTCCCCTGATCAGGGCAGAACTCGGCGTCTCCCAGGCCGCCGCCGGGCTGCACGGCACCACCATGGCCGTCGGCGGGATCGCCGCCGGGCTGGCCCTGCCCGCGCTGACGTCGCGGTTCGGACGGCGGGCCGCCACATGGGCGGGTCTCGCGGGCATGAACATCGGCGTGGTCACCGTGGCGCTCGGCCACGCGCTGCCCGTGACGCTGCTGGGCTACCTGCTGGCCGGCGCATCGGCCTCGGTGTCCCTGTACGCCGCGATGGCGGTCCTCAGCGACCACCACGGCGCCGCCGGGCCCGCCGCGATCAGCGAGGCCAACGCCGTCGGGGTCACCTCCGGCATCGCCGTCTCGTACGTGTTCAGCCTGGCGGCCGACTCCGCGCTGGGGTGGCGCGCGGCCCTCTACATCCCGGTCGTCGCGACCACGGTCCTCGCGCTGGCCATGGGCCGGGTCTGGGTGCCCGCCCCCGCCCCCGCCCCCGCCCCCGCGCCGGGGCCGGGGCCGGCGCCGGCCCCGTCCGCCGGGGCGCCGCGCCGACCGTACGGCCGGCGCTTCCACGTGGCCGGCGCGGTCCTGCTGTGCTGTGTGGCCCTGGAGTTCACGTTCAACCTGTGGGCCGCCGAGCTCCTCGCCCAGCGGACCGGTCTCACGGCGGCCCAGGCGACCACGGGGCTGACCGCGATGCTCGCCGGGGTCGCCGCCGGGCGGTTCGGCGGCGCCCGGCTCGCGCTGCGCCACCCGGCTTCGGCGGTACTGCTCGGCGCGCTCGCGGTGACCCTGGCCGGGTGGACGATCTTCTGGACGGCCACGGCGGTCCCGGTGGCCTACGCCGGGCTGGCGCTCAGCGGTCTCGGCATCTCGGTCCACTTCCCGCTGGCGCTGTCGCGGGTCATCGCCGCGTCGGGGGGCCGCCCCGACGCGGCGTCCGGGGCCGCGTCGATCTGGGGCAGCCTGGGCTCCGGAGGCGGGCCGTTCGTCCTCGGCGCCCTGGGCGACGGGTTCGGCACGCACACGGCGTTCCTGCTCGTCCCCGCGCTGATCCTGCTGGCCTGCGGCGGGATCCTCAGCTCCAGGTCGCCTGCTTGAGGATCGCGGACAGGCCCGGCGTGTTCCACTGGTCGACGAAAAGGATCTTCGACGTGGGCAGGTACCACTCGCGCTGGGTGAAACCCCCCTTGACCTTGGATGTGTTCGGCGTGACGCACGTGGCGGACCAGGCGCGGTAGTACGCCTGGTGGCCGCGGCCGATCGGGGCCAGTCCCTTGCCCGCGGGCCTCATCCGGCCGAGCCACAGCTTCTTGTCGTACACGCAGGGCCCCACGTCGCTGCCTGGATAGAACGGGCTCTCCGGCGTGTACGCGTCGAAGTACTCGCGACCGATCTCGATCGCCTTCGGTCCCAGCACCCAGAAGCTGTGGCATTCCGAGTCGCGGAAGCCGAACCTGTTCGTGCCCGCCGTCGGGCACGAGCCGGTCACCACGCGGGTCCAGTCCTTGTCGACCGTGTACACCTTCCACGAACTCGGGATCCGTAGTGTCAGCCCGTTGCGCAGGTGCAGGCTCTGGGTGGCAGAGGCCGTCGCCGACGCCGCCGAAGGAGCGGCCAGTACGGCGGCGCCGGCGAGGCCGGCCAGGACCATTGAAAGTGCTTTTCTCCCCATGGGGGAAAAGCGTAGAGACCGACGTTTGCAGTTTGATTTCAGCCGGTTTCGCGAGTGGGCCGCCCCGATCCGGAGGTCAGCCGACGCTGGACGCGAGCGCGCCGAGGAACCGTACGACGCCCTCGGGGCCGTCCACGACGGCGTCGGCGTGCTCAACCAGCCGGGTGACCTCGGCCGAGCCGCTGCATACCCGCACCCCCGGCAGGCCGCAGGTCGCCACCGCGTCGAACGCCGCGATGTCGCCGAGGTCGTCCCCGAAGAACATGACGGAGCGCGCCGCACGCTCGGCGAGGAACTTGCGCAGGGCCCGCCCCTTGTCCATGCCGGGCGGCCGCAGCTCCAGGACCAGCCGCCCCGGCTCGACGATCAGCCCGGAGGCCGCGGCCAGCTTCGCCACCGGCTCATTGAGCGCGAGCAGCGCTCCCTCGGGGTCGGCCGCCGTCCGGGTGTGCACGGCCACCGCCCGGCCCTTGTCCTCGATCAGGACGCCGTCAAAGCCTCGTGTGACGGCGGGCAGCTCGGCCCGTACGCGGTCGAGGCCGGGCGGCGGGGGCGGCGCGGTGACCTCGCCGCGCTCCCATCGCTCCATGCCGTAGTGGCCGAGGACGACCAGCCCCGGCACGTCGGCGAGGGACGGGCCGTCGGACGCCTCACCGAGGGCGAGCGCCTGGAGGGCCGGGCGGCCGGTCACGATGACGACCGAGCGCACCAGCTCGCCGAGCCGAACGAGCACGGCGGGGGCGTCGGGGTGGATCCGGGCGGACGCGGGGTCGGACACGATGGGCGACAGCGTGCCGTCGAAGTCGAGGCCGATCACCGCGCCGGAGGGGTCCTCCAGCACGGCGGCCAGCCCGGCGCGCCCGGTCTCGGTCCTGATCAGCGCCTCGACGGGCGTCGTCTCATCTGACATGACGGGCTACATACCCCCAAAACGCTCAAGGGCCCAGGCGACGGGCGGCGCGATCGCGCCGACGCGCGGCCCGCATCCGACGCAGGCGCTTGACCAGCATCGGGTCGTGCTCCATCGCCTCGACCCGGTCGATCAGTTCGCCCAGGATCTGGTAGTAACGGGTCGCGGAGATGTCGAAGGTCTCCCGGATGGCCTGTTCCTTGGCTCCCGCGTAGCGCCACCACTGGCGCTCGAACGCGAGCACCTGACGATCGCGATCCGAGAGTGCCTGAGGTCGGGGGGCGTTCTCGGGAGCGGGACCTTCGCCGCCTACCGGCGCAGTATCCATGCTCTCCTCCTCAGCGGGCTTGTGGCCCGCCCTCATGGTAGTCGCGGTATGGCGGGGTGTTCAGAGCCGAGAGCCGGACGTAATGTCACCTGGTGTGACCTCAGTTATCACGCTCCTCACCGACTACGGGCTGGAAGACGGTTTCGTCGCCGCGTGCCACGGAGTGATCATCGGTATAGCCCCGCAGGCTCGGATCATCGACGTCGCGCATCTCGTGCACGAGGGCGACGTGCGGCGCGGAGCGGCGATCCTGGCGCAGACCCTGCCCTATCTGCCCGCGGGCGTCCACGTCGCGGCCGTCGATCCGGCCATGGGCGGCAACCGCCGGCTCATCGCGATCGAGGCGGGCGGGCGGGTGTTCCTCGGCCCCGACAACGGCGTGCTGTCCTGGGCGGTCCACGCGGCGGGCGGCGCGGAGGCGGCCTACGAACTCGCCAACGAGGAGCTGTTCCTCACGCCGGTCTCGCCGACCTTCCCGGGGAGGGACATCTTCGCGCCCGTGGCGGCGCATCTGTGCGCCGGGCGCCGGCCGTCCGACGTCGGCCCGCGGA
Organism: Microtetraspora malaysiensis; assembly: GCF_050947145.1. NCBI lineage: Bacteria > Bacillati > Actinomycetota > Actinomycetes > Streptosporangiales > Streptosporangiaceae > Microtetraspora > Microtetraspora malaysiensis. The sequence goes on from NZ_CP191998.1 coordinate 8,823,737, forward strand.
TCGACGTCCTCGGGCTGGTCTCGCTGCCCGCGCCCACCTCCCGCATGCGGGACGGCGTGGTCGAGGGCGAGGTGCTGTCGGTGGACCGCCACGGCAACGTGCAGCTCTCCATCACCGGGGCGGACCTCGCCGCCCTGAACGTGCGTCCGGGTGACACGCTCGGCGTCTGGCTGGGCAGGCGCCAGCTCGTCGTGCCGTACCGCGAGACGTTCGCGACGGTCCCGCCGGGCGACCTGGTCGCGTTCACCGACTCGGCGGGGCTCGTCGCGCTCGCCGTCAACTCCGGGGACGCCTCCGAGCGGCTCGGACTGCCCCCGGGCGCGCACGTACGGCTGTCGCCGCAGCCGCATAAGGCGCCATCCTGACATAACCGAAAGCGACCGTTCGTTCACGGAAGTCACGGCCCCGGCGGGCGGATCGTGCGAGAATCGGCCTCCTTGATCCACCGTCCCGGGGAGGAGGACCGACACGGCCATGAGGTCGGCGCTGCTCCTCTGCGTCGTGCCGATCCTGCTGGCCGCCTTCCTGCTCACCGGCGCGGCCGGCCCCTCGGAGAACCTCGGCACGACGATCCGGTCCCGCCAGTGGCCGCTCCAGGCGATGGAGGTCCGTACGGCGTGGCAGACCACGCGCGGCGCCGGAGTCACGATCGCCGTACTGGACACCGGCGTCGACGACCGGCACCCCGACCTCTCCGGAGCGGTCGTTCAGGGCCCCGACTTCACCGGCACGGCGTCCGCGCCCGGGGCCGGGCCGTCCTGCGACGCGGGAACCGGCGCCGGGCCGAGCGCCAGTACGGGCGGCAAGGCGGACGGCAGCGCGCCGCGGGACGCGTCCGGCAAGCACGGCACCGCGATGGCCGCCCTGATCGCCGGGCGCGGGCACGGCCCGAGCCGCTCCTACGGCGTGCTCGGCGTCGCCCCCGAGGCGCGCATCCTCTCGATCAAGGTCACCCTGGACGACGACGACCCGCGGTGGACCGACGCGGCGCGCACGACCTGCCGCGACGCCGTCGCCCGGGGCATCCGATACGCCGTGGACCACGGCGCGCAGGTGATCAGCATGTCGCTCGGCGGCGGCAGCGGCGCCTATCGGGGCTCGCCGGCCGAGGAGCGTGCCGTGCGGTACGCGCTGTCCCGCCAGGTCGTGCTGATCGCGTCCTCCGGCAACGACGGCGCGGGGGCCAACCGCAGGAACTTCCCCGCCGCCTATCCCGGCGTCATCGCGGTCGGCGCGGTGGACCAGGCGCTGCGCCCCGCGCCCTTCTCCAACCGGCAGCGCTACCTCTCCCTGGTGGCGCCGGGCACGGAGATCGTCAGCGCCCGTGGCGACCACTCCTACGTGACGGCGGACGGGACCAGCGCCGCCGCGGCCCTCGTCGCCGGCGTCTCCGCGCTGATCCGCTCCCGCTACCCCGACCTGCCCGCCCGGGACGTGCGCCGGGCGCTCCAGCAGGGTGCCTCCCTCCGGCCGCCCGGCGGCCGCGACGACGCGTACGGGACGGGAATGGCAAACGCCCGGCGCGCCATCGAGGCGGCCGGGCGTCTGTGACCCGTGGAGCGGCGGCGTCAGCTCACGTGGACGACGTCCGACGCCTCGGCGAAGTGGCAGGCAGTCGGGTGGTCGCCCGACTGCGCGCGGATCTCCAGCAGCGGCTCCTGCTCGGCGCAGATGTCCTGCGCCTTCCAGCAGCGCGTACGGAACCGGCAGCCCGACGGCGGGTTGGCCGGCGAGGGCGGGTCACCCTGCAGGATGATCCGCTCCCGCTGCTCGCGCCCCTCCGGGTCGGGCACGGGCACGGCCGACAGCAGCGCCTGCGTGTACGGGTGGCTCGGCCGGTCGTAAATCTGGTTGTCCGTGCCGACCTCGACCATCTTGCCCAGGTACATCACCGCGACGCGGTCGGAGATGTGGCGCACCACCGACAGGTCGTGGGCGATGAAGATGTACGCGAGGTTGAACTCCTTCTGGAGCCCGTCCAGCAGGTTCATCACCTGGGCCTGGATCGACACGTCGAGCGCGGAGACCGGCTCGTCACAGATGATGATCTCCGGCTGGAGGGCGAGCCCCCGGGCGATGCCGATGCGCTGGCGCTGGCCGCCGGAGAACTGGTGCGGGTAGCGGTTGATGTGGTCGGGGTTGAGACCCACGACCTCCAGCAGCTCCTGCACCCGCTTGCGCCGGTCACCCTTCGGCACGACCTCCGAGTGGATCTCGAACGGCTCGCCGATGATGTCGCCGACCGTCATCCTCGGGTTCAGCGAGGTGTACGGGTCCTGCATCACCATCTGGATGTTGCGCCGCATGTGCTTGAGCTCGGCGCCCTTGGCCGTGGTGATGTCCTTGCCGTTCACCAGGACCTTGCCCGATGTGGGGCGTTCGAGCGCCATCAGGAGCTTGGCCAGGGTGGACTTGCCGCACCCCGACTCGCCCACGACGCCGAGCGTCTCGCCGCGGCGCAGCTCGAAGGAGACGCCGTCGACCGCCTTGATCGCGCCGACCTGCCGCTTGTAGAGGATGCCCTGGGTCAGCGGGAAATGCTTGACCAGGTCACGGACTTCGAGCACGACCTCACTGGGCGTCGCCATCGAGGACCTCCCTCCAGAAGTGGCAGGCGCTGCTGCGCGTGCCGCTGATCGTGTGCAGCGGGGGAACGTCGGTCACGCACTTCTCCTGCCGGTACGGGCAGCGGGGGTGGAACGCGCAGCCCGTGGGCATGTCGAGCAGGTTGGGCGGCATCCCCTTGATCGCGTACAGCTCCTGGCCCTTGAGGTCGACCCGGGGGATCGACTCCAGCAGGCCCTTCGCGTACGGGTGTGCCGGGTTGCGGTACAGATCGTGGACCTCGGCGTTCTCCACGATCCGCCCGCCGTACATGACGGCGATCTTGTCCGCGACGTCGGCGACGACGCCGAGGTCGTGGGTGATCAGGATCAGCCCCATGTTGCTCTCGCGCTGGAGCTCGGCGAGCAGCTCCATGATCTGCGCCTGCACCGTCACGTCCAGGGCGGTGGTCGGCTCGTCCGCGATCAGCACCTCGGGGTCGAGCGCGATCGACATCGCGATCATGATGCGCTGGCGCATGCCGCCGGAGAACTGGTGCGGATAGTCGCTCACCCGCTCCTTGGCGGCCGGGATGCGGACCCGGTCCATGAGCTCGATCGCCTTCTTCTTGGCGTCGGCCCGGGACATGCCACGGTGGATGCGGAACATCTCGGCGATCTGCCAGCCGACCGGGAAAACCGGGTTGAGCGCAGACAGGGCGTCCTGGAAGATCATGGCGATGCCCTCGCCCCTGACCTTCCGCCGCTCCTCCTCGGGGAGCTTCAGCAGGTCCGTCCCGCGGAAGCGGATCTCCCCACTGGCGATCTTGCCGGGCGGCATGTCCAGAATGCCCATGATGGTCTGGGCGGTGACGCTCTTGCCGGAGCCGGACTCGCCCAGCACGGCCAGCGTCTCCCCCGCGTTCACGCTGTAGGTGACACCGTTCACCGCCTTGGCGACACCGGCCCGGGTGTGGAACTCGACGTGGAGGTTGTCCACCTCGAGCAGCGCCCCGCCGTAAGTGCCTTTGCTGCTCTTGCTCTCGGGAAGCACTTCGGTCACGGTACGTGCCTCCTAGCGAAGCTTGGGGTCGAGTGCGTCGCGCACGGCTTCGCCCAGCATGACGAACGTGAGCACACAGAGGGACAGGAACGCGGCCGGGAAGAGCATCGCGTGCGCGCCGGTCCGGATGTACCGGGTGTGGTCGGCGATCGCGATGCCCCAGGAGATGACCGGCGTGCGCAGACCGATGCCCAGCAGCGACAGCGTCGCCTCGGCACCGATGTAGCTGCCGACCGTGATCGTGGCGTACACCAGGATCGGGGCCAGCGAGTTGGGCAGCAGGTGCTTGAAGACGATCCGGAACGGCCCGGCGCCCAGGGCCCGCGCCGCCTGCACGTAGTCCTGGTGTTTCGCCTGGATGACCGCGGATCGCGCGATGCGGGCCAGCACCGGCCAGCCGAGCACCGCCAGCACGACGATCACAACCGTCATGATCATGGTCTTGCCCGGGTTGGACTGCACCGGCGCGACCGAGCCGAGGATGATGATCGCCCCCAGCACGTACGGCACGCCGAGGAAGATCTCACCGATGCGGGACAGCAGCGAGTCGAGCCACCGGCCCCGGTACGCCGCGATCACGCCGACCACGCCGCCGAGGAGGACGGTGCCCACAGTGGCGAGCACGCCCACGATGATCGACGTGCGGGCGCCGTAGATGGTGCGCGCGAACACGTCCCGGCCCTGGAGGTCGTATCCGAACCAGGCGTCGGAGCTCGGCGGCTCCATGCTCTTGGCCAGCGTGGCGTACTCGGGGCTCTTGCTGGTGAACAGCGACGGGAAGGCGGCCATCACCAGGAACATGAGGAGCAGCACGAAGGAGATCCAGAAGATCTTCCGGTGCTTCAGGATGTCCCAGGTGTCCTGCCAGAGGCTGCGAGGCTTTCCGGCCGAGGCGGGCGCGGCGGTCGGTTCACTCATAACGGATCCTCGGGTCGAGCACGCCGTAGAGGAGGTCGACGAGCAGGTTGGCGAGCAGGTAGACCAGCACCAGCAGGGACGCGATCGGCACCACGATGGTGAAGTCGTGGTCGTTGACCGCGCGCCACAGCAGGCCGCCGATGCCGTTGATGTTGTAGATGCCCTCGGTGATGATCGCTCCGGACATCAGGGAGCCGACCTCGGTTCCGATGAAGGTCAGCGCCGGGATCAACGAGTTGCGCAGGAGGTGCACTCCCACGACCCGGCGGTTGGACAGGCCCTTGGCGATCGCGGTCCGCACGTAGTCGGACCTGCGGTTCTCGATGATGCTCGTTCTGGTCAATCGGGCGGTGAAGGCCAGGTTGAGGCTGGCCAGCACGAACGCCGGCACGATCAGCTCGACGAACGGCGCACCGTCGCTGACCGTCGGCTTGATCAGGTCGAGCTGCACACCGAGCAGCCACTGCAGGAGGAAGCCGGTGACGAAGACCGGCAGCGACAGCAGGATCAGCGTCGAGATCGTAATCACGTTGTCGAGGAAGCCGCCGCGCTTGAGGCCGGAGAGCACACCGGCCACGATGCCGATGACGGCCTCGATCGCGACCGCCATCAGGCCAAGGCGGACCGTGATCGGCCACGACTCGGCGAGCTGCGACGCGACGGAGACGTTGTTGAAGTTGACGCCCAGGTCGCCGGTCAGCAGGTTCTTCAGGAAGTGCCAGTACTGCACGATGATCGGCTGGTCGAGGCCGAACTCCGCACGCATGGCGTTGATGTAGGCGTCCGGGCAGGGACGCTGGCCGCAGCGCGCGGCGAACGGGTCGCCGGGAAGCTGCCAAACCATGTAATTGATGAGAAAGGTCGTGCCAAGGAGCACGGGTATGAGTTGCAGCAGGCGCCGGATCGCATATCGGCCCATGCGCACCTCCACTCTGACGCTAAAGGTCGTGCACGCAATCCCCTACCGGTCCACAATGCCGCAGGTAGATGAGTGCGGGTGACCGAAGGAAGGCTGGACGGTGATGATCACGTGACGTTGCGTGATCATTACAAACAGCCAGCGAGGCCGGCCCCGGTCAGGAACCGGCCTCGTGGCGCATGCGAGGCGAGCCTACGCTTCCTTGATCGCGATGGAGAGGGGGTCGAGAACGCCGAACGGCGTGACCTTAACCCCGGTCACCCACTTGGAGGTGCCAGCCTGCAGACCGAAGGACCACAGCGGGATGGCGTTCATCTCCTTGGTCAGCATGGCCTCGGCCTCCTGGTACTTGGCGATGGAGTCGGCCGGGTCGGTCGCGGTGTCGGCCTCACGCAGCTTGGCGTCGAGCTCCTTGTCGCTGAACAGCCCGTCGTTCGAGCCCGCACCCGTCTTGAACAGCGGGTTCAGGAAGTTCTCGATGTGCGGGTAGTCCATCTGCCAGCCGGTGCGGAACAGACCCTTCATCTTGTGCGACGTGATGATGTCACGGAACTCGGCGAAGGTCGGGACCGCCTTGCCGACGAAGGTCACGCCGGCGTCCGGGCCGAAGGCCTGGTTGATGCTGTTGGCCGTGGCGTCCACCCACTCCTTGTGCGCGGAGTCGCCGTTGTACCAGATCGGGTACTCCTTGGGCGGGGTGTAGCCCGCGGCCTTGGCCTTGCCGAGGTACTCCTTGGCCTTGGCCGGGTCGTAGGCGCAGAACTCGCCGCAGGCGCCCGGCGTCTTGTAGCCGTCGACCAGCGGGGAGATCCAGCCGTCCAGCGGGACGCGGCCCTTGTTGAAGATCTTCTCGGTGATCGTCTTCCGGTCGATCGCCATGGAGACGGCCTTGCGGAAGTCCGCGTTGCCGCCGAACTCCTTGTCGTACAGCGGGAAGGTGACCGTCTGGATGACGCCCTGCTGGCCCTCGATGGCGCGGTCGCCGAGGTCGCTCTTCCACTTGTCGCCGGCGAGGGCGGACGGCGGGATGAGCTCGGTGAAGTCGAGGTTGTTGGAGACGAGGTCCGCGTAGGCCGCGTCGTCGTCCTTGTACATCTTGTAGATGATCTTCTTGACCTTGGGCTTCTCAGTGCCCGCGTAGTCCGGGTTGGCGTCAACCACGATCTGCGAGTTGTGGTCCCACTTCACGAACTTGAAGGCGCCGTTCGTGACCGGGTTGCTGACGAACGCCTTCGGGTCCTTGAAGAACGCATCGGGGAGCGCGGAGAAGGTGGTGTAGCCCAGCTTAGTGCGGAACACCGACTCGGGAGCGGTCAGCGTCACCTTGAAGGTCAGGTCGTCGATGACCTCAAGGCCGGACATCTTGTCGGTCTTGGGCTTCGGGGCCTCCTTGGGCCCGTCCGGGCCGTCCGGGTCCTCGGTCGCCACGTCCGAGTAGCCCTCGACGCCACCGAACCACCAGCCGCCGTTCTGCGCGTTCGGGCTGTACGCCGTGTAGTTCCACGCGTCCACGTAGTTCTTGGCGGTGACCGGCGAGCCGTCACTCCACTTCAGGCCCGGCTTGAGCTTGATCGTCCAGACCTTGTTGTCCGGGCTCTCGATCGACTCGGCCTGGCTCAGCTCAGGGGCGGCGGTGTCGCTGTTGTACTTGATCAACTGGTCGAAGACGAACTGGTTGATCGTACCGCCGCACACCTCGTTGATGTTGCCCGGGACGAAGCCGGTCTGGGGCTCACACCCGCGGATGAAGACGGTGCCGTCGGCCGCGCGCGGGTTGCTTCCGCCACCGCTGCCGCCAGTGCTGCTGCCGCCACCGCCGCACGCGGCGACACCCAGCGCAAGCAGCGCAGTGCCGGCGACGATCTGTGCGCCCTTAGCTACGCGCATAGTGGATTGATCCTCCCTCTAAGGATGGGCGTTGGCGGGCCTGCCCCGTCACCCGCGGGGTCCCTCTGATGGTGGTGAGGTTCCCTCGATTGCACACATGGCCAAACCTGCTGACACCCTGCCAGTCGTTCGCGAGCATCCCTCACTCCGCGCACCAGAGGAGTCTCTGGCGCATTGCAGTTCGGTCACACGTGCGTCGGCGGGGCGTCATACGCATACCAACAAGGCCTGGCCAAATGCCGTTATGAAGCCTAAATCACCCTATAAGGTACACATAGGACGCGATTGGTGGGGCATCGGACGCCTCATGGCACCGGACGTCGTGCCGTTGTCCCCATACCATGACTCGCTGGGCTACCTTTGACCAAGCCGCGGCCCCGCACCCCGCGACGGTCGTGGCCGACATCCATGAGAGACCAACGGATGACCATCACCGGTCTCTTACTCATCACCATCCAATAGAGTCCATCCCATGAGCCAGCCGGATTCCGCGGTCGCGGACGCCCAGGCGGGCGGCGGGGCGCCGGAGTCGCTGGCCGCGCTCGCCAAGCGCCACGGGTTGCGACGCGCCATCGCGCGCCCCACCCTGCCCGCGTACCTGCGCCAATTGTGGACGCGAAGGCACTTCATCCTGACGTATGCCACGTCCAGGAACGTGTCGAAGTACTCCGAGTCGGCGCTCGGCCAGCTCTGGCAGGTGCTCACCCCGCTGCTCAACGCCGCCGTCTACTGGCTGATGTTCGGCGTCATCCTCGGGCAGAGCAAGCACATCGACAACTACCCCGCGTTCCTCATCACCGGGGTCATGGTCTTCACCTTCACCCAGCGGACGGTGAGCGGCGGCGCGAAGTCCATCTCGTCGAACCTGTCGCTGATCAGGGCGCTGCACTTCCCCCGCGCCTCTCTTCCCCTGGCCTATGCGGTGCAGGAGCTGCAACAGCTCGCCTGGTCGATGGGCGTGCTCTTCCTGCTCATCCTCCTCATGGGGATGCCGATCACCTGGCTCTGGCTGCTGATCCCGGTCACGCTGGCCCTGCAACTGGTCTTCAACATGGGCGTGAGCCTGCTCATGGCCCGCGTCGGCGCGTTCGTCCGCGACATGAATCAGCTCCTCCCGTTCATCACCCGCACCTGGCTGTACGCCTCCGGCGTCTTCTACAGCATCACGGAGCGCACCGCGAACCTGCCGCAGGTGCTCCGCTGGGCCCTGGAGTTCAACCCGGCCGCGGGCTACATCGAGTTCATGCGCGATCTGCTGATCTACCAGAGGTTCCCTGAGCGCTGGGCCTGGATAACGTGCGTATTCTGGGCGGTGTTCGCACTGATCGTCGGCTTCTGGTACTTCTGGCGGGCCGAGGAGAGGTACGGACGTGGCTGAGCTGACCAAGGAGTCGTCCCACGTGGCCCAGGAAGAATCCCCGGCGCCCAAGCCCTCGAAGAAACCCGCGCCCAAGCCCTCGGAGTCACCGGCGCCCAAGCCCGCCCAGGAGCTCGGGACCCCCACGGTGATCGTGGACAACCTCCACATCGTCTACAAGGTCTACGGCGCCGCCAGCGACTCACAGAAGGGCAACGCCGCCAACGCGCTCATGCGCATCGTCCGGCGCCAGGGCCGTCCCCAGATGAAGGAGGTCCACGCCGTCAAGGGCGTCTCCTTCGTGGCCCGGCACGGCGAGGCGATCGGCATCGTCGGCCGCAACGGCTCCGGCAAGTCGACCCTGCTGCGGGCGATCGCCGGCCTCCTCCCGCCGCACAAGGGCGCGGTCTACACCGACGGCCAGCCGTCCCTGCTGGGCGTCAACGCGGCCCTGATGAAGGAGCTCACCGGCGAGCGCAACATCGTCCTCGGCTGCTACGCCATGGGCATGTCCCCGAACGAGCTGCGTGAGAAGTACGACGAGATCGTCGACTTCTCCGGCATCGGCGAGTTCGTGCAGTTCCCGATGTCCACCTACTCCTCGGGCATGGGGGCGCGGCTCCGCTTCGCCATCTCCTCGGCCAAGACCCACGACGTCCTCCTCATCGACGAGGCCCTGGCCACCGGCGACCGCGAGTTCAAGAAGCGCAGCCAGAAGCGCATCAAGCAGATGCGCGAGTCCGCCGGCACGGTCTTCCTCGTGGCCCACAACCTCGACGTCATCGAGGACACCTGCAGCCGCGTGATCTGGCTGCACAAGGGCAAGATCAAGATGGATGGCGACCCAACCGAGGTCCTCGCCGCGTACAACAAGGCCTGATCGGCCGCTGAGCGCGGTCAGTGGCGGCCGGGGCGGCGGCCGTACCAGGATGGGAGGCAACCATGATGTCTCACCATCGGAGGACGGATCGTGCCGACGCAGCCGCCGATTCCCTATGATCACCTGCCGCAGGTGCCCAGCCTGACCGTCGAGAGCGACGACGTGCGGGACGGCGCGCGCCTGTCCGACGCCCACGTGTTCAACGACTGGGGCATGGGCGGGCAGAACCTCTCGCCGCACCTGCGCTGGTCGGGGGCGCCCGAGGGCACGAAGAGCTACGCGGTGACCTGCTTCGACCCGGACGCGCCCACCGGCAGCGGGTTCTGGCACTGGCTGGTCTACGACATCCCGGCGGACGTCACCGAGTTGCCGACCGGCGCGGGGACGGCCCCCGCCTTCGCGGGCCTCCCCGAGGGTGCCGCGCAGGGGCGCAACGACTACAGCCAGCGGACCTACGGCGGCGCCGCCCCACCGCCCGGATGGCCGCACCGCTACCTCTTCGCCGTACACGCGCTGAAGGTCGAGAAGCTCGGGGTGGACGAGGACACGCCGCCCGCGGTGGTGGGCTTCAACATCACGGCGAACACGCTCGCCCGCGGCTATATCGCGCCGACGTACGAAACCTGATGCGGTCGGCCCGGCGTTCCACTATGATTCGAACGTAGATTCGACCAGGACATCGGAGGGCGGGATGGGTGACCTCGCGACGGCGATCGACCACTTGGCCGACGAAGACCCCTCGGAGCTTCCGTTCAATCTGATCGCCGAGCAGCTCATCGACCTGCATTGGCAGATGGCCCGGCTGCAGGCGGAGATAGGGCGGCGCACCTGCCTACGTGGCTCGTACAACTGATCTGATCCCGCGCCCGTCGTCGCGGTAGCCGTCCCCGCTCTTCCATCACGGCCGGGGACGGCGCCGCCGAGGCGGGCGACAAAGAGAGCCGGTCGGCGCCTGGATGGCGCCGACCGGCTCTCTCGTGCTCTCAGTGCCTTGTCAGCACTCCCTCATCGCTCAGCTGCCGGACCGGATGTAGGTCGGCGTGCGGGAGGTGCGGGTGGTGGTCTCGGTGTTCTTGACCACGGTCACCGCGTTCCACGGCACGACGGTCGTGGTCACCGTCCTGGTCCAGCCGTTGGCGCGGGTGATGGCGGTCGACGAGGTCGACCTCACCGTGTTGAGGGTGGTGGCCGTGCCGGGGACCAGCACCCTGACCCCGGCGAGGGCGTTGACGGAGACGTTCACGTTGAGGAGGGCGCTGAGGTTCGCCACGAGGCCGACGTTGATGGCCGCGTTCACGTTGGCGGCGAGCGCGGCGCGGGCGGCGACGAAGGCCCGGACGTCGCCCACGAGGACGACGACGGGGATCCTGACGCCCGCGACGACGGCCACACCGGCGGAGAGGGGCACGGTGGCGGCGGTGGAGAGGGTGGCGGCCACGTTGGCGGCGGCGCTGGCGGCGACGGCGAGCTGGGCCGCGACGAATGCGTGCGCGTTCACCCCGACATGGGCGGCGGCGTTGACGTTCGCGGTGAGGGTGGCGGCGACGCCGGCCGAGATGTTCGCGGCGGCGGTGAGCTGGGCCTGCACGTTCGCGTTCACGTTGGCGGCGAGCGCGGCGGAGACGCCTGCCGTCAGGTCGGCGGCGGCGGTGAGCTGGGCCTGCACGTTCGCGTTCACGTTGGCGACCGCGCCGAGCGCCACGTTGGCCGTCGCGGCGAGTTGGGCCGCCACCGTCGCGTTGACGGTCGCGTCCGCGTGGGCCGCGATGTTCGCCACGGCGGCGAGCTGGCCCTGGAGGGAGCCGGTCGCGCCGGCGACCACGTCGGCGCGGACGTCGGCGAGCACCCTCGTGACGGCCGCGAGCTGTGCGTCGCCGGTGTCAGCGGCCGAGGCCTGGGCCGGCAGGGCGGACATGCCCGCGATGCCGGCGGTGATGAGGACCGCGGCAGCCTTAATGATTCGATTCATAATTCCCCCGGTTCATAGCCCATTTCACGAGAGCGGGAATTTATCCCTCGTGTGCCGGCGTACGTCGCCGGTCAGGACTCAGCTACGGACGGAATTTCTATCACCCTTCTCGGCGATCGGTCCGTCAGGCAGGTCCAGGGCTCTACCAGGGCAAAGGACCGGAATTTCCGGAAATCAGAGGACTAGAGATCACCTTCCAGTCATCACCAGGAATCCCGTTTAATCGGGATATCAAAGGAAGCGATCCCCGGCCTGGGAGAAAGGCACGGTAAACGCGTCTCCCAGGCCGGGCGAACAGATTTTCCTCGCGCTTGATGATTCAGGCCGTTACGAGGGCCCGCGACGGAGCACCCTCGATGCCGAATCCGGACGGAATCAGGTGCTGAGCGGGCCGGGGGCGCCGGCGGTCTCGAAGGGGAAACGGTCCGCGAAGGCCGGTCTCAGGTCGCCGAGCCAGACCGCGTCCGGGTCGTAGTGGGCGAAGAACGGACGCCCGACCAGTTCGGGATCGCGCGCCTGGATGAAATGGAGGACGAAGACGCGCTGACCGGCGACCTCGGTGACGCCGTCGACGCAGACCTTGCCGGGGGTGGCCGACATGGACGGCCCCCGGACCGTACGGCACAGCCCGGAGACCTGGGCGTACGCATCGCGGAAGACACGGTGCGCGTCGGCGAGGGGGACCGCGAAGTAGTCCTGGGGGCCGGTGTCCCGCTCGACGAACATGTAGTAGGGGATCATGCCCATGGCGGTCTGCCGCCGCCACATGTGAGCCCAGACATCGGGCCGATCGTTGATGGAGCGGATGAGGGGCGCCTGGGTGCGGATGGTCGCCCCGCTCTCCAGGATCCGCTCGACGGCCTTCTGCACGACGTCGGGTTCGAGCTCGCGGGGGTGGGAGAAGTGCGCCATGAAGGCGAGGCTCTTGCCCGAGGCGACCACCTCGGCGAAGAGCTTGAGCGTGGCGTCCGAGTCCGGGTCGCCGACGAACCGGTCCGGCCAGTACGCCAGGGACTTGGTGCCGATGCGGATGGACTCGAGCTGCTCCAGCCCGAGCAGCGGTTCGATGTACCGGCGGAGCACCGCCTCGCTCATGATCATCGGATCGCCGCCGGTGAAGAGGATGCTCGTCACCTCGGGGTGGGCCTTGACGTACTCGACGAGGTTGCCGATGTCGTCGGAGGCCATCTTGAGGTCGGGCTCACCGATGAACTGCGCCCAGCGGAAGCAATAGGTGCAGTACGCGTGGCAGGTCTGTCCCTGCTTGGGGAAGAACAGGACAGTCTCGGGGTATTTGTGCTGCAGCCCCTGGACGGACTCGCCGTCCACCCGGGGCACGTTGAGTTCGAGCTGTCCGGCAGGGTGCGGGTTGAGCCGCATCCGGACCTCGCGGGCCGCCTCCTGGACCCGCGCCGCCGGCGCGCCGTCGCGCAGCAGGGCCGCCAGCCGCGAGACGTCCGCCTCGGGCAGCATGTCCTCCTGCGGGAAGACGAGCCGGTAGATCGGGTCGTCGGGGATGGACGACCAGTCGATCAGCTCGTCGACGACATAGGCGTTCGTGCGGAACGGCAGGACCGTCGCCACGGCGCGCACCCGCAGTCGGGCCTGCTCGTCGAGGCCGCCGCGGCCGAGAAGCTCGTCGAGATGTTTGGTGGTGTAGGCCCGGAAGCCGCGTCTGCCTTCGCTAAAGATCACTCGGCCTTCCTTTCTAGGTAGGTTTTGGGAACCGTGTAAACCAACTACCCCCGTCGCGCGTCTGAGGTTCTCATATAACCCCAGGGGACCGCCTCACCGCAGGCTCCACACCCGGGAAACTTCCTTGTGAGGTTCTGCCACATCCGGCGAAATCTCGCGACATATCGCGAAAAGGGGTATCGTGCGGATGTGACTTCCTTAACCCCATATGGCGACAGAGACGCAGGTCAGCGGGCCTCGGACGCCGACCGGGACAGGGTCGCGGCCGCCCTCGGGGAGGCGCTGGCGACCGGTCGTCTCACCTCCACAGAGCACGCGGACCGGCTCGACGCGGCCTATCGCGCCGTGACGATCGGCGACCTCGTCCCTCTGACCCGCGACATCCCCGATCTCACCGAGGCCTCCCGGGCACCGACACCGGCCACCGAACACCAGGAGGTGGCCGCGGTCTTCAGCAAGGTCATCCGGGGCGGCCGCTGGGTCGCCGGGCGGCACACCCGGCTTCGCTCGACCTTCGGCGCCCTGATCGTGGACCTGCGTGACGCCGTGCTTCCCGGCCGCGAGATCACCCTCGAACTCGACTCGTTCTGCGGCAAGCTCATCGTCCGCGTCCCCGAGAACGCGCGGATCGTGGACGAGGGCAGCGCGCTGTTCTCCAAGCGCCACGTCTCGGGCGGCCACGAGGGAGACGGGCCGCTCATCCGGGTGACGGGGAAGGCCAGATTCGGAAAGATCATCCTGTCCCGGGTGGTCACCGACGTGCACTCCCCCTGGCACAGCTGACCGTCCCACCCCCACGTAAGGTCTACGCTCGCGCCAACGATCCGCGCAGGTGGCAGACTCGTGAGGTGAACCGATTGGACCGCGTTGCGCCAGACCCGGCTCCAGTCGGCAGGCTTCCGGTGGCCCTCGACGCCATGGGCGGCGACAACGCCCCCGGTGAGATCGTGGCCGGAGCCGTCCAGGCGGTCAGGGAACGCGGCGTCCCGGTGGTCCTCGTCGGCCAGCCGCGGCTGCTCTACGAGACGCTGGCCGCGCACGACGCGACCTCCGAGATCCCGATCGTGCGCGCCGAGGAGACCCTCTCCATGGACGAGGGCGCGCTCGCCAGCCTGCGCCGCCCCCGCTCCAGCATCGCGGTCGCCTGCCATCTGCTGAAACGCGGCGACGCGTCGGCCCTCGTGTCGGCCGGCTCGACCGCCGGGGTGGTCGCCACCGGCAAGCTGCGGCTGCGCGGGCAGCAGGGCGTCGGACGCCCGGCCATCGCGGTCACCCTGCCCACCCTGCCGACGCCCACCGTGCTCCTCGACGCGGGCGCCAACGCCGACGCCAAGCCGGAGATGCTGGTCCAGTTCGCGCACCTCGGCGTGGCCTTCGCACAGGTCGCCCTCGACCTCCCCCACCCCCGCGTCGGGCTGCTCACGATCGGCTCGGAGGCCGGAAAAGGCAACAAGCTCGTCAAGCGGACCCACGAACTGCTCTCCGCCACGCCCGGCATCGACTTCGTCGGAAACGTGGAGGGCCACGACCTCCTCATCGGCCGCGCCGACATCGTGGTCACCGACGGCTTCACCGGCAACGTCGCGTTGAAAACCCTCGAAGGCAGCATCAAATACGCCTTCGGCCAGCTCCGGGAGACGATCGACGAGAGCGCCGTGGCCCGGCTCGGCGGCGTGCTTCAACGTCCGCGGCTGCGCCGCCTCTACCGCCGGCTCGACCCCGAGGCCACCGGCGGTGCCGTACTGCTCGGCCTGAACGGAACCGTCGTCATCGCGCACGGCTCGTCCAGGGCCGCGGGCATCGCCGCCGCCTGCGAGCTGGCCGCCCGGCTCGCCTCCGGAGAGATCGTCACCCGTATCGGAGAGCGGATCGCCTCGATCCCGAGATCCCATCGGCTCTGGTGAACGGCCGCGCGACCTGGAAAACCGGTGGACCACCGTCGATAAACTTGGCGCATGACCGACCCGCAGCACGTACTCGCCGCGCGGGTCCAGCAGGCGCTGGGCACCGCCTTCGGCCAGGAGTACTCAGGCGAAGACCCGCTGATCAGGCCTTCCCAGTTCGCCGACTACCAGGCGAACGTCGCGCTCAGCCTGGCCAAGCGGCTGCGACGTGCGCCACGGGAGGTCGCCCAGGCCCTGGTGGACGCGCTCGACACCACCGACATCCGCGTCGATGTCAGCGGCCCCGGGTTCCTCAACCTGACCCTTGAGGACAGCTGGATCGCCGCCCAGGCCGACCGCCTCCTCGCTGACGAGCGGAGCGGCGTGCCGCAGCCCGCCCCCAAGACCGTCGTCATCGACTACTCCGCGCCCAACGCGGCCAAGGAGATGCACGTCGGGCACCTGCGCACCACGATCGTCGGCGACACGCTGGCGCGCACCCACGAGCACCTCGGCGACCGGGTCATCCGGCAGAACCACCTCGGCGACTGGGGCACGCCGTTCGGCATGCTGATCGAGCACCTGCTCGACATCGGCGAGGAGGAGTCCCTGGAGCGGCTCGCCGCCGGTGACGGCAACGCCTTCTACCAGGAGGCCCGCCGCAAGTTCGACAGCGACCCCGACTTCGAGGAGCGCGCCCGCCGCCGGGTGCCGATGCTGCAGGGCGGCGACCCCGACACCCTCCGGCTCTGGCGCGAGTTCATCGAATACACCCAGCGCTACTTCAACCGCGTCTACCGGCAGCTCGGCGTCACCCTCACCGACGACGACATCGCCGGCGAGAGCATGTACAACCCGATGCTGACCGACGCCTGCGACGAGCTGGAGCACGCGGGCGTCGCGGTCATGAGCGAGGGCGCGCTGTGTGTCTTCCCGCCCGGCTTCACCGGGCGCGACGACCAGCCGCTCCCGCTGATCATCCGCAAGAGCGACGGCGGGTACGGCTACGCCACCACCGACCTGGCCGCCATCCGGTACCGCGTACGGGACCTGAAGGCCGACCGCATCCTCTACGTCGTGGGCGCGACGCAGTCGCTGCACTTCCAGATGGTGTTCGCCTCGGCGCGCATGGCCGGCTGGCTGACCGACGACACCAGCGCCGAGCACATCCAGATCGGCAGCGTGCTGGGCAGCGACGGCAAGATGTTCAAGACCCGCAGCGGCGAGTCGGTCAAGCTGACCGAGCTGCTCGAAGAGGCCGTCGTCCGGGCCGAGGCCGTCATCGCCGACCGCGGCTACGACGCCGCCACCCGCCGCTCGATCGCGCAGCAGGTCGGCATAGGCGCGGTCAAGTACGCCGACCTGTCGGTCAGCCACGACAGCGAGTACGTCTTCGACTTCGACCGGATGCTCGCCCTGACCGGCAACACGGGGCCGTACCTGCAGTACGCCACCGCCCGGATCCGCTCGATCTTCCGCAACGGCTCGATCGACCCGGCCACGGTGAACGGGCCGATCGTCCTCGGCGAGCCCGCGGAACGCGCCCTCGCGCTGCAGCTCCTCGGCTTCGGCTCGGTCGTCGAGACCGTCGCCGAGCTGTCCGAGCCGCACCGGCTGTGCAACCACCTCTTCGACGTGGCCCAGGCGTTCACGTCGTTCTACGAGAGCTGCCCGGTGCTCAAGGCCGAGGACGAGACCGTACGGCAGTCGCGTCTGGCCCTTTCCGCCCTGACCCTGCGCGTTCTGCTCCAGGGCCTTCACCTGCTCGGCATCGAGGTCCCCGAGCGGATGTGACGCTCCTCCCCGCCCGGAGCGACCAGCCCCGGGCGGGGCGCAAGTCCGCATCGCCGTTCGGCGCGTCTCGTCCAGATATGCCGCCACGACGGTCTAGTCTTGACCCGGTCAAGGGAGTGTCCTCCGATCCCGCAACCTGTGGCCATCGCCAGGAGCGGTCGTCAGTCGGCGGCACTTCGTCACCTTCTCGGGGAGCGTTCTGCGTTGAGCATGGACCTGAGCAAGAACCCCGACGTCGCGGGTCTCGCCGACACCACCGAGCTGCATCGGTACGCTGAGGCGCTCCTGGTCCACCTCGCCGCCGACGGGAGCGCGCCCAGCCTGCCGCCCGACGTCGCCGACATGCCCGGCTACTGGCTCGCCCCCGCCGTCCAGGCCCTCATCCTCACGCTCGCCGGCGAGGACGCCATGGAGCCGCTTTCCCGCGCCGCCGGTCTCGACGAGGGACGCACCGCGCTGTTCCTCTGCCTCGCCCTCGCCGTCGCCGGTCACGGCGACCGCATCCACGCCTCCTGGCTCGGCACCGCCTTCGGCGACCTCAGCGACGACCACCCGGTGACCTCCGGCCAGCGCGCGGTGTGGCTCGCCGCGGCGCGCGGCGCGTACGGGCCGGTCGGCAAGATCTTCGTGCTCCGCAAGCTCGACGCGGTGGCCGTACCGGCCGGTGACGAGCGCTGGCTGGAGGCCCTCGTCCCCGATGAGCCGGCGCCGGTCGTGCCGCAGGCGCTCACCGGCTTTCCCCAACTGGCCGAGCTCCCCGAGATCTGCGCCCCGGTCAGGGCCGCCGGCCGGCTGAACCGGCTGCGCGAGCGCTGCGGCGAGATCACCGCCTCCCGGCAGCCCGCCACCGCCTCCAAGATCGTGTCTGGCTCCGTGTGGCCGGACGCCGAGCCGCTCGCCGTGCTCCGCGCATTGATCGGGCAGGACGGCCACGAGGGGCCACTCAGCTCGCTTCGCGGCCATCTGCTCCAGGACGTCCAGCCGGGCGCCGAGCCCCACCTGGCCGCGCTCGCCCTCCACGTCGCCGCTCCCGCGGTGAAGGAGGCGGCGGAGACGCTGCTGCGCGCCGCCCAGGAGCCGCCGCCCGACACGATGACCGTCCCCGTGCTGGGGCACCCGGTGATCCTCCGTCCCGAGGGGCCCGATCGCGACTCCATGCACGCGGCCGAGCACGGCATCGTCACCGACTCAGTGCCGGAACGGCGCGGCAACTGGCTGGGGTACGTGCTGATCGCCGTCGGTGTCGTCCTGCTCGGCGTCGGCTTCGCGATCTCGCTGGCGGCCCCGCTCGCCGGGGTCGCCGTCGCGCTGTGGGGTGGATTCCTACTGTGGCGGCGCAGGGTCCAGGAGCAGGCCGATCTCGACCACGTCCAGGCCCGGCTCGCCGAGCTTCATGAGACCGCAGAAGGCGCGGTGTGGGCACTGCACGAGCACGCGCGAGAGTCGATGAAGCGCGCCGACGCCGCCGCCGAGGATTTCACGGAACTGACCCGCCTGCTCCGCCGCGGCCCCCGGGCCGCCTGATCTCGTCGGGGTTTCGGGTCTCTGCGGGTCGTGCGTCGGCGGGCGCCTGATCTCTGGGCTTCTGGTTGCGCACCGGCTGTACGGCCGAGCCGGGACGGGCGAATGTACGGCCCGGGTTCCCGGCTCGGCGTCAGATCATGGAGACTTCGACGTTGGCGGGGGTCAACAGGAAGACCTTCTCCGCGATGCGCTCGATCCGGCCCTCACAGCCATACGCGAGGCCGGCCGCGAAATCCACCATCCGCGTCGCCTCGGCCGTCGACATACTGACCACGTCCATGACCACCGTGTGGCCCTCGCGGAAGTGCCGTCCAACCGTCAACGCGTCGTCGTACTTCTGCGGACGCACCATCACGATCCGCGCGGGCTGTTCCGCGGGCTGCCAGCGCCTGGCCGCCCGCTCCGAGGCCGGCATCCAGTCATCCTCGTATTCTTCGTCGCCATAGGGCTCGTCGTACTGCTCAACGCCACCCAGGCCAAGGTAGCTCGCCACCTTGCGCACTGCCCCCATACGTACATCCCCTCCCCGAGATCCGGCCGCACTGGGCTACCCCGATAGAAAGGACGGTAACCAACCATTTCGGCCCCAGTCGGGCGACACGCCCGACTTGCATTTCTTTTTGTCTGGCGTACGCCCCCGCGCCAGTCCGCATTCGAGGCGTCGATAGCATCGCCCGTATGCGCGTCTTCACCGTCGATTCGTTCACTGACCAACCCTTCAAGGGTAACCCGGCGGGCGTCTGTTTGCTGGAAGCCTCGGCGACCGATTCCTGGATGCAGTCCGTCGCCGCCGAAATGCGCCACTCGGAAACCGCGTTCGTGCTCGGTCCGGACGCCGACGGACGCTACTCGCTGCGCTGGTTCACGCCGACGGTGGAGGTCGCGCTCTGCGGGCACGCCACCCTCGCCGCAGCGCATGTGCTCTATTCGACCGGCCTCGCCGAAAACACGATCGAATTTACGACGCTGAGTGGAATTCTCGCCGTCAGTCAGTCGGAAGACGGCTCCATAGCGATGGATTTCCCGGCGCATTCCCCGTCGGAAATCACCCCGCCGAACGGTTTGGCCGAGGCCCTCGGAGTGCCCGTACGGTGGACCGGAATGGGCCGTACCGATCTCCTCGCCGAGGTCGAGTCGTCACAAGTGGTACGCGATCTGACCCCTGACATCGACGCGCTGTCCGCGTTCGACGTCCGAGCCGTCATCGTCACCGCTCCCGCCGGCCCCGCCGACGAGGCTGATTACGTCTCCCGATTCTTCGCCCCTCGGGTCGGCGTCCCGGAGGACCCGGTGACGGGTTCGGCCCACTGCGTCCTGGCACCCTACTGGTCGGCGAAGCTGGGACAGGAGAGCCTCCTCGCCAAGCAGCTCTCGCCGCGCACCGGCACGATGCGCACGACCGTCAAGGGGGACCGGGTCGAGCTCGTCGGCCAGGCCCTCACGATCTGGTCCGGCGAACTCCACGTCTAGGAACCGCAGGCACAGAACAGACAAGGAACCACAGGCGCAGGGCAGACGGTGGGCTCAGGCGTACCTTGCCGTACAGCTCCGGCCCAGCGAAGGGCCGCGTGAAGCGGACGGCCGTCACGTCCGGAGCCGCCATCGGCGTTGAGCCCATGGCAGGACTACGCGCTGGGACACGGACCTACCCAAGAGATTCCGTGGCAGGTGGCGGCGTCGCCGGTGACGGGACACGCGGAACGGCGGAGGCGGGATCAACGCCCGCGAAAGCCAGCCCGATGACGAAGCCCGCGACCTCCTCAAGCTGACGGACACGATCCAGCGAGCCCAAAACGGCCGGCACCCCGCCCACATCACGCACCAGCGTGCTGACCATCTGCAGCGCCGCCGGATCGTCGCCGCACATCGCCACCGTCACCGGACGCTCGTCCTTGCCGGGCGCCCTGGTCCACTGCTCGGCCGGAAACAGGTGGAAGGCTTTGACGACATGCGCTCCCGGAGCGAGTGCGGCGATTCGCTCAGCCATCGCCTCACCACGACCGGGCAGCGACACACCGACACCGTGCTCGACGGCATTCGTGGGATCGATCAACGGGGTCCCCGCCAACAAGCCCTCGGACGCGCCCGCGCTTCGCAGCATCTCATCGACGCCGTCCCATGACACCGCGAGCAGCACCGCATCCCGTCCGGTGACCACCTCACGCGGCGCGACAGCGCGTACGCCCCGGCCGAGCCGATCAGCGAACGTCCGCGCCTTGGCGTGCGACCGCCCACCGATCACCAGCTCATGTCCTGCGCGGGCCCAGCCCTCACCCAGCGCCTCCGCCAGTGTTCCGGTCCCCAAGATCCCGATTCGCATCGGTCTCTCCCCTCTCCCAAGCAGAGATCGTTGGGGCCACGGTAGTAAGCCCGTTACGCACCGATCAGTGCATGACGAACGCACGACAATAGAAGGCAGGATGAGTGATCACGAGGCGCACTGCGACGAACTGGTCGCCGATTGCCGCCTGCGCGCGGCCATCGACCTCTTCGCCCACACATGGGATCCCGTCGTACTCGCGGCCTTACGTTCGCGTCCGCATCGACGCCGCGAGCTGCGCTCCGCGATCGGCGGCATCAGCGACAAGGTGCTGACCGAGACGTTGCACCGCCTGCTCGCCAACGGCCTGGTCGACCGACGGGCCTACTCCGCGGCCCCGCCTCGCGTCGACTACGGCCTGACCGACCTGGGCGAGAGCCTGGTTGACGGCCCGATGCGGGCGCTCGGGCGCTGGATTCTCGAGCACGGTGACGAGCTTTCCGTCGCCCAGGAACGCGCCGAACTGACGCAGCCGACGCCCGGGTAGCCACAAGGGCGCACCCACGGTCGGCTCCGCTGTCCTGATGATCAGGAGCGCGTCAGGTAGTCGGCCAGCCTGCCGCGGCTACGTTGGAGGCCGTCGATGCGCTCGTCCATGACCGCGAGCTCCCCGTTCAGGATGTCCCACAGTTCCGCGCACCATTCGAAGTCCGGGCGCTCGCCCCGCGCACATGGCAGTACCGAACGGATCACCTCGGTCGACAGGCCCGCGTTCAGCAGCCCACGCACCTGCCGCACAGTGACGACTGACTCCTCGTCGTAGTAGCGGTAGCCGTTCGAACCGCGCTCGGTATCAAGCAGGCCCTGCGCCTCGTAATAGCGCAGCAGCCGCCGGCTGACCCCGGTACGCCGGGACAACTCCCCGATCAGCATGCGACTCACTCCACCTGAGGTTGACCCTGCCACCGATGTCACGCCCTAACGTCACCTCGTGAGCGGGCATTCCGTCCGCATATGCAATCTGTACCACTGGAGCGAGGTATGCCGTCTTTTGTCGTACAACGAAACGGCCAGGCCGCGAGCGCTGCGGAGTTGGCGCCGCTCGCCTTCGCGGGCTACGCCCACTTCACCGCCATGCAGGTACGCGGGAGCCGGATCCGGGGACTGGACCTCCACCTGGACCGGCTGCGCTCAGCCTCTGTGGAGCTGTTCGGGCGCGCGTTGCCCCACGACCGAGTGCGGACCCTTCTACGGAAGGCCCTGGACGCAGGACCCGCCGACCTCTCGCTGACGGCCACGGTGTACTCGTCGGCGGGCGAGTTCACCGCAGCCGACACTGATCTGGAGCCCGAACTGCTGGTACGCACCGGACTGGCGGCAGACGGTCCACAGGGCCCTCTCGCGCTGGCGGTGGTCGAGCACGAACGGGTACTCCCAGCGGTGAAGCACGTCGGAGAGGTGGCCAAGACCTACCTCCTTCGGCAGGCCGTCGGGCAGGGCTTCGATGACGCCGCCTTCGTCGACCACCGGGGCCGGCTCAGCGAGGGGACGATCTGGAATCTGGCCTTCTGGGACGGCACGGCGGTGGTGTGGCCGGAGGCCGAGATGCTGATCGGGACCACGATGGCCATCCTTCGCCGCCAGCTGGATCTCCTTGGCGTACCCCAGCGTGTCCAGGAGGTAACGCCCGCTGACCTGCCGCGGCTGGCCGGGGCCGTGGTGATGAACTCATGGACGCCGGGGGTGCCGGTACACCGGATCGGCACCGTGCCCATGCCTGAAGCGCCGTCGTTCCAAGAAGTGCTGCACCAGGCCTGGCACGCCGAGCCACGCACCGCACCCTGAGGCACCGACCCGCTTCGTGTCGGTCTCCACCGGGTGACAACGGGACCTCAGAAATCGCCTGCGACGAGCTCCACCTCGAACCCGTCCGCGTCCTCCAAGTACGCGGCGTAGTGCTGACCGCCGCCTGCGTAGGGGTGACGTTCAGGGAACAACAGCGTCCAGCCGTGCGCGGGTGCCTGCTCGACCAGAGCGTCAAGCAGGACCTGGCTCTCGACGTGGAAGGCCAGATGGTTCAGGCCAGGCCGACAGCGATCATGACGCCCGTCAGTGAGGGCAGGAGACTGCTCCAGGACTATGTAGGCGGATCCCAGCCGCCAGCTACGGCCTTCAGGCCACTCCTGGAACAGCGTGTAGCCCATGACTTCCAGCAGCCATTGCCAACTGACCAGGGCTCGGCGCAGATCCGGCACCCACAGCTCGACGTGGTGCAACATCCCGGTCGTCGGCGGATCAGCCATGAGCGTTCCCTCCGTCATTCTCTGCCTGCGCCTGGTACCCCGTCTCAGCCATTCGGCACCACGACATCCTCACCAGGCGGTTCCTTCCCGGGATGGATACCCCCGCCACAAAGCCACTGCCGTAGCCGCTCGACCATTGCGGCACGGCTAAGGGCAGCACCACCACCCCACCGAAGAAACAGCCCCAAAACAAAAAAGGGGCCCCACCGGACCCCCCAAAACACCCACCACACAAACCACCGCCGACACGACACCACCACCAGCCCCGGCCAGCGACCCACAACCCCGCCCCCGAAACCACCAGCCGCGCACAGAAAAGACCTGCCGGCGACCAACACCGACAATAAAAAAGGGCCCCACCGGACCCCAACAACCACAACCACGCACAACAAGCCGCCAGCCGCGAGCGGCCACAACCCCAACCAGCCGGCGAGAAAACAGCCCCCGAAAAACGAAGAAAGGGCCACCCCTGTTAAGGGGTAGCCCTTCCTCACAAAAAATTGTCCGGCGGCGTCCTACTCTCCCACACCCTCCCGAGTGCAGTACCATCGGCGCTGGAAGGCTTAACTACCGGGTTCGGAATGTAACCGGGTGTTTCCCAACCGCTATAACCGCCGTAACCCTATGAAACACACAACCAGCCACCCACCATCACAGCGGGCAGGACTGTTTGCAGTCTCTGAATCGCATAGTCGACGCGAACATCTATGGACAAGTCCTCGGCCTATTAGTACCGGTCAGCTCCACACGTTACCGCGCTTCCACTTCCAGCCTATCAACCCGGTCATCTACCGGGAGCCTTACCCCACAAAGGGTGGGAGACCTCATCTCGAGACGAGCTTCCCGCTTAGATGCTTTCAGCGGTTATCCCTTCCGAACGTAGCCAACCAGCCGTGCTCCTGGCGGAACAACTGGCACACCAGAGGTTCGTCCGTCCCGGTCCTCTCGTACTAGGGACAGCCTCTCTCAAGTCTCCTGCGCGCGCAGCGGATAGGGACCGAACTGTCTCGCGACGTTCTAAACCCAGCTCGCGTACCGCTTTAATGGGCGAACAGCCCAACCCTTGGGACCTACTCCAGCCCCAGGATGCGACGAGCCGACATCGAGGTGCCAAACCATCCCGTCGATATGGACTCTTGGGGAAGATCAGCCTGTTATCCCCGGGGTACCTTTTAGCCGTTGAGCGACACCGCTTCCACAAGCCGATGCCGGATCACTAGTCCCAGCTTTCGCTCCTGCTCGACCCGTCAGTCTCACAGTCAAGCTCCCTTGTGCACTTACACTCGACACCTGATTACCAACCAGGCTGAGGGAACCTTTGGGCGCCTCCGTTACTCTTTAGGAGGCAACCGCCCCAGTTAAACTACCCACCAGACACTGTCCCCCACCCGGATACACGGGCGCGGGTTAGACGTTCAAAACGACCAGAGTGGTATTTCACCAATGACTCCACCCCAACTAGCGTCGAGGCTTCCCAGTCTCCCACCTATCCTACACAAGACGCTCCAAACGCCAATGTCAAGCTGTAGTGAAGGTCCCGGGGTCTTTCCGTCCTGCTGCGCGTAACGAGCATCTTTACTCGTAGTGCAATTTCACCGGGTCTGTGGTTGAGACAGCGGGGAAGTCGTTACGCCATTCGTGCAGGTCGGAACTTACCCGACAAGGAATTTCGCTACCTTAGGATGGTTATAGTTACCACCGCCGTTTACCGGCGCTTAAGTTCTCAGCTTCGCATACCCGAAGGCACACTAACCGGTCCCCTTAACGTTCCGGCACCGGGCAGGCGTCAGTCCGTATACATCGTCTTACGACTTCGCACGGACCTGTGTTTTTAGTAAACAGTCGCTTCCCCCTGGCCACTGCGGCCTCCACCAGCTTCGGAGGAAAACTCCTACACCAACAGAGGCCCCCCTTCTCCCGAAGTTACGGGGGCAATTTGCCGAGTTCCTTAACCACAGTTCACCCGAACGCCTTAGTATTCTCTACCTGACCACCTGAGTCGGTTTCGGGTACGGGCCGCTACGACACTCACTAGAGGCTTTTCTTGGCAGCATAGGATCACCCACTTCACCACAATCGGCTCGGCATCACATCTCAGGCTACATGGCAGACGGATTTGCCTATCTGCCGCCCTACATGCTTACCCCGGGAACAACCATCGCCCGGGATGGGCTACCTTCCTGCGTCACCCCATCGCTTACCTACTACCAGATCAGGCCAGGCGTTCACCCTCACCACCATCCCGAAGGACAGCAGGGGTTAAGGACCCTTAGTATCACTGGATTCGATATGGGCGCATCACAGCGGGTACGGGAATATCAACCCGTTATCCATCGACTACGCCTGTCGGCCTCGCCTTAGGCCCCGACTTACCCTGGGCGGATTAGCCTAGCCCAGGAACCCTTGGTCATCCGGCGCAGAAGTTTCTCACTTCTGATTCGCTACTCATGCCTGCATTCTCACTCGCACAACCTCCACGGCTGGATCACTCCGCCGCTTCACCGGTCGCACGACGCTCCCCTACCCACCCACACAAACGTGTGAGTGCCACGACTTCGGCGGTGTACTTGAGCCCCGCTACATTATCGGCGCGGAATCACTTGACCAGTGAGCTATTACGCACTCTTTCAAGGGTGGCTGCTTCTAAGCCAACCTCCTGGTTGTCACAGCAACTCCACATCCTTTCCCACTTAGCACACGCTTAGGGGCCTTAGTCGGTGATCTGGGCTGTTTCCCTCTCGACTACGAAGCTTATCCCCCGCAGTCTCACTGCCACGCTCTCACTTACCGGCATTCGGAGTTTGGCTGACGTCAGTAACCTTGTCGGGCCCATCGGCCATCCAGTGCTCTACCTCCGGCAAGAAACACGCAACGCTGCACCTAAATGCATTTCGGGGAGAACCAGCTATCACGGAGTTTGATTGGCCTTTCACCCCTACACACAGGTCATCCCCCAGGTTTTCAACCCTGGTGGGTTCGGTCCTCCACGCAGTCTTACCCACGCTTCAACCTGCCCATGCGTAGATCACTCCGCTTCGGGTCTACAGCATGCGACTCAAACGCCCTATTCAGACTCGCTTTCGCTACGGCTCCCCCACACGGGTTAACCTCGCCACACACCATAACTCGCAGGCTCATTCTTCAAAAGGCACGCAGTCACATCACAGACGCCCGAAGACGTCTACGCTCCTACGGCTTGTAGGCACACGGTTTCAGGTACTATTTCACGACCCCTCACCGGGGCGCTTTTCACCTTTCCCTCACGGTACTCGTTCACTATCGGTCATCAGGGAGTATTTAGGCTTACCAGGTGGTCCTGGCAGATTCACACAGGATTTCTCGGGCCCCGTGCTACTTGGGATCCCCTCAAGAAGCCTGCAAAATTTCGTCTACCCGGCTCTCACGGTCTACGGCGCCCCTTCCCAGAGGCTTCGACTATCCCACAGGTTTATCACTTCTCGCAGTCTCGGCAGAGACTGCCAGAGGGTCCCGCAACCCCGCACACGCAACGCCTGCCGGCTATCACACATGCACGGTTTAGCCTCATCCGCTTTCGCTCACCACTACTCACGGAATCACTCTTGTTTTCTCTTCCTACGGGTACTGAGATGTTTCACTTCCCCGCGTTACCACCAACCGCCCTATACATTCAGGCGGAGGCAACACCACATAACTGGTGCTAGGTTTCCCCATTCGGACATCCCCGGATCAACGTCTGGTTGGCGACTCCCCGAGGCTTAACGCAGCCTCCCACGTCCTTCATCGGCTCCTGATGCCAAGGCATCCACCGTGTGCCCTAAAAAACTTGGCCACAAAAGATGCTCGCGTCCACTATGCAATTCACAAACAACAAACAGCCAACCGAATCAACCCCGCCACCAACACCAGAAAACCCGGCAGGTATGGCAGAAGACCGGTCCCGTCAACGAGAGACAAGCAAACGCCCGTTCCCTCAGGACCCAACAGTGTGCCCAGCCAGCCCCAGCCCCCCGACAACCACGTTCCCACTCCCAACCAAACCTCGAAACGAGGAACGGTCAGACGGTACTAGCAGCCCGGAAACCCGAACCAACTGAATAACCAGTGCTCCACTAATGAGCTCGCCGCGCATCGGACACTCGCCGATGAACACGACATGGACAACTACCAACGTCAAGCCGGTAGAAGCCAGATGCTCCTTAGAAAGGAGGTGATCCAGCCGCACCTTCCGGTACGGCTACCTTGTTACGACTTCGTCCCAATCGCCAGCCCCACCTTCGACCGCTCCCCCCGGAAAACCGGTTGGGCCACGGGCTTCGGGTGTTGCCGACTTTCGTGACGTGACGGGCGGTGTGTACAAGGCCCGGGAACGTATTCACCGCAGCATTGCTGATCTGCGATTACTAGCGACTCCGACTTCATGGGGTCGAGTTGCAGACCCCAATCCGAACTGAGACCGGCTTTTAGGGATTCGCTCCACCTCACGGCATCGCAACCCTCTGTACCGGCCATTGTAGCATGTTTGCAGCCCAAGACATAAGGGGCATGATGACTTGACGTCATCCCCACCTTCCTCCGAGTTGACCCCGGCAGTCTCCCATGAGTCCCCACCACCCCAAAGGGCGTGCTGGCAACATGGAACAAGGGTTGCGCTCGTTGCGGGACTTAACCCAACATCTCACGACACGAGCTGACGACAGCCATGCACCACCTGTACACCAGTCCGAAGAGGGCCCCATCTCTGAGGCTTTCCGGTGTATGTCAAACCTTGGTAAGGTTCTTCGCGTTGCGTCGAATTAAGCAACATGCTCCGCCGCTTGTGCGGGCCCCCGTCAATTCCTTTGAGTTTTAGCCTTGCGGCCGTACTCCCCAGGCGGGGCGCTTAATGCGTTAGCTACGGCGCGGAAACCGTGGAAGGTCCCCACACCTAGCGCCCAACGTTTACAGCGTGGACTACCAGGGTATCTAATCCTGTTCGCTCCCCACGCTTTCGCTCCTCAGCGTCAGAACTGGCCCAGCAAGCCGCCTTCGCCACCGGTGTTCCTCCTGATATCTGCGCATTTCACCGCTACACCAGGAATTCCGCTTGCCCCTACCAGCCTCTAGCCTGCCCGTATCCACCGCAGACCTAGGGTTAAGCCCTAAGCTTTCACGGCAGACGCGACAAGCCACCTACGAGCTCTTTACGCCCAATAATTCCGGACAACGCTTGCGCCCTACGTATTACCGCGGCTGCTGGCACGTAGTTAGCCGGCGCTTCTTCTACAGGTACACGTCAACTTCGTCCCTGCTGAAAGAGGTTTACAACCCGAAGGCCGTCATCCCCCACGCGGCGTCGCTGCGTCAGGCTTTCGCCCATTGCGCAATATTCCCCACTGCTGCCTCCCGTAGGAGTCTGGGCCGTGTCTCAGTCCCAGTGTGGCCGGTCGCCCTCTCAGGCCGGCTACCCGTCGTCGCCTTGGTAGGCCACTACCCCACCAACAAGCTGATAGGCCGCGAGTCCATCCCCAACCGAAAAAACTTTCCACCACCATCGGATGCCCGAAGTAGTCATATCCGGTATTAGACCCAGTTTCCCAGGCTTATCCCAGAGTCAGGGGCAGGTTACTCACGTGTTACTCACCCGTTCGCCGCTCGAGTACCCCGAAGGGCCTTTCCGCTCGACTTGCATGTGTTAAGCACGCCGCCAGCGTTCGTCCTGAGCCAGGATCAAACTCTCCAAACAATGTTTTCGAGTTTTTCCTGGCCAACATTCGACATGAATGTCAACCAAAGGAATCCATCCCCCCACACCCGAAGATGCAGGTAAGGACGGGGTTGTGCATCATGCACTGGCTTTTAGCACACTGTTGAGTTCTCAAGAAACGGACGCGACCACCATCACCTCAGACTCGAAACCGAGCCATCCGCTCCGGGGCGTTATTCGCTTCGTTCTTTCTGTTTACTATTCTTCCGTGTCGCCCGGTCCGTGTCAAACCGCCCCATTTCGGAGCACTTGACCCAAACCGCGCAACTCCAGAGGAATCGCAGCCGCCCCGTTTCCGGGGCAACCCCTCTAACTTACCAGGCCCGAGATGTTCTCGCAAACACTTTTTCAGGACCAGCGTGTTTTAAGGGGTTGTCGGCGTGTCCCGCACGCGCCCATGCCTGATCACCGAAGTGATCGGAAGGGGTTGTGCCGGGCGTTGCCGACAGCAAAAGATTAGCAGTCCTCCGGAGTGACCGAGTACGGATCACCGACGCCCGCGGCTCCGGCGAGGCCCATGCCGTACGAATCGGAGGGCCTCGACAGCGCGGGGGCCGACCATAGACTCGGCCCGTGAGCAGCGATATGCCGCCTGTGGCGAAGAAGGTCCCCACCACCCGCACGCATCACGGAGACACCGTGATCGACGAGTACGCGTGGCTGTTCAAGAAGGACGACGCGGACACGATCTCCTACCTGGAGGCGGAGAACGCCTATACGCAGGAGGCGACCGGCCACCTGAAGGATCTGCAGGAGAAGGTCTTCCAGGAGATCAAGGCCCGCACTCAGGAGACCGATCTGTCGGTCCCGACCCGCAAGGGCGCCTGGTGGTACTACTCGCGCACCGAAGAGGGCAAGCAGTACGGCATCCAGTGCCGGATCGCCGCGGACGGGGACGTTCCGCCCGCGGTGACGGCCGGCGAGCCTCTCCCCGGGGAGCAGGTCCTCCTGGACGGGAACGAGCTGGCCGGTGACAGCCCCTTCTTCGCGCTCGGCACCAGCGCCATCAGCCCGGACGGCACGATGCTCGCGTACTCCACCGACTTCTCCGGGGACGAGCGCTTCACGCTGCGGTTCAAGGACCTGCGCACCGGCGAGCTCCTGCCCGACGAGATCCCCGGCATCTTCTACGGCGGAGCCTGGTCGGCGGACGGTTCGACGTTCTTCTACACGACCATCGACGAGGCGTGGCGTCCGTACCGCGTCCACCGGCACACGCTGGGGTCGGACGAGGACGTCCTCGTCTACCAGGAGGACGACGAGCGGTTCTGGATCGGCATCGGGCTGACCCGCAGCCGGCGGTACCTCGTCCTCAGCGCGGGCAGCAAGATCACCAGTGAGGTCCGCGTGCTGGACGCGGACGACCCGACCGGCGAGTTCACCGTCGTGCGGCCCCGCCGCACCGGCGTCGAGTACGACCTCGACCACGCGGGCGACCGCTTCCTGGTCCTGCACAACGACGGCGCCCGGAACTTCGAGCTGGCCACCGCGCCGCTCGACGACCCGGGCACGTGGACGCCGCTCATCGAGCACCGCGAGGACACCCGGCTGCTCGACGTGGACGCCTTCAAGAGCCACATCGTCGTGCACTTCCGGCGGGAGGGGCTGACCGGCATCAGGATCCTGCCGGGCGACGGGGGCGAGCCGTACGAGATCGCGTTCCCTGAGCCGCTCTACGACGTCGCGCCGTCGGGGAACCCCGAGTTCGAGACCTCCCGGCTGCGGCTCGGCTACACCTCGATGATCACGCCGCCCTCGGTCTACGACTACGACCTCGCCTCGCGCGAGCTGATCCTCCTGAAGAGGAGGCCCGTGCTCGGCGGGTACGAGCCCGGGGACTACGAGCAGTTCCGCGAGTGGGCGACGGCCGAGGACGGCACGCGCGTGCCCATCTCGATCGTGATGAGGAAGGGCGCCGAGCGGCCCGCCCCCACCCTCCTGTACGGCTACGGCAGCTACGAGACCTCGATCGACCCGTACTTCTCGGTGGCCCGGCTCTCGCTGCTCGACCGGGGGTTCGTCTTCGCCGTGGCCCACGTCAGGGGCGGCGGCGAGATGGGCCGCGGCTGGTACGAGGACGGCAAGCTGACCAGGAAGAAGAACACGTTCACCGACTTCGTGGCCTGCGCCAGGCACCTCAAGGCCGCGGGCTGGTCCAGCCGGATCATCGCGCGGGGCGGTTCCGCGGGCGGGCTGCTCATGGGCGCGGTCGCCAACGTCGCGCCGGAGGAGTTCGCCGGGATCGTCGCCGAGGTGCCGTTCGTGGACGCGCTGAACACGATTCTGGACCCGTCGCTGCCGCTGACCGTCATCGAATGGGACGAGTGGGGCGATCCGCTGCACAATCCGGACGTGTACGCCTATATGAAGTCGTACTCCCCGTACGAGAACATCGACGGCAGGCCGTACCCGCCGATCCTGGCGATCACCAGTTTGAACGACACCCGCGTGCTCTATCACGAGCCGGCCAAGTGGATCGCCAAGCTGCGTGCCACCGCACAGGGCGGGCCGTTCCTGCTCAAGACCGAGATGGGCGCGGGCCACGGCGGCAGGAGCGGCCGGTACGACGCCTGGCGTGAAGAGGCCTTCGCGCTGTCCTGGATCCTCGACCGAGCTGGAGTGACCGAATGACGTACACCGCGGCCGCCGACCGCTATGGCCCCATGCCGTACAACCGGACCGGACGGAGCGGGCTGAAGCTGCCCGCGATCTCGCTGGGGTTGTGGCACAACTTCGGCGACGACAAGCCGATCGACACCCAGCGCGCCATCCTGCGCCGGGCGTTCGACCGCGGCGTCACCCACTTCGACCTGGCCAACAACTACGGCCCGCCGTACGGCTCCGCCGAGATCAACTTCGGCCGCCTCTTCCGCGAAGATTTCGCGAAATATCGCGACGAGCTGGTGATCTCGACGAAGGCGGGCTACGACATGTGGCCCGGGCCGTACGGCGAGTGGGGGTCGCGGAAGTACCTGCTGTCCAGCCTGGACCAGTCGCTCTCGCGGATGGGCCTGGACTACGTGGACATCTTCTACAGCCACAGGTTCGACCCGGAGACGCCCCTTGAGGAGACGATGGGGGCGCTCGACCACGCGGTGCGTTCGGGCAAGGCCCTCTACGCCGGAATCTCGTCGTACTCGCCGGAGCGGACGAAGGAGGCGGCGGAGATCCTGCGCTCGATGGGGACGCCGCTGCTCATCCACCAGCCGTCGTACTCCATGCTCAACCGGTGGATCGAGGGCGGCCTCCTCGACACCCTGGAGCAGGAGGGCGTGGGCTGCATCGCGTTCTCTCCGCTGGCGCAGGGCATGCTGACCGACCGCTACCTGAACGGCATCCCGCGGGACTCGCGCGCCGCGCAGGGCAAGTCGCTCGACCCGAGCCTGCTCACGGACGAGTCGCTGCGGCACATCCGCACGCTCAACGAGATCGCCAAGGAGCGCGGCCAGACGCTCGCCCAGATGGCCCTCGCCTGGGCGCTGCGGGACCGCCGGATGACCTCCGTGCTGATCGGCGCGAGCAGCGTCGCCCAGCTCGACGACAGTCTCGACGCGGTGCGGCGGCTCGGCTTCTCGTCGGACGAGCTGGACGCCATCGACAAGGACGCCGTCGAGGCCGGCATCAACCTCTGGGCCGCCTCCAGCGCCGGCTGATCGCGCCCGCCCCTGCCTGTACGGCCCGCGCTCCGGTACACCGGAGGCGGGCCGTACGCACTACAGGGCGTTGTGCCGCTGGAGCCAGGCGAAGGACGCCCAGCCGGGCAGCACGGGCAGCCAGAACGTCATCAGCCGGTACAGCAGCACGGCCGACAGGGACACCGATCCGGGCAGGCCCGCGACGGTGAGGCCGAAGGAGAGCGCGCCCTCGACGGCTCCCAGGCCGCCCGGCGTGGGCGCGGCCGAGCCGATCGCGTTGGCGGTGAGGAAGACCACGGCGATCGCGGCGAAGCTCAGATCGCCGCCGAACGCCCGTACGCACGCGTCGAGGCAGAGCACGAAGGCGATCGTCAGCAGCAACGTCCCGCCGAGCGCCTCGACGATCTTGGACGGCGACTGCAGCACGTCGAGGAGCCGGGGCACCACGCCGGAGAACATCGCCCGCAGTCGTACGGTCACGAACCGGCGCAGCGGCCGTACGGCCAGCACGATCAGGCTGAGCACGGCGACCGCGAGCAGCGCGATCAGCAGGCCCCGGGACGGGGTGAGGGACGGCGCGGCCTGGGTGCCGGTGATATATCCGAAGAGCAGCAGCAGAAGGATGTGGCACATCAGGCCGACGAGCTGGGACGCGCCCACGCTCGCCACCGCCGGCCCGGGCGGGATGCCGCGTTTCTGCAGGTATCGGGTGTTAATCGCGACGCCGCCGACCGCGGCGGGCGCGACCAGCTTGACGAACGACGCGGCGAACTGCACCAGCATGGTCCGCCCGAGCGGCAGCTGCTCCGGAACGAACCCACGCAACATGATCGCGGCGGCCAGGTAGCTGAGCGCGGCGCCGACGAGCGCCACGCCGCCCCAGGCCCAGTTCGCGGTGAGCACCACCGACACCAGGTTGACCTTGCTGAGCTGGGACAGCAGGAAGTACGCGGCGAGCGCGCTCGCGATGATCGTCACCAGCGTCCGGGGCTGGAAGCGTTCGAGCCGGACCTCGTCCACCGCGACCTGGGGCTTCAACGCCGCGATCTGCTCGCGCAGCGCGGGCAGCAGGTTCTTCTCCTTGCGGGAGGCGGCGCGGGTGCCGCGGGTGAGCGCGATCCGCTGCAGCAGCGGCAGCGCCCCGGCCAGCGTGTCCGCGCCGAACACGGCGGCGGCCGAGGCGACCGAGCGCTCGGGCCCCACGCGCAGACCGAGATAGGCGAGGAGCTGGGCCAGGTCGAGGCGGAGCAGCAGGTCGCCGGCCGCGATCTCGCCGCTTCTGGCGTCGACGAGCAGCACCCGGCCGTCCTTGTCCACGTGGATGCTCTCGCCGGTGAGGTGGCGGTGGGCGAGCCGGTGCGCCTGGAGCAGCCGCACCTGTTCCCAGATCTGGGCGAGCAGCGCGTCGTCGATCTCGTCGTCGCGGAGCTCCTCCAGCGGGCGGCTGCCGACATGCTCGTACGCGAGGAGCGCCGCCTCGGTGCCCACCTCGCTGGTGCCGAGGAGGCTCGGCAGGTTCGCCCCCGCCGCCTGCGCGGCGTACGCCATCAGGGCCTCGCGCTCCAGCTCCGCGCGCAGCGAGCGGATCGCCCGCCGCCGCGTGTCCGGGTGCAGCCACACCCGACGCCACAGCCGGTACGCGATGCCGGCCACCTGCCGGTCCCGGTCGAGGACCGTCACGTCGAGCTGGGCGCCGCCGGCGAGGCCGACGAGGTAGCGGCGGCTGCCGGCGCCGTCGTCCTCGACGCGCCGCCCGCTCACGGGGGCGAAGCCGAGCCGTCTGAGCGCGTGGATCACTGCGCTGCCCGGGGGCCGGGTGTTCGCACTGCCGATGCCGTACAGCGTGCCGTAGCCGACGGCGAGGCCGACGACATAGGTGACGATCACGCCGAGGGCCGTCACCTTGGTCGCGGTGAACAGGGCGAACACGTCGAGCACGATCGCCCCGGCCATCAGCGTGCGCCAGCGTGGCCGGCGCGTCATCCGCACCGCCGTGGCGTACGCGATGGCGGGGGTGAGCACGGTGTTGAGCGGCTCGACCTCCCTGCCCCCGGTGAGGAGCTGTTTGAGGTCCTCGGCTCCGGAGCCGATCAGCCACTCGTCCAGCGTGTACGAGATCAGCAGGGCGAGGATGGCGGCGATGAGCCCCTGGGTGACGCGCATGCCGTCACGGTGGAAGACCCGTTCGACGGCGAAGGCCATCGGGACGATCAGCACGGAGATGCCGCCGAGCAGCCCGGCGGCGGACGACAGCACGTCGGGCGCGCGGCCGGTCCCCGCCTGGACGTCGGTCTCCAGGCCGTTGAGGGTGCGCTGCAGAGCGAGGGCGAGCAGCACCACGGCGGCGAGCGTGACCAGGCTGAGCAGGAAGCGCAGGGCATCGGATGGGCGGCGGATGCGCTGGGGAAGTAGAGGCTCGACGACGAGGACGGCTCCGGAATCAGGAGTCTCCGCCGTCGTGTTCTTCTCCTTTATGCCCCTCACCACCAGCGATTCTGTGCGATCTTCGCACTCCGTGTCCACAATCGATGCATGCGACTTTCACTCGCCTCGGACAGCCTTGACGGCATAGCGTCACAGATCGTGACCGAAGCGGAGCGGCGCGGTCATTCAGTCACACTCTATGGAGCATTGGCCCCCGGTGGCCGGACAGATTGGGCCTGGTGCTGCGCGCAGGCGGCCCGCGACGTCGCGGCCGGCCGATCCGACCAGGCCATCGTGTGCTGCTGGACCGGAACCGGCGCCTCGATCGCCGCGAACAAGGTACCGGGCGTACGCGCCGCCTTGTGCGTGGACGCCGCGACCGCCGCGGGTGCCCGTACCTGGAACGACGCGAACGCGCTCGCGCTGAGCCTCCGCCTGACCTCGCGGCAGCTGCTGACCGAGATCCTCGACGCCTGGTTCTCCACCGGTCCGAGCACCGCCGAGGACGACCGGGCGAACATCGGCCTGCTGAAAGAGCTGGAAGGCGCCTCGTAAAGTTACCACCATGGACTTGCGCGTTCTCGGTGCCTGCCCGCTCGACTGCCCCGACACCTGCTCGTGGGAGGTGACGGTCAAGGACGGCCAGGCGGTCGCCCTGCGCGGCAACCGCGACCACCCCTTCACCCGCGGTGCGCTCTGCGTGAAGGTCAACCGCTACCTGGAGCACACCCGGGCCACCGACCGGATCCTCCACCCGCTGAAGCGGGTCGGGCCGAAGGGTTCCGGGCGATTCGAGCGGATCAGCTGGGACGAGGCGCTCACCACGATCGCCGACCGGCTGACCGCCATCGTCGCGGAGCACGGCGGGGAGGCCATCTGGCCGTACCAGGGCACCGGGACGCTGGGGTTCATCCAGGGCGAGGGCGGCCTGGCCGGGCGGCGCTTCTGGAACGTGCTCGGCGCGTCCTACCACGATCTCAACATCTGCTCGCGCGCGGGCAACCTCGGCACGTCCTACGTCAACGGCACCGCCGGAGGCATGGACCCCGAGACGTTCGCGCTGTCCCGCCTGATCCTGCTGTGGGGGACGAACACCCTGACCAGCGGTCACCACATGTGGAAGTTCGTGCAGGACGCCCGCGCGAACGGCGCCCACGTCGTGGCGATCGACCCGATCAGGACCCGTACCGCGGAGCAGGCCGACGAGCACCTGCCGATCCGGCCGGGCACGGACGGCGCGCTCGCGCTCGGCCTGCTCAACGTGGTGCTGGAGGAGGGCGCGGAGGACCGCGACTACCTGGAGAACCACACGGTCGGCTGGGACGAGTTCCACGCCGAGATCCTGAAATATCCCCCGAGCAGGGTGGCCGAGATCACCGGGCTGCCCGAGGCCGACATCCGCGCCCTCGGCCTACGGCTCGCGCGCACCCGGCCCACCGCCATCCGCGCGACCATGGGCGTCCAGCGGCACGAGGGCGGCGGCGCGGCGATGCGGGTGATCTCCTGCATCCCGGGTGTGACCGGCGACTGGCGGCACCCGGGCGGCGGCGTCTCCTACTCGACGTCCGCGCACTTCCCGCTGCACGTGGACCCGCGCGACGACCTGCTGGAGAAGCCGGTTCGCACCCTGACGATGACCCGGCTGGCCGACAGCCTGGACGAGTCGGTCAAGTGCCTGTGGGTCTACGCCGCCAACCCGCTCGGCTCGACCTCCGACCAGAACCGCATCCGCGAGGCGATGCGGCGCGAGGACCTGTTCACGGTCGTGATGGAGCAGTTCCCGACCGACACCGTCGACTACGCCGACATCGTGCTGCCCGCGACCATGCAGACCGAGCATGTCGACCTGCACGCCGGCTACGGCCACATGTACGTGGTGTGGAACGAGCCCGCCGTCGAGCCTCAGGGCGAATGCGTGTCCACGACGGAGACATTCCGCCGGCTCGCCCGGCACATGGGGCTGACCGAGCCCTCGCTGTACGACTCCGATCTCGAACTGGCCGAGCAGCTCCTCGGCGGGACGCCCGGCATCACGCTGGAGCGGCTGCGCAAGGAGGGGTGGGCGCGGCTGCCGGTCCCCGACCCGTTCGTCCCCTTCTCCGACGGCTTCCCGACGCCGTCCGGGAAGCTGGAGTTCGTCTCGGAGCTGGCCGAGGCCGCCGGCCTGCCCCGGGTGGCGGGCTACGTGCCCTCACGCACCGCCCGTACGACCGCGCCGGGGAAGCTGACGCTGATCACCCCGGCGCAGCACACCTTCCTCAACACGATCTTCAGCAACAACCCCGAGCTGCTCAGGCGGTCCAAGGGGCCACGGGTCATGGTCAACCCCGTGGACGCCGAGGCGCGCGGGCTCACGGACGGGCAGCTCGCCAGGGTGTTCAACGACAACGGCGAGTTCTCGGCGTACGTGGAGATCAGCGAGCGGGTCCGGCCGGGCGTGGTGGCGGCGCCGAAGGGGCACTGGCCCAAGCTCAGCCCGGGAGGCGCCAACCCGAACGCCGTGGTGGACGAGCGCGACGCCGACATGGGCCGCGGCGCCGTCTATCACGACAACCTCGTGGACATCGCCCCGGCCTGAAGGACAGAATGCATGTAAAATGCATGCATGGTGGCTCTTCAAATCCGGGACGTACCGGCGGAGGTCCGTGACGCCCTGGCGGAACAGGCGAACGCTCGCGGGATGTCCCTCCAGGGACTCCTGCTCGAATTGGTGACGACCGAGGCTCGCCGCTCGCGGAACCTCGACATCCTGAAGCGCGCGGGCGACCGTCCGGGCACTCATCGCAGCGAGGTCGGGGAGGCTGCGAAGGAGCTCGCGGCCATCCGATCCGAGCGGCTGGATCGCTCGGAGAGCGACACGTGATCGTCATAGACGCGTCCGTCCTCGCTGAGGCGTTGACGGGATCCGGTCCAGTCGGAGAGGCGGCCCGCGCGGCCCTCGCGGCCGATCCGCGATGGGCCGCGCCGCCTCATTTGAAGGCGGAGACGATGTCGGTCATCCGGGGACGCCTGCTGGGGAAGAAGATCACGGCAGACGCCGCCGCGGAGGCCGCCGAGGATCTGAGGGACATCGTGGTCGACAGAGTCGACGAAGACTGCCTGTTGCCCAGGATGTGGGCGCTGCGCGACAACCTCTCGTCCTATGACGCGGCCTACGTCGCCGCGGCCGAAGCACTGCAGTGCACACTCCTCACCACCGAGCGCAGACTCGCCTCCGCGGTTGGGCCTCGATGCCCTATTCGCATCATCTGAGTCAGAGGCGGAGCTTGAAGCCCTCGTGGGTGGCGGTGAAGCCGAGCGAGGCGTAGAAGCGGTGGGCGTCGTGGCGCGCCTTGTCCGTCGTGAGCTGGACGAGGCGACAGCCGCGTTCGCGGGCCCGTTCGACGGCCCACTCCATCATCCGGCGCCCGACCCCCCGGTTCCGGTGCGGCGTGGCCACCCGCACCGCCTCGATCTGGGCGCGCTCCGCCCCGCGCCGGGACAGCCCGGGGATGAAGGTGAGCTGGAATGTCCCGACCACCAGGCCGTCTTCCTCGGCCACGATCAGCTCGTTTCGGGGGTCGGCGTCGATGGCCTCGAACGCGGCCATGACGTCGGTCCCCTCGACGGGCTCGCGGGCCGCGGCGACAGGGTCGTCGTCGAGCATCGCCAGGATGGCCGGCACGTCCTCGCGCCGGGCGGTACGGAATGAAACAGACACGCGACGAGCCTAGCGGCGGGACGTACTGGGCAAAGGGGCGGCTCAGGGTGCGCTCAGGGGTCTCCCCGATGCCGTACGCGCGTGCTGAGTTGCAGCCTTGAGCTATGAACGAACTGACTCGACGTGACGAGATGTCCCTCGCCGGAGCGGCTCTGCGCGGCGCGCCGTGGAAGACCGCCGCCATCTCGGGCGGAGCGGTCGCCGGGGTCGGCTTCCTGATGGGCGTTATCCTCCCCGGGCCCGCCGACCTGGCCTGGGCGCTGTGCCTTGGCATCCGTGTCTTCACGCTGGTCGCGGCCATCGGCGCGATCGCGAAGCCGGATCACGGCGATCGAGTCACCCAGCAGGCGCGGCGCTGGTCGCTGCGCCACCCCTGGCGGTTCGCGCTCTATCCCGGCATCGGCTCCGCGGTTCTGATGTACCCGGTGCAGCTGGTCATCGGCCGGGAGGGCGTCTTCGGCGCGGCATGGGACGCGCTGTGGGGTGGCGCGCTCGTCTACCTGATCACCGCCGTGCTCGCCCTGTCGATGCGCCGACGGGCGCAGGACAGGGGCTGACGGCGCTCCTGGGCGTCGCCCGCGGGGGCGGCGACGCCCCTCAGGAGCCGCGCTCGGCCTCGCTGCGGCAGACGCAGAACTCGTTGCCCTCGGGGTCGAGCAGCGTGACCCATCCGGTGCCGTCCGCGTTGCGGTGGTCCTCGTACAGTGTGGCGCCCAGGCCGACGAGACGCTCGACCTCCTGGTCCCGGGTGGCCCCGTCTACGCCGTTGACGTCGAGATGGAGCCGGTTCTTGGTCGCCTT
Source organism: Microtetraspora malaysiensis (assembly GCF_050947145.1). NCBI lineage: Bacteria > Bacillati > Actinomycetota > Actinomycetes > Streptosporangiales > Streptosporangiaceae > Microtetraspora > Microtetraspora malaysiensis. Next base: position 8,863,017 of record NZ_CP191998.1, read on the forward strand.
CCCCTCGGGGACCCTGATGAAGAGCAGGTGGGGCGGCCCGTCGGGCCGGTCGAGCATGACCTCGTCATCGCCGGGCTCGGAGTCGACCAGCGGCCAGCCGAGGGTGGTGCTCCACCACTCGGCCAGCTCGTACGGACGGGCGCAGTCGACGGTCATCGTGTGAATCTCAATCATGCACTCACCCAAGCGACACACCACCAAAGCTGTCAAGCCGGTTATCAACCAATGGTGCGGGTATCGCCAGCCTCAACCGACTTCGGCCACCCGGGACGAGCGTCAGCCGTGCGTATCCACGAAGGCGGGACCACCAAAGATGCGAAGAGGTGCTCGACCGCCTGCCGCGGGTCGACCGACCCATCGGGGCCGCGCCCGCGTACAGGCGATAGCGGCTCAGTGGGCGGCGCCGCCGGCGAGGTTGAGGCCGATCACGCCCAGGATGATGAACACGATCGAGATGATCTTCAGTAGGGACGCGTTGTCCCCCAGCAGGGCGATGCCGAGAAGTGCGGTGCCGACCGCGCCGATGCCGGTCCACACGGCGTATGCCGTACCGACCTCAAGGCTCTTGAGCGCGAGCGACAGCAGGCCGAAGCTGAGCACCGAGAAGACGAAGAAACCGACCGACCACCACAGGTGCGAAAAACCGGCGCTCATCTTGAGCGAGTAGGCCATCGCGACCTCGAACAGACCGGCGACGACGAGCAGGCCCCAGGCCATGGCTCCCCCTTGGTACGAGACTGAACTTCCTGGTCACAGGGAGTGCGTCGTCTTCGCTTACCGGGTACGGCGCGTCTCGTCCGGGATGGCCGTACGGTCGATCGCCGCAGGGCCCATCAGTGGAGAAGGTAACACACCTCCACTTATTTGCTGCTATCCCACCAAATTGTGACGAACTGCCGTGGCGGGAGCGGCCACACCCCCAGCTCCTCGGCGGCCCGCGCCACCTCCGGGGCCCGTTCGGGGTCGAGGCAGAGCCGCAGGCACGCGGCGGACGCCATCTCCTCGATCGACTCGAAGGGCGCGTCGAGCGCGGTGTGCGCCTCACTCTCCGCCGCGAACCCCATCTCCCGGGCAATCGCCAGCACGTCCTCGGAGGTCGGGCGATCCGGCCTGGTCAGGCCGTGGAAACGGACCCAGAGCGGGTTCAACCAGGTCATCGGGTGGACCCGCGGGAGTTCGAGCACCACCCTGCGACGCGCATGCGCGTCGAGCCCGGCCAGGAACGGCACGAGGTCGGGCACGTTGAAGACGACGTGCGCGCAGACGGCCACGTCGGCGACGGGCGTACGCTCGGCCACGTCCGGCCAGCGCCCCTCGACCAACCGGATGGTGCCGCACCCGCTCTCGCGTCCGCGCGCGGCCAGCGCCTCCAGCATGGCGCGGTTCTCGTCCACGGCGACCAGCGCCGCCGGGCGCAGCGGGAGGCTCGCCGCGCCGGTGCCCGCCCCGACGTCCAGCACCGACCCCTCGTCGGGCAGCGCCTCCCGTGCCCGCTCGTACGTCGGCCCCTGCGGCGCCGCGAGAAGAGTGTCGGTCCTCCTCGCGAAGCGGGCGACCCGATGCATCCATGGACTGGACGGCGCCTTCGCCAGGATCTCCCCGGGGATGGCCCAGGACTCAAGGTCCGCCTGCCAGCGCGCTGCTCGCTCGTCAAGGCTCACAGTCGCACAGTACCTATTTGCGCTCGCTCCGCTCGCGCGGCTCGGGGCGCCCTCAGTCGATGTCTTCCCTCGTCGCTCGGGGTCGCTCGTCCCTCGCTCCCCACTCGCTCCTCAGTCCAGACACCGCCGCGCCCCTCGCAGAGCCGCTCGTCCCTCGCTCCCCACTCGCTCCTCAGTCCAGACACCGCCGCGCCCCTCGCAGAGCCGCTCGTCCCTCGCTCCCCACTCGCTCCTCGGTTGCTTCCCCGCCACGGCCCTCGCTCCGGGCGTCCGCTCATGGGTTGTGGGACATACCACCACATTGCTTGCATATTGCCGGTTACCGGCGGGTAGCATTCCTTTAGAGTTACTGACTAGTACGTAACCCCCGACTGTCGTGGTTTCGAGGAGCGCACGAGATGGGCCACTACAAGAGCAACATCCGCGACCTGGAGTTCAACCTGTTCGAGGTGTTCGGGCGCGGGGAGATCCTCGGCGGCGGCCCGTTCCAGGACATCGACGAGGACACCGCCCGCAGCATCCTGGACGAGGTGAACCGGCTGGCCACCGGCCCGCTCGCCGAGTCCTTCGAGGACGCCGACCGGCACCCGCCGGTGTTCGACCCGGCCACGCACACGGTCACGATGCCCGAGAGCTTCAAGAAGTCGTACCAGGCGTGGGTCGACGCCGAGTGGTGGCGGATGGAGCTGCAGCCCGAGCTCGGCGGCACGCCCGCCCCGCGCAGCCTCGTGTGGTCGGTGGCCGAGCTGGTGCTCGGCGCCAACCCCGCCGTCTGGATGTTCGGCAGTGGCCCGGCGTTCGCCCGGCTGTTGTTCGAGCTGGGCACCGAGGACCAGAAGCGGTTCGCCGAGCTGGCCGTCGAGCGCAACTGGGGCTCGACGATGGTGCTGACCGAGCCGGACGCCGGCTCCGACGTGGGCGCCGGCCGGACCAAGGCCGTACGGCAGGAGGACGGCACCTGGCACATCGAGGGCGTCAAGCGCTTCATCACCAGCGCCGAGCACGACATGGCGGAGAACATCTTCCACCTCGTGCTGGCTCGCCCCGAGGGCCACGGCCCCGGCACCAAGGGCCTGTCGATGTTCCTCGTGCCGAAGTACCTGGTCGATCTCGAGACCGGCGAGCTGCGCGAGCGCAACGGCGCGTACGTCACCAACGTCGAGAAGAAGATGGGCCTCAAGGTGTCCACCACCTGCGAGCTCACCTTCGGCGAGAAGCACCCGGCCGTCGGCTACCTCGTCGGCGACGTCCACGACGGCATCCGCCAGATGTTCATGGTGATCGAGCACGCCCGGATGATGGTCGGCACCAAGGCCATCGCGACGCTGTCCACCGGCTACCTGAACGCGCTCGACTACGCGAAGAACCGCGTTCAGGGCTCCGACCTGAGCCGGTCCGCCGACAAGACCGCCCCGCGCGTCACCATCACCCACCACCCGGACGTCCGCCGCGAGCTGATGCTGCAGAAGTCGTACGCCGAGGCCATGCGGGCGCTGGTGATCTACACGGCGACCTTCCAGGACGCCGTCCAGATCGCCGAGGCCGAGGGGCGCAGGGACGAGGTCGCCGAGGCGATGAACGACCTGCTGCTGCCCGTCGTCAAGGGCGTGGGTTCCGAGCGGTCGTACGAGCTGCTCGCCCGCTCGCTCCAGACGCTCGGCGGCTCCGGCTTCCTGCAGGACTACCCGATCGAGCAGTACATCCGCGACGCGAAGATCGACTCGCTGTACGAGGGCACGACGGCGATCCAGGGCCAGGACCTGTTCTTCCGGAAGGTGCTCAAGAACCAGGGTGTCGCCCTCGGCTCGCTGCTCGGCGAGATCGTCACGTTTGTGGGCTCCGAGGCGGGCAACGGCCGGCTGAAGGCCGAGCGGGCGCTGCTCGGCGAGGCCGCGGCCGAGGTCAAGGCCATGGCCGACACGATGGCGGGCTGGGCGATCGCGTCGCTCGAGTCGCCGAAGGAGGTCTACAAGGTCGGCCTCAACACCACCCGGTTCCTGATGGCGCTGGGCGACGTGGTTCTGGCCTGGCTGCTGCTGCGCCAGGCGGAGATCGCGCTCGCGGCCCTCGGCGCCGAGGCGCCGGACGCGGCCGACACCGCCTTCTACACCGGCAAGGTGGCCGCCGCGACGTTCTTCGCGCAGACCATCCTGCCCCGGGTCGCCGCCGAGCGCCGGGTGCTCGACGCCACGCCCCAGGACGTCATGGAACTGCCGGAGGAGGCCTTCTAGCCGTACCGGCTCCGAACCCGGCGATCGCGCGGCTCCCTTGAGAGGGGGCGCGCGATCGCCGCGTTTCCGGGTCGCGCGTGGTGAATCGACCGGGATGGGCCACCCACCGACTGAAGCCGGGCCGCGCTCAAGAATTTTCGATCAGCCGAAGCCGGGTATGACCGTGACATACGCGTTGTTTACTGTCCGGAGGTTCGGCGATGGGCATCGGGGTCAGCCTCTTCTTTCTCACGATCGGGGCGATCCTCAAGTTCGCCATCGACCCCGATGTGCTCGGAAAAGCCGTGCACATCGATGTGATCGGCGTGATCTTCATGATCGTCGGGGGTGTGGGGCTGCTTCTCAGCGTCATCCTCGGCTCCCGCCGAGGCACCACCTCGGACAGCCACCTGATGGAACACGAGAATCACCCGCCCAGGCCCTGAGCCGGGCCCGCGCTATCCAGGGTCAGACGGTGTACTGCACGGCGGCGCGGGACGCGAGGATCGGCTTGATGTGCTCGGCGATGATCGACAGGTGCGTCGGGTGGTCCCGGTAGGCCAGGTAGTCCTCGACGGTGTCGAAGTCCGCGACCACGGCGAACTCGTGGTTGCCCGGGTTGATGCCCGCGTCGTCGCCGACGGCGTAGCTCCTGATCTGCGGGATGATCCCCGGCAGGGTGTTCAGCCGCGCGGCCACCTCCGCCTTCTGCTCGGCGGTGGCGTCCTCGGTCCAGGTGAACAGCACGACGTGCCGGATCATGGTCGTTCCCTTCGCGGTGTGACTGCGAGAGGAAGCCTAGACCGCGGCCGCCGTTACGGTCTGTCCTCCGATGAGCCGGTGCCGCGCGACGGGGCCGACCAAGGGGGTTGGGTGACAAACGGCCCCGCCGCGCAGGCTCGCGATGGCGCCCGGGGCGGCATCCGATCCGCACCGATCCCGTCCTCCCGGGCGCCTATGGCAAACGCTAGGCCGCCATGCTTGGTGCCGACTGGTCTCGATCTTGGAGACGACTTGGGGGCGGCCCCGCCGACGCGGGACCGCCCCCTCACGCGTTCCGTGACCCCTCACGGGATCGCGGCGATCACCCCCAGGCCAGCATGCGCAGCGGGTCCTCCAGCATGGCGCCCACGTCCCGGAGGACGTAGGAGCCCTGCTCGCCGTCGATCACGCGGTGGTCGAACGACAACGCCAGCGTGGCGACCTTGCGGACCGCGAGCTGGCCGTCCACCACCCACGGCATGTCGCGGATCTGGCCGATCGCCAGGATCGCCACCTCGCCGGGGTTGATGATCGGCGTGCCCGCGTCCACCCCGAACACGCCCACGTTGGTGATCGTGATCGTTCCGCCGGTCAGCTCGGCGGGCGTGCACTTCCCGGCCCGCGCCCGCTCGGTCAGCTCGGTCAGCGCCCGGGCCAGCTCGGGCAGGGACATCGCGTGCGCGTCCTTGATCTTGGGCACGATCAGCCCGCGTTCGGTGGCCGCAGCGATGCCGAGGTTCACGTACCGCTTGACGATGATCTCCTCATCGGTCCATGCGGCGTTCGCGATCGGGTATCGCTTCACGGCCGTGAGCAGCGCCTTGGCCACCAGGAGCAGAGGCGAGACCTTCACCCCGGCGAAGTCCGGCAGCTCGCGCATCCGGCGGACGGCCTCCATCGTCCCAGTGACGTCCACCTGGAGCCACTCCGTGACGTGCGGCGCGGAGAACGCGCTGGCCACCATGGCCTGCGCGGTCGCCTTGCGCACACCCTTCACCGGGATGCGCTCCTCCCCGCCCGCCGGTACGGCTGCCGCCTGGTACGGCACCGCCACGGGCGCGGCGACGGCGGCCTGGACGTCGTCGCGGGTGATCGACCCCTGCGGGCCGGTGCCCACCACCGTGGACAGGTCGACCCCGAGGTCCTTGGCGAGCTTGCGCACCGGTGGCTTGGCCAGCACCGAGACCCGGCCACCCTGCCCAGGGACGGCGGGGGCCGGTGTCTGAGGCTGCGCCGGCACGGGGGCAGGCGCGGGCGCGGACACCGGCGCCGTCGGCGCGGCGGGGGCGGCGGCCGGCTGCTTGCGGGGGCGGCGCGTCGTCGTGCTGGGCATGACGCCGTACCCGACCAGCACCGGCTCGCGCTCCGGCTTGGGCGTCGGTCCGCCGACCATCCCCGGCTCCACCGCGCCCTCAACCGGCGGGATCGACTCCCCCGGCTCCTCGGCGCCGTCCTCCACCGAGATGATCGGCGTGCCGACCTCGACGGTCTGCCCCTCGGGCACCATCAGCGCGGACACGGTGCCCTCGTACGGGCACGGCAGCTCCACCACGGCCTTGGCCGTCTCGATCTCGACGATCGTCTGGTTGATCTTGACGGTGTCCCCGGCGGCCACGTGCCACTTGACGATCTCGGCCTCGGTCAGCCCCTCGCCCACGTCGGGAAGCTTGAACTCACGCAACATGAGGATCCTCCCTTTCCTAGTAGGCGAAGACGCGGTCCACCGCGTCGAGCACGCGGTCGAGGTCGGGCAGGTAGTGGTCCTCAAGGCGGGACGGCGGGTAGGGCGTGGAGAAGCCGCCGACACGCAGCACCGGGGCCTCCAGGTTGTAGAAGCAGTGCTCGGTGATCCGCGCCGCCAGCTCCGCGCCGAAGCCGCTGAAGACCGGCGCCTCGTGGACGACCACGCAACGGCCGGTCCGCGTCACGGACTCGACGAGCACGTCCAGGTCGAGCGGGTTGAGCGAGCGCAGGTCGATCACCTCGATGTTGCGCCCCTCCTCCTCCGCCGCGGCCGCGGCGGAGAGGCAGGTCTTCACCATCGGCCCGTACGCGAGCAGCGTCACGTCCGAGCCCTGCCGTACGGTCCTGGCCCGGTCGAGGGGCAGGCCGGGAGCGGCGAGGTCCACCTCGGCCTTGTCCCAGTAACGGCGCTTGGGCTCGAAGAAGATGATCGGGTCGTCGCAGCGGACCGCGTCCTGGATCATCGTGTACGCGTCGGCCGGGTTGGAGCAGGCCATCACGCGCAGGCCGGCGGTGTGCGTGAAGTACGCCTCGGGCGACTCGGAGTGGTGCTCCACCGCGCCGATGCCGCCGCCGCAGGGGATGCGGACGACGACGGGCAGCTTGATCGCGCCGAGCGAGCGGAGCGGCATCTTGGCGAGCTGCGTGATGATCTGGTCGGCGGCGGGGAACACGAAGCCGTCGAACTGGATCTCGCACACCGGGCGGTAGCCCCGCAGTGCCAGCCCGATGGCGGTGCCGATGATGCCCGACTCGGCGAGCGGGGTGTCGATGACACGGTCCTCGCCGAACTCCTTCTGCAGCCCGTCGGTGACGCGGAAGACGCCGCCGAGCTTGCCGACGTCCTCGCCCATCACGAGGACCTTGGAGTCCTCCTCCATGGCGCGGCGCAGGCCCTCGTTGACCGCCTTGGCCAGGGTCAGTGTGGTCATCGGCCGGTCCCCGTCTCAGTGCCGTTCTCGAAGCTCGCCAGGTATGCCAGGTACTGCTCCCGCTCCTTGTCCACCATGGCGTGCGGGCCGCTGTACACGTGGTCGAACATCGCCTCGGGTCCGGGATCGGGCAGTTCGAGGCAGCGCCGGCGCACATCCTTGCCGAGCGCGTCGGCCTCGGCGTCGACCTTCTCGAAGAACTCCTGGTCGGCGAGCTGGTTCTTGAACAGGTACGCCTTGACCCGCTCGATCGGGTCCTTCAGCTTCCACGCCTCCAGCTCGCCCGCGACCCGGTAGCGGGTGGGGTCGTCGGAGGTGGTGTGCGCGCCCATCCGGTACGTGAACGCCTCGATCAGGGTCGGCCCCAGGCCGTTGCGGGCGTCCGCGAGCGCCTTGCGGGTCACCGCGAGGCAGGCGAACACGTCGTTACCGTCCACGCGGATGCCGGGGAACCCGAAGCCGGAGGCGCGCTTGTACAAGGGGATGCGCGTCTGCTTCTCCAGCGGCTCGGAGATCGCCCATTGGTTGTTCTGGCAGAAGAACACCACCGGGGCGTTGAACACCGACGCCCAGATGAACGACTCGTTCACGTCGCCCTGGGAGGTGGCGCCGTCGCCGAAGTAGACGATCGTGGCGGACTCGGCGCCGTCGCGCTGGGCGCCCATGGCGTACCCCACGCCGTGCAGCGTCTGGGAGCCGATGACGATCGTGTAGAGGTGGAAATTGTGCTCGTACGGGTCCCAGCCGCCGTGGTTGACGCCGCGGAACATGCCGAGCAGCTTCACCGGGTCGACGTCGCGGCACCAGGCCACAGCGTGCTCGCGATAGGTGGGGAACGCCATGTCGGCGTCGGTCAGGGCCCGGCCGGAGCCGATCTGCGCGGCCTCCTGGCCGAGCAGCGAGGCCCAGAGTCCGAGCTCGCCCTGCCGCTGGAGGGCGACGGCCTCCAGGTCGATGCGCCGCACCAGGACCAGGTCCCGGTAGAGCGAGCGCACTTCCTCGGCGGTCAGCTCGATGTCGTAGTCGGGGTGCTCGACTCGTTCGCCTTCCGGCGTGAGCAGTTGGATGAGCTCCGGGGGTGCGTCGGCACCGCGAGGGGCTTCGGCTGTCACGTGCCACTCCTGTGCGTTCTAGGGCCGCGCGCGTGTGGGGTCGCCACCCGAGTACGGCCGGGTCCTCACGCGGTCGGCGTCCATGGTGTGAATACCGGCCGCGTATGCGGACATCGTGGCAGAGGCCACTGCCCGCCGCGCAAGCCCCTTCTCGACGCCCACCCTTCCACGTTCCCCGAACCCCTTGGGCGAACCATGGTCATCAGCTGGGCGCGAGAGGAACTCAGCCTCAGTCGGCGCGGTGCACAACCAGGCCGTCGATCATAGTCAGCCAAGCTTCGGCCCCGGCCGGCTCGTCCGGCATGCGCGAGATCGGCATGCGGATCGCGTCGCGGAGGCCCGCCGCGCGTCTCACCGGCACCTGCCGGAGCTGTGGCTCGCGCTTTCCCTGGAGGAGATGGTCCCTCCGGGCCGCCGGGAACGATCCCCGCGCCTGCGGATACCCTTGACCGCGACATCGGACATCAGCCCAGGAGGACACCAGTGGCGCGCGTCATCGTCGACGTCATGCTCAAGCCGGAGATTCTCGACCCCCAGGGCCAGGCGATCGCCCGCGCGCTGCCCCGGCTGGGCTTCTCGGGCGTCCACGACGTACGGCAGGGCAAGCGGTTCGAGGTGGAGATCGAGGGCGAGGCCGACGAGGCCGCGCTCGCCGAGGTCCGGAAGATGGCCGAAACCCTTTTGGCCAACACGGTGATCGAGGATTTCACCGTGCGTGTGGACCGGTAAAACAGCACATTCCACACATCAAAAAGCCGACAAAGCACCTAAGACGTAACATTGGCGCGACCACTGAATAACAGGCGCGTCATTTTGCGGTTAGCCCGGATTCCTCGGGGAAGCCTTTCACGGTGACCTTCAACACCGGGAGGGGTCCGGTGGACATCGAGTTCTCGCTGGCTTTACCACGGGATGCGATCGGCATTCCCCTGGTCCGCCGGGTGCTCGGCGACGCGCTGCGTTCGCTGGGTGTGACCGAGAGCTGCGTGTCCGACATTCTCCTGGCGACCTCGGAGGCCTGCGCCAACGCCGTACGGCACGGCGGTCCCGCCGATCGTTACCGGGTGACCGCGGCCATCGGCGCGGGCCGTTGCGAGGTGCGGATCATCGACTGCGGCCACGGGCTCAACGCCATCCCCCGGCAATACCCGCCGGGAGACGCCGAGCACGGCCGGGGCATCCTGATCATGCAGTCGGTCGTGGACGAGATCTCCTTCGACATCACGCCGGGCCGCGGCACCACGGTCCGGCTGACCAAGGAGCTCGCCTGGGACGAGGACGCCGTCTCCCGCTTCCTCACCCTGGACCGCCAGCTCGCCACCGTCTGACCCCGCACACTCCTCCGCGTGGAGATCGACCGCCCTCAGATAGGGCGGTTTTGGGTTCACCCGATAACCTGAGGCGTACCGCCACAGACCGCCGCCCATGAATGAGGCGGTGGCGTGGCGTGCCCATGCCTTGGAGGGTAACCGTGGGGGACCTGTCATGAACGCTGCCCGAGTGGGCGTCGTCACCTTTCCCGGAACACTCGACGACCAGGACGCGGCCCGTGCCGTTCGGCTCACAGGGGCCGAACCGGTGCCGCTCTGGCACGCCGACCACGACCTCAAGGGGGTGGACGCGGTCTTCCTCCCCGGCGGGTTCTCCTACGGCGACTACCTGCGCTGCGGGGCGATCTCCCGGTTCTCGCCGCTGATGGACGAGCTGATCCCGGCCGCCCGCGCGGGCCTGCCGGTCCTCGGCACCTGCAACGGCTTCCAGATCCTCTGCGAGGCGCACCTGCTGCCCGGCGCGCTGACTCGCAACGAGGGCCTCCACTACATCTGCCGCGACCAGGGCATCCGGGTGGAGAACGCGGACACCGCCTGGACCTCCGACTTCGCGGCCGGCCAGGAGATCGTGCTGCCGATCAAGCACGGCGAGGGCCGCTACGTCGCGGACGCGGAGACCCTCGCCGCCCTGGAGCGCGACGGCCGGGTCGTGTTCCGCTACGTCGGGGGCAACCCCAACGGCTCGCTCAACGACATCGCGGGCATCACGAACGAGGCCGGGAACGTCGTCGGCCTCATGCCCCACCCCGAGCACGCCGTCGAGGAGCTGACCGGCGCCCCCAGCGTGGACGGCCGGAGCTTCTTCACGTCCATCCTCAAGAGGCTGGTGAACGCATGAGGAGTGGTGAGCGACCGATGAGTCTTGACTCCGTGAAGCGGGCCGCCGACACGCCCGATGAGCCGATGCCGTACGCCGAGCTGGGCATGAAGGACGACGAGTACCGGCGGGTGTGCGACATCCTCGGCCGTCGGCCGACCGGCTCCGAGCTCGCGATCTACTCGGTGATGTGGAGCGAGCACTGCTCGTACAAGTCGTCCAAGGTGCACCTGCGCCAGTTCGCCACCAAGGCGCCGAAGTCGGACGCCCTGCTGGTCGGCATGGGGGAGAACGCCGGCGTCGTGGACATCGGCGACGGCTGGGCCGCGACCTTCAAGATCGAGTCGCACAACCACCCGTCGTACGTGGAGCCGCACCAGGGCGCGGCCACCGGCGTCGGCGGCATCGTCCGCGACATCATGTCGATGGGCGCCCGGCCGATCGCGGTCATGGACGCGCTGCGCTTCGGCGGCGCCGACCAGCAGGACACGCGGCGGGTGCTTCCGGGCGTCGTCGAGGGCATCAGCCACTACGGCAACTGCCTCGGCCTGCCCAACATCGGCGGCGAGGTCGTCTTCGACCCCTGCTACATCGGCAACCCCCTCGTGAACGCGCTCTGCGTGGGCCTGCTGCGCAAGGACCAGATCAAGCTCGCCACCGCCCCCGGCCCGGGGAACAAGGTCGTGCTGTTCGGCGCGCGCACCGGGGCCGACGGCATCGGCGGCGCGTCCGTACTGGCGTCCGCGACCTTCGAGGACGAGTCGCAGGCCAAGCGGCCCGCCGTCCAGGTCGGCGACCCGTTCATGGAGAAGCTGCTCATCGAGTGCTGCCTGGAGCTCTACCAGGCCGACGTGGTCGTGGGCATCCAGGACCTCGGCGCGGCCGGCGTCTCGTGCGCGACGACCGAGCTGGCCGCCAAGGGCACCGGCGGCATGACCGTGGACCTCAACCTCGTTCCGCTGCGTGACCCGACGCTGCGGCCCGAGGAGATCCTGATGAGCGAGTCGCAGGAACGCATGATGGCCGTCGTCACGCCGGAGGACATCCCGGCGTTCATGGCCGTCTGCGAGAAGTGGGACGTGCCCGCGACCGTCATCGGCGAGGTCACCGACACCGGCAGGCTCGTCATGACCTGGGACGGCGAGGTGATCGTCGACATCCCGCCGGGCACCGCCGCCGACGAGGGCCCCGTCTACGAGCGCCCCTTCCACGAGCCGGCCGGCCAGTCCGCGCTCAACGCCGACGGCCCGGAACGGCTGCCGCGCCCCGAGGACCTGCGCGAGACGCTGCTGCGGCTGCTCGGCTCGCCGAACCTCGGGTCCAAGGAGTGGGTGACCTCCCAGTACGACCGGTACGTCCGGGGCAACACCGTCCTCGCGCAGCCCGCCGACTCCGGCATGCTGCGCATCTCCGAGGTCATGCCCGGCGCCGAGGAGACCACCCGCGGCGTCGCGCTGGCGACGGACGGGAACGGCCGCTACGCCCGGCTCGACCCGTACGCCGGGGCGCAGCTCGCGCTCGCCGAGGCGTACCGGAACGTGGCGGTGACGGGCGCGGCCCCGCTGGCGGTGACGAACTGCCTCAACTTCGGCTCGCCGGAGGACCCCGAGGTGATGTGGCAGTTCGCCGAGGCCGTGCGCGGCCTCGCGGACGCCTGCAAGACGCTCGGCGTGCCGGTGACCGGCGGGAACGTGTCGTTCTACAACCAGACCGGCTCGACGGCGATCCACCCGACTCCGGTCGTGGGCGTCCTCGGCGTGATCAAGGACGTGGCCACGCGGGTCAGGTCCGGGTTCACCGCCGAGGGGCTGCGCGTGGTGCTGCTCGGCGACACGCGCGACGAGTTCGGCGGGTCGGAGTGGGCGCACGTGACGCACGGCCACCTGGGCGGGCTGCCCCCGGCCGTCGATCTGGAGGCCGAGCGCGCCCTCGCGTCCGTGCTCGTCGAGGCGGCCCGCGACGGCCTGCTTGAGGGCTCGCACGACCTGTCCGACGGCGGCCTCGCCATCGCCCTCACCGAGGCGTGCCTCGCCCAGGGCGTCGGCGCGACCGTGTCGCTGCCCGGCGACGACGCGTTCGTCGACCTGTTCAGCGAGTCGGCGTCCCGCGCCCTGGTCTGCGTACGGCCGGAGGCGTTCGAGGCGCTGGCCGAGCTGTGCGGCCGGTACGAGGTCCCCTGCTACGGCCTCGGCACGACCGGCGGCGCGTCCCTCGCCGTCGAGGGCGTCTTCGAGATCCCGGTCGCGGAGCTGCGGGAGACGCACGCCGCGCCGCTGCCCGCGATCTTCGGCTGATCTGTGTCATCCGCCGGGGCCCGGGTGGCCCCGGCGGAGGCCGTACTCCTCCGCGAGACGGCCCAGCAGGGCGACGAACCCGAGCAGCCACGCCGCGAACGCGATCCACACCTGGACGTTCCCGATCCCGACGAGGACGGGGATCTCGGCGACCATGCCGAGGCTGTGACACGCCGCGGCGTACATGCCGAGGGGGAAGACAATGCTCCACAATCCCGGCTCGTAGCTGAGCGGGACCCGGTGCCGCACGTGCCGCCACCAGCCGACGAGGATGAGCGCGGGATAGAGCCACGTGCCGAAGGCCCAGAAGATCAACGAGACGTGCGGCGTGAAGAAGCGGGTCCCGAGGCCCCCGGGCGCCGACGTCATGGTCGCGATCTGCGCTCCGGCGACCGTGCTGATCGCGGTGGCGCCCATCGCCACCCAGTACGGCGGGGTGAGATCGCCCGGCCGGACCGCGTAAACCGTCAACCGCAGCGCGACGCAGATCGCGACCAGGCCGTAGATGCAGACGGAGACGGCCCAGAAGACGAGTGCGATCAGCGCGAGCACGTCCCGCCCGGGGCCCGCCGTCCGTTCCAGCGTCGCCGCCAGCACGGCCACGGACTGGCCGCCGACCACCCAGACGAACCAGCTTCCCTCCGCCCCGCCGAGCGGCTCCTGACCCCTGCGGCTGAGCACCACCGCCCACGGCACGGCATAGCCGAGGAGGATCCAGGACAGCATGCCCACGGCGAGGAGCGCCGTCGCCGTGGAGCCGTGGCCGTCCAGGGCGAGCCGGGTGCCGAGCACGTTCGTCCCGGCGGTGAACGTGAAGAATCCGAACCCCCGGTGGAGGTCGTGCAGGTCGTGCCGGATCTTGCGGGGGAACGCCGCGACCCGCCACACGGTGAGGGCGAGGAGGACGGCGTAGCCGGCGGCCGCCACCCACATCAGCGCCGCGGACAACGCGGGCATCCCTATGGTGCGCAGGTCGATCGAGATGATGCCGGTCGCCATGACCAGGGCGAAATAGGCCGGATGGAGATCGTGTGCGGCACGGCGCAGCGTTTCCCCGGCTTCCGACGGACGCGTCACGTACCCTGCCCCCCTCCGCTCCCCGCCGGATCACGACGCGTCGCGGACCGGCACGCGGGTCATTTCGGGCATACCCCCGCCGCCCCGTCCCCCTCCCGGCGACGGCCAACCCGTACCGGCCGCCGCCGCAAACATTCCCCACCCTTGAGAGCCCGTCTTCGGCGGGTGCGGAAAGGCGCTCCCGGACGGGGTCCGGGAGCGCCTTTCCGTGCGTGTGTCAGAGGCCGACGACGTTGCAGGTGGCGGTCATGGTCTTGGAGGGGTCGCTCTCGGAGGTGGCCGTGAGCTTGACGATGGCGTGCTTGCTGCCGCCGTCCGCGCGCTGGGCGTGGACGGTGACGAACTCGTGCTTGCCGAACTCGACGGCCGCCAGCCCGTTCGGCGTGATGGTGGTCCAGCCGGCGCCCTCGACCTCCGCCTTCAGGCGGTAGACGTCACTGCCGAGGTACGCGTTGACGTCCTGCGAGTTCCCACCCTGAGCCGCCTTGCCGGTGTTGAACAGGGGGAACCGGCAGGTGGACACGCCCTTCTGGGCCGCGGGGACGCCGGCGCCCGGCACGAGCTTGACGCCGCGCTTCTGCGGGCCCGCGCCGTCCAGCGAGCGGATCGCGACCGTGTAGGACAGGGTCCCATTGGCGTCGCGGTGCACGTCGATGACGTAGAAGTGCAGCCGGTTGGCCTGGTCGACGAATTCGTACTGGCTGCCGGAGTCGGTGCCCGCGTGGAAGAGGGCGTCGGAGAGCTGGCGGTAGTCGCCGATCGTGATCGGGACCTTGGTGCCGTCCGGCAGGACGTAGTCGGTCATCCCGATGTCCTGCGGGTTGGCGTCGATCACCCACTCGAACGGCGCGCTGTCCTGGTTCTTCGTCTTGGCCAGGAGCACCCCGGAGTCGGGGGTGAAGGAGTCGGTGCCCATCCGGTCCACGACTTCGATCGTGTAGTTGTCGTAGTTGCCGCCGTCACACAGCGGGTTGGTCCGCGCGTCACACGATCCGGTGGACTTGTCGCCGGTGTCGAAGGAGACGTTGACGCCCGCCAGGCCGTTCTTGCCCGGCTCCACGGCACGGGCCGTGACGTCGGCGACGACGAGACCGGAGTCGCGCAGCGCCTCCCGCGACAGGCGCAGGACGTTCCGCTCGTCCACCATCTGCAGCTTGATCTTGTTGCGCAGCATGTGCTGGGCGCCCATGGACGCGCCCGCCGTGGGCGGGATCAGCCAGCGGCTGTGCGGGCCGCCGGGGCCGTTGAAGCTGCCGCGGCTGAGCATCTCCCAGATGCCGGTGTACGCCCGGCGCATCGGCGTGCCGTACGGGTTGTTGTAGTTGTCGGCGATGCCCATGATGTGGCTCAGCTCGTGGGCGTAGACGCCCATGCCGGAGCTCTCGGTCTGGACCGAGTCGACGCCGAAGCGCGCGTTCGGCCAGAACGTGGATCCCGCGGCCCAGGAGGTCCACTCCACGTACCGGGTCGCGGACCAGTTCGGCAGGTTCGGGTCCGGCGGGCCGAACTCGTCGGTGACGTCCTCCTTGGTGGGGAACTTCATCATGCCGAACTCCTGCCAGGTGGACGACTCGTCCTGGCCGGCGCTGACGTAGAAGACGAAGTCGAACCCGTCGGCCACCTCCTGGCCGACGTCGGCGAGCCAGGCGGCGTTGCCGTGGGTGCGCAGGTTCTTGTTGCAGGTGTCGCCCGCCGGGCACGCGTCGCGCTGGTACTCCATCCCGTACTCGTGCGACTTCCCGGGCATGGTGTACGGGCCGAAGCCCTTCAGCTCGACCCCGTAGCGTCCGCCGGAATCCTCCATCCAGTACTCGTGGATGGTGTGCCCCTTGTTGAGCGCGTTGGGGGTGTTGAGGAAGTCCTGGTAGAACTGGGCGACCTGGTCGCGCGGGACGTCGTGGGCCTCGGCGCTGGGGTTGCCGAAGACCGTGGACCCCTTGGGCTGGGTGACGACGAACGGCTGGTTCGGATAGTCGAGTAGGACCAGCGCTCCCTTGAAGGTGCGCGCCGACCCCTTCTTGCTGGGATCGGCCCAGTCGGAGCCGGGGATCTTCTTGTAGTCCGCCCACGTCATGTGGTCGGGGTTCGTCCAGTTCTGGGGGTCGATCGGCGCGACCACGCGCGAGGCGCGGCCGCGCAGGACCTGTGCCTCGTCGGGCTGGTCGCGCTGCCAGGGCTGGGTCTGGGGCCAGTGGTCACGCCGCCAGGGATGCTCAGGATCTTGGGAAGGATCTGCGGACGCGGGCGTCGCCGCCAGTGCCGCCGGAACCACGACAATGGCCGCGAACAGGCACTGAAGCAGCTTTCTGGGGGCTTTCACGATTCAAGACGCTATATACGACCTTGACGCAGATCATCGGTCACATGTAGGGAAGACCAACGGGCACCCGTCCGACAGATGTTGGAATGCCCAGATGGAGGTCGGGTGGCGGATCTGCAGCGCATCGTGGACGAACTCTCCCTGCGCCTCAATCGCCCGCTGCTGCTGGAAGACGGCCGCCAACGCGTGGTCGCGTACAGCGAGCAGGACGGGCCGATGGACGACGTCCGGCGGGACTCGATCCTGCGCCGCCACACCACGCCGGAGGTGCGCGCGTTCCTCCGGGCGGCCGGCATCCACGATGCCAACGGCCCCCTGCGCACGCCCGGCGCCCCCGAGCTCGGGCTGCTGCCGCGGATCTGCGTCCCCGTACGACACGAGGGCCGGCCGCTCGGCTTCCTCTGGTTCATCGACGTCGATCCGTCCATGGCGGAGCCGGAGATCGCGGTCGCGGCGGCGGCCGCGCCGGTGCTGGCCCTCGTCCTCTTCCACGAGAGCCTGGCCGCCGGCCTGGCCTCGCGCCGGGAGCTCGATGCGATCAGAGGGCTGCTGCGCGGGGAGGCCGACGCCGCCAGGACGCTGATCGAGGCGGGCGCCTTCCCGCACGCCTCCCCCGTCACGGTGGCGGTCGCCAAGCCCGTCACCGCCGACACCGGCGAGACGCTGCGGCTGACGCTGGAGCGCGGGCTGCTGGCCGTACGGCGGCGCCTGGCCGGGCACCACCCCCTCCACCTGGTGCGCTACGACCACGCCGTGCTGCTCACCGCGGGCACCGCCTCCTTCCCCGACGAGATGCGGGCGGCGCTGGGCACGCCGGTCCTGGTCGGGATCGGGGCTCCCCGCCCCTCGCTCGCGCACGCTGTCGAGTCGTACGAAGAGGCGCTGCACGCCGCGGAGGTCGCGGCGAAGGTGCCGGAGCTCGGGCGCTCGGCGGAGTGGGACCGGCTCGGCGTCTACCGGCTGCTCACCCGGGTCCCCCACGACAACCTCCACCCGGGACTGGAGCGGCTGCTCGACGACGTCCAGCACCGGCCGCTGCTGGAGACGCTGGAGACCTACCTCGACCTGGCCGGCAACGCCCAGGCCACCTCACGCCGCCTGCGCCTGCACCGGACGTCCCTGTACTACCGGCTGCAGCGGGTCGAGGAGCTGGCGGAGACCGATCTCAGAGACGGCGTGGAGCGGCTGAGCCTGCACCTCAGCCTCAAGCTGGCCCGGCTGTCCGGGCGCTACCACCCCTCGTCCGTGCCGTCTCCCGGAGGTACCGGCTGATCCGCGGCGAAAGATCCTTCCCGAACCCTGCCTGGAAGGATCTTTCGCGTTCTTCACACGGCGGCGGAGCCACGACTCCGCCACCGCTCCTCAGTCACGCTAGACGCAGACGGCGTATGCGGTGCCCTCGGCGTTCTTACCGGAGATCTTCCAGCCGCTCAGCGTGCTGCCGGAGGGAGCGCTCTCGTAGATCTGGCCGGAGGCGCTGCCACTCCCGATCGTGAAGCCGCCACCCGTGGCGACCTTCCCCGTCGGGCAGGAAACGGTCTTGGAGCCACCCTGTCCGCCGAACGCGAAGCCCCCGGTCACGACCGTGGGATTGACCGAGCCGCCGGTGCCGGGGTCGCCCTTCGGGCCCTGCGGACCCTGCTTGCCCTGCTCGCCCTGAAGGCCGGCCGGGCCGCGGTCGCCCTTCTCGCCCTTCGCGCCGGGCGCGCCGTCCTTGCCGTTGCTGCCGTCCTTGCCGTCCTGGCCCTTCGGGCCCTGCGGGCCGGCCGGGCCGCGCTCGCCCTGGAGGCCGCGCGGTCCCTGCGGACCCTGCGGGCCGGTCGCGCCGGTGCCGCCGATGCCGGTCGCCCCGGTCGCTCCGGGGGTCCCGGCCTGGTTCCAGTAGATCTTGTACTCGGTCGGCTTACAGGTGGTCGTCGCGTTGACGATGCGCACGTAACCCGACTTCTTGTTCACGCAGCCGTAGATGACCTTGGCGGCGGTGGAGGCGGAGGAGGCGGTCGCCATGCCGCCCACCGCAAACAGAGACCCGGCGAGAACGCCGACCGACAGAACACCGATCGTGCGCCCGCCCGGCAATTTGATAGCCACGGAGACGTCCCTTTCTCAAGCAAGAGCGAGTGCTGAACACTCTTGGTGCTCAAGGGACGTTTCGAACGTTCCACAGGATTACCGATCAGAGATCACAAGTCCATCTCTTGCATCATTGATCAGCCTTTTTCCGTCTAGACGCATGTCGGGCGCGCTCGGCCGCCGGGCCGGCCCGTACGCGCTGACGACGGCGGGCAGCCAGCGCTCGCCGCGGTGTTCTCCGCGCCGGCCCGCGCGACCCCACGCGACGTCAGCCTGCCGGGCTGACCGCCGTTCCCGCCTCGCCCCGGCGGGCGGCCATCGCCTCGACGCCACCGATCAGCAGGTCGAGCCCGAACGCGTAGTAGCGCTCGACGTCGACCTCGTCCAGCGTCTTGGCGTACTCGACGATGCACGGGTACCGGTCGGCGGGCAGGGATTCGAGGGCCAGCCGCTTCTGCCGCTGCCACTCGGCGGCCTCCTCCGGCGGCACGGAGGGCGGCACGCCCGGCTCATGGTCGACCAGGGTCATCGCGCTGTGCAGCAGGTACGTCGAGATCAGGTGCCCCTCCTGGAGGGTGAACCCCGCCTGGCGGAGCAGATCGAGGACCGTGTCCGTCGCCCGGGAGAAGCTCTCCACCGCGCCCTTCGTGACCACGCCGAACAGGCCGGGCAGGAACCGGTGCCGCCGCATCAGCCGGACCAGCGCCTCGACCATCACGCGCACCCGGACGTTCCACGACGCGCCGGGGTCGAACTCCGACGTGATCTCCCTCAGCAGGTGGTCGGCCAGGCAGTTCAGGAGCTGTTCCTTGTTCTTGACATGCCAGTACAGCGCCATCGGCGTGACGCCGAGCTCCTGCGCCAGACGCCGGATGGTGACCGCTTCCAACCCCTCGGCGTCGGCGAGCAAAACGGCCCGCTCGACCAGGGACTCTCTGCTCAGCTTCTCGGATCCCACTTGACAACTATACGACGTACAAGGTCTCCTATGCACCGCACATGTACGCCGTACAAGTACTCCGTATAGGAAGGTCATTAAGTGCAGCGGAAATGGTGGGCTCTGGTCGCGGTCGCACTCGCGACGTTCATGAGCTATCTCGACAACAACGTGGTGAACGTCGCGCTCCCGACGATTCAGCGCGACCTGGGGCTCACGATCTCCGGCCTGGAATGGATCGTCAGCGCGTACATCCTGGTGTTCGCCGGGCTGCTGCTGGTCGGCGGACGGCTCGCGGACGTCTTCGGCGCCAGGACCGTCTTCTTCGCCGGGCTCGGCGTCTTCACCGTGGCCTCGGTCGCGGCCGGCCTGGCGGGCGGCCAGGAGACGCTGATCGCGGCCCGCGCGCTCCAGGGGGTCGGGGCGGCGCTGCTCACCCCGACCGCGCTCGCCCTGCTTTCCGCGATCTTTCCCAACCCGCGCGAGCGCGCCACCGCCGTGGGCGTCTGGAGCGCCGTGGGCGCCCTCGCGCTGGCCGTCGGCCCGCTCACCGGCGGCCTGCTCAGCGAGAACACCCACTGGGGGTGGATCTTCCTGATCAACCTGCCGATCGGCGCGGTGACCGCGGTCCTCGGCTTCCTGACGATCCGCGTGCCGAGGAAGGAGCGGCGCCCCGGCGGGCTCGACCTGCCCGGTCTGACATTCTCGGCGATCGCGCTGTCCGCCCTGACCTACGCGCTCATCGAGGGCGAGTCGCGTGGGTGGGGCTCGGCGCCGATCCTCGGCGCGTTCGGCGTGGCGGCGGCCGCCGCGGCCGCCTTCGCGATCACGGAGCTGCGCACCGCCCAGCCCATGATCGACCTCTCGCTTTTCCGCGAGCGGGTCTTCAGCGGCGGCCTGCTGTCGCAGGGCCTCTGGTCGTTCGGCGTGTTCGGCATCTACTTCTTCACCGCGATCTACCTGCAGAACGCCCTCGGGTTCACCCCGATGGAGGCGGGCGCGGCCTTTGTGCCGATGGCCCTGCTCATGGCGGTTGTCGCGGCCACCTCGCCCCGGATCGCCGCGCGATTCGGCACCGCCCCCACGGTCGCCGCCGGGCTCGGCCTGATGGCCGTCGCCTTCGCCGGGCTGTCCGGCGGGAGCGAGAGCAGCGGCTATCTCGACCTGCTGCCCTGGTTCATGCTCTACGGCGCGGGCGCCGGACTGCTCGTGCCGCTGACCAACGTCATCCTGGGCGTCATGCCCGCCACCCGGGTCGGCGTGGCGTCCGGGGTCCTGAACGTCTCCCGTGAGGTGTTCGGACTGCTCGGCATCACGATCCTCGGGGCGGTCATGAGCAACCGGCAGAGCGCCCTCACGGGGCCGTCCATGCACACCTTCCTGGAGGCGTACCAGTTCACGCTGCTCATCGCCGCGGCGATCGTCCTGGTCGGCGTCCCGGTGAGCCTGTACGCGCTGCGCGCCCGCCGCGCCGAACCCGCACCGGTCGAGACCCGCGTCGCCGAGCCCGTCGGTTGAACACCGTGGCACCGCGAAAGCCCGTACGGCACGGTGCGGAGAGAATGGGCGGATGCCGCCACGCAGACCGGACCTGGTGAAGGTCCGCACCGCCCTCGACGCCCAGCTCGCCGCCCTTGGGGAGCCCCCGTTCACCGGGCCGGACACGGCGCTGTCCACCGCCTGCGTCGCCGCCGTCCTCCGCGCGTACGACAGCGGCGGCGAGCCCCTGCGGGACGCCGCCCGCTTCGCCGTACGGCACCTGCTGGACGAACTGGCCGCGCGGGCCCCTGGGCGGACCGTGGAGGTTCGGGTGCCGCCGTACGCGGCCGTGCAGTGCGTGGAGGGGCCGCGCCACACGCGCGGCACCCCTCCGAACGTCATCGAGACCGACCCGCGCACCTGGCTGGACCTGGCCACCGGCCGCGTCTCCTGGGAGTCCGCCCTGACGATGGGCCGCATCGCCGCGAGCGGATCACGCGCCGACCTGTCGGCCTACCTTCCACTCCGCTGACGGAAACCGCGGTAGCGCGCCGCCTCGCGGCGATCCTCGCGAGGCGGCGCGCTACCGGGACGGGACCGGCGGATCAGCGGGTGAGGCCCGACTCGCTCAGCTTCTCCTCGATGCAGCGCTGCGTGGACGCCTGCGTGGGATGCGTCCTGACGTCGAAGCACTCGCCGAGCTTGTTGGTCTGGAACCAGTTGTAGAGCATGACACCGATCACGGCCGCGAGGGCGAGCGTCAGGACGCTCAGGACGATGCCCGTGATCGCGCGGCCCTTGTGGGAGCCGACCGTGAGCGCGACGACGCCGAGGACGATGCCCGCGACCGCCGTGAGCGTGCCGACCCCGCAGAAGAACAGCAGGACGATGCTGACGATGCCGAGCACCATCGCAGCGGTGCCCAGGCCCTCGCCCCGCCGCCGCGGCTGCTGCTGGTAGTACACCGCCCCGCCGTGCCGTCCCGGCTCGCCCGGGTGGACGGGCCGGTCGCCGAACGGTGGCTGCCCGCCGCCGGCGGGTGGGGTCCGGCCGCCGAAACCCTCCGACGGCTCGCGTTCCTCAGGGTGCCGCGGAGGGGTGGGGAAGCGTTCGCCGTACTCGCCGGGACGGCCCTGGGGCTCCTCCGGCCCCTCCGTTCCCGAGTCCTTGCCGACGATGCGGATGTAGCCGTCGTCCTGTCCCCAGATGGGCGGCTCGGCCGGGTTCTCCGTCTTGAGTGCCTGAACGTGCCCGGTGGCCGGGACTCCTCCGGTCGCGGCCCCCTCACTCGCGTACGGCTCTCCTGGTGCGGGCCGCGCGCTCCAGACGGACCGGTCCTGGGTGCTCTGCGCGCCGGGGACGCCCAGGCGCTCCATCGGCCCCGTCGTCACGTCCGCGGCCCCGAAGATTCCCGTCCCGGCGTCGCCGGATCCTTGGGCGGCGAACGCTCCCGTGCCGGGCCTGGACGAACCCGTGCCCCCTTGCGGCATCCCGCAGTGCTCACAGACGGCGCGCTCCACCGGGGCCGCCGCGGACGGCGGCACGGGCGTCGCACCCGGGTCCGGGTTCTGGGGCGAGTACGGCGAGGCGGGCGGGAGCCCCCATCCGGTCGAAGGCGCCGGCATTTCGGCCGGGTACCCGGTCGACGGTTCGGCCGAGCCGTCGGCCCCGGCGCGCGGCAGGCCGGACACGTCCGCGCCCATGCCGTACCGGCCGTCCATGTACGGGTCGCCGGCGGGGCCGATCCGGAGATCGGGCCGGTCTTCCATCGGGACCTTGGGCTGCCGGTCAGGGTGCGGGTCCGTCTGCCAGCCGCTCGCGGGCCCCGCGTACGGATCGTTCCATCCCCCTGGCGCCCCCGGCGGCTGCTCGTCGTACGACCCGCCCGGCCGGCCCGGTGGCCCGCTCTGTGACGGGATCTGCGGCGGCATCTGGGCGGATCCGGCCGGCGAAGGAGATGCCGGCGGCGTCCCCGGTCCCGCGTACGGCGGGGCCTGCGGCGGCTGCGCGACATGGGCGGGCGGGACCTGCGACGGAACGGCCGTGGGCGGCAGGCTCGGCTGCTCCGGGGCCTCCGGCCCGCCGTACGCGCCGTACGCGGCGGCCTCGTGGCCGTTGTCCGGGCTGTAGCCCGCCGCTTCCGGGACTCCGTGCGTGCCGTACGGGGCTGCCTCGTGTCTGCCGTGCGCGCCGTACCCGTGAGCCTCCGGCCCGCCGAACGCGGCCTCCGGCCCCGCGTGAGCGCCCTGACCTGCCGCCGCCTCGCCGTACGCGCCCGCGTCGCCCGGCGATCCGCCGTTCCCGGCGTGATCGCGCCCCCCCGTCGCGTCACTCGTATCTGGACCGGAGACCCCCGGGTGCTGGGGCGCCGCAGGCGCATACGGAGGCTCGCTCGCCAAGGGATCCTGGGCCGCCCACGCCTTGAGGCTCTCCCAGGTGGTCTCCGGCTCCGCCCAGGAGCGGTAGCCCGGGTCGGTGGCGGCGAGATCGTCGGAGAACCCGCAGTCGGTCCAGTCGCTGAAGTCCGGCTCGCCCGCCTCCGTTCCCCGGCGGCTCAGGTCACCCCGCTCACGGCGGTCACTCGTGTCCCTTCCGAGAGGGTCGTCCGGCGGCCGGTGCTCCGCACGCGGTGGATCGCCGGCGGTTTCGCGGAAAGCTGAGCGGTTTTCTCCGGGCCGGACCGGGTCGGGCTCCCGGTATCCGGAGGGCTCCCACCAGGACCCCTCCAGATCGGGCTCGTCCCAGGAGTTCACCGGAAGGACCAGCCGCTGCTCGTCCGGACGGGTCTCGTTGTCGGGCCGCTGGTCACGCTGGGGCTCCCACGCGGGCTTGTCAGGTGTCGTCACGGTCGCTCTCCCGGACCAGAGTTGGGCATGCCGGAGACCCAAGGCTCTCCCGGAGGGTGTGGACGGAACCCGGACGACACGGCAAAGCCACGTCGATCGTTTCGCCGAGACTTTCCGTACCCGGGTGCGCGAGCAGGGAGAAGGCCGAAATAGACTCAAGCATGTGCGGAAAGGCGACGGCCGACTGAGCCATGACCTCGACTCCCTCGACCGCGCACCCAAGGACGCCTGCGGCGTCTTCGGTGTGTGGGCTCCCGGGGAGGATGTCTCCAAACTCACCTACTACGGGCTGTACGCGCTACAGCACCGCGGCCAGGAGTCCGCGGGCATCGCGGTCAGCGAAGGCAGCCGCATCCTCATCTACAAGGACATGGGCCTGGTCTCCCAGGTCTTCGACGAGTCGATCCTCGGGACGCTCCGCGGCCACATCGCGATCGGACACTGTCGCTACTCGACTACCGGGTCGAGTGTCTGGGAGAACGCGCAGCCCACGCTCAGCTCCACCGAACACGGCGGCCTCGCGCTCGCCCACAACGGCAATCTGATCAACACCGGCGAGCTCGCGCTGCGCCTCCCGCCGGACGCCATCCGCGCGACGACGGACACCGAGGTGCTGACGACGCTGCTCGCGCAGGACCGCTCGCAGTCCATCGAGGACGCGGCGGCCGAGCTGCTTCCCCAGGTCAAGGGCGCCTACTCCCTGGTCTGGATGAACGAGACGACCCTGTTCGCCGCCCGCGACCCGCAGGGCATCCGGCCGCTGGTTCTCGGCCGGCTCGAACGCGGCTGGGTGGTCGCCTCCGAGACCGCGGCGCTCGACATCGTCGGCGCGTCGTTCATCCGCGAGATCGAGCCCGGCGAGCTGCTGGTGATCGACGAGCGCGGAGTCCGGTCCCGCCGGTTCGCCGCCGCCCAGCCCAAGGGCTGTCTGTTCGAGTACGTCTACCTCGCCCGGCCGGACACGACCATCGCGGGACGCGGCGTGCAGGCGACCCGGGTCGAGGTGGGCCGCCAGCTCGCCCGGGAGCACCCGGTCGACGCCGACCTCGTCATCCCCACGCCCGAGTCCGGCACCCCCGCCGCCATCGGCTACGCCGAGCAGAGCGGCATCCCGTACGGCCAGGGCCTGGTGAAGAACTCCTACGTCGGCCGTACGTTCATCCAGCCGTCGCAGACGATCCGCCAGCTCGGCATCCGCCTCAAGCTCAACCCGCTGCGCGAGGTCATCCAGGGCAAGCGGCTGATCGTGGTGGACGACTCGATCGTGCGCGGCAACACCCAGCGGGCCATCGTCAAGATGCTGCGCGAGGCGGGCGCCACGGAGGTCCACGTGCGGATCTCCTCGCCGCCGGTCGCGTGGCCGTGCTTCTACGGCATCGACTTCGCCACCCGGGCCGAGCTGATCGCCGGGTCGCTGTCCGTCGAAGAGATCCGCGCCTCCCTTGGGGCCGACTCACTCGGATACATCTCCCTCGAAGGGCTGACCCGGGCGACCACGATCCCGGCCGATCGGCTCTGCCGTGCCTGCTTCACCGGCGAGTACCCCATCCCTGTCGACCAGGACCAGGTCGGCAAGTACGTCCTGGAAGGGCAGCTGTGACGGGTCGCACGAGCGACCACGCACGACCGACGAAGGGGAGCACATGACCAGCTACGCCGCCGCGGGTGTGGACATCGAGGCCGGTGACCGGGCCGTCGAGCTGATGAAGTCCCGGGTGGCGCGCTCACGGCGGCCCGAGGTGGTGGACGACGCCAGCGGGTTCGCCGGGCTGTTCGACGCCTCGGCCTTCCTGCGCTACCGCCGCCCCCTGCTGGCGACCTCGACCGACGGCGTCGGCACCAAGGTGATGCTGGCGCAGCGGCTCGGCAAGCACGACACGATCGGCATCGACCTCGTGGGCATGGTCGTCGACGACCTCGTGGTGTGCGGGGCGGAGCCGCTGTTCATGACCGACTACATCGCCTGCGGCAAGGTGGTGCCCGAGCGCATCGCCGACATCGTCGGCGGCGTCGCGGAGGGGTGCCGGCTCGCGGGCTGCGCGCTCATCGGCGGCGAGACGGCCGAGCACCCGGGTGCCATGGGCCCCGACGAGTACGACCTGGCCGGCGCCGGCACGGGCGTCGTCGAGGCCGACGAACTGCTCGGGCCTGATCGGGTACGACCCGGCGACGTGGTGCTGGCCCTGGCCTCCAGCGGGATCCACTCCAACGGATACTCCCTGGTCAGGCATGTGATCAAGACCGCCGGCCTGGACCTTGAGCGGGAGCTCCCCGAGCTGTCCCGCACGCTCGGCGAGGAGCTGCTCGAACCCACCCGCATCTACTCGCTCGACTGCCTCGCGCTGATCCGCGAGGTCGAGGTGCACGCCTTCGCGCACATCACCGGCGGCGGCCTCACCGCCAACCTGGCCCGCTCCCTGCCCGGCACGGTCGACGCCCTGCTGGACCGGGGGTCCTGGACCCCGCCCGCGATCTTCGAGGTGCTCGCCGGGCACGGCGGCGTCCCGCAGTCCGAGATGGACCGGACGTTCAACCTCGGCGTGGGGATGTGCGCCGTCGTCCCCGCGGACCAGGCCGACCGCGCGCTGGCCCTGCTCAACGGGCGCGGTGTGCCCGCCTGGGTGCTCGGCGAGGTCGTCCCCGGCACGGGCGTGGCGCGCTACCGCTGATCCCGGCGATCACGGGCCGGCCGTCGGCCGGCCCGGACGCCAAAAGGCGCCCCGGCTGGGCCGGGGCGCTCGATCGGACCTGGACAACGTGAAGTCACCCGGCGTGGGAAGGGTCCCTCGCCGGGTGATTCACCTCAAACGCTGTCAGGAACGGCTAACGGCGTCGGGACGAGTCTTTGCTCTCGCCCTCGTCATCGTCGATGGCGTAATCGGCGTACCGATCAGCCAGCTCGTCGTAAGGGTCATGCTCGTCACTGTGGCCGGAATCGCCCTCGTCCACGACTCCGAGCTCCGCGCGCAGACGCTCAAGATCAGTGCCGCCGCTGTTGTACTTCAGCTGGCGGGCGACCTTGACCTGCTTGGCCTTGGCTCGGCCGCGCCCCATTGGCTCGACCCCCTCATGCGGGGTCGCACCGGACCCCTCGTCGCTAACGCACCGCGCACTGGCGCCACCTGACTTTAGGCGCCAGTCTCTCGTTCGCCTATAACCGTACCTGTTTTGCGCGCCGCTCGGTACGCCGTATGGGCGTCAGCGGTCAGCGGCCGAGCCAGATACCCCTAAGCCGCCCTACTTCCGACATTCTGCGCTCAGCCAGCCTATCCGCGGCGGTCGCGGGCGGGACACCGTCGTCGGCCGCCAGGGCGAAGATTTTGGCTGTCGTGTCGAAGATCTGGGCGGCTCTCGCCCGGGCTCGCTCCATGTTGAAACCCTCGATCTCGTCGGCCACCTGGATGACTCCGCCGGAGTTCACCACATAGTCGGGGGCGTACAGAATGCCGCGTTCCACCAGCAGCTTTCCGACTCCCGGGTCGGCGAGCTGGTTGTTGGCGCAGCCGCAGACGACCCGCGCGCGCAGGAGCGGGACGGTGGCCTCGTTCAGCGCGCCGCCGAGCGCGCACGGAGCGTAGACGTCGATGTCGGACGCGATCAGCGCGGCGGTGTCGGCGACCACCTCCACCGAGGGCCGGCTACGCCGTACGAGATCGACGGCCTCCTCGTTGACGTCGCAGATCACGACCTCGGCGCCGTCCTCCAGCAGGAGGTCGACGAGCCTGCGGCCGACCTTGCCGACTCCCTCGACACCGACCCGCCTGCCGCGCAACGTGGGGCTGCCGAAGGCGTGCTCCGCGGCCGCCCGCATGCCCTGGAAGACGCCGAACGAGGTGAGGATCGAGGAGTCGCCGGCGCCGCCGTGCGCCAGGGTCCGCCCGGTCACATAGGACGACTCCCGGGCGACGACGTCCATGTCCTCGCTGTAGGTGCCGACGTCGCAGGCGGTGTAGTAGCGCCCGCCGAGCGACTCGACGAACCGTCCGTACGCCCGCAGGAGCGCCTCGCTCTTGTCCCTGGACGGGTCACCGATGATCACGGCCTTGCCGCCGCCGAGGTCGAGCCCCGCGAGGGCGTTCTTGTACGCCATGGAGCGGGAGAGGTTGAGCACGTCGGCCAGCGCCGCCTGCTCGCTCTCGTACGGGTAGAACCGGGTGCCGCCGAGCGCGGGACCGAGCGCCGTGCTGTAGACGGCGATGATGGCGTAGAGGCCGCTGCGCTCGTCCGAGCAGAAGACGACCTGCTCGTGCCCGGGGCCTCGCCTGCCGGGTGAGCTGGGGGATGCCGTCGAGGACTCGTTCCGGTCCGCTCCGGTCGTGACGCTGAGGGGCCCGCTGTCCTTGTGGGAGAGCCCGAAGACGTCGATCACGGTGGTGCTCCTGACACTTCTGTCCGCCGCTCCGTTACGGCGGATCCTTCTGCCCACCCGACCGATCCGCCGTCGCGAAGGGTGGGGCGACGCCGAGGTCGGGAGCGGGCCGTCCACAGCCTAACCGTGCCGCGGCCGTTGGATCATGAAAAGCCGAGACGGCCCTCCCCAGGGTCCCCGGCCTCATGGCACGATTCAGGTGTGCTGCCCTATGCCGCCTACCTCCGCGTCTATGAGCCGCTGGCCGCCTTCTCCCCACAGGACCAGAAGATCTGGGCCGCCTACGCCGAGTCCCGCGACCGGCCGCGCCGGGCCGGCGCGCTGGGGGTGGAGCACGGCGAGGCCGTCCGCAGGATCCTCGGCGTCCCGCCGGCGCCCGCTCCCGAGCAGGAGAGCCGCAACGCCTACCTGCGCCGAGTCGAGGACGTGCTCTACGTCTGCCCGTGGCAGAGCAGGCTGCGGTCCTGGCTGTCGTTCGCCACGTTCCGCGGCAGCACCCCGGTGAAGCTGGCCCACCGGTTCGTGCCGCAGGCGATCGCCGAGCAGACGGCCGACGACTTCGACCGGTACAAGCGTGCGGGCACGTCGTTGCGCACGCACATCAGGAGCAGCACCTGGCACGTGCCGACGTCGTGGTTCGCCCCCTTCGACTCGACGGAGCGGTGGCTCGTGCTGGGCGGGGAGCCGGCGGAGGTCGCCGAGCAGCCGGCGCAGGCCGTGGCCGCCCCCGCGCGCACCATGCTGTACGTCACCTCGATGGCCCAGTCGCGCCGGAGGGTGGCCAAGGCGCTCGGGGTGATCAGGAGGCACGCGCCCGACACCGCCGCGTACACCGAGTTCGAGGACATCGGCAGGTGGCTGGAGGAGTTCCACCCCCACTCGCTGGTGGAGCTCGACTACGGCGGACTGGTCCACCTCATGGACGACAAGACGCTGGAGGCCGACCAGTCAGTCGCGGAGCTTGCCGCCGCGCTCACTGGTTTGGACAACGGTCAGGAAGAACTTGCCTTCGCCATGTACCAGCGTGTCGTACTTCGCTGGAGGTCGATCCAGGGCCTCCAGTCTGCCAACTAAAGCCCATATCGCACCCCCAGACCTGCACTATTGGGTCATGGGATGTTCGATCTCAACATCTGCGAACTGAGTAGTTTGCCGTTTTCACTGCGATACCACGAAGCGTGTCGCTAGAATCACCGAGCGTGACATCACCACGTGGTCGCGGCGTTGCTCCCAGAGGGCTCGCCAATCGCGTTACGTGGCTGTATGGTCACATCGGGTGATACCGAAAATGATCCATGAAACCGCACTTATGGATCGTTGGGGGACATCCGTGACAAGCGCCAGGACAAGTCGCAGGATCGCTGTCGCCGGTCCAACGGAGGAGAGGCCGCACACATGTCAGCTCGTACACCCGAGGCCGAGCCACTGCTCACACCGGCGGAGGTCGCCACCATGTTCCGCGTCGACCCCAAGACCGTCACTCGGTGGGCGAAGGCGGGCAAGTTGACGTCCATCCGCACTCTGGGTGGGCATCGCCGCTACCGGGAGACCGAGGTCCGGGCGCTGCTGGCGGGGATTCCGCAGCAGCGCTCCGAGTAGGTCCGGGCGTCGTCCACCGGTCTGAGGGAAGGTCGTCCGCCGGTCAAGGGGAGACGGCGCGCTCGCGTCAAGGACACCAGCGATGTGAGCGCGTCCATCACACGGCACCGCACGCCCGTGGCCGCTACGGGCCACGGGAGGTGCCGTAGGCGCCGCCCTCCCGGCGCCACCGTCCCCCCGAGGTGGTTTCCGTCCCGATCAGGACGCCTACTCGACCGTGACGATCTCCCGTACGCGGTGGTCGTGCCGCCCGGCGACCTCCAGCAGCGCGATCATGTGGTCGACCAGCATGCGTTCCAGCTCCGACCGCTCCATGTCGCGATGCTCCAGCCAGTCGAGGGCCGCGGTCTCCACCGAGGCGATCCACGATCTGAGCGTGATCCGCAGCACCGGGCCGGGATCGGCGACCCGCATCTCGTCGATGATCATCCGGAGCAGGCGCCGCCGTACGTGCTCGACGATCTCGCCCACCTCGCCCGCCCGGTTGGCCGGGCCTCCCTTGAGCAGCGCCGCGAAACCGGCGGCGTGCTCCTCGACGAAGTCGAAATATCGGCTGAGCGCCTGGGAGAGCCGTTCCACCGGCCGCCCGGCGCCCTCGGGGCGAAGCCGGGCCTCGAGCTCCTCCGCCGCACTGCGCAGCGAGGCGAGGTAGAGCTCCTGTTTGCCGCCGAAGTAGTGATAGACGAGCGCTCGCGAGGCCCCAGCGGCGGTGGCCACGTCGTCGATCGAGACGTCCTCGGCCTCGCGCCTGCTGAACAGCTCCAGCGCCGCGGTGATCAGCTCCTCGCGACGCCGATCGACGCTGAGCCGGCGGCGCACCGGTCGCACGGCCACCCTGTCCAGGGTCTTCCTGTCGCTTTCCGCCCGGGATATCGCGCCCACACACCGCAGACTAGCGGAGCACGATCGGAACCCTCGCAGGATTTGATCATGCTCGGCGTATGCCCGCCGGGGAGCGGCTCGTGCCCGCGCCTTCGAGGCGGATAACCCGGCAAATACGGGCGTTGCCGAGAGAAACCCGTACCCTTACGGCTTCTCGATCGTTTGGTCAGACAGGTGCACGTCCGCGCATCGTGTGGGGAGAACCATGTCAGGACCGTCCATACAGACCACCGCCCGGCACGCCGTCGTGTCCGCGCCCGCCGCGGGTCTGCCCGATGGCTTCGGCCCGCGGCCACGGCCGACGATCCGAAACGTGGCCGAGCGTGCCGGCGTCTCGAAGTCGCTGGTGTCGCTCGTGCTCCGGGGATCGCCGCACGTGAGCGAACATCGGAGGGAGGCGGTGTTACAGGCCGCCAGAGAGCTGGGCTACCGGCCGAACGCGGTGGCGCGCAGCCTGGTCGAGGGCCGTACCCACCTCGTCGGCGCGCTCGTCGCCGACCTGCACAACCCGTTCTACGCGGAGTGCCTCGACGGCCTGCAGGAGAGCCTGCACGGCGACGGCCTGCGGCTGCTGATCGGCAGCGGCCGCTGGGACCCGGCGTTCGAGGACGAGGCCGTGGAGGCGTTCCTCGAACTCCGCGTGGACGGCCTGGTCCTGCTGGGGGTCGCCCCGTCCAGCCACACACTCGCCGAGGCCGCCGCCTACACACCGACCGTGGTGGTGGGCGAGCGCGACGTCGATCTCGACGGCGTCGACATCGTGGTGGACGACGACCAGCTCGGCGCCCGACTCGCGGTCGACCATCTGGTCGAGCTGGGCCACCGCCGCATCGCGCACATCGAGGGGGCGCCGTCGTCGGCGGCCAGATGTCGCTGCGAGGGCTACCTGGTGGCCATGCGCCGCCACGCGCTCGCGCCGTACATCATGGTGGAGCACGGCGACTTCACCGAGGAAGGCGGACGGCGGGCCGCCAGGGCGCTGCTGGAGCGGCAGCCGAGGCCGACCGCGATCTTCGCCGCCAACGACATCGTCGCGATGGGCGTGCTCACCGCCGCGAATGAGTTGGGCCTGCGGGTGCCCGAGGACCTGTCCGTCATCGGTTACGACAACACCCATCTGGCCGCGGTCAACCACGTGTCGCTGACCAGCGTCGACCAGCCGCGCCGGGCGATGGGCCGGTCGGCGGCCGCCCTGCTCAGCCAGCGCATCACCGAGCCGGGGAAGTCCGGCCGGTTGCGCGAGGTCACGCCGCAGATCGTCGTACGACACAGCACCGGGCCCGCTCCAAGCGATGCCCAAAGCTAGGTCAACCGGCGCGGCGTCCGCTCGTCGAGGGTGTTGACTCGGGGCAAGACGCCGACCCCCGGCGGGTCGCTCGGTGGGCGGCCACAGCGACAACGGGGGGATTCATGCGTGACCCGGAACTGGTCTCCTGCGCGCAGCGGGCCGCCGCCGAACTGGAGCGGGCCTGGGCGCACTGGCTGGAGACGCGAGGGCGGAGCGGCGAGGTCGGCGGGGAGTCGGTCGCCAGTTACGTCGCCCACTCGATCGACCATCCGTGGGGGCGGCCCCGGGTGGTCCTCGGTCTGGACGCCGAGGACGCCCGTGATCTGGCCGCCCTTCTCGAGAAGCAGGAGATCGCCGAACCTGCTTGGTGACCTCATCTACCGCGCATCGCCGACATAACGGTCTGATCACGTGGACAGCTCGCGTAGGTTGGTGAGCTGACTTCTGCGAAGGGATCTCAGCGTGATCAGACGACCACTCATCGCCACGATTCTTGCCTCCTCCGGGCTGGGAGTCGCCGCGTGCGGTGGCACGGCGGGTCAGGCCGTCGCAGGCGGAGCGACCACCGGTCAGGTCGCCGCCTCGGCACCCGCCGCGCCGCAGAGCCGCACGGCCGCGGCCGGCACGGGGAAGATCTCCGAGCGGGCGACCACGGCGCCGACCGGCCCGGTCGGGAAGCCGCTCGCAGGCAAGGTCATCGTCGTCGATCCCGGGCACAACGGCGGCAACTTCAAGCATCCCGAGGTCATCAACAAGCCGGTGAACGTCCTCACCAAGCGCAAGCCGTGTGACACGACCGGCACCGAGACCAACAGCGGGTACACCGAGGCCGCCTTCACCTGGGACGTCTCGACCCGGCTGGCCAAGCTGCTGCGGGCGGAGGGCGCGACGGTCAAGCTCACCCGCGACGGCAACAGCGGCGTCGGCCCGTGCATCACAGAGCGGGCGGCGATCGGCAACAAGGCCAAGGCGGACGCCGTGATCTCGATCCACGGCGACGGGGCCCCGGCGAGCGCGCACGGCTTCCACATCATCATGCCAAAGAAGATCAACGGCCCGGTGGACCCGGTGGTGGACGACTCGCGGAGGCTGGGCATCGCGGTCCGGAACGCGTTCCGCTCGGGGACCGGCCAGCCGTACTCGACCTACATCGGGAAGAACGCGCTGGACTTCAGGAACGACCTCGGCGGGTTGAACCTCTCCAGCGTGCCGAAGGTCTTCATCGAGGTCGGGAACATGCGCAACGCGGGTGACGCGGCCAAGATGAAGAACCCGCAGTTCCGCCAGAAGGCGGCGGCGGCGCTGGCGAAGGGCATCACGACCTACGTGTCCTGATCCGGTCGGCTCTGGCCCGTGGGCGCGGAGTGAGCGATTTGACATGATTCAGCCATGGATCACCTCATTCCTCGCCCACGGCTGGCCGAGAGTGCGCCGGGATCGTTCGCCTTCACGCCCGGCACCGCCGTGTCGGGCCCCACCGACCTGGTCGATCCCGTACGGCTCGCGCTCGCCGTCCTCGACCTCGGGCGCGGGGACGACGCGTCCGCGCGGGTGCGGGTGACCCGGGACCCGGCCCTGGGACCCGAGGCGTACACGCTCACGATCGGCGAGAACGAGGTGCTGATCGCGGCCGGGGACGCGGCGGGGGCGTTCTACGCGGGGCAGACGCTTCGGCAACTACTCCCGGTGGAGGCGTTCCGGTCGGTCGCGCTCCCGGGGACCGAGTGGCGGGTGTCCTGCGGGCGGGTCGAGGACTCCCCCGCGTTCTCCTGGCGCGGCGCGCATCTCGACGTGTCCCGGAACTTCCTGCCGAAGCGGGAGGTGCTGCGGATGATCGACCTGCTCGCGCTGCACAAGCTGAACCGGCTCCACCTGCACCTGGCCGACGACCAGGGATGGCGGCTGGAGAGCAGGGCGTACCCGCTGCTGCACGAGGTCGGCTCGCACCGGACCCAGACGATCACCAGTTTCTACCACGAGGAACCGACCTACGACGGGGTGCCGCACGGCGGCTACTACACGCTCCGCGACCTCGCCGAGATCGGCGCGTACGCGCGGGCGAGGGCGGTGACCGTCGTCCCCGAGATCGACGTGCCGGGTCACGCCTCGGCGATCCTCGCGGCGTACCCGTCGCTGGGGGCGACCCCGGGCGAGCGGCACCACGTGCTGGACCGCTGGGGCATCTCCCCCGCGATCCTCGCGCCGCTGCCGGGCACCGTGGACTTCCTGGCCGCCGTCTTCGACGAGATCATCGAGGCGCTGGGCGAGGTGCCGTACCTGCACATCGGCGGGGACGAGTGCGTGCTGGACGCGTGGGAGGCATCCGCCGAGATCAGGGCGTACCGGGCGGAGCTGGGTCTGGACTCGCCCGGCGACCTGCACGCCTGGTTCCTGCGCCGGCTGGCCGACCTGCTCGCCGAGCGCGGCACACGGGCGGTCGTCTGGGACGAGGCGTTCGTCAGCGGGATGCTGCGCGAGGACACGATCGTCATGCCGTGGCGCGGCGCCGCGGTGGGCCGCCGCGCGGCCGCCGCCGGGCACGAGGTGGTGGCGACCCCGGTCTTCCCGCTCTACTTCGACTACGGCGAGGCGGCCTCGGCCGAGGAGCCGCTGGCGATCGGCGAGACCATCACGGTCGCGGACGTGGCGGCGTTCGAGCCCGCCCCCGCGACGTGGGCGGACGCGGAGCGCGCCCGGGTCACCGGCCTGCAGTTCCAGCTCTGGAGCGAGCGCATCCCCGACGGCCGGACGCTGGACTACCGCGCCTGGCCGCGCGGCTGCGCCGCCGCCGAGGTGAGCTGGACGGGAGGCCCGGCCCGGCCGGAGTTCACCGAGCGGCTCACCCGCCATCTCGAACGGCTGGACGCCTTCGGAGTGGAGTACCGCCCGCTTGCCGGGCCGCGGCCGTGGCAGCGGGGCGGCGGGGCCAGGCGGCACCGTCCGGGTGTCATCGACATCCAGGAGGTCATGCGGCGCGTGGACGAGATGACCCTCACGGCGGACTCCACCCGGCCCAGCATGTGACCGCGGCCGCCGGGGTCGTCACGGGTGATCGGCCCCGGCCGCCCCTTTGCGCGGTGACTTCTCCGCGACGAACGGCCCGCGTCCCGTTGCTTCAGGACGCGGGGGCGTCGTCGCGCGTAGGGAGCGCTCGTCAGGCGAGGCGGTCGGCCGCTCCGACGACCTCGGAGATCGAGCGGTAGCCGTGCCGCCGGAGCCTCCGGGAGAGCCCGCGGTGGATGCGCGAGGCCCACAGCGGACCGGCGTAGATCATGCCGGTGTATCCCTGGACGAGGGTCGCGCCGGCCAGGATGCGCTCCCACACGTCGTCGAGATCCTCGACGCCGCCGACGGAGACCAGGGTCAGCCGGTCGCCCACCCGGGCGTGCAGCCGGCGCAGCACCTCAAGCGACCGGGCCTTGAGCGGGCGGCCGGACAACCCGCCCGCCTCGTCGCTCACGACGCCGGGCCGCCCGATCGTGGTGTTGGTGGCGATGATGCCGGACAGACCCAGCTCGACGGCCAGGTCGGCGACCGCGTCCACGTCATCGTCCGCGAGGTCGGGCGCGATCTTGACCAGCAACGGTGTGCGGCCCGCCACGCTCTGGACGCTCGCAAGGAGGGGGCGGAGCAGCTCGACGGCCTGCAGGTTGCGCAGCCCGGGGGTGTTGGGCGAGCTGACGTTGACGACCAGGTAGTCCGCGAGAGGCGCGAGCTCCCTGGCGCTGGCCATGTAGTCCTCGGCGGCCCGCTCCTCGGGCACCACCTTGGTCTTGCCGATGTTCACCCCGACGACGGCGGGGACCGCGCGAGGACGGCGCAGCCGGGCCGCGGCGGCGCGGGCTCCCGAGTTGTTGAAGCCCATCCTGTTGATGATCGCGCGGTTCTTCGTCAGCCGGAACAGGCGGGGCCGCGGGTTCCCCGGCTGGGGCCGCGCGGTGATGGTCCCCACCTCGACGTGGCTGAACCCGAAGGCCGCGAGCGCCTCGAAGCACTCGGCGTTCTTGTCGAACCCGGCGGCCAGGCCGAAGGGGCCGGGGAAGTGCACTCCGAAGGCGCGGACGCGGAGCGCCTCGTCACGGGGGGCCAGCCGCCGGTGCAGCACCCGCTTGGCGACCGGGAGGACCGCCAGCAGGCGGAGCGCCCTGATCGTCCAATGGTGGATGTCCTCCGCGTCGAGGCGGCTCAGGACCTGCGTGAACACGAATCGATACATCACGGTCAGGGTAGCGGTTCGCCCCCGAGCGCCGGTCGCCGGGCGGACCGGCGGGACCAGGCGCCGCTTCCCGCGACGGCCGGAGAGCTCGTCGCCCGGGCCGGTGAGCCCGGGGCGACGAGTGTCCGGTGGAGCCGGAACCTCGGAACCGAGGCGCTAGCCCACCTTCTTGCCGTCCGGTCCCACCGCGTACCACTCGGCGCCGAAGTCCTTGAGCTTCTGGCCCTTGGTGTCGCCGGGCTTCTCGTCCTTGATGAAGTAGTACAGCGGGTGCTTGTTGTACGTCACCTGCATCTTGCCGTCGGGGCGCTTGTGGGTGCCGAGGAGGTTCGCCTTGATGCCCTCGCCCGCCTCGGGCTTGCCCTCGGTGAGGACCGGAGGCCAGGCCTCCGCGCAGGCGTCCGTGCAGGACGACTTGCCGTTCTTGTCCTTCTCGAAGAGGTAGACCGTGTGCTGGTTGCTGCCGACGAGGATCTTGCCGATGCTCGCCGGCATGACCGAGAGCTTGGCGGGGCCGGTCTCGACGGGCATCGGCGTCATCATCCCCGAGGGAGCCATCTCGCCGGGCGAGGTCTCCTCACCGGCGACGGGGCTGGCTCCGCTGGTGTCGGTGCCGGTTCCGCAGCCGGTCGCCAGAACGCCGAGCGCGAGCGCACCGACGCAAAGCAGTTTCTTCATGTTCGGCCTCCAAGGCTGTAGGCGAATACGGCTATCTAGGAGACACGCCATGGAGCCTTTCCACAGGCGAGACACGAAGTACTGAGAGATGCCTTTACAAGTCTTTTGAATTTGCGGTCGCGCCCATTCCCCAGGGCGCGCCGAATCGGTGGTGCTTGGCCGTACAGGACGGGCATTTCCGGCAGGTCACATTTCCCGGCGCACCGGTCGGACGCGGGGGGCACGCGGGGGGGCACGAGAAGGCCGGAACACGCCCCGAACTGCGCGAAATATAACGATATGGGGGTTTAATCGCATACCGCACGGCAATCGGCTAGCGTCCCTGAACACGATCGAACCAGAGCGAGGCGGGACCGATGACCACGGAACAGGCGCCCCCGGGGGTCGATCCGGCCATTCCAAGCGTGGCGCGGATCTATGACTACCTCCTGGGCGGAAAGGACAATTTCGCCGCCGACCGGGCAGCGGCCGAGAAGGTCATCGCCCTCACCCCGAACGTGCGGGAGGGCGTGCAGGCCAACCGGCGCTTCCTGAGCCGCGCGGTGGAGTTCCTGGCCGGGACCGGGATCCGCCAGTTCCTGGACATCGGCGCCGGGCTGCCCACACAGGAGAACGTGCACCAGGTGGCGCTGCGCGCCGCCCCGGACTCCCGTGTCGTGTACGTCGACAACGACCCCATCGTGCTGGCCCACGGGCGCGCCCTGCTGGCGGACAACTCCCGGACCATCGTCATGGACGGCGACCTGCGGGATCCCGCGGCCATCCTCGGCGATCCGCGGGTCACCGGGCACCTCGACCTGGACCGGCCGGTCGGGCTGCTCATGCTCGCCGTACTGCACTTCATCCCGGAGGACGACCTCGCCGAGCGGGTGGTCAGGACGCTGCGCGACCGGCTCGCCCCCGGAAGCGCGATGGTCATCAGCCACCTCTCGTTCGGCGACCTCGACGACGACGCGCTGCGCGAGGGCCGCGAGCTGTACGCGCGGACCTCGGCGGGCAACGCCACGCCCCGGACCAGGACGCAGATCCTGCGCTTCTTCGACGGCTTCGAGCTGGTGGAGCCGGGTCTGGTCTCCACCGGCGACTGGCGTCCCGAGGCGGGCGAGCCCGAGCTGCCCAAGCTCCCCGGCGTCGACGGCTTCAGCGGGGTCGGTCTGCTCCGGTGATGCACCGATACTGGGTGAATGCTGAGCAGCCACCGCCTGAGGGTGCTTCTCGAGGTCTTCAGGACGGGGAGCATCGCCGGAGCCGCGCGTAATCTGCGACTCTCCCCCTCCGCCGTCTCCCACCAGCTCTCCCGGCTGGAGGAGGAGGCCGGGGTGGGGCTGGTGGAGCGCGCGGCGCACAGCCTGCGGCTCACCGCGGCCGGGCGGCGGCTCGCCACCCGGGCGCACGAGGTGCTCGACCTGATCGAAGCCGCGGAGAAGGACCTGCTCGCCCAGGCGCGGGCCGACGCCGGGCAGCTCCGCATCGGGTTCTTCGCCTCGGCGGGCTACCGGCTGCTGCCGCTCGCGTTGTCCACCTTCACCGCCCGGCATCCCGCCGTCGAGCTGGACCTCGTCCTCGGACAGCCGCATGATCTGCTGCCGGACGTGGAGCGGGGCGCCCTGGACGTGCTCGTCGTCTTCGAGCACGCGCTCGACCCGTGGAAGCCGCCGAAGGGCGTGGAGGTCACCCACCTGTTCGACGAGCCGCAACTGCTCGTGCTGCCGCTCGGGCACCCGGCCGGGCAGCGCCCCCGGGTGCGGCTCGCCGACCTGGCCGACGAGCCGTGGATCACCACGTACGGCACGGACACGCCGGTGTCGGTTCTGGAACGCGCCAGCGCGCTGGAGGGGTTCAGCCCGACCATCCGGTGCCGCAGCGACCACTACGAGGTGACTCTCGGCCTGGTGCGGGCCGGGCTGGGAGTGGCGTTGGTGCCGTCCCTGGGCGCGCACGGCGCGAGCGGCATCCAGGTGTGCCAGGTGGACGCGCCCAAGCTCTACCGGAGGATCGGCGCCGCGTCCCGGCCGACCAACCCCAACCCGGCGCTCCGCTCCTTCCTGGACTACCTCCGCGACGCCTCGTCCCGGATGCGCATCGCCCTGCGTTAACCGACCCGAGCCACGCGAGCGCAGTCAGACACAGCCCCGAGCCGCGCGAGCACCATCATCATTACGGTGCCCAACCATCACGCTCGGGGCGCGGCGGTGTCTGGACTGAGGAACGAGTGGGGAGCGAGGGACGTGAGGGGCGCGGCGGTGAAGTAACCGACGAGCGAGTGGGCGAGGTACGAGCCCCGAGCGAGGAGGGCACGAGCCGACTTCGGGCGCCCCGAACCGCCGAGCGGAGCGCGGCAATTAAGCACAGCGACTCCGAGTGACGAGGGAAGACATCGACTGAGGGCGCCCCGAGCCCGCGCGAGCGGAGCGAGCGCAATCAGAGACAGTGGACGAGGGCGGCGACGGCGCGGCCCACTTCGCGGATGGCCAGGACCAGGTCGTGATCGCCGCCCTCCGGTCCGTGCGCCAGCACGGCGTACCCCACCCGGCGGGTCCCGACGAGCAGGCCCACGTCGGCTCGGGTCCCCGCGTCGGTGCCCGTCTTGTTGGCCACCCACACCTCCGGGTACGGCATGGCCGCGCGGATCTCCCGGTCCTCGGGCTCGTGCGGCAGGAGCGCGGGCACCAGGCCGCGGTCCGTGTTGTACGCCATCCAGCCGAGCATCAGGCGCTTCCACGGCTCCGGACCGTCGAGGGAGGCGGCGAGGGTGGCCAGCTCCTGGGCGGTGCCGAGAGCGAAGGTCGGGGGATGGACGGGCAGCCGCGGCTCCCTGATCCGGTCCAGGATCCGGGTCCTGGCCAGCCCGAGCCCGGCCGCGACCGTGGCGACCCGGTCCAGGCCGAGCCGCCGCAGCAGCGCGTTCGTGGCGGTGTTGTCGCTGACCGACGCGGTGAGCAGCGCCAGGTCCCCGATCGTCCAGGTCCGGGCGGACAGACCGATCAGCAGCCCGGATCCGGCCGCGTAGTCGTCCTCGGCCAGCTCGACCGGCTCGCCGGGGTCGAGCTCGCCGCCGGTCACCCCTTGGGCGACCGCGGCGAGCAGCAGCAGCTTGCCGGTGCTGGCGAGCGGCAGCTCGACGTCCTCGTTCACACCGATCAGGCCGGGCACGCAGGCGGCGAGCGTCCCGGGGCAGGACGCGGCGACCTCCTCGACCCGGGCGGCCGCCGCCCGCATCCGCTCGTCAACCGTCATGGCCTCATCAATCCCACTGGTCAATTTCCGCTCCACCGTCACAGCGCCAGCACCGTGCCCGGCCGCGCGCCGGTCTCCACGCCCTCGCGGGCGACGACCGAGCCGCCCACGACGACCGCTTCCACGCCCGAGGGCGGCAGCAGCGGATCGGTGAAGGTCGCGCCGTCCGCCACCGTGTCCGGGTCGAAGACCACCAGGTCGGCGTGCGCGCCATCGCGGATCACACCGCGCCCGGCGAGCCCGAACCTGGCCGCCGCCATCCCGGTCATCTTGTGCACCGCGCTCTCCAGCGTGAGAAGCCCGAGCTCGCGGACGTAGTGTCCGAGAACGCGCGGGAACGTTCCCGCCCAGCGCGGGTGCGGCCGGCCGCCCGGCTTGGGTACGCCGTCCGAACCGATCATCGCGTACGGCGCGGCCAGCACCCGGCGCACGTCGTCCTCGATCATCGAGTGGCTGATGATCGTCACCTCGCCGCCCTCGGACAGGAGGAGCTCCGCGACCACGTCGAGGGGGTCGGCCGCCGCGGCGGCGGCCAGCTCCGCGACGGTCCTGCCCTCGGTCTGCGGGTTGCGCGGCGCGCAGGCGACCGAGATGCGGTCCCAGCCGCCGTTGCCGACCGTGTTCTCCCAGCCGGGCACGCCCTCGGCGATGGCGCGGCGCATCCGGTCCCGCTCTTCGGGGCTGCCCAGCCGGCGGGTGAGCGCGGCCAGGCCGCCGTCGTTGGCCCACGGCGGGAGCATCGCGGCCAGCGCCGTGCTGCCCGCCGTGTACGGGTACACGTCACAGGTCACGTCCATGCCGCCGGCCCGCAGCTCGGCGATCCTCGGCAGGGTGCGCTCCGTACGGCCCCAGGCGTACCGGCCGGCCGTCTTGTGGTGGGAGACGTGCAGCGGCGCGCCGCTGCGGCGGGCGATCTCGACGGCCTCCTCCAGCGCCTCCTCCACGCGGGACATCTCGTCGCGCAGGTGGGTGACGTACGGCTTGCCGTGCCGGGCGGCGACGGCGGCGAGGGCCACCACCTCGTCGGTGCTCGCGTACGTGCCCGGGGTGTAGATCAGGCCGGTGGAGAGCCCGGCGGCGCCTTGGGACAGGGCGCGGTCGAGCAGATCGCACATCGCGGCCAGCTCGGTGGGGGTCGCCGGCCGGTCCACGGGGCCGAGCACTCCGGAGCGGAGGGTGCCGTGGCCGACGAGCGAGGCCAGGTGGTTGGCCCTCGGCACCCGGGCGTGCGCCTCGGCGAAGCCCGTGAAGTCCTGGTACATGCCGACGTCGCCGCCGAAGGTCACCCGGGTGTCCGCCCGCATCGCGTCCACCCGCTCGGACAGCGCCGGGAACAGGCCGGAACCGCAGTTGCCGGCGATCTCCGTGGTCACGCCCTGGATCACCGCGGCGCGCACCAGCTCGCGGTCGTCCTGGCGGAGCAGGGCCACGCCGTCGGAGTGGGTGTGAACGTCGATGAACCCGGGCGCGACGGCCCGGCCGCGGGCGTCGATCACCTCGGCGGCGTCCGCCGCGGCGCCGGGCGGCAGCACGGTCAGCCGTCCGCCGTCGGCGGCGACGTCCGCCTCGCGGCCGGGACGTCCCGTGCCGTCGAACACGAGACCGCCGCGGATCAGGAGATCGAATCGGCTCACAGGACCTGCCCAAGGAAGGTGCGGAAACGGTCGTTCTTGGGTGCGGCGAGGACCTCGCGGGGGTCTCCCTGCTCCACGATCACACCACCGTCGACGAACACGAGTTGGTCGCCGACCTCGCGGGCGAAGCCCATCTCGTGGGTGACGACCATCATCGTCATGCCGCTCGCGGCGAGGTCGCGCATGACCGCGAGCACCTCCTGCACCAGCTCGGGGTCGAGCGCGCTGGTCGGCTCGTCGAACAGCATCAGCTTGGGCCGCATCGCCAGGCTGCGGGCGATGGCGACGCGCTGCTGCTGGCCGCCGGAGAGCTGGGACGGGTAGTGGTCGGCGCGGTCGGCCAGGCCGACCCGCTCCAGCAGCTCGGTGGCCTGCCGCCGGGCCTCGGCCCGGGACGCGCCGAGCACGGTGACCGGGCCCTCCATGACGTTCTCGATCGCCGTACGGTGCGGGAACAGGTGGAAGCGCTGGAACACCATGCCGATGGGGCGCCGCTGGCGGCACAGCTCGGCCGGGGGAAGCAGGTGCAGCCGGTCGCCCCGCTCGGCGTAGCCCATCAGCTCGCCGTCCACCCAGACCCGGCCGGAGTCGATTGTCTCCATCCGGTTGACGCAGCGCAGCAGGGTCGACTTGCCCGACCCGGACGGGCCGACCACGCACACCACCTGGCCGTGCGGCACGTCGAGGTCGATGCCCTTGAGCACCTCCACCGAGCCGAACCGCTTGCGCAGCGAGCGGATCTTCACCATCGGCTCGGCCTGCATGATCGTCATGCCGGCTCCTTCGCGAACGGCCGCAGGTTGCGGCGGACCCGTGCCCCCAGCGCGGCGTGGCCGCGCTCGAACCGCTTCTCGATGAAGTGCTGGCCGATGCTGGCGATCGTGGTGAGCACGACGTACCAGATCGACGCCACGATGAGCATGGCGATTACCTCGAAGTTGCCCAGGTAGATGCGCTGGGCGACGGTCAGCAGCTCGGCCCCGGCGATCACCGAGACCATCGACGTGGTCTTCAGCATGGAGATGAACTGGTTGCCGGTCGGCGGGATGATCACTCGCATCGCCTGCGGGAGCACCACCCGGATCAGCACCTGCCGGTGCGACATGCCGAGCGCCTCGGCGGCCTCACGCTGGCCGGGGTCAACCGAGCGGATGCCGGCCCGCACGATCTCGGCCATGTACGCGCCCTCGTTGATCGCGAGGCCGAGCAGCGCCGCCGTGAACGGTGTGATCAGCTCGTTGGCCTGCCACTCGATCAGCTTCGGCCCGTCGAACGGCACGCCGATCCCGAAGTTCGGGAACACCAGCCCGATGTTGAACCAGAAGATGAGCTGAACCAGCAGCGGCGTACCGCGGAAGAACCAGGTGTAGAGGCCGGAGGTGCCGCGCAGCACGGGGTTGTCGGAGAGCTGCATCACCGCGGCGAGCACACCGA
Organism: Microtetraspora malaysiensis; assembly: GCF_050947145.1. Taxonomy (NCBI): domain Bacteria; kingdom Bacillati; phylum Actinomycetota; class Actinomycetes; order Streptosporangiales; family Streptosporangiaceae; genus Microtetraspora; species Microtetraspora malaysiensis. The sequence continues at coordinate 8,905,948 of NZ_CP191998.1, forward strand.
GGACCAGGCCGATCGCCATGGAGAAGACGGTGAGCTGGATCGTCACCCACAGGCCGCCGAGGATCCGGCCGTCCGTGAGGAACGAGACGATCACGTCCCAGTGGAGGTTCTCGTTGACGATGACCGTGTACGCGAGCCAGACCATGAAGAAAAGCGCGACGGCCGCCCCGATCAGGCGGCCGGGGCGCGGGGGCCGCACCGCGTTGATCGGCAGTTCGACCGGCGAACCGCCGGTCGGCATCTGCCCGGTGGGGGTCACTTCCATGGGGCGGTGTTCACCATGACCTCGGGGACGGCGTTGGCGCCGACGCCGTACTCGTCGAGCACGGCCTTGTAGCCTCCGTCGGTCTGGAGCTCGCCCATCGCCTTGGCCACGGCGTCACGCAGCCCGGTGTTGCGCTTGTCGATCGCGATGCCCCACGGTCCGGCGTCGTACTGCTCGGAGAGGACCTCGTAGTTGCCGGTGTCGTTCGCGTACATGTGCGCGACGGGCGAGTCGACGATCGTGGCGACCGCGCGGCCGGAGTCCAGGGAGAGCAGGCCGGTGGGGGCGTCCTCGCTCTGCATGATCTTCATCTTGGTGGCGCACTTCTCGTTCTGCCGCTCGCCGATGGCCAGGTTGGAGCTGCCCTTGGCGAGGACCACCGTCTTGCCGCAGAGGTCGTCGAGGGTCTTGATGCCCTCGGGGTTGCCCTTCTTGACCATGATCGCGCCGCCGGCGTTGAAGTAGTCGACGAAGTCGACCGCGCCGCGCCGTTCCTCGGTGTCGCTCATCGACGACATCACGATGTCCCAGCGGCCGCCCTGGAGGCCGGGGATGAGGCCGTCGAAGGCGGCGTTGGTGATGGTGAACTTGAGGCCCAGCTTCTCGGCGATGGCGGCGCCGAGGTCGGGGTCGACTCCGGTGAGCTCCTGGGTGCCCTTCTTGTACATCTCCATCGGGGGGTACCCCTCGGACGTGGCCACCCGCAGCTCACCGGTCTTGCGCACGGCTTCGGGCACCAGATCCTTGGCGGACTTGCCCGCCGTCGCCGCCGCGCCCTCGCCCGCGGTGGTTCCCGACGACGAACGCCCGCAGCCGCCCGCGAGCGCGGACACCACCAGCGCGCCAGCAATGGCAACAAATAGGCGATTTGCCATGGATCCTCCTGATTTGCGAACGATTGAGCATATGCTGGCGATGCCGTGTCACAGCCCCAAGAGTCGTGAACGCTTGCGGGTCTGAGCACCGAATCCTTCGATGCCCCCCCTCCGGCGTGCCCGTGACGCTCCTGCTCCCGGGCCGCGGTATCGCTCCGCGTAGCCTCTCAGGTCCCCGGTCCCGGCCTCGACACGTGATCGGGCGGAGCGCTCCCCGCAACGTCCTCCTGCGCGCGGCGAAGGGAGATCCATGGCGCGCGGCCCCGGGGGCCTGCTGATCCGGGTCTTCGCGGTCGCCTCGGTGGTCACGGCGGCGCTCAGCCTGGACGCGACCGTCGTGCTGCTGACCCCGTGGTCCTCGTCACCACGTCACGGCTGCGCGTGCGCCCCACCCCGCATCTTTACGCGTGCACCCACCTCGCCAACACGGCGTCGCTGCTGCTCCCGGTCTCCACCCTGACGAACCTGCTGGCGTTCACGGCCCTTCACAGGCGGCGCAGCGTCGCCAGCAGCTCCCGCTCTGCCCATTCGAAGAACCCCTTCTGGTGCCGATGCCCGATCTGGACCAGGGCGACATGGGTGAACCCGGCGTCCATGTACGTGCGCACCGCCTCCACCACCGCGTCCACGTCCGCGCCGCAGGGCACCTTCGCCGCGACGTCCTCGGGCCGTACGGTCCCCGCGTACGCGTCGAAGTTCACCGGTGCGGGCAGCTCGGCCATCACCTTCCAGCCCGCCACCGACCAGCGCCACAGCCGGTGGGCCCGCTCGACGGCGGCGTCCCGGTCGGTGTCGTAGCAGATCGGGAGCTGGCCGTAGACCGGCTTGTCCCGGCCGCCCTCCGCGAAGAACTTCGCGACCAGCGCGGCGTCCGGATCCACGGCGACCAGACCGTCCCCGTACTCGGCGGCGATCTCGACGGACTGCTCACCCGAGGCGGCGACGGCGATCGGCACCGGCTGGTCCGGCAGGTCGTACAGGCGGGCCGAGTCGACGTCGAAGTGCGCCCCGCGATAGCTCGTGTAACCGCCCTCGAACAGCTCCTGGATGATCTCGATGGCCTCGCGGAACATGTCGTGCCTGGTGTTGACCGGCGGCCAGCCGCGGCCGATCACGTGCTCGTTGAGGTTCTCGCCCGCCCCCAGGCCGAGCGTGAACCGCCCTTCGGACAGGACGCCCACCGTGGCCGCCTTCTGCGCGACCACCACCGGGTGGTACCGCATGATCGGGCAGGTGACGTACGTCATGAGCGGCAGCCGCCGCGTCGAGACGGCCGCCGCGCCCAGCACCGACCACGCGTACGGCGCGTGTCCCATCTCCTCCAGCCAGGGGAAGTAGTGATCGGAGATGACGGCGTAATCGAAGCCGACCCGTTCGGCGGCGACGACGTCGTCGACGAGCTGCCGGGCGGGTGTCTGCTCAGTCATCATCGTGTACCCGATTTGCACCATGGGGCACGGATACCCGCCTCGCGTCCGCCCTTGCCAGGGCGGACGGTCTCTTTGCCGGAACCGGTTCCGGGGCAGTTCCGGGGCAAGTCGTGAATTTTTCACTGCCGCCGTGCGGCACGGCTCCGAAGAATCGGAGCCATGGAAGCGATCCAGGTGGACGGGCTCAGGAAGAGCTACGGCGACTTCGAGGCGGTCCGGGAAATCTCCTTCTCCGTCGCCCGCGGCGAGATATTCGCCCTGCTCGGCAGGAACGGCGCGGGCAAGAGCACGACGCTGGAGATCCTCGCCGGGTTCCAGCGCCCCGACGGCGGCACCGTACGGGTGCTCGGCCTCGACCCGGTGAAGGACCGGAGCAAGGTGCGCAAGAGCACGGGGATCATGCTGCAGGAGGCGGGCTTCTTCCCCGACCTGACCGTGGCGCAGACGGTGGACTCCTGGCGGCAGCTCGTCCCGGCCGCCCGGCCGCGCGCCGAGGCCCTGGAGCTGACCGGGCTGACCGCCAAGGCGGGCACCAAGGTGCGCCAGCTCTCCGGCGGCGAGAAGCGGCGGCTCGACCTCGCGCTGGCCACGCTGGGCCGTCCCGACCTGCTCTTCCTGGACGAGCCGACGACGGGCATGGACCCGGAGGCGCGCAAGGCCACCTGGAACGTCGTCACGGATCTGGCGGCGCACGGCACCACCGTGCTGCTCACCACGCACTACCTGGAGGAGGCCCAGCGCCTCGCCTCCCGGATGGCGATCATGGACAAGGGCGCCATCGTGGCCGCCGGCGGCATGGCCGAGACGCTCGCCGCGCAGACCGGACGGGTGGCGTTCGAGCTGCCCGCCGGCGTGGAGATCCACGACCTGCCCGTGGAGGCCACGGCCGTGGAGGGCGGCACCGTGATCTGCCGGGTGCCCGACCCCGACGTGGCCGCGCAGACGCTCCTCGGCTGGGCCGGTGAGCGCGGGCTGCGGCTGCGCGGCCTGGAGGTCCGTACGGCGACGCTCGAAGACCTGTTCCTCGACCTGGCGAGCAAGGAGAACGCGTGATGACGGCTCGTGAGACCCTGGCGGTCGCCCGCCTCGGCGGCCGGATCTACTGGCGGGACAAGCAGGCGCTGACCGCGACCGTGCTGACCTCCCTGGGGCTCGGCATCGGCATGCCGGTGCTGATGGACCGGCTGCGCGTGGGCGACCCCTCGGTGGTGGCCGCCCAGTTGCTCGGCATGCTGGCGGTGGTGCTGACGCTCAGCGGATTCAACCAGAGCGCGGTATCGCTGACCGCCCGGCGCGACCAGCTCATCCTCAAGCGGCTGCGCGCCACCGGGCTGGGGGACGGCGCGGTGCTCGGCGGCGAGCTGCTCAACATCATGGTCCAGAGCGTGCTGATCGCGCTGGTCACGACGGTGGCGGTGGTGAGCCTCACCTCGGCCTCCGCGCCGCGCGACCCGGTCCTGTTCACCGTCTTCGTGGTGCTCGGCGCGGCCGTGATCACGCTGCTCGGGGCCGCCTGGACCACGGTCATCCCCCGGGCCGAGGTGGCCGCCCCGATGAGCATCCCGTTCTTCATGATCGCCGGGCTGGGCGCCGGGGCCTTCGGACCGATGGGCCAGCTTCTCCCCGGCTGGCTGACGACCGCCCTCGACCTGCTGCCCACTGCGGCGGTGGTCAAGGTGGGCAGGGCGGCCTTCGCAGACGGCACCTTCGCCGGCGACCTCCAGACGGCGGCGGTACCCCTGCTGATCCTGAGCGTCTGGGCGGCGATCGCGCTCCTGGTGATCAGCCGCCGGTTCCGCTGGGAGCCGCGCCGCTCGTAGGTGCCCGGCCATAATCAACCCATCATGCGCATAACGCCTCAGGGGCTCGCCGTCGCCGTGGTCGGCACGATCTCGGTGGGGTTCACGATCAACCTGATCGCCTCGGTCCTGATGTACGGCTCCCTGCCGCACGACGGGATCATGGTCGCCGGGATGGCCGGGTTTTTCGTCCCCCACTACCTCCATATTCGCGCCGCCCTGCGCGGACATGCGTTCCGGGGGTTCCCGGTGGCCCTCCTCGTGCAGGCGGCGGCCGCCTACGCGCCGGCCTTCGCCTTCGGCGACGACTGGTACTACTGGATCTCCCCGATGGTCCCGATCCTCATGGGCGCGGTGCTGCTCCGCCTGCGGTTCGCCGTAGCCCTGCCGATCGTGGCGTGTGCGATGGCCGTACACGCCTGGGTGTTCACCACCGTGCCGCCGGGCGGAAGCCTGGCGACCGGGTTCTACTTCGCCATCACCGTTTTCGTCACCGGATTCGTGATCTACGCGGTGACCCGGCTCGTGGTCGTGACCAGGGAGCTGGAGCGGGCCCGCGCCGACCTGGCCGAGGCGGCGGTGCTGAAGGAGCGGCTGCGCATCTCACGTGATCTCCACGACGGCCTCGGGCACAGCCTGTCCGCCATCGCGCTGAAGGGCGATCTCGCGCGGCGGCTGGTCGAGCGCGACCCCGCCGTGGCCGCCGGTGAACTGGAGGAGCTCGTCCGGGTCGCCAGGGACGCCGCCCAGGATGTACGGCAGGTGGTCCGGGGATTCCGGGAGATGTCGCTGTCGCAGGAGGTCGATCGGGGCGTGGCGCTGCTCACGGCCGCGGGCGTCCGCTGCCACGTCAACCTCGTGGACGTCGAGTGGCCGAAGGCCGTGAGCGAGACCCTGGCCTGGGGCGTGCGCGAGGGGATCACCAACGTCGTACGGCACAGCCGCGCGACGACCTGTTCGATCACCACCTCGCGGCGCGGCCGGGCCGTACGCCTTGAGGTCGTGAACGACGGCCGCGTCGAGGGAGACAGCGACCCGCCACCCGCCCCCGGTGCTTCCGCCGGCGGTGCTTCCGCCGGCGGCCGGAGTGGCGGCGGCAGCGGGCTGGCGGGCCTGCGGGAACGCGCGGAGCAGGTCGGCGGCTCGATGGCCGCGGAGCGGGTCGGCGACAGCGGGTTCCGGCTTGTCATGGAGATCCCCGTGCCCGACGCGTCCTCCCAGGGGACGGCGGACGGTTCCGGGACATCGGAGCTTTCCCGGCCGGAGGTGACCGGATGATCAAGGTGCTGCTCGCCGAGGACATGCATATGATCAGAGCGGCCCTGGCGGCGTTGCTGCGCCTCGAATCGGACATCGAGGTGGTCGCCGAGGTGACCCGGGGCGACGAGATCGTCCCCGAGGCGCTCCGCACCCGTCCGGACGTGGCGGTCGTCGACATCGACCTCCCCGTCGTGGACGGCATCACCGCCGCGGCCGAGTTGCGCGGCCTCCTGCCCTCCTGCCGCATCCTGGTGCTCACCGCGATGGGCCAGCCCGGGCAGGTACGGCGTGCCCTGCAGGCCGGCATCGAGGCGTTCCTGGTGAAGGACGCCCCCGGCGACCGGTTGGCGGACGCGATCCGCCGCACGGCCCAGGGGCTGCGCGTCCTGGATCCGGAGCTCGTCGCGTCCGCGATGGAGTACGGCGCCAGCCCGCTGACTCCCCGGGAGGCGACCGTGCTCAGGGAGGCGGCCCACGGGGCGGCGGCGGAGGAGATCGCGGCCCGGCTGCACCTCTCCCCCGGCACCGTGCGCAACTACCTGACCAGCGCGATCACCAAGATCGGCGCACGCAACAAGATCGACGCCATCCGGGTGGCCCAGGACGCCGGCTGGCTGTGACGGGGCGGCCGGAAGCCGCACCACGTGAGAACGAGGAGGCGGCCGGATGCCGGTCAGGGCAGCAGGTCCAGAGGAGTTCGTCGTCATCACCGGAGGGCCCGGTTCGGGGAAGACGACCCTGATCGACCGGCTTGAGCACGCCGGGTTCGCGCGGTCGCAGGAGGCGGGACGCGCGATCATCCAGGACCAGACCGCGATCGGCGGGCGCGCCCTGCCCTGGCGCGACCCGGAGCTGTTCGCCGAGCTGATGCTCTGCTGGGAACTGCGCTCGTACCAGATCGCGCGCGGCCGGCCGGGGACGGTCTTCTTCGACCGCGGAGTGCCGGACATCGTGGGATATCTGCGTCTCGAAGGGCGCGCGGTGCCCGATCACGTGGACGCCGCCGCGCGGACCTTCCGGTACCACCCGCGCGTCTTCATCGCCCCGCCCTGGCCCGAGATCTACCGCCGGGACGGCGAGCGCAGGCAGTCGCCCGACGAGGCCGAGCGGACGTACGCCTCCATGGTCGCCGCGTATACGGAGTACGGGTACGAACTGGTCACGCTGCCGCGCGGCTCGGTGGAGGAGCGGGTGCGCTTCGTCAGGTCCGAGATCGGCTGATCCGTGAAAAGTACGGGTCAGTCGCGGCGGCCGAGCTCCTCGCAGAGGAGGCTCGCCCCGATGCCCACCAGCCAGGTGTCCTTGGCGATGGCGACGCCCTCCTGCGTCGGCCGCAGGCTGCCTTCCTGGCGCAGGCCCGGCGTCTTCAGGTAGAGGCCCACCAGCCCGCCGGCGAACGCGGTGAGCGCCGCCCCGGCGACGACGGAGGGGACGACCGGGAGCAGCAACGCCACGCCGAGCGCGATCTCGCTCTTGGACAGCAGCTTGGCGAAGGTCATCGGCTCCATGTCCTTGAGGAAGGGATAGGTCCCGGACGCCATCCCGTGCAGCGCGGCGGCGGTCTCCTCGTCCGCCGACGCCTTGCTGAGTCCCGAGTTCAGCATGAACAGCCCGGTGGCCAGCCGTACGGGGATCTGGTGTGGCCGGACGAGAACCCGCATATTGTCCCCCGAAGAGTGATTTATCCGGTTTGTTGGCCCTACCCGATGAGGTCGTGGCTATCCGTCGAAGGGACGCTCATCGCGGCCCCGCCCCCGATCGGCTCCGTCGCGATCGGCGTGCTCCGCTCCACGCGCCTTGTACGGCAGGATGGCCGCTCATGAGGACGCTTTATCCGCCGATCGAGCCCTACGACTCCGGCCTGCTCGACGTCGGCCGCGGCAACCAGATCTACTGGGAGATCTGCGGCAATCCGGAGGGCAAGCCCGTCGTCATGGTGCACGGAGGCCCGGGCGGCGGCTGCACCGCCGACCACCGCCGCCAGTTCGATCCGGAGGCGTACCGGATCGTGCTGTTCGACCAGCGCAACTGCGGGCGCAGTCTCCCGCACGCGTCCGACCCCGCGGTGTCGCTGGAGGACAACACCACGGGGAACCTCGTCGCCGACATGGAGCGGCTCCGCGAACTCCTGGGGATCGACCGCTGGATGGTCTTCGGCGGGTCGTGGGGCAGCGCGCTCTCCCTGGCGTACGCGCAGACCCATCCCGACCGGGTGTCCGAGCTGGTGCTGCGCGGCGTCTTCACGCTGCGGCCGTTCGAGCTGCGCTGGTTCTACCAGGAGGGCGCCTCGATGGTCTATCCCGACCTGTGGGAGAGCTACGTCGCGCCGATCCCGGAGGACGAGCGCGGCGACCTCATCGCCGCCTTCGACCGGCGGCTGAACGATCCCGACCCGGCCGTACGGATCCCCGCCGCACGGGCGTGGAGCGTCTGGGAGGGCTCGACCATCACGCTGCGCCGCGATCCCTCGATCGTCGCCAAGCACGCGGACGACGACTACGCCGTGGCGTTCGCCAGGATCGAGTGCCACTACTTCGTGAACGGCGGCTTCTTCACCGAGGGGCAGTTGATCCGGAACGTCGATCGGATCAGGCACATCCCCTGCGTCATCGTCCAGGGGCGGTACGACATGTGCACCCCGGCGGTCACCGCCTGGGATCTGCACCGGGCATGGCCGGAGTCGGAGCTCCACATAGCCGACGACGCCGGACACGCCTACACCGAGCCGGGCATCCTGGACCGTCTCATCGAGGCCACCGACCGGTTCGCCCGGCACCGCTGATCTGGCGATTTGTCAGACACGACCTAGGATCAAGGCATGTATCGGGGAACCGTGGACGGCCTGCACCGCTGGCCGGTCAAGTCCTTGCGCGGGGAGCGCCTCTCCGCCGCCCTCCTGGACCACCGAGGCCTGGCCGGCGACCGCGCGTACGCGCTGATCGACGAGCGGCCGGCGCATGCGGGCAAGCGGCTCACCGTGCGCCAGTCGCCGCCGATGCTGGCGTGGGAGGCGGCCTACCCGGCCACCTGCGACGGCTCCCCCGAGCCGCCAGGCCCTCCGGTGCTCTACTCGCCCGGCGGCGTGCCGTGGGCCTGGGACGACCCCGGTCTCCCCGCCGAGCTGGCGGAGTCGTACGGCGTGCCGCTGTCGCTGCGGGCGGGGGACGGCCAGCAGGATCGGGGCCCGACGGTGCTGGTCACCTTCGCGGCGTCGTTGCACCGCCTGGAGGAGGAGCTCGGCGCGAAGGTCGAGCTGGAGCGGTTCCGCCCCAACGTCCACCTCGCCACCGACGCGCCCGCGTTCGCCGAGGAGTCCTTCACCGAGGGCACGATGATCACGGTGGGTGAGGCGGTCCTGGAGGTGACCGGCGCCCACGCGGGCCCGTGCATCCGCTGTGCCGTGCCGAGCTGGGACCCGTACGGCCGGGAGCGCTGGCCCGAGCTGCAGAAGCACCTGATCGCGGCGCACGAGAACAAGTTCGGCGTGATCATGCGGGTGACCCGGCCCGGCACGGTGCGTGCCGGGGACCCCGTGGAAGTGCGGCATTAGGGCGATGCCGTTATTCGGTGGCGTTCCCGGCAAAACGCACGAGACAGTGTGCGGATGGAACGTGACCTGATCAGCCATATCGCGCACGGCGACCACCCGATCGCCTCTCCCATCAGTGAGGCGCACATCGACCGCCTGCTCACCCGGGCGAAGCTGCCCGAGGGCGCGCGGATCCTCGACCTGGGCTGCGGCGGCGGGGAGTGGACACTGCGGGCGCTGGCGCTCTGTCCGGACGCCACGGCGGACGGTGTGGACATCTCCGCACACGCCCTCGACTCCGCCGCCCAAGCGGCGAAGGAGCGGGGCGTGGCCGACCGGATCCGCCTGCACCGGGTGTCCGCGACCGAGTTCGGGGGTCCGGAGGGCGGGGAGCCGTACGACCTGGTCATGTGCATGGGGGCGACCCACGCCTTCGGCGGGCTCGTCCCGACGTCGGAGGCGGTCGCCGGTTTCCTGCGCCCGGGCGGCCTCGCCCTGGTCGGCGAGGGCTTCTGGGAGAGCCCGCCCACCCCGGAGGTGGCCGCCCTTCTGGTCGACGACCCGGACGACTACGCCGACCTCGCCGGAACGGTGGCGCGGGCGGAGGGCGCGGGTTACGTGACCGTCTACGCGCACACCAGCGAGCGCGGCGAGTGGGACGAGTACGAGTGGTCCTGGACCGGCACCCTGCTGCGCTGGGCCGAGGAGCACCCCGGCCCCGACGGCGAAGCGGCGCGCGAGGCGGCTCTGGCCCACCGCGACATGTGGTTGAACGGCTACCGGGACGTCTTCGGCTTCGTCTCGCTGCTGCTGCGCCGTACGCGGTAGGGGCGGGGAATTCCGCGCCGTTTGGCGCGACCGTCGCGGAGGCGCCCGCGGCGCGGATTCCCGCGCCGCGAAAGCGGCACTCTCCCGATCGTGCAGGTCTGATCGCATCTCGTCGAACTGGTGCGATTTCCCCAAATGGGGACTCTTTCGACATCTTCGAGAAGCATCGTTTAATGTGACATAAGTGCCTATTGACGATCAGGTGGCCATAACCAGATACAGGTGGCTGGACGCCCTGCGCGGACTGGGCGCCACAGCGGTGCTGCTCGAACACATGACCTACCGCTTCCTGCCCGAGATCCGGCCGACCTGGTTCAACCTGGGGAACTACGGCGTCCTGGTGTTCTTCCTGGTCAGCGGCTACATCATCCCCGCCTCGCTGGAGCGCAGAGGGGACGTGCGGGCGTTCTGGATCGGCCGGCTGTTCCGCCTCTATCCCCTGTACGTCCTGACCATCGCCGTCGTCCTCGCGATGATGCCGATCCAGCCGCTGCGCCCCAACATCGACCCCGTCGGGCACATCACGATGCTCATGGAAGTCACCGGCTCGTGGGCGTTCACCGAGCCGATGTGGACCCTTTCCTACGAGATGGTCTTCTACCTCCTCGTCACCGCCCTTTTCGTGGCCGGTGTGCACCGGCGCAGCGGCCTGTTCGCCCTGGCGTTCGCGGCGCTGTCGGTGCTGGTGGCGTTCGTCATGCCGACCCGGGGCCTGCTCAGCGGCCCGGTCGTGCCGGTCATCGTGCTCGCGGTGATCGTGGCGAGCCTCGGAGGCGTGCTGTTCGGCGCCGGTCGGGTCCGTACGGCCGGGGCGTTCGGGTTGGGCGCCCTCGCCATCGGGCTGATCGTGGTCGGCAGCCGGGTGCCCTGGCAGGGGGCGATGGTCCTGGCGGTCATGTTCACCGGCACCGTGATCTACCGCTGGGAGCGGGGCGAGATGTCGGGGATGTGGCCGGTCCTGGGCGTCGCGTTCCTGATCTGCCTGACGCCGTTCCTGAAGCCGGTGACGGTCAACGGCATGGCCAACCTGGCGACCGTCGCGCTGGCCGGGGGCACGTTCTGGCTCTTCCACGCCCTGCGCGGGCGCCGGATCCCGTACGCCCTGGCCTGGCTGGGGTTGATCAGCTACTCCGTCTACATGCTGCACATGCCGGTACTGCGGCTTTTCCTGCTGATCTCCGGCAACCCGCTCAGGTTCTCCTGGCCGGTCCAGCTCGGGCTCGGCCTCGCCGCCCTCGCGTGCATCTGCGGCGTGAGCTGGCTCACGTACCGGTTCGTGGAGCTGCCGATGCAGGGACTCGGGCGACGCCTGGCGAGGCGGCGTCCGGCGTCCCTCACCCCCGCCCCGGAGCGCATTACCGTCTCTTAGCCCAGGTACGTAGATGCAAATACGTACCCATACGGGGGTTTATCCCCTGACGACCTGGGGGTGCCTCTCGGCATCCTGATGGTGGAAGAAAACCACGACGACCGGCCATGACGATCAGCGAGGATCTACCAAGGACACGACCATGTGCGAGCACCGACCTTCCTGCCCTTCCGCCTACGCCTCCGACCACGAGGCGGCCGTCCTGGTGGCGTACCACCCGGAACAGGGATGGGGTCTGCTCTGCAACGGCGTGGTGGTCTTCGACGACAACGGCGAGCTGCTGCCCGACGGGCGCGGTCTCCCGGCCGATCGGAAGCTCACGGGGTGTACGTCATGACCATCGACATCGCGACGGCGGGGGTTCGGAACGTCCCGCCGGCCTCTCCGCTCTCCGCGCGACGTAGCTGGGCCGTGAACTGGGACCAGGACTGGGCCACGGCGCAGGCCCCGGCCGAGGCCCCCGGCGGGTCGAAGCCGGGCGCGGACTTCACCGCCACCTGGGAGCTTCCGCAGCGCCTGGCCTCCACGTGCATGGCCCGCCGGGTGACCCGCGCCCGGCTCTCCGCCTGGGGCCTGCCCGACGAGACGATCGACCTCGCCGAGCTGCTCGTCAGCGAGGTGGCCGGCAACGCGCTGCGGCACACCCACGGGCCGGTCCTGCTCTCCCTCTCCCTGGCAGACGGCCTGCTGCGGTGCGAGGTCGAGGACACCGACCGGACCCCGCTGCGGCCGTGCGATCCGGGCCCGGACGACGAACGCGGCCGGGGCCTGGACATGCTGCGGCAGCTCTCCTGCTGCTGGGGCACCGTCCCCACGCTCACCGGCAAGGTCGTGTGGTTCGAGCTGCCCGAGAACTCAGAGTTCTGATCCCGGCAGCAGCCCGAGCTGGGCGAGCAGCTCCAACTGGTCGAAGTAGAAGCGCATGCTGACGATGAGCCCGCTCTCGACCGTGCACATGAAACAGCAGCGGAGCTGGATGGGACGGCCGGTCCCGGGGACCGCCCGCCCTCCCGGCATCAGGTAGGTGCCCGCGTGGGTGCCCACCATCATCAGCTCCTCGGCCGCCAGGTCGCCGTTGTCGACGGTCTCCCAGACCAGGGCGCGTATGTCGGGGAACGCGGCGAAGAAGTGCCCGATGTAGGAGGCGATCTCCTCCTGCCCCTCGGCGGGGCCCTCCGGGCCGACCCACACGGCCCCTGGACTCACGACCCGCAGCAGCGCGTCGATGTCGTGGGCGTTGAACGCGGCCGTGTGCCTGTCCAGGACCTCCCGGGCCTCCGTCATGGCGTCCCACTGCCCGGTCCGGCGACCCTCGAACGCGGAGATCCGGGGCGCGGACGCCACCCATCGCGAGAGGTGGCGTCCGCGCTGTGTCAGTGGCATCCGCGCTGTTTCAGCGGAGGAAGGCCGCCGCCACGCCGGCGTCCACCGGGACGTGCAGTCCGGTGGTCAGCGACAGGTCTCCGCCGGTGAGCGCGAAGACCGCCGCCGCGACGTGCTCGGGCAGCACCTCGCGCTTGAGCAGGGTCCGCTCGGCGTAGGACTCTCCGAGCTTCTCCTCCGGCCCGCCGTACGCGGCGGCCCGGTCGGCACCGCAGCCGGGGTCGACGCCGTTGACCCGGATGCCGTGCTCGCCCAGCTCGGCGGCGAGCAGCCGCACCTGGTGCGCCTGGCCGGCCTTCGCCGCGCCGTACGCGACGGTGTCGGGGCCGGCGGAGACGGAGTTCGAGGACGAGATGGAGACGATGTCCCCGCCCATGCCCTGGTCGATCATGATCCGGGCGGACTCCCGGGAGACCAGGAACGAGCCGCGCGCCACGACGTCGTGCTGGAGGTCCCAGTCCTGGACGGTGGTCTCCAGCAGGGAGCGCGACAGCGACAGGCCAGCGTTGCCGACGATCAGGTCGACGCCGCCGAAGGCCAGCACGGCCTCCCGGAAGGCGGCGGCGATCTGCTCCTCGTCGGTCACGTCCACGCCCGCGGCGACCGCCGCGTCCGAGGGCCGGTACGCGCGGGCGCCCAGCTCGGCGGCGACCTTCTCGGCGGCGGCGAGGTCACGGTCGGCGACGACCACGCAGGCGCCCTCGGCGGCGAGCCGCCGCGCGGTGGCGGCGCCGACGCCGGAGCCGCCACCGGTGACCAGGGCGATCCGCCCGGCCAGCGGCTTGGGCGCGGGCAGGCGGCGCAGCTTGGCCTCCTCCAGCTCCCAGTACTCGATGCGGAACTTCTCCACCTCGGGGATCGGCGCGTACGTGGAGACCGCCTCGGCGCCGCGCATCACGTTGATCGCGTTGAGGTAGAACTCGCCGGCGACCCGGGCGGTCTGCTTGTCCTTGCCGAACGAGAACATGCCGATGCCGGGGACCAGCACGATCGCCGGGTCGGCGCCGCGCATGGCGGGCGAGCCGGGGACGGCGTGCCGCTCGTAGTAGGCGCGGTACTCATCGCGGTAGGCGGCGTGCCGCTCGCGCAGCCGCGCCACGGCCTCCTCGATCGGCGCGCCGGCCGGCACGTCGAGCACCATCGGGACGATCTTGGTGCGCAGGAAGTGGTCCGGGCAGGAGGTGCCGAGCGCGGCCAGGCGCGGGTGCTCGGCCCGGGACAGGAAGTCCAGGACCGCGGGGGTGTCGGTGAAGTGGCCGACCTGGCGCACGTCGGTGCTCGCCAGCCCCCGGATGATCGGGAACAGCGCGACGGCGCGGGCGCGCCGCTCCTCCTCCGGCAGCGGCTCGTAGCCGGGCAGCACCGGCCCGAACGGCTCGGGCTCGCCGTGCTCGGCGACGTACGCCTCGACAGTGCGGATGATCTCCAGCGAGTTGGCCTCGCACTGGGCGGAGGTGTCGGCCCAGGCGGTGATGCCGTGGCCGCCCAGGATGCACCCGATGGCCTGCGGGTTCTCCGCCTTGATCGCGGCGATGTCCAGGCCGAGCTGGAAGCCGGGCCGCCGCCAGGGCACCCAGACGACGCGGTCGCCGAAGATGCGCCGGGTCAGCTCCTCGCCGTCGGCGGCGGCCGCGATGACGAGGCCGGCGTCGGGGTGCAGGTGGTCCACGTGCGCGGCCTCGACCAGGCCGTGCATCGCGGTGTCGATGGACGGCGCGGCGCCGCCCTTGCCGAAAGCGCAGAATTCGAACGCGGCGACCATCTCGTCCTCGCGTTCGATGCCCGGGTAGACGCCGGTCAGCGCGCGCAGCCGGTCCAGGCGGAGCACGGCGAGGCCGGCCTCGGTCAGCGTGCCGAGGTCGCCGCCCGACCCCTTCACCCAGATCAGCTCGACGTCGGACCCGGTCGCCGGGTCGACGGCCGTGCCCTTGGCCGAGGTGTTGCCTCCGGCGAAGTTGGTGTTGCGCGGGTCGGACCCGAGCGCGTGCGACCGGTTCAGCAGCTCTTCAACCGGCGAAGCCATGAAATATCCCCCCAAAGTGTGCCAATACGCCCACGATGGTGTCAGGCGCCCCGGCCGACCTGGCAACCGCCCACCCGCTCCTGTGCCAGATGACCGCCGACGCCACCGGCCTTCCTGTGGCCACCGCCCCGGTGGAGGCCGTTTCGATCTCACCGCCACGCCCGGACCAGTTCCTCCGGCCCGTATGCCGCCACTCCGGAACAGGCCACCCCGCTCCTGGACACCGCGACCAGCGGGAGCGCGCGGTCGGTCAGCGCGGCGCGGTGCCGGATCAGCCGATGGAGGTCGTGGTCGTCAAAAGGGCTTTCCAGCCATTTGATGGACCCGACGAAACGCAGCTCCCTGGCGATGGGTGCGCGGTCGGCTCCGACAATGTCGATCTCCACGTCATTGCTGCGCGTCCAGTAGGCGCCGATCGCCTCAGCCGCCGGAAGCCGGTCGTCGGGCAGCAGCCGGGCCAGCGCCTCGCGCACCAGGGGCTCGATCGCCCGCCCGCGCCAGCTGCTCCAGCCCGCCGCGATCCGCCGCAGCGTGAGATCGCCCCTGCGGCGTTCGATCTCGGGGATGTGCGGGCCGACGAAGCGGAGCCAGAAGCGGAGGTAGGGGTCGGTGATGCGATAGCGGCTTTCCTTGGAGGGGCGGGTCGAGAGCGGCAGCTCCGACGTGACCACCCCCTTGGCTGCCAACAGGTCGGTGGCCCTGCTGAGCGTGGAGTGCGCGATGCCGCCGGCCGCCCTGGCGATGTTGCTGAACGTCCGCTCCCCGCTCCCGAGTGCGCCCAGCACCTCCCGCGCCATCGCCTGGCCGGGGAACTCGGCCGCCAGCGACCTCTCCGCGGAGACGATCAGGGCCGAGACAGGATTGGTCAGCGCGCCGTGAAGGAATTCCCAGAGCGCCGCCCCGCGTCTCCACTCGGCGCACACCAGCGGCAGTCCTCCGGTGACGAGGGCGGTGTCCAGGGCGGCGGTCGCGTCCAGGCCCAGCATGTCCTGGATGTCCGCCGGATTGAGCGGCTTTATCACCATCTCGGTCCCGCGCTGGTGGAACGGCCGCTCATAACTGTTGAGCGCCTCCATCATGGCCAGATCCGAGCCGATGAGGATCAGCAGCACGGGCTTGCGGCTGAGATAGCGGTCCCACGCGCGTTGCAGCAGCCCCTCAAAGGCGTCGACCCGCTCCATCAGGTACGGGACCTCGTCGATCACCAGGATCGAGGGAGCGTCGTCGGGGACGGCGTCCGCGAGGAGCTGGAGCGCGCTGTTCCAGTTCGCCGGGGCGGCGTCGGCGAACCGGTCGCGATGGGGCAGCGACGAGGCGGCGACGTCCGCGAGCAGTTGTTCCAGCTCCTGTTCCGCGCTCCCCCGGGCCGCCGTGAAGTACAGGTGGGGCAGACCGCTGCGGCGGAGGAACTCCTCGGCGAGCGCCGACTTGCCGATCCGTCTCCGGCCTCGCATCAGCACGCACTGGCCCGGATTCGCGTGGCCCGGGCCGGATTTCACCCGGTCGAGCAGACCCTGGAGGCTGGCGAGTTCCGCGTCCCGCCCGATGAAGTCGGCCATGCAGTTAGTATCGCAACGAATAGTATCGCTGGCGATAGTATCTGTGATCGAAGTATTCCTTCGAGGCGGCGCAGCACGTGCCGGCGCGGGCCAGGGCCCGGGAGTTCCCGACCATCACGATCACCGGAATAATCGATCGCCTCGCTCGGGCACCCGTTGCCATGATCTGACCATGCTTCTCTTTTCAGCACATGACGGAACCAGCCTCGCCTACCACGAGTACGGATCGGGCACTCCGCTGATCTGCCTGCCGGGCGGCCCGATGCGAGAGTCCGCCTACCTGGGCGAACTCGGCGGCCTGTCCGCGAATCGGCGACTGATCGTGATGGATCTCCGGGGCACCGGCGGGTCCGCGTTACCGGAGGACAGCGACTCCTACCGCTGTGACCGCCAGGTCGACGACGTCGAGGCGCTGCGCGAGCACCTGGGTCTGGAACGGATGGACCTGGTCGCGCACTCCGCGGGCGCGAACCTCGCGGCGCTGTACGCCGCCCGGCACCCGGAGCGCGTCGGCAGGCTCGTGCTCGTCACCCCGAGCACCAGGGCGGTCGGCCTCATGCCGACCGCGGAGATCCGGCGTGAGGTGACCCGGCCCCGCGCGGCCGAACCGTGGTACCCGGCGGCGTCCGCCGCCCTCGAAGCGGTCATCGCGGGCGATGCCGCGGACGAGGACTGGGAGGCCATCACCCCCTTCTTCTACGGCCGGTGGGACGCGGTGGCGCAGGCCCATCAGGCGCTCGAGGACGAGCAGCGGAACGGGCAGGCCGCGGCGGCCTTCGCCGCCGAGGGCGCGTTCGACCCGGACGCCACCCGCTCGGCGCTGGCCGGGTTCCCGGCGCCGGTGCTGGTACTCGCCGGCGAGGTGGACCTGGGCGCCGCCCCGCAGGTGATCGCCGAGTACGCCGCGTTGTTCCCGAACGCCGAACTCGTCGTGCAGCCGGGCGGCGGACACTTCCCGTGGCTCGACGACGCCGAGGGGTTCGTGACCGCCATCGAGGCGTTCCTGACCCGGCACGCCGCGTAGCCGACCCGATGAATTGGTGGGAGCGGCACGTCGAGGGATGGAATCGCCGGCGATACCGTCCGCGATCGAAATGATCAGGCCTCTTCGAGGCGGCGCAGCAAGTGCTGGCGCCTCAGTTCGAAGTCCTCGATCAGCGCCTCCTGCTGCTCCACATTGGTGAACAAGGCGGACATCTCGGCGGCGTCGGTGGTGCCGTCGCGGCGCTCGCCGATCTCGCGGCGCAACTCCTTCACCTCCTGACGCAACCGCGCCAGGTCCGCATCCACCCGCTCCAACTGGCTCCGGTAGTCCGGCTCGCTCATGGCTTCCCGCCCGTCGTCGTCACCCCTTCTTCAACGACATTCCACCAATAGACCGTACTAATCGGACTTTCGGCACCGCATGCGTCGAACTCCTCCTCCGGGGGGACGATGCCGTCGGCCGGCGTGCCGCTGTTGAACAGGATGTGGGCCGGCAGCACCCGGCCCTCGGGATCGGTGATGACGCCGGCGGCGGCCAGGGCATCCCCGAGGCGGCTCCCAGGGTTGTCCATTAGATCGCGAGGCGGAGGCGACGGCACCGACGTCCGCCGCGAGCAGTAGCGCGAATTGGTCTTGCGGTCCGAGGCCGGGGCCCCGATCGTTTCCTACCTTCAAGGTGTGAAAACGCCGAAACGCCGTCGCGGGAACATCGCCGCGTCCATCGGAGGGTGGAGCGCCCGCCACAGATGGTGGGCACTGCTGATCTGGACCTCGTTCGTCATCGCCTCGGTCCTCGTGGGGAACGCGGTGGGCGTCGCGAAGATGAAGTCCTACGAGAACGCCAACGGGGACTCCCGGGAGGCCGGACGCATCCTCGACGGCGCCGGGTTCAAGGACGTCGCGAGCGAGGTCGTCCTCCTGCAGAGCGGCACCATGACCGTCAAGGACAAGGGGTTCCGCGACGCCGTCGCCGACGTGCGGAAGGCCGTCGAGGCCACCGGCCAGGTCGAGCACGTGCGCACGCCGTACGACAAGGAGCCGTCGCCGGTCACCGAGGACGGCGGGACGGCGCTGGTCCAGTTCGACATGAAGGGTGAGGGCGGCACCGCCAAGGAACGGGTCCAGCCGGTGCTCGACGCGGTGGCCGGGGTGGCCGCCGCGCACCCCGGCCTGCGGATCGAGCAGGCGGGCGGCGCGAGCTCGGACAAGCTCATCGGCGAGGCGATCGACAAGGACTTCGTCCGGGCCGAGCAGTTGTCGCTGCCGATCACCCTGGGCATCCTGCTCGCCGCGTTCGGCGCGCTGCTGGCCGCGGTGGTTCCGGTCGCGCTCGCGATGACGGCGATCTTCTCCGCCACCGGGTTGCTGGCCCTGACCAGCCACCTCCTGCACGTGGACGACGCCACGACCAACGTGATGCTGCTGATCGGCCTGGCGGTCGGCGTCGACTACTCGCTCTTCTACATCATGCGTGAGCGGGAGGAGCGGGCGAAGGGCCGCGACCGGCGCAGGGCCATGGAGATCGCGGCCGCCACGTCGGGCCGGGCCGTGCTCGTCTCCGGCGTCACGGTGATCGTCGCCATGGCCGGGATGTTCCTCACCGGCAACGGCGTCTTCATGGGCTTCGCCGAAGGCACGATCCTCGTGGTGCTGACGGCCGTGGTCGGCTCGCTGACCGTGCTGCCCGCGTTGCTCTCGCTCATCGGCGACAAGATCGACGCGCGGGTGGTCCACGGGGCGGTCCGCGCCGCCACCCGCGGCCGGGTCACCTGGCGGCGCGTCCTCGGCGTACGCGGCGGCGAGAGCCGCTTCTGGGGCGCGCTCCTCGGCCCGGTGCTGCGCCGTCCCGCGATCTCCGCCCTGCTGGCGGGCGGCCTGCTCGTGGCGCTGGCGATCCCCGCCACCGGCTTGAAGACCGGCCCGCAGACCATCGACGACCTCCAGGGCGACTACGCGATCGCGCAGACCTTCAAGCGGATCGACGCGGCCTTCCCCGGCGGCAACGAACCCGCCGTCGTCGTGCTCAAGGCGGCCGACGTGACGACCCCGGAGATCACCTCGGCGATCACCGAGTTCAAGAAGCGCGCGTTCGCCACCGGGGAGGCGAACGAGCCGTTCGCCGTCTCGGTCAACCCCGGCAAGACCGTCGCGCGGATCGCCGTCGGCATCAAGGGCACCGGCTCCGACGCCGTCTCCGAACACGCCGTACGCACGCTGCGTGAGCGGGTCATCCCCGCGACCATCCCCGGCGCGCACGTGACCGGCGCCACGGCGGGGTCGATGGACTTCAACGAGCAGCTCGGCCGGAGCCTGCCTCTCGTGTTCGGGTTCGTGCTGCTGTTCGCGTTCGTCCTGCTGCTGGCCTCGTTCCGTTCCCTGGTGGTCGCGATCAAGGCCATCGTGCTCAACCTGCTGTCCGTCGCGGCGGCGTACGGCGTGCTCGTGCTGGTCTTCCAGAAGGGGTACGGCGAGAGCCTGCTGGGCTTCCACTCCACCGGCACGATCACCGACTGGCTGCCGCTGTTCCTGTTCGTGATCCTCTTCGGGCTCTCGATGGACTACCACGTCTTCATCCTGAGCCGGGTCCGTGAGGCGTACGACAAGGGCATGCGCACGGAGGACGCGGTCGCGCACGGCATCAAGAGCACGGCCGCCGTGGTGACCAGCGCGGCGCTCATCATGGTCGCGGTGTTCGCCACGTTCGCCACGCTGTCGCTGCTGACGTTCATGCAGCTGGGGGTCGGCCTGGCGGTGGCGGTCCTGATCGACGCCACGATCGTGCGGGCGGTGCTGCTGCCCGCGACGATGAAGCTGCTCGGCGACTGGAACTGGTACCTGCCCCGATGGCTCCAGTGGCTGCCGCAGTTCTCCCACGGCGAGGACGAGGACGAGGGAGAGGACGAGGACCGGCCGGCGTCCGACCGGGACCGCGTCACCGTCCCGGTCGGCTGACGCCGGGGGTACGGCGGCGCAGGGCGCGGTGGCCGGCAGGCCACCGCGCCCGAGCCGTCACGCGGCGCCCGGAAAGCCGGAAAGCTACGAGATCAGGCCGAGCAGGCCGAACTGGCGGGCCTCGGCGGGCTCGATGATCCGCTGGATCTCCTTCAGGTTGCCGTCGAGCACCGCGATGGTGTTGTTCTTGGCGCCCTTGACCCGCACCGCGAGCCGGCCGTCCTTCGTGTAGAGCGCGCCGATGAGGCTGCCCTTGACCGGCAGCTTGATGGTCGCGCCGGTCATGGTGTCCACCAGCGTGGGGCGGAAGGCGAGCGGCCACGTCCCGTCACCGCCGGGGGCGTTCGCGCCGATCTTGTTCACGATCACCCGGCGGCCGTCGGGCGACAGGCTCTGGACGTGGTTCGCAAGCTTGATCCCCGCGGCCCGCCGGGACTTGCCGGTGGTCGTGTCGAGGAGGAAGACGCCGTCGGTGCTCCCGGCGTAACCCGCGAGGTAGCGGCCGCCGGCCGACCAGGCGAGGTGGCACACGCCGTACGTCTTGGCGATCGTGCGGCGGTTCTTGCCGTCGGCGCCGACGATCGCGATGGGGGCCATCGACTCCGCCGCGGTCATCGCGTACGCGATGCGGGTGGAGTCGGCCGACCAGACGGGGGTGGCGCACGGAATGCCGGCCACGGCGCCCTTGGCCACGACGGCGTCCTTCGTCCCCTGGGTCACGTGCAGTCTGCCGTTGTCGTCGATCCAGGCGACCTTCTTGCCGTCGGGCGCGGCGGAGAACTGGAACAGGCCGCGGACCTTGGTCGTGGAGGTGAATCCCCGGCCCGGCAGGTACGTGTAGACCGTGGCGCCGGATCCCCCGTACCCCACGAAGGTCGCCCCGCCGACCTGCTTGGCCGCCGCCTGAGCCGGCGCCGGGATCGCAAGGAGGGGGAGAGCCAGCGCGGATAGTGCCGTCATGATTCGCATAGCCGTAACGACTATCGGATCGCCGCCGCCACCGGCAATCCATATCACCTCTTGTCCACAAAAAACGCGATTTGTAGGGATTTCCTCCCGAGTGCCGGAAGTCAGCGCGCGGACGTCGGTGTGAAGGGCTCGGGGAAATGGCCGGTGGCGAGGACGGCGACCCGCTCAAGGAGGGCCGTCCGGCTCCGCGCCGCCAGCTCCGGGTCGTCGTCGTAGACGTAGGTGATCGAGGGGTCGCGGAGCTGCACCGGATGGAGCACCACGTCGCCGCTCAGCGCGAGATCGCCCACCTCGACCGTCTGGTGCCCCGGGGTGTGGCCGGGCGTGTGGACGGCGGTGATCCCGGGGAGCAATTCCGTCGTCCCGTCGAGGATCTGCAGCGAGTCGCGGATCGGGGCGACGACCTGGTCGAGCATCGGCCCGCGCACCCAGTCCAGATCGGCCCGTTGTACGGCATAGCGCGCATTGGGGAAGGCCGGGCCGTCACCGCCGACGCAGCCGCTCGCGTGGTCGCTGTGCAGATGGGTGAGGACGACCAGGTCCACGTCCTCGGGGGTGACGCCGACGGCGGACAGCTCCTCGGGCAGCCGCCCCGGCACGGGCGCCCAGCTCGCCGCGGGCGACCCGGTCCCGCCGATCCCGGTGTCCACGAGGATGGTGCGCCCTGCCGCCCGCAGCAGATAGCAGTGGAAGTGGAGGATCCACTCCTCACCCTCCTCGAACGTCCCGCCGGGGAACATCTCGGGCAGCGGCTTCCGGATGTGCGTCCCCATCGGCCCGACGGCGTCGCACAACGGGACGACCTCGACACCGGACACGATCTTCGTCTCATGCGGCATGGCGTCCACAATAGGGAGGAAGCGCGCGCGCATCACGAAGGCTTCAGCCGTGGGGCCGGCCCAGCCCTTGGTAGGGTCTTGGCGTTCGCGATAACCAAGCGGACTCGCCGCCGGGCTGCGGTGACAGGGCGTGGAGACCTCGCCGTCAGGCGGTCTGTGCGGCGCCGACCACCGACCTCCAGGTTCGAATCTCCCCGGCCTTCAGCCGTGGGGAGGAAGTCAAGGGACCCATGCTCGCCGACGTGATCGACCACCTGATCTGCCCGGTCTGCCGGGAAAGGCTGGCGCTGGCCGGGGGCACGGTCCGGTGCGGTCACGGGCACAGCTTCGACGTCGCGCGCCAGGGATACGTCAGCCTGCTGACCGGGTCCGCGGCGCCCGGCACGGCCGACACCCCCGCGATGGTGGCCGCCCGCGCCGACTTCCTCGCCGCCGGGCACTACGCGCCGCTCGCCGACCGGCTCGCCCGGCTCTGCGCGGACGCCGCCGTGGTCGCGGACGCGGGGGCGGGGACCGGCTACTACCTGGCCCGCGCCCTGCCCGAGGCGGCCGTCGGCATCGCCCTCGACATCTCCCGGCACGCGATCAAACGAGCCGCGCGGGCGCACCCCCGCGTCGGCGCCGTCGTCGCGGACGTCTGGCGCCCCCTCCCCGTACGCGACGCGAGCGTGGACGTGCTTCTCAACGTGTTCGCGCCGCGCAACCCCGCCGAGTTCGCCCGGATGCTGCGGCCGGAGGGCACACTCGCGGTGGTGACCCCGGACGCCGGTCACCTGCGCCCCCTCGTAGAGCGCCTGGGCCTGCTGTCGGTGGACGAGGACAAGGAACGGCGGCTGGAGGCGGCACTCGGCGACCGGTTCGCGCGCTCCGGACGCGAGGCGGTCGAGGTCACGCTCGACCTCTCCCATCCGGAGGTCGAGGCCGTGGTGGGGATGGGGCCGAGCGCCTGGCACACCGACCCCGCCACCCTGGCCGGCCGCGTCCGCGACCTGCCCGATCCGGTACGGGTGACCGCGTCCTTCCGGATCACCACCTGGGCGCGACGAAACTCCTGATACTGCTGCGGCCAAAGGGACATTTCCCCAGAAATTCCGGTTTAACTTCCCGGCATTCTCCGGCGATTCCGCAGATTCGCGGGACATACTTGACGCGACCCCGCCGGCACCGAATCCAGGAGGCCGCGTGAAAGGCGAGGAACGCTGGCAGGCCAGGTTCCGGGCCCCGCGCATGACCCTGCCGATCTGGGCCAGGCAGGCGCCGCACCGGGCCGTCTACCGCAGCGACGCCTCGGGCGCCTGGGAGATCCACGCCTGGGACCGCTCGACCGGGCGCACCCGCCAGGTGACCGACCGCCCCGGCGGCACCGCCCGCGGCACCATCGACCCCACCGGCCAGTGGATCTGGTGGTTCGCCGACACCGGCGGCGACGAGTACGGCGGGTGGATGCGCCAGCGGTTCTCCGGCGGACCCAACGTGCCCGTGAACGCGCCGCCCGGCCACCCCGGCGGGCTCGGGCTGTCCGTCGCGGGCGACGCCGCGGTGGGACGCTCCGGCGGGGACGGCTTCCAGGTCCTGCTCGTCCGCGACCAGGAGGAGCCGGTCACGATCTACGAGCACGCCGAGCACGCCTCGGTCGCCGCGATGTCGCTCGACGGATCCCTCATCGCCGTCGAGCACAGCGAGCAGGGCGACTCGCGCCACCCGGCCCTGCGCGTGATCAGGGCGGACGGCCGCACGGTCGGCGAGCTGGACGACGGCGCGGGCAAGGGCCTCACCGGCGTCGGGTTCGCCCCCGCGCTCGGCGACCGGAGACTGCTCGTCCTGCACGAACGGCGCGGCCGGCGCGAACCGCTGGTCTGGGACCCGCAGACCGGCGCGCTGCGCGAGATCTGGCTCCGCGTGCCCGGCGACATCGACGCGACCTGGTACGACGACGGCCGGGCCCTGCTCATCGTGCACAACCACCGCGGCCGCACCGAACTGCTGAGATACGACCTCACCGGAGGCGGGCTCACCCCCATCGACACACCGCGCGGCGTCATCGAGGCGGCGGCCCCACGCCCCGACGGCAGCGTCGAGTACGCGTGGTCGAGCGCGTCCCAGCCCCCGGTGATCCGGTCGAGCAACGGCCACGTGGTGATGAACCCCGGCCGGACGGCCCCGGCCTCGGTGCCCGTCGAGGACGCCGACATCGAGGGTCCCGGCGGGCGGGTCCACGCGCTGGTCTCCCGGCCCGAGACCGGCACCCCGCCGTACCCCACGGTCTTCCTGCTGCACGGCGGCCCGGCCGCGCGGGACGGCGACGCCTTCCTGCCCGCCGTCGCCGCCTGGGTGGACAGCGGGTTCGCGGTGATCCGGGTCAACTACCGCGGCTCCACCGGGTACGGCTCCGCCTGGCGCGACGCCCTGCACGGCGACGTCGGGCACATCGAGCTGGCCGACGTGACAGCCGTGCGCGAATGGGCGGTCCGCCGGGGTGTGGCCGACCCCGAGCGGCTCGTCCTCGCCGGATCCTCGTGGGGCGGCTATCTCACACTGCTCGGCCTGGGCACCCAGCCGAAGATCTGGGCCGCGGGCATCGCCGCGTCACCCATCGCCGACCACATCGCCACGTACGAGGACGAGACGGAACGGCTGCGCGCCCACCACCGGGCGCTGCTCGGCGGTTCACCCGAGGAGCTGCCCGAGCGGTATGCCGCGTGCTCCCCCATCGCCTACGCCGACCTGGTGCAGGCGCCGCTGCTGGTCCTCGCCGGGGAGAACGACCCGCGGTGCCCGATGCGGCAGCTCGAGGGCTATCTCGACGCGCTCGCCAGGCGCGGCCACCAGGCCCACATCCACCGGTACGACGCGGGACACGGCACCCTGGTGGTGGCCGAGCTCATCCGCCAGATGTCACTCCAGATCGACTTCGCGATCAGGGCGCTCGCAGCACGAGAATAGCCAGGTCGTCGGCGCTCGGCTCGGGCGCGAAGTCCTGGCAGGCGCGACGGATCCGCTCGGCCACGGCGCGCGCCGACAGGTCCACGCACTCGGCCAGCAGCTTGGCCAGCCCGCCGTCGTCGTCGAGCAGCCGCGAGCCGCTGCGCCGCTCGGTCACCCCGTCGGTGACCCCGAGCAGGACGTCGCCGGACTCCAGCCGGACGCTCTCCTCGTGGAACTCGGCCTCGGGGAAGACGCCGAGCAGGGACTGCGGCGACGCCACGGCCTCCACCACGCCGCTCGGCCGCAGCCGCAGCGCCTCGGGGTGCCCGGCCGACACCAGGCTGATGTCCAGGCCGCCCTCCGTGCGAGTGATCTCGCCGTGCAGCAGCGTCAGGAACCGCGCCCGGTCGCCCTCCTCCAGGATCGCCTGGTTGAGCCGGGCCACCACGGCGGCGACGCCGTACCCCTCCCGGGCGAGCAGGCGCAACGCGTGCCGGGCCAGGCCGGTGACCGCCGCCGCCACCGGTCCGGTGCCGCAGACGTCGCCGATGGCGAAGCGCCAGACGCCGTCGCCCACCGGGAACAGGTCGTAGAAGTCGCCGCCGACCTCGTTGGTCTCCCCCGCCGGCTCGTAGATGACGTGCGAGTCCAGGCCGGGCGTGTGCGGTTCCTCCGGCGGCAACAGGCTGCGCTGGAGCGCCAGGTTCGCCGCCGCCTGCTGCGCGTACAGCCGGGCGTTGTCCATCGCGAGGGCGGCCCGCCGGCAGAGGTCCTCGGCGAGCTGCATCCCCTCGTCCGGGAAGCGGTCGCTGCGGCCCAGACACATGACGCCGAGCCGCCGCCCGCGCGCGGTCAGCGGGAAGGCCAGCGCCTGCCACTCGCCCACGTGCAGCACGGCCGGCCCCTCCCCCGGCGGCATCACGATCTCGGCCAGCTCCTCGCGCAGCGTGTCCAGCTGGGCCTCGTCGGCGTGCCAGAGATAGGCCGGGACCACCTCGCCCGACCTGTGCTCCATCGTGTAGACCGCGCACCAGGTCGCGAGCCTCGGGACCACGATCTGGGCGATGATCGCCGGGACCATGTCCGGGTCGAGCGTGCCGGCGAGCAGATCGCTGGCGTCTGCGAGGAAGCCGAGCCAGCCCGGCCCGTGCGTCGGCTCGCCCACCCAGTCGTCACTGGTACGGCCGACGCCGCCGGGGAGGTCGATCCTCGCCCACCGGGTGCGGCTCGCGCCGTTGAACGTGACCCCCCAGGAGATGGCGTTCGTGGGCGGCTCGGGCACCTCGACGTCGCTCTTCTCCCGCACCTCGACCTGCACGGAGTCGCCGTGGTGCACCCACATGACCTCGAACGGGCCGTCGCCCGCCTCCCGCACCAGGTCGCCGGCGAGCCGCTCGGCGTCGCCACTCACAGACATGGCCGCCCACGCGGTCATCACCTCGCGCGTGAACCGCCTCGTGGCTGGTACGGCTTCGTCGCCCGGCGCGAAAGACGCGGCGAGCACGGCTCGTGGGGTAGTCGTCACCGATTCCGTGTTATCACACTTCCCCCTGACCCTAGTAAAACAAGCAGACGACTACATGCCACGGAACGTGACAGACTGGCATGAGGTTCGTGCCAGTCGCGGTGCCCTTCGCCGTGCCCGCCGGCCGGAAAATCCCGCAGGGGAAGGAGGCTCGATGTCGCGCGCCAACGGTGAGGTCGCAGAATCGGAGATCCGCTACGCCGAATCCGACCTGAGGCCGCTGCTCGACACGCTCGTCTCATGGCGCGACGGCGACTTCCGCCGCCGCGTCCCGCATGCGGCTCCGGGGATCTTGAGTGAGATCACTCTCCTCCTCAACGAGATCGCCGACCGGCGCGAGCACCTCGCGAACGAGCTGTCCCGGGTCCGCCGCGAGGTCGTGCGCGAAGGCCAGTTCTCCGAGCGGCTCATGCCGGGGCCGGGCACCGGGCAGTGGGCCGACAGCGTGGAGGCCGTCAACGACCTGCTCGACGCGCTGGTCACGCCGGTCAGCGCCGCGGCGGACGTGATCGACGCCGTCGCCAAGGGCGACCTCTCCCGGCGCATCGACATCTCACGGGCCGCCCGGGGCGAGGTGCGGCGGCTCGGCAAGGCCGTCAACGGCATGGTGGACCAGCTCGCGCTCTTCACGTCCGAGGTGACGCGGGTCACCAGGGACATCGGCACCGAGGGCAAGCTCGGCGGCCGGGCCAACCTGCGGGGCATGTCGGGGAGCTGGCGCGACCTGACCGAGGCGGTGAACACGATGTCCGGCCGCGTCTCGGCGCAGGTCCGCGACATCGCCGTCGTCACCACCGCGGTGGCTCGCGGCGACCTCAGCCGCACGGTCACGGTCGACGCGGTCGGCGAGATGGACGAGCTGAAGAACACCGTGAACACGATGGTCGACCAGCTCTCGGCCTTCGCCGAGGAGGTCACCCGCGTCGCCCGCGAAGTCGGCACCGAAGGTCGACTCGGCGGCCAGGCCCAGGTCCGCGGCGTCTCCGGCGTCTGGAAGGACCTCACCGACAACGTCAACTTCATGGCGAACAACCTCACCTCACAGGTCCGCCAGATCGCCGCCGTCTCCACCGCCGTCGCCCAGGGCAACCTCTCCAAGAAGATCACCGTCGACGCGCAAGGCGAGATCCTGGAGCTGAAGGACACCCTCAACACGATGGTCGACCAGCTCTCCGCCTTCGCCGACGAGGTCACCCGCGTCGCCCGCGAAGTCGGCACCGAAGGCCGACTCGGCGGCCGCGCCGAGGTCAAGGGCGTCTCGGGCGTCTGGAAGGACCTCACCGACAACGTCAACTCGATGGCCAAGAACCTGACGTACCAGGTGCGGAACATCGCCCAGGTGACCACCGCCGTCGCGAACGGCGACCTCACCCGCAAGATCGACGTGGACGCCCAGGGCGAGATCCTGGAGCTGAAGAGCACCATGAACACGATGGTCGACCAGCTCTCCTCGTTCGCGGACGAGGTCACCCGCGTCGCCCGCGAAGTCGGCACCGAAGGCCGACTCGGCGGCCAGGCCCAGGTCCGCGGCGTCTCCGGCGTCTGGAAGGGTCTCACCGACAACGTCAACTTCATGGCGAACAACCTCACCTCACAGGTCCGCCAGATCGCCGCCGTCTCCACCGCCGTCGCCCAGGGCAACCTCTCCAGGAAGATCACCGTCGACGCCCAGGGCGAGATCCTGGAGCTGAAGGACACCATGAACACGATGGTGGACCAGCTCTCCGCCTTCGCCGACGAGGTCACCCGCGTCGCCCGCGAAGTCGGCACCGAAGGCCGACTCGGCGGCCAGGCCCGCGTCCTCGGCGTCTCCGGCGTCTGGCAGGACCTCACCGACAACGTCAACTCGATGGCGAACAACCTGACGTACCAGGTGCGCGACATCGCCGAGGTGACCACCGCCGTCGCGAACGGCGACCTCACCCGCAAGATCGACGTGGACGCCCAGGGCGAGATCCTGGCGCTCAAGACGACGATCAACACGATGGTGGACCAGCTCTCCTCGTTCGCCTCCGAGGTCACCCGCGTCGCCCGCGAAGTCGGCTCCGAGGGCCGCCTCGGCGGCCAGGCGCGGGTCGAGGGCGTCGAGGGCATCTGGAAGGGCCTCACCGAGAACGTGAACGAGCTGGCCGGCCGCCTCACCACCCAGGTCCGCGCGATCGCCGCCGTCACCAGCGCGGTCGCCAGAGGCGACCTCACCCAGTCGATCACGGCGGAGGCCGAGGGCGAGCTGGCCGACCTGAAGGACAACATCAACACGATGGTGGGCAACCTGCGGCTCACCACGAACGCCAACCAGGAACAGGACTGGCTCAAGTCCAACCTGGCCAGGATCTCCCGCCTGATGCAGGGCCACCGCGACCTGATCGAGGTCGCCCGGCTGATCATGAGCGAGCTGACGCCGTTGGTGTCCGCCAGCCACGGCGCGTGCTACCTCATGGTGGACGGTGAGCTCACCCTGATCGCCGGGTACGGCATCCAGCCCGGGCCGAGCCCCCGGCAGCGGTTCACGCTCGGCGAGGGCATCGTGGGCCAGGCGGCCCTGGAGGCCCAGCAGATCATCCTGGAGAACGTCCCCGGCGACTACATCACGATCGAGACCGGGCTCAGCAAGTCCACCCCGGCCCAGATCGTGGTCCTGCCGATCCTGTTCGAGAGCCAGGTGCTCGGCGTCCTGGAAATGGCGTCGTTCAACCAGTTCAGCGAGGTGCACCTCGCGTTCCTGACCCAGCTCGTCGAGACCATCGGCGTCACGATCAACACCATCATCGCCAACTCGCGTACCGAGGACCTGCTCAAGGAGTCCCAGCGCCTCGCGATCGAGCTGCAGGAGCGCTCCGACGAGCTGCAGCGCCAGCAGGAGGAGCTGCGCCGCTCCAACGCGGAGCTGGAGGACAAGGCGGCGCTGCTGGCCAAGCAGAACCGCGCGATCGAAATCCAGAACTTCCAGATCGAGCAGGCCAGGCGCACCCTGGAGGAGCGGGCCGAGCAGCTCGCCGTCTCCTCGCGCTACAAATCCGAGTTCCTCGCCAACATGTCGCACGAGCTGCGCACACCGCTGAACAGCCTGCTCGTGCTGGCCAAGCTCCTCACGGAGAACGCCGAGGGCAACCTCACCCCGCAGCAGGTCGAGTTCGCCCGGACCATCCACGGCGCCGGTTCGTCCCTCCTGCAGTTGATCAACGACATCCTCGACCTGTCCAAGGTCGAGGCCGGCCGCATGGACATCCACCCGCAGCAGCTGTCGCTGCCCCGGCTGGTCGACTACATGGAGGCCACTTTCGCCCCGCTCGCCCAGGACAAAGGACTGGCGTTCTCGGTCGAGGTCGACCCGACCGTGCCCGGCGAGCTGCGCACCGACGAGCAGCGCATGCAGCAGGTCCTGCGCAACCTGCTCTCCAACGCGATCAAGTTCACGCCCAAGGGCGAGGTCAAGCTCAAGGTCAGCCACGCGCCCGTGAGCGTGCCGTACGTCGATGAGACGCTCCAGGCGACGGACAACATCCTCGCCTTCTCGGTGATCGACTCCGGCATCGGCATCGCCCCGGACAAGCTTGAGGTGATCTTCGAGGCGTTCCGCCAGGCCGACGGCACCACCAGCCGCAAGTACGGCGGCACCGGGCTCGGCCTGTCCATCTGCCGGGAGATCGCCCGCCTCCTCGGCGGCGAGATCCACGTCGACAGCGAGCCGAGCCAGGGCAGCACCTTCACCCTCTACCTGCCCATGGCGTACTCCGGGCCGCTCGCCGCGCGCGACGGCGGCGCCACGACCAGCGGCGTGCCCGCCACCGATCTGGGCGACGATCTCATCGAGAGGGAGCGGGACGACGTCCTCCCCGAGATCCCGCTGCCGACCGACCTGCCGGTGCCCCAGCTCGCGCCGCTGATGAACGGCCAGGACTGGCAGGGCGAGGACCCGCTCAACGGAGCCAAGATCCTCATCGTGGACGACGACATCCGCAACGTGTTCGCGCTCACCAGCGTGCTGGAACGGCACGGCGCGACCGTCGTGTACGCCGAGAACGGCCGCGAGGGCATCGAGCAGCTCGAACGCAACGAGGACGTCGCCCTCGTCCTGATGGACATCATGATGCCGGAGATGGACGGCTGGGCCACCACCTCGGCCATCCGGCAGATGCCCCAGTTCGCCGACCTGCCCATCATCGCGCTGACCGCCAAGGTGATGCGCGGCGACCGGGAGAAGAGCATCGCCTCCGGAGCCTCCGACTACGTGCCCAAGCCGGTGGACGTCGACCGGCTGCTCGAGCGCCTGCGCGGCTGGCTGATGCGCGGCCGTGAGGCCACCCCCGAAACCCGCGAAGGAACCTGATCGATGTCGGACCGCGCCAAGATCCTCCTCGTCGACGACCGCGAAGAGAACCTGATCGCCCTGGAGGCGATCCTCAGCTCGCTCGACCTGATCCCCGTCCGGGTCAGGTCGGGTGAGGAGGCGCTGAAGGCCCTGCTGGGCAACGAGTTCGCGCTCATCCTCCTCGACGTCCGGATGCCCGGGATGGACGGCTTCGAGACCGCCGCCCACATCAAGCGGCGCGAGCGCACCCGCAACATCCCGATCATCTTCCTGACCGTCGTGGACAGCGCCCCCGACTACGCCTTCCGCGGCTATGCCGCCGGAGCGGTCGACTACCTCACCAAGCCCTTCGACCCCTGGGTGCTGCGCGCCAAGGTCGCCGTCTTCGTCGAGCTCTACTACATGAACCAGCGCCTCACCGAGCAGGCCGCACTCCTGCGCGACCGGGTGACCTCCGAGCTGTCCGAAGGAAACGACGCCGGGCAGGGCGAGGTGCTGCCCGAGTTGTCCCGCCGGCTCAGCGCCGTCGAAGACGAGCTGACCCGGGTACGCGACCTGGTCGGGAAGACGGGCGACGGCCACCTCATCGGCCCCATGGCCGACCTCGCCGAACGTGTCGGCCGCCTCAGAGCCGGCTTCGACGCCCTGACCTGACCCGCCGACCCGCCGAGCGACTCAGTGTCGCGCCCGCTCCAGGGCATCCCAGAAGCCGCGGCGGAGGGCTTGGCGTACCTCCTCGTGGAGGAGGAAGTCGATCGGGAGAGACGAGCCCTGGAGCAGCCGGGCCTCCAGGTCGGAGGGCATCCGGGGCTTGCGGGCCAGCACCGCCTCCAGCCACAGGACGGGGGCGTCACGGGCGACCGACTCGCCGAAGTCGAACCCCTCCTTGTGCGCCGACTGCACCGACTCCGCGAGCGTCGTCGCGTTGCCCGCGCTGTGCGACGCCACGTGCGTGGGCTGCGGCCCCGTGTACGGCCCGAGCGGCACCGGGCCGGGCGACGGGTAGGCGCTCCCTGACGCGCCGGAATAGCTTCCTGAACTCCCCGAATGCAGGTTCTGCGCGGGTGCGGGCGCGGACGACGCGTGCTGCCCGGGCGGCGCCGAGATGGGCGCGGGAAGCGGCGGCGGCGTGGCCGGAGCGAGCGAGGAGATCTGCACCGGGGGCGAGCTCTGGGGCGGCGACGAAACCGGTGGCGCCGCCTGCGGCGCGGCGTGGGTGGGCGGAGGCGTCTGGGCCGGGCTCGGCATCGAGGTGGACGACGCGGCGGGCGCGATCGAAGCGGGCGCGGAGATCGGAGCCCGCACGGGAAGCTGCGCGGGCTGCGGATCCGCCGTGTACGCGGCGAACGCGGGAAGGGCGGGCTGCGCGTGCGCGACTCCCGGGGAAGGAGCGGACGCCGCACCGCCGCCGGATCCCGCGACGACGTTCCCACCGGAAGACGCGCCGTTCGGCGTGCTTCCGCTGAGGGGGCTCATCGTGCCGTTGGCGAAGCCCCCGCCCAGCGCGCCGTTACCGGAGGAGGCGCTCGCGAGCTGGCCGGAGCCGTTCTGCCAGGACTGGCCGTTCAGGGCCGGCGCCGGCCCGTTCCCCGGGGCGGAAGCCTGGTCGGCGTTCAGGGTGGCATACGGCCGGAGCTGATCGCCGCCGACCTCGATGAGGTCGTCGCACTCCTGGCGCAGGGCGCGCGAGACCGCCCAGCCGCCCTCGACCCCGACGTGGATCACGGTCACCCTGATGCCGAGGTCCTGCGCGTCGCTGACGACCTGGGCCAGGTCCTCGTCGCCGCTGACCACCACGGCGTCGCAGACGGCGTTGTTACGCGCGAGCGTCATCAGGTCGCGGTGCACCTGGGCGTCGACGCCCTCGCGGCGGCCGGGCCGGATCCGGGCCAGGCGGAGCTTGAGGCCGGGCAGGTCGGCCAGCGCGTCGTGATCGGTCGTGCGGCGGCCCTCCACCGTCGCCTCGTACCAGTAGCAGCGCAGCAGCGGGAGGCCGGTACGGTCCGTGCACAGACCGGTCAGCAGCTTCAGGAGGCCGGGATAGTCCCAGGAAACTGACTCTCGGTGGCGGGTCCCGTGCGCGGCGAGCGCGCCGTCCGCCAGCAGGTAGCCGGCGTCAACGAACAACGCGCAGCGATCCACGCGACACCGCCCTTCTACGAGGCCATCTCAGGGTAATCAAGCCAATGAGGCGACGTGGGTGAATCGACACGATTCAGGCCCCGCCGACACGATGGGGGTCTCGTGCGCCCCAGCCCCGATGCCGCGGCGTTCACGGAGACCGTACCAGTTTGTCCTTGCCTTGCCTTCCCCTCATTTCGCTATAGATCAGGCACTATGGGAGGGTCGGCACGCTGATCGCCGCCAGCCCGAAGAGCAGCGCGTCCTTCCTGGTCAGGACGGTGAGCACCGGACTCTGACCACGCAGCGTCACCGCGTTGCGCCGCGGCCCGGCCTCCCCCGGCCAGCTCAGGACCTCCAGCCGGGCCTCCCGTCCCCCGGCCCCCAGCCCGCCGAGCGTGACGTTGAGCGGACGTCCGCCCCGCAGCAGCGACGCGGTCTCCAGCACCGCCGCCTGCCCGTACGGCTGCCGCGGATCGGAGGCGACCACGACCAGCGTCCATCCGGCACGGCCCGCGGAACCGGCGGCACGGGCCGCCCCCCGGCCGGCGGGCCCGCTCCGGCTCGGCGCCGGGGTGGCGGAAGAGCCCGCGGCGGTCCCGGAAGCGGCAGGGGAAGGAACAGCGGGCTTGGGAGAGGCGGGCGGCGAGACAGCCGGGACGGTGGCCCTGGGAGCGGGGGATCCGGAGGGCCGGGGCGCCTTCGCAGAGGCCGGTGCGACGGTCCCGATGGATGGGTCCGCCACCCACCACACGCCGTTCGGGCCGGCGTCGCGCACGAGGCGCGTCACGTCGGCGAACGCGAGATAGCCGGTCCCCGAGGAAAACGACCGCCGGGTCAGCTCGGTGGCGCGCACCGTCACGTAGCGAGCCGAGCGCGGCGCCCGGACCCGGACGACCCCGGCCGGGGAGCTCCCTTCCCTGCCCGCCGACCAGTACAGCCCGGCCCAGAGCACCCGGGCGCGGCTCGGCAGCGAGAGGCGGGCCGAGCTGGAGCTCCGCGTTGAGGGGTCGCCATCGTGGTCGACGAGGACCTTCTCCGCGCAGCCGGACGTCTTCGAGGGGCAGGTCAGCAGGCCGCCGCCGACCGCCTGTCCGGTCACGTGCCCGTCGGCGGCGAAGCGCGCGGTGGCCCCCGACGCGCTCACCCCCTTGGCCGACGTCGCCGCCGCCCGCAGCGTCCCGGCCCGCACGCGTACGGCGGGGCCGCGGTCGCGTGGCGCGTCCCCGGCCACGGTCACCGGCAGGAAGATCGAGGTGGCCTGGCCCGGCGCGAGCCCGTCGTGCGCGCACCGCGCCCCCGTCCCGCTCGTACGGCACGCCCACCCGCCGGACGCCTCCAGCGCGGCGGTCGAGCGCCCCTTGCCCGCCGGCGCCGCCGCCGGGGCGACCCCCCGGGGCAGGTCCACGGCCGCCTCTACCTCGGCGGAGGCGGCGTTCCCCGTGTTGCGCAGCCGTACCGCGACGATGCCGCGCCGGTCCCGCACGAGCGCGCCGACCGGCTCGACGGTCGCGGCGAGCCGGGCCGTCCGGGGGACGGGCGCCTGCGCCTGCTTCCTGGTCAGGGTCGGCCGCCCGGCCGCCGGAGTGGGGGTCGCCGCTCCCGAGGACGACCCGCCGCCGGCCGTCCGGGGACGCGCGGAGCCGGTGGCCGAGGGAGCGGGCGACCGCCCCGGTGTGAACGGCATGAGAGAGGAGGGCGCCGACGGGACGGACACGGGTGAGCGCGCGGGCGGCGAGGGCACCGGCTGCGGCTCGGAGCGCCCCTCGACGCCGGAGCCGTCTCGCCGGTCGTGGACGCCCTGAGCGGCGGGGTGCCGTCCGCCGGTGACCGTGCCGGCGAGGAGCAGGCCGCCGGCGGCAGCCATGGCCGCACCCGCGGCGACGGCCCAGTACGCCGGCGGCACCCGCCGCAGCCGCCCCCACACGCCGCCGGCCCGCATCCCGCCTCCCTCCGCCGCCCCGTTCAGCGCGGCGAGATACCCGGTGAGGAAGGGCCCGGCGATGAGGGGGCCGACGACGACCCGCAGCCCCTGGACGAGGTCGGACAGTTCGAGGAAGACCGTGCGGCAGCCGACGCAGTCGGCGACGTGGCCGTCCACCATGCGGGTCTCCCGCCGGCTCAGACCGCCCCGGACGTAGGCCCCCATCTTCTCCACCGTGGCGCGGCAGCCGGGAAGCGGCCCGGCGGCCAGGTGGATCTGCAGGAACGCCTGGCGCAGCCCCTCCCGCGCGCGGAACGCGAGCGCCGCGACGCCCTTCACCGACAGGCCGAGCATCGGGGCGATCTCCGCCGCCGCGCAGGTCTCCACCTCGGTGTGCCACAGCACCATGCGCCACCGCTCCGGCAGCGAGAAGTACGCCGCGGCGACCTGCGACCGCTCCGGCCCCATGTGCGCCGGGTCCACGTACGGGGCGCCGAGCTCGCCCTCGTCGCGCTGCCCGGCGGCGGTACGGCGCAGCGCGGTCAGGAGGTAGGGACGGAAGGCCGACTCGGGGCCGCTCCCGCTCCTGATCGCGTTGAGCACGGCCGCGAACGTCTCGGAGAGGATCTCCTCGGCCTCGGCGTCGCCCTCGACCATCTGCCCGGCCAAGGCGCGGGCCGCGGTGACGTGGCGGTCGAAGAGGGCGGCGTAGGCCGACACGTTGCCGCCCCGCACCGCGTCCAGCAGTTCTGCATCGGTTTGCCGGTTTCCCGCACTCATTGTTACCTCACGATTACGCGGCGTCGTCCCGCACATGATTCCGCCGACCATGTGCCGGCTAAACCGATGTCGGGCCCTTACCTCCGGAGCGGTGGCCGTGACCTCGTAGGCTGGGCGCCATGAACGACCGCGAGAAGCTGCTTGACGAGATCAAAAAGAAGGGGGTCGTGCACGGCAAGGTCGTGCTCTCCTCGGGCAAGGAGGCCGACTGGTACGTCGATCTCCGCCGCATCACGCTGGACGGCGTCGCGGCACCGCTCGTCGGGCGGGTGATGCTCGACCTGACCGAGGATCTCGGCTACGACGCGGTCGGCGGCCTGACGCTCGGCGCGGACCCCGTCGCGACCGCGATGCTGCACGCCGCCCACGCCCGCGGCCGGGTGCTCGACGCCTTCGTCGTACGGAAGGCGGGCAAGGCGCACGGCCTGCAGCGCCGCATCGAGGGGCCGGACGTGAAGGGGCGCCGCGTGCTCGCGGTGGAGGACACGACCACCACGGGCGGCTCCGTGCTGACTGCCGTGGAGGCGCTGCGCGAGGCGGGCGCCGAGGTGGTGGGCATCGCGACGATCGTCCACCGGGGCGGCGACGAGAACCTGGCCGCCACCGGCCTGCCGTACCGGTCGGCCTACGGCCTCACGGACCTGGGGCTCGCGTGACCTTGAACGACTGGCGTTCCCCGGCCTCGCCCGGGGGACGCTGGGTCCCGTTCTCCAGCACGGTGACGGTGCTCGCGTCGCCGAGGACCACGTCCAGCTCGGGTTCGAAGTAGGAGGCCTGCTCGCCTCTGGTCATGTCCCGGTCCATCAGCACGTCTCCGCCGGGGATACGGACGAACACCGGGCATCGGTCGGCGCTGCACACGATCTGCACGGTGGAGGTACGCGTCCCTGCGGGCGAGGGCGTGCCACCGGTGGCCGCGGGAGTGGCGGCGGCGCCGGCCTCGTCCGTGCCGAGGGCCGTCATGAGCGATTTCGCTCCGACGGCGAGGAGTGCCAGCACGAGCAGGACCGCCAGGCCGATGAGTACCAGCCGGGCGATCCCCATCGGATCAGTCCTGTGGCGTCCCACATACCGGAGAGTAGCGGTTCCGCGAACAGGTCAACAGGACCCAAATGGGGATTTATCGCACTTTCGGCAAGTAAAAGGTCAGCGCCGGGCGTGGTGCTTGCCCCTCGGGGCGTCGGCGTTCCCGGCCTTCCGGTTCTTCAGGACCTCGCGGACGATCGGCACCAGCGACAGCACGACGATCACGAAGACACCCGGCAGGATGTACTTGTCGATGCCCTCGACCTTGGCGCCGAGGAAGTGGCCGAGCAGCAGCAGCGCCTCGACCCACACGACACCGCCCACCGCGTTCCACACGAAGAACCTGCGCGCGTCCATTTCCAGAACGCCGGCCACGGGGTTCATGAAGGTGCGCACGATCGGCATGAACCGCGCGGCGACCACCGCCTTGGCCGGGCCGAACTTCTGGAAGTAGAACTCGGCCTTTTCGACGTGCTCCTTTTTGAACAACCGAGAGTCGGGCTTGTCGAAAAGCTTGCGGCCGACTCGCGCGCCGAGGAAATGGCCGAGCTGGGCGCCGAGGATCGCGGCCAGCGGCGTTCCGATGAGCAGCGTGGGCAGCGACAGGGGTTCGATGCCGAGTCCCTGGGCCGCCGCGGCCGAACTGAAGATCCCGGCCGCGACCAGCAGTGAGTCGCCGGGCAAAAAGAAACCGACGAGCAGCCCAGTCTCGGCAAAGATGATCGCGATGACGCCGACCGTCGCGAAGGCGCCGAGCATCGTCAGCCACCACTGCGGGTCAAGGAGGTTCAGGATCACGTCCACGCCCAGAGCTTACCGGTCCGATATGAGGCAAGACTGAAAGAAGACGGGCCGCGGACCGGAGCCTGCTTCACACATCGGTGGGCGCTTCGGGATACTTGCGACCGCCGGTAACTGTCTCAGAAGGAGATGAATTTCCGATGCCTATCGCGACTCCAGAGGTCTACGCCGAGATGCTCGACCGGGCCAAGGAGGGCGGCTTCGCCTACCCGGCGATCAACGTGACCTCGTCCCAGACCCTGAACGCTGCGCTGCGCGGCTTCGCCGAGGCGGAGAGCGACGGCATCATCCAGGTATCGACCGGCGGGGCGGAGTTCCTCTCCGGCGCGACGGTCAAGGACATGGTGACCGGCTCGGTCGCGCTGGCGGAGTACGCCCGCGTGGTGGCGGCGAAGTACCCGGTCACGGTGGCGCTGCACACGGACCACTGCCCGAAGGACAAGCTGGACGGCTTCATGCGGCCGCTGATCGAGATCTCTCGCGAGCGGGTCGCCCGGGGCGAGGAGCCGCTGTTCCAGTCCCACATGTGGGACGGCTCCGCCGTACCGCTGGAGGAGAACCTCGCCATCGCCTCCGAGCTGATCGACAAGTGCGCGGCGGCTCGGGTGATCATGGAGATGGAGATCGGCGTCGTCGGCGGCGAGGAGGACGGCGTCGTCGGCGAGATCAACGAGAAGCTGTACACCACGCCGCAGGACGCGATCGCCACCGCCGAGGCCGTCGGCCTGGGTGAGCGCGGCCGCTACCTGCTGGCCGCCACC
This sequence comes from Microtetraspora malaysiensis, assembly GCF_050947145.1. Lineage (NCBI taxonomy): Bacteria > Bacillati > Actinomycetota > Actinomycetes > Streptosporangiales > Streptosporangiaceae > Microtetraspora > Microtetraspora malaysiensis. The sequence goes on from NZ_CP191998.1 coordinate 8,944,187, forward strand.
TTCGGCAACGTGCACGGCGTCTACAAGCCGGGCCACGTCAAGCTGCGCCCGACCGTCCTGAAGGAGATCCAGGACGCCGTCGGCGCCAAGTTCGGCAAGGACAAGCCGTTCGACCTGGTCTTCCACGGCGGCTCCGGCTCGCTGCTGGAGGAGATCCACGAGGCCATCTCGTACGGCGTGGTGAAGATGAACATCGACACCGACACGCAGTACGCCTTCACGCGGCCGGTCGCGGACCACATGTTCCGCAACTACGACGGCGTGCTGAAGGTCGACGGAGAGGTCGGCAACAAGAAGGTCTACGACCCCCGCTCGTACGGCAAGGCCGCCGAGGCGGGCATGGCCGCGCGCGTCGCCGAGGCGTGCGCGCACCTCAAGTCGGCGGGCACCAAGCTTCGCTGATCCGGGGCCGGATGCCGGAAGGCGTCGCGCGGAGCGGGCGTGATCCGCTCGGCGCGGCGCCGCGCCGTTTCCGGACGTCTCACCCGCGGCACCGCCCCTGTGACACCGCGTCTTCGCTGAGCCCCCTTCGACGGGCCCCCTTCGCCGGGCCGTCTTCAGTGAGCCGTCTTCAGTGAGCACGGAAAAGTCGCCGCGTCTTCGCGGTATGGAAAAGCGGCGCGGAAAGTAGATTCACTCCCGGATGAATCCGGCGATCCCCTCGTTAGAATCGATCGATGGAAACGCACGAAAACCTCCTGGCCGGTCCGCCGCCCACACTTCTCCCGGAGAACGCCGAGGCCCGGCAGATGCTGGAGTCCGGCGCCAAGGCGGCCGACGTGGCCGCGCGCTTCCCCGCCCACCCCGAGGCCTGGGCGGCGCTCGCCGAGGAATACTTCGCGGCCGGCCACGCCGTCACCTCGTACGCGTTCGCGCGCACGGGCTACCACCGCGGGCTCGACCAGCTCCGGCGAGCCGGGTGGAAGGGCCACGGCCCGGTCCCCTGGGAGCACGCCCCCAACCGCGGCTTCCTCCGCTGCCTGCACGCGCTGAGCCGCGCGGCGAGCGCCATCGGAGAGAAGGACGAGGCCGAGCGCTGCGCCCAGTTCCTGCGCGACAGCAGCGCCGAGGCCGCCCGCCTCCTCGCCGGCAACTGACCTGCCCGAGCCGGCGGAGCCGTACGCCGGGGGCGGGACGCCCATACCCGCGGATCCCCTTTTCCGACCGGCTCAGGTAGTCTCAGGTTGCAAGAGGCCCCTGTCGTACTTGCGTCAGGGGTTTTCGTTTTGTGGTGCAGGAGTCAGACCATGCCGGCTGTGGTTCTTGTAGGTGCCCAATGGGGCGATGAAGGCAAGGGAAAGGCCACCGACCTGCTCGGTGGTGACGTCCACTACGTCGTTCGCTACCAGGGTGGCAACAACGCGGGCCACACCGTGGTCATCGGCGATCAGAAATACGCCCTGCACCTGCTGCCCACGGGCGTGCTCTCCCCCGACGTCGTCCCGGTGATCGGCAATGGCGTCGTGGTGGACCCGGGCGTGCTGCTCAGCGAGATCGACGGTCTGGCCAAGCGCGGGATCAGCGCCGAGCGGCTGCTGATCTCGGCGAACGCCCACTTGATCATGCCGCACCACAAGGCCATCGACAAGGTCAGCGAGCGCTACCTCGGCAAGGCCAAGATCGGCACGACCGGCCGTGGCATCGGCCCGTCCTACGGCGACAAGATCTATCGCATGGGCATCCGCGTCCAGGACCTGCTGGACCCGGGCATCCTCCAGCAGAAGATCGAGATCTCGCTGGGCGACAAGAACCAGATCCTCACCAAGATCTACAACCGGCGCGGGCTCGACCCGGCCAAGGTGCTCGACGAGTACCTCGGGTACGCCGAGCGGCTCAAGCCGCACATCACCGACACGTCGCTGGTGCTGAGCAAGGCGCTGGACGAGGGCAAGGTCGTCCTCCTCGAAGGCGGCCAGGGCACGCTGCTGGACATCGACCACGGCACCTACCCGTTCGTGACCTCCTCGTCGCCGACCTCCGGCGGCGCGTGCGTCGGCTCGGGCATCCCGCCGTCGCGGCTCACCCGCGTCATCGGCATCCTCAAGGCGTACACCACGCGGGTCGGCTCCGGGCCGTTCCCGACCGAGCTGACCGACGAGATGGGCGACTGGCTGCGCTCCACCGGCGGCGAGTACGGCGTGACCACGGGCCGCAACCGCCGCTGCGGCTGGTTCGACGCGGTGATCGCCCGGTACGCCACCCGGATCAACGGCGTGACCGACTTCTTCCTCACCAAGCTGGACGTGCTGTCCGGGCTGGAGCGGATCCCCGTCTGCGTCGCGTACGACGTGGACGGCGTGCGTCACGAGGAGATCCCCATGACGCAGACCGAGTTCCACCACGCCAAGCCGATCTACGAGGAGCTGCCCGGCTGGCAGGAGGACATCACCGGCGCCAAGACGTTCGAGGATCTGCCGCCCAAGGCGCAGGACTACGTCAAGGCCCTGGAGGAGATGAGCGGCGCCCCGATCTCGGCGATCGGCGTCGGTCCCGGCCGCACCCAGACCCTCCAGATCCGTCCGCTGATCTGAGCGGGCTTCCCCCAATTCGCGGGACTTCCCGACGTTTTAGGGGGACGCGCGCCCGACGGGGTACGGGTGCACAGGGAGCGAAGTGCGACACAGTAGGGTTCGCCGTTGTGCATGGACACGTTGAAATACACGGCCATCGGGGGGCACGCGGGCTACGGCCCGAGAACACGCTCCCCGGGCTCGCCTTCGCGCTGGAACTCGGGGTCGACGCGCTGGAGTTCGACGTCGCCCTGAGTTCCGACGGTCAGATCGTGCTGACCCACGATCTGATCGTCTCGCCGGTGACCAGCGCGGACACCGGGATGGCCACTCCGGGCGACGAGATGTTCCCCTATGTCGGCAAACCGATCGCCTCCCTGTCGCTCGCCCAGCTCAGGACGCTCGACGTCGGCATCCGGCTGCCGAAGCGCCCCGACGACCCCTTCGCGCTCACCCAGGTCCCGCTGCCCGACACCCACATGCCCACGCTGGGCTCCGTGCTCGGCCTCGTCGACGCGTACGGCGCGGACGGGGTCAGGCTGCACGTCGAGCTGAAGTCCGACCCGGAGCGCCCCGAGCTGACGGCCGATCCCCGCGAGTTCACCGAGCTGGTGGTGGAGGAGCTCGACCGGCACGGCAGGCTCGGCAACGCCGCCCTGCTCAGCTTCGACTGGCGCATCCTGGAGGCCGCCCGGCCGCTGGTGGATCGCCGGTTCGCGCTGGTCGAGGAGGTCACGAAGGCTCCGGCCTGGATGAACGGCCTCGACCTGGCCGACTTCGACGGCGACCTGGCGGCCGCGGCCGAGGCGGTCGGGGCCACCACGCTCTCCCCCGACCGTGTGCTGGTCGACGACGCCCTGATGGCCGCCGCGTCGGATCGCGGCCTGCCCGTCGTCGTCTGGACGGTCAACGACCCCGACGAGGCGGCCAGGCTGCTCGACCTCGGCGTGGCCGGCCTCGTCACCGACTATCCGGACCGGATGCGGCGCCTGTGGGCCGCCCGCGGCCTCCCCCTGCCCTCGCCGATCCCCCCGCTCCGCACCGCCGTCGCCTAGACCTGGCGGTACTGCCGGCCCTGCGAACCGGCGCGTCAGGTATCGCTCTCGCCGTCGGCCCGGTCCCCCTCCGCGAGGGACAGGGCGCCGGACGGGCAGAGCTGCACCGCCCGCCGGACCTCGCCCGCCATCGACGCGGGCGGATCGGGATCGAGCAGCACGACGGTGCCGTCCTCCTCGCTCTGGTCGAAGACCTCGCCCAGGGCGAGGACACACATGCCCGCGCCGATGCAGCGACCGCTATCCGCGATGATCTTCATCGCTCCCCTCTCCTACCAGGTGACCGGCAACCGGTGCACCCCATAGATTGCCATGTCGGTCCGCATCGGGACCTCCTCGGCCGGTATGGCGAGGCGGAGGCCGGGGAACCGGCGCAGCAGGGCCGGATAGGCGATGCGCATCTCCGTCCTGGCGAGCTGCTGACCGAGGCACTGGTGAATGCCGTGGCCGAAGGTCAGGTGCCCGCTCGCGGGCCGCGCGACGTCGAGCTGGTCGGGCTCGGGGAACCGTTCGGGGTCGCGGTTGGCGGCGGCCACCGAGATGGTCACCGACTCGCCCGCCCTGATGAGGCGACCGTCGATCTCGACGTCCTCCAGAGCGGCGCGCAGCGGGCCGATGTGGATGACGGTCAGATAGCGGAGCAGCTCCTCGACCGCGTGGTCCGCCACCTCGGGGTTGTCGCGCACCGCGGCGAGCTGCTCGGGGTTGCGCAGCAGGGCGAAGGTGCCGAGCCCCAGCATGTTGGCGGTCGTCTCGTGGCCCGCGATGAGAAGCAGAGTGGTGACGCCGGCGAGCTCCTCGTCGGTCAGGTCGGTTTCGGTGGCGAGCCCGCTGACCAGGTCGTCGTCCGGCTCGGCCCGCTTGCGCCGCACCAGGTCGTCGAGGTAGTCGAGCAGGTCGTTCATCGCGGCCTCTATCTGCTCCACTGAGGAGTTCAGGCTGAGCAGCACCGCGGAGTCGCGTTGGAACTTCTCTCTGTCGGCGTACGGGACGCCGAGCAGCTCGCAGACCACGAGGGACGGGATCGGCAGCGCGAACGCCTGGACGAGGTCGGTGGGGGCGCCCGCGCGCTCCATGGCGTCGAGGTGGTCGCGGGTGATCTCCTCGATCCTCGGTTCGAGCCCCTTCATCCGGCGTACGGTGAACTGCCCGGCCAGCAGCCGCCGGTAGCGGGTGTGGTCCGGCGGGTCCAGCCGCAGGAAGAACCCGGGCCGCCTCAGGGTGTTGCGGAACTGCATGGCGCGCTGCGGCAACGGTGTGTGCAGCAACTCGATCCGCGTGCTGAACCTCGGGTCGGCGAGGATGGCGCGGGCGGCGGCGTAGCCGGTCACCAGCCAGCCCTGGTGGCCGTCGGGGTAGGCGAGCGGGCGGATGGGATCCTCGTCGCGCCACAGGCCGAGGGCGTCCGGCGGATCGAAGGGGCGTTCACGCGTGAGAGGGAGTGTCACCGGACGAGTCGTGGCCTCGGTCATGACGGGCTCCTTGTAGGAGAACGCGGTGGGAGACGCGGTGGGAGTGCGGTGCGGAAATCGCTTTCACCTCTCCTCACAGAACAACATTTAATGCAAAGTTGCAATGGATGAAGATATATATGCGGTAAATTCAGAACATGTCGGACGCTCCTGGCCTGCGGGAACGCAAGAAGATCCGCACACGGAACGCGCTGATCGACGCGTCGTTGCGGCTATTCGATGAGAAGGGATTCGACGAAACCACGATCGCGGAGATCGCCGCCGCCGTCGACGTCTCACCGAGAACGTTCTTCAGCTATTTCACGAGCAAGGAAGACGTGGTCTTCTACGACAATGAGACGCGACTCGCCGAGGCGCTCGACGTGATCGCGAGCCGCCGCCCCGGCGAGACCGCGATCGACCTCCTGGCCCGCGCCGCGCGGCAGACCGTGGACCGCGACTTCCCCGGACCGGAGCGCTCGCCGGAGTCGGTCGCGCGGCGTGAGCGCCTGATCGAGTCGGTCCCGGCGCTCCAGGCGCGGGCGCTCCGCCTGCTCTTCGACACGCAGCGGCGGGTGGTCCGCGCCCTGTACGAGGCCTGCCCCGGCGAACTGGCCCCTGTGGAGGCGGCCGCGGCGGTCGGCGCGCTCGCCGGCGCGGCCAGGCTCGCCATCATGACCAGCCGCCACAGCGGGGCCTCCTGGGAGGAGACCCGGGCCGCCGCCCAGAGGGCGATCGACATCACGATCAGCGGCCTCGCCTCCCTCGGCTCCCGTGAGGACGCCCCTGAATAGCCTGTGCCGTGCTGTTTGGCGGTAGGGCTCGGGCCCGGTCTCGATGACGTTGTGGCCGCACAGGCGCTGCGACGAACGGGCCCTCTGCCGGGCCTACATCCGGGCGCGTAGGCGGCGCAGCATCCGCGGGTCGCCGAAGCCGGCCTCGCGGGCGGCTGTCTCAGTCGTCGCGCCTTGCCCGAGAAGGTGTTCGGCCCGTTCCAGCCGCAGCGCGGTCTGGTAGGCCAGAGGCGTAAGGCCGGTCGCCTGCCGGAAGAGCCGGGTGACTGTCCGTTCGCTGCATCCAACCGCGTCCGCCAGCATCGAGAGCGTGAGCCGCTGGGTGAAACGCGCGTCGATCAGGTCCTGAATGTGATGCACCGTCTCGTCGTTGTGACTGCGGTGCCGGAGCATCGCGCTGATCTGTGGCGACGCTCCCTGCCGGCGGGCGTACACCACCATGGCGCGGGCCACCTGGCTGGCGGCGTACGGCCCGCGCCTGGTGCTCAGCAAGTGGAGCGCCACGTCGATGCCGCTGGCCACGCCCGCCGAGGTCACCACCCGCTCGTCCTCGACGTAGAGCACGTCGCGCACGACCTCGGCCGTCGGATAGAGGCGGGCAAGCTCGTCCTGGGTCGCATGGTGGGTGGTGCAGCGGCGGCCATCGAGCAAGCCGGCCCGGCCGGGTGCGTCGGCGCCCGCGCAAATGCCCGCCACGGTGCCGCCGGCCGCGTGATGCGCGCGTAGCCGGTGCAAGGTGTCGGCACTGGCCATGCGGGTCGGGCCGCGCCAGCCCGGCACGATGATGAGGTCGTCGGGCTCCAGGTGGGGCCAGTCACGCTCGGCGTGCAGGGGCAGCCCTTGCACGGTGGCGACGTGCGTGTCTTCGGACACGTACGACAGGGCGTGCTCGTAGCCGAGGTCGGCCGCCGTGGAGAAGACCTGGGCCGGCCCGGCCACGTCGAGCAGGTGCACTCGTGGAATGAGCAGGAAGACAACCCGGGGCACAGCCGCCGAGCCTATGCCCCGGCCAGTTCATCGACAGTGCGGATGGCGGCGAACCGGCCTGCGAGCGCGTACTCGGTGCGCGCGACGATATCGGCGACGCCCAGCGTCCGCGGGTCGCTCACCAGCTGCGAGAACGGCAGATCCTGCGGCGCGTCGCGGTGCGGGATGGGGGTGGTCGCGGTGGCGTCGGTGGCGAAGACGACGTCGAAGCCGAGGTCGGAGGCGATCCGGGTGGTGGTTTCGCAGCACTGCTCGGTACGGATGCCGCACACGGTCAACCCTCGGATGCCGCGGCTGGTGAGGATCTGGTGCAGGTTCGTGGTGGTGAAGGCATTGTGCGCGGTCTTGGTGATGAGCGGCTCGCCCGTGCGCGGCTCAAGCCCGTCCATCAGGCGGACGTACCCCCGCGCCGGATCGAACACGGTGCCGGCCCCTGGCCGGGAGCCGAGCACCCACACCACCAGGTGGCCCTGGGCGCGGGCCGCGGTGACCAGGCGGTTGACCTGACCGACGATGTCCGGCTGCGACACGAACTCCCAGTCGGGCAGCTGCCGGAAGGACTCCTGAACGTCGATGACGACGAGTGCGTTGTTCACCCCTCAAGGGTGGAGCGGTGAGGGACGAGGGCTGAAGGTGTGAACAGGTCACCCTGCGGAACGATCCGGTCAGGCTCTAGGAGCCCGTGTACAGACGATCGAGGTCGACCAATTCGACGTCCACACGCGCGTCCGCGACCCGCCGCAGACGCTCTGTGAACCCCGAGCGGCCGAAAAGCAGCAGCTTGGGAAGAGGACCGACCTTCGCGGCCGGCAGGAGCCCGCGAAGGTGTTCGAGCCGCTGCAGGTGCGGGACGTCCGTCACCGAGTTGGTCCACTTCGCCTCACCTATCGCAGTGATCCGCTCCGCCGAGAACGAAGGAGACTCCGTCACGACGATGTCGATCTCATGTCCCTGCCGGTGCTCGCGGCAGGCGATCTCGGTGGGGCGGACCCTGGCAGCCACTCCCCCGACCGTCTCCGGATCGGCATGTTCGAAGCACCACTCTCGGGCCAGGTCCTCGAAGTGCGGCCCGTAGATCTTTCCGGCCACCGTGTCGGCGGATCCGGCCCAGACCCGGCCTGCCCGGCCGATCACCAGCTCGGGCTCGTGCCGCTGGATCAGAAGCTGGTGAAGGCGGACGACCGGCTCCGCGATCCGATACATGCTCCGCTTCTCCCGGAGCGCGTCGTCCACCTGGTCGATCAGGCTGATGTCCCGCAGACCCGACAGCAGATGGCTGAGCGCGGTGCTCGGACGCCCGAGCGCCGACGCGATCTCGGAGCGGCGATGGTTTCCCGCGCTCAGGGCCGCCAGGGTCGCCGCGTACGAGGTCGGATCGCTGATGGACGATTCCTCCCGCAGAAGCAGGCTGCCCTCGCGGAACATGGCCGAGGCGGGGTTCAACAACCGGCGCGCCACCCAGTCGTCGAAGTCCGCCGTCGAGGAGGGGGGCGAGCCTCCGCTCATTTCGAGATATGCGGGGGTTCCCCCGAGCAGCGCGTGCAGCCGGAACGCCAGCTCCGGGTCGTGCGACACCCGCCAGAAGGCCGCCGCCTCCCGGTAGCGGAACGGGCGAACGACCAGTTCCATGCTCGCTCGCCCACGAAGCGGAGCCCCGCCGCCGAGCAACTCGGCCATCGTGGTCAACGCACTGCCACAGAGGATCATCCTGGTGCGGCTCCGCTCCTTGGCGAAGCTCAGTGGGCTGAGCGCCTGCTGGATGTAGGAGGGAAGTCCCGGACTCGCGGAGATCAAGTAGGGGAACTCGTCGATGATCACGGGGATGGCGCGGTCCTCACCCAGCCGGAACAGTTCCTCCAGTGCCTCCCTCCAGGATGGGAAGCTCAGGGGCTGCCGAAGGCCGAGAAAGGCACCGTACGCGGCGCCGAGGTCGGCCAGATTCTGCGCCTCGCTCTGCTGCGTGGCGGCGAAGAGGAAACCCGAAGTCTGCCGGGCGAGAAGTTCGAGCATCAAGGTCTTGCCCTGGCGTCGCCTGCCGTAGACGAGACCCAGCGTCGCGCCGAGGGTGGGCGTGGAGGCGAACTCCGTCAGCTCCCGCCACTCCGTGTCGCGCCCGAACAGCCGCTCCGGCTTCCCCTTGCCCGACATCCGCCCCCTCAGGAGAGCTTTGATAGCCACAACTATCATAGTTGCAACTATCATTCCCCCCTCTGAAGGTCACGCAGAGAACGCGGTCGGCCACTCGGCGTCGGAATCGCTCTGGGCGGCCGGGGCGCGAACGTCCTGGCGCCTTGGGGTTGCCGGACCACGCTGACGTCACCGCGCCTTCAGGGCGCGGTGGTGGGCGTCGGGGTGCGGTCTCAGAGCCAGCCGTTGCGGCGGAAGGCGCGATGGAGCAGGGCGCAGGCGACCACCATCAGGCCGATCACCGCCGGATAGCCCCAGACGGTCTTGGTCTCCGGCATGCGATCGAAGTTCATGCCGTAGATGCCGGCGATCATCGTGGGGACCGAGATGATGGCCACCCAGGCCGAGATCTTGCGCATGTCCTCGTTCGCCAGCGCGTTGGAGCGGGCGAGCGCGGCCTGCAGGATCGAGTCGGACAGCTCGTTGGACGACTGGACCTGCTCGCACACCCGGGACAGGTGGTCGCCGACGTCGCGGAAGTACTCCCGCATCTCGGAGGGGATCATCCGCCGCTGAGGAAGGGCGTTGAAGGGGGTCTGCAGCGGCCCGACGGCGCGCTTGAGCTCCAGCATCTCGCGCTTGAGCTGGTAGATCCGGTTGATGTCCCGCGAGCTGACCTCGGCGAAGACGGCCGCCTCGACGTTCTCCAGCTCGTCCTGCATCAGGTCGGCGACGTACAGGTACTTGTCCACGACGAAGTCGGCGATGGCGTGGAGGACGCCGGTCGGGCCGCGCCCGAGCAGCTTGGAGTCGTCCTCCAGCTTCTCGCGGACGTCCGCCAGGGAGCACTGCTCACCGTGCCGTACGGTGACGACGAAGTCGGGGCCGACGAACGCCATGATCTCGCCGATGGCGATGATCTCGCTCGTGGCGACGGGCGTCTGGTGGTCGAGGAAGGCCACGGTCTTGAGCACGACGAAGAGGGAGTCGCCGTACCGCTCGACCTTGGGCCGCTGGTGCGCCTTGATGGCGTCTTCGACAGCGAGCGGGTGCAGGCCGAAGACCTCGGCGAGCCACTCGACCTCGGGGGCGGCGGGCTCGTAGAGGCCGACCCACACGTAGGCGTCGGAGGCGGTACCGGCGTCGTTGTGCGCGCGGACCATATTGACGGCCTCGGGGATGCCCGCGGCCTCGACCTTCTTACCGGCGATGTAGGCGCCGTATTCAATCAGCGAGCTGCTCGGCGGCACGCAGCGGTCGGTCACGGGGTTGTCAGGCACGGGCTTGACCAGCCGCGGCGGAGTCACCCGGGCGTGCCGTGAAATCAGCGGAAAAATGGTTGAGGAGCGCATGGCGGACCCTTCCCGCCCGAACCGACACGCTCCACGCGCGACGCGATGTCACCCCTTTTTCAGGCGTGAGCTTGTCTCTCGGGCTCAGAGATCAGATGGTCGGGAATGCGCACGTCGCACGTGCGCCGGCACGTACTAACGGGATCACCAGAGGACACCCGAACCACCTCCAATCGCCACGAGACACAGCAAAGCTGGGCTAACCTATCACATCTGCCTGGCCTGCCTCTAGGATAACGAGCCCCTTCGCCGCGATCAGGTACTTCCCCACAAAAAGCCACCAAGTACCCCCGAGCCCACCGATCCCACCAACCGCTCGGTGTTGGTACAGCCCTGCTCGCAGTGTTGCCGCAGACGGTGCTCCAATAGGCTGCACGGAATGTGGCCACGGGTGAATAACATGCGAGCGCTTGAACTGGGCAGCCCGGGAGCCCTGCGCGACGAGCTCAACGGCCTGGTGCTGGCCGGCGCCAAGACCGCCACGGCCACTCTGCTGGTCGAATACGGCGAGGAAGGCGAACAGCTCGAATTCCCCGGTGAGCGGTTCGCCCTGCTCGGCAACCAAGGCGATGTTCTCGCCACAGTGGAGATCGCCACTGTGGCGACCGTGTCGTTCGGCGAGGTTACGTGGGAGTTCGCCCAGGCTGAGGGCGAGGGTTACACCGACATCGAGCACTGGCGGCGTGCCCACATCCGCTTCTGGCAGCAGGTCGAAGGCCGCCATATCACCGATGACACCGCTGTGGTCTGCGTTCACTTCACGCTCTGCCGGTGAGCGCCCGCTCGACCTCGCTTACCCCGTTCAAGCCGCCGCCTCTTAGAGGTGGACGAGGACGCCAAACCGGCCCGCGCGAGCAGCATCCATCATCCCGAGGCCTAACCATCACGCGAGGGGCGCGGCGGTGTCTGGAGTGAGGAGCGAGCGGGGAGCGAGGGACGTGAGGGGCGCGGCGGTGAAGTAACCGACGAGCGAGTGGGCGAGGTACGAGCCCCGAGCGAGGAGGGCACGAGCCGACTTCGGGCGCCCCGAACCGCCGAGCGGAGCGAGGCAATTAAGCACAGCGACTCCGAGCGACGAGGGAAGACATCGACTGAAGGCGCACCTAGCCCGCGCGAGCGAAGCGAGCGCAAATAGACTCGCCGGGTGCGCGTTCTAGTCATTGGATCCGGTGGTCGTGAGCATGCCCTGTGCCGGGGCCTGCGGCTCGACCCCTCCGTCTCGGAAGTCCACTGCGCCCCCGGCAACGCCGGGATCGCTCAGGTGGCGACACTGCACTCGGTGACGCCGACCGACGGCGCCGCGGTGTCGGAGCTCGCGGTCTCGCTGGGGGCCGATCTCGTGGTGATCGGCCCGGAGGCGCCGCTGGTCTCGGGGGTCGCCGACGCGGTGCGGGCCGCCGGGATCCCGTGCTTCGGCCCGTCGCGGGAGCCGGCCGCGATCGAGGGGTCCAAGTCCTTCGCCAAGGACGTCATGACGGCCGCCGGGGTGCCGACCGCCCGTGCGTTCACCTGCACGACGCCGGACGAGGCGGCGGCCGCGCTGGACGAGTTCGGCCCGCCGTACGTCGTGAAGGACGACGGCCTGGCCGCGGGCAAGGGCGTGGTGGTGACCGATGACCGGGACCAGGCGCTCGCGCACGCCGCGGCGTGCGAGCGGGTCGTCATCGAGGAGTACCTGGACGGCCCCGAGGTGTCGCTGTTCGCGCTGTGCGACGGCGAGACGGCCGTGCCGCTCCAGCCCGCGCAGGACTTCAAGCGCGCCGGGGACGGCGACACGGGTCCCAACACGGGCGGGATGGGGGCGTACACGCCGCTCCCGTGGGCTCCGGAGGGTCTGACCGAGCAGGTGATGTCCGAGGTCGTGCGGCCCACGGTGGCCGAGTTGGCCGCGCGCGGCACGCCGTACACGGGTGTGCTCTACGCGGGCCTGGCGCTCACGTCGAAGGGGCCGCGGGTCATCGAGTTCAACGCGCGGTTCGGCGACCCGGAGACGCAGGTCGTGCTGGACCGGCTGGAGACGCCGCTCGCAGGGCTGCTGCTGGCCTGTGCCAAGGGCGAGCTGGCCGGGCACGGCCCGCTCCGCTGGCGCGACGGCGCAGCGGTGACCGTGGTCGTCGCGGCGGAGAACTATCCGGCCGATCCGGTCAAGGGCGACGTGATCGAGGGCCTCGACGCGGAGGTGCCCGGGGCGTACGTGTTGCACGCGGGGACGGCGTTGGACGCCGAGGGGCGGATCGTCTCCAACGGCGGCCGGGTGCTGAGCGTGGTCGGCACCGGACGCGACCTCGCCGAGGCGCGCTCACGCGCGTACGAGCTGGCCGGGCACATCCGGATGCGCGGCTCGCACCACCGCTCTGACATCGCGCTACGCGCCGTCGAGGCGTAGGAACCGGGTCCTCCTCCGGCCGGACGCGCGTCGGCGTCCGGCCGGAACGGGCCCGATCGGCCGCCGCGGGCGCGAAGGTTTGGGGCGGTCGGCAAAGAGGTCTGAACCACTGACAAAATGGCATAGTGAAGCACCTCCACTCCGGCAAGGTCCGCGATCTGTACGAGACCGACGACGGGCTGCTCCTGATGGTGGCCTCAGACCGGATCTCGGCGTTCGACCATGTTCTGACGCCCGACATCCCCGACAAGGGCGTGATCCTCACCCAGCTCTCGCTGTGGTGGTTCGAGCAACTCGCGGACGTGGTCCCCAACCACGTGGTCTCGACTGACGTGCCCGCCGAGTTCGCCGGCCGCGCCGTCCTGTGCCGCAAGCTGCGGATGGTCCCGGTGGAGTGCGTGGCGCGCGGTTACCTGACCGGGTCCGGACTGATCGACTACCGCCGTGAGGGCGTGGTCTCGGGTGTTTCACTCCCCGCCGGGCTGACCGACGGTTCCCAGCTGCCCGAGGCGATCTTCACGCCGTCGACCAAGGCCCCTATCGGCCAGCACGACCAGCCGATGACGTACGACCAGGTCGTCGAGGAGGTCGGGGCGGACGTCGCGGAGCGGCTGCGGCAGATCACGCTCGACGTTTACGTGCGTGGTGCCGAGATCGCCCGTGAGCGCGGCATCATCCTGGCCGACACGAAGATCGAGCTCGGCTGGGACGCCGACGGCGGGCTCGTCCTCGGCGACGAGGTGCTCACCCCCGACTCCTCCCGCTTCTGGCCGCTTGAGGAGTGGCAGCCGGGCCGGCCTCAGCCGTCGTTCGACAAGCAGTTCGTCCGCAACTGGCTGACCTCCCCCGAGTCCGGCTGGGACCGGTCGTCGGACGAGCCGCCGCCGCCCCTTCCCGACGAGATCGTCGAGCGCACCCGGCAACGGTACGTGGAAGCGTACGAGCGGCTGACCGGCCGCGACTTCCGCGGGTAGTTCCCCTAAAAACGCCTGTCCCAGCGGCTACTCTGGTCACTCTCGGCCGCCGCGTCATGCGAGTTCCCCACCTTTGATTTAGGAGTCTCATCGATGGTCCGTTACCGCGTGCGCGGAGGCAACGTACTGCGCGGAACCGCCTTCATCCAGGGGGCGAAGAACGCCGTGCTCCCCATGATCGGCGCGGCTCTCCTCGCGGCGGAGGGCCAGACGGTACTGCGTAACGTGCCCGTGATCGAGGACGTTCGCCGCGCCGTCGAGCTGGCCCAGGCGGTCGGCGCCAAGGTGCAGTTCCACGAGGCCGAGCGGACGCTGGTCATCGACGCGTCCCAGCTCACCAGCCCGGTGCTGCCGGCGGAGATCGCGCGCCGCTTCCGCGGCTCGGTGCTGTTCGTCCCGGCCCTGCTGCACCGGCTGGGCGAGGCGATCATCGAGGGTGTGGGCGGCTGCAACCTCGGCAGCCGGAACCTGGACTTCCACTACCTCGGCTACAAGCGTCTCGGCGCGGTGGTGGACGAGGGTGAGTCGGTCATCCACATCAAGGCGGCCGGCCTGGTCGGCGCCCCGCTGTACCTGGACACCCCCTCGCACACCGGCACCGAGAACCTGATCATGGCGGCCGCCCTCGCCGGGGGCACCACCGTGATCGAGAACGCGGCCCTCGAGCCCGAGGTGCTCGACGTCATCGTCATGCTCTCCCGGATGGGCGCGCGGATCCAGGGCGGCGGCACCGGCTTCATCACCGTCGAGGGTGTCTCCGAGCTGTCCGCGGTCGAGCACACCGTGATGCCCGACCGGCTGGACGCCGGCGTCTTCGCGATGGCCGCCGCGATCACCGGCGGCGAGGTCAACCTGGTCGGCGCCTCTCTTGAGCACCTCGGCGTGGTCCGCTGGAAGCTGGAGCAGATGGGCGTCGAGTTCGCCACCGACGGCGCGGTGCTGAACGTCCGCAGGGACCGTCCGCTGCGGCCGATCAACGTGATCACCGACACCTACCCGGGCTTCGCCACCGACCTGCAGTCGCCGTTGATGACGGTCGCGTGCCTGGCCGACGGCTCCAGCTACATCCACGAGCGGATCTTCGACGGGCGTTTCGCGCTCGCCGGCGAGCTGAACAAGATGGGCGCCAACATCGAGGTCGACGACAGCCGTGCCGTCGTGCACGGCCCGACGCCGCTGCGCGGCACCGAGGTCACCGCGCACGATCTCCGGTCGGGCATCGCGCTCGTGCTCGCCGGGCTCTGCGCCGAAGGCGAGACGACAATCGACTCCGGTTATCTCATCGACCGCGGTCACGCCCATCTCGCGCAGCGTATGCAGGCGCTCGGGGCAGATGTGGAACGCCAGATTTCCTCTTTGGCCACCGACTGATCCAGGGGTCAATTTTACCCACCTGAGCTGGCGAGACCTTCTGATTGGCCACATCCGGCCACTATGCAGAACGGAATTCCGGCGAATTTGGGCGTGACATTACGGCCGCCAGACGCGATCGTTTCAAAGAGAGCTTCAACGAATTTGGAAACGGTCACGGATGGGACAGACATTGGTCGAGCGCACGGAAGAGAATCCGCGCGGGTCACGAGTGGGCACGATGACGCCGGATCTCACTATCGGTGTGGTGGGGCCGCATGATCTTGTCGAGCGAGTGATGCTCATGGGTCATGCGGCCGCGCCTGTGCCGTGCCGCCTGGTGGCGGCGGCCTATCGGGACGAACAGGAGGCGGCCGACAAGGTGACCCGCCTCGGCCCGAACGTGGATGCCTGCCTGTTCTCCAGCCCCGCGCCGTACGAGATCGCCCGGCGCGCCGGGGTGCTCACGATGCCCGCAACGTTCGTGCAACTGGGCGGCGCGGCCCTGTCCGCCGCGATCGCCCAAGCTGCGATGGACGAGCGGATCGACCCCCGGCGGGTGAGCGTGGACGTGCTCAGCCGCGCGGAGATCGACGAGGCGTACACCGATCTCGGCCTGCCCTCGGAGGAGGTGCACTGCCGCGACGAGCCTGGAGCCGTCGGCGCGATTGCCGCGTTCCACGAGCGCCTGATCCGGCAGGGGGCGTCCACGGGGGCGCTCACCTGCGTTCCGGGCGTCGCCGAGCGGCTGGCCGCCGCCGGCCTGCCCGTCGTGGGGATCCGCCCGACCTCGGCCGCGATCCGTACGGCGCTACACACTGCGGCACTTCTTGGAGCGCACCATCGGCTGGAGGAGTCGCAACTCACGGTCGTGCTGGTGGAGGTTCCCACGCTGCGTGAGCCGGTACGGCGGGCCGCGCCCCGCTACTGGCGGGACGAGTTACGGCTGTCGCTGCACCGCCTGCTCGTCCAGGAGGCCAACCGGATGAACTCCAGCGTGTGGCCGATCGACGACCACAGCTACCTGGTGGTGGCCTCGCGCGGCTCGATCGCGGCCGCGACGGACGGGTTCCGGGTGCTGCCGTTCGCGGCCAAGATCAGGGACGAGCTGGGCCTGGCCGTCGAGGTCGGGGTCGGCATGGGCCGGACGACGCACGACGCGGAGACGCACGCCCGGGGCGCGCTGGGGCGCAGCCAGGGGGCCAAGAACTCCCAGGGCTTCGCGGTGGACCGGGAGGGCCGCGCGCTGGTGCCGGCGCCTAGGATGCCTCCGAACGCGGCCGGGGCGGCCAAGCCGAAGGGCGTCGAGGTGCTCGCGCGCCTCGCGGCCAAACTGGAGGGCGGCGACACCGTGGTGGACGCCGAGAGTGCGGGCAAGATGCTCGGCGTGACGCCGCGCACGGCCCGGCGGTTGCTGCGCACGTTGGTCGACGAGGGACTCGCGTGGCCGCTTCCGCCGAACCGGACACCCGCCCCCGGACGGCCGCGCCAGCTCTACCGGCTCATCGTGGAGAAACTCAACCGCTGAGTCAGGATGCGCCCCGCTATTGTAAGGAGCCATGGGGAAGAACACTCATGGCATGCGGGTCTGGCTGGCGTTGGCGACGGTCTACATCGTGTGGGGATCGACGTACCTAGGCATCCGCATCGCCATCGAGACCCTGCCCAGCATGGTGAGCGGCGGCCTGCGCTTCATCGCGGCCGCGCTGATCCTCGGCGTGGTGCTGCTGCTCCGCAAGGGGCGGGAGCCGTTCCGCGTCACCGGACGGGAACTGGGCGGGGCCGCCCTGGTCGGCCTGCTGCTGCTGACCGCCGGGAACGGCATGGTCGCGGTGGCCGAGCAGCACATCGGCAGCGGGCTGGCGGCCCTCCTGGTCGCGTCGGTCCCGCTCTGGCTGGTCATGCTGCGTACGGTGTTCCGCGACCGGCCGCAGGCGCTCACGCTCGCCGGAGTGTTCATCGGGTTCGTCGGCGTGGCGGGGATCTCGCTGGGCGGCGGCACCGGATCGGACTCCGTCGGCGTGGTCATCATCCTGGTGGCGTCGCTGTCGTGGTCGATCGGCTCCTTCCTGTCGGGGCGCATCCCCATGCCGCGTGACCCGTTCGCGGCGAGCACGGTGGAGATGGCCGTCGGCGGCGTCGGTCTGCTGATCATCGGCACCGGCCTGGGCGAGCGCCTGGACCTGGCCGCCGTCAGCGGCCGGTCCTGGGCGGCGCTCGCCTACCTGATCCTGGTGGGCTCGCTGATCGGCTTCACGTCGTACGTCTGGCTGCTCGGCAACGCGCCCATCTCGCTCGTGTCCACGTACGCGTACGTGAACCCGGTCGTGGCGGTCCTGCTCGGGGTGGCCGTGGTCGGGGAGAGCGTCACGGCGGCCATGCTCGGCGCCGGCGGCCTGATCGTGATCGGCGTCGCTTTGGTGGTGTCCACCGAGCGCCGTAGCCGGGCCGCCCAGGCCGTGCCCGAGGTGGAAACGGCGCCGAGCTGATCGATGGGCGGCGGCGGGGTGTGGGGCCCCGCCCGCCTGTCCCCCGGCGTCCCTCTGGCGCCTCTCAGCGATCCTCGGCGCCTCCTGGGCGCCTCTCAGGTGCCGCGTCAGGCGCCGAACGCCTCGGCGGCGGCGAGGAAGGCGTCGTTGGCCTCCCGGTCGCCGATCGAGATCCGGACGCCTTCGGCGCCGAAGGGCCGCACGGCCACGCCGTACCCGGCGCAGAGCTCGGCGAACGCGGAGCTCCGGTCGCCGAGGCGCATCCACACGAAGTTGGCCTCGGTGGGCGGGATCGTCCACCCCTGGGCGATCAGCGTCTCCCTGACCCGGGCACGTTCCTTCACCACGGCCTCGACCCGCTCCAGCAGCTCGCCCTCCGCCTTGAGGGACGCGACGGCGGCGACCTGCGCGAGGCGGTTG
This sequence comes from Microtetraspora malaysiensis, assembly GCF_050947145.1. Taxonomy (NCBI): domain Bacteria; kingdom Bacillati; phylum Actinomycetota; class Actinomycetes; order Streptosporangiales; family Streptosporangiaceae; genus Microtetraspora; species Microtetraspora malaysiensis. The sequence continues at coordinate 8,962,082 of NZ_CP191998.1, forward strand.
ATCGCGAACGGCACCATGGTCTTGCGCGCGGCGGCGACCACGGGCTCGTGCCCGATCAGGTAGCCCACCCGCAGCCCGGCCAGCCCGTACGCCTTGGAGAACGTGCGCAGTACGGCGACGTTGGGGCGGTCGCGGTAGAGCGCCAGGCCGTCGGGGACGTCCTCGTCGCGGACGTACTCGCAGTAGGCCTCGTCGAGGATCACCAGCACGTCACTCGGGACGCGGTCGAGGAACTCCACCAGCTCGGCCGTGCGCTTGACCGTGCCGGTCGGGTTGTTCGGGTTGCAGACGAAGATCATGCGGGTGGCGTCGGTGATCGCCTCCGCCATCGCGTCGAGGTCGTGCGCCTCGTCCTTGAGCGGCACCTGGACCGAGGTCGCCCCGGACAGGTCGGCGAGCAGCGGATACGCCTCGAAGGACCGCCACGCGTAGATCACCTCGGCGCCCGGCTCTCCGACGGTCTCGAAGAGCTGCTGCGCCAGCGTCACCGAGCCCGCGCCGAGCGCGACGTGCTCACACGGCACCGCGAACCGCTCGGCGAGCGCCTCTGTGAGCGCGACCGAGGCCGGGTCCGGGTAGCGGTGGATCTCCGCGGCCGCCTCGGCGATCGCCTCGCGCACGCTCGGCAGCGGCCCGAACGGGCTCTCGTTCGAGGACAGCTTGAACGACTTGCCGTCAGGCCCGACGACGACCTTGCCCGCCTTGTACGCGGGCATGGTGTCGAGTACGGCCCGGAAGCGCGGCGTCGTCATGCTCGTCCTCCTCAAATCTGTGCCTTTGTGCAGCATTAACCCTACTGAGAGCGGGGTACTGCCCGGCACCGCGTCAGGAGTCGGCCCCTGCCTCGCCGTCGTCATCGAGCCGGCGGCGTCCCCGCCACGAGGAGACCCCCCGAACCGTCACGAAGACCAATATGACCACGACAACCAGGACAAGCACTCCCTTGGAGTACACGTCCACGTAGTCCTGGACGATCCACCAGTTCTCGCCGAGCTCGTAACCCGCCAGCACGAACGTGCAGTTCCAGATCAGGCTGCCGAGCGTGGTGTACGCCAGGAAGACCGCCGGCCGCATTCGCTCTATCCCGGCGGGGATGGAGATCAGGCTGCGGAAGATCGGCACCATCCGGCCCAGGAACACGGCCTTGCCGCCGTGGCGATAGAACCAGGCCTCCGTACGGTCGATGTCGGAGACCCTCAACAACGGCATCTTGGCGGCGATCAGCCGGATCCGGTCGGCGCCGAGCAGCATCCCGAGCAGGTACAGGATCACCGCCCCCGCCAGGGAGCCGCACGTGGTCCAGAAGATCGCCCCGGCGAGGCTGAGGTCGCCCCGGCTCGCGGTGAACCCGGCCAGCGGCAGGATCACCTCGCTCGGCAGCGGCGGGAACAGGTTCTCCAGCGCGATCGCCAACCCGGCCCCCGGACCGCCCAGCTTCTCCATGATGTGCATCGCCCACGCGGCGAGGCCGTCCGTCGTCTCGATCACGTGGCCAACGCTAAGAACCGGGCGCCGGTCCACCCCTGACGAAGCCCGCGGACCTGGCGCGGTCTTGCCTCAGTGCCACCCCGTGTAAGACCGTACGGACCCGGACGAGACCCGCGCGGGGGACGCCGCGGGAATGTCCCCACCTTTCAGCACAGGTGCTTCACCCAGCGGCCCCACTGGGGCTGCGGCCCGTAGCCGGACGCCGACCAGGCCCGATGGGCGAGCTCGTTGTCGTGCAGGACCATCGCGTCCGCGCGGAAGGCCCCGAACGTCCGGAACCGGTCCTCCGCCGCCTCGATCAGGCGGGAGCCGATGCCCATGCGCCGGTGCCCGGGGTCCACGGCGAGCCGGTAGAGATGGGCCCGCCAGCCGTCCCACCCGGCGACGAGCGTGCCGACCAGCGTCCCGTCGATTTCGGCGATCAGCAGCGCCTCCGGGTCACGCCCGACGAGCTGGACGACCTTGTCCGCGTCATCGTGCCGATCGGTGCCCTCGGCCGCCTCGGCCCAGAAGCGGAGCACCGCCTCGACGTCGTCCCGTCCGCCGTACCTGATCGTCACCCGGGCTGTCCCCATAGCGGACAAACCTAACAAAGCGGTCGGTTGCCGGGTTTTCGGCGTCAGCCGCCTCGCGGCGCGTACATGATCACAGCGACCCCGGCGAGGCAGATCAGGGCTCCGATGACGTCGAACCGGTCCGGCCGATAGCCGTCCATCGCCATACCCCACGCGAGCGAGCCCGCCACGAACACCCCGCCGTACGCCGCCAGGATGCGCCCGAAGTTGGCGTCCTGCTGGAGCGTGGCGACAAATCCGTACAGGCCGAGCGCGATCACTCCGGCGCCGATCCACGCCCAGCCGCGGCTCTCGCGGGTGCCCTGCCATACCAGCCAGGCTCCACCGATCTCCAGCACCGCGGCCAGGACGAACAGGAGCACAGAACGCACGACGGTCATGTCGGTGGACTCTATGCGTTGTGCCGTGATACTCGCAGACGCATACTCGTGTACGAGTAGCAGGGGGTGCCGAGTGGCCAAACGCCGCAAAGTGAACAACATGCTCGGCCTGGCCGTGCTCGCGACGGTCGTGGAAAGGCCGATGCACCCGTACGAGATGGCCTCCCTGATGCGCGCCCGCGGCAAGGACCGGGACATGGACGTCAAGTGGGGCTCGCTCTACACGGTCGTGCGCAACTTGGAGAAGCACGGATTCCTCGAAGTGACCGACAGCGTCCGCGACCGCGGGCACCCCGAGCGCACGATCTACCGCATCACCGAGGCCGGGCGCGCGGAACTGGCCGACTGGGTCCGGGACCTTCTCGCGACACCGGAGCGGGAGCAGCCGAAGTTCGAGGCCGCGCTCTCTGTCTGTGGGGTACTCCCGCCCGACGAGGTGACGAGCCTGCTCCGGCGGCGCGTGGGCCTGCTGGAGGCAGAGGTCGCCGGACAGCGGGAGTCGCTGGCCGCGTATCTCCGGGAGGTCCCCCGGCTGTTCCTCGTGGAGGCGGAGTACGACCTCGCCATCCGGGAGGCCGAGCTGGCCTGGACCCGGTCCCTGCTCGACGAACTCGCCTCCGGGGCGTTTCCCGACCTCGTGCTGTGGCGCGACTGGCACGAGAAGGGCCGGCGGCCGCCCGAGATCGCCGAACTCGCGGAAAGGGGCGCCGTCACGGACTGACCCCGAAAAAGACGACCCCGGCGGCGTGCGCCAACACGACCGCCGGGGAGCCCTCGAACCGAACCTGCGGAACGCAGCCCGGCCACGAGGTGGCACCGGTAAGAATAGTCGGGCTCTTTCCCGGGCCGGTTCGGAAGAACATCCGAAACCGGAGGGAACATGGAGAAGACACACACCACCCGCTCCCAGGCCCTGGGGATCGAGGGAGCGATGGCGCGCTGGTACGCCCGCCAGCGCGGCTCGGCCCCCCAAGTTGCCGCCGTCCGGCGATACGCCGCGCAGCTCGCGGCGATCCTGCCCGGCGGAGCCGCCGTACTGGAGGTGGCCCCGGGGCCCGGCTACCTGGCCGTCGAGATGGCGCGGCTCGGGTTCGAGGTGACCGGGCTCGACATGAGCCACACGTTCGTGGAGATCGCGAGCGAGCGGGCCCGCCGCGCCGGCGTGTCCGTCCGGATCGAGCAGGGCGACGCCGCCGACCTGCCCTTCGACGACGCGTCCTTCGACCTGGTCGTCTGCCAGGCCGCCTTCAAGAACTTCGGACGGCCCGTCCGCGCCATGAACGAGATGCACCGGGTCCTCCGGGACGGCGGCACGGCGGTGATCCACGACCTGAACCGGGACGCGTCCGGGGCCGACATCGGTGAGGAGGTCAGGAGGATGGAGCTCAACCGGCTGAACTCCGTACTGACCAGAGTGCCGCTGACAATGCTCAAACGCCGCGCCTACTCACGGGCCCAGTTCGAGCATCTCGCCGCCGAGAGCACCTTCCGCACCTGCGACGTCCGGGCCGACGGCATCACCCTTGAGGTCCGGCTGACCAAACCCGCCTGATCCCTCAGGTGTCTCTCGCCGGATGGCAAGGGGCGCCTCAATGATCGAATCGAGGGCCCAAGGGCGGCCGTGCCGCACAGCACGGTCGCCCTGCGCGTGTCTGATCCGGCGAGATACGCCGCGGTGTCGTCCCACATCGATCGCCTCGGGCGAGCTCACGGCCCGCGGCATTTCGGGCTGCTTTCCGGACGCTCCTGGTCGCAATGCCTAGTGCCCCTCCCGCCAATCTTTGCCCCGTCGCGTCGCCCAGGGCGGCACCTCGCGGCGTTGACGCCCCACCCACGAAAAGTCCTCGCAAGCTCGGACTTTCCGCGGGGCCCGGGATTGTCGGCCGTAGGCTCCGCTACGGCCTCCTCCTCCGCCTTGCGATGCACCACCCTGGACACCGCTCCGTCCGGGCAAACCTTGCCGGTCACGGCACTAGATGCGGAGCATCGGCGGGTGCAGGACGAGGGCGGGGCCGCGCCGGTAGAGCATCGCCGGACGTCCCCCGTCACGGGTGGTGGTCTCGCCCGTGGGGATCAGGAAGCCCTCGGTCTTGGTGACCTTGCGGTGGAAGTTGCGCGGATCCAGGGGCCTGCCCCACACGATCTCGTACACGCGGCGCAGCTCCGCCACCGTGAACTGGGGCGGGCAGAACGCGGCGCCCAGCGGGCTGTACTCCAGCTTGGCCCTGGCCCGCTCGATGCCGTCGAGCATGATGCGCCGGTGGTCGAACGCCATGCGGGTCAGCGAGTCGACCGACTGCCAGCTCATGTGCGCTTCGGTCGAGGCCGGCAGATCGGGCGCGAGCCCCAGATAGGCCACGCTGACCACGCGCTGCCGGGGGTCGCGGTCCGGATACCCGTACGTCTGGAGCTGCTCCAGATGGACGGGGGCGCCCGGAAGCCCGGCGCGCTCCGCGAGCACCCGGGCGGCGGCGGCCGGAAGGTCCTCGTCGAGCTGGATGAACCCCCCGGACAGCGCCCAGCATCCTTCGTACGGGGGCCTGTCCCGCCGCCAGACCAGCGCGCAGAGCGCCTGCGACCTCACCGTGAGCACGACGAGATCCACGCTGACGGGGATACGCGGGATCATGTACAGAACGCTACCTGAACGCACCCACCCCGGTATCCCTCCATTCGATCACGGAGACGCCCGGATCAGACGCGGCGGGCCCCGGCCTCAGCCGGCGTTCTTGTAGTAGACGGGCTCGGCGGCCTTGCGGCCGTCAGGGGAGCTCACCTCGACGCGGACCCACACGTCCGCCGGCACCGTCGCCCAGTCGACCGGGATCCAGACCTTCTCGATTCCGTACGGGAGGTTCTCGATCGGGGTGGTGTCGTGCCAGCCGGCCGCGGCCGAGTCGACGACCCGGGGGGTGTCGATGCCGGGCCAGCTCAGCGTGACCTTGGCCGAGGCTAGGTGGTAGCCGCGGACCTCCAGGCCCTCCTGGATCTGCCGGGCCTGCCGGACCGCCTGGACGGCGATCGGGCGGTCCCAGTCCTGGATGATCTCCTCGGACAGCGACGGCGAGCCGCAGGTGAAGAAGTCGCTCCACATGTACGAGATGACTTTCGACACGTACGGGCCGGCCAGCGTCACCTGGGTGTCGAGGCGGGGCTTGGTGGTACGGCTGCGGACCTGGCTGCCGCACTTCGGGGTGCCCGACTGCTCCGGCGTGGACGGCTCGAACGCCTCCACGTTGGCCCAGAGCTGGACCTGTACGCCTTCGGAGGCGAGTTCCTCCCTCGCCTGCGCCATCTCCCGGTAGTAGTCGCGCGTGCCGCCGTAGTACGCGGCCGCGTACGTGCTGTCGCCCACGCCGTTAACGATCTTGAGCTGGTCGTCGACCTGCTTGTTCTTCCAGTTGGGCCAGAAGAGGCCGACCTTGCCGGTGCCCCGGCCGTCCTGCGGGGCGATGATCTCCACCCCGGTCTTGGCAAGGTCCTTGAAGCCCTTGGCCACCTGCTTCGGCGTGGCGGTGAACTTCTGGTTGCGGCGGCCGTCGATGTACGGGCTGATCAGGATGGGCTTGCCCGGCAGCTCCTGCTCGACGATGCGGTGCTGCTCGGCGTAGACCGTGAGGGTCTGGACCTTGGACGGGTCGGGCCAGTCGCGAAGTTGCAGTTCGAACGGCTGGTAGACGCCGCCGAGTGACTGCCGGTCGGCGAACCGGGCGCCGTAGTCCTGCACGATGCGCCGGGTGAGGGTGGTCAGCGTGCCGATGTGGCGCGGGTCGGCCCGGGTGCTGTTGGCGGGGTCGCGCGGGGCGAGCGGCAGCGCGGGGAAGACCTGGATGCCGAACCGGTCTCCGAGGTCCAGCAACTCGGTCAGGCTGTCCTCGGCTCCGGCCGACACGATGATCACATGATAGTTGCGCCCCTTGGACGAGAAGTCGCAGGTCGCGTCGTCGGAACCGTCATCGGGGGCGACCAGCCGGTAGAACACGGACTTGCCGACGACGATCTTCCGTTCCATCGTGGGGCAGCGGAAGATCCCGTCGCCGTACTGCTCGTCGGTGCGGTAGACGTACGTCCAGGTGATCCGGTTGCCGGGGTTGGCCGCCTGGAGGTCCTTCTCGGCCGCCTTCACGCAGGGGACGCCGTCCTCCACGCAGGTGGCGTACCGCGTGTCGGGGCCCTCACTGTTCTTGTCCCTGATTTCGCCGGTCTGGTAGTTCACCTGGCGCGGCGACAGGCCGAAGCCGAGCCGGACCACGGTGTCGCCGCCGACCTTGTGGATGGCCTGAAGCTGGCGCCGCCAGGTGCAGCGGTCTGCCGTCGGCACGAGCCAGTACCCGCTCACCGCGTACGGCGCGGGTGTCGTGGTGTCGAACGTGCCGCAGGGGTCGGTGAACGCGCTGGCCGTCGGGGTGAGCGGTCCCGGGGAGCCCGGCGGGGTCGCGGGCGTGGTGCGGCCGACTCCGGCGACCTTGGAGGAGGGCTGGTCGTGCCGCATGACGATCACTACGGAGGCGACACCGGCGAGAATCGCGACGCCCAGGAGCAATGTGAGCCAGCGCACCTTCAGGACACTACCGCCCATCGTTTCAGGACCGGATAAATCGAATCCGCCCGTCGGCGGGGACGGTCAGCGCCGGACGCCCGCCCACTCTTCGAGCTGGGTGACGAAGCGGCGGGCGGAGTTCGGCCAGTGATGGTTGGCCCGCGCGGCCGCGTAGCCACGGCCGCCGATGGCGTGCCGCTCCGCCGCGTTGTCCCGGAGGAAGAGGACGGCCCGGGCCACCGCCTGCGGGTCCTGCCACGGGACGACGAGGCCGGAGCGGTAGCGCTCGACCAGATCGACCGCGCGCGGGGACGGCGTGGTGATCACGGGGATGCCGTGCGCCATGTACTCCACGATCTTGGTGGGCATGGAGTGCCGGTAGTTGGGCTCGTCGTGCAGGAGCGAGAGGCCGGCGAGCGCGCCGTCCAGCCGCTTGAGCGCCTCGTCGTTGGGCATGAAGTCGCGCCATTCGAGCACGCCCTCGGCGACCGCCTGGTTCAGCAGCGGACGGCTCTGCGGGTCGGCGTAGCCGATGAGCTCGACGACCACCCGGTACGGCTGGAGCAGCCGGCCCACCTCGACGGCCTCGCGTACACCGCGCGCCTCGGACAGCCAGCCGAGGTAGACCACCCGGTCGTCGCCGGGGGCGCTGACGGTGTCGGGGACCCAGGTCTCGTTGGGCACGACGAGGTGCGTCTGCTTGAAGCGTCCCGCGTAGGCCGTCTCGGCGAGCAGCAGGCGCAGGCGGCGTTCCGCGGCCCCTTCGAGCATCCGGGCGAGGAACCGGGTGGGCGGACGTAAGAACGCGGGCAGCCACGGCTTCAGGGAGAGCGTGGCCGGGGTGTCCTCGTGGACGTCCCAGACGACCGGCGGGCGGCCGCGTACGCCGACGACGGCGAGCAGCAGCTCCGGGTCGTGGATGAGCGCGAGGTCGATCTTGTCTCGCATGCTCTTGAACAGCTTGCGGGCGGCCCGGACCGCCGTGAGCCTACGCCGCTCGGCGGCGCGCGGCAGATCCACCCCGTTGACCCAGGACCGTGGGACGACCCCGCGCGCAGAGTACGGCGCGGCATACGTGACCTCATGACCGGCGTCGACGAGCGCGCGGATCTGGCGGTGCAGGATCCGGGCGTCCTCGGGGTGATGCACCACCGTCATGACGAGCACGTGCACGCGCGGACCCTCCTACAGTCGCTCGACGCGATCGCTCGTGGCCAGAACGCCGCGAGTATCGAGCACAAGCTGGGCCCGTTCCTCCACCACGCCGAGGTCGAACGCCGAGTGCTGCTGCAGCAGCAGCGTGACGTCGGCGTCGGCCACCGCCGCGGCCAGGTCGTCCGCCCGGGGAATCTGGTTGCCCTTGACCGCCCACTCCTTGACGTGCGGATCGCAGAACACGATCTCGGCGCCGAGTTCGAGGAGCGCCTCGGCGACGGGCACGGCGGGGGTCTCCCGCTCGTCGGCGATGTCGGGCTTGTAGGTGACGCCGAGCAGCAGCACCCGGGAGCCGTTCACCGGCTTGCGGGCGCGGTTGAGCAGCCGCTGCGCGCGAGCCACGACGTACGACGGCATCCGCTCGTTGATCTCCTGGGCCAGCTCGACGAACCGGAAGGGGTAGCCGAGCTTGCGGACCGTGTAGGAGAGGTACGACGGATCGACCGGGATGCAGTGCCCGCCGACGCCGGGGCCGGGCAGGAACTTCTGGAAGCCGAACGGCTTCGTGGAGGCGGCCTCAATGGCCTCCCACAGGTTGACCCCGAGCTCGTCACAGAAGATCGCCATCTCGTTGACGAGGGCGATGTTGACGTGACGGTAGGTGTTCTCCAGCAGCTTGGCCATCTCGGCCTCGCGGGTGCCGCTGACGGGGACGACCCACTCCACGAACTGGCTGTAGAAGGCGACGGCGCGGTCGCGGCAGGCGACGGTGTAGCCGCCGACCACCTTGGGCGTGTTGCGCAGGCCGTACTTCGTGTTGCCCGGGTCGATGCGCTCGGGCGAGAAGGCGAGGTGGAAGTCCGTGCCGGCGGCGAGCCCGGCGCTCTCCAGGATCGGCCGCGCGATCTCGTCGGTGGTGCCGGGCCAGGTGGTGGACTCCAGCACGACCAGGGTGCCGGGCCGCAGGTGCTGGGCGACGGCGCGCGTCGCGCCCTCGACGGCCGACAGGTCGGGGCGGTGGTCCTCGTCCAGCGGCGTGGGCACGCAGATGACGATCGTGCGCGACTCGGCCAGCACCGAGGCGTCCAGGGTGGCGGTGAACCCACCGCCCAGCATCGCGTCGAGGTCGGCGTCGGTCAGGTCGTCGATGTAGGACTGACCGGCATTCAGCGCCTCGACCTTGCGGGGGTCGACGTCCAGACCGGCCACCCGCAGGCCCGCCGCCGTGGCCTCTTTGGCCAGCGGCATACCCACGTATCCCAGTCCGATGACCGTGAGGTCGAAGCCGGTTCGCTCGCTCACGATGCGACCTGGGGGCGGAAACAACACTTCATGGTGGCAAAGGCTATCTCAAGTGAGCACCAACGGTGCCTGATGCCGCACATACGAAGTCCCCGTCATTTCCATCATCAGGTCAAAGATTGGTAGATCGCGCGGTATGTCCGGGCGAGACTGCTCCATGTGCGTTTCGCGGCGACCTCGGCCTTCCCGGCCTCGCCCATCTCGCGGCGGCGCTCCGGATCGTCGCGCAGCGCGGCCACCGCGTCGGCGAGCGCGCGCGGGTTTCCGGCCTTCACCAGCATCCCGGCGCCATCGCCGCCGACGAGTTCGGAAAGCGCGGGCAGATCGCTCAGCACGACCGGCTTGCCGAGCGCCATCGCCTCGACGGGTTTCAATGGCGTAACAAGTCGGCAGACCCGGAGGTCCTCACGCGGGCAGGTGAAGATGTCGATCGCCGCCTGGGCCTGGAGCGCCTCGTCCGGGCCCACCCGGCCGGGCAGGATCGCGATGTCGCGCAGGCGCAGCCGCTCGACCTGCTGGAGCAGGTTCGGCCGCTCGACGCCGTCGCCGACCAGCAGGACCCTGACCGGCGTGCCGGCGTCCCGCAGCAGCGCCGCCGCGTCCAGCAGCGTGGCGAACCCCTCGTAGGCCACGATGCTCGACACCGAGCCGATGACGATCTCGTTGTCGCCGATGCCGTACTGCCTGCGGAAGGACGCGCCGTCGTACTCGGCGGTCAGCAGCGAGTCGTCCACCGCGTTCGGCGCGAGGTGGATCCGCTCGCGCGGCACGCCGCGCTCGACGATCTCGGCCGCCATGGTCTCGGCCAGCGTCACGACCGCGTCCGCCTCGTTCATGATGAACGCCTCGCGCTCACGCTGCATGATGTGGCGCTCGGTGCCCACCCGCTTGGGGTCCCTGGAGGCCCAGGTCTCCTCAAGGAAGCCGCGCACCTCGTAGACGACCGGCGTGCTCGTCCGCTCGCGTACGGCGAGCGCGACCGAGCCGTTGCGGTGGTCGGTGGCCGCGTGCAACACCTGCGGGCGCAGCCTCCTGACCAGCTCGGTCACCTGGGCGGCGCCGCGGATCAGCCGCCCGCGGGTCTCGAACGGCAGGTCTCCCCCGCTGGGCAGCTGCCGGTGGTAGGGGATGTCGTCGATCTCCTCGTACGACGTGGCGTCGGTGTGGCCCTGGAGCATCGGCCAGCCCCAGCTCGTCACGACGTGCGGGTCGAGCCCGGCCTTGCGCTGCGCGGTGACGATGCGGTGGGTCCGCACGGTGTACCCCGCCTGCGTGTACGGCAGGGCGTTGGTGACCATGTGGAGGATCCGGCCCTCGTGCCGGGTCCCCATGATCACCTGAGGCTTCGGCGGGATCGGGTTGGGACCGATGGCGGCCATCTCGCCCTGGTAGAACGCGATCCTGCGGCGGACGAACGGCCACCTCATGTGCGGCCTGAGCACCTTGACGGCGTCGCTCATCCGGCCGGCGTCGAAGTAGATCTTCGCCGCCTCCATGGGGCCGTCGGCCATCCTGCGGACGATCTTGCGCACCTTGACTTTGGCGTACCGGGCGGCGGGCCAGGCGACTTTGCCGATGATGGGGCGCACCGCGGGCGGCATCGCGTCCGCCGCCGCCTGTGCGACCCGCATCGGATCGGACTTCACCTTGCTCGCCACGATGCGGGAGACGACCACCGGATTCTTCACGAAACCGCGGAGTAGGCCGCCCATCCCGGCCCTTGCCGACTTGGCTGCCACGGAGGGTTTCTTGGCCTCGGATACCACGGCGTGACCGTACCATAGGCAACGTTTGCCCCAGTCCCACCATGAAAGGCGAGGTCAATGAGGGACAACCCCCTCGTCCTGCACGTGTTGGGTGCCCGGCCCAACTTCGTCAAGGCCGCCCCGGTCGTCCGGGCGCTGGACGAGCTCGGCGTACGGCAGGGCATCGTTCACACCGGGCAGCACTACGACGCGCTGATGTCGGACGTGTTCTTCGCCGACCTCGGCCTGCCCGAGCCGATCGCCAACCTGGGCGTCGGCTCCGGGTCGCACGCGCGGCAGACGGCCGCGCTGCTGACCGGCCTCGAAGACGTGGTGCTCGAACACCACCCCTCGCTCGTCGTCGTGTACGGCGATGTGAACTCGACGCTGGCCGCGATCCTCGTCTGCGCCAAGCTGCACGTGCCGACCGCGCACGTGGAGGCGGGCCTGCGCTCCTTCGACCGGGAGATGCCCGAGGAGGTGAACCGCGTCGTCACCGACGCGCTGAGCGACATCCTGTTCGCCACCTCACCGGAAGCCCTCTCGCACCTCGCCCGCGAGGGCGTCGACCCCGAGCGGGTGCACCTCGTCGGCAACCCGATGATCGACAGTCTCTTCTCCGCGCTGCCCAAGCTCGACCCGGCGCCGGTGCAGGCACGGCTCGGCGTGCCCGGCAGGTACGCGGTGGCGACGCTGCACCGCCCGGCGAACGTGGACGACCCGGAGTCGGCGCGTGAGCTGGTCGACGCGGTGCTCGCGGTCGCCGAGCGGGTCCCGGTCGTGGTGCCGCTGCACCCGCGCGGCCGGCAGCGGCTGGCCGACGCCGGGCTGGTGAACCGCGAGAACCTCTCGATCGTCGATCCGCTGGGCTATGTGGACTTCCTCTCACTGGTGCGCGGCGCCGCGCTCGTCGTGACCGACTCGGGCGGCGTGCAGGAAGAGACCACCATGCTGGGCGTCCCCTGCCTGACCGTGCGGCCGAACACCGAGCGGCCGGTCACCGTCACGCACGGCACCAACCGCCTGGTCACCCCGGCGGGGCTGCCCGCCGCCGCCGACAAGGCCCTCGCCGACGGCTCCAGCACCCCGAGCGGGGAGCTTCCGCCGCTGTGGGACGGCGCGGCCGGGCCCAGGATCGCCCGCGTCATCGCCGCCTGGCTGCGCGGCGACAACCTCTCCCCCGCCGCCAAGGGACGCGTCAGCTAGAGCAGGAGGCCTTAATGTCTGACCAGAACCCTTCCGATGAGCCGAAATTCCAGCGCCTGGGGCCGGTGAACTGGCTGCCGGAGGAGCGCAAGGTCGTCGAGCGCTACGAGCAGCGGATCCGCGAGCTGGAGAAGAAGGTCGCCATCCAGGAGGCGCGGGCCGACTACGCCATCTGGAAGCTGAAGGCCACCCAGACGCAGCGGCCGTACCGGGTCGCGCAGGCGTTGACCGGCGCCACGAAGCCGACGAAGTTCGCCCGGCTGCCGCGCGACCTGAGCAAGGCCATGAAGGCCGGGAAGAGCCCCAAGGCGCCGATTCCCGTGACCGAGGCCGTCGAGCTGGCCGAGGCCAAGGGCCCCGAGGTCAAGATCCCCACGTTGAAGTGGCCGGACGGACCGGTGGTGCGCCCCGACCTCAAGGTGGCCGTCATCCTGGACGACTTCTCCCGGCTCGCGTTCAAGTACGAGTGGGACCAGATCGAGTTCGGGCTGGCGGACTGGCCGGAGATCTTCGCCGAGAACCGTCCGGACGTGCTGTTCTGCGAGTCGGCCTGGCACGGCAACCAGGGCCGCTGGCGCTACCAGATGACCGGGACGAACGCTCCGAAGCAGGAGCTGCGCGACCTCATCGCCTGGTGCAAGTCGGAGGGCATCCCCACGGTCTTCTGGAACAAGGAGGACCCGCCGAACTTCGACTTCTTCATCGACACGGCCAAGCTGTTCGACTACGTGTACACGTGCGACGGCGACATGATCCCGAAATATCAGGAGATCTTGGGGCATGATCGGGTAGGCGTGCTGCAGTTCGCCGCCCAGCCGCGCATCCACAACCCCATCCAGACCAAGCAGGGCCGGCCGTACGACATCGTCTTCGGCGGCATGTACTTCCGCGACAAGCACCCCGAGCGGCGCGAGCAGATGGAGACGCTGCTCGCCCCCGCTCGCGAGCTGGGCCTGCACATCTTCGCCCGCAACGGCACCGTGGACGACAAGTACGCCTGGCCGGCGGAGTACCGCCCCCACATCGTGGGCGAGCTGCCGTACGAGCAGATGCTGGCCGCGTACAAGATGTACAAGGTCTTCCTTAACGTGAACTCGGTGATCGACTCGCCGACGATGTGCGCACGGCGCGTCTTCGAGCTGTCGGCCTGCGCGACCACCGTGCTCTCCGGCTGGTCGCGGGCCATCGAGGAGACGTTCGGCTCGTTGATCCCGATCGCCCACTCGCAGGAGGAGGCGTACAACCGGGCGCTGTACTTCATCAACAGCCCCGAGCTGCGCGCCCGGCAGGCGCACCTGGCGATGCGTGAGGTGTTCGACAAGCACCTCTTCTCGCACCGGGTCGACCAGATCCTCACCGACCTCGGCCGCCCCGTGACGTCCCGGTCGCGTTCGGTCTCGGTGGTGCTGCCCACCAACCGGGCCGGACAGCTCGAACACGCCATCGCGCAGGTCGCCCGGCAGCGGCACCGCAACATCGAGCTGATCCTCGTGCTGCACGGCCTCTCCGAGGACCCCGGCGTGGTCCGCGACAAGGCCCTCGCCGCGGGCATCCCCGGAGTGAAGGTGCTGACCGCCGACCCGGCGTGGACGCTCGGCGAGGTGCTCAACCACGGCATCGCGCACGCGGACGGCGAGCTGATCGCCAAGATGGACGACGACAACATCTACGGCGAGCACTACCTGTCCGACCTGCTGCGGGCGTTCGACTACGCGGACGCCGAGATGGTGGGCAAGGGCGCGCACTACACGTACTTCCCCGACCAGAACGTCACCGTGTTCCGCCTGCCCGGCCTGGAGAACCGTTACGCCCACCTGATCCAGGGCGCGACGATCGTCGCCAAGGCCGACATGCTCCGGTCGATGCTGTTCGAGCCGGTCAACGCGGGCGAGGACACCCGGCTCGTCCGGCGCTGCAAGGAGGAGGGCGTCCGCATCTACTCCGCGGACCGCTTCAACTTCGTCTACATGCGCGGGTCCGACGCCACCGCGCACACCTGGCAGGCGCCGGACTACAAGCTCACCCGCAACGCCCAGTTCTGCTTCGCCGGCAACCCGGAGCAGCACGTCCTGATCTAGATCTCGTTCCGCGGAATGTACGGGAGTGGCCAGCGGTTGGCCACTCCCGTAATGGCGGCATGCCCAGGGGAGCTTGGCCACGTGGACACGAAGACAGGCGAGAAACAGGACGGCATCGGGTTCAGGTCCGAGCGTGGCCCGGTGCTCGCCGCCATCATGCTGTGCACCGGTCTCGTGGCCCTGGACAGCACGATCATCGCGACGGCGGTGCCGTCCGTCGTCGGCGACCTCGGCGGGTTCTCGCAGTTTCCGTGGCTGTTCTCGATCTACCTGCTCACGCAGGCCGTGACCGTGCCCATCTACGGCAAGCTCGCGGACGTCTTCGGGCGCAAGCCGGTGATGTTCTTCGGCATCGCCGCATTCCTCCTCGGTTCCGTGCTGTGCGGCGTCGCCTGGAGCATGCCGGCGCTCATCCTCTTCCGTGCGATCCAGGGCATCGGCGCCGGGGCCGTCCAGCCGATCAGCATCACCCTGGTCGGCGACCTGTACTCGGTGGAGGAACGTGCCCGGGTGCAGGGCTACCTCGCCAGCGTCTGGGGCGTCTCGGCCGTCGTCGGACCCACCCTGGGCGGCATCTTCTCCGAGTACGTGTCCTGGCGGTGGATCTTCTTCATCAACCTGCCGCTCGGGGCCGTGGCCGCCTGGACGCTGGCCCGGCGGTTCAAGGAGAAGGTGGCCCGCGGCTCACACCGGATCGACTACCTGGGCGCCGTGCTGCTCACCGCCGGTTCCTCCCTGCTCATCCTCGGCCTGCTCGAAGGAGGGGTCGCCTGGAGCTGGGGGTCGCCGGTCAGCCTGGTCATCTTCACGGGCGGCGCCGCCATGCTGATCGCGTTCGTGTTCGTGGAACGCCGTGCGGTCGAGCCCATCCTGCCGCTGTGGGTGTTCCGCCACCGTGTGCTGACCGGCGCCAACCTCGCCGCGCTGGGGATCGGCACACTCACCATCGGCCTGAGCTCCTATGTGCCCACGTACGCGCAGGGCGTGCTCGGCACCGGCGCCCTGGTGGCGGGTTTCACCCTGGCCGCGCTCAGCATCGGCTGGCCCCTCGCCGCGGCGGTCTCCGGCCGCATCTACATGCGCATCGGCTTCCGCGACACCGCGCTGATCGGCGCCGCGGTCACCGTGGCCGGGGCCGTACTGTGCGCCGTGCTCGGCCGGGAGTCACACATCTGGCAGGTCGCGACCGCGTGCCTGATCGCCGGCGTCGGCCTGGGGCTCACGTCGAGCCCGACGATGGTCGCCGTGCAGTCCGTCGTCGGGTGGGAGCGCCGCGGTGTGGTCACGGCGACCAACATGTTCTTCCGCTCCATCGGCAGCACCGTCGGGGCCGCCGTCCTGGGCGCGGTCTCCAACGCGACGCTGTCGGACCGCTTCGCCCACCCCCCGGCCTCGGTCGGCGGTGACCACCTGCCGAAGAGCGTCGACGCCACGAGCGACGTGCTGACCGGGCAGGGCGCGGGAGGTGCGGACGGTGTGAGCTCGGCCGTGACGGCCTTCGTCCGCGGAGCGCTCAACGACGCCGTCCACAACGCCTTCCTCACGGCGCTCGTCGTGGCCGTGCTCATCGTGGGCGCGGTGCTGCTCATGCCCCGTGTCCGCGCCGAGACCGGCACCGGCACCGCGGCCGGCTCCGAGGCCCACTGAGCCGGCCCGCGCCGGCCAGGCACGACCCGGGAAATGTAACCAGAACCCACGCAAATACAACTGGAGCGTGGTTACATTTGAGACGCTGGAATCCGCTTCACCGTAGTCATGCATCGTGGCATCGCCGACAGACCGGCGGCTGATCTCAACGAGACCGAGCTGCGCATCTACGACGCGTTGGCCGCTGGAGCTCGTTCCGTGGCCGAACTCCAGCACGTCCTGGACCTGTCTGCCCCGAACATCCGCAAAGCTCTTCGCGAGCTGCGCGGGCAGGGCCTTGTCGAGCAGCTCGGTGGTCGGGGCCGCCCGACCAGCTACCGGCGACGGCCAGAATGACTTGTGCTCGTTGGGGCGTCCAGACCACACGTTGCCGAACGCCTTGGCCCCGGCCTCGACGATCTGCGGCCAGTTCTCGGCGAGCTGCTGGGCGATGACGGGCCTCCTGGTTCTCGGCCAGCGCCTCGGACCCGGCGCGGATCGCCTCGGCCTCGGCCACTGCGAAGGGCCGCGACTTAATCGTGGATGACGTTGTCGCGCAGCCCGTTGTAGACCGGGTTCC
Organism: Microtetraspora malaysiensis; assembly: GCF_050947145.1. Lineage (NCBI taxonomy): Bacteria > Bacillati > Actinomycetota > Actinomycetes > Streptosporangiales > Streptosporangiaceae > Microtetraspora > Microtetraspora malaysiensis. The sequence goes on from NZ_CP191998.1 coordinate 8,978,757, forward strand.
TGTCGTAGCGCTTGTCGGTGACGAGCAGGATGACCTTCCCTGGAACGCCCTTCTCTTCTTCCGCCTCCCAGACGATCCAGTCGTCGCCGACCGGAGTGTCCTGCCTGCGCAGTTCCCGAAGCCGCCCGGGTTGCCCGGAGGGATGGCCATGACCAGATAGGTGGCCTTCAACCCGCGCTTCTCGATCTCCGGCAGGACCTCGCCCACGGTCTTCTCGCCCACCCGGAACCCGGCGAGCGAGCCGCCCTTCTTGGTCGCCCGGCGGGACGTCGAGTCGACCTCCTTCATCTTGGGGGTGTCGTCGGGCACGAGCACGCAGGGCGCCACCGGGTCGTTCATGAGAATGCTGCTCGTGCTGCTCCCCCCCGCCGGGCAGGTCGGCGATGGTCCAGACGAAGGTCTGGTCCGGCTTGAAGAGTTTGGTGTCGATCCGCATCTGCCAGCCGTCCCTCTCACCGGGATGTTCTCCGGGACGGAGTAAAGGCCGGGCGCGATGGAGCCTGATGCGTACGGCGTTGCGCGACACACCGAGCGCGGTGGCGATCTGCCGGCGGTCCAGCCCCTCCCAAGCGACCAGCGACAACAGTTCACGGTCGTCGTCCGGCAGGCTCCGGAAGACCTCGCCGATGGCCGTCAGCTCGACTCCGTTGTCGGGAGCGGCTCCGTAGAGATCGACCATCTCGGCGTCGAGCTCGACGCTGCGTGCCTGACGACGGACCTCGCCGCGGCGGTGGTTGGCCAGCACGTTGCGTGCGGACATCCTCGCTATGTGCGGAGCGAGGCCGTCATTTCTCACCGAACCAAAGGATCTTCGGGCGCGTCCGATCAGGTCGGCGCCCGCCGACACGCCCGCACAACGTACGACCGGGCCATCAAGGCAGCCGGGTTCTGTCGGACTCGTACGCCATGATCGGGCGGGACATGATCGTCACGTTCCCCCGAGGAGTGTCATGGACCTTTCATCGTCCGGATGGTCCGGCATCGACTGTCAGGACTGGACGAAGCTCGACGTGATCCGCGCCCGGCTCGACGCCGGGGCGGACCCCGACTCCGGCCCTCACGTCTGGGAGTCGGCGCTGCAGACGGCGGCAAGGGAGGGCTCGCCCGAGGTGGTGGCTGAGCTGGCCCGGCGGGTCACCGACGTCGACGCCGAGTCCGACGGCCGCACGGCGCTGTGGGACGCCGTCTTCGAGAACCGTCCGGGCAACGCTCGTGCCCTCGTCTCGGCCGGGGCCGACCCGTGGCGGCCCATGATGTCCGGCTGGTCCCCCGGACGGCTCAGCCTGGTCACCCGCCACCCCGGCCTGTTCGGCACACCGCCGGGCGGTGTCGGCCTGTCCGCCGAGGAGACCGCTGCGGTGGCCGAGGCCCGGCGGCTGATCACAAGCCTGGGAAGCTGGGACGACGACGGCATGAGCCTGGCCTGCGTGGCCGGGATCGACGCGGCCGAGGCGGCGCGCCGCCTCGCGGCCGTGCCCGCCAACGAGGCCGAGGTCGAGGAGATCATGGAAGATCCCTTCGCGGACATGGACGCGTCGCTGGCCCTCGCCGGGATCACCGACGTTCCCGGCGGCTGCGTACTGAGCCAGATGTGCGGCTACGCCCTGTCCGCCCCCGGTGTCGGTGAGCGGCTGTCCACGGGCACCGTCTGCTATTCCATGTTCGCCAACCCCAAGAGCGGCAACCAGGGAGGCGTCTTCCGCGACGGCGTGACCGAAGACTGGGACACCCACCCCGGCGGCGGAAGCGTGGACTCCGGCATGTCGGCCCTGGAGATCCTCACGACGTTTCTCTACCAGGGGCACGCCGTCGCCTACTGCTGCGCGAGAGCCGGCCTGCGGCTACCCGACGCCCGAGCGTTCACCGGCAATCCGGACATGTGGGTGCGGCTTCCCGGCGACTACTGGCGTTGACCACCCGCGAAACCGGCGGATGGCCGTACGCGATGGGGCGCGTGCCCGCCCGGACGGCGGGCACGCGCCGCCCGTGTCAGATAGGCGGTGTCGACGGTGTTCTTGGGCTCGGAGCCGTTGAGTCCCGCCGGAGTGCCGCCGGCGTGGCCTCTTCCGCGGAACCGCACGGACTCGGCGTCGGCCGCCGCGGCGCGAAGCTGCTCATGCCCCGTGTCCGCGCCGAAACCGGCAACGTGACCGGCTCCGAGGCCCATTGAGCCGAGTTCACGCCCGTCTGCGCCAAGCCTCCCCTGCCTCCGGTTAGTGACTCAACTCATCTAGACCCATTTCGTCGAAGTGGAGTTAGATGCGATGGAGAAGCAGACCAAGCTTCCTTCTCGATCATCTGACCAGGCGGTACGGCGGGCTTTATCACGTGGCCGCGGAGGATGACCCGCGCACAGCGCTGGACAGCTTCGCCGCTTCCGTGGCGGACTGGCTGGATCTGGCGGTACCGCTGAAGTTCGAGGACTGGAAGTCCGGAATCGAAACCGCCATGGAGCAGCTGACTCGACGTTCTATGGAGACCGGCGAACCGGCGCTCATGGTGATCGACGAGCACTCATACCTGCTCGCCGGAACACCCGCCTTGTCGTCCTACATCCAGAACGCCTTCGATCGCTACAAGCGGGAGCGGCGCGGAACCGTCCGCATCGTGCTGTGCGGTTCGGCCTTCTCCCTTATGGCCAACCTGCTTTCCGGCGACAAGCCGTTGTACGAACGAGCCGCACTCAGCAAGCTCATTCGGCCCTCCGACCACCGCGTCGCGGCCCGATACTGGAACGCCACACATCGCCCGACGGCCCTGCGGTTGCATGCCATCGTGGGGGGAGTCCCCGGCTATCGGATGCTGTCCGAAGCCGTTCACCCCAGCTCGGGATTCCACGCTCCAGGCGATCTGGACGAATGGGTACTGGCGACCGTGCTGAACCCCGCGTCCATGCTCTTCCAAGAGCATGATCGACTGCTGCGGGAGGATCCGCGGATCACCCACCGAGCGCTCTATCAGGGAGTCCTCCGGCAGATCGCCCAAGGCGTGACCAAGCCCGGCAAGATCGCCGCCGCCTTGGGCCGCGACGCCATCCTCGGCCCGCATTTCGCGGACCTCGTCAGAGACTGGCTCGCCGATCAAGGGTGGGCCAGGCTGGGCTTCGCCGAGCCTGGCGAGGTCGGCCAGACGACGATCAGCTCAGGAGCTGACGGGCAACGCGGCCATCAGGTCGACGTGGTGATGCTGGACCCTGACTCCTCTCCACGCGGAGATCGGATCAGCGTCCGACTGCTGGGCGAGGCCAAATGCACCGCGGAGCCGCGCAGTGGACACGACCTGCGGCGACTGGAGAAGCTCAGGGAGCGTATGCGCTCCGTCACCAAGATCGACGTCGCGGCCGCACAGTACACGATCTTCAGTGAGTCCGGATTCGCAGCGGACCTCATCGCAGAAGCGAGCCGCAGAGATGATGTACACCTGCTGGATCTCGACGACCTCTACGGCGGCCCTTCCGGCTGAAGCGACGTCCGTCCCCGCGCTGGTGGCGGGGACGAACGCGCACCTTCAGTGAACGCGTGCCGTCAGGAGTCGACGGCCTTCTTGGAATCGGGCTCCGAGCCGTTGAGACCGGCCGGCGTGCCGCCGGAGAGCAGGGTGCGGGCCAGGCCCAGACCGGTGCCGCCGAGCGTGAGGGCCTTGGCGAGCATCTCCTCGATGCCCTGGGCGCCGTTCAGCACGACCATGTGGTCCACGTTGCCGAACGCCTTGGCCCCGGCCTCGACGATCTGCGGCCAGTTCTCGGCGAGCTGCTGGGCGATGACGGCCTCCTGGTTCTCGGCCAGCGCCTGGGACCTGGCGCGGATCGCCTCGGCCTCGGCCAGACCCTTCGCCTTGGCCGCCTCAGCCTGGGCCAGACCCTTGGCCTTGGCCGCGTCGGCCTCGGCGACACCGGTCGCCTTGGTCGCCGCCGCCGCGGCCTCTCCACGGAGTCGCACGGACTCGGCGTCGGCCGCCGCGGCCTGCTTGACCTGGGACGCCTGGGCGGCGGCGCGGAGCTCCGTCTCGCGCGCCTCGGCCTCGGCCTGCGCGATGCGGGCGTCACGCTCGGCCTGCGACAGCGTCACGGTCTCGTACGCCTTGGCGTCGGCGGGCTTGCGCACCTGGGACTGGAGCCGCTGCTCGGAGAGCTGGGCCTCAAGCTCGGCCGCCCTGGTCTCCTGGACGACGACCTCCTGGCGGGCGGTGGCCTCCGAAAGCGGGCCGGCCTGCCGGGCCTTCGCCGCAGCCTGGTCCACCTCGGCCTGGTAACCGGCCTGCTGGATCTGGGACTCGCGGACTGCGGCGGCCTTCCTCGCGGCGGCCACCTGCTCGGCCTCGGTGGCCTCCTGGTCGCGCTGCGCCTCCGCGATGCGGGCCGACGCGGCGATCTTGGCGGCGTGCGGCTTGCCCAGGTTGACGATGTAGCCGGTCTCGTCGTCGATCTCCTGGATCTGCAGCGAGTCGACGACCAGGCCCAGCTTGCTCATCTCGTCGGCGGCCGAACTGCGCGTCTCGCTGGTGAGCCGCTCGCGGTTGAGGATGAGGTCCTCGACGGTCAGGTTGCCGGTGATCGAGCGCAGGTGGCCGGTGAACAGCTCGTGGATCGCGCCGTTCATCGAGTCCTGCTGGTCGAGGAAGCGCCGGGCGGCGTTGGCGATGCTGGTGAAGTCGTCACCGACCTTGTAGATCACCACGCCGCGCACCTGGACGGGGATGCCCTGCTGGGTCACACAGGACACCTGGAGGTTGGTCGCCCGGCTGTCGAGGCGCATCCGGCGAGCGGTCTGGAACCCCGGGATCACAGCGGTTCCCTTACCGGTGACGATCTTGAAACCGAGGCTGTCGGCGAGTTCGTTCTTCGTGTGGGCACCGAGGCCAGAAATGATCAATGCCTCGTTGGGCTCCGCGACCCGCCAGATGGCCTTGAACAACAGGATGATGACGATGAGCGCGACGACGATCGCGCCGCCGATAACTAGGAATTCCGTGGACATCTACGCCTCCACTTCCGGGGGGAACAGGGAGTCAGGCGATCGCACGCGTGACGTAGACCGTACGCGGCGGCGAATACTCGACAATGACGACGAGCGACCCGACCGGGATCTCCTCGTCCGGAAGGTTCGGATGCGCGTAGAACGCCTCGACGCCCCCGCGGATCGGCACCATCACTTCACCAACAAGGCCCGGGCCAATCTTGCCCGTCACCCTGCCCTGCCTGCCGACCACTGCTCACCCCGTCGTCTTTCACTTCACCGCGAACGCGCACGTTACCCCGATCACGTGCGCTACGTCATCATGGGCGATACTCCCCTGACGGTCGCCCGGACGACGTTCGCCACCCGCGCCGACGTGCCGTCGACCCGGACAACGAACACCTTGCGCGAAACGTTCCGATGCCGCAACACCTGGCCGGAAATCGAGACATGAACGTCATGTTCCGAAAATTCTTGACTCATCGGTGCATTATTTCCGGCGATTTCACCGGACGTACTCGACTGCGTTTTCAGGAACGCGTGCCGGAAAAGCGACTTTCCCATTCGGCCGGGATTCCGTGAATGCGGAACCACGACGTCGCCGCTCGCTATTACATCGCCCCCCGTAGGCCACCCGCGCACCGGGGTCCGGCTCCTTACCTGTGCCCGTCGCCGTCATGTCGCCCGCCGCGCGTCCCCCGCATGCCTCTCGCGGGTCGCCGCGCGACCGGACCGCGCCCCCCGACGTGTCGGACGTACACCGCCGGAGCGCCCGGGTCGGCCGATCGCCGCTTTCCAGGGGCGCCGCCCCTGGGACCCATGCGATCGCCCCTCACGCCGGCCTCCGCCGCCGACCGATCCTCCGCACCCGGTCCGGTCGCGGCCTTCGCCGCTGTCATGGCCCAGCCCCGAGAGATGTTCACGACGCGGACCACGGTGCGGCCGTCCCCGAGGGTCCGGCGGCGCGGACGCCGCCGGCCCACGGGAATGGCCGTCCCCCACCAACCCGGGACGGGCGGTCAGGACGCGGGGAGGCCGGTGGCGGCGAGGCTGGCGGTCCAGAGGTCGGCAGCCAACGTCGGATCGGACATCTGGCGGGGCGCCTCCACGGGCGCGTTCCCGGCGAAGTACCGGCCCGGATGATCCACACCGTCCTGATGGGCGGCGAGATGGACGAGCCTGGCGGCCCCCGCCTCGACCGGTTCCCCCACCCCCGGCACATGGAGCACCAACTTCATGAAGAAGGTCCCCGGCGCGAACCCGGTGCGGATGACACCGGGATGCGCGCAGGTGGCCGCGATCCCCCGCTCGGCGAGCGAGACCGTGAAAAGGGCGTTCGCCTGCTTGGAGTCGCCGTACTGGAGCCATCCGCTCCACCGGCGGCGCTCCCGCGAGAGGTCGGCGGGGTCGAGGCGCCCGGTCTTCGCGGCACGCGAACAGGTGGTGACCACCCTGCCGGAGGACTCCCTGATCCGGTCCAGCAGCAGGTTCGTCAGCAAGAACGGCGACAGGTGGTTCACCTGGATCATCAGCTCGTGCCCGTCCGCCGTGCGCTGCCGCTCCGTGGACATCACTCCGGCGTTGTTGACCAGGACGTCGATGCTCTCGGAGCGCTCCAAAAGCTGACCGGCCAGCCGCCGGACGTCGTCGAACGAGGTGAAGTCCGCGGTCAGCGTGGCCGGCCGGTCGCCCGTGACCTCGGCAACCTGGTCCGCGACCGCCGCCAGCTTGGACGCGGTCCGGCCCACGAGGACGAGGCGGTGTCCCATGCGCGCGAGCTGCAGCGCAGCCGATGCACCAATTCCGTCGCTTGCCCCGGTAATGACAGTATTCATCAGGTCCCTCCAATGCGCCGGAACTGTATCGGTGCTAGTCTCCTGTGCGATCTTCCGGAGGTGCATTTCCCCATAAATGCGGCGCGACCTCCACGCACTGCAGGAGTGGCCATGGGTTCGAGAAACCGGTCGATTCGGTTCAAGATCTTCTTATTGCTGCTCCTACCGCTGCTCACACTGAGTGCTTTGTGGGGGTTTGTCCTTAATCTCACCGTCGGCGACGGCCTGGCCCTCGTGCGGGCCGGCGCGCTGTACGACTCGATCGGCGTGGCCTCCACCGACCTCGGCCTCCAGGTCCAGGCCGAGCGTGCCCTCGCCGCCGACGCGCTGAGCTCCGGGCAGACCGCATCCACCGCGTTGAGCATCCAGCAGCAGAAGACCAACGACTCGGTGGACAAGTTCACCAAGGCCGCCAAGAGCGAGGACGCCCGCGCGTCGATGGGCGAGGACGTGGTCACCCCCGTCGACACGCTGGTCAAGGGCCTCGGCCGGCTCACCTCCATCCGCGAGTCCGTGGCGCTCGGCAAGTACACCCGCCTCGACGCGCTCACCGCGTACAACGAGCTGATGGACGACCTGTTCGACGTCTACTCGCGGCTCGTCTCCCTCCCCGACCTCGGCGTCCACGAGCAGGGCCAGGCGATGCAGGCCATGGGTGTCGCGTACGAGATGACCGCGCGAGAGGACGCCCTGATCCGCGGCGCGCTCTCGCGGGGCCAGATGAGCCAGCAGGAGCACAACGCCTTCAGCGAGTGGGTGGCGACCCGCCGCTTCCTGTACCAGACGAACCGCCCCGTCCTGCGGGACGGCATGCGCGAGCCGTACGAGAAGGTGCTCACCTCCGATCTGTTCAGCAAGTTCAGCGGGCTCGAGGACCGGATCGTGGACCAGGTGCGCTCCGGCGGCCCGCTCCCGACCGACGCCCGCCAGTGGAAGGGCACCACGAACGCGCTGTTCAGCGCGCTGGACAAGGCGCGGATCGAGGCGTCCGCCGCGCTGAACGAGCGGTCCACCTCGGTCGCCGGCACCATCATGATCCGCATCGCGGTCGCCGGCGGCGTCGGCCTGATCGCGGTGATCGCGACCATCATCTTCTCGGTCAGGTTCGGCCGCCGCCTGGCGCGTGATCTCGCCGGGCTGCAGCACGCCGCCCTGGAACTCGCCGACGTCCGCCTGCCGAACGTGGTCGAGCGGCTGCGCAAGGGCGAGGACGTCGACGTCGACGCCGAGGTGCCGCCGATCCAGGCGCACGGCTCCAGCGAGGTCGAGGACCTGGCGCATGCCTTCAGCTCGGTGCAGCGCACCGCGGTCGAGGCGGCGGTCGGCCAGGCCGCACTCCGGCGTGGCGTCAACCAGGTCTTCCTCAACCTGGCCCGGCGCAAGCAGGGCCTGCTGCACCGCCAGCTCACGATGCTGGACTCGATGCAGCGGCGGGCCAGCGACCCGGAGAGCCTGGAGGACCTGTTCCGGCTCGACCACCTCACCACGCGCATGCGCCGGCACGCCGAGGGCCTGATCATCCTCTCCGGCGCGACGCCGGGCCGGGCGTGGCGCAAGCCGGTCGCCGTGGTCGACGTCGTACGCGCCGCGATCGCCGAGGTGGAGGACTACACCCGCATCACCCTGCTGCCGATGCCGAACGCGTCGCTGGTGGGGTCGGCGGTCACCGACCTCATCCACCTGATCGCGGAGCTCCTGGAGAACGCGACGATCTTCTCGCCGCCGCAGACCCGGGTGCAGGTGCGCGGCGAGCTGGTGGCGAACGGCATGGTGATCGAGGTCGAGGACCGAGGTCTCGGTCTGTCGCCCGAGGAGTACGGCGTCATCAACGAGCGGCTGGCCACGCCGCCGGAGTTCGACCTGGCCGACAGCGACCGGCTCGGCCTGTTCGTGGTCAGCCGGCTCGCCACCCGCTACGGGATCAGCGTCGTGCTGCGCGCCTCGCCGTACGGCGGCACGACGGCGATCATCCTCGTCCCGCGCGACCTGGTGGCCAAGGACGGCACTCCCCAGGCCATCACCGGCTCGGCGGCGCCGGACGGCGACGTCATCTCGGGCACGGTGACGCCGGCTCCGGTCACCGGGGCGATGACGGCGGCCGACATCGTGAGCGGCGGCTCCTCGCCCCTTCCGGCCCCGACGCCGACACTGGCGCCGACCCCCGGCGACGCGGAGCGGTCGCCGTTCTTCACGCCGGCGACGCGGCGCGCCGACCCCGTGCCGGCCGCGACGCGCGAGGGCGCCCCGGAGGAGACCCGGGTGCGCAACCTCAGCATCGTCCAGAACGGCTCGGAGACGGGGCTCCCGACCCGGACCAGGGGCACGAACCTGCCGAGCCGAGCCAAGGACCCGGCGCAGCCCGGTGGGCCCAAGAACTCGAGCCTGCCGAGCCGCCGGTCCGGTGCGGACGGCACGCACGCCGGCCTCCCCCGGCGTGTACGGCAGGCCAACATCGCCCCCCAGCTCCGCGAGACGTCCCAGCCGCTGTCGGCGCCCGTCCAGCCGGAGCCCGAGGAACGCTCGCCGGAGCAGGTCAGGGCGACGTTCTCGGCCTTCCAGATGGGCGCGCGACGCGGCCGGGAGGACGCGGACGACAATTCCGGAAACACGCATGGCGAGAAGGGTGACGAATGACCAGCAAAGTGACATCGGCCGGCGAACTGAACTGGCTCCTGGACGATCTCATCAGCAGGGTCGCCGCCGTCCGCCAGGCGGTGATCCTGTCGACGGACGGCCTCGTCGTCGGGGCCTCCCAGGGACTCAGCCGTGAGGACTCCGAGCACCTGTCCGCCGTCGCCGCGGGCTTCCAGAGCCTGGCGCGCGGCGCGGGCCGCCACTTCGGCGGCGGCGAGGTGCGGCAGACCATCGTCGAGATGGAGTCGGCGTACCTGTTCGTGACCGCCGCGGGGCAGGGCACCTGCCTCGCCGTGCTGGCCGCCTCCGACGCGGACGTCGGCCACATCGCGTACGAGATGGCCATGCTCGTCAAGCGGGTCGGCCAGCACATCTCGACCAACCCCCGCCGATAACGAGGGCCCCCGAGGAGGAGGCGTGACCGAACCGCAGTGGCTTGACGAGGATGCCGGTCCCATCGTCCGGCCGTACGCGCTGACAGGAGGCCGCACCCGCTCGTCCGGTGACGACTTCGACCTCATCTCTATCGTCACCGCCGTCGAGGGACGACGGGCGGACGAGGGCCCCCTTGGGCCGGAGCAACGCCGTATTCTCGTGATCGCCAGGGAACCCATGTCCGTCGCGGACATCGCGTCCGAGATCGACCTGCCCCTCGGCGTGGTCCGCGTACTTCTCGGGGATCTGCACGACCATGAGCTGATCAGCGTGCGACCGCCCGCCCAAGTGGCGCCGCTGCCCAGCGAGCGCATTCTCAAGGAAGTGATCAATGGCCTACGCGCCCTCTGAGGAGCCCGTCGCCCTCAAGATCCTGGTCGCCGGCGGCTTCGGCGTGGGGAAGACCACGCTCGTCGGCGCGATCAGCGAGATCCGTCCCCTCCGCACCGAGGAGGTTCTCTCGGACCGCGGGGTCGGCGTCGACGACGTCGACGGGGTGGAGGGCAAGACCACCACCACCGTGGCGATGGACTTCGGCCGGATCACGATCCGCGAGGGTCTCGTCGTCTACCTGTTCGGCACGCCCGGGCAGGAGCGCTTCTGGTTCATGTGGGACGAGCTGTCCTACGGTGCGCTCGGGGCGGTCGTCCTCGCCGACACCCGGCGGCTCACCGACTGCTTCCCGTCGATCGACTACTTCGAGCAGCGGGGCACGCCGTTCATCGTCGCGGTCAACTGCTTCGACGAAGCCGACAAGCACGAGCCCGACGACGTCCGGGTGGCGCTCGACCTCGACCCCGACGTCCCCGTACTCCTCTGTGATGTACGACGGCGCGCCTCGGCCAAGGTCGTCCTCGTGACGCTCGTCGAACACGCGCTGAAGACGCTGACGGCGGCCCAGCGCAAGTAGTCCGCGCGAGAGACTCCCCGGCGGCACCCGGCCGGGGAGCCGGTCCTGCGCCCGCTACAGCGCGCGCAGGCCGTTGATCACCTCAAGCAGGATGCTCTCCATGGGCGACGACTCCGGCGCCGGCGGCCGGACCAGCACCAGCCCGTGGTCGAGCAGGTCGCCGATCAGCACCCGGACCACGCTCAGCGGCAGCCCCGACTCCGACGCCACGTCGGCGAGCGGCCGGGCCCGGCGCACCAGATCCAGCATCCGCAGATGCTGGTGCCCCAGATCCGCGTGGAACGGCACGGTCGCCCCGGTCGCACCGACCACGGCGACCAGGTCGAGCGCGGCCGCCGACGTCGGCTCCACCCGCCCCTTGGTGAGGGCGTAGGCGCGGACGACCGGGCCGTCCTCGACCAGCTCCTCGTCCCAGCGCTCGTGATCGGTCACGTACCCGCTCCTTCCGGGATGCCGAGCCGTACGGGCTCCTGGCCCTGGTCGTCGCCCGAACCGGCCAGCAGGGTCGCCGGCAGCAGCACGATCGCGGTGGTCCCGCCGAACGGCGAGGGACGCAGCTCCACGCGCACGCCGTGCCGGGAGGCGAGCCAGGAGACCACCACGAGGCCGAGCCGGTCGGTGTCGGCCAGGTCCAGCTCGGGCGGGCTGGCCAGCCGGTAATTGATCGTCTGAAGTTCCTCGGCGGAGAGCCCGAGCCCGCGGTCCTCCACCTCGACGGCGTATCCCCTGGCCACCGACTCCCCGCGCAGGGACACCTCGGTGTGCGGCGGCGAGAAGGACACCGCGTTCTCGATCAGCTCGGCGAACAGGTGGATGATGTCGGCCACCGCGCCGCCGGAGATCCCGGCCTCGGGCATGGGATAGATCCGGACCCGCGTGTAGTCCTCCACCTCGGCGACCGCGCCCTGCAGCATGTCCGCCACGGGCACCGGCCTGCGCCATGTACGGCCGGGCGAGCCGCCGGCGAGGACGATCAGGCCCTCCGCCTGGCGGCGCATCCGGGTGGTCAGGTGGTCGAGCCGGAAGAGGTCCTCCATCGTGCCGGCGTCCGAGGTGCGGCGCTGCATCGCGTCCAGCAGGCGGAGCTGGCGCTGCAGCAGCCCCTGGCTGCGGCGGGCGAGGTTGCGCAGGGCCTGGCCGACGCTCTCCCGCGTACGCGCCTGGTCCACCGCGGCGTCCACGGCGGTGTGCCGCACGGCGCTGAACGCGGCGGCCACGTCGCGCACCTCGGCGGTGCTGCCGGTCGGCTCCAGCGGAGGCGCCTCGGCCTCGACGTCGCCCACCTTCTCGCCGCGCCGCAGGCGCCGTACCAGCAGCGGCAGCCGGACGTCGGACAGCTCGGTCGCGGCCTCCTTCAGGCCGACGAGCTCGCGGGTGAGCCCGCGTCCCATCCGCAGAGAGATGATCAGCGAGGCGGCGACCGCGCCGAAGCCGAGCAGGCCGGCCACCCCGGCCCGCACGAAGGCGCCCATCGCCTCGGGCTCGGTGCGCGCGATGTGCACCGCCCCGGCCTTGCTCAGCGCGTTCGTGTACGCGTTGTCCACCCGGTCGACGACGGACCGCCACAGGACGGGCGAGACCTGCCCCATGACCTCGCCCTGGAGGATGCGGTCCTCCAGGTTCGTCAGCTGCCGGTACGCCTCCGACTTCGCGAGCACCTCGATGGGGGCGCGCAGCTCGTCGTCCAGCTCGTTCAGGCCCTGGGCGAAGAGCACCCGGCGGGTCGTGACGTACTCGGAGAATCGCAGCTTCTCCGCGTCGGTGAACTTCCTGGCCTGCCCGAGGACGCCGGCCACGAGCGCCCGCTCCTTGGCCAGCACGTGCTGGGCGCCGGAGATCGAGGTGAGGCTGCGCCCCTGCTGGCCGCTCGTCGCGACCGAGCCCATGGCGGCGATCACGGAGAAGCGCTGCGCGGCGTCGGGGAAGGGCTGGTAGTTCTCGCCCAGGTTGACCAGGTCGAGCTGGTCTTCGTCGAACTCCATCCGCACGGTGTCCAGCCGGGCCGCCGCGGATTTCATGTCCTGGTAGGGCTTCCTCGCCTCGGCCAGGATCAGCGCGTCCGCGTTGCTCTCCGCGACGAGTTCACGCATCCGGGCGCGCGCCCGGTCCACCACGGCGCGCTGGGCGGCCAGGTCGGCTCTGTCGGACTCGGACCGCGTAGCGAGATATTGGGCCGAGACGAGCCACTCGCGTTCGATCTCGGTGGACAGCACGTTGGCGGGTTCGCCGAGGCTGTCGTAAACCGTCTTGGTGTTGAGCAGCCGGAACGCGTCGCCCACGGTCAACGAGGCGGAGAAGATCCACAGCGCAACGAGCGAGACCAGGGGGATCACCAGTAATAAGGTGATCTTGAATCCGATGGACCTGCTCACCGACATGCGCCCTCTTCTCGATCTTTAAAAGATCGACCGAAAGGCTAGCAGTGAAGCGGTCCAATTTCTATATACCGCCTATATACCGCGAAGCCGGTGAAGCACCTGGTCAGCCCGGCGGACGACATTTCCGGCGACGGCCGGCTGGTGGAGAAACGCGTCCCTCCACGCCAGCCGGGCGAGCTGTACGGCGAGCACCCCGAGAACGGCCACCTCGACCGCCAGGAACAGCCGCTCCGCCAGCCCGATCATCAGGCCGTGGCCGGGCAGCGCGAGATAGGTCATCGCGGCGAGGCCGATGCCCGACGCGAGCGTCAGCCACTCGACCGGCCGGGCGACCGCCCGCCAGCGCTCGTCCGCCGCGAACCTCCCGACGAGCTGCGCCATCGCGGCCGGCAGGCTGACGAACCCGGCCACCGAGACGTACCGGTGGACCTGCGCCGCCCAGCTCGCCCCCTCCGTGAAGGCCGACGCCGGCATGATCGCGGCGGCCACCAGCGCGAGGCTCCACACGAGCATGAGCCGCTCCGGCCAGCCCGACACCGGCGCCCGTACGGCCCGCATCCCGGCGAGCAGCGCGAGCGAGCCGCCGCCCAGAACGACCATGGCCACCTCGGTCGCGCCGCTCCGGTCGAGCACCGCGTAGTCGGTCAGCGCGAGGTTGAGTGGATCGAGGTACGGATCCGGGTCGATCTGCCCCACGACCGCCGCGGCGACGGCGGTCGCGATGCCGGCACAGGCAAGCAGCGGATAGATCCTCTTGACCATATTTTGAGAATCTCGCGAAAAAGCCGCCCCGACCATCCGGAGAACTCCCTACCCGCCCCTGATGCCCTCCCCCGAGACATGGTCAGGGTCGCCTCAGGGGTCGGGGTCAGACCTGGGCTGTGGCCGAGGCGGTCGCCGCGGCTTCGGCGTAGCGTTCGCGCAGGCCGGGCGTGGGCGGCCCCTCGTAGTGGACCGGTTCGCCCGCCGCCCACTCCGGAGGCTCCGGCCCGCCCGCGAGCAGCCAGGCCGCCTGCCGCGCCGCCCCGTCGGCCACGTACTCCCCCGGCTCGGGCACCAGCACCGGATGGCCGAAGACCGTGGGCGCGATCCGCCGTACGGCCTCGGAGCGGGCTCCGCCGCCGATCAGCAGCACCCGCCGGGGCTCCAGGCCGAGCGCGTCGAGCGCGTCGGCCAGCCCGCACAGCATGCCCTCCACCGCCGCCCGCGCCAGGTGCGCCGGGGTCGCGGTGGCGAGCGACAGACCGCGCAGCGAGCCGGTCGCCTCCGGCAGGTTGGGCGTGCGCTCCCCCTCCAGGTAGGGCACCAGCACCAGACCGCCCGCCCCCGGGGGGCCCTGCAACGCGAGCTCGTCGAGCTCCTCGCGGGTGACCCGCAGCAGGCGGGCGGCGGCGTCGAGCACTCGCGCCGCGTTCAACGTGCAGACCAGCGGCAGGAACCGGCCGGTGGCGTCGGCGAAGCCCGCGAGCGCGCCGCTCGGGTCGCTCGACGGGGTGTCCGCGACCGCGAACGCCGTGCCGGACGTGCCGATCGACACCACCACGTCGCCCGGCCGCGCCCCCACGCCGAGGGCCGCCGCCATGTTGTCCCCCGTGCCGGGCGAGAGCCGTACCGTACCGTCGCCGAGGGCCGGGGCGAGGGTTCCGGCCTGCTCGGCGGGTGCGAGGACGCGGGGCAGCTCCGGCGTCGCGCCGAGGGCCAGCTCCAGGAGATCGGTACGGTACGCGCCGGCGGCGGGCGACCAGTAGCCGGTCCCGGACGCGTCGCCGCGATCGGTCGTGATCTCGCCGGACGCGCCCGCGAGCCGCCAGGTGAGCCAGTCGTGCGGCAGGCACACCCGAGCGGTGCGCCGTGCGTTGTCCGGCTCGTGCTCGGCCAGCCAGCGGAGCTTGGCCACCGTGAACGCCGCCACGGGCACGCTGCCGACGGCCTCGGCCCACCGCGCCGGGCCGCCCAGCTCATCGACCAGGTCCCGGGCGGCCCCCGCCGAGCGGGTGTCGTTCCACAGCAGCGCGGGCCGTACGACATCTCCCGACTCGTCCAGGCAGACCATGCCGTGCTGCTGGCCCGCCACGCTCATCGCGGCGACGCCGTCCAGGCCGCCGGCCCGCTCGATCGCCTCCTGGAGCGCGGCCCACCAGCGCTCGGGGTGGACCTCGGTGCCCTCGGGGTGCGCCGCGCGGCCCAGGCGGACCAGGGCGCCCGACCGGGCGTCCCTGATCACGACCTTGCAGCTCTGCGTCGAGGAGTCGACGCCGGCGACAAGCGCTCCGCTCACCCGCGCACCCCGAGGATGTGCTCCAGGGCGAGCTGGTTGAGCCGGGTGAAGTGGAACCCGCGCTCGGCCGCCTTGTCCGGGTCGAACTCGTCCCCGGCCAGGTCCTCGTACGTCTCACCGGGCTCCAGGGTCGGCCGCGCCAACTCGGTCACCCGGGAGTTCGCCAGCGCCTCCTGGACCTCCGGGTCGGCCCGGAACGCGGCGGCCTTCGCCTTGAGGATGAGGTAGGTCCGCATGTTGGCCGCCGCCGAGTCCCACACGTCCGCCGCGTCCTCGGTGCGCAGCGGCTTGTAGTCGAAGTGCCGTGGGCCGTCGTAACCGCCGTACTCCAGCAGATCGACGAGGAAGAACGCGTTCTTCACGTCGCCGTGTCCGAAGATCAGGTCCTGGTCGTACTTCGGCCCGTGCTGGCCGTTCAGGTCGATGTGGAACAACTTGCCGTGCCACAGCGCCTGGGCGATGCCGTGTGCGAAGTTCATCCCGGCCATCTGCTCGTGGCCCACTTCGGGGTTGAGGCCGACCCGCTCCGAGTGCTCCAGTTCGTTGATGAAGGCGAGAGCGTGTCCGATCGTCGGCAGCAGGATGTCCCCGCGCGGCTCGTTGGGCTTGGGCTCGATCGCGAACCTGATGTCGTAGCCCTTGTCGATCACATACTGGCAGAGCAGGTCCAGGGCTTCCTTGTAGCGGTCGAGCGCGGCCCGGACGTCCTTCGCGGCCTCGGACTCCGCTCCCTCACGGCCGCCCCAGCAGACGTACGTCGTCGCACCCAGCTCGGCGGCGAGGTCGATGTTGCGGATGACCTTCCGGAGGGCGTACCTGCGGACGTCGCGGTCGTTGCTGGTGAAGGCGCCGTCCTTGAACACGGGGTGAGTGAACAGGTTGGTCGTGGCCATCGGCACCTTGAGCCCGGTCTCGTCCAGCGCCCGCCGGAAGTTCGCGATCGCCCGCTCCCGGTCCGGCTCGACGGCGAGCAGGTCGTCGTCGTGGAAGGTCACACCGTACGCGCCGAGCTCGGCCAGCCGGTGAACGCTCTCGACCGGGTCGAGCGGGGCCCTGGTCGCGTCGCCGAACGGGTCGCGGGCCTGCCAGCCGACGGTCCACAGGCCGAAGGTGAAACGGTCTTCGGGGGTGGGTGTGTACACGTGACTCCTCCGAATTAGTCTTAGTTATGGACTAAATATCCGGACGGCGAGGCAGCAGGTCAAGAGCCGCCGCCCCTAACGTGAGCCCACACGGCGGACCGGTCGTGTACATGAGGGGCGCGCGGGCCGGGGGCTACGACGACGCGCCCAGCCTGGGCGAGTCACGATGGTCATGGGGCGGGCGGCGAGGCCGCGACGGTCGGCCCGCACGCGCGGACGGGTCAAGATTGGTTCACCCACCCGGCAGAACGAGAGGTGCGATGACTCAGGCGGTCCGGCATGACGCGATGCGCGCGCGCAACCTGGCACTCGTCCTCGGCGAGGTCAGCGCGCGCGGCTCGGTGACGCGCGCCGCGCTGGCCGAGATCACCGGACTCGCCAAGACCACGGTGTCGAAACTGATCGCCGACCTGATCGAGGCCGGACTCGTGGTCGAAACCGGCATCGTGCGAGCGGGCGAGCGCGGCCGCCCCGGCATGGAAGTACAGGTCAGCGGCCTGAGCGTCGCCGCGATCGGCTTGGAGATCAACGTCGACTACCTCGCCGCGCACGTCGTGGACCTCTCCCGGTCGGTACGGCTCCGCCGTGCACAGCCTGTGGACAACCGCCTGGCATCGCCTGGGGATGTCATCGAGAACCTGCAGCATCTGGCGCTTTCGGCTGTGGACGAAGCTGTGGACATCGGGCTCAGAGTTGTGGGTGGAGTGCTCGCCGTCCCCGGGACGGTGGACCTGGTGACCGGCACCGTCCGCCGGGCGCCCAACCTGGGATGGCGCGATGTGCCGCTGCTCTCGCCGCTGCGGATGCCGTTCCCGATGCGGGTGGACAACGAGGCCAACCTCGCGGCGTTGGGTGAACTCTGGTTCGGCGCCGGACACCGGGACTTCCTTCACGTGTCCGGCGAGATCGGCGTCGGCGCGGGCCTCGTCGTGCGGGGCGAGCTCTTCCGGGGATTCCGCGGTTTCGCCGGAGAGCTCGGGCACGTGGTCGTCTCACCCGGCGGCCCGCCCTGCCACTGCGGAGGGCAGGGATGCCTCGAAAGGTACGCCGGCCAGGACGCCCTCCTGTCCGCCGCCGGTCTCGACCCCTCGGCGCTGTCCTCCGGCCCGGGGCAGGACGCCACCCAACTCCCGGCCTCCCCGCCGCCCCCTTCCGGGCCCGAGCAGGGACCCGGCCGGCGCACGGACCCCGGCTGCCCGGCACCGGCCGTTGCGGACACCCCAAGCACGCCGGGCCGCCCCGGGACGGGGATCGCCGAGTTCCTCCGACGGCTCGAAGCGGGCGACAGTGATGCGCTGGCCGCCTGCGAGCGTGCGGGATGGGCACTCGGCATCGCCCTCACCTCGGCCGTCAATCTCATCGATCCGGAACGGATCGTGCTCGGCGGGATCTACGCGCCGCTCTTCCCGTGGATCGGCGGCGTGGTGACCGAGACGCTGACCGCCCGCCTCGGCGAGATGCGCGAGGTCGTGCCGTCCGTCGAGGTGTCCCGGCTGGGCACCGAGGCGGCGCCTCTGGGCGCGGCCGGGCAGGTGATCCAGCAGATCATCGCCGACCCCGCCGGCCTCCTGAACGCCTGACGAAGGAGTTCGCCACGGCGGCACCCCACCGCATGGTGAGGTGCTCCGCAGGGAAGACGGCGCACCGTCGGCCGAGGACGGGGGCGCGACACACCCCTCCCGTCCGCGGAGCTCACAACCCCGAGGGGTCGCGCCCGACGGCGATCTCCTCGGCGATGCGGCGGACCTCCGGCTCGTCCAACCCGGGGACGGGGGGAAGGGCCCTTCGGAGGATGGGAAGCACCTCATGGAACGGCCGCCCGCCATGGTGCACGGCCACTTCGTGAACGACCCGGAACAGGGTCAGGTTGGCCTCGCGCTCCTGGGTGACCCGGTCAGCGATCATCAAACGCCCCCTCCGTCGGCACCAGTCCGCAGGCCACCGTACGGCCTCCCACCGACAGTTTCCGAGAACGCCGCGTCGCGTAGAATGATTGAGAGTTCAATTAATTAAGGAGGGGCCATGCCGATCCAGCGGCTCAACCACGCGGTGCTGTTCGTCAGGGACGTTTCGGCGAGCGTCGCGTTCTACCAGGAGGCACTCGGCTTCCGGGTCGTCATGAGCGGCCCCGGGGCGGCGTTCCTCCAGGCCTCAGGTTCGACGAACGATCACGACCTCGGACTCTTCGAGCTCGGCCCGCAGGCGGGACCGTCCCCGGCGGGCCGGTCGGCCGTCGGGCTCTACCACCTCGCATGGGAGGTCGACACCCTCGCCGAACTGCAGCGCATCGCGGTCAAGCTGAGTGAGCTGGACTCCCTGGCCGGCGCGTCCGACCACTCCACCACCAAGGCCCTGTACGCCAAGGATCCCGACGGGCTGGAGTTCGAGGTCTCCTGGCTGGTGCCGCTCGACCTGATCGACGACGAGACCCTCGCGGGCCGGGCGCGCACCAAGCCGCTGGACCTCGCCAAGGAGTTGGAGCGGTACGGCGCGCAGACCCGAGGCGGCGTCGGGGTCTCCACCCCGGCCTGACCGCCTCCCACACTCCGCCCGCCCAGCCGGGAGCCGCAGAGCTGGCCCGCGTTCCACGCGTACGCCGCCCTTCGCGGCGCTGCGGCGGCGCAGGAGGGCCCTTCGGCCGCACCATCGCCCAGCCCTCCCTGGCGCCGCCTCTCGCAGCTCGCGTCTACTTTCCCTCCGTCCGTCGCCCTCGTCGCCCCACCTCACAGGCCAGCGACCAGGGCTAACACCCGTCCCGTACGGCACCACTACGAGATGAGGCGGTGGTCGGCGACTGCCTCGGGGCGGCACGCCGCAAATCCGGTTCGGAGCACGGCGCAGAACCCGCTATGCTTACTCAAGTCAGCGAGCGGCCGTAGCTCAATGGATAGAGCATCTGACTACGGATCAGAAGGTTGGGGGTTCGAGTCCTCCCGGCCGCGCCAGACAAAGAAGGCCCGTCACCAGGGAAAACCTGGGAACGGGCCTTCTTGCTTTCTAGATCATTGAGCGACGGCATGTGAGACGGGCTGGGGTGGCAGGTTCAGCCCAGGAGCCTGGGCGGGCAGGTCGCTGACTCGGCATTCTTTGCCGAGTCAGAGGAGACCTCGCTCGACGGCTACGCGATCCGGATGAAGGGCTGCAAGGACGTACGGAACATCGTCCGAATTCCAGCAATCGTGCTGATCGCAGCTGGTGTCGCCACGCTGCTCGCGGCCGCTGCGGTGAACACGAAGGAACAAACGGACGAGATCCTTCGGAAGGCAGGCACATCGCCGCCTGATCGTCCCTGAGGTCAGAACGCCCCGGGGGCCCCAGGTAGGACGATGCTGAAGAAGTCCTGCGCCTTGTACGTGGCGAGCTTCCTGGCCTTACCGGTCCTGACGTTCACCGCGTAGGCGGTCATGGTCCGGTACGGCGGGTCGACCACCGCGGGCTCGTCGTCCGGCACCTCGGATGCCGGTCTGCACCGCACGGACCTGGTGAGAGCGGTCACCTCGTCGGCGCTGAGCCAGGTGCGCAGCGAGATCTGGGAGACGTCCGGGGGCAGGCCGCTGATGGCGGTCGCCTTCCGCTTCTTGCCGGTGAGCGTGTCCATGAGGGCGAGGTCGCCATAACGGCAGGGCTTCTCGGCGGTGCTGCGGTTCTCGATCACCGCGACGGTCTTCCCGTCGGGGGCGAGCGGGCTGAAGTTGTAGTGCTTCGGCAAGATGACCGACGTGGAGTTGCCCGCCGAGGAGGACAGCCACAGGTTCGAGATCGTTCGCAGCTGCGAATTGGGCGAGTATTCCGCAAGCGTGATGGTGGCGCCGTCCTGTGACAGGCCGATGGGGACCCAGCGGTTCGGCAACTGACGGACGACCCTGTCGCGCATGTCGATGAGCAGCGCGGGGTCCTTGAAGTCCGGGACCTTGCTGAAGGCCACGAACCGGCCGTCGTCCGACAGCATCAGGCGCGAGATGCTGCCCAGCCAGCCCTTCGGCACCTTGTCGGCGGCCGTCGTCTTCTGGCCCGAGGCCAGGTCGCGGACCTGGAAGGTCCCTTCCTTGGCGCTGTAGTAGGCGATCTTCCGGCCGTCCCGACTGATCGCCAGTGGGCTGTCCCGCAGTCCGCTACGCCCGGAGCTGAGGCTGGGAAGCGCCTCGGTGACGTAGTAGGCCTTCCCGTCCCGCGTGACCACCCGCCAGCCTCCGTCCCGGCAGCCCTTCGGCGCCTTCCCCCTGTCCGGCTTGCAGAAGGTCTTGTACGCGTGGCTCAGCGGGCCTACCCCACGGGCTGGGAGGTCGGCGACCATACCTGGGGTGGTCGCAGCGTCCGGCTGGGTGGGCAGCAGCCGTACGACGGCCGTCGTGCCGAGCGCGGTGACGACCACCAGCGCGGCCGCGACCAGTGAGATGACAGTCTGGCGCCTGCGCTTGTAGATGTTGATGGTCTGTTCGGCCAGGTCTACCTCGGGAGAGTCGTCGGCCAGGTCGTTCAGCACTCCCCGTAGCCAGGTCATCGGCGTGCCTCCTAGATGTCGTTCAATTCAGCGAACTTCGGTGCCAGGTCGGGCGCTAGACCGCGTAAGCGGGCCAGCGCGTGGTGGGTATGGCTCTTCACGGTGCCGATCGAGCAGTTGAGCAACTCGGCGGTCTCGCGTTCCGTGCGGTCCTCGTAGAAACGGAGCACAATCACCGCTCGCTGCCGCGGAGACAACCGCATAAGTGCTTGACGCACGGCGAGCCGTACGACCGTGGAGTTCTCGCTCGAGTAGGACCGTTCCGGCGGCGCGGTGCTCAGGAGCTCGGTGCTTGCCCGGCGCCGCCGCCACGAGATGTGCTGGTTCAGCAGAGCCTTACGCGCGTACGCCTCCGGGCTGTCGATGTGCGAGAGCTTGGGCCAGCGTCCGAGCAACTTGAGCAGCACACTCTGCAGCAGGTCCTCGGCGAGATGGGCGTCTCCCGTGAGCAGGTATGCCGTGCGCATCAGCGACTGCTGATGCGCCGCGACGAACTCACGGAAGCTGTCATTGCGGTCCAACATGACTCCTCTCAACCGTTACCGACGCCGGTGAGGAGACCAAAGGTTGGGCCGACAGAGCGTGAATCCTGAGGATTTGTTCCAAGCCGCCGATCTTGGGCGTGCCGTGCATCAAAGCCCGCGCGAGTAAAGGTGAACGTGAAGTGACCGCCCGGCCAGCCACTCCGCGGCTCACGACGAGCGCTGTACAGCAGCGCCGTACAGCAACGCCCCCTCACATGGTCACACTCCACCAATCCGCATCTACCGTCTGAGCAGGCAGGCCGGCCATCGACAAGGGGCCTGCCCTTCCCTACGGATCAGAAGGTTGGGGGTTCGAGTCCTCCCGGCCGCGCCAGACAAAGAAGGCCCGTGACCAGGGAAAACCTGGGAACGGGCCTTCTTGCTTTCTAGATCATCCAGGCCGTTCGCTAACACCCTTGCTAACAGGGTGGCTCCCCAGCGGCTCCGCTCCATCCCGGCCGCCTCGGTGAAGATCTCAGCAGCCGAGGCTCTGCTGCTCAGGTTCTCGCGAGCCGAAGGGTAGACGTATGTGCTCTTCTCGTGTCCTGGCTCACGGCACTACAGGCGTCGAAGACGCTCTACGGCATCGGCTCCGGGCTCCCCGTTCCGTCCCCTGTCTTGGTCTGTTCGGTGTCCTCCGGCCCGGCATGGCTACGCCTGCCCGACGAGGAGATGACCGCCTTGATTAGCTAGAGGCTCGACGCTCCTCGCGGGTTCGAATCCCACGCTCTCTGCTCCCAGCTCGAAAACGGCGTCCGACCAGGTGCTTTGCCTTGGTCAGACGCCGTTGATCTGAGAGATTGGCTGCAGGACAAACAATCTTGGTCCGAGGGTGGTTGTGGCCGACGATCATTGGGCGTCGTGGTGGGCGTCCGTCGCCACCTCTGGCCCACGTGGTCATCTGTCGGTTAAGCCACGCGCTTGGCGGATGCCGCCCAGGTGTTGCATGCCCCCAGGTCGCCCGTGGTGAACCCCTGGTTCATCCAGTACCCAATGTTCGTCCTCGTCCCATGGTCCTTGTCGGTCCAGTCCTTGGCGTATGAGAGCAGCAGCTTCCAGTCGGCCGAGGAGCGGTCGAGGGATTTCCAGACGCTCGCAAGAAAAGCGGCGCTGAAGCAGTCGTACTGCAACGCGTAGCGGCGGGAGTGTTCGTGGTACTCCTTCTTGTTGCGGAAGTCGATGTCCTGCCACTCGCTGTAGATGTCGGTGAGCGTCTGAACGTGCTGGCCGTATTCCATGCTCACCAGGTTGAAGAGGTACAGGTCGGAAGGGTCGTCGAGCAGGTCGTTGCTGAGCACGATGAAGATCGTTTCGGTCTCGTCGCAGTAGTACGCGTCCTCCTCGGACTGATCCCACTTGAGCGCGCAGAACTTGGCGGGTGGTTTGGTGACGAGCCTCAGCTTCGGGGCCCTGAATGACTGGCCCGACTTCTCGAACTGGGCTGCCCATGTGGTGTTGAGGCAGCTCACGACGGCCTTCACGTACGACTTGGCGAGCGTCGCATTACGCCGTTTGATGGGCTTCTCCGGACACTCAGTGGTGTCGAGCGCGCCGCTGCTGTAGATCGCATTGGCGGTGAGCGTGTTGTTTTTAACCGGATACGCGTGGGCTGTCCCGTAGGGGAGCATAGCGGCGACTATGCCGGAAAGAACGATCAGAACCCGTTTCATGGCGATCAAGAGTAGAACGATGAAAAGCCGTAGGTAAAGGCCTGGTGGTGACGATCCCAGGGCAGGCTCACAATTGTCCATTAGGATCCACACGAATGCTCAGGAACCTGGCTGGCGAGCCTTTACGCGTTGGGGCGTCCAGCAGAGGTGGTAGCGCTGTTGGAGTGGGCGCTGGCCATCGCCGATACCGCCTACGGTCCCATAAAGGGCGATCTTGCTAACGCTGGTGCTAACAACAGCCCTGGACGACCATGGACATCGCTGGAATCTCGGAAGCCGGATACCGCCTCTGAGCAGGCGTTCATGTCAGCGGTGGACGCCTGTGGACATCCCCGATCTTGCTACGGATCAGAAGGTTAGGGGTTCGAGTCCTCTCGGCCGCGCAGCAGGTGAAAGGCCCTTCGGGATCATCTCGGGGCCTTTCGTATGTCTGTACAGCAGCGAGATACAGCAACGTCCTCAGTCACTCCTGACGCTGGCTCGCCTCGGCTTGGATGTGCCCTTCGTGTCCTTTCCCTACGGGACAAGCAGGGTTCATAGTCCCCAAGAGGGAGCGACGTCAGTCAGGAGCGAAGATCTTGATCAACCTCACCGGACGACTACGCGCGTCGGACGGCTCGGGATCAAGAGCCTTCACCAGGCAGTCGATCACCTGGTGAAGCAGCACGACTCTTGGTCATCACACAGCTGCTTCCGCTCCGGATCCGCCGAGAACGCCGCCGTCGTCGAGCGCGTCTTCGATCGGTAGGTCGTCCGCTCTTCCCAAAGGAGCCCGACAAAGGAGCGAATGGGACATAAGCCCCATAAAACTACATGGGTGTCTGGTGGAGGAGGACGACACGCCAGCCGTCGGGGGTCTGGCGATAGACCGTCGACGCGTACCACGAGGACGTCTCGTCGCCGGTAGTACTTGTCAGTTTGTAGGCCACCACGGCTCCTACGTCGCCGAGCGGCTTGACCACAACATCGTGTGCCTGGTTCCGTCGGTCCGGGTTCCCGCTCCCCTTGGCGTACATGTCGAGAACTTGCTGCCTGGACACGATGCCGTAATTTCCCATGGCTACGAAGTCATCGGCGCAGTACTCCTCGAAAAACCTCTCGTCATAGGCCGCGTCAGCGTCCAGCATCCGCTGCTCGATTTCTATCAGCGTCTTTTCGATGTCGCTCATCCTGCCAACTCCTTTGTGAAATGTGCGACCCACGCTGCCAGCTGTACCTGACATCTCCTAACAGGTATACCTACCGCAGGAGCCCGGCGGCTTAGTCGGCGTAGAGCCACAGCGCGCGCCGGGCGCGCAGCTGCCCCGCACGGTCGGCTGCGGGGTCAGCTCGGCGAGGGCGTCCGCGTCCAACTCGCCGAGGCGTTGGCCAGGTCGAGCAGGTTCTCCTGGTGGGTGTCCCACACGGTGCCGTCAGCGGGCATCTTCTCCTCCTCAGACTCACAGCAGGGTCAGCGCTTCCGGTGATTCGGGGGCAGGGGCTTTGCGGGAACCTGCGGGAACCGGGATCTCGTCGAACTCGTCGCCGGAGCTGAGAAAGACGCCAGGCGTAGCGCGTTGTCTAGTCCCACGACATGATTGACAGTTCTGTCCCACCACACACTTGACGGATGCCCTAGGAAACATGACCGGCCTTGCGGGGTCGGGACCGAATAGCGCGCCGCTGGCCGTTCCCCACCACATACCAGTGATCAGTAAATGTCGTCCCCGCCTGCTTGGATCCATCTCGGGAACATGCTGGCCGATTCGATGAATCACAGACGACAAAGGACCGACTGCGTTGGGAGAGCTAGCTTCGTACCTCGTGGAGGAGGCCTACGACGAGGACGGGACCTGGATGGTGGTCGACGAAACCGTCGCCACCGGCAAGGAGACCGCTCCCTGGGAGCAAGAGTGGCAAGGACAGGGCGACTGGGTCGAGGTCGGCCCCAATGCGCTCGCCTGCCAGACTCACAGGGACGTAAGACCGTACGTCCGGTTGGAGTTGTGGAGTGGCGAACCTCCCTTGACTGAGCCGGCCTGGGATCACTCGTGGACCACCGAGATCTTCCTCCGCTCAGGAAAGATCCAGCTCATGGGGTTCTACTCGGGGACCGAGTCCGAGAGTCGCCTCTTGGACCTGGGCCACCGAGACAGCACCTGGCTCGTTCGGGCGCAGCACAAGACGCTGGAAAACGATCGGGAGACCGACTTCCCTCGTTACATTTATCGGGCCGAGATCTACAAGTTCCAGTTCTGGCGGCCGATCCGATTCGCGGGCAGTTGATGCACCAGCCTTTCTGGGAGCCGCTTTGGGAGCCACCCATGTGGACGATCATGGACTGGGCCGAACGGATCTGAACGGCCGGATGACTGCTGACCAGCACGGCGAACGGTTCTGAACGATCCTGGAGATCGTTTGGGGACCTACGGATCAGAAGGTTGGGGGTTCGAGTCCTCCCGGCCGCGCAGCAGGTGAAAGGCCCTCCGGGATCATCCCGGAGGGCCTTTCGCATGTCTGTACAGCAGCGAAATACAGCAACGCCCTTCACAGACGTTCTTGCGGTGGCTGCGCGTCCATGGCCGGCCTGGGCCGCACAACAGGAAAGGTGAGCGGCTGCGGGCAGGCGCCTGCACCGGCACTGCGGGGGGGACTGCCAGGGACGAGCCGCGACGCATGGGACGGCCGACGTTGCTCAGGAGCCACCGAGGTCATCCCGAAGACGGCGAACCCAGTCCGCAGGGAAGACCCGCTCAAGCCGCTCCCTGCTGGTCTCCAGGAGCCCCTCCTTTCGAACTGGTCGAGGACAGCCACCAGATGTGGCAGAACCACCGCGAACGAAGGCGTCATGAAGGCATCCATTGACCGCGGGCGGGGCCACGGCGCACGTGGTGGGCGTAGGCCAGGGCGAGGACCATCGGGCCCCGCAGCGCGATCGGGGTAATGCACAGCATTGCCAGCGCCTGCCACCAGCCGTTCTCATACGCCGTTTGGCCACCCCTGAGCAAGCCCACCCGCGAGGCGGCCCCGCATCACACGGCTCCCGTCACGCGACGCCGGCGCGCGCCGCTGCCAGCGCTCCTGCCGCGGCGCGCTCGGCGGCGGCGTCATCGAGCGATTCCCCCGTGTTGAGCAGCGCGTAGTACAGGGGCGCGGAGACGGCTGCGATCACCCGGCGCGGATCGGTCCCGGCGGGTAGCTCTCCTCGCTCGACGGCGTCGCCGACGCAGCCGGCCCATTCGTCGATGCGTACGGCGTAGAAGCGGTGCAGCGCCTGGGCCGCCTCGTCGTTGCAGAGCGAGGCGGCGATCAGTGCCTTGAACAGGCGTCCCTGCCGGGGGTCGGTGAGGGTCTTGACGACCAGCCGGGCGTTGTCCCGCAGATCCTCCTCGACGCTGCCGGTATGAGAGCGGGGCAACGATCCCTGGGCCATGTCGTCGAGCAGGTCGGCTGCGAGAGCGCCGGGCGTGCCCCAGCGACGGTAGACGGTGGTCTTCCCGACCCCGGCGACACGGGCGATCTCGGCCAGGTCGAGGGCGTCGAATCCCTTCTCGGCCAGGACGTCTCCTGCGGCCTGAAGAACGGCTTCGCGGACGCGGGCGGTGCGCCCACCCGGCCGGACGGCGCCCGGCGGCGGTGTGGCGCTCTGCTGCGATACGGCGGCCATATGGACTCCCCTCTCAAGAGATGCCCTTATTGGGACCCCAGTTCCCTTAGGGCGGCCAACGGTGTTATCGTCCCTCACATCTTAACGGAACCAGAGAACCGTTTAAGCGCTCATAGGAAGTTCCCTGTCATGACCATGACCACAAAGCCTGTGTCCAGACCCCCGGCCCCGCAGCGGCTGACCGGCCGCATGAAAGCCGTCCTCGTGGTGCTGCTGGTCGCCCAATTCATGCTGGCCGTCGACTTCTCGATCCTGAACGTGGCCCTGCCCGAGATCGGCGACACCCTCGGCTTCTCGCTGGCCGACCTGCAGTGGATCGCCACCTCCTTCGCCCTGGGCGCCGCCGGGTTCACCCTCTTCTTCGGCCGCATCGGCGATCTGATCGGCCGCAAGCGCATCTTCCTCGGCAGCCTGGCCCTCCTCGGCCTCGCCTCACTCGCCGGCGGGCTCGCCCCGAACCCCGAGATCCTCATCATCGCCCGCATCGCCCAGGGACTCGCCACCGCCGCCGCCACCCCGGCCGGGCTCGCCCTGCTCACCACTTCCTTCCCCGACGGCCACCTGCGGCAGAAGGCCCTCGGCCTCAACGGCGCGCTCATGTCCGCCGGGTTCACCGCCGGCGCCATCCTCGGCGGCGTCCTGACCGACCTGCTCTCATGGCGCTGGGCCTTCTTCATCAACGTCCCCGTCGCCGCCATCGTGCTCATCGTCGCCCCCAGCGTCATCACCGAGTCCCGGCCCGCCACCCGGCCCAAGGTCGACCTGCCCGGCGCCCTGACCGTCACCCTCGGACTCCTCGGCATCGTCTACGGCCTGACCCAGGCCGGCGAGCACGGCTGGACCCACCCCGTCGCCCTGGTGGGCCTGCTGGCCGGCGCGGCCCTGCTGGCCGCCTTCTACTTCGTCGAGCGCAGGGCCGCCCAGCCCCTGGTTCCGCTGCACGTCCTGAAGAAGCGCACCGTGGCCTGGGGCAACGTGCTGGGACTGCTCGCCTTCGTCACCGAGACCTCCCTGGTGTACCTGCTCACGCTGTACATGCAGAAGACGCTCGGCTTCTCGGCCCTCACCGCCGGGCTCTCCTTCGGCGTCCTGGGGCTCGGAACCGTGGCCGGGGGCCTGCTCGCGCCGAAGCTGATCTCCCGGACCTCCACTCTGACCGTCCTGGTCGGGGGCGGGCTGTTGCAGGCGGCCTTCACCGGCGTCCTGCTCTTCCTGGGCGGCACCTCGGCCTCGATGACGCTGATGCTGCCGGCGACCTTCCTGGGCGGGGTCGGCAACATGCTGGTCATCGTCGGCTTCATGGTCACCGCCACCGCCGGCCTGCCGGACCACGAGCAGGGCCTGGCCACCGGACTGGCATCCATGTCCCAGCAGATCGGCATCACTATGGGGACTCCCGTCATGTCCGCGATCGTCACCGCGGCCACCATGGGCGCCATGTCCGCCGGTGCGATCCTGCACGGCGTCACCGTCGCCATAGCCGCCAACGCCGCCCTCGTCCTCCTCGGTGTCCTCATCGCCGCCGTCTTCCTGCGTGCCCGGCACGGCCGCACGCAGAACTGACCGCCGGCCCCCTCTTGCCCTTCAAGGAGCACAAGATGGATCTTCAGCTCTCCGGCAAGGTGATTCTCGTGACGGGCGCGACCAGCGGGATCGGTCTGGCGACCACTCACCTGCTCGCCGCGGAGGGAGCCCACGTTGTGGCACTCGCCCGCGGCAGCTCGGCCGCCCCCGCGCTGCCACCCACCTCGCAGCTCATCCGCGCCGACCTCACCGACCCCGCCGCGGCGGCCTACGCCGTCTCACAGATCCTGGCTCGTCACGGCAGGCTGGACGGCCTGGTCAACAACGCGGCCGCCCTCACCTCCCGCCCCACCTTCGCGGACATCGACGACGATCAGTGGCACACCACCTTCGAGCTCAACCTCCACTCGGCCGTCCGGCTCACCCGCGCGGTGTTGCCGATCCTGGAGAAGAACCCAGGGGGAGGCAGCATCGTCCATGTCGCCAGCGAGGCGGCCCGCCTGCCCGACGTGACCATCGCCGACTACGCCGCGTCCAAGGCGGCGCTGCTGTCAGTGTCGAAATCCCTGTCCGCTGCCCTTGGACCGGCCGGGGTGCGCTCCAACGTCGTCTCTCCCGGTCCCACACGCACCGCGCTCTTCGACGCCCCTGGCGGCTTCGCCGAACAGCTCGCCGAGCGGTTCGGCCTGCCGCCCGCGGATGCCGTCGAACACTTCATCCGCGTCGAGCGCCGCCTGCCGACCGGGCGCATCGGCACCCCCGATGAGGTGGCCGGCGTCATCGCCTACCTCCTGTCGCCCCGGGCCGCACAGGTCACCGGCGCCGAGTGGGCCATCGACGGAGGAGCTCTGCGTCAGCTATGAGCCTGGCCATATCGACGCCGACCCGTGGCGGGAGCGGCGCCCCGCAGCGGTCCCGCCTCGTCCTTCCCGGGCCGGATCCCGTTCCGGTCCAGATCTACCGGCCGGCCCCGGCCGACGGCCCTCCGGCCGGCTTCCTGGTCTGGGCGCACGGCGGCAGTTGGCGGCACGGTTCGGCCGCCGAGTGGCACCACGCCACGGCGACCCTGGCCGAACGCACCGGCTGGACAGTAGTCAGCGTCGACTATCGGCTCGCGCCGCGGCACCGCCACCCCCGAGCCGTGCATGACGTTCTCACGGCGCTTTACTGGACCGCCGGGCAGGCGGCGGGGGCACCGCTCGCGGTGGGCGGCGACAGCGCCAGCGGTACGCTCGCCGCCTGCGCCGCCCTGGTCGCGCGAGAGCGCGGCCTGCCGCTGACGGCGCAGGTCCTGGCCTACCCACCGCTCGACCCCACGTGCAGCAGCCCGTCCTACCACCGGAGTCCCCAGGCGTTCCCGCAGGCCGCCCTGCTGCGGCAAGCCTGGCGGGCCTGGCGCGGCGACGGCCAGCCCGCCACCTACGACGAGGACGGCACCCGGGTGTATTCGACGCCCTGGGAGGCGCCGTCCTTGGCAGGCCTGGCACCCGCCGTCCTCGCCGTAGGCGCCCGCGACCCGGTACGCGACGACGTCGACGCCTACGCGCGCCGGCTCCGCCGCGACGGGGTTCCAGCGCGCCTGCTGCACCCACCGGGGGCCGTGCACGGAGACGTGCTCCGCCAAAACAGCCCCGTTCTCGATCACATAGCCCGAGCCATCAGCCGGAAGGGCCTGCCATGAGCACCACGACCACCGGCGGGCACGGCGCCCCGCCCGCTCCCTTGGAAGCCCTCGTCCGCCACTTCGGCGACCTGCGCGACGGTGCCCACGCCGGCGAGATCACCCGGCGCGGCAAGGAAGCCGCGTTCGAGCGGGCCGTCCGCCTGCTCGACGCGCCCGCCCGCCGGGTTCTCGCCGAGTTCGACCAGTACCTCCTGCTTGGTACGGGCATGCTGCAGGCCACCGGTACGCGCCGGGACCTCCAAGGCGGCAGGTTCGCCGCCTGGCGGTTGTCGTGGCCGCGGCAGCGCGAGGCGGGCATCGCCCCGATCACTTTGACCGCCCACTACGGCGCCACGTTCCACCATCCGCATCTGCGCGGCGCCACCTCGGGGAGTGGCCGCTCAACGTCGCCGACGCGGAACAGGCGGCCGAGCTCGTCCCCGTGCTGCGCGCCATCGCCGCCGCCGACCTGCACAACCTCGTCTTCCAGCGTGACTGGCGGATCGTCCCCGCCCTCCACCCGCAGGATTAACGGAACTCAGTTGCCATTAAGTGCTACATCCCCCATCGTTCTCGTTAACAGAACTGGAGTCCTATTAAGGATTACTTTGGCTGATCGGTGGCGACCGGCGCCTCTGCCCCTGCCACAGGCACCGGCCACCGCCTCCGTTACGGGACGTCCCCCGCGTTGTCCACGATCCCGGCGGTCACCTGAGCCACCGAGAAGATCACCTCGCCCTTGGCCAACTTGCCATACGGTGACTCCGACTTCGATTCGCCGACGTAGACCCGGCGCCCCCCGAGCAGGACATAGGTGTTCGGGTCGATGATGACTTCCTGGCGTATCTCCTCGTCGTCGACCGTGTAGATTCCCACGCCTTCTCTGCCCAGCAGATCGCTCACCTTCTCCACGCCGACGTCGTCCAACTGCGAGAGGACGGTGTAGAGAGCGGCGCGCAGGCGAGCCGCCGGGGCGCCTTCCTGAAGGATGTGCAGGACCCAGTCGGGCAGGGGGATCACACCTGCCGTGTCCTTTTTCAGGCGTTCCAGCAAAGCGGACGGCTCCAAGGGCAGCGAGCGCAGGTAGGCGGGGTCGAACCGTAGACGGGGATCTTCCCCGCCTTGGCGCCTCGTGATCGTCTTGCTGCCTTCGTTTCGCTTAGCCCTTTCCTTGCCATCCCCCCGAGTCCACATTTCGGTCGTGTACCGCGAGTGTGTCTTTTTGTAGAAGTCCCTTTTGGCGTAGACCCACTGATCGGCTCGCGGGTACACGTCCGTCTGGCTCGCCGCCGCCGCCGTCGCGCGCTTGGCCAGGGTCTCCACGTTCGCCACGGGCAGCCACGCCGGGGCACTGGCGGTTCCCTTCCCCTGGCCATCCGTACGGAGGGTCTGCACCACCGTGACGCCGGCCGTGATCGTGACGCCGAGAACGCCAACGGCGGCCACGCGCACCGCCAGACGGGGGAGCCGACGGCCCTGTGGCTCCGGAGCCATCGAGGCCAACACCCGCCGCCGAGCGCCGCGGAGATCGTTTTCTTCGCTCTGCCGAACCTGCGAGCGCAGGTCGCGGACCATGTCCAAATCGTTCATCAGATCTCCTCGGTCACGTCGGTCGGGTTGCTACCGCCCAGCTCGTGGACGACCTTGCGGCGGGCGCGGGACAGCCGGGACCGCACGGTGCCGATGGGCACACCAAGCGCCTGCGCCGCCTCCTCGTAGCTGAGGTCGCCCCAGGCGATCAGCAGCAGTACGTCGCGCTCGCCTCGACCCAGCTTGGCCAGAGCGGCCGCGAGCCGTCCGCGGTTCGCCGAAGCGGAGACCCGGGCGGCCACCTGCTCGTCGAAGGCCACCGCCACGGGGTCCTCTCCGGTTCTGGCAAGCGCTCGGTATCCGCGTACTTCCGCTCGGCGGTGGCTGCCGATGATGTTCGTCGTGATGCCGTACAGCCACGGCAAGGCGTCGGAGCGGTTGAAGGCGTACTTGTGCCGCTGCTCGAACGCCCTGGTGAACGTCTCGGCCACCACGTCCTCCGCCTGGTCAGGGCCGAGGCGCCGGACGACGTAGCGGTGCAGCACCGCGGCATGCCGGTCAAATAGCTCGGCGAAACGCTCCGGCTCGCCCAGCGACACTTCGATGACCGCCGAGTCCTCTATCGGGGCCGGCACTTCACAGGCCGCCGGAACCTCTGCCCAGACCGGCCCTGATACGTCTGCTCGAAACGGCGCTCGCACGTCCGCTCGAGCCGGCATGTCGGCCACCGCTGAACCCTCCGCCAGGTCTGCATCACGCGTATGGTCGGATCTTCGCGGCTGAACGGGTGCCGCCATGTGGAGCGTCAGGCCGGTTAGGGCCGGCTCCTCGTATGGAGTGGATGTCACAGCCGTACTTATCCGGATGTAGGAAACAGGTTCCAATCCACGGTGCGGGCAGTGCAGGTCGGAAAGCTCCCCGTGCTCGCGGTGATCGTGCTGGCGCGGACGTTCCTGAGCTTCTCCCTTGAGGTCGAGCTGGAGGGCCACTGGCCGTGGCGGCGACCCGCGATCACGCACCCACCGCGAACGGCGGGCTGACCGGGGTCCTCCCGGCCGCGCCAGACAAAGAAGGTCCCTGAGCAGGCATTACACCTCCAGGGACTTTCTTGTTTTCCCGGATCATCCGGCCTCCTTCCCCTCGTTCCCCTCGTTGGGAGCCGCCCTGGGAGCCACCCGCTTCCGTTGCCCCAGCAGAGCGCTCGAAATGGCCTCCGTGGCTGCCCGCTTGTCGCCCTCCTTAAGGTGCCCGTAGACGTCCTTGGTGATCGCGATGCTCGCGTGCCCGAGGACGTCGGAGACGACAAGGCGCGCGGGTCACACCTTGACCGCCGTGAGCTTCTCCGGGTTGCGGACGCAGTAGACGGCCGTCACGACACCGACCGACCCGGTGATCTCATAGGCAATCGAGAACAGCAGGGCCCTGTGCGTGGTGAACTCGTCCGCAGGGTCCGGCTGCTCGGTCACTTCGAGCCCCACAGCCAGGCGTAGGTGGCGGTGCGGGCGCCGAACCTCGCGTAGCGACAGACTCGCTCCTTGGCCACAGCCGCGGTGCGCCCAGCGAAGTAGAGCCGCCGCACGGTGTCGTTCCTGCGGCTGACCTGCAGCAGACCGTCGCGCCGGCCCAGGCTCACCGCCTGCCCGATGTACCCCATGGAGTAAGGCTTGGGCTCACGGCCTTGGATCATCCGCGCCAGCGTATCCGCTGCGTGTACGCCCTGAGGCATGGCCGTCGCGCAGGACGCCCGAGAGCCGGGAACCGCCGCGCAGTCTCCGACCGCGAAGATCCGCGGGTCGGTCACGCTGCGCAGGCGCTCGTCGACCACCGCACGCCCGTCGGCGTCCACCTCAAGTCCGCTGCGGGCGGCCAGGTCGGGCACGCTCCCGATGATCGCCCACAGCGTGAGGTCGGAGGTGAACTGCGGGCGCGAGTTCAGACGCACCATGTCGCCTCCTCCTTCCCCGGCGCCAGAGTCAATCTGCGTGACGGAGTCCTCCACGACCTCCACGTTCAAGCGGTCCAGGCCGGTGCGCACACGCTTCTGCCCTCCTGCCGACAGGCTCGCGGCGATCGTCCGTCCCACGATCCGCACGCGGAGGTCGGGTCGGCCGAAGGCGATCTCGGATGCCGTCTCGATGCCCGTCAGCCCGCCACCGATGACGGTGACCGCCCTCCCGCCGGGCAGCTCGGCCAGCGCTGCCCGCGCCTCCTCCGCGCCCTCCCAAGTCCCCACCGGAACGGTGCCCGGCAGCGGTGCGACCGTGCTGCCCACCGCGAGGAACAGGTAGTCGAAGCCGAGACTCGCCCCGTCGCCGAGAATGACCTGGCCGTCGCCGATCTTGTCGGCGGTGCCCATCCGCCATGCGACCCCTTCGCTCAGCATCGACGTCAGCGGGGTCGCCGCGGCTCCGGTCCCGGCGATCTGCTCGTGCAGCCGCACCCGCTCGACGAAGTCCGAACGGGGATTGATCACCGTAATCTCCGCTTCCTTCACCTTCTTGGCCAGCCGATTCGCCGCGATCGTCCCCGCGTAGCCGGCTCCCACCACCACGACCCTCATGTGCGCCTCCTGTTGTGCAAGCAGCTCACACACGGGATGCAGCCCACCTCACCGTTGTGACGGGCAAGCCGAGTGACCTGCGTCACTCACGAACCTTCCGGCCTGGTCCGCCCCGGGCGCGCCGGTTGACGCCTACGTTCTGCTGCGTATGCGGATGCTCGCGCATACGGCGGAACGCGTAAGTGGGGTGCCGCCTCCAGGCTGGCGACATGATGAGGCCCGGCCGCCAAGCTGCTGGCATCGGATCCAGACACCCCCTTCCCCCCAAGGAGGCGAACCGACGATGATGTCGACAGCCCTTATCGAGACCCGTAATCCCACACTCCGCCTCGGCGCCTTCACGATCATCATCGGCGCACTGATGATCGCAGGCTTCCGGTTCGCCCACGGCGACCTGCCCGCCGCCGACCCGGCCGCCGCGCTGCACTTCATCGCCCATCACGCGTTCTACGCCGGCGTCCACCTCGGCACCGTGCTCGGCGTCCTGCTGTGGACCGCCGGCATCCTCAACCTGGCCCGCACGTTCACGCACCCGATCGCCGTCGTGCTCGGCCGCCTCGCACTGGCCGCCGTCCTGGTCGGCGCGGCCGTCTTCATCACCGATTTCACCATCGACGGGGTCACCGGCCAGGACCTCGCCCACGCCTACGCAACCGCCGCACCAGCCGACCAGCCCTACATCGAACGCGCCGCGCAAACCGCCTTCACCATGCTGCGCGGCACCTCCCTCGTCTCGATCGCCATCCTGTGGGCCATCCCGCTGATGCTGCTCGCGCCCGCCCTGCGCCGCGACGGCTACTCGTCCTGGCTGGCCTGGACCGGCCTGCTCGTCGGTGCCACCAGCTTCCTGGCCGCCGTCGCGCTGCTCTTCCAGTCCGAACTCTTCCCCGGTGTTCTGCTGTACGGGCTGCTCACCTCCATCGTGATGCCCTTGTGGAGCATCGCCCTCGGCCTCACCATGTGGCGCCATGCCCGCACGGTGTCATAGCGGCGGCTCGCATGTGATGGGTGGGCGGCGAGCTTCGCCGGACGTCATCCCGCTTGGCCGATCCGATCGACGTCCGGGCTCACGGCGTGGTCCCGCTTGACCTTGACACAGTGACAAGGTCTTCACTGCAGCCAAGGAGGTGGCCCCGATGGCCATGCCGAAAGAGGACACGAACACGATGCGAGCTCTCCAGGGGCTGGAGAGCAGCAGTTCGTCGGAGCGGCTGCAGGCAACGCTGGCGGTCGGCACGACCCCAGACCCGCGATTCATCGACAAGCTCATCGAACGATGCGCGATCGAGCCCGACTTCTACGTGCGCGACATGCTTACGTGGGCACTCACCCGCCACACGTCATCAATGACGGTCCCGAAGCTCATCGATGAACTCCGCTCGGCGCGTGCGCAGGCACGAAGCCAGGCGTTGCACACGCTGTCCAAGATCGGGGATCGGCAAGCGTGGCCGGCGATCACACAGGCGCTTCTGACCGACGCCGACAGCGAGGTCGCGCGGAGCGCCTGGCGCACCGCGGTCGTACTCGTGCCCGAAGGTGCAGAACCCGAGTTGGCCGGAGTGTTGGCGACACAGCTCGGGCGCGGCGAGCGTGAGACGCAGTTGAGCCTCAGCCGGGCGCTGGTCGCGCTCGGTACGGTGATCCTGCCGACCCTGCGCGCCGCAATGACGGATCCCGCCCCTCGCGTGCGCCAGCACGCGATCGCCACGGAACGGCTGTTGCGCGACCCGGATGCCGGATTCGAGTTCGCGATCGAGGAGGCGAAGCGCATCGTAGCCCTCGGCACGACCGGCAAGGAGGGGTGAATGCAGTGTTGATCGGTGATGTGGCACGACGGTCCGGGGTCAGCGCCCGCATGCTCAGGCATTACGAGTCGCTCGGCCTGGTGCGGCCGACGGGGCGTACCGAGGCGGGCTATCGAGAGTACGCCAGCGAGGACATCCGGCGAATCTTCCATATCGAGAGCCTGCGGTCATTGGGGCTGTCGCTGCGTGAAGTCGGGCGCGCGCTGGATGATCCCGGCTTCACGCCCTCGGAGCTCGTCGACGACCTCATCCGCCAGACGCGAGAACGCATCGCGGGTGAGACGGAGCTGCTCACCCGACTCCGTCGAATCGGTGCCGCGGAACCCGCCGACTGGGAGGACGTCCTCCAGACCGTTGCACTGCTCCAGGCCTTGGGGTCGGAAAGCGCCGGGAAGCGCCAGCGCGCGGCCTTGTCCTCAATCGAAAAGGTTCCGGTGCCAGTGGAAGCCCTGGTCGAGGCAGCGTTGAGCGAGACGGACCCGAACGTCGCCGGAGCCCTTCGATGGGCTCTGGCGCAATCGGGCGATGGCGGATTGGCACTGCTGGCGGAGGGCCTCGACTCACCGGTAGCCGCGGTGCGGAAACGTGCCGTCCAGGCCATCGCCGAGATTCCGAACGGTGAGGCGACCGCACTGCTGCAGGACGCCCTCACGAACGCCGACATCGTGGTCCGCAGGTGTGCGGCTCTGGCTCTCGGGGCACGTGGAGTAGCCGACGCGGTCCCGACGCTCATCGACATGATCGTCGAGGGGGCGAACGACGCCGATGCGGCCGATGCACTGAGCGCGCTGGCGAGTGATCCCGCGTTGGCGGAGCAGATCGCCACCAGGCTCGTTGACTGCCTCACCCGCCGCACCGTTGAATCGTCCGCACGTCGACGACTGACACAGGCGCTCGCGGATATCCCGGGGATCACGACGTCGCGTGCCCTCGCAGATCTGTCACATGACGACGACCGTGCCGTCGCGCTTACTGCGACATACATTCTCAAACTGCGCAACGCACGATAAAGGAGCGCGGCCAGGCCGTCATCAGGCTCGGCGAGCCGCGGGGCAATCGCGCGGTGTCGGACGCGATAGGCAGCCGAAGAGGTCTTTGAAGACTCCCGGATCCTCTCCATGGCCACCGGCGCGATGCCACCGCGGCTGGAGGTGTCCTCGTTCCGCTCCCTGGCGCTCGTTCCCGGTGTCCGGATTGAGCAGGGCGTGAGCGACGCCGCCGGTCGCAGCGGGCTGGGCGTCCGGCTGGAGCGCGCCGACGGTGCGCGGCCCAGCAGCCCGCGGAAGGCCGCACGCCATGATGCCCTCTGGACCATGGCCAGAGTCGGGGCATCCTGCTGCGTGGCGAGTCTGATTCGATGCGTCACGTGATCTTCTCTGGTGGCGTCGTCTATCCGCGTGCTCGCAGACGCTAGCCACGACCGGGGGCGGGCGCAAAGCGATAATCCATCTCGCTCGGCGGCATGCGATCGCAGCTCCCGCGATGGGGCGTCGGTGAAGAAGTGCTCGCCGTGGGCGGTGCGCAGGAGGGCGCTTCAAGCCGGCTCCCGCCCACCGCCCCGGCGGCTGCTGTTCAGCCGGCGACGCGCCTGGCGTCGACGTTGTCGGTCAGGGCGTTGAGGACACCGGGGAGCTCGGCCACGGTCTGGGCGGGCAGGCCGGTCACGGTTTCCTCCGCCAGGACGCACCATAGCCGCTTGACCTGGTCGGTCAGCGCCTTGCCGCTGTCGGTGAGCTCGACGATGCTGGCGCGCCTGTCGGACGGGGAGGGTGCGCGGCGGATGTGACCGGAGGCTTCGAGCTTCCGCGTCATGAGCGTGACACTGGGCGGCTCGACCCCGAGCGCCTCGCTGAGCTGGGCCTGGATCATCGGGCCGGTCCGGGCGAGTTCGAGCAGGAGCGCCTCCTGTCCGGTGTGCAGGCCGAGCGGGGCCAGCAGCGCCGCGGTCCGGGCCCGATGGCGCAAGCTCAGCCGGCGGATGGCCTGGTTGATGGTGTCGGCTTGGTCGAAGTCCACGGGCTCTCCTTGACAAGTTGATTATGTGCCTAACTATTATGCACCTAACGTTATCCGCGTAACTAATCCTATGGGACGACAAGGGAGCCGACATGACCACGAAGGTCGCCGTCATCTACTACAGCGCGACAGGTACTGTCCACGCACTCGCGGAGGCCCTCGCCGAAGGCGCCGCCTCGACCGGCGCCGAAGTACGGCTGCGGCGGGTCGCCGAACTCGCGCCCGACAGCGCGATCGACCAGAACCCGCAATGGCGGCGGCACGCCGACGCCACCGCGGCGATCACCCAGGCCACGATCGACGACCTGGCATGGGCCGACGCGTTCGCGTTCGGAACCCCGACCCGGTTCGGCACACCGGCCGCGCAGCTCAAGCAGTTCATCGACCAGGCCGGCGGCCTGTGGCAGGAAGGCGGCCTCGCCGACAAGCCCGTGACGGCCTTCACCTCGGCCTACAACCGGCACGGCGGCAACGAGGCCACGATCCTTTCCCTGGCCAACGTCTTCTACCACTGGGGCGCGCTGATCGTCCCGCCCGGATTCACCGATCCCGCCGTGTACGCCGCCGGCGGCAACCCCTACGGCGCATCCGCCGTGACCGGACCGACCGGAGACGACCTCCACGCCGCGGTACTGGAAGCGGCCCGCTACCAGGGACGACGGCTGGCCCAGACCGCGACCCGGCTGCTGGCGGGCACCCACATCACCAACACCGGCGGCGGCATCGACGGGAACACCCGCGCGACCGAGGCCGGGAAATCACTCCAGACCGTGTGAGCGGTGACGCCACCCCGCCGAACCCGCCCGCCCCCGCACCGGGCGCGGCACGAATGCCGGCAGTGGCACCTCACGACACGCACACCGCCGACCGGCCGCCCGCCGAACCCCTACCGCAGACCCGCGTTCACCATCCACGACTCAGGAGACATTCGTGGCATCCCAGCTATCCCCCCACCCCCTCACCCCCAGCCAGGCGACGGCGAGATTCCGCCCTGCCTGGATCGTCCTGGCGCTGGTGTGTGCCTGCCAGTTCATGGTGATCCTGGACTCCTCCATCGTTAACGTCGCGCTGCCCTCGGTCGACCGGGACCTCGGCTTCACCACCACCGGCCTGGCCTGGGTGGTGAACGGCTACCTGCTCACCTTCGCCGGCTTCATGCTGCTGGGCGGCCGCGCCGCCGACCTGTTCGGCCCCCGCCGGATGCTGGCCGCCGGGCTGACCCTGTTCTCCGCCGCGAGCCTGGTCGGCGGCCTGGCCACCACCGCGGAAGCCCTGGTCGCGGCCCGCATCGCGCAAGGCATGGGAGCCGCCATGATGGCCCCCGCGACACTGGTCGTGATCAACACCTACTTCACCGAGGCACGCGCGCGTGCCCGGGCGTTCGGTGCCTGGTCCGCCTCCGGCGGGGTGGGCGGGATGGCCGGCGCGATCGCGGGCGGCGCCCTCACCACCGGCCTGTCCTGGCGGTGGGTCTTCCTGATCAACGTGCCGATCGGCGCGGTGCTGATCGCCGTGGTCATGACCTCGCTCGTTCGCAAGCAGACCGGCCGGCGCGAATCACTCGACATCCTGGGCGCCGTCGCCGGAACGGCGGGGCTGGCCGCGCTGATCTACGGGGTCATGCAGACCGCCGATCACGACTGGACGTCCGGGCTGGTCGCCGGATCGATCGTAGGGGGCCTGCTCCTGCTCGCTGTGTTCATCGTGGTGGAAGCACGTTTCGCCAGGCAGCCGATCATGCCGGTGCGGCTGTTCAAGGTCCGGGGGGTTGCCGTGGGCAGCGTCCTGCTCCTGCTGTTCGGAGCGGTCTCCATCGCGATGTGGTACTTCACGTCGCTGTTCCTGCAGGACGTGCTCGGCTACAGCGCGCTCGAGGCCGGACTCGGGCAGACCCCCGCGGCGGTGACGTTCATGCTGGTCGCGCGGGGGGCCGCCGCCCTGCTGCCCCGCGCCGGTGTGCGTGCCCTGGTGCTGGCCGGCTGTGGCGCCTTCGTGGCCGGGTTCGGCTGGCTTTCCCAGGCCGATGCGGCCAGTGGCTACGCCGCCGGCGTGCTCGGGCCCACGCTGCTCATCGCGATCGGCATCGGGCTGACCTTCCCCACTCTCATGGCCGCGGCGACCGCGGACGCTCCCGAGGGCGATGCGGGGATCATCGGTGGCATCGCCGGCACCGCCAATCAGGTCGGTGGGTCGATCGGCCTGGCGGTGCTCGCGACAGTCGCCAGCGCCACAGCCGCGGCGAAGGCCGGCGGCAGCTCCCCGGTCGCCGCCCTGGCCGCCGGCTATGACCGGGTCTTCCTCATCGCGGCCGGGCTGAGCCTGGTCATCGCGGTGGCCGGCGCGCTGCTGCCACGGCACCAGCGGAACTGACCACCGCCTGTCATCCGCCGCCCATTCTGCGGGCGGAAGCGGCGTCGGTGATGATCGCGGCGGCTTGTGTCCCTGCCGATCAGAAAGTCAGGGGTTCGAGCCTCTCGGCCACGCCAGACAAAGAAGGTTCCTGGGCAGGCAATACGCCTCCAGGGACCTTCTTGGTTTCTCTCGATGATCCATCTGTTTGCCAGGGACTGTCGGGACACGGGTGGCTCCCGCTACTCCCCGAACGCGTCGGCGGAGATCTCGGCGGCGGAGCTTCCGCGGCGCGGGTCATGTGGGCACAGGCCCGGAACGTGGCTATTGGAACGTCGCCGACGGCCCGGTGCTGACGGCGGTCATCACGTGCTCCGCAGGCCGGAAGAGCTGTGCTGAGTCGCCGCGGCCGTCACGAAGGCGGCGCATCCCCACGTGGTCAGAGCTCAAGCACCATAAGGATCTCGTCGCGATCGTCACCAGGCTTGAGCCGGAGCGCACCCGGCCACCGGCCGATCTCTTTCCAACCCAGCCGCCCATAGAAGTCTTCGAGCCCTACGCCACCCCGGGCGGCGAGGTGGAGCTGTTCGAGCCCCATCTCGTCGCACGCGAGGCGGCGCAGGCGGTGCATCAACGCGGCCCCGATGCCCCGGCCACGGAAACCGGTATGCGTCTGAACGTGATGGACCGTGCCCCAATGAGCGATCAACGGGTTGGCGTCGCGACGTACGTTCAGCCACCCGGCGAGCGTCCCGCCGACGCAGGCCAGGAGCAATCGACTCCGTTGGGGGGCGAGGCCGGCGATGATCTGGTCAGCGACCACAGCCACCTGATCGAAATCGACGGGCGGGAAGGGAAAGCCGGCCGCGCCTCCGGCGTTGGTCACCGCAACCCAGCACTCGATCAACTCCCGTCGCAGGTCGGGTGACAGCTCCTCACGGCTGGTGATCTGCAGGAACTCCGGAGTCTCCTCATGGATCATGGCCACAGCCTGGCAGACGCCTCGGACAAAACTCGAAGAACCGCCTCCGGCCGCAGGCCGATCGCCCGCGCGCGGTCGCGCCCGACCGGCGATCGGCTAAGCGGCGGAACGGTCCGCGATCGGGCGCCGGCGACGGGCGGCGTCGGCCAGCACCGGCGGGCGCCAGACGCCGTCCGGCTGGTAGATGTTCGTCCCGGGCGGCACGATCTCGTCGATCCGGTCCAGGACCGCGTCATCGAGGGTGAGCGAGGCGCCCTTCAGCAGCGACTCCAACTGGTTCATCGTTCGCGGCCCGACGATCACCGAGGTGACGCCGGGATGCGCCACGGTGAAGGCCACGGCCAGCTTGGGCAGCGAGCAGCCGAGGCCGTCCGCGACCTCGACGAGCTGTTCGACGATGTCCAGCTTCGTGGCGTTCACGGGAAGCGAAGGATCGAAGCGCGCCGGCTGCAGCGCCGCACGACCGGTGGTGAGATCGATGGGCTGCCCCTTGCGATATCTGCCGGTCAGGAAGCCCGAGGCCAGCGGGCTCCAGGTCAGCACACCCATTCCCAGGCGCTGGCAGACCGGCAGCACGGAGGTCTCGATGCCCCGGGCCAGCAGCGAATACGGCGGCTGCTCGGTCCTGAAGCGCAGCAGGCCACGGCGCTCGGCGACGTGATGCGCCTCGACGATCTCATCGGCCGGGAACGTGGAGCAGCCGAAGGCGCGGATCTTGCCCTGATGCACGAGGTCGCTCAGGGTGGAGAGCGTCTCTTCGATGTCGGTCGTGTGGTCGGGACGATGAATCTGGTACAGATCGATCCAGTCGGTCTGCAGACGCTTGAGGCTCTCCTCGACCTCCTTGATGATCCATCGCCGGGAGTTGCCACCCCGGTTCGGGC
This sequence comes from Microtetraspora malaysiensis, assembly GCF_050947145.1. NCBI lineage: Bacteria > Bacillati > Actinomycetota > Actinomycetes > Streptosporangiales > Streptosporangiaceae > Microtetraspora > Microtetraspora malaysiensis. The sequence continues at coordinate 9,020,978 of NZ_CP191998.1, forward strand.
CCTCACCCATCGGGAAATGCACCTTGGTGGCGAGCACGACGTCGTCACGACGGCCGCGCAGCGCCTTTCCGACGATCTCCTCGGACTCGCCCGCCGAGTACATGTCGGCGGTGTCGACAAAGTTGATCCCCTGGTCGAGGGCTGCGTGGATGATGCGGACACATTCGTCATGGTCGGAGTTGCCGACCGCGCCGAACATCATGGCTCCGAGGCAGTGGGCGCTCACTTCGATGCCGGTACCGCCGAGGACGCGGTAGCGCATGGTCATGCTCCCTTGGTGGTGGGGGTGATCATGTGCTCGGACTCTAGGTTCTAGAGTCGGCTCTAGGGCAACCCCCTACTCTGGCGGCATGCCAGAAACATCGGGCGCACAGGATCTGAGCATCGGAGAGGTCGCAGAACGCACCGGTTTGAGCGTGCACACGCTGCGTTTCTATGAGCGCGAAGGCGTCCTGGCCAATCCCGTACGACGCGGACCCGGCGGGCGTCGCTTCTACAACGAGGACGACGTGGAGTGGCTGCGGGTCTGCATCATTCTCCGCGCCTCCGGCATGCCTCTGCCCACGATCCGCCAGTACACCGAACTCGTCCGGCTGGGGTCCGGCACCGAGGAGCAACGGCTCACGCTGCTGCGCCGGCACCAGGAGCACGTGGTCGCCCAGATCGAGAAGCTGACCCAATGTCTGGACCTGGTCACCTTCAAGGTCGGGGTGTATGAAGACCACCTCGAACTTGGTCCCCCCGGTCAAAGGTGCGCCGCTTCGTCATTGCCGGAGAACGCCGAACACGGTTAGCGCGGGCGGCGCCGGAAGTTCACGGACGTGGCCCGTCGCTCGCAGGATCCGCAGCTCATCAGCCATTTCCTCACGGAAAACGCGATGCCGGCGATCGATCCGGAGGACGGGCGCACGGTCGTCGATTACCCGTCAGTCGCCCGTGGGACGGCGAAACAGCGCGGTCAGCAGGAAAGAAGCGCCGAAGACGGGGGCGTCGGCCGGCTGCTCCTCCATCCGGCGGATCTCGACCTCGGTGTAGTCGGAAAAGATCCAGCGCACCTCGTCCGGCGTGTACGCGAGGCCGCCGTGCAGGTGAGCGTCGCGGTAGAACTCTTCGTCGGGCTGTTCGGAACCCATGGCCCCGGCCGCGAAGCAGGTGAGACCGAGATGCCCGCCGGGGACCAGCAGCCGGTCCACCAGAGCCAGGTAGCTCACCCTGCGGTGCGGCGGCAGGTGGTGCAGACAGCCGGAGTCGTACACCAGGTCGTATCCGCCGGGTGTCAGGTCAGCGGTGAAGGCGTCTCCGCACTGGAAGCGGATCTCGGCGCCCGCCTCCCGGGCGCGCTCCTCGGCCCAGGCCACGGCCGTCGGTGAGAGGTCGACGGCGTCGACCTCGAAGCCCATCGAGGCGAGGTGGACGGCGTTGCGGCCGGGTCCGCACCCGAGGTCCAGCGCTCGCCCCGGTTTGAGCAGCCCACGCTCGATGGAGGACACCAGGCTCTCGTCCGGCTTGCTCACGAAGAAGGGGATCGGCTTCCCGCGATCGGCGTAGAAGTCGTCCCACCAGGACGACGCGTTCCCCGTCCACCGGTCCGCGCCGGGTGCGAACAGCCGGTCGAGCAGATCCAGGACGTCGTCGATCGTGCGCATGGTTCGGTTCACTCGGTCTCCCTCAAGCGATGATCCGCCGTGCGGTGTGGCGTTTCTGATCATATTCGCGAAGAGTCCACATAAGAGCTGGTCAGAGGCTATTTACCGACCCTCCGGAGATCGCGGAGAGGGCCGTGGAGAGGCGTGCCGACATCCCGGGACCCCACCCCCTCCGGGCACCGGTCCTCGCTCGGCAGCCCCTCACTCAGAGGTGGCCGCGGGCATCTCAGCATCGCTTCCGGACCCGCTTTCCCGGCACGCGCATGTGTCCTTGCTCACAATCGCGAAGCGGCCTGGGCCGTCCGTCCGCCACCTCGCTCGCCGCCGTACGACTCGTCGCCGACGCTCTTGCGGGCAGGACGGCTCTTCTTGTGGATCGCCCCGGTAGACGACCATGGTGGGCCGGGTCGCGCATCGCTAGGGTGAGGGGATCACCGCGCATGGAGGAGCCGATGCCCGCTGGCCCGCTGGAGCCGGGAGACCCGCGCGTGCTGGGGGATTTCGAGGTCGTCGGGCGGCTGGGCGAGGGCGGGCAGGGGATCGTCTACGAAGGCTGGAGCCGCTCCGGCGAGCGGGTGGCAATCAAAGTGCTTCGCAGCAGCGCGGACCCCGCCTCGCGCCGCCGGTTGGCCAAGGAACTGCAGTCAGCGCTGCGGGTACCTCCCTTCTGCACAGCCCGGGTGCTGGCGGCGGAGACCGACGGGGCATCCCCTTACGTCGTGAGCGAGTTCATCGCAGGCCCCTCACTGCAGGATCGGCTGCGTGACCAAGGTCCTCTGCGCGGGGGCGACCTCGACCGCCTGGTGATCGCCACGGCTACCGCGCTCACCGCCATCCACAGCGTGCGAGTCGTCCATCGGGATTTCAAACCGGCCAACGTGCTCCTCGGCCCGGACGGCCCGCGGGTGGTCGATTTCGGCATCGCCCAGTTGCTCGACGCGAGCACGATGCCCTCGGCGCTGTCCGGAACCCCGCCGTACATGGCTCCCGAGCAGCTAAAGGGCGTGCACGGATCGCCTGCGGCGGACGTGTTCTCCTGGGCCGCGACCATGGTCTACGCCGCCACCGGGCGAGCGCCGTTCGGCAACGACACCGTCGCCGCGGTCTTCGGCCGGATCCTCAACGAGGAGCCCGACCTCACGGACGTTCCGTCGCCGCTGCGGGAGACCCTGGCCGTCTGCCTGGCCAAGGATCCCGAGGTACGCCCCTCCGCCCGGGCGCTCATGATCCGCCTGGTCGACCCCGAAGCCTCGACCGTCACGGTCCCCGATGTCGGGCCGGTGCCGACCGCCTACCTTCCCGCCGACTGGAGCGGCGCGGCGGAGCAGGTTCCGGTCGCGACCGGTCCCGCGCCGACCAGACCGCTCCCGACCGATCCGTCCGAGCCCCAGAGTCCGCCCGGACCCGCGTACGGCCCCGCCTCCCCCCGCCCACTTGGCGGTTCCGATACGGCGCCCCGGCGGGCACGTGCCGTACTGATCGCGGTCACCGGCGTCACCGCGGCGCTCGCGGCGGCGGCGGTGCTGTACGCCACGGGGACGATCGGCGGCTCCTCCGGCGACGGCGCGGCGCGACCGGGGACCCGCACCGACACCAGCACCAGCACAGACACGGCCACCAGCACCGGAAGCGACACCGGCACCGATACCGCCACCAGAAGCGGCACCGATACCGACACCGGCGCCGGCAGCGACGGTGACTCCGGGGGGCGACCGGCATCCACCGCGGCGTCGACGCCGCCCCCTGCCCAGACGGGAGGCGGAGTCCCGGAGGCGTTCGCCGGAACGTGGACGGGCCAGGTCGTCTCGCAGGACGCTCAGAAGAAGACCGCCGACGTCACGCTCACCCTGCTCCGTGACCAGCAGACGGGGACGTGGCGGGACGGCGCCTGCGAGCAGCAGGTCACGGTGACCCGGATCAGGGCCGGGAACGTCCTCGACCTGACCCGCGCACAGCGGGACCTGTGTGTGGGCGGGGACATGACCCTCACGCTGCAGAACCCGGCGACGCTGGACTTCGTGGGCCAGGAGGGTGCCGGCGGGCTTGAGTATCGCGGGAGCCTGCGCCGGTCCTGACCGCGGACCGGCTCAGGCCCATGACCTGCGAGCAAGCGCCGGACGACGCTCAACCCGCCCGCGTGATCTGGAACGAGTAGGGCCCGGTCTTCGCCGTACCCGATCTGACCACGATCGCGTACCGGCCGTCCCCGTTGGAGAGCGGGATGTCGAACTCGTATCCACAGAGGGGGAAGGGCTGCCGAGGGCTGGCGATGTTCTTCTCCGCGGCGTCGGTGAGCTCCAGCTCGATGGCCGTGCACGCCCCGGTCCCGCCGAGGATCTTGATGGCCGACGCGCCGTCCGCGTCGAACTCGAAGCGGTCGATGCGTCCCGGGACGTCCAGCCGCCCCGCGCCCGCCGGGCTGCCCTCGCCGATCTTCAGGCCGATCGTCGCCGGGAACGTGCGGACCTTCACCGTCGCGATCCGGAAGCTGTACGGCCCGACGACGTTCGTGTTCCCGAAGATCTCCAGCCGGTGTTTGCCCGCCTTGGTCAACTTCACGGCCGCCGTGCCCGCGCTGAGCGCGACGCCGGCCGGGCTGACCGGCTGGCCGTCGACCTCGGAGTACACCTGGAACTGGATGTCGTCGCCCGCCATGTCGGTGACGTAGAACTCCCTGGCGTCACCCAGGTCCAAGGGGAACTTGTCCCGCTGCCCGTTCCGGGAGAGCTCGGCCGCGACGGTGCTGCCGTCGGCGAGGGCCCCACCCGGCTGCACAGCCGTCTGGGCCTGAACCGGATCGGCCATCTCGGTCGTGGCCGTGGCCGGTTCGCTGCTCTCCGCGGGCTGGGCGGTCTCGCCGGTCGGGGTGGTCTCGGCGGTGGCCACGCTGGTCACGCGTTCCGGAACGGACTGGTCGTTCCGAGGCGTGGCGGCGCCGGCACCGCATCCGGTGACGGCCAGGAGCACGAGGGTCGCACCGGCGGCGAGCCGGAGTGGCACGCTGAGGCGCCCGCTGGGGGGAACGTTCATGGCAGCCATTGTGCGGAGCCCGCTTGCAGCCTGCTTGCCTCATTGACGAATTCGGCCGGAAAGCCGGTCCCGGTCAGCCATAGCGGTTGAGGAGTTCCTGAAGGTAGTCCTCCAATTGGGCGGCGACCATCATGAAGGGATGCCGTCGTAAAGCAACGCCATAATGGACCTAAAGCACGGATACTTATCGGCGACTTCACAGGCTCAACAAGATCAGCCCGTAGGAGTATTCGTGCGTTCAAAACTCATGGCCAAGGCCGCGGCAGCACTGGCCCTGCCGGCGCTACTGGCCTTCAGCGGGCCGGCCCTCGCCCAGCGATGCTCCAGCAACTGCCGTCTCGTGGGAACCGGCCGGCGAGTGGGGTGAAGCGGCCCGTCCTCCAGGGTGCGCGGCAGCAGCGCCAGCGTCGCGTCGACCGTCCAGACCGCGATCGCCCGCCGCGTCCCGGCCTGCCACACCGCGCCGTCGGCCAGTTCCGGGTACGCGTTCACGACCTCCGCGCGGAAGGCATGCTCGATCTCCTCCGCCAATCCGGTCGGCAGCCTGAAGACGCACCAGCAAGTGGAGAACGGCATGCGGCAGTACGCGGCCGTCAGAAAGACCGACTGAAAGCAGGCGGCCTCGAAGTCGATCAGCCGGAGGCCGCCCGGGGTCAGCAGGTTGTTGTCCGGGCAGGTGTCGCCCGGGGTGAACGCGGGATACTCCGCCCTGACCGCCCCGATCTTCGCCAGTTCCCCGGCCAGCCCCTTCGGCACTGTGATCAAGGTCCGGTCGAGCAGGTCGAGCAGGTCGGCGGAGTTCTGTTCTATCCACGGTTCGTCCTCCCAGGACGGCACGCCCTTGTCATATCGAGCCCGCAGTCGCGCCAGATCCGCCCTTTTCGGCACCGATGCGGCGGCCAGCCGTCCAAGTCCGCGTGCCCAGGCCAGCAGGCCCGCTGTCGCGGCCTTCGGATCGTCCCCGAGCAACAGGTCCGCCAACGTCGGCGCGTCCCCGAGATCCTCCATCACCAGCAGCGGCACCGCGGCGTCCACCGCGAGCAGCTCGGGGCCGGCCATTCGCAGCGAGAGCCCGGCCGCCTCGGACGCGAAGGAGCGCAGCCCCTCCGGCTCGCCCGCGAACGCCTTGACGATCACACTGCCGCCGGTGGCCGTCCGGCAGCGCATCACGGTACTGCGCCGGCTGCCGCCCAGGTCGACCGGATCCGACAGCTCGGTGTCCAACAGATCGCCCGCCGCGCGCAGGATCGAGTCCATCTGGGCATCCTGTCACCGCGACGTACGGCCCGGCACCTGCTTATCCAGCACCGGGTGCGCTCGCTACTCACCGCTCAGGCGTATGGCCTGTCACCAGGCGAAAGGGCTCAAGGCCGTCTGACGAGCAGGCACCTGGCTCAGGTCGCGATGCTGGGGGTGCCGTCGAAGACCTTGTCCAGAAAGGCCGACAGGTTGCCGACGGCGCGGACGACCCGCTCCTCGACCGTGAGCGTCTCGTACGTGTCCAGGTCCGCCCGCTTCTTGCCGCGTACGTACAGGGAACAGGCGAGGTCCGCGCAGATGTACGTGCCGACGGTGTTGCCCTGGCGGCCCGCCACGCCGACCCTGGGCGCGGTGAACAGGGCGACACCGGTGCCGGAGTGCGCGGTCAGGCAGATGGAGCAGATCGTGCTCTTGGCGATGCTCCTGCGGACGTCCTGGGAGAGGCGCAATGTCACGCCGACGAGCCCGCCGTCCCGCTCGGCGACGATGTAGCCGCGCTCAGGCGCTCCGGGGTCGCACCAGCCGAGGAAGTCGAGATCGTCCCAGGGGAGGTCCGACAGCCCTTTGGGCAGGTTGGCCCGGCGGGCGTCACCTTTGGAGCAGTTCACGAAGGATCCGCGGATCTCTTTGTCACTGATGGGCTGCATGTCACGACTCCCCGTCGAAGCGGACGCCGTGCGGCGGCGGGCCCGGCATTCCGCCGGACCACCCTCAGGCCATGCGCGGCCACACGGAACTTGCGATGTCTTATAGGTTCTAGCCTAGGAGTCCTAGGCATGACGGGGCAAACGAATTTCCCGGCCCCCGATTGAGGGAGGACCGACGGATTCAAGGGACCGCAAACCTGCGCCGTTCCGTCGGACGACGGGCACGTCGGTCTGGCCGCGCCCAATCGGCACGCGGACCACCCGCGCCCCGCCCGCTGACGTCGGAGGCGACGGATTGAGATCAAGAGATCCAGTAACGGGCGGGAAGGGCCTCCTCGCGGTAGTGCCCTGCCCCGTCCGGCTCGACGAACCATGCGCTCCGGTCGGGAAGCACACCGAGTACGTCGTGGAGCCGGGTGCCCACATAGTGCAGAGCGACGCCGTCCTCGGTCGCGTGGCCCGGCGGGAGTTCGCCGCGGCCGACGAGTTCGCGGTAACGGGTGCGCCTCGGCTGCTCGTCGAGGTCGTCATGGACTCCGTTGCTGAACGGCAGGAATCCCAGTCCGTCGTCGACACGGTCGAGATCGTCGCCGAAGGAGTCGGTGACCCCGCCGAGATGCCAGCACAGGCTCCCCGCGCTCTGCCCGGCCAGCACCACCCCGGCTTCCCAGCACTCCCGCAAGATCTCATCCAGCCGGTGCGCGCGCCACACGGCCAGCAGATTCACCACACTTCCGCCGGATACGAAGATCACATCTTGGGCGAGCAGGTGAGCGCGGACGTCGTCCACATTCGGCCGGACGAACAATTGCAGATGTGACAGATCAGCGTCGCCCGCCGAGGCGGCACGCTGGTACCACCGGTCGACGTACTCCCTGGAGTCACCGACCGCCGTGGCGATGAGACACACCTGCGGCCGACGCACATCGGCAAGCCGCATCGCCTGCCAGATCTGCGAACCGATCCGCTCCGGCGGGAGGCCGTCAGGCGGATACAAGACTCCCGAGCACGCCAGAATCTGCCGATCTTTCGCCACCTCCACATGGTCGTGTCGGCGGAGGGCTCGCGCAAGCGATCTTGACTCCGGAGCTGAGCGAGCTGCCCGCGGCGGACCCGATCCGCGAGCCCCGCGTGAATGCGAATCGGCCTTCCGGCGGAGTACAGGGTGTAGCACTCCACAGAAGGGACCCTGCGGATGGCCTCTCCCCTGACGCGTCGGCGAAATCCGGCGACGCCGCGCGCACCCGAATCCGCGCGGCGACCCGGCACGCGGCGGGTCTCCGCTCAGGGACGGCCGACCCCATGGATTGACGCCCCCATGGATTGACGCCTCGCGAGCATGACCATGCCGAGAGAGCCCGTCACCTCACCCCGCCCCACAACGCATCATGACTTTTCGTACCATTCCGGGGATTTCCAGATTATTTCCGAGGCGGGCACGACAATCGACGCATCCGTACGCCCGAAAAGCGAGGCGTTCACCGGAAACGTCGTGCGGGCGACGAAATTCCGTGAGCTAATGAATGGATGGCGAAGAGTCAGACGAAACGCCACCCAAGAGACCGAGTTGGATGCTTGCGATGAATTTTCAGCAAATAGCGGCACTGTTCGGGGGCGACGACGACCCCCACCTGGGAGACGACGCTCACGCGCTCCACCAGGACGAACAACTGGACGACACGGACTACCTGGACGATTTGGACGATGATTTCTGACATTTCCCAATTCATCCAGGGCCGCGACGACCGACAGCGACACCGACGACATCCCCTGGGCACGCCTCGACTCGCCCGTCAGTAATCGCGGTCGACAGAACGCACCATCCCTGCACGAACCATCCCCCTGCACGCACCATGATCCCTCATCGCATCAAAACGAGAATTGACCGAATTCATCGGCATTTCATCGTTCCGGAGCCGCGGCCGGTCCCTGCCGGAGCGGTTCTGGCCGAGGGAACAGATCACGAGGTTTCCCTATGAAGTTCACATTGGACGACGTACGGTCACAGACCTACAAGGCACGGGACGCGTGGTGGACCGTGTTCCTGGTGGACCCCCTCGCGGGCCGCCTGGTGGTCGGGACCGCGAACCGTACCTCGATCACCCCCAACCAGATCACCTGGGGCGCCTTCCTGCTCGGCCTGGGATCGGCCGGCTGCTTCCTGACGGCGGACCGGCCATGGCTGCTCGCCGGAGCCGTGCTGTACCACCTGAGCTTCGTGCTCGACTGCATGGACGGCAAGATCGCCCGCCTCAAGGGCACGGGAACCGTACTGGGCGGCTGGCTCGACTACGTCTTCGACCGCATCCGCGTGCTCGTCTGCGCCATCGCCCTGATGTGGGGGCAGTACCAGGCAACCGGCGAGGACCTCTACCTGCTCCTCGGCATCGGGGTCGTCTTCCTCGACATGCTCCGCTACGTCGACGCCCTCCAGATCGCGAAAGTCCGGCGCCAGATGCGCCGCACCCTCAAGAAGGCGTACGACGACTCCGCCTCGGCCGGCGGATCACCCGCGCTCCCCCAGCGGCTGCTCCATGACGACTCCGACCTGGACGCGGCTCTGGATCTCGACCGCGATTCCGACCTGGACGCCGACGAGATCAGGCTCCGCACGCTGGACGTCGTCGACCTGCAGGAGGAGTTCCGCACCCGGTTCTCCTGGTACATCGGCGTCCGGGAATGGCTGCGCGACCACCGGGTGCGGACCCACCTGATCAGCGGCATCGAGTTCCAGATGGCGGTGTTCATCATCGGCCCGCTGCTCGGGCTCATCGTCCCGGTCACCGTCGGCGCGGCGGCCCTCCTGCTCGTCTTCGAGGCCGCGATCATGTACAAGCTCTGGCTGTCGTCCCGCGACCTGGGACGGGCGCTCAGAGAGATCAAGAGCGCGTCCGCGCAGGTGCAGGCCCCGGCCGGAAACTGACCCCCACGGCAGCCCTCCCGCCTCCGGCGGCTCCGCCTCGGCGCCCTCGAATCCTCGTCACGGTGACGCGGACAGATCGCCCCGGGGCGGCGGGCGGGGCCGCGCTCCGGCTACGGTCGGGTGCGTGCACGACTACTTCGCGGGCGACAGCCGTACGAACCGGGAACGGATGCTGGCGGGCGACCTCTACATCGCCGACGACCCCGATCTGGCCGCCGCGTCGAAGCGGGCCATCCTCCTCGCGCACCGGTACGGCGAGGTCTACGCCACCGACCCGGACGCCGCGCGGCCCATCCTGGAGGAGCTGATCGGCTCGATCGCGCCGGACGCCCACATCCGGCCGCCGCTGTACGTGGACTACGGGGCGCACATCACCATCGGCCCCGGCACGTTCGCCAACTACGGTCTGACCGCGCTGGACGTCGCTCCGATCACGATCGGGGCGGACGTCCAGATCGGCCCGAACGTCCAGCTCCTCACGCCGACGCATCCCGTCGATCCGGACATGCGCCGCGCCAAGCTGGAGGCGGCCGAGCCGATCGTGATCGGCGACAACGTGTGGCTCGGCGGCGGCGTGATCGCACTCGCCGGCGTCACCATCGGTGAGAACAGCGTGATCGGCGCGGGCGCGGTCGTCACCAGGGACATCCCGGCCGGGGTCGTCGCGGTGGGCAACCCGGCCAAGGTCATCCGCCACATTTAGGACGTACAGCCCCCTGACGAGCCGCCCCGGCCCGGTCCGGCTCAGTCCGGCTTGCGGGCGACGCCCCCGGCGAACGTGTGATAGGTGATCCCCTGCGCGGCCTGGTCAGCGAGGCCCGGCCGCCACTCGGGCAGCGGGACCAAGCCGGGGTCGAGCAGCTCGAAGTCCCCGAAGTAGGCGAGGATCTCCTCGCGCGTCCGCCACCGGCCGGTGCCGAGGTTCTCGTTGAACAGCTTCTCGGCCGAGGCCGCCTGCGCGGCGATCTCGGGGCGGGCGTCCCCCGGGTTGTGGAAGTGCGAGATCGCCACGAAGCTGCCCGCGGGCAGGGCGTCCCTGAGCCGGGCGGCGATGCCCTCGGGGGCCTCGTCGTCGTTCAGGTGGTGCAGGATCCCGAACAGCAGCAGGCCGACCGGCTGGGAGAAGTCGATGAGCCGCCGCAGGTCCGGGTGGTCCATGATCTGCTCCGGCCGCCTGATGTCGGCCTGGATGACCATGGTGGTGTCGTTCCTGGCCAGCAGCGCCTGGCCGTGCACCAGGACGATGGGGTCGTTGTCCACGTAGACCACGCGCGTGGCCGGGTCGACCTCCTGCGCGATCTCGTGGACATTGCCCTGCGTCGGGAGGCCGGAGCCGATGTCGACGAACTGCCGTACCCCCGCCTCGGCGGCCAGGTGGCGGACGACCCGGCGCAGGAACTCGCGGTTCGCGCGGGCCGCTTGGGGGGCGTCCGGCGCGATCTGGAGGGCCAGCTCGGCCACATTGCGGTCGGACGCGAAGTTGTCCTTGCCCCCGAGCATGAAGTCGTAGACACGCGCGACGCTCGGCCTGGCGATGTCGATGCCGGCCGGGGCCTGTTCCTGCCCGGCTTCGGCCGGGCTCCGCTCCTCGGACACAGTCCTTCCTCCCGCTCGATCGAGCACGGACCGAACAAGAAGATCTTAATGGGCAGTTATCCAAAGATGTCAGCCTTGCAGTGCTTTTCGGGGAAATTCACGAAACCCGACCGCCGGCATGCGAGAACTGCGGCAATAGCACTGTTTATTGATTAATGTCCCAAAAAAACCCCTTTTTGGCCTGATTTGCGGTTGCCCGAACGGCGCGGCGACGCGCGTCCCCTCTCCGCACGCCAGGCCCGCGCGGCTACTGGCACCTGCCTCGCAGCCAGGCCCGGTACTCCCTGGTGTAGTTGGTCATCACGCTCTGCGGGGCCTGGGCGAGCACGGCCTTCCACTGGGACGCGTTGCCGCTCCAGGAGGGGACCGGCTCGTTCCATGCCACGCTGTCGGTCCACCGCGCGGCCGCCCCCTTGAGAAGCGTGGGATGGCGCTTCGCCAGCTCCCCCTGGATCCAGGAGTCGGTCGAGTAGACCATGATCCGCTGCGAGCCCTGCCGCTCCTTGATCGGGTCCGAGATCTCCTTCCACGCCGTCGCCGCGTACCGGGGATCGCTCAGGATGCTCTTCGTCTCCGGCTTGATCTCCAGCAGCGCGATCAGTCCCCGTGACCGCACGTGGTCCAGCCACTGCCGCAGCGAGTAGACCCCCTCCCCCTTGTACGGACCACGGGTGATGCGCCGGCTGTTCAGGTTTCCCGCTCCGTTCGCCCACCAGATTTCGGTGATCTTCTGCTGGCCGCCGGTGAGGCCGTTGGTGGTGGTGTTGTGCCACATCACCGCCTTTGTCCCCTCCTTGGTGAGCTGGACGTCGGCCTCGACGCCGTCGGCTCCCCGGGCCTTCTGGTCGTCCACTCCCCGGAGGTTGTTCGGCTGGCGCACCTGGTCCTTCGCCCAGCCGTTCGCCCCCTCGGGGTAGCCGCCGTGCCCGAAGACCACCGGACACTTCGGCAGCGCGGCCGTCCCCGCCGGCACACCGGAGGCCGCGGCGGGCGAGGCGTTCACCACCGCACCGCAGGCGAGGACGGCCGCCGCCGCCGACAGACCGGCCATCGTCTTCGTCATCGTCACGTTCGCTCCACCTACCGGAAATCGATTGCCGAATCAGCAGGGCAGGCTAGCGACGGGTTCTCGCACGATCAAGGCGAGTGTTCACTGTCGGCATGGCGGACGCGGATCTCCGGCCTCAGATCACCGGCACAAGCCCGGCTGCTCGCGCGCACCGCGGCTTCCGCCGGGGCCGCACTCGGCTCGGGGCCCATCCCGCCCAAATCAGGGCGTGCGAGGCATACGTCCGGCGGAGGAGCGCCGATCACCCGTCCGGCGGACGAATCGGCGGAGCCCTCCACCGTACGATCCCGCGCTGTAAGGTCCGCGAGGCCGAGGGGCCGTCCGCAGGGAGATTCGGGGTGGAGTTCCGTGTTCTCGGTCCGATGGAGGTCTACGACGCGAAAAGCGCACCCGTCGACGTGGGCGGGCCACGCCAGCGGACCGTGCCGGCCCGGTTGCTGGTTGCGGGCGGGCGGTCCCTGCCCAATGTGACGCATCATGATTGATCATTAAATTCGGCATAATCGCCCAGCTCCGACCTGCGGGCCGCGGGGGCGGTGACGGCCGCGGTACCGATCACACGCGGGTGTGCTTATGGAGGGGGACAGATGGTCTCGATCTTCGATGCGGCGGCATCGGAAGAAGACGTCACGGGACGCGACCTGGGGCGGGCGGTGGAATCCCTGCTGGCCGGATGGGCCGAGCGCCTGGCCGTCCCCGTCGAGATGTGGGCGCTGCCGACGAGAGAAGTGCCCGACGACGCCGCCCGGCTCGCGTACCAGGTCCTGGTGGACTCGCTCGGCCGCGTGGCCGGCGCGCGGGAGATCTCCGTCGCGATGACGACGGGCCGGACCCTGCGGCTGACCGTCTCCTGCGACGGCCTGCCCGCCGAGGACGACGCGAGGGCGGACGAGGAGGACGCCGCGGCGAACCCACTGCGTGCCCAGGCGGCGGCGATGCGCGGGGTCTACTCGACCGGCTCCGGGGCGAGCGAGCACATGACGATCACCCTGGAGCTCCCGCTGCCCTGACCGGGGGCCAGCGCTCGCCGGTGCTCCGGCTCTGCACGACAACCGGCTCCGCACGACAACCGGCGCCGCGCGCACCGGCTACCTCGTCCACAGCGACTCCTGGACCGTCCGGGCCAGGGCCAGCAGCTCGCCGGAGACCCGGTCCGGATGCCAGCCGAGCCCGTACGCCATGCGCAGGTCACCGGCGTCGAACGGCACGAAGCGCACGTCGTGGCGGCGGATCGAGCCCACGACCAACTGCGGCACCGGCAGCAGCCCGACGCCGGCCGCGACGAGGTCGAGCGCCGCGGCGAAGTCGTCGATCTCGTCCGCCACCGCGTGGAGCCGGTGCGGCCCGCCCAGCAGACCGGCGAGCCGGGACCACATGCCGCCGGGCGGGCGGTCGCGCGGCGCCAGGACGCGACGCCCGGCCAGCCGCTCCGGACGGACCGTCGCCGCCGTCGCGAGCGGATCCCCCGCCGGGACCGCCAAGTGGCCGACCGGTACGTGGAACCGCGCGGCGGTGGTGAGCCCCAGCGGGAACGGAGCGGCGAGGATCGCCGCGGACACGTCTCCGGCCTCCAGGGCGGCGGTGGCGGCGCTCCAGCCCGCGGCCCGCAGTTCCACGCCGATCGCCGGTCGGCGGCGGGCCAGCCGCCGGGCGACCCGTGCCGCGAGGCCGCCGACGAGCGGCGCGTACGCCAGCCGGATCGCCGGCCGCTGCGCCGCCGCCAGCCGGACGGCCTCGGCGCCGAAGGCGTCCGCCGTCTCCAGCAGCGCCTCCGCCCGCGGCAGGAGCGCGGCCCCGGACGGCGACAGCCGTACCTCCCGGCTGGTCCGCTCGAACAAGCGGAGCCGCAGCGCGCGTTCGAGCCGGGCGATCGCCTGGCTCATCGCCGGCTGCGACATGCCCATCTCCGCCGCAGCCCGCGAGAAGCTGCGGTGCCGCGCGACGAGCGCGAAACACTGGATGTCGCGCACGGGAGGGCTGGGATCCATGCTCCAGTATCGCCCGCTGATCCATAAGCGACGGCAATGGATCAAGCGGCCGCCGCACCCGAGGCGATCGGGCTAGTGCCGGGAGGGGCACTAGGATGCCCGGCCATGATCGAAGCCAACCATCTCCGCACCACTCGTGAGTCCTACGGTCGGCTCGCCGAAACCTACGCCGAGTTCGCCCGCCCGCTGTTCGAGCAAGAGCACCTGGACCGCGCGGCGATCGCCGCGTTCGCCGGGTTCGTACGGGCCGGAGGCGACGGCACGGTCGCCGACGTCGGCTGCGGCCCGGGGCACGTGACGGCCCACCTGCACGCGCTCGGGCTGACCGCCTTCGGCGTCGACCTGTCGCCCGAGATGATCGATCTGGCCCGCCGCACCCACCCGCACCTGCGGTTCGACGTCGGCTCGATGACCGAGCTCGACCTGGCGGACGGCGCTCTCGGCGGTGTGCTCGCCCGCTACTCGATCATCCACACGCCGCCGGAGCGGATGCCGGAGGCGTTCGCCGAGTTCCACCGGGTGCTCGCCCCGGGCGGCCTCCTGCTGCTCAGCTTCCAGGCGCACGATGAGCCGTCGGCGCCGCCGGAGCCGTTCGACCACCAGGTGGCGCTCGCCTACCGGTGGTCGCCCGACCACGTCGCGAGCCTGTTGCGGGAGACCGGGATGGTCGAGGTGGCCCGGCTGATCCTCGCCGGTCGCGAGGACACGAAGCGGCGCTTCCCGCAGGCGCACCTGCTGCTCCGCAAGAGCGCCGAAGCCCAGCCATAAGCAACGGCGATAGATCGGCGGCGGGACACGGCGGCGCGGGCAGGATGCGGCTCGTCCGATCCGCCCGACCGCTCCCCGCGGTCTCGTCAGGGAGTCACCATGACCGCCGTACGCCCGTCGCCCTTCCCCGCCTCCACCGTCCTCGGTTATCCGAGGATCGGCCCGGAGCGCGAGCTGAAACACGCCCTCGAGTCCTACTGGAGCGGCCGGATCGCGTACGACGAGCTGGAGAAGGTCGGCGCCCGCCTCCGCGAGGACACCTGGCGGCGGCTCCACGCCCTCGGCCTCGGCGCGCTGCCGTCCGGCACGTTCTCGTACTACGACCAGGTGCTCGACACGGCCGTGCTGTTCGACGCGGTGCCGGAGCGCTATCGGGCGCCGGCCCCCGAGGACGCCTACTTCGCGATGGCGAGGGGCGCCGCCGGGATCGCACCGCTGCGCATGACCAAGTGGTTCGACACGAATTATCACTACATCGTGCCGGAGATCGGCCCGGACACGGCGTTCCGTCTCGCGGGCGACGCCCCTCTGGCCGAGGTACGGCAGGCCCGCGCGCTGGGCCTCGACCCGCGCCCCGTCCTGCTCGGCCCGGTGACGTTCCTGCTGCTGTCCGAGCCGGCCCCGGACGCCCCGGCCGGGTTCGCGCCGCTGGACCGGTTGCCCGACCTGCTCCCGGCGTACGAGCGGCTGCTGGCGGCGCTCGCCGCCGAGGGCGTCGCCTGGGTGCAGCTTGACGAGCCCGCGCTCGTGGCGGACCGCTCGGCGGAGGAACTCGCCGCCGTACGGACCGCGTACCGGCGGCTCGGCGCGGCGGCGGCCCGGCCCGCCCTGTTCGTCGCCACGTACTTCGGGGACGCGGGCGAGGCGCTGCCGGTCCTCGCCGGGACGCCTGTCGAGGCGATCGGCCTCGATCTCGTGCGCGGCTCCCTGCCCGCCCCCGACGTCGATCTGAGCGGCAAGACCGTCGTCGCGGGCGTGGTGTCCGGGCGCGACGTGTGGCGGACGGACCACGACCGGGCGCTCGCCGCCCTCGTCGCCCTGCGGGAGCGCGCCGCGCACGTCGTCGTCGGGACCTCCAGCTCCCTGCTGCACGTGCCGTACGACGTGGAGCGGGAAACCGGCCTCGATCCCGCGCTGCGGGAACGCCTCGCCTTCGCCGAGCAGAAGGTCGCCGAGGTGGTCGAGCTGGCCTCCCTCCTCGCCTCCGCCCCGGACGGCGCGCCCCGAGGAACCGACAGCCGCGCCACCTCCTCCCCCCTCTCCCCGGAACCGGCCGCACCCTGTCCCCCGCGCAGCCCGTACGCGGTGCGCGCGGCGGCCCAGGCGGAGCATCTGCGGCTGCCGGCGCTGCCCGTGACGACGATCGGCTCGTTCCCGCAGACCGGTGAGCTGCGCGCGGCCCGAGCGGCGCTGGCCGCCGGACGCCTCGACGAGACCGCCTACGAGGCCCTGGTCCGGAACGAGGTCGCCCGTGCCGTCGCCGTGCAGGAGCGGCTCGGCCTGGACGTGCTCGTCCACGGCGAGCCCGAACGCAACGACATGGTGCAGTACTTCGCCGAGCACCTGGACGGCTTCGCGGTCACGCGGCACGGCTGGGTCCAGTCGTACGGCTCCCGCTGCACCCGGCCCCCGATCCTGCACGGCGACGTGCGCCGCCCCGAGCCGATCACCGTGCGGTGGGCCACGTACGCGCGGTCCCTGACGGACCGCCCGGTCAAGGGGATGCTGACCGGGCCGGTGACCATCGTGGCGTGGTCGTTCGTCCGCGACGACCTGCCCCTGCGCGACGTCGTCTCACAGGTGGCCGACGCCGTACGCGACGAGGTGCGCGACCTGGAGGCGGCGGGCCTCTCGATCATCCAGGTGGACGAGCCCGCGCTGCGCGAGCTGCTGCCGCTGCGCCGCGCGGAGCAGGACGGCTATCTGGCGTGGGCCGTGGACGCGTACCGGCGGGCGACGTCGGGCGCGAGCGACCGGACACAGATCCACACGCACCTGTGCTACTCGGACGCCGACGAGATCATCGCCGCGGTGGACGCGCTCGACGCGGACGTGACGAGCGTGGAGTCGGCCCGGTCGCACGCGCGGCTGCTGCGCGAGCCCGCGGTCGGCGGGTTCCAGCGCGGGCTCGGCCCGGGCGTGTACGACATCCACTCGCCCCGTGTTCCCGAGGTCGAGGAGATCGAGGAGTCACTCCGCGCGGCGCTGAAGGTGCTGCCCGCGCACCGGCTCTGGGTCAATCCGGACTGCGGGCTGAAGACCCGGACATACGAGGAGGTCGAGGCGGCCCTCGCGAACGTCGTCACGGCCGCGCGCAATGTGCGGGGAGATCACGAATGTCGACCCCTGACCGTGGAATGACCCGACACCGAGATTAGGCTCCGAACCCAGCGTGTCCGAGCTGATATTGATGGTCGGCATAGATCCGAAAGGCGTGTCCCCCCAGCCTTCAGGTGTACGACCACAAACATGAAGGACGGACACAGTGAGATCAGCCAAGCTGATGTTGGCCGTGGTGTCGATCGCGGCCTCGGCTTCGCTCGTCGCCTGCGGCAGCAGCTCTTCCGACGGGGCGTCGGATACGGCGGCAGCACCGGTGAACGGAGCCGAGAAGGCCGCCGCTAAGACCAGCAAGACCGGCAAGGTCTCCGCGAACAACGCCCCCGAGAGCGAGCTCGTCGCGGCGCTCCACGCGGCCGGGGTGCCGAACCCCGACCGCTGGGCGCACGAGGTCATCGAGTACCGGCCCTACGCCGCGGACGACACCAAGCTCACCTCGCTCCGTAAGAACCTGGCGAAGCACAAGCCGGGCGAGAAGACCATCGACAAGATCGTCTCCGCGCTGACGGTGCCGTAAAACGCCGAAGCGCGCCGCGGAACACTCTCACACTCGCGGCGTAGAACGCGCTCACGGGGAAGGGAATCCCTGTGACCGCAGCTCGCCGGAGACTCCGGCGCACGACGGACCGCTACCAGTGGGAGAAGGACCGCGCGCTCCTCCCTGAGGACGAGCGGCGCCGGGCCGGCGCGGCCGAACGGGACACCGGGCTGCCCCGTGAAGAGCTGGAGTTCTCCACGGAGTTCGGCTCGGCCCCTGCGGGGGCCGAGCTGGCCCGGCGGTTCGGCGTGCCGGAGGGCACCCGCATGCTGCGCCGTACCTATCGGACCCGGGCCCGCGGCGAGAACGCGCCGCTGAGCCTGGTCATCTCCTGGCTCGTGTACGACATGGCCGCCGCCAACCCCGCCCTTCTCACGCCGGAGAACGAGCCCTGGCCGGGCGGCACACCACACCAGCTCTCCACGATCGGCATCGAGATCGACCGGGTCGTGGACGAGGTCACCGTACGGCTTCCGCTTCCCGAGGAGGCGCGGACTCTGGACGTGCCCGGCGGCGTGCCGGTGCTGGTGCTCCGCAAGACCTCGATCGACACCGCGGGGCGCGTGGTCGAGATCGCCGAGTGCGTCCTGCCCGGCGACCGCGCCGAGATCGTCTCCACGACCCGGCTGCAGCCCTGGCCCAAACGCGACCGCTGACCGGCCCGGGCGTTTCCGCGCCTGGTCGATACCATCGGCACCATGACGCCTTCCGGCACCGGGCAGGACGTGTTCCGCGGGCGGCCGGCGAGACGGCGCGGGCGCGCGTTCAGCGTGGTGGGAGTGATCGCGATCGGCGGGGGGCTGGGCAGCGTCGCGCGCTTCCTGCTCGCCTCGGCCGTACCGGTGGGGGCGAACGGCTTCCCCTGGGGCACCCTGATCGCCAACCTGTCCGGCTGCTTCGCGCTGGGCGCGCTCATGGTGTTCGTCCTCCAGGTGTGGCCACCGAGCCGGTACGTCCGGCCGTTCCTGGGCGTGGGGTTCCTCGGCGGATACACCACCTTCTCCACCGTGGCCGTCGAGATCACGCGGCTGGCCGCGCCCACGGCGGCCGTCTACGCGGCGGTCAGCCTCGTCGCCGGGCTGGCCGCGGTCTGGTGCGGCATGACCCTCGCCCGGCTCGCCGCCCGCATCCCCGTACGGCGCGGCCCGCGAAAGGAGGCGCGATGAGACTGCACGGCGACGCCTGCCGGCTGACGATCTACATCGGCGAAACCGACCAGTACCGTCACCGGCCCCTGTACACGGAGATCGTCCACCGGGCGCACCGCAAGGGCCTGGCGGGAGCGAGCGTGTTCCGGGGGATCGAGGGGTTCGGCGCGTCATCGCTCATCCACACGAACCGGCTGCTCTCCCTGAGTGAAGACCTGCCGGTGGCCATCGTCATCGTGGACACCGAGGCGCGGATCACCGATTTCGTTGCCGAACTGGACGAACTGGTGACCGAGGGGCTGGTCACCGTGGAGCCGGTCGAGGTCTACCGCTACGTCGGGCGCCCCGCGTGACGCTGCTGCTGGTGTTCCTCGGCGGCGCGGTGGGCGCCCCGACCCGCTATCTGATGGACCGGCTGGTCCAGCGGTGGCACGACACCGTGTTTCCCTGGGGGACGTTCGTGGTCAACGTCACCGGCTCGTTCGTCCTCGGCCTGCTCACCGGGCTCCAGCCGGGGCCGCTCGTCGCCACGCTGGCCGGGAGTGGCTTCTGCGGCGCCCTGACGACGTTCAGCACGTTCGGGTTCGAGACCATGCGGCTGATCGAGGAGGGCTCGTTCGCGGAGGCGGCGCTGAACGTGGCCGGCAGCCTCCTGCTCGGCGTCCTGGCCGCGGCCGCCGGCTACGGCCTGGCCGTCCACATCCTGTGAACCGGAAGCGCTGGTGGGGTGTCCACAACTCTTGGACGGGTCGGTCACTGCGCCGGAAAGAACCTCCGGTCCTCGCGAAGCCCGCTTCGCTGGGCCTTCGCGGCGGTCCTCGCTCCCTTCCGCTCCGTTCCCTGATCCCCGGCGAACGTGCGCCGGCAGCGCACTAGAGGATCTGCGGTTCCGCGCAGAAGACGGTGCCGTCGCCGGAGATCGTGATCGGGCCCTCCGAGGCGGGGACGTAGACCGCGTCGCCGGCGCGGAGTTTGACCTCGTCCCCGGCCTGGACCACGCCATCGACGCAGAGCAGGATCCGCGGCAGCTCGCCCGGCAGGGCGCGTCCGGCGCCCGGCACGATCCTGCGCAGCAGGAACTCGGGGCAGGGCGGCACGTACGCGTCGTCGGCCGGCTCGACGGGCAGCGGGACGGCGGGGGCGTCGGTGATCCGCAGCAGCTCGTCCACGTCGATCGGCTTGCCGGTGAGCCCGGCGCGCAGCACGTTGTCGGAGCTGCCCATGATCTCGACGCCGAAC
The DNA here is from genome assembly GCF_050947145.1 of Microtetraspora malaysiensis. Lineage (NCBI taxonomy): Bacteria > Bacillati > Actinomycetota > Actinomycetes > Streptosporangiales > Streptosporangiaceae > Microtetraspora > Microtetraspora malaysiensis. The sequence goes on from NZ_CP191998.1 coordinate 9,041,170, forward strand.
CCGGAGATGTAGCAGTGCAGCACGCCCGCGCCGAGGAACATCGCCTGGCCGGGCTCGAGCTCGTGCCTGCGCATCAGCAGCGGCGCGAGGACCGCGGGGTCCTCCGGGTACAGCCGGGCCAACCGGATGATCAGCTCGTAGTCCGGCTGGTGGACGGAGGAGGCGGCCCACACGATCGACTTCACCAGATCGGCCCGGGAGCCGGGCAGGCCGAGCAGCTCGCGCAACGCGGCCAGCATGTCACCGGCGGCGAGGCGCGCCACGACGGGCCGCAACGCCGCCACGCCGAGCCGCTCGACGAGCATCGCGGCCTGCTCGGGCGCGCGCAGCCCGGCGAGCGCGGTGAACGGCGTGAGCGCGCAGATCAGCTCCGGTTTGGGCCACGGATCGCAGTAGTTCCGGTCTCCCCTGGCGTGCCCCTCGGCCGCCTGGTCGGCGGTGGGATGCACCTGGAGGGAGAGCGGGCGGTCCACCGCGATCAGCTTCAGCAGGTACGGCAGGCGCGCGCCGAAACGCTCGACCGACGCCCGCCCCAGCTCGGCCACCGGGTCGGCGGCGATCGCGTCGACGAGGGTCCGCTCGACACCGTCGCGGGTGAGCCGCGACGGTCCGGAGGGGTGGGCGCCGAGCCACATCTCGGCCTCCGGTCCCGAAGCGGTCCGCCCGGTCAGCCCGGCGATGGCGGTGCGGGAGCCCCAGGGGTAAGTCTTGATCGGGTTGGTCAGCAGATCCATCTCGAATTCCTCGTGGGTGGGGGAAGCCGGGCTCACTCTGCCCGGAGACGCTCAACGACGAATGAACCCGGGCTGAACCGCATGAACATTCCTCGCTCGTCAGGTCGATCCGCACCGTCGTGGACGGCCCATGCTACCCAGTGATCACGCGCTTCCGGCGAAATCGGCTGAGGTCCGGGCCTCGTTGAGGCAGCGCAGCACCGGGGGGCGGACGAGCGCCTCGAGATCGAGGTCACCCGGCCGGCAGCGGCCACTGACTCGGAACACCGCGGTCTCGCCGGGGAGCAGCGTGACGAGTTGGTCGTCCACGGTCGCCCGCGGGTCGAGCCGGTCGGGGAAGATCGTCAGCTCGCGCACGAGGGTCCGCGCGGTCACGGTGATCCGCAGGCCGTCGCCGGCCTCTTCGACCGCCGTGTCGAACGCGGCCGGTGGATAGCCGGCGACGGGGTCCTCCGCGAAGAACCGCAGCGCGCGTACTCCGTCCAGGGTCGCGACCAGCAGCTCCCCCGGGCCGCCCGGTGTGGTGAGCGCGGCGGGCGGCTCCCATCGGGCCACCCCACGCGGGGGCGGCGCGACCCGGTGGCATTCCCGCGCCCGGACCTTCCCGCCGAAGGTCATGCGGACGACCTCCAGCTCGCCGGCCCACTCCCGTCCGGTGTCGTTGATCACGGCGACGGCGGAATCCTGGAACGTGAGTAGCCGGTCGGCGTAGGCGCGCCGCAGCGCGTACCAGAGCGGTTTGCGCCGCCCCGCCCCCGGAATCCTGACCCGATTCGCCCCGGCCGTCCCGGGGCAGATCACGCCCGCCCTCCCCGGAGCCGCGCCATCCCAGAGCGACCTCACTCCACGGCGATCTTCCACTCCACGGCCGCGCGGGGATCAGAGATTCCGGGGCGACCTCACTCGCCGGCGATCTCCCGTTCGTAGGCGGCCAGGGTGTCCACGAACATCTGCCGCTGCTCGGCCGTGAGAGGTTCGAGCGCCTTCCGCCAGGCAGTGGCGCCGTACCCCAGCCAGCCGTCGATCGCCGCACGGTGTTCGTCGGCGATGCTGACGATCTTCCTGCGCCGGTCGGCGTCGTCCTCCCGCCGCTCCAGGATGCCCTTGCGACTCAGCTCGCCCACCATCAGGCTCACGGTCGTGGGCGCGACCTCAAGCCGGGCGGCCAGCTCGTTCACGCTCATCGGCCCGTCGAAGAGCAGGTAGGCGAGCAACGAGAGGTGCCGGGGCGCCAGCGCGAACGATCTCAGCTCCTCCGGGACCCCGAGCCGCTTCGCACGTCCCACCATCCGTGGCATCACCAGCAGCAACGTCCGGATCGCGGCATCGACGTCCAGGCCGGATCCACGATGCCCCGGGCTACCGGTTGACACTCGCGATCCCTCCAAATAGCTTTGCACTCAAATAAGTTTTGCTTTCAAAGCAAATTTTCCTGGTCGGCCGATGCTATCGGAGGGGACGTTTCATGACAGAGCACCGCCCGGGGCCGTCGGAATTCAACAGGCAGGTCATCGAGGAGTTCCGCGCGAACGGCGGCAGTGTGGGCGGCATGTTCCAAGGAGCCACCCTCATGCTCCTGACCACCACCGGCGCTCGCAGCGGCCGACCGCGCACGAACCCCGTGGTGTACCTCCGGGATCGCGACCGGATCTTCGTCTTCGGCTCCAACGCGGGCCGGCCGAAGAACCCCGACTGGCACCACAACCTGCTCGCCGACCCGCGCTGCACGGTCGAGATCGGCACAGGAGACGGCCAGATCGCGACATACGCCGCGACGGCCGAGCCGGTCGAGGGTGCGGAACGCGACCGGATCTACGACATCCAATGCCGTCGCGACCCTGCTTTCACCGCCTATCAGGCCGGCACCTCGCGCACCATCCCCGTGATCGCGCTGACCCGCGCCGCCCCCGGCGCCGGCGAAGAGCGGAACCAGGCGATCGCCCGGTTCCTCGTACGCGTCCACGACGACCTGCGCGGACCTCGCCGCGATCCGCGCAGAGGTCGACGACTACTTCGCGGGACGACACGCCAACGGGCAGGCCGCGCCGTACGGCTCCGCGCGACCGCGTCTGGACCGGAAGCTCGCCCAGCACTGCCTGCTCTTCTGCGACGCGCTCCACGGCCATCACACCAATGAGGACGGGGCGTTCGCCGACTTCGAGAAGCAGTTCCCCCACCTCACCCCCGCCCTGGACCGAATCCGCAGCGAACACCGGCTGGTGGCCCAGGCCGTCGCCGACCTCCAGGCGCTTCTCGCCAACCTCACGTCCGAGGCCGGCGAACCCTCCATCGGCACGTCGGCCCCCGAAGCCCGTGACACAACCGCTCCCGGCACCCGTCCTTCCCGGATCGGAACTGACGACGCCACCACGTTCCTGGCCGAACTGGAGCGACTGGCCTCCCAGCTCGAAGAACACTTCGCGTACGAAGAAGCACACCTCCTACCGGCACTGACCGGAGAACCCCCACGCGCCGGCTGAGCACATACTGAGCACATCCGGACCACGTCGCCCTCTCAGAGCCAGCCGAACTCCTCGGCGCGGGTGGCGGCGCCGGTCTTGCCGATGGCGGCGGACAGGTGGTTGCGCACGGTCCCGTTCGACAGGCGGAGCGCCTTGGCGATCTCGCTCACCGTGCCGCCGCGCCTGGCCTCTCGCAGCACGTCGCGCTCCCGGGCGGTGAGCGGGCCGGTCCCGCTGGCCAGCGATTCGGCGGCGAGGGCGGGATCGACGACCCGCAGACCGGCGTGCACCCGCCGTACCGTCTCCATGGTCCTCGCCGGGTCTCACCGTCGCGCGAGGGCTTTCCATCGCCGGGGAAGGCCGCCCTTCAATAGAGGGTCTTCATCGCGGCCCGCACCTCGTCGAGGGTGGTCTGCGCGACCTCGTTGGCGATCTCGTTGCCGTCGCGGAGGATGCGGCGTACGTAGCCGAGGTCCTGGGCGTAGCGGGCGCGGCGGTCGCGGAGCGGGGCGAGGTGCTCGTTGACGGCCTCGGTCACGGTCGCCTTCAGCGCGGCGGCGCCCTTGCCGCCGATGTCCGCCGCCACGTCGTGCGGATCGCGGCCGAGACACAGCGCCGCCAGCAGGACGAGGCTGGACACCTCGGGCCGGGCGGCCGGGTCGTACGTGATGTGCCGGTCCGGGTCGGTCTTCGCGCCGCGGATGAGCCGGGCGGTCTCGTCGGCGGTGGCGGCAAGACTGACGGCGTTGCCCCGGCTCTTGCTCATCTTGGCGCCGTCGGTGCCCAGCAGCAGCGGCGCGGCCGACAGCAGGGCGTCGGGTTCCGGGAAGACCGGGGCCGCGTCGCTGCCGTACCGGTCGTTGAACCGGCGGGCGATGGTGCGGGTGAGCTCCAGGTGGGGAAGCTGGTCCTGGCCGACCGGGACCAGGTTGGCCTTGCAGAACAGGATGTCGGCGGCCTGGTGGGCGGGGTAGGTGAACATCAGGCCGCTGACCGCGGACTGGCGTGAGTGGGCGATCTCGTCCTTGACGGTGGGGTTGCGGCCCAGCTCGGCGACCGAGACCAGGCTGAGGAACGGCAGCAGCAACTGGTTGAGCGCCGGGATGGCGCTGTGCGCGAAGATCGTGGTCCGCTCGGGATCGATGCCCGCCGCGAGGTAGTCCAGGAGCAGGCCCTCGACGTGTTCGTCCAGTCGGTCGGCGATGTCCCGGTCGGTCAGGACCTGGTAGTCGGCGATGATCAGGAAGGTCTCCACCCCCAGCCGCTGGAGCCGGACGCGGTTGTGGAGAGTGCCGAAGTAGTGGCCCAGATGCAGCCGTCCGGTGGGCCGGTCCCCGGTGAGGACCCGGAACCGTCCGGGGTTCTGCCGGATGAGTTCCTCCAGCTCGGCGCTGCGCTGCCGGGCGGCGGCCACCCCGGCGGTCGTCCCGCCAGTCGTCTCGGCGGTCATCACGGACGTACGTGGATCGCCTGTGGATATCCCCTCGTCGTCTGTGGACAGGGGGGTGAAGGCGGCGGTCATGAGCTTCCTCCTGGTCGGTGGCCGGTACGCCATCCGGAGGAGGTCCCGTCCCAAGAGAGAGCAGCAAAAAGGGCCGTCCATCCGAACGGCCCCGGGTCGCGCGTGAGTGTGGCCGCTCCTACGAGGAGCGCCACCAGCTCAGGCACGACGAACGATGCATGGAAGAAGCATACTTTCGCTTTCGCAGCGGGAACACCATGCCGGTTGCACAATGAGGGTCCGGTACGGGGCCGCCGTACCGGGTCTCAGGTGTTCTGGGCCGGGAGGGCCGACCAGTCGATGGCCAGGCGCTGCGGGTTCGCGGGATCGGTCCAGATCTGGACGACCCGGCCAGGAAGGACGGCACCCATCAGGAGGCGCGGCAGGATCTGGCGGTGGCTCACCGGGTACGGCGCCGCCCCCGAGGGCTGGACCTGGAGGTCGAAGGCGACGACCACCTGGTCGTTCACCGTCGTCCCTGTGTCCCGCATCGCGGTGATCAGCGCGCGGGAGGGGACGCCGGAGCCGATCAGCTCCTGGTTGCCCGTCCCCATGAAGTCCTTCATCCGCCCCAGCGCGCCGGTGGAGGCCCCCTGCCCTCCGGCCAGCCCGGTGGTGAACACGATCACCCCGGTGATCAGCAGGAACAGCCCGATGATGAAGACCGGCACGCCCCAGGACATGGTGGACAGGGAGCTCATGCCGTACACGCCACCGATGAGGAGGACGAGGCCGGCGGCAGCGCCGGCTAAAGGCACATTTCGCGCCATATCGCACAACCTTTCGCCCGTTTCGTACGTCATAGAGATAGGCACGCTCTCTTGACCATCGCTTGCAGCCTGGTTGCCCCCATGGCGATACGCGATGTTCAGGGTGCGTCGCTACACTTGCCGCGATTTGCCGCTTTCGGGCTCTCCGACGCGGGCGACGGCCCCCGTCCGAATCTCAGGAGTTAAGAACGTGGGTCTTGTCGACGTGCGTCCTGCGCTTCCCGTGGAGGAGCCGCCCACTCCGCCGGCCCCGCCCAAGTGGCGGGCCTGGCTCTGGGTGCTGCTCGCGGGCGTCCTCGGCGCGGTGACCGGTGGGGCGACCGTCCTCGGCGGGGCGTACGTCAAGCTCACCGGGAACGTCAAGCACGAGGTCGTGGCCAAGCAGGACCTCGGCAAGCGCCCGGTGAAGATCAGCCAGGCGATGAACGTGCTGATGGTCGGGTCGGACCAGCGAGACGGCGCGAACGGCAAGTACGGCAAGTTCGAGGGCGAGCGGACCGACACGATCATCCTCGCCCACATCTCGCCGAAGCGGGACGGCGCGATGCTGATCAGCTTTCCCCGGGACTCCCTCGTCCAGCTCCCCGCCTGCCCGGCGAAGAACGGCCTTCCCGGCCAGCGGGCGCATGTCGGCATGATCAACGAGTCGTTCAACTCCGGCGGCATCGCGTGCACCTGGCGCACCATCGAGGCGCTGACCGACATCCGGATCGACCACTTCGTCAAGGTGGACTTCACCGGCTTCAAGGGGATGGTCAACGCGCTGGGCGGCGTGCCGGTCTGCGTCCCCGAGCCGATCAACGACAAGAAGGCCCGGCTGACCCTGCCCGCCGGCCACCAGGTACTCAAGGGCGAGCAGGCGCTCGGCTACGTGCGGGCCCGCTACAGCCTCGGCGACGGCTCCGACATCGGCCGAATCCAGCGGCAGCAGATGTTCCTCGCCTCGATGGCCAAGAAGGCGATGAGCGGCGACACGCTGACCGACCCGAAGATGCTCTTCGGATTCCTCGACGCGGTCACCAAGTCGATCACCACCGACCCCGATCTGACGGTGGGCGTAATGAAGGACCTGGCGGTGAGCGCGGAGGGCCTGACCGCCGGACAGATCCGGTTCGTGACCACGCCGTGGCGCTACTCCGTGTCGAGTCCGGGCCGGGTCGAGTGGGTCCAGCCGCAGGCGAACCGCCTGTTCAAGATGGTCGCCGCCGACCAGATCAGCAAGGGCGTCAAGAGCGGCGAGCAGAAGATCCCCAAGTCGCAGATCCACATCATCGTGGAGAACGGCAGCGGCCGGCAGGGGCTCGGCGGGACGGTCGCCGCCGAGCTGGAGCAGCGCGGCTACCACATCAGAAAGGTCACATCCACGGCCAAGCCGTACGCCAAGACCGTCCTCATGTACTCGCCGAACGGCGAGAGCCGGGCGCCCCGGCTCTACCGCGAGCTGCTCACCGCGCGGACCCACCGCGCGCAGAACGCGCAGACGCAGACGCTGGTGCTCGTCCTCGGCGCGGACTGGCAGGGCCTGAAGCCGCCCAAGACCCTGGACGACGTCGAGGGCTTCGACGCGACCCAGGACAGTTGCACCGCGAGCTGACCGGGATTCCACCGGGTCCGTTACTAGCCTGTTATGTCGTTCGCTCGGCGGGCAGTAGCGACGGATACCCGGACGTGGAGTGCTGCGGATGCGGATCGACTGGCGGAACCTCGGACAGGCACTGGGGCTGACCCTCGCGTCGGCCATGGTGTGGGGGATCGCCCACCTGGTGGCGGGCCGCACGCGGACCGGCCTCCTGCTCGCGGGCGCGTACACGCTGCTCCTCGGGACCGTGTTCACCGCCGTCGCGGCGTTGCGCTTCGCGCTGCTGGATCTTGTCGTACGGCCGAACTGGCTGACCGGCCTGATCGCGACGGCGCTGGCGATCGGGTTCTGCTGGTCGGCCGTCATCATCTCGTCGTACCGGGTGGTGCGGCCGGCGGGCCTCGGCAGGGTGGAGCGCGGCATCGGGACCGGGGCGGTCGCGCTGCTGTGCCTGCTGGTCGCCGTGCCGATGGCGTTCGCGGGGCGGCTGGCCTACGTGTCGCGGGACGTGCTGCTCACGGTCTTCGACGGAGGGACGCATCGGCCGGACCCCTGGGCCGGGAAGCGGCGGGTGAACATCCTCCTCGCCGGCGCGGACGCGGCCGGCAACCGGCCGGGCGCGCGGACCGACAGCGTGACCGTCGCGAGCGTGGACACGCGCACCGGTGACACGGTGCTCTTCGGGCTGCCGCGCAACCTGGAGCATGTGCCGATGCCGCCCGGCCCGGCGCGGGACGCCTTCCCCTGGGGGTTCACCGGCGACGGCGACGAGGCCACGCCCGGCCTGCTGAACGAGGTGTACCAGTGGGCCGAGGACCACCCGCGGATCGCCCCCGGCCCGCCCAAGGACCGCGGGATGCGGCTGCTCAGGGACACGGTCTCCGGCATCCTCGGGCTGCGCATCGACTACTACGCCATGCTGGACATGAAGGGCTTCGCCCAGATCATCAACGCCATCGGCGGGGTCACGGTCACCATCAGGCAGGACATCCCGTACGGGCTGGAGGGCGGCGTGCTGCAGGCGGGCCGGCGGCGCCTGGACGGCCGGCAGGCCCTCTGGTACGGCCGCTCGCGTACGGACAGCGACGACTACGTGCGGATGGGCCGGCAGAAGTGCCTGCTCAACGCGGTCGCCAAGCAGGCCGACCCGATGGCGGTGCTGCGCGGCTTCGAGCAGATCGCGGACGCGACCAAGCGCTACGTCACGACGGACGTGCCGCAGGACATGCTGCCCGCGGTACTCGCGCTCTCAGAGAAGATCAAGACCGCGCACATCCGGAGCCTGCAGTTCGTGCCGCCGCTGGTGAACACGGCCCACCCGGACTGGGACCTCATCCGGCGCGAGGTGGCCACGGCCCTGCGCCCCCAGCGTCCGGGACACTCACGGCACCCGGCGCGTACCCCCCAGCCGTCGCCGCGCCCGTCGGCGTCGCCGGGCGCCGCGCAGTCACTCGACCGCATCTGCTGACCCTTTCCAGAAAACCTACCGGACTTGACGGGAATATCACCCTGGGTTTCAATATCTGCTAAGCCGACTTATTTAGTAGGAAAAGCAGGGAGAAGCCCATGAGCGTTCGCAGGCTACGGGGGATCACGGCCGCCGCCATCGCGACCACCGCCCTGATCACGGCCTGCGGGGGAGGCAGCGGTTCGGGGGGAGACGGAAAGGTCAAGCTGGCGCTCGTCGCCTACTCCACCCCGCAGGCAGCTTTCACGGAGATCATCGCCGCCTTCCAGAAGACTCCCGAGGGGAAGAACATCACCTTCACCCAGTCGTACGGCGCCTCCGGCGACCAGAGCCGCGCCGTGGCGTCCGGGCTCAAGGCGGACATCGTCGAGTTCTCCCTGGAGACCGACATCACCCGCCTGGTCAAGGCCGGACTCGTGGCCGAGGATTGGAACAGCGGCCCCACCAAGGGCATCCTGACCAAGTCGATCGTGGTGATCGGCACCCGCAAGGGCAACCCGAAGAACCTCAAGACCTGGGACGACCTGGTCAAGCCTGGCGTCGAGGTCATCACCCCGAACCCCTTCACCTCCGGCGCCGCCCGGTGGAACCTGCTCGCCGGGTACGGCGCGAAGTCCGGCAAGGGCGCGAACCAGGAGGCCGGGCTCGCCTACCTGGACCAGCTGCTGCACAACGTTCCGGTCCAGGACGACAGCGGACGCAAGGCGCTGCAGACCTTCACCGGCGGCAAGGGCGACGCGCTGCTGACCTACGAGAACGAGGCGATCTTCGCCCAGCAGAACAAGCAGGAGCTGGAGTACGTCGTCCCCGACGCCACGCTCCTGATCGAGAACCCGGTCGCGATCACCAAGGACTCGGCCCACCCCAAGGAGGCCGCGGCCTTCCTGAAGTACCTCTACTCGGCCGAGGCCCAGACGATCTTCGCCAGGAACGGCTACCGCCCGGTGGTCGACGGCGTGAACGGCTTCACCTGGCCCAACCCGCCGCAGCTCTTCACGATCCGGGACATCGGCGGCTGGGACACGATCACCAGCGAGTTCTTCGACCCGAAGACCGGCAAGGTCGCCGAGATCGAGCGCAAGCTCGGCGTCGCGACCGAGAAGTGACCGCCATGACCGGCCGCAGTGATCCCCGTCAGGCGTCCCCCACACGTACGCACCTGAGGTGGGCGGGATCGGCATGACCGTGGACACCCCCTCCCGCACCGCTCCCCCGCCGCGCGCGGGGGAGCGGCGCCGCCCGCGCGCCTCCGCGGGCACCGCACTCGGCCTCGGCTCCGCCGTGCTGTACCTGAGCCTGATCGTGCTGATCCCGCTCGCCCTCGTGGTGGTGCGGTCCACCGACGAGGGGCCCGGCTACTTCTGGAAGGCGGTCACCACGCCCGACGCGTGGGCCGCGCTCACCCTCACGATCGGCGCCTCGGCGGTCGTCGCGCTCGTCAACCTCGTCCTGGGCACGCTCATCGCCTGGGTGCTGGTCCGCGACCGCTTCCCCGGCAAGGCGATCGTGGACACGCTGATCGACCTGCCCTTCGCCCTGCCGACGATCGTCGCCGGCCTGGTCCTGCTCGCGCTGTACGGCCCGGAGAGCCCGCTCGGGGTGAACCTCGCCTACAGCAGGGCCGGCGTGGGGCTCGCGCTGCTCTTCGTCACGCTGCCGTTCGTGGTCCGCACGGTGCAGCCGGTGCTGATCGAACTGGACAAGGACATGGAGCAGGCCGCGGCCTCACTCGGGGCGAGCCCGTTCCAGACCTTCCGGCGGATCATCCTGCCGAACCTGGTGCCCGCGATGCTGTCCGGCACCGCGCTGGCGTTCACGCGGGCGATCTCGGAGTTCGGCTCGACCGTGCTGATCTCGGGCAACCTGCCGTTCAAGACCCAGGTCGCGGCGGTCAACATCTTCAGCCAGATCGAGGGGGACAACACCACCGGCGCGGCGGCGATCTCGACCGTCCTGCTGGTCGTGGCCCTGGTCGCCCTGCTGGCACTCGACCTCCTGCAGCGATGGGGGAGCCGCCGTGGCTGAGTCCGGCACGGTCCACGAAAACACGGTCCACGAGAACACGACCGACCCGAGCACGGCCGACCCGAACGCGGCCGGCGACAGCACTGCCGGCGAAAGCACCGGCGCCACCGCCCGGAACCGCACCGTCAGGCCCGGCGGCGGGCCCCGCGGAGTCTCCAGGTACGTCCTGCGCGTGATCGCCATCGGCTACCTCTTCTTCCTGCTGGTGCTCCCGGTCGCACTGATCGTCTGGCGGACGTTCGGCGACGGCCTGGTCCCGTTCGTCGAGGCGCTGACCTCGCCCTCGGCGCTGCACGCGTTCCAGGTCACCCTCGTCGTCGCACTGTGGGCGGTCGCCCTGAACACCGTCTTCGGTGTCGGCGCCGCCCTCCTCCTGGTCCGGCACGACTTCCCGGGGAAGCGTCTCCTCGGCGCGTTCATCGACCTGCCGATGGCGGTGTCCCCGGTCGTCGTCGGGCTCGCGCTGATCCTGCTGTACGGCCGGTTCTCCCCGGTGGGCGGGCTGCTGGAGAGCTGGGGCCTGCAGATCATCTTCTCCACGCCCGGCATGGTGCTCGCCACGGTCTTCGTGGCGCTGCCGCTCGTGGTGCGGTCCGTCGTCCCGGTTCTGGAGGAGCTCGGCGACGAGCAGGAGCAGGCCGCGCACACGCTTGGGGCGAGCCGCTTCCAGACGTTCCTCCGCATCACGCTCCCCGGCATCCGCTCGGCCCTGGCGTACGGCGTGGTGCTGTGCCTGGCCCGTTCCCTCGGCGAGTACGGCGCGGTCGCGGTCGTCTCCGGACGTCTGGTCGACCAGACCCAGACCCTCACCCTCTTCGTCGAGGAGCGCTTCCAGAACTTCGACCAGCCGGCGGCGTTCGCGGCGTCCACGGCGCTCGCGCTGCTCGCCGTCGTCACGCTGCTGCTCACCCGGCTTCTGCGCCCAAAGGACTGACATGGCCATCGAAGTACGCGACGTGAACAAGTCCTTCGGGACCACTCCCGTGCTGCGCGACGTCTCCGTGGACGTCGCCTCCGGATCGCTCACCGCCCTGCTCGGCCCGAGCGGCGGCGGGAAGTCGACGCTGCTGCGCGTGATCGCCGGGCTGGAGCACCCCGACACGGGGACCGTACGGATCTCTGGTGTGGACGCGACGCGGCTCTCGCCGCAGCGGCGCAACGTGGGGTTCGTCTTCCAGCACTACGCCGCCTTCAAGCACATGACGGTGTTCCGCAACGTGGCCTTCGGGCTGGAGATCCGCAAGCGGCCCAAGGACGAGATCCGCAGGCGGGTCATGGAGCTGCTGGAACTGGTCCATCTGGAGCGGATGGCCGACCGCTATCCGTCCCAGCTCTCCGGCGGCCAGCGGCAGCGGATGGCCCTCGCCCGCGCCCTCGCCGTCGAGCCCGAGGTGCTGCTCCTCGACGAGCCGTTCGGCGCGCTCGACGCGCAGGTGCGCAAGGAGCTGCGGACCTGGCTGCGGCGCCTGCACGACGAGGTTCACGTCACGACCGTGTTCGTCACCCACGACCAGGAGGAGGCGATCGAGGTCGCCGACACCGTCGTGGTGCTCGCCGACGGCGCGGTGGAGCAGGTCGGCAGCCCGTCGGACGTGTACGACAACCCGGCGAACCCGTTCGTCATGCGCTTCCTCGGCCCGGTCACCGAGATCGGCGGGAGCCTCGTCCGCCCGCACGACATCGAGATCAGCGCGGAGCCGCGACCGGGCAGCGGCGAGGCGACGGTCACCCGGGTGGTCCGGCTCGGCTTCGAGGTGCGGGTGGAGCTCCTGGTCGACGGCCGGGAGGCGTGGGCGCAGGTGACCCGGGGCACCGCCGAACGGCTCGCGCTGGCCCCGGGCGACATCGTCAACGTACGGCCCACTCCGGGCGCGCGGTCGCTGACCCTGACCGGGGCGTGACCCCCTACGGCGCATGCGGCTTTCCGCCCGTACCCAGTACGCCCTGCGCGCCGCCGTGGAACTCGCGGCGGCGCCGCCCGGTCCCGTGCCCGCGGAACGGATCGCGACCGCGCAGGACATCCCCCGCAGGTTCCTCGACAACATCCTGCTGCAGCTCCGCCGGGCCGGGCTGATCAAGAGCCAGCGCGGCCCGGACGGCGGCTACTGGCTGGCCCGGCCCGCCGACCAGATCTCCCTGGCCGACATCATCGTGGTGGTCGAGGGCGTGTCGCAGGAGAGCGAGCGCTTCCCGGGGGTCGCCGGGCCGCTCGCGGGGGTCTGGACCGCCCTGCGCGAGTACGAGCACACCACGCTCACCGAGATCACTCTGGCGCACATCGCGAGCGGGTCTCTCCCGCCCTTGTAGTGCTCGCGACGGGTCGCAGGCCGATCTGGCCCCGGCGCCGCGTCCCACCTTGAACACTTTTCGCCCCGCCTCGGCCTGCCGCCGGCTCTCCACCGCCCTTTCCTGCGCGGTTCTTCTTCGCGAACGCCCTCACCTGTGGCATCATCACAATCGACAACGAAAACGGTTTTCATAATCACGTTAGGAGGACAGCATGCGAGTGGCGTTCGTCGGCAAGGGCGGCAGCGGTAAGACGACGTTGTCATCGCTTTTCGCGAGATATGCCGCGCATATCGGCACAGTCGTCGCCATCGACGCCGACATCAACCAGCACCTCGGCCTGGTGCTCGGCGCGGCCACGACCCCGCGCCCGCTCGGCGGGATGATCGGCGAGATCAAGGAGTACCTCCGGGGCGACAACCCCCGGATCCGCGACGCCGCCTCGATGGTGAAGACCACCCCGCCCGGCCGGGGCTCCCGGCTGATCCGGCTGGACGACCCGTTCTTCCCGTCGGTGCGGGTCGAGGGCGTCGCGCTGATGGTCACCGGCCCGTTCGAGGAGGAGGACCTCGGCGTCGCCTGCTACCACTCCAAGGTGGGGGCCGTCGAGCTCTACCTCAACCACGTCGTGGACGACCAGGGTGAGTACGTCGTCGCCGACATGACCGCCGGGGCCGACTCCTTCGCCTCAGGGCTGTTCACCCGGTTCGATGTCACGTTCCTGGTCGCCGAGCCGACCAGGCAGGGCGTGAGCGTCTACCGGCAGTACCGCGATCACGCCGCCGACTTCGGCGTCGCCCTCGCCGTCGTCGGCAACAAGGTCCAGGATCAGCGCGACGTCGACTTCCTGCGCGAGCACGTGGGAGACGACCTGCTCACCTGGTTCGGGCACTCACCGGCCGTACGCGCGCTGGAGCAGGGGCGCCCGTTCACGCTCGACGACCTGTCGGGCGACGACCACGACGCGCTCGCCATGCTCCTGAAGCGGGTCGACGCGCAGCCCAAGGACTGGCAGAGGTTCGGCGCGCAGGCGGCGGAGTTCCACCTGCGCAACGCCCGGGCGTGGGCCGACCGCGCCACCGGCGAGGACCTCTCCACCCAGATCGATCCGGAGTTCGTGTACGGCCCCGCCGCGACCAACCCCGCCTAGAACGTGCCCCTCCGCGACACCTGGAGGCGCGCCCGGCCCGGCCTGGCGTCACATCCGAGGCCGGCCAGTCCCATTCACCCCTTTGAAGGGAGAAATCATGTCACTGACTGTTTCCACCGAACTGCTCGACCGGGCCCGCGCCGGCGAGATCGACGACGCGGCGTTCATCGCCTGCGTGCGCGACTCGCTGCCGTACGCCTGGTCCGTCATCAGCGGGCTGGCCGAACAGCGCGGCCGCTCCGGCGCCGAGTTCGCCGGCAACGAGGTGCCCCCGCCGGACGAGGCCGCCCGCGGCCAGTTGCTGCGCTGCCTGGCCAGCGACGCGATGCGCGGCGCGCTCGAACGCCACTTCGGCGTACGGCTCGCCTTCCAGAACTGCCACCGCGTCGCGGTGTTCCACCCCGCGGCCACCGAGGCGTACGACGAGTTCGTGACGCCCCGGGCGCAGATCCTCAACCAGAAGCCCGAACTCGTCGACTGCTGACGGGGACGATCGGGTGACGGTCAGCCGAAGAGGGAGAGCTGACCCTCTCCGGCGAGGGCGTTGCGGTGCCGCTTGAGATGCCGCCACTTCGGCAGGTCGTCCATGTACGACCACGACAGGCGGTGGTGGGGCGTGGGCCCGAGCTCCGCCAGCACCTCCTGGTGCGCGGGTGAGGGATACCCGGCGTTGTCGGCGAAGCCGTACTCCTCGTAGCCGAGCGAGGCCATGAACGCGTCCCGCCGAACCTTGGCGATCACGGACGCGGCCGCGACGGAGACGCAGGAGAGGTCGGCCTTCGTCTGGCACCGCACCGCCCAGGGCGAGCCGAGGTAGTCGTGCTTGCCGTCCAGAATCACCGCGCCGGGCCGCTCGGGCAGTTCCGCGAGCGCCCGGCGCGCGGCGCGGCACAGCGCCTCGGTCATGCCCAGTGTGTCGATCTCCTCGACCGACGCCTCGCCGTACCCGATGCCGACGGCCCAGTCTTCGATCTCGGCGGCGAGGGCGGTACGGCGGGCGGGGGCCAGCAGCTTGGAGTCGGTGAGACCGTCCGGCGCCGGCGACATGTCGGTCACCACGGCGCAGACCGCGACCGGGCCGGCCCAGGAGCCGCGGCCCACCTCGTCGACGCCGGCGACCGTACGCGCTCCGGAGGAGCACAGAAGCCGCTCCAGATCATATGTGGGGCTCACTCCGACAAACTACTGTCCCGGTCGCGGGACACGCTCAGATAGCCGAGATCGGCGGCGAGATAGCGGGCGGCCACGTGGAGGGCGCGCAGGGTGGCCGCGACCGACGGCCGCTGGACGCTCGACTCCCGCGCCACCGCGTACAGCCGGCGCTCGATCGGCGTGCCGGGGAACTCCCGTACGGCGACGCCCCGCACGCCGGCCGCGAGCGCGAGGGCGGGCACGGCGGCGATGCCGATGCCCTTGGCCACGAGGCTGAGGATCGTGCCGAGCCCTTCGAACTCCCAGGCGATCGGGGGCAGCCCGCCCACCTCGGCGAGCAGCCGGTCGACGGCGGTGCGGGACGGCTCGCCGTCGGGCGTGGCCATCCACGACTCTTCACGCAACGCGGCCAGATCGACGGGCGTCGAGGTGTCGGCCATCGGGTGGCGGCGCGGCACGACGAGCACCAGAGGGTCGGTGAGCAGGGGGAACGCCTTCAACGTCGCGTGGCCGTACACGCGTCCCCACCAGTCGTCCACCAGGGCGATGTCCACCTCGCCCGACTCGACCTCGCGCAGCCCCCGCCCGGAACGGCTCTGCCGCAGCCGCAGCGCCAGCTTCCGGTGCCGCCGCAGCGAGCGGGCGAGCGCGGGCGCGAAGGCCACCGCGGCGGTCGGGAAGGCGGTGACCACGACCCTCCCCGAGGGGGTGACCGCCTGCGCGGACAGCTCGGACTCCGCCGTCTCGACCATGGCGAGGATGCGCTCGGCGTGCGCGACCAGCCGCCGGCCGGCGTCGGTGAGTTCGGCGCTGCGGGACGTGCGGTCGATCAGGACGGCCCCCGCCTCCCGCTCCAGCGCGGCGAGTTGCTGCGAGACCGCCGACGCGCTGTAGCCCAGGGACGACGCGGTGGCCGCGATGCTCCCCCTCCTGGCGAACTCACAAATCAAGATCAATCGCCGTAAATCGAGCATCGGTTTTCCTTACTCCTAGCACCGAAAAGCCTCGCTTGTGCTGATGCCTATACCCAACCACCCTGGGAACGTTCCGAACACACCGGGCGTATCCGGCGATTCTCTGAAACGGGTTGAGGGCCGCCGGAATCCCATGAAAGGCAACCCCAATGAATGTGACCCTGTCGGCCACGCTGGCGGCGAACGAGGACATCGAGCGAAGACGCCGCGCCGGACAGCGGGTGCTCCACCTCGCCTTCGGCGAAGCCGGTCTGCCGGTCCACCCCGAGCTCCGCCGCAGGCTGTCCGAGGCCGGCGGCAGCAACAGCTACGGACAGGTGGCCGGATCCCCCGAGCTGCGCGAGGCCGTCGCCGGCTACTGGTCGCGCCGCGGCCTGCCGACCGACCCCGGTCTCGTCGCCTGCGGCCCCGGCAGCAAGGCGCTTCTCTTCGGGCTCATGCTCGCGCTGGGCGGCGACATCGTGCTCCCCATGCCGAGCTGGGTCAGCTATGCCGCCCAGGCCGAGATCATCGGCGTCCGCCCGATCATGGTCCCGGCGCCCCCCGGCGAGGGTGGGGTGCCCGACCCCGATCTGGTCGCCTCCGCCGTCCTGCACGCGCGGGCGCAGGGCCGTACGGTGACGGCGATGCTGGTCACGCTGCCCGACAACCCGACCGGCCGGCTGGCCCGCCCCGAGACGGTACGGCGTCTCGCCGAGCTGGCCCGAAGCCTCGACCTGACCATCATCTCGGACGAGATCTACCGTGACCTGGTCCACGACCCGGTCGCGGCGTACACCAGCCCGGCCGAGATCGCGCCCGAGCGCACGATCATCACCAGCGGGCTGAGCAAGAGCCTGGCGCTCGGGGGCTGGCGCATCGGCGTGGCCCGGCTGGTCGACCACGACCTGCGCGACCGGCTGCTCGCGGTGGCCAGCGAGATCTGGTCCAGCGCGGCGGCCCCGGTCCAGCACGCCGCGGCGTACGCCTTCACCGAGCCGGACGAACTGGTCCGGCGCGTGGCGGAGAGCAGGAGGCTGCACGGGATCGTGGCCCAGGCGGTCACCGACCGGTTCGTCAAGGCCGGGGCGTCGGTCGCGCGGCCGCAGGGCGGCTTCTACCTCTATCCGGAAATTCCGGGTTTCGCGTCGTCAGCGGAGCTGACCGCGACCCTGATCGAGGAGTACGGCCTCGGCGTCCTCCCCGGCACGGCCTTCGGCGACCTGCCCGCCGCGCCGCGCGTCCGGGTCGCCACCAGCCTCCTGTACGGCGAGACCGCCGAGCGGCGGCTGGCCGCACTGCGGGCGGACGATCCGCTCGCGCTGCCATGGATCGCGGAGGCGCTCGACCACCTCGAAGGGGCCCTCACCGCCCTCGCCGAAACCCGGCGCGTTCGCGGAGGTGAGGCCGCATTTGGAGCCTCACCACACATCACCGTGGGGGCTGCCACACCCGCCTGGTGATCGTTTCCAAATTTTTACCCTCCGCGGCCGCCGATCATGCCCGCGTTCACCGCTCTGACCTGCGGTTATACGGCTAGCCTGGGTGCTTCACCGGAGGCTTCGAAAGATGTCGCCTCCCATTTGGCACCGAGAGCGTGCTCGAGCCCTCATCATGTGCTCATGCCCGCTTTTGTCACCCTGTCCGGGCGCTCCGTGCGCCTGGAACCGCTCAGCTTCGCGGTCGTCGACGACCTCGTCGCCGCGGCGAGTGAGGACCGTTCTACCTACGGCTTCACGCGCGTTCCCGCAGGCCGGGAAGAGATGGTCTCCTACGTGGGGGCCGCCCTGGCTGAGCAGGCGGAGGGCCGTACGCTGCCCTTCGCCATCCGGTGGCTGCACACCGACCGCGTGGTCGGTGCCACCCGTCTGATGCACCTGGAGTACTGGCAGGGCCCCATGCCCTGGCCGCCGGGCGCCCAAGGCGTGGTGGGTGAGGTCCCGTCCGTGGCGGACATCGGTTACACCTGGCTGGCGGCGTCAGCCCAGGGAACCGGTGTCAACAGGGAGTGCAAGTTCCTGATGCTCTCCCACGCCTTCGAGACCTGGCAGGTTCACCGGATCACCCTGAAGGCAGACGTACGCAACACCCGATCCCGGGCCGCCATCGAGGCCCTCGGCGCACGCCTGGACGGCGTGCGACGAGCGGACAGCCGAGGCGCCGACGACACGGTCCGAGATACCGCGTACTACTCGATCCTCAGCCCTGAATGGCCGGCGGTTCGAGAACGGCTCCAGGCGAGGCTCGGCCTCGTCGTAGCCGCCTGACCTTCCATCCACGGACCACCACACGGAACGACGTGGCCCGTCCTCTCCACGAGGACGGGCCACGCTCGTTTTCCCGCCCGAGGCCGCGTAGTGAGGTGTCCACGCACCTTTGCCGGGTCGGTCACTTCGCCGGAAAGGAGCGGGCGGAGCGGCGCATTTCTGTTCTTCCGTATTTCGCGGACGATCCCCCGACCGGCGCTTCCGGGCGCACCCCCGACATAAGCCGCCGGTACCGGCAGGCGCATTCACCACTCCGGCCGCCATTCGCCCCCGGCGGGAAAGGGAAGAAGTCCCCCGCCGGACACCCCACGCCCGGGGAGGACCTCGCCATATCGCCAGAGCATGGCCGCCCCCGCAGGGGCCATGCTCGATGTCCACAGCATCGCCGTTCGGGCTTATCATCCGATCAACGGACAATCAACGCTTTGATTAACGACTCGGACGTTCCCTATTGGCCGGGTCTTCGCGCAACTATCATTTGATCGGGAAACTTCCCATCATGTCGGGCGAGGAGTGCGGGCGTTTTTCGGCGGAGAGATCACCTCCCTGTTATGGTTCCTTGGTTCGAACCGGTCAGGGCTTGGCCGTCGCCACCTCGTCCGAGGGAAGCGAGAAGCCGCTCTCTCAAGAGAGCGGAGGAGTCACTGAATATGCGTATCGGAGACGCACATGGCAGGTCGCGCCACGGGGGACGGGCTGCGCTTCGCGATCCTCGGCCCCATCCTCGCCTGGCGCGACGGGATCGAGCTTGATCTCGGCACGCCTCTGCAACGTTCCATCCTCGCGATGCTGCTGCTCAGGCAGGGCCACCCCGTCACGCCGGACGAGATGATCGACGGCATCTGGGGTGAGGAGGCGCCGCCCCGGGCCCTCGGCGCGCTGCGTACGTATGTGTCGCGGCTGCGCACCGTCCTGGAGCCCGACCGCTCGCCGCGGGCCCGACCCGAGTTACTCACCTCTGTGGGCCGCGGCTACGCGCTGGTCCTCGGCGCGAGCGGGCTGGACCTCGCCGACTTCGAGCGCCGCGCCATCTCCGCCGACGCCGCCCGGCAGGCCGGACGTACGCGCGACGCGGCGGAGGCGCTGCGCGCGGCCCTCGGCCTGTGGGCCGGAGAGCCGCTGGCCGGCGCGGTCGGGCCGTACGCCGAGCGGCAACGGGACCGGCTGGCCGAGCGGCGGATGAGCGCCGTCGAGACCCTGATGGACCTCGACCTGGAGCTCGGACGGCACGCCGACGTCGTGTCCGAGCTGGTCGCGCTCACCGCCGACCATCCCCTGCGCGAGCGGCTGCGCGCCCAGCTCATGCTGGCCTACTACCGCTGCGGACGGCAGGCGGAGGCCCTGGCGGTGTTCACCGAGACCCGGCAGGCGCTGATCGACGAGCTCGGCATCGAGCCCGGCGCCGACCTGACCGCCCTGCACCGGCGCATCCTCGCCGCCGACCCGGCGCTGTCCGTCGTCACGCCGTCCGTCGCGGAGATCTCCGACGCGGCGCCGGAGGCGGTGAGTCGGAAGCCGGCCGCGGAACAGGGAACGGCCGTCGAGATGCCGCGGCCCGCCCAGCTGCCGGCCGCCGTCACCGACTTCACCGGGCGCGCCGCGCTGGTCACCCGGCTGCTCGCGCTGCTCGCCGAGGACGAGGGCGTGCCGGTCGCGGCCATGTCCGGCATCGGCGGCGTGGGCAAGACCGCGCTCGCCGTCCACGTCGCCCACCTCGCCCAGGACCTGTTCCCCGACGGCCAGCTCTACGCCGACCTGCGCGGCTACGGCACGGAGCCGACGCCGCCGGAGACGGCGCTGGTCGCCTTCCTGCGCGCGCTCGGCATCCCGGTCGACGTCATCCCGGACGGCCTGGCCGAGCGGTCCGCGCTGTTCCGCTCGCTGCTGGCCGAGCGTCGCATGCTCGTCCTGCTGGACAACGCGCGCGACGCCGAGCAGGTCGAGCACCTCCTGCCCGGGTCGGCCGGGTGCGCCGCCGTCATCACCAGCAGGGGCAAGCTGGCCGACCTGCCCTCGGCCCGGCTCGTCGACCTCGACGTGCTGGAACCTGACGAGGCTATGTCGCTGTTCGCCGCCGTCGCCGGCCCCGACCGGGTCCGGGCCGAGCGGGCCGCCGCCATGGACGTGGTCGCCGCCTGCGGCTTCCTGCCGCTCGCCGTACGCATCGTGGCGGCCAGGCTCGCCGCCCGTCCCTCGTGGACGGTCGCGTCGCTCGTCCCCCGGCTCGCCGACGAGCGCCACCGCCTCGACGAGCTCAAGATCGGCAACCTCGCCGTGTCCGCCACCTTCGCCCTCGGGTACGGCCAGCTCGACCCGCAGCAGGCGCGGGCCTTCCGGCTGCTCTCCCTGCCCACCGGGTCGGACATCTCCGCCCTCGCGGCCGCGGCCGTCCTGGACATGTCGCAGGGACCCGCCGAGGACCTGCTGGAGTCGCTCGTCGACGCGAGCCTGCTCGAAGCCCCCGCGCCGGGGCGGTATCGGTTCCACGACCTGCTCAAGCTGTTCGCCCGCAGGCAGGCCGAGGACGCCGAGGAGCCCGCCGAGCGGACGGCCGCGCTGCGCCGCCTGCTCGGCTTCTACCTCGCCTCGGCCAGGTCCGCGCACCGGCTGGCCTATGAGGGAAGCGCGATCGCCGACGCCCTCACCGACATCGGGGTGCCCGGCCACACGTTCTCCTCCGCCGACGCATCGGTCGCCTGGCTGTCGGTCGAGGCCGAGGACCTGTTCGCCGCCATCGGCCAGGCCGTCGAGTCCGAGAGCCTGCTGCTGCCCGCCGCCGACCTGCTGCTCGCGATGGAGCCGCTGCTGGAGTCCGGCACGAGCAGCCGGGAGTTCGAGCAGCGGACCCGGGCCGTCCTCGCCGCCGCCCGGCGGGCCGGTGAGCGAAACGGCGAGATCCGCTGCCGTTACGTCCTCGGCCGCGTCCTGTTCGGGATGAACCGGCTGGACGAGGCGGAGCGCCAGTTCCAGGAGGCGCGCGCGCTTTCCCTGGAGAGCGGCGACCACATCGTGCTCGGCGAGACGTACAACGCGCTCGCGGTGGTCTCTGGCCGGCTGCGCCGCCACACCGAGGCCCTCGAATGGTTCGGCCGCGCGACCGAGGTCTACCGCGAGGTCGGCAATCCGGCGGGCGAGGCCCTGGTGCTGAGCTACTCCGCCCGCGACCACCTCGGACTCGGGCGGGTCGAGGAGGCCATCGCCGCGTCCGAGCGCGGCCTGGCCATCTTCACCGAGATCGGCAGCGGCGCCGGTGTTGCACGGGCTCGCTATCACCTCGGCATCGTCCTGTCCTACGTCGGCAGGCTCAACGAGGCGGTCGTCCACCACGCCGAGTGCCTGAACTTCTTCCGCGCGAGCGACCAGCGGGTGTGGGAGCAGCGGGTCTGCTACCGCCTGGCTGCGACGTTCATCGCCGCCGGGCGCTTCGCCGAGGCGTCCCGGCACGCCGAGCGCGCCCTCTCCGTCAGCCGCGAGATCACCCACCCGTACGGCGAGGCTCAGTCGCTGACCGCGCTCGGCAAGGCACTGTGCGGCATGGGCGACATGGGCGACAAGGTGCGGGGCAGGGAGGCGCTAGAGAAGGCTCTCGGGCTCTTCACCCGGCTCGGCTCCCCCGAGGCCGACGACGTCCACGCCCTCCTCCTGGACCTCGACCGGATCGACGCCTAGGTCGCCGGGCACACCGTCACCGGGCGCACCGTCGCCGGGCGCACCGACGTTCAGGTCGATCCGCAGATCGTCGTCCAGGCGCGTCATGCGGACGTGATTGATCACCCTCGACCACTTCCATCAGGGGGAGCCTCGCGGCGGACGGAAGACCCGGCCGGCCGTCTGACCACCACCTGGCGCATAGGGGCCCGGTTGTCCGGAGCGCCAGGTGACGGCTCGCCGCCTCAAATTGACGGCCGGCCGGGTGGCGACCCGGATCTCGAACCCCCCCAGATCCGAGTCGACGCCCCCAGGGTGGCGACCCCGGGTCAACATCGGATCAACGCGTGTTTGCAGCCGTATCGACGATACGGAAGAACCCCTCGGCGATCAGCGGCCGCAGCGCGGCGGGCGCCCGGTCGAGCAGCTCCCGCTCGTCGTCTCCCATGAGCTCGGCGATGGCGGCGAGCAGGGGACGCAGCGGCAACTCGCCGTCGCACGCCCCGGCGAGCGCCGCCTCCACGGTGCCCACGTTCACCGCGCGGTGCAGCCCGCCGGTCTGGCGCAGCACGATCCGGGACGGATGCTCCGCGCCGGGCGGGCCGACCCGCTCCTCCACGACGCCCTCCGCGACCGCCAGGTGCGCGTCCAGCAGCTCGTCGTCACCGATCCGGTGCGCGACGGCGACGCCGTCCAGCACGTCCGGCACGTACGCGCCGACCGGGAGCTCGACCCGCTGCGAGAGCTCCTCCACGCGGACGACCGGGTCCATCGCGCCCGAGTTGTGCAGCGAGATCCAGCCGAACCCGACGCCGACGACCCCGAGCGACTCGAACCACGCCAGCCACTCGTCGTAGTGCTGCCGGTAGGCGGTCGTCCCCTGCTCGGCCGCGTCCCGCAGCCACAGCTCGACGTACTCCGCGGGGTCCTGCACGTCCCGCTGCACCACCCAGCCGTCGCAGCCGGTGCCGGTGAGCCATCTGCCCACCCGGTCCTGCCAGTCCTCGCCCTTCAGATGCAGCCAGTTGGCCAGGAACCGGCCGTGGCCGCCGGGGTTGAGGTGGCGCGGCACGCGGCGCAGCATCTCGCGGCAGAAGCCGTCCGCCGGGAAGCCGGACTCGCGGTAGGTGAACCGCCCCTCCGGTGAGATCACGAACGGCGGGTTGGAGACGACGAGGTCGAACCGCTCGTGCTCGACCGGCTCGAACAGCGAGCCCGCACGCGACTCGACGCCCTCCACGCCGGACAGCCGCCAGCTCAGCTCGGCCAGCTCGACCGCCCTCGGGTTCACGTCGGTGGCGACGATCCGGCGGGCGCGGCCGGCGAGGTGGAGGACCTGCACGCCGCATCCGGTGCCCAGATCGAGCGCGCTCTCCACAGGCGGCGTCCAGGCGAACTGAGCCAGGTTCGCCGAGGCGCCGCCGGCCCCGACGACGTGGTCGCGCCGGAGCGCGGGGTCGCCGGGCCGTACCTTCCGGTCGGAGACCACCCAGGCAAGGCGGTCGCCGCCGACGTCCCACGGCTGGAGGTGCACGGTCGCCTGTACGGCGTCGCCGACCCTGACGGCCAGCCCGGCGTCGATCAGGTCGGCGAGCGGGAGGTCCGCGGCGGCGGTGCTCACCGGGACGCCGAGCCACCACAGGCGGATCAGGGTGCCGAGCGGGTCGTTGTCGCGGGTCGCCCGCAGCGCGGGAACGAGTTCCTCGCGCGCCAGCGCGGCGGCGGCCACGCCGCCCAGCCGCTCTCGCACTCCGTCGATGGTGTAGCCGGACTCGGTGAACCGGTCGCGGAGCCGGTGGACCAGATCGGAAGGCACGTGCACGAGAGGAAATCTATCCCTGTAAGTCCACTGCAAGCCGCCGTCAAGGCCCCGGACCTATCTGTTGACTAATCCGCCGTGTCCGGGAGGAACCCACGATGATGCTTCCCTGCCTGGCCTGCGAGGCGCGGTTCGTCCCGGACGACTACTTCGGCGCCTGCCACGACTACAACCGGGGCCGGGACGTGGTCGCGTGGACCTGCCCGCGCTGCGGCAACAGGGACGAGATCCGGGTGCTTCCCGGAGAGCTGGGCTTCGGCTACCGCTCCCGCGGCCGGTACGCCGTGCTGGACCGGATCCGGGTGCCCGGGATGAGCCGCAGACGACACGACCTCAGACTGGACATCTCGATCGACACGCGGGTGTGGCGGGTGCCGACCCGCGTCATGCCCGCGCGGACCGCTACGCCTGCTTGAGGCTGTTCCAGGCGGCCTCGCACAGGCTCTTGATCTCCTCGTCGGTCGGCTGGTGCGCGCCCGCGAACCACAGGCGGCACATCTCCTGCGCCGGGCCGAGCCACAGCACGTAGCACATGGTCGGCGGGACGGGCTGCAGCAGCCGGGCGTTCATGTGCGGCTTCCACCAGTCGGAGACCTGCCGGAAGAACGCGCGCCTGGCCTCGGCGACCTCGGGGCCGCCGGGCTCCTCGCGGCGGGGCGGGCGCTCGCTGATCAGCAGCCGGGCCCGCTCCGGGTGCTCTCCGCACCACGACATGTGCAGGGCCACGATGGCCTCGACGCCGTCGCGGGCGTCCTCATGGCGCATGAGCTCGGCGAGGAACGCGTCCTGGTACATCTGCAGGGTTTCGGCGTACAGAACGCCGAAAACGTGTTCCTTGCTGGCGAAGTGGTGATAGAAACTACCCACGCTGACGCCGCTCTCCTCGCGGAGGCTGGCGAGGGTCGTGGCGGAGACACCGTCCTGACTGAAGCGACGTAGGGCGCCTTCGATGATCCGGCTTCTGCCGTCACGCCCGTTCTTTCCGGTTCTCACCCCCCAATGGTGGCCTAACAGAACCTTGTTCTGCAAATACGTAGGCTTTCTACCTCGATCAATCCCGATCTCGTCCGATCTGGGTACGCCTTTTAGACTGAGCAGACGGGCGAGAGGGATGACCTACGATGCGTGACATGCGGCCCTCCCGGGTGGACAACTGCTCCATCGAGCGGACCCTCGCCGTGGTCGGCGAGAAATGGACCTTCATCGTGCTCCGCGAAGCCTTCCTCGGAGTCCGCCGGTTCGGCGACTTCCAGGCGGCGACGGGCGCGCCCCGGCAGGTGCTCAGCGCCCGGCTCTCCCGCCTCATCGAGGAGGGCATGCTGCGCAAGGCGCCCTACCAGGAGCCCGGGCAGCGCCAGCGCGACGAGTACCGCCTGACGTCCAAGGGCATGGATCTCTACCCGATCCTGGTCGCGCTGATGCACTGGGGCGACCGCCACCTCGCCGACCCCGAAGGCCCTCCGGTCGCGCTGACCCACCGGGACTGCGGCGCGCCGGTGACCCTCCGGCTGATCTGTGACGAAGGCCACGAGCTCCCCGGGCCGTGGGCCGTCGCCCCGCTCCCCGGCCCCGGCGACCGTTCCGGGCGGGTGAGCTCGCCGGACGGCCGGGACCGGTAACAAGACCACTCCCTCCCCTGCCTACGCTGGAGGGCGTGTACCGGTTCCTGCTGACCCGCCGCTGGCTTGGCTTCCACCTGCTGGTGCTGATCCTCATCCCCACGTTCTTCTTCCTGGGGAAGTGGCAGCTCGGGCGGTACGAGGAGCGGTCGGCGGCCAGCGAACGCACCACGGCCAATCTGAGCAGCGCGCCCGTTTCCCTCGACCGGCTGGACAGCATCGGCGGAACCGTCCCGGACGCGGTCAAATACCGCCCGGTCACCGTGACCGGCGCGTACGACCCGTCCCACGAGCTGCTCGTACGGCGCCGCCCGCAGAACGGCCGGGTCGGCTTCTACGTGATCACCCCGCTGGTCACCCCCCAGGGCGCGGTCCTGGTCAACCGGGGCTGGGTGCCCGCGGGCGCAACGGCGGAGTCCCGGCCCGACGTGCCCGCCGCCCCGACCGGCCAGGTGACCGTCACCGGACGGCTCAAGCCCGCCGAGACAGAGGACACGACCGGCATCAGGAACCGCACCTCCGGTCTGCCCGCGGGTCAGGTCCTGCTGGTCAACCCGGCCGACATCGGCGCCGCCCTGCCGTACCGGCTGTACGGGGGGTTCGTCGAGCTGACCGGGCAGCAGCCCGCCGCCGACCCCGCGCCCGAGCCGGTGCCCGCGCCCGATGTCGGCGGAGGCGGCGGGCTCAACCTGGCGTACTCGGTGCAGTGGTGGCTGTTCATCGGCGTGGCCATCGGCGGCTGGTTCCTCCTCATCCGCCGCGAGGCGCGTGATCTCGCGGCCGCCGGAGCTGACAACGAAGCGTCAGGAGAGGGCCGGGAAGAAGATCAGACAGAGGTTCGCTCCCAGTCCTGAAGTGCCTGGTGAACGAACGGATACCAACCGGAGACCTCGCAGCTTGTTAGGTGTTATTCCTTGGCTCTACGGTTTACCCCTGTGACTACCCCGCTGCATCCCGACCCAGAGCCGAGGCGGCGGGACTATGTGATCATCTCCGCCGACGATCACTTGATCGAGCCGCCCGATCTCTTCGACGACCGCCTCCCCGAGAAGTACAAGGACCTCGCTCCCAAGATCGTGGAGACGGACGCCGGTCACCAGGTGTGGCGGTACGGCGGGGCCACCTACCCCTGCGCGGGGCTCGACGTCGGCGCCGGCCTGCCCAAGGAGCAGTGGACGCTCGACCCGGTCCGCTTCGAGGACATGCGGCCCGGCTGTCACGACATCGAGGCGCGCATCGAGGACATGGACCTGGCCGGGGTCTGGGCCGCCCTGTGCTTTCCCGGCATGCTGGCCAGTCAGTCCGGGATGCTGTTCGCCAAGACACGCGACCAGGAGCTCGGCCTGGCCCTGGTCAAGGCGTGGAACCCGACCCCGACGTGGCCGCCAAGGAGATCAGGGCCAACGCCGCGCGCGGTTTCAAGGCCGTGGTCTTCCCCGAGTTCCCCACCCGGCTGCGGCTGCCGTCCATCCACAGCGGCCACTGGGACCCGTTCTTCGCCGCCTGCGAGGAGACCGGCACCGTCGTGTGCCTGCACACCGGCTCCTCGTCCTGGGCTCCCGTCCCCTCGCCGGACACCCCGATCGAGGCGATCACCACGCTGATGCCGGCCAGCGCGATGTTCGCCTGCGCCGACTGGCTGTGGTCGGGGGTCCCGCTGCGCTTCCCCTCGCTGCGCATCCTGATCGTCGAGGGCGGCGTCGGCTGGCTGCCCATGCTCGCCGAGCGCGCCGACTACGCCCTGGACCATCCCGTCGCCGGTGAGACGAGCTGGGAGGGCGGGCTCAAGCCGAGCGAGGTGCTGCGGCGCAACTTCTTCTTCGGCACGCTCGACGACAGCGCGCTCAGCGGGGTCCGGCTCGCCGTCGGCATGGAACACGTCCTGTTGGAAAGCGGCTACCCGCGCGCCGAGTCCTCCTGGCCCGACACCCAGCGGGCGGTCACGCGCAACCTCGGCACGCTGCCCCCCGCCGATCTCGCCCGGGTCGCGTACGGCAACGCCGCCCGGCTGTTCGGCCACCCGCTCCCGTCACGGGCGTGGCTGCTCGCCGAGCGTCTTTAGGCCCTCACGCTCCCACTCGACGTACCGGCCGCTCGCGGCCAGCACCGACGACATCAGCCAGATGAAGACGCCGAAGTCGTCGACGACGCCGATGCCGATCAGAAAGTCCGGGATGGCGTCGATGGGCGAGACGATGTAGGCGAGGCCGACCGCGAACATGGCGAGCTGGCCCTTGCCGAGATGCGGATAGTTCCCCTTGAAGGTCCCCCGGATCATCCTGGGCACCGCCTTGAGCCGGGCGCCCATGCCGGGAGATCCCGGCTTGGCCACCTCCTGGTAGGCACGCCAGGTCGCCGCCGCACGTCCTGCCTTCGCCATGAGGCCACCTCCAGCGGGCATTCTGCCCCTTTTGCCATCTCATTAACGTTCGGCGGCCCTACGACGGTTCCAGGACTGCCGAGCCCCTCGTCTTCCGGGCTTCCTAGGCGCGCAGTTCGCGTACGACGTCGATGAAGTCGCGGGCCACGCCGCGCATGCCCGGCAGGTTCGACAGGGTGACCAGCCGGTCGAGCAACGGGACGGTCCGGTCGACCAGCCGGTACGTCCGCTCGCACCCCGGCGAGGTGTCGTGCACCCAGAACAGCACCACGCCCATCGACAGCAGCCAGAGCAGCTCCGGCAGCTCGGCCCGCAGCTCCGAGTCGATCCGGTCGGCGGAGCCCTCCACCACCTCGCGATAGATGGCGATCGACGACTCGCGCGCGGGCGCGGACTCCGCGCTGAAGGGGCTGAGCGGGTTGCTCGGCTCGGCCGCGTGCTTGAAGAACTTGGCCGCGAACTCGTGGTACGGCTCCGACACGCGGACCCACGCCCGCAGCACACCGCTCAGGCGGGCCGCGAACGACGTCTCGACCGCGAGCAGCTCCCGGCACGCGGCCTCGTGCTCGCCCTGTGCCCGGTCGTAGTACGCCTGGATGAGCTGTTCCTTGGACGAGAAGTAGTAGTAGGCGTTCCCGACCGAGACACCCGCCTCCGCGGCGATCGCCCGCATCGTCGTCGCCTCGAACCCCCGCTCCTTGAACAGCCGGAGGGCGGTCGCGACGATCCGCTCCCGCGTCTTCTCGGCCACGGTGGTCACTGTACGACCCTGGCACCCGCCGGGTCATATACGCGCCAGATGATCCGTACGAGGGGGCAAATTCCCCGTCGCCCGCGAATGGCCGCGCCCCTCGCGTGGGCATTGATCACCCTGGCGAGCTCCCCCGCCACCCGATCAAGGACTGAGCACCGGGGATGACGCATGACTTTACGTCCCTTGTGGTGGGGACTCGGCGCGGTGATCACGATCACCCCGCTGTCTCAATCGGCCACACAAGCGCAACCGCTGACCGTCGCGAACGTGCGATACGTCTCCGCGGCGGTCGCCCTGCCCGCACGGCTGCCGCCCGCACGGACGCTAGCGACCACGCCGCGCGGGAACGCCGTCACGTCGATCAGCGCCTCCGCCCGGCTCGAGAACGCCGGAGCGATGCGGCAACTCCTCGCCGGGGGCCTGCGCTGGCGATCGTCGGGCCGCTGCACCGACCGCACCAACTCGAGTTGCACATCCCTTGACGGCGTCCGGTACGGCACCCTCACCCAGGCGATCGAGCTCAGGCGGCGCAGCGGCTGCCGGATCGTCGTCACCGGCGGCACCGAGATCGGCCACAGCCGCGGCCGCTACAGCCACGAGAACGGCTTCAAGATCGACGTGGCCCACAACCCGTGCGTCGACGCGTACGTGACCAAGACGTTCGACTACTGGACGACGCGCGGGGACGGGGCGCGGATGTACCGCCCGGAGGCCGCCTCGCACAGGGTCGTGTACGCGGACGAGGACAACCATTGGGACATCCTCTACCGCTAATGGGGTGTCCACGATCCTCGGCCGGGTGGGTCACATCGCCGGAAGAAACCCGCGATCCTCGCGAAAACCCGCCTCGTTCCCTCGATCCCGGTGAACGGCTACGGACAGTGCCGGGCCCGGCGCGGAAGCGGTGACTTCCGCGCCGGGCCCGGCAGGTCCGGCGGATCAGGCCGTGAACTCGGCCGCGATCAGCTCGGCGATCTCGGCGGCGTTCAGCGCCGCCCCCTTGCGCAGGTTGTCGCCGCAGACGAACAGGTCCAGCGTGTTGGGGAAGTCGAGCGCCTGGCGGACCCGGCCGACGTAGGTCGGGTCCGTGCCGACGACGTCCACCGGCGTGGGCCAGACGCCGTTCTCCGGGTCGTCCATCAGGATGACCGTGGGCGCGGCCTCCAGCACGCGGTGCGCGTCCGCCACGGTGATCTCGCGCTCGAAGGTCGCGTGAACGGCCAGCGAGTGCGTGGTGACCACCGGGACCCGGACGCAGGTCGCCGAGACCTTGAGGTCCGAAATGCCGAGGATCTTGCGGGACTCGTTGCGGAGCTTGAGCTCCTCCGACGCCCAGCCGTCCTCCTTGAGCGACCCGGCCCACGGCACGACGTTGAACGCGATCGGCGCGGGGAACGGAGACTCCGCGTCGCCCAGCTTGTTCTGCAGAGTCTTGCGCACGTCACCGGCGGTCTGGCCGGCCGTACGGTCCCCCGCCAGCGCCTCGGTCTCGTCGTACAGCCGGGCCGAGCCGGCCACGCCCGCGCCGGACACCGCCTGGTACGACGCCACGACCAGCTCGCGCAGGCCGTACTCGCTGTGCAGGGCGCCCATGGCGGCCATCATCGACAGGGTCGTGCAGTTGGGGGTGGACACGATGCCGAGCGGCCGGTTCCGCGCGGCGCCGGGGTTGACCTCCGGCACGACCAGCGGCACCTGCGGGTTCATCCGGAACGTGCCCGACTTGTCGATCGCGACCGCGCCGCGCTGGGCCGCCACCGGCACCCACTCGGCCGACACCTCGTCCGGCACGTCGAAGATGGCGATGTCGACGCCGTCGAACACCTCGGGGGCCAGCGCCTGGACGACGACCTCCTCGCCGCGCACCGGCAGCAGCCGGCCCGCCGAGCGGGCGGACGCGACGAGACGGATCTCGCCGTAGATGTCCTCGCGGTTGGAGATGATGTCCCGCATCACGGTGCCCACGGCACCGGTCGCTCCGACGAGCGCGAGGGTGGGCTTACGACTCATCGACCGCTACCTCCGTAAACGACTGCCTCGACCTCGTCCGCGTCCAGATCGAACGCCTGGTGTGCGGCGTTGACGGCCGCGTCCACATCGTCCTCATCGACGACCACCGAGATTCGGATCTCGGACGTGGAGATCATTTCGATGTTGACCCCCGCGTTGGCCAGCGCGCTGAAGAACGTCGCGGTGACGCCGGGGTGCGAGCGCATGCCCGCGCCGATCAGCGAGACCTTGCCGATGCGGTCGTCGAACAGCAGCGAGTCGAAGACCACCTTGCTCTGGATCTTCTTGAGCGCGGTGAGCGCCATCTGCGCGTCGTTCGTCGGAAGCGTGAAGGAGATGTCCGTACGCCCCGTCGCCGCGGCCGACACGTTCTGCACGATCATGTCGATGTTGATCTCGGCGTCGGCCAGCGTTTTGAAGATGGCGGCAGCCTCTCCGATCTTGTCGGGCACCCCGACAACGGTGATCTTGGCCTCGCTCCGGTCGTGGGCGACGCCGGAGATGATGGGCTGCTCCATCTCGGTTCCTTCGGTCTTGGGGTCAGTGAAGACCCACGTGCCTTCCTTGCTGCTGAACGAGCTTCTGACGTGGATCGGGAGCTGGAACCTGCGGGCGTACTCCACGCAGCGCAGATGCAGGATCTTGGCTCCACAGGCCGCCATCTCCAGCGTCTCCTCGAAGGAGAGCCGCGGGATCTGCCGGGCCGTCGGGACAATGCGCGGATCGGCGGTGAAGACGCCGTCCACATCGGTGTAGATCTCGCAGACGTCGGCCTCGAGCGCGGCGGCGAGCGCGACCGCCGTGGTGTCGGAGCCGCCGCGGCCGAGCGTCGTTATGTCCTTGGTGTCCTGCGACACACCCTGGAAGCCGGCGACGATCGCGATGTGGCCGAGGCCGAGCGCCTCCTGTATGCGGCCGGGCGTCACGTCGATGATGCGCGCCTTGCCGTGCGTGGAGTCGGTGATCACGCCGGCCTGCGAGCCGGTGAAGCTCCTGGCCTCGTGGCCCAGGTTCGCGATCGCCATCGCCAGCAGCGCCATCGAAATGCGCTCGCCGGACGTCAGCAGCATGTCGAGCTCGCGTCCCGGAGGCAGCGGGGACACCTGCTTGGCCAGGTCGAGAAGCTCGTCCGTGGTGTCGCCCATCGCGGAGACGATCACTACGACGTCGTTGCCGGCTTTTTTCGTCGCGACGATCCGCTGCGCCACCCGCTTGATGCAGGACGCGTCGGCGACGGACGAACCACCGTACTTTTGGACAACGAGCGCCACTGGAACTCTCCGAACGAATCAGGACGTGGAGCTCACAGTCTACTGGGGGGTCTCACCAGCCCGACGGGAGATGCTCACCATGTGGGACGATCATCATGCGACCTGCCGGAACGGCCGTCCACGCCGTCAGACGACGGTGCTCTCCTCCACCACGTCGAGCCGGGTGTGCGCGACCAGCGCGTGCAGCGCGCGCAGCGCCGCCCCCGCGTGGTTGCCCCACGTGTTGAAGTAGGAGTACTGCCACCACCACAACGCCTCCGACGGGCGGCCCGCGCGGTGATGCCGCAGCCCGTGCAGCAGGTCCGCCGCCACCGCCGCCAGATCGTCCGACAGCCGGTACGGCGTGACCGCGGTGTCCTTGTACGGATCGAACACCTCGGCGTAGTCGTCCACCGGCCCGAGCCGGGCCGCCAGGGCAGTACGGAGGGGATCGACATCGGGGTCGTCGCTCAGTGCCGGCTCAACGTTGCCCTGCAGGATGACGTCCTGCATCGCCCCGAGCTGGGTGCCGGCCAGGCTGACCTGCGCCACCTCGACGAGCAGCAGCGGCAGGATGCCGTCGCCGCCCTCGCCGCCGGCCAACCGGGTCAGGCCGTCGAGATAGTTCTGCGCGTGCCCCGCGATCCGTTCCGCCAGGGCGGCCCACTCTTCAGACATCCAGCAGCCTCCGTCCTTCGAAAGCGCGGCCCAAGGTGACCTCGTCGGCGTATTCGAGGTCACCGCCCACCGGCAGACCGCTGGCCAGTCGTGTCACTTTCAGCCCCATGGGCTTGACGAGCCGGGCCAGGTAGGTGGCCGTGGCCTCGCCTTCGAGGTTCGGGTCGGTCGCGAGGATCAGCTCGGTGACCTGGCCGTCGGCGAGCCGTGTCATCAGCTCACGGATCCGCAGGTCGTCGGGGCCGACCCCGTCGATCGGGCTGATCGCGCCGCCGAGCACGTGGTAGCGCCCGCGGAACTCGCGGGTCTTCTCGATCGCCACGACGTCCTTCGACTCCTCGACGACGCAGATGACGTGCGGGTCCCGGCGCTGGTCACGGCAGATCCGGCACTCCTCCTCCGCGGCGACGTTGCCGCAGACGCGGCAGAACCGGACCCGCTCCTTGACTTCGAGCAGCGCGTGCGCCAGCCGTTTCACGTCCGCCGGATCCGCCGCCAGCAGATGGAAGGCGATGCGCTGCGCGCTTTTGGGACCGACGCCGGGCAGCAGCCCCAGCTCGTCGATCAGATTCTGGACGACCCCCTCGTACATGATCTTCTAGAACCCGGGCAGCTGGCCGAGCCCGCCTCCGAGCCCCTGCGCCAGCGGACCGAGCTTCTCCTGCTGCAACTCGGCGGCCGCGCGCACCGCGTCTCGCACCGCGGCCAGCACCAGATCGGCAATCGTCTCCACGGTCTCCTCGGGGTCGTCCGCGTCCACGGCCTTGGGGCTGATCCTCAGTTCGAGCAGCTCTCCGCTGCCGTTGACCGTCGCGACCACCAGCCCGCCGCCCGCGGTCCCCTCGACCTCGGCGTCGCTGAGCTCCTGCTGGGCCGTGACGAGCTGCTGCTGCATGAGCTGGGCTTGTTCCAGCAACTGCTGCAGGTTGACATCTCCAGGGTTCACGTTCGTGCGCTCCTCGGCATCCAGCGACTTGTCGTCGCGACGAGCCTACGGCGTTTGCCGCGGATCTGATACCGGAGCATGTACGTGTTCCGGGTAAACGCACCCCAGCAAGGCGGTGCGGGCCCCTCAGGAGTGGTCGATTTCCTCAATGACACGGCCACCGAGCTCACGCTGGATGAGCGCCATCCCGGTCAGCTCGTCCCCGTCGGCGTCCGCGTCGTTGAGCGGGTCGACGTCGTCCGTCGCCTGCCCGGGCGTGGATCGGCTCGGCACCGCTTCGGGCCACGCCTGGCGCGGCCCCGACTGGGCCGCGGCCTTGGCCGCCGACCTCGCCGCCGCCAGCCCCGGGCCGGGCGCGGAACCGCGCGAGCCGCCCGACCCGGCCGGCGGACGACCGTCGTCCTCGTCCGAGGGCGCGTCCGGCCACGACTCGTCGGTCGTCCGTGACGCGCCCGCGTCCCCGCCACCGGCCTCGGGATCGCTCGTGGGCGCCGCCGTCTCCGGCGGCGTACGCGGGTCGGCGGCGGACGGCCGGGGCTGCCCCTCGGTCCGGGCGGCCGGCCGTGAGCCCGCGTCGGCGGTGCCGTACCCGCCGGAGGGGGCGGCGGAGCCGCGCGCGGCGGGACCACCGGCGGGCGGGCCGGAACTCCCGACGACCACGTCGACCCGCCAGGTGCCGCCCAGGACGTCGCCGAGCGCCGCCGCGACCACCTCGTCGCGCTTGCCCTTGAGGAAGCCCTGCACGTCGCCGGGCTTCTCGAAGCCGACGGTCACCAGGTTGCCGTCCACGCCGAGGAGCCGGCCCTGCGTATTAAGGATCATCCAGGCGACGCGCTGCCTGTTCTTGATCGCGTCCAGGACCCTGGGCCACGCCTGCTGGATCGGCCCTCCCACCGCCGCCGGTGCGGCGGAGGGGGTGTCGTCCCTCGGGGGTGCGCTCGCCGCGCCCGGCCGCGCCGGGGTGGGCCAGTCGTCCCGCGAATCGGGCGCGGGAGCCGTACGCGCGGGGGCCGCCGGGGACCCGGATACGGGCGCCGACATGGGAGCCGTGGGAGCCGCCGGGGCGGCGGGAGCCGGTGCGGCGGCCGGAGACGGCTGCGGAGCGGGGGCCGCGACGCCGGGCACCGGGGCGGCCAGGCCCGGCACGCCGCCGCGTTCGAGGCGTTCGAGCCGCGCGAGCAGTGCGGTCTCACCCTCCGCGGCGGCGGGCAGCAGCACGCGGGCGCACATCAGCTCGAGAAGCAGCCGCGGCGAGGCCGCGCCGCGCATCTCGGTCAGTCCGGTGTTGAAGATCTCGGCGGCGCGGGTCAGCTCCGCCGGGCCCATCAACGCCGCCTGCGTCTGGAGGCGCTCCAGCTCGTCGGCCGGCCGATCGAGCAGGCCGTTGCCCGCAGCCTCCGGCACGTTGGCGAGGATGACCAGGTCGCGGAAGCGCTCCAGCAGGTCCATCGCGAACCGCCGGGGGTCGTGACCGCCCTCGATGACCCGGTTGACCGTCTGGAAAACCGCGGCGCCGTCCCGCTTGGCGAACGCCTCGACCACCTCGTCGAGCAGGTCGCCGTCGGTGTAGCCCAACAGGGACACCGCGCGCTGGTAGGTGATCCCGGACTCGTCGGCACCGGCCAGGAGCTGGTCGAGGATCGACAGCGAGTCACGGGCCGAGCCCGCGCCCGCGCGCACCACGAGCGGCAGCGCCGTCGGCTCGTACGGCACCGACTCGGATTCGAGGATCTCCTCCATGAGCTGACGCAACGTCGCCGGGGGCATCAGCCGGAAGGGGTAGTGGTGGGTGCGGGACTTGATCGTCCCGATGACCTTCTCCGGCTCGGTCGTGGCAAAGACGAACTTGAGGTGCGGCGGGGGCTCCTCGACGAGTTTGAGCAGCGCGTTGAAACCCTCGCGGGTCACCATGTGCGCCTCGTCGATGATGTAGATCTTGTAGCGCGCCGAGACCGGCGCGAAGAACGCGCGCTCCCGCAGGTCGCGGGCGTCGTCCACGCCACCGTGCGACGCG
Organism: Microtetraspora malaysiensis; assembly: GCF_050947145.1. NCBI lineage: Bacteria > Bacillati > Actinomycetota > Actinomycetes > Streptosporangiales > Streptosporangiaceae > Microtetraspora > Microtetraspora malaysiensis. The sequence continues at coordinate 9,076,635 of NZ_CP191998.1, forward strand.
GCGTCGATCTCGATGACGTCGAGGTGCCCGGGGCCGGTCGGGCCCAGGGCCACGCACGAATCGCACTCGCCGCAGGGATCGGGCGTCGGGCCCTTCTCGCAGTTCAGTGAACGGGCGAGGATGCGCGCGCTGGAGGTCTTGCCGCAGCCGCGCGGGCCGCTGAACAGGTAGGCATGGTTGATCCGCCCGCTCCGCAACGCCTGGCGCAGCGGCTCCGTGACGTGTTCCTGCCCCTTGACCTCGGCGAACGTCCCGGGCCTGTACTTGCGGTACAGCGCAAGACTCATGCCGTCTCCTCGGGGGGTCGACCCGGTCGGCGGTTCCCTAAACTCAGAGACCCCCCGCACACCCGCCAGAGCCCGCTTATCCTTGCTGCCTTCCGGCCCTGGGGAGGTTCACAGGATGACGCCGCGCGAGGGGTCCGCAGACAGTCTAACCACTCCCGCGGTGTGCCGAGGCCGGACCGAGCACCGGAAAACTGTGGTCACCACTGGTCGGAAAGTCCGCTAAGCTTTTCGGCGGAGGATTCGCCTAGTTGGCCTAGGGCGCACGCTTGGAAAGCGTGTTGGGGGCAACCCCTCAGGAGTTCGAATCTCCTATCCTCCGCGCTTGGTTGAGCAGCAAGAACACGAAAGCCCCGGTCTGATACAACCGGGGCTTTCGTGCGTCTGGGGGTCGGTTTCCGTGTGTTCGGGGCCGGCTTTCGCGCCTTCGGGCCTGTGGCGCCCCATCAGGCCCACCTTGGAGCTCCCGTCGCCACGCGGACCGAGCCGCACCCAACCGCGGGAGAACCCGGTGCGGGGGGAACCTGGTGCGGGGGAACACTGTGTCGCCGCCACCGCGACCGGACGTCCTCGGCGAACCCGCTCCGGACCCGGCCGGCCCCCGCACATCCCGGCACAAGCCTCCAGCGGTCATGATTCTCTTCATAAGGGGCATCAGCGATGTGGATGGCATCGCGATGCGCACGAGGATCACGCGCAAACTGGAGCGTCGCGGAATGGATTTCGATGACCGGGCCGAACTCGACGCCTCGCAGGTGGACGACGTCGGGTCCGGCGGCATGTCCCGGGGTGGCGGGCTCGCGATCGGCGGCGGCGCCGTGGGCATCGTGGTGGTCGTCCTGGCCCTCGTCTTCGGCGTCGACCCGACCGAGCTCCTGAGCGGCGGCGGGCAGCCCGCCCAGAACGGCAGGTCCACGAGCAGTGGCGACCTCGCCGCCCAGTGCAAGACCGGCGCGGACGCCGACCAGTCCGAGAAGTGCCGGGTCGTCGGCGTCGTCAACAGCATCCAGAAGTACTGGAAGGGCGAGATCAACGGCTACCGGCAGGCCCGAACGGTGTTGTTCACCAGGGGCATCCAGACCGGTTGCGGCGCGGCCGACTCCTCCGTCGGCCCCTTCTACTGCTCGGCCGACCGGCAGGTCTACCTCGACCTCGGCTTCTTCGAGGAACTGCACAGCAAGTTCGGCGCCGAGGGCGGCCCGTTCTCCCAGGCGTACGTCATCGCCCACGAGTACGGCCACCACGTGCAGAACCTCCTCGGCGACATCTCCAAGGGCACCGGCCGGGGCGCAACCAGCGGCTCGGTACGGCTCGAACTGCAGGCCGACTGCTACGCCGGCGTCTGGGCGAAGAACGCGGTGGGCACCGGGTTCTTCGCCAAGCCCTTCAGCGACGCCGACATCCGCCAGGCGCTCGACGCCGCCTCCGCCGTCGGCGACGACCGCATCCAGGAGAAGGCGCGGGGCCGGGTCAGCCCGGAGAACTTCACGCACGGCACGTCCACCCAGCGAATGAAGTGGTTCAAAGCCGGCTACAGCTCCGGCGATCCGCGGCGCTGCGACACCTTCTCCGGGGCGATCTGACGAGATCCCCCACGTCGCGGGGCGGCTTTCTCTCCTAGACTACGTACCGTGATCTTTAAGTTGGTCGGCAACGGACGCCCCTACCCAGAGCACAGCCTGTCGAACCGCGAGTGGGCCCAGATCCCCCCGCGGCAGGTCAGGCTGGACTCACTGATCACGACGAAGGCGGTTCTCGACCTGCACTCCCTGCTCGCCAGGGACTCCACGTTCTACGGCGACCTGTTCCCGCACGTGGTCCAGTGGAACGGCGACCTCTACCTGGAGGACGGCCTGCACCGGGCGCTGCGCGCCGCGCTGCACCAGCGTTCCACGTTGCACGCCCGGGTGCTCGAACTCGAGGGCTGAGCCACGCCGCCCGGACAGGGGCGACACGACAGGTGACAGGGCCGCCGGCCTCGCGCAGGTCAGCGGCTCTTGCGTTGATCATCGGGGTCCCGTGCCCCGCCGGCGCCTCATGAGGCGGAAAGCGAAAGAGCCGCCGACCTTTTCACGCAGGTCAGCGGCTCTTCGTGCTGGCGGTGGCGGTGGGATTTGAACCCACGGTAGGTTGCCCTACACACGCTTTCGAGGCGTGCGCCCTCGGCCACTAGGCGACGCCACCGTTGGTCAGCTTACCGGACAAACGCCTATGCCCGCGCCGTCGTTTCAGGGCCGGCGCCGGGCGAAGAAGTCGGTGAGAACGGCGGAGCACTCCGCGGCGAGCACCCCGCGGACGACCTCGGGCCGGTGGTTGAGCCGGCGATCCCGCACCACGTCCCAGAGCGAGCCCACAGCCCCCGCCTTGTCGTCGTCCGCGCCGTACACGACACGATCGACGCGGGCCTGTACGGCGGCGCCCGCGCACATCGTGCAGGGTTCGAGGGTGACGACCAGGGTGCAACCGGTGAGCCGCCACTCGCCGCGCCCCTCGGCGGCGGACCGCAGCGCCAGGACCTCCGCGTGCGCGGTGGGATCCGCGCTCGCCTCGCGGTCGTTGCCCGCCTCCGCCACGATCGCGCCGTCCGCGTCAAGGACGACCGCGCCGACCGGGACCTCTCCCCGCTCGCCCGCGCGAACGGCCTGCGCGAGCGCCCGCCGCATGGCCGCCTCGTGCGCCGCGGACGGGCCGGTCACCGCAGGCGGTCGAGTTCGTCGGCGAAGGACAGCCGCTCGGCGATCACGGAGAGGACGTCGGCGGGCAGCCCCTCCTCCATACTCAGCTCCAGCAGCTCCTCCGAGCTCACCCCGAGGTCCGCGAGCAGGTCGAAGTCGCCCGCCGGCCGCACGCCGAGGTCGGCCGGCTCCTTGTCGACCGCCACGCCGGCGAGGTCGGTGAAGATCTCCGCCAGCGGGTCGCCCTGGCCGGACTGCGCATCGGAGAGGAAGACCCGCAGGTCGAGGTCGTTCTCGTACCGGACGATGGCGAACCACTCGTCCTCGACCTCGACGCAGAGCAGGACGAGTTCGTCGCCTTCGAGGCCAAGGACCTCCTGTACGGCGTCGCCCAGGTCGTCGGCGATCTCCGCCGAGCTGAGGTCGACCTCGGCTCCGTTCCAGCCGCCGTCGATCTTCACGAAGGCGGCGGAGAAGAGATTGGATCTCGAGGGCATGGCCGGGCTCCCGAGTCAGCCGATGGCGGCGTCGACGGCACGTTCAAACGGCTGGGAGAAGCCCAGCCGCGCGGCGATGCTCGACAGCACCTCGTCAGGGAGCAAGTCGAGATCTCCGGAGAGCGCGCCGAGTTCCATCTCGTCCAGCCCGAGGTCGGCGAAGATCGACAGATCGCCGGCGGGGAGCACGCTGTCCAGCTCCTCCTCTTCGGGGACGGGGACGTCGAGGTATTCGAGGACCTGCTGCGCGAGCGGCCAGTCCCAGGAAGCAGTGATGTCGGACAGGAAAACGCTCACACGCTCACCGAAGACTCGCAGCGCCACGAAGAAGTCATCCCCCACGGCGACAAGGCCAATCGTGGCCCCCATGCTCGGCGTCTGGCGGAGCGCGTGGATCAACCCGCGTAGATCGGAGGTCAGCCCCATCGGCAGCATCTCTGCTTCCCAGCGGTCGTCCTCGCGGTAGACCACGATGGCGAAGTCCAGCGCGTCCTCGTCTGTCATCGTCATCCCCACCGATGCGGTCCTAACGTCAGGCAATCGTCGCAGAATCCGGTCCCAACCGTACGGCTTCCGCGCCAAATTGTGATCAAAACCGCCGGTGACGTTCGTCCCTATTACTCCGGACGGTACCTTCTGTGGCATGGAAAGCCTCGTCGTTGACCACCCTCTCGTCGCCCACAAGCTGACCACGCTGCGTGACGTCCGCACCGATTCCCCGACGTTCCGCCGTCTCGCTGACGAACTGGTGACACTTCTCGCGTACGAGGCGACCCGGGACGTCCGCATCACGGACGTGACCGTGCAGACCCCGCTCGCCCCTGCCCACGGCATACGGCTGTCGCGCCCCGCGCCGCTCGTGGTGCCGATCCTGCGGGCCGGCCTCGGCATGCTCGACGGAATGATGCGCCTGCTTCCCACGGCCGAGGTCGGCTTCCTCGGCATGATCCGCGACGAGTCCACCCTTGAGGCCCAGACCTACGCGACCCGCCTGCCCGAGGACCTCTCCGGTCGGCAGTGCTACGTGCTCGACCCGATGCTGGCCACCGGCGGCACGCTCGGCGCGGCGATCCAGTTCCTCTTCGACCGGGGAGCCGAGGACGTCACCGCGCTCTGCCTGCTCGCGGCGCCCGAGGGCGTGGCGTACCTGGACAAGATGTTCCAGGGCTCGGGCAAGCCGATCCGCGTGGTGACGGCGGGCATGGACGAGCGGCTCAACGAGAACGGGTACATCGTCCCGGGTCTCGGCGACGCCGGCGACCGCCTCTACGGCGTCGTCTGAACTTTTCCCAGACTTTCCCGCGTCTAGTTACAGCATGTACTCGTCTGGGTACGTAGAGTAATGACGACGTGTCTTTGCGTTCCCGGCCACCGGGGCCGCTCATCAGGGGGAGTCATGAGTCAGCTTCCGCATGGCGGACGCTACGAGTTGGTCGAGGCGGCGCTCCGCGACGAGTTCGCGGGCATCCACCCCGCCGCCACCGTGACACGGTGCATCGAGGTCGCCCACCACGGCGCCGAGGAGGTCACCGGCCACGCATACCCCGCCCTGGTCGAGCGAATCGCACGCAAGCACCTACAAGTTCTCGCCGTGGCCGCCGAAGGGCGCGCATGACCGTCGACACCGAAGCCGGTTCTTCCGGTTTTACCGCTTTACCGAAGTAGGCGGCTGGGTAATCTATTGGTCATGGGAGTGGTGACGGCGGTGCAGCTCAAGAAAGTCGTGAAGTGGGGAGCGCTCGGTCTGGTGGCCTTCTACCTGTTGTCGAGGCCGGATGACGCGGCCCACACAGTGCAAGGCGCCGTCAGCGGAGTCATGAAGGCGGCGGACTCGATGGCCCAGTTTTTCGCAAAGCTGACATGAGACTAGTGACCCACGGGGACTCTGCCCCGTCGTCGGTCAACCGTTACCTCCTCCCCCACGAACACCAGGTCATCATGGTGCGGCGACACCCCGCCGTGCTTCTCAGGCCCATCGGCGAGATCTTCGGCGGGCTCGTCGTGGCAGGCCTGCTCAGCAAGTGGCTGAGCGACGCCGGAGGCGGCGAGGCACTCGTCGTCGTCTGGTGGGCCTGGCTGCTGCTCCTCATCCGCTTCGTCTGGAAGGTCGCGGAGTGGTCGGTCGACTACTTCGTGGTCACGTCCCAGCGCATGCTCCTCACCACGGGCCTGATCACGCGCAAGGTCGCGATGATGCCACTGGCGAAGGTCACCGACATGAGCTTCCAGCGCTCACTGCTGGGCCGGATGCTCGGTTACGGGGAGTTCGTCATGGAGTCGGCCGGGCAAGATCAGGCCCTTCGTACGGTTCCCCACATCCCCTACCCCGAGACCCTGTATCTCGAGGTCTGTCAGATGATCTTCCCGAGCAAGGACGATGCGGACGACTGATGGCCTGTGAGGTTGTGATCGAACCTTCACCGCGGCGATTCCTGACCAAGGGTTACACGATTCGCTAGCTTCGTGCCATTATGACGTGACCATTGACCATTTCCCCGCCCTGAGAGATCAGATGCCGAGTCAGGGAACCATCGGTGACCGCGTCCGCGGACTGCGGTTGAGCAGGCGCATGTCTCAGGCCCAGCTGGCCGGACCCGACCTTTCCGACAGTTATGTCTCGCTCATCGAGTCCGGAAAGCGAACGCCCACGCCCGTCGTGGCGCGGCTGCTCGCGGAACGGCTCGGATGCACCACTGAGTTCCTCCTGCACGGGATCGAACCACGGCAACGCATCGACACCGAGCTGGGTCTCCGTCACGCCCAGCTTGAGCTTTTCCACGGCGATCCGGCAATTGCGGCCGACCGATTCGGCGACATTGTCAAGGCCGCCGGCGAGGAGAACGCGATGCTCGCCGCGCACGCTCAGCTCGGGCTGGCGCGGGCGCTGGAGGCCCAGGGGCTCACCGGCTCCGCGGTCGAGGCGTACGAGCGGCTGCGCAGGGAGGCGACCGCGCACCCCGAGCGCCTGGCCGACCTGCCCATCACCGTCGCTCTCTGTCGTTGCTACCAGCGGGCCGGTGACACGCTGCGCGCCCGGGACCTGGGCGCGCAGGCGCTGTCCCAGGTGGAGCCGCTCGGCATCGAGCACGGTGAGCTGGCGATGGAGCTCGCCGACGCGCTGGCCGAGACCGAGACCGGCCTCCCGTACGTCGAGCGTGTTCTGGCTGCGCACGACACCCCGAAGTGCGCCCATCACCGCGTCGACGAGGTGATGGCGCTCTGGAAGGCGAGCGTCACCGCCTCCGAAGGCGAGGACTCGGCCCTCGCCGTACAGCTCGCGGAGGACGCGATCGCGACCGGCAGGCCCGAGCGACTCGCGTTCCGCTTCGCCCGAATTGCGATGAACTGGGCGAGGCACACCTCGGTGGCTGCCGAGGACACCGATTTGGACCGAGCCAACGAGTTGGCCGCGTCCGCGACCCAGATCCTCGCCGAGCTGCCCGGCAGGGTGGCCGAGCACGCGCGCAGCCTGATCGTGCTGTCGCACGTACGTTTCCGTTCGGGTGACGTCGAAGCGGCGACGGATTTCGCCGTCCGGGCGCTCGATCTGCTCGTGGGGACGGGAGGGACGGTGCCGGCCACCGCTCATCTCGTCCTGGCCGAGATCGCCTTGGCACGCTCCCAGGACGCCGGTCCGGCTCTGCGGACGGCGCAGGAACTGCTGGAAGGGACCGCCGCCGCCATCGACCGGGAGACCGCCCGCGCCTGGCGCCAGCTCGGCGACCTCTGGGGGCAGGCCGGTTCCGGCGAGGAGCAGGCCAAGGCGTATCGTAGGGCTCTCGAAGCCGTCGGAATCCGTGCGAACATGCCGGGATCCACCGCATCGGCGGCGCTCGTCCGATAACCCCTCCCTGAGCTCTCGGCCCGTTCGGGGGCTCTGGAATAATCAGGGTCGACCGGTCATTGACTCATCGGATGACTGTCCCCCGAGGAGGCGGATGTGAGCCTGCGTACCGCGCAACGGGCGTCACTGGTCGACCAGGTGATCGATCAGCTCAAGGAGCAGATCACCTCTGGCTCCTGGCAGATGAACGCCAAGATTCCCACGGAGACCGTGCTCGCGGAGCACCTCGGTGTCGGCCGAAACACCGTACGTGAGGCGGTGCGGGCCCTCACCCACGCCGGCTTGCTGGAGTGCCGCCAGGGCGACGGCACGTACGTGCGGGCCACGAGCGAGCTGTCCGGCGCGATGGCGCGCCGGCTGCGTGCCGCCGAGCAGTTGGAGATCCTTGAGGTCCGCCGGGCGTTCGAGGTGGAGGCCGCGCGGCTCGCGGCCACGCGTCGCACGACGGAGGACATCGAGAAGATCGAGAAGGCCCTCTCCAAGCGTGAGGAGACCTGGTCCGGCGGGCACGTGGACGCGTTCGTGGAAGCCGATCTGGAGTTCCACATCGCCGTCGTCGAGGCGACGCACAACAGCGTGCTGATGGACCTGTACGGCGACTTCGCGGCCGCGCTGCGCGCCAGCATCGCGGCGGCGGGCGGCTCGCTGAAGCAGAACTACATCCCGCACGACGCGATCGTGCGCGCGATCGTGGCCGGTGACGCAGCGGCGGCCGAGCGGGCCGGACACGCCTGCATCGAGCACATCCTGATCGCCCTCACCGAGTCGCAGGACCTCGCGGGCTGAGTCCCGCCGGACTCAGCCCGTCACGCGGCCGACCCCGGCCCGCTGATCGACGCGCACGGCTGCCCCGGCCTTCGCTCTTCACCCGAACGATCTTCGCCGGTCAATCAGCCATGCACGTCCCCTCCCGGCGCCCTGGCCGGTGGGAGGGGCTCAGCCCAGGCGCAGCGACATCACCAGGTAACGGAAGTCGGGGTCGTCACCCTCGTTCGAGATGAGCGCCGGTCGGGTGGGCGAATCCATGCTGATGCGGGCGTGCTCCGTCTCCACCCCGGTCAGGCCGTCCAGCAGCCAGTGCGGCTGGAACGCGATCTGGATGTCGTCTCCCGTGAAGCGGGCGTCGACGACCTCGGCGCCGCGGCCGATGTCACCACCGCCCGCCTGGATCAGGCACCTGCCGTCCGCCGAACCTCCCTCGCCCGCGGAGAACGAGAGCCGGATCGCGGTGTTCCGCTCGGCCACCAGGGCCACCCGCTTGATCGCCTCGATGAAGGGCGCCACGCGCACCTCGGCGTGCATGGCCCACTCGGTGGAGAGCCGGGAGCGGTAGTCGATGAACTGCTCGTCGAGCAGGCGAACGGTGGTCGTGCGCCCCTGGCTCTCGAAGCCGGCGACGCTGTCGCCGAGGCCGATGGACACCTCGCCGCCGCGCAGCGAGCGGGCCACGTCGACCAGCACCCGGGCGGGCACGACCGCGGCGTGCCGCTCACTTTCGTGGACGGGATGCCACAGGAAGTCGCGCCCCGCGATCCGGTAGCGGTCGGTGGCGGCCATGGACACCGAGACACCGTCGATGTCGATGCGGATGCCGGTGAGCATCGGGAGCGTCTCGTCCCGGCTCGACGCGGCGGCGACCTGGCCGATCGCGGTGGCGAACACTCCGCCGCCGACCGCTCCCACCTTGGACGGCATCGCGGGCAGGGACGGGAAGTCCTCGGCGGGCATGGTGATCAGACCGAACTCGACGCTGCCGCAGGTGAGCAGCGCCTCGGAGCCGTCGAGAGCGATCCGCACCGGCTCGCTGGGCAGGCTTCTGGTGATCTCCGCGAGCACCTTTCCCGGGATCAGCACCCGGCCGGGCTCGGCCACAACGGCCTCGATCACCACCTGCGCGGAGACCTCGTAGTCGAACGCGGAGATCCGCAGATCGTCGCCGGCCTCCAACAGCAGACCGGAGAGCACCGGAACGGCCGGCCGCCCGGGCAGGACACGGGCCGCCCACGCCACCGCGTCGGCGAGAACATCACGGTTCACCTCGAACTTCACGGGACCTCCTGTCGCGCCTGCCTGCCAGGCAAAGGTATCGGCCGGGACCGACAGAACGAACCTGCCAGGTCAGCGCGTGCCGGGTTGGAGCAGCCCCGACTCGTACGCCGCGACGACGGCCTGGACGCGGTCGCGCAGCCCGAGCTTCATCAGCACGTTGCTGACGTGCGTCTTGACCGTGTGCTCGCTGACCACCAGTTCGGCGGCGATCTCGGCGTTGGACAGGCCGCGCCCGAGAAGGACCAGGGTCTCCCGCTCGCGGTCGGTCAGCACGTCCAACCCAACGGGAGCGATGGCGGGACGCGGCTGCCTGCGCACCATGTCGTCGATCAGCCTGCGGGTCACCGCCGGCGCCAGAAGGGAATCGCCCGCCGCCACGACGCGTACGGCATGGACGAGGTCGTCCCGGCGGACGTCCTTGAGCAGGAAGCCGCTCGCGCCCGCGTGCAAGGCGTCGTACACGTAGTCGTCCTGGTCGAAGGTGGTCAGCATGAGGACCTTCGTGTCGGTCTCGGCGCACACCACGCGGGCGGCCTCGATGCCGTCCATGCGGGGCATGCGTATGTCGAGCAACAGCACGTCCGGCGCATGACGGCGGACGGCCTCGATCGCCTCGGCTCCGTCACCCGCCTCCGCGACCACGGATATGTCCGGCTGGGCGTCGAGGATCATCGAGAAACCGCTCCGGACGAGTTCCTGGTCGTCGGCCACCACAACATTGATCGTCACGTGGCAACCCTGCCAGAGGTCGTCGTATGCCCGGGAGGTGGGAGCTGCCGCGCTTCACCCTCACACACCGGCGAGCGGTAGCCGTGCGGCCACCTGGAAGCCGTGCGTACGGCCCGGTGGCGTGCCGAAGGACGCGGTGCCGCCGCAGGCCGCGGCCCGCTCACGGATCCCGATCAGCCCGTTTCCGCCGGAGAAACCGGGCCCGCGCAGATCAGGACCGCGCCTCTCCGCACCGCGCGGATCGGGGCTGGGCGTGTCCGCCCCACGCGAGTCGGCCGCGGGACCCCGCCCGTCATCTGTGACGGTGATCGACAGCGCGTCGTCCTGCCAGTCGAGCCGGACCTCCGCCTCAGTGGCGGCGGCGTGCTTGAGCATGTTCGTCAGGGATTCCTGGACGATCCGGTAGGCGGCGATCTCCACATCCGACGAGACGGCGACCGGCTGTCCCGTGGTCGTCAGTGACACCCGTGGGCCCGTGTCGCCGACTCCGCCGACCAGTTCGGGGATCCGGTCGATCGTGGGCTGCGGTTCCCTGGGTCCCTCGGTCTCCTTCAGCAGGCCGAGCATCCGCCGGAGCTGCGCCATCGCCTCCCGGCCCGCCGCGCCGATCGCGTCGAAGGCGGCCTCCGCCCGGTCGGGATTGGTCCGTACGGCGAGCGGACCGGCCTCGGCCTGCACCACCATGATGCTGACCGCGTGGGCGAGGATGTCGTGCATGTCCCGGGCGATCCTGGCGCGTTCGCGCTCGGCGGCGCGTTCCGCCTCCAGCTGCCGCTCGCGTTCCAGTTGGGCCGCCCGCTCCTCCAGGACCGTCGCGTACGCCTGGTGGACGGTGACCGCCCGGCCGAGGGCGTAGGAGGCGGCCCACGTCAGCAGACCGCGGACCAGGGTGGGGACCGAGTTGCCACCGAAGAGGATCGATCCCGGCACCATGAGCAGAAGGAGCGCCAGGCGCTGCCACCGCGGCGCGAGTTGAGCGACGGTGTACGTGGCGACGAGATGTCCGTACCAGAGGGGCTGCGGGGGAATGTCCGGATCGTGCATCGAGTACACATTGGTCGCCAGGATAATCGCGATGAGCACGGCCAAGGGGTACCTGCGGCGCACGATCAGTGGCAGGGAGGCGCCGATGACCGGGAGGTACTCCATGACCGTCCACGGCTCCGGGCCGGCCATCCGGCTCGTGTAGAAGAACGGGACCGATTGCGCGGCGAGCACCACGGCCGTCAGTACGGCGTCAATCAGGAGTGGATGAAGCGCCCGAAATCGCGCCATCGGTGACATAGAGCCCAAGTATTGCGGGCGATCGACATCGTTTCCTCCGTCGTGCGAGGGATCCCCCTTCGGGACCACCTCCCTCGCGTGATGGAGCGGGAAGACCGCTCGAATCGGCGATCCCGCGAAGTGCCCCGCCGGGAAACCATGAGGCCATCGCATTTCACGACGCGATGCCCGACACGACACAACACGACCTGCCCCGACGCGACACGGCGGACATCGCGACAGCACCGCGCCGGATCCACGTCGCTCACGTCGCGTTTCCCGACTTCTGGCACACCACCTTGGAGAACCCCGTGAAGACCGCTCTTGGCGCCGCCTCCCTCGCTCTCGCCCTCGGCGCCGTGGCCGCCACCGTGGCACCGGCCGCCGCCGACGCCGCCGGGACGAAGAGCGCCGGGACGTCCGAGCTCAAGACCGCCGACGTGAGCTTCCGTACCAGCGACGGACAGACGCTCGGCGGCCGGATCTTCGAGCCCGCGAACGCCACCGGCAAGCTGCCCGGGCTGTTGCTCGTCCACGGGTCGGGCCAGGGCAACAAATGGAGCGAGCTCCAGAAGGAGGCCGAGGAGTTCGCCAAGCAGGGCATGGTGGTGCTGGCGCCCGACAAGCGCAGCGTCGGCTATTCCAAGCTGAATCGGGACTACTCCCAGCTCGCCGACGACGCGCTGAAGGCCTTCGCCGTACTGCGGAACCGTCCGGAGGTGGACCCGGCGAAGACCGGCGTCTGGGGCCTCAGCGAAGGGGGGTGGGTGGCGCCGATCGCCGTCACCCGGAACTCGGAGATCAAGTTCATGATCACGGTGGGCGGGCCCGGCCTGGAACCGCTGCGCACCCAGGCCTGGAACATGGCCAACAAGGTGGACAGAGCCGGGATCGAGGGATCGGCCCGGACCCTGCTCAACGAGCGCTTCTACCGCGTGGGCGCGGACGCCGGGATGTTCCCCGAGGCCCACTACGACCCCGTTCCGACGCTGAAGAAGATCCACCAGCCGGTGCTCGCCCTGTGGGGCGCCGAGGACAACCAAATCCCGCCGGCGGAGAGTGCGGAGGTCTTCAGTAAGACCCTTCCCGGCAGCGTGACGATCAAGTTCTTCCCCCACGCCCCGCACGCGCTGTGGGCCGGCGGACGCGAGGCCGCCGACGAGCTGGTGCCCGGCTACGCCGAAACCGTCGGCGCCTGGGTCCGCGACGTCACCGGCGGGCACGTCCCCGCGTCGAGCGCCGACCCGCTGCCCGCACAGCCGACCAGGAGCGTGCCGCTCCCCGAGTCGGCGTGGTGGGAGGGCTGGCAGGCCCAGCTCATCGTGCTGGTGCTGCTGATCGTGGCGTTCGCGACCTATCCGGTGGCCGCTCTGGTCCGTCGTCGCCGAGGCGGCACCGGCGGTTCCTGGCCTGCCCGGATCCTCGCGGCGTCCGGTCTCATCAGCGTGCCCCTCTCCGTGTACGCGGCCGTGTCCATGATCGGCTCCGCCAACGGCCACGGCATCGACCTCGGCCCGCTGATCGCCGGTCGGCCGATCCTCTGGCTGGTCGTGCAGCTGCTCGCCTTCACCACCCTCATCTCGACGGTGGTCACGGCGACCCGGTTGCGTACGGCACGGCTCCGGGAGTGGGTGCTGATCACCGGTGGCCTGCTCTTCATCCCCTGGGCGCTCTACTGGGGCCAGCTGCTCCCCTGATCCGCTCCTGACCTCGAGCAGGCCCCTCAGGGGGCCTGTTTGCCGTTCAGGAAGGCGAGTACGGCGAGCACGCGGCGGTTGTCGTCGTCCGAGGGAGCCAGCCCCAGCTTGGCGAAGATGTTCGCGGTGTGCTTGCCCACGGCGCTGTCGCTGAGGAAAAGCCGCTGCCCGATGGCGGCATTGGAGCGGCCCTCGGCCATCAGTTCGAGGACCTCGCGCTCTCGGGGAGTGAGCCGGCCGATCGGCTCGTTGCGCGCGTTACGGGCCAGCAGCTTGGCGATCACCTCGGGGTCCATGGCGGTGCCCCCCTCGGCCACCCGGCGCACCGCGTCGATGAACTGGCCGGCGTTGAAGACCCGGTCCTTGAGGAGGTAGCCGACACCGCCCGAGCCGTCGGCCAGCAGCTCCCGGGCGTACAACTGCTCAACGTGCTGGGAGAGGACGAGCACGGGCAGGCCGGGGATCCGGCGGCGGGCCTCCAGGGCGGCCTGGAGGCCCTCGTCGGTGAAGGTCGGCGGTAGCCGTACGTCGACGACGGCCACGTCGGGGCGCTCCCTGAGCAGGGCGGCGAGAAGATCGGGACCGGACTCGACGGCCGCGACGACCTTGAACCCGTGTGCCTGGAGCAGGGCGACCAATCCCTCGCGGAGGAGGTGCAGGTCTTCGGCGATGACTACGCTCACCGGTCTACCTTGTCACGCTTCACCTGGTTGGTGAGGGTCACCGCGGTCGCCAGCATTCCACCGCCCAGGAGGATCATCCCGACGATCGTCGGCCACTGCAGTGCCTCCGGCATGTGGAGCGCCAGGAACCACGACTTCTCCGGGGCGCCGGTCAGCTTCATGACCATCGCGACGAACCCCTGCGGGATCAGCGGGAGCCAGCACATGCCCCAGCACACGCCCAGGGTCATGCCCTTCCACCTCGCGAGCGGCGGGACCACGCTGTCCAGGGCGCGGGTCAGCTCCAGGACGGCCGTGGTGGGGCCGCCGATCGGGCTGTTCAGCGCGAGCACACCGTCGAACGCCGCGAGCCTGCGTTCGATGCCCTGCAGTCCGGTCCCCCGTTCGGGGTCCGCTCCACCCTGGCCGTCATCGGTCACCGTGGCCCGCAGGGTGGTCCCCTGGTGGCTGATGTCGATCCACACCTCGGTCGCGGCACCGTGCTTCACCGCGTTGGTCAGCAGCTCGCTGATCGCGAAGTAGGCGGCGGACTCCACCGGGGCGTCCGGCCGTACCGGCAGGTCGGCGGTCACGTGCGCGGTGAGCGGGGTGTCCAGGGCGAGAGCGCGTACGGCGTCGCTGAGCCCGCGCTCGGCGAGCACCGGCGGGTGGATGCCGCGCACGACCTGACGCAGCTCGCGCAGCGCGGTGGCCGACGCCTCGCTCGCCTTGGCGAGCAGCGCCTTGGCGGCGGCCGGGTCGGTGTCCACGAGCTGCTCGGCGGCGCCGATGGTCATGCCGATCGCGACCAGCCGCGCCTGCGCGCCGTCGTGCAGGTCACGCTCGATGCGGCGCAGCTCGGCCGCCTGCGAGTCGACCGCGTCGATCCGGGTCCTGGCCAGGTGGCTGACCCGCTGGGCGAGCCGCGCCTTCTCGGTCGGCGCGAGCAGCCCGTGCGCGATCTGCCCGTGGGCCCGGAGGCTCCACGGGATGACGACCGGCGCCGTGGCCACCGCGATGACGGCAGGCAGCAGGCCGAGCATGTTGCCGTCGAGCAGCATGGGGAGCCCGGCCGCGACGAGCAGCACCGGAAGGGCGACGATCAGACCGCCGGCCCACGGGTTCAGCATGAGGTAGGCGAGATCACGCCAGGTCGCGGGGTCGTTCACCATCCAGGTGAACCGCCGGTTGAACGCCGGAACGCGCGGCGTCTTGTACAGGTTGCGGCCGTCGCGGTACCAGCCGTCCCGCTGTGGCCGCGGGGGCGGCGGGGCGGGCCGGTACGGCTCGTCGATCGTCACGCCGGACCACCTGGCGGCGAGCCTCCGCTGCGCCCCTGTCGTCGCCCGCGCGAGCCGTACCGCAGGGGTGAACGCGAACACCAAACCCACGAGGAAGGTGAGCGCGACCGCGACCAGCATCACCAGGCCGACCAGCTGCCCGATGATCACCATCCCGAGAAGGCCGGTCGCGTGGCCCACTGCCGCGAGAGTACGTCGGTTCATGCGCCTCAGTCTGTACGGAGGGAACGGGCGTGCGCAGTGACCCGAGACACCCGGGAGGGGTGGAGTTATCCCCACCCCCCGTCGGGCAAAAGTGCACCATAACCGGGTCCGCACCCGCATTCTCCCCGGAGCGCGAGATTTCTAGCTTCGTGGCATGGCAATCATCTCTGTCCACAACCTGCGCAAGACGTACGGCGAGAAGGTCGCGGTCGACGACGTGTCGTTCGCGGTCGAGGAAGGCGAGATCTTCGGGATCGTCGGCCGCAACGGCGTCGGAAAGACGACCACGGTCGAGTGCGTCGCCGGGTTGCGCACGCCGTCGTCCGGCGTCGTGGAGTTCGGCGCCGGCCTGACCGACGTGAAGGAGCAGATCGGCATCCAGCTCCAGGACTGTTCGCTGCCGGACAAGCTGAAGGTCGGGGAGGCGCTGGAGCTCTACGCGTCCTTCTATCCGCGGCCCGCGGACTGGCGTGCGCTGCTCGGCGAGATCGGCCTCGACCCGCGCGTCGCGTTCGCCAAGCTGTCCGGCGGGCAGCGCCAGCGGCTGTCCGTCGCGCTCGCGCTGGTCGGGAACCCGCGGATCGCGATACTCGACGAGCTGACCACCGGCCTCGACCCGCAGGCCCGCCGCGACACCTGGGACCTGATCGAGCGCGTCCGCGAGATGGGCGTGACGGTGCTGCTGGTCACGCACTTCATGGAGGAGGTCGAGCGGCTCTGCGACCGGGTCGCGGTGATCTCGGCCGGCCGCGTTCTCGCGGTGGACACCCCGGACGGGCTCATCGAGCGCGCCGGCGGCGGGCAGCGGATCGTCTTCCACACGACCGGGCCCGTCGATACCCTCACGGCGTTGCCCGAGGTCACCACCGTCCGGCGGAACGGTGACGAGGTGGTCGTGACCGGCACCGGCGACCTGCTCGTCACCGTGGTCGGCGCCCTCACACCGGGGCAGGTCAGCGGCCTGCGCACCGAGCGGACCACCTTCGACGACGCCTTCCTCGCCCTCACCGGGAACGCGCCCGTCTCGTCGTGACGCCTCCCCCGGCGCACGCCCCGGCCGCCGCGTTCACCACCGCACTTCCCTTCGACTCTCGGCGCGTGCTCCGGCCCACCGGACGCCCTTGGCCCCCAGTGACCCGTCCCCCCGCCCGTACGCCGTCGCGTACCGGCTCTGCTGAAACCGGAGAATCCTGATGCTGGTCCAGAAGAAACTGATCCTCACCGAGGCGAAGCTGTTCCTACGCGAGCCGGCCGCGGTGTTCTTCGTGACCCTCCTGCCCGTCGCGCTGCTGCTGGTGCTCGGCCTTTCCGTCCCCGGGTTCAGCAAGCCGGATCCGGCCCTCGGAGGCGAGCGGCCCGTCGACGCCCAGTTCCCCGCGATGATGGTGCTGCTCTCGCTCGCGACGCTCGCGCTGAGCGCGCTTCCCACGACGCTGGTCACGTACCGGGAGAAAGGGGTGCTGCGCCGGATGTCCACGACGCCGGTACGCCCCGGGGCGCTGCTCGTGGCGCAGATCGCGATCAGCGCAGCCGTCGCCGTCCTGAGCACGACCTTGACGCTGGCGCTGGGACATCTGGTGCTCGACATGCCGGTGCCGCGGCTGCTCGCCGGCTTCGCCGGGGTGCTCCTGCTCGGCGCGATCGCCCTGTTCTCCATCGGGCTGTGGCTCGCCGCCGTGGCGTCGAGCGTGAAGGTCGTGCAAGGTGCGGGCTCCGCGGTGCTGTTCCCGCTGCTGTTCCTCGGCGGCATGTGGCTTCCGCGCGACCTCATGCCGTCCCCGCTGCGCGTGGCGAGCGATTTCACGCCGACCGGCGCGTTCGGGCAGGCGCTGCGGGACACGATGGGAGGGCACGCACCCTCGCTCACGCATCTCGCGGTGCTCGCCGGGTGGGCGTTGATCGCGGGGATCGCCGCCGCCCGCATGTTCC
The DNA here is from genome assembly GCF_050947145.1 of Microtetraspora malaysiensis. Taxonomy (NCBI): domain Bacteria; kingdom Bacillati; phylum Actinomycetota; class Actinomycetes; order Streptosporangiales; family Streptosporangiaceae; genus Microtetraspora; species Microtetraspora malaysiensis. Next base: position 9,093,769 of record NZ_CP191998.1, read on the forward strand.
GCTGGGAGTGATCCGCCCGGCCGGGGTGCGCCCGGTCCATTACCTCTCGGGGAATCGCGACCGTTCACCGGCGGGGCATAACGTCGTGCGTGTGACCACAGCTTCGATCCATCACCGGCCGATCGGCGAGTTGCTCCGCACGTGGCGCGAGCACCGCCGGTTGAGCCAGCTCGACCTTTCAATCCAGGCCGAGATCTCGACCCGGCATGTGAGCTTCATGGAGACGGGGCGTTCCACGCCCAGCCGCGAGATGGTTCTCCACCTCGCCGAGCACCTCGACGTCCCGCTCCGGGAGCGGAACCACCTGCTGCTCGCCGCCGGTTACGCCCCCGTCTACACGGAATCCACGCTGGACTCGCCGCAGATGGCAGCCGTACGCGACGCGATCGGGAAGCTGCTGGCGGGGCACGAGCCGTACCCCGCCGTGGTGGTGGACCGGGGGTGGAACCTGGTGGACGCCAACGCGGGCCTCCGCATGCTCGTGGCCGGGATCGCCCCCGACCTGCTGTCGAACGTGCTGCGTGCGAGCCTGCACCCCGACGGGCTCGCCCCGCGGATCGCGAACCTCGGGGAGTGGCGGGCGCACCTGCTCGGACGGCTCAAACGGCAGATCGCCCTGACCGGAGACGCCGAGCTGGCCGAGCTGTACGCGGAGCTGCGGGACTATCCCTGCGACCAGCCGGAGCCCGAGGTGGAGCTGCCGGGGCCGGGCGACATCTTCGTCCCGCTCCGGCTGTGGCACGGGGATCGGGAGCTGTCGTTCTTCAGCGTCGTGGCGACGTTCGGCACGCCCCTCGACGTCACGGTCGCCGAGATGATGATCGAGTCGTTCTTCCCGGCCGACGAGGAGACCACCCGCTTCCTCCGCGACGTCGGGTGAACCCTGTCGTGACGGCCGCCCGTCTCCGCCCGGGGAGCCCTGCGCGCCGGGCGGCCGCATATGTTCTCCTCCGAAATTCATGATCTGGACTTCTCGCCAAGCGCGGTCTTTGTCACAATTCCCGGCATAGATCACGTTCCAAGTCCGGAGGCCGTCGTGCCGCAGAAGGTACTGACCAATACGTTCCACGTCGACGCCACCCCCGAGGTGGTGTTCGAGCATCTCACCACGCCCGAGAGCTACATCGGGCTGTCGCCGCTCGTTGTGGCGGTCAAGGATGTGGATCGTTCCGAACCCGGCGTAATCCGCTACACCTCCATCGAGCGGTTCCGGTTCCTCGGCGTCTTCACGCATGACAACCCGATCGCGGTGACACTCCTCACCGAGGGACTCTCCGTACGCGGTGACGTGACGAGCCCGGGCAACGTCCGCCTCGTCTACCGGTTCGATCTGACGCCGGACGGGGCCGGCACCCGGGTGGACGACCGGCTGGAGATCACCGCACCCTGGTTCCTCACAGCATTCGCGGCCGGCCAGGCGCGCAAGGTCCAGCTCGCCCGCGCGGGCATCCTCGCCGAGCGCCTCGCCGTACCCGTCGGCTGAGCCCGTGGGAGGCTGAGATCCCCGACGCTGAGGAGACCCCGTGCTCGTGCTGGCCCATGTGAGCGACATCCACATCGACGGGAGCGAGCGGAACACCGCGCGCGCCGCGAGAGTCCTCGACCACGTCGGCGGCCTGCCCGTCGACGCGATCCTCCTCACCGGAGACATCGCCGACCACGGGGCCGTCGAGGAGTACGAGATCGCTCGCGGCCTGGTCCCGGCCGACGTTCCCTTCGTGCTGTGCCCCGGCAACCACGACGTCCGCGAGGACCTCCGCAAGGTCATGCTCGACGGGACGGAGGACGGCCCGGCCGCCGGCGGGCCGGTCAACCAGGTCCTCCACCTGCCGGGCGCGACGATCGCGCTGTGCGACTCGAGCATCCCCGGACGGCACGACGGGCTCCTCGGCGACGAGACCCTCGACTGGCTCGACGCCGTCCTCGCCGCCGCTCCCGACGTACCGGCCTTCGTCGGGATGCACCACCCCGCCGTCCCGCTGGGCATCCCGTACGTCGACGAGATCAGGCTGGGCGAGCCGGAGCGGCTGGCGGCGGTGCTCGGCCGGCACCCCCAGGTGGTGGCGGTGCTGGCCGGGCACGCCCACACGGGCGCGGCGACGACGTTCGCGGGCCTGCCCCTGCTGGTGGCGCCGGGCGTGGTGAACACCGCGCTGACGCCGTTCGAGACGAAGGCCCGCCCGCCGATCGACCTCGACCTCCCTCCGGCCGTCGCCCTGCACGTCTTCGACGAGGGGCGGATCACCACGCACTATCGCCCGGTGGGGTGAGGTCGCGCCCGGTGGGGTGAGGTCGCGCCCGCTGCCTTTCCGCGCGGGCGCGACGATCTCGTAAACGGGGACCTCACCTCCCCGATGGGTCAGGCACCCGTTTTTTGGGGATTTCTTTAGCCGGGCTTCATCGGGGAGGCGGCTCTGGAAACGCGCGAGGTTGTCGTCGTCGCGGTCGCGGGCATCCTGCTCGCCGCCGTCGCCGCCAAAGGGACCCAACAAAGCGCCACCGGCGCCTCGGGTGCGCGGGCCGCGACCGGCGCCGCGCGGGCCATGCCGCTGAACAACACCCGCGGCACCAAGCCGGGGCTCGCCCCGGTCGCCTCCGCCAAGGACCGGGCCGCCGCGGTCGCGCTGATCCGGAAGCTGCGGGTCAAGGGAAGCGGCCCCAAGACCGGGTACGCGCGGACCCGCTTCGGAGAGAACTGGGCGGACACCGCCGACGGCGTGCCGTACGCGGGGAACGGCTGCAGCACCCGGAACGACCTGCTCGCCCGGGACGGCCAAAACGTCCGATATCGCCAGGGCTCCCCCTGCGTGGTGACCAAGCTGACGCTCAAGGACCCGTACACCGGCCGGACCATCCGGTGGCGGAAGCAGCGCGCCGACCTCGTCCAGGTCGATCACGTGGTGCCGATGTCGTACTCGTGGCGGATGGGCGCCGCCCACTGGCCGATGGCGAAACGGCTGCGCATCGCGAACGACCCGCTCAACCTGCTTCCCGTGTACGGCCCGGCCAACGAGGCCAAGGGCGGTTCCGGGCCCGCCTCGTGGCTGCCTCCGAACCGGAAGATCCGTTGCGCATACGTCACCCGGTTCGCCCAGGTCGCGCTCAAGTACCGCCTTCCGGTGACCCGGGCGGACAAGGCGACGATGCTCGCCCAGTGCCGGTGAGCTCATCTTCCTTCTGCTTCACTACGATCTAGATGACCTAGATCATCTTGTGAAGTATCGGCTTATGTGTAAGGGGATGCCCATGGACACGACGACCCGCGCGCTGGTGCTCGGCGGAGGGGGCGTCGCCGGGATCGCCTGGGAGACCGGCGTGCTGGCCGGGCTCGCCGACGTCGGAGTCGACGTCACCGGCGCGGACCGGATCGTGGGCACCTCGGCCGGCTCCACCGTCGCCGCCCAGATCACCAGCGGCCTGACACTCGACGAACTGCTCAGGCGGCAGATCGACCCGGCGGCGCAGGCTCCGGAGATCCCCAGCGGCGTGGCGATCGCCGAGCTGATGGAGCAGTGGGTCGAGATCTACACCCAGACCTCCGACCCTGCCGAGGCGCGCAGGAAGGCCGGAGCGCTCGCGCTCGCCGCGTCCACCGTGACGGAGGAACGGCGGCGCGAGGTCATCTCGGCACGGCTGCCCGTCCACGAATGGCCCGACCGCGACCTGGTCATCGTCGCCGTCGACGCGTACACGGGCGAGCCGATCCTGTTCACGCCGCGGTCGGGCGTGAGCCTGGTGGACGCGGTGGCGGCGAGCTGCGCCGTGCCGTGCGTCTGGCCCGCGGTGACCATCGGCGACACCCGCTACATGGACGGCGGCATGCGCTCGTCGAACAACGCCGACCTCGCGGCCGGTCACGACCGCGTGCTCGTGCTTTCGCCGCTTGAGGATCCGGTGCTGGCCGGGCAGGTCGCGACACTCGGCACGACCGTCGAGGTCATCCAGCCCGACGACGCCTCCCGCGCGGCCATCGGCCCCGACCCGCTCGACCCGGAGGTGCGGACGCCGTCCGCCGAGGCGGGGTACGCCCAGGGACGGGCGGCCGCCGCGACCGTCGCCGCCCTCTGGCGGTAGCCGCCCTCTGCGGGAGTCGTCAGTGCGTGGCCATGTCCACGAAGCGGCTGTAGTGGCCCTGGAACGCCACCGTGACGGTGGCGGTGGGGCCGTTACGGTGCTTGGCCACGATCAGGTCGGCCTCGCCCGCCCGCGGCGACTCCCGCTCGTAGGCGTCCTCTCTATGCAAGAGGATCACCATGTCGGCGTCCTGCTCAATCGACCCAGATTCCCTCAAATCGGACACTTGAGGACGCTTGTCGGTGCGCTGCTCGGGACCACGGTTGAGCTGCGAGATCGCGATGACGGGCACCTCCAGCTCCTTCGCGAGAAGCTTGAGCGACCGGGACAGCTCGGAAACCTCCTGCTGGCGGCTCTCGGTCCGCTTGGGAGAGCTCATGAGCTGGAGGTAGTCGACGATGACGAACCGCAGGTCGTTGCGCTGCTTGAGACGGCGGCACTTGGCCCGGATCTCCATCATCGACATGTTCGGGGAGTCGTCGATGAACAGCGGCGCCTCGGCGACCTCGCCCATGCGGCGGGCCATGCGGGTCCAGTCCTCGTCGCTCATCGTCCCCGAGCGCATGGTGTGCAGCGCGACCCTCGCCTCCGCCGAAAGCAGTCGCATCGTGATCTCATTACGCGACATTTCCAGCGAGAAGACAACAGTCGTCATACCGTGCTTGATAGCGGCAGATCTGGCGAAATCTAGTCCTAACGTGGACTTTCCGATGGCCGGTCGGGCGGCCACAACGATCATCTGGCCGGGGTGCAGGCCGTTGGTGAGGGCGTCGAGGTCCTGGAAGCCGGTGGGGACGCCGACCATCTGGCCGTGGCGGCTGCCGATGGCCTCGATCTCGTCCAGCGCGCCCGGCATGATCTCCGACAGCGGCAGGTAGTCCTCAGAGGTACGCCGCTCGGTCACCTTGTAGATCTCGCCCTGCGCGCGGTCGACCAGGTCGTCGACCTCCTCGCCCTGGCCGCCGTACCCGTAGGAGACGATGCGCGTGCCGGCCTCGATCAGCCGGCGCAGGACGGCCTGCTCCCGCACGATCTTGGCGTAGTAACCCGCGTTGGCCGCGGTGGGCACGACCGCGGTCAGCGTGTGGAGGTAGGGAGCGCCGCCGACCCGGCCCAGCTCGCCGCGCTTCTGCAGATCGTCCAGGATCATGATCGAGTCGGCGGGCTCGCCCCGGCCGTAGAGGTCGGTGATGACGTCGTAGATGATCTGGTGCGCGGGGCGGTAGAAGTCGTCGCCGCGCAGCACCTCGACCACGTCGGCGATCGCATCCTTCGACAGCATCATGCCGCCGAGAACGGACTGCTCGGCCTCGATGTTGTGCGGCGGGGTCCGCTCGAAGGCGACATCGGAGCCCCCCGGGCCACCGGGACCTCCGGAGCCTCCGGAACCCCCCGGCCCGCCCGGGAAATCAAGCACGCTCACTGCAGACACCCCCCAACACAGCAATCCCAGTTGTAATCCGCCGGTCTGACAGTTTCGCGGCTGCCGCACCCTACCGGCAACGCGACCTGTGGACCCGCCTGTGGATAACGTGTGCACTTCGGCCGCTCAGGTGTGAACACCCTGGGGACGAGCCTGGGGATAACCCTGTGGCCAACGCCACTCAAGCCGCGCTGAGCAGCCGAAACATTATCCAAGGGCTGTGGAGGAAGGAAAATCGGACGATAGCCGAGACCGGATCGGCATGGCGGCTCCGCGACGCCAGGTAACAATGCCGAGCATCGATATGTAACTGGCAAAATACCCTTATGCCACTGACAAGGGACGCCGATCGGCGGGGAGCCTCCGGCGCCGGGCACCGGGAGATCCTCCGGCTCGCCGTCCCCGCGTTCGGGGCCCTGGTCGCCGAGCCGTTGTTCCTGCTGACCGACTCCGTCATCGTCGGACGGCTGCCCGATCCGGCCCTCGGCGCTCTCGGCGTGGCGAGCGCCGCCCTCTCCGCGATCGTCGGCCTGTGCGTCTTCCTCGCGTACGGCACGACCGCGGCGGTGGCGCGGCAGATGGGCGCGGGCGAGACGCGCCGGGCGATGCGGCAGGGTGTGGACGGCATGTGGCTGGCCGCGGCGGTGGGCGTCGCCGTCATCGCCGTCTGCTGGCCGCTCGCCCCGGGCATCGTCGACCTCTTCGGCGCCTCCGACCGGCTGGCCGAGCTGGCGACCACCTATCTGCGGGTCAGCCTGCTCGGCACGCCCGCGCTGCTTCTCGTGCTCGCGGGCACGGGCGTGCTGCGCGGCCTCCAGGACACGGTGACGCCTCTCGCGGTCTCGGTGGGCTCCTTCCTGCTGAACGGCGTGCTGAACGCCTGGTTCGTCCTCGGGCTCGGCTGGGGCGTCGCCGGGTCGGCCTGGGGCACGGTCATCGCCCAGGCGCTCGGCGCGGCCGTCTACCTCGTCATGGTGGTCAGGGGCGCCCGGCGGCACGGCGCCCCGCTCCGGCCCGACCTCGCCGGAATCCGGGCCGCCGGCACCGCCGGCCTGGCCCTGGTCATCCGTACAGCGTGCCTGCAGGTGGTGCTGCTGACCGCCACGTCGTTCGCGACCCGGATGGGCGACGCGCAGATCTCCGCGCACACCATCGCGACGCGGATCTGGACGTTCCTCGCGTTCGCCCTGGACGCCATCGCCATCGCGGGGCAGGCGATCACCGGCCGGACCCTGGGCGCGGGCGACACGGCCGCGACCCGGTCGGCCACCCGCCGCATGGTCGCGTGGGGGGTGGGGTGCGGCGTCGTCTTCGGCCTGGCCGTTCTCGCGCTCCGCCCGCTGATCCCGGGGGTGTTCGACACTCCCGGCGCGGTGTCCGAGCGGCTGGACGAGGTGCTGTGGCTGGTGGCGCTGTTCCAGCCGGTGGCGGGTGTCGTGTTCGTGCTCGACGGCGTGCTGATCGGCGCGGGCGACCAGCGTTACCTCGCCTGGGCCGGGTTGGTCACCACGCTCGCGTACCTGCCGTTCGCCTTGGTCGCGGGGAGCCTCGTCGCGCTGTGGGCGGCCTTCGGCGTGTGGATGCTGGCCCGGATGCTCACGCTCTCCTTCCGCGCGTACGGCACGGCCTGGCTGGTCACGGGGGCATGACCGGCCGGAAGTAAGGAGCCCTGTACGGCGCGGCCCGCTCGCGCCGCGCACGCGCCACGGACGCGGCCGTCACCGCCGCCGACCGCCCCCGGGGAGCGTCAGAGTCGTCCGGAGTCCAGTACGCGCTGGAGGAACTCGCGGGTACGCGGATGCTCGGGCGAGGAGAACATCTGGTCGGGAGAGCCGCGTTCGAGCAGGACGCCTCCGTCGAGGAAGCAGACGGTGTCGGAGATGTCCCTGGCGAAACTCATCTCGTGGGTGGCCAGGATCATCGTCATCCCGGTGTCCTTGAGCTCGCGGATGATGCTCAGCACCTCGGTGACGAGGATCGGGTCGAGCGCGGAGGTCACCTCGTCGAGCAGCAGCAGCCGCGGCTGGGTGGCGATGGCCCGGATGACGGCCACCCGCTGCTGCTGGCCGCCGGAAAGCCGGTCGGGGTACTCCCCCGCCTTGTCCGCGAGGCCGAACCGGGCCAGCAGCTCCCGCGCCTGCTCCTCGGCCTGCGCCTGGGCGACCTTGTGGACCTTGCGCGGGGCCAGGGTGATGTTCTCCAGCACGGTCATGTGCGGGAAGAGGTTGTAGGACTGGAAGACCATGCCGATCCGCTTGCGGACCTCGTCCACGTCCGCGCGTACGTCCGTGATCTCGTCGCCGTCCAGGTGGATGGCGCCGTCGTCGACGGTCTCCAGCAGGTTGACGCAGCGCAGCAGCGTGGATTTGCCGGAGCCGGAGGCCCCGATCAGGGTGACCACCTCGTGCGCCGCCACGTCGAGGTCGATGCCGCGCAGCACGCTCTGGTCGTGGTAGTTCTTCCACACGCCCTCGATGCGCAGGAGCGTCATCAGGCACCTCCGGGGCCGCGGCGGCGGGCGGCCCGCGCCGACAGATAGTCGGTGAACCGCGCCATCGGGATCGTGAGCAGGATGAACAGCAGCGCCGCGACGAGATAAGGGGTGTAGTTGAACTTCCCGGCGGCGTAGATCTGCGCCTGCCGCAGCGACTCGATCACACCGATCGTGGAGACCAGCGCGGTGTCCTTCTGCAGGGAGACGAAGTCGTTGAGCAGCGGCGGGATCACCCGGCGCACCGCCTGCGGGAGCACGACGTGGCGCATGGCCTGCCCGTGGGACAGCCCGAGCGAGCGTGCCGCCGCGATCTGGCTCGGGTGCACCGTGTCGATGCCCGCGCGGAAGACCTCCGCGACGTACCCGCTGTACGCGAGGACGAGCGCGATGACGCCGAGGGTGATCTCGTCGGACGGCACGCCGGACAGTTGGAGCGCGGGCAGGCCGAAGCCGACGAGCATGATGACGAGCAGGGTCGGTACCCCGCGGAACACGTCGGTGTAGACCACGGCCAGTACCCGCAGCGGGAAGAAGACCGGCGCCCGCAGCCCCCGGGCAAGGGCGACCAGCAGCCCGAGCACCAGGATGATCGGCTCCGCGATGAGGAAGATCCGGACGTTGATCCAGAAGCCGTGGAGCACGTCGGGCAGGGACCGGACGAACGCCTCGGGGTTGAAGAACGTCTCCTGCACCCGCGGCCAGCCCGGAGAGGTGGTGACCAGGACGCCCACCAGGGTCAGGAAGACGATGGTGGACGCCGTGGCGACCGAGCTGGAGCGGATCGCCTGCCGGCGGCGGATCCGCTCCCTCTCCAGCTGCCGGGGGCTCTTGGGGGGCTGCGTCACTTCATCTCCGGCGCGCCGGCCGCCGCGCTCAGCCACTGCTGCTCGATCTTGGCGAACTCACCGGAGGACTTCAGCGCGCCGATGGCCTCGTTGACGCAGGAGACCAGGGAGCTGCCCTTCTGGAAGACGAGCCCGAACTCCTCGGGCGTTCCGCCGGTGGCGGCGAACTGGCCGACGATCTTGGAGTTCTCCACCTGGGCGGCGGTGACGTAGAACGCGGTCGGCAGGTCCACCACGATGGCGTCGACCTGCTTGTTCTTGAGCGCGTTCACGGCGTCCACCTGCTGGGTGTAGACCTTGGTCTCCTTCGCCGGCTGGATCACGCTCTTGACCGCGTCGAGCGCGGTGGTGCCGACCTGGACGCCGATGGTGGCGTCCTTGAGGTCGGCCAGCCCCGTGGCCGAGGCGTACTTGCCGCCGTCCAGCGCCACGATGCCCTGCTTGACCGTGTAGTACCCCTCGCTGAAGTCGACGACCTTGGCCCGGTCGGGGGTGATCGAGATCTGGTTGAGGTCGAAGTCGAACTTCTTGTCCCCCGGCGCGTACGCGGTGTCGAACGGGATGGTGGCCCAGGCGACCTCATCCTTGGTGAAGCCGAGCTTGTCGGCCACGGCGTAGGCGATCGCGCTCTCGAAGCCCTCACCGTTGGTCGGGTCGTCGTTCTTGAACCACGGCTCGTACGCGGGCTTGTCGGTGCCGATGGTCAGCTTGCCCGGGGTGATCAGCGTGAGCTGGTCCTTCGCGCAGCTCGCCGCGGCGGCCGGGCTGCCCGAGGTGCCCCCGGCCGGCTGGGCCGCGTCGTTGGTGGCCGGTGCGCACGCGACCGCCGCCGTCGTGAGGACGCCGAGCGCCAGCAACAGCGAAGGACGGTGCATTTCAGCCTCCATGGCATAAAGATCGTGCATGGTCCGCGTTTGGGACGGGCTAGATACTATCGGCCGTTTATTTCAGGCCCGCTGGGGAAGGGCCGCGCACGTCGAAGGGCCGCGCACGTCGAAGGGCCCCTCCCGGCACGGGAAGGGCCCTTCGATTCGGTCGGGTGACGGCTGGGTCAGCCGGCGACGACCTCGACGTCCAGGGTCGCGGACACCTCGGGGTGCAGCTTGACGCTGACCCGGTGGGAGCCCACGCTCTTGATCGCATTGCCGATCTCGATGCGGCGGCGGTCGAGCTGCGGACCGCCGGCGACGGTGACGGCCTCGGCGATGTCACCGGTGGTGACCGAGCCGAAGAGACGGCCGCCCTCGCCGGCGCGGGTCTTCAGGACCACCTTGAGAGCGCCGAGCCGGCCGGCGACCTCCTTGGCCGTGCCCAGGTCGCGGATCTCGCGGGCCTGACGGGCCTTCTTGATCGAGGCGACCTGCGACTCGGCGCCGCGGGTCCACCGGATCGCGAAGCCGCGCGGGATGAGGTAGTTACGGCCGTAGCCGTCCTTGACCTCGACGATGTCGCCGGGGGCGCCGAGGCCGGAGACCTCAGTGGTGAGAATGAGCTTCATGTCCTGAGACTCCTTTCCTTAGCGCGCGGTGCTCGTGTACGGCAGCAGGGCCATCTCACGAGCGTTCTTGATAGCGGTGGCCACGTCGCGCTGGTGCTGGGTGCAGTTGCCCGTCACCCGGCGAGCACGGATCTTGCCGCGGTCGGAGATGAACTTCCGCAGCAGCGCCGTGTCCTTGTAGTCGACGTAGGAGATCTTGTCGTGGCAGAACAGGCAAACCTTCTTCTTCGGCTTGCGCAGTGCCGGCTTCGCCATCGTGGTGCTCCTTTCAGAGCCCCGCAAGATGCGGGAATGGTCGCTCGGATACGTTTTCGTGGGTTGGTGTCACCTGGAAAGGTGATCTAGAAAGGCGGTTCGTCGCTGAAGTCGCCGCCGCCGAAGCCGCCGCCACCACCGCCGCCGCCGCCCTGGTTGAAGCCGCCGCCACTCGAAGGAGCGGGGCTGGCCGACGCCCAGGGGTCGTTCGCGGGGCCGCCGAAGCCGCCGCCACCGCCGCCACCCTGCCGGGCGGTCTTGTTCACCTTGGCGGTGGCGTTGCGCAGCGAGGGGCCGACCTCGTCGACCTCGACCTCGTAGACCGTGCGCTTCTCGCCTTCCTTGGTCTCATACGACCGTTGGCGCAGCCGTCCCTGCACGATGACCCGCATGCCGCGCTGCAGGCTCTCGGCGACGTTCTCCGCCGCCTGTCGCCACACGTTGCAGGTCAGGAACAGGCCTTCGCCGTCCTTCCACTCGTTGGTCTGGCGGTCCAGAAACCGCGGAGTGGATGCGATGCGGAACCGGGCCACAGCCTGCCCCGTCGGGGTGAAGCGCAGCTCCGGGTCGTCGACAAGGTTGCCGACGATGGTGATCGTGGTGTCGCCTGCTGCCATCGGTCGCTTTCGCCTTCCTATCCCGTCAGCTCAGCCGTAAGGGCTTCAGAGTACGGCCATGGCCCGACAAAAACGCCGGGCTCGGCCGTTCTCGGTCAGTGGAGCTCGGGACGGATGACCTTGGTACGGAGAATGCCCTCGTTCAGGTTCATCTGGCGGTCCAGCTCCTTGACCGTGGCGGGCTCCGCGGTCAGGTCGACCACGGCGTAGATGCCCTCGGCCTTCTTCGCGATGTCGTAGGACAGCCGGCGGCGGCCCCAGACGTCGACCTTCTCCACGGTGCCGCCATCGTTGCGGATGACGCTGAGGAACTGGTCGAGCGAGGGCTGCACGGTGCGCTCATCGAGCGCCGGGTCGAGGATGACCATCAGCTCGTAACGACGCATGCGGAATCCAACCTCCTCTGGACTCTTGCGGTCACGACGCCTTGCCGTGACAGGAGGACGCTGCGGGCGGCGCGGGGAAATTCCACCCCACGCATATCCAACACAGCCGATTCAGGCTACCAGTCCCCTGGCCGTACGCGCCCCCGCGAGGGAAACTGAGCAGCAGAAAGGGGTGACGCACATGCCGAACGTCCTTGGCCGCGTCAGAAGGCCGACCCACCGCCTCACCCTCAACACGGACGGCAAGCCGCACACTCTGGAGAACACCCTGGCGGTCAGCACGCTGGTCGTCGGTCTCCTGGCGCTCGTCACCGGGTTCGTCGTCAGTCTCCACCCGGTCGCCTCATGGGTGGGCACGATCGGCTTCTGCGGCGGGCTCTACGCGCAGTATGTCTCCGTGACGACCCCGCAACGCAGCCTCATCATCATCGGGATCGTGGGCTCCTTCGTGGGCGCCGCGCTGGGGATCGCCCACGGCGGGTTCCTCCCGACCCACTGACGCGTGACACCGGGCCGCCGGGCCCGGCCGTTCAGCGTGCCAGGTGGAGGTCCACGCCCAGCAGCACGAGCACCCAGAGGAAGACGGAGAGGAACGCCTCGGCGATCTGCCGCAGGACGCCGGGCGTCAGATAGTGGTGCGTCCAGGCGACATAGACGCCGACGGCGAGATAGATCAGAAAGACGACACGGAGCAGCCGGGGGGTCATGTCGGCCTCCTCGCGATCCGGCGCGTGCGGCGCCACTGACGAGGAGGCTGCCCGGTCACGTCTTCTTGAAACGCTCTTTACCGGTGTCTTAAGGTCCCCCTCGCCATCGGGACGCGCGCCGACCGGACCGTCTAGTGTCGGTACGACCTAGTGTCGGTACGGCGGCACGCTCCCGCCGGGCCCGGCCGTACGGAGGAGCACGCGGCTCCTTCCACACACGTTTCCCCGACCCACGGAGGTACGACGACGATGGGCAGTGGCCAGGACGGGCGCCTCCCGCGCATCGGCGCGCACGTCGACCAGGACGACCCGCTCGCCCACGCGGCGGCGCGCGACGCCGACGTCGTGCAGTTCTTCCTCGGCGACCCGCAGGGCTGGAAGGGCCCTGTCCTCCCGGAGAGCGCGGACGCGATCAGGGACTCGGACGTGGAGGTCTACATCCACGCGCCCTACGTGATCAACGTGGCGACGGCGAACAACCGGATCCGCATCCCGAGCCGCAAGCTGCTGGAGAGCCACCTCAAGGCCGCCGCCTCCATCGGCGCCAAGGGGCTGATCGTCCACGGCGGGCACGTCAACAAGGACGACGACCCGCAGATCGGGTTCGACAACTGGCGCAAGGTCTTCGAGCGGATGGACTGCCCCATCCCGGTGCTGATCGAGAACACCGCGGGCGGCGGCAACGCGATGGCCCGGCGGCTCGACCGGATCGCCCGCCTGTGGGACGCGGTGACCTCGGGCGCGCGCGACGCCTCGATGATCGGATTCTGCCTGGACACCTGCCACGCCCACGCGGGCGGCGAGGACCTCGCCGACGTCGTGGACCGGGTGAAGGCCATCACCGGCCGGATCGACCTGATCCACTGCAACGACTCGCGCGACGCCTTCGACTCGGGCGCGGACCGCCACGCCAACCTGGGGGCGGGCCAGATCGACACGGAGCGGATCATCGCGATCTGCCGCCAGGCGCAGGCGCCGATCGTGGTGGAGACGCCGTTCGAGGGCCAGGCGGACGACATCGCCTTCCTACGCAAGCACCTCTGATCCCCACCACGGATCCACAGCCTGTGGATAACTTCTCTGGATTGAGCGCGCGTAAAAACGGGTAAGGGCCTACGCCTTTCGGATCCCGGGACCGCGCGCGGCCATGCCGTCCCGGGAAACGCCCAGATCCTCGCCAACCGCGGCGAGTTCGTCGCGCCGGCCCCGGCCCGGCCTGCGGGTGCTCCGCCAGAGCTGGACGAACGACACGACGGCCGCCGCGAGGAAGACGAGGTTGCGCGCGACCAGGATCAGCGTGCCAGGCAGCCGGCCGCTCCAGCTGTAATCCTCCTCCACCCAGGGGTACATGATCCCGGTCAGCAGGGTCGCGACGAGGATGAGCCAGGCGGCGGGCCGCTGCCAGGTCCGCGCGGCGAACACCACGGCCGTGACGCCGAGGATCCAGATCAGGTACTGCGGCGACAGCACCCGGCTGGTCACCACCAGGAACAGGACCGTGGTCAGCGCCGCGTCATAGTAGGTCCTCTCGGTCGGCGCGGCGCGGAACCACCAGACCGCGAGCAGGATGAGCGCGACCGGCGTCGCGGCGACGCTCACCAGGGTGGCCGTCTCCACGCCGGGCCCGACGAGCTCCATCGCACCGTGCTGGTACGTGGTGAACCCGCCCCACCACCCGAGCGCGCGGGCGAGCGCGAACGGCGTGGCCGCGAGTGACTCGATCTGCAGCCCCCGGTCCTGCTGGGCGGTGAGGAAGTCGAGCGCGTGCGGCAGGACCAGGGTGGCCACGCCGCAGCCGAGCACCACGACGACCAGGGCCGAGGCGCCGCCGGTCAACAGCTCGCGCCAGCGGCGCAGCCCGGCGAGCAGCGCGACCGGCCACACCTTGATCGCCAGACCGAACCCGATCAGCGCTCCCCGCACCGCCGGGTTCGTCGAGAGCGTGAGCGCGAGGACCGCGACCAGGGTCACCATCAGGTCGTACCGGGAGATCAGCAGCGGCCCGAGCAGGGCCGCGCCGATCGTCCACGCCCACACGCCGGTACGGCTGCCGCCGGTCTTGACGGTGAACCGGCACAGCAGCAGCAGGATCGCCAGGTCGCACACCAGCGCGAGCACGTAGAAGTCGATCCGGTAGCTCCACGGCAGCAGGTGCGGCGCGAGCATGGGCAGCGCCGCGTAGGGCGGGTACTGCCACTTGTCGTCCCCGGCGGGGAACTCACCGCCGAGCAGGATCCGCGACCAGTTGCCGTACAGCGTGACGTCGCCCTCGAACGACCCCTCGTGCCCGACCGGGATGACCTGCGTCGCGGCGAGGAAGAGCGCCAGGCGCGTGATCAGCCAGACCGGCAGGACCTGCCAGGGAAACCGATGTCGCACCCTTTCAGGCTTCCACGACCGGGACGTCGGCCTTCGGCCGGGGCGGGAGCGTGAACCGGTCCTCGGCCCCGTCGAACACGCCGCCGGACGGATCGTCGGCCCCGGATGCCCGCACCGTGTCCAGCTCCGGCCGCAGGATGTCCCGTACGACCAGGGCCATCAGGACGACGATCGTGATCGCTCGAGCCCAGACCGACAGGAAGTACGCGGTGTCGCCGATGCCGAGGTCCGCCCCCTCCGGATACTGCGCGGTGAGGTAGAGCCAGATCGAGAAGAAGTACCAGCACTCGGCGATCTGCCAGGCGAGCAGCGCGCCCCACTTCGGCCGGGCCAGGACGGCGAACGGCACCAGCCAGAGCACGTACTGCGGCGACCACACCTTGTTCGTCACCATGAACGCGGCGAGCGCGAGGAAGCAGAGCTGCATCAGCCGGGGGCGGTGCGGGGCCGCCACGGCGAGGACCGCGATGCCCAGCAGCAGTACCGCGAGCGCGCCCATGGCCATCGTGTTCAGCGACTCCGCGTCCGCGAGGAAGCCCCAGTCCTTGCGCTGGAAGAAGAACCACAGGCCGCCCCAGTCGGCGCCGCGTTCGCTGCTGAAGGAGTAGAACCGCTTCCAGCCCTCGAAGTTGATCAGCATGACCGGCACATTGGCGACCAGCCAGGTCCCGGCCGCCGCGAGCGCCATACGCAGGAACGGCGTCCACTTCCCCGTGCGCACGGTGAGCAGGAACAGCGCGCCGAAGAACATCAGCGGATAGAACTTCGTCGCCACCGAGAGCGAGAGGAGCACCCCGGCGAGGATGTGCCGGTCGCGCGACCAGGCGAGCAGCCCGCCCAGCGCGAGCGCCCCGGCCGCCAGGTCCCAGTTGATGTACGCGCAGAGGATGACCGCCGGGCCGATGGCGTACCAGAGGGCGTCCCAGCGGCGGGCCGGCCCGGCCAGGGCCGCCATGACGAGCACGCCGGCGACCAGGGAGCCGCCCATGAGGATGACCGTGATGTCGTAGAACGCGACACCGTCGCCGCTCGCCAGCCGCCGGACGAACTCCATGATCGCGCCGATGCCGACGGGGTATTCGACCGGATAGTCGACGTAGGGGATCTTCCCCTCGTTCAGGTGCTCGGCCCACCAGAGCGGATAGATGTCGGTGTAGCAGAAGTTCGTGTACTGCCCGATGCCGCCGTTCCACGCGCCCCCGAACCGGCACGGCCATTTCCACAGAAACGCGAGCACCGCGCCGAGGCCGGCGAGGAGCCCGAGCGGCAGGTACGGCACGGCCCTCTGCGCGGCCGTGCCGAGCGGCCCAGGAGCGTTGGTGGTCCGAGTCATCACGCGCCTATCGTTCACTTCGGGGGAAAGGTTGCGGGGGGCGTACGGGCGGCTCTCCGCCCACCGACGATCAGCTTTTCAGCAGCGGCGCCGTACGCACAATAAGCCAGAATCGGTGGAACGGTCTTTCGTGATGTTCGCCCGGCCCTCCACGTTTACCGGGTTCGCGGGCGGCGAATTCAGCGCGTTCCGCACTGAATCTTTCAGCGGATTCTCCCGTTCACGGAAAAGGCGAAGCCCCCGCGCGTACGGGACGCGCGGGGGCTTCGGGCGCTACCTGCCCGTGCTGGGCGTGGTCCTCCTGGTGCCGGACGGCGAGGGCGCGGGGGCCGCCGCCGGGGCCTGGCCGAAGCCGTTGCCGACGTCCACCGGGTCCTCGCCGTCACCGCCCGGATCCATGTTCCCGCCGTTGCAGGAGAGGTCCATGGGGTCGCAGCCGGTCGTGTCGTCCGGCGGGAACCCGAAGTCGTCCGGGGGGAACCCATCGTCCTCGGGCGTGGCCTTCGGCGTCGGTGTCGGGCTGGGCACGATGTTCTCGGGCTGGCCGATGCCGGACCTGCCGGGGAACTGCTCGACCTTCTCGTCCTTCATCGCCTCCAGCATGAACGCGCGCCAGATGCTGGTCGGCTTGTCGGCACCTTCGAAGCCGAGCGAGGCCTCCTTGGCCGAGGATCCCTTGGGACAGGCCAGTCCCTTGAGCGGGACGAGCTTGCCGCTCTTGGTGGTGCGGCACTCCTCGCGGTACATGCCGACCGCGGTGACAAGCTGCGGGGTGTAGCCGACGAACCAGGCTTCCTTCGTGTCGTTGTTCGTGCCGGTCTTGCCCGCCGCGGGACGGCCGATGCCCTTGCCCGCGGCCGTACCGGACTTGAGCACCTCTTCCATCGCCACGGTGGCGTCCGCCGCCGCTTCGGCGCTGATCACGTCCCTGGATGTCGCCTGCTCGCGCACGATGACGAGGTTGCCCTTCTTGACCTCCTTGACGACGTGGTAGTCCACGTGCTTGCCGGCGTTGGCGAAGATCGAATAACCCGCCGCCTGCTCGACGGGGGTCACCAGAGCGCTGCCGATGGAGAACAGGTACTTGTGGTCCGCGACGTCCCTGTCCATCCACTGCTTGCTGAGGCCGGCGCCGATGGCGATCTGCTTCACCGCGGCGAGCTGGCCGATCGTGCCGCTCTGCTCGTCCATCGTGTACGCCATGGACGCGAACGCGGTGTTGACTGACTGGGAGGTGGCCTTGACCAGGTCGATGGCCTGGCCGACGTTGTGGCTGTTCTTGATCGGGGTCGTCCCGGGCAGCTTCTCCGGCACCGTCACGTTGCCCGGCACGTAGCTGTTGAGGCTGTGGCCGGCGTCCAGCCAGGCAGCCAGCACGTACGGCTTGAAGGCCGAGGCCGCCTGCTTCCTGGAGTCGAACGCGTTGTTCCAGTTCCTCTTCACGTAGTTGTCACCGCCGTAGAAGGCGATCACCCGGCCGTTGCGCGGATCGACCGCGGCGAGCCCGGCGTTGTACTCCTTCGACATGCCGTTGGTGACGCCCTTCACGGCCTTCTGCGCCTCGATCATCAACCGCTTGTCGAACGTCGAAATGATCTTGTAGCCGCCGCTCCTGACCATGTCCGGTGACACACCCTGCTGCTTGAGCTCCTCCATGACCTGGATGATCATGTAGCCCTTGAGCCCGCCCATGGCGTCCTTGTTGTTCTCCTTCGCCAGCTTGGGGAACTTCTTGGGGTCGACGAGCTTGGCGTCCTGCACGCCGTACTTCGCCGGGAGCCCGCCGTACTTGGCCGGGTCCAGTTTGGCCATACCGTCGATGACGTATGCGAAGCGCTCCTGGGTGGGGGCGAAGTTATTCTTCTGCTCCTCCACGTCGAACCGGCTGGGGCTCTGGATGCGACCGGCGAGGTAGGCGGCCTGGGCCTCGTTCAGCTCCCAGACGTGCTTCTTGAAGAATGCCCGCGCCGCCGCCTCGATCCCGTTGGCGCCACGACCGAACGGAACCGTGTTGAGGTACTGCAGGAGGATGAAGTCCTTGCTCTTCTCCTTGTTGAGCTTGACCGCGACGAAGATCTCCTTGATCTTGCGCTGCGCGCTGACCTCCCTGCTGAGGCCGTCGTAGTAGTTCCTGGCCATCTGCTGGGTGATCGTCGAAGCACCCTGGACCTGCTCGCCGGTGACGGTCATATAGACCGATCGCATCAGGCCGCTGAAGGAGATGCCGGAGTCCTCGCGGAAGCTGCGGTTCTCCGCGGCGATCACCGCGTCCTGCACATGCCGGGGGATCTTGTTGATGTCCTCGATGTTCACTCGCGACTGGCCTACGCGCCCGATGGCGGTCTTGCCGTCGCGGTAGTAGATCACGCTGCCCTGGGCCGTGGCGTCCTCCTGCGCCCCCACGGGGACCGGCGTGTTCGCGTACGCGATGGCGATCATGCCGAAGACGCCGGCCACCAAAACGGTGAACCCGGCCACGACGATCTTCCAGCTGGGGATGAACCGCTTCCACCCGGTACGGCGCGGCTTGCGGTCGTCATCGTCGTCGCTGTCGCGAGGACCCCGCGGCCCGCGGCCTCCGGGCCCTCCCGGACCCCGGCCTCCCGGCCCCCCGGGGCCGCGACCACCCGGACCGGGCTCGCCCCTGCGGCGCCGCCCGTCCACGCCCAGCGCCTGGGTCTCCTCACCGTCGCCCCGGCGACGCGGCTGCCCCGAGGGCGCGCCCATGACCTGCGTCCGATCACCACCCGGCCGGCCACCAGGACCGCCGGGGCCGTCCGGCCGGGGCATGTGCTGGGTGCGCTCCTGTCCGCCAGGGCCACCGGGACCGTTCCTACGCGGATCGGGTCCCGGGCGCTGTGCGGGCGGCACGGGCGACATGCCCTGCGTGTCCTCGTAGGCCGCCTCGCTGCGACGCGAGGCGCCCGGCCGTCCGCCGGGAGGTCCCTGGGGGGCACGGCCGTACTGATCACCGGGCGCGGCGTCCGCGCGACGGCGGCGCCCAGAGCGGGCTGATCCACCGGAGCCCGAGGAATCCTCGGGACGGCCGGTCGGCTCCGGTCCATAGCTGCTGTAAGTCACGCGTCCTCGTTCAGTCATCAGGGGGAATGTCGCCGGTGCGGGCCGGCGGGTGAGCGCGTCTCCTCAGGAGACCACCCTGAACCGGCGGACCGCCGTCCGTGTCAGGAACGGGCGGGCGGTTCCTGTGGTTCCAGCCCCAACCTTGGCAGACCTGAACCACATGGACGGGGACTTCACCGCATTCCCGGGGCATCACGGGAGGGAACGGCGCGCCTTTTACCCTGGCCGCCAAGTGTTCACGCCGATCATGTTCCAGCGGCGTGATCTTGGTCACATTAGCGATAAAAGGCGGGAAAAAGGGGTATCCCGCGCGACCGCGGGGAGCGCGCGATTCCATGCGGTCCCGGCGGATCGGCACACACGCCGTCCGCTCAGCACGCCCCGTCCCAGGCGTCCACTCTGACCGCATGTGACACAGATTACGGCTCTTTACCGGATCGCGCCCCGCCCTTGACACGTTGCACGGTATGCCAGCGCGGACGTATCCTGCAGATGTATCGGTTCGATACATCTGCGAGATACAAGGGGGTGTTCCGGTGACCGGCCCGCGTGGTGGCATGCTGGAGCTCGCCGTCCTTGGCTCGCTACACGAAACCCCCCTGCATGGGTACGAGCTGCGGAAACGGCTCAACACCCTGCTCGGGATGTTCCGTGCGTTCTCGTACGGCTCGCTGTACCCCTGCCTCAGGGCGCTGCTCAACGACGGTCTCATCACCGAAGAAGAGCCGCCGGCGGACACCGTCATCGGCCGCCGGTCGAAGATCGTGTACAAGCTGACCGCCGAGGGCAAGGAACGGCTGCACGAGCTCCTCACCCAGTCGGGCCCCTCCTCCTGGGAGGACGAGAGCTTCGGCATCCGCTTCGCCTTCTTCGGCCACACCGAGGCGGAGGTGCGCCTGCGCATCCTGGAAGGCCGCCGCAGCCGGCTGGAAGAGCGCCTGGACAGCGTCCGTACGGCTCTCGCCCGGACGAGGGAACGGCTCGACAGCTACACGCTGGAGCTCCAGCGCCACGGGCTCGAATCGGTCGAGCGCGAGGTCAGGTGGCTCAACGAGCTGATCGACTCGGAACGGCGCGGCGCCACGGCTCGCGAGGACCCGAGCACGACGACAGAGCCACCGCATGTCGTACAGGACGGAACCAAGAGGGCGGACACGCCCGAGGCAGATAAGTAAAGGAGCGAGTGCGATGGGTTCGGTACGCGTAGCCATCGTGGGTGTGGGGAACTGTGCCGCGTCACTGGTGCAGGGCGTCCACTACTACAAGGACGCCGACCCGGCCAGCCGAGTGCCGGGCCTGATGCACGTGAAGTTCGGCGACTACCACGTCGGCGACGTCGAGTTCGTCGCCGCCTTCGACGTGGACGCCAAGAAGGTCGGCCGTGACCTGTCGGAGGCGATCGTGGCCTCCGAGAACAACACCATCAAGATCTGCGACGTGCCGCCCCTCGGCGTCACCGTGCAGCGTGGGCACACCTTCGACGGTCTCGGCGAGTTCTACCGCGAGATCATCGAGGAGTCCGACGAGCAGCCGGTCGACGTGGTCCAGGCGCTCAAGGACGCGAAGGTCGACGTCCTGGTGTCCTATCTGCCCGTCGGCTCCGAGGATGCCGACCGGTTCTACGCCCAGTGCGCGATCGACGCCAAGGTGGCCTTCGTCAACGCGCTGCCGGTCTTCATCGCGTCCGACCCGGAGTGGGCGGCCAAGTTCACCGAGGCGGGCGTGCCGATCGTCGGCGACGACATCAAGTCGCAGGTGGGCGCCACCATCACGCACCGGGTGATGGCCAAGCTGTTCGAAGACCGCGGGGTCGAGCTGCTGCGCACGTACCAGCTCAACTTCGGCGGCAACATGGACTTCATGAACATGCTGGAGCGGAAGCGGCTCCAGTCCAAGAAGATCTCCAAGACCCAGTCGGTCACCTCGCAGATCCCGCACGAGATGGCCAAGGCCGACGTCCACATCGGCCCGTCGGACCACGTGCCGTGGCTCGACGACCGCAAGTGGGCCTACGTTCGCCTGGAGGGCCGCTCCTTCGGCGACACCCCGCTCAACCTGGAGTACAAGCTGGAGGTCTGGGACTCCCCCAACTCCGCCGGCATCATCATCGACGCGGTCCGCGCCGCCAAGATCGCGCTGGACCGGGGCATCGGCGGCCCGCTGCTCTCGCCGTCGTCCTACTTCATGAAGTCGCCGCCGGAGCAGTACTCCGACGACGTCGCCCACCAGGCCGTCGAGCGCTTCATCCGCGGCGAGGTCGATCGCTGACGCACCGCCCCGGCTCGCCGTGAGCCGGGGCGTCTTCGTTCGTATGGGTCACCGTACGGCGGCAGGCAGGCGGGCCGGGTCGCCGACGGGCCAGGTCAGCGGGTCGGGGCCGAGCGCCACGAGCTGCGGCACCTGTTCCCGGGCCCAGGGTGAGATGTCCAGCTCCCCGCTCATCACCGTGTCGGCGAACTGCTTCCAGGGCATCCAGCGCACCGCGTCGACCTCGTCCGGGTTTGGCGCCGGCTCCGCAGAGACGATCGCCCGGTAGACCGGGCACAGCTCGTTCTCGACCGTCCCGTTGTCCATCACCGCCCGGTATGCGAACCGGGGCAACAGGAGGTCGACGCTCTCGACGACGAGCCCGAGCTCGTACTCCAGCCGCCTGATCACCGCCGCGGGAAGCGCCTCGCCCGGCAGCGGATGCCCGCAGCAGCTGTTCGTCCATTGCGCCGGCCAGGTCTTCTTGTGCCCGGCCCTCCGCGAGAGCAGGAGGCGCCCCTCACGGTCGAAGACGTAGCTGGAGAACGCCATGTGCAACGGAGTGTCGGTGCCGTGCACCGCGGCCTTCGGGGCCGTGCCCACGGGGTTTCCCTCGCCGTCGACCAGCACGACATGTTCGTCATTGGTCACACGACCGAGGTTACGGGGTCCGTCCCCGGAAACCTGGCGAACCGGCGGATCCGGTGACAAGCCCTTTCCCCGCCGCCTCCCGGGAAGTGACGCGCATCATCAGGGACGGGTCAGGGATGATCCGGATACGCCTGTCGGACCTCGCGCGTAGGCTGGCCGCCGTGTCCTACGTCTCAGATCTGCGCGTTGTCCTGCGGGGGCGGGACTTCAGACGGCTCTTCGGAACCCGTCTGTTGTCGCAGTTCTCCGACGGGATCTTCCAGGTCGCCGTCGCCGGCTTCGCCTTCTTCAGCCCGGAGAAGCAGGCCACCGCGGCGGAGATCGCCGCCGGCATGGCCGTGCTGTTCCTGCCGTACAGCCTGCTCGGGCCGTTCGTCGGGGTGTTCATCGACCGCTGGTCGCGACGGCAGATCCTGGTCATCGCGCCCTTCGTGCGCGGCACGCTGCTGGTCCTGACCGCGGCCCTGCTGGCCGTCGGGGCCTCGGACGCCGTCTTCTACACCGCGGCGCTCGCCGTGCTCGGCGTCAACCGCTTCTTCCTGGCCGCGCTCGGGGCCTCGCTGCCCCATGTCGTGCCGTCCGACCGACTCATGATCGCGAACGCGGTGACGCCGACGTCGGGCACCGTGCTGACCTTCGTCGGCGCGGGCGTCGGGTTCCTGCTCCGCTTCGCCATCGGCCCGGAAACCGGCGGCACCGTCGCCCTGCTCATCGTCTCGGGCGTGGTCTTCGGGTTCAGCGCCCTGATCGCGCGCACCATGCCGCGTGAGCTGCTCGGCCCGGCATACGATCCGGACCGGCCGCGGGCGAGCGAGATGATCCGGGACGTGCTGGCCGGGCTCCTGAACGGCGCGCGGCACATCCTGGCCCGTCGCCCCGCGGCGGCCGCGCTCGGCGCCATGGCCACCCACCGCCTGCTGTACGGCCTGTCCATCGCGCTGGTGGTCATGCTCTACCGGTACTACTTCACGACCGACGCCGAGGTGGCGCTCAAGGGGATCACGCTGGTGGTGGCGACCTCGGGCGTGGGCTTCTTCGTCGCCGCACTGATCACGCCATGGGGCAGCCAGCGGTTCGGCATCGAGAACTGGGTCCCGATGATGCTCGCGAGCTGCGGGGTGCTGGAGCTGGTGCTCTGCCTGCCGTTCCAGCAGTGGGGGTTCCTCGTCGGCGGATTCGTGCTCGGTGTGGGCGGCCAGAGCGTCAAGATCTGTGCCGACACGGTCGTGCAGCGGGACGTCGACGACGTCTATCTCGGCCGGGTGTTCTCGATCTACGACATGCTCTTCAACGCCACGACCGTGCTCGGCGCGTTGATCGCGGCGACGATTCTCCCGCCGAACGGCAAGTCCTACGCCGCGCTCTGCGTCATCGCCGGCGCGTACGTGCTGGGAGCGCTGGGATACCGCCTGCTCGTCCCCTCGCACCGCCCCGCCGCGCTCGAGACGTCAAAGAACGCCTGAGGCGGCCACCATGGCGGCGGCGATCCTGTCCACATCCTCCGGCGTGCAGGCGTACGGCGGCATCGCGTAGATCAGGGTGCCGAAGGGGCGGAGCCAGACGCCCCGCGCCATCACGATGTCCTGAATTTTCGCGACATCGACGGGGCGGTGGGTCTCGATTACACCGATCGCGCCCAGCACCCGTACGTCCTTCACGCCGGGGGCGTCGCGGGCCTCCGCCAGGCCCGCGGCGAGCCCCGCCTCGATCTGGGCCACCTCGGCCCGCCAGGGCCGCTCCGCCAGCAGGTCGAGCGAGGCGTTCGCGACGGCGGCGGCGAGCGGGTTCCCCATGAAGGTGGGGCCGTGCATCAGCACACCCACGCCCGCGGCCACCCGCTCCGTGCAGAGGGTGGCCGCCAGCGAGAGATAGCCGCCGGTCAGCGCCTTGCCCACGCACATGATGTCGGGCCGGATCCCGGCGTGGTCACAGCCGAACAGCTCCCCGGTGCGGCCGAACCCGGTGGCGATCTCGTCGGCGATCAGCAGCACGTCGTGCTCGTCGGCCAGCTCGCGCAGCCGCCGCAGGCAGGCCGGGTGGTAGAAGCGCATCCCGCCCGCCCCCTGCACCACCGGCTCCACGATGATCGCGGCCAGCTCGTCCGCGTGCGCCGCGACGAGGGCCGACAGCTCGCCCAGGTACGCCGCCAGCCGCGGGTCGTCGTCGTCCAGCCCGTACGCGGGCGGACGGGGCGCGAAGATGTGGCGCGGCAGGACCCCGGAGAAGAGGTGGTGCATCCCGTTGACAGGGTCGCACACCGACATGGCGCCGAACGTGTCGCCGTGGTAGCCGCCGCGCACGGTCAGCAGCGTCGAGCGGCCCCGGTGCCCGGCGTCGTGCTGGATCGCCATCTTGATCGCGACCTCCACGGCCACCGACCCCGAGTCGGCGAGAAACACCCGGTCCATGCCGGTCATCCCGGCGAGCGTCCGGGCCAGCCGTACGGCCGGCTCGTGGGTGAGGCCGCCGAACATGACGTGCGCCATGTCGTCGAGCTGGCCGCGGAGCGCCTCGTTCAGCCGCGGGTGGTTGTACCCGTGGACGGCCGCCCACCAGGACGACATGCCGTCGACGAGCTCCCGCCCGTCGGCGAGCGTCAGCCGAACGCCCGCCGCCCGGCGCACCACGTGCGCCGGGACGCCCGCCGGCACGGCGGCGTAGGGATGCCACACGTGCCGCAGGTCCAGCCGCAGGATCTCATCGGCGTCCACGCCCTCACCCTAGAGGCGGCCCGATCAGGACAGGACGTTCTCCGCCCGCGCCCAGGCGAGCAGTTCCTCGCGCGCCGCCTCCTTACCGATCACGCCCTGGTCCATGCGCACCTCCAGCATGTGCTTGTACGCGCGGCCGACGACCGGGCCCGGGGACACGCCGAGGATCTCCTGGATCTCGTTCCCGTCGAGCTCGGGCCGGATCTTGGACAGCTCCTCCTCATCGGCCAGTCGCGCGATGCGCACCTCAAGCTGGTCGTACGTCCGGGACAGCGCGGCCGCCTTGCGCTTGTTGCGCGTGGTGCAGTCGGCCCGGGTGAGCTTGTGCAGACGGTCGAGCAGGTGGCCCGCGTCGCGCACGTACCGCCGGACGGCGCTGTCGGTCCACTCGCCGGTGCCGTACCCGTGGAAGCGCAGGTGCAGCTCCACCAGCCGCGACACGTCCGACACGACGTCCTTGGGGAAACGCAGCTCCGCCAGCCGCTTCTTGGCCATCTGGGCGCCGACGACCTCGTGGTGGTGGAAGGAGACCCGGCCTCCGGACTCGTTCCTGCGGGTCTTGGGCTTGCCCACGTCGTGGAGGAGCGCGGCCCAGCGCAACACCCGGTCCGGGCCGGGATCCTCCAGCGCGATCGCCTGCTCCAGGACGATCAGCGTGTGCTCGTAGACGTCCTTGTGCCGGTGGTGCTCGTCGATCTCCAGGCGGAGCTTGGGCAGCTCGGGCAGGACGTGCGCGGCCAGCCCGGTCTCCACGAGCAGCGACAGGCCCTCGCGCGGTTGCCCGCCGCAGACGAGCTTGTCCAACTCGTCGCGGATGCGCTCCGCGGAGACGATCTCGATCCGCCCGGCCATCGCGGTCATGGCCTTGACGGCCTTCGGATCGACGGTGAACCCGAGCTGCGAGGCGAACCGCGCCGCGCGCAGCATCCGCAGCGGGTCGTCGTCGAAGGACTGCTCCGGCGTGGCCGGCGTCCGCAGCACCTTGGCCATCAGGTCGGAGAGCCCGCCGTGCGGGTCCACGAACTCGTGGCCGGGCAGCCGCACCGCCATCGCGTTGACGGCGAAGTCCCGCCGGGCGAGGTCGCCCTCCAGCGTGTCGCCGTACGAGACCTCGGGCTTGCGCGAGGTCCGGTCGTATGACTCGTCGCGATAGGTGGTGATCTCCAGCATCCAGCCGCCCTTGCGGACGCCGATGGTGCCGAAGTCGATGCCGATGGTCCAGACGGCGTCCGCCCAGTCCTTGACGATCTCCAGTACCTGTTCGGGCCTGGCATCCGTGGTCATGTCGAGGTCGTTCCCGATCCGGCTGAGAAAGACGTCACGAACGGACCCTCCGACGAGGGCCAGCTCATGGCCGCGCGCGGCGAACATCTCGCCGATCTCGTCGGCGACCGGAGCGATCCGCCGGAAAAGGTCGTCCACGGAGCGTTTCTGAATATCGCTCAGATTTGAAACGGACAAGGCTGGGTACGTCCTTCGGTCACGGAACAGGTTTCCCCCGACACGCTGCGATCACCTCTTACGGCCGTGCCGGGGGCTCTGGGACGAGGCAAGGAGCAATGAGATGAAGGACGCTCTCGCCATCCACCGCTGGCTCCTCGCCCACCAGATCCACCATGAGATCGTACGTCTTCCTCGCCCCTTGACATGCGCCGACGAGTTGCCCGAGATCCTCGACGCCCCCGCCGCGCGCTGCGTCTGCGTCACCGTTTTCGACGCCGTGACGCGCGGGGTGGCCGAGCCGGTGGCCGTGGTCGGCGCCGTCGGGGCGGCGCCCGCGCCCTCCGCGGTGGCGGCCCTGCTCGGGGCCGACCGCGTCTCGGCCGCCTCGGCCTTCCTGGTGAACTCGGTGACCGACTACGCCGCGGGGCTCGTCTGCCCGCTGCTGCTCCCCGACGGCCTGACGGTCCTCATCGACCGGCGACTCGCCGACGGCGTCCATCCCGACGAATCCGTCTACACCGTCACGGGCGAACGCCGCACCGCGCTGCGAATCCGTGCCCGGCACCTCTTCTCGCTGGTGGCGGGCGACTCGGCGGACCTCGCGACGCCCCGGCCGCGCGCTCTGACGACCCTGGGAAGCCCAATGAGGACGGCTTAGGCCATACCATTCTGGGCGTGCGCCGATCCTCACACCTGGCCCGCACGTGATTCGTAAGGCCGCTCCGCTGATCCTGCTGTCCGCCCTGCTCGCCCCGACGAGCATGGCCGGTACGGCTGTCGCGGGCACGGCGGCGACGAACGTCGTACCGGCCAGGGCGACGGCCGAGACCTCGGCGAAGGCGCGAGCGGTGGACCCGCTCGTCCTGGAGCAGATCAGCTCCGGAGTGCTGCGCGATCAGGCGGCGCCCGTCACGATCTCCGGCGTGGTCACCGGCACGCCGTCGGCCCCGGTCCGGGTCCGCGTCCACTGGGGCCAGCCGTTCCAGTCGCGGGAGCAGATGGCGGCCTTCGCGGCCGGCCAGGGCTACCCCACACCGTCCTACAGCACCAAGGTGCAGGCCACGCCGCTCGACGGCTCGGGCAAGCTGCGGTTCGAGTTCGCCCTGGCGCCGCGTGATCTCGGCATGTCGCGCCTGGGCGTCTATCCCCTGGCCATCGAGGTGCAGGACGCCGTCACCCTCCAGCCGATCGAGATCGAGCGCACCTTCCTGACGTACGTGCCGCCCGAGCAGCCCGTGCCCAAGGTGAAGCTCGCCCTCGCGATGCCGATCGTGGACCGGCCGCACCGGGCGGGCGACTCCGACTTCATGGACGACGACCTGCGCGCGTCGGTCTCCACCGGCCGCCTCGCGTCGCTGCTCGACCTCGTGCAGAAGAGCGGGCGCACGGTCACCTGGTTCGTCGATCCCGCGCTGCTCGACGACGCCCGTCGCACCGCCACCGGCGAATACACGGTCAGGACCGCGAGCGGGGGTGCGAAGAAGGCCGCCGATCCCGGCGCCCGCCGCTGGCTCGACGGCCTGAACGCCGCGCTCGGCAGCCGGCCCGTGGTGGCCACGCCGTACGCGGATCCGGACGTGACCGCGCTGGTCCATGCCGGGCTGGACACGCCGACGCAGGACGCGGTGAAGCGGGGCGCCGAGGTCGCGGGCGACGTGCTCGGCCGTGAGATCTCGACCGCGACCGCCTGGCCGGTCGGCGGCGCCCTGGACCGCGACGGCCTGGACGAGCTGGCGTCCTCGGGCGTACGCACCCTCCTGATGTCCGGCGCGACTCTGCCGCCGGACCCGCAGATCACCATGACCCCGGACGCGGCCACCACGGTGGACACCGTCTCCGGACCGGTCACCGCGTTGCTCTCCGATCCCACGCTGAGCGAGGCGCTCGGCACGGACACCTCCCTGCCGGGGGCCGGCCTGCTCGCGCGGCAGCGCTTCCTCGCCGAGACCGCGATGATCGCGTTCGAGCAGCCGCAGCAGGCCACGCAGGGCGGGATCGGGCAGCAGTTGGGGGCGGTTCAGCAGCAGCAGGTCGCGCCGCAGGGTCAGCCGGTCAGGACCGTGATCGCGGCGCCGACGACACGCCTGTGGAACCCCGATCCCGAGTTCGTGTCCGGCCTGATCAAGGCCGCCTCGTCGGCCCCGTGGCTGCAGATGACCACGCTCAACTCGATCCGGCCGGGGAAGACGCAGGTGCCGCGGTCCGACCTCGTCTACACCGACCAGGACCGCGGGTCCGAGCTGCCCCGGACCTATCTCGGCGGCGTGAAGAAGCTCGCCCGTGAGGCGGACATCGCCGAGGCGGTGGCCACCGAACCGCAGAACCTGTTCGGCGACGCCGTGCTCCGGCTCGCCTCGGCGTCCTGGCGGGGCGACGCGAAGCGGGTGGCCGGCTTCGTCAAGCAGGTGCGCACGTCCATCGACCAGCGGATGGCCCTGGTGTCGGTCATCGACACGCCCCGAGCGCTCGCGGGCACCAACGGGCAGGTCCCGGTCAGCGTGGACAACTCGCTGTCCGAGAAGATCTCGCTCAAGATCAGGGTGACGTCCGACGACAGGTCCCGCCTCGCGATCGACGCCCGCGGAGGGGTCTACGAGACCGAGCAGCTCACCATTCTCGACAACCGCAGCCAACTGGTGAACGTCCCGGTGACCGTGCACGGCAGCGGCGGGGACAGCACGATCGCCGTGCAGCTCCTCACCGCGGACGGCCGGCCGTACGGCGAGCAGGTCCACGTGATGGTCCGCGCCACCGGGTACACCGGCATCGCCCTCGTCATCGTCGGCGCCGCTCTCGCGATCATGCTGGCGGCCGTGGTCATGCGCGTCCTGCGACGCCGGTCCGGCAAGTCGCTTCCCCGGGGCGCCCAGGCTTCCTCCGGCCAGGCCGCCGAGCAGCCGCCTGTGTCCGCCGACCAGGGAGACAAATCGTGAGCGAGCGGATCGACGCCCCCAGCGACCGCGGTCCCGAGCCACCGGGTGAGGGACGGGCATGAGCAGGATGCTGCGCGCGAGCGCGATCATGATGGCCGGGACGATGGTGTCCCGGCTCACCGGCTTCCTGCGGACCGCGGTGATCGCCGCGGCCATCGGCACATGGGCCCTCGGGGACGCCTACAACGCCGCCTACCAGATCCCGTACATCCTGTTCGACCTGCTCATCGGCGGCGTGCTGAGCAGCGTGATCGTGCCGCTGATCGTTCGCGCACAGAAGCAGGACGCCGACTCGGGCGAGGCGTTCGAGCAGCGGCTGATGACCCTCGCCATCCTCATCCTCACCGCGATCGCCGTGCTGGGCGTGGTCCTGGCCGGGCCGCTCATGCAGCTCTACACGGCCGACAACTGGACGCCACGCAAGGTCGAGATCGCCACCACGCTGGCGATGCTGATCCTGCCGCAGATCGCGTTCTTCGGGATCGGCGCACTGGCCGGCGCCATCCTCAACACCCGCGACAGGTTCGCCGCCCCGATGTGGGCGCCGGTGCTGAACAACATCGTGGTCATCGGGGTCGGCATCACCTACATCGTCGTCGGCGGCGCCTCGGCGAACATCGAGGAGGTGACCGACCGCGACCTGGTGCTCCTCGGCGGGGGGACGACGGCGGGCATCGTGGCGCAGGCGATCATCCTGATCATCGCGCTGCACCGGGCCGGGTTCCGGTTCCGCCCCCGCTTCGGGCTGCGCGGCACCGGGCTCGGTGAGGCCGCCAAGACGGCGAGTTGGACCTTCGTCTACGTCGGTATCACCCAGCTCGGCTTCCTGGTCACCACGAAGCTCGCCACCGGCGCGGGCGAGCGGGCTCCGGGCGCGGGCAACAGCGCCTACGCCTACGCCTTCCAGCTCTTCCAGCTCCCGTACGGCATCATCGCGGTGTCGGTGATCACGGCCATGCTGCCCCGGATGAGCCGGTACGTCACAGACGGCGAGTTCGACTCGGCGCGCGGCGAGTTCGGGTCGGCGGTGCGGCTCATCTCGGCGGTCATCGTGCCGGCCGGACTGCTGCTCATGGTGCTCGGCCCCGCGGTGACGACCCTGATCTTCTCCTGGGGCCGGATGACCGGGGGCAACGCCCTCTACATCGGCAACGTGCTGCAGGTCTTCGGGCTGGCGCTGGTGCCGTTCTCGATCTTCCAGCTCCTGCTGCGGGTGTTCTACAGCTTCGGCGACACGAGGACGCCCACGATCCTCGGCGCGGTGAACGTCGCGATCAACGCGGCGCTCAGCCTCGTCGCGTACTTCGTGCTCCCGCCGCGCTACATCGTGATCGGGCTGGCGTTCTCCTTCATGATCGCATACGTGCTGGGCACCGGAGTGGCGTGGACGCTGGCCAGCCGCAAGGTCGGCGGCCTCGGCGGCCGCGACGTGGTCGCGGGGCTCTCGCAGATGTACTTCGCGGCGATCCCGGCCGCGCTGGTCGCGCTGGTCGCGCTGTGGCTGACCCGGCAGTTCGCCGACATCACCGCACTCACCTCGGCGATCGTGCTGGCGGCTGGCGGCGGGCTGGGCATGGTGCTTTACCTCGCCACGGCGCACAAGATGCGGATCCCGGAGGTCAGCTCCATCATTGGAATGGTCGCGGGACGGGTAAGGCGCTAGGGAACGCCTGCCGCGTGCCAGCCGTGCCCCAAGGGGAAGGCGGGCAGGACCAGTACGGCACTAGCATGGTGCGCCAAAAGAGTTCGACCGGCGAGCGGAAGCGAGAAGGCGTGGGCAGATCCACCCGGCATCGTCCGATGCGTGCCGGTCGGCGGTGGGGTAAGGCGGCCTGATGAGTATGTCCACGGTCGAACCGGGGTCTCGTCTGGCCGATCGGTTCCGGCTTGAAGACTGCGTGAGCGAGTCCAACGGCGTCACCCTCTGGAAGGCCATCGACGAGATCCTGGCCCGCCCGGTCGCCGTACACACCTTCGCCCCCGAGTTCGACCGGGTGAACGAGGTCGTGCTGGCCGCTCGCGCGGCGAGCCGCCTCACCGACCCCCGCCTGACCCAGGTGTTCGACGCGGCCGACGAGGACGGCACCGCGTACGTCGTGAGCGAGTGGGTGAGCGGCGACTCGCTCGCCGACCTGCTCTCGGCCGGCGGGCTGGAGCCCGAGCGCGGCGCCTCGCTGGTCGCGGAGGCGGCCGAGGCGCTGGCGCACGCGCACGAGGCGGGGCTGACCCATCTGCAGCTCACGCCCGCCCGGCTGATGTGGACCTCCAGCAGCACGGTGAAGCTGCTCGGCCTCGCCGTGGACGCCGCGATCGTCGGCCTGACCAGCGACGACCCGGCCCGGGACGATGCCGAGGGCCTCGGCCGGCTGCTGTACGCCGCGTTGACCGGCCATTGGCCGAGCGACGAGGACACCGGTCTCCCCCCGGCGCCCATGGACGACGACAAGGTGTGCACCCCGCGCCAGGTCACCGCGGGTGTGCCGGGCTACCTGGACACCATCACCTGCCGGGCGCTGCTGCCGGAGAGCCGGCGCGGGCTGGCGCCGCTGTCCACCCCGGCGGAGGTCGCCGAGGCCCTCTCGGAGGTGCCGCGCCCCGCCCCCGCCCCGGTGGGCTCGGTTCCTCCGGCGGTGCTGCCGTCCGAGGCGCCGGACACGCTCACCTCGCGGCCGCCCACCATGCCGCCCGCTCCCCCGATGGGGCACAACACGAACCCCGGCATGCGCCCTCCCGCATCGTCGGGGACGCTCAGCCGGGTCCTGGTCGCCGTCCTGGTGATCGCGGTCATGCTGGTGGTCGGGCTCGGCGCCTGGACGGTGGGCCGCAGCCTCGGGAACAACCCGGTCGCCACGCCCACACCGACCGAGGCGCCGACAGCCACACCTTCGCCGGTGGTCGTCAAGCCGGGCAGCGCGGTCGGGTTCGACCCGCTCGGGGACGATCAGGAGGAGAACCCCCAGCTCTCCCACTACGCCATCGACGGCAAGCCGTCCACCGACTGGCACACCACGAGCTACAACAGCGCGGACTTCGGCCGGTTGAAGGAGGGTGTCGGGCTCATCCTCGACATGAACCAGCCGGTCGCGATCTCCGACGTCATGGTGACGCTGGCGAACACGCCCGGCGCGTCCGTGCAGCTCAAGGTCGGGAACGCCGCCGACCTGAGCGTGCTGAAGACCGTGGCCGAGGTCAAGAACGTCTCCGGGACGGTCACCCTCACGCCCGGCAAGCCGGTCACAGGTCAATACGTTTTGATCTGGTTCACCCGGCTTCCGCCCCATGAGGGTAGGTATCGTGGCACCATCTATGACGTAATCGTGCATTCCCCCGGATCGGCATAGCAGGCCAAGTGAACTCCCCACCTGAGAACCCTCCCCCGGCTGAGCACGCTGCCCGGTCGGCGGTGAGCGATGCCGACCTCCTCAGCCGCCACATCAACGGCGATCCGCACGCGTTCAGTGAGATCGTCAAGCGCCACCGGGACCGCATGTGGGCCGTCGCCCTGCGGACCCTCGGCGACCCGGACGAGGCGGCCGACGCCGTGCAGGACGCGTTCGTGTCCGCCTACCGCAAGGCGGAGAGCTTCCGCGGCGAGGCCGCGGTCACGACGTGGCTGCACCGCATCGTGGTGAACGCCTGCCTCGACAGGATGCGGCGCAAGTCGGTACGGCCGGTGGCCGACGACGAGCTGATCGAGGCCGCCGAGCGGGACGCGCCCATGGCCGATCAGGCCGGTGAGCGCGAGGTGTCGATGGACGTCTCGTCCGCGCTCAAGATGCTGCCCGCCGACCAGCGGGCGGCCCTGGTCCTGGTCGACATGATGGGCTATTCGGTGGAGGACGCGGCCGGGGTGCTCGGCGTCCCCGCCGGCACCGTCAAGAGCCGCTGCGCGCGTGGACGCGCCAAACTTGCCCCGATTCTTTCGCATCTGCGGAACCGATCGGGGCGCACCCGCGTCTCATCCGCGAAGGGAGCAGAACTTCGTGACGGGTGATACGCACTACGACCTGGAGATCCTCGCCGAACTGGCGGAGGGACTCCTCGACGACGCCACGGCACGGCGGGTCCGCGAGCATCTCGCGGTCTGCGATCCCTGCGGGGAGAGCCTTGCCGACCTGGCGGCGGTTCGGGAGGTGCTGGCCGCGGTCCCGGTGCCGGCGATGCCGTTGGGTGTCGCCATGCGCATCGATCGCGCGCTGGCCGCCGAAGCGTCCCGCGACGTGGAGAGCACAGGCGACCTCGGCAACCGGGGACTCCGCCTCGTGGAGACCCCCGACTGGGGCCGGATCATGCGGGACGCCCCGTGGGAGACGGCGGCGCCCAAGGAGGAGGACACGCCCGCCGTGGCCTCCCTCGGCGTGGTCGCGGACGACGGCACCGTCGTCCCGGTCGTCCCCAGGAAGCAACGACGCATGTGGCGGATGCCCGCCGTGGCGGCGGCCGCGGCCGCGGTCGTCATCGGCGGCACCGGAGTGGCCACGACCATGCTGTCCGCCCAGGGTGGCTCGGCGCCGTCCAGGATCCACATCTCCGGGTCGGCCGGGACACCCTCGACCGACGCGTCGGTCCTGGCCTACACGGTTTCCAAGAGTGACCACAACTACACGAACCGGGAGCTGAGCGGCTCGCTGCTCGGGTACTTCGCCCCCGCCCCCGCAGGGTTCGGAGCCAACGACGACGAGTCGCTCGACAAGTGCGTCAAGCGGTTCTCCGACCAGCTCGACCGCCGGCCCATCGGGGTGGACAAGGCGTTCTACAACGGCAACGAGGCCACGATCATGGCCTTCTGGGAGGACCAGAACATCAACGCGGTCCGCGTGGTGGTGGTCGACTCCTCCTGCAAGAGCCTCCGTTCCGATGGCCTCGCCACCTGGAAGTGACCCACCGTACAGACGATCTCCGGCAGCCCTTCGCCACCACGGCGGAGGGCTGCCTTCGTTAACGGCCCGAAGCGGCGGAAAGGACTGAGGGGAATCCCGGACGCCTAGGATCTGTTGACGCGACTGCATCACCCGGAGCGAAAGGCAGACCGTTGAGCGACGTCCGTAACGTGATCATCATCGGGTCGGGGCCCGCCGGCTACACGGCGGCCGTCTACTCGGCCCGCGCGGAGCTGAAACCCCTGGTGTTCGAGGGGTCGGTGACCGCGGGCGGCGCCCTCATGAACACCACCGACGTGGAGAACTTCCCCGGCTTCCCCGACGGCATCATGGGACCCGATCTCATGGACAACCTGCGCAAGCAGGCCGAGCGGTTCGGGGCCGAGCTGGTCGCCGACGACGTGGTCGAGGTCGACCTGAACGCCAACCCGAAGGTCGTCAAGACCCACTCCGGCACCTTCTACGCGAAGGCCGTCGTCCTCGCCACCGGGTCGGGCTACCGGGAGCTGGGCCTGGAGAACGAGAAGCGGCTGTCCGGCCACGGCGTCTCCTGGTGCGCCACCTGCGACGGCTTCTTCTTCCGCGGTCAGGACATCATCGTGGTCGGCGGCGGCGACACCGCGATGGAGGAGGCCCTCTTCCTCACCCGCTTCGGGTCGTCCGTAACCGTCATCCACCGTCGCGACGAGCTGCGCGCCAGCAAGATCATGCAGGAGCGGGCGTTCGCCAACGACAAGATCCGGTTCGTCTGGGACAGCGAGGTCGTCGACGTGGTCGGCGAGAACAAGGTCACCGCCGTGCGGATCCGCAACCGCAAGACCGGCGAGGAGACCGAGCTCCCCGCGGGCGGCCTGTTCGTCGCGATCGGCCACGACCCGCGCACCGAGCTGTTCAAGGGCCAGGTGAACCTGGACGCCGAGGGGTACATCCAGGTCGAGGCGCCGAGCACTCGCACCAACATCGAGGGTGTCTTCGCGGCGGGCGACGTCGTGGACCACACCTACCGCCAGGCGATCACCGCCGCGGGCACGGGCTGCGCCGCCTCCATCGACGCCGAGCGCTGGCTCGCCCACCAGAACAGCTGACCCGGGGAATGCGGGGCCGGTCCCCGCGGTTGAACCCTCCACACCGAGCAAGGGGAGAGAACATTGGGCGCCATCAAGAGCGTGACCGACGCCACCTTCGGAGCCGAAGTCCTCAAGAGCGACAAGCCCGTCCTCGTCGACTTCTGGGCTGAGTGGTGCGGTCCGTGCCGCCAGGTCGCGCCGATCCTGGAGGAGATCGCGGCCGAGAACGCCGAGCGGCTGACCATCGTCAAGCTGAACATCGACGAGAACCCCGCCACTCCTCGGGACTACGGCGTACTCCAGATCCCGACGATGAACGTCTACAAGGGTGGAGAGGTCGTGAAGCAGATC
Source organism: Microtetraspora malaysiensis (assembly GCF_050947145.1). Classification (NCBI taxonomy): domain Bacteria; kingdom Bacillati; phylum Actinomycetota; class Actinomycetes; order Streptosporangiales; family Streptosporangiaceae; genus Microtetraspora; species Microtetraspora malaysiensis. The sequence continues at coordinate 9,129,144 of NZ_CP191998.1, forward strand.
ATCGGCGCCAAGCCGAAGGCGATGCTGCTTCGCGAGCTCGAGGGCATCATCTGACACCGGTTGGTGCCCGACCGCCTTCCCGGCGGCACCCACCCACAGCGAAGCCCCCTCGCCGTCCGCGGCGCAGGGGGCTTCCGCGTCTCCGCCCACAGGGGGCGCTGAGATCGTCTTAGACCGGGCGAAGCGCCCGCTCCGGACTCATGGAGCCCAGCAGTCTCTCCAGGGCCACCTCGACGTCCTCGCGCCACGAGACGGCCGACTTCAGCTCCAGGCGGAGCCGGGGAAACCTCAGATGCGGGCGTACCGTCTTAAACCCTACGGAGAGCAGGTACTCGGCGGGCACCACGCAGCTCGGCTGCTCCCACTTCAGGTCGCCGAACGCCTCGATCGCCCGGACTCCGCGCCGGGTGAGGTCCTTGGCGACGCCCTGCACGAGCATCCGGCCCAGGCCGCCCCCCGAGAACTCCGGGATGATGTGCGCCGTCATCAGCAGCACCGCGTCCGAGCTGACCGGCGACGTAGGGAACGCCACCGAGCGCGGCACGTACAGCGGCGGCGCGTACAGCACGAAGCCCGCCGCGACCCCGTCGACGTACGCGATTTTGCCGCAGCTCCCCCACTCCAGCAGGGTGGCGGAGATCCACGCCTCCTTCTCCAGGCCCGGGTCGCCCGCCTGCACCGCGCGCTCGCCGCTCATCGGGTCGAGCTCCCAGAAGACGCAGCGTCGGCATCGCCTCGGCAGATCGTCCAGATTGTCCAAAGTGACGTTGGCCAGCCGACGCGACACGTGTTGCCCCAATCCCCGAGAGGAGTACATGAGCCCCCGAAAACGCCGCCGGATGTGTGGAAAACCACACGACCATCGCGCCTTCCGCTGGCATCGTAACTCAGCGAACCCGCTCGGTCGCCGTACTGGGACGCCTTCCGGAGGGCCACCTCCGGGGTCGCACCGCGTCATCGGCCGGCAACCCGGCGGCGATCGAACCGCGGCGCTGCCGTAGTCTGGTTTCTCGGCTATGAACGGAGGTGGACCGTGACGCACGAGCTCGATCACGGTCGGACGACCGCGCCCCAAGGGTCGCGAATTGACGCCTATGTCGATCGGTACGCCGCACGAGCTACCGGGATGGTCGCCTCCGAGGTTCGAGCTCTCTTCGCCGTCGCGTCGAGGCCCGAGGTGGTCTCGCTCGCCGGCGGCATGCCGTACGTCACGGCCCTCCCCCTCGACGTGGTCGGCGAGCTGGTCGCCGACCTGGTCGCCCGGCGCGGCCCGGTCGCGCTGCAGTACGGCTCCGGCCAGGGAGACCCCGATCTGCGTGAGCAGATCTGCGAGGTCATGCGCCTGGAGGGCATCGAGGCCGGGGCGGACGACGTCGTCGTCACCGTGGGATCCCAGCAGGCCCTCGACCTGATCACCCGGATCTTCATCGACCCGGGCGACGTGGTTCTCGCCGAGGGCCCCTCCTACGTGGGAGCGCTCGGCACGTTCAGCGCGTACCAGGCGAACGTCATCCACGTCGCGATGGACGACCAGGGCCTCATCCCCGAGTCGCTCGCGCAGACGATCTACGCGCTGCACACCGCCGGCCGGCGGGTCAAGTTCCTCTACACCATCCCCACCTTCCAGAACCCGGCGGGCGTGACCCTCAACGAGGTCCGCCGCCGGCAGGTGCTGGAGATCTGCCAGCGGGCCGGCGTCCTGGTCGTCGAGGACAATCCGTACGGGCTGCTCGGGTTCGACAGCGAGCCGTATCGCGCGCTGCGCGCCGACGACCCCGACGGAGTGGTCTACCTCGGCTCGTTCTCCAAGACCCTCGCCCCCGGTTTCCGGGTGGGCTGGGCGCTCGCGCCGCACGCGATCCGCGAGAAGCTGGTCCTCGCGATGGAGTCGGCGGTGTTGTCACACTCGACCTTCACCCAACTCGCCGTCGGGCAGTACCTCGCCACCCAGCCGTGGCGCGAGCAGATCAAATCCTTCCGAGAGTTGTACCGGGAACGGCGCAACGCCCTTCTCGGCGCACTTGAGGTGCTGATGCCCGCCGGTTGCTCGTGGACTCGTCCCGCCGGCGGGTTCTTTGTGTGGATGACCCTCCCCGAGGGGCTCAACTCCAAGGCGATCCTGCCGCGCGCGGTGGCCGAGCGTGTCGCGTTCGTCCCCGGCACCGGCTTCTACGCCGACGGCGGCGGCGCGCAGCACATGCGGCTCTCCTACTGCTACCCCAAGCCGGAGCGCATCCGCGAGGGCGTGCGCCGGCTCGCCGGGGTGATCGAGCAGGAGCTGCAGCTGCGCGACACCTTCGGCACCGGCTCCGCGCCGGACCACCCCGGAGTCGACACGCCGGGTCCCGACCTCGCCTGAAGTTCCGGTACGGCTAGCCTGTTCGGGCTGGCCGTACCGGAATCCGAAGTGAGAAAGGGCCCTCTCCCTATGAGTGACTTGGCGCATGTGCTGGTGTTGGCGGGGGGCCTTTCCTACGAGCGCGAGGTCTCCATCCGCTCCGGCCGCCGGGTCAGCGAGGTCCTGCGTGCGGCCGGAGTGGTCGTCGAGACCCGCGACACCGACGCCACCCTCGTCCCCGCCATGCTCGCCGACCCGCCGGACGCCGTCTTCGTGACGCTGCACGGCGGAGCCGGCGAGGACGGCGCGATCCGTTCCGTGCTGGAACTCCTCAACGTGCCGTATGTCGGGGCCACCCCCGACGCCTGTCGGGTCGCCTACGACAAGCCGACGGCCAAGGCGGTCGTCCGCTCCTGGGGGCTGAACACCCCCGACTCGATCTCCCTGCCCAAGGAGACCTTCCACGACCTCGGCGCGACGGCGGTCCTCGCCCGCATCGTGGACCGGCTCGGCCTGCCGCTGTTCGTCAAGCCTTCTCGCGGCGGCTCCGCGCTCGGCGCCTCCATCGTGCGGTCCGCCGAGGAGCTGCCCGCCGCGATGGTCGGCTGCTTCGCGTACGGCGACACCGTGCTGATCGAGAAGTACATCGCGGGCGTGGAAGTCGCCGTGTCCGTCGTGGACCTCGGTGACGGCCCGGTGGCCCTGCCGCCCGTGGAGATCGTGCCCGACAGCGGCGTCTACGACTACGCCGCCCGCTACACGGCCGGGCACACCGAGTTCTTCGCTCCCGCCCGCCTGTCGCCGGAGGACGCCGAGGCGTGCGCCGCGATGGCCGTCACCGCGCATGCCGCGCTCGGGCTGCGGGACGTCTCCCGTACCGACCTCATCGTGGACGAGACCGGCCGCCCCTTCTTCCTCGAGGTGAACGTCGCCCCCGGAATGACCGAGACCTCATTGCTCCCGATGGCGGCCGAGGCGGCCGGGCGGGATCTCGGCTCCCTCTGCAAGGGACTCCTCGAACTCGCCGCCCGACGCGGCTGACGCCCATCCACATAAGAGGGACCTGTCGAAGCGCGCCGCGCTCACTCGTACGCCACGGGGCGCCAGGAGCCGGGACGGCGGGCGAGCGCGGCGCCCTGCCGGGTCCGCTCCGGGCCGTCGCGTCCCGGCATAGAGGCGACTCACCGAGGTGACCCGGCGCGGCGATGTGCCGGGGTGATTCGACAGGTGATCCGTCGGGGTGGTCCGCAGAGGTGATGCGTCAACGGGACACCCGGACGCGGACCGCCGCCGACCGGACCGCCTTCCGCCGCCCTCCGGACGCGTTCTCACCTTTGCCCGCGACCAGGTTGTCGGCAAGTCTCTCTCGCGTTTCACGTGAAACCCCTCCCCTCGCCTGCCGCTCCCCAAGCTCTTCCTCGCTTGCCCGGCCGATTCCTGCAGCGCTCCCTCCGTTGCCCCACCGTTCCCCCACGACCTGCTGCGTCCCCAGGCGTGGTCGTAGTCCGGGCCCCCGGCCCGGTGTGTTCGTGCCGCATGTGTTCATCGCGCCGCGTGTGGCCCCAGAGCCCGGCGTGGCCAGGGGCCTGTCGTCACCCGACCGATGTGGTGGCGGGCCCACAGCGCCCGCCACCCCCTGGGTGTCGAGCCCCTCGACGCTCTCCCTCACCGGCCGGAGATATCTCTGGCGAGCCACTCACAGTCCCGTGCGGCATCGATTCCCACGCCGTTCCTCACGCTCTCTGCCTCCTGTCCCGCCGTTCCCACGCTCTCCTTCTCCGGCCATGTCATTCGTCGCGCTTTCCGTCACGGGCGGCGGTCCCTCTCGCGAGCCGCTCGTAGTGCCGCAGCGATTCGCCCCGCCACGGCTCCCGCGTTCTGCTGCCCACCTCTGTCATGCCGCCACTCACATGCGCCCACTACATGCCTTGCCGCGCCTCTCAAGCCACCCGAAGACCTCACAGGGCGACGAGCCGGCGTCGGGAGCACTCGCATCCCGGCTTGCTGATCACACGCTGGACAGGAGCGGCCTGGGCGGGAAGGGAACGTGAGCGGATCGTTGGCGCCGGCCGCCCGGCAGGCCTCTCTTGTTTCACGTGAAACCGCTCCCCTGCCACGCCATCCCACGCTCTCCGTCACGGGCCGAGATGGAGTGACCGAATGTGCTGAGCGTGAGCTGATGATGGTGCTCGCGCGAGGCGAAATCGACGGGAAGGCGCGCTCTGCCGGTGGCTGGCACCCGTAGGCGCTACAACGAGAGCTACTCGGGGGGTTGTGCTCCGGTCACCCGCCAGCCGGGCAGACACCGCGCACTCGGCTTCCGCTGGGCCTACCCCAAGCGTTTCCGCAAGGCGATGACCACCTTTGCCGGCAACAGCCGCCACGCCGGCGTCTGGGCGGCCAGGATCTGCTTCCGCGCCACGCTCTCCCGCCGTACTTCCTGATTGAGGGTCGCGGCTCACAGCCATGCTGGGCTTTCCGCTCGGTGCCTCGACGGCTCCGCGCACTCCAAGGGCGACGAGCGCTGCAACGCGGATGGTTAACGTCCGCGGCCAAGGATGCCCCGCCGGGAGGAGCCGACGCCGGGGCGCACTCCCGACCGCCCCTAAGCATCAGGACAGCCACACCAGCACCAGCACCAGCACCAGCACCAGCACCAGCACCAGCACCAGCACCAGCAGAATCGACAGCGCCGTCCGTTCTCCTTCGCACTTCTCCGCCCTCGGCCATCTGTCTTCGATGGGCGCTCTCAGCCGCTCTGAGGACTCCCCGTGACCGTGCTCATTTTCACCGGGGTACTAATGGGGTGCCGTCGGTCCCTAACCGGCGACCCTGAAGGTGGTCTCGCGGCATCGTTGTGTGCCATCCAGGCCGGAGTGGTGCGGACCAGGGTGCCTCACACGCGGGGTGTCCTGCAGGCCTCGGCTTTCGGGCCGGAAACGCCGACGCGACCGTCGGACTTCGCCGTGCTGGCCGTCCGCCTCGATCTGGCGGCTTGCGGAGGTGCTCCTCGCCGCCCGCGACCAGAATCAAAGCCCCCTTCCCGGATCTGCTGCCGAGCCCAACGGCTTACCGACCGGCTAGAGGGGATCTCACCACAGCGGCTACCCGCAGGCAGACACGGAAACGGCGCCGCGTTTCACGTGAAACACGACGCCGCTCACACGGTCTGGCTATTCGTCGCCTTCACGCATGCTGTTGATGGTGTCGGGTGCCATGGTGCCGATGATGCGCTCCAGGTCGTCGATCGTGGAGAACTCGACCACAATCCGGCCCTTGCGACTGCCCAGGTCCACCTTCACCCGGGTCTCGAAATGATCAGAGAGCTGCTGCGCCAGCCTCCCCAGGGCGGGCGCCGCCGGCTTCTTCTCGCGGGGCTTGCGAGGAGCGGGACCGGCGGTGGCCTCCCCCAGGGCGACGATCTCTTCGACTGTACGGACCGAGAGGCCCTCCGCGACGATCCGCGTCGCCAGGCGTTCCTGGGCCGCAGGGTCGTCCAGAGCCAGCAGCGCGCGGGCGTGGCCGGCGCTGATCGTCCCGGCCGCCAGGCGGAGCTGGACGTTCGAGGGCAGGTTGAGCAGCCGAAGCGTGTTGGTGATGTGCGAGCGGGACCGGCCGATCTTCTTCGCCAGGACCTCGTGGGTGGCCCCGAAGTCGTCGAGCAGCTGGCGGTACGCCGCGCCCTCCTCCAGCGCGTTGAGCTGCTCGCGCTGGAGGTTCTCGATCAACGCCTCGCGGAGCATCTCGTCGTCCTGGGTACCCCGCACGATCGCGGGGATCTTCTCCAGGCCGGCGAGTTTGGAGGCGCGGCATCGCCGCTCCCCCATGACCAGCTCGAAGCGCCCCTCGCCGAGAGCACGTACGACGACCGGCTGGAGCAGCCCGACCTCGGAGATGGAGGTCGCCAGCTCGTCCAGGCGCTCCCCGTCGAAGACGTCACGCGGCTGGCGCGGGTTGGGCACGATCGCGTCGAGGGGGATCTCCTGGAAATAGGCTCCCTCGACCGGCCGCAGCCCCGAGTCCGCGGACTCCTCCGCCGGTGGGCTAGCCGCGATCGTCGGCTCGACGATCGGCCCGGTGGGGATCAGTGCCCCCAGGCCCTTGCCCAGTCCCCGACGCTGCTGAGACACCGCTGCTCCTTACCGCCGCACAACACCGTACGAAAGACAGTGCCCAGCGATCACAGAGTCGCCGGGCACTCCACCACGAGAGGGTACCGCCGTGCGGGCGTTTCGCGGGCCCGCGACCCGCTACGCCCCGGTGACCGCCGCGCCGCGGTAGGCCATCTCCCGGGCGGCCTCCTTGTACGCCAGGGCGCCGCTTGAGCCCGGATCATAGGTGATGACCGACTGGCTGTAGCTGGGCGCCTCGGAGACGCGGACGCTTCTCGGGATGACCGCCTTGAGCACGGTGTCCCCGAAGTGCGACCGCACTTCCTCGGCTACCTGGGCAGCCAGCCGGGTGCGGCCGTCGTACATGGTCAACAGGATCGTGGAGACGTTCAGCTCCTGGTTCAGATGGACCCGCACCAGCTCGACGTTCTGCATCAACTGGGTGAGCCCTTCTAGCGCGTAGTACTCGCACTGGATGGGGATCAGAATTTCCTGCGCCGCCGCCATGGCGTTCACCGTGAGCAGGCCGAGTGACGGCGGGCAGTCGATCAGGATGTAATCCAGCTCCATGGAGTTGAAAGCGTTCAATGCCCGCTTCAGCCGGGTCTCCCGGCCCACCATGGGGACAAGCTCGATCTCGGCGCCCGCGAGATCGAGGGTCGCCGGCGCGCAGTAGAGGTTCGGCATCTCCGGGACCGGCTTCACAATCGACGCCAGCGGGAGATCGTCCACCAACACCTGATAGACAGACGGCACGCCCGACCGGTGTTCCGTCGCCAACGCCGTCGACGCGTTGCCCTGCGGGTCAAGGTCGACCACCAGGACCCGCTGCCCGTGCATCGACAGCGCCGCGGCCAGATTGACGGTGGTCGTGGTCTTCCCGACGCCGCCCTTCTGGTTCGCCACGGTCATCACCCGGCACTTCGGGGGACGGGGCCACGCCTCCTCGTCCCGCGTGGAGTAACCAATCGAATGCGTGGCCGCCGGAGCGGCCGTCGCTGTTTCACGTGAAACCACAGAGCTCAGTGCCTCTCGTACCAGCGGCGAATCACCGGGAGTAAGGGGGGTCTGGGACACGGTCGTCGTCCTTTCACCCTGCGAAACAGAGATAAAAGGCCAGCCGACCCCCGATGGCCGACCTACCGACGCGATCTCCAAGGGTACGGCGATGTGATTCTCCGGCCAACCCAGGCCCCCAGCCGCACCCGCCACGACCTTCACCTCTTCCGTCGGTGCCGCGTGCCCTTTCCACTCCGCACCGGGGACTGGCCCGCGACGACGCGAACGAGAGTGGTGGGCGGCTCGACCTTACCGCGCCCAACCGTAACAAGCTCGGCAGTACGCGCTCCGTACGCCTTGAGTTGCGGCCCGGCCGCGTCGAGTTCCTCGGCCGCGCGCTCGCCCTTCATGGCGAGAAGTTCGCCGCCTTCCTCAAGAAGAGGCATGGACCACGCCAGCAGTCGGTCAAGCGGAGCAACCGCCCGCGCTGTGGCGATGTCGAACGTGCGCTTGCGCGCCAGCTCCTCGGCGCGACCACGCAGCACTTCGACGTTGTCCAGCTCCAGCGCCGCCACGCACTCCCCCAGGAAGTTCGTACGGCGCAGCAGCGGTTCGAGCAACGTCACCGTGATGTCGGGGCGGACGATCGCCAGGACGAGGCCGGGCAGACCGGCGCCGGAACCGATGTCCACCAGCCGGGTGCCCTCGGGCACCGCTTCCTCCACCACCGCGCAGTTGAGCAGATGGCGATCCCAGATCCGGGGAACCTCGCGTGGCCCGATCAGTCCGCGCACCACTCCGGGGCCCGCGAGTAGCTTCGCGAACGCCTCGGCCCTGCCCAACGCCTCACCGGTGAATACCTCACGCGCCGCTTCGGGCGCCTCGGGCAGTTCGTTGCTTTCCGTCATCACTCACTCATCTATGGATGCTCTCGGGGTAAGGGTAGCCGCCCCGCTCCGGCCGGAGCCGCATGGTCGCCCCCGTTCCCGCACACTGGCCCCGCGAACTGTCCCGGTATGTCCGCCCGCGCTCCCCCAGCGGGTACGGAAAAGGCCGCCGACCCTCGGAGGATCGGCGGCCTTCGGAACGAAAGCGCGATTACGCGGGAAGTACGACGACGAAACGCCGGGGCTCCTCGCCCTCGGACTCGCTGCGCAGCCCGGCCGCGGCGACCGCGTCGTGCACGATCTTCCGCTCGAACGGCGTCATCGCCTGGAGCGCCTTGGGCTCCCCACTGCGCTTCACGTCGTCCGCGGCAGCAGCGCCGATCTTGGTCAGCTCGGCCCTGCGACGCTCCCGATAGCCGCCGACATCGAGCATGAGCCGGGAGCGCTCGCCGGTCTGGCGGTGCACGGCGAGCCGGGTGAGCTCCTGGAGCGCCTCCAGCACCTCGCCGCCGGGGCCGACCAGGTCGCTGCCCTTGATACCGACCACCGACACGACCGCCCGGTCGCCCTCGACGTCCATGTCGATGTCGCCGTCGATGTCGGCGATGTCCAACAGGCCCTCGACGTAGTCGGCCGCGATCTCACCTTCCTGCTCCAGGGCGGCGACATCGGGAGCAGGTTTGACGCTCTCCTCGGCTTCGGTCACGTCCGGTCTCTCCTTCTCCTACGACTTCTTGCTGCCGGTCCGCTTGCTGCGCGACTGTCGCGACTGCTGCTGACGAACGATCTTAGGTTCCGGTGGGGCCGGAGTGTCTGAAGGGGCGGCCGCCTTCGGCTTGCCGAGTATCTTCCCGAAGACGCCGTTGGAGGGCGGCGGCGTCGTGACGTTGCCCTTCTCGTCCACGACCGGCATGGGGTGCCGGCTGTAGAACCAGTGCTGCTGGCTGAGCGTCCACAGGTTGGTGGTGACCCAGTAGAGGATCAGACCGAGCTGGAAGTTGAGGCTGAAGACGGCGAACAGCGGCGAGATGTACATCAGGATCTTCTGCTGCTGCGCCATGGGGTTGTCGACCATCTGCTGCATCGACCGCTTCACGCTCTGGCGAACCGTGAGGAACGTGGTGAGCGAGCTGACCGCGACGAAGCAACCAAGAACGATCTTCGTCATGAGCGGGTCGGCGCCGAATGCCTGAATATCGGCGCTGCTCATGAAGAACGTGGAGGGAAGCGGTGCCCCGAAAACGTGCGCGTGACGCGCGCTGTCCACGAGCTCCTGGGTCATGCCGAACTTCGCCTTGTCCTCGGCGATCGCTCGGAGCACCGTGAACATGGAGATGAAGATCGGGAACTGCGCCACAATGGGCAGGCAGCCGCCCAGCGGGTTGGCGCCCGCCTCCTGGTAGACGCGCATGACCTCCTGGTTCATGCGCTGCTTGTCCTTCTGGTACTTCTTGCGCAGCTCCTGCACCTTGGGAGCGAGCTCCTGCATCTTCCTCGACGAGCGCATCTGCTTGAGGAAGAGGGGGAAGATGAGCATCCGCATCGCCACGGTCAGCGTGATGATGGTCAGCGCCCAGGTCAGTCCGCTGTTCGGGGAGAGGAAAGTGCTGTAACCGGCGTGGATGTGGGTGATCACCCACGCCACGGCGGTATACAGCCAGTTGAGGAATGACAGCTCCACCGAGCTAGCTCCCTTGCGTTGTGTCGTGAGACCGGCCTCGGGGTGGGGGCACCGGGTCGTAACCTCCGGGATGGAACGGGTGGCAACGCCCGATGCGCCTGATGGTCAGCCATGATCCGCGCACCGCTCCGTGTACGGCGATGGCCTCCATCCCGTAGGCGCTGCAGGACGGCTCGAATCGGCAACGCGGCCCGAGCACCGGGCTGATGAACGCCCGGTAGAACTTGATCGGGACGAGCAGCACGCGCGCGGCCGGCGTGGGCCGCGTGTCAGAGGCGACCGCTCGCCCGGGACTCGACTGCTCGACTGTCATGACCGTCCATCCGTCAGGGTCCGCGGCGTGGACCCCCGCCGCCGGAGTAAACGATCGAGCGCGATGTCGAGTTCGGCGGCCAGGTCCTCGCTCCGCGCGGACGCGGCAGCAGGGTTGGCGCGTACCACAAGCAGGCTACCTTGCGGAAGCCGGTGGAGTCGGGCCCGCATCAGGTGTCTGAGCCTGCGCTTTACCCGGTTTCTGGTGACGGCGTCGCCGACGGCCTTGCTCACGACGAAGCCCACCAACGGCTGCCCCTCGCTGTCGCCCACGTTCAGGTGGGCGACCAGGGTGGGGCGTCCGGCGCGTTGACCGCGCCGGATCGCGTCGGCGAACTCATCACCGCGTCGCATACGGGACGCGGACGGCAGCACCGAAACTTCCTTGAACTACGACTATCGCCCGCCGACGATACGACGGCGGGCGACAACGGTTTCGCTCGTCAGACGGTCAGCTCGGCGCGACCCTTGCGACGGCGGGCGGCCAGGATGGCGCGGCCGGCACGCGTGCGCATACGCAGCCGGAAGCCGTGGGTCTTCGCGCGACGACGGTTGTTCGGCTGGTAAGTACGCTTGCTCACGAGTGGACTCCAGGATCAGATTCACCCGCGGAAGCGGGCGCGCAACATTCCAAAGGGTGCGGCTCGCCAGTGCGTGGACATGCGAAATAGCCGTCGCCGACCAGCCGACCTCCACACGTTAGGCGGGAATCCTGCCACAGGTCAAACCAGACTGCGATCAAGGAGCGGCTCTCTCCCCTCGGCGAGGGGATTTTTCCCTGGTGCCAGATCGCCCACACGAGGCAGCCACAGCTACCAGTAGGCTGTGGACAACGTCTTGAACCCAGGTCGCGCACACCACTACTGTCAACCCTCCGGACTCTCCTCCATCGAACGTGGATGCGCCCGGGACCTGTGCGACGGCCTGTGCATAACGTGTGGATCCCTCTGTGGATCACGTATCGGGGGCTGGCCCCGCCGGGGAGCCTCGGCCGGGATCGGCGTGGAAGAACAGATCGCGGCGAATACGCGGGGGCCGCGCTAGGGAGGAGTGCCGGACC
>NZ_CP191999.1:0-94063 GCF_050947145.1 Microtetraspora malaysiensis
ATGGTTGTCAGCAAGGCACGCAAGGTTGAGATCTCCCAGCGCCGCTACCAGGCGGTGCAGATGCGCGTCGCTGGGGTGTCGCCCACGGTGATCGCCGAGCGGCTGGGCTACTCCGGCGCGGCCGCCGTGTCCAAGGACATCGACCGGGCGCTGCAGAACGCCGCGAAGCAAGAGCAGATGGCGTCGGAGCAGCTCCTGAAGCTGGAGATTGACCGGCTGGACCGGATCATGGCGTCGCTGTGGCCGAAGGTCATCAAGAGCGACGTGAACGCGTGCGAGGCCGCGCTGAAGGTGATCAACCGGCGGGCGACGCTGCTGGGCTTGGACCTGATCAACCGCAACGGTGTGGCCGACACCGACATGGCCAGCCTGTTGGGGAACCTGCTGGTGCAGCTCCAGCAGCGGCATCTGCCGCCGGACCCCGACACCGACGTCATCCTCGACGCCGAGGTCATCAACGAGATCGGTGCGGGGGACGAGGGGTGAGCCTCGGCGTTGTCGCTCTGTCGCCGAAGCAGGAACGCAGCATCGCCGAGTCCACCGCCCGACTGAACATCTGGTCGGGGGCAATCCGCTCCGGCAAGACCATCGCCAGCCTCCTGCGCTGGCTGATCTACGTCGCGAACGCGCCCCGCGGCGGCTCGCTGGTGATCGTCGGCAAGACCGCCGACACCATCGCGAGAAACGTCTTCGACCCGCTGATGGACCCGGCGATCACCGGGCCGGTGTCCAAGCGCATCCTGTTCACGCGAGGCGCCCCGACCGCGAACATCCTCGGCCGCCGCGTCGAGATCATCAGCTCGAACGACGCCCGGTCGGAGAACCGCCTGCGCGGCATGACCTGCGCGGGCGCGTACGTGGACGAGGCGACGCTGATCGAGCGGGAGTTCTGGGACCAGCTCCTCGCCCGCCTGTCCGTCAAGGGTGCGAAGCTGTTTTGCACCACCAACCCCGACGCGCCGAACCACTGGCTGAAGCGGCAGTTCCTCGACCGTGCCCACGAGCTCGACCTGAAGCACTGGCACTTCACGCTCGACGACAACACCGCCTTGGACCCGGACTACGTGGCCTCGCTCAAGAAGGAGTACACGGGCCTCTGGTACAAGCGGTTCATCCTCGGGCAATGGGTCATGGCCGAAGGCGCGATCTACGACCAGTGGGACCCGGACCTGATGGTCGTCGACACGCTCCCACCGATCGAGCGGTGGCTGTCGGTAGGCGTCGACTACGGGACCGTCAACCCGTTCGACGCGATCCTCGTAGGCGTGTCCGTGCCGGATGAGCAGCGGAAACGCCGCATCTACCTGGCGAGCGAGTTCCGGTACGACTCCCGCAAGGAGAGGCGGCAGCTCACCGACGCCGAGTACTCGTCGAAGCTGACGGACTGGCTGGACAACATCCCCGACACCTACGGCCCCGGCACCCGCGGGATTCGGCCACAGTGGCTGATCGTGGACCCGTCCGCCGCGTCCTTCATCACGCAGCTTCACCGGGACGGCTACACCCCGGCGATGGGCAACAACTCCGTCATTGACGGCATCCGGACCGTGTCCAACCTGATCTCGGGTGACCAGCTCCGCGTGCACCGGTCGGTGTCGGGCTGGCTGGACGAGGTCGGCTCCTACGCCTGGGACGACCGCAAGGCCGAGCACGGCGACGACGCCCCGGTCAAGGTCGATGACCACGCGCTGGACGCCGCCCGGTACGCGCTCCACACAACTCAGGCGGTATGGGCTCCGATGCTCGAAGCTGCCTGACCAGACGCACATATCCCGCCGTGTGGGGCGGTGGGGATGTGCCTGCTCCGCACGTCCTCGCGTGCGTCGAGCCGACACGGTCCCGGCCCTCGTAGTTGAGGGGCCACGCGGGCCGGGACCGTGCCCGTGATCTGACAGGAGAACATGTGATCAAGACCCCCTTCACCGGCGAGATCCTCCGCTACCGGGGCAAGCAGGGCCTGCACGCGGTCCGGGCCGCGATCGTCACCGCCGACGTGTCCACGCTCGACCCGGATGGCGTCAAGGTCGGCGCGGTGCCGCCGCTCGACTCTCCGCATCACGTCCACCTGTGGGTGTTCACCCCCGGAGCGGTCGGCGGGTTCCACGAATTCAACGTCGGCCCTGGTTACGGGCCCGGCTGCTGGCACCGGATGGACCCTGCCTGATGGAGCACCAGACCGTCACCGCCGCACAGGCCGCTGCCCGAGCAGCCGAAGTGCTGGAGCGGGCCGATTGCGAGCCGAACCCGCACATGGTCGAGGCGAAAGTGCGGATCGCCGACGGCTGGACCGAACTCGCTACGGCCTTGGCCGAGATGGAGCAGGCGTGACCTGCCAGATGGATGGAGGAAGGAGGGCGTCCGATGCCGCTGCCCGACCGTAATCAGGAATGGCCACCGCCCGCCGTCCGCCAAGAGATGCGGCTGTACAGCCAGTGGGGCGCCTGGTACTCCGGCTCGCCGGAGCGACTGGGCGAGGTGTACGGCGGTAACCAGGTGATGCCTCGGATCGGCATGGACCCGAAGGGCTGGGATAAGCCGGTCCAGTACGCCTCCGGCCTGGCAGGCAAGGTGGCCCGCTGGTTCTGGGGTACACCGACGCCGCTCGGGCAGGCCAAGATCTCGAAGCTGCACATCCCGATCGCGTCGGACATCAGCGCCACCTCGGCGGACCTGCTCTTCAGCGAGCCTCCGACGCTGAAGGTGCCTGGCAAGAAGGGCCAGGCCCGTCTGGACGCGGTCCTGCACGAGGCCGGCGTGTACGGCACGCTGCTCGAGGGCGCCGAACTCGACTCGGCGTACGGCGGTGTCTACCTGCGGGTCGGCTGGGACACCACCATGTGTGAGCACCCGGTGGTGGACGCGCTGCCGCCGGACGCCGCCGTGCCCGAATTCCACGGCGGCCGGCTCAAGGCGGTCACGTTCTGGCGGGTCGTGCATGAGGACGACGGCCAGGTGTGGCGACACCTGGAGAAGCACGAGCGTGGCCGGGTCTACCACGGCTTGTACCTGGGGGATGACGACCATCTCGGCCGGGCAGTGCCGCTGCAGGACCACCCGGCGACGGCTGAGTACGCCGAGCTGGTCGACGCGGACGGCGGATTCGACTCCGGATACGACCGCGGGCTGCTCGTCCACTACGTCCCGAACATGCGGCCGCACCGCACGCTCAGGGGGACGGCATCCGGCCGCAGCGACTACGCGGGCGTCGAGGGACTGATGGATGCCCTGGACGAGACATGGACGTCGTGGATGCGGGACCTGCGACTGGCCAAGGCCAGGATCATCGTCCCGGACGTCTACCTCAGCAACAACGGCCGCGGCCAGGGCAGCATGTGGGACCCAGACCGGGAGATCTACACCGGACTGGCGATGCTTCCCCCGCCGGGTGGCGGCAACAACATGATCACCCTGTCGCAGTTCAACATCCGCGTCGCCGAGCACACCGAGACCGCCAAGGCTCTCTTCAGCCAGATCGTCCGGGGCGCCGGCTACAGCGTGCAGTCCTTCGGTGAAAGCTCCGAGGGCGGGCAGGCCCGGACCGCGACCGAGATCCACATGCAGCGGCACCGGTCCTACTCCACCCGCGGCCGGAAGATCGGCTACTGGACGCCAGCGCTGGCGTGGCTGGCGGAGGCGATGCTGTCGGTCGATCACGCGATCTTCGGGACGAAGGTCGTCGCTGACCGGGCACAGGTCGAGTGGCCGGACGGCGTCATGCCCGACCCCGAGTCGCTGTCCCGCACGCTGGACATGCTGAACCGGGCGCAGACCGTGTCGCTGGACACGAAGATTCGCATGCTGCACCCCGACTGGGATGACGTGCAGGTCCGGCAGGAGAAGGAACGGCTCCGTGACGAGCTCGGCCTGAACGTGCCTGACCCGGCCGCGCTGGACGAGACGTTCATCCCCGCCGCCGGCGATGAGTGATGGCCACCTCTCCGGCTGAGAGGGCAGCGGAAAACCTGGCGCAGGCGCGGCTGGTGGCGGCGGTGTACGCCGACGCCGAGCAGGCGCTGTTCACGCGGATCGCGGCCCGGATCGCTGAGGGCCTGGACGAGGACGACGCCGGACGGTGGGAGACGAAACGCCTGTCGGAGGTGACGCAGCTCCGGCAGGAGGCCGAGCGGATCGTCCGCCGTCTGGACTCGGTGGCGAAGAAGGCCGCCGAGCGTGCAGTGCTCAAGTCGTGGGCGTCGGGGATGGACGCCGCGGTGGTCGGCGCGGTCCTCAGCGTTCACGACGCCAAGGTGCGTAAGCAGGTGGAGCGGGTGCTGCGGGACGCCCAGAAGATCGGCTCATCCAGCCTGATCAACCCTGGCCAGGGCGTTGCGGAGCTTGCCGCGCAGACGACGCGGATCATCTCGTCGGTCCACGTCGGGGCGTTGCGTGCCGTGCAGGACATCTACCGGCAGGTGATCGCGGAGACCGCGGGCCGCTCGCTGGTGGGCGCGGAAACACTGCGGGACGCCGCGCAGCGTGCGCTCGACAAGTTCACCGCGGGTGGCATCACCGGGTTCGTCGACTCGGTAGGCCGGACGTGGGGGATGGCCGAGTACGTCGAGATGGCGATGCGGACCGCGACCCACCGCGCAGCGGTCGACGGGCATCTGTCCTCGCTGCGGGACGCGGGCATGGACCTGGTGATGGTGTCGCGGAAGCCGTGGACGTGTAGTCGGTGCTCCCGCTGGGAGGGGCAGATCCTTTCGATCTCGGGCCCGACCGGGACCCGCGTCGAGCAGAACCCAGCGACCGGCGTGCAAGTGTTTGTCGAGGTCGCGGGGACGGTTGCGGAGGCCCGGCTGGCGGGTCTGATGCATCCGAACTGCAGCCACAGCCTGAACGCCTACCTGCCCGGCGTGTCCAGGCCGGCGCCGGTCGTGCACACGGAAGCGACGTACGAGGACACCCAGCGGCAGCGGTACCTGGAGCGGAAGATCCGCGACGCCAAACGCCGCTCGGCGGTCGCTTTGGGCGACGAGACGCGACGTAAGGCCGAGGACAAGGTCGCCGACTACCAGCGGCAGCTCAAGGAGCACACCAAAGCGACGGGGCTGCGGCGCGAGACCGGACGGGAACGTGTCGACGTCCCGCCGAAGGACCTGTCCAAGCTCACCGATGAGGAGATTGGCGAGCAGGCCACCAAGCACGCCGCCGACAAGCAGGTGATGGCGCGGCTCACGCAGGAGATGGAGCGGCGCGACACCGAGGAGAAGGCCGCGCGGAAGGCCGCTGGGCCTGCGGCGGCGGATGACCCGATCCGCGCGCTGTCGGAGATCGACGACATGAACGACCTGACGGACGACCACCTGACGGCGTTGATGGAGCGGTACCGCGACGACGAGCACGGTATGGCTCAGGTGCTCGACCAGCTCGACCGGATCGAGCAGCAGACCCGCCAGCGCGAGCAGTGGTCGTGGAACTGGCGTGAGGAGGAGACCGACGACGACCGGCGGATCTCCGACCTGGTCGCGTCGGGCCGCTACTCCTATATGCAGGCGTACGCCGAGGTGCACGGGCTGGATCCGGCCGACCTGGACCGGGCCGAGCGTCGGGCGCTGCTGGAGTCCGAGCGTCGTCCTGGCGAGGACGTCGACCAGGCGGTGCGCCGCCTGTACGCGCAGTGGCTTGACCAGGTGTACGACAGCGCGGAGGGCGCCACGAACGGCAACCTCCTGACTCCGGAGGCCAAGGCGGCGGGTGTCAACGACCGGTCGCTGTTCTCCGGCCCCGCCGCGCGGGCCAGGAAGTACGCCTCGGAGGAGCTGCTGCGCTGGTGGGCTGACAACCAGCGGCTGACGTTGACGGAGTTCCGGGCGGCTTGGCTGGGCCGAGACTCCGACGTGAAGGCCGCGGCCTACATCCGTGCGGGCGGCGCCGGGAGGGAGTTCGGCGTATGAGCGTCTCGAATGTCGACCGGCGGGCCGCGATCACGTTCGGCCGGCTGGCGGGGGAGCGGGGCATGTCGGTGACGGCGTGTCCGTACTCGGCGTCCGGTGATGGTCGTGCGAAAGCATTGCGGCTGGTGTGGATGCGCTCCTACCTACGGCACCGGCCGGTAGCGGGTTCTGGCCGGTGAGTCCGGCAGTGCACACATCGAAGGGGCATCGCCATGCAAGCTGGTTACCTTAGCGACGTTCAGACCGCGCCGTGGTGGGCGGCGAACGCCACGCTCCCAGCAGGGAACAACGCGCGTACATGGGCCTTCTATATCGACATCCCGGCGGACTACAGCTTCTCCAACCTCTATTTCATAGTGTCGGCGGGGAGCTCGGCGCGCGGGGTCTTTCAGGCGGCGCTGTACGACAGGGACAACCCCCACCTTCCGGTCGCAGCGACCCCCCGCGACTCGAAGGTGCTCACCTTTACAGGTCTTCAGGGATTGCCGTTCGACGCACCGGTACCTGCTAGATCCACACCATGGACTGCAACCGTCGCGTTTCTCATGCATGACGCGGCTGACACGGCTCTGGTCGGCGCTCAGTCCGACATGCTGGCGGACACGTCGTTGCCTGGCCTGTCCTTCTACAGCGGTCAGGACTTCCTGCCGATCCATTTCGATCTGGTGGGCTTCACGGGCGACGTGCGGGTGCCGATCGTAGCCCTGTCCTAACACCACCTCGACGACTTCCCCATGGGGCCTGCCAGGCGCGGGCCCCTTTCCCATGTCCGACGACACGCTCCAGGAGGGCGATCTCGTCATGCTCGAAAACACAACGCTGCCGACGACGCCAGGCGCGATCCTCGGCTACCGCCGGAACGGTCAGCCGATCCGTCTCATCGCGGGTGGTGCTCCGGAGCCTGGTGAAGGTGAAGGTCAGCCGCAGGACACTCCTCCGGCCGAGATCACGCCGCCGACCGACCCCGAGCCCGCCACGGAGCAGGAGCCGGTCAACCCGAACGCGCGTCGGGTGGATGAGCTGCCCAACTGGGCTCAGAAGCTCATCAAGGACGCCCGCACCGAGGCTGCGGACTTCCGCACCCGGCTGAAGGACGCGCAGAAGGCCGCCGACGAGGCGACCGCGAGCCAGGGGCCGTCGCAGGACGAGATCACCCAGCAGGTCAAGACGGACTTCGCCGCGCAGATCGCGAAGGCGCTCGGCCTGGTGGCTGAGGAGGAGAAGCCGCTGGACCCGCAGCAGGTGATCGAGCAGCTCACCAGCGAGCGGGACACCACGGCGAAGGAACGGGACTCCGAGAAGGGCCGGCACCGGCAGGCCCTGATCGAGCTGGCGGTTCACCGCGGCTCGACGAAGGCGGGCGCTGACCCGGACGCGCTGCTCGACAGCAGGTCCTTCCTGAAGGTTGTCCGGGAGCTCGACCCGGACGACAAGGAGTTCTCGGCCGCGATCGTCGAGGCGATCCAGCTCGCGGTTGAGAACAACCCCAAGTACCGCGCGGCCGCCCAGGCGGGGCCGCCTGCACGCTCGGGGGGTGAGTTCACCGGCGGGCCTGGTGGACGTGACCCGAACACCGAGCCGTCCATCGACGACTTCCGCAAGCAGCGCAAGAAGAAGCCGTCTTGATGGCCGATAGCGATCCCGCTGTCGGCAACCGATTCAAGGAGTAGGCCCGATGGCTAACAACTTCCTCACCCCGTCGATCATCGCCAAGCAGGCGCTCGCGAACCTGTACGAGACGACGGTGATGTCCCAGCTCGTCCACCGCGACTACGAGCAGGAGTTCGTGTCCCGCGTGGGCGACACGATCACCATCCGCAAGCCCGCGGTGTTCACCGCCAAGGAGTTCAACCGGACCAACGGCATCGAGATCCAGAACGCCGAGGAAGGGTCGATCCCGGTCACGCTGAACCACTTCGCCGACGTCAGCTTCGCCGTGACCTCGGAGGAGCTGACGCTGGAGATCCAGGACTTCAACACGCAGCTCCTCGCCCCCGCGATGGAGGCCATCAGCCAGAAGATCGACCGGGACATCCTGTCCCTGCGTAACGACGTCGTCCAGCGCGTCGGCACGGCGGGCGTGGCGATCACGGGCGTGACCGGCAAGTGCATCCACGACCACGACAAGCCGCAGGTCGCGATCGACGCCCGGCGCGTCCTCAACCAGCGGAGCGTGCCGAGCAACGACCGGTACCTGGTGGTCGGCCCGGAGATCGAGGCGCTGTGGCTGTCGGACCCGCTGTTCCACCAGGCCGACACCCGTGGCGACACGGACGGTCTGCGTGAGGCGAACCTGGGTCGAAGGGTGTTCGGACACGAGGCCTATCAGACCCAGAACATCCACGGCCCGACCGGCACACCGACGACCGGCCAGCCGAGCAGCGAGATCGGCGTCGCCTTCCACAAGACGGCGTTTGCCCTGGTCACGAGGCCGCTCGTGTTGCCGCAGGGCGCCGCGAACGCCGCCGTGGAGTCCTACCGCGGCTTTGGCGTCAGGGTGGTCATGGACTACGACATCAGCAAGAAGCAGGACATCGTCAGCATCGACACGCTGTACGGCGTGAAGACGCTCGACGCGAACCGGGCCTGCCTCATCCACGGGGTCGCGAAGTGACCTTCGTCTACCGCAACGACAACACCGGGCAGGAGGTCACGGTCGAGGACCGTGACCCCTGCCTGGACATGCTGGACAACTGGCGGATCGTCAGCGGCCCCGCCCTCGAGGAGGAGGGGCCGCCGCTCGACCCGGGCCAGGCACTGGCCGGGCTGGTCCGCCCGTCCGAGCACGACAACAAGGCCGCGTGGATCGCCTACGCGGTCGCGCGTGGCATGTCCGAGTCCGACGCCAAGGCGCTGTCCAAGGCGTCGCTTGTCGAGGAGCTCGGGGAGGACGACGATGACGAGGATGCCGACTGACTCGGCAGACGGTGGGTGAGCGATGACGTACGCGACCAGCGCTGACTACATCGCCTACACCGGGCAGGACCCGGCGCCTGCGGACATCGAGCGGCGGCTGGAGCGGGCGTCGGAGCGGGTCGACGAGCTGCTGATGACGGCCGTCTACCCGGTCGATGACGCGGGGATGCCGACTGAGCCGGGGCACGTGGACGCGATGAAGCGCGCCACGTGCGCGCAGGCGGCGTGGACGAACGCGGTTGGCGACGAGTTCGGCGTCGCCAGCGCGTTCAAAACGGTGTCGATCGGGTCGGTACGGCTGGACCGCGGCGGGTCAACCGATGGCCCGCCGGCGCGATACGCGCCGGACGCGTCGATGATCCTTCAGCGTGCTGGGCTGCTGCCTGGCTACGTGATCGACGGGAGGATGTGGTGACTCTCCCGGCCTGGCTGATGCGGCACACCGCCGTGATCGAGCCGTTCGAGGGTGACGGCGCGTACGGCGCGGTCTACGGCGACCCGGTGACGGCGCGGTGCCTGGTCGACGACGAGCGGCGGATGGTGCGGGACGCTCAAGGCACCGAGGTCGTCTCCGACACCACGGTGTTCTTCCCGCCCGGCACGGTCTGCCCCGAGGGCAGCCGGGTCACGGTCAACGGCCGCACGACCACCGTCATCACCTCGTTCTCGCGGGATGGCGGTGGTCTGCCGACCCCGGATCACGTTGAGGTGGTGTGCCGATGACTCATGTCGAATACAACTCGAAGGTCAACCCCGAGCGGCTGTCGCTGGAGGCACGCCGGGCCGCTGCTCGTGGCCTGAAGCACGCCACCGAGCATGTGCTGGGCGTATCCAACTCGCGGGTGCCGCACCGGATGGGCAAGTTGGAGGACTCGGGCGCGGCCGTCGTGGACGACGCACGTCTGGTCGGCATCGTCTCCTACGACACCGTGTACGCGGTCGCCCAGCACGAGAACCTCGACTGGAAGCATATTCCGGGCCGTACGGCGAAGTATCTGGAGCTGGCGGTCCGCGAAGAGGCCGAGGTGGTCAAGCTGCTGATCGCCGCCAAGCTTCGCGAGGTGTTCAAGTGAGCGCCTGGACTCGGGACCTGCTCACCGGGTTCGCGGTGCTGCTCGCCGAGCACGACGTCGGCACGTGGATC
Organism: Microtetraspora malaysiensis; assembly: GCF_050947145.1. Lineage (NCBI taxonomy): Bacteria > Bacillati > Actinomycetota > Actinomycetes > Streptosporangiales > Streptosporangiaceae > Microtetraspora > Microtetraspora malaysiensis. The sequence continues at coordinate 9,958 of NZ_CP191999.1, forward strand.
CCGTCCGGCAAGTATGGCGAAGACCAGATCGCTATCACCATCGGGGGTCTGCCTGCCAAACCCGACACCGCGATCACGCTCGCGGTCTACGGCGTCGGCCAGGCCGGCGACGACGTCGAGCAGGCCGACTCCAGCGTCCAGCTCCAGGCCCGGATGCGGGCCAAGACCGATCCGCGTGTGGTGGACGACCTCGCTGACGGCGTGTTCGACGTGATCCACGGCCTGGCCAGCGTGCGGCTTTCGACTGGTGTGCTGGTGCTGCTCGCGCGGCGCACGCTGGTTGCGCCGCTCGGCCGGGACACGTCCGGCCGGTGGGAGCGGGCCGACTCCTACGACCTGATGGTTCACCGGCCGTCGCCGAACCGCGACCTCTGACCTGCCTCTTCTTCTCTCGCCGCCAGCGGAACCGCTGTCGGCTTTCCAGCATGCGCCAAATCAAAAGGAGACGATCATGGGGCTGCGTTCCCTGCTCGCCAAGGACTGGAAGTTGGACGTCAACACCGGGCCCGTTGAGACGCCGGTGTGGACGCCGGTGAAGGGCCTCACGAGCTTCAAGGAGACCACCGACGACAGCACCGAGGACGACGGCGACTTCGACGACGAAGAGGGCTGGGGCTCCGAGGTCGTCACCGAGCGCAAGTGGAAGATCGAGGCCGAGGGCCGCCGGAAGCGGACCGACGCCGCGACGTTCACGCCCGACCTGGGCCAGGAGGCGATCCGCAAGGCGGCCCGCAAGGTCGGGTTCGGCGCGAACATCCTGGTCCGCTGGTACCGGCGGGACGGCGCGCCGGACGCCTACGAGGGCACCTGCACCGTTTCGGACTTCGCTAAGGGCGGCTCCACCACGGACCTGGAGCCGTTCAGCTTCAGCCTGAACGGGCAGGGCGCTCCGAAGGAGATCACCAACCCGATCACGGATGAGGAGACCCCGTGACCGAGATTCGTGACCTCGACGAGTTTTTCGACGACACATTCAAGCTGCCGGTCGGCGGCAAGACGTACGTCATCCCGGCTCCGGACGCCGAGACCGGCCTGCTGTGCCAGCGGCTCATGCACGCCGGTCTCGACGCCAACGCCGGCCGTGAGGTGAACAGCGACGGCATCAACGACCTGGCTTCGGCTGTCCTCGACGACGACCAGGAGCGCGACCTGTATCAGCGCATCCTCGGGCCCGTCTACGACGAACTGTTCGCTGACGGGGTGTCGTGGCCGCGTATCCAGCACGTCGGCATGACCGCGCTGGTGTGGGTCGCGGCTGGCCGTGAACCGGCGATCAAGTACTGGGAGTCCGGTGGCGCGGGGGAAGCCCCGGCCCCGAACCGGGCGACGCGTCGAGCGACAGCGGCGGCGGCGAAGTCGACCCGGTCTCGGGGATCCGCGACTACTACGACCCGGGCGACGGCCTCTCGGTCGAAGAAGGCCGCCACATCGCGTGGAAAGACCTCCTGACGCGTTGGCTGCTGATCGAGGCCGATTTCCATGAGGTGTACGGGCTCGACCTGGACGAGCCCGGCCTGATGCGGTCACGGTCCTGGCGGTGGCTGCGGACCCGCCTGTTCGGGCTGCTCACCTGTGATTCGCGGATCGCTCGCGCGCTCGACCCTGGCGAGGACAAGCCGTGAGGCCGCGCCTGTTGGACGCCTTTTGCGGCGTCGATGGCGCGGCCCGCGGCTACCAGGAGGCGGGGTTCGAGGTCGTCGATCCCCCGGCTTACACGCGCTGGCTCGGCATGGCCGTGCTCGCGCAGCTCCCCTCGCTCCCTTCCACCTGACCACCCACGGGAGGTGACCGAGTGGCGCTCCACGTCGGTGAGCTGTTCGCCACGATCGATCTGCGAGACCGGCTGTCCATGGCTTTGCGCAAGGCCATGAACAACCTGAAGGACTCCGCTGGCAGCTTCAGCAGCCACGTGGGCAGCATGGCCGCGTCGGCGACGGCCATGGGTGCCAAGTTCACCGCTGTCGCGCTCGCCGCTTCAACGCTCGCGTCGGCGCTGGCCGTCTCGGCACAGGGCGTGATCGCCTTAGCTGCTTCGCTCGCTCCAGCCGGCGGGATCGTGGCCGCGCTGCCTGGGGTGCTTACCCTCGGCGCGGCCGCGCTCGGCACCTTCAAGCTGGCCGTATCTGGTGTGGGCGACGCCTTCGCGGCTGCCATGTCCGGCGACCTCGATGAGTTCTTCAAGAAGAGCGAGGGGATGGCGGCCGCCGTAGGGAGCGTCGCCTTCGAGCTGTTCCAGATGTCCCCGGCGTTCCTGGGCCTTAAGGACAGCGTCCAGAGCGCCATGTTCACGCCGCTGATCGGCCAGATGTGGAGCCTGCTGCCCCTCATTGTCACCCTCCGGGATGGCATGGCGTCCGTCGCGGCGGAGTTCGGCCAGGGTGCTCTGAAGCTCGTCGAGTTCGGGCGGTCCAGCGAAACCGTCGCTGCCGTCGCGTCGATCTTCGGGTCGTTGCGGTCGGCAGTCGAGTCGATGCTGCCCGCGATCCAGCCGCTCCTTGCCGGGTTCCGCGACATCGCTGTGGTCGGCGGTGAGTTTTCCGCCGGGCTTGCACCTGGCATCGCGTCGGCGACGGCACGGTTCGGTGAGTGGCTGTCCAAGGCCGCCGAGTCGGGTCAGGCGATGTCGTGGATGCAGGGCGCCATGGACGTGTTCCGGCAGCTCGGCAGCCTCGTCGCGAACCTCGTCGGGATCATCGGTGGCATCTTCACCGCGGTGCGGACGGGCGGGTCGGACGCGCTCGGTGTGCTCGGGACCCTGGTCGGCAAGTTCAACGAGTTCGTGAACTCGGCGAAGGGCCAGGAGATCCTGGTCACGATCTTCCAGTCGCTGCAGCAGGTCGGCAACGCCCTGTTCCCGATCTTCGAGGCGCTGGGTGGCGCTATCGCGCTGATCGCGCCGCACATCGCGAACATCGCGACCGCTCTCGGGCCTGGACTTGCCGCCGCGGTGAACGCTCTCGGCCCTGCCCTTGCTGCGCTCGGGCCTGGCCTGACCTTGGTCGCGGAAATGCTGTCGAAGGCGTTCGCGTCGCCGGAGCTCGCGGCGGGGCTGCTGGCCATCGGCAAGGGCTTCAGCGACATACTCACCGCTGTCGCTCCGCTGCTGCCGCCGATCGCGCAGCTTGCGGGGATGCTGGCGTCAACGCTGGCGCCGATCCTGGCGCAGATCGTGCAGGTCGTCGCGGAGGCCCTGAAGCCGGTCCTGACCGCGCTTGGGCCGGTCATCGAGACGATGGGAGCTGCCTTCGGGCAGCTTGTGGCGGCGCTGATGCCGCTGCTCCCGCCGATTGCTCAGCTTGTCACCCAGCTCGCGACCGCGCTGCTGCCGATCGTCGGGCCGCTGGTCGGCATCGTGGCGGAACTGGCGTCCACCCTGGGCGGGTTCCTCGTGCAGGCCCTCCAGTTGGTCCTGCAAGCCATCGCGCCGATCCTGCCGGTTCTGGGTGAGGTTGTCGTGGCGATCGGCACGGCTTTGATGCAGGCGCTGCAGCAGATGATGCCGAGCCTGCTTAAGCTGCTCGACGCTTTGCTGCTGCTCCTCCCGGCGATCATGCCGCTGATCCCAGCGCTGGGTGAAGTGGTTGTGGCGATCATGCCGCTGATCGGCATCGTCGTTGATCTGGTGGCCACGATCGCGTCGAAGCTGATTCCGATCATCGCCGAGGTCATCGGGTGGATCGTCAAGCTCGCCGCGTTCATCATCGAGCACATCGCCAAGGCTCTCGGCTGGCTGGTCGACCATCTGTCCGGCCTGGCGTCCGATTTCAAAGAGTGGTTCGGGAAGGCCGCCGACGCCGCGACGCAGGTCTTCAACGACCTGGTGGCGTGGGTGCGAGACCTGCCCGGCAGGATCCTCAACTCCCTGGGCAATCTCGGGAACCTGCTCTACAACGCAGGCCGGGACCTGCTGTACGGCCTGTGGAACGGCCTGATGTCCGTGGCGAACTGGCTACGCGACAGCGTGCTGAACTTCTTCCGCAGCGTCTTGCCGGACTGGGTAAGAAGCGCTCTCAACATCAACTCGCCGAGCAAGGTGTTCGCGGAGATCGGCCGGTACACGATGCTCGGCATGCGTGAGGGCCTGCTGGACGGCACTCCGCAGGTGCTGTCCACGATGGCCGGGATCGCCGGGCAGCTCAGCCAGTCGTTCGCGCCGGACCTGTCGGTTCCGGGGATGACCGTCCCGGACAAGCTCGCCGGCGGCGGCTGGGCGCGGACGGTCGTGAACGTCACCAACCACTATCCGGTCGCTGAGCCCACCAGCACGACCGTCAACCGCTCGCTCCAGTACACGGGCGCTCTGGGGGTGATCTGACGTGCCGAGCTACTTCCTGGACGGGGTTCCGCTTACCCACCCGGCCGGCTGCTGGCGGGCGAAGGTGGGCACGCAGCGCAGGCCGGTGCCCGGCGCGAGAGCCGTGAAGGTCACCGTGCCGGGCAGGCACGGTGACCTGCCTGTTGTGGGCCTGGACCTGGAGTCCACGATGTTCGGCATCAAGGTGGCCGTGTACGGCGTCACTCCCTCGGGGGAGGACGGCGGCTACGAGCAGATGGAGCACAACCTGGAGGCCCTGGGCGCGCTGTTCGGGGTGCGGCATCGGCTCATGACCTTGAAGTACGTGGCGGGGTCGATCGTCCGCGTCGCTGACGTGACGATCACCTCGGCGGTAGAGCCAGACATCAACGTCGGCGCGGCCATCGCGCGGTTCACCGTGCCGGTCGAGGTGCCCGGCGTGCTGTGGCGGGACGAGTTGCCGTCGACCTGGAGCGGGTCCGCGAACGCTGCCGACCAGGCGGTGACGACGCTCGCGGGCAGCACTGGGCCGATCACTGATGCGCTGCTGAGGCTCACCGGCCCAGCGGTCAACCCGGCGGTCACGGACGTGGCCACCGGGTTGACGGTGTTCCGGCCGGGCGGGCTGCTCGCCGGCGAGCGTCTGCTGATCGACTGCGGGCAGATGCGCGCCGCGAAGGTCACCACGGACACGTGGGACCTGGACGCGGGATCGGACGTGACGGGCGAGGTGGACGCGACCGGTCCGGGTTCGGCGTGGCGGTGGCTGCACCTGACGCCAGCGGTGGCCGTGGGCGATCCGTGGTCGCGGCCGGTGCTGGTCGCCAGCTCGGCGACGTCCACCGACACCTCGTCGAAGCTGGAGATCCGGGCACGACGCGCCTTCCTATGAGCGGATACGCCGCGACTTCGCCGCGGCGTCGGTGAGCTGCGCTGCGAGGTCGTCGGCGTCGTCTGGCTCGATGTCGAGCGGCCAGACGGCCGGGATGAGGATGATGCGGCCGAGGCGCGTCACGGTGACACTCATCGGCCCTGATTGGGATGCGATCACTATGGGGTCAATTGTGGCCGATCGCGGACTGCTGTACGCCCACGGTCGGCGGGCTCACGTTGTTGAGCGCTTGACGCGCACGTGGATGCGGGTATTGAGGAACTTCTCCCAGTCCACTCGCAGCTTGAACACCTTGTACCGCTCAATGCGGGAGATATCGAGGGTGGCGCTGAAGTCACCTTGGGCGATGAGATGCAGGATCGCTTCGCGGACCGTTTCTGCGTCCATGGCGGTCTTCTTCGACAGCTTTTCCAGGCTGCTGACGATCTCGTCGTGCTGCGCGCCGTTCGGCTCGAACAGCTCGATGATCGTGCCTGCCGGTCCTTCGTGGAGGTGCTGCCATCTAATCCGGTCCTCCTCCTCTGCCTCTTCCTCAGTGAGGGGGAAGACCTCACCAGGCAGAGGCGGTGTGAGGTTGAGGCTGTAGCGGGTCACGCTGTCATCTGTGTGAGCCAGGATGAGCTGGCAGGCCACCAGGTAGTCGAACAGGTCTCGGTAGGTGCGGATCTGGCGTACGCCAAGGTGCCTGGCTGATTCATCGATGCGGCTCTTCACCTGCTCACGGTTGGCTGCTTCCTCAGCGTTGACTGTCGCGGCATCGGCGTCGTCGTCATCGTCACCCCAGGTCTCGCGCAGCTCCGCGAGCCGCTCGTCGGTGAGCTCCTCCAACGGTTCCCACGCTTCGGTTTCCCAGCCGCGATCCTCGATGAGACGACTGGCGAAGGACAACTCGGCGGTCAGCTCCTCAAATGTGAGCGGGTGCTCCGCATTGGTCGAGGCGAACTGCCCCAGAAGGACAACGCCCGAGGCGGGCATCCAGCGTGACCAGCCCTGGCCGAACACAACCGAGCCGAATGTTTCCAGGGAGAACGACATGGTGGTTTTCTCGCCTTCGAGTGATGGGGTCGGGGAATCTCCAGTGTCGCGTCATCTCCTTCCGAGTTCGTAATTTCGGCTGTCACTAGGGCAAATCGGGAAAATGCCCCAATAGCGACTCGGGGGTGGACGTGTATGACCTTCGTCTGATCGTCTACTCCCCCAACGGCCCGAGACGGGGAGTGCTGCCGTATCCGCTGAGCACCGAGGCCGGCTGGCCGCTCGACGACGTCCCGAGCCTGAAGCTGTCTTACAGCACGGCGGCTGCTCGTGCGAGCCTGCTCGAATCGCCGTGTGAGGTCGCGGTCGAGTGGTCAGACGACGGGCTGACCTGGACTGAGGAGCCCGACTCGCGGTTCCTGCGGATCGTCCGCCGCGGCGACGGCACCGACGTGACGGGACTGGTCCGGTATGAGCTGCCCGGTTACGTGTGGCAGCTCAAGAAGGTCGTGCTCTACCCGGGGACGGCTCCGCTGGTCGACGGCAAGCGGGCCTTCCTGTCCGCGACTCCGGGCGAGATCATGCAGACCTACCTCGCGGAGGCCAAGGCCCGCGGGTCGGTGCCGGGCCTCTCCTGGGACTTCACGCCGACACACGACAGCGCCGGTAGGCCATGGTCGAAGATCCTCACGATCTACTACGCGCCGGGCCTTGACGCGCTCACCTGCCTGATCAACCTGGCCGAGCAGGCTGTGCTCGACTTCCGCACGTCAGGGCGGACGCTCCAGCTGTACAACCCCGACACCGTACTTGAGCGAGACCTGGCCACCGGCCCGGCACCGGTCGCACTGCGGTACGGCCGGGATGTCGTCGAAGCCCCCGACGAGTCGACGTTGGAAGACGTCGCCTCCTCGGTGCTCGTCGTCGGCGACGCCGGGCTCGTCAAGACGTTCACCAACCCCGCCGCAGTGCAGCCGTGGGGGCCGTGGGAGACCTACGTCGGTCACGGCGGCGTCTCCGACGAGGGCACAGCGACGATCCTCGCGCAGTCCACTCTGGACCGCGCGGCCGTCGAGCGGGTGCAGCGGACACGCGGCATCACCGTGTACGGGGCGCGGCGGCTGCCGTGGCGGGACTACCGGCCCGGTGACCGGGTGCTCGCGCCTGGCGCTGGCGGCCGGCTGGAGTCGCTGCGGGTGCGGCAGATCACGCTGGCGCGTAGCGACCGGGGCGTGGTCGGCGGCTCGGTTGTCCTGAATGACCGGTTCTTGGAGAAGACTCTCCGGCTCGCGCGCCGTACCGCGGGGATCGTCGGTGGTTCGACGGCGGATGGCGGGTCTGGTGCGCGTCCCGCTCCGGAAGCTCCGGAGCCGCGTACTCCGGCCGCTCCGGCGGGCCTGATCGTCGATCCGCAGGCGTATATCGACACGGCGGGGGTCGCGCAGGGGCAGGTGACCGCGACGTGGGGCGCGGTGATCGTCGACGTGTCGGGGGTCGCGCTGACGGTCGGCGGCTACGAGCTGTTCATGCGCGTCAACGAGGTCGGCGCGCCCTGGCTGTTGGTCGCGACGACGGAGCCAAGCGACACCTCGGCGACCTACAGTCCGCTGCCGGTGGGCGCCGAGTTCGCGTTCAAAGTCCGGGCGGTCAACCTCGGGAAGCGCGGCCCGTTCTCGGCGGCGTACGCGGTGACGATCCCCGATGACGTGGAGGCGCCGCCGGTGCCGTCGGCTCCTCAGCTCGCGACCCGGCTGGGGCAGGTCCGCGTGGCGTGGGACGGGCTCGGCGCGGCCGGCGAGGTGATGCCGCCGGACTACGCGCGGACGCTGGTCTGGATGCAGGACCCGCTCGCTCCGGGCTGGGTGTACGTCGGGTACCTGGAGTCGGCCGGGGCGGTCGTCGTTCCGGGCCTGCCGTACGGCAAGGACCGGCAGTTCCGGCTCACCAGCGTTGACCGGTCGGGGAATCAGTCGGCTCCGTCGACCTCGGCGACGATCGCGACGGTGCCGCTCGTGCAGGGCGACGCCGGGCAGGAGTCCATCACCACCGGCAACCTCGTGGCGAACGCTGTCACGGCGGACAAGCTGGCCGTGGGCGCTGTCGAGGCCGGACACATCGCGGCCGCCGCGGTCACCGCTGGCAAGTTGGAGGCGGTGCTCACGCTCGCGACGCGGATCGTCGCTGGCGCCGCGGCGGGTGCGCGGGTGGAGCTCAACTCCTCGGGCCTGGTCGCGTACAACGCCTCCGGTGCGCAGACGGTGCAGATCGCGGCGGCATCCGGTGCGGTGTCGATCGTCGGTCAGCTCTCCTCGGGGATGGTCGGCAACCGGGTTGTGATCAACCCGGCGGGGGCGGCCAACCCGGAGATCCGCTTCTACCCGAGCAGCGGCGGCAACTACTCGTCCATGTACTCCGACGCCTCCCGTAACCCGGGGCAGGCGACGCTGATGACGGTGTCGGGGACCAACACGGCGGGCAACGCCGCAGCATGGGTCATCCACGCCGCTGAGCTGTACTCGGCAGGCATCTACACGGTGCCCGGCGGCAGCAACAACGGCGGCCTGCTGGAGCTGACCAACACGGTGTCCAAGGTCGGGCACGTCACCGGCACGACGGTGCAGGAGTTCGACTTCAGCGCGGTGGCCACGAAGCATTTCGGCCGCTGGTCATGGTCGGGTTCTCGGGCCGGCCTGGTGATGGCGGCGGTCGCGGTCACGGCGACCAACAACGCGGTGTTCACCCTCGGGGAGGTCCTGATCTCCACGCCGCTGTGCGTGGCTGGGGTCAGCATCAACGCGCCGGACTCGAACTTCGCCGCGGCGGGCATCTTCCGGCGCTCCACGGTGGAGGTCACCGTGGTCGCCGTCCCAAATCAGACCGTGACCGGCACGTTCATGCTGTGGGCCTGGCAAATGTGAGGAGTGCCGCGTGGCGGTGCAGGAATGGGTGGTCACCTCGGTTGAGGACACCTGCGATGTCTCTGGGCGGGTGCCTCTGTGGGTGATCACGTACCAGGTGCCGGAGGACGTCATGCCCGGCGGCCGGCTGGTGAAGTACGTCCCGAAGATCGCGATCGAGAACAGGGCGGTCGTGTACGGCCTGTCCAGCGTGGACGAGGCCTTGGACGTGCTGCTGTACGAGTCGGCGCTGTCGGTGCATCAGGCCGACGCGGCGATGGGCTCGCCGATGCTGATGGACGCCGTCTCGGCTCGGGACATGATCCGCGAGCAGATCGACACCTGCCGTGAGCAGTGGGTGAACGTCAGCATCGCCCAGGAGGGCACCGGCAGTGGCCGGAAGGCTCGCACGCTGGTTGCGAGTGATGTGTGTCAGAAGATCCGCGACGCCGTCCGTATCGACCCGGTTGTGGTCGCGGCGGCACGTCTGGAGATGTCGCGGGAGCTGTTGCGGGAGGGGAACGCTTCGTGAATCAGGGCCAGGGCGTGAACGTCGATTGGGAGCAGGTCGTGGCCGCGCTGCGCCGCCGGATCGACGGCCTGGTGTACGAGAACGCGCTGCTGTCGGCAGCGGTGGACCAGCAGCAGGCGCGCATCAATGAGCTGGGCGGGGGCGGCAGTGCAGGTGATCATTCCGGGTGAGACTCAGCGGTTCGGGCTGCGGCTCGTCGCCTATGCACCGAACGGGCCCCGGCGGGGGCCGCTGCAGCCGTTGGAGTATGAGGCTGCTTGGCCGCTCGACGATGTGCCAGCGCTGAAGGTCAGCTACACCGCGCACGTGCCCGGCGCTGGGCTGCTGGCCGTGCCGTGTGAGGTTGCCGTCGAAGTCTGGGATGGCACAGCGTGGGCCGAGCCGCCCGACTCGCGGTTCCTGCGGATCGTCCGTGACGGGAACGAGTCCGACCCGACCAGTGCCCGCTCGTATGAGCTGCCGGGGTATGCGTGGATGGCGCGCAAGCTCGTGCTGTACCCGCCGGCCAGCGTTGACGCCTTGGTCGACGGCAAGCGGCCGTTCTTGTCCGCGACTCCCGGCCAGATCTTGCAGACGTGGCTGGCTGAGGGGCGTGCGCGGGGTGCGGTGCCGGGCTTCGGCTGGGACTTCACGACGACCCACGACAGCAACGGTGCCCCGTGGGCGAAGATCATCACGATCTATTACGAGCCCGGCATGGACCTGCTCACCTGCCTGATCAACTTGTCCGAGCAGGGCATGGTCGACTGGCAGATGCAGGGCAGGACGTTGCGCGTGTTCAACGCCGACACCGTGCTGGCGCGCGACCTCGCGTCCGGGACTGCACCGGTCGATCTCAAGTTCGGTAGGGATGTCGTCGAGGCGCCCACGAAGGGAACCTTGGAGGACGCCGCTTCTGCAGTGCTCGTCGTCGGTGATGAGGGCATGCGACTGGAGCTGACCAACCCGGGGGCCACTGCGCCGTGGGGGCGGTGGGAGCAGTACATCGGCCAGGGCGGTGTAAGCGATCCGGGGACGGCGACGCTGCTCGCGCAGTCCGCGCTTGAGAGGGCGGGCCGTGAGCGGGTTCAGGTCACCCGCGGCATCACCCCGCAGGCGGCGCGGTGGCTGCCGTGGCGCGATTACCGGCCGGGTGATCAGATTCTCGCGCCGTCCGATCACGGGGCGATGGAGTCGCTACGGGTCCGGCAGGTCACCCTGACCATGGGCAGGGACGGCATCGCCGGGAACCTCGTCTTAAATGATCGTTTTCTGGAAAGAGAGATCCGGCAGTCCCGCCGTACGGCGGGGATCGTCGGCGGTTCGACCGCTGACGGCGGGTCCGGTGCCCGGCCAGCTCCGGAGTCGCCGACTGCGCGTGTGCCCGCGGCGCCGCAAGGGCTGATCGTTGACGCGCAAGCCTACGTCGACATGGCGGGGTTCCCGCAGGGCCTAGCGGTCGCGACGTGGGGCGCGGTGATCACGGACGTGGGCGGGGTCGCCGTCGACACGGACGGATACGAGCTGTTCGTGCGGGTGAACGAGTTCGGCGCGCCGTGGTTCATGGTGGTGGCGACGGACCGGTCGGACACGTCGGCGACGGTTTCGCCGCTGGTGGTCGGCGGTGAGTACGCCTTCAAGGTGCGGGCCACGTGCAGAGGCGTCAAGGGCGAGTTCTCGGCCGTGGTCGCCGTGACGATCCCCGATGATGTGACGCCGCCGCCGGTGCCGACCGCTCCGACGTTGTCCACGAGGCTCGGGCAGATCTACGTCACGTGGGACGGGCTCGGCGAGGGCGATGTCCCGATGCCGTCCGACTTCCGCGCGGTCCGCGTGTGGATGCAGGACCCGCTCGCGCCGGGCGGCCAGGTCGTGGGCTATCTGGACGCGGCGGGGTCGGTGGTGGTGCCGCACCAGCCGTACGGCGCGGATCGCGAGTTCTGGTTCACCAGCGTGGACCGGTCGGGGAACGAGTCGGGTGAGTCGGTGCATGCCTTCGTGGCCACCGCGTCGCTGGTGGACACAGACGTGATCGGCGAGATCATCGACGGTGCCGAGAACATCATCGACGGGACGATCCCGGGTGATGCGAAGATCACCGCGAACTCGATTACCGGCAGGCTGATCCGCGCGTTGGAGATCCAGGCTGGGCACATCCAGTCGAACGCGATCACCGCCGACAAGATCGACGTTGGCGCGGTCCGGGCCAGCCACATCGCGGTGGACGCGGTCGAGGCCCGGCACATCAAGGCCGGCGCGGTCACGGCGAGCAAGATCTCCGCAGATGCCGTCCAGGCGGGGAACATCGCGGCTGGCGCGATCGACGGCATGGTCATCACCGGCGCGACGGTCCGCACGAGCTCGTCGGGTGCGCGGGTGGAGCTCAACTCTGGCGGGATCGGCGCATGGAGCGCAGGCAACGTCCAGACGGTTTCTATTGCCGGGGCGAACGGCACGTTCTTCCTGCGGTCGGGTTCGTCGGGTGCGCGGGTGGAGCTGGACACCACCGGGCTGCGGGCCTACAACGCCGGTGGGACGCAGACGGTGGCGATCACGGCTGGCGATGGCTCTGTGGCGATCATCGGGCAGGCGTCGTCGGGTACTGGCGGAAACCGGATGGTGCTCAACCCGGCGGGGTCGTCGTACCCGGAGATCCGCTTTTACGGCAGTAACGGGTCGACGTACGCGGCGATCCGTGGTCCGGCGACGGTGAGTGCGGAGCCGGAAATCACCCTCGGGGGTGCGGTTGGCGCGAATGGGCGTACGCCGACGCTGCTGCTGGGGTCCGGGTTCTCCGATTGGTCGATCACGGGCGGGTCGATTCCAGAGGCGAGGATCCGGCTGTGGGGCGGCGGTGACGTGGATATCAACGGCACCACGCTGAATCTCCGGACCACGAACTCGGCGGCCCGGTTGAATCTCACGACGAACGGCTGGGTGGACTTCTTCGGGAAGATGGGGGCGCCGGGCGCGTCCGGCGCGGTTGGGCGCGGCAACGTTACCTTCAGCGGATCCAACGTGGTCGGGGGGTCAGTCGGCTACGGCTACACGTTCACGGGCGGCGATGCTTTCGTTGTCGGCAATGTCTTCTACATGTGGGATGTGCTGCCGTCCAGCCTCAGAGGGCGTAACAACGGTGGTTTCAGTTTCGAGATGACCAAGGCTGCAGGCAGTCTGTTCGACTTCTCATTTTGGGTGTGGAAGCAATGACCGAAGTGATCGAGCGGGAAATCGTCGACGCCTTCACGGGCGTGCACAACGATGGCGTGGCGCGCTGGACGGTGATGACGCGCAACCCTGACGGGACGCTTCACGCCTACCTGCTGCCCGCGTGCACGTTCGACAACCTGGTGGCGGAGTACGGGTTCGACGCTGGTGACATCGACACGCTGCTGAAGGTGGCGATGCTGCAGCTGCATATCCCCGCGCCTGAGCTGCGAAGCAACGCCGCCATCGATGCGGCGGCCGCTGCGGGGTTCATGCGGCTGGGACGGCCGGTGACGCTCGGCAACTCCGACTCCACAGGGCAGGCCAGGCAGGCGCACATGGAGCGCATCCGCTGGGTGGAGGAGAACCTCGTCCGGATCGTCGATCCGCAGCCGGGCCAAGCGATGCGGGTTCAAGCGCTGGGCCGCGGAGTTCAGGCTGAGGCCAGTGTCGATCCGTATGAGCGGCTGAGTCAGCTCAAGGGCACTTACCTGCCTGATCCGGAGCAGATCGAGGAGCGCCGGGAGGAGCTTCGTCAGGCGCTCGGGCGGGAGGTGTGATGGCAACGGAGACGGTCCTCGCTGCCGCAGGTGTCATTTCGATCTTGGCGAACGCTGCGGGTGGCATCTACATCCTGGTGGTGAAGCCAGGCAAGAAGATCCGGGAGTTCACTGAGAGAGCCGGTGATTTCTTGGAGGACTGGGCCGGTGTTGATGGCCGGCCTGGCGTGCCGGGCCGACCTGGGGTGATGGTGCGGCTCGCGACGATCGAGGAGCAGTTGCACCCGAACCATGGTGGGTCGCTGCGGGATGTGGTGGATCGGGTGGAGCGCGGCCAGCGCCGCGTCGAGGACACTTTGGCGGCGCATCTGGCTGAGCATCGGGTCATCGCGAGCGTGGCCCGCCATCTGCCCGACCCGGACGAACAGCGTGAGCAACACGAGACGGGGGGCTCCCATGGCGATTGACCTCGTGACTCGCGGCCAGTGGGGTGCTCGCGACGCGAAAGGCGCCCACACTTACCTCGCGTCCACCAAGGGTGTGAAGGTCCACTACACCGGCGGCCGCGAGGACCCGCGCATGGTGGACGACCATGATCTGTGTGTAGCGCGGGTGCGTGCCATCCAGCGGCAGCACATGGACTCCAACGGCTGGATGGACATCGGGTACAGCCTGTGCGTTTGTGCCCATCGGAAGGTGTTCGTCGGCCGAGGCCCGCACAACCTGCCCGCCGCCAACGGAGCCGGCCTCAATTCGGGCCATTACGCCGTGCTCGGCCTGGTCGGTAACTCCGGCCTGGTGGTGCCGCCGCCGGGGATGCTGCATGGCATCGTGGACGCGATCGAGTACCTCCGCGCGCACGGCGGCGCCGGGGCGGAGATCAAGGGCCACCGCGACGGCTATTCGACGTCCTGCCCTGGTGAGCAGCTCTACCAGTGGGTGAAGCGGGGTGCGCCCCGCCCTGGCGGTGGGACTGCTGCCAAGCCTGCCCCGGTCAAGGAGGAGAAAGACGAGATGCCTGGGATCGTGTCGCTCGGCCTGGCCAAGATGGTTACCGTCCCTGCGGGCCTGGACTACCAGCCGTGGTGGACGCAGGAGTGGCAGGACACCGACAAGGTCCACCCGGACGGCGGGCAGTCCATCGCTCCGACCTCGGGTATGTGGGCCGATGTGACGGCGCATGTCGCACTGTCGGGGTTCGCGCCGGACGAGCCGGTCCAGGTCGGGCTGACCCGTCACAAGGCGGACGGCGCGCTGGTGGACATCGCATGGCCGATCGGCCGGCTGATGACGGTCCACGCCGACGCGTCCGGCCGTGTCGACCACACGTTCAGCGGCCTGTGCAAGGCGGGACCAGATCAGCGGGTCCGTGTGATGATCCGGCACAACGCTTCGGGTGTGGTCACCCTGGAGACGTCGTCGGCGTTCAAGGCGGTCCTGCACCGCGTCTGACCCGTTCTGCTGGCCTTTCCCATGTCTGCCCGGCCTTTGGTGCCGGGTTTCGTTGTTTCCGAGGAGAGATCATGTTCCATCAGTGGATCATCAGTCTGTGGCGGACCCTCGTGCCCAAGGTCGTCGGTGGCGGTCTGGGCTGGCTCGCCCTGCACGACATCCAGATCGCCGACCTGACCGAGGGTCAGATCGCGTTCGGCGCGACCGTGTTCGGCGCGGGCCTGTACTACGGCCTCGCGCGGGCGGCCGAGCAGCACTGGCCGGTCCTTGGTGTGCTGCTCGGCTCGACCAAGCAGCCCAGCTACGAGACGAAGACCAGCAACGAGTAGCCGCTGGCTGAAACGGGGACGCCCCGCTCCTCCTTCGCGGAGGAGCGGGGCGCCTTTTCGCGTTCCGGACCCTGGCTCAGTCGAAAACGAGCGCACTTTGTAGCGGGGACACTCAAACGATCGGAGGGCGACCAGCGCGGGCCAGCCGGAGAACGGTTGCCCAGGACATCGGCTTCCGCTGCCCGTGCCCGCCCTTGAGCCCCTCCGCAAGCCCGGAGAACCAGACGCCGAGATGCCTGCAGGAGCGGATCCGGGCAATACTGAGCACCGTCCAGGTCATCAGGTAGACGGGCACCAACGCCGCAGGCAACCGACGATAGGCCAACCACACCCGGTTACGGGCGACGAGACGAAAGAAGTCCGCGTGCCGGGAAGGATTAGTCGCGGGATGGTGGATGACGATGTCCGGGGCGTAATAACCGGTGCGTCCCAGGTCCCAAAGCCGCCAGCTCAGATCGATGCCTTCATGGAAGAGGAAGAAGTGACCGGGCCACCCGCCTGCCTGTTCATAGTCAGCGCGGCGTACCAGGACCACGCCCTCGGCCATAACGGTGACGGTACCTGGCCGGACAGCATCTGCAGCCCGTAGGCGTGGAACCCAGCGGCGCATCGTCACTCCCGTGTCGGGATCAGCGATACGCGGTTGGATATAGGCCGCTTCCGGATGTCGCCGCGCAACGACCACGAGTTGGGCGAGGATGTCGGGGGTAGGCAGGACGGCGTCGTTGTCGAGGAAGAAGACGAACTCGCCGGCGTCCGGCCCGGCGAGGGCATCAGCGCCGACGTTCCGGCCTGCGGGGATGCCCTCGTTGACGGCCAAGACCACGGCACGGGCCCCGGCTGGTACGTAATCGGGTTCGACGCCATTGCCGACGATGACCACACGAAGCTCGACGTCCTGCTGGGCGAGGAGGGATTCCATCGCCCGTTTGAACGGCTCGGGCCGGTCGTTCATGGTGAGGACCACCACGTCGATGGTGGCCTTCGGGTTGGTCATCGTGTCTCCCGGATGGGTGGAGCGCTGGGCGTGTCACCTGATGGGGGACGAGCAGGGTGCCCGGATATGCGTCGTTCCCGTCGTGTTAACCCGCCCACCCTAGTGGCCGCCACCCAAGGCTCGGGCCGATTCGTGAGCGTGGCGCGGGGTGCCTGACCAGCGCCTGCCTTCCAACTGGCTGAACAGGCTGGTTGTGATCCCGGCCACGCTCACACGTTCCACACGTCGTGCAGGGCGACGACCACACGGTCGACATCCTCGTGGGTCATCGCGGGGTAGCACGGCAGGGACAGTTGCCGGGCGGCAACGGTGTCGGTGACCGGCAGCGGGCCGGTAGCGAGGCCACGGTAGAGCTGCAGGTAGTGGACGGGCGTGAAGTGCCTGCTGGTCGCGATCCTGTACTCGCTGAGGAGCCGTTCGGCGACCTGGTCGCGGGTGAGCGGCGCGACATCCGGGTCGATGAAGATCGAGTACAGGAACCAGCCCGGCTGCACTCCGGCCAGGACGGTCGGGGTGGCCAGGCCGGGCAGTCCTGCCAAGGCCCTCGTGTAGGTGGCGGCGATCTCGGCGCGGCGCGCGGTGAACGCGGGCAGCTTCCGCCACTGTGCGAGGCCGACTGCCGCAGTGATGTCCGGCATGACGTACTTGAGGCCGGGCACGGTCACCTCGTAGTCGGCAGTGCTGCGGCTGCCGTGCCGCTGCCACACCGACGAGTTGATGCCATGCCGGCCCAGCAGGCGGGCAGTCTGGACCAGCTCGGCGCGGCCCACCAGCATGCCGCCTTCCCCGCTGGTTACGACCTTGTTCGCGTAGTAGCTGTGCGTGGCGAGGTCGCCGACGCTGCCCGCCCGCCTGCCGTCGCGGGTGGCGTGCAGTGCGTGGGCGGCGTCTTCGATCAGCAGCAGCCCGCGGGCGTCGGCCAGCTTGCGGAACGCCGCCAGATCGCATGGGTGACCGCCGTAGTGCATGACCACGATTGCCCGCGTCCGAGGCGTGATCGCAGCCTCGGCCGCGCCGGGGTCGACGTTGAAGGTGGCCGGGTCGACGTCCACGAACACCGGCCGGGCGCCGGTCTGCAGCAGCGCGTTCGGGGTCGCGCAGAACGTCAACGCCGGTGTGATCACCTCGTCGCCGTCCTGGAGGCCGGCGGCAAGGAACGCCAGGTGCAGCGCGGCGGTGCAGGACGACACCGCGAATGCGTCCTCCACACCGAGGTCGTCCCGCACGGCCTGCTCGAACGCGATCGCCTTCGGGCCGTGGGTCAGCCACCCCGAGTGGAGGGTGTCGGTGACCTCGGCGATCTCCTCGTCCCCGATGAGGGGCCGGTTCCACGGCAGAAGCGGCTGCTCCTCGGTGCGGATCACAGGGCGCTCCAATCGATGGCGGCGCACTCCTCGTACAGGCGGTCGCACTCCGGTGAGCCCAGCATGGCGATGCGCCCGGACCGGCGGGACGCGATCAGCCCCCGGTAGTTGTCGTACTCGTCCTGGTTCGGGTCGCCCAGCTCCTTGCCGGCCACGGCATCGGCGACCTCACGGACTCCGGTGGACAGGCCGGTCGGGCAGGACGCGTGCGGGAACGTGGCCGCGAGCTTCGCGAAGCTCACGCGGTAGTCGCGGGCGTCGGCCTCGTCACGCTCGGGGCCGCGTTCGATCCGCGACCCAGGCACATGCGCGTGCACGGTCTCGGCGATCTCGGCGATGGTGAAGTTCCGGACGTCGGCGCCGACGTTGAACACCCGCGGCTCCGGAGCCGGGGCGGACACGACGGCGGCCAGGACGGCGGCGACGTCGGTGACAT
Organism: Microtetraspora malaysiensis; assembly: GCF_050947145.1. Classification (NCBI taxonomy): domain Bacteria; kingdom Bacillati; phylum Actinomycetota; class Actinomycetes; order Streptosporangiales; family Streptosporangiaceae; genus Microtetraspora; species Microtetraspora malaysiensis. Next base: position 27,812 of record NZ_CP191999.1, read on the forward strand.
GCACGAGCGGCCGCCGCTGGGAGCCGCCGTTGAGCGGGATGTGCCCGGTCCAGACGGCCTGCGCCGTCATCCTGTTGACCACGGAGTCCAGGCGTTGGCGCGGGGAGCGGCCGTGGACGGTGGCCAGCCGCAGCACGGTGACCGCCGCCCGCCCCGTCAGCATCGCGGTTGCCGTCCGCTCGGCCGCGACCTTCGTGCGGGCGTAGATGCCGAGCGGGTTCGGGGTGGCGTCCTCGTCCACGGTGCCTTCCCGCTGCCCGTAGACGCTGCAGGAGGAGAAGAGCACGTAGTGGGGCACGCTCTCCTCGATGGCGGCCTGGGCGGCGATGACCGGGGAGGCGTAGTTGAGCTCGACGGCCAGCCGCTCGTCGACGGCGCAGGCGGGCTCGCCGACCAGCCCGCCGAGGTGGACGACGGCGTCCGCGCCGGCGACCGCCTTCCGCAATGCGAGAGGGTCGCGCAGGTCGGCGTGGACGAACGCCGTGGCGCCGGGCAGGAGCCGGGCGGGGTCGTCGTCGCGCTGGTAGATCAGCCCGTCGACCACGGTGACGTGGTGGCCTTGCGCGGCCAGGTGACGGGTAGCGACGGCGCCGATGTATCCGGCGCCGCCGAGCAGGACGATATGCACAGGGTGTTCCCTTCCAGGTGGGCGCGGTGTGCGCAGTGATCGATGGTCAGCGCGGGGTGCGGGCGAAGCGGGCCCGCCCGAGCGCGGTCAGGTGCAGGTCGGTGAGGCGCGGAACGAAAGCAACGTTGAGCTGCTCGACGGGGTGGAGCAGGCCCCGCTCGCACACGTCGGCGGCCCACACCGCGACCCTGCCGGGGTGGGCCGGGTTCACGCCGATCTCGCCCTTGGGGAGCCGCGCGTTGAACGGGGCGGGTATCCCGTTCGCGACCCAGTAGGCGTAGACCTCCAGCGCTTTGGCCTGCTCGAACACATGGAAGTGCTGCGGGTAGCGGGGCAGGCGCCGCATCTGCTGGAAGATCAGGTGCCCGAGCAGGTGCGGTGCGACCCGGGCAAGGGCGTCGAAGCCGGCACCGCGGAACGTGACCTCGCCCGCGTCCTGGTGCGGAGCCAAGGCCAGGGCGGCGAACAAGTGCGACAGCCGCTCCCGGACGTACGCGGCCGCCCCGGCGGCGAGGCCGGGTTCGACCTGCCCGACCAGATCCACCAGCCGGTGATGATCGGGACCGAACAGGGCCAGGTCGAACAGGCGGCCCATGCTGGCCACGGCGGCGAACGCCAGGGCCTTGGTGAGGCGGGTGTTCATCTCCCCGGCCTGCGCGAGCGCCTTGGTTTCGGGGGTCATGGAGTAGAGCAGCAGGTACTCCGACAGCACCTCGAAGTACAGGTAGCCGAGGAACGGCAGGTTCGGGACGGTGACGGCGAGCTGGTCGATGAACTCCTCGCTAGGGGTGGCGACGCCGTGGGCATTGGCGAGGAGGACGTTGAGGCATCCGGCGGATGCGTGGACCTGCTCGACGGCGGCCGAGCGCAGCTCGGCGTCTTCGATCGGGGTGAGGACGCCCCGGTACGTGAGGTAGGTCCGCAGGTGGATGCCGCCGAGCCGTAGGTAGTCCAGCCCTTTTAGCGGGATCGGCGTCTGCGGGGTGATCTCGAATACCAGGGGCTGCGCGTCCGGTTTGGTCTCCAGGAGGTAGGCGCCGAGGTTGTGCGGCCGAAACCCGGCCGCCTCCACGGTGAGGGGGGCGCAGTACAGCGCCCCGACCAGGCACCCCGCGGACGCGCAGAGCTGCCCGGTGGTGCGGATCATGTCCAGCGCTCTGGTGGTGTGCATGAGGTAGATCGGTCGGCCGCTGGTCAGGGCCTGCAGCATGGCGTTGTCCCGCAGCAGCCACCCGTTCGGTGTCTGGGTTTCGAGGTAGCTGCGCCAGTCGGATTCGCTGGCGGCGAGCCCGGCCGGGGCGGGCCGGTCGGTAGGCGCGGCGAAGTCGGTGTGGGCGTAATCCCACTCGGGGGCGTGCATCCGGTGGTCCTTCTACTGCCGGGTGAGGGTCTGCAGGGCGTGGGTGAGCGCCTGGTGGTGGGTGGCGCCGTCGAGTCGTGCCTGCTCGCTGCGCGCCATGAGGTCGAACGCCACAGCGTGGGCCCAGTGCGGGACGGAAACCCGCAGGTAGGTGGGGTCGGGCCACCACCGCAGGGCGGGCAGCCGGTACCGGTCCAGGGCGTCGGCGGCTTTCAGCAGCTCGGCCAGCATCGGCGCGAGCCGGTAGGCGCTGCGGTCGCCGCTGGTGCGGGCGGTCGGGGGAACGTCGTGCAGGCGGACCGCCACGCACGCCCGCGCCACCTGCCCCACGGGCAGGGGAAGCCCGAAGAAGGCGGTGACGGCGTCTGCGTGGCGGGCCAGCCAGCGGGCGGCCCGCATGCCGTGCCCAGGGTCGGCGCGATCGTCCCGCCGCCGGCAGTCGTGCACCGCGGCGGCGACGCACAACGCCGCCCGGTCGTCCCCATCGAGGCGGTACTCCTCAGCAAGGAGCGACGCGAGCACGCAGACGCGGGCCTGGTGCCCGATGCCGTGGATTGAATCCGCCTGCCGCCGGCTGAGGAACCAGGCGGGGGCGGGGGTGAGCAGCAGCGGCTCGTACGGCAGCCCCGCAGCCCCGACCACGGGCCGGTTGGCGATGATCCAGGAGAGGGTGTCCTGGTCCATGACCTGGTGGTCAGGGAGACGCCGCTGCCCGGCCAGCTCCCTCAAGGGGGTCACGCGGCAACGACCGGGGTGTCGGCCAGCCACCGGGGAATCGCTTGAGGCGTCGCCTTCAGCCAGGCCACGTACCGGTCGATTCCATCGCTCACGGCGATGCGCGGCTCCCAGCCCAGCAGTTCGCGGCTCCGCGCGGTGGAGGCGTACCCGCCGAGCGGGTCGTCAGCGGGGCGGGGCGCGTCCACAAGCTGCGCGCCCGGGTAATGGGCGGCGATCTGCTCCGCAATCTGCCTGACCGAGGTCGGGATGCCGGTGCCGACATTGATCGTCTGTCCGGCGGCCCGGTCGGCGACGAGCGCGAGGACGGTCGCGCACGCGATGTCGTCCACGTGAACCATGTCCCGCACCTGGTAGCCGCCGCCGTTGAGCAGCAGCGGCAACCCGAGCTGGGCGCGCATCGACAGGCACGCCACCATCCACGAGTGCGAGCCGGGCTTGGGCACCTGCGGGTCCCCGTACACAGAGAAGTACCGAAGCACAACGTACTCCGCCCGGCTGCCGCCCAGCATGAGCCGCACCTGGTGCTCCCCCCATGCCTTGCAGTTGGCGTACACACTGATCGGAATCGTGGGCTGGTCCTCGCAGAACTCCACTACGCTGCCGGCGCCGTCGCCGTACACTGACGCCGACGACACGAACACCAGCCGCCGTACCGTGCGTGAGGTGCGAACCTCCTGCAGGATCGTCTGCGTGCCAGCGACGTTGGCGGCGAACGCAACCTCCGGCTGCCGGGTGCAGGCCGCGACGTCGGCGTAGGCGGCGGCATGGATCACGTAGTCCGCCCCGTCGACCAACGTACGGACGGTGGCGGCCTCGCGGACATCGCCAAGGACGATGTCCATGGTCTCGTCCAGGCCGAAGAGGCCGCGGACCGAATGCGGGTAGGCGTCCATACGGTCCAGCACCACAGGATGGGCGCCTATAGCAGTGAGGACATGCACGATGCGGCTGCCGACGAGACCTGCGCCTCCAGTGACCAGCACGCGGGCCCCAATGAGGCGGCTCACGTAGTCCGGAGGCAGGTGTTCGATCACGGGGTAGGGCAGGGACATCATTGTTCCTCCTCTTGTCGTGATTACGGATGGATGTCAGGAGGCGACCGCTGTTCTGCACGCGGTCATGCAGCCGCCGTGCTTGCCGAACAGCGGCCATTGAATTCCGTGGCCCGGAGAGACGTGCCGCCTTCCCCTCGCGCCAGCCCACCCCCCGAGCAGGGCAGGAGCCGGTCGTCTTCTCCGGGCCACGGGATCTAGGTCTGGCAGACCTCGTCCAGCCGCACGGGGGCGCGGCCGGACTGTGGGCGCAGGGGTGAGGTCTGCCAGAGATCGAAGACGGCAGTGGCCATGGCTTGCCGCAGCTCGTCGGGGGTGTCGGCGTCCACGATGACGCCGGTAGGCGCGTCACCTGCGTAGATCGCGCTGTACGTGCGCTGGTACGGCCGCCACATGATCAGCCACAGGCGGGTCTGCCGCTGCAGGGCCTCGACCTGCGCTCGCGCATCGTCACAGGGTGTGGGGCTCATGCTGGCTGTCCTCCTCCCGGGCGAGCAGGAGCCCGAACAGGGTGATACGGCCGCTGCTGAGGAGGTCTGCGAGAGGGACGCTACGGAGCTGCTCGTGGGCGAGGGCGAGCCGTTTGGCGGCTCTTTTCGGGATTCTCGCGTAGGTCATGAGGGTGCGGCTTCGGGAGCCGTCGAGGTCGGGGACGTTCCACCAGATGACTGCCCCGTCTGTGTGGGCGAGCAGGCCGGCGCATATGGAGACGACCGCACGGCCAGACTGGCGGACGTAGGCGTGGGCGGGGATGTTGTGCTTGGCGAGAGCGTCGCAGAGTTCGGTGGCGATGCGCTCGGCAGGGCTCTGCGGCCGAGTGCGTGCGTCTTCGGGCGCGACTGGCACCGTGGCGGTGGTGCTGTCCTTCACGGCTGGGCCTCCTGGCCGCAGCGACGGCTTCTACGTGGGATGAGCGCCTATGGTGGCGCTGGCGTTGTCCCGCGCTCGGCCGCTTCGCGGCGTGCTGTCTCCAGGTGCTGGCGTAGGTCATTGATGTCGGAGGCGCGGAGCACGAGGTCGTGCATGGTGTGGTGCTGCGCTACCCATTCGCCGTGACGCCCGTTCTCGTTCACGTCACGCCAGATGCGCCACTCGGGGTACTCGCCCTGAAGAATTTCAGCGGGGCTGGGCCAGATCCCGAGGTCGTGCAGTGGGGTTTCCGCGTGCATTTCCGCACCTCCGACTGAGGTTGACGGTATGCCGTGGTGATGTTGGGCAACAGAAACGCGGCGCAGCCGTTTGGCTGCGCCGCGTTTGTAAGGGATACGTTCCGTATCCCTTAGTCCTCGACGTCGAGGAAATCGACGAGGTTCCGCTGTTCGTTGGACAGCGTCCGGGTTCGGCTTTCCACGATTTCGCTGGTCACGTCGCGTGCGGCCTGCTGATATCGGAGCCATTCCGGGGCTGTGTGCCGTAGCCCCGCCATGACATCAGTTGCCTTGTCGGCGTCGCCCATCCTGATAAGGGCCCGCGCCTCGTCCAGTCGTGCCCGGTTCCGGGTGGAGGAGTTCGTCCGACCGACGCCACGGGGCAGGTTCGCCATCGCTTCGAGCGCCACATCTGGCCGTCCCTCGATCATGGCGTTCTCGGGTCGCTGCAAGGCGGCCGAGAGGGGCCCGAACGCGAACTGGCCGGCCAGCATGTGCTCTCGACCGACGCGTGTAGCTGCGGTTTCGGCAAGGGTCAGGTACTCGTTGGCCTCTTCGGGCCGGTTGTTCCGGACGGCTCCGGCGCTGGCGCGCATGAGCAGCTTCCCCCATGCCGCTACTTCGTCGGTGGTGGCGGTGGACATGCGCGGCTCGATGCGGTCGGCGGCCTGGGCGCACAGTTGCTCGACCTCCCAGAACCGGCCCTGCCTGAGCATCGCCCACGCCTGGCTGCTCATGGCGGCGGCGGCCAAGGGCATGTCGCCGATCACGAGCGCGTCCTGCTGGGCACGCTGGAGGCTGATCAGCGCGAGATCGTGCGCCCGGACCTGGATGAGGTACCGGCCGGCGAGCCCGAGAACGGCCGAACGTAGCCGGTACGCTTCCGCGCGGTCGTCGCCGTCGTCGTCGAACCGGAGGACGTGGTAGTGCGCGGACCGGACCAGCGCGGGCAGCAGGTGGGCCAGGTCGTCGTAGCGGTCGGCGTGGTACGCCCGTCCGAGCGCCACGGCGGCGTCGCGGAGCCGGGGGAGCGCGATGTCGTCGTAGTCGGCGGTCCCGAGGATGGGACTGCCGTCGAAGCCGATGGGTGGGGTGACGGCGGAGCGCATTTCCGCAAGGACGGTGTCGTCGCCGGTGTCTGTGGTGGGGCGGGGTGAACCGGGGGAGACAAACCACACGGTTTGGACGCCGAGAACTTGGGCGATCTGCCGGTAGGTTTCCATGCGGGCGGTTCCGCCCTGCTCGATTTTCTTAATCACCGCCAGGCTTAATCCGGCCTGTTCGGCGAGTTCTTCCTGTGTGAGCCCTCGGCGCTTGCGTAGCTCTCGTAGCCGCGCGCCGGGCTCCGTGCTAGCGTCAATCACGGCCCTGCACCTCCTGATCGCTGACATGTTCAGGCTACGGCGCAGGGCTAATTTTGTGCGAGGGGTTCCCTCGACTCAATGATGTTCCGCATTGAAGGGCCCGTTCACCCTGCACAGGGTGAACGGGCCCTTCAATGCGTGTTCGGCTATTCCTCGGTTCTGGAGTTACAGAGCCAGGCCGCGCCCGACAAGGCGGACTCGTTGTGGGTTGAGTGCGCGGTGCTGCATCTGGACGGGCCCCGTGTCGTCGCGGGTGATGCGAATGACGTCGAGGACAGGGCTGCCTCTGCTGATCTTCATGGTGCGCGCTTCGTCGGTGGTGGCAGGGCGGACGCTCATGCGGAGGTCTACCAGCGCGGCATGCGCGGGTACGTCGAAGGCGGCGGGGCCAGCGTCCTTGCGTTCCCGTGACACATAGGTGTGGTCGATGCAGACGACCTGCTGGGCGATGGTCCCGTGGGATTCCCAGGTCGCGATGGGTGTTCCTTCGTCAAGGCCGAGCTCTTGGGCGACGTCGGTGGTGGCGGTGTCGTGGCGGAAGCCGCCTGACACCGGTGTGAGGTGGCCGGTGGTGCCGGCTCGTCTGCAGGCGAGGGCCCATTCCTGGACTTCGTGCATGCGGGTGATCGCCATGGGCATCTCGATGACGACGGCCGGTCCTTGGACGATCATGCCTCGGTTGGCGACGCGCCAGATCAGGCCCTCGGCCTTGAGTTCCCTCATTGCTCGGGTGATGACGTGGGCGCCGACGCCGTAGGTCTCTTTCATGGCGTCGGTGTGGGGGAGTGGCTCGCCCGCGGGATAGGTGCCGTCGAGGATCTTGGTCCGGAGGTCGGTGAGGACCTCGGGAAACCGCACGACGGGCACGGGCGGGTCCTCCTTTGCGCTGCTGGTCGGGTGGTGTTGATCGTATTACGGACTGGATTGGGCTGATCAGTGCAATCGGGTTGACAAGTGGATCACGGGTGAGGCAGCATGAACAGTATCAAACCTGTTTACTCATAAACACGAGCATAGCAGGGCAGAGAAAAAGGGCTCCCCGCTCCACCGGGAAGCCCGCCACAACCACAAAAGCCGCGGGCCTCACCCGGAACTCCACTTCCAGGCGAGGCCCTGAGAACACCAGGTCTACCCCTCTGCGAAAAGGACCCAGACCCGATGTCCAGCCACATCGTGGCATCACCTCGCCGTGGTGTCACATCCGCCGCCGACCGTCAGCGCGACACCCGCCTCCGCGAGCTGGACGCGCTCCTCCTCACCGACGACGCCGTGTGCCGCCAGTCCGACGCCGACCCCGACGACTGGTTCCCCATCGTCGAGCGCGCGAACCCGGCCAAGTACAAGGCCGCGTACGAGGCCGCGAAGAAGCGCTGCAGCGGCTGCCCCTTCACCGGTCTCGTCGGCCCCTGCATCGAGCGGGCTCGGCTCCTGCCGTACGACCCGATCGGTGTCATCGCGGGCACCGACCCCAAGCTGCGCCGCAAGCTCTGCATCGGCGCGAACCTCCAGGACCGCAACGGGGTGGCGGCATGAGGTTCCTCGCCCCCAGCCCCGAGCGCGAGCGCGCCCGGCTTGAAGCGGAGCAGGTCCGCATCGAGCAGGAGCGACTCCGTGCCGAGGCGCGGCATGAGCGAGCGCTGCAGCAGGTCCAGCACCAGGCCGACGTCGCCCGGCAGAACGCGATCCTGGCCGAGGAGCGCAAGGCCCACGTCGCCGCCGAAGCACAAGCCGAGCGCGAGCGGACTCGCGCCCGCCACCGCGAGCAGCGCGAGCGGTGGACGGAGCGGACCCGGGCCGCGGGCCGGCTCGCGGTCATGTCCATCACGAACCTGGGCGTCAACCTCGTCGCGGTCACCGGGCAGGCCCTCGCGTTCGTTGCGCGCGGCTGGCCGACGCCGGCGGCCGCGGTGGCGGCCGGGATCATCGAGTCCGTCGCCGTGTACGTGTCCTGGCACGCGCACGTCGCTCTGCGGGAGGGCGACGCGGCCTGGCGTCTGCGGATGACCTCCTACGCGATCGGCGCGGCCGCCGGATACCTGAGCTACACGCACGTGCCGGACTACCCGGAGCTGTTCGCGGCGTGCTCGCTCGCGTCGCCGTGGCTGTGGTCGATGCACTCGCGGCACCTGCACCGCAAGGACCTCCGCGAGCAGCAGTTGATCGACCCGCGGGCGCCGAAGTTCTCCTTCCTGCGGTGGGTGCTGCACGGCAAGGAGACGTTCGCCGCGTTCCGGTGGGCGGTTGGTGAGGGTGTGCAGTCGCCGCAGACGTCGGTCGGGGTGGTGCGCGAGCGCCGCCAGGTCCTCATGACGCGGCAGTCCGTTCAGGACGCGCAGGCGGCGGTCGTCGCCGCGCAGCGCGCTCAACTGGAGCTGACGTTGACGCAGATGGCGGCCCTGTCGCAGGAGTTGTACGGCATGGACCCGGACGCCGCGGCGGAGATGGAGAAGATCGCGCGGTTCATCAAGCGTGTCGGCGGCGGGATGTTCCCGATGTACCGTCCGCAGCTCGCGGGCGCGCTCGAGGTGGCGGACGAGGTGGCGGACGAGAAGCGGACGGACGTCGCGGACGAAGCCTCAGCGGACGGCGGACGGACGGCGGACGGACTGCTTCGCCGGATCCTCCTTCGGCGCGGACGGTCCGCGTCCACGACGGCGGACGAGAAGCGGACGGACGGCGGACGGACCGCCACGCGGACGGCGGACGGCGGCCGGACGAACGTCGCGGACGAGAAGCGGACGGACGACGGACGGACGGCGGACGAGAGGCGCCCGTCCGGACGGACGAAGAGTGCGGACGGCGCGGCCCGTCCGCGCGGACGGGCCGCCGTGAAAGCGGCGGACGACGGACGGACGGATAAGCGGACGGTCCGCGCCCGGGTGAACGGACGGACGACGCGGACGAGCGGACGGGCCGCAGGTGAGGTCAGCGTGTCGCACCTGCTGCCACACGGACGGGCGGTCCGGACCGAGCACGAGGAGCGCAAGGAGAAGTTGACCCGCGACAGCCTCGCAGCGGCGTTGAAGGCGCGCGGCCTGACGATCTCCAACGAGCGCGCCGGGCAACTGCTCGCGCTGATCCGCGAGGACGCTTCGTCGGGCTCCGCGTCGGCGGACGAGAGCGGCTCGTCCGCGCGGACGAAGACGGGGACGGACGACGCGGACGGACGGACGGACCGCGCGGACGAGAAGCGGACGAACAGCGGGGACGGAGAGGCCGTACCCGCAGACGACATCACCGATGGAGGAACCGATGACTGACCGGACGATCGCCGAGCGCAGCACCTACCTGCCGCTCTGGAACCACGTGACGGACGAGTACCACAACGCCTGGCTGCGCTACCGGCCGGACGACCCGTACTTCGTCCGGATCGACATCGAGGACTGGGGCACCATCGAGGCCCCCCGCCTGCTGCTGCTCGAGGGCCAGTACCAGCCCGTGGTCTGCTCCGGCTGGATCGCGGGTGCCTGGTACACGCTGCGGGCCCGACCGGACGACGAGGCGATGTACGCGCTGTGGGAGGTGGAGCGCGGCGGGGAGCGGACGCTGTTCCGGTCGCCGTACGACATGGTGGCCCGGCTCCTGTCCGGCCAGTTCGAGCTGGTGCCGATGGGCGGGGAGGCCGCGCGGATCGACTGGGACGCCGTGGTCGCCAACCTGCTGCCTCGTGACCGACCGTAGCCGCGCTCAGGGCGCCCACCCGGCACAGCGGGCGGCCACCCAGCCGAAATGGGCCGTCCCACGCGCAGGCAGCGCGTAACGCGCACACGCGTAGCGCGCGAGACGAATCGTAACAACAGTCACAGACCGTAGTCACAAAGGGGGGTGGGTTCCCATGGCACGCAGGCGCATCGAGGTCCGCATGGAGCGCCGCGAAGACCGCTTCACCGCGGCGATGAACACCGCACCCACCGGCCAGGAGAAGGCCGATCTCGGCTGGGACTGGGTCCGCATCGAGATGGCGGTCCTGGCCCGGCTCAACCCGGTCAAGGCCGATAAGGCGTGGCGCGACCTGGCCGACTCGCTCGCGCAGGTCGCGAAGGAAGCAGCGAAGGAGGCAGACAGTGAAGATCGCGTCCCCGTTCACTGAGCAGCCTGTCGTCGAGGAGGTCCCACCCGAGGAGCCCGCCGTCGAGGTCCCGGCCGAGCAGGTGCGGCCGGTCGTACGGCGGCGCACGCTACGCGACCACATCAACGCCGGGTTCCCCGGTGTGATGGCCGCGCAGCTCCCCTCCATCGCGACCGTCCGCGCCCACCACAGGGAGAAGATGCACGTGTGGGAGGCCGTAGGCGCCTCCTACGGATGGTTCGCCGTCGCCTGGGTGTCGCTGTGGTCGGCCGTCGCCTGGCTCGGCGCAGGCCGGCCCGTCTCCGGTCTGCGCACGCTGTGGCGGTCCGGCCCCACGCGGGTGGTGTCGTCGCAGCTTCCCCCGCTCGACGAGCTGCACCCGGTCGCTGCCGTGTGGGTGGCGCTCTGGTCGCTCGTCGCCTGGTGCGGCATCAAGTGGAGCCGCATGCTCGGCATCCTCGTGTTCGCCGCGCTGATCCTCACCCCGATCCTGCTTTCCTCCTCCTCTCTCTCCTGAAAGGGCATCCCCTCATGGCCTGGTACTACATCGTCAGCGCCGTCTGCCTCGGCTTCGGCCTGGTGTTCGGCGGGTTCCGTCGCCGCAAGAAGGGCGACGGCGAGTCGAAGGGCAAGCCGCGCGGCAAGCTCGGCGTGGTCGCGGCGATCCTGCTGCTCATCGCGAGCTTCTGCGGGTTCCTCAGCCCGGCCGGCGGCTGGGCCGCCAGCTTCGGTAACTGGCTGGCCGTCTCCTTCTGGCTGGCTGCGTTCGTGCTGATCGCGGCGTCGGCGTTCCTCGGCGCGGGCACCTGGCTGGACCTGAAGGACGGTGTCCCCGACCGGCCCACGCTGATCGCGTGCATGGTCGGCCCGTTCCTCATCGGCGCCGCCCTCGGCGCGATCTACGGGGCGGACATCCACTCGCAGATCGTCCAGCAGGTCGAGCTCGGCCGGACCGGACTCGTGACCGGTGTGCAGGCGGGCGGCCGCTGATGCAGACCGCCCTCGCCGCCGTCGTCACGTTGGTCATCCTCGCTGTGTCTATGGGGTACTACCTCAGCGTCAAGGGAGAGGACGCGGCGGGCCCGGTGGACGTGGTGGACGAGGCGACGCGGGGCCCGCTGCGGGAGGATGCCGAGCGGCTCAGTACCGACCTGGAGTCGGTGTCGAGGCCGACCCGCGTGTGGGTGTCCGTGCGGACCTCTCTCACGGTCGTCACCCGCGCCGCGTTGGAGCGCCGCCGCGGCGGCCGTGACGACACACCTGGCGACAGCGGTCCCGCTATCGCCAGGCCGCCGGTGGTGCCCGGCCCGGACATCACCGTGGAGGCCGAGGTGGTCAAGCCGAAGCCCGCCTCACCCGGCAGCGCCACGGTGCCGGGCGGGGCGCGGCCTATCCCGCTCGGCCCGGCCACCGCACCAGTCCCCGCTCCCGCGCCGGAACCGGCCTCCGAGGTCGTCGACGTCGAGATCGTCCCTCCCACCAAGCGGAACACCGACCCCCGCGCAGCGGTCATCGCCCTGGAAGGAATCGACATGAGCAACCTGCCCGCCAGCGGAGGAGGCGGCAGCAGCGCCCCAGCCATTCCCACCATCGGGGCGTTGAAAGTGGCGTTCGCGACCGGCGGCATCAGCCTGCTGCGGTCGTGGCTCCAGACGTTCCGCAACGCCAACAGCCGCGGCCTGGGCGACGCGCAGCGCCTGCACGACGACGCCATGGCCTACGCGCAGCAGACGCGACTCCGGTACCTGCAAGCGTGGCGGGCGTTCGAGGCGGTCGGGCAGGACAAGCTCGACCGGCAGACCGCCAACCACTTCCTGCAGATCCTCGAACGCGCGCACGCGGCCGCCGCCGCCGCGGCGAAGCTCACCCGCGCCACCGCGCAGAACGTCGTGGACGCGGGCGGTGTCGAACCCGCCGTCTCGCACGGCATCGGCGCGCTGAACCGCAACCACGGCGGCATCGAGGCGGCCGTGAAGGGCGCACCGGTCCGCCCGGTCCGTGACATGACCTGGTACGCGCAGTGATGAAGGAGGTTTCGGTGGCGACCAGCACCACCAACGAACCGCCCGCAGTCGACCAGCAGCCCGAGGACGGGTCGGTCGGTCGCGTGGAGGCGCTGGCCGCCGCCGTGGCCACCTTCAAGGACGCGGGCCGGCTCAGCTATCGGAACCGGTACGGCCTGGCCCCCTACGGTGCGCTCGCCGCGACTTGGGGCGGCGGCATGCTGCTGAACCTGACCGAGCAGCCGTGGTGGACTGGTGGTGCGGTCACCGCCGCGGCGGCCGGCTTGGCGTCGCTGTGGCCGAAGGTCCGCGCGGCCGCGCGGCGGCACCCGGTTCGGGTCCCGGCGGCGCTGCTGACCACCGCCGGGTACAGCGTGGCCGCGACCGTGGACAGCCCGTTCGGGTGGGCGCAGTCGGCGCTGTTCAGCGCTGGCCTGCTGGTGTCCGCGCCGTGGTGGTGGAAGTACCGGCTGCGCACCATCCGGCCCGAGCCCAAGCGGCGCGAGCTGGAGGCGGCGAAGCCGAAGGCGATCGAGGGCCCGGACGAGAACACGCTGCTGTGGGCCAAGAAGCCGGGCTCAGGCCGGGGCGTGCTGGCCGGGTCGTACCTGACGAACCGCACGCCGTTCCAGTACGGCACCCGCTACCGGATCATCCTGGAGGACCAGACCACCGAGGACGCGATGGAGGCCCGCGCCCGCATCGCGTCGGCGTACGGGAAGCCGCTGGAGCTGGTGTACGTCGAGGAGACGACGGACGGCGCGCAGAACGCCGCTGACCTGACGCTGCTCAACGAGATGGCTGTGCAGGACGTCCAGTACTGGACGGCCCCGACGCTCGACCCGCAGACGGGCATCATGTCGATCGGCCCGTACGCGGACGGCGCCGGCGAGGCGCGTATCCAGATCTGGGAGCCCGGTTCGGGTCCGCTGCCGATGCTGATCTGCGGCGCCATGCGGGTCGGGAAGTCCACGATCCTGCGGCTGCTGTTCACTGAGCTGTCGAACCTGGACCACGTGGTGCCGATGTTCTGCGACCCGCAGCGAGGCCAATCGTGCCCGGAGTGGATGAGCAACCTCGCCGAGGGCGCGGTCGCCCGCGGCGTGGAGGAGACGAAGGCGAAGCTGCTGCAGCTCCGCGAGGAGATGTACGCCCGCAACGCGATGCTCGCCGAACACGAGTGGACCGACGAGGACGGCGAGCAGCAGACCGGGAAGCACTCCTACACCCACCCGGGCATGTGCGGCCTGAACCTGCTGTACTGCTTCATCGACGAGGCGCACAAGGTGCTGGCCTACGACGACATCGCCGAGCTGGTGCAGGAGCTGCTGGCCGAGGGTTCCAAGGCGGGCATCATGCTGGGCCTGATCACGCAGGTGCCGACCGTCGACGAGCTCGGCAACGGCCGCATCCTGTCGCTGGTCACCTCCGGAAACGTGGTCCTGCTGCGCACGGGCGACGCCTACTCGGCGCGGTCGGCGCTGCAAGGCCGGATGCAGGTCGACGCCCACAAGATCCGGAAGTCGTTCCCGAACGGGCAGCCGACGAAGGGCCTGGGCTACGTGTACGGGTGGGAGCCGCGGCCGGTGTTGATGCGCGCCCGCGTGCAGGAGAAGCCGGCTCAGTGGGCGAAGTCAGCGCCGAGGAAGACGCTGGTGTGGATGGCGCACGGCAAGCGCACCACCTCGGAGACGACGGCCGCCGCACCGGCCGGGTCGGACGTGGCGGACGTGGCGGACCTGGACGCGTTGCTCGCGCAGGGCGCGCACCTGGGCAACGTCATCGAGTTCGCGCCGTTCACGCCCGAGCAGAAGCGGCAGTACGGCCAGCGGATCTACGACGCGTTGAAGGCCGGGGACGGCCCGTTGACGGGCGGTGACCTGATCGTCCGGACCGGTATCCCGGCCGCGACGGCGTTCCGGGTGCTTCAGGAGATGACGGGTGATCAGGCGTTGGTGAAGTCGGGGGACGACTACCGGCTCCCCGCGGTGGAGGAGGTTGCACAGTGACGATGCGCGTTGAGGCTCGGAGAGTGCGCCAGGTCGAGGGTGCCGCGGTCCGCGTCGCCGTCCGCGTCGCGGCGGCGGCGGCGTGGCTGGTGGTTGTCCGGGCGGCTGCGCCGCTCGTGGAGGTGCACAGGGTGGACCCGATGGTGCCGCTGGTTGTCCTCGGCACCTGCGCGGTGCTGGCGGCGTTGGAACGGCGGGGCGCGGGCCCGGTCGGGATCACGTTGACCGTTGGCGCGTTGTGGCTGCTGGCGGCGACGTCGTGGGGTGAGGTCGGCGGGAGCGTGCTGTTGGTGTCGGCCGGTGTGGTCGTCTCGGTGCCGAGGAGCATCCGTGTGTGATCTTGCTCCGTCGTTTTGTGTCGATCCTTATATCTACGCGCGGAGCGTCTCGAACGTCAGCGTGTGTCGCGCTATGGTGAGTTCTAGCGCGTCTGTTGCGTCAGGAGTGTCGCGGTGGGTCATACTCAGTGCGACACGCCCGGCGGAACCCCCACTCGCGGCGACATGACGTGTGGAATGCTTGCCCCCGAACTACACCTGCGTAACTCCAACCCCACCGGAGCCGCCTGAAGGCAAAAAGAAAACGCCCCCCGCGTAGGGGAGCGCCAGACACAACTTCATACGCATCATCATCATCTTCGTTTCACCGTAGTGATCAGCTCCTAGGTTTGGCCGCCAGGGAGAGCCGATCGCTCGGGTGAAGCATCTTCCGTTTGGAGAGAACCATAGCATCCCGCCAAACGTTCAGTCCTTCACGCCCGCAAATCGGCGGTTCCGTGTGTCGCCTGAACGTCCCCAAACCACGGCAGGGACGGGCTTCACGCTCGCCTGCCCCGGCGCTCGCCGCCGTCTCCGACCTCCCCGACCTGCTCGCCCCGCTCACCAAGCAGGTGGTGCTCGGCGCTGTCCCCGAGGGGATGCGCCGCGCGACTTCGCAGCAGGAGTTCACGCGCGCCGTCAAGGAGCACGGCGACGCGCTCGCGCTGCGCTGCCACGGCTACCGCAACCTGATGTTGGTGGCCACCAAGCTGTCCGACTGGGCCGACTGGACCACGCTCACGACCCGGCCGACCGAGCAGCGGATCGCCGACGACACCGACCTTGCGCTGTCCACGGTGAAGCGGTGGGTGCGGTGGCTGCGTGAGCGTGGCTTCCTCGGCACCGTGGAGGAGGGCACGACCGTCCGGTTCCGGAAGGGCACCAGGTGCGGCCTCGACGATGACGGCCTGGGGAACCGGGCGGCGGTGTGGGTGCTGTGCGTCCCTGCTCCTGAGCTGGACGAAGAGCACGCGCGCACCGACACGCTTACCGACAAAACGACAACTGAACCCCCTTCATGTACTTCCCGTAGGGGAGTACATGAAGGTCCTACGCGCGCGCGAGAAAGATCATCTTCTCGTCGTAGGAACCGAATCTCAACGACGGACGGGCCCGCCGCCACGCCGGGGACTCGCAAGCACGCACTCCAGATCGCCCAGAAGCTCCACGACACCGACCCGGTCGTGGCGCGGCTGTCTCCGTGGTACATCCGGCATCTGACCAGGGACTTCGTCGCTGCTGGATGGAGCGCCGACGACGTGCAGCACGCCCTGAACCACCACCCGGACGGGACGGAGTGGACCTACACCTGGACCAGCCGCGACCAGATCCGCAACGTCCCCGGCTGGGTACGGTTCCGGCTGTCGGCCTGGCTCGATGACGGCCGGCCCGTGCCCGGTAAGTCGCAGCGGCTCGCGGCCGCGGCCGCCGAACTGCGTGCGCAGCAGGAGGCGTGGCGGCGTGAGCGGGAGGAGCAGCGGGCGCGGGCGGGTCTCGACCCGATTCAGCGTGAGCCGGTGCTGAGCAGGGCGGAAGCGCTCGCCCCGCCGCCCGTGCAGGCTGCGGCGCCTGCTGCTCCGTCCGAGTCGTACCGGTCGGTGCGGGCAGAGATGGAGCGCAAGCGGCGCGAGCGTGAGGCGTTGCAGCTCGCCGAGATGAGGAGGCTCGGGGCATGAGCACGGAGTGGAACTCTCAGCGGGCGCGGGAGCTGCTGGCCGCCTCGTCGCCGGGTGCCGCCCGCGCGATGCGTGCGCGCGAGCAGGAAGCCGCTCGGCGCCGCCGGACGGTGGAGGAGTGGCGGTGGCAGGTGGTCGACAAGCTGGCGCAGCAGGCGATCGAGGGCCAGTCCCCGCTTGTCGAGGCCTCGCCGCCGGCTGAGGAGGCCGAGGTGGTGGACGAGGAGGCGGAGCGGCGGCGGAAGTCGTTGGCGCTGGCGCGGATGCGGGCCCGTGCGGAACGCGCGAACCGACAAAACGACAAATCCGAATCTACGACGTAAAGCCGGGGCGGACGCACAACCCCACCGAGCACCACGCCGGCGGCGCGGTCTCGGCTCCCCCTCTTACCGGACATGCGGGCACAGGTCGGCACGTCGATGACCAGAAGTCCAGCCCCGTACGGCGGGGCAGGGGTGCGCGGGCTCGGCCGCAGGACCGCCGGGCGCGGCTTTACAGCGTAGATTTTGACGGTTTGTCGGTGGTGGGCGCGCGCCACGTCAGTGTTGGATTTCCTGGCCAAGGTCGTGTGACGACCACCAGTTCGGCACGGACACAGTCGGGATGTTGAGGCAGCATGGGCCGCAGTTGAGCCGCGCGCCGGGCCGGAAACCCGAGCGTAAACCCCCAGGTCAACAACTCAGGCGGGCGGTTAGCTGCGGTCACGAAAAGACTTCGCTAGAAACTACATATTCATATTCGTAAAATCAAACTCCCACGAGGGGGCGTCGCCAGTAAAGATGAAATATGGATCGCCAAACTCCTTTATCAGAACAGCCTCCTCGCCGCTATCGAGTCCATACGTGACGAGAAGACCGTTCATCTTCCAATTGTCACCCGAAATACCGCCACCTCCTTTGTATTTGATACTGAAAGATCGGAGGTCACTCAATTTTGGCGGGTTATCTATATCGATCAGCAATGTTTCCAAATGAACACTATAATTGGGCCAGTTGGCTCCATTGTTTAGGCTGACTGATTTGCTCAAAGTATTTGCACCCGCAACGTGAGTTACATAAGCCGTGGCATAGGAACCTTGACGAATATCATCGTCTCCTAGCGTGATCACAATATTCAATTGGGATACTGTCTGATTAATATTCACCATGCTTCTCAAGCCCTCACAGAGATCCACTTCTGGCGGTTAGTCGAATGACGCTCACGCCATCCGCTCAAACGTCCGGCATATATGCCGCGCCTGACCCGGCCACACCCACTGCGCCGGAGCCCTTCCGTATCCCGACACCTTCCCCCTGTCTGCGAGATTAAATTCAAGGCCCACCAAACAGAGCGCCAACAAGGGAGGACCCCAAATGCGCGTTCAGACGAGCTGGTGACGGTCGAGCTGGCCGAGCTGCCGGACGCGGGCGCGGTGCGCCAAGGCCATGCCCGTCCTGGCCGACCCCGGCTATCAAGGCGCAGGTCACGGCATCGTCGTTCCGTTCAAGCAACCCGCTGATGGCAATATGCTCAGCGTCGATAACCGCACCCGCAACGCCCTACAACGAGCGCTACGCAGCCTCGGCGAACGCGGCTTCGCCCTCCTCACCGAACGCTGGACGGCCCTGAAGCACACCTCGCTCAGCCCCAGCCGGATCGGCGACCTTGTACGCGCCGCACTCGTTCTCGTCCACTTCGAACACGACGGATCAGCTGAAATTCACTGAGAAAACATCAGTCAAAGTCGACTCTCTCGCGCCGCGTTGACGTCGGATGAGACTGTCAGGACACTATCGACACGTCTACGTACCCAACATTGATGTAGAAGGACGGGTCCCTGAAGATGTCGACTAGCGCCTCCGAGTTTTCGAAGGCGAAGAAGTCGAGGGTGATGGTTACGCAGAACAACACGCTGCTGCCGGCGGGCGCGACTGCGGTCGCGGGGACATGCACGGTGGGCAAATCGTAGATGGGGCCACCGTCGTAGGCACCCAGGCCGTCGAACCAATCCGTTTGGGCGGACCGTGTGGGGCTTGTATAAACCTCTCCTTTGTAGACCTGAGTGTCGGTCGAGGTGCCCACCACAATGTCGATACTGACGTAGTACCTGGCCTCCGCATATGTGGGGTCTATGCCACCACCCGCGAAGGCCGAGCTCATCCCGACGAGGGCCGGGGTCGTTTTCGCACCCACGGTGACGTCGGCGTCGGCAGTCCAGCGGAACACATAGTTGGCGTTCAACAGGGGAGGTATGGGGGCATCATTCGATGGCTTCGTATGAGCGAGTAGGTAAATGAAGTTCTTCCACTCGCCTAGAAAGTTTTTGCGTCCGTAGAGCTCGTACTCGTCCTCGACAACATAGTTATCGGACGGGGTGAAGCTTAGGTCCGCTGCGGTTTTGAGAAGCAGACGCCGGACCATCCCCGCCTGTGGTGGCGGCCCGATCAGTCGCTGCGGCGCACCGGCGCGCTGCGCCAAGGTCTCCTGGCGCTGGTTGACCGTCGCAGCCCATTCAGCGATCACGGTCCGCTGCTTCTCCATGAAGTCCTGGACCGCGGCCGTGTCCTGCTCGACCAGTTCCGTCAGCCTCGCGTCGTCGATGTCACAGAGGGACTGCATCTGACGCCAGATGCGTTCACGTTCTGGGGCGAAGAGACCTTGCCGGCGTTGCCGGTCGAGCCGCTGCTCGTGCTCTAGCTTGCGAACGAAGTCCCGCTCGCCGTTGCGGGCTTCGATCGCCTCTTTCCACATCCGTCGTTCCTCTTTAGTAAGCGACATGTCACGCACGGTAGCAAGTGGCGAGGCTTTGTGACGCAATGGCGGCATAAAGCCACAAATCGGAACTGGCAAAGAGGGGCGGCCGCGCCCACCGGAATTCTCGGCCGAAGCTACGGGGGCCCCTGGCGGATCTCGCGAAATCACCTCTACGCGCGCACCATTTCAACGGAGAGACGCGAGAAGACGCATCCGGTGTATCTGGTGCGTCAAGCACTTCGGAGTGCTTAGAGAGCGTTTGAGACGGTAACCGAACCGTGACCAGCGGAAACGATCGCTACTCACCTTAATGTATGTTCTTGTCTCCGGTTGTGGTAGCGTTGCATCAACGCAAGCAACCAATCGAGAACACCACCTGACCAGCAACAACACGACGGGAGCCCCGATGACCGCCACCGCCGCGACCACCATCCCCACCGTGTGTGACGCCCGCGACGCCGCCCGCAAGGCGAGCGCGACCACCACCCACGTGCTCGACGCCATCGCCTGGACCGCCGCCAGCAACGCCGCCCACTACGTCACCAAGGACTGGGAGTTCCGGCTCCAGCGGGCAACCGAACTCGTCCGCAACATCGCACTCGCCCGGATCGTCAAGGACGCCGAATACCACGGTTTCGACCTCGACGACGGCTTCACCTACGACGAGCTCCCCGAGATCTTCGCCGCCCAAGTCACCTTGTTCGCCGCAGCGGGCGTGATGGACTGGCTCAACAGGCTCGACCAGATGGCCTACTGATAGCGCCTGATAGCGCTACCGCAATCGACATCCGGCCCCGCGAACCCCGAGTTCGCGGGGCCGCCGCATTCTCAAGGAGAACCAGATGGACACGATGACCAGGCTCACCCGCGCCGAACTGCTGCAGGGCGTCGCGGAGGTCCGCGACGCGGGCGGCACCGCCACACACATGCTCCAC
The DNA here is from genome assembly GCF_050947145.1 of Microtetraspora malaysiensis. Classification (NCBI taxonomy): domain Bacteria; kingdom Bacillati; phylum Actinomycetota; class Actinomycetes; order Streptosporangiales; family Streptosporangiaceae; genus Microtetraspora; species Microtetraspora malaysiensis. The sequence goes on from NZ_CP191999.1 coordinate 47,844, forward strand.
ACGATCGCCCGCATGACGGCCGGGCCGGCCGGGACGGACTTCGAGCACCACCTGGCGAACGTCCTGGACACGGCGAGCTCCTACTTCGACGACCTGTCCAGCCAGCACGAGCGCAACACCGGCAGCACGCCCTATCCGCCGGAGGCTTCGTTCGACGACCTGGTCGGCGATGACCAGACGACGGTCATCGGGCACGTCGTCAACGAGTTCGGCGAGCTGGACCAGCCGGACGAGCCGCCTGCGCCGATCGCGCTCGCTGACCACCTGCTCGACGGCGTCCGCAAGGCAGCCGCGCTCAGGACCGAGTACGGCGACACCTTCACCGGGGTGTACTCCCGCGCCCGCATGGCGCTGTTCGCGCTCCTGCGGACACAGAGCGTCTCGGCCGACCTCGCCACGGAGAGCATCAACCACGCGCTGGAGTCCGGCAAGGGCATCGCCGAGGCCGTCGCGTACATGGACGGCCAGCTGTGAACGCGCCGACGCTGGACACCAGCACCCGCGGCATCGCCGAGCACCTGCTGGAGACGCTGCGGCTGCTCGACCGGGCCGACGACCAGCGGCTTGCCGTCCAGCACGAGGGCGCCTACGGCGACGTGCGCGAGGCCCTGATCAAGGTCCTGCGCACGCAGGGCTGGGGCCGCGGGATGGCGGACGAGGCGATCAGCCACGCGATGCTCGACGGCTGCTCGATGTACGACGCGATGCTCGCCACCCCCGCCAACCGATAGCGGACCCGCAATCAACTGATCGGCGAAGGCCCCGCGACCCCCACGGTCGCGGGGCCGCCTCATCCCAGCCAGGAGGAACAAGGCCCGGCGGTAAGAATCGCGTCACACGGCCCAAACGAGCGGCGTCGCCGCAGGTCACGGTGCGCGACTGCGCCACCCGCCGAGGGCAGGTTTCGGTCCGGGCGTTCGGGGATGAGTCAGGCGCTCTGCGGCACGATGACGCCGGGTCGGGTGTTTCCGCAGGTCGCGTTGCTCGCTAACAGCTTTTATGTCAAGCCGTCCGGGAGACCCCGGTTACGCTCTGTCGCTTTGGGGCGTGCGGCTCGATTCTTACCGGCACCCCAACAACGTGCAGGACACCATGGGGAAGGTCGAGCTCAAGGGCAAGGGCCTGAGCATCGTCGTCTACCGCGACGGGCAGCACATCGGGCGCGTGTGGTGGAACGCCGCCAGCGAGGAATACATCGCTGAGACGGCCAGCGGCGTCGTGATCGGGGAGGACCCGCTGCGGGTCACAGCCATCGACATGGTTACTGGCTGGGTCAGCGGCGAGATCGCCCAGCAGGTCCGCGACGGCATCGCTGAAATGTTCGGTGCGGACCCCGACTACGCACCCCAGGTGATGGATGCCGATTGGGACGGCGGCGCCGGCCGGGTCATCGTCTGGGAGCACTTCCCCGACTGGGCGTACCTGGTGCCACACGGCGGCGAGTCCCACTACGTCGGTGGCAAGGAGTTCGGGCCGATGACCCTGCCCGCGGGGGTGTGGGTCGAGCCGGTCAACGCCTGGAGCGTCCGCGTCCTGCCCTTGTGAAACGACGATGGCCGGGCCCGCCACAGACCCGGCCATCCAACACCGCAAAGCCCCGGAATCTCCTCGCCACGGGGAGAACCAGTGGCCCCAGCGTAACGCACCGGATCTACCCAGGAGTGACGTGAAGCGCATCACCGCCCCCACTTCCAGCTACCTGCTCGAACTGCCCGGCCACGACTGGTACGAGTCGCGTGTCACCGGCCTGCGCGACGCCCGCAACACCCTCCACGCGGCTCGCCAGGCGGGCCTCACGATGAAGGTCACCCGGATCGTCAAGCTCCGGACGGCGAACGCCTGCTCCTGGTGCAGGGCACGGCCCCGCGCCTGGGACTGGGACTGCGACGGCGCCTACGAGGACGCCGTGTGCGACTCCGACCAGTGCCGCGAGGGCCGCCGCCTGGCCGACGACGGCATCATCGCTTACCCGTCCTACCAGCGGACCGACCAGTCGCCGCGGCTCGTCCAGCCCATCCGTGTCAGGAGCACGGACACCCCGAGACCGGGCGTCGTCACGGTGGACGAGTGGAACGACATCACCTGCCTGTGCGGCAACATCCCCTCCTACGCCGGGTTCCACGAATGCCTCCCCGGTGGTGCTCTCGTTGGGCCTGACCACCCGCAGTGGAACGGCCTGTGGTGGTGCGCTGGCGTCGGCTGTCCCGGCGTCATCGTCGACTGCCGGTACCTCGACCGCGTCCAGGTGGAGAGCATCACCGACGCCTTCCCCGTCGAGTGGCACGACCAGTGCGGCGACTGCACGGCGCACAAGGACGCGCCGCCGATGGAGCACAGCGTCGGCTGCACCATCCACTGGACCACGCCGGGGGAGGCCGACGAGCCGACGAACACGCTCCCCGACGAGCTGGACTGCTACGCCTGCAACGGGTTCACCGGTGTCGGCGTGAAGCGCAGGGTGGTCGCGCTGGGGGACGTGGTCGACCGGGCCGACCCCACCCAGACCTACAAGCTGGCCTGCGGCCACACCGCCATCTAGCGACCCCCGCCCGCCTCGCGCCCGCCGGCGCGGGGCGGGCACCCCGAGGAGACCCCGTGCGAAACGAGTTCCTCCACCAGGAGCAGGGCTACGCCTACGCGGCGGTCAGCCCCGAGGGCGGCCGGAACATCTACGTCACCGGCCGCCCATGCATGAGGTGCGCGCCCCGAGCGGACGACCCGAACAACACCCGGCCCGCCCCGTGCGAGTGGGCGCGGGCGCACGCCTGGAACACCGTCAACAACTGGGGTGGAGGCGCGTACGTGCAGCGCATCCCCATCACCGAGCTCCCGCCCGAGCTCCGACCCTGAAAGGCACACCATGCCCCTCGCACCGAACCGCACCGCCGCCCAGATCATCGGGCGGCTCCGCGCGGCCGGGTTCACCGTGAACATCCCCGCCGAGCCGTACCGCCGCGTCTACTCGATCCCGATCAGCCGCGGCATGTACTTCGGCGTCCTCGACGTCAGCGCGGACAAGGGCCGCGCCCTGCGGATCTCGCTCACCTGGCAGCCGAACAACACCAACCGGAAGAGGTCGGGCGCGTCCGAGATCATCGGGCTCCTCAACTGCCTGCCCCAGTACGGCTGGACGAACTGACCCCCGTCATCGACCTGATCACCGAATAGGAGAACCCCCGAATGAGCCCGACCGTTACCGGTCTGCTGATCACCACCGACGTCGACCCCGGCCACCGCGTCGTCCTCCTGACTGAGGGGGGAGAGCTGGACCGGCCGTACCTGTCCGGCTGCCTCACGGTCGGCGACGGCGACAGCGACGCCGAAGTTGTCGACGTCGAGGACTTCCCGGAGCACCACCTGCTGGTGGCCCGTCTCGCTTACCCCGGCGACCGGCCACGCAACACCGTCGCCGCCGCGCTGCTCGACCAGCACATGACCCCGGCCGCGAACCGGTGGTGGCTCGACCTGCGCGGCGCTGTCGTCCTGGTCGGCCTGTCCGACGACGGAGCCCCGGCCGACGTCCCCGGCAGCGTGCTCGACGCGGCCGAGCGCGTCAGCGACGCCGTCCACTCCGAGGGGAGGAACGCCAGGTGAACCGGAACGTCATCGAGACGAAGGGCCGCCTGTGCGGCTGGTCCGTGGAGTACCGCCGCGAGCCGGAATGCACCGCGCTGGTGTTCACCCGCGACGACTGGGAGCTGTACGTCGCCTACGACGGCGAGGGCAAGGCGATCTCGGCCTCGCTGACCTACCCCGGCAGCGGCTACCCCTGCCACCTGTCGCTGGGCCTGGTGTCGCGGTACCTGCAGGGCAACCGCGTTCAGATGTCGGCCTACCGGCGGCGCCAGCGCATCGTGTGCGGCGACAAGGCGGGCGTGGTGCAGGACATCATCCCCGACGACCGGTTCCGGGTGCGGCTGGTCGTCCACTACGACGACGGCGGCGGCGTGGGTGAGCCGTACACCACGCACGTCCGCGCCGAGGAAGAGGTGACGGTGTGAGGGACATGAAGCCGATCCGGCGGCCGCTCGCGTTGCTGAACCACGCCATCTACCAGGACCCGGACGCCCAGCACACCTACGTGCTGGCCCCGCACGCCGACCTCGGCAGGGAGTTCCACGTCCCTGTCTGCCCGAAGCTCAAGGGCGTCAGCGAGACCAGCGAGGTGACTGGCGTCTACGACCGCATCTTCAACATCCCGGCCAAGGTGTGGCCGTGCAGCTACTGCCAGCCGCATGGGCGGCACAAGGTGACACTGCCGGACGGCTCCGACCGGTACCGGCCGCAAGGCCCGATCGCGTACGGCACCCACGGTGACCGGCTGGTGGAGCACGGCGAGTACGCCCTGTGCGACCAGTCCCGAGGCACGTGGCGGGTCCGCGAGTGGGCCGCTGACGGGCCGGCCGCGCTCGCCCGCGCCGCCGAGCTCGGCGTGAAGGTGATCCTCGGCCCGCCGCACGCCCGCTATGGGCTCCCGATCGGGCCAGAGGGGGAGCAGTGACCGCGCCCACCACGCCGGTCAAGGTCGAGCACGTCATCGTCCCCCTGGCCAAGGGCACGGAGCTGGACACGGCGGTGCTGGAAGGTGTCCTGCTCGGCACGGACGAGCCGAACTCGCTGGTGCGAGACGGCGTCCTGGTGTGCCCGTTCCCCGACTGCGGGGCGGCAGACCGGATCGTCGAAATCGACGTCGCGACCCGCGCCAACACGCTGGAGATCGTCGGGCCCGGAGAGATAGTCGCGGCCTGCGGCGACAGCCAGTTCGATGGCGACGGCTTCGAGTGCACCGCGTGCAGCCGCCGGGTGTCCCTGCCGGACGCCTTCGAGATCGTCGACTGGTGCTGACCGCGCCCGCTGATAGCAATACCGCAATCCACGCCACAGAAGGAGAAGACGCCACATGGCGACCGCCACGAAGAAGAAGCCCCGCAAGGGCCGCAAGGTCACGCAGGCCATGAAGGACCGCAGCGCCGCCAGCCGCGCCGCAGCGAACGAGGCCCTGCACAACTACGCCGTTCTGTGTCTGTCTGACCCCGCCGAGCTGGAGCAGCTCCGCTCGATCGCCGCGAGCATCGGCTGGAAGTACGACCCCGCATCCACCGACCCCGGCTACTCCCTGCAGAACGTCGCGCTGCTCGCCGCCCAGCGCCGCCCGCTCGTCCACTGCGGCGGCTTCGACTACTGGCTGGAGCAGGGCCGGGTCGTGGCCGAGGGGGAGAACGCACTCGGCACGTTCCGCCACATCGGCCGGAAGAAGTCCGAGGAGGAGCGCGCCGAAGAGAAGAAGCTCGCCGAGGAGGGCTGGCAGAGCACGAAGCGCGGGCCGCGCTACTACGTGAAGCGCGGCACGTTCGACGTGTCTCAGACGGTGCCGCGCGAGCCGTGCAGGCACTGCGGCACCGCGCCGACCAGCCCCGAGGACCGCACCACGCAGTGCCCGCCGACGTGCGCGGTGTTCGTGCCCCGGCCCGGTTCCAAGCCGCCGCGCGAGCTCGTCGTCGAGCTGATGCAGGCCCAGCTCAAGGACGCCGACGAGGACGAGGGCAACGGCGATGAGTGAGTTCACCCTGCGGCGCACCCGGTGCGTACTCGCGGGGACATGGCCCGACGAGTACGCCGACGACATCACCTCCAACGGCTGGGCCGTCGTCAATGCGCCGCGGCCGCTGATCGGGCGCATCACCTGGGAAGGCCCGTTCATCTGCGGCATCTTCTACGCGGCCGGGCCGTACGACCAGCTCGCGGAGCGGTGGCGTGCCGACGACGCGACGCTGCTCGTCCCCATGGCGCCCACCGAGGTCGTCGCGAAGATGCGGGCCCTGGTCTGCGACTACGGCTACGACTTCGCCGAGGTCGCGGCCGAGGTGCCCGACCAGATTCGCATGTGGGCCGAAGACCACGGCCTGCCCTGGGACCAGGGCTGGCTCACCTCCATCACCGGCTGACCCCACCCGCATCAGCGCAGGGCGGCGGGCTGGCCGCCCTGCGCTTCGTCATGAAGCGAGGAACTTTGATCACGATCAAGCACACCCACGAGGACGGCACGCTCGTCTACGGCACCCGCAAGGGCGACGGCGTGTACGACATCATCCGCAAGTACGAGAACGGCAACTTCAAGTTCTTCCCCTCCCTCCGCATGATCGGGCTCCGCAACTCGCGTGACCGGGTCGCCGACCGGTGGGCGATCAACGCCGCGGCGGAGGCCCTGCGCAAGGCGGGGTTCGAGGTCGAGGTCGAGATCGACGACAACTTCCGCGACCGCGCCCAGGTCCTGGAGGACAAGGCCGACCGGCTGGAAGACCGCCGCGACGCGCTGGAGGCGAAGGCCGACCGGCACGCCGGCGTGGCGTCGGCTGCGCACGACCGGGCTCACCAGATCAGTGAGCGGTTCGCGGCTGGCCAGCCCATCCTGGTCGGTCATCACTCCGAGCGGGGCGCCCGCGCCGACCGGAAGCGGATGGACCAGGCGATGCGCAAGAGCATCGACGAGAACGACAAGGCGCAGGACGCGGCCCGCCGCGCGAACGCGGTCGGCAGCCAGATGCGTCGCTCCGCGACTCCGGCCGTGACCGCGCGTCGGATCAAGACGGCTGAGGCCGAGCTGCGCAAGATCCAGAAGTCGTTGGACGGACACACCCGCAGGCACCTCGACCACGCGGGCCAGCCGTACTACATCGAGGTCCACGATGCCGCCACCGGCGACCACCGCGAGAGGCTACTCGCCCGTAAGGCCCAGCTTGAGAACCAGCTTGGGTACGACCGGGCGCAGCTCGCCGCCGCTGTCGAGGCGGGCGAGTACGTCGAGTGGGGCAAGCACAACGTGCACGTGGGCGACGTCGTGCGCTACTGGGGGCTGCGGCCGAGCACCGTGGTGAAGGTCAACAGGACCACTGTGGCCGTCGAGTCTGGCTACTCCTGGCCTGACAAGGTGAAGTTCACCGACATCCGCGCCGTCGAGTGCCCGCACGGCGAGGACGGGCCGGCCGTCATCGCGCCGAGCCAGCCTGCGAAGAAGGCCCAGGCCAGGCCGAAGGTCGAAGTGCCGAAGCTCGACACCGAGAAGCTGCAGGCGGCCGCGACCCGGGCCGACAACGTGCGGGTGGGCCGCGACCGGGAAGCGTTCGTGTCCCCGCCCGCCGTGGTGGAACGGCTCATGGAGCTGGCCGAGATCGAGCCTGGCATGGCCGTCCTTGAACCCTCGGCCGGGACGGGGAACATCGCCGCGGCCGCCGTCGAGCGGGGCGCGGTCGTGGACTGCGTCGAACTCGACCAGGGCCTGGCGAACGTCCTCGTCGAGCGCGTCCCCAGCGTGAACTGCATCCGCCGTCAGGACTTCCTCGACCTGGAGCGGGTCGAGCAGGAGGCGTACGACCGGGTCGTGATGAACCCGCCGTTCTCCGGCGGCAAGGACATCCTCCACGTCACCCACGCGCTGCGCTTCCTCAAGCCCGGCGGCCGCCTCGTCGCCGTCATGGGCGCCGGGATCATCTTCCACCAGTCCAAGACGGCCGAGAAGTTCCGGGGCCTGGTGGAGCAGCGCGGCGGCGAGTTCGAGCCGCTGCCCGCGGGCTCGTTCGCCCCGGCGACCGGCATCAACACGGTCGTCGTGGTCATCCCCGCCGAGAAGTGATCGCGCGAGCCCGCCGATATCGGGCTCGCGCTCCACGAATCCTACGGCCCCGCCGCGCGACGGCGGCGGGGCCTTTCCCCTCGTTCACCAGCAAGGAGAAACAGTGGCCTACTACCGCCACGACAGCGACGCCGTCACCCTCATGGACTGGTTCTGCGGAGCAGGCGGCAGCAGCCAGGGCGCGCACGCCGTGCCGTACATCCGCGTCGCTCTCGCCGCCAACCACTGGAAGCTCGCGCTCGACACCCACGCGACGAACTTCCCGAACGCCCAGCACGAGCAGGGCGACATCCGCGAGGCCGACGTCCACAACTGGCCCATCGCGATGATCCACTGGGCCAGCCCAGAGTGCACGAAGTGGTCCATCGCCCGGGGGGTGAAGCGCACCTTCCACAACGAGAACCAGACCACGTTCTTCGACCTGCCCATGACCGAGGAGGAACTGGAGCAGGAGAACGCCGACAGAGAAAGCCGGGCCCTGTCCAAGCAGGTCACCGACTACCTCGAAGGTGTCATCTCGCGCGGCGGCCTGGTCCTCTGCGGGGTCGTCGAGAACGTCGTAGACGAACGCGAATGGTCCGGGTGGGACGACTGGATCCGGCGCTTCCACCGCATGGGCTACCGGACTCGCCTCGTCGCGCTGAACTCGATGCACGCCCAGCCGGTCCACACGCTGGCCGCGCCGCAGTCGCGTGACCGGCTGTACCTCGTGTACTGGCACGAGAGCATCGGCCGCACCCCGGACTTCAACAAGTGGCTGCGCCCGTGGACGTACTGCCCGACCTGCGACGAGATGGTCCAGGCCGTCCAGGCGTTCAAGGACCCCACCAGGGACATGGGCCGCTACCGCGCCCAGTACCTCTACAGATGCCCCCGCGTAAAGTGCAGGAACGCCGCCATCGAGCCGCCCGTGCTCCCCGCGGCCGCCGCGATCGACTGGTCCAACCCCGGCAAGCGGATCGGAGACCGCGACAAGCCGCTCGCGCCAAAGACGATGGCGCGGATCGAGGCCGGCCTGAAGAAGTACGCCCGCCCGATCACGTTGGAGGCCGCGGGCCACACGTTCGAGCGCAGGCCCGGCGTCCGCACCTGGCCGGTGGACGCGCCGCTCACCGCGCAGACCACCACCGCGACGAAGGCGATGGCGGCACCGCCCATGATGGTCCCCACCGGAGGCACGTGGCGGGAAGAGCCGACCTCGGTGACCGAGCCGATGCCGACCCGCACCACGCGCGAGAACGACGGCGTGGCCATCCCGCCGTTCCTGACGCTGCTGCGGTCCGGGCGGCCTCGGAACATCGGCCTGGACCAGCCGCTCGCCACGGTCGTCGCGGACGGCTCCAACCACGGCCTGGTCGTGCCGCCGCTGATCGTCCCGATGGAGGGCCGCGACGGCAAGCAGGCCGCACCCGCTACCGAGGCGATGCGGACCCAGACCGGCCGGGCCGAGAACGCGCTGGCGTTCCTCCCGTTCATCGCCGAGCTCCGCGGCGGCAACAGCGAGACCCGCCCTGTCAGCGAGGCCTTGGCCACAGTCACGGCGTCCGGGAACCACCACGGGCTCACGATCCCGCCCGGCTTCGTCATGAGGAACAACGGCAGCCAGGGCAACGGTGGGGAGCACTGCACCGACGTGGCCGAGCCGATGCGCACCCTGACGACGAAGGGCCACCAGTCGCTCGTCACCTGGGAGCAGTGGCAGACGCTGCTCGCGCCGTACTACGGGAACGGCCAGGCCCGCCCGGTCGAGCAGCCGATGGGCGCACTGTCGACCCGCGACCGCTACGCCATGGTGTCCGGCGACGCCGAGATCGACCCCATGGACGTGTTCTTCCGGATGCTCGACCCGCACGAGGTCGGCCGCGGCATGGCCTTCACCGATGGCTACGTCGTGCTCGGCAACAAGCGGGAGAGGGTCAAGCAATACGGCAACGCCGTCACTCCGCCCGCCGCCGAGGTCCTCGTGTCGCTGCTCGTCGAGTGCTTGACCGGCGAGGAGCTGGAGCGGTTCGCCACCCCGCTCGCTACCTGCTAGCGGTTCCGCAATCAGCTATCGGCCCCGCCGTACGGCGGGGCCTCACGGAAGGAGAACACCATGCCCAAGACCCCTGACTGGGACAGCCCGCACATCCGCTCCATCAACCCCGCCGCCCGTGACCGCGTCGGCTGGTACGACTCCACGCCTGGTCTTGCACCCTCGTACCGGGGCCGGAAGATCCCCATCGGCACGGTCGTCCAGGTCGTCGACCCACTCTTCATCCGCACGAAGGGGTGGAGTGGCCGGATCGTCGAGCACATGATGGACAGCGACGGCACCTACACCGGCCTTTCCATCGCCGAATGCCTCGACACCGGCGGACAGCTGAACAAGCGGGTCGGCCGGGCCGACCAGGTGGAGATCGTCCACTGCACGGTCATCGACGGGGGGAACTCCTGATGGTTACGTGCTTCCACTGCCGCGAACCGCTCGACGAGTGCAGGCGCACTCTGCTGGCCGACGCCACCGACAAGGCAGTCAAGGAGCTCGGCTGGAACCGCTTCGTTAACGGCACCGAAGCCGACGAGCTGATCCGGCTGGGGTCCGCGTGGGACGCCGCCGCGACCGTGAACGAGCTGGTGGACCTCGTCGTGGCCCTGGACTACGGCATCACCGTCGAGGGGGCGTACGAGCGGGCTCGCGCGCTCATCGAGGAGGCCGCCTGTGCCCGCTGAGTCGCGCGGCGCCGTTGCGAAGCACACGATGTGGCAGCAGATCACGCCGGGCGAGCGCTGGGGCATCTGGTGCATCCTGATCAACCAACCCGGATACACCAGCAGCCGCCTCACACCTGTCGTCTCCACCGCACCGGACCACCGGCCGACCGTGCTGTCCCTCGGCATCGAGCCGGGCCGCAGCATCAAGCGGGGCGGATGCCTCGGCTGCGAATGGGAAGGCCCCGACCGGTCCAAGCAGACCGACGCCATCGAGGACGCCCACGACCACGCATGGCCCGGCTGGCGGGACCTACCCGCGGTGAAGCCCTGCAAGTCCAACTACGCGAAGTGGCGCGCCGAGGTCGATCGCGCCTACCCACCCGGATGGATCGACGCTGGCGGGCCGATCGTCACCGTCCGATCCGACTCCAGGTTCAGCCGTCACCTCGTCGGCCAGTCACCCGGCGGCGGCTACGACATGGCCGCCACCTGGTACCAGCCGAAGCGGAAGAAGACCGCCCCACTGCAAGAGCCGTTAGAGCTGGGAGTCTGACGCGTTCGGCGTGTCACTTGCGTCTGTCGCGTGCTTTACGGTTCTGTACCAGCGAAACCGTCACACACCGGGGAGTACGGCATGAACAAGAAGGAACTGGCCGAGGAGTGGGGCAAGCGGACCAACGCCGAGTCCAAGGCGGCCGCGACCAGGGCTGTCGACGCGTTCATCAACATCATCCGCGACACCCTCGCCAAGGATGAGGAGGTACGGCTGGGCGGGCTCGGCGTGCTCACCGTCGTCGACAAGGCCGCACGCGAAGCCCGCAACCCCAACAACAACGCCACGATCCACGTCCCGGCCAAGAAGGTCGTCAAGTTCCGCCCGGCCAAGGACCTCACCGAGGCCATCAACCAGTAGCACCAGCTCGTCGACGGCCTGCTGCGGGGGCGCGGGCCGCCGACGATTCCCCTCACGAAGGACACCAGATGAAGCGATCCGACATGGACGCCGCCCTCGAGGAGCTGTACGCCCAGGTGCCACAGCCCGGATGCAAGGGGCTATGCGCCGACTCGTGCGGGCCGATCGGCATGAACCCGCGCGAGCAGCAGCGCATCCGCGAGCGAGGCGTGCGCATCCCGCACTACCAGGACGCGCTGGCGCAGCTCGTCGAGACAGGGGACTACACCTGCCCCGTGCTCAAGGACGGCCAGTGCGGCGTGTACGACGTCCGGCCGATGCTCTGCCGCCTGTGGGGCGCCATCGAATCGATGCCCTGCACCTACGGCTGCACCCCGGAGGAGGGCCTGCTGCCGGACGCAGAAGCCTCCACGCTGCTGGCGCAGTCGCTCGACGTCGGCAAGCCGGACGCGATGAACGCCGAGGAGCTGGGCCGTCTCCAGCGGAGGTTCGATGACCCGAAGTTCCGGCGCACTGTCCGCGAGTACGTGAAGACTAACCGTCGAGCGCCGCAGCCGGAGCAGGTCACCGCCGAGCTGCGGAACGCGGCTGCCGGATATGGCCTCTACCCCAGCCTCACGAAGAAGCCCCGCCGGCGCGGATAGTACGCGGGGCGCGAGCCGATCGGGGGACGGCTCGGGCCCCGTCCACCAAGCCACGAGATCCAATCGCCACACGAAAGAGAGAACGATGACCGACACAGGGACCAAGCTGAGCACGAACTCGGCGCTATCGTCGATCTATCTCGCCGGAAAGATCGGCAAGAACGACTGGCGACACGACGTCGTCAAGGATCTGCGCGGCGCCTGGGGCACTTTCGGTGAGAACATCCACGAAGACTGGCCGGTGCTGGAACTCGCGGTGCTCGACCGGTTCAACTACGTCGGCCCGTACTTCATCAGCGACGACCACGGATGCTGGCACGGAGCCGGGACACACGGGTGCGGCCGAGACGGCGAGGGCGGCGGCTGCTCCAGCGGCGGTCCGCACCGCGAGCTGGTCCGGGACCTGTGCCTGACCGCCATCAGGCGAACCGATGTCTTCTTCGCCTGGCTCGACGACACGACGGCCTACGGCACCCTCGCCGAGATTGGCTATGCGCACGCGCTCGGCAAGCGGATCATCATCGGTGCCCCGAAGTCGAGCACACTGCTCGACGACGACATGTGGTTCGCCCAGACGATGTCTGAGACCGTGCTGTGGGCCTCCACGCCAAGGGAAGCGCTGGAGCAACTCATGGAGGCGAACCCGCGGCTGGATTCGCCCGTCGAGTTCGCGTTCTGGTCCGAGTGGCAGTCCAGCTGTGAGAACTACCCACTCCTGAATGGGCTCGTCGCGCGGCATGCGGTGCTGGGCGGGCGCTATCGCCTCGACTTCGCTCTGCCGCAGCAGAAGATCGGCATCGAGGTGGACGGGTGGCTGTTCCACTCCGACAAGGACGTGTTCACCACGGACCGCGAGCGACAGCGCCGCTTGGAGGGTGCGGGCTGGCGCATCATCCGCTTCAGCGGCGAGGAGGTCGCGGCTGACGCGGCAGCGTGCATCCGGGAGGCCGCGCGACTCGTCGCGTCCTTCGAGGCTCACGCCACCTCGCGGAAGTACTAGCAGAGCATAGGGCGCGGGCCGTACGTGCTGTACGGCTCGCGCCCTTCGTGCGTTCCAGTGACGAGCATGTTTTTGTGCTCTACTCTGGAGGGCATGGCCACCACACGAGTAAACCTCACCATCGAGGAAGGCGCGCTCGCCGACGCCCGCGACATCGCCGAACAGCAGCACGTCTCACTGTCCGACTACGTCACCAGAGTCCTCGAAGCCGCGAATACGGAGTACGCCGAGCGCGGAGCCCAGGAATGGGAGCAGACACTGGCCCAGCGGCTCCACGGATGGGACCAGTTCGTGGCGGAAGCCCACGCAGAACTGGCCCGCACACCCATCACCGGTAAGGCGGACCATGCGGCGTAACGCCCCAGCGTTCGGCGACATCTGGTACGCCAAAGGAGGCGTATACGGGCCTGAGCCGGTCCTGGTGATCAGCTCACCCGCGATGACGCGGCTAGCCCCCGACACCGCCGCAGTCGTCCCAGTGATCCGCCTCGACGACCCGTGGCCCACGCCGCCGCCGCAGATCGCCGAGAGGATCCCTGGCGTCGGCATCGCCGCCCTCACCAAGTTCAACACCATCCCGGTCGGATGGCTGATGGACAACGAGCCGTCCGCACGGCTCGACCCCAGCCGGCACGCTGACGTGGCGCGCCGCATCCGGAACCTCATCGGCCCCTGAATTGGGAGGCGCCCTGGTGAACGTAGATGACTTCAAGGCTGGTGCTGAGGCCCTGCACGAGGCGGCCCGCTACGACCAGGACGTGACGGTGCACGACCTGTACCAAGCGGGCTCGTACTTCACTGAGGCGCTGCATGCCCTGAGTTCGCTGGCCTCGCAGGCCGACGAGCAGGTCGAGTTGCTGCCCCAGCAGTTCATCCTGCACACCGACGACGGCCAGCCGACGGACGAGCACGTGCGGGCCGCCATCGTGCACCTGACCGAACTACGCTCGCTGCTTCAACGTGCTGGTGAGTCCGCCAGCCGCTACCACGCGGCGGTCGGGCACTTGGGGGTCGCAGTAGACCCGGACGCCAAGCCGGGGGACTGATTCTGGCCCGGCCGTGAGCGGTTAGGATCATGACCGCTACGGGGCGACCCGGGGGTTCATACAGTCATGCGAAGGGGCGGGAGCCGTGCGGCTCCCGCCCCTTCGTCGTTTCACTCCTCGGTCGGCGCCTCGTCCTTCGGAAGATCGGCCTCCAGCTCGTTCAGCGCCTCACGCAGCTTCGCCGCGATGTGCCGCGCCGCGGTCGGCTCCTCCTTCGCGAGCTGGCTCAGCCCGCGCAGGTCCTCGAACGCGGTGAGCGCCTTCTGGTAGCGGACCAGGACCGTCGAGGCCGGCCCGCCGGGCGGCGGCGGCTGCGGTGACTCTGGATCCGGCTGGCCGTTCAGGTAGCCCTTCTCACGAGCCACCCGCTCCAGCGACTTCGCCGAGGGATACCCGGAGTGCGCGGCCGCGTCCCACACCTCCCGTACGGCCTGCTCGCCGTGCTTGAGCACCGGCACCAGGACGCGGGCCTGCCCCTCCTTGATCTCCCGGTCGGTGCGGCCCTCGAGGGCTTCGACGACCGGGACCGACTGGATGAGACGGCTTGCCTGCGGCGCCCCCATGTCGAGCCGGTGCCGCAGGTAGCTGCCGAACGAGTCGTACCCGACCTGCTTGTACAGCTCGTGGTCGCGGATCGCGCGCAGGGCCAGGCCGACGCCGATCAACCACTGGGTGGTGACGGTCCGGATGTGCTGCTCGCACTCCTCCAGCGTGGGCGGCGTGTCGTCGTTGCCAAATTTGGCAACGGCCGGCGCGGCCGCGGCGGTGCGCGGGGGTGCGATGGTGCCGACGATCTCGCCGTCCGAGGTGATCGGCGGCGCCTGCGGCGGTGTGCGGCCGATCAGCTCGTCAACGACGCTCGTCCCAGCGCTCGGCTTCGTTGACCCGATGGAGAAGCGCGGCCCTGATGTCTTGCTACTCATGCCGTGGGGACCTCGACGAGCTGGGCGGCGAGGTACTGGAAGTCCTTCCGCACCGTTGCGGTGGGCGCGTACTCGTGCAGCGGCAGCCGGATCGACTCCAGAGACGCCTCACGGGCTTTGACGGACTGCCGGATGCCCATGATGAGGGAGTCGGGGTAGTCGTTGCACAAGGCGTCGAACACCTCGCTGGTGAGGTTCGACTTGAGGACTTCCGACAGCAGGACGGCGGCGATCTTGAGCTGAGGGGCGAGCCGCTGCTTGGTCAGGGTCAGGGTGCGGTTCAGCTCGGTGAGGGCGTTCAGGTCGAACCCGGACGCCTTGAGCGGGATGACGACGTTCGGCGCACCAACGAGCGCGGCTACTGAGAGCTGGCCGAGCGCGGGCCCGCAGTCGGTGATCTCGACGTCGTACGGGTCGGTGGTGTTGTTGATGGCCCAGTCGATGACCTGCTCGACGCCGGGCGGCGGCGCGAGCTCGACCTGCTTGAGCGAGGTGTACGACGGCACGACGTACAGGTTCGGGACGCGAGTCGGGTAGGTCACCTCGTCGGGGGATGCTTCGCCCTTGAAGAGGTGGAGCAGGTTCGCGGGCTCGTGGTCGGCGCCGTCGTCGAGCTGCGGGGTGAGCCAGTGTGTGGTGCCGCCGAGCTGGGCGTCGACGTCCCAGACGCGGACGCGGAGCCCCTTGAGTGCGAGTTCGCAGGCGAGGCAGACCGCGGTGGTGGACTTCCCGGATCCGCCCTTCTGCATGATGCAGCAGAACCGGGCTGGCGTGGTGATGGGTTTGAAGCTGGCGGGGACTCGCGGCTGGAGCCATTCGGGGAGTTCGTCGCCCGTTGGCGGGGGCGCGATGTGTGGTGTGGCGTGCATTGGTCCTCCTGTGATGAGTACGCCACGCCGACAAAACGACATGACGCAGGGGACATCCTAGAGATGGCTCTTGGTGCGAGCACGCAGAAAGGCCGCCACCGCAGGGGGTGGCGGCCTTTCTGTTGGCCTCATCACAGGTCCGGCGCAAGCATACCCGCCTGGGATCACTCGTAATTCGGGATGCCGAGCCGGTCGAAATAGGCGGACAGGGCGTCGTTGATGAAGTCCTTCCCGCCGAGCTGTTCCTGCTTGCAGCCAGCCACGAGCCGGGCGCGGGTGTTCGGTTTGAGTCGGACGACGGTCTTCCGGGTGTCCTCGTTCTTTGGTGTGCCGGGCAGGCCCGGGTTCGGGTCGCGGGGCACTTGCAGGTCGCTGTCTTCCGGCATCTCCGCCGGGATGGGCGGGACCAGCACGTCGCAGTAGCCGTTGATCGCCGCCTCGAACGTCCACTGGACGCCGTTGCCGGTTTGGTCGCAGGCGGTGGTGAGCCGGGCGTCGACGTCGGCGAGGAGGTGGGCGATGGTGGGCTTGAGGGTGGTCCAGACGGGTTTGCGTGATCGGATTCCGGCGGGCTGTCGCCGCGGTGATTGCGGTTCCGCTTCCGGCGAGCCGGTCTTGGCTGTCGGGGAGGCTGACGACTCGGGGTCTGCTTCGAGAAATAGGGGCTGCGGTGGTGGCGTCGTCCGGCGGGTCTCGTGTGCTCTGGGCATGGTGGCGGTGTTCTCCGGGGCGGGTGTCGTGCTGTGGCGTGGGGTTCCACGTTACGGCGTTTCTTTTGTCTTGTCTCATTGTCGGTTTGTCGCGTTGCGTCGATATCGAATTCTGATATCCGCAATGTATGCTCATATCTCCAATTGTGGTATTATCAGAATGATCACTTAGCTATTCGATGATCACCGCAAAGAACCGTCAACAGCGGTTCCGCTGTCGACACACCGCCACACGGAAGGACCCCATGGAAACCCCCACCACCGACCCGTACGAATACACCGTCGCCGGATCACCCGTCGCCGTCCTCCACACAGACGGCACCGACATCATCGAGATCCTGCCGCTGCCCGGCGGCCGCACCCTCGAAAGCAGCCTCACGGAGATCACCAAGGGGCAGGCCCGGAGTCTCATCCGCTCCCTGCAGGCCGCCATCGACGAGGAAGACGCGTGACCGCCCAGCCGGCCGAGCGAGCCCCGCGCATGCGCGAGGTGTTCCGCTTCGGCTTCTACGCCTGGAACATCAACCTGGCGGAGGACATCGTCCAAGGCCGCGAACCCGACCACATCCGCGTCGACGAGGCCGGGCCCCTGTTCTTCGTCCGCATCGACGAGGCCTACGCCGCCACCGTGGACCTCACCAAGCCCCTGATCCTCGCGCCCTTCGCGGACTGCGGGAACCTCGTCATCGACGGCTGGCACCGCATCTGGAAGGCCCGCCGCGACGGCGTCGAGACGCTGCCCGCGCACCTCCTCACGCCCGAGGAGGAGTACCGGGTCCGCATCTACGGCGGCGACAAGGGACAGGGCTACTACCGGTGACCTTCCGTTCTGACTGCCGATAGCGGAAACGCAATCCGCCGCCCCGCCCACCCCGGGCGGGGCGGCACCACCTCTCACCTGGAGAAAATGATGAGCACGAGCATCACCGACGCGCACGAGCCGTACATGATGACCTGCGCTGAAGCGCTCGCCGAGTCGGGGATCAAGGTCCACTCCACACAGACCGCGTCCGGCTGGCCCCGCCACGGCGTGGTGCGGCTCGGAAGCCCCGACGGCGCACCGGCCGATCTGGTGCTCGCCTGGAACGAGGAGCTGGGCTGGGCGTACGGCACCGCGGTCCCCGGCCGCGATCCGCTCGATGTCCTCGACCGCGCGAAGGTGTTCGGGAAGAGTGTCCTGCCCACTCCGGACCAGCTCGTGTCGGACGTGTACCCGATTCTGATCAGCCGCAGGCGGGTGTCCATCCCGCCCGGCCCGCATCGGTCCTGGCGCGACGCCGCTGACGGCTTCGAGGCAGAGCTGATCGCCTACGCCACGGGAGAGCGGTATGGCGCCGCAGCGGTGGGCATGTCTCACCGTGATCAGTTCGGTAACGGTCGCGCAGCGACGCAGCCCGCGGGTAGCGGCGGAGCGTAGTCTCGCCGGTACGTGTCTGCATCACGTTGCGAAGCCCCGGCGCTGACGGTGCCGGGGCTTCGTCATACCCACCCGACAGTTCTTGAGTTCTGAATGTATGCAGAGGTATCCGAAATGTATTACGCTGCGGGCATGCCCCGCACCAGACCTCGCACCCCCGTGCCGATCTACGCGTTGATCGTCGACGCCATCAAGGGCGACATCGACAGCGGTAACCTCCGGCCCGGACAGAAGCTCCCCACCGAACAGGAACTCTGCGACCGCCACCAGGCGTCGCGAGACACCGTCCGCCGTGCGCTTGAGATCCTCCGCGAAGACGGCACGATCTACACCCGCCGGCCCGAAGGCTCCTTCGTCGGCCCCGAGGACGCGCCGCAGATCCGTGAGGCCCGGCCGGCTGAGCAGTTCGCGGCGAGCCTGGCCGAGGAGATCCGCCGCGGCGTCTACCAGCCCGACGAGGCCTTGCCGTCCGAGAACGAGCTGGTCGAGCGGCTCGGCACGTCGAAGAAATCCATCCGAGGGGCGATGGAGCTCCTGCGTGAGCGGGGGTGGGCCTACACCGTCCCCAAGATCGGCACCTTCGTCGCCGCACGCGACAAGTGGCCCGCGGCCTGAGCCACACACCGCGATGCACCCCATGCGAGAGCGCATCAGCCCGCCCCTGCGCAGACGGCAACTCGGCCGTCTCCTGCGCGGCCTGCGGGTACAGCAAGGCTTGACCCTCGACCAGGTCGCGCAGCGCGTCGGCTGGAGCCGGTCACGCGTCGGCAAGCTCGAGACCGGTGAGACCCGCATCGGTCTCGGCGACCTCTCTCGGCTGCTCGATGTCTACGAGGCGGACAAGGAAACCCGGCTCGGCTTCGGCCGGTTGGCCAAGCAGGCGTACGCGACGCCGTGGTGGCAGCCGTACAAGTACGGGCTCGACGGCCTCGGCGAGTTCGTGTCCTTGGAGACCGAAGCCCGGCGCATCCGCTACTGGCAGCCGCAGCTCGTCCCCGGACAGTTGCAGACCATGGAGTACGCGCAGGCAGTCCTGCGATCCCACTACCCGTGGGAAGACGACCTCCTGATCACGATGCGGGCACGCGCTCGCATCGCACGACAGTGGGTCACCGACTGCGAGGACCCGGTCATCGTTGAGGCCGTCATCGGGGAGGCCGCGCTACGTCACCTCGTCGGCGGCCCGCAGGTAATGGCCGGGCAGCTTGACGCGCTCGCTGATGCCGTCTCTCGGCCGAATATCCAGATCCGGGTTCTGCCCCAGTCAGCCAGTGCACACGCTGGACTGTCCACCGGGTTCTTGCTCCTCAACGTGGCCTCCATGCCGGAGATATTGTTCCTGGAGTCGGGAGTGGGCGGCATAATCGATCAAGGCCCGCAGGTGGAGGAGTTCACGGCGCGGTTCGCTCACATCGCTGACTCCGCGCTCTCCTCCGGCGAGTCTGTCGAGCTGATTGCTGCGATCAGGAGAGACATCGAGTGCTGACCGAGAACTGGCGTACGGCGTCGGAGTCCGGGAGTTGCGTGGCGGTCCGCCGGGACATGCTGACCGGTGATGTCCTGGTGTGCGACACGAAGGACGACGGCAAGGGCCCGGTGCTCGCGTACACGCCTGCGGAGTGGTGGGCGTTCAAGCGGGGGATGGTGGCGGGCATGTTCGACCTGCCGGAATGGAACGCAGAACCGCCCCGGGCGTAGGTGCCCGGGGCGGTTCTGCGTCTTCGCGTCAGCGTTGCCTGTGCTCGGTGAACCCCAGCGTGTAGGACGAGCTGGTTGGGGCTCGCCGCCGGCGGACCGCGGCAGCGGCCGCGATCGCCACGATGAGGCAGACCGGCGCGGTAACCACCAGGTCACCGTGATCGGTGGGTGGCCCGATGAGTTCGGCCTGGAGCGCGACGTACGCTGCTGTCCCTGCCGCGAAGGTCAGCATGAGTATGGCGACCATAGTTCGTCTCATGGTGCCTTTCCTGCATTGGATTTGCGTGCTTACGTTCCCACCATGTCAGTTGGGAGATTCTCCCGACATGCCCGCAGCCTTGGGTGACGCTAGATCGTTATCGTTCCAAGCCTCCCCTTAGGAATGCACCCGCAGACGGCGTCAACTCCTCGGGCATGCTTTTGTCCGCCGTACTTTGTCGAATAAGTGACATGTCGAAAATACGGCGTAGCGGAACGTAGACAAGCGGCGCGAATACCACTTTCATGGTCACCGCGCGTGACATCCAGCCCTGACAGTCAACACGATCTGTCAGTCGCTCCCCGCGTCCTGCCCCACCCCCTGGAGTGACCATGAAGATCCTGCATAAGTCGCTGCTGGCGCCTGCGGCTGCTCTCCTCCTGGCCGTGACCTCGGCCACCGCCTCCTACGCCGACACTGACGCACCTCCCCCAGCGGTCGAGACGGTCAGTGACGGCACGACGCCGGCCCCTGCGCCCACTGTCAACCCCGTACGGCACCGCCACAGTTACCACCGGCGATGCACCAACCCCACTCCACAGCCGAGCCCGACCCCGACGCCAGAGCCGAGCCCGACCCCGACGACTGACGCTGAGACGACCCGCCACACAGGCGGAATGTGACCACGCCGCACGCACACACCTTGGAGGAGCCATGATCCGCTGGGAACGCCGAGCCTGGCTGATCGCGAGCGTCGGCTGGGCCGCGACAGCCATCGCTTTATTCGTCTCACCCGACAACAAGGGGGCGATGGCCTGGGACAACGTCGCCCTTCTAGTGCTCTGGACTTGCACCGTTCCACTGCCGATCACTGCCTATTTGCTCGTCGGACACCACCGTCAGCGCCGCGACAAGAAACTCGTAGCGGAGCTCGGTCGGCGTCACGCACAGACGATGGAAGACCTGGAGCGCCATTTGATCGACAGCCTGAAATGCTGACATGATCACCGCGTTGTCAGGACATGGGAGATACGAAACATGCGACAGGTGCTCGGTCTCAGCGACAAACAGGAACTCCTGTACCGGCACCTGCTCTTAAGTGGATACACCAGCCGCGACGACCTCACCGCGCTGTTCGGAGAAGACGCCGAGCTTGACCTGCGCGAGTTACGGTCACGAGGCCTGATCCACAGCGACCCGCCCGTGGCGCGCCGCCCATCGGCGGCGCTCCAGCGCGACCTGCTCCACAGCGAAACCCGGTTCCGCGCACTCCATGCCGCCGTGGAGGAGCTGGACGAGCTGTACCGCGACAGCCACCCCGTTGAGGTCCTGTCGAGCCTCACACGCATCCAATGGCAGTTCGAGGAGATCCACGCGACCGCACGGCAAGAGGTGATGCAGCTCGTCACCCACCCGTTCATTGCACTCAGCGACCCGGACGGGCCTGCGATGTCCGCCGACGCTGATGAGGACCATCCAGCCAAGTGCCGGATCGTGTACGAGCGGGAAGTGTTCGACAACGCCGTGGCGGTGGCCGGCCTGGCGCATTCAGCGGGCCGAGGCTGCGAGATTCGTCTGGCCGAGCGGCTGCCTCACAAGCTGCTCATCGGTGATCGGATGGTGGCGATGACGCCGCGCTACCCGCGGGGCCATCACGACGGCAGTCAGATGCTGCTCGTGCATCCCGGCACGTTGTTGGATTTCCTCGTCGCGGTCTTCGAGGCCGAATGGGAACGCGCCATGCCGCTCCAGACGGACCCCGGTTGGTTCACTGAAGTGGGCCGGAGTGAGCTGGACGCCGACGAGAGGCTGATTGTGGAGATGCTGTCACGGGGCGTGAACGTGGAGCGGATTGCCGCAGCGCTGCGGGTCCATAAGCGGACGGTGGACCGGCGCGTGGAGGATCTGAAGCGGAGAGCTGGGGTCACGACGCTGTTCCAGCTCGGCGGCTACGCGGCGCGTAACTGGACGAACTGACCGTTCATCGGCCCCGCAGGATACGAACCTGAGCCCTGTAGCCATCGAGCGTTGAGCGGATCTGGGACAGGAGGACTTTCTCCATCTCGTCTCGGTCTGACTGGCTGACGTGGAGCGAGCGGATTTCGGCGAGCATTCCTTGTAGGGCCTGCTGTACCGATTCGGGTGTGAGGTCGACGATGTCGGCCAACGCGGGGTCGGCCTTGGTGCGGTTGCGAATCCATTCACGGAGCAGGTCAGCGGCTATTTCGCAGCCTGCTTTCTGCAAGTCGTCCGGGGTGACGACGCTTGCCATCGCGAGGTCGTTGATTGCTGCGGCCATGAGGACGATTTCCCGGTCGTCGGGTCGCCTTTCGCCGCTTTCGATCCGCCGCCAGGTCGGCTCGGAGAAGCTTTCGCCGGAGAGTTGTTCGGCGCGCTTGGAGGCTGCGCGGACGGAGATGCGTCTGCGCAGGGGTCCTGGGTGCTCTCGGCGGTCGGTTAGGAGTGCGGCGACAGGCAGCGGGGCTGCGGTCTTGTCGGGCTTGGTCACGGCGTCCCGTGTCCTTTCGTGGCGATGTGTGGCGCTGTATCGGCGCAACGGTATCAACAAGTGCGTCATGTCGTACCTATGTCTACGTGATGCGTCACTGACTGTCAGTAGCTTTGCATCTCAATGCACCTGACAAGTGGTCTGTGACGCGTCTAGACGCATCTGACGTTGAATTGTGCGTCACAGTGCGCTAATGTCGGTTATGTCGGTACGCGTTTCGATCACGCGTTGACCTGCAAAAACAATCCGACACCCGACGCACAACCCCCGCACGAAACGAGCGCCATGCCCGTCCATGAACTCCGCTGGGAAGACCCCAAGCCGCGATCCGCCTACCGCAGAGGCGACTACGCGGACATCGCTAACCAGCTCCGCCAAGCCCCAGGCCGATGGGCCGTCATCCTGGAGCACCCCGCCGAAGACGGCCGCAGAAAAGCCGCCAACCTACACCGCGCCATCCAGCGCGGCGGCCGCGGGTTCACCGCCACAGACGGCGCGTTCGCCGTCACGACCCGCACCGTAACGCGCAACGGCCGGAGAGTCATCCGGCTCTACGCCCGCTATATCCCCGCCGATAGCGCTACCGCTATCCACGACTGACCCGCCACGACCACGAACGGAGAAGCAGTGTCCCTGACCGATATCCCAACGGACGACGAAATCACCGACTACCTCGGCAATCTCCGCACCGACAACACCAGCCGCCACCCATACCCCCGCGCCACCACCCCCCGAGTCCCGTGGCGCAGCGGGCCGGCCCTGGACCCGCTCACCGAATCCGAGTACCGGCGCGAGCAGGCCGACTACGACGGGAGCGGCTGGTGAGCGAGCGCGACGACCAATACGACCCGCAGCACGCCGTCGCCACCGACAAGGGCCGTTACTACTGCGACCCCGTCAGCGGCGAAATGCTGATCTCGGTCACGAACACGCTCGACCAGCACGCCATCGACGCTCTCGCCCCCGCCGCGGCGAAGGTCACCGCCGAGTGGATGATGGACAACCTCCCGGCAGCGCTCCGCGCGGCCGCCGACCCCGACGACCTGGTCGAGTTCGTGAAGCTGGCCAAGGGCCAGTACCGGCAGGCGTGGGACAAGAAGGCCGAGCTCGGCTCCCGCGTCCACCACCAGGCCGAAGCCATCAACCTCGGCGCGCCGATCGCCCCCGACCCCGAGGCCGAGCCGTTCGTGGACTCCTACCGGAAGTTCCTCGCCGACTACGGCATCACCCGCCGCGACATCATCGCGGCCGAATGCACCGTCCTGAACCGCGAACTCGGCTACGGCGGCACCTCCGACATCTGGGTCAAGCTGCGGTTCGACGCCGACACCTCGCCGCTGATCCCGAAGTACAAGCCGCGCAAGGTGCCCGCCGACCCGTTGCCCACCCCGTCCGGGCTGTGGCTCATCGACATCAAAACCAGCCAGACCAAACCGGCGTCGGCCATGTACGACGACTTCGTCATGCAGCTCGCCGCGCTCCGCAACGCCACGGTCGCGCTGGTCTGTCCGCCGGAGTGCAGGTTCGGCGACGCGCAGGGCCACGACGACAGCCACGAGTTCACCGTCCCCGAGTTCGTCGGCGCCGCGATCCTCAACCTCCGCACCGACACCTACGGGTTCATCCCCGTCCCCGCGGACGCCGCCGCGTTCGAGGCGTTCCGCGGGCTGCTGCCGCTCGCCCGCTACGTCCACGGCCTGGAGTTGCGCGGCTGCAAGCCCATCCAGCCCCCCACCGCCACGAGAAGGGAAGCCGCCTGATGCCCATCGACCCCTCCGTCCTTCAGCGCCGCCACTGGCAGGACGGCCGAATCCGCCTCGGCATCAAGAAGACCAGCCAGAACGGCAAGGAGTACCCGAGCAAGATCGAGACGTTCCGGTTCACCTCGCCGTCCGAGGAGATGATCCGGGGCGTCGCCGAGCTGTACGGCGGTCAGGTGAAGCCGTGGAAGTCCCCGCAGGGCCCACAGTTCGAGGTCATCACCAACGCGAAGCGCATCCCCGTGATCGTGCCGCCCAACGGGCTGTCGCAGAACATGGAGCACTGGGAGTCGAAGCTGTGCCTCCGCCGCTGCACCGGCGTGGCGATGCAGGCTCCGTTCGTCGGGCCGTGCCTGTGCGGCGCTGACCGCGACATCAAGGACCGGCTCTGCAAGCCGTACACGCGGCTCGGCGTGTTCCTCAAGGAGGTGCCCAGCCTCGGCCTGTGGCGGCTCGACAGCAAGGGCGGCAACGCCGCGGCGGAGCTGCCGAACGCGGCCGAGTTTCTCGCGCACGCGGGCACGTACGTGGACGCCTGGCTGTACCTGGCCGAGCGCACCGGGTCGTTCTTCGATGAGAAGGACCGGAAGGTCAAGGTCGCAACCTACATGGTGCCCGGCCTCACCATCGAGGGCATCGGGTTCGACGAGCTGATGTCGGGCGAGGTCGCGCGCCGCGCCGAGCTGGCCCGCGCCGGCGGCGGTGACCGGAAGGCGATCGAGGCGGCGCCCGCGACGGACTACCTCGCGATGATCGCGGCGGCCACGACCCGCGATGACGTGGTCGCCATCTGGCAGACCGTCAAGCTGGATCCCGCCTGGAAGGGCAGGGCGCAGGAGGTCGAGGAGGCGGCGAAGGCCCGCGTCGCGTCGCTCGCCAAGCCCCCGGCCGACGCTGCCCCTGAACCGCAGCCCGCACCGGCCGCTCCGAAGCAGGCAGCACCCGCGCAGCCCGCGCCGGCGGCGGCCCCGCAGCCGCCCGCGAGCACCACCGACACCGACCGGCTGCGGCAGCAGATCATGACCGCGTGGCCGGGCACCATCACCGAACTCCATGCCGCGTTCGGTGAGGCGACCGGCACCACGATGAAGAAGGCCACGGTCGCCCAGCTCGAATCGTTCCTCAAGGTGGGGCCGGTCCTTTCCCGCCTCGGTGACGAGGGCGCGGCGGGGCCGATCGCGGACGAGCCGCGCAAGGCGTCCGAGCGGGCCGAAGCGCTCATGCAGGCCGCCCGGCAGCAGCGCGCCGCCGCGGCCGCCGACAACGAGGACATCGTCGAAGGCGAGGTCCTCCCGGACGCCAACGACAAGCAGCTCCGCCAGGTCAACATCCTGATGTCGGAGTGCGGGATCACGCCGCACACCGGGCGCGGGTCGACCGCGCTCAACGACGAGGCCCGCTTCGAGTGGATCGCCAGGTTCCTGCGCCGCCGCGTCGAGTCCACCAAGGAACTGACCAGCAGCGAGGCCGACCGGGTCATCGCGCACCTGAACCAGCTCAAGGTCAACCAGGCCCGCACCCGCGCCAACCTGGAGCAGCGGATCGGCGCCCTGTTCGACAGGCTCGACCAGCGGCTGTCGGGCGAGGACCGGCTGCGGGACCTGTCCACGCTGCTCGGCCGGACCATCACCGGCCCGAAGGACCTGACCGAACAGGAGCTCGCCGACGTCGCCGGGCTGCTGGAGGACTGCAACGGCAAGGTCGCGGCGTGGGACGCGGCGATCGCCGCCGCCGCCGACGCCGAGCGGCAGTCGGTGGCGTCGTGAAGACGATCACCGTCGAGTACGACGACGTCACCCCGAACACGATCGAGCACCGGCAGACCAACAAGGAATCGGTCCTGGCCATCGGGAACCGCCGCCTCCCGGCCGCGCTCACCGACAAGCAGGGCCTCCTCGACGCGCTGGCCGTGTCCGACCGCATCGCCCAGGAGAACCGCGCCTGGCGGGCCTCCATCGTCGCCGCGCTGAACAACCTCGTCGCCGACGAGATGTCCCGCGAGCACGCCGCCACCTGACCCGACTCCTACGGGCGCGAGCCGTCCGGCTCGCGCCCACCGCCACCGCCACACCAGGAGTTCCAGATGATCGACCCGCACATCACCCCGCAGATCGCCGCCGACGTCCTCGCCAGCCGGAACGGCGGATATGCCTCCAGCCTGTTCGTCCACCACCTGCTCAAGGCCATCGCCTCCGCGAGCACGCCGGACCGGGCCAGTCTCGCAGCCATCTACCCCGGCTACGTCGCCGCGTGGGAGATCGCAGCTTTCACGGACTCCGGCACGGACATCCTCCGCGTCCGCGCGAGGGACAGCCACTGACCGCGTCACCCCGCCACCCCCTCGACAAGGAAGGCTGAACAGTGAGCCGCTACGTCATCCCCAACCCGCCCGGCTTCCCGGCCGGCCGTGAAATCACGGTCGGCTGGGACGCCCCGCTCGACTCCTTCTTCGCGTCGGCGACCGACCTCGACCCCGAGGAAGGCGAGATCGAGGTGTGGGCGATCGGCGACAGCCCGTGCGAGATCCCCACCGTCGCCCAGCTCGACGCCGCGCTGTACGAGCACGGCGTTGGCCTGGACGGCGACATGGCGGTCATCCTCGCCGCGGACAAGGCCAGCGAAGGCGAACGGTTCGCGGGCCGACCCGCCACCCAGCTCATCGCCAGCGTCATGCACGGGAAGGTCCCGGCTGGCCAGCAGGCCCGGGTCGACGCCGCCCTCACCGGCGCGAGGGGCGACGGCAAGTGAACAACGACCGTAACGAACTGCTGGCGGGGTGCCTCGTCATCGTCGTCCTCGTCGTCATCGCCGTGATCATCGGGCTGGCCAAGACGACGACCACCCACACCGAAACCATCACCGTGCAGAGCAAGGAACGGGTCTGCTCCGGCCGCTCCGACTGCAAGTACCTCATCTGGACCGACCAGGGCGTCTACCAGAACTCTGACGCCTGGCTGTCGGGCAAGTTCAACAGCTCCGACATCTACGGCGCCCTCACGGTCGGCCGCACCTACCGGGTGAAGGTCAACGGCTGGCGCATCCAGATCACCTCGTCCTACCCGAACATCCTTGAGATCGAGAGCGAGGTCGCTTCATGACCAGCCCCCAGGCCGAGCCGTCACGGCCGTACTGGTCCACCGTGCCGCGGTGGCTGAAAGTCACCGCCATCGGGGTCATCGGCCTCACCCTCGCCGCGTTCGTCTTCTTCGGCGACTGGTGGACCGTCGTCGCCGCCTTCGAGCTGACCGCGGCGGTAGGCGCGATCAGTGTCATCATCGGCGCCGAGGCCGAACGCAACTACTGGGCCCGCCGCAACGCCGTTGCGAACGAGCACTACGCCGCGGCCGAGGCGCTGGTCGCCCGCCTCAACGCCGAGAACGAGAGCCTCGCTGAGCGGGCGGCCAACGCAGAACGCGACCTGATGGCCACCGTCGAGGAGAAGAACCAGCTCCGCGCCCAGCTCGACCAGCAGCAGCCTGCGGGCCACGTCGAGTGATCAGCACCATCTGGGACGCCCTGGCGGTGATCGGCCTGATCACAGTGCTGGCCACCGCCGGGGCGTTCCTCCTCGTCTGCCGCTGGTACCACGCCGAGCGACGCCGCGAGAGGCGTAACCGGGACCACCGCGCCCGACGCCCCGCCGAGCAGGTCGCCGCCGAGCTGGCGATGTTCTCGGACTTCTGGACCGACCACGACCTACACAAGACCGTCCGAACCCCGAAGGAGTGGAAGTGACCCTTCCCCGCATCATGGGCCTTGACCTGGCCGCCGAGCAGTCCGGCGTCGCGCTGCCCGACGACACCACCACGGCGATCACAGCGCCGAAGGCGTCCGGCAAGGTTCGCACACTGGCCGACGACCTGAACCGCATGGACCACGTCGATAAGGCGTTCCGCGCACTGCTCGCCGTGCACCGGCCGCACCTCATCGTCATCGAGGACTACGCCAACGGCATCAAGGGCAACCCCATCCACCGCCTCGCGGAGATCGGCGGCCTGATCCGCCTCGCCTGCTATCGGGAGGGCGTGCCGATCGCGCTGGTCAACATCATGCACGTGAAGATGTACGCCACCGGCAATAGCGGCGCCACCAAGAGCCAGATGGCGACGGCCGCACTGTCTCGGGCCGGCCTGGTGTTCCCCACCGAGGACGAGTGCGACGGCTGGTGGATGCGCGCCATGGGCTGCGAATGGGCGGGGCATCCGATCGTCACCGTGCCCAAGGCGCAGCGCGAGGTGCTGCAGCGGGTGAAGGGCTGGCCGGAGGTGACCTGGTGAGCGCAAAGCCTGGCATTCCTGGACACGAGGGCCGCGAGCGGCCGGTGTGGGGCTGCTACTGCGCCCACTGCCTGAAGTCGAAGAAGGTCTACGAGTACAAGAGGAAGAAGGCCATAGCCGAAGGCACCTGGCAGCCGAGGATGCCCGCCCAACCGGTGCGTGACCACGTCAAAAAGATCCGGGACGAGACCGGCATCGGGGTGAAGAGGTTGGGCCATCTCATCGGGATCAACCTGTCATGGCTCATGTACGGCAAGCCCGACGCGGGCTTCCCCCCGCCCGAGGAGATCCCGACCAAGACCGGCCAAGCCGTTCTCGCGTTCTGGCCGGCCCCCGACGACATCCTCGACGGGACACCGATCGACGGCACCGGCACACGCCGACGCCTGCAGGCGCTCGTTGTTGCCGGGTGGTCAACGAAAGTCCTCGACAAGCTTCTCGACGTGGACCCCAGCCACCTCGCGCGGATCACCCGCGGCGACGACTGCGTCTACGCGGGATTCGTCCGCGCGGTCACCCGCCTCTACAAGATGCTTTGGGACCAGCAGCCGCCCGAGACCACCAAGGGTGAGCGGATCTCAGCGGTCAAGGCCCGCATGAACGCCGCTCGCAAGGGCTGGGCTCCGGCGCTGGCCTGGGAGGACGGGTCGATCGACGACCCGTCCGCCAAGCCGAACTGGTCCGCTGTCCGCTGCTCGACCAAGGGATGCGAGCGAGGATCCTCGGGCCCGGACCGGCGCTGCAAGCCATGCGAAGCGCGACTGCGTGAGCGGGGCAGTCTCAAGGGCCACAAGCCTCTGCGGAAGGGCGCCGGAATCGTCGAGGACGCCCAATGGGTGATCCGCACCGACCGGCTCATCACCGAGCACGACCACATCGACATCGGCCTGGTCGCCGACCGGCTCAACGTGACCACGGACGCGCTGGAGAAGGCCCTTGAGCGGGCCCACCTCAGCCTGCACAGCCTCCGGGAGCCGGTGTGACCGACTGCACATGCACGGAAGACCCCTGCATCTGCCACCAGCCCGCAGGCGAACCCGTCGAGGTCGATGGCGTGGTCGTCGGCTTCCAAGACGAACTGTTCCCCGCCGCGCAACCCACCCAGACCAGGAGACCCATGCTATGACCACCCCATACGACATCCCCGCCATCCGACAGCGGAAGCGCAATCAGCGACGCAAGAAGACGACCCTGCCGCCACGGATCGCCATCTGGTCCCCGGACGGCTCCCGCCTCGTCGCCGTTGTCGAGGCCCGCGGCCTCACCCCCGAGGACCTGGACGTCGCGTACGCGCTCGCCTGCGGCGGCATGGCCGCGCCGCAGGGGGTGATCCGGAATGCGTGACGCCACCGACGTCGTCAGCGAAGTCCTCGCCGCCGACGGGCCGTCCGCGCAAGCAGTCCTGGACGCGCTCGACAACGCCGGTTACGTCGTCGTGCCGATCGACGGTGGCGGACCGTCGTGGATGCCCGCCACCGACCGAAGCCGCGCCAAGGTCTACCAGTACGCCGAGCTGGCCCGTGACGGCGCGACCAACGAAACGATCTCGGCGCAGATGGGTATCTCCACCCGCCACGGCGAACGGTACGCCGCCGCTGCGCAGGCGGTCGGGCTGCTCAGCCGGAGGCGGTAGATGTCGACGAACCAGTGGCGCAGGCGGGCTGCCTGCCGAGGCATGGACCTGGAGTTGTTCTTCGGCCCGCCCGAAGGGCAACGAGGCAAGACCAGCTCCAGCCGCGAAGCCCGCGAAGCGGAAGCCAAGCAGGTGTGCGCCTCCTGCCCGGTGAAGCAGGAATGCCTCGACGACCAGGTGTCGTTCGGCGCGTTCCAGTACGGCATCGCCGCTGAGATGACCGGCCCCGAACGCATGAGGTTCCGCAAGAGGTTGCTGCGCCAGAGACGAGCAGCAGCAAGGCGGGCGGCCTCGTGAGCGGCGCCGTGAACAAGCAGACCGACGACGCGATCCGGGAGCTTGCGCGCCGCGTGTACGAGCGCGACGAGCACGACCCCGCCGACCGGGTACCACCGGCGGACTTCGCCACCGAGTTCCTTCTCAAGCTCCGCGCGGACGGCTGGCGACACACCAACTTCGGCCAGCCGCGCACCACCGCCACGACCCGGCTTCCCGGACCCGACACCTACGCCAAGGGCTACGCGCTCGCCCGCGAGCACCTGGCCAACAGCAGGAAGGACACCCCCGATGAGTAGCCCGAGCAAGGTCCCGTTCGACGAGTTCGGCGGCCTGTTCCGTGACGCGAGGCCGCTCCCGGACGAGATCGCCGTCCACTGGAAGGAGCCGGAGCCGTTCACCGCCACCATCAAGATCGGCACCAACATTCCCGGCGGCAGCAGGCCGTACGTCACCTGCCATGACGCCGAACACCCTGAGCGACTCTTCCCCATGTTCCTGACGGACCTGATCGCCGTCATCGCCCAGTGCACCATCACGGAGGGCGTCGTCACCGCCGTGTGGGAGCCGCTCCAGCGTGGCAACAACTACGGCCTAGCGCTGTACGACGAGCGCCGCGCCGGCTTCCGCCGAGGCCGCGGCGATGAGTGAGCCGCGCGGACTGATCGTGCCGACACCGGTCAACGGGTGTCGCCACTGCGGACTCCCCGAGCGCGGCTCCCGCAGTCGTCTGCCGCACGCACAGCGGTGGACCGACGAAGTCGGGTGGCACACCTGGACGCAGCCGACGCAAGACCAGATCAAGCAGCGCATGAAGGCCCGCCGCACCGTGCGGGGCCAGAGCGCCTCCCTCGTGATCATCGACGAAGCCGTGAACTGGCAGCCCTCGAAAGGACCGACGATGTCCGACACCTGCACCGAGCTGACTTGCCCGCACCACGGCGCGGCCAACCGGGCAGCGCAGGCCACCCAGCGCGACACGGAGCAGCCCAAGTGCGAGTGGTTCCGGTGGATCGGCCAGCCCTTCTACAGCTGCGACCGGTGCGGCCGGCCCGCGTGGGAGCACCTCGGCGAAGAGGTGCCCGACACGTCAAACCCCTTCAGTGACGAGCCGCCCGGCCACCGCGAGTGGGAGCCCGGCCAAGCCGACGACATCCGCGCCAAGTGGGAGCACTGCGATGGCTGAGCGGCGTCCGAGCTACGGCGACAGGCAGTTCAACGCGACCCCACGGCGTGACGGGATGAAGTGCGTGGACGGCCAGCCGCACGCCTGGAAGCCCGTGTCCTTCGTGTTCGAGACGCAGCTCCTCGACAAGGACGGCCGCGTGCTGGTCCGCCAGCCCGCGATCACCGCCGGGCGGGTCTACCTGGTGTGTCTCGGCTGCTGCTCCCACACCTACGCGGAGACGGACTGGGTCGGCTACACCCTCGGCGGCCCGGAGCGCCGCGACCCGACCCTGATGGACGAGGAGGACACCAGCGATGGCTGACCGTAAGCGGTCCAACGCGATCGCCCGCGGCGCGGCCGGGACCGCAGCGTACGCCGAATATGTCGGCCTGTCCGTCTGGAGAAGACCCGCCACATGACCAGCAAGTCCGACGTCCGAAAGCTCGTCGAGGCCGAAACAGAACGCCTGGGCTTCACCATGAAGCTCGCAGGCGGCAAGTGGCTGATCACCAACCCCGCCAACGGCCGCACCGGAGAGATCCCGCTGCAGGCGATGGGCCGCGGCCTCGACAACTACCGGACAAAGATCCGCTCACTGCTGCACGACCACCCCACCAAGCCGCCCATGGTCGCCGCCACCGACCCCGACACCGAGAAAGCCGACAGCATGCCCCGTGACACCTGGTGGAGCGTCGACACCCTCGTCGACGCAGCCCGCGCGAACGGCATCCGGCCGTACGTGTCAGGCGGCATCCTCCACACGCCCGGCCCGGTCGACGCCAAGCCGTACGCGGAGATGCTCCAGGTCCGCGAAGCCGAGGTGATCGCCCACCTCACCAACACCGCCGCCTCCACCACCACGAGACAGGGAGAACCCGACATGCCGACGATCGGCGAATCCGCGCACGTCACCAGGAGCAAGCCCCGCAACGTCGCGGCCGACGCCGAAGCACTGTGGGAGCTGCTGCGCGAGGCCGCACGCGAGCAGGGCGACAAGCAGCTCACCAACGGCGGTGTCGTCGGAGTCCAGTGGTGCGGCGCCCTCGCCGACATCATCAAGGCCACCTGCCCCGACTGGGACGCAGTGCATGAGAAGGAGGTCCGGCAGTACCTCAACCGGACCGAGCACACCCGCTGCCACCGGCCCCGCGCCACCCCGCCGGTGTGGTGGGTCGCGCTGAAGTGGAACAACGGCGACCTGACCGTCACCAAGGTCACGCCCAAGCCCGGACCCGCGCCCCGGCGCGCCACATCCGCCCCCACTCCCGCACCGGCCGCCGCGGCGCCGGCGTCACCGAGCCCGGCCCTGACCGCACTCCGGGCATTCGAGACCACCCTGCGCGAAGCCGAACGGCGGGCCGCGACCGCCGAACGGGAACGCGACCAGGCCCTGGCCGAGCTCGACGATGCGTACGAGCAGCGCGACCGGGCACTCAACGAACGCGACAAGGCCACGGCCGAGCTGAAGAAGGCGACGCAGGAAAGCGGCCCGCTCCGGGCCCAGTTGGAGCAGGCACAGGCCGAACTCGCAGCCATCAACGACCTGTTCACGCGCCTGACCGGCGGTGGTGCGTCGTGACCGCTCTGGCCTGCGCGACCGTCGTGTTCGGTTTCCCGCCGTGCCCGTTCGACGTCGTTGGCGTCTACACCACGGCGTGCGTCCACGAGCACATCCAGGACGAGCCGGTGTGCGCTCACCACCTGCCCGCCCTCGAGCGCGGCGGCATGAGGTGCACCGACTGCCGCACCGCCGGGCACATCTGCCTGCTTCTGCCGGTGGCGGTGGTCGATCCGGATACGGGGGAGCGGCGTGCTCTCCGTCGCTGACCTCAAGCCGTGCAAGGGCAGCAAGCACAAGCAGCCCTGCGGGAAGAAAGTCCGGTGGACCCGCACCCAGGCCGGACTGACGTTCCCGGTTGATCCGGACCAGCACCCGGACGGCAACACCGCCGTGTGGCGGGACGTCCACGGGGTGCTGCGGTCGCGGACGATCACGGCCGCCCAGCCGCTGGTGCCACCGGAGAAGCGGATGATGCCGCACGCCGCAACCTGCACCGGCGCCCCCCGCGTTGAGACCCCGCCGCCTCGGCCGCCGAAGGCCTCGCCGCCGGCCGGGCACCTGTACGACGTGCTCGGCGTCCCGCGCGACGCCACCATGCGTGACATCCGCTCCGCATACCGGCGGCTCGCACGCGAGCTGCACCCCGACGCCAACCCCGACCCGGCCGCCGTTGACCGCTTCAAGGAGGTGACCAAGGCATATGACGTGCTGTACGACCCGGACCAGCGACGCACCTACGACGCCACTGGACGGCCGCCCAGACCCAGATGACGGCCGATAGCGGAACCGCTTACGGTGGCGGGACGCCTCTTCCCTCGGTGGCCCTGCCAGAACAACCAGCTCGAAGGAGAGGCGGCCCATGCCGTGGGTTCGTATCGACGACCAGTTCCCCGTGAACCGGAAGGTGCGGCCACTGTCAGACAAGGCGTTCCGGCTGCACGTGTCGGCGTTGTGCTGGTGCAACGCCAACCTGACGGACGGCTGCATCACCACCTCGGAGCTCCGTTACGTGTCCGACGTTTCAAGCCCGAAACGGTACGCGCGTGAGCTTGTCGACGCTGGTTTGTGGCACGAAACCGAGCAAGGTTGGAGCGTCCACGACTACCTCGAATTCCAGGCGTCCGCCGAGAAGATCAAAGAGGATCGTGCGGCGAAACGTGCACGTCAGGAGCGGTGGGTGGAGCGTAAGCGTATGGAGCGAGACGCATCTAGAGACGCGTCTCATGACGCGTCCGAAGACCTGTCTGGAGACGCCCCCCCACTCCCACTCCCATCCCATCCCATCCCAAGAGCAAATACATCTAGTCAGTCATCTATCCCGCCGTACCCGGCTGGGCGACCAGACGACGACGACGATGATGATCTTTCTCGCGAGGTGGACGAGATGGTCATGCGCCTGCTCGCTCCGCTCGCGACGCAGCCCATCACCCGCGAACACGCCGCATGGGTCAGGAAGACGATCCTCGCCAAAGGCCGCGGGCGAGTGCAGCACAAAGCCGCGTACGTGCGCCGCGCGCTGGAGAAAGACCCCCGGCCCTACCTGCCCCAGCAGCCCACCACCACCGCGGCGGCAACCCCCGCCGGCCGGTGCCTCATCCACCACCAAGACCTGCCCTGCCGAGGCTGCGCAGCCGACGCGAAAGCCCGAGCTGACTGAACGCGTTGGCGGATGACGCGACACCTCGCACGCCCGCCACCAGCACAAACACGGCGACCCGCCACACGCCAGGCCGCCAAAAGGGTCGGAAGCCACGCGGGAAACCCCCGAAGAACCACCGAAGGACCACCCCAGCCCGTCAGCGGCGCCGGAGCCCGTCTCCTCGTCGCTGATGGGCTTTTTTCATGTCTTCAGACGCGACAGACCGGAGTAGACGCACCACGCGCGACAGGACGCACACGCTAGAACGCGCTGAGAGCAACGCTGAGACACGAACACCACGCGGTCGGTACCTCTTATACCCCCCAAGATCAAAAACGCTTAGAAGAGAACACAGAACACCAACCACACCAACACCACCAAACGCGCTGGGCTGTGCGGTCGGCGGCGGGCGATGGTCTGGTTTCGTGCCAATGCACAAGATCGTCAGTCAGTCCACGCGTTGGAAAGTGCGTTCGAATACGGGGGCCCGGACTGGCCCGCCCCGTGATCGAGCATGCGTGCGAATGTTCCGCAAACCCGCAGGTCACAGCCCTTTCGCCGCCCGAATGATCGTTATCAACCCGTTAACTGATTGTCGGATCTGATACCCGCATTGTCGGTAAGGTCGTTGCCATGCAGACACGAAAGCGAGACACGATCACGGCAAGCGCCACCGGCGCACTCGCCGCGATCGTCGTCCTCACAGTGACCGGAGGGACGCACACGCTGCGACTCGCAGCCGACGTTCCCCCGCCACCCGACCCCACCCCCACCGTTACCGTGCTCGTCACCGGTCCCCCCGGACCGCAGGGCGAACCCGGCCCCATGGGTCCGCAGGGACCGCAGGGACCGCAGGGCGAGACCGGTTCTGTCGGACCCGCCGGACAGGTCGGACCCGCCGGACCCGTAGGCCCGCAGGGACCGCAGGGACTCGCCGGAGCCAAGGGCGAGAAAGGCGAGAAGGGCGAAGACGGCAAGCCCGGTCCCGCAGGCTCACCCGGTCCCGCAGGTTCGCCAGGACCGAAGGGCATGACCGGTCCCGCCGGAATCGCCGGAGCGCAGGGCAAGCCCGGACCCGCCGGACCGCAGGGCGAGAAGGGCGAGAAGGGCGAGCGTGGCCCGGAGGCTTCATCCGTGAGCCGCCCGGAGCCGTCGCCGTCGCCGGACCTGTTCGAGCCGATCCCAGAGCCGTCGCCGTCGCCGTCGCCGGAAGTCGACGACATCGGCGACGCGGAGCAGGTTTCCAACGACTTCCCGATCATCGAAGTTGGCAGCCTCCTAGGTGTCCTGCTGGCCGTCCTGCTGTGGATCCGCCGCCGCGCGCTGTGGCGTTGGATGCGCAGCCTCACCGGGCGCGACGCCACCGCGCCTGTCGACAGCGGAACCGCTGTCGACCGCACCGACGACTAGGCCGCACCCGCGACCTAGCCCAACCCCGCCCCGTCCGCACCGTGCGGACGGGGCACCCCACGAAAGGCAAGATCAATGCAGTTCACCGCGAACCCCGCCGAACTCTTCGACGCGATCGAGGTTCTTACCGCCATCCACCCGAAGGCGTTCGGCCGCATGGGCGTCAGCCGCCCCACCGGCATCCACGTCCTCGGACTGGCCGCTACTGGACGTCTCGCCGAGCTGTCCGCCGCCGACACCGAAGGCAGCTTGGCCGACGTCATCCTGACGGGTGACCAGATCAAGGACCTCCCCGCCGAGTGCGTCGCCACGTGGAACAAGCGGAAGATCAGCACGTACGCGCTGATCGGCGCGCACGTCGCCGCCGTCCTCGGTTTCAAGCCCGGCACCATCGAGAGCCTCGGCAAGGTCCCCGGAACGTCCGCGCCGACCGTGCAGAAGCTCCTGTCCGACCTGCCGGAAATGGAGGAGTACCGGAAGGAGATCGAAGCGCGCCGGAAGGCCGCAGCGAAGCACGCCGCCGACAAGACCGCCGTTAAGTCGCAGTTGCAGGCCGCGAAGGACTTCGGCATCAGCGACCCGACCGAAGCGCACTTCGCGCGGATCATGGCCGACCGCGACCTGTCGTGGGAGCAGGTGAGCGGCATCATCGGCGAACTCACGAAGGACGCCGACGCCGCCACCAAGGCCGACGCGACCGCCGACGCGTAACCGGTCCGCGAAACCCCGCAGGGTGCCCGTGATCGGGGCACGGGCACCCGCCCTCGCCACCTACCGCCACAACGTCAGGGAGAACCCACGATGGACCTCTACGCCCAGGCCAGGACCGCCGCAGACCATGCCCGCCGACTCATGCGCGTGCACGCCGCCCACACCCACACGTGCGCCACCTGCGCTTTCCGCCGCCCGTGCGAGCTGTCGCTTGCGTTGCTGGACGACGCGACCGACGCAGGCCGACGCGCCGCCGACGCACTGCACGCGTACGCGCCGCCCGGAACGTTCGCGTACTACCAGGGTCCGAAGATCAACCGTCACGGTGGTTGGACCGTGGCCGGACTGTGCCGATGCTGCAACCGCGCGGCGTACCTCCTGGCCAGGCCCACCGGCCTGCAGCTCACATGCGTCACGCCGGATCAGTTCGCCCTCACGGCCGCCGGTATCGAGCCGGAGGGGATCATGTCGGACGTCCGCACCGCAGCGCGTGAACTGTCGCGCGTGCTCGCCATGCTGGACGTTCCGCTGATCATCAACGTGGACGAGGACCGCGACGGAGCGCCGCGCGTGGCGTACGCCAGCCGCGAATTCGACCGCGCCATGACCGCCGTTGCCGCCATGGGTCACAGGCTGCACGCGTCCTACGCCACGGCAGCGCTCACAGCGCTGGAGAGTCTGCGCACGTACGCGCGGCACGGAGCGACGAACGGCATCCTTCACATTGCGCACGCCGCGCGGAGGATCATCGCGCAGCTTGAGAAGCCGACGACGCGCCGACCGTCGAGCCGATGACCGCGCGCTGAACGCGAGCGCCGATAGCGGGAACGCTGTCGGCGCTTTCGCGCGCCCCCGCCCCGCCGCGTCGGGCGGCCGGCCTGGCCGGTGTCGTCTTGGTTGCGATCGAAAGGAGTTGATCTTGTAGTGTGGTGGGGTTTCTCGGGCTGCTCGGGGGGTGCCGTGTCTGTGGCGTGTGTGGGTCCGTGTAATGGCAGGTCGCGCCGGGCGTGGTCTGCGTTCGAGGCCGCGCAGGTTGAGCATGCGGATGCGGTCGACGTGTGGGTGAGGCGCGGCGAGGTGGGGGAGCCTCCTGCCGAGCCGGTGGTGCCGGATGTGCAGTGGCGGCCGGGGGAGCCGCTGGTGTGTGGTCGCTGTCTGGCGTCGGTGCGGGCTGCGCTGTTGGAGGTGGATGTGTTCGCGGCGCAGTTGGCCCAGCAGGTGGATGGGTTTCGTCCGCCGTCGAAGTGGGCGCGGGTGTCGGGGTCGCGGCCGAAGCCTGCGGTGTCGCCGGTGGGGGATCTGTTGGAGGAGTTGACGGGCGGCCTGGTGGATTTCGAGGTTCGGGCGCGTGCGTGGTTGCGGGCGGCGCCGCGGTTGGTGGGTGCGCGGTCGGCGGTTGCGAGGTCGCGTGCGGTGGCGTGGCTGGTGGAGCGACTCGATTCGGTGTTGGTCTGTGAGGACCTGGTGGGTCTGGTCGAGTTCGCGCTGTCGTGGCGGGTGCGGTTGGAGCGGGCCGCGGGCGATGAGCCGCCTGCGTGGACGCCGGCCCGGTGCTCGTGTGGTGAGCGGTCGTTCCGTTGGGACGCCAAGGCGGGCTTCTATGTGTGTTCGGCGTGTGGGACGCACGTTTCGGAACCGGAGGCGGCGGCGCGGGTGGAGGACGAGTCGCCGGGTTGGTAGCGGTTCCGCTGTCGGCTTGGCAGTCTGCTGGTTGGTGTGTAACACTTCGGCTCGACGGAGAGACGTGTGCCCTCGGACGGTTGTTCGGGGGCTTTTGTGCTGTCTGGGGGTGTTTCGTGCTCCCTGTGACGGCGAAGGTTGCTGCGTCGAGGTTGGACCGGACGGCGGTGACGATCCGCCAGTGGGCGCGCCGGTATGGGGCGCGGAAGCTGGGTCGGGCCGGCCGTGAGGTGGTGTACGACTTCGACGATTTGGCGACGATCGAGGGTTGCTTGTGGCGTGGCGATCCTGTCCCCTCTTCGCCTGAGGCTCGTGACGTGTTGCGTGCGTCGTTGGCCCGGGCGGCTTGACCTGAAGGAGTCCCCTCATGTCGGTGTTGGTGAAGAAGAACGCTCGGGTTGTCGGGGAGGAGCGTGCGCGTCTGGGCGCGGAGTTGAGGAAGCGGTACGAGGCGGGGGAGACGGTGCGTGAACTCGCGTCGTCGACGGGCCGCTCGTACGGGTTCGTCCACCAGGTGCTGAGCGAGGCGGGTGTGAAGCTGCGTTCGCGGGGTGGGGCGTTCCGGAAGAAGGAGAAGGCGGCGGCTGCGGCGTAGTTGTTCGCGCGTGTGTGTCGGTTCGCAGTGTGGTTGATCATCGCTCTTGACTCATGATAACTTCGCTTATCGTGAGCTAGGACTCATGATCGTTAATCCCCTCTGCGAAAGGCACGCAATGCGCGACCTTCCCGGCGACCGGCTCCACACGGCCGCCAACGACGTCCCCCTCGGGGTGCCACCGGAATACGGCAGGAACGGGCCGCGGGCCGAGGTGGTCTGCGAAGGCGCTGACGGCTGGGGCGTCGTCCTCGTCGAGCACGAGTGCGACGGATTCCAGACCCGACCGTGCCCGGACTGCCCGTGGCGGACGGACGCCCCGGTCGGGGCGTTCCCGCCCGAGGTGTACCGACACAGCGCGCGGACCACGTACGACATGGCGACCTCGGCGTTCGGCTGCCACATGTCGGGGTCGGCCAGGCCGAAGACGTGCGCGGGGTTCCTGCTGCGGGGCGCGTCCGACAACCTGATGGTCCGGGTGAGCCGCGCCGACTACTCGGCGGTGCATTCGACGGTCGAGCTGTACGCCGACTACCGCCAGATGGCCATCGCGAACGGTGTGGGCCCAGACGATCCGGCGCTCACACCGTGCCGGGGCGACCGGCCGGTGACGTACCTGCCGCACGCCGAGGCGGACGCATGACGGCCGAGCTGGACCGACTCGCGGCCGAGCTGGCCACCGCCGACGAGGCCGAGCTGCATGCGCGACTGGCCGCGCTCGACGAGGCGGCCGAGCAGATCGACACCCGCGCCGCGAACACCACGCGGAACTACGCAGGCGACTGGCGGGCCTGGCAGGACTACACCGCGCAGACGGGCATCCCGACGCTGGCCGCGACGGTCGGCTCCTTCACCGGGTTCGTGCTGTGGCTCGCCCAGCACGGCAAGGCACCCTCGACGATCCAGCGCAGGTTGTACGGCGCGGCCGTGATGCTGCGCGGGCATGGCGTGGCCGTCCCCGACGATGCAACCAGCAAAGCCAAGGACGTGCTCGACGCCCTCACGCGGAACCTCGCCGAGCGGGGCGAGCAACGCGGCCGGGGCCAGGCGCCGCCGTTGAGTGTCCGCGACCTGCGGAAGATGTCGGCGGCGCTGCCGGACACCTTGAAGGGCCGCCGGGATCGGGCGATCTTGACGGTGGGGTTCGGCATGGCCGCGCGGCGGTCGGAGCTGTCGGGCCTCCTCGCCCGTGACGTGGTCGTGCGCGACGAGGGGCTGAAGCTGTCCGTCCGGTACGGCAAGACCGGCGCCCGCGAGCCTGCGATCAAGCGGGGCACGCACCCGCTGACGTGCCCGATGCAGGCGTGGCAGGCGTGGGCCGGCTCGGTTGAGCTCGACCCGGCTGGTCCGGCGTTCCGGCGGATCGACCGACACGGCAACGTGCTCGGGAAGATGTCGGGGCAGGCGATCGGTAACGTCATCGTGGAGGCGGCCGAGCGGGCGGGCCTCGACGGGATCACCGCGCACAGTCTCCGGGCCGGCCTGGCGACGGCGGCTCGGGCGGCCGGTCATGACGCGAAGAC
Source organism: Microtetraspora malaysiensis (assembly GCF_050947145.1). Taxonomy (NCBI): domain Bacteria; kingdom Bacillati; phylum Actinomycetota; class Actinomycetes; order Streptosporangiales; family Streptosporangiaceae; genus Microtetraspora; species Microtetraspora malaysiensis. The sequence goes on from NZ_CP191999.1 coordinate 88,329, forward strand.
CATCGCCGAGCAGGGTGGTTGGTCGCCGAACTCGAGTGTGCTGTACCGGTACATGCGGATCGTGGACGAGTGGGCGGACAACGCTACGGCGGGGCTCGGGTTGTGACGCGGGTGTAGTGGGCGCGCGGTTTCTTCGCATTCCGCGCGTTCCTGCTGATTCCGTTCGCTGATCACGCGTGATTCGCGCGTCCCAGATCGTTTCTGGGGCATGATCACGGTATTCCGAATGGTAGTGGATCACCACAAGAGTGATCTTGTCAGGAGCGATCCTAGCGCGTTTCCGCTGGTCAACCGACATAACGACAAAACATGTCGGCGGTGGGTGACCATCCCCACCCGCCGCCGACACCCCACCCCCGCCACCCCCGGCACGGCGAACGCCGCCCCCGCGCGGGGCGTCTAGGTACTCAGCAAAAACCTTTTGATCAAGCCAGGCTCCTGTACGGCTCGGCCAGCATCTCCAGTCGGCGCCGCACCCGCTCGTCCCGGCCACAGTCGCACGGCCCGCCCGCGCGCATAAGGGAGTGCCATATGGCGCGCGTCGAACGCAGTGACGATGGATATCCCGTCTGGATCCATGACTGCCCTGCCGCGTCTCTCGACTTCGGTGAGATACGCGTGACCCTGCCTCTCGGTAGCTCGGGATGGCAGTGGACGGACGACGGTGGGCTTACGCCGTCGATCCTGTGCAGGAACTGCGGCACGCACGGATTTTGGGTCGGTGGCGAGGTGCCCTTCTGGCGCTCTTGCTGACGACACCCCTACCGACACACTGAAGGAGGACCGCCATGGCGCTGCGGCCCCCGTTCCAGTACTACGGCGCTAAGGGCAAGCTCGCCCCGTTCCTCGCCTCCCTCCTCCCCGCCCACGAGGTGTACTGCGAGCCGTTCGCCGGGTCCGCTGCGGTGTTCTTCGCCAAGCAGCCCGCGAAGATCGAGACCATCAACGACATCAACGGTGACCTGGTGGCGTTCATGCGGACGCTGCGGGACCAGCCGCAGGCGCTGCAGCGCGCGATCGAGCTGACGCCGTACGCCCGTGCCGAGCACAAGTCGGCCCGGCTGGGTGACACCACCGCGAGTGATCTGGAGCGGGCCCGCCGCTGGTGGATCCAGTGCACGCAGTCTCGATCGGGTGAGGCCGGCGCGTCGTGGCGGCGGCCGACCTCGAGGACGCGGGTGAACAACCCGATGACCGCAAAACGAGCCGCCGCGGCCCTGCGCTGGCACGCGGCCCGGCTGCGGGAAGCGTTCATCGAGCAGTGCGACGCGCTGGAGTTGATCGCCCGCATGGACTCGCCGGAGACGGCGTTCTACCTGGACCCGCCGTACCTGCGCTCGACGAGGAACGCGGCGGGGTCGGGCCGGTACGTCAAGGAGATGGACGCCGACGACGAGCACCGCCCGCTGCTGGAGCTGCTGAACGGCTGCCGGGGCACGATCGTTTTGTCGGGGTACCGGTCGGAGCTGTACGACGAGGTGCTCGCCGGGTGGCGGCGGATCGACTACCGGGTGCGTCAGGCGTCGTCGGACGTGCGGACCCACGCGGTTGAGTCGATCTGGGTCAACCGGTAGCGGTGGGGCTGCGCATCATCCCCGTCACCTTCGCCGAGGCCCGCGCGTACGTCGAGCAGGAGCACCGCCACCACCGCCCGCCAGCGGGCCATAAGTTCTCCATCGGCGTCGCCGACGAGGACGGGACGCTGCGCGGGGTCGCCATCGTGGGCCGGCCCGTCGCGCGGCTCTTGCAGGACGGGTGGACGTTGGAGGTCACGCGGACCGCGACGGACGGCACCCGCAACACCAACAGCATGCTGTACGGCGCGGCCTGGCGGGCGGCGAAGGCCCTCGGCTGGTCGCGGCTGATCACCTACACCCAGGAAGGCGAGTCGGGGGCGTCGCTCCGGGCTGCCGGGTGGACGCCCGTCGCGCACCTCCCGCCACGCCGCGGCTGGAGTTGCGCATCCCGACCGCGCGAGGCGACCGGCAACGAGAACATCGCGCGGACCCGCTGGGAGATCCGGCATCGGTGACCGCCGCGCACCACTCCCCACCCTCTTGGAGCCCCCTCATGCCCTGGATGCACACGACCAACTACGCGCGGGAGGACGGCAACACGCCGGGCGCTCTCGTACACCGCGGGTTCTGGGTTCACGACCTTCCGCGCCTGATGCTGTGGTGTCGGCTCCGTGGCCACCGGCCGGTCGTCGACGGGTACGGCCCCCACGCGGCCGGCCTCCACGCGGCACGCTGGATTGCATGCGACCGGTGCGGTGTTCGGCCGAACCCGCAAGGCGACCTCGACCCCGAGACGTACCAGGTGGGCGAGCCGTACACCGGGCCGTGGGTTCCGCCGACCAGGGTCATCGCGGCGCACTACTGGAAGGAACTGCTCAGCTTGAAGGCGCCGCCGGTCCACCAGGACGACGCGGGGAAGCCGGGCCCGTGGCCCGACAAGCCGGTCGGGAAGGTCGGCGCTGAGATCGTCATCGGCCGGACGTTCGGTGTGTTCTCGGCCGAGGTGAAGGTCGGCAACCGGGGCAGCGAGCACGTGCTGGCCGCGCACCTGCGCATCTGGCCGCTGGGCGCGATCTACCTGCACACCGAGAGGTTCGGCACCTGGCTGCAGCGCCGGTTGAACCCGGACGGGTACGAGTCTCGTGTCATCAGCCTCGACCTGGACGACTGGCGGCTGCGGTGGAAGCTGTGGGCCAAGCGGGACTCGTGGACGCGGGGCACGCCGCGGTGGCAGGACGGGTCGCTGAACCTGGACCTGGTGGAGAAGGTGTTCGGGCCGAAGCGGTACAGCTACGAGCAGGTCGGCAAGGAAGAGATGGGCGTCGTCGTGATGCCCGAGGGTGACGAGCACGAGGTGCGGCTGCGCCTGCAGCGGGAACGGCTCGGCCGGCCGCGGCTGCGGTGGCGTGATCGTCTGTCGTGGTCGGTGTCGTGGAACGCTGAACCCGGCATCCCGTACCGGCACGGCTCGTACGGCGGCGGGACTCGATCCATCGACTCATGGTCTGTCCAGGTGGACGACGAGGCGGTCCGCAACGGCACGTGGCGAGTCGCGGCGCTGGCCGCGATCAGCTCGAAGATGTCGGGGATGCGGGCCCAGCACGACTACCGGCCCTCCCCGGAGGTGGAGGCGTGAGCGCCACGATCATCCACTGGAAGGTCTGCGCGACCGTCAACGACAGCGACCACCTGCCTGAGGGCGTGGGCTGCGACGACGTGACGGCCGAGATCACCGAGGTCCTGGAAGGGGCCATGAAGACCTGGTATGAGCAGCGCGGCCGTGAGCTGCTCGCGTGTGCGCCGTTCATCGTATGAGGGGGAGCGGATGAAGCTGGCCGTGTCGCGGGTCGCCCGCGTGTGCCACGAGGCCAACCGCGTGCTGCAGATCGCTCACGGCGACGCCGCGGTGTCGCCGCACTGGGACGAGGCTCCCGAGTGGCAGCGCGAGTCGGCGGCCGAGGGCGTCCTGCGGGCCATGGCCGGCGCGACGCCGCAGGAGCTCCACGAAGAGTGGTGCAAGACCAAGCTGGCGGCCGGGTGGACGTACGGCCCGGTCAAGGACGCTGACGCGAAGACGCACCCGTGCCTGGTGCCGTACGAGGACCTGCCCGAGGCACAGCGGGTCAAGGACCACCTGTTCCGCGCGATCGTCCGCGCCATAGCGACGCCTGAGCGCTGAGGAGAGGCCAGCGATGTTGGACATCAAGCAGTACGAGCCCGTGCATGCCGTGGTGGAGGCGGTGCAGGTCACCCCGAGCAACGTGGCTGAGGTGGCCGGGTGGATCGGCCAGCATGGGCAGAACGCCGTGGTCGTGGGTGTCCCCGCGAAGGTCGGCCTGTCCGGCGCGTACGTCGATATCGAGACACGCGAGGGCATGGCGCGGGCGATGATCGGTGACTGGGTGGTGCGTGACGGGGCGGGCGAGTTCTACCCGCTGCTCACGTCGGTGTTCCCGCGCCGGCTGCAGGAGTATCAGGAGCCGGAAGAGCCCGGTGGTGTCTGACCCGCGTGCCGCTTGTGTCTGACACAATGGGCGGGTGAGTGGCGACGAGATCCTGTACGACGGCAAGGGCAACGTCATCGACGACGCGTACGCGGCCGAGGCCATCGCCGACGTTCACCGCGCCATCGACGAAGGCCGTGTCCCCGTGCCGACCGGCCGGGGCGGGCGTCCGTCGTTGACCGGCGGCAACACGCACTCGCCGCGGGTGTCGTTCCGACTTCCCGAGGAGCTGCGCGAACTCGCGAAGGCCCGCGCCGCCGCCGAGGGCAAGACCGTCTCGGCGCTGGCCCGCGATGCGTTCGAGCGGTTCCTACGCGAGTCCTAGTCGCGTCAGTCGGGCGTTGCCTCTCCTGCGAAGCGGGGGACTGCCTTGTACCGGCCGCGTGACTGCTCGGCCGGGACCTGCTTGATCTTGCTCTCGGGCACCCACTCGACGTGCTTGGCATGGATCGGCGGCGCCGACGCGAGGTGCGCCGTCGTTGTCCACGTGACCAGCGCCTCCCACTCCTCGCCGGTCTTCCGCCACGCGAGAAGGTACACGCCGCGGGGGTCAAGCTGACCTTCCGGGCGGTACGCGACGAGCGGCGGGATCCACACGGGGTAGGCCGCGTCGTCGTAGGCGCTCGGCTTGTTCACGGCTGCTGCGTCCTCCGCCGCAGGTCCTCGTCGCACGCTGATGTGAGCAGCGCTGCGGCGCTGGACAGCTCGGCGACGTGCTCGGGCGTCATCGCCCCCAGCGTCGCTTGGAGCTGCTGCAGGTCACCCCGGTAGGCCCAGCCCATCGCGCTCTGCGCCGCGAGCGTACGGCCCACCTGCTTGAAGGCCTCGGCGGCCTTGCCCGCCGCTTCGCCGATCTGCTTGGTCACCTTGTCCCAGTCCGGCTGCTGCTCCATCACGCCTCCATCCTGGCGAGCCTTCCGCGGCCGCCGGATCCCCATCTTCCACCCCGCCGAGGAGGTGCCGTGCCTGCGCTCGTCCCTCAGACCTACCGCATGGTCCAGCTCGATGAGCTTGAGCCGCATCCGGACAACCCGCACAAGGGCGACGTGGACATGATCGCCGAGTCGATCAGCAGGAACGGCTTCTACGGCGTGGTCCTGGTCCAGAAGTCGCGGATGCGGATCATCGCCGGGGAACACCGCTGGCGCGGCGCCCGCGCGAAGGGACTGGCTGAGGTGCCCGCGCTCGTCATCGACGTGGACGACGAGGCCGCCACGCGGATCATGCTGGCCGACAACCGCACCGCCGAGCACGGCGACGGCTACGACGAGCAGGTCCTGGCCGAGCTTCTGCAGGGCCTGCCCGACCTCGACGGTACCGGCTGGTCCGATGACGACCTGGCTGACCTGCTCGATGACCTTGACGGTGGTTTCGACGTCGTGGCCGATACCCCGGCCGCTTCACGCCCGGCCGCTCCGGAGCCGGAACGCCCGACCGGTGGCCGGCCGTCGCGCCCGGACCCCGACGACGACGAAGAAGACGACGGGTTCGACGACGAGGACGAGGACGAAGGCAAGTCGGTGGAGTTGCCGCCGCCGCCCCGGCCGAAGTCCGGGACCACCGCGGACCTGCTGCTCACGTTGACCGCGGCCGAGCACGACGAGGTGACCGGCCTGCTCGCCAAGGTCCGGGCCCGTGACGGTGACGCCCCGACCACGCAGATCATCCTGGCCGCTTTGCGCGCCTACGCCGCTTAGAAAGTCCGGAGCCCCTC
>NZ_CP192000.1:0-59824 GCF_050947145.1 Microtetraspora malaysiensis
ATGAGAAAGATCTTGTTTCTCGTTATGGCGGTGAGCTGGTCGAATGTGAAGGGAGCAGGCGATCAGGATCGGCTGACGAGAGGGCGCGGCCCCAAGGAATGCCACCCCGTCGCCCTGGCCTACTTCCACGAACAGGACTGGATCGGCGACCCGACCGCGGTCCTGGCCGGACTCGACCGGGAACACCAGCCCAAGCCGACCGACAACCGCGTCCGCACCCGCGAACAGATCGACCGGCTGATCATCGACAAGCGCCAGTCGCTGGAGGACCGGACGCTGTGGTCGATGCTGTACTCCACGGCCGCCCGCGCCGACGAGGTGCTGCGCCTGGACGTCGAGGACCTGGACCGCGCCAACCGGCGTGCCCGCACGATCCGCAAGGGCGGCAAGGAAGACGACCTGCTCTACGACAGCCGCACCGCCCGGATGCTCGGCCAGCTCCTCGGCCGCCGCCGCACCGGGCCGGTGTTCCTGTCCACCCGCCGCGCACCCGAGGACGGCACCGCGCGCTCCGGGGGGTTCGACAAGAGCAGTCGACGGCGCCGGATGACCTACCGCACCGCCGAACGACACCTTGGCACCGCTACCAGTGGCTGGGACCTGCACGATCTACGCCACTCCCGGCTCACCCACGCCGGAGAGGACGGCGCCACCGAGGCCGACCTGATGAACCTCTCCGGTCACGAAGACCGCCGCACGCTACAGCGGTACCTCAAGCCGTCCAAGGAGGGCACCCACCGACGGCTGGACGAGATCGACGCTCAACGCGGTACCTAAACGCCCAGCACGGAGGAACTCGCCGCCCGCATGGCCACGCACTGATCAGAATCACCGCAGGTCAGGCATATCCGCCCGAAATTTCCTGAGAACTACGGGGACCCCGTCTCCGGCTCCGCCGTAGGGATGGCGGCCACGTGGGGTCGTCGGCTGCTCACCGTACTGCTGCATCTCACCCTCCCCTGCCCGCTTGCCCCCTACTGTGGCCGAGGATGCGCGCGACTGGGGCGTACGAACGGGACGGCTTCCTGAGCTGTTACAAGGGGCCCCGGTCAAATGCGGGCGAAATGGTCGGTCGGAGGACGGGCGGCCAAGGCGTCGACGAGCGCTTGGTCGACGGCGGCGATCGTGACGATCCGGAGCCGACGCAGCCAGTAGCACCAGACCGGCTCCAGGCCGGGCACGGCCGCCCACTCGGCCTCGCTCAGCTCACCGCGGGCGTAGGCGATGGCCTGGGGCCTGCCCGCGTGAACATCACTCTTTCGTTCTCAGCTCTGCCGAAGTGATCATTCGTCCGAGTTCATCAGCCAAGCGTGCGCGCTGCTCAGGGGTACAGCCCTTGGGCACACGAAAGATCAGGCGTTCTCCCGCATCGGTCTGGATGTCAGCGATGTCCCACCCGATCCACTGAGCGATGGCCATCGCCTTCACGCTGTCCGGATCCAGTCCGAGTCCTGCCGCAAGGGCGTCCAGGCGCCAGCTATCAGGCATTCGGGGCACACGGCCGTTCAGCACGTCGGTTATCCACTGGGCGGTGAGATTCTGGCCCGTGGTCGGGCTCACGGACTGCAACGCGAGCGTGCGGATGCTGAGGCCCACGTCCCTGATGTGGTCGCGGATGAAGTCGCTCAGGGGACTAGGAGGCCGATCGGCAGCGACGCGTCGCAGCGGCATTTAGTTGTCAGCTCCTCGAAATCTCTTCGTCGTGATCGTGACCATCATGCCCGCTAGATCCTGACGACAGGGAGCAATCCTCTGCAAGCCTTGGCAGCAACCTCGTCAGCAAGATGACCGATAAAGCACGCCTCTGTCGCAACCTCGACGACTCTGCGAGTCATGTCGGTTGAACGGGTTCGGCTTCCCGCCCTTTGCCCGCGATCGCCCTCTATATCCCGCGCGGGAGGCCCGGCATGACCGGCCGCTCGATGCGCGCTTGGGCGAAGAACTGCGCTCTTCGGCACGGAGAGGCCCAGGCAGGTGTGATCTGCTCGACGAACGCACGGGCCTGGCGGGCGGTCATGGCCCGCGGTCACTTTCCGCACGAGCAGGCTGCGCTCATGCGCGTCCACATGGCGATCCGAGTTGGCGAAACCACCTGCGCCAACCTCACATTTCGCTGCCCCGCAGATCGCCGATCCGGCGCCATCACGCCGCTCGGCGATCACGGAGGACAGCGGGCCGCTGGGGCTATGCCCTGGCGGCCCTCAAATCATCCGTCGGATGAAGTCGCGGGTAACCGAAGTGCCCGCTTCACTCAGGAAATTGGCTAAATCTTCGGAAATAAGACTCTTTTCTACCCCGACAGTGATCTCTTTCCGAGCGATCTCAGCCACCGCGATCTCATGCCCGAGATCTCCGGTTCGTCGAACGCGTATGCGGACTGCAGGGTCCGGGAGCGTCTCTTCGACGGGCTGGAGCAGGCCGAGTATTTTGATCATGCCGATCTCGGCGAGAGGGTCCTCCAACTCCGGGGCGAACTGCGCCTCATCGACAAAGGCGAGGATCCGAGGCCCCGGAAACGTGCGGCTGATCAGTCCTGGGCAGCCACATGGCAATGGCGTGCGACGGAACTCTATTGACGGCTGTAACGGCGATGACACGGACCACCCACCGCGTCCTTTCTGTGCCACTATGTCCGCTTGTATGTGACTGGCAGGCTCAGATGCGGACAGCCTGGCGCGTTCCAACAGCAACGGCGATGGTGTATCGGGAAATTACGATTTACGTTTCACCCATCTCCACCCCACCTGCACCGAAATGATCAATCGTGTGCGGTTTTGGCGGGTGGTGCATGTGACCTCGCCCGGCTTTCGGGGCGCCGGCATAAGTCGCGGGACGCGTCGCAGGCGATCCCAGCAGTGGCCGCGGGGTGACCACCGATCTGACGCCGGATGCCGATCCGCTGGTCGCGCCGCGATCCGACCGGTGCCGCACTCCGCCACACGTCGCAACGGCATTTGGTTGCCGGCTCTGGACTCTGTCCGTAGTGATCGCGGCCCGTCATGCCCACCGGATCCTGATAACAGAGAGCAATCCTCTGCGAAACCCGGTGCGGGTTTGTCAGCAAGATGGCCGGACAAAGGATCCCCCGCCCTTAGACGCGTATGCAGAATCTTTCGGTTCCACGTGCATCCGAGTATCTGCTGTGGTTACAGTGCCACCTGCAGTCGAACTGTCAGCGGAATCTGATGACGCACTACTCCATCGGAGATGGTTGGCCATGGCGGGAAAGCCGCAGATGCACCTGCGGAGCGTGGCGCTCTTACGCGCCGTGATGTTGGGACACAATCGCAGCATGGCCGAGTTTGCTCGCCACGCGGACCTCACCAGGCAGTGCATCGACGGTCTACTCAAGCGAGGCACGTGCCGCCGTACCACGGCGGATGCCATCGCGGCAGCGGCGGGAGTGCAGACTCTCGACCTGTTCAACCCGCGAATGTCATCAAAATCTGCTGACATCAGAGATCTGTGATCTCGGAGTGCGTTTTCGATTAAGGATTCGTATCCCTTTGCCCCTCGGAGGGGGTTCTTACCCGAAGTCCGATTCGCGCCATTTCGACTGAGCTACACATTCCGCCGCGCCGTTCTCAGACGCGGCTCCTGGGATGCGCCCTCGGCACCACCGGTAAGAGCGCATTCCGCAAACCTCACGAAAGGAATCGTCTCTTGACGATGAAGAAAGCCCTCGCCATCGGCGTCTTCGCAGCCTCCGCCGTGATCGCATCTGCGGCAGTGGCTACCGAGGCCGCAAACGCGGCGAGCATCACCACACAGACGGCCGGCAGCTCTGGCATAGCGGGGCCTGGCTACACCACGTCCAGGGGGGACGTGGTGGCCGTCCGGACCGTCAAGACGACCGTGGAGAGTCACGAGTACGTCCTGGACGGCCGCTCGTACACGCTGCCCAGCTGCCAGTACATCATGAACGGCGGGGTGTACGTCTCGCCCTCCTGCGGATCGAGCTACAGCCAGCCGGTCTACCTCCTGAACAACCGCCCGTACCCTCTGCCCGGCACCTGGCAGCGCCAGGTCATCTCCGGCATGCCCGGTGGCTGGTACGGCCTCCCGGGTTACCGGCTCGGCCAGAGCGTTCACCAGTACGTCCTGGACGGCCGCTCGTACACGCTGCCCAGCTGCCAGTACATCGTGAACGGCGGGGTGTACGTCTCGCCCTCCTGCGGATCGAGCTACAGCCAGCCGGTCTACCTCCTGAACGGCCGCACGTTCCCTCTGCCCGGCTCCTGGTGCAACCAGACCGTGGCGGGTCTCCCCGGCGGCTGGTACGGCCTTCCCGGACGCGGGTTCGGGTTCGGCGAGAACTGGATCGGGTTCGGCCGTAACTGGGGCGGCTTCGGCCGTAACTGGGGCGGCTTCGGCCACAACTGGGGCGGGCCCGGCAGCGGCTGGGGCGACCACGGCGGCTGGGGCAACCACGGCAGCTGGGGCAACCCTGGTGGCTGGGGCGGCCACGGCTGGCCGCGCCCGACTTCCAGCCCGAGCACTCCGGTCCCTAGCACTCCGGGCTCGGGGACTCCCGGCGGCGGCTGGGGTGGCGGCACTCCCGGCGGCGGCTGGGGCGGCGGCACTCACGGCCCCGGTACCGGCGGTCCGGGCACCGGCGGTCCTGGCACCGGCGGTCCGGGCCGTGGCGGCTGGGGTGGCCAGCGCTAACTGGTGATTGCGGAGCCCAGAACACGGGCGGCATCACCACAACAGCCTCGGCGGGCACCGCACGACCGCCGAGAACGAGAGACGTGAAGGCGCTGGTGAGCGTCTCTCGTCCAGATCGCGGCAGCAGGGGTCGATCCCGGTGCCCCGGCTGATCGTTTCCATCTCGCGCCTCGCACCTGGGGAATTGGTGCGGATGGGAACACACCGCGATAGAGCGGCTGCGATGGGAGACATCGCAGCCGCTCTCCTCTCATGTCTTGCCTGCAGAGCCCGTACAGAAGCATCGGCCTTGTCACACATGATGCTGATGTCGACGTTCGACAGGCAGATGTGCCATCTGTAAGGGCAGTTCGTGGCGGGTATCGGCACCTCGGCGTGAGTACGGAAAGACCCGCTGGCGCTTGACCGTCCTCGACGGCAGGGGCCGCGATAGCGCCCGGCGCCGGGTTCCGAACCTGCGACGAATGGAATCACGATGACTTCGTTGGACTGGTGTGTCATGGGGACACTGTTGGGCGTGCTCTCCGCGTCGGCTTGGCCGCCATGGCGGCAGGCCATTCTCGGCCTCGAGGAGCCGTGCATCAGCAGCCCGGCCGGAGCCGGATGTGATGAAAAGGCAGAGGTATACGTGTTCACCGGCGTCTACGCCGGGAGATCCGCCACAGAGACGATGATTGCCAGCTGGGACCAGATCACCATGTACGCCGCGCAGCGCTCCACGAATATGGACATCCTCTACGTCTGCGTGTCGCAAGGCATCCAAAGGTGGTACTGGCAGTACGGCTACATGACTGATGCTCCGGCCATCACATCCGAGGCCGGGGAACGCGAGCTGTCAGCCCACTGCCAGCCGCAGCTGGCACGGTCGGCGCTAACCGATGACGTCGCTGTTAGTTGGTGGCCACCTATCCGCGGATTTCCGGACACCGGCGACAACACCGCAGTCTCGTCGGGACCGCGTCACCGCCGACAGCGAGAGACGCGGAGGCGCTGGTGGACCGTTCTCCGCCAGTTCGGTGGGGGCTGTTTCCGAGAACCCGGCTGATCGTTAGCGGGCTGCCCAGGAGCAGGCACCTAACGCGCAGCTCCCGCGCGGCAACCTCTAGGGGCTACCTACATGGGAAGTCCCCCACTTGGATTCGAGTGGAGCAGTGACCGAAACGGCCAGTTCGAGGAGGTCCACGACCTGGTGTGCCGAACTGGCGCACCACGTGGCCCGGGACCATGCTGCTGACCTGATCGGGGGATTCTCGATGCCGGGCGCCGAAGGCGATCGGCGCCGATCGCCCCACCCCTTACGGCGGGCACCGAAGTGGGCGATCGTCACGGCCTGTACCAGTGCGGCCTTGTGGCTCCCAATCGTCGGCGCCGAGCCTGACCCGCACCCGGGCGTCGCGATGCGCGCGGGCGTACTCGAGTTCGCTCGGCTCGTAGACGTCGGCCAAGTCGACGCCGTCCATCAGCGCGCGGGCCGCGCTCTGCTGCTCGGTGGTCAGCGGCCTTTCCGGCATGATGCCGACCTCGGCAAGGCCCTCGCCGATCCATATCAGCGGCCGCGCCAGCGACGGGTCATGCAGGTGGACCGTGGTGCCGTTGGCCAGCCGGTAGGTGTGATGCGGTCGCAGCCGCTCCCGGCGGCGAGCCGGTACCACCTGTTCCTCGGGCGGACCGCGCACGGTCACCCACGCCACCGCCCGGCGGCCCTCCTTCCACGCCCGCGGGGGCAGCGATCTTGCCCCTCGTATCGGAGAAACCTTGATACCTCGCCTTTGGATTTTCCTGATCTTGGATAGCGACGGGTCCTGCGGACAGGCAAGCGGACGGGCCGGTCGCCCGCTCTTGGGGCACCGTCCGGGGGCAGTGCGGAGGGGCAAGGGCGGGCCTTCGACGATCACGGAGCGTATGGTTTCGGTCACCGACTCGCGTTTTGTGGAGGTGGCCCGTTGACCGCTCACACTCCCGGCACCGGTTCGGCCGGCGCCTCCGCTCAGGCGCACTACCGCGCACAGCTCGCCCTCACCCGGGCCCGGCGATGGACGGCGCGGGCCGCCATCGCGGCGGCCGTCGGCGGCGCGGGGACGTGGGTACTCGGCTGGCGGGCCGGGCTCGCGGCGGCGGCGGTCGCCGCGGCCGCCGACGCGGTCCACCGCTGGCGTAGTCATTCGGGCGTGACGGCCTGGCGCAAAGGCGCGGCGGGGGAGCGCGCGACCGCGCGCCTGCTGCGCCGCCTGGAGCGCGCCGGCTACACGGTGCTGCATGACCGGGCACTGCCCGCGAGCCGGGCCAACGTCGACCACCTGGTGATCGGACCGGCCGGGGTGTTCGTGGTCGATTCCAAGAAGTGGGATCGCCGTACCCGGATCAGCGGGGTCCGCGGCCGGATCTGGATCGGCAAGCGCCCCGCCGGGCCGGTCGTCACGCCCGTGCTTTTCGAGGCGCGAACGGTCGGTACGGCGCTGACCCGGGCCACCGGCCGCCGGGTCGACGTCGTCCCGGTGATGGCCGTGCACGGCGCGCAGATGCCCCAATGGGGCGCGCTGGCCGTGGACGGGGTCACACTGCTGCGAGCCCGGCGCGTACCCAACTGGATCCTGCGGCACGGCCGGCAGCTCGACGTCGACACAGTCGGCCTGCTGGCGGCCGCCGCTGCCTCCGCGTTGCCACCGGCGGCCGGGGGACCAGACAAGTGACCAGATATCTCGGGCCGTGCGCTGCCTTAAAGGGGTGCGACCCGCTCCTCGGCGGCCGCCGCGCCCTGGTGGGCCTCGCGTACGACGTCCCGTCAGGCGGGACCGCAGATCGGCCAGGGCGGCCTCGGAACAGGTGTGACCGAGCACGAGCAGCTCGACGGCATCCGCGTTGGCAAGGCGATCTTGTCTACCAAACCGCGGATTGGTAGACAAGATCAACTAGGCCAGCAGCGCGGCGATCGCCTCGACCTCAGTCAGCTCGGGCGGGTCGGAGAGGTTCCGTGGTAGGCCCAGGAGAGACGACGGGATGGGCCAGCGACCCATCGGCACCACCTGCGGGCAAGATCGTTCGGCGGGGCCCTTCCCCCATCCCGGAGCCTGTCCCGCCGGCGAGGCGCGAGATTCGGGGGCGGAGCCCCCGAGGCCTTTCTGTGGATCGGGCTCATGCAGGTTGCGCGGGTGTCGTATTGCGTGGGCTCACTGGGTGGCGCAGTCCATGTTATTGATCTTGTCTACCAAAACCGCGGATTGGTAGACAAGATCAACTAGGCGTCGTCGTCGTTCGGGAGACCGCTGACACGGACACGCCGCAGGGCTCCTGTCGCGGCTTCTGTCTTGCCAGGGGCTTTCCTGGGATAGTCATCTCCCGAATCCGAAGTACCAGCGGAACGCTGGGAAGCACACGGAACAGGAGTCGCACATGGCAAAGGTAACGACGGTCCTCAACCAAAAGGGTGGCGTCGGTAAATCCACCATCACCGTCAACCTGGCGGCGGTTTTCGCCGAGACCGCCCGCTCTGATGAGAAGACCGTCGCCGTTTCCATCGACCCTCAGGGGTCAGCTACCTGGTGGTCGGACCAGGTGTCGCGCGTCTTCGAGGAACTGTCCAAGACGGACCCCGAGCGCGCCGCTGCGCGGGCGCTGCCCTTTGATTTCATCCAGGCGCACGACGACCTCGCCGGGCTGATGACCATGCCGACCCTGCCAGGGGTCGGCCACGTCGTGGTGGACACCCCCGGCTGGATCGACATGTCCGGGATGGACTCCATGGTGGACCCGCTCGGCAGTGGCGACGATGCCAAGGCATTGCGAGCAGTCCTGGACAACACCAGCGAAGTGCTCGTCCCGATCGAGCCGGAGCCGTTGTCCTTTCAGCCGACCTGGAACACGATCGAGAAGGTCATCAAGCCTCGCGGGCTGCCGTTCCTCGTCGTCATCAACAACTGGGATCCTCGAGACGGCCGGGCCGACTTGGAGGACACCGAGTTGTTCGTCACACGTCAGGGGTGGCCGCTGTCCCGGACGGTGATCCGCCACTACAAGATCCATACACGCGCCAGCGCGGAAGGATTGGTCGTCACCCAGTACCCCCGTAACCGGGTCGCGATGGAGGCGCGTGAGGACTTCTACCGGTTGGCCCTGGAACTCGGCCAGCGAGGCGGTGTCCGCTGATGGCTGGTAGGCGCACAAGCTTCGCCGAACTCAACGTCGGCCAGACACCCAACGAGGAGCCGGCGGAGGTGTCCGCGCTAGTAGCCGAGGCCCCTGCCGCCGAGCGGGTGGTCACCGGTATGGTGCTGCCGCCATCGAGCGGGATGATTCCGGATGAGCCAGAGTTCGCGCTGGCCCCGGCTGATGCCGATGTGGAGTCGCAGTTCCACCACTACGAGGGCTTGATTTCCCGAGCTCGGGGCAAGGTCGAGACGGTACTCACCAAGGCGGAGCGGTACTGGCGACTCACCGCCGGGCCCGCGTTGCAGGAGATCCGCGACAACGCGCTGTATCAGGGGGCCGGGTTCGCCTCGTTCGAGCGGTACGTGGCCGAGCGGTGGGGCATGTCACGCCCGCGGGCCTACCAGCTCATCGACTCCGTGCGGGCGATGAAGGCACTTGGGCCGGTCACGTCGGAGGTGCCGAACGAACGGCAGCTCCGCGCGATCGTCCCGGTGGTCGATCAGCATGGCGTGGAAGCGGCGCAGGCTGTGTGGAAGCTGGCTGAGGAGCGCGGCCGGACCTCGGGTGCTGCGCTGGAGCAGGCGGCCATCGACCTGAATTATCGGGCCGCGCTGGCAGCTCCGCCGGAGCCTGAGGCGAAGCCGGTCGTGCTGGCATGGCCTCGGTATGAGCCGATGCTGCGGGAGCTTGAGGATCTGCGGGGCCTTCGCCAGGTGGCAGCCGAGGCTCCGGATCGGGCCCGCGAGCTGGCGATGAAGTTCCGGAAGGCGGCGGCCGAGCTGGAGGCAGATCTCCCGAAGGACGACGACGTCTAGTTGATCTTGTCTACCAATCCGCGATTTTGGTAGACAAGATCAACAGCGTGAGGGGTGCGAGCCGTACGGCCTGCACCCCTCACCGTGCCGAGCGGCTTCTATCGGTTGCGTAGCCGCCATTCCGGCTCGTTGTCGTCGGTCTTGGAGTCGACCAGGGCCTAACGGCCCTTACGGCGAGCGTTCAGGTCCACCACGGGGGCGGACGGCCTGGCGAAGCTGGCTGCTCGCCTGCAGGCGGCCACGGACTCCGGTCGGCCGGTGCTGATGCGCGTCGAGGAGCACGGCTGGCATGGCGCCGGCTCGACCAGAGACCAGGAGCAGGCACTGCTCGCCGATGTGCTGGCCTTCCTGTTGCACGCGTCCGACGGGTCATGATGACGACAGACATGTCGGGTACGGCACACGCACGTGCCCTCAGCGACGTCACGGCCCGGTCGATCCCGGCCTGCGTGTGACGCTCAACTTCCATCCCGACCGCCTGGTGGGCGAGCTGGCAATCCTCGACAGGCCGGCAAGGACGGCGTCTACCTGTCCCAGTTCGTCACCGGGACCGGCCACGGGGGCCTGACCGCCCATCCCGGCGGGGACAGGTGGCGCGGGAAGAGCCGCATCTTCGCGCGGGCGCCTACGACGAGGCGCCGCCGCGCCACCTCGCCAGCTCGCACGGCGGCAACTGGGACGTGAGCAGGGAAGCCGGTTACCCAGCCGAGACAGTGACGTCTCCGGAACCCGTGGTCAGAGACATCTTGCGCGGTGAGGAGCTGTCTTTCTTGACCGAGATGTTCGCGTTACCGGATGTCGTCCTGGTGTTGACGTCATAGGTCTCGTCGGGGACGGTGAGCACGACGTCGCCCGAGCCGACCGACAGCTCGACACCGTCCGGTGCGGCCGCGTACTTCAGGGTGACGTTGCCGGACCCCGCCTCCGCGAGGAGCTTCTTTCCGCCCAGGCCGTCGCCCTCGATGTCGCCAGAGCCGACCTTGAGGTCCAGAGGGCCGGTGAGTGACCTTAGCGTCAGATCGCCCGAGCCGGCGTCCAGGTTGACCTGTACCCCCTTGGGGATCTCCACCTTGTAGTCGACCCCGCAGGTGCCCCACGACTTCCGGCAGTCGTAGTAGACGGAGAGCGCGTCGCCCTTCATCTTGTGCCCTGCCTGCGGCTTGTCGTTGCTCCAGTAGAGCCTCTCGGTCACGCTGACGTACGTCGCGTCCGACTCGGTGACGGCCACGTTCCCGCTGCCGCTTCTGAGGTGAAGCTGCTGCACCTTCTCCTTGACTTGGTACGTGCTGGTTTCCTCGTTCTTCGGTTTGCTGATGGCGTCCAGGCCGCACCCGGTCAGGAGCATCGCGGAGGCCAGCAGGCCGCCCGCGATCGCAGTGATCTTCATCCTGTCGATCCTGTCCGACATTCCCCCCAACCTGCATCAGGGATGTCCCCGACGGTTCCCCGGGAGAACCCCACCCCGCGACCCCATAGCTGGGCATGCCCTTGGTGCCGGCGACCCTGTCCGTTCGCGGTCAGGGGAGCCACTTCAGGGAATAGGCGAGACACCAGTACCTCTTCACCGACCCCGCCCACGCCCTGCGCGAACGGGTGTTGTGGAGGCTGCTGTACGAAACGGCCGCCAGAGCCGAGGAAATCCTCACGCTCAACGTCGAGGACCTCGACCTGGAATTCCGGCGCGCCCGGGTCGTCTCCAAGGGCGGCGCCATCGAGTACGTCCACTGGGCCACCCCCACCGCCCGGCTGCTGCCCCGCCTGTTGGCCGGCCGCACCACCGGACCGGTGTTCCTGGCCGACCGGCGCGCTCCTGCCTCTGGCAGCTCATCAGCAGAGTTGATCATCGCGGGCATGGCCTACACCGTAAGCGAATCGAGATCTTGGCCGTAGATTCCGGGGTCATCGCAGGTCAGGGGCTACTTCGTTGGAAATTTCTTCATTGCTACCGGGACCCCTCATTGTCGTGGTCCTGGTGCTGCCCGTGCTGAGCGGCTCTGGCGAACGCCGCGGCGTTGGCCAGCCACGCACGCTCGTCCCAACCGGCGCCCGTACGGCTCGGGGTCGGCTCGCTGAGCGTCGCTGCGAACACTTCCTCGGGCTCGGCGGCCCACCGTGGCGGGGCCACGGTGCTGCTCCGACTGTCGGCTCCGTCCCGTCCATCTCGGGCAGCGGTCCTCGCTCGGGCTTCCTCCAGCGCGCGTCGAACCGCGTGCCGGCTGGTCGTAGTGGCTTCGTGCTGCGCGGCCACCGCGGCGGCCCGGGCCGCCATCCCTGCGGCGTAGCTCTGGCCGTCCTCGTCGGCGGGGACCTCGGCCCGGCGGCGGAGCGCGGTGAGGGTGCGGCCGATGCGGAAGCGTACGACCCGGGCCAGGTCGGCGGCCGATCCGGTCTGCTCGGTGAGCAGCTCGACGACCTCGGATTTGGGCAGGCGGCGCAGCAGCAGGGCGACCAGCCGCCCGATTTCCGCGGCTTCGGCGTCAGCGAGGCCGCGGGCTTGGCCTCGCTGAGCTGCCCACAGCGGTCCGCAGATCTGTACTAAGTAAAGGCCAGAGGTTGTTTCTTCGTCGCTGATCCCCCGATACGGGGTGCGGTGCGGCCGTGGCAGGCTCGGCCGGTCTGCTCGCCGAGGGGAGGGGGGAGAGCCCTCTTGCATATAAGGAGACGTGTGAAGTCGTCCACAACCGCCTGCAGTGTGGCGTGCGGGCCCGGTGGTCGAGCCTTGCCGGATCACCTCACAGTCAGCGAGCAGAGCGTCGGCCTGTGCTCGGGTGATGGTGCCCTTAGCTCGGCTGGCGGCGGGGTCGATCTCGTCTCGTACAGCCCTGGCCAGCGTGCGCGGCAGCTCGGCGGGCAGCTCGGCGGGCACGCTGAGGACGTAGCGGGCCCGCCGGCCCGGGGCGGGGGCGGCGGTCTGCCGTACCAGGCCCAGGGGCCGCAGTCGGCCGAAGTCGGCCCAGGCGATACGGACGCTGACCCGGTGGCGGGTGGCGTAGGACTCCATGACGGCCTGCATGTCGGCCAGGCGGCCGCGCTCGTCTGCCCAGTGGGTCAGGTGCCGCACCATCCGCCAGGCGCACTCGTCGGCGAGGTCGCCGCGCCAGCGCTTCAGCGCGGCAAGGCGGAACCACGTCCGGCGCAGCATCGCGGGCAGATGCTCCGCGCCCTCGTAGTAGGGCGTACGCGGGCGAGACGGGGCATTGTTCTTCTCGGCTTCCCGCACGCTGCCCCGTCGCAGCGACACGCCCAAATTCGGACATGCTGGGCTAGCCGGACGACCATCGGCTATCGTGGTCTCCGTCTCTGTCGGACTGTCATCCGTCTCTGTCGGACTGTCATCCGTCTATGTCGGACTGTCAGAGGCACGACGAAGGGCCGGCTGGTAACCGGCGTTTCGTGTCTCCGTTGTTGGGTCTGGGTGCTCGCTTGGTAGGCGAGCAGTGGAATTTTGGTGAGACGTCCGCCGGGTGTGGTGCCCCGTTGAGGCGGACTTCTCCGGATGTCGTAGGCAGCGCCCCGGTTGGTAACCGGGGCCCTACGTATTTATGCGGTCATCTCTAGAGCGGTCTCCTCCTGCGGTCCCGTGACGTGCGGGTCGAGCTCATCGATCAGTTCTTCAAACAGCATGCTGAGCGAGATCTCGCGCACAGCCGCGAGCCGCTCGTACCGCTCCTTGACGTGAGCCGGCACCTTGGTTTGCAGCGGCACTGTGCCGCCGGTCCCCTGTGACCGCTTGCGTCTCCCTGGTTTCCCAGCCATGGAGGAGATCATGGCGTATTAGCAAGATCTATGCATTCAGTTACGCGGCGTGTCGCCGAAGAACTTTTGACTTCCGCGAGATGTAGAAGGGGCGCCGTACTGGGTACGGCGCCCCTTCCCACGGCCACATGCAAATACTGCGCGCGGCCGGGTGGTGGTGGTGACCCCGGCCCCGGAGACGGCCCTCCGCTCCCGAACGTGTCCCCAGCCGCCAGGTCTCGTGACGCATGACCCCTTTGAGTGGGGCCGAGGCTGTGGTGGAGGAGTTCGAGGTCGGCGAATGGGAGCCGGCATAGCCGGCCGGGCTCTTCGCTCCTGCCTGCCACTCAGGCGAGGCAGAACTCGTTGCCCTCAACGTCCTGCATGACCACGACCGACTCGTTTACTTCATCGGCAGGCAGGAGCCGTACGCGTACCGCGCCGAGCTGGATCAGCCGCGAGCATTCGGCCTCAAGGGCCGCCAGGCGCTCCTCGCCCACCAGCCCGATCCCCACCCGCACGTCAAGGTGCAGCCGATTCTTGACGACCTTGCCTTCGGGAACACGCTGGAAGTACAACCGCGGGCCCGCGCCCGAGGGATCACTGCATGCGAACCATGAATCCCGCTGCTCAGGCGGCAGCGTGCGATTGAAATCGTCCCAGCTGGCAAACCCCTCCGGTGGCGGCGGCGCGACGTACCCCAACACCTCACACCAGAAACGAGCAACGCGCTCAGGTTCTGCACAGTCGAAAGTGACTTGAATCTGCCTCACTGATGCTCCCACGAACCAATCCTCCCATAGGCGGCCATACGTCCCGCGATCACAACTCAGAACGTCGGACGGACCATCCGTTCCGGCGGCAGCGCGGCTGGACCATCCCGGCGCCCGATGCCGGCGGGGTTGATCGCGAACACGGTGGCGGCGATGCTGTGGGCGTGGCGTACGTGTCCAGAGTGCCGCGACCGCCGCTGGACGGGCTGATCGACGACCTTTACTACCTGGAGGGTGCGCCGCCGTACGCCCGGCTGACGCTGCCGCCGATGCCGTCGGCGTTGCTCATCGTCAACCTCGGGGCGCCGTTCCGCATCCGCGCCGGCACCGACATCGAGACGGCCGAGTACGCCGACGGCTGCGTGGTCACCATGCCCACCCGCGCGTTGGAGTTCGGCTACCCACTCCGGACCCGGTCCGTCGGCGTGCACTTCAAGCCGTGGGAGATGGCGCCGTTCCTGCCGATGCCCGCGGCCGAGCTGTGTGACTGGCCTGTGACGGTAGAGCAGGTTTGAGGTCGGCCCGCCATTGCTGAGCTGCGAGACCGGCTGGCCACGGCGGACGGACCGCACGAGATGCTGACGCTGCTCGAGGAGGAGCTAATGCGACGGCTGTGCGAGACCGCCGGCCTGGGGCTGGTCCGCCACACGAGCAGTGTCATCGCGGCGACCAGCGGGGCGGTGGCGATCGGCGACCTGAGCGTGGCAGCCGGTGTCAGCAGCACTCATCTGGCACAGCGGTTCAAGGAGCTCATCGGCGTCACGCCGAAGCGGCTGGCCCGCACCTACCGCTTCGCCGCCACCGTGTTCGCGATCAACCCCGCCGGACCGATCGACTGGGGCGACCTCGCCGGTGGCGCAGGCTACTTCGACCAGGCCCACTTCGGCCACGAGTTCCGGGCGTTCACCGGGCTCACGCCGACCCGGTACGTCTAAGTCCGGCGGCGGTTCCTGCGCGAACATCCCGGCCACGCGCTGGACGGCTGGCCGCTGCCGGCCGATTGATTTCTTACAAGAGCGACAGTTCACGACACGTTAATTTGGGGGCACCCCAAAGCAGAGGAGAGCCCCGTGGGCAAGGTGGTCATGTACAGCTCGGTGTCGGTGGACGGCTTCGTCGCGGACGAGAATGACCAGCCCGGGCCGCTGTTCGACTGGTTGTCCAGCGGTGACGTCCCGTTGGACGAGAGCGGCGAGCTGAAGGTGTCGCAGACGTCCTACGACTACACCCGGACGTACTGGGACCAGATCGGAGTCACGATCGTCGGCCGCCACGTATTCGACCTGACGGACGGCTGGGACGGGAAGCCGCCGGGCGGCATCGATCACGTGGTCGTCGTGTCGCACCGGCCGATGCCCGAGGGCTGGGACCCCGAGGCGCCGTTTCACTTCATCGACGGCGTCGAGGCAGCCATGGCCAAGGCGCAGGAGCTTGCGGGTGACCGCATGGTCGAGGTCGCCGCTGGCGACGTCGGTGGCCAGGTGCTTGCCGCGGGCCTGATCGACGAGGTGCGCATGGACGTCGTACCCGTCGTGTTCGGGTCCGGCAAGCGCTACTTCGGGTCGGTCCACGCGCAGCACCTGTTGGAGGATCCTGACGTGGTGATTCAGGGCAACCGGGTGCTTCACCTGCGCTATCGGGTGCGCCGTTGACCGATCTGAGCGGGTACGCGAAGAAGTCCACTGCGAACGGTGACACAAGATCGGGCCTCCGGCTGCGCTTGCGCATCGCTGTCCCTGGTCGGGCAGCCGACGCCGATCCGGGATGCAGGGCTCATTGAGTCGGTGCAGGGTCGGGGCACGTTCGTCAAAGAGTCCGCAAGTGATGAGCTACCCGCGGGCGAAGGCGGCCAGCCGTAGCCCTGCCGAGCGCAGCGGTCAGCCTGCCCAGGTGATCGCGTACACGTGCACAACCTTGGCGGCGTCGTCGATCAGGTAGGAGGCCAGGCCGACCGCGCCGAACACCTGCTCGCGGTATCTGGGATCGTCGGGATCGGGGAAGCCGCGGTGGTGAGGGTCTGCGCCGATGATGAGCAGCTCGTCGACCAGGGCGCGAAACGCCTCAGCGGGAAGCCCCGGAATCTGTGAGGAAGCCGACGCGTGGAAGTTGACCGCGTAGTTCACGCGCTGCGGCTCGTGCGCTCGGCGACCAGCTCGGCCCATCCGGGAATGACATCCTCGGCGGGGGTGCCGGGCAGACCGGCCGCGACATCGGCGCGGGCCTGGTCGTAGCCGGGCTGGGAGTAGGTCAGCGAGCGCAGGTGCCAGAGGTTGAGCACCTCGGCGAGGTGCTTCCATCGCCACGTCTCGTGAGCCGCCGCGATCATCGCTTCCCGGTAGTCGGCGAGGAAACGGGCGCGGTAGCGCTCGGGTAGACGGGAGAGGATCTCGTCGGGATCGTGGCCGGCCCCGGCGCCGTGGGGCTCGATGGGCTGAGCTGACACGGTTGCCTCCCTGCCTCATGGTCATGTGCGCCTTTAGGGTACTCCGGGCCGGTTGCCCTGGTCGGTGTCCATGCCTCGGCGCCGAGACGGGCATCGAGGCGCAGCGCGACCGCGTGAGGCACGTCGGCCCGGCGCGTCCATCGGGCACCGCATAGGCAGACGACGGACCGGCCCCCGGTCGGCCCATCGTCGACCAGTGGCACTGCGACCTCGTGCGGGCACTCGTCCGGGATCACGAGGGCCGACCGTAGCCAGGTGCAGCGGTCGACGCGGGCCACGCGGCGTAATCGGCGGATTAGTCCGAGCGTGGGCCCGTCACCGGCCAAGGAATGCGTGGCAGGTGGGCTGTTGGAAGGGCTGGAACCCGCTGCAGGGGTCGGGGTCGTGGAGCCATGCCGGACCGGGCGGAAGGCCCCGAGATGTGGGCGGCTTGCGGCGACTACGCTCGGTCGGGCGCGGCCGCGGGGTGCGTGCCTCCCGGTGAGGGGCGGGCTCTAGCGTCGTCCGCCTCGTCTGTGGCTCGGCCAGTATCACCGGCTTGGCGAGCGGGCGGGCCACTGGCGGCTCGGCTGCCCGGGGTTTCGGCTTGGGGGTCCTCGCCGGCGACGGAGCGACGGCGGCAGGGGAGTGCTTGGCGGTCGGCGGCAGGATGCGGGGTCGGGCCTCGGCAAGTCTGGGGGCGGGGCTGGCTGCTGCCGCGCCGTGGCGCGCGGGCGGCGCAGGGCGGGCGTTGGCGAGGCTGATGCCCGCGGTCGTGCAGGCGAGGAAGCCGAGGACGAGTGCGGGCTTGGTCAGTCGGTCGCGCACCTCATACGGCAGGCGCCAGCGGGCGGCAGTGATGGGTGGTTGTGGGGTGCTGGCGATGCGCGCGAACTCGTCTGTGGCCACTTCGTCGGCGGGCCCGTCCGGGCCGAGGGGCTGCGCGGGATCGTGTTGCCTGGACTGGCCCGCGGCTCCGCCGTAGGGATGGCGGCCGCGTGGGGTCGTCGGGTGCTCGCCGTACTGCTGCATCTCGCCCTCCCCCGTGATCGGCTTGTCCCTACTGTGGCCGAGGGTGCCCGCCGTTGTGGCGTCTGAAAGGGACGGCTTACTGAGCTGTTATCGGCGGGGGCGGTCATATCTGGGCGAATTAGGGCAGGCGAGCCGGATCACGTAAGGCGAGCACCGAAGTGAGCGATCGCCCCGACCACGTGCGGCTGCCAGGCACCCCCGGCGATCGTCACGGCCTTGGCTGTCTGGGAGTCGGGTCGGGGACTGGTCGGCGTCGGTCGGCCGATCATTTTCTCCAGGGGGTGCGTTGGCTCCCGCGAAATGTTCCTATGGCGGTATGAGCGATGATCTCGGCAAGCGGGAGCACTGCTTATGAGCCAATCGGCCGGCCCCCGCAAAACTGACACGGATGAACCCCTGCTGATCAGGCTGCTCACCCTCTACGAGAGACTCCTGGGCCAGGTCGATCGCCGGTACGGCGTCGACAGCACTCGCGGCAAGACCGTGCTCATCTCCGTGATGGCCGCGGCGGTCCTGGCCTTCCTCGCCGTCGTGTTTGCCGCGCTGTGGGTGGTGATCGCGATCGGCAAAGCCCTCGTGGGCGCCGCCACGGGCGCCGCTGCCGGAGGGGTGGACGCGGCGACCTCCTCGCAGTTCATGGACGTCATCACCAAGCCGGTCCACGCCTACCTCACCGAGCACGCTGCGGGACTGCCCATCACCGCCGAGACGCTGTGGAAGGCGTGGGCGGTGGTCGGGGTGGTCCTGTGGCTGCTCGGCTGGTTCCGGTCCTGGGCTGTGCGCCTGGCCTGGACCTTGTACGGCGCGGGCACTGTGGCGATGGTCTACGCCGGAAGCCCCGCGGCCGGCCAGGCCCTGGCGGCGGGGGTGGCCGTGCTGGCGTGGGCGGTGGTATCGCTGCCGGTGTTCGCCGGGATCGGCCGCCGCCCCCACACGCTGATCAACCTGCCCGCGCCCGTCACATCGGGCGAGACCGCCGTCGCCCTGGTGCGTGAGCAGGTCGCCGGGGTGCGGAAGCGGCTCGACCAGCTGGAGGTGGCTTCCGACGAACTGGCGGCCCGCCGCTCGCCGGAGGAATGACCCTGCCAGGCTCGGCCGGTCTCAGGTGGCGGTCGAGTGGCTGGCCATTGGTCATGGGGTCGGCCGACCGCGCGTGCTGGCCGTCGTGCGCGGCGGCGGGCCGCCTTGATGTCGCAGGAAATTTATGTCGCAGGAAGTTTTCATTCGATATAAGATCATTTTTCATGAATCCTTTCTCGATGCGTCTCATCGCCGTCGGTGCCTTCGTGGCAATGGCCGCGGCGGCGACTCCCGCGTACGCCGCCGCGCCCGCCGGCGACCTCGTGGTCAACGGCTCGCTGGACAACGGAGTCAAGGGCTGGTGGGCCTCCAAGAACACCCCGATCAAGGTGACGGGCGGGCAGTTGTGCGCCCAGGTCCCCGCAGGTGGTGACAACATGTGGGCCGCGATGATCGGGCAGAGCGGCATCGCGGTCCAGGCTGGACAGACCTACCAGTTGAGCTTCGAGGCGACCGCCACGAAGACGACCAGGATCAGGTCGGTGGTCCAGGGCAGCGGCGAGAAGCCCGCCGCGATCGTGGACGGCTACCCCGAGGTCGGCGGCAGCCCGAAGAAGTTCACCTACGCGGCCACGGCCAAGGTGTCGGACTCGGAGGCCCAGGTGTTGTTCCAGGTGGGCGGCGCGGACGCGCCGTACACGCTGTGCCTGGACAATGTCTCCCTTGTGCCCGTGCACCAGAGCGTGGTGAACGGCTCGCTGGACAACGGAGTCAAGGGCTGGTGGGCCTCCAAGAACACCCCGATCACGGTGACGGGCGGGCGGTTGTGCGCCCAGGTCCCCGCGGGGGGTGACAACGTGTGGGCCTCGATGGTCGGGCAGAGCGGCATCGCCGTGGCGGCCGGGAAGACGTACCGGCTGAGCTTCAAGGCGTCGGCGACGCGGACGGCGAAGATCAGGTCGGTGGTCCAGGGCAGCGGTGAGACGCACACCGCGATCGTGGACGGCTACCCCGAGGTCGGCACCGGGTCCAGGACCTACGCCTACCAGAACACCGCCAAGACCTCGGACCGGGAGGCCCAGGTGTTGTTCCAGTTGGGCGGCGCGGACGCGCCGTACACGCTGTGCCTGGACGACATCCTGCTCACCGACTAGAACGCCGGGCGCAGCGGTCCGGCCGTCCTGGCGCAAGCCCCGGAGGGAGCGGGCCGCCCTTGAAGACGTAGAGAAAATTTGCATTCGATCTTGGCCCTCAGTCTCGGGCCGATTTTTGGAACCCCTCGCCGTCAGGCGGAGTCATGAGGCGAGGCCCCCGCGCTGACTTGGTGCGGGGGCCTCGCTGGTGGTGTGATCTGAGGCGGTGTCCGGGGCTGCTACGGGGACGGCAGATCGGCCGTCTTCATCCTCTTGACGACAGTGTGCGTACTCCCGCCGACCTACGCCGTGCTCGCCCGCGTGCACTTCTGTACCCCCCGCATCGGGTTGCGACCTGTCCGTGTACACCGATTTGCGTAGCCGAGGTCGCGCTCCTGGGCTGATGCCGGAGGATCCGCCGCATCCCATGATGGGCGGTTGTTGGATCAGCGCAGGAAAGGGAGCGCAACGTGAAAGCCGTGGTGATCGGGGGCGGGCTGGGCGGGCTGACCTGTGCGGCGGCCTTGCGCCCTGGGACGCATGGCGCTGCGGTCCAACCCCGCGCGGCCGTGGTGCTGCGGGATGCCGGGCTGTGGCTGGCCGGCCGCCGAGGCGGCGATTCCCTTCTCAGACACGGCGACGCGGTCCACGGCTGGCGGCCACCGAGCGTGCCTCAGCACCGCCCCACCACTAGACCTTGGAAAGCTCAATGATCCACCACAACCAGAGCCTGCCAGCCGCCGCCAAGCCGGCGCGAGCCCGCAAGGTCTGGCTGATGCTCATCGTCGCGGCTGGGTTCGGCGCCGTGCTCATCAGCCCCTACCTTGGGCTCGACAGCGGCTCCAGCAGGCTCGACGTCACCAGCGAGTGGTACTACTACCTGCTCGTCGTGCACGTCTTCACCGCGCTGGTCGCGCTCGTGCTCGGCCCGCTGCAGTTCATTCCCGCGATCCGGGCGCGCCGGCGGGTTCACCGGACGATCGGCCGCTGTTACCTCCTGGCGGGGGTGCTGCCCTCCGCGCTGGCCGCCGTACCGGTGGCGCTGCTGTCAGGCCGCGTCATCACCCAGATCGGCCTGACCATCCCCGCCGTCCTGTGGCTCATCACGGGCTGGCTCGCCGTCCGGGCCGCCCGCCGCCGCGACTTCGTCCGCCACCGGCACTGGATGATGCGCAACTACGCGCTCACCTTCCTCGCCGTCACCTCTCGCATCCTGGTGCCGCTCTTCCTGCTGGCCCAGATCCCGTTCAGCGGTACGGGGGGCGCGGGCTCGCTCGCCGCCGGCGCCCAGTCCATGATCCCGATCGGGCAGGCTCTCGGGTGGGTCGTCAACCTCATCGTGGCGGAGATCCTCATCCGGAGGTCCGGCCGACCGCCGTCCCCGTTGGAGAGTGTCGGGGCTTGATCGACAACGGAACGGTCAGTGGCGTTAGCGAGCCGACGCGACAGATACTCGACAGGCATGCCGAGGACCGTACGACCCGCTGACCAGGAAAAACGAGACCCGTCACCGAACCGGAATCAAGACCGGTCTTCTACCGCTAATTCCCGTTCCGATACTCCCCAAGGGCCATCACTGCCGGCTCCTCTCGTGGCCGGTGGCCGGTTCCGTCGCGGTGGTTTCGTCACGCATGGCGGCCAGTTCGGCAAGCGCGGCGCGAGCCCGGCCGAGATCAGGACCGGCGTCGGTGCGGGCGGTGATGGCGTCGGCGGCCCGCCTCGCGGATGTGGCGACCCGCTCGGCCAGGTGGTGCGCCGTGCTGGTGGCGGTCGTCGGCGTGCTGCGGATCCGGTAGGCGCGCTGGCGGCACGCCTGGGAGCAGAAGCGGGCCGGTCGGCCGGTGCCGGCGCGCTGTACCGGGCCTCCGCATCCCTCGCACTCCCCGGGCTCGGGGTCGGCCTGCGTCGCCGCCACCGGGGTTTCGTCACGCTCGGCCGGTGACGTATCGAGCCGCGCACGGCGCTCGATCTCCTCCCAGCGCGCATCGGCCACATAGATGCGCTCGCGCAGGTCGGCGGGGATGGCCTGCCACTCGGGCGAGGCGAGGAACTCCTGCGCGATCTCGGGGCGCATCCGGCGCAGGATGCGGGCCGCCACCATGTCGTAGTCCGGTTCTGCTGCCATCGTCGGCCCTGCTTTCGTCACGGAGATGCGTGACGAAACTCTAGCGATCGGCGTGCGCAGGCTCAAGGCACGCGAGAACCCGGATCCTTGCAATCTCTCTAGCTTCCAACATGCTGTTAAACGGGCTTTGTGCTGGGGAGAAACCGCAGGTGACGCAGCACGATCCGGCACATCAGCCGCCGCCCGCCTCGGCAGCCGTCCAGGCGTGGATCCACCAGGTCCTGCACCTGTCTGGAGCCTGCGCGAGCCTTCCGGCGCCTGAGGCGGAACCTCCGCCAGCCGCGGCGAAAGACCCGCCGTACCGGTCCGCCTGCCGCTGGTAGCTGCCTACATGTAGCGGCCCAACTGCACCACGAGGAACAGCACGATCGCGGCGATGGCGCCGACCTTGAACATCACCCTGACCCCGCCGAACGCTGTCTGACGCAGCCCGGGGATCGACGCGACCGTGTTCCGCCAGTTTCGCCACCGGTCCACCATCCGCTGGAAGGCCCTCCCCGCGATGAACAGGGCGAAGGCGATGGCGATGAACAGGATGACCCGGCTGTCTGCTGGCTCCACATCGGTCCTCCGTGGAGTGGGGGGCAGCTATGGCTACCCACGGTACGACCCTCGGGACGATTCGTCACAAGAGTTGGCGGTTCGCGTATGTCTGCCTGCCGACATGAAGCGGCCCGCCCCCTTCGAGGGGTCCCGGTAGTACGGGGGAAATTTCCAACGGATATGCCTGACCTCCACGGTGAACCATCCCCTTGGCTCGCCCCCTGGTCGCGGAAGATGTCGTGCGTCACCCGGGGTTCCAGGTCACTTGCGAGAAGCGCACTCCGCGAGTGATCGGGGCCCGACCTGCACATGACAACGGTCTCGAGGCACCTCGACCGCTACTGAGGCACGCCGAGCCGCCCTCTGGTCACGGCCACGGCCACGACCGCGAGCGCCGCCAGGCCCAGGGCCGCCGGCCAGGTGCTCATGACGGTCGTCCCCGCCAGGAAGAGCGCCCAGTTGACGCCGTTGTGCCCGAGGACGGCCACCGCCATGCTCCCCCGCGACCCGTTGACCAGCCACGCCAGCACGATCGACAGCGCGACCGTCAGCACCAGGTAGGCGACGAGCTGCCCGGCGTCGCTCCTCGCGGTGTCCCACTCGCGGGTCAGGAAGAGCGGCGCGTGCCAGAAGCAGTGGATCACCCCGAGCACCGACGCGGCGGCGAGCGGATGCAGCCGTCGCTGGAGCAGGGGCAGCGCTACGCCGCGCCAGCCGGGCTCCTCCTGGACCGGCCCGCCGATCAGGTAGACGACGTAGGTGACGGCCGCCGCCGCCCCGATCTGCACGGTGTACCCCACGGCGACCACGAAGGGGATCACCGCGAGAGCGAGGACGTACCAGCCAGGATGTGCGCGCCACCGCAGCAGCCGCCGCCACCCGGAAGGCCCCTCAACCACGCGGGTGACCACGATCGCCGCCGCGAACGGACCGGCGAACAGGCCGAGCTGGTTGACGCCCGCGATCGCCGGGAGCGAGAGCTCGTACGGCAGAAGCCCCACCCCGCTCTGCGACAGCCACCACGGACTCCAGCCGATCCAGGAGCCCAGGTAGGCCATGGCTAAGAAGGCGAGCAGCGGATCCCGCTTGATCATCGTTCTCCCCCGAGGTCGTCGAGCACGGATCGCCAGAAGGCGAGGTTGGCGCGCACGGTCGCTCTCCCCCAGGTGAGCACCCGCAGATGGCTCGGCTGGACGCCCCCGAGCCCGGGCTGTTCGAGGAAGCGCAACGTCCCGGAGAGCTCTTCGACCCGTCGGCGGGCGAGGGGTTCGATGAGCTCGGGGGCGGCGTCCATGAAGAAGAGCTTGAGCATCGCCGGGTCGCGGTGCTGCGACGCCTCGGCTGGCTCCCCGAGCCAGCGCACGAGCTCCTCGCGCCCGGTGTCGGTGACGGCGAACGTCCGCCGCCTGCGGCCGATCTCCTCCTGCGTCGCGGAGACCAGGCCGAGCGTGACCAGGCGCTGCGGCTCCGCGTAGAGCTGCGAGCGGTAGGCGACGACCAGGGCTACGGCGCCGCCGATGCCTCCCACCACGGCGAGGGAGATCTTGATGATCTCCAGCAGGTTGCCGGTGTCGAGGGTGAGCGTGGACGGCAGGCCGATCCAGGCCAGGCCCCCGGCCAGCAGTCCGCCGGCGAGAAGCGTGGCGGCGGCCAGGGTGAGGGCCAGGGCGGCGCCGATGTGCAGCAGCTTGACCGGCCGCGGCTCGGCGGCGCCGTCGGGGCGGGGTGCGCGGGGGAGACGCGGCATATCTCCCACGATGCCGGACTGGTGCGGTGGCTGGGAAGAAGATCGGAAGGCCGTTGGCAGATCGTGTTCCCGGGCCCCGGCAGGTCCCCGGAAGGCGGTTCACAAGGGCGCAGGGTCACTTGCGAGAATAGGGAGCGCGTATTTCACAAGTTGCCTGGTTACTGATCGGCGGCAAGTGCGGCGTAGGCCGTGCTGCGGGAGAGCTTCAGGATGCGGGCGGCCTCCGTGACGCTGACGCCTTCGTCGACGAGGCGGCGCAACGTCGCCAGCTCGGCACCGCTCCAGCTCCGGGCGCGTGGGCACCTCGGTGAACGTCCCGTACGCCTCGGCCTGCTCATCAGTCAGAAACTCCACCGGCACGAGGCGGACCGTAACCAGCACCGACGCCCGTCCGGCGAGCTTTCCGCGAACCCCGGCCGTGCCCGCACCCGGTGTGCCAGCCGACCAAGATCAATCTTGCCGGGATTTCCTGTACCTCAACTACTCACACCCGGCGTCCTGCTCGACTGGCGCGCGGGCCTACTCGCCGCGCTGGCCGTCGCCGTGGGCGACTGGGCCCACACCTACCAGCGGGGCAGCGGAGTCATGGTCGGTCAGGTTTGTACGAGGAGTGTCGGGAGTTCGCGCATGTCATCGAAGACTGTGGTGTTTGGTCCTTCGAGCCATTTCGCGGGTGTGAGTCCGCCGGCGTAGCCAAGAGCGCGCATGCCGGCTGCGCGGGCTGCCTGGATCCCGTATTTGCTGTCCTCGACGACGATGCAGACCGAGGGGTGGACGCCCATCTGCTTGGCGGCGTGCAGGAACAGGTCGGGGGCCGGTTTGCCGTGGGCGACCTCGCTGGCGCTGAAGATGCGGCCTTCGAAGTATGGGTAGATCCCGGTGTGGCCCAGGGTGTGGCGCATCGTGTCGTGGCTGCCGCCAGAGGCGACGCAGCTGGGAAGTGTGAGGGTGTCGAGGACTTCGAGGATGCCATCGACCGGGGTGAGTTCGGCATCGACGGCCGTGCGGTGCAGTTGCTCGAATCTCTCCTGCCAGAGTGCGGCCCGGCGCGGCCCTACTCGGGCGGTGATTTGTTCTCCGTTGGAGAGGGGCGACCGGCCGATGAACTTTTCGATTACCTCGGCTTCGGTCAGCGGCCAGCCCAGCTCGGCGCCCACGGCGACGTGGAGGCGCGCGGCAATGCGTTCGCTGTCGACGAGCACGCCGTCGCAGTCGAAAATGACGAGTTCAATCGGAGTGATCATCCGGAGAGCCTAATCCGATCACGGTGGTTCGCGGCGAGGGAAGGCGGCTGACCCTGGTGGCCCCAGGGGCGGCCTCGCGGAGCCGGCCCTCCGCTCCCGAACGTGTCCCCGGCCGCCAGGTAGGTCTGACGGCGCCATTGGATTCGCGTGATGGGTGTCGGGATTAGAAGGTTTCCCGACACCCCACCGAACCGGTCCGCGACCACCCGGAAAACCGGACACCGGGTGACGAAACACCGCCCCAGGCGGTCGAATTCGCGTCTGAATTGACGACAGGATTTCCCGACAGGTAAAAGGGGCTCCGACCTTCTCGAGGAGCACCTAGTGCGGATCGTCTACTCCCGCGTGTCCACCGCGACCCAGTCACTGCTGCGGCAGCGCCACATCCTCACCGAGGCCGGCCTCCTCGTCCGGACCGAAGGCGTCGCCGAAGGATTCCGCCCCGCCGAGGGCGTGCTGCTGTTCGAGGACCCGGCTACCACTTCCAAGATCCCCGCGCTGGAGCGGCCCGCGTTCGCCAAGGTCGCCGCCGCCGCGCACCCCGGGGACGTCCTGACAGTGTCGGAGCTGTTCCGGCTCTGCCGCGACCTGGTCGACATCCACGCCGTCCGCGACTGGTGCCAGGCCCGCGGCGTCGCCCTGCGCGTCCTGTCCGGACCGCTGTCGAACTTCCATGACCTGGCGGCCAACGACGCGACCACCGCCCTGCTCATCAACGTGATCACCGCCGTCGGGCAGTTCCAGCGCGACCTGCAGAACGAGCTCACCGCCGAAGGGATCGCCGCCGCCGAGGCCGAAGGGCGCTACCGCGGCCGGCCTCCCGCCCTCGACGGCGCCCGGCGCCAGGAAGCGCGGGCGGCGTTCCAGGATCAGGGCACGTCGATCGCGGCCCTCGCACGCACCCACGGAGTCAGCCGCGCCGCCGTACGGACCGCGCTCGCCGACCTGCTACCTCACCAGGCCCAGCCGGACCAGTAATCAGGCCGCCTCCATCGGAACGGCCAGCGGCGATAGCGCGTCCCCCGCGGGCTCGTTATCGCCACTGGCCGTTTAGCCCCCGAGGCCTTTCTCTGGATCGGGCCGAGTGATCGCCACGGGTGAGTTCGGCACTGCGCGTTGGTAGGCATGACAGTGGTCGGCCGCGGAGGCTGTGACTACCCACGCCAGGCCGGGCGGGTGACAGGCACCGCCGCCCGGCTGTGCCTGTCACCCGCCCGCGTCACCCAGGCGTTCGCGAGTGCCGAACTCGCGGACGGCGGTGGAGTCGAGCCCGTGGAGGAGCCGGGCAGGGTTCGCCACGGGCTCTTCCAGGAAGAGGTTCCGGGCGCGCCCGCCCTAGCGTGCATGAGACGGTGGGTGGCTCGCGGCGCTGCGGGTCAGCAGCCCGCAGCGTTGAGCAGGCCGATCTTGGAGTTGAAGCCGATGCCCGTGCAGTGGTAGGTGCCCGAGGGGATGGTGACCAGTCCCGGCCCAAGGCCCGAGCCGGAGCATTCGCCGCCGTGAATGACGTAACCGATCGAATCGGAAACGAAGGAGCGGGCGCCCTTGGCGCAGGTCCATTGCGCTTCATCTGCGAAGGCCGGGGCCGCGAAGGTCCCGGCCAGGACGACGGTGGTGGCGGCGACGGTGGCGATGCGTTTTGTAAGGGTGTTCATGGGGGCCCTTTCCGCGAAGCAGGTGCGGTCGCTGTTCCTACCCGGGTGTGTCGCCATCGAGCTGGCAGGAGTAGTTCAGATCTGGCCAATTTGCTCGGTCGGGGACAAGGTTGTGCGGCTCGCCGCCAAGTGCGTCGACACACCGTTGGGCGAACCAGATCACTCCGGGCAGAAAGATCATATGTCCCATGATCGCCCAGCCGAAAGAGATATGGGTGAGCGCATACGCAACCGCGATCGTCTACCCACGCGAGTGTCACACCATCGCTGAGCGAACCACCGCATCGCTCGGCTACGCCGTACCAGACCGTGGTTCAGCCGTCTGAACAGAAGCTCGGGCTTATTCGCTGATCGTCCAGAGGGTCGCGTGCTGGGTGGAGGATATGCCCCCGCGAAAGCGGCAACCGGGGTCTCGCCGGGCAGCCGGTGGGTCGTCCGGCTCCGGCCGTCCCACCGCATCGCGATGGGGTCGGCCACAAGGCGACATCCCAGCATTACGAACGGTTAGCTCGCCAGCGTTCTTAACGGCACTTCGGGTAGGGGTGAGCCGCCGGTTCTGCCCCCTCGTCGGCGCTGCGGCGTAAAACGACATCATGGACACCTTCAATGTGCTCGTGACGGCTTTCTCCAACCGTGACCTGAAGAAAGAAGAGTTCGAGAATCAGGTAGCGGCACTCAGGCCGCTGATGACCTGGAATCCGTCCACCACGGCCTGGCACGTACAGCTGAGAGGCGAGCGCCCCGAGCACGCCGGTAACGCCCTCACCGCGCTGTTCGAGGTCGCCCGCATGTACGGCACCACCGTCACGGTGCGGCTGGTGCCCACAGAGCCAGCGGGCGGGGCCGTCGCGGCCGACTGACAACAGTGCGGACCAGAGGGGGAAGGCTTAGCTAGGCCCACATCGTGCGTACCGAAACGCAGGTCCCCTCGCCATCCAGGCATGACGAGCGCCCTGGCCTAGAAGCTGCCTGAACAGCTGAGCTCCCGTTCAGTCCGGAATCCCGGCCAGCAGCTCCCCGCGTACGGTCGGAACCAGATGCGAACCGGGGAGCCGGTCCGAGGCGATCAGCTCGTCTACGATGCCAGGCCGACGAGCAGGCCCGCGCGCCAGTCGAGCAGGATGCCGAGCGTGGGGTGCCACCGGAATACGGCAGTATCGGGCCGCGGCCCGATACTGGCGCCTGCCGCCAGTTGCCGGCCAGCGACGCCCCCCGCTATGACGAAACGCCAGGTCACCGAGAGGCCAAAGCGTCGCCTGCGTTTGCCTGGCTCGTGGTCATACGGGAAATCAATGACGACTTCGCCTCTGGACGGGCTCATTCACAGTCATACGGGAAATCAATGACGACTTCGCCTCTGCTGACGGGCTCATTCACAGCAACTTCAACTTGCCTCGACCATAGGGGCGGCATGATCGCCGTAGGGACGAGAACACCTTTCTGCTTGTCCGATTCGTTGTTTTCGTCCGCGGCAGCCGATACCTCCGCGATTGCGTGCGACCAGCGTTCTCGCCAGCGTGGCCAGTCCCCTCCACAGATCAAAACGAAATTCCGTACCACGTTCTCTGACGGCAACCGGTGACCCGCCACGGCGTCGGCCAGCGCACTCTTGGAGACCGCACAGCGCCGCGCCATCTTCCAAAACGGCGGCTCACCAGCGGCAGCTCGCAGCGCCCTCAGCTCACACGCAAATCGCTCGACTGGGCCCGTAGCAGGATCCAGGGCCCGCATGCGCCGTCCGATGGCTCACCCCCTCCTGACGAACTGGACAACTGCCTTTCGTGCGGCTGGACAACGGCCTGCAGTGAATTGTCCAGATTGCTTCAGTTCGGACAATTCACACCTTAAGAAGGTCTCGTAATTTCCCCGATCAGGAAAGGTGCAGGATGAAGAAACTCATCGCCACCTTCGCGGCGGCCGCTCTGACGACGCTTCTGGCAGCAACGACGCTGCTGCTGGGAGTGGCCGCCACTCCGGCGTCGGCGACCACTCCCGGACCGGACAACCAGCACGTGGCCAGCAGGGCGCCGCTGCCCGGCTGCGCCATGGTGCTGGCTCCCAAGGCCAGCAGCGACCAAGGACGGGTCTGTCTGCAAAAGAGCGTCACGCTGGCCGCCGGATCGAGTGCCGCCGCATCCCCAGGGGTGTGCATCTACCAGAACGGACCTGTCTTCTCACCCGCATGGGCCAACGGCTGGGAGCTCTGCGCCTACGGCTCGGGAGATCTCTGGGTCCCGCCCGCGTACAACGATCAGGCCAGCTCGTGGATTTCCGGCTGCACCTCCGGCGTGTTCTACGCGTACCAGCCGGGCACTGCCCCGTGGGGGTTCTTCCCGGCGAATTCCGCCGGCAACTTCCCGTGGGGCGGCGTCCCCAACGACGCACTGTCGTCGCTCTCCCTCGACTGGCCATGCTGACCGCAGTTCGGTGAGTTCCACCGGAAGGGCGTCCTTCGGCGGTTTCGCGGAGGGACGCCCGCCGCGTTGAGAACTGCTCGTTGCCACCAAGGTGTTGCTCCTGGTCGACGTCGGCAAGCGCGGCCTGCCCGGTCCGCTACCTGGCGGCTGGGGACATGTTCGGGAGCGGAGGGCCGGGGTGGATTGTACGAAGCGTTCCAGGACCCGGTACACGGTCGCCCGGCTGACGGAGAAGATCTCGGCGAGGTCGATGATGGTGTAGTTCACCGCCCGCGCGGGCGTCCCTCGTCGTCGTGGTCCTGGTGCTGCCCATGCTGAGCGGCTCGGGTGGCCGCCGAGGCGTTGGCCAGCCACGCACGCTCATCCCAACCGGCGCCCGCGGCGGCGACGACGCCATCTGACCCCGGGGTTGAGGAACAGCGGAACAGCCGTTGGCGATGAGAAAGATCTTGTTTCTCGTTATGGCGGTGAGCTGGTCGAATGTGAAGGGAGCAGGCGATCAGGATCGGCTGACGAGAGGGCGCGGCCCCAAGGAATGCCACCCCGTCGCCCTGGCCTACTTCCACGAACAGGACTGGATCGGCGACCCGACCGCGGTCCTGGCCGGACTCGACCGGGAACACCAGCCCAAGCCGACCGACAACCGCGTCCGCACCCGCGAACAGATCGACCGGCTGATCATCGACAAGCGCCAGTCGCTGGAGGACCGGACGCTGTGGTCGATGCTGTACTCCACGGCCGCCCGCGCCGACGAGGTGCTGCGCCTGGACGTCGAGGACCTGGACCGCGCCAACCGGCGTGCCCGCACGATCCGCAAGGGCGGCAAGGAAGACGACCTGCTCTACGACAGCCGCACCGCCCGGATGCTCGGCCAGCTCCTCGGCCGCCGCCGCACCGGGCCGGTGTTCCTGTCCACCCGCCGCGCACCCGAGGACGGCACCGCGCGCTCCGGGGGGTTCGACAAGAGCAGTCGACGGCGCCGGATGACCTACCGCACCGCCGAACGACACCTTGGCACCGCTACCAGTGGCTGGGACCTGCACGATCTACGCCACTCCCGGCTCACCCACGCCGGAGAGGACGGCGCCACCGAGGCCGACCTGATGAACCTCTCCGGTCACGAAGACCGCCGCACGCTACAGCGGTACCTCAAGCCGTCCAAGGAGGGCACCCACCGACGGCTGGACGAGATCGACGCTCAACGCGGTACCTAAACGCCCAGCACGGAGGAACTCGCCGCCCGCATGGCCACGCACTGATCAGAATCACCGCAGGTCAGGCATATCCGCCCGAAATTTCCTGAGAACTACGGGGACCCCGTCTCCGGCTCCGCCGTAGGGATGGCGGCCACGTGGGGTCGTCGGCTGCTCACCGTACTGCTGCATCTCACCCTCCCCTGCCCGCTTGCCCCCTACTGTGGCCGAGGATGCGCGCGACTGGGGCGTACGAACGGGACGGCTTCCTGAGCTGTTACAAGGGGCCCCGGTCAAATGCGGGCGAAATGGTCGGTCGGAGGACGGGCGGCCAAGGCGTCGACGAGCGCTTGGTCGACGGCGGCGATCGTGACGATCCGGAGCCGACGCAGCCAGTAGCACCAGACCGGCTCCAGGCCGGGCACGGCCGCCCACTCGGCCTCGCTCAGCTCACCGCGGGCGTAGGCGATGGCCTGGGGCCTGCCCGCGTGAACATCACTCTTTCGTTCTCAGCTCTGCCGAAGTGATCATTCGTCCGAGTTCATCAGCCAAGCGTGCGCGCTGCTCAGGGGTACAGCCCTTGGGCACACGAAAGATCAGGCGTTCTCCCGCATCGGTCTGGATGTCAGCGATGTCCCACCCGATCCACTGAGCGATGGCCATCGCCTTCACGCTGTCCGGATCCAGTCCGAGTCCTGCCGCAAGGGCGTCCAGGCGCCAGCTATCAGGCATTCGGGGCACACGGCCGTTCAGCACGTCGGTTATCCACTGGGCGGTGAGATTCTGGCCCGTGGTCGGGCTCACGGACTGCAACGCGAGCGTGCGGATGCTGAGGCCCACGTCCCTGATGTGGTCGCGGATGAAGTCGCTCAGGGGACTAGGAGGCCGATCGGCAGCGACGCGTCGCAGCGGCATTTAGTTGTCAGCTCCTCGAAATCTCTTCGTCGTGATCGTGACCATCATGCCCGCTAGATCCTGACGACAGGGAGCAATCCTCTGCAAGCCTTGGCAGCAACCTCGTCAGCAAGATGACCGATAAAGCACGCCTCTGTCGCAACCTCGACGACTCTGCGAGTCATGTCGGTTGAACGGGTTCGGCTTCCCGCCCTTTGCCCGCGATCGCCCTCTATATCCCGCGCGGGAGGCCCGGCATGACCGGCCGCTCGATGCGCGCTTGGGCGAAGAACTGCGCTCTTCGGCACGGAGAGGCCCAGGCAGGTGTGATCTGCTCGACGAACGCACGGGCCTGGCGGGCGGTCATGGCCCGCGGTCACTTTCCGCACGAGCAGGCTGCGCTCATGCGCGTCCACATGGCGATCCGAGTTGGCGAAACCACCTGCGCCAACCTCACATTTCGCTGCCCCGCAGATCGCCGATCCGGCGCCATCACGCCGCTCGGCGATCACGGAGGACAGCGGGCCGCTGGGGCTATGCCCTGGCGGCCCTCAAATCATCCGTCGGATGAAGTCGCGGGTAACCGAAGTGCCCGCTTCACTCAGGAAATTGGCTAAATCTTCGGAAATAAGACTCTTTTCTACCCCGACAGTGATCTCTTTCCGAGCGATCTCAGCCACCGCGATCTCATGCCCGAGATCTCCGGTTCGTCGAACGCGTATGCGGACTGCAGGGTCCGGGAGCGTCTCTTCGACGGGCTGGAGCAGGCCGAGTATTTTGATCATGCCGATCTCGGCGAGAGGGTCCTCCAACTCCGGGGCGAACTGCGCCTCATCGACAAAGGCGAGGATCCGAGGCCCCGGAAACGTGCGGCTGATCAGTCCTGGGCAGCCACATGGCAATGGCGTGCGACGGAACTCTATTGACGGCTGTAACGGCGATGACACGGACCACCCACCGCGTCCTTTCTGTGCCACTATGTCCGCTTGTATGTGACTGGCAGGCTCAGATGCGGACAGCCTGGCGCGTTCCAACAGCAACGGCGATGGTGTATCGGGAAATTACGATTTACGTTTCACCCATCTCCACCCCACCTGCACCGAAATGATCAATCGTGTGCGGTTTTGGCGGGTGGTGCATGTGACCTCGCCCGGCTTTCGGGGCGCCGGCATAAGTCGCGGGACGCGTCGCAGGCGATCCCAGCAGTGGCCGCGGGGTGACCACCGATCTGACGCCGGATGCCGATCCGCTGGTCGCGCCGCGATCCGACCGGTGCCGCACTCCGCCACACGTCGCAACGGCATTTGGTTGCCGGCTCTGGACTCTGTCCGTAGTGATCGCGGCCCGTCATGCCCACCGGATCCTGATAACAGAGAGCAATCCTCTGCGAAACCCGGTGCGGGTTTGTCAGCAAGATGGCCGGACAAAGGATCCCCCGCCCTTAGACGCGTATGCAGAATCTTTCGGTTCCACGTGCATCCGAGTATCTGCTGTGGTTACAGTGCCACCTGCAGTCGAACTGTCAGCGGAATCTGATGACGCACTACTCCATCGGAGATGGTTGGCCATGGCGGGAAAGCCGCAGATGCACCTGCGGAGCGTGGCGCTCTTACGCGCCGTGATGTTGGGACACAATCGCAGCATGGCCGAGTTTGCTCGCCACGCGGACCTCACCAGGCAGTGCATCGACGGTCTACTCAAGCGAGGCACGTGCCGCCGTACCACGGCGGATGCCATCGCGGCAGCGGCGGGAGTGCAGACTCTCGACCTGTTCAACCCGCGAATGTCATCAAAATCTGCTGACATCAGAGATCTGTGATCTCGGAGTGCGTTTTCGATTAAGGATTCGTATCCCTTTGCCCCTCGGAGGGGGTTCTTACCCGAAGTCCGATTCGCGCCATTTCGACTGAGCTACACATTCCGCCGCGCCGTTCTCAGACGCGGCTCCTGGGATGCGCCCTCGGCACCACCGGTAAGAGCGCATTCCGCAAACCTCACGAAAGGAATCGTCTCTTGACGATGAAGAAAGCCCTCGCCATCGGCGTCTTCGCAGCCTCCGCCGTGATCGCATCTGCGGCAGTGGCTACCGAGGCCGCAAACGCGGCGAGCATCACCACACAGACGGCCGGCAGCTCTGGCATAGCGGGGCCTGGCTACACCACGTCCAGGGGGGACGTGGTGGCCGTCCGGACCGTCAAGACGACCGTGGAGAGTCACGAGTACGTCCTGGACGGCCGCTCGTACACGCTGCCCAGCTGCCAGTACATCATGAACGGCGGGGTGTACGTCTCGCCCTCCTGCGGATCGAGCTACAGCCAGCCGGTCTACCTCCTGAACAACCGCCCGTACCCTCTGCCCGGCACCTGGCAGCGCCAGGTCATCTCCGGCATGCCCGGTGGCTGGTACGGCCTCCCGGGTTACCGGCTCGGCCAGAGCGTTCACCAGTACGTCCTGGACGGCCGCTCGTACACGCTGCCCAGCTGCCAGTACATCGTGAACGGCGGGGTGTACGTCTCGCCCTCCTGCGGATCGAGCTACAGCCAGCCGGTCTACCTCCTGAACGGCCGCACGTTCCCTCTGCCCGGCTCCTGGTGCAACCAGACCGTGGCGGGTCTCCCCGGCGGCTGGTACGGCCTTCCCGGACGCGGGTTCGGGTTCGGCGAGAACTGGATCGGGTTCGGCCGTAACTGGGGCGGCTTCGGCCGTAACTGGGGCGGCTTCGGCCACAACTGGGGCGGGCCCGGCAGCGGCTGGGGCGACCACGGCGGCTGGGGCAACCACGGCAGCTGGGGCAACCCTGGTGGCTGGGGCGGCCACGGCTGGCCGCGCCCGACTTCCAGCCCGAGCACTCCGGTCCCTAGCACTCCGGGCTCGGGGACTCCCGGCGGCGGCTGGGGTGGCGGCACTCCCGGCGGCGGCTGGGGCGGCGGCACTCACGGCCCCGGTACCGGCGGTCCGGGCACCGGCGGTCCTGGCACCGGCGGTCCGGGCCGTGGCGGCTGGGGTGGCCAGCGCTAACTGGTGATTGCGGAGCCCAGAACACGGGCGGCATCACCACAACAGCCTCGGCGGGCACCGCACGACCGCCGAGAACGAGAGACGTGAAGGCGCTGGTGAGCGTCTCTCGTCCAGATCGCGGCAGCAGGGGTCGATCCCGGTGCCCCGGCTGATCGTTTCCATCTCGCGCCTCGCACCTGGGGAATTGGTGCGGATGGGAACACACCGCGATAGAGCGGCTGCGATGGGAGACATCGCAGCCGCTCTCCTCTCATGTCTTGCCTGCAGAGCCCGTACAGAAGCATCGGCCTTGTCACACATGATGCTGATGTCGACGTTCGACAGGCAGATGTGCCATCTGTAAGGGCAGTTCGTGGCGGGTATCGGCACCTCGGCGTGAGTACGGAAAGACCCGCTGGCGCTTGACCGTCCTCGACGGCAGGGGCCGCGATAGCGCCCGGCGCCGGGTTCCGAACCTGCGACGAATGGAATCACGATGACTTCGTTGGACTGGTGTGTCATGGGGACACTGTTGGGCGTGCTCTCCGCGTCGGCTTGGCCGCCATGGCGGCAGGCCATTCTCGGCCTCGAGGAGCCGTGCATCAGCAGCCCGGCCGGAGCCGGATGTGATGAAAAGGCAGAGGTATACGTGTTCACCGGCGTCTACGCCGGGAGATCCGCCACAGAGACGATGATTGCCAGCTGGGACCAGATCACCATGTACGCCGCGCAGCGCTCCACGAATATGGACATCCTCTACGTCTGCGTGTCGCAAGGCATCCAAAGGTGGTACTGGCAGTACGGCTACATGACTGATGCTCCGGCCATCACATCCGAGGCCGGGGAACGCGAGCTGTCAGCCCACTGCCAGCCGCAGCTGGCACGGTCGGCGCTAACCGATGACGTCGCTGTTAGTTGGTGGCCACCTATCCGCGGATTTCCGGACACCGGCGACAACACCGCAGTCTCGTCGGGACCGCGTCACCGCCGACAGCGAGAGACGCGGAGGCGCTGGTGGACCGTTCTCCGCCAGTTCGGTGGGGGCTGTTTCCGAGAACCCGGCTGATCGTTAGCGGGCTGCCCAGGAGCAGGCACCTAACGCGCAGCTCCCGCGCGGCAACCTCTAGGGGCTACCTACATGGGAAGTCCCCCACTTGGATTCGAGTGGAGCAGTGACCGAAACGGCCAGTTCGAGGAGGTCCACGACCTGGTGTGCCGAACTGGCGCACCACGTGGCCCGGGACCATGCTGCTGACCTGATCGGGGGATTCTCGATGCCGGGCGCCGAAGGCGATCGGCGCCGATCGCCCCACCCCTTACGGCGGGCACCGAAGTGGGCGATCGTCACGGCCTGTACCAGTGCGGCCTTGTGGCTCCCAATCGTCGGCGCCGAGCCTGACCCGCACCCGGGCGTCGCGATGCGCGCGGGCGTACTCGAGTTCGCTCGGCTCGTAGACGTCGGCCAAGTCGACGCCGTCCATCAGCGCGCGGGCCGCGCTCTGCTGCTCGGTGGTCAGCGGCCTTTCCGGCATGATGCCGACCTCGGCAAGGCCCTCGCCGATCCATATCAGCGGCCGCGCCAGCGACGGGTCATGCAGGTGGACCGTGGTGCCGTTGGCCAGCCGGTAGGTGTGATGCGGTCGCAGCCGCTCCCGGCGGCGAGCCGGTACCACCTGTTCCTCGGGCGGACCGCGCACGGTCACCCACGCCACCGCCCGGCGGCCCTCCTTCCACGCCCGCGGGGGCAGCGATCTTGCCCCTCGTATCGGAGAAACCTTGATACCTCGCCTTTGGATTTTCCTGATCTTGGATAGCGACGGGTCCTGCGGACAGGCAAGCGGACGGGCCGGTCGCCCGCTCTTGGGGCACCGTCCGGGGGCAGTGCGGAGGGGCAAGGGCGGGCCTTCGACGATCACGGAGCGTATGGTTTCGGTCACCGACTCGCGTTTTGTGGAGGTGGCCCGTTGACCGCTCACACTCCCGGCACCGGTTCGGCCGGCGCCTCCGCTCAGGCGCACTACCGCGCACAGCTCGCCCTCACCCGGGCCCGGCGATGGACGGCGCGGGCCGCCATCGCGGCGGCCGTCGGCGGCGCGGGGACGTGGGTACTCGGCTGGCGGGCCGGGCTCGCGGCGGCGGCGGTCGCCGCGGCCGCCGACGCGGTCCACCGCTGGCGTAGTCATTCGGGCGTGACGGCCTGGCGCAAAGGCGCGGCGGGGGAGCGCGCGACCGCGCGCCTGCTGCGCCGCCTGGAGCGCGCCGGCTACACGGTGCTGCATGACCGGGCACTGCCCGCGAGCCGGGCCAACGTCGACCACCTGGTGATCGGACCGGCCGGGGTGTTCGTGGTCGATTCCAAGAAGTGGGATCGCCGTACCCGGATCAGCGGGGTCCGCGGCCGGATCTGGATCGGCAAGCGCCCCGCCGGGCCGGTCGTCACGCCCGTGCTTTTCGAGGCGCGAACGGTCGGTACGGCGCTGACCCGGGCCACCGGCCGCCGGGTCGACGTCGTCCCGGTGATGGCCGTGCACGGCGCGCAGATGCCCCAATGGGGCGCGCTGGCCGTGGACGGGGTCACACTGCTGCGAGCCCGGCGCGTACCCAACTGGATCCTGCGGCACGGCCGGCAGCTCGACGTCGACACAGTCGGCCTGCTGGCGGCCGCCGCTGCCTCCGCGTTGCCACCGGCGGCCGGGGGACCAGACAAGTGACCAGATATCTCGGGCCGTGCGCTGCCTTAAAGGGGTGCGACCCGCTCCTCGGCGGCCGCCGCGCCCTGGTGGGCCTCGCGTACGACGTCCCGTCAGGCGGGACCGCAGATCGGCCAGGGCGGCCTCGGAACAGGTGTGACCGAGCACGAGCAGCTCGACGGCATCCGCGTTGGCAAGGCGATCTTGTCTACCAAACCGCGGATTGGTAGACAAGATCAACTAGGCCAGCAGCGCGGCGATCGCCTCGACCTCAGTCAGCTCGGGCGGGTCGGAGAGGTTCCGTGGTAGGCCCAGGAGAGACGACGGGATGGGCCAGCGACCCATCGGCACCACCTGCGGGCA
The DNA here is from genome assembly GCF_050947145.1 of Microtetraspora malaysiensis. Taxonomy (NCBI): domain Bacteria; kingdom Bacillati; phylum Actinomycetota; class Actinomycetes; order Streptosporangiales; family Streptosporangiaceae; genus Microtetraspora; species Microtetraspora malaysiensis. The sequence continues at coordinate 37,613 of NZ_CP192000.1, forward strand.
AGATCGTTCGGCGGGGCCCTTCCCCCATCCCGGAGCCTGTCCCGCCGGCGAGGCGCGAGATTCGGGGGCGGAGCCCCCGAGGCCTTTCTGTGGATCGGGCTCATGCAGGTTGCGCGGGTGTCGTATTGCGTGGGCTCACTGGGTGGCGCAGTCCATGTTATTGATCTTGTCTACCAAAACCGCGGATTGGTAGACAAGATCAACTAGGCGTCGTCGTCGTTCGGGAGACCGCTGACACGGACACGCCGCAGGGCTCCTGTCGCGGCTTCTGTCTTGCCAGGGGCTTTCCTGGGATAGTCATCTCCCGAATCCGAAGTACCAGCGGAACGCTGGGAAGCACACGGAACAGGAGTCGCACATGGCAAAGGTAACGACGGTCCTCAACCAAAAGGGTGGCGTCGGTAAATCCACCATCACCGTCAACCTGGCGGCGGTTTTCGCCGAGACCGCCCGCTCTGATGAGAAGACCGTCGCCGTTTCCATCGACCCTCAGGGGTCAGCTACCTGGTGGTCGGACCAGGTGTCGCGCGTCTTCGAGGAACTGTCCAAGACGGACCCCGAGCGCGCCGCTGCGCGGGCGCTGCCCTTTGATTTCATCCAGGCGCACGACGACCTCGCCGGGCTGATGACCATGCCGACCCTGCCAGGGGTCGGCCACGTCGTGGTGGACACCCCCGGCTGGATCGACATGTCCGGGATGGACTCCATGGTGGACCCGCTCGGCAGTGGCGACGATGCCAAGGCATTGCGAGCAGTCCTGGACAACACCAGCGAAGTGCTCGTCCCGATCGAGCCGGAGCCGTTGTCCTTTCAGCCGACCTGGAACACGATCGAGAAGGTCATCAAGCCTCGCGGGCTGCCGTTCCTCGTCGTCATCAACAACTGGGATCCTCGAGACGGCCGGGCCGACTTGGAGGACACCGAGTTGTTCGTCACACGTCAGGGGTGGCCGCTGTCCCGGACGGTGATCCGCCACTACAAGATCCATACACGCGCCAGCGCGGAAGGATTGGTCGTCACCCAGTACCCCCGTAACCGGGTCGCGATGGAGGCGCGTGAGGACTTCTACCGGTTGGCCCTGGAACTCGGCCAGCGAGGCGGTGTCCGCTGATGGCTGGTAGGCGCACAAGCTTCGCCGAACTCAACGTCGGCCAGACACCCAACGAGGAGCCGGCGGAGGTGTCCGCGCTAGTAGCCGAGGCCCCTGCCGCCGAGCGGGTGGTCACCGGTATGGTGCTGCCGCCATCGAGCGGGATGATTCCGGATGAGCCAGAGTTCGCGCTGGCCCCGGCTGATGCCGATGTGGAGTCGCAGTTCCACCACTACGAGGGCTTGATTTCCCGAGCTCGGGGCAAGGTCGAGACGGTACTCACCAAGGCGGAGCGGTACTGGCGACTCACCGCCGGGCCCGCGTTGCAGGAGATCCGCGACAACGCGCTGTATCAGGGGGCCGGGTTCGCCTCGTTCGAGCGGTACGTGGCCGAGCGGTGGGGCATGTCACGCCCGCGGGCCTACCAGCTCATCGACTCCGTGCGGGCGATGAAGGCACTTGGGCCGGTCACGTCGGAGGTGCCGAACGAACGGCAGCTCCGCGCGATCGTCCCGGTGGTCGATCAGCATGGCGTGGAAGCGGCGCAGGCTGTGTGGAAGCTGGCTGAGGAGCGCGGCCGGACCTCGGGTGCTGCGCTGGAGCAGGCGGCCATCGACCTGAATTATCGGGCCGCGCTGGCAGCTCCGCCGGAGCCTGAGGCGAAGCCGGTCGTGCTGGCATGGCCTCGGTATGAGCCGATGCTGCGGGAGCTTGAGGATCTGCGGGGCCTTCGCCAGGTGGCAGCCGAGGCTCCGGATCGGGCCCGCGAGCTGGCGATGAAGTTCCGGAAGGCGGCGGCCGAGCTGGAGGCAGATCTCCCGAAGGACGACGACGTCTAGTTGATCTTGTCTACCAATCCGCGATTTTGGTAGACAAGATCAACAGCGTGAGGGGTGCGAGCCGTACGGCCTGCACCCCTCACCGTGCCGAGCGGCTTCTATCGGTTGCGTAGCCGCCATTCCGGCTCGTTGTCGTCGGTCTTGGAGTCGACCAGGGCCTAACGGCCCTTACGGCGAGCGTTCAGGTCCACCACGGGGGCGGACGGCCTGGCGAAGCTGGCTGCTCGCCTGCAGGCGGCCACGGACTCCGGTCGGCCGGTGCTGATGCGCGTCGAGGAGCACGGCTGGCATGGCGCCGGCTCGACCAGAGACCAGGAGCAGGCACTGCTCGCCGATGTGCTGGCCTTCCTGTTGCACGCGTCCGACGGGTCATGATGACGACAGACATGTCGGGTACGGCACACGCACGTGCCCTCAGCGACGTCACGGCCCGGTCGATCCCGGCCTGCGTGTGACGCTCAACTTCCATCCCGACCGCCTGGTGGGCGAGCTGGCAATCCTCGACAGGCCGGCAAGGACGGCGTCTACCTGTCCCAGTTCGTCACCGGGACCGGCCACGGGGGCCTGACCGCCCATCCCGGCGGGGACAGGTGGCGCGGGAAGAGCCGCATCTTCGCGCGGGCGCCTACGACGAGGCGCCGCCGCGCCACCTCGCCAGCTCGCACGGCGGCAACTGGGACGTGAGCAGGGAAGCCGGTTACCCAGCCGAGACAGTGACGTCTCCGGAACCCGTGGTCAGAGACATCTTGCGCGGTGAGGAGCTGTCTTTCTTGACCGAGATGTTCGCGTTACCGGATGTCGTCCTGGTGTTGACGTCATAGGTCTCGTCGGGGACGGTGAGCACGACGTCGCCCGAGCCGACCGACAGCTCGACACCGTCCGGTGCGGCCGCGTACTTCAGGGTGACGTTGCCGGACCCCGCCTCCGCGAGGAGCTTCTTTCCGCCCAGGCCGTCGCCCTCGATGTCGCCAGAGCCGACCTTGAGGTCCAGAGGGCCGGTGAGTGACCTTAGCGTCAGATCGCCCGAGCCGGCGTCCAGGTTGACCTGTACCCCCTTGGGGATCTCCACCTTGTAGTCGACCCCGCAGGTGCCCCACGACTTCCGGCAGTCGTAGTAGACGGAGAGCGCGTCGCCCTTCATCTTGTGCCCTGCCTGCGGCTTGTCGTTGCTCCAGTAGAGCCTCTCGGTCACGCTGACGTACGTCGCGTCCGACTCGGTGACGGCCACGTTCCCGCTGCCGCTTCTGAGGTGAAGCTGCTGCACCTTCTCCTTGACTTGGTACGTGCTGGTTTCCTCGTTCTTCGGTTTGCTGATGGCGTCCAGGCCGCACCCGGTCAGGAGCATCGCGGAGGCCAGCAGGCCGCCCGCGATCGCAGTGATCTTCATCCTGTCGATCCTGTCCGACATTCCCCCCAACCTGCATCAGGGATGTCCCCGACGGTTCCCCGGGAGAACCCCACCCCGCGACCCCATAGCTGGGCATGCCCTTGGTGCCGGCGACCCTGTCCGTTCGCGGTCAGGGGAGCCACTTCAGGGAATAGGCGAGACACCAGTACCTCTTCACCGACCCCGCCCACGCCCTGCGCGAACGGGTGTTGTGGAGGCTGCTGTACGAAACGGCCGCCAGAGCCGAGGAAATCCTCACGCTCAACGTCGAGGACCTCGACCTGGAATTCCGGCGCGCCCGGGTCGTCTCCAAGGGCGGCGCCATCGAGTACGTCCACTGGGCCACCCCCACCGCCCGGCTGCTGCCCCGCCTGTTGGCCGGCCGCACCACCGGACCGGTGTTCCTGGCCGACCGGCGCGCTCCTGCCTCTGGCAGCTCATCAGCAGAGTTGATCATCGCGGGCATGGCCTACACCGTAAGCGAATCGAGATCTTGGCCGTAGATTCCGGGGTCATCGCAGGTCAGGGGCTACTTCGTTGGAAATTTCTTCATTGCTACCGGGACCCCTCATTGTCGTGGTCCTGGTGCTGCCCGTGCTGAGCGGCTCTGGCGAACGCCGCGGCGTTGGCCAGCCACGCACGCTCGTCCCAACCGGCGCCCGTACGGCTCGGGGTCGGCTCGCTGAGCGTCGCTGCGAACACTTCCTCGGGCTCGGCGGCCCACCGTGGCGGGGCCACGGTGCTGCTCCGACTGTCGGCTCCGTCCCGTCCATCTCGGGCAGCGGTCCTCGCTCGGGCTTCCTCCAGCGCGCGTCGAACCGCGTGCCGGCTGGTCGTAGTGGCTTCGTGCTGCGCGGCCACCGCGGCGGCCCGGGCCGCCATCCCTGCGGCGTAGCTCTGGCCGTCCTCGTCGGCGGGGACCTCGGCCCGGCGGCGGAGCGCGGTGAGGGTGCGGCCGATGCGGAAGCGTACGACCCGGGCCAGGTCGGCGGCCGATCCGGTCTGCTCGGTGAGCAGCTCGACGACCTCGGATTTGGGCAGGCGGCGCAGCAGCAGGGCGACCAGCCGCCCGATTTCCGCGGCTTCGGCGTCAGCGAGGCCGCGGGCTTGGCCTCGCTGAGCTGCCCACAGCGGTCCGCAGATCTGTACTAAGTAAAGGCCAGAGGTTGTTTCTTCGTCGCTGATCCCCCGATACGGGGTGCGGTGCGGCCGTGGCAGGCTCGGCCGGTCTGCTCGCCGAGGGGAGGGGGGAGAGCCCTCTTGCATATAAGGAGACGTGTGAAGTCGTCCACAACCGCCTGCAGTGTGGCGTGCGGGCCCGGTGGTCGAGCCTTGCCGGATCACCTCACAGTCAGCGAGCAGAGCGTCGGCCTGTGCTCGGGTGATGGTGCCCTTAGCTCGGCTGGCGGCGGGGTCGATCTCGTCTCGTACAGCCCTGGCCAGCGTGCGCGGCAGCTCGGCGGGCAGCTCGGCGGGCACGCTGAGGACGTAGCGGGCCCGCCGGCCCGGGGCGGGGGCGGCGGTCTGCCGTACCAGGCCCAGGGGCCGCAGTCGGCCGAAGTCGGCCCAGGCGATACGGACGCTGACCCGGTGGCGGGTGGCGTAGGACTCCATGACGGCCTGCATGTCGGCCAGGCGGCCGCGCTCGTCTGCCCAGTGGGTCAGGTGCCGCACCATCCGCCAGGCGCACTCGTCGGCGAGGTCGCCGCGCCAGCGCTTCAGCGCGGCAAGGCGGAACCACGTCCGGCGCAGCATCGCGGGCAGATGCTCCGCGCCCTCGTAGTAGGGCGTACGCGGGCGAGACGGGGCATTGTTCTTCTCGGCTTCCCGCACGCTGCCCCGTCGCAGCGACACGCCCAAATTCGGACATGCTGGGCTAGCCGGACGACCATCGGCTATCGTGGTCTCCGTCTCTGTCGGACTGTCATCCGTCTCTGTCGGACTGTCATCCGTCTATGTCGGACTGTCAGAGGCACGACGAAGGGCCGGCTGGTAACCGGCGTTTCGTGTCTCCGTTGTTGGGTCTGGGTGCTCGCTTGGTAGGCGAGCAGTGGAATTTTGGTGAGACGTCCGCCGGGTGTGGTGCCCCGTTGAGGCGGACTTCTCCGGATGTCGTAGGCAGCGCCCCGGTTGGTAACCGGGGCCCTACGTATTTATGCGGTCATCTCTAGAGCGGTCTCCTCCTGCGGTCCCGTGACGTGCGGGTCGAGCTCATCGATCAGTTCTTCAAACAGCATGCTGAGCGAGATCTCGCGCACAGCCGCGAGCCGCTCGTACCGCTCCTTGACGTGAGCCGGCACCTTGGTTTGCAGCGGCACTGTGCCGCCGGTCCCCTGTGACCGCTTGCGTCTCCCTGGTTTCCCAGCCATGGAGGAGATCATGGCGTATTAGCAAGATCTATGCATTCAGTTACGCGGCGTGTCGCCGAAGAACTTTTGACTTCCGCGAGATGTAGAAGGGGCGCCGTACTGGGTACGGCGCCCCTTCCCACGGCCACATGCAAATACTGCGCGCGGCCGGGTGGTGGTGGTGACCCCGGCCCCGGAGACGGCCCTCCGCTCCCGAACGTGTCCCCAGCCGCCAGGTCTCGTGACGCATGACCCCTTTGAGTGGGGCCGAGGCTGTGGTGGAGGAGTTCGAGGTCGGCGAATGGGAGCCGGCATAGCCGGCCGGGCTCTTCGCTCCTGCCTGCCACTCAGGCGAGGCAGAACTCGTTGCCCTCAACGTCCTGCATGACCACGACCGACTCGTTTACTTCATCGGCAGGCAGGAGCCGTACGCGTACCGCGCCGAGCTGGATCAGCCGCGAGCATTCGGCCTCAAGGGCCGCCAGGCGCTCCTCGCCCACCAGCCCGATCCCCACCCGCACGTCAAGGTGCAGCCGATTCTTGACGACCTTGCCTTCGGGAACACGCTGGAAGTACAACCGCGGGCCCGCGCCCGAGGGATCACTGCATGCGAACCATGAATCCCGCTGCTCAGGCGGCAGCGTGCGATTGAAATCGTCCCAGCTGGCAAACCCCTCCGGTGGCGGCGGCGCGACGTACCCCAACACCTCACACCAGAAACGAGCAACGCGCTCAGGTTCTGCACAGTCGAAAGTGACTTGAATCTGCCTCACTGATGCTCCCACGAACCAATCCTCCCATAGGCGGCCATACGTCCCGCGATCACAACTCAGAACGTCGGACGGACCATCCGTTCCGGCGGCAGCGCGGCTGGACCATCCCGGCGCCCGATGCCGGCGGGGTTGATCGCGAACACGGTGGCGGCGATGCTGTGGGCGTGGCGTACGTGTCCAGAGTGCCGCGACCGCCGCTGGACGGGCTGATCGACGACCTTTACTACCTGGAGGGTGCGCCGCCGTACGCCCGGCTGACGCTGCCGCCGATGCCGTCGGCGTTGCTCATCGTCAACCTCGGGGCGCCGTTCCGCATCCGCGCCGGCACCGACATCGAGACGGCCGAGTACGCCGACGGCTGCGTGGTCACCATGCCCACCCGCGCGTTGGAGTTCGGCTACCCACTCCGGACCCGGTCCGTCGGCGTGCACTTCAAGCCGTGGGAGATGGCGCCGTTCCTGCCGATGCCCGCGGCCGAGCTGTGTGACTGGCCTGTGACGGTAGAGCAGGTTTGAGGTCGGCCCGCCATTGCTGAGCTGCGAGACCGGCTGGCCACGGCGGACGGACCGCACGAGATGCTGACGCTGCTCGAGGAGGAGCTAATGCGACGGCTGTGCGAGACCGCCGGCCTGGGGCTGGTCCGCCACACGAGCAGTGTCATCGCGGCGACCAGCGGGGCGGTGGCGATCGGCGACCTGAGCGTGGCAGCCGGTGTCAGCAGCACTCATCTGGCACAGCGGTTCAAGGAGCTCATCGGCGTCACGCCGAAGCGGCTGGCCCGCACCTACCGCTTCGCCGCCACCGTGTTCGCGATCAACCCCGCCGGACCGATCGACTGGGGCGACCTCGCCGGTGGCGCAGGCTACTTCGACCAGGCCCACTTCGGCCACGAGTTCCGGGCGTTCACCGGGCTCACGCCGACCCGGTACGTCTAAGTCCGGCGGCGGTTCCTGCGCGAACATCCCGGCCACGCGCTGGACGGCTGGCCGCTGCCGGCCGATTGATTTCTTACAAGAGCGACAGTTCACGACACGTTAATTTGGGGGCACCCCAAAGCAGAGGAGAGCCCCGTGGGCAAGGTGGTCATGTACAGCTCGGTGTCGGTGGACGGCTTCGTCGCGGACGAGAATGACCAGCCCGGGCCGCTGTTCGACTGGTTGTCCAGCGGTGACGTCCCGTTGGACGAGAGCGGCGAGCTGAAGGTGTCGCAGACGTCCTACGACTACACCCGGACGTACTGGGACCAGATCGGAGTCACGATCGTCGGCCGCCACGTATTCGACCTGACGGACGGCTGGGACGGGAAGCCGCCGGGCGGCATCGATCACGTGGTCGTCGTGTCGCACCGGCCGATGCCCGAGGGCTGGGACCCCGAGGCGCCGTTTCACTTCATCGACGGCGTCGAGGCAGCCATGGCCAAGGCGCAGGAGCTTGCGGGTGACCGCATGGTCGAGGTCGCCGCTGGCGACGTCGGTGGCCAGGTGCTTGCCGCGGGCCTGATCGACGAGGTGCGCATGGACGTCGTACCCGTCGTGTTCGGGTCCGGCAAGCGCTACTTCGGGTCGGTCCACGCGCAGCACCTGTTGGAGGATCCTGACGTGGTGATTCAGGGCAACCGGGTGCTTCACCTGCGCTATCGGGTGCGCCGTTGACCGATCTGAGCGGGTACGCGAAGAAGTCCACTGCGAACGGTGACACAAGATCGGGCCTCCGGCTGCGCTTGCGCATCGCTGTCCCTGGTCGGGCAGCCGACGCCGATCCGGGATGCAGGGCTCATTGAGTCGGTGCAGGGTCGGGGCACGTTCGTCAAAGAGTCCGCAAGTGATGAGCTACCCGCGGGCGAAGGCGGCCAGCCGTAGCCCTGCCGAGCGCAGCGGTCAGCCTGCCCAGGTGATCGCGTACACGTGCACAACCTTGGCGGCGTCGTCGATCAGGTAGGAGGCCAGGCCGACCGCGCCGAACACCTGCTCGCGGTATCTGGGATCGTCGGGATCGGGGAAGCCGCGGTGGTGAGGGTCTGCGCCGATGATGAGCAGCTCGTCGACCAGGGCGCGAAACGCCTCAGCGGGAAGCCCCGGAATCTGTGAGGAAGCCGACGCGTGGAAGTTGACCGCGTAGTTCACGCGCTGCGGCTCGTGCGCTCGGCGACCAGCTCGGCCCATCCGGGAATGACATCCTCGGCGGGGGTGCCGGGCAGACCGGCCGCGACATCGGCGCGGGCCTGGTCGTAGCCGGGCTGGGAGTAGGTCAGCGAGCGCAGGTGCCAGAGGTTGAGCACCTCGGCGAGGTGCTTCCATCGCCACGTCTCGTGAGCCGCCGCGATCATCGCTTCCCGGTAGTCGGCGAGGAAACGGGCGCGGTAGCGCTCGGGTAGACGGGAGAGGATCTCGTCGGGATCGTGGCCGGCCCCGGCGCCGTGGGGCTCGATGGGCTGAGCTGACACGGTTGCCTCCCTGCCTCATGGTCATGTGCGCCTTTAGGGTACTCCGGGCCGGTTGCCCTGGTCGGTGTCCATGCCTCGGCGCCGAGACGGGCATCGAGGCGCAGCGCGACCGCGTGAGGCACGTCGGCCCGGCGCGTCCATCGGGCACCGCATAGGCAGACGACGGACCGGCCCCCGGTCGGCCCATCGTCGACCAGTGGCACTGCGACCTCGTGCGGGCACTCGTCCGGGATCACGAGGGCCGACCGTAGCCAGGTGCAGCGGTCGACGCGGGCCACGCGGCGTAATCGGCGGATTAGTCCGAGCGTGGGCCCGTCACCGGCCAAGGAATGCGTGGCAGGTGGGCTGTTGGAAGGGCTGGAACCCGCTGCAGGGGTCGGGGTCGTGGAGCCATGCCGGACCGGGCGGAAGGCCCCGAGATGTGGGCGGCTTGCGGCGACTACGCTCGGTCGGGCGCGGCCGCGGGGTGCGTGCCTCCCGGTGAGGGGCGGGCTCTAGCGTCGTCCGCCTCGTCTGTGGCTCGGCCAGTATCACCGGCTTGGCGAGCGGGCGGGCCACTGGCGGCTCGGCTGCCCGGGGTTTCGGCTTGGGGGTCCTCGCCGGCGACGGAGCGACGGCGGCAGGGGAGTGCTTGGCGGTCGGCGGCAGGATGCGGGGTCGGGCCTCGGCAAGTCTGGGGGCGGGGCTGGCTGCTGCCGCGCCGTGGCGCGCGGGCGGCGCAGGGCGGGCGTTGGCGAGGCTGATGCCCGCGGTCGTGCAGGCGAGGAAGCCGAGGACGAGTGCGGGCTTGGTCAGTCGGTCGCGCACCTCATACGGCAGGCGCCAGCGGGCGGCAGTGATGGGTGGTTGTGGGGTGCTGGCGATGCGCGCGAACTCGTCTGTGGCCACTTCGTCGGCGGGCCCGTCCGGGCCGAGGGGCTGCGCGGGATCGTGTTGCCTGGACTGGCCCGCGGCTCCGCCGTAGGGATGGCGGCCGCGTGGGGTCGTCGGGTGCTCGCCGTACTGCTGCATCTCGCCCTCCCCCGTGATCGGCTTGTCCCTACTGTGGCCGAGGGTGCCCGCCGTTGTGGCGTCTGAAAGGGACGGCTTACTGAGCTGTTATCGGCGGGGGCGGTCATATCTGGGCGAATTAGGGCAGGCGAGCCGGATCACGTAAGGCGAGCACCGAAGTGAGCGATCGCCCCGACCACGTGCGGCTGCCAGGCACCCCCGGCGATCGTCACGGCCTTGGCTGTCTGGGAGTCGGGTCGGGGACTGGTCGGCGTCGGTCGGCCGATCATTTTCTCCAGGGGGTGCGTTGGCTCCCGCGAAATGTTCCTATGGCGGTATGAGCGATGATCTCGGCAAGCGGGAGCACTGCTTATGAGCCAATCGGCCGGCCCCCGCAAAACTGACACGGATGAACCCCTGCTGATCAGGCTGCTCACCCTCTACGAGAGACTCCTGGGCCAGGTCGATCGCCGGTACGGCGTCGACAGCACTCGCGGCAAGACCGTGCTCATCTCCGTGATGGCCGCGGCGGTCCTGGCCTTCCTCGCCGTCGTGTTTGCCGCGCTGTGGGTGGTGATCGCGATCGGCAAAGCCCTCGTGGGCGCCGCCACGGGCGCCGCTGCCGGAGGGGTGGACGCGGCGACCTCCTCGCAGTTCATGGACGTCATCACCAAGCCGGTCCACGCCTACCTCACCGAGCACGCTGCGGGACTGCCCATCACCGCCGAGACGCTGTGGAAGGCGTGGGCGGTGGTCGGGGTGGTCCTGTGGCTGCTCGGCTGGTTCCGGTCCTGGGCTGTGCGCCTGGCCTGGACCTTGTACGGCGCGGGCACTGTGGCGATGGTCTACGCCGGAAGCCCCGCGGCCGGCCAGGCCCTGGCGGCGGGGGTGGCCGTGCTGGCGTGGGCGGTGGTATCGCTGCCGGTGTTCGCCGGGATCGGCCGCCGCCCCCACACGCTGATCAACCTGCCCGCGCCCGTCACATCGGGCGAGACCGCCGTCGCCCTGGTGCGTGAGCAGGTCGCCGGGGTGCGGAAGCGGCTCGACCAGCTGGAGGTGGCTTCCGACGAACTGGCGGCCCGCCGCTCGCCGGAGGAATGACCCTGCCAGGCTCGGCCGGTCTCAGGTGGCGGTCGAGTGGCTGGCCATTGGTCATGGGGTCGGCCGACCGCGCGTGCTGGCCGTCGTGCGCGGCGGCGGGCCGCCTTGATGTCGCAGGAAATTTATGTCGCAGGAAGTTTTCATTCGATATAAGATCATTTTTCATGAATCCTTTCTCGATGCGTCTCATCGCCGTCGGTGCCTTCGTGGCAATGGCCGCGGCGGCGACTCCCGCGTACGCCGCCGCGCCCGCCGGCGACCTCGTGGTCAACGGCTCGCTGGACAACGGAGTCAAGGGCTGGTGGGCCTCCAAGAACACCCCGATCAAGGTGACGGGCGGGCAGTTGTGCGCCCAGGTCCCCGCAGGTGGTGACAACATGTGGGCCGCGATGATCGGGCAGAGCGGCATCGCGGTCCAGGCTGGACAGACCTACCAGTTGAGCTTCGAGGCGACCGCCACGAAGACGACCAGGATCAGGTCGGTGGTCCAGGGCAGCGGCGAGAAGCCCGCCGCGATCGTGGACGGCTACCCCGAGGTCGGCGGCAGCCCGAAGAAGTTCACCTACGCGGCCACGGCCAAGGTGTCGGACTCGGAGGCCCAGGTGTTGTTCCAGGTGGGCGGCGCGGACGCGCCGTACACGCTGTGCCTGGACAATGTCTCCCTTGTGCCCGTGCACCAGAGCGTGGTGAACGGCTCGCTGGACAACGGAGTCAAGGGCTGGTGGGCCTCCAAGAACACCCCGATCACGGTGACGGGCGGGCGGTTGTGCGCCCAGGTCCCCGCGGGGGGTGACAACGTGTGGGCCTCGATGGTCGGGCAGAGCGGCATCGCCGTGGCGGCCGGGAAGACGTACCGGCTGAGCTTCAAGGCGTCGGCGACGCGGACGGCGAAGATCAGGTCGGTGGTCCAGGGCAGCGGTGAGACGCACACCGCGATCGTGGACGGCTACCCCGAGGTCGGCACCGGGTCCAGGACCTACGCCTACCAGAACACCGCCAAGACCTCGGACCGGGAGGCCCAGGTGTTGTTCCAGTTGGGCGGCGCGGACGCGCCGTACACGCTGTGCCTGGACGACATCCTGCTCACCGACTAGAACGCCGGGCGCAGCGGTCCGGCCGTCCTGGCGCAAGCCCCGGAGGGAGCGGGCCGCCCTTGAAGACGTAGAGAAAATTTGCATTCGATCTTGGCCCTCAGTCTCGGGCCGATTTTTGGAACCCCTCGCCGTCAGGCGGAGTCATGAGGCGAGGCCCCCGCGCTGACTTGGTGCGGGGGCCTCGCTGGTGGTGTGATCTGAGGCGGTGTCCGGGGCTGCTACGGGGACGGCAGATCGGCCGTCTTCATCCTCTTGACGACAGTGTGCGTACTCCCGCCGACCTACGCCGTGCTCGCCCGCGTGCACTTCTGTACCCCCCGCATCGGGTTGCGACCTGTCCGTGTACACCGATTTGCGTAGCCGAGGTCGCGCTCCTGGGCTGATGCCGGAGGATCCGCCGCATCCCATGATGGGCGGTTGTTGGATCAGCGCAGGAAAGGGAGCGCAACGTGAAAGCCGTGGTGATCGGGGGCGGGCTGGGCGGGCTGACCTGTGCGGCGGCCTTGCGCCCTGGGACGCATGGCGCTGCGGTCCAACCCCGCGCGGCCGTGGTGCTGCGGGATGCCGGGCTGTGGCTGGCCGGCCGCCGAGGCGGCGATTCCCTTCTCAGACACGGCGACGCGGTCCACGGCTGGCGGCCACCGAGCGTGCCTCAGCACCGCCCCACCACTAGACCTTGGAAAGCTCAATGATCCACCACAACCAGAGCCTGCCAGCCGCCGCCAAGCCGGCGCGAGCCCGCAAGGTCTGGCTGATGCTCATCGTCGCGGCTGGGTTCGGCGCCGTGCTCATCAGCCCCTACCTTGGGCTCGACAGCGGCTCCAGCAGGCTCGACGTCACCAGCGAGTGGTACTACTACCTGCTCGTCGTGCACGTCTTCACCGCGCTGGTCGCGCTCGTGCTCGGCCCGCTGCAGTTCATTCCCGCGATCCGGGCGCGCCGGCGGGTTCACCGGACGATCGGCCGCTGTTACCTCCTGGCGGGGGTGCTGCCCTCCGCGCTGGCCGCCGTACCGGTGGCGCTGCTGTCAGGCCGCGTCATCACCCAGATCGGCCTGACCATCCCCGCCGTCCTGTGGCTCATCACGGGCTGGCTCGCCGTCCGGGCCGCCCGCCGCCGCGACTTCGTCCGCCACCGGCACTGGATGATGCGCAACTACGCGCTCACCTTCCTCGCCGTCACCTCTCGCATCCTGGTGCCGCTCTTCCTGCTGGCCCAGATCCCGTTCAGCGGTACGGGGGGCGCGGGCTCGCTCGCCGCCGGCGCCCAGTCCATGATCCCGATCGGGCAGGCTCTCGGGTGGGTCGTCAACCTCATCGTGGCGGAGATCCTCATCCGGAGGTCCGGCCGACCGCCGTCCCCGTTGGAGAGTGTCGGGGCTTGATCGACAACGGAACGGTCAGTGGCGTTAGCGAGCCGACGCGACAGATACTCGACAGGCATGCCGAGGACCGTACGACCCGCTGACCAGGAAAAACGAGACCCGTCACCGAACCGGAATCAAGACCGGTCTTCTACCGCTAATTCCCGTTCCGATACTCCCCAAGGGCCATCACTGCCGGCTCCTCTCGTGGCCGGTGGCCGGTTCCGTCGCGGTGGTTTCGTCACGCATGGCGGCCAGTTCGGCAAGCGCGGCGCGAGCCCGGCCGAGATCAGGACCGGCGTCGGTGCGGGCGGTGATGGCGTCGGCGGCCCGCCTCGCGGATGTGGCGACCCGCTCGGCCAGGTGGTGCGCCGTGCTGGTGGCGGTCGTCGGCGTGCTGCGGATCCGGTAGGCGCGCTGGCGGCACGCCTGGGAGCAGAAGCGGGCCGGTCGGCCGGTGCCGGCGCGCTGTACCGGGCCTCCGCATCCCTCGCACTCCCCGGGCTCGGGGTCGGCCTGCGTCGCCGCCACCGGGGTTTCGTCACGCTCGGCCGGTGACGTATCGAGCCGCGCACGGCGCTCGATCTCCTCCCAGCGCGCATCGGCCACATAGATGCGCTCGCGCAGGTCGGCGGGGATGGCCTGCCACTCGGGCGAGGCGAGGAACTCCTGCGCGATCTCGGGGCGCATCCGGCGCAGGATGCGGGCCGCCACCATGTCGTAGTCCGGTTCTGCTGCCATCGTCGGCCCTGCTTTCGTCACGGAGATGCGTGACGAAACTCTAGCGATCGGCGTGCGCAGGCTCAAGGCACGCGAGAACCCGGATCCTTGCAATCTCTCTAGCTTCCAACATGCTGTTAAACGGGCTTTGTGCTGGGGAGAAACCGCAGGTGACGCAGCACGATCCGGCACATCAGCCGCCGCCCGCCTCGGCAGCCGTCCAGGCGTGGATCCACCAGGTCCTGCACCTGTCTGGAGCCTGCGCGAGCCTTCCGGCGCCTGAGGCGGAACCTCCGCCAGCCGCGGCGAAAGACCCGCCGTACCGGTCCGCCTGCCGCTGGTAGCTGCCTACATGTAGCGGCCCAACTGCACCACGAGGAACAGCACGATCGCGGCGATGGCGCCGACCTTGAACATCACCCTGACCCCGCCGAACGCTGTCTGACGCAGCCCGGGGATCGACGCGACCGTGTTCCGCCAGTTTCGCCACCGGTCCACCATCCGCTGGAAGGCCCTCCCCGCGATGAACAGGGCGAAGGCGATGGCGATGAACAGGATGACCCGGCTGTCTGCTGGCTCCACATCGGTCCTCCGTGGAGTGGGGGGCAGCTATGGCTACCCACGGTACGACCCTCGGGACGATTCGTCACAAGAGTTGGCGGTTCGCGTATGTCTGCCTGCCGACATGAAGCGGCCCGCCCCCTTCGAGGGGTCCCGGTAGTACGGGGGAAATTTCCAACGGATATGCCTGACCTCCACGGTGAACCATCCCCTTGGCTCGCCCCCTGGTCGCGGAAGATGTCGTGCGTCACCCGGGGTTCCAGGTCACTTGCGAGAAGCGCACTCCGCGAGTGATCGGGGCCCGACCTGCACATGACAACGGTCTCGAGGCACCTCGACCGCTACTGAGGCACGCCGAGCCGCCCTCTGGTCACGGCCACGGCCACGACCGCGAGCGCCGCCAGGCCCAGGGCCGCCGGCCAGGTGCTCATGACGGTCGTCCCCGCCAGGAAGAGCGCCCAGTTGACGCCGTTGTGCCCGAGGACGGCCACCGCCATGCTCCCCCGCGACCCGTTGACCAGCCACGCCAGCACGATCGACAGCGCGACCGTCAGCACCAGGTAGGCGACGAGCTGCCCGGCGTCGCTCCTCGCGGTGTCCCACTCGCGGGTCAGGAAGAGCGGCGCGTGCCAGAAGCAGTGGATCACCCCGAGCACCGACGCGGCGGCGAGCGGATGCAGCCGTCGCTGGAGCAGGGGCAGCGCTACGCCGCGCCAGCCGGGCTCCTCCTGGACCGGCCCGCCGATCAGGTAGACGACGTAGGTGACGGCCGCCGCCGCCCCGATCTGCACGGTGTACCCCACGGCGACCACGAAGGGGATCACCGCGAGAGCGAGGACGTACCAGCCAGGATGTGCGCGCCACCGCAGCAGCCGCCGCCACCCGGAAGGCCCCTCAACCACGCGGGTGACCACGATCGCCGCCGCGAACGGACCGGCGAACAGGCCGAGCTGGTTGACGCCCGCGATCGCCGGGAGCGAGAGCTCGTACGGCAGAAGCCCCACCCCGCTCTGCGACAGCCACCACGGACTCCAGCCGATCCAGGAGCCCAGGTAGGCCATGGCTAAGAAGGCGAGCAGCGGATCCCGCTTGATCATCGTTCTCCCCCGAGGTCGTCGAGCACGGATCGCCAGAAGGCGAGGTTGGCGCGCACGGTCGCTCTCCCCCAGGTGAGCACCCGCAGATGGCTCGGCTGGACGCCCCCGAGCCCGGGCTGTTCGAGGAAGCGCAACGTCCCGGAGAGCTCTTCGACCCGTCGGCGGGCGAGGGGTTCGATGAGCTCGGGGGCGGCGTCCATGAAGAAGAGCTTGAGCATCGCCGGGTCGCGGTGCTGCGACGCCTCGGCTGGCTCCCCGAGCCAGCGCACGAGCTCCTCGCGCCCGGTGTCGGTGACGGCGAACGTCCGCCGCCTGCGGCCGATCTCCTCCTGCGTCGCGGAGACCAGGCCGAGCGTGACCAGGCGCTGCGGCTCCGCGTAGAGCTGCGAGCGGTAGGCGACGACCAGGGCTACGGCGCCGCCGATGCCTCCCACCACGGCGAGGGAGATCTTGATGATCTCCAGCAGGTTGCCGGTGTCGAGGGTGAGCGTGGACGGCAGGCCGATCCAGGCCAGGCCCCCGGCCAGCAGTCCGCCGGCGAGAAGCGTGGCGGCGGCCAGGGTGAGGGCCAGGGCGGCGCCGATGTGCAGCAGCTTGACCGGCCGCGGCTCGGCGGCGCCGTCGGGGCGGGGTGCGCGGGGGAGACGCGGCATATCTCCCACGATGCCGGACTGGTGCGGTGGCTGGGAAGAAGATCGGAAGGCCGTTGGCAGATCGTGTTCCCGGGCCCCGGCAGGTCCCCGGAAGGCGGTTCACAAGGGCGCAGGGTCACTTGCGAGAATAGGGAGCGCGTATTTCACAAGTTGCCTGGTTACTGATCGGCGGCAAGTGCGGCGTAGGCCGTGCTGCGGGAGAGCTTCAGGATGCGGGCGGCCTCCGTGACGCTGACGCCTTCGTCGACGAGGCGGCGCAACGTCGCCAGCTCGGCACCGCTCCAGCTCCGGGCGCGTGGGCACCTCGGTGAACGTCCCGTACGCCTCGGCCTGCTCATCAGTCAGAAACTCCACCGGCACGAGGCGGACCGTAACCAGCACCGACGCCCGTCCGGCGAGCTTTCCGCGAACCCCGGCCGTGCCCGCACCCGGTGTGCCAGCCGACCAAGATCAATCTTGCCGGGATTTCCTGTACCTCAACTACTCACACCCGGCGTCCTGCTCGACTGGCGCGCGGGCCTACTCGCCGCGCTGGCCGTCGCCGTGGGCGACTGGGCCCACACCTACCAGCGGGGCAGCGGAGTCATGGTCGGTCAGGTTTGTACGAGGAGTGTCGGGAGTTCGCGCATGTCATCGAAGACTGTGGTGTTTGGTCCTTCGAGCCATTTCGCGGGTGTGAGTCCGCCGGCGTAGCCAAGAGCGCGCATGCCGGCTGCGCGGGCTGCCTGGATCCCGTATTTGCTGTCCTCGACGACGATGCAGACCGAGGGGTGGACGCCCATCTGCTTGGCGGCGTGCAGGAACAGGTCGGGGGCCGGTTTGCCGTGGGCGACCTCGCTGGCGCTGAAGATGCGGCCTTCGAAGTATGGGTAGATCCCGGTGTGGCCCAGGGTGTGGCGCATCGTGTCGTGGCTGCCGCCAGAGGCGACGCAGCTGGGAAGTGTGAGGGTGTCGAGGACTTCGAGGATGCCATCGACCGGGGTGAGTTCGGCATCGACGGCCGTGCGGTGCAGTTGCTCGAATCTCTCCTGCCAGAGTGCGGCCCGGCGCGGCCCTACTCGGGCGGTGATTTGTTCTCCGTTGGAGAGGGGCGACCGGCCGATGAACTTTTCGATTACCTCGGCTTCGGTCAGCGGCCAGCCCAGCTCGGCGCCCACGGCGACGTGGAGGCGCGCGGCAATGCGTTCGCTGTCGACGAGCACGCCGTCGCAGTCGAAAATGACGAGTTCAATCGGAGTGATCATCCGGAGAGCCTAATCCGATCACGGTGGTTCGCGGCGAGGGAAGGCGGCTGACCCTGGTGGCCCCAGGGGCGGCCTCGCGGAGCCGGCCCTCCGCTCCCGAACGTGTCCCCGGCCGCCAGGTAGGTCTGACGGCGCCATTGGATTCGCGTGATGGGTGTCGGGATTAGAAGGTTTCCCGACACCCCACCGAACCGGTCCGCGACCACCCGGAAAACCGGACACCGGGTGACGAAACACCGCCCCAGGCGGTCGAATTCGCGTCTGAATTGACGACAGGATTTCCCGACAGGTAAAAGGGGCTCCGACCTTCTCGAGGAGCACCTAGTGCGGATCGTCTACTCCCGCGTGTCCACCGCGACCCAGTCACTGCTGCGGCAGCGCCACATCCTCACCGAGGCCGGCCTCCTCGTCCGGACCGAAGGCGTCGCCGAAGGATTCCGCCCCGCCGAGGGCGTGCTGCTGTTCGAGGACCCGGCTACCACTTCCAAGATCCCCGCGCTGGAGCGGCCCGCGTTCGCCAAGGTCGCCGCCGCCGCGCACCCCGGGGACGTCCTGACAGTGTCGGAGCTGTTCCGGCTCTGCCGCGACCTGGTCGACATCCACGCCGTCCGCGACTGGTGCCAGGCCCGCGGCGTCGCCCTGCGCGTCCTGTCCGGACCGCTGTCGAACTTCCATGACCTGGCGGCCAACGACGCGACCACCGCCCTGCTCATCAACGTGATCACCGCCGTCGGGCAGTTCCAGCGCGACCTGCAGAACGAGCTCACCGCCGAAGGGATCGCCGCCGCCGAGGCCGAAGGGCGCTACCGCGGCCGGCCTCCCGCCCTCGACGGCGCCCGGCGCCAGGAAGCGCGGGCGGCGTTCCAGGATCAGGGCACGTCGATCGCGGCCCTCGCACGCACCCACGGAGTCAGCCGCGCCGCCGTACGGACCGCGCTCGCCGACCTGCTACCTCACCAGGCCCAGCCGGACCAGTAATCAGGCCGCCTCCATCGGAACGGCCAGCGGCGATAGCGCGTCCCCCGCGGGCTCGTTATCGCCACTGGCCGTTTAGCCCCCGAGGCCTTTCTCTGGATCGGGCCGAGTGATCGCCACGGGTGAGTTCGGCACTGCGCGTTGGTAGGCATGACAGTGGTCGGCCGCGGAGGCTGTGACTACCCACGCCAGGCCGGGCGGGTGACAGGCACCGCCGCCCGGCTGTGCCTGTCACCCGCCCGCGTCACCCAGGCGTTCGCGAGTGCCGAACTCGCGGACGGCGGTGGAGTCGAGCCCGTGGAGGAGCCGGGCAGGGTTCGCCACGGGCTCTTCCAGGAAGAGGTTCCGGGCGCGCCCGCCCTAGCGTGCATGAGACGGTGGGTGGCTCGCGGCGCTGCGGGTCAGCAGCCCGCAGCGTTGAGCAGGCCGATCTTGGAGTTGAAGCCGATGCCCGTGCAGTGGTAGGTGCCCGAGGGGATGGTGACCAGTCCCGGCCCAAGGCCCGAGCCGGAGCATTCGCCGCCGTGAATGACGTAACCGATCGAATCGGAAACGAAGGAGCGGGCGCCCTTGGCGCAGGTCCATTGCGCTTCATCTGCGAAGGCCGGGGCCGCGAAGGTCCCGGCCAGGACGACGGTGGTGGCGGCGACGGTGGCGATGCGTTTTGTAAGGGTGTTCATGGGGGCCCTTTCCGCGAAGCAGGTGCGGTCGCTGTTCCTACCCGGGTGTGTCGCCATCGAGCTGGCAGGAGTAGTTCAGATCTGGCCAATTTGCTCGGTCGGGGACAAGGTTGTGCGGCTCGCCGCCAAGTGCGTCGACACACCGTTGGGCGAACCAGATCACTCCGGGCAGAAAGATCATATGTCCCATGATCGCCCAGCCGAAAGAGATATGGGTGAGCGCATACGCAACCGCGATCGTCTACCCACGCGAGTGTCACACCATCGCTGAGCGAACCACCGCATCGCTCGGCTACGCCGTACCAGACCGTGGTTCAGCCGTCTGAACAGAAGCTCGGGCTTATTCGCTGATCGTCCAGAGGGTCGCGTGCTGGGTGGAGGATATGCCCCCGCGAAAGCGGCAACCGGGGTCTCGCCGGGCAGCCGGTGGGTCGTCCGGCTCCGGCCGTCCCACCGCATCGCGATGGGGTCGGCCACAAGGCGACATCCCAGCATTACGAACGGTTAGCTCGCCAGCGTTCTTAACGGCACTTCGGGTAGGGGTGAGCCGCCGGTTCTGCCCCCTCGTCGGCGCTGCGGCGTAAAACGACATCATGGACACCTTCAATGTGCTCGTGACGGCTTTCTCCAACCGTGACCTGAAGAAAGAAGAGTTCGAGAATCAGGTAGCGGCACTCAGGCCGCTGATGACCTGGAATCCGTCCACCACGGCCTGGCACGTACAGCTGAGAGGCGAGCGCCCCGAGCACGCCGGTAACGCCCTCACCGCGCTGTTCGAGGTCGCCCGCATGTACGGCACCACCGTCACGGTGCGGCTGGTGCCCACAGAGCCAGCGGGCGGGGCCGTCGCGGCCGACTGACAACAGTGCGGACCAGAGGGGGAAGGCTTAGCTAGGCCCACATCGTGCGTACCGAAACGCAGGTCCCCTCGCCATCCAGGCATGACGAGCGCCCTGGCCTAGAAGCTGCCTGAACAGCTGAGCTCCCGTTCAGTCCGGAATCCCGGCCAGCAGCTCCCCGCGTACGGTCGGAACCAGATGCGAACCGGGGAGCCGGTCCGAGGCGATCAGCTCGTCTACGATGCCAGGCCGACGAGCAGGCCCGCGCGCCAGTCGAGCAGGATGCCGAGCGTGGGGTGCCACCGGAATACGGCAGTATCGGGCCGCGGCCCGATACTGGCGCCTGCCGCCAGTTGCCGGCCAGCGACGCCCCCCGCTATGACGAAACGCCAGGTCACCGAGAGGCCAAAGCGTCGCCTGCGTTTGCCTGGCTCGTGGTCATACGGGAAATCAATGACGACTTCGCCTCTGGACGGGCTCATTCACAGTCATACGGGAAATCAATGACGACTTCGCCTCTGCTGACGGGCTCATTCACAGCAACTTCAACTTGCCTCGACCATAGGGGCGGCATGATCGCCGTAGGGACGAGAACACCTTTCTGCTTGTCCGATTCGTTGTTTTCGTCCGCGGCAGCCGATACCTCCGCGATTGCGTGCGACCAGCGTTCTCGCCAGCGTGGCCAGTCCCCTCCACAGATCAAAACGAAATTCCGTACCACGTTCTCTGACGGCAACCGGTGACCCGCCACGGCGTCGGCCAGCGCACTCTTGGAGACCGCACAGCGCCGCGCCATCTTCCAAAACGGCGGCTCACCAGCGGCAGCTCGCAGCGCCCTCAGCTCACACGCAAATCGCTCGACTGGGCCCGTAGCAGGATCCAGGGCCCGCATGCGCCGTCCGATGGCTCACCCCCTCCTGACGAACTGGACAACTGCCTTTCGTGCGGCTGGACAACGGCCTGCAGTGAATTGTCCAGATTGCTTCAGTTCGGACAATTCACACCTTAAGAAGGTCTCGTAATTTCCCCGATCAGGAAAGGTGCAGGATGAAGAAACTCATCGCCACCTTCGCGGCGGCCGCTCTGACGACGCTTCTGGCAGCAACGACGCTGCTGCTGGGAGTGGCCGCCACTCCGGCGTCGGCGACCACTCCCGGACCGGACAACCAGCACGTGGCCAGCAGGGCGCCGCTGCCCGGCTGCGCCATGGTGCTGGCTCCCAAGGCCAGCAGCGACCAAGGACGGGTCTGTCTGCAAAAGAGCGTCACGCTGGCCGCCGGATCGAGTGCCGCCGCATCCCCAGGGGTGTGCATCTACCAGAACGGACCTGTCTTCTCACCCGCATGGGCCAACGGCTGGGAGCTCTGCGCCTACGGCTCGGGAGATCTCTGGGTCCCGCCCGCGTACAACGATCAGGCCAGCTCGTGGATTTCCGGCTGCACCTCCGGCGTGTTCTACGCGTACCAGCCGGGCACTGCCCCGTGGGGGTTCTTCCCGGCGAATTCCGCCGGCAACTTCCCGTGGGGCGGCGTCCCCAACGACGCACTGTCGTCGCTCTCCCTCGACTGGCCATGCTGACCGCAGTTCGGTGAGTTCCACCGGAAGGGCGTCCTTCGGCGGTTTCGCGGAGGGACGCCCGCCGCGTTGAGAACTGCTCGTTGCCACCAAGGTGTTGCTCCTGGTCGACGTCGGCAAGCGCGGCCTGCCCGGTCCGCTACCTGGCGGCTGGGGACATGTTCGGGAGCGGAGGGCCGGGGTGGATTGTACGAAGCGTTCCAGGACCCGGTACACGGTCGCCCGGCTGACGGAGAAGATCTCGGCGAGGTCGATGATGGTGTAGTTCACCGCCCGCGCGGGCGTCCCTCGTCGTCGTGGTCCTGGTGCTGCCCATGCTGAGCGGCTCGGGTGGCCGCCGAGGCGTTGGCCAGCCACGCACGCTCATCCCAACCGGCGCCCGCGGCGGCGACGACGCCATCTGACCCCGGGGTTGAGGAACAGCGGAACAGCCGTTGGCG